>NZ_CP011254.1:2400000-4800000 GCF_001006005.1 Serratia fonticola | reverse complement strand
GATATGCGTCAGGTAATCAAGCGTTTTACCGGCGAAGGTGGTCGCCAGACAGCCCGCTTCTGCCGAGGCCAGTGAGGCGATCAGATAATCTTTTGCCGCTTGCGAACGGCCATAAAAGCCCAGCGCTCCCCGTTGGGTGGCGGCAACCGCCAACCGCTGAAGCCGGATACGACATCGGCGCAGGTTAAGCATTAAGGTAGGCGCTTCCATTGCAAAACGGGGCGTCTGCAGGCGGGTATTATCCGCCCAGGCCAGTGCCTGAGCGATACCTTGATTTAATAACGGCCAGCGCTGGGTAAGCGGGGAGATTGGGGGAATGGCTGACTTCATGCAAAAATGCTCCCGCTGTCGATCCAATAGTGGGTAGCCCCGGTGGCACTGTCGATCAGCGTATTCAATTTGAGTTGCAGATGTTCGGTGGGCACCGGGGTACCGTCTTCCAGTTCGGCGCTGGTGATGCTCCAGCGAGCGGGAGAGCCCGGCTGCGGAGCAATTTTAACCCGTAACAGGTTATCGCCAGCCAGGTTACGCGCCAGCTGCGGATCGATAATCGTCAGGGTAAACAGCGGCGCGGCGGGCCAGTGTTCGTTATCTAACTGACGGAATCCCAGGCACAACGCACCGTTGAGGGCAAAGCTGACGCTGCTGTCCAAGCCGCCATCTGGGGTATCCAGATCGAGATCTGCATAGAAAACCTGATTGGCAGGCAGGCGGTTGTCTGCATCCAGGCGCCCCAGATAACGCACCGTTGAATAAGGGCGGAAATCGGCCGCTTTGAAGTAAACGCCCGGTAAGCGCAACTCCAATGCTAACAGACACAGCATTGCACCCACCGCCGCAGTGGATTTGGGATTGTCGATCCGCCCTTGTTGGCTGAAAGGATACCAGCCGCTGGTGTGATAACCATCCAGCGAAACGATGCGGTTGATCGGCACCGGCTGTAGCTGCCGGAACAGGGCCTGAATGCCAGGGAAACGAGAAGGGCGGCCAGTGAGCAACAGCACGTCGCAGTTGTGCAGGGCGATCACCTCGGTCAGCAACCGCAGATTGCGGGTAAGCGCCATGCGCGGTGAAAGGAATTCGGCGTGCAAGTCGCTCAGCCGCAGGATTAGCGGCGTCTGCAAAACGTCGAACAGTTCTGCCTCTGCCGGTAAACCGCGTTGCACCGCCGCATTGATATATTTCAATACGTTATCGGTGGGTTTTTGCGTCAACAGTTCGCCCAGCACGGCGTCGATCTCGCTGCGAGTCTGCACCGGGGTGAAGCTTTCATAGCGTTCCAGGATCGCCTGAGCGAGTGGGATGAAAAGTTGCAGTGTCACTTGTTGCTGCAATACTGGGCTCTCTTCCTGGCCAAACAGTTCGGCCATCAGTGCTGCCGGTTCTGACACGCCGACGCGTTTGAATTCGGCCTGTAGGGCGGGCAGCAGATACAGGCGGATCACCTCCAGCAGAATGTCATCGCCCGCCACCTTGAAGCCTTCACGGAATAACAGATGCGGGGTCACCTTGACGTTGTTGCCAGCCGTCTCTTCCAGACGGTACTGGGTAATTGCCAGATCGGTGGTGCCGCCGCCGATATCCACTGAGGCAATACGCAACGTTTTCCCCGGCTCAGCGGAGTCCGGACGTGCCATGGCGCTAAAGAACGCCTCAGCCTGGCCCGCGAAGTTGACCTGGATTTCGTTATACAGATAGACCATCTGGCCGCAGGTGGCCTCATCCCACTCCATCTGTACGGCGGGGACCGGCACCGAACTGGCTATGCCGTTCAAATCTTCATCTGCCGAATGCCACCCCATGCCTTGCCACACTAGCGCGATCGCCTCATGCATCCGCAGGCGGAAGATTTCACGTTCCGGTACCGGCATAGCGGAAGGCAGGGTCAGAATGATATTACGCAAACGGCGAGGTGCTGCCCCGTCACGCAAAGAGAGGCGCTGGGCAACGCTGTTGATCTGCATCAGCGCCTGAGCCAACAGCTCGCTAAGCATTAAAGCCATCAGCGAACTGCGGCTGTAGTTTGGGGTGAAAACCGGCAGGCGCTCTTCCGGTGGCAGGCTGGATAACGGCTGCCCTTGGTCATTGATTAACTGAGCCAGCGGAGTCGCGAATGCAGGCGGTTCTTGTAGGCTATGCTCTGCCGTACGGTTGAAACGCCAGCCGGGGGCATAACTCTCCTCATCCCACAGATAGCGCCGTGGGCTGGACAGGCCGGTAGATGCCGTATCGCCTTGCCTCTGAAGTGCCAAGCGGCAGGCTTCATGGCCCACCCGGGTCATCGAGGGCCAGAGGAACGCATCGTCGCGGCCACTTTCAAACGAGTAATTTGCCTTGCCAAAGTTGGCGGGGGCGAACTCAGTGCGGCTGGAAAACAGGCCTTGGTGCAGATAATGCGGTTCGCTGAGATCGCGCAGTTGTAGTTCATAGCTGTGTTTCAAGCCGTTGCGTTCCGCCGGGTGATCTTCTACCAGGATGCCGCAGGTATGGGAGTTGCCGACATCGAGGATCAAATCCACATTCACTGCGGGTTGCTGCACATCGCTGCCTAGGGTGATATTCGGCACGTTTAGCTGGCTGGCCAGCAGTTCCAGCAGGTTCAGGTAGTGTGCCTGATATTCAAATTCACGCAGTGAAGCGTTGATGTTGCGTTCCGGGCGCTGCTCCAGGGCGATGGCCTGTTGGGTAAAAGCCTCGCGTAGCCAGCCGTCCACCCAGGTGGCATCCAGGAAATCACCCAAATCCTGGCTATGGTGCGCTAGCGCAAAGCTCAGCCCGGTGGCGATGTCCTGCTGATTAGGAGCCAACTGTTGGTTTTCATGTCCTGCTGGATAGACTTGGGTATCAAATGCCAGCGTGATGCGCAGCGTGTGGCCTTGCCGATCCGGCTGATCCAAACGTATGATTTGTATACGCGCCCAGTTGTCCGGCCCGCTGAGAAAACTGTTTGGCGGGTTGAAGCGCAAGAACGGCAGCGGTAACCAAACGCGATCTAGCAGCCGCAATGACTGCTCCAAAGGAAAGCTGAATTCCGGGCGCACCATTTCGGCCGGTTCGCCTGGGGCTACCGGCAGGAAATAGCGATCTTTGGCCGCGTGATAGTTCAGCCGCAGCAGTGGGCCGTTGGCAGTCTGGCGGACAAATTTGCCTGGGCGCTCAGCATCCATTACCGGCGTAAGGGAGAAGTCCAGAAATTGGACCCCGCTGTTGGGTATCAGCGTAACGCGCTGCGGATATGCGATGGGGGTCGCCAACATTATTTACTCTCGCGCTTGATCGTCATAGGGAATACCGTTTCGTTGTTGCCGTAACGACCGGTGCATTCTGCGGCGGTGCCAGCTTCACCTTGCTTACACACCAGTTCCGGCATTTGATAACGGGAGCCGTCGCTGCAACGGGCCTTGGTACGGCTGTTGATCACCAGATTGCCGGACTGCATCAGACCGGCGTTGACCTCGACCCGACAGGTGACTTTGTCACCTTGAACGATCCTGGCGGTGCCCTTGCCACGGTTAAACTGATACAGCAGGCTCGGTGGTTTGCCGGTCAGCGGATCCTTGATCGCCAAGGTGACGCGCCATTTACCGTTGAGGAAGGCGGTAGAACCGATCTTTACCGCTTCGGCGGGTAGCGTCAGCGCCAGTTTATCCACCACCACCGGCGTGATGACCGGCGGAGGCAGCACCTCCGCATAGCCTAATGGCAACTGTAGAGCGGCGGGAGTAATAACCGGCTTGGGTTGTACCTTGACCGGCTCAACCGTTTTTATTGCTTCCTGAGGGGTTGGCTTCGGGAGCAACAACCAGATCGCGGCGGCCAGAATGAAAGCAGCAGGCAGTAGCAGCAGCCACCAGACGTGGTGAGACTTGTCCTCCGCGACGGGTGGCAGAGGTGCAGGCGGTTGCGGTTCAGCAATGGGCTCAGCAACGGGTTCAATAATGGGTGGTGCGATGGGGGGAGCAGGGCGATCTTTCGGGCGCAGGCAATCCAAAGGCGCGGTGCGGATCTTGCCATCGGCTTTCACGCAGCCCCAGAAGGTGATCACCGGTTTGCCATCCACCAGGAAAACGGCGTTCTGATCCGGGAACTGCATGGCCTTGCTGAGCAGCGTCGCAAACATTTGCAGGTTGGCTTTACCGCTGTGGCGAGCGCGTAGACTGATGGCTTCTGCGGTGATCTGGAAATGTTCCAAAAGCGGCAAGGCGGCTGCCCGTGCATCGTCATCGGCCGCATGCCAGGAGATCGCCCGTCCAGCAATGGGCGCATACCAGTCAATGCGGTCGCCTTGCGCGTTGGGGATCGGGATCGCCAGGCAATCCGCTACGGCTGGCTGTTGCTGGAGGCGCAACGCCTCACGTAACTGCGACGCCAACGCATAAACAGGTTGCCCATTTTCGCCCAATGTAAGAACGTCATCTAGATTGCCACTGCGTAAAAAGGGTTTTGCCACACCGGATGCCTTGCTTGTTAGCGATACCCTATGGATTTCAAGCTGCAGCTAGGCAACAAACTTACTCATCCCCAGGAGCTTACTTTTGGTAAGTGACTGGGGTGGGTAAGTGCAGTTAACACCGCTGCAGCTTGAAAGACGACGGGTAAAACGCCTAGTTTAAGTGGCTATAGCCTAATCAAACGGCTGAAAACAGGGGCAAAGTGGCATCTGTTTTGTGCATCGGATTGCCAGCGGTGGCGAACGCTATTATCCTGCAACTTGCTGTTTTGCTTTCCCGAGAAAGACCTTGGGTTTAATTGGAGTGGATGTAGTCATGAAAACGCCAGAGATACCTGCGAATGAAGTACAGCGATTGAAGGCTCTGCGTTCCCTGCATCTGTTGGATACTCTGCCAGAAGAGCGCTTCGATCGGGTGACACGTATGGCCCGCCGGCTGTTTGGTGTCCCCATTGCCTTGGTGAGCCTGATCGATGAAAATCGCCAATGGTTCAAATCCAGCTGTGGATTGGGGGCGGCTACCGAAACGCCAAGGGATCTCTCATTGTGCGGTCACGCGATCCTGGGCAACGATATTCTTTTGGTTCCTGATACATTGCAGGATGCGCGCTTTGCGGATAACCCGTTTGTCAAAGATGCGCCACACGTCCGATTCTATGCCGGTTGTCCACTGAGTTTCTCCGGCAATCTCAAGATGGGTACCCTGTGTCTGATTGATGATAAACCTCGGCTGTTTGATGCCGAAGATGCGGTGGCGCTGCGCGATCTGGCCTCGATGGTGGAGGATGAACTACGTGCCTTTCAGGCATCAACCTCTGACGAACTGACGCAAATATCCAATCGCCGTGGCTTTATCTCTCTGGCAGGTCATATGCTGCACCATTGTCAGATGAAAGGGGTTAAGGCCAGCCTGGTATTTATCGACCTCGACAAATTCAAGTTGATTAACGACACCTACGGCCATGGGGAAGGTGACCGGGCGTTAGTCTACTTTTCCGAGCTGATGAAACAGGTGTTTGGCTATTTTGACGTGATAGCCCGGTTGGGCGGTGACGAGTTTGTCGCGCTGATGGGCAACCGGACCAAAAGCGAAGCCGAACAGGGGATTTTAGCCCTGCAACGCTACGTGGATGAACATAATGCCTCTCAGATCACCCCTTACCAACTGGCGTTCTCCTACGGCATTGTCGAGTTTGATCCCGCCGCACCTCATAGCCTGGAAACCTTGCTGGCAGAGGGGGACTCCACCATGTACCGGATCAAGAAATCCAAGTGTATGCGGAGTTAATCGGCAAGTTATTCATCACACCAGACTCATGTACAACCGGGGGCATGGTAGACAAGTGTTCAAAGACATGGTGAACACTTCTTAACATCCTTTACCCAAGATGATCGATCTATTCTCAAGTCGAACGCCCCCACTTTCGTGCTGTACTATCCTACCTCGTAGTACCCCCTCTCACTCTCAGCAACTTCGAATCGGCAAAAATTTAAATTATCAATTTTTGTATGCCAACATGGCGAAATGTAACTCTTTGGTTATATTTAAAAACGATAACGCATCAAGGTTATTATCGTTATTTGATCCATTGAATAATTACTAGATGTAACTATTTGGATAGTCTGAGTAGTTTGAGGGGTTACATATGAGGAATAGAAATGAGGCTTAAGTTAATCGTCAAGAGTCTTGCTCTGGCAGGGCTGCTTTCATCCACGGCACTGACTCCGCTGTTTGCGCAGGAAGCCCCCAAAGAGGCGACGGCTTCAACCAAACAAGCCAACGACGCACTCTATAACCAACTTCCCTTCTCTGATAACACTGATTTTACCAACGCGCACAAAGGCTTTATTGCTGCAATCCCCACTGATGTCATAAAAGGTGAGCAGGGGAATGTGGTCTGGGATCCGCAGAAATATGCCTTTATCAAAGAGGGTGATAAATCGCCGGATAGTGTGAACCCTAGCCTGTGGCGTCAGTCCCAATTAATCAACATCAGCGGCCTTTTTGAAGTGACCGAGGGTGTATACCAGATCCGTAATCTCGACTTATCCAATATGACCATTATTGAGGGTAAAGAGGGGATTACTGTTGTTGATCCCCTCGTTTCTGCAGAAACAGCAAAAGTCGGCATGGATTTATACTTCAAAAATCGTGGCAATAAACCCGTTGTCGCGGTGATTTACACCCACAGTCACGTTGACCATTACGGTGGCGTTCGCGGAGTCGTCGACGAAGCAGATGTGAAATCAGGCAAAGTGAAGATTTACGCCCCGGCGGGCTTTATGGACGAAGCCGTGTCCGAGAACATTATGGCGGGTAACGTCATGAGCCGCCGCGCCAGTTACATGTACGGCAACCTGCTGAAGCCTGATGAAAAAGGCCAGGTTGGTGCCGGTCTTGGGACAACGACTTCTGCAGGGACGGTGACATTAATCGCCCCGACTAACTACATCACCAAAACCGGACAAAAAGAGACTATTGATGGCCTGACCTACGATTTCATGATGGCGCCAGGCTCTGAAGCACCGTCCGAAATGCTGTGGTATATCGAAGAGAAAAAACTCATCGAAGCTGCGGAAGATGTGACTCACACTCTGCACAATACTTACTCGCTGCGCGGGGCGAAAATTCGTGATCCGCTGGCATGGTCGAAATATATCAACGATGCCATTAACCGCTGGGGTGATAAGGCCGAAATCATTATGGCTCAACACCACTGGCCAACGTGGGGCAATGAAAACGTTGTTAACCTGATGAAAGGTCAGCGTGATATGTATCGCTATATCAACGACCAGACATTACGTCTTGCTAATACCGGTCTGACACGTGATGAAATTGCTGCCAACTTCAAACTTCCAGACGGCCTGGCAAAAACCTGGGCAAGCCGTGGCTATTACGGTTCGGTGAGCCACGATGTTAAAGCTACCTACGTGCTTTACCTCGGCTGGTTCGATGGCAACCCGGCAACCCTGGATGAACTGCCGCCAGAAGAGGCAGCGAAGAAATTCGTCGAGTACATGGGCGGTGCCGATAACATCCTGCAAAAAGCGAAAACTGATTTTGATCAGGGGAACTATCGCTGGGTTGCCCAGGTTGTCAGTAAAGTCGTGTTTGCCGACCCCAACAACGAGGCGGCACGTCATCTGGAAGCGGATGCACTCGAGCAATTGGGGTACCAGGCTGAATCTGGACCATGGCGTAACTTCTACCTGACCGGCGCGCAGGAGTTGCGTAATGGGGTTCAGAAATTACCTACGCCAAATACCGCAAGTCCAGATACGGTGAAAGCCATGTCACCTGAGATGTTCTTCGACTACCTCGGAGTACATATCGACGGTGAAAAAGCGGCAAACGCCAAAGCGGTATTCAATATCGACCTCGGCAGCGACGGCGGTAAGTACAAGCTGGAGCTGGAAAATGGCGTACTGAACCATACTGCTGGTGCTGAAGCGAAAGACGCGGATGCGACCATTACGCTCAACCGCGAAACGCTGAATAAGATCATCCTGAAAGAAGAAACCCTGAAGCAGGCTGTAGATAAAGGCGAAGTGAAAGTAACCGGTAACGGTGCGAAACTCGATGAGATGCTGGGCTACATGGACAAGTTTGAGTTCTGGTTCAACATCGTTACACCGTAAATAGTTCCCCTGCGGCTTCAGAGCTGCAGGGGATTTACTTTTGTTTATGTCGAAAGGACGGCCAAAACGTTTATCTGAAGCCCCGGATCGAACAATACCGGCGTAGTTAACTCAAATCATCTCTGGGAAGATCGGCGGTATTTCAATCAGTTGCTTTTCTTGCGAGTTGGCATCGATCAGCGCAAACGCCGCCTGCAACATCTTGTTGACGTCCTGCTTCACCATCACGATGTCATGGCCTAACAGCAGTACGAAAGGGTCCCAGTCAAAACAGCCCATCGCCGGCTGTTTATCACCGCGATAGCCAGACGCCACCAACCAGCGCATCACGCCTTCAAGCGAGATCGTCGAGTTGACGAACAGCCCGGTTTGCAGATCGCCGCCTTGAGCAATAAACGTTTTCATCGCCAGCTCGGCCTTGTCTGGGGAATAGCCGCAGGCCAACAGGTTCTCTTCAATGACCTCAAGGCCTAACTGCCGGTGGGCATCTCTGAAGCCGCGCAGGCGTTCCGTGGTGTTATGGTCAACCCCGCGTCCCCCCACGAAGATCAGCGGCTTGAGGTAGCCCAGCCGTTTTTCACAGTTGGCCAGAATTCTTAACGTCAGCTCTTTGGCCCCGGCATAGTTATCGGTGATCACCGAAGGGGCGAGGGTGCCAGGCAGATCGAGATTTAGCGTTGAAATACCGGAGGCGGCGCAGATCTCGGTGATATTGTCGGGGGCGGTAGCACCGGTAGAGATGATCCAGTCAACCTGATAGGAAAGCATGGTGCGCGCCGCTTCGATTTCCAGTTCAGGATCGCGGCTGGTACAGGTGATCACCGGGAACAGGCCGCGTTCACGGGCCATAGACTCGAACAGCTCGACGATCGAACCAAAGTAACGGTTGTCATACTTGGGGACGATCATGCCGATCATCGTCGATTTGCGGCGGCGCAGCAGGCTGGCCTGCTGATTGACGGTATAGCCTTGTTCTTCGGCCAGGCGCAGGATTTTTTCTGCCAGTTGGGCGCCGATGCGGCGTTTTTTCCAACTGCCATTGAGCACGGCGCTGACCGCGCTTGAGGAGGCTCCGGCCAGTTCGGCCAGATCGTAAATCGTCGTTTTTTTTGCTTTGAACCCAGTCACAAATTTCGCTCCCCAATTTTCTATATCTTGACAGTAAAAATAAAAAGTAGCAATTATGCTCAATCGATTGAGCGTTGTGAGCAAAGGGTGTGATAGGGGGCGTAAACTTCCCCTCACCCCAACCCTCTCCCACAGGGAGAGGGGGCTGGCACGGCGTTGAGGTCAGGTGCGGTGGTGCGTTTCCAACCCTTGCAAATATAAAGCTGAGGTCAGGAACAGCTGCACGCTTTAGCCCTTGCGAATTTGGTGCTTAAGCCATGCTTGGGAGCTAATCCGTGGCACGCTTGGTTCCCACAGGGAGAGAGGCTGGTACGGCGTTGAGGTCAGGTGCGGTGGTGCGTTTCCAACCCTTGCAAATATAAAGCTGGGTCAGGAACAGTTGCACGCTTTAGCCCTTGCGAATTCGGTGCTTAAGTCAGGATCGGGAGCTAATCCGTGGCACGCTCGGTTCCCTCTCCCTTTGGGAGAGGGTTAGGGTGAGGGGCAATATCGACAGCCAAATTCTTAACGCGATGAACTCACACTCAGTGACTTCATCGGGACGATTTGATCTCTTGTTTAATAAAGGAACCCAACCATGACAGATTTCACCCAATTGAATTTCTCTCTCAAAGGTAAGGTCGCGGCGATCACCGGTGCGGCCTCGGGTATCGGCCTGGAGTGCGCGCGTATTTTCCTGCAGGCCGGGGCTAAAGTGGTGCTGATCGACCGTAACCAGGAAAAGCTGCGGCGCCTGACCGATGAACTTGGTGAAAACGCCTATCCACTAGTCATCGATTTGCTCAACCCACAGCAGGTTTCCGGCATGCTGTCCGGCATTCTGGCTGCTGCCGGACGCCTCGATATTTTTCACGCCAATGCCGGCGCCTATATTGGCGGCCCGGTGGCTGAAGGGGATCCGGACGTTTGGGATCGCGTACTTAATCTCAATATTAACGCCGCGTTTCGTTCGGTACAGGCGGTACTGCCGCATCTGATCGAGCAAAAATCCGGTGATATTCTGTTTACTAGCTCGATTGCCGGGGTCGTTCCGGTGATCTGGGAGCCGATTTATACCGCCTCAAAATTTGCCGTTCAGGCGTTTGTGCACTCCACGCGCCGCCAGGTAGCGCAGTATGGCGTGCGGGTGGGTGCCGTGTTGCCAGGGCCGGTGGTTACCGCGCTGCTGGACGATTGGCCAAAAGCCAAGATGGATGAGGCTTTGGCCAACGGCAGCCTAATGCAGCCAAGGGAAGTGGCCGAAGCGGTGTTGTTTATGGTAACGCGCTCGAAGCATGTCACCGTACGTGACCTGGTGATCCTGCCAAACAGTGTCGATCTCTGATAGGTGAAAATGATGAACAATCAACAACAGGTCGTTATCGGTGTCGATGTAGGTTCAGGCAGCGCACGGGCAGGGGTTTTTGATCTCTCCGGTACTATGTTGGCGCATGCCAGCCAAGAGATTACCCTGTTCCGCGGCCCAGAAAATTATGTTGAACAATCCAGCCGTGAGATATGGCAAGCGGTGTGCACCAGCATCAAGCAGGCGGTTGCCGCATCCGGCATTTCCCCAAGTAACGTGGCAGGCATCGGCTTTGATGCCACCTGCTCCCTGGTGGTACTCGATGCAGACGGCAACCCCCTGGCAGTAGGGCCATCTGAAGATCCCGACCGAAACATTATCGTGTGGATGGACCATCGGGCAACGGAGCAGGCCGAGCGAATCAACGCTACCGGGCATCCTGTACTTAACTACGTTGGCGGAAAAATCTCCCCAGAAATGGAAACGCCCAAGCTGCTTTGGCTGAAGGAGAACCGTCGTGCGGTCTACGATAGCGCCTGGCAGTTCTTCGACCTGGCCGATTTCCTGACCTGGCGCGCCACAGGGGATCTGGCTCGTTCCGTCTGTACGGTGACCTGCAAATGGACCTATCTGGCCCATGAGAAACGTTGGGACCCGGACTATTTCCGTACCATCGGCCTTGAAGAGTTGGCAGACGAAGCGTTCCGCCGCATTGGGGAACATATCAAAGAACCTGGTACGCCTTGTGGCAATGGCCTGACGGCAGAAGCGGCCAAAGAAATGGGATTAGTAGTGGGCACGCCTGTCGCCGTGGGCTTGATTGATGCCCATGCTGGCGGGATTGGTACTGTCGGTGTTGGCGGTGGCGTCACCAATAACCTGGCTTACGTGTTTGGCACGTCGTCCTGCACGATGACCACCACGCAAAACCCGGCGTTTGTCCCAGGCGTTTGGGGGCCATATTACTCTGCAATGGTGCCGGGATTTTGGTTGAATGAAGGTGGGCAGAGCGCGGCGGGGGCGGCGATCAAGCAGTTGGTCTCGTTCCACCCCGCGGCACCAGAGGCTGCGGAGCAGGCTAAGGCATTGGGTATTTCACTGCCAACCTTGTTGGCCGATTTGGCGCTGGCCAAAATGGTTTCTGCGTCGGAAGCGGCAAAACTCGCCAATGGTCTGCATGTGGTTCCCGAGTTCCTTGGTAACCGCGCCCCGTTTGCCGATCCTCATTCCCGTGCCGTGGTTGCCGGGTTGGGTATGGAGAGCAACCTCGATAACCTGGTGGCCCTGTATGTTGCCGGAATTTGCGGGATTGGCTATGGGCTCAGGCAAATCCTCGATGCCCAGTCCCAGATGGGCGTCACCGTTGAGCAGATCGTGATCAGCGGCGGGGCTGGCCGTCATCCGTTGGTACGGCAGTTGCTGGCGGATAGCTGTGGCTGCACGGTAGTGACAACCAAGGCGGAGGAGCCGGTATTGCTGGGGTCGGCGATCCTGGGTGCAGTGGCGGGGAAGGTTGCCACCTCGGTGGAGCAGGCGATGGCGCAGTTTTCCGAGTTGGATAGCCAATACCAACCGAATGCGGATTTCCGCCAGTTGCACGCCAATCGCTATGAGGCCTATAAGCTGTTGCAAAGTGCGGCCAAACGGATCCGTGAGGAGCTGCAATAAGTCTGGAAACTCGAGGGGCGCAGCATGCTGTGCCCCTACGTATTATCTTCTGCTGCTTCCTTCAGTAGCCACTCGCTAAATATTTCCATCGCCGGGGTCATTGCCTTCGATTTTAAATGGGTTAACCAGTAACTGCCCATGTTGATTTCGGTAGCAAAAGGGCGCACCAGCTGCGCGGTAGCGAGTTCCCGGGTAAACATTTTCGCTGGGGCTAATGCCACACCACCGGAATGGATAGCGCTCTCGATCATCAGACGGGATGAATCAAAGATGGCGCCATTAACTCTCACTGCCTGCAGGCCAGCGGCAGCAAACCAGTTTTCCCACTCTTCAGCACGGTAAGAACGCAGTAAATCCTCTTGCAGCAGATCGGCTGGAGTAACGAGCCGTTTAGCCGTAGCGGGCGTACACAACACGGTCAGCGGCGCCTCAAACAGCATTTCGTTATGGGTTGATGGCCACAAACCCGTACCAAAACGGATGGCGAAATCCAGCCCTTCGGCGGCCAGATTGACGACGTTATTGTTGGTGCGCAGCCGCAGTTCGACAAAAGGATGCTCTTGCCTGAACCGCTCAAGACGCGGCAACAGCCAACCCACGGCAAAGGTGCCAACGGCGGCAACGGTGAGCACCTCCTGAAATTGCCCCCCTTCAAACTGCCGAAAGGCTTTTTCAATATGGCCAAAGGCGTCGGTTAACACGGCAAACAGCGCCCGCGATTCCTCCGTCATTTCTAAACCACGGGGTAAGCGTTTAAACAGCACCATACCCAGGCGCTCTTCAAGCAGCCGAACCTGTTGGCTAACGGCGGCCTGGGTAACATAGAGCTCCAGCGCTGCCCGTGTGAAACTCAAATGTCTGGCAGAGGCTTCAAAAGCACGTAGGGCATTCAGGGGAAGATTAGAGCGCATGGGTGTTATCCAAAAGATTTTCTTTATGCTAGAGAAAATTCTTGTCGCTTGTCAATCACGGCCTAACAGAGGATATTTCCCGCCAACTGAAGGACGACCTACTGCGTTAATCCATTTTATGTGAGGCAAAACATGATTAAAAATACACTACGTAAAACCACCCTGATGGTGGCTACGGTTATGCCGTTGCTGTTCGGTAGCGCACCGCTATGGGCGCAAACTGCTAATGCCAAGGCGAATATTCAGCAGCAACTGTCTGAGCTGGAGAAAAGCTCCGGTGGCCGCCTGGGCGTGGCGCTGATCGATACCGCCGATAATTCGCAGATCCTGTATCGCGGGGATGAACGTTTTCCTATGTGCAGCACCAGCAAGGTGATGGCGGTGTCGGCGTTGTTAAAACAGAGCGAGACGGATAAAAATCTTTTGGCTAAGCGGATGGAAATCAAGCAATCCGATCTGGTCAACTACAACCCGATCGCCGAAAAACACCTGGATACCGGGATGACCCTGGCCGAGTTCAGCGCCGCCACCATCCAGTACAGTGACAACACGGCGATGAACAAAATCCTTGAGCATCTTGGCGGCCCGGCAAAAGTAACAGAATTTGCGCGTACCATCGGCGATAAAACCTTCCGTCTTGATCGTACCGAGCCCACCTTGAATACCGCCATTCCGGGTGATGAACGTGACACGAGTTCGCCGCTGGCGATGGCAAAAAGCCTGCAAAACCTGACCTTGGGCAAGGCGCTGGGTGAACCACAGCGTGCTCAACTGGTTGAATGGATGAAGGGGAATACTACCGGCGGAGCCAGCATTCGCGCAGGTCTGCCAACCACGTGGATAGTCGGTGATAAAACCGGCAGCGGTGATTACGGTACCACTAACGATATCGCCGTGATTTGGCCAGCTAACCACGCACCGTTGGTGTTGGTGACCTATTTCACGCAGCCACAGCAGAATGCCGAAGCCCGCAAAGACGTGTTGGCTGCGGCTGCTAAAATTGTTACCGAAGGTCTTTAAATCGGGGATGTCACTGTGTATGGGTACCTGTTTAGAGCGCTGTTGCTTATCAAGATGGGCGCACATGTTGCGCCCTACCACTTGATTTTATTACACTATTTAGCATCTAAAGTTGCAACTGAGCATAGCAGCAGTGACAACCCTCAATAAGCACTGGTCTTCGACAAGTTCACCGGCCAGTGCTTCCCTATAGTGGGTAACGTAATATGGCGTTAAGATCGGCACCTGGCGGCAAATCTTCACTGCGTACAGCGAAAATTCTGGCACCACTAACCATCGCGCGCTTTGCAATTTCGTCAACCAGGCTATAGGTATTCTCATTATTGCTGCCACTAAACGTGATTAATCCTTGCTCATCGATGGTACCGCTTTGCGTACTGTCGAGGTTAACAAGTAACAGGTCAATGGCTCCAAATGAGGCTGCTCTTGCCGCATCGGACAGATCCTGCGTAACACGACGCTCCCCTGAGCGTGTTTCAAAGCGTGATGCCAATGCGTTCAATTGTGCCTGATAATAGTTATCCATTAATGGCCGCACCAAAGAGACTAACTCAGAGGTACCAAGGTGTTCGGCATTCTTGAATAACGCCTCCTCTGTCAGGTTAGGCAACGAATTGGTTAAACGATAGATAGAGACAAGAGGTTCGGTACCGACAAGGATCAGAGGAGATTCATGTCTGGCAAATAGTGGGCGTAACGCCTGGTCAATTTTGCGTGTATATTGTGCCAATCTTACTTTATGATGAACTGCCCCATGATGGCGATCATTCAATGCTGCATCTCCCATCGCGTCCTTTAAGCGCGCAGGCATGTTGGGTACTTTCATCTCTTCTGCTGGTGCATCGGCAAAAAATTCGATCAGGCGTGTCTGGTTTTCAGACAGCGCCAAGATGTAGGCTGAATGTGGGAAGGTTAACGCACGCAATAATGGCTTAAGGTAGAAACGATCTCCGACCTCGAGTCGATTAGATAATTCATTTGCCAGTCGGTAAGTCCTGATGCTGTCTGGTGTTGCAAACACTGCCAGGCTGCGGGCATGCAAATCCCAAAATGATTCATCTTCCAACACGGAATAAAGCTCTTCTTCCAACAACGCGATACGTCGTTTATCGACACCGCTGTCGTTCACCAGCAACAAGGCTTCCTTGATGAAATTACCCAGTTGAATTTTGCTGGCTTCTAATTGTTGGTGTAAAGGGGAGGTCTGAATATAAATCGAGATACATGCATCCGCACGAATATCGGTTAAGTAACAGTATTCTTCACGGCTAGGAATGTCTACATAGAGCATGTGAACCTCTCAGGTTAACTATATGACTTGATTATGGTTTTCTTTAAACTGTACCTCTGGCTCATTTTCCTGTGCGCACACGTAATCGCACAAACGGCAAGAAATTATGCGAAAGATATAAAAGGGCACCAAAGGCGTGCCCTTTTATCGTAAGTATTAATAGTCTATCGCATCGCGGATAATCGGGCAGGTCATACAGTGGCCGCCGCCACGGCCACGGCCCAGCTCACTACCGACAATCTCAATCACCTCAACCCCTTCTTTGCGCAGTTGGGTATTGGTTTTGGTATTACGGTCGTAAGCCAGCACCACCCCAGGAGAGAGCGCCACCATGTTGTTGCCGCTGTCCCACTGTTGGCGTTCGGTGTCGTAGTCATTGCCTTCGGTTTCCACCACCCGCAGTTTTTTCAGGTTCAGTGCTCCGGCAATGGCTTCAACAAAGGTGCCTTTATCGCGGCTCAGCTTCATGCCGGTTGGGCCATCATCCGGGCGCAGTGAGAAGGTTTTGATCTGATTGACGATAGCCGGGTAGAGCGTCACCACATCACGGTCGCAGAAGGTAAATACCGTATCCAGGTGCATGGCGGCACGCAGTTTCGGCATGGCGGCAATCATCACCCGTTCAACGCCGGAATGTTTGTTGGCAAACAGCGCGGCGGCCAGTTGGGTGATCGCCTGATGCGAAGTACGCTCACTCATCCCAATCAGCACCGTTTTGTTGCCGATCGGCATCACGTCCCCGCCTTCGAGCGTGGCAGTACCGTGGTGTACGGTTGGATCCCCCCACCAGACGTTAACATTGGCTTCGCCAAAGTCTGGGTGGAACTTATAGATCGCCGTGGTCAAAATGGTCTCTTCGTGACGGGCAGGCCAATACAGTGGGTTCAAGGTCACGCCGCCGTAGATCCAGCAGGTGGTATCACGGGTATATAAGGTATTCGGCAGCGGTGGCAGCAGATATTCGGTAATGCCTACCGCTTCACGGATCAGCTTCAGCTCTTCGTGGTCGGCATAACCTTCTTTAGCCAGCTCGGTAGTGGAAAGGCCACCGATCAGTACCTCCGCCAACGCCCGTGGTGCCAGGCCATCCAGGAAGCTGCGGGTTTCATTCAAGATCCCCAGCGACACTTCATTAGGCACAATCTGCTGATCCAGTATCCACTTTCTGGCTTCGGGCAACGCCAGGGTTTCCGCCAGCAGGTTGTGCATTTCAACCACGTCTACGCCGTGTTCGCGCATCTTGGTCATAAAGTCAAAATGGTCACGTTTGGCGCGCTCAACCCACAGCACGTCATCAAACAACAGCTCATCACAATTACTCGGCGTCAGCCGGTTATGCGCCTTGCCAGGGGCGCAGACCATGACTTTATGCAATTTCCCTACTTCTGAATGAACACCAAACTTGGACTGCGTCTTTTTTTTAGTCGACATAATGACTTGCCTCGATCAGATTGTGATAACGCCAGTGGCAATGCTGTAGATTGCAGCAACGGCGGCGACCATAACGATTACAAAGAGCCCCATCTCGGCCGGGGTGAACACTTTTGCGTGCTGTTCACGTTTGGCCATAATGTAAAGCAGCGTACCTGGGCCATAGATGATGGCGGAGAGCAGCAGATATTTCATACCACCGGCATACAGCATCAGCAGTGCGTAGAAGGTGGCGATCAGCGCGAAGATCAGATCCTTTTTATGATCGCGTTTATCGGTTTCGTAGGTTTCGCCGGTCAGGGCCAGCTTCAGCCCATAGGCACCTACCAACAGATAAGGGATCAACGTCAGGGAGCTGGTCAGTTCGAGCGCCAGCTGGAAGGCGTAATCACTAAACAGCGTCAGGATTAAGAACACCTGAATGGTGATGTTGGTCAGCCAGACGGCGGAAGAGGGCACCGCATTGCTGTTTTCGGTGGCGAACACCTTCGGCATACTCTTGCTTTTCGCGGCGGAAAACAGCACTTCTGCCGCCAGCAAAGACCAGGAGAGATAGGCACCCAGCACCGAAACAATCAGGCCCACGCTGATGAAGATTGCCCCCCAGCGCCCCACGATAGCTTCCAACACGCCCGCCATCGAAGGTTGGCGCAACGCCGCCAGATCGGGACGGAGCAGCACGCCGTAAGACAGCATGGTGATCAGCACCAACAGGCACAGCACCCCGATGAACCCCAGCACCGTGGCAATCCCCACGTGGCTGCGTTCTTTGGCATAGCGGGAATAGACGCTGGCACCTTCAATCCCCAGGAACACGAATACCGTCACCAGCATGGTGCTGCGCACCTGGCTGAACAGGGATTCAGGTTCCGCGGTAGGGACGATAGCGGCAGCCGCATGGCCAACATAACCGTAATCGTTAAGATGAGAGAGATCCCCCACGCTAGCCAAAGAGGCTGCGGTCTCTGGCGTTCCCCAGAAGTTGAGTGCAAACACGTCACTTTTGAAGGCAAAGATCAGCACAATGACAAAGATGAGGATCGGCAGGATTTTGGCGATGGTGGCAATGGTGTTGATAGCTGCGGCGCTTTTCACCCCGCGCAGTACCAGAATGTGGAATCCCCAAAGAATAACCGAGGCGAACAACACCGCGGGAATGGTATTACCGTCGCCAAATATCGGGAAGAAGGCCCCCAGAGTAGATTTTATCAGCACAAAGTAAGAGACGTTACCAATACAGGTCCCGGCCCAGAAGCCAAGTGCAGCGGCAAAGCCCAGATAATCACCGAATCCGGCTTTGGCATAGATAAATACGCCGGAATCGAGATCGGGTTTACGTTGCGCCAGCGTTTGAAACACAAAGGCCAGCATTAGCATCCCGCCGCCCGCAATACACCAGGCGATAATGGCACCAAACCCTCCCGTAGCGCGCCCAAAGGTGGCCGGTAAAGAAAATATACCAGCCCCTATCATGGAGCCCACTACCAGTGCGGTGAGTGACCATAGGGACAGTTTATTCGTTGATGAGCTCGTCATGGTTTTCCTTACTGACACCGAGTCAAATAAAGTATTGCGTAATTAAAGGATAACGTTACCAACCGACTTACGATTAAATCATAGTCACAACCGGAAAATTTGCCTGTCGCAAATAACTTTTTCTTCAACACCTGCACAGTTGATTGCAAACAGGAGAGAAATACCGTTGCCTAACGGAATAAAAAACTACGCATGGGAATATTCTTGATTAACAATCCTTTAAAGATAATGAAATCAGCGGCAATGCTTGATTTTGGCGTTTTTCAATTTGCATATAGAGTGGTTTCTTTTTCTTTGTTAAATTAAATCAATAGGTTATAAAAAGACAGCAGACTGTTGCTGGCTAGTGGGAATCACTTGCTTTAAGCATAAAAACGCAGGTTGCATAAAAATAGTTAATATATAAAAAACTTGCCCATTGGCTTCTAAGAATACTCTTATGATATGAATAATCGTTCGGCTTAGGGTTAAATATGCGCGTTGTGCAGTGGGTGTTAATGTACTAAGATTATTTTTATAAAAAACAGTAGGGTGTGTTACATCAACCCGGTGATGGATGGAAAACCATGATCAACAGTGTCAACCAGCAGGCATTAAAGAGTTTGAGTTGTTTTGCCGCCGTCACCTTCTTCTCGACCAGTCAAATGTGCGATTTCGAGTGTTTCCTCCATGCGAATACCATGGGGGTATTGTACTTTGTGTCTATTATCGCCAAACCGTTGTTTTTTATCATTATCGGCTATATGGATGAGGTGGAAAAACTCACCAGGCGGGAGATTGTGGTGAAAATCAAATCCATTATCCTGATCATGATTTTCTGGAACATTGTTTCATCCTTGATTAAAACCCAATACATTCATCAGGGATATATTCTACAAAACGGCATCTTATTGAATATGGGGATCATTTATTTAATTTACCCCATCATCCTCAAGGGCATTAAACATTTGAAAATCACTGCGGCCGTGTTTGCCGGGTTGGTTGCCGTGATTGCCCTGTTGGATATTTTCAGCCCGCTCGATACCCAAGATGATCCGCTGTTTATCTCCAGCTATTCGTTTATTTGGGTCTGGGGCGGCTACTACATTATTGGCCATGTTCTGGGGGAGGCTCCGGGTCGCAGGTTCACCAAAAAAACCAGCGTGCTGTGGGCCGCCAGGCTGCTGGTGATCCCCATCGGTATCTCCATGTATTTCTACGAGCTTTATCTATCAACCCATACCCAGATCAGCGTCGCCGGCTGGTTTGTGTTGGAGCATTTGCACTTGCTTGGCATGAGCCTGGCGCTGTTTATCCTGTTTGATAATATCGCCATCAAGAGCCGATTGCTGACCCGCGTCGTGGAGTTTATTAGCCCGGCGATGGTGGGCGTCTATATCGTTCACTACAGCGTGTTCTATTTCATTACTACGCTGTATGACTTCAACGACGCCACGCTTAAATTTACCTTACTGGTCCTGGTCTTTATCGCCTCGGTATTGGTTTCACGGTTGTTACTACTCAACCGCTTTACGGCTCGGATTATCTCCTTCTGACGGGGCAGCCACCGGGATATGTCGAACATTAAAACCGGTAATGCCTAGTGCCAGAGTGATCAGCGGGGCGGCAATATTAAAGATGGCAAATGGCATGTAGGCCATAGTCGAGACACCCAGTACCGCAGCCATATAAGCTCCGCAAGAGTTCCAGGGGATCAGCGGGGAGGTGACAATCCCAGCATCCGAAACGATGCGCGACAGGTTCTCTGGCGCCAGCCCTCGCTTGGCAAATTCGGCACGGTACAGCCGGGTGGGGAGCAGCAGCGCAATATACTGATCGCCCGCGGCAATATTCAGCCCAATCGCGGTAGCAACCACCGAGGTAAACAGCTTGCCCACGGTTCTGGCCCGCAGCAGCAGCGGGGTTACCAGTTTGTTCAGCAGGCCGAAGTCATCCACCATAATGCCAAACGTCACCGCTCCGATGATCAGCCAGATCGTCAGCAACATGCTGTCCATACCGCCGCGTGACAGCAGGGCGTCGATCTGCTCGATACCGGAGTTCTCCTGGAAACCGGTCGCCATCGCAATCCAGACCGCCTTGATGGCCAACAGTGGGCTGGCAAGATCGGGCTCGACAATAAAGCGATCGATCACCTGCGGCTGCATGAAGGAGGTCATGATCCCAGCCATTAGGGCCGAGCACATGATAGCCAATGATGCAGGCACCTTGGCGACCGATAACGCCAACAGGAAAATCAGTGGCAACAGGTTCCACGGTGTGATGTGGAACAGTTCGTTAAAGCGTGTCAGTTCGTTGTTGGTGACGGTGGCATCAAAGGCACTATGCTGATTGAGTCCTAGCAGGATGAAAGCGAGCAGGGCAATGACCGCCGCTGGAACGGTGGTCCAAAGCTGGGTGCGGATATGTTTATACAATTCAACGCCGTTAAGCTGAGCGGCCAATACGGTGCTTTCAGACAGCGGCGAGATTTTGTCACCAACGTAAGCCCCTGAAATCACGGCCCCAGCCGTAATTTCTGGTGATAACCCCAGCATATTGGCCAGCCCGACCAATCCGACTCCCAAGGTGCCCGCCGTGGTCCAGGAACTGCCAATACTTAAAGAAACGCCAACGCAGACCAAAAAGGCTATCGGATAAAACCAGTTGGGGGTGATCAATATAATACCGTAATACACCATGGTAGGAATGGTACCGGACATGTTCCAGGTGCCAATCAACGCCCCGACGGAAAACAGGATAAAAATGGCCCCCGAGATGGTGGCAATGCCTTTGCGGCCGGACTCGGAAACCTCCTCCCAGCTATGGCCATTCTTCAGGATGACCATAGCGGTGATCATGGTGCTGAGGATGATGGCCACCTGCAGAGGGCCGTTGACGGCTTCAAGGCCAAACAGAGCAACGGAAGATCCAACCAGCAAAATCAACGTGACTATTGGCAGTAGAGCATCCAGATAGCTTGGGGCTTTAACAGGGCGGGGCGTTTTAGCTGGTTTGCTCATGGGCACTGCTCCACAGACAGTTAAGACAGGAGAGTTCAGGCAACGGCGATACCTGCGGTAGCTACTGCGGTAAGTATAGCCATGGGCGGCATAGGGTAATGATTATTTTCACTATTGCGGGTCAGCGTTGAAGCTCTGTAAACGTGCAACGATCTGCCGATCCAGTGGCAGACAGCGGAAATCGGTCATGATCTGCAGCTCGGCCGCCGAATTGATGGCGGTGACGTAGCTTTTCCGGAACTCGGTTGGCGTCATGCGGCAATATTTGTTAAAGGCAAAGATCAGCTGTTTGTGGCCGCTGAAACCGCAGGTGTAGCTGATGTCGGTGATCGGGATGTTGGTATCTTTCAGCAGCAGTTTGGCCTTATTAATTCTGATCATGGTCAGATATTCTTTAAAGTTGTAGCCGCTGATCTTTTTGAAGATACGGGAAAAGTGGTGGTAGCTGACGCCAGCGTGCTCGGCAATGGTGGCCAGGTTGAGCTCATCGTCAAAATGCTGGTTGATAAACTCAATGCCGTATTTGACCAACTGTTGGTCTTTTTTCCGGACGCTAACCTGCTGTTGGTCGGCCTGGTTTGGCGCAGCGGCGGCAAGCGTGCCCAACAGGTGATAAACCAGGGCTATGCGGGTAAACGAAGGTTGTGCGGTGACCAGGTTATCGAGCAGGGCGATCACGGCGTTGCTAATCTGCTGCTCTGCTGCGCGATCGCGCTGATTAAACATCAGCGGGGCCGGATGGGTTTCATCAAACAGATGGGGGGAAAACTGGATGGTCAGCAGTTGGCTGTTTGGGGCGCGAGCTTCAAGGGAATGAATTTCTTCCGGGTTGATATACAGCATGCTGCCCGCGCTGGCCACCGAGGTGGCATGGCCTAGTGTCACGGAAAATTCGCCGGACAAGATGCAGATCAGCTCAGGGGCCGAGTGCCAATGGGGCTCGCAGTAGTAAACCTCGGCGGCGAAGACGTTGAGCTTTTCGGCGTCAAACGAGATCAGCTCATAGCCGCTGCCTTCATGGATCGCTGCTTGCGCCTGCCGATGGGATTGCGGCTTGAGTTGTCGCGTAACAGAGAAAGGAAACATCGGCTTATTTATCCCCAGAGGTTGGTGATGAAAATACGGGTGTGGGATCTTTCTCCCTCACCCTAACCCTCTCCCCAAGGAGAGGGGACAGCCCGTTCCACCTGTAAGCTCAGCATCAATCTGATCTCAGGTGAATGCGACAATCTGGCCTAACTACATCGCCATACCGCTCCCTAAGAAAAGGGGACTGTCCGTGCTACAACTTTATACCTGTGCCTAAATTTAAAATGCCATAAATTGAATTACGTACTTATTCACATCACCGTACCAGCTCCCTCTCCCTGTGGGAGAGGGTTGGGGTGAGGGGTCACACGGTGGCAGGTTCCGCCAATGCAGCCTCTAACTCCTGCTGAGTAATATCAATAGCCAAGAACTCCGTCAGGGCGATAAACAGGCCGCAGAACAGATCTGGAGCAATCGCGATGAGCTTTTCGCGCATCAGCGCCTCCGGCAAGCCGTTTTTGCTGACCAATAGCTTCACCACTCGGTCAAAAGCCGGTGGGGTAGCGATCAACTGCTGCAGCGAATTGTCCGCCTTTAGCGGTAAATAATAGGGCGTGGCGCACAGCTTGACCACCGTGCTCAGCGCGATATCCCGCGAAGAACGCGCCACGTGAAGCTGATACTCGCCAGGATCGACCACCCAATCGGCCATGCCTGGGTGGAAACAGGCAAAATCCTGCCATTCCAGCGTCATGGTCACCGTTTTGCTTTCACCCGCCTCAAGGTGCACTTTGGCGAAGGCTTTCAACGCCAGCACTTCACGTGCCAGATCTCCCCGTGGTGCAGTCAGGTAAAGCTGTACGATCTCTTTACCGGCCCGATCGCCACGGTTGGTCACCTCAACGCTGACGGTTAAGGGTTGCCCCTCCTCAAGTTCAGTGACCGAAGTCGCCAGCTTGGCATAGCTAAACTGGCTATAGCTCAGGCCAAAACCGAATGGGAACTGCGGCGTCAACTTACGTCGGTCGTAGTAGCGATAACCTACATACAATCCTTCGCTGTAGTGATGGCGCAGGTTTTCCCCTGGGTAATCGAGCCAGGCCGGAGTTTCTTCCAGAGTGTTGGGCACCGTTACCGTCAGCTTGCCACAGGGGTTGGCCCGGCCAAACAGAATATCCGCCACCGCGCGGCCCATACCTTGGCCCGCAAAGAAGGTCTCCAGCAGGGCTTTGCAGTCTGATAGCCAAGGCATCACCACCGCATCGCTGTTAGCCAACACCACCACCACATTGGGCTGTCGTTTGGCTACCGCGCGGATCAGCGCTTCATGGCTAGGCAAGATATTCAAATCCCGGCGATCGCCATTTTCGCCATCTTCGCCAATGGCGGTGCTGACGAACACCACGGCAACGTCTGCCTTGCTGGCTAGCTCAACCGCATGTGCCTGCGCTTGCGGATCTACGTGATTATCATCCGGGGTGCCGATGGCATAATCGATCTGGAAGTCGTTACCGGCCACCTCGAAAATTTCGTCCAGCGGACGATCGAGCATGTAAGGTACGGTGGTAGCACAACCTGAGCCCTGGATCACCGGCTCCTGCGCCGGTTTGCCCAATACGGCGATGGTGGTTTTCTTGCCGGCTTGCAGCGGCAGGATATTACCTTCGTTTTTCAATAACACTATCGATTCGGCGGCCAGTTGCTGTGCTAACCGGTGATGTTGCGGGTAATTGGCCTTGGTCCCTGGCTTGCGGTGGCGCTGCACCTTGTCGATCAGGGTTAACATCCGCAAGCAGGCAGTATCGAGAACCTCTGAAGGGATCTCTCCGCGTTCGATCGCCTGCAACAGCTCCTGTTTATCACGCTGGGTTTCCGGCATGGCCAGATCGTTACCCGCCAGCAAGGAAGCGGGGCGGTCTTTGATGCCGTACCAGTCGGACATCACCAGCCCATCATAGCGCCACTCATTGCGCAGCACTTCGGTCAGCAGCCAGTGGTGTTGCGACGTTTGCACCCCATTGAGCCGGTTATAGGACGACATCACCGTCCAGGGGTTGGATTTGTCGATCGCTCGCTTGAATCCCGAGAGGTAAATCTCGCGCAGCGCCCGTTCTTCCACCACCGAGTCCATCTCGGTGCGGCGGTATTCTGAATTGTTGGCGGCAAAGTGCTTCAGGCTGGCCCCCACGCCACCGTCCTGCAGCCCGTTGATCAAGGCTGCGGCCACGTCACCGCTGACTACCGGATCTTCCGAGTAATATTCATAACCACGGCCTGCCAAAGGCGTGCGGCGAATATTGATCCCTGGCCCAAGCAGAATGCCGACGCCCAACTCCTGGCACTCTTTGGCCAACGCCTCGCCCATTTGATACACCAGATCTACGTCCCAGCTACAGGCCAGGGTGGAACCATTCGGGAAGCAGGTGGCCGGTTTGGATTTGCTGAACAGCGCCTCAGAGCCGCCTTTTTGTTCTTCCTGCTCCACCTCGCCTGCGCTTTGGCCAATCACGGCCAGAAAATCGCTAATGTGCCAATTTTCCCCCTGTTCGATCTGGCTGGTGCTGTAACGGACGCCGTAGGTGCCATCCGTCATCACAATGTCGCTAATACCATGCTGCGGGAAGCTGGCCGTGCGCCACAAACCGCTACCGCTGAGTAACGCCACTTTCTCTTCGGCAGTCATGGTGGCAATGATGGCGTGGAAATCTTTTTTCATATTGATACCTGCTGGTTACTGCGCGCTAGCTTTGCGCAATTCAATGTCTTTGATGATATTTCGGTAGGTGTGCTCATCCAGCTTGTAGAAGAAGATAAACAGCATCCCCAGGGCAAACATCAGGCCAGGGAACAGCGTCATCATCATATTGATGCCGTTGAGCGCATTGGCGCTGATATGCTCGGACGAATAGTCAAAGTAATCGAGCATCAGGCCAGCACAGCCGCCGCCAATCGCCATGGCAATTTTGGTGATGAAATTAAAGAAGCCGTAAATGGCCCCTTCGGTACGTACGCCGTGTTTCCATTCGGCATACTCAACGGTATCGGCAATCATCGACCACATCGCGACAAAGCCCATCCCCAGGGTAATGCTGTACAGGCACACGCCGGTCATAATCAGGTAGGCGTTATCTCCCGCCAGGAAGTATTGGAACAGTAAGCCGACAATCCCGATCAGCAGCCCCAACAGGACCATTTTCTTTTTGCCCATCAGGCTGATGATCTTTTCTGAGATCACCGTACCCGCCACATAGGCCGCAGATTGGATCATGAAGAACTTGGCGGTAAAGCTTTCATCCCCCAGGGTGTATTTGATGAAGTAGATCGCAATAGCCATCCATACCGTATAGGCGATATAGAAAAACACCGTGAACAGGGAAAGATGGATTAACGGCAGGTTGCCGGAAACGGCGGTGATCATCTCTTTTAGCGTGGGGGCCTTTTGATCTGGCAGGCTTTTCACTCGCTCTTTGGTCATGCCAAAGCAGGCCAGGAAGAAGAAGGTGGCCAACAGGCTAAAGCAGCTGACGGCAAACACATAGCCCATCTTCTGATCGGTGAACTGTGAAATCAGCACGTCGGCAGTGGTCGAGACAATCAGGTAACCGACGATGGCCAACACAAAGCGGTAAACCGACAGCGAAGCCCGCGAGCCTTCGTGCTGGGTCAGCATATTGGTCATGGCTGAATAGGGCGTGTTGACCGCCGTGTAGGCCAGGCAATAGAGGGTGTAGGTGATCAGCGCGTAATAAAATTTATAGTCACTGTCGAAGGTGCTGAAACACAAGACCGTCAAGATCCCCAATGGCACCGCGCCGTACAGCAGGTAAGGGCGCAGCTTGCCGTGCCGGGTTTGGGTTTTATCGATAAAGTAACCGACAAAGATATTAAACACGGCATCCAGCACCCGGGCGATCACAAAAATCAGGCTCGCCTGTACCGCGCTGATGCCGTAAATATTGGTATAAAAAAACAGTAAGAACAGGGAGACAAAACCAAACGACAGGTTGGAGGCCAGATCGCCGAAGCCATAGCCAATCTTTTCCCGTACGCCGACCTTCACATAACTGTCTGAGACGATTTCTGTTGTTTTCATTTTACTTACTCACTCAGGTTGATTCGCCTTGAGTATACCGAGAGCGCCAAGGGTGGCTTGCCAGCGGTTGTTTATACAGTTCCTATTTTTTGCTCGCCCCCGGCTTTGTCGCGGAGTTGTGAGAAGGCTCACAGGTATTGCTAGATTCGACCGTAGGGGCGCTGCATGCTGCGCCCGATTCTGACATATGGCGTTTGATGCACTTATAAACTGCATGCCCTGCGTCTTCCGCCATGTCATGGTTTGCCATACGCTGACTGACAAGTTAATTCAGGAATCAGCCAACCATGAAATCCTCCGTACCCAATGTCTTGCCCACACCCCAATCGGCCCTGCGTGGCGGGCTAATCAGCCTGGCCTTGCCAACGCTGCTCTCCTCTCTGGGCAGCAGCATCACCAACGTCAGTCTACCTACATTAGCGCAGGTGTTCGGCGCTTCGTTTCAAGATGTGCAATGGGTGGTGATCGCTTATCTGCTGGCAATCACCACGCTAATTGTGGGCGTCGGACGGTTGGGGGATATCATCAGCCGTCGCACGCTGTTACTGGCCGGTCTCGGCCTGTTTATGCTCGCCTCACTGGGTTGTGCTGTCGCTCCTACCATCTGGTGGCTGATTGCGGCCCGTGCTGCGCAAGGGCTAGGGGGCGCAGTGATGATGGCCATCACTCTGGCGCTAGTTGGCGAAACCATCAGCAAGGATAAGGTCGGACGGGCGATGGGGCTGCTCGGCACCTTATCCGCAGTGGGGACCGCGCTTGGCCCTACGCTGGGTGGCGTCTTGATTGCCGGGTTTGGCTGGCAGTCAATTTTCCTGATCAACCTGCCGCTGGGGGGCGTCGCGCTGTTTTGCGTTTATCGCTATCTCCCGCAAACCGATCCGCAGCAGGTAACGAAACAGGGGAGTTTTGATTTCGTCGGAATGGCCTTACTCGGTTTGACGCTGGCGCTATTTTCGCTGGCCATGACGTTGGGGCAAGGTCATTTTGGCTCACTCAATAGCCTGCTGCTGCTGGGAACAGCCGTTGCGGCCAGCGCGTTCGTCTGGGTTGAGAGAAAAGTGGCGAGCCCGCTGGTCCAACTTACCCTATTGCGTCAGCCAATCCTGAGCAGCGGCCTGCTAACCAATATGTTGGTGAGTACGGTGATCATGACGTCCTTCGTAGTAGGGCCGTTCTATCTTGCTCATGGGCTAGGATTAGCGCCACAGCAGGTTGGCTTGGCAATGTCCGCTGGGCCGCTGATTGCCGCATTGGCGGGTGTGCCATCGGGATATCTGGTCGACCGCTTCGGGGCAGCGCAGATGATTAGCCTGGGATTACTGGGAGTTTGCCAGGGAGCATTAACCTTATCGATGATGTCACCTACGCAGGGCGTTTTGGGCTATATCTTGCCGATATGCCTGATCACCGCAGGCTATGCCTTGTTCCAGGCGGCCAACAACACGGCGGTGATCAAACAGGTTGGCATTGAGCGGCGTGGGGTGGCTTCTGGTCTGTTAAATCTGGCTCGCAACCTTGGTTTTATCATCGGGGCCTCCGCTATGGGGGGGATATTCGCTTTGGCCTCGGCAGCCAGCGATATACGGTTAGGGAGCGCGGCAGGTTTACAACTGACCTATCTGGTGGCCGCCGTTTTAGCGGGGCTGGGGTTGTTGATGGCGCTGTGGAGTCAGTTTTATCGCAGGGAGCAACCAGCCACACAAGAGTGACGTTGTCACAGATGCGGCTGCCACCGACATCTCTTTCACAATGGTTCGCGGCCGCGCTACGATGATGTATCTGGCCCAGCCTAACTTTAAGGGATAAATGATGAACCAACCTATTGCCACCGTGGCCTTGGAAAAAGCCTATCGCTTGCTTAATCACGGCCCAACGGTGCTGGTATCCGCCAGTCATGACGGTGTCAATGACGTGATGGCCGCCGCCTGGGCCTGTGCGCTGGACTTCTCGCCGCCGAAACTGACGGTAGTGCTGGATAAGATGACCAAAACCCGTGAGCTGATCGAGCAGAGTGGGTGCTTTGTGATCCAGGTACCGACTGCGGCTCAGCTACAGCTGACCTATGAGGTCGGTAACCGCAGCCTGCATACCGAACCCGACAAACTGGCAAACTGTGGCGTCGAGTTGTTTAGTTTTGACGATCGGCCACTGCCTTTTGTGGCCGGATGCTCCGCCTGGATGGCGTGTAGGCTGATCCCGGAGCCCCATAATCAGCAGGCCCACGATCTGTTTATTGGCGAAGTGACCGGTGCCTGGTCCGATACGCGGGTATTTAAAGATGGCCACTGGCATTTTGACTCAGCCGAACCTGCGCTGCGCAGTTTGCACTACGTTGCCGGTGGACAGTTCTACGCCATCGGTGAATCGCTGAAAGCGAAAACGGGGAGTTAAACCCTGGTGCGAGGTGGTAACCTTTCGCCATAAGACAGCAAATAGCTGATGCTGAATTATACTGAGATCAAGGCGTTCGGCACGGGGTATAGCCATGAATTACACAATGCGCAGTGCTGGCTGGCTGCTGATTTATTTGTTTTTCATTGTTGCTCCGCTGTTTGCTCTATTACTGGGTGCTATGCCGCCCGCGAGGGATTTCTGGACCGAGTTCTCAGTTGCCTTAGGTTATGCCGGGCTGGCAATCATGGGGTTGCAGTTCGGTCTGACCGCTCGTTTCCGCTATGTCACCGAACCATTGGGCGAAGATGTTATCTACCATTTTCACCGTCGTATCTCGCTGATCGCCGTAGGGCTGGTGATTGCCCACCCGATTATCTTGTTTGTCGTCCGCCCCGAACTGCTGGCATTACTCAACTTTATTGAAGCCCCTTGGCGCGCCCGTTTTGCCGCGCTATCAACCTATTCGCTGATTGCGTTGGTGGTCACCGCGCTTTGGCGCGTGCAATTGAATATCCGTTACGAAACCTGGCATCTTACTCATATCATCCTGGCGCTGATCGCGCTCGGGGCAGGGATCCTGCATATGATTGGCTGGAGTTTCTATCTGGATGATCCTTGGAAACGTGGGTTGTGGATTGCGCTGATCGCTTTTTGGCTCGCCTTGTTGCTGTATGTGCGGATCATCAAACCCCTGTTTATGCTACGCAAGCCTTATCGGATTGCGGCAGTCCGCCAAGAACGGGGAGACACCACCACGTTGCTGATGCAGCCAGAAGGGCATCCAGGCTTTCGCTTTTCACCCGGTCAGTTTGGTTGGCTGACCGTCTGGGGTAGCCCATTCAGCCTTACGGGTCACCCGTTCTCATTTTCCTCCAGTGCCGAAGTTGCGGATGGACAGGTCGAGATGTCCATTCGTAATCTGGGTGATTTCACCAGCACTATTGCTACATTGCAGGTTGGGCAACGCGTCTATCTTGACGGCCCCTATGGCGCGTTCACGCTGGGCAAACAGGCCGATCTGCGCGTGCTGATTGCTGGCGGTGTGGGCATTACGCCGATGATAAGCATGATCCGCACGCTGGCCGATCGTGGCGATCGCCAGCCTTTGATGCTGATTTATGGCAGCAAAGACTGGGAGTCGGTCACCTTTCGTGAGGAACTGGCCGCCTTGGAACAAAGAGTGAACCTGAAAGTTGTCCATGTGTTGACACAGCCCCCAGAGGACTGGCCTGGTGAGCGGGGCTTTATCACTGCGGAACTGTTTAAACGCCATCTGCCACCCGGTTATGCCGAACATGAGTACTTTATTTGTGGTCCGAACGTCATGATGGACGTCATAGAGCAGACGTTGGCCGAATTGCACGTGCCGATGTCGCGCTACCATTGCGAGCGTTATAACTTTGCCTGAGGAGAGAGCCGATGCGCCGTCTGTTTGCCGATCGCCTGGCCATTGCCACCATCGTCGTTGTGATCCTGCTAGCCCTGCTGTTTGCTTATTTGCGGGTCAGTTAACCGGCGAATCGGCGCGATCCCGCCACGCAGAGGATAATCCCCAACGTGGTGGCCAACATCAGCAGGCTGACGGGTTCATGCAGTAAGCCTGCTGCCAGCGCCAGGCCAAAAAAGGGCTGCAGCAATTGCAGTTGGCCGACGCTGGCAATACCGCCCTGGGCTAGGCCCCGGTACCAAAAGATAAACCCGATCAGCATGCTGAACAGCGAAACGTAGGCCAGACTTATCCAGGCTGGCAGGGGAATAGCCTCCAAGGATGAGGGTATCAGCAGCAGTGAGGTCGCCAGCATCACGGGTAATGCCAACAGCAAAGCCCAACAGATCACCTGCCAGCCTCCCAGCTCACGCGACAGTTTAGCCCCTTCGGCATAGCCCAACCCGCAAACCACCACCGCAGCCAGCATTAAGGAATCCCCGGTCAGCGAAGCGGAGACTCCCTGAGCAAACGCAAAACTCATCACCAACAGGCTGCCGATAATGGAAAAGAACCAGAAAGCGGGACGAGGGCGCTCACCACCCCGTAGCACGCCAAATATCGCGGTGGCCAAGGGCAGCAGGCCGAGAAAGACGATGGAATGGGCCGAAGTCACATGCTGCAACGCCAACGCGGTCAACAGTGGGAAGCCCACCACCACGCCTAATGCAACGATCATCAGGGAGAATACCTGATCGCCTCGTGGCCGCTGTTGTTTAAACAGCCCTAACAGCAGGAACGCGAACAGACCCGCGATAGAAGCACGAGCGACTGTAAGAAATAGAGGATCAAAACTGAGCACGGCGACTCTGGTGGCGGGGAGTGAACCACTGAAGATCACCATGCCCAAAAAGCCATTGAGCCAGCCGCTGGCGCTATTTTGCTCGATCTTCACCTGCATGGGACACCCTTATTTTCGACGCTGGAGGATTGTGGATCGGCATGTTATGCCGCAAAATCATGACAATCAAAAAATTGTCATGGATACAAGTTGCTATGGCACGAGCCCGTTACAAATCGCTGGTCGATAGTTTTGCCGCTGATATTCGCGCAGGGCGTCTTACGCCAGGGACACGTTTACCCACTCATCGCCAGCTTGCCGCCCAGGAACGCATGTCGTTGGTCACTGCCTCACGGGTGTATGCGGAACTTGAAGCGATGGGGTTAGTCAGCGGGGAAGCGGGCCGGGGGACCTTTGTCCGGGAGATTTCGTTGCCGCCGGGTTTGGGCATCGATCAGCAAGCCGTCGCCACGGACATGCTCGATCTGAACTTCAATTACCCAACGCTGTCGTCACAAAGCGAACTGCTGAGGGCTGCTTTACGTCAGTTGGCTTCCTCCGGCGATCTGGACGCATTGCTACGCTATCAACCCCATGCAGGTCGGCCACACGAGCGGGCGGTCGTAGCCAGACATCTGAACCACCGTGGCTTAAAGCTGGCGGCAGAGAACGTTTTGCTGGTAAATGGCGCTCAACAAGGGTTAGCCATCACCGTGATGGGGCTGTTGCAACCGGGCGACGTGGTCGCGGTTGATGCCTTGACCTATCCGGGTTTTAAAATCCTGGCCGAGAGCTACCATCTTGAGTTGGTCGCCATTCCCGCGTTGAGCGATGGCCCTGATTTGGCGGAACTTGAACGGCTATGCCAGCGCCGCCCGGTGCGAGCCGTTTACTGCATGCCAACGCTGCATAATCCGCTTGGCTGGGTGATGAGCGAGCCACAGAGGCACCAGTTGGTGGCGCTGGCTCGCGAACATGGGCTGCTAATCATCGAGGATGCCGCGTACGCCTATCTGGCAGAGCAACCGCCACTGCCGTTAGCAACTCTCGCCCCTGAATACACGGTATATATTTCCGGTTTTTCCAAGAATGTCGCGACCGGGTTGCGTGTTGGCATAGTGGCTGCCCCGGAAAAATGGATCCCCGCATTGGAACGAGCCATCAGGGCAACCACCTGGAATACCCCGGCGATCATGACCGCGATCCTGTGTGAGTGGATCGAAGACGGCACCGTTATGCGGCTTGAAGACGAAAAACGCCAAGATGCCCGGTTACGTCAGTCAATAGCTCGTGAAGCACTGAGCGAGCTGAACTATATTGGCCACCCTGATTCGTATTTTCTGTGGTTACCCTTGCCAGAGGAGGTTAGGGCGGATCGCATCGCCGCAGCCCTGCTAAAAGAGCGTATTTCGCTCTCTACTGCAGAACCTTTTGCTACCTCGGTTCATGTACCCCATGCCCTGCGTTTGGCGTTGGGTTCGCTGCCGCTGCCAACCCTGCGACAGGCATTAGAAGTGGTCAGCCGGGTGATCCAACTTCACTCTTATCTTTAACCATCTGCCAGCACTAAAGTGGGTGCTCATACTGATCAAGTGGTCCCAAATTGGGAGCCTTTGAACTGCTGATAAACGTCAACCTACTCAGTATGTAGGGGCGCTGCATGCTGCGCCCGTTAATAATTAGCTTGGGGTGAATAGTCCGCCTGTTACCAATTCTGCAGCATTGCCGCTTTGTCATCCATCTGACCGCATGGCGTTTTTCCCAAATTCCATGCGGCCCCTCTATTCATAGCCTAAATATCTGATAACTTAATCCCACGCGTTATTTTATGGATAATTGATCCCCAGGGAGACAACGGTGCGTCATTTCGAATTCAAAGATGATAAATCAAACAAATTTTGGCAAATCGAGCAGTCGGACAGTGACTTAAACCTGCGCTGGGGCAAGATTGGTACGCAAGGGCAAAGCCAGACCAAGAGTTTTGATAACGAAGCCAAGGCCTCGGCTGCCATGACCAAGCTGGTGAAGGAAAAAACCGGCAAAGGCTACGTTGAAATTGCCGTTGATGAAAACGCCACCATTGGCGCCACAGCGCCAAAACCGAAGGTTGAACCAGCTGAAAAACCCCGCGTAGAGCCAATAAGCGATACCCCGGCAGAAAGTGCGCCTCCGGTCTCTGCTGCCACCATACTCTCGCAATCCGTTATCTCTTCGGACATCGCCAAACCTGCTGGCGAAACACCACCGTGGTTAGCCAATGGTGAACCGATTTCCTTACCGAAGAATTTAAGCGTTCAGGCATTGGCCAACCGAGCCCATCCGGGCGAAAAACCGGAGCTAAACGATAAGCAGAGCTGGATCAAGCTTCGCAACCACCTCTATAAAAGTGACGATTTTCAGACTGACTTTGACTCCTCGTCTGCGGAGTTGCGCCAGACTTATGTTGCAAGCTGGCAACGGTTGGCCGATCAACAGATGGACGGCACCATTGAGTCAGATGCGGTGTTGTTTGCCCTGGCATGCAATGCCGGTAGCAACCGTTATTACGGCGATAACAAGACGGATATTACCGACTTTTTAGTAGCCAGAAAGGGATTGCCGTACGCGATTGATGTGCTGCTACTGGCGCAAGGGATCTGTGTTGAATCAAACTGGGATAGCGATGCGCAAAAGCACAGTTACTACCTCAATACAGATATCGCAGATCCGCTAAGCGGCTCGTGGATGTCCCCTTATAGCTGCGCTGAGCTGCATTTCCGTAAGTTCCTGGCTTGTGCCGATGAGGCCGAATGGCAGATTTGCGTGGATAAACTGCTCGCGGGCTTGCCGCAGTTGCATGTTAGCCGCCAGCCGTTGATTGCCTTGTTACTGCCTGAACGCCCAGATATCGCGAACCGGTTAGCCGGTGAGTTGCTCCAACAGGGGGATAGTGACGTCACGCCATGGCTACAGTTGGTTGCCACCGATGAGGCTGTTCTGAAGTCGTTAGGCGTAATGAGCCGTTCTACCTATCGCCACGCTGCATTCCTTAACTGTGAATTTAGTATCGCTACGCTGATTGCAGAGCGCGGCGTTAACGCAGTACCAATCCTGGCCTACCAGCCGGAAATCACCCTTACCGGTGATGCTCTCGCCTGTATTGGCACGCCAGCAGCAATTACCGCACTGGCGCAGGTTTCCGGTCAGGGTAAAGCGTTTCTGGCGCGGTTTATCGACGCCGCACACCGCTGGCCACTGGCATCGATCCCGGCGCTTGCCGAGCTGTTGGCCTCTAACAACAAAGATAGCGGCATGTTGAGCGCCTGCTTAAGCAATCTGCTGCTGGCCAATCCTGAACAAGTGGCCCAGTTACTGCCCTGGATGAGCGGGGCAGCGCAAACTCAAGTGCAAGATTTGATTGCCCGCGTATCTGGCCCGGTTGAATTAGCCGATGAGGCTGATTTACCCCTGGTGCTGGTCAGCCCACCTTGGCTACAGAAAAAGAAAAAACGCGAAGCGGCAGTCCTGGTACTTGAGCCACAGGTGCTGGCACCGGTACTCAATTTAACCGATGAAGAGAAAAAACGGTGGTTAGCGCTGAATGGCTGGGAAGAAAAACGCTATCAGGCTGCCGCAAAAAATATGAACACGCTGGCCAATGAGCTGGGTTTCCAGATTTATCAATCAGGTAACAGAAAGAGCCAGAACGAAACGGCAGCCATTGCCATTAGAAACAGGGATACCCAGGGCCTGATCGACGCCTGGAAGGCTCAGCTTGAACAAACCAGTTGGTCAAACTTTAGTATGCGCTTTACCTCGCTGTTGCCCGATGAGATGGCACTGGCCTTATGGAACAGTTTGTCTACTCACCAATGCAGCGGTGAGGAGTATATGGTGGCCAAATTTGGTGAAGCGGCGCTACCCGGCCTGATCAACGCGGTACGCTCTCGCCCAACAGAACTGACCAATGTCTGGAGCCACGTGGGTGCCAGCGAATTGGCCCCGCTGATTGCCCGTGCCTACCTCAAGCTGAAAACGCTGCGTAGCGAGGCCCAGCAGTGGCTGTGTAAATATCCGCAACACAGCGCTATCGGCCTGATCCCTGCGGCATTAGGCAAAAAAGGGGAAGCCAAAGATTGCGCTACCTCGGCGTTACGGATGCTGGCCACGCAGGGGCACGAAGCGTTGATTATGCAGACCGGTGAGGCTTACGGCAATCCAGAGGTAACCGACGCACTGCGCGCTATGCTGGATGAAGATCCGCTCGATCGCTTCCCGAGTAAAATCAGCAAATCGCCTGACTTTTATCAACCCGCTGGCTGGCGTCGTCCGTTACTGAAAGCGAGTAAAAAAGCCTTGCCGGACAGCGCGCTGGAACACTTGGGAACCATGCTGCGCTTCCCAGTAAGTGAAGGGCTGTATGAAGGGATCCATCAGGTAAAACAGGCTTGCGATCCAGACTCACTGGCGGATTTTGCCTGGGATATGTTCTCGGCATGGTTATTTGCTGCGGCACCGTCCAAAGAGGGTTGGGCATTTATGACTCTGGGCCTGTTTGGTACCGATGACACCGCACGCAAGCTTACGCCGTTTATTCGTGCCTGGCCGGGAGAGGCTCAGCATCAGCGGGCGGTTAACGGCCTGGAAGTGTTGAATCAGATCGGGTCTGACGTGGCGCTGATGCTGCTGAACGGCATCGCGCAGAAGGTCAAATTTAAAGGCTTGCAGGATCGGGCAAGGGAAAAGATTGCGGCCATTGCCGAAGCCCGCGAGTTAACCATTGAGGAGTTGGAAGACCGTTTAGCGCCGGATTTAGGGCTGGATGAAAACGGCTCGCTGCGGTTGGACTTCGGCGAACGCCAGTTTACCGTCAGCTTCGATGAAACACTCAAACCGTTCGTGCGCGATATGGATGGCACCCGCCTGAAAGATCTGCCGAAGCCGAAAAAGACCGATAATCAGGAACTGGCCAACGAAGCGGTGAACATCTTCAAGCTGCTGAAAAAAGATGCCCGCACTGTGGCCGCCCAGCAAGTGGTGCGCCTGGAAATTGCCATGTGCCAGCGCCGCCGTTGGACCCCTGAACTGTTCGAACTGTTCTTGGTGCGCCATCCTCTGGTACGCCACTTGGTGCAACGCCTGGCTTGGGGCGTGTATCTGGTGGACGATGATTCTACTCATGGCGGCAAATTGGTGGACTGTTTCCGCGTTGCCGAAGACGGCAGCCTGACCACCGCAGAAGATGACGAATACACCTTGCCGCAGGGCGATAACGTGCGCATTGGTATTCCGCATGCGTTGGAGTTGCCTGAGCACCAGGCGGCAGGCTTCGGCCAACTGTTTGCCGATTATGAACTGTTGCAACCGTTCGTGCAGTTGGGCCGCGATACCTACAGCCTGACCGAACAAGAGCGGGAAAGCCGTGAGCTGCTGCGCTGGAAAGGGGCCGTAGTCCCCACTGGCCGTATTCTTGGGCTGGCTAACAAAGGCTGGCGCCGTGGCGATGCCCAGGACGGCGGCGCGATCATGGACTTTATCAAACCTATCGATCGTCGGTTAGGGTTTAGCCTGTCGTTTGACCCCTGCATTATCGTGGGCATGGTCGATGAATACCCTGAACAGACGCTGGAGACGGTGGTGATCGACGACGGCCAGTATTACTGGCAGCGAACCGAAGAGCGCAAACCGTTCACTATTGTGGATGACATCGTCATTAGCGAACTGATCCGCGATATGGAAGCCCTGCGCGCCTAAGCTTGCCTTGATCCCGACGCATGTCGGGATCGTACCGCCTACCAAGAGAATCCATCCCTATGTCTGAACAACAAAAAATGCAGCGGCCACCAGCGGAAATTCAATACGCAGAACAACTTGCCCTGTTGGCAGAATTGGATAATCAGCCGCGCCCGCCGGGCTGGGCACTGAGCCTGAATGCCGCCCGGCGCTTTATTCTGGGTGACGAAAAGTTAGGCATTGAGCGCAAAATTGTCGCCGACGTGGCCTCGATTGAACGGATGCTGGTTACGCTGGCGACTGGCCGCGGCCTGATGTTGGTCGGTGAGCCGGGCACGGCCAAGTCCATGCTGTCTGAACTGCTGGCGACCGCCATCTCCGGCACCTCCAGCCTAACGATCCAGGGCGGGGCATCGATTACCGAAGATCAGATCAAGTATTCATGGAACTACGCCATGCTGATCAATGAAGGGCCATCGCTGAAGGCATTGGTGCCAGCACCGCTTTATCAGGGCATGCGCGACGGCAAAATCGTGCGTTTTGAAGAGATCACTCGTGCGCCGTTGGAAGTGCAGGACTGTCTACTAGGTATGTTGTCCGATCGCGTGATGACCATCCCCGAGCTGAATGATGACCATAACCTGCTGTATGCGCAGGAAGGATTCAACATTATCGGCACCGCCAACACCCGTGACCGTGGCGTGAATGAAATGAGTGCCGCCCTGAAGCGTCGCTTTGATTTTGAGACCGTATTTCCGATTATGGATTTCCAACAGGAACTGGATTTGGTGGCTACGGCGTCCAACCGGCTGTTGGAAAAGAGCGCCATTCCTCATACCGTCCCCGTTGAGGTGCTGGAACTGCTGGTCACCACCTTCCGCGATCTGCGCGGCGGTGAGAAATCAGCGGGTAAAGGCGGCGACAGCGCCATGGATCGGTTAACCGCCGTGATGTCGACCGCCGAGGCGGTGAACGTGGCCCATGCGGTGGGAGTGCGGGCATGGTTTCTTGAACAGCGCAGCGGTGAGCCTGCCGACCTGGTGGAGTGTATCGCCGGGACGGTGGTCAAAGACAATGCGGACGATCGGGCAAAACTCAGGCGCTATTTTGAGCAGAAAGTCGCGAAAAAGCCCGGTAACCACTGGCGGGCCTATTACCAAGCCAGATACCGTTTGCCTTAAAGGCGCTGCGTAATGAATAAATCACCGGAAATCATCGGTATCCGCCACCACAGCCCGGCCTGTGCCCGGCTGGTAGCGGCGAGAATTAACACGCTAAAACCGCGCTACGTGCTGATAGAAGGGCCGATGGACTTCAACTCCCGGCTTGATGAGCTATTTTTGCCCCATAAGCTGCCGCTGGCTATCTATAGCTATGGCGTGCCGCAACAGCCTGGGCAGGGCGTGCGCAGAGGTTCCTGGTCACCGTTTGCCGAACATTCTCCCGAGTGGCAGGCGCTGCAACAGGCGCGGGCGATCAAGGCGGAAATACGCTTTATGGATCTGCCGGCCTGGCATGCGGCGTTTGCCGATATTGCTAACCGCTACGCCGATTTAGCCGATGCCGAACAGCAGCAACGGGCAGAGGATTTTGAACAGGTACTGAGCCTGGAGCTGGGCATTCAGGGGAGCGATGCGCTTTGGGATCGGTTATTTGAAGATCAGTGCGATGTGCAGGAGTTGGAGCAACGTCTAAGCCACTATTTCGAACGGTTACGCGGAGAGGTTCCCGGTTCGCAGGGGAACCAGGATCGTGAAGCCATGATGGCCCGTTGGATCCGCTGGGCCATGGATCAACAGGACGGGGCCGTGTTAGTGGTGTGTGGCGGCTATCACGCACCCGCCTTGATGAAGCTGTGGCATAACCTCCCCAGTGAAGATCATGAGCCTGAACTGCCCGCTATAAGCCAATGTTTTGACGATTGGCAAGGCGACACTCAATACACCACCGGTTCTTATTTAGTGCCCTACAGCTATAAGCGGCTGGATGCTTTCACCGGCTATGCCTCGGGCATGCCGTCACCGGCGTTCCAGCAGTGGGTGTGGGAATTTGGCCTGGAGCAGGCCGGGTTATACGCTTTCCAGCGCATACTTGAACGGCTGCGCAAGCTAAACCTACCGGCGTCTACCGCCGATATGGGCGCGGTTTATCTACGGGTTCAGGCACTTGCGCGGCTGCGCGGCCACCAGTTGCCACTACGCAATGACTGGCTGGATGCCATGGCCGGTTCGCTGGTGAAAGAGGCGATGGATGTCCCGCTGCCGTGGACCTATCGCGGTCCTTTACGGCCAGGAACCGAGCCTATCCTGGTGCAGATGATGGCAGTTTTAGCTGGGGAGTCTCACGGCAAGCTGGCAGCCAATACGCCACGTCCGCCGTTGTTGATTTCACTGGAGCTCGAATTAGCGCGGTTGGCGATAACCATTCCCTCGGAGGTCAAACTCGACCTGCTTAAACCTGAAGATCGCCAGCGCAGCAGAGCCCTGCATCAGTTATCGCTATTGGCGATCCCGGGAATCCACTGCCTGAAGGGCGTTGGGCAAGCCATGTCTGGCGAGATGAGCGAACACTGGCAGCTTCGTGCGCCGCTTGAGCAGGTTGCTGCGCTGATTGAGGCGGCCTCCTACGGCGCTACGCTGGCCGATGCGGCACTGGCCAAGCTGGAAGAAGCCTTGCTGGAGCTGCACGGTAGCCAGGGGATGGTGGCAGCGCTGGTTAAATTACTGAATCAGGCAGCGTTGGCCGGTCTGGCGGATTTCAGTAGCCGAGTAGTAGAACAGCTTACTGCGGCGGTGAGCCAGGAAGGGAACTTTGAAGACCTGGGCTTGGCGCTGGAAGCGGCCCACACGCTCTATCGCCACGGTGAAAGCGTAGGTATGCAAGGATCGCCGATCTTGTTGACGGTGATCCAGATAACCTTCGACCGCGCGCTGTGGCTATGTGAAAGCTATGGCAACGTGAACCCCGCCGACAGCCATCGGCACATTGCGGCATTTCAGGCGATCCGCTTGGTGACGCGGGATCTGCTCGCGCTGCCTGATGCCGACCGCAATACATTATTTCCCGCGCTGGAAGCCGATCGCGCGCTCACCGTTTGGCAAAGAAAAGCCGCGTCTACCGATGCCGATCCGCTTAGCCGTGGTGCGGCATTGGGCGCATTACTCAGCCTGAATGACACCCAGCCTGATACCGCATCAGCGAACGCGCAGCCGTTAGCGCTGCTGGCCACCCTGGCAGCCAATAAAATGGGCGATGCGCTCAGCGGATTGATTGCGTTGGCGCGCCACCAGTTGACCCAGGATTTAACCTTTGTTGACGGCCTGAACCAGTTGGTTACCGCACTGGACGACGAAGACTTCCTGCTGGCCTTACCCGCGATGCGCGGTGCATTTGCCTGGCTGCCACCCAGGGAGCGCGGTGAGTTTGCCCGCCAGATACTGGAACTCCATCAGGCGAGCCATCTACCGGTTTCGTCATTAAATCGTGAAATTACTGCCGCAACGCCGCAGGAGATTGCCGCTATGCAACAGGCCGAAAAGCGGGCACTGGAAATCCTTGGCCAATGGGGGCTGGCGTAATGGCAAATCAATTAACTCCAGAGTTACAGCGCTGGCGCTTGCTGTTAGGCGAAGCCGCCGAGGCCTCGCTGGGTGAATTAGACGCTCACTATCGCTCCGTCGATAGCGCACTTGAATGGCTATATGGACGGGATCCGGAGCGTTTGGCCCGCGGTGAGCGCGGATCCAGCCTGGGTAAATCCAACCTGACCACGCCTGAGTGGATTAATGAGATCCACCAGTTGTTCCCCAAAGAGGTGATCGAACGGCTGGAAGTGGACGCGGTTGAGCGCTACGGCATTGACGATGTGGTCACCAATCTTGACGTGCTGGAACGTATTGAACCCTCGGAAGCGTTACTGAAAGCGGTATTACATACCAAACACTTGATGAACCCGCAGGTATTGGCCGCCGCACGCCGGTTGGTGGCGGAAGTGGTACGGCGGATCATGGAACGCCTGGCTCGTGACGTGCGCCAGTCGTTTTCCGGCAGCCGCGACCGGCGCCGTCCCTCGCAGGTCAAGGTGGCGCGTAACTTTGATTTTAAACGCACCGTTGCCGAAAACCTGCATCGCTGGAGCCCGCAGCACGGCAAGCTGTTTATCGAAACCCCGGCGTTTATGAGCCGGGTTAAACGCCATAGTGAACGTTGGGACATCATCCTGCTGGTAGACCAGAGTGGTTCCATGGTGGATTCGGTGATCCATGCCGCCGTGATGGCGGCCTGCCTGTGGAATTTACCGGGCATGCAAACGCGGTTGGTCGCTTTTGATACCGCAGTAGTGGACTTGACCGCAGACGTCAGCGATCCGGTTGAACTGCTGATGAAGGTGCAGCTCGGTGGCGGCACCAATATCGCCAAGGCGGTGGGCTATGCCCAATCCTGCATCACCAATCCCCAGCGCACGATCGTGGTGTTGCTGAGCGATTTCTTCGAGGGCGGCAGCGAAGGCGAACTGGTCCGGCGGGTGCGTACCTGCATTCAGACAGGAGCAAAAGTGCTGGGGTTGGCGGCGTTGGATCATCAGGCCAACCCACAATACGATCGTGACATGGCTAACCGACTGGTCGCGGTCGGCGCACAAATTGGCGCCATGACGCCCGGCGAACTGGCGGCCTGGCTGGCTGAAAAGGTACAAGGATGACTCAACGTTCCGATTTACTCGAACTCACGCCGGAAGCCCTGATGGCGTTAAGCAACGCGGGCTTCGTCAAGCGCGCACAGAAAGAGGTCGCCGAAGGAAAACTGCCTGAACTGACAGAGCGTGACGATGGCTGTATTGATGCCAAGTTTGGAGACGGCAACCAAGTCACTTTTCCGCCAGGAAAAACCTTGCGGGATGCGACCTGTAGCTGCCCGGCCAGCAGCATGTGCCGCCATCGGGTCACGCTGGTCCTGGCCTATCAGGCGTTACATGCTACCGGGTTGCCCCCAGAAGCTGACGATGCTCAGCCGCAAGAATCTGCACCGGCTTGGTCACCGGCCAGATTTAGTGAACAGCTTAGTGATGTCCCGCTCTCGGTCATTAGCCGGGCTAAAAAGCTGATCCAGGGCAGCGTAGTGGTGCAATTGAGCAAAGGCAGCGGGGCGCAAGCCACTCCGTCTGCGCGTTTACCGATGTGTGACGTGCGATTTTTCTCCCGCAACAGCCTGGCCCATGCGCGCTGTGACTGTATTCAGGAAACGATTTGCGAACATATTGTGATGGCGGTCTGGGGTTTTGAGCAGGCCGAGATCAGCCAGCCAGACTTTGAGCAGTTAACGCTGCAAATCCGTTTGCCCGACGGCGAACGGGCGCAGGCAAACGCCTTATTTGACCAGCCAGAGGCGGTGTTATTACAAACGTCGTTGGATAAATTGCTGCTCAAGCTGTGGTCGGACGGCAGCAGCCAGCCAGAGACGGCCATCAAACCGCTGATGGCGGAAGTGAGTCGCCATGCCCAGCAGCTTCAGTGGCGCTGGGTTAGCGAAAGCCTGGCGGATATTCAGCAAGGGATGGCCGATCAACATAATCGTTCAAGCCGCTATCATCCGGTCGAATTCTTGCAGCGCATCAGCGGGCTTTCCGCCCGGTTAGTCGCGGCCAGGTGCATGGACCAACAGGCGCAGCAGCAAGCCTTACCACGCCTTCCGGCGGCAGAAATTCTTGGCCTGGGTGTCAAAGGTGAAATCCAACTGGAACATCTGAAACTGGTATCACTCGGCGCGCGTTATTGGGCCGACGAGCTGCAGGAAGGGGTGGATCTGATCTACACCGACCCGGACTCCCAGGCGCTGATGGTCATTGAACGTCAGTGGCCTAAAAATAGCGATCCACAAGGCGTGGCGACGCCGATAGGCAGCCGCAGGATTGCCGGCCACCCGGTAAAAAAACTGGCGGCCTGCCAGGTGATCACCAATGCCGCCAAGCGCCGGGCAAACGGGGCGTTAGACATTGCCAGCGGTAAGCAATATACCAGCGTGTTGCCGCTCTCTTCCCGGGCGTGGGAGCTGCTGGGGGAACCGCTCAGGCAGCCTGATGCGGCAGCGCTGAAACGTCATCTCCAGCAGGCATTGCCGGATTTTGTACGCCCCAGACAGCCGATCGAACAGCTGCATATCTTACCGGTTAGCGAGGTGCTCGACTGGTGCTGGGACCCGGCCTTGCAGTGCCTGCAGATTGATATCTTAAGCGGAGAGGATCGTGATGACAATTTAGTGACGGTGTCACTAAATTACGATAGTGCCGCCCCTCAGGCTACCGAGGTATTGGCCAGGGCAATGCTCACGCCAGCAACTCCACCACGGTTGATTTCAGGCAGGGTGAAGATCGAATCAGACAAGCTGTTTATCGAGCCATTGGCCGTAGCCAGTGACACCCAGATATTCTCGCTGTGCGCTGATGAGGCTGAACCTTTCCCGATGGAGCGCCAGGCCGATCTGCAACAGCGTTCAGATATGCAGCAAGCGTTGGCAGACACCGAAACGTTGCTGGCTCAGTGGTTACAGCAGGGGATCCGGCATCAAGGGGCGCGTGGGATTGATAGGGTGGAAACGTTGGCCGAGGCGCTAAATGGCTACGGCCTGGTGCAGCTGTCTGCAGGGTTAAACGAGTTACCCGAGCGTATTCGTTCCAATAACCACACGGAATTAGTCCAGCGGTTGATGACGATTTATCAAACGCTGCGCCTGGTGAAAGACCGGCAGAGTCATTGACTTTGACAGCGCCATGACAGTTCGACTAAGCTTGCCCCACTCATTTGGGGAGTAGCCTTCCTTCATCAAGAAGGAGGATGTGTCAACATACTCAGCAAGTTGCTGTGGCACATCCGTCGATCAGATTGGCGAGACCATAGGGGTAATATTTCTTTTGGATTGGACGAGGAATATTACACCATGGTTTGCTACGTCCAGTCGGTATTTCCATAATGACCCTTTTTTCTGCTGTACTCTCAAATTACCTCACCAAAAAGCCGGGCAAACTGAGGGCTAAAGGATGACGCTGTCATTTTTCCAGCTCGCGATATCCTTAGTCATCATCTTGATTGCCTCTGAAATTTTCACCAATGCCCTGGAGCACCTTGGCGAAAGGTTGAAGATCTCTGAGGGGGTAACCGGTTCGCTTTTTGCCGCCATTGGCACCGCCTTACCTGAAACCATGGTACCCATTTTGGCCCTGGTTGCCGGCACGTCGGCGGCTAATGTTAACGAAGAGATTGGCGTGGGGGCGATATTGGGCGCGCCGCTGATGCTGTCTACGCTGTCGATCTTTTTGATGGCGCTGGCCGTGGTAAGACGGCGGGGTATTAACGGGTCTATCACCCCTGAGCCCACGGGGTTTATACGGGATACGCGTTTCTTCCTGATGGCTTTTGTATTGGCCGCAATCGCCTTGTTCATTCCCGTGGAGATGAAAATCGCCAGGATGGGCGTCAGCGTGTTGTTGGTCTTGCTTTACGTCACCTATATTGTAAAAACCTTACACGCGTCGAAAAAACTGGTGGCGGAGGGGAATGGAACCGCGGCAGATAACGTCATGTTCTTATCCCGAGTGGGATTGCCCACCACGCTATTTACCATCATCCTGCAAACCTTAATTGGTTTGGGCGTATTGGTGGCGGGGGCTTTAGGTTTTATAGACGGTGTGGCCGCAGTATCGGAAAAGCTTGGCATTTCTGTGTTGTTACTGTCATTGATTATCATTCCTATAGCTACCGAATTGCCAGAGAAGGTGAACAGCATTCTATGGATACGCAAAGGGAAGGATACTCTGGCATTAGGTAATATTACCGGCGCAATGGTTTTCCAAGGCACCATATTACCCGCTATCGGGATATTATTGACGCCATGGCAACCCCGGCATGAAGTGCTGATCGGGGTGTTTATTACGCTTTCATCGGCATTCTGGCTGTGGATCAACGCCAGAAACAAAAATCTGAAAGTGTGGATGCTATTTATTAATGGGGCTTTCTATTTCGCTTATATTATCGCCTCGATCTCATTTAGCGGCTAAAAATCAACCCTCCTGAAATGCTATTGCAGCGGCCGTTGGAGCCGCTGCAGTCAGCGTAACTCTGCTCCAATTTGGCTGCCCATAGCCCGCCGTAAAAAATACTTGACCTTCCAAACGTGACAAGCCGGATAAAGGCAGCCTGCCAAACCTACTGTCGACCCTCGTCGCGAAAGGTAAACCGATGCAAGTCAAAGCTATAACCCTGCTCACTGCGGCGATAAGCGCCGCGTTCATGATCTCCGGATGCGAAGAGGCGTTGCCCTCCGGCGCAGCTCCCAAACCGCCTAGCGTTCCGGTGGCCGAAGTTGTCGTGCGCCCGATAACGCCTTTTGTGGAGTTTACTGGCTCGCTTACTGCGGTCAAGCGGGTTGAACTCCGCCCACGAGTCGCTGGCTATCTCCAGGAGGTTAGCGTGCCCGAAGGGCGCTTGGTTAATCAGGGAGACCGGCTGTTTCTCATTGATCCTCGGGAGTTCGTAGCCGCTGTGAACGTTGCCAAAGCACGCCTACGCGAGGCTGAAGCGGCCTCGTTACTCGCCAAGGCGGAATATGCACGCGCCGAGAAGCTGTTTGCGCAAAAGGTCGTCGCTCGGGCGTTTCTTGATACCGCCACAGCCGCAGTAAACGCGGGAAAAGCTCAGGTTGATGCCGCCAAAGCCGCGCTGGATGCTGCGCAACTGGATTTGAGTTTCACCCGCGTCACCGCGCCCATCAGCGGACGTGTCGGCCAAACCCTGGTCACCGAAGGTAACTATGTTGCCAGTGGTGTGACGCCGTTGACGACCATCGTCTCGATCAATCCGCTGCATGTCTATTTTGATGTCGACGAACGTACTTATTTACGTTCGCTCGCCGCTGGCCGAACCCATGCAACTCCAGAGTCGGCAAAGGCAACCAAAGTCATGGTGGCGCTGATCGCCGACAAGACCTACTCGCGGTCCGGCCATGTCGATTTCCTCGCCAACGCTGCCGATCGCGGTACGGGAACGGTGCGGGTACGCGCGGTGGTGGACAATCCGGATGGGCAATTAACTCCCGGGCTGTTCGCCAAGGTCAAAATGGAGACCGGCACTCCACAGCCCAAGGTACTGATTTCTGACCTGTCGATTGGCACCGACCAGGGCAGCCGCTATGTGCTGGTCGTTGGCAAAGGCGATACAACAGAATACCGGCCGGTCGAACTTGGCCCGATGGCCGATGGAATGCGGGTAATCGAACAAGGTCTGCAAGCGGGTGAGCGCATCGTCGTCAAGGGATTGGTTCGCCCTGGGATGCAGATTACGCCACAGTCCGCAGCGATTGACGGTACGCCTATTGCGCTGCCGCAAACCTCAGGAGGCGCGCAATGAGCTTTCCACGTTTCTTCATCGATCGGCCAATCTTTGCCATCGTGCTCTCGGTGCTGATGGTGTTGGCTGGCACCGTTGCCTTCTTCCAATTACCGCTCAGCGAATATCCGGCCGTGACGCCGCCAACCGTGCAGGTGACGGCCTCCTACCCGGGCGCCAACCCCAAGGTGATCGCTGAAACGGTGGCCGCGCCGCTCGAACAGGCGATCACCGGGGTAGAGGGCATGTTGTACATGTCGTCGCAGTCGGCCACCGATGGCCGGATGATCCTGACCGTAACTTTCGCCCAGGGAACCAATGCCGATATGGCGCAGGTTCAGGTGCAAAACCGGGTCGCCCGTGCGTTGCCGCGTTTACCTGAAGAAATGCAACGCCAGGGCGTGATTACGCAGAAAACCTCGCCAGATATTCTGATGGTGGTGCACCTGCTATCGCCCGATAAGCGCTACGATCCGCTATATATTTCCAATTACGCCTACCTGCAGGTGCGCGACGAGCTGTCCCGTATTCCGGGGATCAGCGACGTACTGGTCTGGGGGGCGGGTGAATACAGCATGCGGCTGTGGCTCGATCCAAACCTGATCGCGGCACGTGGGCTGACGGCTGGCGACGTGATAGCCGCGGTACGCGAGCAGAACGTACAGGTGGCGGCGGGTTCGGTCGGCCAGGCTCCCAATTCTACCGCCGCCTTCCAGGTGACGGTGAACACCCTCGGGCGATTGACCGACGAAGAACAGTTCGGCGATATCATCATTCGCACTGGCGCGGATGGCCAGGTGACGCGCCTACGGGATGTCGCCCGCATCGAGATGGGCGCTGATGCCTACGCTTTACGCAGCCTGCTCGACGGTGAGCCCGCCGTGGCGCTGCAAATCATTCAAAGCCCGGGAGCCAACGCGCTGGACGTTTCGCAGGCGGTGCGGGCCACCATGCAGCGGCTTGAAGGCAACTTCCCGGCCGGACTCAGTTCGCGCATCGCCTATGATCCGACGGTGTTTGTCCGGGCCTCGCTGGAATCGGTAGCTACCACGCTGTTGGAGGCCATCTTCCTGGTGGTGATCGTGGTGGTGCTGTTCCTGCGCAACTGGCGGGCGTCGCTGATCCCTCTGATGGCCGTACCGGTATCACTTATCGGCACCTTCGCCGTGATGCATCTGATGGGGTTCTCGCTCAACACCTTGTCGCTGTTTGGTTTGGTGCTGTCGATTGGTATCGTGGTCGATGATGCGATCGTGGTGGTGGAGAACGTCGAGCGGCATATCGAAAATGGTGAAGATCCTCCGCAAGCCGCCAGGAAGGCGATGGACGAGGTCACCGGGCCGATTATCGCCATCACCTCGGTGCTGGCCGCGGTGTTTATCCCAACCGCCTTCCTCAGCGGTTTACAAGGCGAGTTTTATCAACAGTTTGCGCTCACCATTGCCATCTCGACCCTTCTGTCGGCGGTGAATTCGCTCACCCTCAGCCCGGCGCTTGCCGGTCTCCTGTTGCGGCCACGTAAGGTGGGGATCACTCACGATCCTCGTAGTCTACGTGGCCGTGCCGATCGGTGGTTGCAACGCTTGGGGCGCCCCTTCCAACGTGCCCCAGACGCCTATGGCAACACGGTCCGCAAGGTTGTGCGGGTCAGCGGCCTGGCCCTGGTGGTTTACGCTGGGCTGCTTGCGCTGACCTTCTTCGGCTTCAAGGCGGTACCACCGGGCTTTGTCCCCATGCAGGATAAATATTATCTGGTTGGCATTGCCCAACTTCCCAACTCCGCATCGCTGGATCGCACCGAGGCAGTGGTTAAGCAGATGTCGAAGATCGCACTGGCGGAACCCGGCGTTGAAAGCGTCGTGGCATTCCCGGGGCTTTCAATCAACGGCTTTGTTAACGTGCCAAATGCCGCAGTGATGTTCGTGATGCTTGACCCATTCAAAGATCGCACCACAGACGACCTCAGCGCGATGGCAATCGCCGGGCGCTTACAGGCCAAATTTGCCAGCATCCCCGACGGTTTCCTTGGCGTATTCCCGCCACCACCGGTGCCAGGGCTGGGTGCTACCGGCGGTTTCAAAATGCAGGTTGAAGATCGTGGGGGGGCCGGTCTGGATGCGCTGGTTCAGCAAACTCAACTCCTGATGCAGAAAGCCAGTGGCACGGGGCAGGTGGCCGGGCTGCTCACCAGCCTTGACGTCAATGCACCGCAGCTCGACGTCAGTATCGACCGCACCCAGGCGATGAGCCAAGGCGTTCGTCTAGCGGACGTCTTTGAGGCACTCCAGGTGTATCTCGGCTCGCTGTATGTCAACGACTTCAACCGCTTCGGCCGCACCTACAAAGTCACGGCTCAGGCCGATGCGGATCACCGCATGCAAGCTGAAGCCATTGGTCGGCTGCAAGTGCGCAATGCGGCCGGGGACATGCTGCCGCTGTCCGCGTTTGTCACCGTTACGCCAAGTTCCGGCCCCGATCGCGTGATGCATTATAACGGTTACCCCTCGGCGGATATTTCCGGCGGTGCCATGCCGGGCGTCAGTTCCGGACAGGCTGTGGCGCTGATGGAGCAACTGGCGCAGGAAGTGCTACCTGAGGGCATGAGCTTCGAATGGACCGATCTCACCTACCAGCAAAAGCTGGCCGGAGATTCGGCGCTGTTTATCTTCCCACTCTGTGTACTGCTCGCTTATCTGATCCTCGCCGCGCAGTACAACAGTTGGCTGCTTCCCCTGGCGGTATTGCTGATCGTACCGATGTGTCTGCTGAGTGCGATCGTGGGCGTCTGGTTGGTGGGGGGAGACAACAACGTGTTCGTTCAGATTGGGTTGATCGTGTTGGTGGGGCTGGCTGCCAAGAACGCCATTCTTATCGTTGAGTTTGCACGCAGCCTCGAAGCCAAAGGCTCAAGCGCACTTGAGGCGGTTATCGAGGCTTGTCGACTGCGGTTACGGCCGATCCTGATGACCTCGCTGGCCTTTATTGCTGGCGTGGTTCCGCTGGTGTTGGCCAGCGGCGCAGGGGCGGAAATGCGTCACTCCATGGGCATTGCGGTGTTTGCGGGCATGCTCGGCGTGACGCTGTTTGGCTTGTTCCTGACCCCGGCCTTTTACGTGGTGATGCGTGGTCTTGCCGCCCGCGTCGAGCATTATCGCTCTGCATCAAAACAACGCATCAAGGGGAGCCAGCCATGAGAGATCGCTATCAAGCTGTGTTACTTCCTCTGAGTGCGCTGTTGTTGCTGGCTGGATGCTCGGCGGTGGGGCCTGACTATGCACCGCCATCGCAGCCGCTGCCAATCAGCTTTGGTGAGCCAACTGCCGAGCTCGGTACGGGGGCCGTCGAGGTTGAGTGGTGGCGTACTTTCGACGATCCGGCGTTAACGGCCTTGGTCCAGCAGGCATTGGCCGCGAACCATGATATTGGCATCGCGGCCATGCGGCTGGAAGAGGCCAAGGCCATGCTGCGAGAGGATCGCCAGAGCTTCCTGCCCAGCGGCGGCCCCGCGCTTAGTTATGAGAACCGCCGTTGGGGAGAAGTGGAAATTTCACCTGACCAACCGCGTCAACGCGAAAGCTATCGCGGAGCCATCGATGCCGCTTGGGAACTCGATCTGTTTGGGCGCGTGCGGCGTTCGGTGGAAGCTGCACAGGCACAAACTGGCTCACGCGAGGCGTTACTACGTGAAGTGCAGGTGAGCGTCATTGCTACGGTGGCCGCTACCTGGTTCGAATTGCGCGGTATCGAGGCCGAAATTGCCGTTGTAACCGACATCAGCCAAAGCCAGCGTGAAAGTCTCAAGCTGGTTGAGCAGCAGGTCAACGCCGGTTCCGCCAGTGAGTTTGACCGACTGCGTGCCGAGGCGCTGTTACGTAATGTTGAGGTGGCCATGCCTGAGTTGGAACGCCGCCGCGCGGCAAGCATCAACGCACTGGCCATCCTCCTCGGCACAGTCCCTCAGTCGTTCAGGCCGCCAGCAATTGTGCCGTTGGATGATTCGTTGGCCGTGCGAACTATGGCCGTAGGCGATCCCGTATCGCTCCTCTCGCGGCGTGCTGACATCGCGGCGGCGGAACGGGACCTTGCTGCGGCTACCGCCCAGATTGGCGTCGAGACGGCCGCGCTCTATCCCGAGATCCAGGTGCAGGGATCGCTCGGCTTTGTGGCTGGGAGTCTTGATTCGCTGAACGGTGCCGAGGCGCTGTCGGGTTTTATCGTGCCGGTTATTCGCTGGTCGCTGCTGGATATTGGCCGCACGCGCGCCCGGATCGCCGCCAGTGAAGCCCGCAGCAAACAGGCCTTGATCGTCTATGACCAGGCCGTATTGCGCGCCTTGCAGGAAACGGACGATGCCTTTAAAGCCTATGGCGCTGCAGGCAGTACGCTTGAGCTGCGCCTGTTGGAGTCTGCGGCCAATCGCGAAGCTGCTCGTCTGCTCCAGGTGCGGTTTGCCGAAGGTGACGGTCTCTATCTGGAGGTGCTCGATGCCGAACGCGCTAACTTTGCCAGCCAGCGCGCGCTGGCCGTCGCACGGACTAACCAGCAGCTTGCCATTGTCAGCATCTATAAGGCGTTAGGTGGCGGTTGGGAAGTCTGTACCCAGACGGAACGCAATTGTAATGGGGCCAGCGGCATAGCCAATTCCCCCCCACAGAACTGATTGCTAACAGGCCTTGACCTTCCCCTGGTGGGAAGGTTTAAGCTTTTTGTTACCGAAACTTCCCAGGAGTAGAGCCATGGCTTCCGTTTCCCTCCCATCAGGTTCCAATCAAGCGGCTCGTCTGAGCCTGCCGGTCGAAGGAATGACCTGTGCATCGTGCGTTGGCCGTGTCGAGCGCGCACTAAAAGCCGTTCCCGGCGTGCAAACGGCCACGGTCAATCTTGCCACCGAGCGGGCAGATGTCACCTTTAGCGGCGTGGCCGATCCACAAGCGGCGGTTAGTGCTATCGAAAGCGCCGGTTACGCCGTCCGTGAAGAGACTACCGAACTGGCGATCGAAGAGATGACCTGCGCATCCTGCGTCGGAAGAGTTGAGAAGGCGCTGACGCAACTTCCAGGCGTCCTCTCAGCCAGCGTCAACCTGGCGACCGAGCGTGCGCGGGTACGGCACCTCGCCGGGGTTATCTCCACCGCTGACCTTGAAGCGGCGGTTGTGCAGGCGGGTTACAAGGCCCGTCGTTTGTCTGCCGAAACGCCGAATGTAAACGATCAGGATACTGAACGCCGCGAAAACGAAGCGCGCGGCTTACGCCGCTCTTTGCTGATTGCGGGCATTCTCACTTTGCCGGTCTTTATCCTTGAGATGGGCTCACACCTTATTCCCCCGATGCACCATTGGGTGCAGGGCGTTTTGGGTGAACAGACGAGCTGGTATATACAGTTTGTACTCGCCACCCTGGTGCTGTTCGGTCCAGGCCTGCGTTTTTTCCGCAAAGGTATCCCGGCGTTGTTGCGCGGGGCTCCCGATATGAACTCACTGGTGTCGGTGGGTACGGCAGCGGCGTACGGCTATTCGGTGGTGGCAACCTTCATTCCCAAGGTACTGCCACCGGGAACCGCTAACGTCTACTTCGAAGCCGCCGCCGTCATCGTGACCTTGATCCTGCTTGGGCGCACGTTGGAAGCTCGCGCCAAGGGGCGAACGTCGCAGGCCATCAAACGACTGGTCGGGCTTCAGGCCAAGACCGCGCGCGTTGAACGCAATGGCGAGACCGTTGAGATCCCGCTCGATCAGGTGACCACCGGTGATGTGGTGTTCGTTCGCCCAGGAGAGAAGATCCCTGTCGATGGCGAAGTCGTCGAGGGGGCATCTTATGTTGATGAGAGCATGATCACCGGCGAACCTTTGCCCGTATCGAAAGGCGTAGGCGCTGCCGTTGTGGGTGGTACCATCAACAAGACCGGTGCTTTCAGTTTCCGTGTTACCAAGGTTGGGGCCAATACGGTGCTGGCGCAGATCATCCGTCTGGTTGAGGAAGCACAAGGTTCCAAGCTGCCGATCCAGGCGCTGGTCGATAAGGTGACTATGTGGTTCGTACCGGCAGTGATGGCCGCCGCCGCGCTGACGTTCCTGGTCTGGCTGATCTTCGGCCCGGATCCGGCGCTGACCTTTGCGTTGGTGAATGCGGTTGCGGTGCTGATTATCGCTTGCCCATGCGCCATGGGGCTGGCTACGCCGACATCAATTATGGTCGGTACCGGACGCGCCGCTGAACTTGGCGTGTTGTTCCGTAAAGGGGAAGCCTTGCAGGCGCTGCGTGACGTGAGCGTTATCGCCCTCGACAAAACTGGCACCTTGACCAAAGGACGCCCAGAACTCACCGATCTCGTTCCCGCTAAAGGTTTTGAGTACAGCGAAGTGCTGGCTCTGGTTGCGGCGGTTGAAACCCGCTCCGAGCACCCGATCGCCGAAGCGATCGTGTTAGCCGCCAAACAGCAGGGCATCACGCTGGCCCCCGTTGAAGGCTTCGACGCCGTGCCGGGCTTTGGCGTAACGGCCAAGGTTGGTGGCAGGGTGGTCTCCGTCGGTGCAGACCGGTTCATGACGCAGCTTGGCCTTGATGTAGTGAGCTTCAAGTCTGCCGCCCAGCGTTTGGGTGAACAGGGTAAGAGCCCGCTCTATGCCGCTATCGATGGTCGCTTGGCGGCGGTGATTGCGGTTGCCGATCCGATCAAGGAAACCACGCCAGAGGCTATTAAGGCGCTGCACGCGCTGGGCCTCAAAGTGGCGATGATCACCGGCGACAATGCGGCAACGGCGGCGGCGATCGCCAAACAGCTCGGTATTGATGAAGTTGCGGCAGAGGTGTTGCCCGACGGCAAGGTTGCAGCGCTGAAAAAGTTCCGGGTCAACGGGGCGCGAGTGGCCTTTGTGGGGGACGGTATCAACGACGCCCCGGCGTTAGCGGAAGCGGACGTTGGGCTGGCTATCGGCACCGGTACCGATGTGGCTATCGAGGCGGCCGACGTGGTGCTGATGTCTGGCGACCTGCGCGGGGTGCCGAACGCTATCGCACTCAGCCAGGCGACGATCCGCAATATCAAACAGAACCTGTTCTGGGCCTTTGCCTACAACGCGGTGCTGATCCCGGTGGCGGCGGGCGCGCTTTATCCGTTAAACGGCACCTTGCTTTCGCCGATCTTCGCGGCGGCGGCGATGGCGCTCTCCAGTGTCTTTGTACTCGGCAACGCGCTGCGGCTTAAGCGTTTCCAGGCTCCGATGACGGTTGAGGCTTCTAGCGGGACGGCGGAAAGCGGGGCGGAGATTATCCCCGTTACCGCAAGTAAATGAACGATGTCGGGCCATGGTGATACCCCTCACCCTAACCCTCTCCCACAGGGAGAGGGGACCGACCGTGCTACAACTGGATTCAAGTGTTCACCTTAGCTCCGGAGCTTCGAGGCTGTGTAAGTTGGTCTCCACACCTGACCGCAGCTCCGTATCAGCTCCCTCTCCTTGGGGAGAGGGTTGGGGTGAGGGAGACCAGCGAGCTTAACCAGTAACAATAACGCTAACTGTAGCCCTATGAAGGAGTGAACGATGAATATCGGTCAAGCAGCCAAATCCTCCGGCGTTTCAGCCAAAATGATCCGCTACTACGAACAGATCGGCTTGATCCCCAAGGCCATACGCTCGGATGCGGGCTACCGCCATTACAGCTCTTCGGACGTACATAGCCTGCGCTTTATCCGCCGCTCACGCGACCTTGGGTTTTCTGTTGAGCAGATCTCAGCGCTGTTGGTGCTGTGGAACGACCGGGACCGCGCCAGCGCCGACGTCAAAGAAATGGCGCTTTCCCACGTCGCACGGCTAAAAGCCAAGATCGCCGAACTGCAGGCGATGGCAGAAACCCTCGAGTTCCTGGCCGATCACTGCCACGGTAATGACCGCCCAGACTGCCCGATCCTGGCTGATTTAGCCGAGCCAACCACAGCGACGTCAGTGCCAAATAAGGCACCAAAGTTCGGTATTGCGTCCGGTGTGCTAAAACGCGGGGAAAAGGGGTTTGCCGTTGTAACGAAAGAGAAAATTTTGCAGAAAAACCTTTGACCTTGCCACGCTGGCAAACCTCATAGTGATCTGACACCAACCCGATGGAGATCAATATGCATCATTTCACTGTTCCCAATATGACCTGTGGCGGCTGCGCTAAATCCGTCACCAAGGCGCTACTGAGCGTTGACCCACAGGCCCGTATCGAAACCAACCCGGCGGCAGGTGAGGTAAAGGTCGACAGCACTTTGGCAGCAAGCGAGTTACTTGCGGTACTTGGCAAAGCGGGTTACCCGGCCCGACATATCTGAATAGCAAAGGAGATCCTGGTATGAAACCTGTCAAAATGGCCATCGCCGCACTCGCGTTGGCAACGCTTTCATTCTCTGTCATGGCGGCTACGCTGGTTGATGTTGCGCCAGCCAATCAGCAGAAAATCGGCGTGATTAGCGCCTGTTCAAGCAGCAACAGCTTGAGCAGCCTCCAGCGTGAACTGGAGAATAAGGCTAAAGCAGCGGGGGCAAGTGCCTATCGTATTATCGGCGCTTCCGGCAACAACCGTATGTGCGGTACGGCCGAGATTTACCACTGATTGTTGTCCCTAGAGAAGCCGCTTGATGCGGCTTCTCTATCCTGCCTTTTTATTCCACGCTGACTAATCGCAACTATTTTCTTATAGTTAACACGCTTTCTAACGCACCGCTTTGTAAAAACTTGTTCGTCACTGGTGTCACAACCACACTACGGTTGACTGGCAGGATCTTGATTCCTTCCCCCAGAAATACGGGAATGGTTGTGATATATAATTGGTCTAACTCCCCTGCATCGGCGAAAAATGCAGCGGACTTACCCCCTCCAACGACCCAAACATCCTTACCTTTTGCCGCCAGTTTTGCATGCCGGGCAATATCATTAGCATTGCCACTCACTTTACTTATGCCTGTGCCTTGCGGTATTGCCAGATCCTGACTTGTCAAAATGAACGCCGGAACATCTTTATAAGGCCAGTTGCCATGGGCATTTTCCATTATCCAGCTGTAGGTTTTGCCTCCCATAATCACCGCACCAATACTCTGGTAGAAGTCATCATAAGGTGTAGCATCATCGCCTAAAATAAAATTAGTCAGCCAGTCAAGCTCATGATCCTGGGTGGCAATGTAGCCATCCATCGATGCTGCAACATAATAAATTAACTTCGACATTCGATATCCTTTATTTGCTAAGCGGGCGCAGCATGCAGCGCCCCTACGTTTTGAGCCTGTTGGGTGTTGTCAGCAGTCTTGCTACTTGCGTTTCTTCGGCGAACTTCACCACTTTATCATCAGGCGTATTAGGATGCAGGCAGGGCTGGATTCTGGGTAACCTCTTGCCTCAACGCCTCAAATGGGCACTGGCTGAATAAATGGAGGATCGCTACCGGAGTCAAAGGGTTGAGTGCCAGCGAACGGTTAAACTGAAACAGGCTGCTGGCAGTGTCGTACAAATTGGTTTCAGAAGCCGGAAATTGAGAATAGCCAAAGGTGCGGAACGGCGGCGTTTTATCGCGCACTTGAGGACACCTAACCGCAAGTTGTTCCACCCAACGAGAAAAGATTGGCCAATCTATCATGTCATCTTCCGCCAGTGCTGCCATACCGGCAAAGCACTCCTCGGTAAACACGTAGGGATGCTGCGCCAGCTTTTGCCATACGAGTCGGGCGTCTGTGCTCGGATTTGGATTAAGGAAAAACTGCCGGTTATGAGCCAGCCTGCTCAGAACAAACAGATCCATCGATTGGCTAAGCTGGGTCAATATAGGGCTGGATATCGCGCGTTCCGCCATTTCACCTCTGACCCAGACATTGACTTCGTCCAGTAGCTCCATCATCAACGCTTCATCTTCATGATAGCGAGAAACCAGACGGCACCTGACCAAATGAGAAGGATCTTTGGTCAGTGACTGCAACAGGGCCTGAGAAGGATTAACCAGCCGGAAAATCATATTTTCACGCACGGTTTCATCCGGATGATAAATAGCAATATTTGCCCAGCACGCTGGCCAACCTGGGTTGTTATCCAGCTTATCGAGGATCGGGCCAATCGGATCCATAAAATAGTCGGAGTAAACTTTGTCCGCAGCACTGTCTTGATCCGCTATCGATGCCATAGGCCGGCTGACAAGCCCCTCAACGAGGGTTGGATAGTGGGAACTCAACGCCTCCCATGCCAAAGTTTCGCTGGCATACTGCCATGGCTGCCAACGACAGACCAACTCTGGCCATATCATGCAGGGGACAATAAATGGCTGCTTGCTTTGCTGCGCCACCTGGATTTTCAGTTCCAGCGAAAGCGCAGGCAGCATATCAAGCAAGGTCTGCGTGGTGGTATCCTTCGAGTTAGCGACGGCTTTGAGAAAACGATCCGGGAACGCCGCCCAGCCGTGTTCAATCAGCAGGGCAGAAAAATCAGGCGCATTGAGGAGCTTACTGACGGTGTTACTGCGGGCTTGGCTTAAGTCTGAGATGTCCATGGATCGCTGCTTTTGATTATTCCTTCAGTGGGGGAATACTATCCGATTCGCGGTACGCTGGATAGGCTGCACCAGCCGCGGGAAGATGACTGCAGACAAACCCTCACCGGGCTCACAATGATGGGGAGGTGCAGGCATCTTCCGTAATAATAATCAAAAGGTTAGTATTACTTTACAGCTCAATACCTACAAATTCAGCAAACCGAACCTTCAAAAAGGGATAATCTCGTGACCATACGCATTAGGCTCACTGTCGCAATAACATTGCTTACTGCGACACTGCCCGTATTAGCTAAAATGCCAGAAAACTTTGTCTATACCAGCTCCGGCGATCTTGAAGCGGCGTCAGTCATTATGGCGCGTAGCGACATTGGTGGTGCGCAGATCGTTTACAATTGGCGCTCACTCGAACCAGAGAAGGACAAATACAACTTTTCGCAGATTGAGCAGGATCTGGCTCGTCTCAAGGGAGCCAAGAAAAAACTTTTCATTCAGATCCAGGATCGGTTTTTCGAACAGAATGCCCGATACGTTCCTGATTATCTGATGAATGATGTCAGGTACGGCGGTGGGATATCGCCACAATTTGACAATCCTGGCGAAGGAAAGCCGATTGGCTCGGGTTGGGTGGCACAGCAGTGGGATCCTGCTGTACGCCAACGTTATCAGGCTCTATTGGCAGCGCTTGCAGAGCGTTTCGATGGCCGAGTCTATGGTGTGAACTTACCCGAAACAGCCATTGATCTTGACGAGAAAAGGCCACCCAAGGGATTTACCTGCGATAACTATTTCGCAAGCGAAATGGAAAATCTCACCTTTGCGCGCAAGGTGTTCACCAAATCACATGTGGTGCAATATGTAAATTTCTGGCCGTGCGAATGGAACAACGACCACAATTACATGGGGCGACTGTTTGAGTTCGCCAGTGCCAATAATATTGGACTTGGCGGTCCAGATATTGTTCCCTACCGCAAAGCGCAAATGAAGAACTCATATCCGTTCTTCAACAAATACAAAAATAAGCTGGCACTCGTTGCCATGGCGGTGCAGGAGCCGACCTTGACCTACAGGAACCCCAATACGGGCAAGCCATTTAGCAAGGAGGAGTTTGTACAATTCGCAGAAGACTATCTCGGTGCAGATATCATTTTCTGGAGCACGACGTCCCACTGGTTGGCGAAGAAATAAACCCTCACCGAACTCACAGCGTAGGGGCGCTGCACGCTGCGCCCGTCAGAATAATCAATGGGTTATTAAGATTACCAGTACATTGCAAACAAGCGTGGGCAAAGTTTTGCCAGTGTTTCCTCATCATCTTCCCAGGCAGTACCGGATGGTTCACTCGGGAACTTAATGGTTTTATAAGAGGTTTGTTCAAATAACGCTTTTTCGTATTCAGGATGGAGCTCTTCAATGATTCGGCCTACCAGGTACGAGTAGCCTTCATGTTGTCCTTCCTCTTCGCCATCCACAATATCGGCCAGTGAGTCAGGATTTATCAGTGCGGCTTCATACACGCTTTGGCCACGCGAAATCAGCCAGTCTCTGAAATCCATAAACCCATCATCAGAACATCCACCACCCATGATGTAGGCCGCAGCCCATAAATCCCATCTGTAGGCTTGATTATGCAGTTCCGTGAAGCGCTTTTTAAATGCAATGAGCTCTTCTGGCGAAAGCTGACGCAGTGCGCTATCCAGCGCCTGCATATTCTCTGCTAGATCTTCAATCATTGCTGTTCTGGCCTGATCAATGAGTTGCCAGAAGACTTCATCATTCATTCGTTATCTTCCTTATAACGTGCCCCGCAAGTTGCGGTGGTTTGGGACGAGTGGGGGATGATATCTAGCGCAACCACCAAAATCCACGGCAGTTGGGATACCCCAAGCTGTTTTAAGATTTCCCCGACTAGCGGGTGGCTGGGGAGGGACTCGTTTTCGGGCCAAGCAACACGTGCGAATGGAGCGATTGTGAAACCTTCGTAAACAATAAATTTGTCATAGCTCATTGTTTTCAATCTTGATGCTTGATTTTCCATGCGTTAATGGCAATCTTGATACATTAGTAACATTGCAGGATTGGAAGCCGCGTGCAGGGTGCAGGGATCTGAGGGCGGTAGCGTGTGTGATTCAGCGCTATGCGACACGGTTATGGCTAATGTGTGGCCTTTTCGGGCAGTAATAGAGCAAAAAAAGCTGTGAAGTCAGTAAAGAAACAATTACTCAATGTACTAAGAAATTAAAGCTAAGCTGGTATTTGAAGAGCTAAAGTTCGCCTCTCGATCATCACGGACAATCTGCTTATCTGCCTACAAGTTATGTGTATATATAGGCAGCATAGTGCCAAAAGCGGGCACGAAACTTAGCAGTTAGAAAGGCTGTAAAGGCTCGATAGAAATGTCCGAGTATTTTCCTTAGAACCGACTTGCCTCCACACTAAAAGATCTTTGTCGCTAGAGCGGTTAACCCATTTTAATTATACCGCCACTGAGATCAATGATTAAGTAAGCTTGGGCGGCTCCCCTTCTGATGAAAGCGCTTACCAGTATGTCTATAGTCCATCTTCTTACGGATATTTACGTTAGCTTCGGAAGGGTATGCTCTCGGGAGTATTTTTTATTTCTCCCATATCATTAATATTTACTTTTTCAACCACGTATTTGTCAATTAATAACATTAGCGTTTATTATCATATAAATATTGTATCTTCAATTGTGAGTGATGATTATGAAGGAACAGAAATTCGTTAGTGAACTCTTTCTTGAAAATGAACAGTTTATTCTAATTGGGCTAACTGGCAGAACTGGCTCTGGATGTACAACAGCTGCGAAAATTCTCGAAGAGAAGAAACCCAATTTTCCCACATCTGATAACCTTTCAGGTTTTTATAGAAATCTAGATATTAATCGATATGAAATTGTCAAAAAATTTACAGATAATCACTGGGAAAACTTTTATTCGATAAAAGTAAGTGATTTGATATCTGTTTATATGTTAAGGATGAGTGATGCAGATATTTCAGAATTCATAGTTAATGCATCAGAAAAAGAAGTGCCAAAAACTAGTGTTGACAAAATAATTCTTGAAGGAGTTTTTAGTAAAAATTCACTTAAAAATAACTTCATGAAAATAATAGAAGATTTATTAAATCATGAGAATGATTTAGTCGTTGATGATAGCGATATCAATAAATTTATACGTATATTAACTTTGGTTAGGAAGTTCACAAAAGATTTTAAAGAAGAATTGAATAGAATAGATAGTAGTCTTTATGTTTCCACATATCAAGCGGCAGGGAAATCCATAAGGCGATTGAGCAAGGTGGAAGTAGGCTATGAAAAAAATACTTTTAATTCCAAATCTGTTTTTCATCTACCTGAAACCATAAATCGCGTCATTAAATTAATTAGGAAAAGTAAAAAAGGAAAGGCATTTATAGTGATTGACGCCATTAGAAATCCTTATGAAGCTAAGTTTTTTAAGGATAGATACTCTGCATTTCATTTGATTTCCATTAATGCACCTGATGATCATAGAACAAAATATCTACAAAAATTACACAAGTTTTCGTCAGAGCAAATAAAGAAGATTGAAGACATTGAATCTGGTGAAGGTGACGGAGAGTATAAACATCTTACCAATCCAGACATTAAGAAGTGCATAGAAATATCAGATATCCATATATTCAATCCTAAAAATGAGTTTGATAACAACAATATATTAAAAGCTCAAATAGCTTGGTATTTTGCTTTAATGAAACATCCCGGACTTATCACACCAACTGCAATGGAGAGGGTAATGCAAGTGGCATATAGTGTGAAATTAAATTCTGGATGTATATCAAGACAAGTAGGTGCTGTCGTAACTGATACCGATAACTCTTTAAAATCTGTAGGCTGGAATGATGTAGCCAAGGGACAGGTTCCTTGCTCAATGCGTTCTCTTGATGGTGTGATGGATGATTTTGATGCGAATAAATATAGTTCATATGAGAGGAATAACGAAAGATTTAGAGAGAAAGCAAAAGAACGACTGTTAAAATTTAAGTTGATTGATGGAACTCCTAATGCATTTTTAGGAAAAAATTTAGCTTATTGCTTCAAAGATATTCATAACAGTATTGACAAAAAAAGCAATCAGGTTCATACAAGAGCACTACATGCTGAAGAAAATGCCTTTCTTCAATTATCTAAATATGGTGGTTCAGGAATTATAGGGGGGAAGCTTTACACAACAGCAAGCCCATGTGAACTCTGCGCTAAAAAAGCTTATCAACTAGGCTTGTCTGAAATAATATTTATTGATCCTTACCCAGGAATAACCCGAGAGCACATTATAAATATAGGGAATAACCCACCTAAACTAATTCAATTTAGGGGTGCCATTGGCCGATCGTATCACAGACTTTATGAGCAAGTAATCCCTATTAAAGATGAACTTGACTATTTGTTGGAATGAGTGCTATCGCATTGTTATTATCAACCATTAGATAAGGAAAGGTTACATATTTTCAATCAACTCAGCCTCGTATAATGATGAATGGTCATCATAAGAGAAGATTAAGATGATGGCACAACCGGGATGATTACTAAGTGAATACAAAGGCAGATTACAATGTATAAAAAAATGATAAAAAAAAGTATAAAAGAAGCAAAAATAGAAAGGAATAAGCTGGAGCATGTTCCAGGCGTAAAGGCCGGTATCATTAACCCTTCAGATAAGGGTTTTTACCTTATTAATTATGCTAACTGCCTAGTTAACAGACAATTAGACATTTTCGATGATTCTTTGATGCTACTTGAGAAAGGCCGTATCCAATCAGCATGTGTGTTAAGTAGAGGGATGATAGAGACGCATGCCTTTGCTCGCATTCTTAACAAGAAGATAGAAAAGATTCTCACCGAGCAAAGAGAATTAGAGAGTGTAGATAATGCCCTTAATGTTCTAATGAAGTATATCAATAGTTCAAGATTTAAAGAGACAGAGCAAAAGAAAATCAAGAAAGGAATCTTTGACCCGAATGATTACATGTTTACTGAAGAAACAAAGTACCGATTTGAAAATATGCTTGCTGGTAGTGAGCATGTAATGGATGCACTGCGTGATCTGTATAAGGATGAAATGGAACAAACTAAACAAAAGGAAAGTCATTTTGAACAGGTTTATGATATTTTAAGTGAGTGGGTTCACCCTTCTCAAACAAGCATATATCATTATTATGTTCCTGAAACGCATTTGGTTCCAACGTCTATAGGTATGGTTCATGTTCATGATTCAGCAAGCTTGCATTGTGCGAGAGCATTGCATTTTATAGTTGATACGAAGAACCAATATAATTGGTCATTAATGTTAGCTGAAGAGATGAATAAAAGAGGATTGGCTAAATAGGTAAAAGCCTCGCTATAGGGCTTAACTGAAACTCTACACTATGCCAGAGACAGAAAGCTCTCTGTTGCAGATAACTCTTGGCAAGGTGATCTCGCGAATTCACCACGTTGGCAGCACGTCGGTACCGGGTTTGGCTGCAAAACCAGTCATAGATATATTGCTGGAGGTTGTGAGTCTGAATGCGTTGGATAGCTTAAACACTGTAATGGAACGAGCCGGATATACTGCGCGTGGTGAAAATGGTATCCCAAATCGCAGGTATTTCACCAAGGGCGGGGATCAACGTAGTCACCAAGTCCATGCTTTCGCTTTAGGCGATACGCAAATCGTAAAGCATCTGGCATTCCGTGATTACTTGATAAAAAACAAGAAAGCAGCAGAACAGTATGCCGAGGTAAAACGTGTTGCGTTGCTAGCAAGTGAAAACGATAATCATCGCTATAGCGCCTTTAAGGCGGACTTCATTGAACATCATATTCGTTTAGCGCTAAGTGGCCAAGCACGATAGAAAGAGCATCCCGCTCGAATGTTATGCCTAATCGTTTTAAATAATGAAAGTTTCAGATGTTATCTGAATTTAGCCATGAGTCGTTAAACGGGTAGGTCGATAGCTTTCAGGAATTTCCGGGTTTTTCCCGATGGTCAGTTCTTCACTCACCATCCTTCCGACCGTTGCCGCGCAGGTTACCCCAGGGTGCATGACCGCCACGTAAATGCCCGTTATATCATCAATAAACCCCATGACAGGATGTCCGTCCTGCGGTACAGGTCGTTGTCCTACCGACTGCTTGAGAAGATAGGCCGATGCCGTTCCTTGTAGCCTGCTTTTTATCGCCGTGAGGGTGTCAGACGCCACTGCTTCAGTATCACCCGTAACCGGATAATCCTCGGCTGCCAGGAGATCCCCGTTAAATGTATGGCGAACTTCAATGTCATCGCCCGATATTAGTGTATTAACAACGTGTTTTGTCACGCGGTAACGTAGGAGAATGGCTGGCGAAGCCACGATCGGGAGCGAAATCCCTATCATGCTCAGCAACGAAGTTATACCCGTCCCGCAGGCCAGAATGACACAATCCGCGTCTATTATGCCTTCCGCTGTTTCGATGCCAATTATTCTATTTCCCTCTTTCCTAAACCCGGTGATGAGCGTCTGTGTTTTCAACTCTGCGCCAAGACAGCAGGCCTTATCCAGCAGGGTTCGGGTGGCCTCTGTCGGATCCATTGCGCCATCCTGAACGGCATAATGCGCCCGTGAAGGTGGAGCATTCATCGCTGGCTCCAGCCGGGATATATCAGACTGCTGAAGCATTTTCGACTCATCTTGTTCGCAAGGCGAATCGGCCCCGTAACTTAGCGCACCAACCCAACGTATACAAAGCTCCGGGATTTCTTTTTCTAACCTGTGCCAGTCTTCCGCCGACGCTCGGCGAAGAAGTGCATCCGGGGCATCGTCACTCACAGTGGTGTGGATCCAGCCAAAAGCGCTGCCGGTGGCACCAGAAGCTGGATGCGCTTGGTCGATAACGGTCACTTTTATTCCACGGCTGGCCAAATGATAAGCGATTGAGGCCCCTATAATCCCCGCGCCCACAATAATCATACTTTTTTTAGTGGAACACATACCGTTTCCTCGCATAAAAGGGCCCAGGCATTAGCAAAATCCGCCGTAACCCCTCGACATTAGTTTTGTGGCCATTCTTGCTTCAGTAACGCATAAATCAGTTCATCACCCCATTGACCATCAAAGCGATCGTTCTGTCGTAAATGTGCTTCTTTACGCATGCCCAAACGTTCGACAACGCCGATAGAACCGCGATTGGCTGCATCAAGTCGGGCAAAAATGCGATGGAAACCCACTTCGGTGAAGCCGCGTTCCAGCACCGAATGTACAGCTTCTGCCGCATAGCCTTTACCGGCATAAACCGGGTTAAAGATATAACCGATTTCTCCTTGTAGCGCCGCGCTGCTGGCCAGTTTAAGCAACACTTCACCAATGAGTTCGCCGCTGTCCTGCAATGTGACGGCACAATAAAAAGTGTCACCATCTTCACTGAAACGTGAGGCTACGGCCTTTGCCAACCGGTTTTCCATTTGTGCCTGCTCTGGCGGTGGAGCATACAAGTAGCGGTAGACTTCAGGCAGGCGATGGTAAGCCGCATAGGCGTGGAGATCGTCAGGGGTAAAACGGCGTAGCCGCAGGCGCTCGGTGGAGAATGGCAGGGTAATCGAATGCAAGAAATTATCCTTTTCTAATGTGTTGTTATGGTGAAGGGGTCGATACTACCAATGACCTGTTAACGTTCCAGCATAGAAAGAATATGATTTTTGGTAAGCGGGGCCAGTTGCACCGGCTGGTTGCTAGAAGGTTCAAACCATATCACTTCTTCGATTTCTGCAGCGGGCAGAAAGTGGGTCTCTTCAGTGCTGACTCTGAACATGTCAGCAATCAGCATATGTCCAGGCTCATTGGCTGCGAGATCCGTAAACCGCCCTAGTGGGATCATCTCATCAGGGTTGAAGGAGGCATTCAGTTCCTCTTTCAATTCACGTGCAAGTGCCACCTCTGGCCGCTCACCGGATTCAATTTTTCCACCCGGTTGCATAAACCACTCCGTGTTGCGTTTTCTGACCAGAAGGACCCGACCAGCCCGATCGGTTATGACGGCCGCAGCTATATGAATTTGCTTACTCTCTGACATTCTGAATCCCGTTGTTTGGTAGAAAAGCACCCCGCGTGAAGGCATCAAATGTACCAGAGTGGGGAGGGTGATTCCTAGCCTAGTCAGGCAAAGCAGATCCTCTAACCTGTGCTACGCTCTGGTTCTACAAAATCTAGAAGTGGAACTACATGATGACTAAACCTGCTGCCAGCTTTAAGTCCAGTTCGTTTGTGATTGCAGTTCGCGATCTCAAGAAAAGTGCTGCTTATTTTTGCGATGTCCTGGGATTTGACCTGGCATGGCCGGAGGGGATGGGGTGGCAACTCGCCACCAGGGGATGCGTGCGTATCATGTTAGGTCATTCGCCGGATGCAATGCCACCCTCTGACACCGGCGATCACAACTATTTTGCTTATCTGTATGTCGATGATGCCCAGACACTTTATGAAGAGTTTGTCAGCAAGAGGGCGATCATACTGGCTCCACCCGTTGATAAACCGCATGGCATGCGTGAATTTACCGTAGGAACACCCGATGGCCACAGAATGGTGGTTGGCCAAGATCTCGATTAGCGTGTGTTTACCCGCTGTGAATTCTAGGAGGAAAGAGGGGGTTTTATACTTAATCTGACACTTTCTGCCTTGGGTTGTATAAGATCTGACCGTCCACTCAGTGCCAGGAGCGGACGTTACTAATAGCTCAAGCTTAGCCCTTAATGAAGAATGGAGGGATTGGTATTAATAGGTGAATATCGGAAGATCTCTAACAGGGAAAGGGCCGTTTTTAGGGGATAACTATATTGCTATCTAGTCACCGTAAGAATATGCACAGAGAGAGCATATTTCACAACAGCCCTCTCAGTTTTATGCAAAGTAATAAAACTTGGGGATATTTAAACGCATTTGAACGTCAGGCGAGCAACGCCATTAACAAGTAAGTGTGTATCAATATCAGTTTTGACTTCACTCATGGATTTATTTTGTACCCTACAAAAATCAGAAGCCTTTTTAGTTGCAGTGCCAATGGCTCCCTGTATACGACCTGCAGCAGGAGCTGCTTCTACCTCAGTGAGATAGTCCCCATTATCCAGTTTTTTGACATCAGACTGATATGTCAAACCCAGGCCTTGAAACTGTGTTTTATCATTTTGCACAGCGCAACCGCTTAAAAAAACACCAATTAAAATAGTGGTAGCAATTATTGATTTTTTCATGTGAAGAATAATCCTTATGTATTTGGTTAGCCTCTATTCTACAAGCTGGAATGAAACATTAATTAAACCAATTGCTATTTATAGATTTGCATAAGGTTATCGTACTGAATATTTGGAGAAATAAATCACACTAACCGACAAACAAGAACGTCAGGTGACACCGTGACAGATACCTTCACTTTCAGAACGGGCAGGCATTACCGGCTTTGATCAACTCTTCGCTAATAGGATGAACAAAATGCAACTCACTGGCATGCAGCATCAGCCGCGGTGTCCGTTCGGTGCCAGGTATCAGGAGACCGCCATATAGATCGCAGCCCAAAATAGGGTGGCCCAGTTGCTGGCAGTGAATGCGTAGTTGATGGGTGCGCCCAGTCTCCGGGGTTAGTTCTACACGCGTCAAAGGCAATAACGTCCCGTCTTCCAACTCGCGATAAAAGCGTCCAACAACACGATAGCGGGAGCGAGCGGGCTTGCCGTGGATTGAGCAAATCGACATCAGCGGGAACAGCGCCGGGTCTTTGGCAATCGCAGCGTCTATCACCCCGTTGCTGTCGAGCAGATGCCCGCAGAGCAGTGCGCTGTAAACTTTGGTCACGGTGCGCTGGCTGAACTGCTGGCAGAGGGCGGCGTTGATAGCCTTATTGCGTGCAACCACCATCAGCCCGGAAGTACCGAAATCAAGGCGGTGAACCAGAGTACAGCCGGGGAATATCTTTACCAGCCGATGATGTACCGAATCGAGATTTTGCGGATTCTTCCCCGAGAGGCTGAGCAGACCGGCGGGCTTATTGATCAGCACCAGGTGATCGTCCTGATAGAGGATCTCTATCTCGTCATGGCACGGTGGGGCAATAAAAGTATCGAAAATCGTAGACATCAGGCTGCCGGATGGAGAGTGGATGTGGATAATAGCGAATTTTCAGCTGGCTGGCGAATCTGGCCGTTAGCCTGATGGAGCAACGGTAATTTTTGATGAAAGTGATACTTGTACGACATGCGCAAACGGAATGGAATCAGCGCGGTATTATCCAGGGGCATATGGATAGTCCGTTGACTAAACGAGGTGTGCTCGAGACATCAGCTTTACTGGCAGCATTAACAGACGCTGCTTACCCTACAGACTGTGTCTACTCATCTCCTCTTGGTCGTGCCTGGCATATGGGTCAGGCACTAGCGGACCGTTTTCTCTGCCCGTTGGTTGCGGAACCCGCGCTGAAAGAGCAGGCATTCGGTCACTATGAAGGGATGACGCGGGAGCAAATACAATCTGACTATCCCAATGAAGCAGAGTCGCTATTTGCACGAGATGCGCAGTTTTGTCCCCCTGGCGGCGAGTCGCTGACGCAGGCTTCTCAGCGAGTTATCAATTTTTTGCACAACCAACAAGCAGTAGCTCCACACCAGACAATATGCATTGTATCTCATGGCCAAGTCAGCCAGGGCGTTCTGGCCTTGCTCAAAGAGGGAAGAATCGACAATTTTCCCCGTTATGCTCAACCGAACGCGAGCTACTCTGTTTTAGACCTGGCTGGGGATAAATGCGTCACTCTCCGATGGGGGATCGCAACACATTTACTTAAGCTGTTGTGATTCGTCATCATCAATCATTAAGACCGGGAAAGCGCACCCGGTCACGATGCCGATACTCCGTGAATTATCGCCACAGCTAAATGTGCAACTGACCATTAATCAGCGTGCAACTCTGCCCACCAACCCAAGGCTCACCGTCAATAAAACGAACGCTAACACGGCCATCGCGATGTAGTTGGGTGCCTTGACGAACCTGATACCCCTGTGCCGTCGAGCCACCGTCGGGGAAGTTATTGGCCTTCAACAAACGGGCCAGGCACGCATTGGCACTGCCAGTCACAGGGTCCTCAACCAACTTGTCCCATTCAACCAGAAACGCTCGCATTTCATAATCTGCTGGCTCACCCGATGAATAGGCACCATAAATCACCACGCCATCAACATGATGATCAGTTTGTAGCTTCTTAATCATGGCTTGATTCGGCGTCATCGTTAGGCAAGATTGAGCGCTTGGCATACGTACCATCAGCCAGCGAATGCCCATGTCGGCAATCACCGGCATCGTATCGGCTTCAATAACCGCAGGCAGAAAGGCGGCCATTAGCTGTTCTCTTTCCTCAGCAGTAAGCGTTCGAAGCGTTACCGCAGGTGCGGCAAACGCCAGCGTTCCTTCAGATAAGATATTAACCGCAACCAGACCAACCCCGCATTCTTGCATCACCACACCCGGCTGTTTGGTCACCAGCCCAGCCTCCAGTAATGCATGGGCCGTACCCAATGTCGGGTGTCCGGCAAAGGGTAGCTCTTTTTCGGGGGTAAAAATGCGCACCTGATAATCGGCTAGCGGATTAGTCGGTTTGAAAACAAACGTCGTTTCCGAAAGATTGGTCCAGCGAGCTAGTGAAAGCATCTGCATTTCATTCAAGCCCTCTGCTTCCAGGATCACCGCCAAGGGATTACCCTGCAATGGCGAAGTGGTAAATACATCCACCTGTTTGTAGGCGCGAGGTTTCACATCATCTTTTCTGAGCATTTGCCGTCATCCGCTAGATACAAGGCTTGATGATAGCGCTATTAAATGACGCACATCAATTGCTAATACCTTAAATTGGTTGGCTTTTGTGATACGTTTGCATTCATTGAGATTGATTTAACGCCAATGGTTATCATCCAAGCCAATAGAAAAACTTTCAACAGATGCTAAATTTTACCGTTTGCCGCCGATCATCAAGTTCTACAAACTAAGCGCGTCTGATAGAACCTTTAGCCCTCAATGATGGAAAATAGCAATGTTGAAGAAATCCCTATCCTGTGTGCTGTTGCTCGCCACCTCATGTTCAGTGTTTGCCGCACCGCAAACGGAAAAACAAATAGCCGACATTGTGAATCGCACCGTTGCGCCATTGATCAAAGAGCAGGGCATTCCCGGCATGGCGGTGGCGGTGATTTATCAGGGCCAACCTTACTACTTCACCTGGGGATTGGCAGACGTTGCCGGCAAGCAACCCGTCACGCAGCAGACCTTATTCGAGCTAGGTTCGGTCAGTAAAACGTTCACAGGAGTGCTGGGCGGTGATGCCATTGCTCGCGGTGAAATCAACCTTGGCGATCCGGCGAGCAAGTACTGGCCAGCGCTGTCGGGCAAGCAATGGCAAGGGATCACTTTGCTGCACCTGGCAACCTATGCCGCCGGTGGCTTACCGCTGCAGATACCGGACAATGTTACTGATGAAGCATCGCTGCAGAATTACTATCAAACCTGGCAACCGCAGTGGGCTCCGGGCACCAAGCGCCTTTACTCGAACGCCAGTATTGGTCTGTTTGGCGCACTGATGGTCAAACCGTCAGGCATGAGTTTTGAACAGGCGATGTCCAAACGCGTATTCCAACCGTTGAAGTTATCGCAAACCTGGATAAACGTGCCACAGCAGGAAGATAAGCACTACGCCTGGGGCTATCGCGATGGGAAGGCGGTTCGCGTTTCTCCGGGCATGTTTGATGCCGAAGCCTATGGCGTGAAGTCATCGATAGAGGATATGGCAAGCTGGGTGCAGGCCAACATGGCGCCTGCCAACGTGAAGGATGGCTCGCTGCAGAAGGGGATTACGCTTGCCCAGTCGCGCTACTGGCATGCCGGTGATATGTATCAAGGCCTGGGTTGGGAAATGCTGAACTGGCCGGTTAAAGAGAAAACCGTGGTCGAGGGTAGCGATAATAAAAACGCACTGGCAGCGTTGAGCGTCACAAAAATCACTCCGCCAGCGCCACCATCGAGCGCCTCTTGGGTACATAAAACCGGCTCGACCGGCGGGTTTGGCAGCTACGTGGCCTTCATTCCTCAACAGGATCTCGGCATCGTGATGCTGGCTAACAAAAATTATCCTAACCCTGTGCGGGTTGAGGCGGCTTACCGCATTCTTGAAGCGTTGCAGAAGTAATTGGCTCAGGGGGCATATTGCCCCCTAAATCTCTCAACTACCCCAGCGGCTTTTCAGGTAATTGACGGCCTGCTGGGTCTGTGGCTGATTAAGATAGTTCTCTCTGAACAGGATCGTGCCTTTAATTTGCGATACGGACTCGTTCAAATCCAGCTGCTTTTGTAGCTCCAGTACGCCACCGTTGACCATCCAATCTGGTTCGTTCTTTGACGGGATCCCAACTTTATACAGTGCAACACCGATATAAAGACGCGTATTGGTGGAGGTCACCACATTCGCCCACCATTTGGCGAGCACATCATAACGGGCCGCGTCACGCGCGAAGGGCCAATACAGCTGTGGGGCAATGTAATCCAGCAGCCCAAGCTGTACCCAGCTACGGGTGTCGGCATAAGATTCATCATATGCCGCTGCACCTCGCGTATTGGAACCTGCCACATCGTGCGAGTGGTTACGCCATACGCCAGAAGGGCTGACACCAAATTCAACGTCGGGTTTCAACTTCTTGATAGTACGAGAAACTTGCCCAACCAATTGCTTAGTATTGTCTCGCCGCCAGTCCGCTTTGGAGCCAAAATGTTGACCATACTTTTTGAAGGTCTGGTTGTCGTTAAGCACGGATGCAGGGGACTCAGCATAGAAGTAATCATCAAACTGCACGCCATCAATATCATAGTTGGCAACCACCTCCGCCACGATGCTGGTGATCCAGTCCCGGACCTCCGGGATACCTGGGTCGAGCACAAATCGGTCGCCTGCGGTGCGGATCCAGTCGGGGTGTAGTACATAGACGCTGGCTGGCTGCTGCGACAATGTGCGGTTCAGTTTATCAATGGTTACTGGTTTGGTGTTAACGGACACCCGGTAGGGGTTAAACCAGGCATGGACTTTCATACCGCGCTTGTGCGCTTCATCCAGCATAAACTGCAGCGGATCATAGCCTGGGTTGTCGCCAATATTCCCCGTCAGCACATCTGACCATGGCAAAATTTTTGATGCCCAGAGGGCAGTGCCATCTGGTTTAACCTGGAAAAAAACGGTGTTGATACCCAGCGTCTTCAGTTTATCCAGCTTGCCTTGCAATGCTTCCTGCTGTTGTTGAATGCGGATGGCTGGGCTGCTGGCATTGAGCGATGTCACTGGTGGCCAATCGAGGCGGGAAACGGTTGCCAGCCAAACGCCGCGCACCGGTTCCTGGCTTTGTCGTGATTTATCCGGGTGTGGCTGTTTTGCCACCGAAGGCAACGGAGTGACTAAGGATTTCGCAGGCTCGTTGGTGCAACTGGCTAGTAAAAGCACACCGGCAAGAAGTACGCCCAGTTGTTTAACTTTGGTAAAGCGATGAGAACAGGCGATGATTCGCTCCGGCTTCTATTGATTACTCACAGGGGATAGCCCCAACACAATCCTATCATTCTCTTATTATTAGAATTTTAGTCAATACCGCTAGGGCAGATTGATCGGACGCCGGCCTATTGTCGTGACCTGCTGCATCGATCCCTCTCAAGGAGTTGGAGTACGGCCGTTAATCTACCGTTTAAATCCGTTACACTATGATGTCTTCTATACCAAGGATTTCACCGTTGCCGTGACTAACCTGTCCGATAAAGGTCTCGATCTCAGTAAGTTATGTTTACAAGCGTCCTCTGCTAACAAAATAGCTCCTTCAATTTAACTAAAGAATCTTTTATGAACAAACGCCTATTTGCTGTTTTTCCCGCCATTATTCTTTCAGGCTGTGCTGCCACATGGGAACCGTTAGGTACGCCAACAATGACCCTGCAAGAGGCGAATAACCTTTGCGAAACTGAGTCATTAGCTCAGTACCCGGTTAAAAATGAGGTTGCTACCAGAAGCGTTGAAAAGCAGGTTTCATTGAAATGCAATAAAGATGACGATGGATGTAACAGCAGTGGTTATAAATATGAAAATAAACTAGGCGTTGAAAGCTATCCCTTGGACGTTAATATAAATAGCCGGAAAGCCGCATTTACTGCCTGCATGGCAAAACAGGGTTGGAAAAACACCAGTTGGCTATAAATAACAGGCCGCGTTTCTGAAGTCTGCATTTTTGATGCAAAGAGCTGTGCTCCAGGCTGATACAACGCCCGGAGCACAAAATGGGATTTTGCGAGTAACGAAATCTTTGGTGGGGACCGAAAATGCCACAATTTATTTAGTACACTCCTCTTCTGTATCAACTCTATCGCAGATCACCTCTACACCAGAAAACGACACCTTACCAGCTCCCTCTCCCTGTGGGAGAGGGTTGGGGTGAGGGGCCAGTAAAGCCAGTGTCTCAAGCCGTGCCGGGGTCAAAGGCACTCTTGGCTGCGGTATGGGCCAGTCAAACAGATGTCGAGCCGCTGTGGCACAGATTTTCCCCTGGCAGGCCCCCATACCGCAGCGGCTATGCAGTTTGGCGGCTGTCCAGCCCGTTGCGGCGTCAATCTCCCCCAGCGTTACATCCTCACAGCGGCACAGAAAGGTGTCGGCTGCGCCGAGGGTTTTCAGCGTTGGGTTTAGCACAAAGGTCTGGCTGACTGCGGCGGCAAAACGCTGCCATACGTTACGTTTTGCCAGCAATGCCTTAGCTCGCTCGATGTTACCGCTGGCGGCATACCCGGCAATCGCGCCTTCCGCCAAGGCCAGTTCACTTCCCCCCACACCGGTACATTCACCCGCCGCATACAGGTTGGCCACGCTGGTTTGTTGTAAAGCATCAACGGCAATGGCCGCATTCTCTATTCTGCACCCCAATAGCATGGCAAATTCGATATTTGCCACCAGCCAGAATCCACAGGCAAGTCGATCGCAGGCGATCGTACGAAGCTGATCCCCTTGTTGGACGCGAACTGCGGTCAGCCGCTGCTCGCCTAGCGCTTCCACTACATAGCTATTGTGACGATAGCGGCGGTTAATTAAACGTAATGACTGCCGTACTTTCGCTGGCCAATGCCACAATCCGCTGGCGAATTTCGCCAGGCGTTTCATCGGCGCTTGTTCGGCCAGCAGTATGACCTTGCCACCCGCTTTGGTGACGCTATCGGCAACCGCCAGTAGCAACGGTCCGCTGCCTGCAATGACAATCCGCTCGCCTTGCAGCGATAAGCCATTTTTGATCTGCGTCTGTAAACCGCCAGCCCCTGTCACGCCCGGCAGCGTCCAGCCAGGGAAGGGCAGTAACAGCTCGCGCGCGCCGCAACATAAGATTAAACGCTGATAGTCGATCGTCCCGCAACCCTGGGCATTTTCATACAGGAGTAGCTGCGGCCCGCTTTGTGCCACGACTTTTGTCGCACTGAGCAGGGTGAAGTTATCCAACACGTCAACGGCTTGCCGATAGCGTAGGGCGATCGCGGGTAAGGTGACCGCTGGCCCATCACGCCATATTTGCCCACCAGGCCGAGGATTATCATCAATCATGATTATGCGTTGCCGGCTTTCGCCTGCGGCCAGTGCTGCCGCCAATCCGGCAGGGCCAGCCCCAATGATCAACACTTCGCATTGCAGATTGTTCATTTCTGCCCGCTCCTTTCGATACTCATCTCGGGTTGGCACAAGGTTTGGCAGGCCAGCCGCTGTAAGCCATTGATGATCACTCGGCATTCCTGGCACACGCCCATGCCACAAAACGGCGCTCGTGGTTGCTGGCTGACGGAGATCCGGCAATGATCCTCTCCGCTTAAGCTGAGTGCGGCGGCCACGGTGATACCTTCCTGTACCTGATAAGGCTGCCCGGCAATGGTTAAAGCAATCAGTTTCATTGGTTGGCCTCGGCTGTGGTGAACATACGCGTGGCTTGATAAGGGGTGTCATCAATTGCTGTGCGCTGCTGTTGGATTTGTGCGGCGATCAATGCGGCGCTGCCCATTGCCGTGGTGACGCCCAGTCCTTCATGACCGAGGGCCAACCACAGCCATGGATAAGCCGGGTGGGGGCCTAACAGGGGTAAACCATCCGCCGATGCTGCCCGAAACCCCGCCCAGCAGCGGATGAGGTTCATGGTTGCCAATGTAGGCAGGAACTCTGCGGCACGCTTAAGCATGGTGGCGAGCAATGGCATGTCGATTGCCGGATCGAGCGAATCAAACTGGCGTGAGGAACCGATCAGCAACTGACCGGTTGGCCGAGCCTGCACGTTAAAGGCCACCGAGGTCCCATCAGAGGCATGCGCACTAGCCCCATAGCCCAACTCAACCAATTGGTGCCGAACCCGTTGCGGGTAACGATCGGTGATCGCCAGGTGGCCTTTTTTCGCTCTGAGCAGCGGGGCTGGCAACAGCTTGTCGGCGTGTAATCCACAGGCTAACGTTATCACCGGAGCGCTAAGCCGCTCCCCGTTGGCCAGTATCACTACCTGTTGTTCCAACGCGACCACTTCACCGTAAACCCGCCGTACTGCATCCCCCGCATCTTCAACCAACCAGCGCGCAGCATTAGGGGCATAAATAATGCCATCCCCCGGCACGCGCAATCCTCCGGCCAATCCGCTACGCAACATAGGTTCAAGCTGTGCGACCTGTTGTGAGTCCACCAGTTCACTGTTGACCCCAAGTGCTGCCATCCGCTGCTGCTTCACTTCGGCAATCGCCATTTCTTGCGGTTTTTCCGCCAACCACAGCGTACCGCAGCCGCGCCAGGCGCAGTTATCCGGCATACGGTCCAGCACGCGGCGCCACAAATGCAGGGAATAGGCACTCAGTGCCAGCTCTGCTGGGTTGTCATCCATACAAACCAAATGGCCCATGCCCGCAGCGGTAGCGCCAGGGCGGCGATCGTCAACCAGTAACACTCGTAACCCTTGTTGAGCTAGCTGCCACGCGCAGGCAGCACCGATAATGCCCGCGCCAATGACAATCACATCGGCGGTTGCCATTAACGTATCCCCCAGGCGAAAGCGTCACGTTCATCCAGCAAGAGTTGGCTATCGGCGCAGATAAAAGCCTCCCCGCGAATGAACGGCGTCACGCGGTTGCCTTCACTAGGCTGGTAATATCCGCTGAATTCACTGCCGATCACGCTGGCCTGTCGCCATACTTCACCTGGCTGCAGTTTTCCGTCTGCTGCCAGGCAAGCGAGTTTGGCGCTGGTCCCGGTGCCGCAGGGCGAGCGATCGTAAGCCTTGCCGGGGCATAACACGAAATTGCGGCTATCGGCCCGTTCATCGGCGGCGAAAAGCTCAATATGATCGATGATCCCACCGTCTTCACCGTAGATCCCCGTGTTTTCGAGCGCCTGCCGTACCGCCCAGCTAAAGGCCGTTAGCGCTTCCAGATTGTGGGTGTCGATCGCCAGGTGATGATTGCTGATGAGAAAGAACCAGTTGCCGCCCCAGGCGATATCGCCGGTTACCTCGCCATAGCCGTCAACGGTCACGGCTACCTGCTGGCGGTAGCGATAGGCGGGGACATTCTCAATGGTTACGCTGCCATCAGCGTGTAGCGTGGCGTTCACCGTCCCAACCGGGGTTTCGATCAGGTGTTCGCCAGCGCTGATGCGCCCCAGGTAAGCCAGGGATGTGATTAGCCCAATCGTGCCGTGGCCGCACATGCCCAGATAACCGGCGTTATTGAAAAAGATCACCCCGGCTGCGGCTTGCGGTGAGCAGGGCTGGCACAGTAACGCCCCCACCAGGACATCGTTGCCCCGGGGTTCCAGAATGATGGCGCTGCGCCAGTCATCATAGCGTTGTGCGAAAAGCGCCTTTCGCTCGGCCATACTGCCGCTGCCCAGGTCGGGAAAACCGTCGATAATCAGCCGGGTGGGTTCACCGCCGGTATGGGAATCGATCGCTCGTAATGTGATGAAGGGGGATGCAGGTATCATCGGAGTCTCTCAAGGTTAATTAATTGTTACCAATTACCTAAGACTGACCGAAAGCCCTCCTCGCGGCTTGACCTGTTTCGGCAAAGGCCATGCCGAAATCAGCACAGTGCCAAATTGCCTGAGCGAACCCATCATTCAAGGGGTAATAAAAAGTATTTATTTATCATAATATTAATTATTTTTCAGCGTCAAGATCTCGCTCGACAGCCTGAAATCGGCCGAAGGCATGACAAAAGTATGCGGTGATCCGCATATTGGAAACAACGCGCTTGATAAGTTACAGAAAAGTTAATACTGATCCAGGTGAGTTAAAAACAGCCAATTATGGCCACTTGCTGAAAAGGGTATTGCTATGCGATTAACCTCAAGCTTTCAGGCTCCTCCGCTCACTCCCTGCAATGTTGAGCAGCAACCTCAAGAATGCTTTGCTGTCGAACACCTCACCCAGTTCTGTGATGGCTTGGTGCAACAGCGTCCCCATTCGTTACATAGCGTATTGAATTCGCTGGCATTGATTGCGCCGTTGCTTAATGCCATTCCCAATGTGGTGTTTTTTATCAAGGATGCGCAGGCCCGCTATCTGCTGGCCAATCTCACCTTGGCCAAACGCTGTGGTTTTAAAACGGTGACGCCGCTGTTGGGTAAAACCTCGGCAGACGTTTTCCCGACCCAGTTGGGTTCAGGCTATACCGAGCAAGATCTGCGGGTGTTACACCAAGGGGTGCAAATCCAGGATCAGCTTGAAATGCACTTATACAGCGGCCGCGAAACGGGCTGGTGCCTGACGCAAAAGCTGGCGCTGTATGACCAGCAGGGCAAGATTATCGGCATGGCCGGGATCTCACATGATTTGCAGGAAGCGAAGGCTAACCACCCGGCCTATCAGCGATTGGCGGCGCTGGATGTTTATATCCGCCAGCATTACGGCAGGCCGATCGCGATGGAAGAGTTGAGGGCGCTGACCGGCCTTTCCGTGGCGCAAATCGAGCGCTACTGTAAACGTATTTTCCACCTGACGCCGCGCCAGATGATCCACAAAGTCCGGTTAGAGAAGGCCACAAAACTGCTGGCCGGTGATATGCCGATTACCGATATCGCATTGCAATGCGGTTATACCGATCACAGCGCTTTCAGCCGCCAGTTCAAGGCCATGACCGGTGCTAGCCCCCGCGATTTTCGCGCCACATTAGTTCCCTAATCACCTGAAATTATGACTTTTATGATGCAACTGCGTCACAGGCTCCGCTGCGCGCAATTCCCCCTCATTATGCCAATTTCGTCCTCGCATTCGGTGAAAACCGTCAAGCCGCTGCCGAGAATACCGGTCAATCTGTTATTGGATTTCACCAAAAATTAACCGTCATTTAACATTTCAAAGCAAAAGGGACCCATAAGATGAGCAATAAAGCGATTAACTGGAGTGGGGTATTTCCGGCAGTCAGTACGCAATTTCGCAGCGATTTTTCTCTGGATCTTGATGCTACCCATGCGGTGATCAAAAACCTGGTCAAAGACGGTGTCTCTGGCCTGGTGGTGTGCGGCACCGTGGGTGAAAACACCTCGCTGACCATGCAGGAGAAACTGGCGGTGATCGAGGTGGCGAAAGACGCCGCACAAGGCAAAATACCGGTGATCGCCGGGATTGCCGAATTCACCACCGCCTTTGCACAGAATATGGCGCGCGAAGCGGAAAAAGCCGGTATCGACGGTGTGATGGTGATGCCTGCGCTGGTTTACTCATCCAAACCGCACGAAACCGCAGCGCACTTCCGAAGCGTGGCCACCGCCACCGATCTGCCGATCATGGTCTACAACAATCCGCCGATTTATAAAAACGATGTCACACCTGACATTCTCACCACGTTGGTCGACTGCGACAACATCGTCTGTTTCAAAGACTCTTCTGGCGATACCCGCCGCTTTATCGATTTACGCAATGCGGTAGGCGATCGTTTCGTGTTGTTCGCTGGGTTGGATGACGTGGTGCTGGAAAGCCTCGCCGTGGGCGCAGAGGGGTGGATCTCTGGTATGTCCAACGCGTTCCCACGCGAAGGGGAAACCTTGTTCCGGCTGGCGAAGCAAAAGCGTTTCGAAGAAGCACTGGCCCTGTATAGCTGGTTTATGCCGTTGCTGCATCTGGATGCCCGCCCAGACCTGGTGCAGTGCATCAAGCTCTGTGAAGAACTGGTCGGCCGTGGCAGCGCAGTGACCCGTCCACCGCGTTTGGCACTGCAGGGGGAAACGCTGCAAGAGGTGACGACGATTATCAAAACCGCTCTGGCCAACCGTCCGACTCTGCCAGATGTCGGCCTGTGATCTCTCATGGAGGCCCGGCATTTAGCCGGGCAATAACAGGTAATCGAACAGGGGAAACCAATGCCAACTCACAACACATACGCCCTTAGCGGCAAACAGTTTATTGGCGGGCAGCGGATAGCTAGCGGTAACGCCGAACTCATCAGCCTGCGGGCCGATAATAATCAGCCAACAGGTTATCGCTTCCATCAGGCCAGCATTGCAGAGGTTGATGCCGCAGCACAGGCTGCTGCCCGAGCCTTTAGCGCCTATTGCCAAACCAGTGCCGAGCAGCGAGCGGATTTTCTTGCCGCCATCGCCGATGAACTGGATGCGTTAGGGGAGGAATTTTTTGCCTTTGCCACACAAGAAACCGCGCTGCCTCTTCCACGTCTGATTGGTGAGCGCGCTAGAACCAGCGGGCAGATGCGACTGTTTGCCGAACTGCTACGCAGTGGCCGCGTGCACGGGGCGAGAATTGATTGCGCATTACCAGAGCGCACACCGCTGCCAAGACCCGATTTACGCCAGTATCGCGTGGCCATCGGTCCTGTTGCGGTATTTGGTGCCAGTAATTTCCCGCTGGCGTTCTCTACCGCCGGAGGTGATACCGCTGCCGCGCTGGCCGCCGGTTGCCCCGTGGTGTTCAAGGCACATAGTGGCCATATGATCACAGCGGAATTGACCGCGCAGGCTATTGAACGTGCGGTGCAAAAACAGCAGATGCCTGCGGGTGTCTTCAATATGGTGTTCGGCAGCAGCATCGGCGCAGATTTGGTGCAACATCCGGCGATCCAGGCGGTAGGGTTCACCGGCTCATTGCAAGGTGGCCGGGCATTATTTGATTTGGCGATGCAACGTCCACAACCCATCCCGGTGTTTGCCGAAATGTCGAGCATCAACCCGGTGGTGGTCTTGCCACAGGCGTTGGCTCAGCGTGGCGCGCACCTTGCAAAAGAGTTGGTTGCCTCTTTCACGCTCGGTTGCGGCCAATTCTGCACCAAACCGGGGCTGATTATCGGCCAGCGCAGCGCGGCCTTCAGCCAGCTGATCGCCGATTTACAAACTCAGGTTAATGCCTGCCCGCCTCAAACCATGCTGAATGCCGGTACGCGGGATCATTATCTGAGTGGCTTGCAGAGATGGGATCAACATCCTCAGCTACGGCATCTGGCCGGAAGCAGGGCAGAACAACCCCATCTTGCGGTAGCTCAGCTCTATCAGGCCGACATTAGTTTGTTGATTAACGCAGATCCGCTGTTGCAGGAAGAGGTTTTTGGCCCCGTGGCGATAGTTGTTGAAGTCGCAGACCGGGCGCAACTGCTTGCCGCACTGGAAAACCTGCAAGGGCAACTCACCGCCACGCTTCTGGCTGAACAGGAAGACCTTGGCGAGGCGAATGAGTTGGCGCAATTACTGATCCACAAAGCGGGGCGTGTGCTGTTTAACGGCTACCCGACCGGCGTGGAAGTCTGCGAAGCCATGGTGCACGGCGGCCCTTATCCGGCGACCAGCGATCCCCGTGGTACCTCGGTCGGTACGCTGGCTATCGAGCGGTTTTTGCGCCCAGTCTGCCTACAAAACTACCCGGCAGCGCTATTGCCCCCCGCGCTGCAAGACAGCAATCCACTGAACCTGTTGCGCCTGGTCAACGGTGAATACACCCGCGCAGCCCTCCATTCACCTGTGGCAATGAAATAATTCGAAAGGTAATGCTATGACCATACAGGGAAAATTTAAAAAGCAGCTGACGCTAACCGATCTGACATTTATCGGCCTGGGCGCGATTTTTGGTTCTGGCTGGCTGTTCGCCGCCAGCCATGTTGCTTCTATCGCGGGGCCCGCGGGGATCTATTCGTGGCTGATCGGTGGGTTCGCCGTGCTGCTCCTGGGGATTGTTTATTGCGAGCTGGGTGCCGCACTTCCTCGCGCCGGTGGCATCATTCGTTACCCGGTGTTTTCCCACGGGGAACTGATGGGCTATCTGTTGGGGTTCATTACACTGATTGCGTTCTCCAGCCTGATCTCGATCGAGGTTGTCGCCGCCCGGCAATATGCAGCAGCCTGGTTCCCCGCGCTCAGCCAGCCTGGCTCGGGCGATCCCACGTTGATCGGTTGGCTGACGCAATTTATTTTGCTGTGCCTGTTCTTTACGCTGAATTACTACAGCGTGAAGACGTTTGCCAAATCCAATAACCTGATCAGCATACTCAAGTTCATCGTGCCGGTGCTGGTGATCGTGGTGCTGTTTACCTTCTTCAAACCTGAAAACCTGCACAGTCAAGGCTTTGCGCCCTTTGGTTCCGCCGGGGTGGAAGCGGCGATTTCAGCCGGTGGGATCATCTTCGCCTATCTGGGGCTGACGCCAATTATCTCGGTGGCCAGCGAAGTCCAAAAGCCGCAGCGAACCATCCCGATCGCACTGATCCTGTCGGTGGTGCTTTCCACCATTATCTATGTGCTACTGCAACTGGCTTTCCTCGGCAGTATTCCAAGCGAAATGCTGAGCGGTGGCTGGCAGGATATCAGCAAGCACTTTTCACTGCCGTACCGCGATATTGCCGTAACGTTGGGGATGGGGTGGTTGGCTTTTCTGGTGGTGAGCGACGCGATCGTTTCACCGAGCGGCACGGGCAATATCTATATGAATGCCACGCCGCGTGTAGTGTATGGTTGGGCGCGGGCGGGGACTTTCTTCAAAATTTTTACCCGCGTCGATGGTGAGTCGGGGATCCCGCGTCCGGCGCTGTGGCTGACTTTCGGGTTGGCTATCTTCTGGACGTTGCCTTTCCCTTCCTGGGAGAAGCTGATCGGGGTAGTTTCCGCCGCCTTGGTACTTAGCTATGCCATTGCCCCGGTTACCGCCGCCGGGCTACGCCGTAATGCACCGAATTTGCCGCGGCCGTTCTTTGTCTGGGGATTTAGCGTGTTAGGGCCGGTGTCATTCATCATTTCGGCATTGATCGTGTACTGGTCAGGCTGGAACACCGTCTCCTGGCTGCTTGGCCTGCAAATTCTGATGTTCTTTGTCTATATTCTTTTTAAAAACAAAGTACCGACTCACGCCGTCAGCCTGAAGCAGCAGATTTGGTCTTCGCTGTGGCTGATCGCTTTCTACGCCTTGATCATCGTAGCTTCCTATCTCGGCAGTTTTGGCGGTATCAATGCGATTGGTCACCCGTGGGACACCCTGTTGGTGGCGGCCATCGCGCTGCTGATTTATTACTGGGGAGCTTACACCTGTTTACCTCAGGCAAATTTTGTCGGGGACGAGGAAGAGTAATGCTAAAGGAGGAAACGACCATGACCAACACCGTTAATCTTACGTTGCCAGAGGCCTATCAACTGGCGTACCGAGCCTTGCACAGTAATGGTTTCAGCGCCAGACATGCAGATGCGGTGGCAAAGAACGTCGCCGCCGGTGAACGCGATGGCTGCCATTCCCATGGTTTGTATCGTGTACTGGGCTGTGTTCGATCGCTGCATGCCAGCAAAGTGATGGCAGATGCCGAACCGACGTTCACCGACAGCGCTCCGGCGATTTTACGCGTAGACGCGCATGGTGCGTTCTCGTTGGTTGCCTATCAAGCGGCGCTGCCTGCCTTTATCGCCAAGGTTCGTCACTGTGGTATTGCCGCATTGGCGATCAATCATTGCGTCCACTTCTCTGCGCTGTGGGCGGATATCGAGCCGCTTATCGAACAGGGATTGGTAGCGTTGGCTTGCACCCCAAGCCATGCCTGGGTAACGCCCGCCGGGGGAAGTCAGCCCTTGTTTGGCACCAACCCGATAGCCTTTGGTTGGCCACGTCAGGGACAAGCGCCGTTTGTGTTTGATATGGCGACCAGCGCAGCTGCACGCGGTGAGATTGAACTGCATCGCCGGGCAAATAAGCCACTGCCAGAAGGATGGGGAATCGATCGTCAAGGTAAACCTTCCACCGATGCTGCCAGCGTACTGCAAGGCGCAATGTTGACGTTTGGCGGCCATAAGGGCTCAGCATTGGCAGCTATGGTGGAGCTGATTGCCGGGCCGTTGATTGGTGATATGACCAGTAAAGAATCGTTAGCTTACGACCAATCAACAGGCTCTTCACCGTATGGCGGAGAACTGATTATTGCGATGGATCCCGAGCGTTTTCTGGGGGCGGATCAGGAAGAGCATTTCGCCAGAGCGGAAGGGCTTTTTAATGATATGGCAGAGCAAGGAGCCCGTATTCCTGGGGAGCGGCGTTTTAAGGCGCGTCAGCACAGTGAGCAGTTCGGTGTGACATTACCGCTGACGTTATATAAAGAGATTGTGGCGTTGTGTCTGTAACCCCCTAGCAGGCTCATCGTTTACCGATGGGCCGATGTGTTTCCCGTTAAATACTCTCTTGTCGCTGTGATATAGATCTGCGCGCAACAATGTGTTAACAATGTTGAAACAATTTATTCAGCGGTAATATCAAAGAGACCGTTTGGTAAACACATTTTTTAAGGGGAAGGGCATGAGACAACAACGCTGGTGGGGAGTCGTGGCGGCATTGCTGCTAATCGTGATCGCTTATGCTGACCGGGTAAATATCTCCGTCATGCTGGTTAACCCCGAATTTCTCCATCACTTTGGCCTGGCAGACAGTCGCGCCTATCAAGGCACGCTGATGACCGCCTTTCTGCTAGGTTATGGCCTTTCAGCCATGTTGTTGACCCCGTTTCTGGAAACGCTATTCGGTTATCGTAAAGGTTTGACCCTCAGTGTGGTTCTCTGGGCGCTCTTTACCGCGGCTTCTCCGTTGGTCGGATCGTTCATCATTTTACTGGTCGTACGGGCCTTCCTCGGTATTAGTGAAGGGCCACTTTTCTCGCTGAAAACCATGTACATCAGTGACCATTTCGCCGCCAATGAGCGGGGAAAGCCCAATGCGGTGTCGGCATTAGGCGTATCTTTAGGCTTGGTGATTGGTTTTCCGCTGGTGACTTTTCTGATGAGTCATCTCGGTTGGGCCCTTTCTTTTCATGTCCTGGCGTTTATCAATCTCCTGGTCGGCTTGCTTTTGGTACGTGTGTTTATCCATCCTAGAACAACCGGAGTGGTGCAACGCAGCAGTGAACCCATGATGCAACGTGTCTGCCAAACCTTCATTCTGGCTTGGAAAACGCCAATGCTCGGCTGGATCATGCTGGTTGAGATAGCCACGCTTAGTTATCTTTGGGGTTCCAGTTCCTGGCTGCCCGCTTACCTGACCAATGAACGTGGCTTTTCCATCAACCAAATGGGCTGGCTTGCATCGCTACCCTTTATTATCAGTATCTTCTCCAAGTATCTTGGCGGGGTGATCCTGGATCGTGTCAGACCACAACAGATGCCATTGATTTTTGCCTTTGGTGGTGCGGCAACGGCTATCTGCATGCTAGGGGTTATGCTGAGCTCGCAAAGTGGCTGGCTGGCCGTGTTCCTGTTATCGGCCAATGCTTGTTGGGGAGCTCAAGGTGCAGCAATTCCCACCTTGATCCAGCACCATGCCAAAGCAGAAAGCGTTGGTTCTGCTTATGGACTGATCAACGGTGTGGGTAATATCTTTTCGGCATTTATTCCCTTGCTGATGGGGTTGGTGATGATGTCGTTTGGCACCGTCTCATCAGGCTTTTCGGTGCTGGTGGCATCGCAGATTTTGACTATGTTCGCTGGTGGGATGCTGTTTGTTCGCATACAAGGTAACCGGCAATTCACCACGGCGTGGTGAGCGTGAAGGGCTTGGATTGCTAGTCGATCTGCAATTCGGCAGCGAGCAGCTCCAGTATGGCATCCACTTTTGGCTGCAGTTGTCGCCCAATGGGCCACACCAGATTGAGCGGCAGGCCATCAGTTGTCAGTTCCGGTAGGATTTGCACCAATTCACCACGTGCAATCTCATCGCAGACCAGCCACGTTGCCAACTGTGCGATGCCGCATCCAGCCTTGACCGCGGCAACCTGAGCCTCGCCGTTGCCGACAATAATGCGGCCTTCCATCGTGCGCCGCTCAATCATTCCTGCATCATGCGCGATCAGCCACGGGCCTGTGGTTCCATCGGCCTTGCCATAGAGCACGGCATCATGGCGAGACAGTTCGGCGGATGATGTCGGTGTGCCATTGCGAGCCAGGTAATCGGGCGAGGCGCAGAAAATGAGGCGTTCACAGCCCAGGTAGCGATGGCCAACTGAGCTAGGCCAATGATCCGGCCCACCGATACGCACCGCCACGTCAATGGCTTCTTCAAGCAAATCAACGAAGCGATCGGTCAAAGAGACATGCGGGCGTAAGTGCGGGTGCTGCTGCGAGAACTGGAGCAGCAGCGGCCAAACCCGAAGGCGGCCAAATGTCGCCGGAGCATCTAGCCGCAGACGACCCACTGGTTCGCTGTGCTGTGCGGCGAGCACGGCTTCAGCTTCTTCCAAGTCGACCAGTACTCGTACGCAAGTGCGGTAGAACGCTGCCCCTGCATCCGTCAGAGCCAAGCGGCGGGTGGTGCGCTCGAACAGCCGGGTCCCGAGACGTTCTTCAAGGCGCGCCACACTTTTGCTGACGGCAGAGCTGGTCAGGTGCAATTGCTCTGCTGCTGCCGTGAAACTGCCTGCATCGGCCGTCGCCACAAAGGTTTCGATACCCTTAAGTCTTTCCGATGGGATCATGCTGCTCTCGCCAATTGAGGAATTAAATTCATTAATACCGGTAAAATATATCAATAATAAGAATATATTTCTTAAATATACTAAGGGCAACAGAAAATCCCCATGTAGGAGCCTTTTTGATGTCTTGTATTACCGTACCGGGTACCGCCATTTCGGCGAGTCGTAGCCGCCTTTCCATCGTCATTCTTGCGGTGGCGGCTTTCGTCATCGTCACGACCGAATACCTGATCGTCGGACTATTGCCAGCACTGGCACGCGACTTGGATATTTCAATTTCGGCTGCCGGCCAGTTCGTTACCCTGTTCGCCTTCACGGTCATGCTGTTCGGCCCTGTGCTGACTGCGCTGTTGTCTCACATTGAACGTAAGCGCCTGTTTATCGCGATTCTGATGATCTTTAGCCTCTCAAACGCTCTGGCCGCAATCGCTCCGAACGTTTGTGTGCTTGCGATTGCCAGGTTCATTCCAGCGCTGGTGCTGCCCGTGTTCTGGGGGACGGCCAGCGAGACGGCCGGACAGATTGCCGGGCCGCATCGTGCCGGTCGAGCAGTATCTCAGGTGTATCTGGGGATCTCAGCCGCCTTACTGTTTGGCATTCCACTGGGTACGCTAGCGTCGGACCTCATCGGCTGGCGTGGCACCTTCTGGATACTGGCAGGGCTGTCGCTGGTTATGACATTGGCCCTGGCGATCTTCATGCCGACCCTGGCACGCCCCGAACGGTTGAGACTGGCAGAGCAGACACGCATCCTCAAAGACCCGTATTTTGTCGGTAACGTTGTGTTATCGGTCGTTGTGTTCACCGCAATGTTTACGGCTTACACTTATCTAGCCGACATGCTTGAGCGCATCGCCGGTGTGGCTCCGGCACAAGTCGGTTGGTGGCTCATGGGCTTCGGCGCTATCGGCCTGGTCGGTAACTGGCTTGGCGGGCGCTTTGTGGACCGCAGCCCACTGGGCGCTACCGCCATATTCTCGTTATTGCTGGGCATAGGCATGATGGCCAGCGTGCCAGCGGCAGACTCGCTCATTCTGTTATGGTTGGCTCTTGCGCTTTGGGGTATCGCCTATACTGCACTGTTTCCAATCTGTCAGGTAAGGGTGATGAAGTCCGCTTCACACGCTCAGGCGCTAGCCGGAACGTTGAACGTCTCTGCTGCCAATGCCGGTACGGGCCTTGGCGCCATTATCGGTGGCCTGGTGATCCCCCAATGGGGATTGGAAAACATCGGTTACGTTGCCACAGGCATCGCGATAACAGCCATTTTGCTGGCGGCTTGGCTTGTATGCTTTCGGCGGCAAAGAGCGGAATAACGAGCAAAAAACGGACAATTAGGTATCAGAAATCGTATTTTGTACATATGATACTTTCATGTATCAAAAAGGATTTAATAGTGACCATCATAAAGATAAGGTATCCAGGGGCCATTGCATGGCCATTTGGCGATTCCGCCGAAATGGCAGACGAGCTGGCAGACCTGGTTATTAAAGGGGTAAAAACCGCAACCTGCTGTTCGCTTTCATCTTTCAAAAATGAAGAAGAATCACCAACGATCGGCGGCTACAGCATTATCCTAAATGGCAAAGGTGATCCAGTCTGTGTCATTAGGACGATCGCTATGCGGATAATTCGTTTCTGTGATGTGACAGACGAACTTGCGAAAAAAGAAGGCGAGGGAGATCTCAGCCTCAGGTACTGGAGGCAAGGGCATAAACAGTTCTTCCAAAGAGAAGGGAGTTACTGCGACACAATGGAGCTTGTTGCAGAAGAGTTTGAACTGGTCGAGTTGTTGTAATATATGATCTCACGGTGCCGTAAATTAAATGGAATAGGGTCAGCTCCGGCTTATAGAGATCGGGGATGGGCAGGTATCCGACATCAAGAAATGGCCGGTTGAGCGTTTTGTCCGGATATTTATGGCGTCATAGGCGCGTTTCAGGGCGCGCAAACGCCCCGATTTAACTTACTCAAATAACCTACGGTGTAGCGCAATAACCGCACCATCAGCAACGTCGCTTGGCAGCAGGAAGCAAAGATTATCATTGGATGCGCCATGGAAAATCATGCGCACGGCATACTCATCCAGATCCACAAATGTATCCCGGCATACGCCCGCGCCACGATGGAGTTGATTGCCAATTACCGTGACCAAGGCCAGCCCGGTTTCAATCTCGACCCTGCAATGAGAAGAGAGTGCTGTAAGCAACGCGGTGGTCAGGGTGTGATCTTCTCCTGAAGTAGATCCCGTGGAATTCAGGGCTAGCGCTATACAGTTCTCGGAGGTAGTAACCAGATCCACATCAACCTGATGTGCTGCCAGAATCGCGAACATTTCGGCAAAGAATAGGTATGCTGGTTGCGCATGCAGGCTGTGCAATCTCAGCAACGTCTGTTTGCGGCGAACGGCAATGGCGCGATAAATTGGCGGATCCTCTGTCTCGCGGCGAACCAGCGTTCCACCGGCAGCGGTATTTTTGCTGGAGCCCACAAAGACCGGGATATTTTTCCGCATCGCGGGTAACAGGGTCGCCGGATGGAGCACTTTCGCACCAAAAGCAGCCATGTCGCTGGCTTCGGAAAAGGAGATGTGGTCGATACGCTGGGCCTGCGCCACAATGCGCGGATCGGTGGTGTAGATCCCGGCCACATCAGTCCAGATATCGACACGTGCGGCCTGCAATGCTTCCCCAAGCAGGGAGGCGGTGTAGTCGCTTCCGCCCCGGCCCAGCGTGGTGGTATGCCCGGCGTCATCACGGCCGATAAAACCCTGAGTGATAACAATTGCCTGCTCAATACGCGGCCGCAGATGGGCTTCTGCCTGATCTTCCACCAGGCTGATATTGGGTTCGGCGCAACCGTAAAGGTTGTTGGTTCGAATGACTTTACGGGCATCAAACCATTCTGCTTGCGCCTCACGTTCACGAAGCACTTCAGCAAATAACAGGCTCGACATCAGCTCGCCATGGCTGACCAGTTCATCACTCAGCGCCGTGGAAGACGTTGCCAATGCCGTCTCGGCAAGACGGGCAATATTTTCAAGGAGTTGATCGATTTCTTTGCTGATGACCAGCGGCGCTTTCAGGCGGGAAATAATGTTGTACTGGATAGTGCGAAGGGTATCAATTTTATCCATACGATCACGACTTTCCAGCCCTTCAGAAAGTTCGACCAATAGATTTGTGACCCCTGCGGAGGCAGACAAAACGACCAGCCGGACGTGGTCATCAGCAAGAACAATACCGGCACTGCGATTCATCGAGTCAAAGTCAGCAACGCTGGTGCCGCCAAACTTGGCAACGACGAATTGTGGATAAATGCGTGTCATAACAATCTCATATCAGGGCGCCATAAAAAATGGCAAGAAAATTTTCATTCTCGGCATAAGGGAAGCACGCTTCGCCTTACGAAATGTCCGCCCGCGAACATTTCTGATGACAACCCAGGAAAGCCTCCTGTTGTCGATAACGTGTATTGCCTCTTACGCGTTACCGGTGTGATGCGCATTAATTATTTATTTACGGATAGTAAAAATAAGCGCGCCATAGTAAGTGATTTATCTTAATGGATCGACATTTTTATTTTATTTGGCAATAAATCAGTGAAAAAGAATGCCTTACAGACCAGAACCTAACATTCTTAACGGTAAAATCGTGTAACAAAAGAATAAAACCATATCAAAACGATGGTTTTCATGACGTTGTATCCAATCTGGACATTCGTAACGCTTTGCGCGACATTGGTAACAAAAATTAATGCATCGAGAAATGTAAGTCATTGTTATAACTAGGCTTTAAAGGGGCTGTTGCATGCTAAAACAAATGATTGAGTACACCATTAAAATAATATATATTGGCCGCGTTTTTACAGGCAATCCCCTTAACCTTTTACTCAACCCGGCGTTAATAATACCCGAGGTTGTGGGAGTGATATGATGACGGATAAAGTCCGTATTGATACTTTAAGTGCTAGTTCATTACCACAAAGCAATGATACCTTTTTAGCAAGACAGGCCGAGTTTGAGTCTAACGTCAGAAGCTATCCACGAAAACTGCCATTGGCAATTGCCAAAGCGCAGGGCGTTTGGATTACTGATGTTGAAAATAATCAATATCTTGATTGTCTTGCAGGCGCCGGGACTCTGGCGTTGGGTCATAATCATCCTGACGTGCTTCAAAGCATTCAAAGTGTCATCAGCAGCGGCTTACCGTTACATACGCTGGACCTTACCACACCTCTGAAAGATGAATTTTCCTCTTATTTACTCTCTTTATTACCGAGCCAGGGCAAAGAGTATTGCCTGCAATTCACCGGTCCGTCTGGCGCTGATGCGGTTGAAGCCGCGCTCAAACTGGCCAAAAAAGTAACGGGCCGTTCAAGCATCATCAGTTTCTCCGGCGGCTACCATGGTATGACGCACGGCGCGCTCTCCGTAACCGGTAACCTGTCACCAAAAGAAGCCGTCAGCAACATGATGCCGGAAGTGCAGTTTATGCCTTATCCGAATCAGTACCGCTGCCCGCTGGGTATCGGTGGCGACGCAGGCGTTAAAGCGCTGACGTACTACTTCGATAACTTGATCAACGACGTGGAAAGCGGCGTACGCAAACCAGCGGCGGTGATCCTCGAAGCGGTGCAGGGCGAGGGCGGTGTGAACCCGGCTCCGGCCGAGTGGCTGCAGCGCATCCGTAAAGTCACGCAGGAGCATGGCATTCTGCTGATCATCGACGAAGTCCAGGCTGGTTTCGCACGCACCGGTAAGCTGTTCGCATTTGAACACGCAGGTATCGAGCCAGACATCATCGTTATGTCTAAAGCTGTCGGTGGCGGTTTGCCGTTGGCCGTACTGGGCATCAAAAAACAGTTTGATGCATGGGCGCCAGGCCACCATACCGGAACATTCCGCGGTAACCAGCTGGCAATGGCCACCGGCCTGACCACGCTTAAGCACCTTAAAGACAACGCCATTGCGGATAAAGTTGCCGCCCAGGGCGAGTGGCTGAAAGGCAAACTGGCCGAACTGCAAAAACGTTATCCGGTTATCGGTCACGTACGCGGCCTGGGCCTGATGATCGGCATTGAGATCGTGAAGCCTAACGAAGCACAGGATCACATGGGATGCTACCCGGCGGATGGTGAACTTTCGGCATTGCTGCAGAAAAAATGCTTCGAATCCGGTCTGATTCTGGAGCGTGGCGGCCGTCATGGTTGTGTACTGCGCCTGTTGCCATCACTGCTGATCACCGACGCTGAGCTGGAAATTTTCCTCGATAAATTTGAAAACGCCTTGCTGGCCACTGGCATGGAGCCGGTTTAATCGGAGTTAACGATCGTGTCTGATAACAACCCAATTCTCTCCGGTTCGGCGCAAAGTATCGCCGCCTATCAGGATGCCATTGAGCAGAGCAGCAAAGCCGTTATCGAATGGTTAAAGCAGCCAGAAATGTATCAGGGGAAAACCGTCGACCAGTTGCGCGAGCGCATCCAGTTGAACTTTACCTCACAGGGCCTGGGTAACCAGGCCGCCATTGAGCGCGCAGTTGAGTATTTCCTCAAGGACAGCCTCTCTGTACATCACGCACAATGCGTGGCGCATCTGCACTGCCCGAGCCTGGTGATTAGCCAGGCAGCAGAGGTGCTGATCAACGCCACTAACCAGAGTATGGACTCCTGGGATCAAAGCCCGTCAGCCACCATCATTGAGATCAAACTCATCGAGTGGCTGCGTGAGCAGATAGGATACAGCGCCGGTGATGCCGGCGTGTTCACCAGTGGCGGCACCCAGAGTAACCTTATGGGGCTGATGCTGGCGCGTGATGCTTTCTTCGCGCGTCAGGGGCACTCCGTTCAGCAGCATGGTTTAACGGGTGATCTGAGCAAAATCAAAGTGTTCTGCTCCGAAAGCGCACACTTCTCCGTGCAAAAAAACATGGCGTTGATGGGGCTGGGCTACCAGTCAGTCACTCAGGTGAAAACCGATGCGCTCTCGCGTATGGATATCGCTGACCTGAAAACCAAACTGGCGCAGGCAAAAGCCAACGGTGAGCAGGTGATGGCGATTGTGGCCACCGCCGGTACCACCGATGCAGGTGCGATTGATCCGTTAGAGGAAATCACCGCGCTGGCCGCACAGGAAAATATCTGGGTTCACGTTGATGCCGCATGGGGCGGAGCGCTGCTGCTTTCTGAGAAGTATCGCCACTACCTGAACGGCCTGGAATCCGCTGACTCCGTGACACTGGATTTCCACAAGCAGTTCTTCCAGACCATCAGCTGTGGTGCATTCCTGCTAAAAGACGCACGCCATTACGAGCTGATGCGTTATCAGGCGGCGTACCTGAACTCTGATTTTGACGAAGAGCAGGGCGTACCGAATCTGGTGTCAAAATCACTGCAAACCACACGTCGTTTTGATGCTCTGAAACTGTGGATGGGCCTTGAAGCGTTGGGTAAAAAGCAGTACGCCGAAATCATTGACAACGGCGTTACGTTGTCACAGAAAGTAGCTGAGTATATCTCTGCACAACCGCATCTGGAACTGGTTATGCAGCCACAGTTGGCAAGCGTACTGTTCCGATTCTGCCCGAAAAGCGACGATCGCGCGTTTATCGCGCTGTTGAACCAGCGTATCGGCGATGTTCTGTTGGCATCAGGTAGCGCCAACGTTGGGGTAACGGAAGCAGATGGCGTAACCTGTCTGAAGCTAACGCTGCTGAACCCAACGGTTTGCCTGGAGGACGTAAAAATCCTGCTGGCAAGCGTGAAAGAGACGGCTGAAAAATTGCTCAACGCGTAATCCTTTAGTAACCAAATCTGCGTCGAGTTGCTAGTCAATTCGGCGCAGCTAGGTGAAATCTGGTGGGTAATGATAGCCATTAGTTCTCAGATTTCACGTAGCGCGATCAAAAAAGGAGGGCGTTTTGAACGATATTGCACAGCTTTTGCCTGTGATCCAATCACTAGAGGTTCAACTCCATCAGTCGGCAACGCGCAACGATACCAATCTCGTCGGAGAATTGCTGCATGACGATTTTGAAGAGATCGGCTGTTCCGGGTTGCACTATGACAGACAGCAAACTATTGCGGCGCTAAAGTTGGAAAGCGGCCAGCCAGAGATCTTTGCCGAAGAGTTCAAACTGGTGAAGATTGCCGATGGAGCCGTATTGTTGAGGTATAAAAGTTTTCAACGTGATGCGGATGGCAGTATTGTTCGCCATGCCGAGCGTACTTCGATCTGGTTGCAATCGTCACAAGAGAGCGGATGCCATTGGCAAATGCGTTTTCATCAAGGAACACAGATCGAGGATTGAAGCCGACTGTGTATCAACTCGAATAATCGCCACTCATGAACCAACTTCTAGAAAACCAAGCAGACAAAGCGTGAAGGTGAGGTGTGATAAACATAGCTGGATAACCCGGTGCGTAATCGCCAATTCAATTTAACATAATATACATTATGCGCACCAAGATTGTAGAGGCTCAATGCTAATGTCTAATTCTGGCTCAATCCAAATGTCTGCGCTATGGTTGTCTTTCGGGGGTTAATTTTCTTTTTACTGTGGGGGTAAAAAAAGAAACTGCCTGGAGAAATGGCCATGAGTGCAGGAAGCTCAGGACTGTTTACTGTGAAAGAGATTAATCGCATCAAAACTCTACAGGATGTCATTGACCGCTGGCTCACGCCTGGCCGAGCCGCTGAGCATCTCGGGATCACGCCCCGTCACTGTAGTCGATTACTTAAACGCTACCGTGAACACGGTCCGCTTGGCATAAACAATCGTAGCCGAGGAAATCCTGGCAATCGCTTACTTCCCAAGGGGTTTACTGATCAGGCATTGGAGATCATAAGGAAAAACTACCCTGATTTTGGGCCAACGCTGGCGCGAGAAAAACTCGAAGAAATTCACGGGCTGGTCTTGGGGAAAGAGACTGTTCGAAGGCTGATGATCAACGCTGGTTTATGGGTTCCCAGAAAAATGCGTCCTCCGAAAATTCATCAGCCCAGATACCGGCGACCCTGCACTGGCGAGCTGATTCAGATTGACGGCTGTGACCATGACTGGTTTGAAGGACGCGGGCCGAAATGCACCGCGCTGGTGTATGTGGATGATGCAACGAGTAAAATCATGGAGTTGCGGTTCGTAAAATCGGAATCCACCTTCAGCTATTTCGAGGCAACCCGAAGCTATATCGAAAAACACGGCAAACCACTAACGTTATACAGTGACAAGGCCGGGATTTTTCGTGTTAATAACAAGAACGCCACCGGCGGCGACGGCCACACTCAGTTTGGTCGGGCTATGCACGAGCTAAATATCCAGACTCTCTGTGCAAATACCAGTGAAGCCAAAGGCCGTGTTGAGCGTGCACACTTGACGCTTCAGGATCGACTCGTCAAGGAATTACGGCTCAAGAATATCTGTTCGATGGACGAGGCAAATGACTTTGCTGAAGCGTATATGACCGACTATAACCGCCGTTTTGGCAAAGTACCGCGACATGACTTTGATGTACATCGTGCAGTTGAACATGATGAAGATCTGAACCTCATTTTTTCTGTTCGTGAAGGCCGTAGGGTATCCAAATCACTGACATTACAGTACGATAAAATGCTATATCTGATCGAGGATAGTGAGTTCAGTCGTCGCGCAATTGGTAAGTACATTGAGGTTTATCATTATCCTGATGATACTAAAGAACTGCGTCTGAATGGCTCTGCACTTCCCTACTCCACCTACGACCGGCTTTCAGAAATCGATCAGGGTGCGATTGTTGATAACAAACGCCTTGGCCGAACGCTGGAATTCATCAGCCTGGTGCAGAGTAAGCGGGATAATACCCGTTCACAATCCGTTCCTGCGGGAGATGGACCTTCCCGGCGACGCCCCAAAATTGCGGGGAAAAAATCTCAGCGTTCACTAGATCAAGATGACATGCTTGAGGCACTGAAACAGTTACAGACACGCTCAGAGGATATCTTTGGTAAAAAGCCCCGTTGACACCGACAGGATGGCTCTAATATTTTTGCTGCTCACCAGATGATATCGTCCGGCCAGAGCCATTCTGTACTGTTCATCTCACTCAGCATTTTTATGTCCTGCTTTTCACTGGCATATTTACCCCATAAGGCGTCAAAGGAATGCAGAATGTTTACCAATTGCTTTTTTCTTCGCTCAGGAGGCAAGTTAATAAAATAGCAGCACCTACTGTCAATGTTATCCTCAATGAAATTAAAATCAGATCCCGACGCAGATTTGGCTATTTTTATGATGTCATCATAAGTTGTCTGGCTTAACTCTTTTAAAGCCGTTTCCAAAAGATATTCAAAGGCATACATGACGGATAGCTGATTTTTATCCATCTGAATATAACCCATTGAGTTTCTGAGGATTGCTGACTGAAGTAATACCAGTGGCCACAAAATCTCAACGCCATAAAGTTTATACGTATCGTGATGTTCATGCTGATATTGCTCGACCCGACAGCAACCCTCCCGTGCTTTACGAATATCATAAGCCAGAGATAGCATAAAGCCATCTTTAACTCTGACCAGAGGACTTTCATCCACGATATAATGTATTAATTCGTACAATTCGCCCAGGGCTTCAGAATCGCCCCATAGAACAAACCCCGCATTATTTGGCGTCAACTCATATCGGAGCATAACTTTACTCATCCTGTTATTAAAGTCTGACAAAAGTCTACCACAACGCTCAGCCCATAGAAGTTAAATGTCGCAGTTACATAATGCTCAGCGTTGACAGTTTTGAGTCATTTTCGACTTTCTAAATCTTAAAAATTGATGGCTACTTTACGCCCAGAACTGTCAAAAGCTGTATTTGTGGCACGTTTATTTCTTCGCACTGTCTCGCCAAGGTGATTTCTCGGCGGATCTCAGCCGTACGTGTCTGGATGCGAGCACGACTCTCTAGTGAGCGTTCAGCCATCATTTTTTTCAGTGTCGCCATCCTCATTTACCTCCGGTGATTTCAGATGCGATTTAAACTCAGCGTCTACGATCTTCATTATACGATGGTTTGGAATTATAAATCATAAAATTTCAAACCCAAGTTCAATCAATCTTTTATGTTCCTTCGGTTTAAGTGCTTTAACTCCCCATATAAGCAGATGTCGAGGTCGAGAACTTGCTACATAGGCGAAACGCGCTGCCTCCTCGAGTGGGTCATTAAGCCAATCTTTCCAGTGAGACTGCTTACCTGATTTGAGGGAAGATATGAGCACTGTCGCATCATGTGTTTCCCCCTTTACTTGGTGGATAGTTGCATAACGATGCGATACTACGGGCTGTTGTTCTACACATGTTAAGCGAGTGGATAATTTTTCAGCCCCTAGACCTTTGGGTGCTATTAAATTAACTTCGTTCAAATCCGCCAACTTCTGTGCGATTTCTGCCAACATGAAGGGTTGGCAAGACAACTGACGTATGCCTTGTTTGGTTAAGGCAGCCCATTGCTTCCAAGTCAATTCAACATCTGAGGCACCACAAGTACTGAGAAACTTCAGGCAATTGAAAATGAACTGCCGCCAAACCAATGTTGAATCAATTTCGATGGGCCGGTGAAGACTCATCGGTACAACTTCTAGCGCTAACTTTGACGCAAGCCACCGGGCGAACGTATTAATGGCATTTCTCACTGCCTCTAGATTATTACTTTCTACCGACACACACGACATGGCTAACTCTTCAACTGGATTTAATACCCTACCGCGTGTTAAACGCTGGAGAGTGCGGTGACCACGGGCGACAACCACAACATTTTCATAGCCTTTGGTAAGTTCAGTGATTCGTTGCATCAGTTCAGAAGGACATTTCTGATATTGAATGAGCTTAGGCTTAAGCGGTTCAATTTCTGGGTTACCGTCCCCTCTTCGAATGTTTAATAAATCACTGCACAGATTAACAATGGTCTGACTACTGCGCCAGTTGGCGGTCAACGATAGCTCCCTGAAATTCAAATCATTCAATAGTTTCTGCACACGGGCTGGATCTGCCTTTCTGAAGCCATAAATGGATTGATTAAGATCGCCAACAAAATGAAATCGCATACCAAAACGATCTAGCCCCCTAATAATAGCTAACTGTTCGGCGGAGAGGTCCTGACATTCATCCACGACCACCACTGGAAACCGGCGTACTATCCTGGCAAAGTACTCCACGAACGCCTCGTCTCTAAGCGCCATTAGGGCGAGCATGTCTATATCTCTGTAGGTTGCAAATCCACTTCTCCAAAGCCTTTTTTTGGTATCAATTAAATCTTGTTTGTTCTCATCGCTCAATACAGCTGCGTTGAATACAGCATCTGTCAGTTCACCAGTTGAGAACACGAAACTATTACTGTCCAGATCGTAGTCATACCTACAAGCGGATATTTTCCTTTCACAGATTTTTGTTCTAGTGCGAAAGATATCAGCTGCTCTATCTAATAGCCGAATACGGAAATCCCCATCCTTTCCTTGATAACCTGTTATCTGGCTGGCGATCTTTGCTACTATATGCGTAAACAAGAAACTGTCGAATGTTGAGACGCAGTGAGGGTGTGAGACTGGCTCGCCAAGATATTCAACCAACCGTTCCTTCAACTCATCTGTGGCACTATTACTGAATGTTAATACAGCAATGCCAGACGGGAATTGTTTCCAATTTCGTATTGCCTGAGTTATCCGAGCAGCAACAACCTCCGTTTTACCACTTCCAGGACAAGCCCTCAGATACACATTTTCATTGAGTGGGGTGTTAATGTAGGCCTGTTGCTCCTCGGTCAGAATCATCATGTGACAATCTCAGGTTGGATGTTACAAGCCCATAGGATAGCCTCGCAAATGTACTCGGGTACTACAAAGTCCCCCAGATCCTCCCTTAAGACATCGGCCAAAACTTGGGCATATAGTCCCTTGCCCATCTCATCAGAATCTATACGTTGGAGAAGTTGCCAGGCATAATTGGCTTTATCAAAATTCGGCATTTCGGAGAAGTCCAGCTCTGCAGCAGCCTCCAAGGTTGCTTCTACTTGTCCCCCTTTTGTAGGCCAATTATTAGCTATAACCTTAAACATTTTGCTCAGATTATTACCTTCAAGTGCAATGTCGTATTCGAAGGTTTTGTACTTCCCTGCGTACAGTCGACCATGTTGCGACTGCGCAATAAGTGGAATCAATCTCAGAGCAGGATTGTTCCCCTCTTGAAAGCCATCAGCATGCGGAAGGTAAGGCACCGCTTTTTCCTTTCCTACCTCATCCACAATCTTCTCAATGGCTTTAGGAGGATCATTGTCAGTCAGCCCTGCACATCGGACTGGAATATTCGTCCCCTGCTGTCCCCCTTCAACATTACAAAAAAGTTGCATGAAATGGTTAAAGTAGATCCCGTTTAAGTTGATCACTGAAACCCCATAATCATCTAGGGAATCACGCCCTTTACCACAAGCTTGTAGCACGATGCGAGCCAGTTCAGGAACAACAATTGCCTCAGCAATACCTTCAACCAGAATGACTCCCCTCGAGAAAAGCAAATTCGACTTAGTCACATCCAGCCATCGGTCAATAAAACGGCGGCTTGCTTCAGGTAATCCACATTGATGTAAAGGGACTGCGACAGGCTGATCAACTCGTGAAAGATGAATGATACTGTCAACAGATACTGCTGATGAGATAACTGTCGAATGAGTGGTAATAATCACCTGAATTCCCCTAGTCTCTGCAACCGTCCTTAGATGCCTGAGCAAGCGGATTTGTAACTGTGGGTGCAGATGAGCCTCTGGCTCTTCGATTAGCAACAGGCGAAGGTAAGTCTTCTCACCTGTATCATCATCCACATCAATGATCAGTTCAGCCAAAATAGATGCAATATACAACATATTGTTGTAACCGAGGCTATTCTCCTCTAATGAACGGAATTGTGTTGCATCAGCACCTGAAAGATCGGGGTAATACAATAACCGGAGACCTTCAACGATCTTAGAAAAGTTAACCTCTGAAAATTGGATGAGTGTACCTTGGGACAAATGCATGCCAAGCGCTTCCTTGAGATTGTCCCCGATCCGTTGGTTGGCCTGCTTGATGGCAAAATCTTCACTCTCGGACAATTCTTGATTGAATTCCCCTACGCGCTGTTCGAGTGGATGAGCTGTCCCAGCCTTCTTACACTCCTCAAGCTCCTGACGGCACAATACCTTTAGAAGGCGTGCCAACCTAGATTGCCTTCCCTCACGGAGCTTGATTTCCGCATCTCGTAATGGAGGCAGATAGATGCAATGGATAAGATCGAGGACCTCGAAGTCTACGGGTTTAATGCGCTGGCGTCCTCCCCAAATCTGGTACCGGTAATGTCCACGTGATTCGCGATTCGTTGCTGTAAAGGTAAGTTTGGCCTCAGGTTCCTGTCCGCACCAGTCAATAAAGGCTGTAGTTTCATTCTGATTCAGTTCGGAGAACGTTGCCTCGATATGAATACTTTCAGACGTCATTGCGCCATGAGAAAAGCCGCGATAGAAATCCCTGTCCCGGATAGAACGTTTTCCCGACTCTGAATCAGTGAAGAGTTGACGGATAGCACTAATAATGCCTGTTTTACCAGCTCCATTCTCACCAACCAAAACATTTAGACCATCATTGAATTCGATTGAGAAACTTTTATCGAAGCATTTAAAGCCGTTGATTTCTAAGGTACTCAGATACATGATATTCCTTATCCATTCAGCGAAAAAATAGTGAAGCAGTTTCTATTAAAGCACGTTATAAGTATGGTTTATCATAGATGATGGTATATTGTACCTGACTTCATCAATCTGTTTCAGAAATAATCGATTATCCGTGGCCTAGCCCATCACCCCTGCATTTTTGTCAAGGTGACTGTTGCAGCTACCAACTTGCTTGGCCAAAGTATATACTGATCGTCATATCTTTAACCTCTGCTATCTGGAGAGACAAAATGAGTACCCGGCCAGCACGAGGCAGCTCTTCTGACAAGGTCACTGTGTACATTCGTGGTTTGAATGCCGGTTCCCGCTCCGTAAGCCGTCGTTCAATCGAAGAATCTGCTATGAACAATGCCAAAACCTCCTTTGAGATTGAAGGACACCGTTATAGTGACTCAGATTGGTCAAAAATCATGCGAATTGCTGATCAGCTTGATGCTGTCATCTAAAAGAGGAAGTGTAAGTACGACCTCAGGTGCGCATGACCCATTTTCAAACAGGCTATTATGCCCCTATAGTTTCTTTTCGTGCCTCTTCTGGCATGCAGCAGGCTTGTAGGCACCGGTAGTTCTGTTTCAGTCCGGCCAGAGTTATGCACAATACTGATGCATATCTATGATGAGCAGTTGTTCCTATTCGTAATTTCTGTTTTCACTCCGAACGTTCAACAGCAAAACTGTTTTGACCCAGAGTTGCCCATAACATTACTATGGCCTATCATACTAAAATCCGGGTGTCACAGAACCCGGAACCACTGTGTAGTCATTATTCACCCCAAAATGGCAGAGGTCGTAATGGTTGGTAGGTTTTTGGCGTACATCATCGCCAGAGGGGATCAAATCGCAATCTGCTATAACGAGTATGAAAAAAAGTGGTTCCATGACCCCGAAAAAGCCACGTACTATCAGAATGTTAACGATGCGAAAAACGCTCTTGAGGGCATGGCTAAATATCGGAATACTGCCCGCATTCAAGAACTCCATGTTATAAATGACCATCTTTTAAGCGTTAATGAGGTCGCCCGTGACCAGATCATTAAAGGGCATGAGTAACTATCAGGCAAAGTGAACAAGGATAGGACGATGGAAAAGGTTAAAATAAAATTAGCCACATTGGGGTATATTCCAGCAAGGTTTGATATAAAAAAAGTAAAGCATTGGAATTCTGAACTATTCGAAATATCCAGTATTGACATTCATAATTTAAATTGCGAATCAGATATTGATTATTATTGGGCATATTCTGATGAGTTAATAAATCAGCAAGTTCCTGAGTTGGATTCTTCTGATTTTTTAGTAGTGCTAACAAATGTTCCACTAGAAAACAACTGGTATTCACGCAGGCTTGGCGGCAATAAAATTGCATTTACTTTTCATGAGGTTAAAGATTACCTACTTTATGATAACATCCCTTTGGAAAATGTAATTTACAGAATTTTATATGCATACTCATTGGTTTATCTGAGGTCAGGGAGGAGAATCCCCAACTATGAAGAAACTCCTGGGTTTACTCATGATGAAACCAAAGGATGTTTGTTTGATATGAACGGAATAAAATCAGATCTTATTGAGTCATGCAACAAACCGATTATATGTAGAGAGTGCGAACATACGTTAGCTAGTGCCAAAGTTCCTATTAATTTGACTGAAAATATTAAGCTAGAACTAAAAAGCATTAAAAAAACATTATATTACAGATGGATAGACTTTGTTAAGCTACACCCAATAATTTCACTGACTATATCCTCCTTCACTGTGATAATTTTCGGTGTAATTAGCTCTCTAATTGCTACTAATATCTATGAGCATTTCAAAACATCAATTTAGGTAAGGTTTTTTACTGATGAAACATCTTAACCCAAGGAGAAGGAAATGGCAGCCTATACAAATGAGACAAAAAAACATCTAACACTAGTTTCAGGTGACAATAAACGCTGGAAATCCACATACGGACCAGGAAAAGAGGTACCTGTTTCAGGGATTTATCGCTGTACTGTATGTGGAAAAGAAATTACAAGTAATAAAAGTGATCCTTTCCCACCTCAAAATCATCACCAACATAGTTCCAATAAAGATATTTCATGGCAATTGATTATCAGAACTGATACTGCAGGTGATAACTTCGGTATTAAATAGCGAAGAAATAATGTTGGTTCGTATAATGACGTTTTGCTAAAAAGGCCGTTGCGAGTAAAATTTTTCGCAACGGCCTTTTCAACATAACGAGTCACACATTATGCGCACCAGTGTTGTTGCACCAAAGTTGTAATGTCCGTCCCCCCCGAAAGGACTTTCCCAGAGACGACGAAGAAATACAAATTTCAGAATATTAATGTTCAACACTATCCAGGCTAATCAGTATTTTGCCGATAGTTCCCCCCAACTCCAAATCTCATGAGCTATGGCAGTATCAGTAAGAGGAAGCGTGTAATGAATAACCCTAGAGATTTCACCAAGTGGTGGTGGAAAATTGCCGCGTCTGGCAGTCCGTGGACGCCGATATCTAACAGGAAGCCTAGCACCATCGCCATCTCTCACCTGATGGAGAAACTGGAATATCTCACGCCGTTCTGGATAAGAACACTGAACCATAGACATTTCTAATGAGCCAGCGTATAGACATTCCTATTGAGCCTTGACAAAGATAACGATACGTGGAATCTGGCTATCTGGTACTGTCATTGGTCTTCATTGGTCATAGTCAAAAATTCACTTGGCCAACCAACCCCATGCTCTTACCTGACTTTTCAGTACAAAACTCATCCAAGGCAATCCGCTGATACAACCGACAAAGCTTGTTCTTCATTTGCAGTTGGCCGGCAAGGATCGAACAAAATCGAGAGCTGAGTCTACCAGTTTCCGGCGTAGTACATTACGCCCAAAAAGTTGACGATCCTGCTCGCACCCATCCCTGGATTTTGCGACCTCGCGAAATCATTGTAACAATATCTGGTTGTTCGAATGCCCAACTGCCTCGACCTTTTCCAAGCCTGACCAGCATCCCATCATCACGAGCCGCAAAGATAAGCTTGCCATCAAGAAGCCAAAAGCCACCAAACATAGCTTTCTCGGTCAAGCCAGATAGAGCTTCAAGATCTTCACGTAAGATTTCCTCCAGTCCTTGTTATGCTAAAGAGACCGCTGTGTGACATATTTTCGCAGCGGCCTTTTCAACATAACACGTGATACACGAAATTATTGGAACAATGGATAGAGACAAAGTCACCATTCAGGCAGCGCGTGAAGCGTGAAAAAATTAAATTTCCACTCGGTTGGTTCATCGTTTTGGACAGAAGCCTCGGGCTGGCCCGCACCGTGGCACGCCATCAACACCAGTACCGGAAGAAGCCCCGCCAGACGAGTTAGGAACAATGTCTGCTACCAATTACCGTAGGGATAGGTTTTCCCTTTGATAAATTCAGGAGTATCTCCGTAATATTTATACCCATTGGGGTGTTTAGTTATCCTTTTACAAAGCTCTAATTTATCCCCGGACACAGTCTTTAAGACTGATGGCGTCACGCGATAATTAGGCTGACTACCGATACCTCGTAGCCAGACTGCAATCTTACCTTCCGGAGCCAGACCAATTTGTATGTTGTCGTAATAGCGGATATTACCCTGATAATCCTTATACACGCTGGGTTTGCGCATTTTATCCACAACGGCGTCAGACAGGGTCAGGCTAGTTTCATATACTCTTTTATCAATCACGGAGTCCCAGCAAAAAAGAATATGCCTAGGGGGATGTTTAACGTGGTTCCAGTGCCCTCCGGGTGCTCGATCGCTATCATTCCAATTACCGATGACTTTATCCAGGTCCGGGGTGCTATCCAGCGTATTAAACCGGTAATCAGTTCCGTTAGCATCAAGGATAGCGACAAACGTTACCCGTGCGGGTAGTGCATTGGGCGTGAAAAAATTAAATCTCCACTCGGTGGGCACATCGTTTTGGACAGAAGCCTCGGGCTGGCCCGCACCGTGGCACGCCATCAACACCAGTACCGGAAGAAGCCCCGCCAGACGAGTTAGGAACAATGTCTGCTACCAATTACCGTAGGGATAGGTTTTCCCTTTGATAAATTCAGGAGTATCTCCGTAATATTTATACCCATTGGGGTGTTTAGTTATCCTTTTACAAAGCTCTAATTTATCCCCGGACACAGTCTTTAAGACTGATGGCGTCACGCGATAATTAGGCTGACTACCGATACCTCGTAGCCAGACTGCAATCTTACCTTCCGGAGCCAGACCAATTTGTATGTTGTCGTAATAGCGGATATTACCCTGATAATCCTTATACACGCTGGGTTTGCGCATTTTATCCACAACGGCGTCAGACAGGGTCAGGCTAGTTTCATATACTCTTTTATCAATCACGGAGTCCCAGCAAAAAAGAATATGCCTAGGGGGATGTTTAACGTGGTTCCAGTGCCCTCCGGGTGCTCGATCGCTATCATTCCAATTACCGATGACTTTATCCAGGTCCGGGGTGCTATCCAGCGTATTAAACCGGTAATCAGTTCCGTTAGCATCAAGGATAGCGACAAACGTTACCCGTGCGGGTAGTGCATTGGGCGTGAAAAAATTAAATCTCCACTCGGTGGGCACATCGTTTTGGACAGAAACCTCCTGGGGCTGGCCCGCACCGTGGCACGCCATCAGCACCAGTACCGGAAGAAGTCCCGCCAAACGGATTAGGAACAATGTCTGCTACCAATTGCCGTAGGGATAGGTTTTCCCTTTGATAAAACTCTCAGTATTTTCCCCATATTCATAGCCGTTAGAAAACCGTGTTATCCCTTTGCAAAGCTCTAATTTATCCCCGGACACGGTCTTTAAGACTGATGGCGTCACGCGATAATTAGGCTGACTACCGATACCTCGTAGCCAGACTGCAACCTTACCTCCTGGAGCCAGACCAATTTGTATGTTGTCGTAATACCCGATATTACCCTGATAATCCTTATACACGCTGGGATTGCGCATCTTCTCCACAACGGCGTCAGACAAGGTCAGGCGAGTTTCATATACTCTTTTATCAATCACCGAGTCCCAGCAAAAAAGAATATGCCTAGGGGGATGTTTAATGTGATTCCAGTGCCCTCCGGGTGCTCGATCGCTATCATTCCAATTACCGATGACTTTATCCAGGTCCGGGGTGCTGTCCAGAGTATTAAACCGGTAATCAGTTCCGTTAGCATCAAGGATAGCGACAAACGTTACCAGTGCGGGTAGCGCCTTGGGCGTGAAAAAATTAAACTTCCACTCGGTGGGCACATCGTTTTGGACAGAAGCCTCGGGCTTGCCAGCACTGTGACTGTGGCACGCCGCCAGCAGCAGTACCGGAAGAAACCCTGCCAAACGGATTATTTTCATATTTTATTTCCATCCATATTGTATACCGTTCTCTGCCAGCTTTCGTCAGGACGGTTAGTAAAGGTTACCAGCTTCGCCGGTTTGACTGCCCCAGCTATCATCCCCTCACCGTCTCTGACCACGCTGTTCCAGTTGGCTGAACAATGGATATATTTCTCCGCCAGCATTTCGATTTCCCGACTAGTGAATCCGGGAGCAGATGCCCCATTCCTTACCGCGCGGCCCATCACAATTGCTTTTTCACACAGGCTGTTCAGATCAGCTCGCAGTGACAGATTATCGTCTTTAGGTAATATAGGATCGAATACCACGCCTGCATCCTGCGCAGCATCGATCATTACCCGCAGCACCACCCTCGACCAGTCGTTGCGCGTCGGGCGCTCAATGACCGCTGCCGCCCCGCTGCGTTTTTGCGGCATGCCGTAGCGATCGGCTGGCATCCGCTCGTCGTGCCAGGTATCAATGTTGATCTCCAATGCCTGCAATAAAGGGCCAATCGCTGGCCAGGTATCCATCGCACTGAGCTGCTCACAGGCCTGCTGATAAACTCGCGTTTTCGAATCGGGTGTGGAAAAGGGCACGGTTTCAAACTGCGGACGGGTAATGAAATAGGCTTCGTACTCGTCAGGGTTGTAACCGCCACCAATGTCAGAGTGCGCACCTGGCAAAGCCAGTTCCGGCCACGCAGGCTTCACGCTGTTCAATGCAAAGTTGAACCGGCACTCGTGCTGTGCGGTGATATGAAATACCTTCTCTGCCACCCCCGGACGCAGCACAATATTCACCTCGCCCGTATCGGCGCTGTGCGGATTGAACCCGTTGACCGGCGTACCGATGCCAGCCACCGTATCAAATATCCCCAGAAAACGGGTTTTACCGCCGGGCGTACCTGAGAACTCAATACTTCCCAGACCGGACTTGATAGCAGCGATAATCGCCTGCTCCTGACTGAAAACCCGGTTAGCAAAATGCCGTGCCGCAGCAGCTCCCCGGCTGAACCCGAAAATATCAAACTGCAATTCTTTGATAATACAGGAACTGGCGTCAGGCAGGTTATCCAGATAACCGTTGATAGCAGCAACCAGCATAGCGACTGCCTTATCGGTTTTCCTCACCACGCCGGTGTTACCCCTGCCGGTGCCCATCCCGTAAGTACTGTCGCCTTCCCCGCTTTCCGTACCAATCCCCTCGATATAAATTGCGCGCTGGCCGTATCCCGTATCGGCAGTGAGTTTTTGGTTATACAGAATATTGAGCCAGTGCACATTGGTGTAATATCCGAGATGACTACCTGCAGCGAAGCCGCTGTGTCCGCTTTTTAGCTGAACGCACTGGAAATAAGCTGATTGAGCATCGGCATTGTTCATCCCAAAATGCTCTCCGGAGCAGGCATCAAGGCTGGCGGCGGTATTATCCGCATTATTGCCGGTGCCGTCGAAAAATACCCCAATGGTCAGGGTAATTTCCCTCTTCTGCCTTTCCTTTTTGGCCGCCTGCGCGTGCTGCTCTGGCTCTGCTGCCTGTTTCTTCACACTCTTAGCATACTGCGCTGGCTCCGCTGCCTGTCCGTTATTCATCAGCATTGAGCTCGGAGATATGGATGGGGCAACCGAGAGCGGTTGACTGCTCGCAACTAGACGATGGCTACCAACCGGACAACCACAAGCCACAAGGTGGCCGTCAAGTGCCGTTGGTACACCATAAAAACTTAAGTTTGCTTCCCCTTCGGCAATAACCCCGATTTTCCCGCAAGCCGGACACGAAACCTTATGCCCTTTCAGCGCGACGGGAATACCATCACACGTGTAACGATTTCCCAGAACTCCCTCCAGTACCCGCCCCCCTGTGGTGGTGGTATCGCCCTGGCAAATGACAGATATTCCCTGGTAGTTCATTCCTCTGCTCATATCCTGCGAGCCTCTTTGTCAGCCTCTTCCATGACATTACTCCATGTTTTATTAAGGGTTGCATCCGGAACCAGACTAAACTCTCTACGACAAACTGTCAAAAATTGACCAATTTGAAGAAGCCAGTGGACACCAGCATGTTAAACGTCAACATCACGAAATCGGCGCCAATGCGTATCATCGGCCTGTCTCACACGGGTTCTTACAGAGAGAGCAATCGGGCTTTCACTGGAGCTATACCAGCTGGTGAATTGTGTTCGCGCTGAAAAGCCAAGTATTAATGTTGAGAAATATTGAAGTGGCATTCAGCACTGGAATGCCACGGTGTGCGTCCCTATCGATACCGGCTAGCTACCTCAACGCCAGTTCGGATCCTTCATTACCGAATAGCGACCACTGCCAAGGAAGGCGATGGCCAGCCCGGCAAAGAAATACACCGCCATATCTTCCGCCCCCCAGGCCCCAACCTTCGTCAGCATCAGCGCCTTGCCGGGGTCGATCAGCAGGTAAGCCGCCAGCATGGTAAATGAAAACACTAACGCCGCCGGGCGGGTAAAAATACCCAAAATGATCAACAGTGGAGCTACTAGCTCACCGACGAAAACGCCGTAACCGATAAAGCCTGGCAACCCATGTTGAGTCAGCAACTCCTGGATATAATCGATACCGCCGATCAGTTTATGCCACCCATGGAATATCATCATAATGCTGAACGCCAAGCGCAGGATCAGCTTGCCCAGATCTGGACGATCCATGACACGATTAAACCAATTCACCATGTTGCACCTATTGAAAGTTAATGATAATCACAATCAATCTAATCCTAAGTTGCATTTTTACAACGGAATTCGAAGTAAACCTTGATCTAACACATTAAACAACCTTTCATAAAAACCGACACCACCTGCATGCCTGCCTCCTTAGAGCGCGGCGTTATAGTAAGCACGTAAAGAATTATCTTTCTATCTATAGGAGCTAAATGTTAATAATTGGCATTTTATGCTGTTGTGCGTTTTTTTACAGCAAAACATCTTTCCTTCAGGGGAATTATATATCATTAAATACTTTATTAATGCTTAAGCTTGCGGAATATGGTCTCTCATACCATATTTATTACACTCCGAAGAATGTGGTGGATTAAGTGAAATAAAAACTTAACCACGTACTTTAACCCGTAACATTCTGAACGAGCTTTTATTTTAATGAGATACCACGTGCCTGCGCAATGCTGGCACGCTATGTGTATTTCATTTTATTTAGCATAGCAATTCACCGCCAATATAATTAGCCCGGGAAGTAAACATTGTGAATCTCACGTAAATTTTCGCCACCAGCGGTGGTATTGCTTGCGCGAGGCACACACTATTCGTTCAAATTCAAAAGGTTAACATGGGTTAAATTATCGTTATTGTTTTTACAATAGCGTACTTTTTAGTGCGCCTAAAGAACGAAAAATCATGAACATCCACGTTACTGGAGGCTCAGGGATTAATACGCCCTATTAATCCACAGCAATAAATAAAACGACTAATGCAACCTGTTTTATTGATTTTTCCCGGTGGCAGTAATAACGCCACCATAATAAAAACCTATACAGGCAGCACCTTATGAGCGATGAACAACTAGCATCCGATGCGGCACTACAGCAATTTATCGATCTTTCCCGTTTATTAACCGGTTTTGACCGTTTTGAGTTACTCGGTACTGGCCAAGCCGCCTTTTATTATGACTGGGTACAAACGCACGCGGCAGAACGTTTTGCCACATTGTTGGCGACCTACGGCGAACTTCCGGCAGATGCTGCACAGCACTCGTCCTTTGTAGAAACCCACCTGCTGCGTTCAGAAAAGTTGTCAACGTTGGTGCGCAGCATTATCAAACTGTGGTACCTGGGCCAGTGGTATTCACCAGACAACCCGAAGGAGACCCAGATCCCCAGTGCTAACAGCTATCAACAGGGCTTGGTGTGGGATGCGATCCATGCCCATCCACAGGGTGCCAAACAACAAGGCTTTGGTGCCTGGTCTGAACCACCGGTAACCTCCTCTACGGTGGTGAAACTATGAATATCATCACTCCTGAACAAGCAGAAAAAAACGAGTACGACGTGGTGATCGTGGGCGGAGGGATCTCCGGCGCCATCGTTGCCAAAACCCTGACGCAGGCGGGAAAACGCTGCCTGATCGTCGAAGCCGGTACCGGATTGGGGACGGACTATCAAGGCTATCTGGACTACCTCAACACCTTTTATACCGCCACCATCAAAATCCCCAATGCGCCCTACCCAAGCAACCCTAATGCCCCGGAACCGCTGGAAACCGAAGTCAGCAAAACGCCGAACGACGAGGGTTATTTCGTCCAGCGTGGCGAACTGCCCTTTAGTTCGACCTATACCCGCTATCTCGGCGGCACCACCCTGCACTGGCTGGGCACATCCTTACGTATGCTGCCCGAGGACTTTCGCACACATTCACTATATGGCGTCGGTATCGATTGGCCGATCGATTATCAACAGCTGGAACCCTGGTATCGCAAGGCCGAGCTGGAACTGGGGGTTTCCGCCAATGTGGAAGAACAGTCCTACCTTGGCGTCACCTTCCCGCCAGGTTATGTCTACCCGATGCACGGTCTGCCCGCCAGTTGGAGCGATAAGCAACTGGCTAGCCGTATTGACGGCATGAAAGTGATCGATGACGGCAAGACCTATATCCTGAAGGTGCGTGGCACGCCCGCCGCGCGCAATAGCGTGCCCAATAGCGCCTACGATCATGGCCGGGGTTATACGCCAAAAGGTGCCGTGGGTAACGACAAAGTGGGTCACCGTTGCATGGGTAACTCCAGTTGCGTGCCCATCTGCCCCATTCAGGCCAAATACAACGCCCTGAAGACGCTGGATACGGCCAACCACGAAAAGCTCGATATCGTGCTGCAGAGCGTGGCTTTTCAATTGGATATCGATCCGCACAGCAAGGCGATCTCCGGCGTTCAGTTCAAACACTACCAATATCCAGGAGACTTTACCCCCAGCCTGCATACGGTGAAGGGTAAACGCTATGTGCTCGCCGCCCACGCCGTCGCCAACGCGGTGCTACTGCTGGCCTCCGATGCCTGCAAAAGTAGCAAGGTGGTTGGTTGCCATTTGATGGATCACCCGGAACTGCTGACCTGGGGGTTAACCAAAGAAACACCGCTGTGGCCGCTACGTGGGCCATTGGCCACCTCCGGCATTGAAGATCTGCGCACTGGCAGCTTCCGCAAACACCATGCTCCGTATCGGTTCGAAATGGGCAACGACGGTTGGTTGTGGCCCGCTCAAGCACCGGCGAAGGATCTGAACGACCTGGTAGATGGCGGCAAATTCGGGACCGAATTACGTCAAGAGCTTAAAAAACAGGTCTCACGCCAGTTCCGCTTCGGCATTCTGGTAGAACAACTACCAGACCCCAAAAACCATGTCACCATCGATAAGCAATTTCTCGATAAAATGGGTAACTACCGTCCGATCATTAATTACACTTTATCGGACTATACTCGGGACGGTTTTGCCAGTGCGTTCGACGTATCGATGGGGATCTTTAAACAGACCGATATCGACAACCATTCCAGATATTCGGAGAAGGACCCCGGATACTTTCTCTGCAAAGACAAAAAAAGAGGCTTCACCTTTAACGGTGCCGGGCATTTTGCCGGAACCCACTGCATGGGGAGTTCACCGGAAAGCTCCGTGGTGAATAAATATCAGCGTACCTGGGAGCACCCCAATCTCTATCTGGTGGGCTGCGGCAACATGATCAACATGGGTACCTCAAACCCCACGTTGACGATGTCTGCACTCACCTTCTGGGCTGCGCATAACATCCTGCAGGATCTCAACGGGGTACCTTATGCGGCAGATTGATTGGCAGCAAGCCACCGCCCAACCCTATGATGCGGTGATCGTAGGCTCAGGATTTGCCGGTTGCATCATGGCCAAGCAGCTGACCCGCGCTGGCCGCCGGGTGCTGATCGTCGAAGCCGGGACGGGCAACGACAGCTTTGGCCAGCACCTTGATCATGTACAAACCTTTATGCAGGCCGTGGCAAAAACGCCTAACGCGCCCTATCCCGATTCACCCAACGCACCACAGCCAGAAGTGACTGACGTTGAACCCATCACGGCCGGTAAACCTTCCCACAAAGGGTATTTCGTGCAGATGGGCCCCTATCCCTTTGAAAGTAACTATACCCGCCGGCTGGGTGGCACGTCGCTGCACTGGTTCGGCAGCTGTCCACGGATGCTGCCAGAGGATTTTGCCATGGCCACGCTGTTTGGGCGTGGCGTGGATTGGCCGCTGAGCTATGAAGAGTTACTGCCGTATTATCAACGCGCTGAACTGGAAATTGGGGTTTCCGCCGACGTACAGGATCAGCAATACCACGGCATCTATTTTGCATCAGGCTATCAATACCCGATGCAGAAAATCCCGCAAAGCTATCTGGATCGCTGGATGATCGCCGGATTGGCCCAGGCCGAATTACCCGGTACGGCAGACAAAGCCCAGATCCGCTCTATCCCGCAAGGCAGAAACAGTGTGCCCAATGCAGGTTATACCCCGCGTGGTGCGGTGGGTAATCCGGCCGTGGGTCGTCGCTGTATGGGCAACTCCAGCTGTATTCCTATCTGCCCGATCCAGGCTCGTTACAACGCGTTAAAAACCCTGGTGGAAACGGATGCCGATTTGCTGATCCAGGCGGTTGCCTCTCGTCTGCATATCTCGCCAGAGACGGGGCAAATCAGCGCGTTGGACTGCAAGGTGTGGAAGAACGACAGCAGCCATGACTTTGAGCCGATCACCTTACACAGCGAGCTGTTTATTCTGGCCGCCAATGCTATCGAAAATGCCGTGTTATTACAGGCATCACAGGCCTGTCAGTCCAGCGGAGAGCTGGGGCGTAACCTGATGGATCACCCCGCCATCTTGTCTTGGGGGTTATCGCCGGAAGCGATAGGCGCATTTCGTGGGCCGGGTTTGACGTCAACGCTGGTGAACTACCGGGGTGGCGAATTCCGCCGCGACCGCGCCGCATTTGTGCTGGAGATCGGCAACTGGGGCTGGAGCTGGCCACGCAACGAACCGGTGGACAGCACGCTGGATATGGTGGATGACGAGCGATTGTATGGCAAGGAGTTACGCCAGCGGCTTGGGCAAGTACTACCCCGGCAAATCCGCCTGGACATGATGACCGAACAGCTGCCGGATGCCGCCAATCGCGTCACCATCGACGATCGCTGGCGTGATCCGCTCGGTAATTACCGGCCAGTGATCCACTACAACGTGGACGACTATAGCCAAGGCGGGATGGCGTTTGGCCGCGAAGTGGCCAGCAGCCTGTTCAGCCAACTGGGCATCAAGGATTTCACTCACTACCGATCAGACAACCCCGGTTATTTCACCTGGCAAGGTAACGGTTACATCTGGGCAGGCGTTGGCCATATTGCAGGCACCCACCGGATGGGAACGCGGCCAGAGAATTCGGTAGTCAACCGGCACCAGCAAAGCTGGGATCACCCCAACCTTTACGTTATTGGCTGCGGCAGCATGCCAACGCTGGGCACCTCAAATCCCACGCTCACCATGACGGCCCTGACCTTCGCCACTGCCGACCATATACTCGGACGGAAACATTGATATGAACATGACCGCAAAAGCCAAGACCTTCCAGCTTGCTGAAACCTCGTTTGCCCAACTCGGCTATGTGCAGTTTGCCGACGAAAAAAGCCTGGCGCAGGATCTGACCGAACTGCGCAATCTGCTGCAGAGCGCCATGCAGCTGGAACATGCCACCATTCCCCCCTATCTGATGATGCTCTATACCCTGGATGACGACGTTGACTGGCGCATCATCGAAACCCTGCGTTCGGTGGTGGTGGAGGAAATGCTGCACTTCACCCTGACGGCCAACCTGCTCAACGCCATCGGCGGGACACCCGCGGTCGATTCGCCCGACTTCCTGCCCCGTTATCCCGCACGTCTGCCTTACGATATTGATGATATTGAAGTGAATCTGTACGGCTTCTCCAAAAACGGTATCTTCCAGGGCATGGTGATCGAGCATCCGAAAGATGTCCGCCCGCGCGCCATCGCCAATGAAGTCCCCAGCGATATGACCATCGGGGAGTTTTATCTTTACGTTGAATCGCGGCTGCGGGCAGCGGTGGAAACCCATGGAGAACGGGCGATTTTCTGCGGCGATCCGCAGCGCCAGATCCCGCCGGATGTTTTCTACTACGGCGGCGGGGGCAACGTACTGAAAGTAAGCGATCTGAAATCCGCGGTAGCCGCCATGAAACTGATTACCGATCAGGGTGAAGGCACAGAAAACGATATCTGGGTGGTGGATGAAGATGAGTTGGCCCACTATTTCCGTTTTAGCCAGATCTACAATGAACGGCTGTATCAAAAAGGCGATACCGTGGCCAGTGGCCCTACCGGCGACCCATTCCCGGTGCCGTGGAACAAAAGCGTGCTGATCGACAGCAATGCCAAGGTCAGCGATTATCCACCCGGAGAGGTTCGTGACGCCATCACCCGGTTTAACCAGCGTTATTGTCAGTTACTCGGCGATCTGCAAACTGCATTTACCGGTGCCCCAGACAAGTTGATGGCCGCCGTGGTGGCGATGTGTGCGCTGCGGGATGATTTCCGCGCCATAACCGCCAACCCGTTCCCCGGTAAGGAGTTATTCCACTGCGCCCCTACGTTTGAATACAGCGTGGCTAACCGCCAGCCGCTGGGTAAACAGGTGTTAATGGCTGCTCCGGCCGCCGCAGCTGTAACCACAACCGAAAGTGCGGATGTCAGTGCCAGTGCCAGTGCCAGTGCCAGTGCCAGCAATGAGGCCACTCTGGATCAACTGCAGCAAGCCTATTCCAGCGGTAACCTGCAGTTGGCACTCTCCTGCATGAGTGACGGGGTGATCTGGGATATCTCCGGCCCCAGCGAATGCCCCTATCTGGGCGTGTTCTACGGCCACGAAGGGTTTACCCGTTTTTGGACGCTACTTGGTGCAACGGTGAATTTTGGCAGCGCTGGCGTCGAGAAATCCTTCTTCAGCGGCGATCAGGCAATGTCCTACGGAGGCGAACAAGGCACGACCAAATGCGGCCGCGTACCCTATCGCTACGACTGGGCGATCCGTTATCAATTCAATGAACAGCATCAAATCACCCTGATGCGTCAGTACTTCAACCCACTGAACATTCTTTCGGCGCTGAAGGCCGCGCCTTATCCGGTACCGGCGGCTTGCCCACACTCGGCCAAACCTCAATCCCAACAACAGTAGGAACCACGCACATGTCTAATCAGCAGAATGATTTACCCAGCATCCCGACGCCGTTCACCATGCCGTTCTACTACGCCTCACTGACCAACGTTGGCGTGTATTATCTGGTGCCGTTGAGCCGCGTGGAACCTTACTTGCAGGGAACCGGGCTTAGCCCAGCGCGGTTTGGCGACAAGGCGATGGTGAGCTTTAACTTCCAATTGTATGCCGGGCAGTTTGCCTCTGGCCTCAATACCCCGCCGGAACAATGGGGCAGCAGCGGTGCGGCGATCACCCAAGAGCTGGAGCTCAACATTGTCGCCTATCCCGAGCACCGTAAAGACCAGTTGGCCCCTATTGGCTATCAGGAGTTTATCCAGGACGGCGATCAGACCAAGCTGTACGGCAACCATCGCGTCTGGGTACCTTGCGATGCCCCCATCGCCATCGCCGCCGGTGAGCAGTTGTTTGGCGAGCCTAAATTCCAGACCACTTTCAAGGTCAATTTGGCCTCACAAAATCCGGTGCGGACCAACTCTGCGGTCTATCAACCCGAGTGGGTGGAAACCTGGGGCTTCCGGGTGGACGATCCAAAGGATGCCAAGACCGCGATCTTCACCTGCATCGTCAACACCTTGGGCATCAAGTCAATCCCGGGCAACATCTCGCCAATTACCGAATACGGCGTTCACGATAACAAACTGATCGGTTGCCGCTGGAACATCCTGCAGGCGATGGATACCTATTTCCTCAACGGCGGCCACGCTGAGGCGGTAAAACTGGTGCTGGGTACCAGCAGCCACCCCATGCGTAAAGATCTGGAACAGTTGATCGGCGGTTGCGCCCCTGTGGCAGTGCAAACCCTCAACTCAGCCCCTGCGGCCATTCAAAGCCGCGCCTATTACCCATAGCCGTTTGCCCCGCCGCCGGTTCGGGGCGGGGATGATTTTTCGCATGTCACGTTCCGGGAGCCAACTATGAGTGAAGTCGACAATATCTACTTTTCCCGCTTTGCCCAGATCAAGGGGCAGTCTTTTGACTATATCGTGATTGGTGGCGGTGCCTATGGCACCAGCTTTACCCACCGGGTGCTGCAACATAATCCCCAGGCCCGCATTCTGGTGCTGGAGAAAGGCGATTACCTGATCCCCGACCATATCCAGAACATTCCACCGGCCTACATCAAACTCAACACCAGCGTGGGTATCCGGCCATGGACCTACCATGGCTCTGCCGATATGAAACTCAGTCTCAACTTTATGCCGCAGATCCCTTATGTTGGTGGCCGCGCGCTGTTTTGGAACGCCTGGACCCCGCAACCCGATAGCAGCGAAATGCCGGACTGGCCAGCGCAGGCGATCGAGCGTCTGGATAATCAGTGGTATCCCACAGGCGAATTTATGGGGAGGCGCTACTCCCTGGACATCCCCGGCAATCGCAACCAGTCACTGAATCGCTTTATGGGTGAACGCCTGTTCTCGCAATTGGCCCATATCAGCGGAGCCAAGCCGCAGCCAAGCCCGAGCGCGTTGGACTCCGCCATGGCAACTGGCCAGGGAGTGGCACCAGAGGACTGGGCCAAGTTCTCGCCCATTTCGGTACTGGTGAATGATGTGCAGGCTTACGCCTCACTCAAGGTAGTGGTCAATGCCGAAGTGGAGCAACTGATTGCAGAAGGTGACGTTGTCACGGAAGTCATCACTAAAGAAGGCTCACTGCGAGTCGGCAATGCCAAGGTGATTATGGCCTGCAACACGCTGGAAGCCGGATTTATCCTCACCAAGTCTTTCCCGGACGATAAACTGGTGGGGAAAAACCTGTGTGGTCATATCCGTTCCTGGCTGGCCGCCCGTATCCCCGCTAGCAGCCTGCCAGCATTGACCAACCAGTTGCAAACCGTGGCCTATTACCTGCCCGGCATCGATAAAACCACCAACCGCCTGATGCACACCCACATCAGCGTGGTCCATAACCCGCAACCCGCAGAAAGCTACGACGTGCTGTACCGCATTCTGCCAGATGCTTCTTCACCAGAAGCCGTTGCCACCTATCAGGACCCTGACTACGTGGTGATCATGCTGCATTCCATGGGGGAGTTCCTCGGGGAACGCTCGGCAAACTCGTGGAATTACGTCACGACTAACCCGCAGGGCGAGGCCGAGGTGTATATCCAGATGAAGGAAACCGACCGTCGATTCTGGGATGCGATGGATAAAACCACCTATGACGTGATGTACGCTCTTGCCGGAGATGCTCCTCTTGAGTACCAGCACAATAACCCGGACGGCAGCTTCACCTGGGAACCTTCACCGCCAGACAATATTCGCAATCAGGGGTTGGTGCACGAAGCTGGCACCTTATGGATGGGTGATGATCCGGCCACCTCTGTCACCGCACTCAACGGTCAGATGCACCGTTACCCGAACGTTTATGGCCTGGGCAGCATGTTGTTCCCCCGCCCAGGCTCATGGAACCCAACGCTGACCGGCGTAGCCCAGTCTTTCGCCCTGGCCGATGAACTCAGTGGCCCACATCAGGATCAAAATCAATGAAGCGACGTAAACTGAAAATTGATGTGCAGAAAGTCCCCAAATCGTACCGCGCCTATCTGGAACTGTTGGCCAGCAAGGGGGAAGTGGTGGCGATACCTGACGAGGTGGATTGGTATCTGGAGATCGGCGCCATTCTGCGCCACGCCTGCGAAACAGAAAGCCCGATGCCGCTGTTTAGCAAGGTGAAGGGCGCACCCGGTTTCCGGGCGGCAGAAATGGGCCCGACGGTCAGCCGCGTACCTGGCAAACGCTGGCAGCGTCTTGCGCTGATGCTAGGCTTGCCGGATGATGCCCAGTTGCTGGAGATCCAGGATGCCTTTCTGGATGCCATCGGTCAGGAGCCGCATCCGCCAGTGATGGTCGATCCGGCCACCGCCCCGTGCAAACAAAACAAATGGGTGGGCGATCAGGTTGATATGACCAAAATCCCGGCACCTATCCTGCACGACGGCGACGGCGGCCGCTATTTCCAGACGGCCGGAGCCATCATGGTACGTACCCCGCCGGGTGAGCCTGTACCGGAAGATGCCTACACGGTAGATAAGGACGCCTGGACCAATTGGTCATTCAGCCGGGCGATGATCGCCGGTTCACGCCCGCAGAATAACCCAACGCCAAAACCACCTCACGCCAGTTCGGTCGGCGTACCTCACGGTAATGGCCCGCATTATTCGAAGAACAATATTGTCGGCCTGTGGCTGCCTTTCCAGCATAACGGCATGATCTACAATATGTGGACGGCCCAGGGGAAAGACTGCCCGTTTGTCATCGCCCTTGGGGTACCCCCGGCGGTCACCATGCTGCTTTCTGCGGCGCCGCCTGCCTGGCATGATGAGTACAACTATGCTTCGGCGTTCCTTGGGCACGGCATTGAGATGGTGAAAGCGGAAACCTGCGATGTGCTGGTGCCTGCCGAATGTGAAATCATCATCGAAGGCTACGTCAGCGCGGATAAATCCGTGGCTGAAGGCCCGTTTGGCGAGTTCCCCGGCTACCTTTCCAACCAGTCCAGCCTGAAACCACTGGCGAAAATCACCTGTGTCACCTTCCGCGATGAGGCTATCTTGCCGATCTGCATTCCGGGGATTCCGATCGACTCTACGCTGATGCTCGGCTGCTTCTGTTTATCTGCCACCGCCAGAGTGTATTTTGAAAAGTCCGGCCTGCCGATCATCGACTGTTTCAGCCCGCTGGAGGCCTCTTCCCATTGGCTGGTGATCCGGGTCCGTGACGACTGGCATAAAATCACCGGCATGACGGTCAAAGCCTTTATCGACAAGATTGCCGAAGTGTTCTGGACCAACCATATCGGTAAAACCACCGCCAAGCTGATCATCGTGGGCGAAGATATTCCCCCTGATGACAGCAACAAAGTGACCTGGGCATTAGCGACACGTAATAATCCGGTGCAGGGCGTGTTTCACTATCCGCAATATGACTCCGACGGTACCGGATTACAGATTTACCTGGATGTAGCCACCAAACTACGCGGGCGCGGCGGCTTGGTGGCCTACAGTTGCCTGCAGATCCAACAGCAGGTTAACCAGCCGTTGGAGCAGGTATTGAGCTTTGCCACCAATTATCCGCTGCCATTGCAGGAGAAAATCAAAAGCAAATGGTCTGAATGGGGATTTGATCGCTAAGAAATAGCCCCGCACCGCTTAGGTGGTGCGGGAACAACCCGGTTACCTGCCCTTGTTATCACCCTCACCGTTGCTGAAAAACGCATCAATATTGAGATCGTGATTAACCACCTCACCATTAAGCGAGCGCACCAGCAATTCACTACCTAACAGTTGCAGTGAGAGTACGGCATCGGGTTTGACGCGTTTGATCTTGTTCATATTCTGGCTTTCATTGACCAACGTGATGGTTTTGGTGTCTGCCCCACCCACCTCTTTGGCTGCCAATATGATGAAAGCGTTAACCGCGTCGCTTTCGGTCAAGGCAACAATATATTTCGCCTTTTCTGCCCCGGCTAATGCCAGCGTAGCAACGGCGGAAGGATCGCCTTCAACCACATCTGCATGACTAGGATAGTGTTGTTTATTACCAGGCTCACAAACAATGGTCACGTTACCGCCGCTTTCAATCAATCCCTGATAGACATTTTGTGCCAATGAAGAGGTACCAACAATAATATAATGATTTTTGCGAACCATGTGAGAGAACCGCCCTTTGATAATACGTTGAAGATTTTGGCTGATTAGCACGCCAGCAACCGATGCCAGAGAAGCGGCAAAAACCGTAATGCCAAAGATAATCACCGTGAGTGTGAACATCCGCGCAGCAGTGGTATGCGGAATGATATCGCCAAAGCCGACCGTAGACATGCAGACCACGGCAAAATAAAACGCCGTAGGCAGGTCGGTCACCGCGGGGGTGAATTGATCGCCAATGTACAGCGTTCCTAACATACTGTAGACAATCAATGAGGCTATGCTGGTGACGGCAAAAAAACTGGTACTCGCCAGCTTACGTTGGTCGAAACGGCGCCAGTAGATGATCATCCCCAATAGGGTAACCAGTGAATACCCTGCCAACACAGTGATTTGCTTATAGATAACGATATCAACGATGACGATACAGCTGAGCAACAGTAACGAGAAAAACCACGCAATACGCGTTTTTAACAGCAACATACCCGCCATAAAGAGCAGCACGGTGCCAATCATAAAGCGTGGAATATCCATGGCATCAAGAAAGCCCAGAGCCTGTTGCCAGGTGCTAAAATTTTCCACAAAATCATGAGAATGCTGCAACCCGTGCCACAGGATCGGGCTGAGTACCAAGTACCCATTATGCGCAACCATTAACGCCAGGATAAACGTTGGTGGTACGTATTTTTCTATTGTTCTCACGATTTTCATAACTTTCATCATTTCAACACCATGACTTGGCCGATGACCTATTTATAGTGGACTGTAGCTGAATGTGATGCAGGGATCATTCGCCAAGTTGCGCCAGCCAGACGGTACGCCCACCACAGTCGGGATCTTCGGCCACCATACTGACCACCTGGAACCCCTGCTCTTGCAATAATTGCTGGTATTCCTCCGGTGCCAGGCTGGAATGATAAAGGGCTTCGCCTTCGAACGTGCCGATAGCTTCGCCATTGCTGGTGCCGCTGGTAAACATTAATGCAGCCTTGCTCTGGGCATGTTGCCGGAAAATATTAAACATCTGGCGCTGATCTTCGCGCGTCAGATGGAAAAAACTGTCCCAGGCAATTAACCCATCAAATTTGTCTGTTAGCGCCAAGGTTCTCATATCGGCCACTCCCCAGCGTTGTTCCGGAAAGCGTTGGAGGCAACGGTCGATCATCGGTTGCGAACTGTCCACCCCCGTCACCTGAAAACCCTGGCGGATAAAATAGTCGGCGATCGGCATGCCGTTGCCACAGCCAATATCCAGGATCCGCCCGTTGTTGGGTAACAGGCTCAGGAAGCGCTCCAACCAGGGTTGCTCAAACAGAGTGGTTGACCGTTTCTGCTCAAACGCCCCGGCATGCCGTTGATAGATGCCGATGATGTTATCGGCCATTGAGTTACTCATCAGTGTGACCTCATCATGATGAATGTTCCTCTTCATCAACCAGACTTTTTTCCCGATGTTTCATAAACACCACCTCTTGCGGGCTGGACAGGTTGACATTATGGGCGCGCAGGAGCTTCAAAATATTGAACAGCAGATCGCTCTTGGTGGAGCCGACCATGCGTGGGCTGGCAACGTAACCGGTCACGCTGAGGATAATCCCGTCTGGCCCGAGCTGGCTGAAGCGAACGTATGGGGCTGGCGTTTCCAGAATGGATTCGTGTTCATGGTAGGCACTCAACAACACGTTGCGTACCTGCTCTGGGTCGATATCGGTAGGGAAAGTCAGCGCGACGGTGACCACCCCTTGGGCATTCCCCATGGTGGCGTTACGCACGTTCTGCGAGATTAGCTGAGAGTTAGGCACAATCATGGTCGAGCGATCGCTCAGCTGGATCTCGGTGGCGCGTACATTGATGCGCCGTACATCCCCTTCAACCCCGCCGATACCGATCATATCTCCGACTTTAACCGGGCGCTCCGTTAACAGGATCAGGCCAGAGATAAAGTTCTTCACGATTTCCTGCAGGCCAAAACCGATACCTACCGATAGCGCACTCACGATCCAGGCCAGGTTATTCCATTGGATACCCAACGTCGCCAGCGTGATCAGGATCAGCAGTACATAACCGACGTTGCTGAACAAGGTAACCAGCGAGGCGCGGATACCGATATCACTGATGGTTTTTGGCAGCAGCTCATGGCTTAGCCAACGTTGCGTGACCCGCAGCACATAGATACCGATCGCCAGGCAAACCACCGCATTGAGCAGGTTGCTTGGGACGATATTCAGCCGTTTCAGGCCTTCGCCGCTCAGGATGGCAACTATTTTTTGCAGTAAGGAGTTGGGCGTGGTGGTGCCAAAGGAGCCATTAATCAGGGCAACAATCATCAACAATATCAAAGAACATTTGGACAATGCCGTGAAGATGACGGTCAGTTGCTCAAGATGGCGATCTTTAAAGTGGAGCGATTTTTTCAGCGCCCGCCCGCTGGCAGTTTGGGGGGAGAAGATGGCCGTACAGAAATCGGTAGCAAAGATCACCAGGAAATAGAACGCCATCAATACCAGTGCCCCCCAAATCAACTGATAGGTCAGGAAGCGAGCGAAAGCCACATAGCCAATCAACAGTGATAACAGGATCACGGTTGCCGATACCACAATAACGATGTGGATTATCCCGGCAATTACCGAGCGTTTTTCCAGATGCATCCCCTGCTGCTCTAGCTTAAAGCGGATGCGGCGTGCCCGAACCGGGACTGCGAACAAGATTAATGCCATCAGTGCGGTAGCCAAGCCATTACCTAGCACCGTGCTGCCAAGACTGGCACCAATCACGTTATTAACCAGTTCCACGGTGCCAAAAGCCATAGCTAATCCGGCCAATAACGGCGACAGGAAACGCATACCGCTCGCAATGGCATCATCCATCTGCGCCAGACGCCATGATGGACGGCTCAGCGACAGGTAAGCCCTGCCTAATCCCGCGATCAGCGCGCAGAAAATCCCCAACTGCATAAATCCATCGGCGAAATCCTGAACCTGGGACGTCAGCGGCTGAACACGAGTAAACGCAGAAATAAGCAGATTTAGCGCCAGTGTGGTGGCAAACAGCGTGATCAGCACCGTCATTAATGCCATAAAACTGCGGCGCAAGCGGCCATCGGGTAAATAGCGGATACACACCCAGGCAAAAAACTGTTCCACGAAATAGCGCCCTAGAGACCAGCAAGCCGCAGCCAGGATCAGTAAAGCTATCGTCCCGTAGCGCCATTCCTCCTGCCAACTGGCATCCAGGGTTTGCTCCAACTGCTGCTTAAAGTCATTAAGACGAGCCAAATCCTCAACCTGTGAAGACGACTCTGGTAACCAGAATTGCGAACTAAGAATACTGCCGCTATTCAACGCCAGTTGGGATTTGAAGGCCACGCGGCGCAGATCGGTAATTTGTTGCCCTAAGTCGAGCGCCCCCGTTCTGATGGCTTGCGAACGTTTTAAGGCATCGTCCAACTGTTTTTTGGCATTATTGAGCGTATTGCGTTGCTGCACCACACTGGCGGTTTCGGTCATTACCCCAGGTTCGGGCTGCGGGCCAAGCACGTCTAACTGTGCCTGCAACTTCACCTGCATGGGTTGCAGGTCGGTGGTCAGCTTTTCTGCGTCCGTGGCTAAGACCTGCGTGGCTTCAAACAGCTTGTTCAACTGACCATCAGAGCTCGCCTTTGAGACCTGCTGTTTAATCGTATCCAGCTGTTTTTGATAATTTTTCAGTGAAGCCGCGATTTCCTGCGGGCTGAGTTCAACCGCAGCAGCACTCTGCTGCGCTGCATTGGCTAACGGGGCCAGTGGTAAGCCGAACAACAAAAAGGTGAACAGGAAAATCTGTAATGACTTGATCATAACGGTGAATGCTCAGCATGGGGTTGGCGATTAACGCAACAGGCGAAACGATGAATATCACTGCGCCTGATCAACAATAAGCGGTGAGTATAATAACAAGCTATTCAGTGAAAAAGCGCATTAATCCTAGAAGGTTAGTAGAAATTTTAACTAACGCATCACTTACCCTTATTTAACCCCCCTACACCAACCCATTGTTTCACCAAGCGGGCGCAGCATGCAGCGCCCCTACCTACTGAGCCGGTGGAGATCTGTTAGTCGTCTCACACTAACAGGTAGGCCAGTAGCAGAAACCGCAAATCCTCTTTATAATCCGTTCACCTATCAACCAAAAACTATGAAAAGGAGGTCCCCAATGCTGTCTTGTGAATTGTTTATACTTTCACATCACCTTGGCGATCGTCGCTGCTCAAGCATTACCGGTATCGTGCTCCGATAACCTAAGCTTGAGCGAAGTTTACTCACATCAAAGTTCTTCCCTCCGGCTTACCGGGTTATCGTCGGCAATTTTTTGACGATAGGCATCTGCATGCCTATAACCTTGAGTAAGCACCATGACAACATTACTTTCTGCACAATCTGTTGGTATTGATACCGCTTTCGGCCCGCTGCTGGCTGAGGTTTCCTTTAGCCTGAAAAAGGGCGACCGCATCGGTTTAATTGGCCATAACGGCTGTGGCAAAAGCACCCTGCTTAAAATTCTCAGCGGCGATCTGCCTGCCAGCGCAGGCACCGTCACCCCATCACACCAATGCCTGATGGCTCGAGTGGAACAACACCTGCCCGAAGCCTTGTATCACTGTACCCTGTTGGAAGCAGTGCTCACAGGCCTGGCAGATGGCCAACACCAGCCTGAACGTTGGCAAGGTGAAGTGTTACTCGCCGAACTGGGATTCGACCGAGCGGCATGGGATCTGACGGCCGGCACCCTGAGCGGCGGCCAACATACCCGGTTGTTGTTAGCCCGGGCGCTGATCCGCCAACCTGACTTGCTGCTGCTGGATGAACCCAGCAACCATCTGGATCTGCCGACGCTGCTGTGGCTGGAGCAATTCCTCAATGGCTGGAACGGTAGCTTCGTGCTGGTTTCCCACGATGGCCGGTTACTGGACAGCGTAACCAACTGTACCTGGATCCTACGTGATAAAACGCTGCAGTATTTCCGTTTACCCTGTTCGCAGGCGCGCATCGCACTCCAAGAGCAAGACTTGGTCGATGAGCACCGCCATCAGGCTGAACAAAAGGAAATTGACCGCGTAGAGAAAAGTGCCAAACGCCTGGCTGTTTGGGGCCAGGTATATGACAACGAAGACCTCTCGCGTAAAGCCAAGCAGATGGAGAAACAGGTGGTTCGATTAAAGGACCAGCAAACCACCTTGAGCGCTGGCAACCAGTGGCGGCTCCGGCTCAGTGGTGAAGCGCTGCCTGCCGATCGACTGCTGGCGTTGGAGCAATTAGCCATTCGCCCTGCTCCTACGGCGCCGGTGCTGTTCAGTCTGGATCATCTCCAGGTAAAAAGTGGCGATCGCATCGCGCTAGTAGGCCGTAACGGCTGTGGCAAGTCTTCATTGCTGCACTTCCTTTGGCAGCAATACCAGCAAGCAAGCTGCCAAGGAGCGGTTTTTCACCCTCGCGTACGTATTGGTTATTACGACCAAAATCTGCAACAGCTCTACGATGAGGACTCGTTAAGCGATGCCCTGAGCCATTTCGCGCCCCTGACCGAAGACCAACGGAAAATGGCGTTGATCGGTGCCGGTTTCCCCTACCTGCGCCATCAACAAAAAGTATCTACGCTGAGTGGCGGCGAACGTTCGCGGTTACTGTTTGTTGCGCTTACTCTGGCCAACTACTCACTGTTGCTGCTAGACGAACCGACCAACCATCTGGATATGGAAGGCAAAGAAGAGCTGGCCGCAACGTTGCAACAGTTTGCGGGAGCCGTGCTGCTGGTCACCCACGATCGGACGCTGATGGAGCAAAGCTGTAATCGCTACTGGTTGATAGACGATCGCCAACTGAGCGAATGGCACGATCTTTTACCCATCTATACCACCCTGAGTGGTGGCGGTAATGCTGAGCTGGTGATATCCCCTGAACGAGCTCCGCTCGCTGAACCTGCGATATCAACCAATGAAGATCACCTGCTGGCGACACTGGTTGCTCTGGAGCACAAGCTTGAGGAGGATATAACGCGTAAACCCAAGCATCAAAAGCCGCAGTTGCAGCAGCAATGGCGGCGCGAGATCGCGGAGATTAATGGCAAACTTGGGTTGATTTAACCCAACTATGGGCGTGACTAGCGTATGAACCAAATTGAGTTCGGTCATCTGCTGGTCGCGCCCATCCATTAACCTTTTGTCCGGGCACATGGAGTGTTAACAAATCACGATCAGGCTGATCATCAACCGCATCTTGATGGCAAAACTCAGATAAATCGTTGCTCCTCCCCTTACTGACTTTTATCTAGGAATAACCTTGGAAAACGCATTGTTATCCACAAATATACTCACCGCTCTATTAATTAAGATTATTCTCGATCGCATTGTCGTGTGTCATTAATGGCATTCAACACAAAAGGAAGTGCTGCCTTATTAATGAATCATGCCAATCATTAATCAATGCCAGTAAACTCCTCTCTAAACCCATAGTCTACATCACGACAATGGCACCCTAATACATTGATTACAAATGGTAATTTAAAACCATCACTTGTTTCCATCTGAATGCCGATTTATTAAACCCTAAGAATATTTAATTAAAAAACAGATCGCTAAAATAACGCATATAACAGTAAAGTTTAATTCCTGCTTTTAAATCTTTATGTTAATGTATCTCCTACAACAGCACTAATTTAATAATAGAGTCACACAACCCATTACCTAGGAAACCACACCTCATGGAGCGTTACACCTTGACCAGCGTCAGAGAGTTTATATATAGAAAACATGACGGAGATATTAAAACCTTCGCACAACTGCACCGAACCAGTGTCTATAAGGTTAATGAGTGGATCCGCCGGGATGCGCACATTATTAATGGAAAAATCTGTATCCCTACCAGACACTCAGCCTGATCCTACACTTCATCAAGGGGAAGAGTATTCTTATACCCGTAATCATTGAAACTGCTTGATTTCGGGTAGTTAGAAGATCATGCTCAGGTCATGAACTCTCCCCTGAACAGATTGCGGCCCTTATTGCCTTTCATTAGAGCAGCATCGCAGCTACTAACAAAAATGAGAGGCTAAATATGCTTGTTCGCCTGGCCATTGAAACCGATGCCACATCGCTGATTGCTATAGACACCGTTGCCTTGCACGAACCGAAACGCGCGGCGCAAATCCGCACCTGGTGTGCCCAGGCTGTCTGTTATATTGCCGAGGAGCAAGGTGTGGTGATGGGATATGGCGTGCTGAACTACCATTTCTTCGGCTGTGGTTTTATTGAAATGCTGATGGTGGGGGAACACTGCCGCCGTCGGGGCATCGGTCTGGCGTTGATTGCAGCGTTGAAGTCCCGCTGCCGGCACCCAAAGCTATTCACATCCACCAATCGTTCCAACCTGCCAATGCAGCGTCTGCTGTTGAACGCCGGATTCATCGCCAGCGGTCAGGTCGACAATCTCGATGACGGTGACCCGGAACAGGTGTTTTTTATCCCAGTTGGGAGCGAAAAAACAGACATAGTCCTTTAGGCGTAAGCAATGAACGTCAAGGTGAAGTACAGAATCTCATCATTATTGCGGTTACTGTAGTCTTGAGTGTTTATCCTGCAGCTTAAAGTTAAATGAGTGTATTTAAAATCCCAAACCTGCCCCTACTGACAAAACTTGAAATCCCCCGCCCAGAGCTAATAGTTTTTAGAGCGCCACCAGGTGCAGTGTTTTTGTCAGCCTGGTGAAGGTGTGCACCATTACCCGCTCAATGGCAGCTTTTATCCCGTCGTTGCTTTTTTGGACTCAACAGATAATCGACTACTGCATCATCCACACAGCTGTCTACGCCGGTCAACGCCAGCGTATGGCCATCCCCTTCGCGAGTAATCAGCGGGCTTTTAAAACTCGAAGCCATTTCACGGGCGTTACGATATGGCGTAACCGGGTCATAGCGCTGGGTAATGAACAACAACGACGGGAGAGCGGTAGAAAGCACTGGAGCATGCGGTTCCACATGGCCAGGGTATGGCCAGAAATCACAGGTCTCGAGTGGATACTCATGCAACGGTAAGTAATTGGGAAATGAGGCTGCGGTATTGATTTGTTGGCGCTGCCGACGTAACAGCTGCTGGTCGGCATCAGGCTTCGCCATATCTGCACAGGTGATCACCGTTCGCGCATCATCAGCGTCTGGGGTATAGCTTTCGTCGATAAGGTCGGTCACTGCATCATCGGCTTTGCCCTCATCAATTTTACGCAAGGCCGTGGCCAGCTCGGGCCAACGTTCCCGCCAGGGCAACAGGTTACGCGTAAGGGTGATCACGTCATCGGCAGAGATTTCATAACCCGAAGGAGTAACGAAAGGAGCATCGTGCAATTTGTGCAGCATCCTGTGGTACCGCTGGATCGCCCAGTTAGGTTCGCTGGTTAAAGGGCATGAGCCGTTTTTCTCGCAATCATCGGCAAAACGCAGGAAGCTTTGCTGAAAACCCCGCTCCTGATTGATGCGTTGGTTAAAATCATCTTCTTTCAGGTTCACTACGCCATCGAGCACTAACGCGCGGATTTTCTTAGGGAAACGCTCGGCATACAACTCCGCGACCTTGGTACCGTAAGAATACGCCACGGCGGTCAACGCGGGTTCACCCAACGCCCGGCGAAGGATATCAAGATCGTTAACGGCTTCGTGCGTGCCCATATGTTGCACCACGTCGGTTCCGGTCTGCTTGATGCAGGCCGCCACCATATCCCGTGCCTGTTGCTCTGCACCAGGAAGATCGTTTTCATCGGGTGACGGTGTTTCCTCACTGGCTGTCTGTTGACAGGAGATCTTGGGTGTCGATTGCCCCACACCACGCGGATCATAGCCAATGATGTCGTAAGATTTTTGCAACCGCCAGGCGGGCCCCTGCTCGGCAATTTTTGGATTGATCCCTGGCGAGCCAGGCCCATCCGCGATGATCACCACACTGCCTTTTTTTGGGCCTACCGCAGGTAACCGCGTGAGAGCCAGCCGAACGGTTTGTGCTGCATTCTGGTTACTCAGTGGCGCTTCGACATAGCCACATTGTAACCCGGCCGGAGGCGGCCCATCGCTGAACCAGTGCTGAAAGGCGGTGCTGTTACAGGGTTGCCATTGAATGGTACCTGGTGCGGTGCCAGATGGTTTGGCATAGGCTGGCAGTTGGACCGCAACGGCCAGCAAAAACAGAACACGAAACGCAGTCATGACGAGTCCTTTCAGCAAACGGTTATTCTGGATTTTAACGTCGATACATTAAACCGCCCGCCAACAGATCATGGAAGGGGTATAGAGGGAATACCGTATACCAAACGGCAGGAAAGGTTCATTGAAAAAGAACGCATTTGAAGGAGGATAAACCGGAACCGACGCGGGTAGCGGCGGCTCCGAGGTTGTGAGAAGGCCAGACCATTTTTATCGACAGTAATGACGTAGTACTGCGCCCTCAAAACCCTTTAGGACATTTCTATCAGAAACGATAGCCAGCACCAACGGTCCAGGTACCGACTTTAAAGTCACCCAGCTTTGAATACTCGTAATGAGCATCAAGAGCAATATTAGGGGTAACGTTAAACTGTAAGCCAGCACCGTAAGCGACGCTGGTCTTGCTTTCGTCTGTGTTAGCAGAGTACCCCAGCATAGAGACATTGGATGTCGCCTTGCCGTGGCCAAAACCGATTAAACCGTAGGCGCTGATATAGTCATTAAAGCGATAGGCTGGGCCAGCAGTCAGTGAGTAATATTTTAAATCACCATCGCCCACTTTGTTACTGCCATAATAATAATCATACGACTGTGTGGTGTAGGTGAATGAAGTGATAAAGCCTAAATTGTTATCCATTTCATAGCGATACTTGAGGTTGAAACCCTTAGGATTCTCATTCAGGCTGTTGCCATCAACCTTCACGTGGCTCTGAGCGTAACCTAAAGAAATGGTGCTTTCACCCGCAGCCTGAACGCCGAAAGACAACGCCATTGCGCCAGCCAGAAGTACTGATAAATATGTTTTTTGCATGTTAATCTCTTAATCCATGAGTAAATAAAATTCGCTCTGCAATAAAATAATGTGCTATTTGAGCGAATTCGGAATTTAACCATGAAGTTTGTGGGATGTCTCGCTCTACTTCACATAAATATCAATTTCTCTACGGGAAAATTTATAGCAACAAGCAAGTTAGCTTATTTTTTAGGCGACCTGAACATTATTTATATGGCTTGCTGGAAATTTCTTGTAGGGCAGTTCAGTTTGCCGCCCTTTCACACCCTAGCAAGTGCCATCCGCAGAACAACCTTGTGATCTATAATGTTTAATTTTTAAACGGCCTATCACAGTCATAGGTTAATAAAGTCCATACCATCAACTACGATTACTCTAAGGCCTCAGGACGTTGTTGTTCGGGGCCTGGCGGATAACCCATTGAGGGATATCATTTTTACGTAAACTGTTAAAGCCGCACGCCACAAGGCTAAGAAAGGTTGATTATGGCACGCACTACCCCCATCGAACGCTACCGCAATATCGGCATCTCGGCGCACATTGATGCCGGCAAAACCACGACGACCGAGCGGATTCTGTTTTACACCGGGGTCAGTCACAAGCTGGGCGAAGTCCACGACGGCGCCGCTACCATGGACTGGATGGCGCAGGAACAGGAGCGCGGGATCACCATTACTTCCGCCGCCACCACCTGCTTCTGGAACGGCATGGAGCATAATTATCCTCAGCACCGGATCAATATCATCGATACCCCCGGGCACGTCGATTTCACCATTGAGGTGGAACGTTCGATGCGCGTGCTGGACGGTGCCGTGATGGTGTACGACTCGGTCGGCGGCGTGCAACCGCAATCTGAAACCGTGTGGCGTCAGGCTAATAAGTACAAGGTGCCGCGGCTGGCCTTCGTCAACAAAATGGACCGCACTGGCGCGGACTTTTTCCGCGTGCGCAATATGATGATCGAGCGTCTGAAAGCCAATCCGGTGCCGGTGGTGATCCCCATCGGTGCTGAAGACCATTTTGCTGGCGTAGTGGATTTGATCCGCATGCAGGCCATCTTCTGGGATGAGGCGACTCAGGGTATGACCTACCGCTTTGAGGCGATCCCCGCAGAAATGCTCGAGCAGGCCCAAGAGTGGCGTGACAAGATGATTGAAGCTGCGGCGGAAGGCTCCGAAGCGCTAATGGACAAATACCTCAATCAGGTCGAATTAACCAATGAGGAGATCGTTCAGGGATTGCGCGCCCGCACCGTTGCCGGTGAGATCCAGCCAATGCTGTGCGGTTCGGCATTCCGCAACAAGGGTATCCAGCGCATGCTGGACGCAGTGATCGAACTTATGCCCTCTCCGCTGGATGTACCGCCGATGGAAGGCCATGACGAACGCGATAACATTATCACCCGTAAGGCCGATGATAATGAAAAATTCTCGGCGCTGGCATTCAAGCTGATGACCGACCCGTTCGTTGGCCAGTTGACCTTCGTGCGCGTCTATTCCGGCATCGTGGCCAAAGGCGATAGCGTCTATAACCCGGTAAAAGGCAAAAAAGAGCGTATTGGCCGTATCGTGCAGATGCACGCCAACGACCGTAAAGAAGTCGATGAGCTGCACGCCGGGGATATTGCCGCCTGCGTGGGCCTGAAAGATGTGACCACCGGCGATACGCTATGCGATCCCAATGCCATTATCACGTTGGAACGCATGGTGTTTCCGGAGCCGGTTATCGCACAGGCCATCGAGCCAAAGACCAAGGCCGACCAGGAGAAAATGGGGATTGCGCTACAACGCCTGACTTCGGAAGATCCTTCACTGCGCGTACGCACCGATGAAGACTCCGGCCAGACCATTATCTATGGCATGGGTGAATTGCACCTGGAGATCATAGTCGACCGGATGCGGCGCGAGTTTGGCGTTGAAACCAACACCGGCAAACCGCAGGTCTCTTACCGCGAAACCATCCGCCAGAAAGTGACCGACGTAGAAGGCAAATTTGTGCGTCAGTCCGGCGGTAAAGGCCAATATGGCCACGTGGTGTTGACGGTGGAACCCAATGAACCTGGTAAAGGCTTTGAGTTCTTTGATGAGATCAAAGGCGGCGTGATCCCCGGTGAATATATTCCGGCGGTGAAAAAAGGCATTCTGGAGGCGCTGAATAATGGCGTGCTGGCGGGTTATCAGATGGTCGATGTCAAAGTGCATCTGACCTTCGGTTCCTACCACGATGTGGATTCCTCCGAGCAGGCATTCCGTATGGCGGCGATCTTTGGGTTTAAGGAGGCCTGTCGCCTGGCCAGCCCGGTTATCCTCGAGCCGATCATGGCGGTAGAGGTGGAAACTCCGGAGGATTACGCGGGTAACGTGATGGGCGATCTGTCGTCACGGCGCGGTATGGTGCAAGGGATGGAGGATATCCCCGGTGGCGGAGGCAAAGAGATCCATGCCAAAGTGCCGCTGTCTGAGATGTTTGGTTATTCCACCACCCTGCGCTCCATGTCGCAAGGCCGTGCCACCTACACCATGGAGTTCAGCCACTACGCAGAGGCTCCACGCAATGTGGCCGAAGAGATTATCCACCACAGTAAACGTTAATTGATAACGGCTACGGGGAAACCCGTAGCCTCAGATTGATGGCAAAGCTGAATTTGCACTGGGCCAAGGGCGCAGCATGCAGCGCCCCTACGGTCAAACATGTGCGGCCTCTGCAAGTTCGGAGCTATTTTTTGCCAAACTGCATTGTTGCACCTGTGATAGCAGACACTCCCCCAATTCACTTCGTAGGGGCGCTGCATGCTGCGCCCATTAACCCACCTTGTTAGCGTGTCTCTTCCAACGCCATTACCATCGGTTCCAATTTAATACGCATGGCGTAAATCACTCCAATCATCAAACAGGCAATACCGCATAGCGTCAGCAGTGGTGGCCAGCTATGGCGCAGCATAAAGGTATAGGCCAATCCAGCCAGGATCTCAAACACGATCAACGGGCCTAGCAGCACCGTCGGTAAACGCTGGCTCGCCTCATTCCAACACAACGTACCTAGCCAGGAACACAAAACGCCAATAGCGATCATCAACGGGATAAACACCTGTGGCCGAGGGCCGAACGGCAGCGCGAATTGCGGCTGTGTCAGCGCCAATTGTCCGCAAACCAGCAAATAGCCCACCAACGCCAAAGGTAAGGTCACAATCCCCTGTGCTGTGGCCCAGGTCGCGGACCGTTTGTCCGGGTTATCGCGTAACCAACGCGCGTTACGCAGAGGGAACCAGGTCCAACACGCCACCGCTAACAGTGCCAATCCCAAGCCGCTGGTATAACGCCAAACATCAATAGGCTCGCTATTGCCCTGCAGTTCCGCAATGTTGACCAGCACCAGCCCGAGGGCAATCACCAGTAAGGCCGGAGTCAATTTTCGCCAGGAGAGACGGCCGTCGTGATGGCCATAAAACAGATTGGCAGCGACCGATATCACCACCGGTAACGTGCCGATAATCATGGTTGATACCGGCGCTCCGGTACGTTGGATCGCGCTGGCCAGGCACAGGTAATACAGTAGATTGCCGATCGCAGTCAGTTTTAACGCCTCTAGCCAATCTTTTGCCAGCAACTGACGTAAACGGCGGCGATCCAGCCAGGCCAACGGCAGCACGACAAGCCCAAAAGCCAGATAGCGCCCAGTGGACTGCAACGCGGCTGGATAGTCTGGCACCAATACCGGGCCAATAAAGATCAGGCCCCACATCAACCCGGCAATCAGGGCAAACATTACACCGACAAACATAGTGACTCCATCATCAACAGCCATTCTCAAGTGGCATCAGGATAGAGGGACGTGGGGGCAGAATATTGTACCAGGTTGCTGTTTTACGCCCGCTTTTGCGGCGGAAGTTAACGCATCACCTGCTTTTGGTAGCGCGCAGGCGTGACACCGTAACGATTAACCAGTGCTTTGGTGAGATGTGCCTGATCGGTTAACCCCACAGCTACGGCCACCTGGGCCGCAGGCATTCCCCGCCCGAGCATCTGCTTGGCTTTTTCGAGCCGGATCGCCATCAGCATCTGATGTGGGGTGACATGGAATTGCGCCTTGAATTTACGCTGGAAATGATACGGGCTGAGCGAGACCAGCGTCGCCAGATCGCTCAACGTGATTGGGGAGGAAAAGTTATCCCGCAGATACTCCTTCACTATCGCCATGCGATGGGCGGCTTCATTCTGCTGCGGTTGAGCAATACGCGCGTGAGGGCGCAAAATATCAACGACGGACAGCAGCAGGCTATCGAGCGCCAGCGTGTCCCGTGTTTGCCATAACGCCGCCAGCGTTTGCGAAAGCCGCTTGGCCGCCGCCGCATCATGGTGGATCACGTCGTGGAACCAGCAGCCCTTCTCACCGGAAATCCGCTCCAGCGCCGCAGGCTCCAGATAGATCATCCGATAGTTCCAACCGCCTGCCGTTTCCGCTTCGCCGGTATGCAACTCGTCCGGATTCATCAGCACCAAGGCACCCGGAGCGGCTAAATGTTGTGCCCCACGGTAGCGAAAGCGCTCCGCCCCGGCTTCCACCGTGCCGATACCAAACGCATCATGGGCGTGCGGCTCAAACGCATAGCGATCGATATGGGCCTGATAAAGCTCCACGCCCGGCAACTGCGGCAAATGCCGGAACTGGGCGCGATCTTTCTCAAACGGAAACTGTTCTGGCACACCTTGCAATTCCCTGGCTCCTGTTACGTTTTAGGGTTGGCATTAAGCAATTTAGCTCGCAGGACTGATAATAACGTGTCAGCACTAGATTTATCATTTTAATACCGCATTGTCCCGCCTTCCCTGGCGGGATGCTAATTAAGGCAATGCCTCCAACGCAGTAAACAGAACCTGGGCCGCCGGGGTCAACCCAGTCATATGTATGCAAGCGTGCACCATCCCAGGCAAACGCTGGCATTTCACGTTAACGCCAGCTTCTTGCAATCGCTGTGCATAGCGTTCACCTTCATCCCGCAGCGGATCGTATTCGCATACCAGGATCGTCGCTGGTGGTAAGTCTGCCAGCGTTGACGCATGCCAAGGAGAAGCGTAAGGCTCCTGAGGGTCGGTATCCGGCCCAAGGTAGTTTGCCCAGCACCACCCCATGATCTCCTGCGTCAGGTAGTAACCTTCACCATATGCGTCAAAGCTTGGCATCGCCATCCCGCTATCCAATGCAGGGTAAAGCAGGTATTGATGTTCTACGGCTGGCCCTGGCCGATCTCTGGCCATCAGAGCTGCCGCTGCCGCGAGGTTCCCACCCGCACTATCCCCGCCAAGCGCAATCCGCTGGGGATCAATGCCGATTTGCGCTGCTTGTTGCGAGGCCCAACATAGCGCCTGATAAACGTCATGCAACGGCGTCGGGAAAGGATATTCCGGAGCCAGGCGATAGTCGACAGACAGGATCACTCGCCCAGTGGCATTGGCCAACGCGCGACAAGGTGCATCGTAAACGTCAAGCGAGCCCAGACACCATCCGCCGCCGTGAGCGAACACCATCGCCGGAAGCGGCATATCCTCTGGCGCATTTAGGGGAATATAACCGCGCACGCTAATAGTTTGCCCGCCGCCAACCGGGATGTGGAACGCCATTATTTTTTTGACGGGCTGGGGTGCCCCCTGCAAGCGCTGTAACCCAACTGCCGTTTGCGCACGTAGTTCTTCCAGTGAGGATGGTGCGGGCGCATCCGCCTGTTGCTGCAAAAATAGCGCGATCTGCTTATCCAGCGGCATGGGCTTTACCCTCCTGTAAAAAAGGCAGGATCAGGGTGATAAATTCCTCGTGGCACTCCTCGGTAATGAAATGCCCACAGCCAGGCACCACTTCCCCTTGGAGTTGATGAGCCTTACCCTGCAAGGTAAGGAATGGCGCATCGCGGGTCGCATGTTCTGCGCCAATCGTCATCACCGGCATCGTTAGGGGCGTTTTAGCCCGTTGTTGGTTTTGTCGAATGGTCTCAGGAATGGCCCGGTAATAATCAAAACCGGCACGCAAGCTGCCAGGCACCGAGTAAGCCGCGATGTAGGTTTCCGCGGCGACGCGATCGCGCCGGTAAGACCAGCGGTTGAAAATGTACCCCAGATACTCAGCCTCTCGGCCGGTGGTCAGGGCTTCGGGCAGGTCGGTTAACTGGTTAAACATAAAATGCCACAGGAAGATGTTGTCCTCGGCGGGAACAAAGATCGGCGGGGCTTCTGCCAAACCGGGGATCACAGCTTCGGTCAGCACCAGCCTGCTCACCGCCTGAGGGTAATCGCTGGCCAACGCATAACCCACCCACATGCCAATATCATGGCCGATCACCGCATAGCGCTGATGCCCCAGTTGCGCCATGACCTGATGGAGTTTTTCGGCAACGCTGCCGGTGTCATAACCACCGAGGGGTTTGTCCGAGTCTCCTATACCAGGAGGATCTACAGCAATAGCCTGAAAGCCCGCATTGGCGAGCGCCTGCATTACGTAACGCCAGGTGTACCAGGTTTGTGGCCAGCCAGGGATCAGCAGCACCGGTTGCCCGCTACCGGCGATGGCGCAGTGAATACGCTGGCCGTTGATTTTAATATAGACGTGTTCGGCCTCGAGCCCATTGGATAATGGCCCGTGAGTCAGCATAGTCATAAGGTGCTCCAGAGGTTAGCGAATGCCCAGCAAGGCGTTGATTTGTTGTTGGTTGACCGGCGCACCGGCAAAGTCATCGAACACTTTATCCGTGACCGGAATAATATGGTTGCGGATAAACGCGGCGCCTTCTTCGGCCCCGGTTTGTGGATGCTTCAGGCAGCATTCCCATTCAAGCGTGGCCCAACCGGCATAATCGTACTGCGTCAATTTGGAGAAGATGCCTTTAAAGTCCACTTGCCCATCCCCTAATGAACGGAAACGCCCTGCACGATCCGCCCAGGACTGATAGCCACCGTAAATCCCCTGCCGACCACTCGGATTAAACTCTGCGTCCTTGACGTGAAACATGCGGATGTGATCTTTATAGATATCGATAAATTCCAGATAGTTGAGCTGTTGCAGCACGAAATGGCTGGGATCGAACAGCATTTGGCAGCGTGGATGAGCCGCAACGCGCTGATGGAACATTTCAAAAGTAATGCCATCATGCAGATCTTCGCTGGGATGGATCTCATAACACAGGTTGATGCCCTGCTCATCACAGGCATCGAGCACGGGTAACCACCGTTTGGCCAGCTCATCGAAGGCCGTTTCAATCAGCCCTGCTGGCCGTTGCGGAAATGGAAACAGGTAGGGCCAAGCCAGCGAACCGGAGAAGGTACCCATTTCAGTCAGACCTAGGCGGGCTGATGCTTTTGCCGCCAACAGCAGGTTTTCTTTGGCCCAAAGCGTTCGCCCTTGCGGATCGCCACGTAGTCCCTCCGGCACAAAACTGTCGCATAACGCATCATAGGCTGGATGCACCGCCATTAGTTGGCCGAAAATATGCGTGGTTAACTCGCTGATCACCAGGCCGTGCTGCGCCAGCATGCCGGTGATGTCATCGCAATAACTTTGGCTTTCCGCCGCCGTTTTCACATCAAACAAACGGCTATCCCACGCGGGGATCTGCAAAGCTTTAAAACCCGTCTCTTTTGCCCAGGCGGCAATCGCTGGCAGGCTATTGAACGGTGGAGCTGCATCACTAAATTGAGCAAGGTGCAGGCTGGGGCCTTTAATCGTTTTCATTGTCTTTCCCATTGTTTGTCGATTGACAAACAATAGGCTTAAATCGAATCATCGGCAAGCGGATTTTGAAATTCGTTGGCGTTATCCGCTATTTAAGCGATCCTGTACTCCGCAGCAAAATCACCGGAGAAGATGACGATGGCAGGTAGACCAAGAGAGTTCGATCGTGAACAGGCCCTATTGCAAGCACGGGACTTATTTTGGCGACAGGGATTTGAAGGCACCTCGATGTCCGACCTGGTGGCCGAACTGGGCATTGCCTCGGCCCGGATCTACAAGGCCTTCGGCTCGAAAGAATTACTGTTTCGTGAAGCGATAACACACTACGAAGCCCACGAAGGTGGCTTTGCCGAGCGTGCTTTCGAAGAACAGGCTAGCGTGCGTGAAGCCATCAAACAGATGTTGAACGACGCTGTTGCCCTCTACAGCCACGGTGAACTTCCTCAAGGGTGCATGGTGGTCTCTTCTGCGACCAGCGTCAGTGAAGATAATCAGGGCGTCATGCGCTGGTTGATGGAACACCGCCAACAGCGCACTCAAGGTATCATCGCCAAGTTGCAGGATGCGGTACAGGCCGGAGAACTCCCCGCCAACACCGATGCAGAGAGCCTTGGCGATTATTTTGCGGCGTTCCTGCATGGTTTGTCCGTTCAGGCTCGGGATGGCGTGAGCCGTGCCCGGCTGGAAAAGGCGGTGAAACTCGCCCTTACTATGCTCGATCGTTCCCCGGAGTAATTACCTTACCCACACTTTTAATGTGACAAGGTTAAAAAATATTCAACAACCTGGTTGAGTATTGACGCTGACGTTCTATATTTAACCATATGGTTAAATTATCTTCCTCACCGCTGGACGCCATTTTCCACGCGCTGGCCGACCCGACAAGGCGCGCCATCCTGCGTACATTGGCAGAAGGCGAACACAGCATCGGTGAACTGGCTGCGCCGTTCGAGATGTCGTTTGCCGGAGCTTCCAAGCATATCAAAGCGCTGGAGCAAGCCGGGCTGGTGCAACGCACCGTGCAGGGAAGAAACCATATCTGCCGGCTCGCTCCCGAGCCAATGGTGCAGGCCATGCAGTGGCTGCAAACCTACGAACATTTCTGGAATGAGCGGCTGGACGCGCTAGAACAAGCGCTGTTGCAAGCCGACTCGCATCCTCCGACGGAGTGAACCCATGAACGACTACGGTATGATTATTGAAACCGGTACGCTGCGGATCCAGCGGCTGCTGCCCGGCCCGCTCAAACGCGTCTGGGCCTACCTGATCGAATCGGATAAACGCGCCAGCTGGCTGGCCGCCGGTGAGATGCCCATGCAGGTCGGGGCCAAGATCGAACTATTGTTTTGCAACGCCGATTTGGCCGGGGAGGATGAAAAACCACCGGCAAAATACAAATCCTGTGCTGGTAAAATCGCTCAGATGGGTCATATCACCTGCATTCTGCCACCGCGCCTGGTGAGCTTTACCTGGGCAGAAACAGGGGAAGCCCGCCCTTCTGAAGTCACTATTGAACTGACCGAGCAAGAGGATAAGGTGCTGTTGACCCTTACCCATCGCCGCCTGGCCAACCGCGATACCCTGCTCAGCGTCGCCAGCGGCTGGCATACCCATCTGGATCTGCTGGCCGATCGCCTGCTGGAGCGGACACCAAGCCCGTTCTGGGCCTCAATGAGCCGGTTGGAAGACGAGTACCGGGCCAAACTGTAAGCCAGCGGGATGAGGATTGCGGTTCTCATCCCCTTTACCGCTCAAAGCTGGAAGATGAGAATTTAAAACTCCCACTTGGTGACTGGAGTATAATGCGTTGCACCAATCTGATGCCCTTGAAACATGGAGTTACGATGCGTCAACGTATTATTGTTTGCCCGTTAATTGAAAACGATAACGCCTATCTGCTATGCAAAATGGCGGCCCATAAAGGGGTGTTCCCCGGTCAATGGGCGTTATCCGGCGGCGGTACCGAGCCAGGAGAAACCATCGAGCAGGCGTTGCGTCGCGAAGTAAGTGAAGAACTGGGTAGCGATCTGGTGCTGGACCGCATTCAACCCTGGACGTTTCGCGATGACGTGCGGGTGAAGACCTACGAAGACGGCAGTAAAGAGCAAATCTATATGATTTACCTGATTTTTGACTGCCACGCGGCCAACCGCACCATCACGCTTAATGACGAGTTTGAAGAATATGCCTGGGTGCGAAAGGAAGAACTGGCCAGCTACGATCTGAACGAAGCAACCCGATTCACGCTACGCCAACGTGGGTTGCTGGAGTAGTGATGCCCCTCACCCTAACCCTCTCCCAAAGGGAGAGGGAACCGATCGAGTTCGTTGATTATCTTGAGTAAAACCTTGCCTTTCTTGTTTTATTCCCTACTTTCCGAAGCAGCCCAACCTCATCAAAAAAGCCGGGCTGCTCCCTCGTCCAAAGGGAGAGGGAACCGATCGAGTTCGTTGATTGTCTTGCGTAACACCTTGCCTTTCTTGTTTTATTCCCTACTTTCCGAAGCAGCCCAACCTCATCAAAAAAGCCGGGCAGCTCCCTCGTCCAAAGGGAGAGGGAACCGATCGAGTTCGTTGATTATCTTGCGTAAACCTTACCTTTCTTGTTTTTATTCCCTACTTTCCGAAGCAGCACAACCTCATCAAAAAAGCCGGGCTGCTCCCTCGCCCTACGGGAGAGGGTTGGGGTGAGGGGCAATCGAGGACGGATTAACCTGCAATTACCCCGGTTCTTCAAATCCCCCCTAACCCGATAAACAACCCGGCAATGGTGGCGCTCATCAGGTTGGACAGCGTCGCCGCCAACAGAGCCCGGAACCCTAACTGAGCAATTTCCGAGGCCCTTTCCGGCACCACCGCACTGAAAGCCCCCACTACCACGGCAATCGAACCAAAATTGGCAAAACCGCACAGTGCGAACGAAATCACCGCGATGGTTTTCGGATCAAGTAGCATCGCGCTTTCTTTCAGGTAAGGAGAGAAGCTGAGATAGGCGACAAATTCGTTAATTGCCAACTTCTGGCCAATCAACCCCCCTGCCAGATCGGCATGTTCCCAGCTCACGCCCATGATGTAGGCTAACGGAGCAAACAGATAGCCCAGCAGGCTTTGCAGACTGACGCTTTCAACGCCAAACAGGCCGCCAACGCCACCGATGATGCCGTTGATCAACGCGATCAGCGCAACGAAAGCCATCACTACCGTGGCAACACCCACCGCAATTTTCAGCCCCAACATCGCGCCGTTGGCCGCCGCTTCGATAATGCTGGCAGGCCGTTTATCACTGAATGACATTTCACTGAACTCAACGCGGGAAGGCTCCGTCGCCGGGCTGAGCAAACGGGCAAACAGGATCCCTCCGGGGATAGCCATCAGCGAGGCCGCCAGCAGATATTCGATGGGGACGCCCAAACCGGCATAACCGACCAGCATCGAACCGGCAATGGAAGCCATACCGCTACAGATCACCGTGAACAGTTCATTGCGGTTCATGTGTTTAACAAACGGCTTCAACACCGCAGGCAACTCATTCTGCCCCAGGAAAATGGTAGTCACTGCGGCGAAGGACTCCACCTTGCTGATATTCATAAGCCGCTGGAAGACATAGCCAAGAATATTGATCACCCACTTCATTACCCCAAGGTAATATAAAATAGAAATCAATGAGGTGATAAAGATGATGGCGGGTAGCACGTGAAAAGCGAACACAAAACCTGCACCATCGAAAAGCTCATTCATTTTCGGCCCTACCAGGCCGCCAAAAATAAATGCGCTCCCCGCATCGCTGTACGAAATCACGCGATTGACACCGCTGGCAATGGCGTTAATTAACCATTTACCTGCGGGAACATACAGCATAATAGCGCCAAGCAACACCTGGAGTAACAATGCCGCACCGACCGTGCGCAAGCTTATTTTTCTTTTATTGACGGAAAACACAAAGCCGATTAATAACAGGATCGACATACCTGCCAAACTGCGCAACAACTCCATAAGGCCCCCTTCTATTTTGTTTATTTCCTTCTTTACTCGGCAAACGGCAATAGCCTGCCGCCTGCCGAGGCAGAAGTGATTTATCAAGGACAAACGTAGAGTGCTAATTTAAGCGTTAAGCGCAATTTCGCTGATAATGACCCGCGATCTTGGCTGCCAATTCGGCATTATTAAACACCAGCTGAATATTGGCCTGCAGGCTGTCGCCGCCGGTCAATTCAGCGACTCTGGCTAGCAGGAATGGCGTACTATCCTTGCCGGAAACACCCTGCTCCACGGACTCTTGAACAGCCTGCTCAATGGCCTGGTTGATCTTCTCTTCAGGCATGGCGTACTGCTCTGGGATTGGGTTGGCAATCACCATCCCGCCCTGCAAGCCAGCCGCCCACTTGGCGGCCATTGCCCGCGCGATTTCCTGCGGCGTATCCAGGCGTACGCTAACGGAATAAGGGCTGGTACGGCTGAAAAATGCGGGCAGGCTATCGGTGCCGTACCCCACCAAAGGCACGCCGTGGGTTTCCAGATATTCGGTGGTTAAACCGAGATCCAGGATCGATTTGGCACCGGCGCAAATCACCGCCACGTTGGTTTGTGCCAATTCCTGTAAATCGGCTGAAATATCAAACGTCTGCTGCGCGCCACGGTGCACGCCGCCAATCCCGCCAGTGGCGAATACGCTGATCCCGGCCAGTTCGGCAATGATCATGGTAGAAGCCACGGTGGTTGCGCCGTTTTTGCCACTGGCAATCACAAACGGCAAGTCGCGGCGGCTCACTTTGGCGACCCGGTGCCCTTCGCGGCCCAACGTTTCTATCTCATCATGGAATAGCCCCGCCTTCATCCGCCCATTGATCACCGCAATGGTCGCTGGCACCGCCCCGTTGGCACGGATCTTTTCCTCTACCTGCAAGGCAGTTTCAACGTTTTGCGGGTAAGGCATGCCGTGGGAAATGATCGTCGATTCCAACGCCACCACCGGCCGGTTTTCGGCCAGGGCAAGCGCCACTTCAGGAGCGATATCCAGGTATTGATGGGTGATTAGGCTATTTTGCATGATTGTAATTCCAAAAGTTTTTGAACGCTGCCTTGCGACAGGTTCGGGTTATTGGTGAACTCAGAGGCCAGGGTCATTGCCGAACAGCCCTGGGCAAAACGAATACTGTGATCGAGTGGGAAATCCTCCAGCCAGCAACTCACCAGCCCCGCCATCATGGCATCCCCGGCTCCGGTGACGTTGACTACCTGAGTCGGCAGCGGCGCCGACCAACCGTGCTGACCGTCCACCTCGCTGAAATAAACGCCGTGGCTACCCATACTCAGGGCCAAACGCTGGACACCTTGATGGTGGAACCATTGGGCCACCGCCGGTGCGTCGCTCGCCTGGGATATTTTCATCCCGCTGAGGATTTCCGCCTCAATCCGATTCGGCTTCAACGTATGGATATGCGAGAGCCAGTTTTTGATTTTCGGCGCTTTAAAAGCGGAAACCGTATCGACAAATACCGGCACATTACCGGCATTGGTAAATAGCCAGGCCAGCGCGTCTTCGGTCAGGTTGCAGTCCAGCACCAATACACCACAGTGCTGAATTAAATCCTTGGAATGGGATAACAGCGCCGGGGTCAATTTTTCCAGGATGCGCATGTCGTTGATAGCGACCAGCATTTCACCATTGCCATCCAGCAACGAAACGTAGGTCGAGGTGTTTTCACCATGCAATCGGTGGCAATTATCCACGTTAACACCCGCCAGCTTTGCCTGTTCCAGCAGCGTTGTGCCGTAGAAATCGTCGCCAACCACCGAAACCAGGTGGCATTCGGCCCCTAATAACGCAATGTTCTGTGATATATTTCGCCCAACCCCGCCTGGGGTACACTTTATTTTCCCTGGATTGGAGTCTTCATAAACCAACTGCGTATTGGCATAACCACAAACGTCCATATTTACCGAGCCAACGGTGACTACATAGCGGTGTTCGGAGAGAATATAGCCTTTACCTTTAATATAACCTTTATTCATCAAATTCATAATGTGGCCTGCCACACCAGAACGGCTAATACCTAGAATATCGGCGATTTCGTGTTGTTGAATCAACGGGTCCCGCCGAAGGAGTTGCAGTATCTGTTTTTCCCGGTTGGTCATAATTAACACTTGTTTGTTTTTGAACAGGTGTTTTTTTTTAAATCGGAACCCGACAACAGTAAAGCGGTAACTATCGGAGTTGAGATTATGATCGTAATTTGTCGCAGCGCCGTTTTCAGCGATTAATTTGTGACGTTAATCATATTAACCCAGAATTAAAACGTTTTTTCTTATGGTTTTTCGGCGGGGGCAAAATTTTGTGCTGAAGATAAACTCATTAAAACAAGAGGATGGATTTTGGGATTATTTAAACCAACACGTGTTGGTAACCCTGTTAATTACAAGGATTAATCTCACTACGGTTGATTTCGATTACACAGAAAAACGATCGGCCTCACACAATTCTCTTTCATGGCATCGATTATAACCATCCGAGAGCAGTCACCTGCCCTCGGAGAGCGTTAAACGTAGTTACTTATCCTTCAGCCCGCGGTTGATGAGCATCGGTTCAATACTCGGCTCCTGCCCACGCCATTTAACGTACATCTTTTCCAGATCCTGACTGTTGCCCTGTGACAACACCTGCTCGCGGAAACGCTGGCCATTCTCTGCCGTTAATCCGCCGTTATCGCTGAACCATTGGAAGGCATCATCTGCCAGCATCTCCGTCCACAGATAGGCGTAATAACCGGCGGCATAGCCGTTGCCCCAGATATGCTGGAAATAGCTGGAGCGGTAGCGTGGTGGCACATAGCTGAGATCGATCTTGTCCTGGCTTAGCGATGCGGCCTCGAACTTGTCCACGTCCTGCTGCGGTTGATCGGCGCCCAACATGTGCCAATGCATATCCAGCAGCGCGGCGGCCAACAGCTCGGTCATGGCGTAGCCCTTGTTGAACTTGTCGGCTTTGTTGATTTTATCGACCAACGCCTGCGGCATCGCTTCACCCGTTTGGTAATGCTTGGCAAAGTAGGCAAATACTTGCGGATCGCTGGCCCAGTGCTCGTTAAACTGCGACGGGAACTCGACAAAATCGCGGGCAGTGTTGGTGCCAGACAGGCTTGGGTATTGCTGATCGGCAAACATGCCATGCAGCGCATGGCCAAACTCGTGGAACATGGTGATCACGTCATCATAGGACAGTAACGCCGGTTGGCCCGCTGCGGGTTTGGTGAAGTTGGAGACGTTGTAAATCACCGGCTTGGTACCGTTAAGTTTGGACTGCTCAACGAAGTTGCTCATCCAGGCGCCACCGCCCTTGTTGTCACGCTTAAAGAAATCGGTGTAGAACAGCGCCAGAGACTGACCGTCTTTATCAAATACCTCGTATACCCGCACGTCCGGATGATAAACCGGGATATCTTTGCGCTCTTTAAAGCTGATGCCGTACAGCAAATTGGCGGCGTAGAATACGCCGTTATGCAGCACGTTGTTCATCTCAAAGTAAGGCTTGATCTGTGATTCATCCAGATCGTACTTCTCTTTACGCACCTGCTCGGCATAAAACTGCCAATCCCAGGCGGCCAGCTTAAAGCCGCCGTTTTGCCGATCGATCACTGCCTGAATGTCTTTGGCCTCACGCTCTGCCCGGGCCGTGGCGGCAGGCACGATATTACGCATAAACGTCAACGCCGCATCCGGGGTTTTCGCCATCTGATTTTGCAACTTCCAGGCGGCATAGTTCGGGAAGCCCAGCAGTTTGGCCTGCTCGGCCCGCACTTTAGCTAACCGCGCCAGGGTTTGGCGGGTATCGTTGGCGTCATTTTTCTCTGCGCGGTTGATCGAAGCGTCGAACAACTTTTGGCGGGTATCGCGATCTTGCAGGTTTTGCAAATCAGGCTGTTGCGTGGTGTTCTGCAACACCAATAGCCATTGCTTATCCAGCTTACGTTCACTGGCCGCCTGCGCTGCTGCTGCCAACTCGCCCTCTGAAAGCCCGGCCAGCAGGGTTTTATCACCGATCGCCAACGCACCGTTTTTGCTGGCAGCCAGTAATTTATTTGTGAACTGGGTGCTCAGCGTCGCCGCTTCCTGGTTCAATGCTTTCAGTTGGGTTTTATCCGCGTCAGAAAGATTGGCCCCGGCCAGCACATAGTTCTTGTAGGTCACCTCTACCAGCCGCAGAGACTCGGGGTCCAAGTTGAGGCTATCACGCCGATCGTAAATCGCCTTGATGCGCGCAAACAGTTTGCTGTTCAGCATGATGGCATCGTCTAACGCCGCCAGCTTCGGTGAGGTTTCTTCATCCAGCTTTTGCAGCGCGTCGCTGGTGTTGGCGGAGGTCATCGCCCCAAACACGCTCATGGTGCGCGTCAGCAGTGCACCGCTTTTTTCCAGCGCCACAAAGGTATTGTCAAACGTAGGCTCAGCCGGGTTATTGGCGATCTTTTCGACTTCTGCCAGTTTCTGCTGGATACCGGCGGCGATGGCCGGGGCATAATCGCTTTCGCTGATGACATCAAAGCGAGGAGCTTGGAAGGGTAACTGACTGGTGGCAAAGAACGGGTTTTCTCCCTGCTTATCCTGCTTAACTTCTCCGGCCACTTTCGCCTCCTTAGTCTGGGTGTTCGTTTCTGCCAGCGCGGGCGTGCTTAGCGCAACGCCAATCGCCAGTACCAGGGTTGATAAACGCATCAAATCGAAACTCCTCCATGTCTTAATCTAGGGACGCTGTGTCCACTTGGATAGAAGCTGCAAATTCAGCAACATAGCCTAGCTTAGGCTCAGATGGTCGTTTGAGCAAAAATAACTGAAAATTGCTAAACAGGCTCTGCGGGGGGAGAACAAAGAAAAAACGCGGCCAGAGGGCCGCGTTATCGTAAGCTGACTTATTTCGCTGTCATCAGAACTGATAAACCAGACCGACAGCAACCACGTCGTCGGTATTAATTCCGGCCGATTTGGTGAAGTCGTTTTCATCCAACAGGTTGATTTTATAATCCACATAGGTGGACATGTTTTTGTTGAGGTAATAGGTTGCACCCAGGTCAACAAACTTGACCAGGTTTTCACTACCGTAAGTATTGCCGTTGGCAGCTTGCCCGAGGTTCTTGCCGTTGGTTTGGTTATAGCCCACAAATGGGCGGAGGCCGAAATCAAACAGATAATGTGCATAAGCCTCAAAACTTTGCGCTTTATTGGCGTAGCCATAAGCCTCACTGTCTGAACTGCCGAAGCGCGCTGCATTATAGGACTGGGTAAACATAACGGCCACATAGGTATTGCTGTCGTCATATTTCAGGCCGCCTGAATAACCTTCTGCATGGTCACCACGCCCCATGATACCGCTATATGCGCCACCGCCATTTTGCTCGCTGGTACGTTTGGAATTAAAGAAGGCACCCGCGGCACTAATGCCGTAGCCGATATCATAGTTCACCGACATACCATAACCATCACCGTTCTGACCCAGAACGTCGCGACCATTATTAGTTTCTTCCGCACTGCCGTTTTTACCCTGGTATTGCACAGCAAAATGCAGGCCATCAATCAGGCCAAAGAAGTCATTGTTACGATAGGTTGCCAGACCGTTTGAGCGTTGGAACATGAACTGGTCGGCCCCATAGGTGGAACCGTCAAATTCTGGCTGCATGTCGGTATAAGCCGCCACGTCATACAGGACACCATTGTTACGGCCATAGTCGAAGGAGCCATAATCAACGACCTTCAGCCCTGCAAAACCATAACGGGTGAAGGCATTGTTTTCGCTTTCCGGGGTGTTGACGTTGACCTGGTATTCCCACGTGCCATAGCCAGTGAGCTGATCGTTAATCTGCGTTTCACCACGCAGGCCCATACGTATGTAAGACTGGTCTCCATCAACGCTATTGTTATCAGAGAAATAGTGCAGGCCATCGACTAAACCGTACAAATCCAGTTTATTACCGTCTTTGTTGTAGATTTCAGCGGCGCCTGCGTTGCCAACCATCAGCAAAGCAGGCACCATCAGAGAGAGTACTCGAAGTTTCATCGTGATTATCCTCTATTATTATGTCGTGCTATAGCCACTGCTGTTACGAGCATGATTAGCTCGTGGGTCTATTACCGTTTTGATGGCGGTAATAATATTAATTTATACCGCCATGACTTGAATGCAAGGTCGGGTGATTATTTTTTGACCATGAGTGAGTGTCTAAGGCAGGGCCAAACTGGCGCAATAGATAAAAGAGGGTTATGTCAGGATAAAAAACATAATTGATGCAACAGGTTGGAATTTTGACAATTCACTACCCATGCACCAATTAATAAAGCTAAACGCTCACGTTGACTTTATATGAGTTTATGCTACTCACTCTATGAGTGTAATAAAACGATTTCAAAACATTGCCAATCATTTCTTTAATAAAGAGATAAAATGGAATATCTGAGTTCCGTACCTATCTCAACTACAAAACAAGCGTCATAAATCTGCTGTTTGGATCAGGCTGATACTCTGCGAACGGTTCGCAATCCACAAAACCATGCTTGCGGTAAAGCTGATGACAGGCGGCAAATCCCGGTTGTGTCCCCGTTTCCAGGCTGAGCCGCGAAATACCTCGCGCGCGAGCGACTTGCAGGATGTGCAGCAAGAATTGATTCGCCACGCCACGACGTAAAAACGCCTCCGCCGTGCGCATTGATTTCAGCTCGCCATGCTTTGCATCCAACATTTTCAACGCGCCAATCCCGGCTAATTGATCCCCTTCCCACGCAGACCAAAATGTCACGGCAGGGTCACGAAGTTTTTGAACGTTCAACGCATGGCTGCTCTCTGGAGGAGATTGTTCCAGCATGCCAGAAATATGATAAGCCACTAATGTTTGCACGGCATGGTGGGTAAGATCGTCAATTTTGATGGTGAACATACTCGTTTCCAAAGGTTGGTTTTAATTGTTTGCACTATTAAAGCGAGCGACCGATTATTCGTCCAATATCGATTTCTTATGGCGAAAGCAACGCCGCCAGGCTAGATGACTAACGTAAGTGTCAGGCAGATAGTTAATTCGGTAAGGCACACCGGGGCCGCATTTTTTCACTTTCCGGCGGTGGTTCAGGCCATCACTTGATTTCCGTCAACAAGACCTTATCGCCACTCTGTTGTTATTGGGAAACCGAGGCTTTAAATCATAAGGGACTTATGAACGCTATCGCTTGCAAGGCAGTACTGTTTGACCTGGACGGCACCCTGGTGGATTCAGGAGCCTGTATAGAGACATTGTGGGCTGAATGGGCCAACCGGCATCATCTGGATGTGGATTATGTCCTGGCCAATATTCACGGGCGCACCATCGAGGAAACGCTGCGGATCGTCTCCCCTTACTTTGACAATCCACAGTGCGTTGATGAAGTCAAAACGCTCGCCATCGAGGCTCTCAGCCAGGTTGGTGCCATTACCGGTGCCGTTGAGCTGGTACGCCAGTTGCCGCCGCAATGTTGGGCAATTGTCACCTCCGGCGCCAAGAAAGTGTCGATGCAAAGCATGATCAGCGCAGGCATCCCACGGCCGCACATGATGATCACTTCGGAAGATATCGTGCACGGCAAACCCCATCCAGAACCCTATCTGATGGCGGCAGCCGGATTTGGCCTGCCAGTGCAGAAATGCGTGATTTTTGAGGATGCGATTTCTGGCGTGAACTCCGCCCTTGCCGCCGGTGGGCAAGTCATCGTCATTGGTAACGGCGTGCCGATTTCCTCCCCGCAAATCAAGGCCACTGTGGCCGACCTGAGTAGTTTTAAAGCCGAGTTTATCGACGGCATCATCCATTTATCCTGGTAATTACCACACGCTCGCGGACACACGATGCATCTAGATGGGCACACTTGCTGTGCCCGCTAATAATCACACCATTAACTTCTTTTTAACCTCCCTACGATGCGTTATGCTCAAAAATCCGACGTGGTGATTTTTGAAACGGGATTTCTGTTATGCATGCGTATTTACCGTGCTCCAGCCGGAGCCGTCCATGAGTTGGTTCTCCCGCGCTAGCGCGCTCCCCCTGCTGGTTGCCGGGGCATTCTTTATGGAGAACCTGGACGGCACGGTGATCGTTACCGCGATGCCGCAAATGGCGGCGGCCTTTGGTGTACAGCCGGTAGATATGAACATCGGGGTTTCGGCCTATATTCTTACCCTGACAGTGTTTATCCCCGCCAGCGGCTGGATCGCCAACCGCTTTGGTGCCCGCAATATTTTCACCGCCGCCATCGTTATTTTTACCCTGGCCTCGGTGCTATGCGCCCTCAGTACCACCTTGCCGCAGTTTACCGCGGCTCGTATCCTGCAAGGCTTTGGCGGTGCGTTGATGGTGCCGGTTGGCCGCCTGGTGGTGTTACGTAATACCGCCAAACCCGATTTGATCAACGCCATTGCCACTATCACCTGGCCGGGGTTGGCCGCCCCGGTCCTGGGGCCTCCGGTTGGCGGTTTCATCACCACCTACGCTTCCTGGCACTGGATTTTTATCCTCAACGTGCCGCTTGGCCTGTTGGCCCTGTTCTTCGCCTGGCGTTTGATCCCTCATGAACCCGCGCAGAAAGGCGTTCCCTTTGATGGGCTGGGTTTTGCACTCACCGGAGTCGCCTGCTTTGGGCTGATGTTTGGGCTGGATCTGATCAACAGTCCGCAACTTTCCTGGCTGGTGCCTCTGTTATGTCTGGCTGCTAGCCTGGCGCTGGGAAGCCTGGCGATACGTCATGCCAAACGCCACGCCTATCCCTTAATGGATCTCTGGGCGATGCGGATAAAAAGTTACGCTGTCACTATTAAGGGCGGCACTGTGTTTCGCATCGCCATCGGTGCCGTGCCGTTCCTGCTGCCCTTGCTGTTCCAAATCGGCTTTGGGCTGAATGCCTTCGATGCGGGGTTGCTGGTACTGGCAGTGTTTGCCGGTAATCTGGTGATGAAGCCATTCACCTCACCCATCCTCTACCGGTTCAGCTTTCGTACCACGCTGGTGGTCAACGGTTTACTCAATGCCGCCACCATTTTTGCCTGCGCGCTGCTAACCCCGCAGACCCCCACCTGGCTGATCCTGGCGCTGCTGTTTGTCAGTGGTTTGACACGTTCGATGCAGTTCACCGCACTGAATACGCTGGCGTTTTCCGAGGTGCCGCAACCGCGCATGAGCGGTGCCAACACGCTGTTCAATATGGCCCAGCAAATGGGTAGCGGCCTGGGGATCGCCATCGGCGCACTGGCGCTGCGGTTGGCGGAGATGCTGATGCCACAGCAACAGGGCGTGGTGCCGCTAGCCGACTTCCAACTAGCCTTTATCGTGATTGGCGTGATCGCCCTGGTGGCGGTGCTAGATAGCTTTACGCTGGGCGCAGAGGCGGGCAATGAAATCCGCCAGAGGAAAAGCACCTCTACGTCTGAAAAATCTATGGCAACCAAAGTAAGGAGTTAAACGATGCAATACCGTCAACTCAGAGGCCAACCTTAACGAGCAATCACTGCAGGGCCAGAGAATCCGGGGAAGATCCCTAGGCCGCAATAGAAGACGTCCTTCCCTGGCAGGAAGTTATCCCTGACGCTCTTTCGCCAGTTGCTGGAACTGCTGCCCGTAATCCGGAAAGCCTGCAGCTAAATGTTCAGGCCAGACGAGTCTGAGAGCAGTGTTTTCATCGTTCAATGATCCTCACCTGGCGAACTTTATAGACGAATTCAGGTTCATTTATATACTGCATGGCTTTATCCCAAAGTGGATTAGTCCGGTCATAAAGGTTCTTTGCTAGCGCCTTAATTTCTTCTGGCGCGTTGTCGCGGAAGTAGCCTTTCTTGCCCTTGTTCTTGTCATAACTGACGCCAGTAATCTCGAACTTTATGGGCTTCACGCGTTTTGATTTCTGTTGCTCTATGTCCTTGTGCGCAGTTTCCCATGTTATGGCGCGAGCCATCAGGTGCTCATCAAACTTGCCATCGGTGGTATATAAAGATTTAGGCGGGTATCGCGGGTGAATTTTTCTCTTGTAGAGGTTGCCCGTAACAAATCTAAAATGCAGATTGTCAAATGACATTTCATAACGCTGGCAGTTGGATATTTCTATCCAATGCCCTTTTGACTGCGACAAATTTTGCTTCACAAAGAGGACTGCAAAGGCTTCCTCAGTGCGAGCATATTTGCGATATCTTTTAAGAAGTGAGTTATCCATGAGTGAGAAACCTTGAAACCCTGTCCTTGTGCCTAACGCAGCAGATAGGCACCGCCAATGAAGCCGCTGGTAGCCGTCCATCATGACGCCAGCCGCACCGCATATGTTCATCTGAGTATATCCAAACATCCCTTTCATCAAATGGCTGATCCTGTGACAAAATTCTAACTCCCTGAATCATCAGTGGGTAATCGCTACAGCAACCATTTCACAGGTAAGTGATTTTTACTCAGATCCAGATCAAAAAAGTGTCTACGAAACCCGGGTCTATTCACTTCGCTCCCACTGGGCCTAATGTGAGCCGAAAATAGCGCTGATTGCGAGCCCATGTGATTTCAACAGCGAGCTATTACACATAGCGTCCGCTTATCGCTCAAAGCTGCCTGTTAAAGTGGTCAAGCTCTGCCACAGCTGAGGTGTACAAAAAATCACCTTAACGTACAATGATTTTCGATATCCAAACTCCCCCCTCTATCAGCTACACGAGTGGGACGGCATCACCCCGGTAGAGGAAACGCTGCGGGCGCTGGAGGATCTGGTGAGCAGCGGCAAGGTGCGCTACACCGGTTTGTCCAACTTTTCCGGTTGGCACCTGATGAAACACCTGGGCAGCGCCGAACGACTGGGATTAGTGCGCCCGGTCAGCCAACAGATCCATTACAGCCTGCAGGCGCGCGAAGCGGAATATGAACTGCTGCCTGTTGCTCAGGATCAAGGGCTTGGGGTATTGGTCTGGAGCCCATTGGCCGGTGGCCTGCTCTCGGGCAAATACCGCCGTAATCAACCCACACCGGAAGGCACGCGCCATCTGGCCAACTGGGGTGAGCCGCCGGTGCGTGATCAAGATGCGCTGTTTGATATTGTCGAAGTGCTGGTGGATATCGCCCACTCCCGTGGTATCTCTGCGGCACAAATCGCGCTGGCCTGGCTGTTGGCCCGCCCAACGATAACCTCGGTGGTCATAGGAGCCCGGAACGCGGAACAGCTCAAAGATAACCTGCACGCCGCCAACCTGATCCTCAACGAAGAAGAACTGCAGCGCTTGGAGGAAGTGAGCCGTCCGCCGCTGATTTATCCGTATTGGCACCAGGCTTCAACCGCGCCAGATCGTCTCTCTGCGGCCGACCTTTTGCTCCTCGCACCTCACCTGGTAAAAAAATAAGTCGCATCTGCCGCTAATCAACGTAATATCGATGATCCGCCCCGTTTTAACGGGAGCGGATTTTTGCCGTTTTAGGCCTGAAAAGCGAGGTAATAATAATGATGCACAGTGACCTTACTCAGTGCCGTGTGAATACCGATCGGTTGTTGATTGCCCCCTTTACCGCAGCAGACGCCGACGATGTTTACCAGGCGATCACTCCTACGCTAACGCGTTTTATGACCTTTGAACCAGAAGAGTCCCCCGAGGCATTTGCCAACGTCTGGGAAGGCTGGCTGCCGTTGATCCGTGAAGGTGAAGAAGTCATCTTTGTGGCACGGTTACGTGACAGCAAGCAGTTCGTTGGCATGGGTGGCGTGCATAATCTGCACCAGCAAAAACCAGAACTCGGGATCTGGGTGAAAGAGAACCTGCACGGTAACGGCTACGGCCGCGAAATCGTCCATGCCATGGCAAAATGGGCCAGCGAACGCTACCACCCACCGTATTTCATTTACCCGGTCGCCGAGCAGAACACGCCAAGCCGCCGCATTGCCGAATCGCTGGGTGGCACCGTGCAAGGCCGCCGCGAAAATATCAAATACGACTGTGTGGTTTACCACGTGCCGGCCATCACCGGTTAAAATTGCAGGGTTAACGCAACCGCGTTAGAGTGGATGCAGGCTAAAAACAGTTAAGGAACAGCAGCATGATTATTTTTGTCACGGGCGCTACCTCCGGTTTTGGTGAAGCAATTGCCCGCAAATTTGTCGGTGAAGGCCATCAGGTGATTGCCACTGGCCGCCGTGTGGAGCGCCTGGAGGCGCTGCAGGCAGAATTAGGTGAAGCACTGCATATCGTGCGTTTGGATGTCCGCAACCGTGCGGCGATCCAGCAGGCCATCGAAGAGTTACCCGCAGCGCTGCGCAACGTCGACGTGCTGGTGAATAACGCCGGTCTGGCGTTAGGCCTGGAGCCTGCGCACAAGGCTAATGCGGACGATTGGGAAACCATGATCGATACCAACACCAAAGGGTTGGTCAACATGACCCGCGCGCTGCTGCCAGCCATGGTGGAACGTAACATTGGCCATGTGATCAATATCGGCTCCACCGCCGCCAACTGGCCGTATGCCGGTGGTAACGTTTACGGCGCTACCAAGGCCTTCGTTAAACAGTTCAGCCTGGGTCTGCGCGCCGATCTGCACGGCACTCATATCCGCGTTACCGATATTGAGCCAGGCATGGTTGGTGGCACCGAGTTCTCCAACGTGCGTTTCAAAGGGGATGACGGCAAGGTAGATAAAACCTATCAAGGGGTAGATGCCCTGACGCCGGATGATGTTGCCGAAGCGGTATTCTGGGTGGCAACGCTGCCTTCCCGCGTCAATATCAATACTTTGGAAATGATGCCGGTCAGCCAATCCTTTGCCGGGTTGAGCATTCATCGCGGTTAATGCTCTTACTCTGTGGCAGGGCATCCCCCTGCCATTCAAGCGGGCGCAGCATGCGGCGCCCCTACGTAGTGCGCCAGCCGGAAACGATAATCAGCATCCCCAGCAGTGCCACCCCGGCCCCCAACCAATCCATAGTCGACAACTTCACACCATCTACCACCCGTAGCCAAAGCAGCGCCGTTGCCACATAGACGCCGCCATAGGCAGCATAGACTCGCCCACTGGCCGACGGATGCAGCGTCAACAACCAGACAAACAGCATCAGGCTGAGGGCCGCAGGCAGCAACAGCCAGGCGCTGGCGTTTTTCTTTAGCCACAGATAAGGCAAGAAACAGCCAATGATTTCGGCCAGCGCGGTGGCAAAAAACAATAAAGTGGTTTTTAACATTACCGCTATTCTCTCAGTAAATTAAACGAACAAGGCGATGCGCTGGTGCAATATAACAGCACGGTGATATATTTAACCCATGCTACAGCCAGTGTTGCTGGTGGATGCAACACTCACTTATAAGGATGAAACGATGAAATTACTTTCCCTTCCGCGCCTGATGTTACCGGTTGCCATGTTATTGCTGGCCGGTGCCTGGCAAGCTCCTGCCTTCGCTGCCTCTTGCACCCAGGGCAGCACCTGCGTCACGGTTGACGGCAGCGGCGGCGCAGCCATGAGCAACGAACAGGCTCGCCAAAGCAAAGAGCAGTGGAACGAAACCAAATCGCTGCGCAGTAAGGTCAATACCCGTGTCGAGAAGGAGTTTGACAAGGTTGACCGTGCTATTGATGACGAAGATCGTTGTGATAACAGCTACAACGTCAATGCCTATTGGGAATCGTCAACCCGTAAGTGTCTGGATCGCACCACTGGCCGTCCAGTCACGCAGTAATAGCGAGTAAGGGTAAACTATTCAACCTGATGCTGCTATCCTGACAAAGAACATTCGTCTCAAATAAGGATCCAATGATGAAAAAAGCGCTTGTAGTAGGTGTACTGCTGTTAGCCACCGCGCCGCTGGCCGCTTTTGCCTCATGTGAGAGCATAAAGGCGGATATTGCCCAGAAAATTGTCAATAACGGCGTACCGGAATCCGGCTTCAAGCTGGAGATCGTGCCTAACGATCAGGCGAACCTTGCCGGTGGACAGGTGGTCGGCCATTGTGGTCAAGACACGCAGAAAATCGTGTATACCCGCCTGATTAACGGCGACGACAGCGGCGACGCGGCGCAAACTGGCACCAGCCAGGATACCCAAGCCCCGCAGTAACCGGCTCCAGGGCGCAGTTCGTTACTGCGCCCCCTCTTCTTTAAGCCTGTTTAATCTCTTCACCTTCGCCCTGTGGTCGATGACGCGCCGGGATCAGCATAGCCGCACCCAAGGCAAACAGCGATATCAACGCCGAGACCAGGAATACCCAATGCATTGAGGCGGCGACATGCCCAATGAGATCCGCCAGCGCCTCTGGCCGCATGGTGTTGCGAACCTCTGGCTCCATCAACTGCTGCACCGGATCAACCGTTTCTGGCAGACGCAAATGCAGGTTGATATTCAACGTGGCCCCCAGAATGGCGGTGCCGATCGCCGATCCGACCATCCTGGTGAATACCGTGCAGGCGGTTGCGATACCGCGAATACTGTAATGTGCCGCATTCTGTACCGAGACCAGGAAGGTGGTATTGCACAACCCCATACCGACCCCGATGATAAACGCCGCAACCCGCCCCCACAGTAACCCACCCGAAGGCTGTAACAGCAGCAGGATAAAGCCACCGGCCGCCAACAGCAGCGCGCCAAGCAGTGCTGTGGTCCGATAAGAAGTCAGCAACATCAAACGTCCGCTCAGCATACTGGCCAGCGGCCAGCCAATCGACATCAAGGCTAACGTGGTTCCGGCTTCCAGCGGAGTTCCGCCCTTCACGCCTTGGATAAAGGTTGGCAGGAAGGCGCTGATGCCCATCATGGCAGCACCGATCACCACGCCGCCAATATTGCCGGCCACAATTACGCGATTTTGCCACAGGGCCAGTGGGAACAACGGTTCAGGAGCACGGCGCTCCTGACGAATTAGCAGGTTAAGCGCCACTAACGCCAACGCCAGCAACGGTATGACCCACCATCCCAGCATTTCCGCCTGCAAGAGTGAAAGCAGCAATGCAGCGACAAAGATCGTCAGCCAAGCCGTTCCCGCCAGATCCAGCGCATGTTTGCGCCCCTGTTTGAGGTCTGGCAAGTAGCGCCCCAGGAAATACATCGCCAGCAGGCCAATGGGCAGGTTGACCCAGAATACCAAAGCCCAAGACGTGTGCTGCACGATAAACGCGCCTAGTAGCGGGCCAAGAATGGCCGAAACACCCCAGACGCTAGAAAGATACCCCATCACTTTTGGCCGCTCGGTGGCGCTGTAAATATCACCGATCACGGTGGTGGCGATCGGCATGATCGCCCCGGCGCCCAGCCCTTGCAGCAGGCGGAAGGCAATCAGCCAATACATATTCGATGAGAAACCGCACAGGACCGACCCCAACAGGAACAGCGTGGCGCCAAAGAAAAAGATCGGTTTCCGGCCGTATAAATCCGCCAAACGCCCGTAGATCGGGATGGTAATGGCCTGTGCCAGCAAATAGACCGAAAACACCCAGCCCAGCAACGAAAAACCACCCAGATCGCCAATAATCGTCGGCATCGCGGTGGCGACAATGGTCGCTTCAATGGCAGACATGAACATTGCCAGCATGCAGGCAATCAGGATCAACGGCCGATGGGCTACTTGGGCTGTGCTCGAAGAAGTGTTAGTGGTCATCAGTTTAAAATGTGTCCCTATGTCTTTTATTTTCCCCGGATTATAACAGCCAAGGCATATTCTGTAGTTTGTCTGGGGATGTTGTGCACCAAAATCCCGCAACAACGCACCAATCGAACTAATTGTGACGGCGTCACCTATAAATCGTCACCTAATTGAATAATAAGGTATTTCTTAGAAACAGCCTGAGAGCCACGCCACGCCTGCTTCATCGTTAAAACCTATCCGAACGATAGCGTACACCAATGATGGTGATTGATTTTAATCAAGTTGCCAACCGCCCCAGCCCATGACAATCCGATTGCCCCTTTTATTACCTCTTTATATGTAGGGTTTTTTGGCAGTCAACTCATTGGAGCGAGAACATGATTAAAAAAATTATTCTGGGATGTGCCGTTACCGCCGTCGTCGGCTATTTGGGGACCGTCGGCTATGTCTACCATTACGATCAACAGCGTAACCCCGTCGTTGCCAGCAATCAAATCGATACCCTGTTAACCCGCAATGGTTGCGACTATTGCCACTCCAACTCGGCTCAGCTTCCCTTCTATGCCGAGTTGCCGATCGCCAAACAAATTATGGCGCAGGATATCCTCAGTGGAAATCAGCATTTTAACCTCGATGCTACCCGCACTGCTCTGCAACAAAAAACCGCGGTACCTGAAGTCGATCTGGCCAAGCTGGAAGCCGTGCTGCAAAACCAGGAGATGCCACCGCCACTGTATAAGATGGTCCACTGGGCCGGAAACGTCAGCGACGGCGATCGTAATGAACTACTGAGCTGGGTCCGTCAACAACGCGAACAGTTCTACACTTTGCCAGATACGCCAGCCGAACTACGTGGTGCCGCCTTACAGCCGGTGCCATCCTCGCTACCTACCGATCCTCAAAAAGTGGCGCTGGGCTTCCGGTTGTTCCACGATCCGCGCCTATCGAAAGATAACAGCATCTCATGTGCCCACTGCCATAAGCTGGGCGAAGGTGGCGTGGACGGTCGCGTCTCATCGTTGGGGGTTGGCGATCAGGTTGGGCCAATCAACGCACCGACGGTGTTTAATGCGGCCTTCAATATGGCGCAGTTCTGGGATGGTCGAGCGGCAGATTTACAGGCCCAGGCTGGTGGCCCGCCGATGAACCCGATCGAGATGGCCTCCGAATCCTGGGATGAAATCATCGCTAAACTGGATCAGGACGCCTTGCTGAAGGCCGATTTCCGGCGCGTCTATGCTAACGGCGTCACCGGCGATAACATTACCGACGCCATTGCCGAGTTCGAAAAGACGCTGATCACGCCAGATAGCCCGTTTGACCGTTACCTGAAAGGCGATAGCGACGCCCTGACGGCGCAGCAAAAACACGGCTATCAACTGTTCCAGCAAAACAAATGTGGCACCTGCCATACCGGGGTCAACCTTGGGGGCCAGTCCTATGAGGTCATGGGGCTGAAAGCAGATTACTTTACCGCTCGCGGTAACCCCACCGAAGCCGACCTTGGACGTTACAATGTCACTAAAAATGATAGCGATCGTCATCGCTTCAAAACCCCGACGTTACGAAACATCGCCCAAACCGCCCCTTACTTCCACGACGGCAGCGTGACTTCGCTGCATCAGGCGGTCAAGGATATGCTGACCTATCAGGTCGGCGTTACCCTACCAGAAAGCGATATCAAGGATCTGGTCGCGCTGCTGGAAGGCATGAGCGGTAAATATCAGCCTGCCACGCCCCCGGGCGGTTGATACGGTAGCCACAACACCAGGGTTCTGATAAAGATTCTCTGGTTTTCAGGTGGGTAGACAAGCACAATGCCCACCTGAACCTCTTATTCTTCATCATCTGCCGACACTTGACTGCTCCCCGCCCTAAAGGGCGAGGACTCCCACTTCACAGAGCCGAACCTAAGCCGCGTGCTGCGATTCAGGATTTACAGGCTCTCCGTGGGCTAACACTGCCAGCCCGGCAGCTTTGATATTACGCGCCGCGTTGATATCTCGATCATGCTCAGCTCCGCACTCAGGGCAGTGCCAGTGACGAACATCAAGTGGCATTTTTTCCATGGTGAAGCCGCAACAGCTACAGCGTTTTGAGGACGGGAAAAACTGATCTATGGTAACGACAGAACGTCCAGACCCTTTCGCCTTGTACTGTAGCTGCCGCACAAATTCACCCCATCCGGCATCGGATATCGCTTTCGACAGTTTGGGATTACGGAGCATGTTTTTCACTTTCAGGGATTCAACGCAAACAACTTGGTTCTCGTTTATCAGTTTGCGGGACAACTTATGCAGGCTGTCCATTCGGCAATCAGCAATTTTAGCGTGGAGCTTTGCGACTTTTAATCTTGCTTTAGCACGGTTCCTTGAACCTTTTTGCTTCTTGCTCAATCGGCGCTGTAACAACGCTAAACGTTTCGCGTACTTCGCCGTGTGGCGGGGATTGCCGGTTTTAAATCCGCTATCTGTGACGAACAAATCTTTTAAACCCATATCAATGCCCGTCATTTTTGCGGTAACAGGCAGTGATTTTGGTTCAAATTCGCACAAACAGGACACAAAATATCGACCTGATGCGTCTTTGGAAATGGTGACGGTTGAAGGTGTCGAGGGGAGTTCACGACTCCAGCGAACATGGAGTGGCGTTGTGCTTTTAGCCATGTACAGCGTGCCGTTGCGGTATTTAAAGGCACTCGCCGTAAATTCAGCAGATTGTTTGTGGTGTTTGCTTTTGAATGTCGGGTACCTGGCACGCCCCGCAAAGAAGTTAGAAAAGGCGGTCTGTTGGTGGCGAAGAGTCTGCTGTAACGGGACGCAGGAAACATCATTCAGCCAGGTAAATTCAGGCTCTTTTTTTAGGGCGGTTAGTCGGGCATTGGCCTGAATGTAGCCGATCTTCTCCTGTCGTTCGCGGTACGCATCAGTTCGCCAGCGAAGAACTGAATTGTAGACAAAACGCACACAGCCGAAGGTGTGAGCTAAAAACTCAATCTGATCCTGTGTTGGATAAAACCGATATTTGTAGGCGCGTTTCATATGTACAAAATTACAGGAGTTATAGTGAAAAGACAAAAAGAAGTTAGCTTGAAAACCGCCTCCTTTCCTCCCCGGCCTAAAGACCGAGGTTTCCCGGAGGCAATCTGATGAATCAATTGGTCCCTCTGCACCACTATCGCGCCCTGCTGCGCCATCTGTTTATTGCCATCCTGCTCGGCATTTGTGCTGCGCTGGCCGTGTGGTTATTTCACCGTGCCATGTTCGGGCTTGAATGGTTGTTGCTGGATCACGATGAAGGCAGTTTGGTGGCCGCTGCCGCTGCACTGCCCGGATGGCGGAGAGCGTTGACGCCAGCATTGGGGGGATTGGCCGCTGGCTTTTTGTTGTGGATCTACCAGCGTTACCAACATCAAAAACCCATCGCTCCAACAGATTATATGGAAGCGATTGAAGCCGGTGACGGTCGATTGGCCGTTAACGCCAGCCTGATAAAATGCCTGGCCTCGCTGTTGGTGGTTTCCAGCGGTAGCACCATTGGCCGCGAGGGGGCGATGATCCTGCTGGGGGCGTTGGTGGGTTCAGTATTTGCCCAGCGCTTTACCCCGGCGAAAGAATGGAAATTGTGGGTGGCTTGCGCTGCCGCAGCCGGGATGGCTAGCGCCTACCATGCCCCGTTGGCGGGTAGCCTGTTTATCGCGGAAATCCTGTTTGGTTCGCTGATGCTGGCCTCGCTTGGCCCAGTAGTGATCGCCGCCGTAAGCGCGCTGCTGATGACCAATCTGCTGAACGGTGGCCAGGCTCCGCTCTACATCGTGGAGCCTCTTGCTGCTCCCTGGCCGGTGCAGTATCTGTTAATGGCTTTGGTGGGCATACTGGCAGGAGTTTGTGGCCCGCTGTTTCTGTGGGCAATGGCGGCCAGCGGCCGGGCATTTCGCTCGCTCAACCTCATACCGCCATTACAGCTGGCGCTTGGCGGGCTGATCGTCGGGTTGCTTTCCTTGTTATATCCCGAAGTCTGGGGAAATGGCTATAGCGTGGTGCAGTCTCTACTCTCGGCACCACCGGGGATGCTACTGGTCAGTGCGATCCTGATTTGCAAACTGTTAGCCCTGTTGGCCAGTAGTGGATCAGGCGCACCTGGTGGCGTGTTCACGCCGACGTTATTCGTGGGGGCCGCATTGGGCTCGGTAGTGGGCCAGATGTTTGGTCTGTGGCCAGAGCTGGGTACTGCAGTGCCCATTCTGCTGGCACTGACCGGTATGGCGACATTGCTGGCTGCCACCACTCATGCGCCCATTATGGCGGCATTAATGGTGTTTGAGATGACCGGGGAATATACCCTGCTGCCAGGCATTCTGTTGGCTTGCGTTATCGCCACTACCATTGCTCGCGGGCTACGCCCACAGTCGGTTTATCACAATGCGTAATGATCAACCAGCTGCGAAACGTCCAGATACTGTGCCAGCTCACGTTGTTCCGCACGCGGCAGATATGGGATCTCACCCAGCAATGGAGCTGGAATACGCTGCTGCATCGCATCGATAGTTTCTGCATAGTGGGCTAAACCGGGGTTGATTCGATTAGCCACCCAGCCCAGCAATGGTAAGCCATCGTTAATAATTGCCTGTGCGGTCAATAGCGCATGGCTGACACAGCCCAGTTTGATCCCGACCACCAGGATAACCGGCAGCTGTTCCTGTACCACCCACTCGGCATAAGGACGAAGATCGTTCATCAATACCCGCCAGCCGCCGCTACCCTCTACCACTACCGTGTCGGCTTTGGCGGCGAGATGATGCAAACCACGGCTCATCAGTCCGTAATCAATATCCTGAGTTGCATGGGCATGAAACACCTCATCCAGACAGGTGATCGGATTGATTTCGTCATAGGACAGCGGCAGTGAGGAAGAGGCCTGTAAAACTAAAGCGTCTCGATTGCGGATGCCTTCACTGGTTTCCTGGCAGCGCGCCGCAATGGGCTTATAACCCGCCACTGAGCGACCTTGCGCGGCGAAAGCCTGCAATAAACCGCGGGAAACCACTGTCTTACCTACGTCGGTATCCGTGCCTGTAACAAATAAACGCTTTAACATGAATAGATTGCCTTGAAATGCCTCGTTAACCTAAAAAATCGCCGTAAATCACGACGAGAGTCGTCCTACGGGAAAAGTCTAGGGGATGCAACTCAACGGGGGCTTGAGGTAGCTCAATCTTTTGGCGGTAAATAATAAGAAACACTGATAAGGGGTATCAAGGTCAATGGAACGAAAGCGTACCCAGTTTTTTGTGTCGCCAAATGCCTCGTATCGGCATGACTCAGGGTTCTAACTACCGTTGTTTTAATGGTCGTTGAACCTGACCCCTATTTTCTTTTTGTCCACCATAGCGGGAAGGTTTTCTGGATGAATAACTTTCCCGATGGGGGTATAGCGGTAGGAAGACTCAAATGATGCATAGAACAACACTAACGTTTGCGTACCGTACAACATGAGATCGCCTGCATGAATGGTCCCTGGCCGTACAGGGCTTGAAGGCAACTTATGAGGAAGGTCGGCAAATATCTCATTAGCATTCAACTCTTCCATGCCAAGTTGCAATGGTAAAGTATTAACAAATGCTTTAGCCGCTGGATTGTCGTGAAGTATGACCTCAAATTGTTGGTCATCAATGTTCATTTTAACCGTCATCGGGCTCTCCTTTAGGGACGGGTTAATGTTCATGTCGGCATGACCTGCAAAGGAACAAACCAGCAGGAGACCCGGTATTAAAGTGCTCTGATATTTCATACGGTAACCCAGAAAAGAGTAGCCACACCCGTCAGGGTGCGGCTTTGGACATTATTTGAGGTTAGCCTTAAAGAACGACGTCAGCTTGGCAAAAGGGATCATGTCGCTACGGTCATACAGATCGACATGGCCTGCCCCTGGTACGATGTACAACTCCTTTGGCTGTCCAGCACGTTTGTAAGCATCTTCACTAAATTCTTTCGAATGCGCCCGATCGCCGGTGATGAACAGCATCGCGCGTGGCGAGATCGTTTCAATATCGTTGAACGGATAGAAATTCATGAACTTCCCAATGCTGCTCAACATCGGTTTAGTTGTCAGCTCTTCTTTCTCACCCTGTGGCGTAAAACTACCTCGCGGCGTGCGATAGAAATCGAAGAATTCTCGTTGAATTGCAGGCGTTGAATCATCAAGCTGGTTAACGGTGCCTGGGATATAAGCAATGTCTCCGCCATTAAACTCAACAGCTCGTTGTTCTATTGCAGATTTAATGAATGCTTTACGCTGTTCAGGCGTAACGGAATGATGAAGACCTTGGCGGAAAGCAGCCCCCATGTCATACATACTAACCGTGGCCACGGCCTTCATTCTCGGGTCAATTTTGGCAGCACTGATAACGAAACTCCCGCTACCGCAAATACCCAGTACGCCAATTTTCTCCGGATTAACGTAAGGTTGAGTATTCAGATAATCGACTGCGGCACTGAAATCATCCGCATAAATTTCCGGAGAAATAAGATGGCCGGGTTTTCCTTCACTCTCTCCCCAGAAGGAAAGATCAATTGCCAGTGTCACAAACCCTTGTTCTGCCAGTTTCTGGGCATACAGATTTGAGCTTTGTTCTTTTACCGCCCCCATCGGATGGCCAATGACAATCGCCGGGTTTTGCGCATTCTGATCCATCCCTTTCGGTATAAACAGATTGCCGACTACATTCATCTGATACTGGTTTTTAAAGGTCACCTTTTGCTGGGTGACCTTATCGCTTTTGTAAAAATTATCAGCTCCGTTAGACATATCGGCGCCAACTGCCGCAAATGAACTGATTAACAGCCCTAACAGCATGGTAAATTTTCTCATCAGAGAATTCCTCATTGGGTTTGGTGGATATCTTTACGTGACGTCAATAACGCCAGGGCGGCTGCTATCACTAACAAAATGCCGCTGATGGTGAAGGTGCTTTGATAACCGCTATGGTCAAATGCTAACCCGCCGATTGTGGAGCCCAATGCGATGGACAGTTGTACTATGGCAACCATCAGGCCACCGCCAGCCTCCGCATCCTCCGGCAATGTTCTGGCGATCCACGTCCACCAACCGGTGGGTGCAGCTGTGGCGATTAAGCCCCATAAACCAAGCAGTGTTGCAACGATCCAGATACTGTGACCAAAAGCGATCAGTGCTCCGGCAATAGCAGCCATAAGCAAAGGGATGGCAATGAGTGTGGGGTAAAAACCTGATGCCAGAAATGCGCTAATCACCAGGGTTCCCATAAAGCCAGCAACTCCGATTGTCAGTAAAATAAGCGACAACGTGGTGATATCTACCTGCGTTACCCTCTCAAGGAACGGACGTAGATAAGTAAACAAAGCAAATTGGCCCATAAAGAACAATCCGCAGGCCGCAAGCCCCATAGCCACAAGCGGGTTAGCCAAAAGACGAAAAACACCGGTACGCTTATCGCTTTTATCAGCCGTCATTGCAGGCAGGCTGAACCACTGCCAGATAAAAACAATCACTCCAACCGGAACAAGGCAAAAGAATGCGCCTCGCCAACCGATGACCGAGCCCAGATAACTACCCAGTGGTGCGGCTATAACGGTTGCCAACGCGTTACCCCCGTTAAAAATGGCCAGCGCACTTGGAACCTGGTGTTGCGGAACCAGGCGAAGAGCAGTAGCGGCTGATAAGGACCAGAACCCACCAATAGCAATACCAATCAGGGCACGGCCAACCATGTAAATCAGATAACTGGGCGCTAGCGCGATAATGGCCCCGGAAAACGCCATCAACGCGGTCATGCTCAACAGTAATGTCTTGCGATTGAGACCTCCGGCCAGTGTAAAAATGGAGAGACTCGTCAGTACCGCAAACACGCCGGAAATAGCGATCCCCTGCCCAACCAGCCCTTCACTGACGCCTAGATCTCCCGATATGGGCGTCAGCAGGCTGACAGGCATAAATTCCGAAGCAATGAGCGCAAAGACGCACAACGTCATGGCGAAAACTCCGCTCCAGTACGCGCGTTCTTTGTGAAGTGATAGATCGTTCGACAATATGGGCATAAATTGCTGCTCCCGAATAATCCCCGGCAGTTTTCAGGTAAACCGCGGCCGAACGCTATTCGCAGGAATAACGTCAGGAAAGTAAAAATGAAAAGAGCAACAGCGTTTATCTACCATCGCTTAATAATCTGTTGCTGGAAATTTTACACTCAGGGCGCATCATTACTAGCTAATGAATGCTTAATAGGTTTATAACTGTAGCTTATTAATGAGACGGGCCATACCTGATGAAACGCAACCTGAACGACCTGCTCTATTTTGTCACGGTCGCACGTGAAAGCAGCTTTACCCGTGCCGCAGCTCAGTTGGGCGTAACGCAGCCTGCACTCAGCCAGGCGATTTCCGCACTTGAAGAACGTATGCAAATTCGCCTGCTGACGCGTACCACCCGTAGCGTATCGCCAACTTCCGCCGGGGAGCGTTTGCTACTGGCTATAGGTAATCGCATCGATGAGATTGAAGCTGAACTGGATATGCTGACCGAGCTGCGCGATAAGCCTGCAGGTACAGTCCGCATCACCTGCGGGCCAAATGTTTTACACAGTACCCTGCTGCCAAAGCTGACCCCGCTGTTGCATGAGTACCCGGATATTAATATCGAGTTCGACGCGAATCATGGTTTTCGCGATATCGTGGCAGATCGTTTTGATGCGGGCGTTCGACTGGGTGACACCATTGATAAAGACATGATAGCGGTACCCATCGGGCCCAATTTACGTATGGCCGCAGTGGCATCTCCGGGTTATTTTTCACGTTATCCTGTACCCAACACCCCCCATGAGTTGACGCAACACAGGTGCATAAATCAACGTATGGTCAGGTCTGGGGGCTTGTATATCTGGGATTTTGATCAGGATGAGGGGAATCTTAATGTTCGCGTCAGCGGACAGCTCATTTTCAATACCTCTGAACATATTGTTGCTGCGGCGCTTGCAGGACACGGGATTGCTTTTTTGCCAGAAGAAGAATTTGGAACACATATTAAAGAAGGTAATCTGGTGCGTGTGCTGGAGCAATGGTGCAAACCCTTCCCCGGCTACTACCTGTATTATCCCAGTCGTAAACAGCCTTCTCCAGCATTCTCACTGGTCCTTGAAGCTCTTAGGATCGGTCGAAAACGCAAACCCGCCAACGAGAGACTGGAAGTGTAGTTTTGGGATCCAATTCCCGTGCAGTTAACGCCACAGCGTGAAAGAAGACAGCTAAATCAACCTTGTAGCAATTTCACCAACAAAGAACCGTTATACATGGCTTCTTTCACCAGTGCGGCTCCCGGCATGGTGCCTTGGTTGAAGAACTGGGTGGATTCAACCTGAACATGCTCGCTGTAAGCAGGCAAGGATTGCTGACGAATGCAGGAAGCAATCGCCGGATGCAGGATTTCTGCGGCACGGTTCAACGGTGAACCTACCAGGATTTTTTCCGGGTTGAATAGGTTGACCATGATCGCCACGATGCGCCCGACGCTGTGCCCGACGCCAAGAATAATATCTTTGGCTAACTGATCGCCAGCCAAAGCCGCATCGCACAGCGATTCCACTGTCAATGGCGCGCCATGCAGCATGGAGGACATCGAACCTCCCAGACGTTGCTGGGCAATTTCCAACATGTTTTCAATGCTGGCGACCGTTTCCAGGCAACCATGGTTGCCGCAATAGCAGCGTTTACCATATGGATCGACCTGTGTGTGACCTATCTCCACCACGCTGCTGCTGCCCGCATGCAGTACGCGTCCATTGGTGATCACCCCTGCGCCGACGTTATGATCGATGACGACCTGAATGACGTTATGGCTGCCACGGGATGCGCCATACAGCGCCTCTGCCATCGTCCAGGCACAGATATCATGCTGAACATAAACCGGCAAGCCCGTCAGTGTCTCTAGCGCGGGTCCCAACGCCATTTCGTTGACGTCATAAAACGGCATGCGGTGAACAATACCCGCGGCGGTATCAATCATGCCGGGCAGCGTGATGGCGATGGCGGTTAAACGTTCCAGTTTGCTTTGGTGGCGGATAAAGAACTGCTCTACTTCACTAACGATGCGCTGTAATAACGGCTCGGGATGTTCGGCTTTTAACGGCAGCAGTTCTTCAACCACCATCTTGCTACTGAGATCGCGCAGCGCCAGGGTAATGGTGCCTCGGCTGATGCGTGCAGAGAGGTAATGCCAGGCTTCGGTGTCCAGCACCAGGCCAACGGCCGGTCGGCCACGGCTGCCCACTTCCTGATATTCGGTTTCTTTAACCAGATGCGCTTCGAGCAGTTCACGCACTATCTTGGTGATACTGGCAGGCGCCAGCTGTGCCCGCTTGGATAATTCGATGCGCGAAATCGGTCCCAGCCGATCTATCAGCCGGTAAACTGCCCCTGCATTGGTTTGCTTGATCTGATCAATATGCCCAGGCTGCCCATCCGCAATCACACACCCGCTCCTGCTATTTTTCGCGCTTCTAAATAAAGATTAGGGGCTATGGTGGGGCTTTTGGAATACAGCGTCAACTATTTGATTCGTTATGTGATTAACAGCACAAATTCACCGAGCTTTCCGCTAAAAACGCCTCTTATTTACACAGCTTTGGGCTCGAGCATCAGCGCCATTAACGCCTTGGCCGCTGCCGATAACGGCCTGCTGCGATGATGTACCAACCAGACCTCGGTCATCGCCTCCGGCTCGGCTAAAGGGAGATAGGTCACCCCATCGATCTTCACTCGGCCAAAGGACATCGGCAAAATGGAAATCCCTAACCCAGCAGCGACCAGACCGATAATGGTCATCGCTTCCCCCACTTCTTGCGTGATGTAAGGCGCGATCCCGGCATTGGCCAGCAATGCCAGAATTTCGTCGTACAGCGCGGTGCCCACTTCACGGGAAAAGAACACAAAGGGTTCCTGGGCCAAATCGCTGAAACGCAGCGTGCCTGGTGCCTTTAGGGTTAGCGGATGGCCATTCGGCACCACGGCAAGTAAGGGCTCGCGTAATAACAACTGATGCTGCAGCGCGTCCGGCAAGCGGGTATTGCGCATCACCCCAAGATCAAGGTCACCGTTGAGCAGCGGCTCAAGCTGTTGCTTGGTGTTCACCTCGCGCATTTTGATATGCACATCCGGTGATAACTGGCGAAAAGCTCGCAAACTACGGGAAACTACGCTGATAAACGGAGCCGAAGAGGTAAAGCCAATCGTCAGTTCACCCAGTTCGCCACGCTCCAGGCGCGCCGCCTTCTCTGCTGCCCGGTTGACCTGGGCAAGCACCTGATAGGCTTCTTTCAAGAACATCTCACCCGCCTGGGTCAGGCTGACGTTACGGTTATTGCGCGCAAGCAAACGCGCACCCACCATATCCTCGAGTGCCTGGATTTGTTGGCTAAGGGGCGGCTGGGAAATCCGTAGCCGTTCTGCAGCCCGGCCAAAATGCAACTCTTCGGCGACGGCGACAAAGTAACGCAAATGTCTGAGCTCGATATTCATACTTTAAACATCTTAATTAGGATGATTAATATATTAGACAAAAAACTGACAGCTCCCTATGATTTTGTGATTCAAGACGTATTTTTCATCTCCCGAACCCGGTAAGGAACCGCTGTGACAACCGCTTCGCGTTCTGCGGCCAGTATGCCAAAAACGCTGCCAGCCCCTGACAGTGCCCCAACAACCAAACGCACCACGCTGAATAAACTCCCCTACATCGAACGCGGTACACCGCAGTTTATGCGCGTGACCTTGGCGCTGTTCTCTGCCGGGCTGGCTACCTTTGCGCTGCTGTACTGTGTGCAACCGATCTTACCGGTGCTTTCGCAAGATTTTGGCATCTCCCCAGCGGAGAGCAGCCTTTCCCTCTCCTTCTCCACTGGGATGTTGGCCATCGGCCTGATGTTTACCGGCCCGCTGTCAGATGCTATCGGCCGTAAGTCGGTGATGGTGGTGGCCCTGCTGTTGGCGGCGATCTGTACGCTGATTTGTGCCTTCATGACCAGTTGGCACGGAATCTTGGTGATGCGGGCGTTGATTGGGCTTTCGCTGAGCGGGGTTGCGGCAGTCGGTATGACCTATCTGAGCGAAGAGATCCACCCGAGCTTCGTGGCCTTTTCTATGGGCCTTTATATCAGCGGCAACTCGATCGGTGGGATGAGTGGGCGTCTGGTGACCGGGGTGCTCACCGATTTCTTCTCCTGGCGGATCTCACTGGCGGTGATTGGGGTGTTCGCCCTGGCGGCGGCCTGCATGTTCTGGCGCATTCTGCCCGCCTCCAAGCACTTCCGCGCCAGTTCATTGCGGCCAAGAACGTTGCTGATTAACTTTAAGCTGCATTGGCACGATAAGGGGCTGCCGCTGCTGTTTGCCGAAGGTTTCCTGCTGATGGGCAGCTTTGTGACAATGTTCAACTACATTGGCTACCGCCTGCTGAGCGATCCTTATCATCTCAGCCAGGCAATTGTGGGCCTGTTGTCGGTGGTGTATCTCACCGGTTCTTACAGTTCCCCCAAAGCGGGTGCCCTGACCTCCAAATTTGGCCGCGGCCCGGTGCTGCTGGCGTCCATTATCATTATGCTGATCGGGATACTGATCACCGCCCTGGCCCCTGTCACTGTGATCTTTATTGGCATGATGCTGTTCACCGCCGGTTTCTTTGCCGCCCACTCGGTTGCCAGCAGTTGGATTGGCCGCCGCGCACGCCGGGCCAAAGGCCAGGCTTCTTCGCTCTATCTGTTTTGTTATTACGTGGGTTCCAGCGTTGCCGGTACGCTGGGCGGCGTGTTCTGGCATAACTTTGGCTGGGGCGGCGTAGTTGCTTTTATCAGCGTGATGCTGTTGCTGGCCCTGCTGGTTGGCCACTACCTGAAGAAATTGCCGGAAGCCGCGCGTATTTAATATCCTGCTCAGGGAAAACCAAGGGGCGCACATGTGAACTGAACCCCAAATGTTGGACAAACATCTGACATTTGGAGGTGCAGTTCTGATGAAGTATTCACTTCAGTTCAAACTTGACGCGGTCCGGCACTATCTTGCCGGACTCGGCAGTCAAAAACAGACCGCCAAGACATTTTCTATTGCCCATGTTCAACTACGCAGATGGATCGCCGCTTATCAGCACCATGGGGAACAAGGGCTGCGGGTAGGACGCAAGCCACATTACACGCCTGACTTCAGGCTCTCTGTCGTTGAATTCGCGCTTTCAAATCCACTCTCTTCAGCGACAGTCGCCGCCAAATTCGATATTCCCTGTTACCTTACTGTGGAGCGTTGGATTAAACTCTATCGGGAGAATGGGGCTGAAGCCCTCAACCTGAATAAGCGAAGTCGCCGAATGCGTCAGCATCCCAAAACCCCCCATGCCGATAAATCGCCTGATGAGTTGACACCCGAAGAGATGCGGGAGGAAATCGAGTTTTTACGCGCACAGAATGCTTACATAAAAAAGTTGAGAGCCTTGATGCAACAGAAAGAAGCCCAGACTCGTCGAAAAGGGCAAAAATAATCAGTGCATTGAGGTCAGAACACCGTTTGGATGCTTTGCTGTGGGCCGGAAAACTGCCGCGCAGTACGTATTACTATTGTTGTAAAAGCCATCAAGCACCGGATAAGTATGGTGAAACCAAGCAGCAAATAATGGCTGTTTTTAACGAGCATAAAGGCCGTTACGGCTATCGCCGGGTGACCAGTGTTCTTCGAAAAATGGGGGCTGTGCTAAATCATAAAACCGTGCAAAAACTGATGGTTGAACTGCAATTGAAATCGCCCGTTCGCCGTAAAAAGTACCGTTCGTACAAGGGACATGTCGGTAAAGTGGCCCCGAATACCTTGCAGCGCGATTTTACCGCGCAAGGGCCTAACCAAAAGTGGGTGACCGATATCACGGAGTTCCGTGTCGCGGATGAAAAGCTGTATTTATCGTCGGTACTCGACTTGTTTAACGGTGAAATCATCGCCTATGAGATGTCCCGTAAACCGGTGTTCAGCCTGGTAAAAACGATGCTGAATAAGGCGCTCAGTACGCTAAAAACGGAAGAAAAGCCGTTGCTGCACAGTGACCAAGGCTGGCACTATCAGATGGCGGCTTATCAGCATCAGTTGCAGGAAAATGGGATAGAACAGAGCATGTCTCGCAAGGGTAACTGCCTGGATAATGCGGTAATGGAAAACTTCTTTGGCCATCTGAAAGCTGAACTGTATTATTTACAACGCTTTGAGAGTGTGGAACACCTGTCTGAAGAGATAGGCATGTACATAGATTACTACAATAACCGACGTATCAAGCAGAAGCTCAAAGGCCTGAGCCCTGTGGAGTACAGAACGCAGGCCTTGATGGTTGCTTAATTTTAAACCGTCCAACTTCTTGGGGTCAGTTCAATGCAGCGCCCCTTCTGCGCTTATTATGACTGAGAAACACTACTGTCATGATTTTGCTTAATGGGTATTACCCGTGCTTTTTCCAACATTCATTTTATGGGGCTGTCGCCAGGCGCCGGGCAGCCTCTACGACAGAAGCTCTCCGTCTGGCATGCTCTTCAGTGCTGTCTGGCCCCGTTAACATACGCGCGACCTGTGGTACTGCAGACCACCATCCAGCAAGAGCCAATATCAGAAAAGCCAAGTGATCGGCGTCAAGGGCCCGGGTAACAACTCCCTGGTGCTGCCCATCGGTCACGGCCTGAACCTTATAACCATAATATTCACGTCGCAGTTCTTCGTCCGGCACCTCTCCGTCGTAAGTTAGTCCTTCCCAGCGCATAAGCCTGCTAAGCTCAGGGTTTTCGAGGTGATAGTCATAAGCACGCCCCGCGTAATCTCCAATATCTTCAACAGCAAAGGATTGTACAGGCACAGCCAGTGCCACCTTGGCTAGTTCATTGCGTAACACGGCTGCGAATAACGCCGGCTTGTCGCCAAAGTAATTGTAAACACGTTCTTTATTGACTCCTGCCTGCCTGGCGATCCGTTCGTGGGTAGTGCCATTCGGGCCAAACTGGGCAAATTCAACCATCGCTGCTTGCAGAATTTTACGTTTCGTCCCTTCAGTATCCCAGGCCATTTTTTACTCTCTTAACTATCGGTTGTGGTTGTCGCGTAATCATACTATAGTAATTTCCAACCAAAACGTTGGAGTTGTAATTTTACCTGTTAACTGGAGTATGAAATATGAAGAACACCATTCTTATCTGTGGGTATGGCCCGGGCATCTCTCACGCGGTTGCCCGCCGTTTTGGCAAGGCTGGTCATCCTGTTGCCCTGATTGCACGCAATGTTCAACGTCTTGCTAAAGCGGAAGCAGAGCTGACGGCCGAAGGTATCAAGGTTAAGGCTTTCTCGGCCGATTTGAGCGACGTTAAGGCGATACAGCATGTCGTCAAGAATGTACGTGAGATACTTGGGCCCATAGGTATCCTGCACTGGAACGTCTTTCTCGATATCGAAGGCGACCTGCTCTCCACCTCTCCTACGGAGCTGAGCAAGAGTTTCGATCTCCGGGTTGCTGGTTATATCGCTGCCGTACAGGAGAGCCAGGAAGACCTCGCAGTATCGAAAGGGACTGTACTGGTGACCAGCGGCGTCATGGCACTGGATCACCCGCAAATCAATGCATTCGCCGTCAATTATGCTGCGCTGGCCATCAGTGTTGCCGCGCAACGTAAAGCCACCCATATCCTGGCGCATACCCTCGCACCACGTGACATTCATGTCGGTGAGGTGGTCGTCAATGGTTTCGTTGAGGGAACGCCAGGCGGGATTGGAAAAAGTGATACCGTCGCACCGGCAGATATCGCTGAACAATTCTGGGAATTACACGCGGCACGTCAGGTGCACTCCGTTATGGTTGGAGGAGCCGTTCCGGTCTCGGAAACAGGATTCTATGGCTGATTACAACAACACTATAGATCTGGCGGCTGACCCCGCCAGCAAACATACCCACCAAAACCCAGCTCATAGCGCGAGTGGACGTGAAGTTACGTTACTGGTCGTGGTGGCGTTGTTGGTGCTGACCCAGCTTTATCTGGCAATCCCTCTACTCACACCTGTCGCTCAATCGTTCGGTTCGGCAACACCAGGCTCAGTCACGTTCGCGCTAGCCAGTTGTTTCAGCCTGGCCTATGCTGGAGGATTCCTGATCTGGGGGCCGTTATCCGATCAATATGGTCGTCGGCTAATCATGCTGGTCGGGCTGAGTGCGCTGTCGGTTGCCACACTCGCCTGCGTTTTTGCGCCTTCCTTGCCCTGGTTGGCGGGGCTACGGATGTTGCAGGGGCTCGCTGCATCCAGTTTCGCCCCTGTGGCACTGGCCTATCTTGCCGAAGCGGTATTGCCACGCCATCGGGCAATTGCCATCGGGGCCATGTCTACGTCTTTTCTCGTGGCGGGTATCCTAGGGCAAGTGTTCGCTGCCTGGGTGGCGCTACAATGGGGTTGGATCTGGGTATTTATAGCCACGGGAACTGGCCTGATGGCCGTGCTCCCATTCATTGTGCTACTGATCCAGGAACCCGTCCGCACCGCCGTTGATGGCCACCTGGGCCATCGTTTCATCGCACTAGGCAACATTGCCATGCGGCCCGCCATTGTGCTGCTTTCATGCGCGCATATCACACTTCTCCTGTCTTTTGTTGCGATGTATACACTGTTGGGGCCGCATTTGGCAGGGTTGAACCTGGATCCTGACCTGGTCATTGCACTTCGCCTGTCTGGATTGCCAGGTATGTTCATGGCCTTGCTGGTTGGACCGCTTGCAAACAGATTCGGGATGCCGGGAGTCGCAAGTGTGGGTTACCTGGTTGCAGCTGTCGGCCTCACCCTGGAGGCGATTTTGTCGCAGACGATAATAGGTATTGGCATCGGGAGCCTACTCTTCGTTACCGGTGTCGCTTTGGCTGTCCCGGCAATGATTAGTCGATTTGGCGATCTGGCCGCACCTGACCGCGCAGCTGGCATGGCACTGAATGGCTTTGTCTTGTTCATCGGCGCCAGTATTGGCCCGCTTATCGCGTCATGGGTACCCGGTTTCGTCCCGCTCCTTGCGGGGCTCACGGTGGCGCTTTTACTGGCCAGTATCTGCGTGATGAAAAGCGCATCACTTACCTCATTCCAGAGGAAATCATGAACGCTAAACGTTCTTCGCTCACTTCAGTCCTCGCGGTCTGGTGGAACCTCTACCGCTTTGTCCTCGTGTTCCACATAGGTATTGGGCTTACTGCTGGTTTTTCCTCGTTCGCCTTGCAGGCAGCTACTGGCGCAGTTGATCATGACTCAGCCAGCATCCCTGATACTCATCACCTCACCAGTCAGCGTTCAGTGACTCTGGATAGTAAGCCCGTCGTGCTTAGCCGCTACGAGAGGCGTGACGGACGGAATGCCTTCCTGGAGGGGGAACACTTTAGTACTGTGTTTGCCTCCGATGGAACACTCAAAGGTTTTGCTAACATCTCGCTAGAGCTGGCAGGAAAACCTTTACCATCCCGAGAACGCTCTGAGCAGATTGCAACAGAATTCCTGCGCAGGGCTGCGCCCGATTTGCTGGTCAACATGAAGGTGGCCTCTGTCGCTCCCCACAGTGAACCGGTGCGTATTACACACGCTGGCCGTAGTGAGACAGTTCAGGTCACCGGTATAAAATTCAAGGCACGTAATCTTGCTGATGGGAGTTGGTTCTGGGTCATAGTCGGCAGCGATGAGAAACCCATGTTGTTCGAGCGAGATTTGCAATGGGCAACGCTACTTGCTCGCCGTAAATCGGAACAATGGCTGCATGACCGGTGGGTAAAGGCACAGCTTGCCCAACAGAACGATAAAACAGACCGTTGGAACCTACCATGGACTCATTAACACAAATTGTTCTTGGCAGCAGCGTTGCTGCACTTGTCGTCCCTCCACGCCATCGGCGCATGGCGATACTGGCTGGAGGTATACTCGGGACTTTGCCCGATCTGGACGTGGTTTGGTTTAAACTGTTCAGCCGCGATGTTGTTACAGAAGTGACCTGGCACCGGGGGCCATCACATTCACTTTTGCTGTTAACGGTGTTGGGATTATTGCTCTGGTTAGTGCTTAAATCCCGCAGCAGCCTAGTGCAAAGATCCCCGCTGCGGTGGCTATTGGCGATCTGGCTTGCCTTGATAACGCATCCTCTACTGGACGCTTTTACCGTCTACGGTACCCAGTTGTTCTGGCCCATGAAGACCCCGCCAGTGATGTGGGCGACAATCTTCATCATTGATCCGTTGTATACCGTACCCTTGCTGGCAGGGGTTATTGCTGCCTGGCGGCTAACCTACCAACCCTCGCAGCAAACAAATGAGCTAGGCCGAGACAAGGCGGCACGCAACTGGCTGGTCGCGGGTTTGCTGGTGAGCTCGGTTTACCTGGCGTGGAGTGTCGGCGCCAAAGCACTGATCGACAGAGCGGCATCACAAAGCCTGGCGGTCCTCAACTTACAGAACGCACCTCGTTTTTCAACCCCCCTGCCGTTCAACACCCTGGCATGGCGAGTGATCGTGATGGAGCCAAAAGGTTACTGGATCGGTGACCGGTCCCTTGTTGCAGATCGAGAAGCAATGCCATTTACTTTTTACCCAAGCGACAACGTTATACTGGAGCAGTTGATATCCGAGCCAAAGTTGGAACGTCTGCGGTGGTTCACACATGGATTTTTCGCTGCCCATACGCAACAACGAAACGATGGTGAGCTTCGTCTGATCCTTGCCGATCTACGCATGGGATTAGAACCCGACTATCTTTTCCGTTATGACATTGCTGGCAAAGATGAACATGGCGTTTGGTCCGTCACCCCCGAAATTACCCAATTATCCACATCTGCTAATTTCTCCAACACGCTAAGCTGGGTGTGGCGGCGCATTTTTGACAGTAAAGCAATACCGTGATTAGGGCGCATCGATGGAGCACGGTTCATGCTGGATTAGTTTCGAGCTCCTCACCTCCGCATGCAGACAGAATTAAGCGGGGGTTATTTTCCGCTCCTAAGCGGCCCCTACACTTAGGCTGAAGTTGCCACCTTGGTTACTCTGCCCTACAATGTATGTTGTAACTAAAATGCGAGGTAATGATGGATAAGTACAGTCTGATCGGCAGAATGAATGCGCGTTTTAGCGAGCTGGAACAGGCATTGGCGCAACTCCACCAGCAAATCCAGCCGTTGCGGTTGCTGGCAGCAAGGGTGTTCAGCCTGCCAGAAATCGAGAAAGGTAAGGAGCATAGCGCCATCGAACAGATCAGCGTGGAGCAGCATGTGGGCCAGGCTGCCCGTGACCTTGCCCTGGAACACTACCAACGGCTGTTTATCCACCACAACCGCCAGCATATCAGCAGCAAGGCGGCGGTAAGATTGCCCGGTGTCATTTGCCTTGAGACCGAACGAGCCGAGTATCTGGCGCTACAACAGCAGATCGCTCTGATCAACCGGCTGAAGGCGGAGCTGGAACAGATCATTACCGTAGAGTCTGGCCTGGCCCCCGAGCAACGTTTTGAGTTTGTGCACACCCACCTGCACGGTTTGATCACTCTCAGCGCCTATCGCTCCATCACCCTGCTCACCAACCCGGACTCGGTACGTTTTGGCTGGGCCAACAAGCACATCATCAAGAAGGTGAAGCGCGACGATATCCTGGCGCAATTAGAGAAAAGCCAGAAAGCCGGGCGCGCCGTCCCGCCCTACAACCGCGAACAGTGGGCCGAGTTGGTGGGCCGTGAAATTGACGACGTCAGCCGCCTGCCGCAGAACGCCACGCTGAAAATCAAACGGCCGGTAAAGGTGCAGCCAATCGCACGCGTATGGTATCAACCGCAGCAAAAACAGGTACAGCACCCCTGCCCGCTGCCGCTGATTGCCCTGTGCCAACCAGAAATGGGCGCACAGGTACCGAAGATCGGTGAACTGCTCAATTACGACGTGACGGCGGTAAAACACAAATATAAGCCGGAGGCTAAGCCACTGCGCCTACTGGTGAAACGCCTGCATCTGTATACCGACATTGAGGGATGATTATCGGTTTACAGGGTATTTGATCGGGATAGGGGCTGACCTCACGATCAGCCTCCTCCCACACCACCGTACATACGGGTCCGTATACGGCGGTTCGGTTATGTTTATCGCCGCCTGCTTACAGTTCTGGCAGGCCCAGTTTGATGAACAGCTGGTTGGGAAGGGCTATGCTCAGCGCCGGGCTATTACTTATCCGCCACTGTTTATGGCTGCTTCCCACCGTCCGCGCCGCCAGGTCTTTCCTTACATCCCGCCGCCGCAGCTCTTTATAACGCTTGCTGCCTGTTTTCCACTGTTTCCAGAGTACACTTCGCAGCCTGCGTCTTATCCATCCGTTCAGCTCTCGCATTATCGACGGCCACTCGTTCATCCCGTAGTAACTTTTCCATCCCATCAGATACCGCTTTAATGGCTGGATTAGCTGCTCAAGACTTCTCCCTGTGTTGCGCCCCGTCAGTTCCCTTACCCGCACTTTGAACCGTTTCACTGCGTCCGGCGACACCACGCACCTGACCTTTCTGCCCCTTCTGAAGCTGTAACCCAGGAACTTACGCGTTTCCGGCTGCGCTACCGCGCTCTTCTTCGCGTTCACCTTCAGTTTCAGTTTTCGGCTCAGCCAATGTGTCAGCCCCTCCATCACACGGCGGCCTGCCCGTTCGCTTTTCACGTAGATATTGCAGTCATCTGCGTAACGCACGAACTTCAGGCCACGTTTCTCCAGTTCCTTATCGAAGTCGTCCAGTAGCACATTCGATAACAACGGCGACAGTGGGCCGCCCTGCGGCGTCCCTTCTGTCACCGGCCTTACCAGACCGGCCTCCATCACACCTGCGTTCAGGAACCGGCGGATAAGTGACAGCGCCCGTTTATCCGTTACCCGTTTCGCTATCCGGCTCATCAGCACGTCGTGATTTACCCGATCAAAGAACTTCTCCAGATCGAGATCGACTACCCAGTGATACCCAGAACCGATATAGTCCTGAGCCTGTTTCACTGCCTGATGGGCCGAGCGTCCGGGCCGGAACCCATAGCTGTTATCGCTGAACGACGCATCCCACTGCCGTTGCAGTTCCTGCATCACCGCCTGCTGGATAAAGCGATCGACTACCGTCGGGATACCCAACAGGCGTTCGCCGCCCCCGGGTTTCGGGATGCTCACTCTTCTCACAGGGGATGGGCAGTAACTGCCGGACAGCAGTTGCGCTTTCAGTTCCGGCCAGTGGCGTTTCAGGTAGTCCGGCAGATCGCTTACGCTCATGCCGTCACTTCCCGCCGCACCTTTATTGGCTTTCACTCTTTTCAGGGCTTGCTTGAGATTGACGGGTTCACAGATGGCTTCCATCAGCCATTCTGCTGACGACGGACTTTCTCTGGTCGTCGGTGCCTGTACGGTTTCAGCCCCCTGAGAGCCGACGTTCGGGGCTTCACCCCGTCTTTCTGCTTCAGGGCCGCGATGCGTTTTCTGCTGCATGACCGTTCAGAACCTCCGCTGATACTTGTCACTCATTACCGTTCGGGCCTTCGGACAGTCCTGTCCTACTATGCCCTCTGCTGACTCCTGTCCGCCGATCAGCGCACCTTACGGTGCGCTCAGTTCTGAATGCAGAACGCCGGACAGGCCTCCCGGGGTAAGCTCAGCCGCTTTCACCACACACCTGCCAGATCTACCCCCCCGACTCTTGATGGTTATGGCCTTTGCAATCAAACGCTTGCTCCGCCAGCCGGGTAGGCCTCATATCTGATTTCTGTTCGTCAGGTCATGGTTTTGCTCCACGCTTCCTTCAGACCCCGCCTCACGACGACGCCCTTGCGCTTCACTAGTCCTTCGCCACCATCAGGCTGGACAGGGGACTTTCACCCCCGAGCTGCTGAGCATGCCCGGCACACGTTGAACGGGCACAGCATGTGTGCCCTGCATGGCGAATCGAGCAGTGAAAGAATTACTCGTCGTTAAGCTTGTAAACTCGCAGATGATGGCCATCAGGATCGGCCGCAACAAAGGTGTAGCCGAAGTCGAGATCGACCGGAGATTGCACGATAGTTAACCCTTTATCCCGCCACTGTTGATAGAGTGCATCGACCTGTTGTGGTTGTTCACACATAAAGCAGATCTCTGTGCCGCCACCGGTCGTCGCTGGCGCAGGCTCTACGGTATGTTTTGACCACATGCCCAGTTTGAAACCGTTATTGAAGATAAATAAGGCAAAGGTGGGAGACTGCTCGACAGGTTCAGTGCCCAACAGTTGGCGATAAAATTCGGCGCTTTTTTCTGGGCTGTCGACATAAATCATGGTCATGCTTGGGGTAGTCATCACGTTATCCTCTGAATGGGAACCGGCTGGCTCCTGATAACGTCACTCTAGTGCACCCTACTGTCAGTTTATGGCAGCAGGATCATTGGGCAATACCCTCACTTTCACGCCACAGCTTCATCAATGCCCGGCGGCCGCGCGGGTAACGGTGCTCCAACAGCGTTAACCGGCCAATACGGTCAAGGCGGAAATGGCGTATCGAGCCACGCAATTCACACCAAGCCATCAGGATCTGTACCTGTTCAAAGTAGCCCATGGCAAACGGCCACAAGATACGCTCACTGCCATTACCGGCATAATCCCGATAGTCCACCTTGATTTTACGCTCCAAACGGATGGCTTCACGGATCGTCACCAGGGTATCATCCGCCACATAGGCAGTAGGCACCGGGCCGATCAGCAGCGTATTGGCATCCAGCTCTTCACGCAGTTCCGCAGGCAACACGGCGGCAATTTTTGCCAACGCATTGGTCGCCGCCCCGGCAAGCTGGCTGTCACCCCGGCGTTCCACCCAGCGCATACCCAGAACCAGCGCCTCGATTTCAGTTTGCGAGAACATCAGCGGCGGCAGCATAAATCCCGGCCGTAATACATAACCGATCCCCACTTCGCCAACAATATCCGCCCCCTGTTGCTGCAAGGTGGCAATATCACGGTATAAAGTGCGCATGCTGATCCCCAGCTCTTCGGCTAGGGAATGCCCGGCGACCGGGTAACGATGGCGGCGCAGGATCTGCATCAGATCGAGCAGGCGTTGAGTGCGGGACATGGGTTACTCTCGTTGCAGCAGTTGTTGAATAAAGTCGGCAAAGGCACGGGCCTTGGCCGAGATGAAGTGCCCACTGGGAAACACCGCCCACAGCGCCAACGGTGGTAACTGCCATTGCGGCAAGACGGCAACCACCTTGCCCTCACGTAATTCACTACGAAACAGCCCTTCACAGGCTACCGTCGCACCAAAGCCTGCCACCACCATTTCACGTAAGCATTCGGTAGCACTCACGCGCACCCGGCCCTGCAATCGGACCTGTTGCTGTTGTTGTTCATGGGTGAACAGCCACTCCTCAGCGCCACCAGCACGGTGATGGATCACCATATCATGCTGTAGCAACTCCCGTGGCATTTGGGGCATCCCTGCCCTAGCAAAATACGACGGTGCCCCGATGACTCGTTGTGTTGCTGAACCCAATTTGCGGGCGGTAAAGCCAGAGTCAGCTAGATCACCAATCCGCAAAGCGATATCGATCCCCTCAGCGATCAGCCCTAACTCACCTTCATCAAGCAGCAGATCCATTGCCAACTCCGGGTTGTCGTGTAGAAACCGGGTCAAGTCCGGCAATTCAATCATACGGGAAAATACCGCAGACGAAGCGACCCGCAGCCGACCGGTCAACGCCTCGGCCACGCCTGACACAGCTGATTCGGTTTCCGCGACCTCATTTAGGATGTGTTTGGCTCGTAGATAGAGCTGTTGCCCAGCTTCCGTCGGCCGTAAACCGTGAGTGGAGCGAAGCAGCAAGCGCGTATTCAGCTGTTGTTCCAACCGGACAATCGCCTTGGATACCGCCGGTTGACCAACGTTAAGCCGCCGAGCCGCAACGGAAAACGATCCCGCCTCAAACACGCTGATATAGGTAGCATAGTCGCCTAGCTTGTCCATCCTGCCATTCCCCGTTGGAATAACCATTAGTGATCACCGCACTCTACCCCCATACAACGACAATAGGCAAACTGGTTGCTGTCCATTCGCTATCTTAAGGAACAACATGAAACTTCAGGATCAGCTCGACGCGTTCAAGGCCGCTTTTGAAGCAGGCCAACTGCCCTTCAAGCTTGCGCCCTCGGATCATGAACTCTTGCGTCAGGGTATCGACGAACTTATCAGTGCAGAAATGGCCAACAACGCCTTGTCGGTCGGAGATCGTGCCCCTGAGTTTACGTTGCCGGATACCCAGGGTAACCCAGTCTCTTCCCGGCAATTGCTGGCGCAAGGACCGCTGGTCATCAGTTTTTATCGGGGAGGATGGTGCCCATACTGCAATATGGATCTCCAGGCTCTGCAGGCCGTTCTGCCTGAGTTGCGTGACCGTGCCAACCTGGTGGCCATCTCGCCACAGTTGCCGGTTAACGGCCAGCAAATGCAGCAAGCGCATGGTTTAACGTTTCCTTTGCTGACGGATAGCGGCAATAGTCTGGCAGCACAGTTTGGTTTACGTTTCGCGTTGGCGGATGATCTTGTCGAGCTGTACACCAACAGCTTGGGTATCGACCTGACCAAGCTTAACGACGAAAGTGGTTGGACATTGCCGATGCCTGCCCGCTTCGTTATCGCGCCTGGCGGTGACATCATTTATGCAGAAGTTAACCCGGATTATACCCAACGTGCGGATCCGTGGGCGTTGGTTTCATTGCTGAAAGGTTGAGCCGCGCTGCCAGGCGCTATCACCGCGCCTGGCCTTTGGCCTTATTTCCTCATGCTGCCGACCATCTCCTCTGGCCGTACCCATTCGTCAAACTGCTATAAGAAGGGATTATACACCGACTTCATGAAAAATTTGGTCATTCAGCTGCCGTCATCACATGCCACTAATTACCTAACCAGCCTGGCGACATCAATCTAATAATGCAAAACAGAACCAGCTGAAACCAAGGAGCATTTATGAGCATTGATTTGAACTTTGAAAATCTTGAGCAGCGAGCAATTCAATATAATGCCCGCGCGTCAGTAAGCGATTTTTCTGGTTGCATGACGCAATACGCCGCGCTGGCGGAACGCGCCAAGTCCTCAACGGCTGGTATTTACGATCTGCAATATGGGATGGGCATAGCGGAGCGTCTGGATATCTTTCCGGCAGCCAGGCAACCCGCCCCGCTGTTTGTCTTTATTCACGGCGGCTACTGGCATTCGCAAACCAAAGAGGATGCATGCTCGATGGCGCATTCTTTTACCCAGCACAATGTGACATTGGCTACCTTGGAATACACACTGCTGCCCGAGGCAACGCTGGCAGAAACTGTCCGCGAGGTGCGCAGCGCCATTTCCTGGCTCTATCACCATAGCGCGCAGTTTGGCATCGACCCCGAGCGGATTTTCATCGGTGGCAGCTCTGCGGGTGGCCATCTATCAGGCATGTTGATTGCCGACGATTGGCAGACATCGTATCGGGTGCCACCCCAGGTCATCAAGGGAGCGCTAGCATTAAGCGGGCTGTTTGATATACGTCCACTGTGTGATATTTATATCAACGACTGGATGCGCCAGACGCCTGAGCAGGCCAAATTACTGAGTCCCATGTTTCTGCTGCCCGAAAAACGCCATGCTCCACAGATTTTACTCAGCGTCGGAGCCAAAGAAACCACTGGGTTTAAGCATCAAACTCAAGCCTATTACGCCGCCTGTAAAGAAAAAGGATTAGACGTCCAGATAATTGAGGACCAGGAAAATAATCATTTCACGCTGGTTAATGAGTTGGCAGATACACAGAGCAACATGTTTAAACATGTGATGGCGATGATCCACCCGCAGGGCCAATGAACATCCTGTAGTCAAGTCACCTAGGTATCGGCACCTTGCCAATATTCATCCTGCGCAACCCGATCTCAGGCGCAGCTTGGCACGCCTGAGATTTTCTTGGCCTTATTTCCTCATGCTGCCGACCATCTCCTCTGGCCGTACCCATTCGTCAAACTGCTGCTCGGTCAGATAGCCCAACTTCAGCGCAGAGGCTTTCAGGGTTAATCCTTCCTTGTGGGCCTTTTTGGCGATTTCCGCCGCCTTGTCATAACCGATATGGGTATTCAAGGCGGTAACCAACATCAGCGACTCGTTAAGCAACTGGCCGATGCGTTCGCGGTTCGGTTCAATCCCCACCGCGCAGTGCTCATTGAAGCCGCTCATGCCGTCTGCCAGCAAACGAATAGATTGCAGATAGTTGTGAATAACCAGCGGACGGAATACGTTCAGCTCAAAGTTACCGGACGCGCCGCCAATGTTCACCGCCACGTCGTTGCCCATCACCTGTGCACAGAGCATGGTCATGGCTTCACACTGCGTTGGGTTGACCTTCCCCGGCATGATTGAGCTGCCTGGTTCGTTTTCAGGGATAGAAATTTCACCGATGCCGCAACGTGGGCCAGAGGCCAGCCAGCGCACATCGTTGGCGATCTTCATCAACGAGGCGGCCAAGCCCTTCAAAGCACCGTGGCCATGCACCAGCGCATCGCAGGTTGCCAGGGCTTCGAACTTGTTCGGCGCGGTGACAAAAGGCTGACCGGTCAGTTCTGCCAAAGCCTTCGCCACCCGCACCGCGTATTCGGGATGAGTATTCAGCCCAGTCCCTACAGCCGTGCCACCCAAGGCCAACTCACTGAGATGCGGGATGCTGGCTTCGATATGTTTGAGGTTATATTCCAACATCGCCGCCCAGCCGGAAATTTCCTGGCCCAGCGTCAGTGGCGTAGCATCTTGAAGATGGGTGCGACCGATTTTAACGATATCGTGGAAAGCTTCCGCCTTGGCATGCAGCGTGCGGTGCAGCGCCTTCAGCTCTGGGATCAGATGCTCGCGCACCGCGATAACCGCCGCCACATGCATTGCGGTAGGGAAAACGTCGTTGGAGCTCTGGCTTTTGTTGACGTCGTCGTTGGGGTGGACCCGCCGCGCTTCACCACGTTCGCCTCCCAGCAACTCGCTGGCACGGTTGGCCAGCACTTCGTTCATGTTCATGTTGGTCTGGGTGCCGGAACCGGTTTGCCAGATCGACAATGGGAATTCATTGGGGTGCTTATCCGCCAGCACTTCATCGGCAGCCTGGATAATCGCCTTGCCCCGCTCTGCAGGCAGCAATCCCAGATCCATATTGACGCTGGCTGCCGCCCGCTTGGTCATCGCCAACGCATGGATCAGCGCCGGAGGCATTTTTTCTGATGAGATACGGAAATGTTCCAACGAACGCTGAGTCTGCGCGCCCCATAGCTGATCGGCGGGTACTTCGATGGGGCCCATTGAGTCTTTTTCAATCCGAACGCCTGCCATCACGGTCTCCTTAGCACAATTCCTAAAAATGAAAGGGTATGCCAACGAATGACAACCCGTTGGCGAGCCACCTCAGTATAGCCAGATAATAACTATTCGCATTAACGCCCAGACTAAAGAGCATTTTTAGCCATCTTGGCTTGCATGCGCCTGCGCCACATTGTTTACTTAGCGCAATTTTCTTGAGAAAGCAGGGATACGATCATGCAAAAAATGACTAATGCCATCCAAAACTACGCCTGGGGCAGCGTTGATGCGTTAACCAAGCTGTATGGCATTGCCAACCCGACGGGCAAACCAATGGCCGAACTGTGGATGGGTGCCCACCCTAAAAGCAGCTCACAGGTCACGGATCAGGCGGGGAACCTGCGTTCTCTGCGTGAGGTGATTGATACCGACCAGCCTAAACAGCTGGGTGCCGAAGTGGCACAACGCTTTGGTGAACTGCCGTTCCTGTTTAAGGTGCTGTGTGCCGACCAGCCGCTCTCCATCCAGGTCCACCCAAGCAAGAGTGCCGCAGAGGTGGGCTTTGCCAAAGAAAATGCCGCCGGTATTCCGTTTGACGCCGCTGAGCGCAACTATAAGGATCCGAATCACAAGCCGGAGCTGGTGTTTGCCCTGACGCCGTTCCTGGCGATGAATGGCTTCCGCGAACTCGACGATATCGTTGCGCTGTTACAACCCCTTTCCGGCGCACATCACGATATCGCCGCCTTCCTGCAGCAGCCGGATACCGCCCACCTGGCGACACTGTTTGCCAGCCTGCTTGGGATGAGCGGTGAGCAAAAAACGCTGGCGCTTGGCGTGCTGAAAGCCGCCTTGAACAACCAGCAGGGTGAGCCTTGGGACACCATCCGCTTTATCGCGCGTTTCTATGCCGACGACAGCGGCCTGTTCTCTCCACTGCTGTTGAACGTGGTCAAACTGGCACCGGGTGAAGCCATGTTCCTGTATGCCGAGACCCCACATGCCTATCTGAACGGCGTCGCGCTGGAAGTGATGGCAAACTCTGATAACGTGCTGCGCGCGGGTCTGACGCCAAAATTCATCGATATTCCTGAACTGTTGGCCAACCTGCAGTTCCGCCCACAACCGGCATCTGGCCTGCTGACTCAGCCAGAGCAACGTGGCAAAGAACTGTTCTTCCCGATCCCCGTTGAGGACTTTGCCTTCTCGCTACACGATCTCGATGCCACACCGCAGCCACTGGCGCAAAACAGCGCGGCAATTGTGTTCTGCGTTGAAGGTGAAGCAACGCTGGAGAAACAGGGCCAACAGGTCATCTTGCAGCCAGGTGAATCGTGCTTTATTGCTGCCTTTGAATCCCCGGTTACCGTCACCGGGAGCGGCCGTATCGCCCGCGTTTATAATCAGTTGTCCTAATTGACGGTAAAATATAGGTAAATAAGTTGCTAAGATGATTAGTTTACCTACACAATAAAACGCCTACGGGCGTTTTTTTGCAGACCCAATTGGTCGCCCTGCCCTCTACCGGCTTAACAAAGGAAGAACAGAACTATGAAAAAATCGTTAGTCGCTGTCAGCGTCATTGTGGTGCTCGGCGCAGCATGGACTGGGGCCTCTTGGTACACCGGCAAGCTTATCGAGCAACGGATGGGGGAAATGGTAGACACAGCCAATAGCCAGTTGAAAACCCTACTGCCTAAGGCTGGGGTCAAGATGAGCTATGAAAACTACCAACGCGGGATTTTCAGCAGCCAAGCCCGTTTTGTGCTGCGTGCAGATGGTAGCATCACCACCGACGATGCCCTGCTGAAGTCCGGCGAAGAAGTGGCCTTCATTGAAACCGTCGATCACGGCCCATTCCCGCTGGCCCAGTTGAAAAAATTCAACCTGATCCCAAGCATGGCTTCGGTACATACCGAGCTGGAAAACACGCCAAAAGTCAAAACCCTGTTTGAAATCACCAAAGGCAAGTCGCTGTTCAGCGCCGATTCACGCATTGCTTACAGCGGCGATGTCGCCAGCTCCATCGATGTGATCCCGGTGGAATACCAGAAAGACAAGTCCTCACTGAAATTCAGCGGTGCAAAAATTGACGCGGATATCGGCAAGGATATGCAAACCGCTGTCCTGGACGCCAGCAGTGATAGCCTGGTGATCAGTGGCCCGAATCAGTCCGGCCAGAACGAACAGATGACGATGCAAGGGCTGACGCTCAAAAGCAACACCCATCTGGGCCAATACAGTCTGAGCCTGGGTGAGCAAGCGCTGGGCATGAAGCAACTGACCATGGCTATCGACGGTAAAGACGCCATGACGATGGAAGGCTTCAACCTGGCCAGCCAGTTCGGCGAGAAAGGCAACAGCCTCGCAGGTCAGCTGGACTACACCATGGCAGCGTTGAAAATTCAGGGCACCGATTTTGGCGCGGGTAAGCTGCTGCTGAAAATCGACAACCTGGACGGTAAAGGGCTGAAAGAGTTTGCCGATCGTTACAACCAGCAGGCCATGGCCTTGCTGCAACAGGCAGAAACGCTGTCACCAGAAGCCTACCAGCAGCAAACGGCTGAGATGCTGGTGCAAAACCTGCCGCTGTTGCTGAAAGGCAACCCAACTATCAGCATCGCACCGCTGAGCTGGAAAAATGCCAAGGGTGAAAGCGCCTTTACCCTTAACCTCGATCTGCTGGATCCTTCAAAGGCTGGCGCTGCGGCCGAATCACCGGACCAACAGCTTGCCCGTTCGGTCAAGAAAATCGACGCTCAGTTGACTATTCCGGTCGCTATGGCGCAGGAAACCATGGCTCAAGCGGCACAGCTGCAAGGTGCCAGTGCACAACAAGCACAGCAGCAGGCCGAGCAGCAGGTGAAAAGCCTGGCGGCAATGGGCGAGATGTTCAAGATCACCACGCTGAAAGATAACGTGATTAGCAGCAGCTTCAAGTATGCCGATAACCAGATTGAGCTGAACGGCAGCAAAATGTCGCTGCCGGAGTTCGTGGGTATGTTCGGGATGCTGGGCGGCGCTTCCGCACCAGAAGAAGATAGTGCTCCAGAGCCCGATCAGCAGGATGCCGCTCCGGCACCTGAGCAGCCAACTCTGCAAGGGCAATAAAAACCTTCTAGGGCCAGGCGATATCTGGCCCTTTATTTTTAACCATAAACCGCATCGCGGATCTGCACGGGATATAAACCGCTCATACCCTCAATTGCGGTGTTGGTCAGCGCTACCACGCTCAACTGCGCGACCGGATCGTAAAACCAGCTGTGCCCATATACGCCGCCCCACTGCATAGTGCCATTATTCTGCGGCGTTGCTGCCAATGCGGCATCCACCAGCACCGCGCCACCAAAACCAAAGCCCCAACCCGGCCCCTGAATTTCTGCCTGCGCTCCTATATGGGGTTGTCGCATCAATGCGGCGGTTTCTGGCTGCAAAACTCCGTCGCTACCATTACGCAACGTCTCCACCAGGCGCAGCACATCGTCAGCGTCGCCAACCATTCCCGCGCCAGCCGAAGGATAGGCATGGCGGTCAAGCGCTCGCGAAGGCGCAAACTCCACGTCAAAACCAAACTCCTCAGGAAGCCTTAGCAGAAAGCCGTCATACATCGCTGCCGGTTGCGGTTCAGTATTGTAATAGGCCGTAGCCAGCTTATCGGCGTTCAACGCATAAAAACCGGTATTCCCCAGCCCTAGCGGTTGACCAGCCCAGCGCTCGAATAGCTGTGGCAAAGGCATACCAGCCACCTGCTCTACCACCGCACCCAATACGTCAATGGCCAGTGAATAGCTGAATTCGCTCCCCGGCTCTGTCTGCAATGGTGCCTGCGACAACCGACGCAGATTTTGCTCCAGCGTTAACGAGGACATCTCCAGGCCGTCGTGGATCCCTAACCGCTGATAGATCCCGCCCTCTGGTTGCTTGAAACGGTAGTCCAGCCCGGCGGTGTGGGTTAACAGGTGGCGAATCGCGATCGCTGGCCGACGTCCATCGGGCAACGCCGGAGTAAACCACGGTAGCCAACGGCTCACGGCATCATCCAGACTCAGCAATTGCTGTTCTATCATGCGCATCGCTACCAGCGTGATGTAGGGTTTAGAGACCGAAGATAGCCGGAATTGGCTGTTACGCTGCATGGGTTGCCGCTGCTCGCGATCGGCATAGCCGCTGGCACCGGCGTAAATCACTGCCCCCTGTTGAGCCACCAGCACCACGCTACCTACGATCCGCCCTTCGGCGATCGCCTGCTGATTAACTGCCTCTATCCGTTGTGTCAATGCCTGAGCCATAACTGTGATCCTCTTAAGGTAATCAGGCCAGTCTACGGTTTCGATCATTAAATAAAATAGGCTAAAATTTAATGAATCATTAAGTTGGAATTATTAATAGATGAGCTCACTGCTGCAATTACTGCCGTTTTTCGACGCCGTTGCCAAATTGGGCAGCTTTACCCAGGCGGCCAATCATCTGGGCGTTACACCGCCTGCGGTTTCACAAAATATCCGCGCGCTAGAGGCCCTTTTGGGAGTACGCCTGTTCAACCGCACCAGCCGTTCAGTCAGGCTAAGCGATGAAGGGCAGGCATTTTATGAAAAAATCGCCCCCGCAATGGGCCAGATTGAGATCGCGGCAGAAAATGCCAGCAGCCAACGTGGTGAGCCAAGCGGCTTACTACGTATTACCTTGCCGCAGTTGGCCGCGTCGATGCTGGTCATGCCCTATCTGCCGGAGTTCCATGCGCGCTATCCTGAGCTTAAGCTGGAGATGTTTACCGACGACCGTTTTGCCGATCTGGTGCTGGATAATTTTGATGCGGGCATCCGCATGCAGCGCATGTTGCAAAAAGACATGGTGGCCGTCCCTATCGACAATGGCCAACAACATGTGATCGTGGCTTCTCCGGGCTATCTGGCACAACACGGTCAGCCCGAAACGCCGCAGGAGTTACAGCAGCATGACTGCATGCGCTACCGCTTTCCCGGCAGTGGCAAACTGGAACCCTGGTATTTCAGCAACGGTACTGAGCATTTGACGCTGGAGGTCAACGAGCGGCTGATCTTCAATGAAAACCAGCTGCTTAAAGACGCGGCGATAGCGGGATTAGGGCTCACCCAACGCTTTCGGGCTGCCGTACACCAAGAGTTGCAGAGCGGGCAACTGCGAGAGGTTCTGCAGGATTTTAGCAACGTCGCGCCGGGGTTCTTTATCTACTTTCCGGCGGGCCGCCATATGCCGCTCAAGCTGCGCGCCTTTATCGATTTTATGCGGGAAAAACGCGAGCAGCAGATCAAGCCGATCCGCGCTTGAGCTTCTGGGTATTGAAGGCCTGGGAGGGATCTTTCACTTTTTGCTTTCAGCGTGGCATCAGAATGCGATTCACTCATGGCATTGCTGATTAAGTATCCAGGCAGAAATTGCACTTAGGGAACCCGGCGAGTATGCCTGTTGTCCGGCCAGCAGAAATCCCCCTTGCTTCCACCAAGGCCACTGAGAGGATAGCTGGTAGTCAAACCATTCGCTCCGTAAAAGCCCATGGGTAGCATCAGCGACCAGTCTGATGCAGCGAGGTGTTTTGGCCGGTAGTTCTTCGCTCCAGACAGCAATCGTTTCGTGAGGATCGACATTCCGATCGTCCGCCCCCATCAGGATCATTACCGGCGTTTGCATCGCTGAAATAGCTTTCCTTGCATCGGCCTGTGAGTTTCGACGCTCAAAGTCCTCCCGGGTACAACGAGAAAGACAGGGAGATGCGGCTGCTTCCTGCGTAAACTGCCTGTCAAAAGCGGTGGCTTCTCGTGCTTGCGCCTTCACGATATTCTCAGCTGACAGGCCCTCAGATTTTAGACGTTGCCCCGTATAATAAATCCCCTGAGCTCGCCAATTTATCGCCGCCCCCACCAGAATAACAAAGTCGGTTTTTACCTGTTGGCTGGCCTTTGGCACGACCCAACCCGCCTGAGAAAAGCCAAGAAAGCCTATATCGCTGTGGTTAAACTCCGGTTCCTGTTTCAGTTTTCTCAGAGCAGATGCCGCTTCATCTGCACGATCTGACAGGGTTTGTGCCAGCCAGTTACCACTGCTTGCCCCAACGCCGGGTTTATCCCATGAATAAACTGCGATCCCTTGGGCAACCAGGAACTTCACCAACGGAATATAGCCGCCTTCAGACCAGCGGTCTTGAGCTCCATCGCCATGAACCAGCACGACAAGCGGTGGGGATATCTTCCCAGGAGGGAGGATTAATGTGCCTTCCAGAATGTCCTGATGATGCTCAAAGCTGATAGTTCGTTGGTGCGCATCATCGGAAAGTTCAAATTCAGATAACCGAATCAGCGAAAAAACGACCAAGAAGCTCACCATGCAGAAACCAAATATCCCATATCTGTTCATAGCTGCTCCCAAATTAAATCTCATATCGTGTCGGTTATATCAAAAATTGCGCTTTAATTTAATCAAGCATCAGTGCAAGGCTGTTTAGAGACACCTGAGAATTTATAATATTGGGGCAACGGCAAGATTGGAGATATAGCTGCGGATCAGGCCGATCCGCGCTTGATCAGCTCTGGGGACAGGATCACATTCTGCGGTGCTAATGAATCATCGCCAATACGTTGTAACAACCGCAGAGCAGCACTGCGTCCAACTTCTCGAGCCGAGCTGGAGATAAAGGTCAGCGGGGGTTCGGTCAGTTCGGCCTCCGGCACATCGCCAAAACCGATCAGCGCCACCTGTTGACCATAAAAACTGTCCATCCCTTCCGAGCCAATACTACGGCCACTGCGCACAATACCAAAATAGGCACCCAACGCCACCGAAGCCTTATGGCACACCAACGCACTGATATTGGGATACTGACGCAACAGGTTTTCGGCAGCTTCAGCCGCTGCACGTTGATGGCAATCGCATTCGACGATCCACTCTGAGCGGAATGGCAGGCCGTATTGCACCAGGGTGGCACAGAATCCCCCCAGGCGTTCGGCGCGGGTGAGTGAATCGCTTTGTCCACCAAGGTAGGCGATCTGGCTATGCCCCCGTTTGATCAGAAATTCGGTGGCCATTTTCGCGGCCTGCATATTATCGGGCCGCACCACGTCTACACCTTCCAGCCCATTGGAGCGCGCGGCACACACCAGCGGCACCCCTTGAGCTTCGGCTTTCTCTTTCAGCCCTTTCGCGGTACGTACCCCACCCGCCAGCACCATGCCGTCAACGCCGTGCTCTAGAAGCATATCAAAACAGCGCATCAGCCCTTTGCCTTCGCGCCCGCTTTGGGTCAGAAACAGCACTTTGCCATTGGCTTCCAGTACCTCACTCACCCCGGCGGTCATCTCGGCATAAAACGGTTCGCAGATATCACGCAGGATCAGCCCTACCACCCCCGATTCGCCACCGCGCAGCGTCGCGGCCTGACGGTTGCGAACATAGCCAAGCTGCTCGATCGCCTGATTCACACGGGTCATGGTGGTGGGAGAAATACGCCCTTTACCGCTCAGCACCAGGGAAACGGTGGTCACGGATACGCCTGCCAACTGCGCGACGTCAGTGATAGTGATCTTTTTGATGGTAATAACCTCTGCAATGCCCTATCAGGGCGAGTTTCACCCTGATAGCAAATGGTATACCGAATCTCTCAATGCAGTAAAACGATTTACCCACATAAGTATTGTCACCGCAAAGCACCGTTCATAATTGTGATTAGGGACGCATTTTTACTAGGTAAAACGTTTTATCTTATTTTTACCTAATCGGGTACACACAACATTGCATGCTTTTTCGCCAGGAGTCGTCGGTTATGCCAGCGTCTAAAAAACAAAAAATTACGCTTTGGGAGTTTTTCCAAAGCCTGGGCAAGACATTTATGCTGCCCGTCGCACTGCTTTCATTCTGCGGCATCATGCTGGGGATCGGTAGCTCACTAAGCAGCCGTGACGTGATCACCTTGCTGCCTTTCATTGGTCATCCGGCTTTCCAACTGCTGTTCACCTGGATGAGCAAGATCGGCTCCTTTGCTTTCAGCTTCCTGCCGGTGATGTTCGCCATTGCCATTCCTTTGGGCATGGCGCGTGAGAACAAAGGCGTGGCCGCCTTCTCTGGTTTTGTCGGCTTTGCCGTGCTGAACCTGGCGACCAACTTCTACCTGACCACGTCAGGCGTGCTGCCTACCGTCGATCCGCTGGTGCTGAAAGCCAATAACATCCAGAACATCCTGGGCATTCAGTCTATCGATACCGGTATCCTCGGTGCGGTGATCGTCGGGATCATCGTTTATCTGCTGCACGAGCGTTTCAACACCATCCGCCTGCCGGATGCGCTGGCGTTCTTCGGCGGTACCCGCTTTGTCCCAATCGTCACCACCGTGGTACTGGGCCTGTGCGGCCTGATTATCCCGCTGATCTGGCCTTGGTTCGCTGCCGGTATTAACGGGTTGGGCCGTATGATTAACGGCGCTGGCATGTTTGGGCCGATGATTTTCGGCTCCGGCGAACGTCTGTTGCTGCCGTTCGGGCTGCACCATATTCTGGTGGCACTGATCCGCTTTACCGAAGCGGGCGGTACGCTGGACGTTTGTGGCCGTGAAGTCAGCGGTGCATTGACCATCTTCCAGGCGCAGCTCTCTTGCCCAACCACCCACGGCTTTGCCGAAAGCGCTACCCGCTTCCTGTCCCAGGGTAAAATGCCTGCCTTCCTTGGCGGCCTGCCGGGTGCAGCGTTAGCCATGTACCACTGTGCCAAACCGGAGAACCGCCACAAAATCAAAGGGCTGCTGATTTCCGGTGTCGTGGCTTGTGTCGTCGGCGGTACCACCGAACCAATCGAATTCCTGTTCCTGTTTGTGGCTCCGTTCCTGTACCTGATCCACGCTATCCTGACCGGTCTGGGCTTCACCGTGATGGCCTTACTGGGCGTCACTATCGGTAACACCGACGGCAACATTATCGACTTCGTGGTGTTTGGTATCCTGCACGGCACCGCAACCAAGTGGTACCTGGTGCCGTTGGTGGCCGCCATCTGGTTCGTTGCCTACTATGCGATCTTCCGCTTCGCCATCCAGCGCTGGAACATTAAAACGCCGGGCCGTGAGACGGAAACCACCGCTACGCAGAGCACTCCTGTCGGTGCCGTGGGTAAATCCGGCTATAACGTGCCAGCTATCCTGGCAGCGTTAGGCGGTAAAGAGAATATCGTTTCGCTGGATAACTGCATTACCCGCCTGCGTATGTCGGTTAACGATATGAGCAAGGTGGATGATGCGGTGCTGAAAGCCAACCGGGCTATCGGCGTGGTGCACCTTAATGACCATAATCTGCAAGTGGTCATTGGCCCGCAGGTGCAATCGGTGAAAGATGAGTTAGAATCACTGATGGCCAACGCATAACCTTCCCCCCGGGCGCAGCCTGCTGCGCCCTTGTTCGGAGTTTCACATGTTTGATTTTTCTACCCCGGTAGATCGTCACGGTACCTGGTGCACCCAGTGGGACTACATCGCCGACCGGTTTGGTACCGCAGATCTGCTGCCTTTCACCATCTCCGATATGGATTTCGCCACTGCCCCCTGCATTCTTGAAGCCCTGCAACAGCGCCTGCAACACGGCGTGTTGGGCTATAGCCGCTGGCAGCATGAAGACTTTCTTGGTGCGGTACGGCATTGGTATCAACAGCGCTTCAATGCCCCCATAGATACGACCAAGGCGGTCTATGGCCCTTCGGTGATTTACATGGTGGCGCAGCTGGTGCGTATCTGGTCGGCTCCGGGGGAATATGTGGTCACCCATACGCCAGCCTATGATGCGTTCTATAAGGTGATCCTGGGTAATCAACGCCAGGTGTTGCCTTGCCCGCTGCACAAAGTGGATAACGATTGGCAATGCGATATGGCGCATCTGGAAGCCTTGCTAGCGCGGCCGCAAACCAAGATCCTACTGTTGTGCAGCCCGCAGAATCCCACCGGCAAGGTGTGGACACAGCAGGAGCTGGAGCAGATGGCAGAGCTGTGCGAACGCCATGACGTCAAGGTGATCAGCGATGAGATCCATATGGATATGGTTTGGGGGGAACATCGTCACACTCCATGGAGTCAGGTAGCTACCACCCCGTGGGCGTTGCTGACTTCCGGCTCTAAAACCTTCAACATTCCGGCGCTCACCGGGGCCTATGGCATTATCAGCGATGATAGTGCGCGGGATAGCTATGTTCAGGCGCTAAAAAGCCGCGATGGATTATCCTCTCCGGCGGTGCTGGCGGTTGCAGCCCATATTGCCGCCTATCGCCACGGCGAGCCTTGGCTAGACGCCCTGCGCGACTACCTGCAAGATAACCTGACCTACGTGGCAGAACGGCTAAACCAGGCGTTGCCACAGCTAAACTGGCAGCCACCGCAGGCCACCTATCTGGCGTGGATCGATATACGCCCATTGGGCATTGACGACCGCGAATTGCAGCAGGTGCTGATCGAACGTGAGAAAGTCGCCATCATGCCAGGCTTTACCTATGGCGAAGAGGGCCGTGGTTTCCTGCGCTTGAACGTCGGCTGCCCACGCAGCAAGGTTGAGGCCGGGATGGATAAGCTGATCGCCGCGTTGCAATTTGTCCTGGATGCAAAATAAGTTATATCGCCAGGGGCGTAGTGCCCCTGGTTTTTCATTGAGCGTCAACTCCCCTCAGCATTGTCATGCTACCCGTTAAAACCAGAACCCATTGCGATTGACCTGATTTCATCGACTAATGACCTGAGAGCATGCCTCTGCTTACCCGCCTTATACATCTTCCTCTTATCCTGAAGTGCGAACTTACGATTTAATGTGATTACAATCACTTTTTTATGCAACGCAATAGCTATTTTCATTCGTTTGTTTTTATACTGATCTGCACTTTACCTATACAAAAACAATGAGTGCCGCCATGATTGACTCCCGCTTGCCCCTTACCGATATTCACCGTCACCTGGACGGTAACATCCGCGCGCAAACCATTCTTGAACTGGGCCGCCAGTTCAATCTAGCCCTGCCAGCCAACGAGCTAGCTGCCCTGCTTCCCCATGTGCAAATCACCCAGACTGAACCCGATCTGATGAGCTTTTTACAAAAGCTGGACTGGGGCGTGGCGGTGCTGGGCGATCTGGATGCCTGCCGTCGCGTGGCCTATGAAAACGTGGAAGATGCAGCAAACGCTGGATTGCACTACGCCGAACTGCGTTTCTCCCCATACTACATGGCGATGAAGCACCAGCTACCGGTGGCTGGCGTGGTGGAAGCGGTAATTGACGGCATTCGCTCTGGTTGCCGCGACCGCGATATTGATGTGCGCCTGATCGGCATCATGAGCCGTACCTTCGGCGAAGCGGCCTGCCTGCAAGAGCTAGACGCTTTGCTGGCCCACCGCGACGGGATTACCGCGTTGGATCTGGCCGGTGATGAGCTGGGCTTCCCTGGCAGCCTGTTCCTCAGCCATTTCAACCGTGCTCGTGACGCAGGCCTGCGCATTACCGTTCATGCCGGTGAAGCCGCTGGCCCAGAAAGCATCTGGCAGGCGATCCGTGAGTTGGGTGCAGAGCGCATCGGCCACGGGGTTAAAGCGGTAGAAGATCCGGCACTGATGGATTACCTGGCGCAGCATGCCATCGGCATTGAATCGTGCCTGACCTCGAATATACAAACCAGCACTGTAGCTTCGTTGGCACAACATCCGCTGGCCACCTTCCTGCGCCATGGCGTGGTGGCCTCAATCAATACCGACGATCCGGCCGTGCAAGGCATTGAGATTGAGCATGAATACCGCGTGGCGGCTCCACAGGCGGGATTAACGCCGCAGGAAATCCGCACCGCGCAGGAAAACGGCCTGAAGATGGCCTTCCTCAGCGAGCAGGAAAAACAGGCGCTACGCGCGAAAGTACTTGGCTAAGGCAATATCCAGGCTCAGCCGCTGTTAAGGCTGAGCCTGTTTTTCATGATTGATATGGCAGCACCACCCGGTGGCTCTCTTCGATCAGGGCCACAATCTCGGTACGTGGCCCCTCCAACCAGGCTTTGCTGCGGTAGAAGGCCTGCAATACCTGTTCCATTTCCGCCATGCCGTCAAACCGCCGCATCAGGTAGTAGGCATCAGGATCGTGTAGCGAGACACCGTGCTCCAGCACGGTGATCCCTGCGGCCTTATGGAGCGGCACGCTATCATGCTGCATGAGGTGGTGAAAACGCTTGCCACTGCCCGCTTGTAAACGATATTGCAAAATCTCGACTACCTTGCTCATGCTACGTCCTTGTCTTTTATTTAGTTACGGCAACTTCGCGTTGCTGTGCTGTTTTACGCGCATAGCGCTGTGCCAGTACTGCACATACCATCAACTGTACCTGATGGAAAATCATCAAGGGTAATACCATAGCCCCAACGGCAGCGGCCGGAAATAGCACGTTAGCCATCGGAATGCCGTTGGCCAGGCTCTTTTTCGAACCACAAAACACGATAGTGATCTCATCGGCGGTATCAAACCCCAGCCAACGTGCAGCATAGGTGTTGATAATCAGTACCACCGCCAACAGCACCAGCGACATCACCAGGATCGTCAGTAGCGACCAGCCGTCAATGGTGTGCCAAATCCCCTCAACCACAGCCGCGCTGAACGCGGTATAGACCACCAGCAGGATCGAGGAACGGTCGGTGAGGTTAATCAGTTTGCGATGGCGATCGATCCATTTGCCAATCAGCGGACGCGCCAGATGGCCAATAACAAACGGCACCATCAGTTGCAGAATAATCGAGCCGATGGCATGCAGCACGTCAGTATTGCCTCCCTGCGTATGCATCAATGCCCCCACCAGCAGCGGAGACAGGAATACCCCAAGAATGCTGGATGCCGAAGCGCTGCAGATCGCCGCCGCCACGTTACCTCCGGCTGCGGAGGTGAAAGCGATTGCCGATTGCACCGTGGCAGGCAGAGCACACAGATAGAGGAACCCCAGATAAACGGTGGGCGTCATCAAGCCCGGCACCAGTACGTTCATCGACAGCCCTAGCAGCGGGAAGAGCGCAAAGGTACTGAGAAACACCACCAGGTGCAGCTTCCAGTGGCTCATTCCGGCAACGATCGCCTCACGGGAAAGTTTCGCCCCATGCATGAAGAACAACAGGGCTATTGCGGCGGTGGTTAAATGTTCGAAGAAGGTCTGCCAAATCCCTTTACAGGGCAACAATGAGGCCAACAGCACCACCATCAGCAGTACCAGTAAAAACTTGTCGATACGTAGACGTTGTAACCAGGACATCCTGCAAAATTCCTTGCTATTAATGCGTAAAAAAGGGTTCAGAAGCGCTCTGAACCCTACTGTTATTATTGATATTAGCTGACCGGTAGCGCTTTTTGCTGTTTGGCCGACTCAATGCCCAGCTCGATCATTTCCATGACCTGTATCGCCTCGCTGGCCGGAACCGGGTTGGTACCGGCACCGGAAATTGCGTCGCGAATGGCGGCGTAATAGGCCGGGTAATTGCCCGGAATGGTCAACAGCGGCTGTTCCGCCAGCATGCCGTCACGTGACAACGTCACCACTCCGTCGCGCATGTCGTAACCCCAGTCGGCCTGCGGCAAACGCTCACCGGCTTTCAGGCGGTCTTCCTGCGGATCCAGACCATATTTGATAAAGCTGCCCTGCGTGCCGTGCACAATGTAACGAGCAGTTTCTGCCGCGGCCAGCACCGTGCCATGCAGCACCACACGCCGATGGCCGTAATTAAGCACCGCATGGAAGTAATCTACCGATTGTGAACCCGGGCGTAGCTCGCCGAGATCGACAAACAGCGTTTGTGGCTTGCCAAACAGCTGCAACGCCTGGTCGATCAGATGCGGCCCCAGATCGTACCAAATACCGCTGCCAGCACCACCTTGCTCACGCCAGCGCTGGCGGACTTCCGGGCGGAAACGATCGAAATGGGATTCAAAATAGACCACTTCTCCTAAAGCGCCGTCTTTCAGCAGGGTTTTTAAGGTCAGGAAATCGCTGTCCCAGCGGCGGTTGTGAAACACTGAAAGCAGTTGTCCACTCTGCTCTGCCTGCTGTTGTAGCTGCTGCGCCTGTGACAGTGTCACGGTAAACGGTTTATCCACCACCACATGCTTGCCCGCCGCCATCGCCTGTTGTGCCAATGGGAAGTGGGTATCGTTCGGGGTTGGAATGACAATCAGGTCAATCGAGGGGTCGTTAAACAGCGCCTGCAGGTCGCTGACCACCGTCATCATCGGCCAGTCGGCGTGGACTTTACCGGCGTCGCTGCTGGAAACGGCGGCCAACTCCATGCCAGGGGTTCCCGCGATCAGCGGAGCATGAAAGGTCTTGCTGGCGTAACCATAGCCCACCAGGCCAACGCGGATTGTTTCAGACATCTTGTTTCCTCATACAGGGCGATATACGCATCAATTCCAGGCGGTTGAAATGCTACGTCCATATAAGTCAGGGGCAAGAAACCCGCTCCTAGTGTTGCCGCGAGAAAAGATGAAGTCGTGATTGATTCGATTTGACACCATGATGCGGGCTGGAACAAGAGCTAAATGCAGATTGTTAACAAACTGGCAATAAACTGAACCGGCGCAGCATGCTGCGCCCCCAACAACGGTCGTATCCGCATGCCAATTAACGGGATGCGGCAATCAGTGGCCGATCCCGGGAAGGGTTCACCGGGTAGTTGATCTCCAGGCTGCGGCGGCGAAAATCGCTGGGGCTGACGCCAACCCGCTTGCGAAACACCCGGGAAAAATAGAGCTGATCGTCATAGCCAACTACCCGGCCAATAGTGGCAATCGATTCCTGGGTAGTTTGCAGCAGCAGTTTGGCGCGGATCACCCGCTGATCTTCACGCCAGCGCAGGATATTTATCCCGACCTGGTCACGGAACAGATGTGCCAGCCGCGAAGGCGAAAGGCAAACGTGGCGGGCCACTTCATCGATACGCAGCTCCCCTGCCAGATTGCCGGTAATAAACTGGCAGGCCTCAATCACCCGTGGGTCCATAATCTTCTGTGGGCTGAGGGGATCCTCCTCCATCGCGCGCAGCAACAGTCGTTCCAGCAGGTTCATGCCAATTTCTTCGGCAAAACGGCGGCCGGAGCGTTGGGTCTGCTCAATGTTGGCAAATAGCCGGTCAAACTCGGTCAGCAACTGGTTGTTGGGCAGCGTCAGACGCCCTACCTGATGTGCCTTGCTGTGCCATTCCAGCCAGTCGGCCCAATAGGCACGCGGGCGGAAATAAACCCAGCGGTGATACCAGCAGTCACTATCCGGTGATCGGCCATAGTTATGTGCCGCCTTGGGCGGAAATAGCAGTAGATCGCCGGGGTTACAGTAAAGCGTCTCCTCACCGTCAAAAACTTTGCCCTGGCCTTTAATGGTCAGATTGAGGATGTAACCCTTCATGCCGCCGGGGCGGTCGATAAAGAAATCCAGCGGCCCGTCCGCCATAATCGGCGTCAGCCCGGCAACCAGGTAGGCGTTAAAGGTGTAACCCGGCAACAACGGGTTCGGTTGGGGTTCCTGAACCATGCGATGATACATCTGGCCTCCAAAAGTGTCGTTTCTTTATCCCAATACTTGGCAAAATGAGTGGCCTGTTCCCCTCACCCTAACCCTCTCCCACAGGGAGAGGGGACCGATCGAGTTCATTGATTTTTCTGTGTAAAACCTATCTTTCCTCTTACTCCCTACTTTCCGAAGCTGCACGGGCCAACCACGCGCTCCATGCAGCTCCCACTCCCTGCGGGAGAGAGTTCATTGATTTTTCTGTGTAATACCTATCTTTCCTCTTACTCCCTACTTTCCGAAGTTGCACGGGCCAACCACGCGCTCCATGCAGCACCCACTCCCTGCGGGAGAGAGTTCATTGATTTTTCTATGTAAAACCTATCTTTCCTCTTGATCCCTACTTTCCGAAGTTGCACGGGTCAACCACGCGCTCCGTGCAGCTCCCATTCCCTACGGGAGAGAGTTCATTGATTTTTCTGTGTGAAACCTATCTTTCCTCTTACTCCCTACTTTCCGAAGTTGCACGGGCCAACCACGCGCTCCGTGCAGATCCCATTCCCTACGGGAGAGAGTTCATTGATTTTTCTGTGTAATACCTACCTTTCCTCTTACTCCCTACTTTCCGAAGTTGCACGGGCCAACCACGCGCTCCGTGCAGCTCCCACTCCCTACGGGAGAGAGTTCATTGATTTTTCTGTGTAAAACCTATCTTTCCTCTTACTCCCTACTTTCCGAAGTTTTCCGAAGTTGCACGGGTCAACCACGCGCTCCGTGCAGCTCCCTCTCCCTGAGGGAGAGGGTTGGGGTGAGGGGAAAATAGAGATTGCTGAATAAACGACAAAACACTATCCACCTATAGCAAGTTTACCCATTCGGCAAAATGCTGCTCATGGCAATCGCAAAATTGTGATGGGTCTTCACGCCCTGCTCTTCGCTTGTTGCTTGTAGCGGTCAAAAATCACCGCGGCCAGCAGGATCACGCCGCGCACCACATACTGCGAGAACGGTGAGATATTCAGCAGGTTCATGGCGTTCTCCACCGTGCCCAGGATCAGGATCCCAGCGATAACATAGGAAATTTTGCCAATGCCCCCTTTGAGCGAAACGCCCCCCAGCACGCAGGCGGAAATCACGATCAGCTCATAGCCGATGGAGGTCATCGGCTGGCCGCTGGTCATACGCGAAGCCAGAATGATGCCCGCAGCGGCTGATACCAGCCCGGAAAGCACAAAGATGATGATCTTGGTACGCACTACCGGCACCCCGGCCAGCCGAGCCGCCTCCTCGTTACCACCGATCGCCAGAGTATTGCGGCCAAAGGTGGTTTTATTGAGCAGGAAACCAAACAGGATCAGGCAGCCAATGGTGATCCAAATCGGTGCAGGCAGCCCCCACCAGTTGGCATAGCCGAGCGCAAAGAAACGCTCGTCTTCGATCCCCACCGCTTTCCCATCGGAAATGATATAGGCCAGGCCGCGGAAGATCTGCATGGTGGCCAAGGTGGTGATCAGCGCGTTAATCTTCAGCCGGGCGATCACAAAACCATTGATCAGCCCAGAGAGCACGCCCAACAGCAAACCGGCAGCCACGCCGATCCACAGGCTCTCGGTCATGTTGATGACCACCGCCGCGGTGACACCCGCACAGGCGATAACCGACGCCACCGACAGGTCAAAATCGCCCGAGGCCAGACAGAACAGCATGCCGCACGCCACCATACCGGACATGGATATCGCCAGCCCCAAGCCCTTCATATTGATAAAGCTGCCAAAATTCGGCACAAACACGACGCAGGCAACAAACAGCACGGCAAATACCACCAGCATGCCATAGCTGTCCCAGATACGCGCCAACCCAAGGCCGCCGCGGTTTTTCACAGAATTGGTTGTCATGCTCGACATCTCTTGCTCCTTCGCAATCAGGCCATCGCCGCTGCAATATCGGGGGTACGTAACATCGCCAGGCTGAGGGCTTTTTCCTCAGTGGCCTCGCTATGGGTCAACTCGCCAGAGATCGCCCCTTCACGCATCACGATGATGCGATCTGCCAGCCCCAGTACTTCGGGCAAATCGCTGGAGGCGAACAGCACCGCAATGCCCTGCTGCGCCAGCTGATAAATCACGTGGTAGATTTCGTGTTTTGCGCCAACGTCAATACCGCGTGTCGGCTCATCCAGCAGGATCACCTTCATCTCTTCCGACAACCAGCGGCCCAGGATCGCCTTCTGTTGGTTGCCGCCGGAGAGATTCATGATCAGCTGTTCGGCGGTGGGGGTTTTGATATTCAGCGCGCGGATATGGTGATCGGCATTGCTGGTTTCCCAGGCGTTATCGATCAGGCAGCCCGCCTTGATGCTTTTGCGGCGTGCGCTGATGTTGATATTGTCACGCACCGAGTGCACCGGAATGATGCCGTCGGCCTTACGATCTTCCGGGCACAGCATCACGCCCGCACGGATAGCGTCGATCGGTGAACGAACATCGAGCCGCTTGCCATCCAGCATCAATTGGCCCGCAGTTACCCGCGTAGCGCCAAAAATTCCTTTCATCAATTCGCTACGCCCTGCGCCTACCAAGCCAAACAGGCCAACAATTTCGCCAGCGCGTACGTTAAGGCTGATAGGCGTTTTCACCCCGGCGGCCTGCAAATCGGTAAGCTGCAAACGCACTTCTCCCAGCTCGCGTGGCTGATAGCCATAGACATCACCGAGATCCCGCCCCACCATCGCCTGCACCAGCACTTCATTGTTCACCTGCTGCATATCGTCGAAGGTGCGTACATAGCGGCCATCCTTAAACACCGTAATGGCATCACTCAGTGCAAAGATTTCCTCCATCCGGTGTGAGACATACAGGATCACTCGCCCTTCGGCCCGCAACTCGCGGATCACCCGGAACAACTGTTCAATTTCACGTGCCGACAGCGAACTGGTCGGCTCATCAAACGCAATCACTTTGGCATTACGCGCCAAGGCCTTGGCAATCTCCACCATCTGCCACTGGCCAATCGACAGATACTTCAACGGGGTATCCGGATCGATGTCCAACCCGAGGTGTTCCAGCTGTAAGCGGGACTCATAACGCAGCAGTTTGCGATCCACCAGGCCATGTTTGGTCGGCAACTGGCCAAGGTAGATGTTCTCTGCCACGGTCATTTCCGGCACCAGATGCAGTTCCTGGTAAATAATCGCCACCCCGGCGTTCAACGCGTCGGTGGTATTGGCAAACTGCACCGCTTGTCCCTGGAGATGGATCTCCCCTTTGCTTGGGGCGTAATTACCGCTGAGAATTTTCAGCAGCGTCGATTTCCCGGCGCCGTTTTCCCCCATCAGCGCGTGGATCTGTCCGGCCTGACAGTTGAAACTGATATCATCCAGCGCTTTGACGCCAGGGAAGCTTTTACCGATGCCTTTGAAAGCCAGATAGGGCGTGACGGCAGTCATAGTGCTTTCCTCAATGCTATGCGATAAATGGCCGCCCGCTTGATGCAGGCGGCTCGCCCCTTACATCAGACCTTTTTTCTGCAGTTCCACCTGGAAGTTGTCGCGGGTGATCAGCACCACGTCAGTCACTTCGGTGAACTTCTCTGGTTCCACGCCTTTCTCTACCCAGTCATGCAGCATCTGAATGCTCTTGTAGCCATGAATATCCGGGCTTGGCAGCAGTGAACCGTAGAAGCCGGTTGCCTGTTTCTTGGAAAGCTCGCTTACCGCGTCAACGCCGTTGATACCAATGCCGATCACGTTAGGCGCTTTAAAGCCCTGGCCTTCGGTGGCACGTACACCGCCCAGCACGGTGTTGTCGTTCATCCCGACGATCAGCCAGTTTTTCACTTCCGGATGCTGCACCAGCATCGAGTTGGCGGCATCGAACGCCCCTGGGATGTCGTTGGATTTGGTCGGTACCTTGTAGATTTGCTGCTCTGGGAAACCAGCGGTTTTCAATGCGTCCATCGAGCCACCGGTACGGCGGCGTGCCGTGTCCAGTTCATCGGAGGTAATCGCCATTACGCCGGTCTCTGCCACTTTCCAGCCACGTTTGTTCATCTCTTTCCACAGCTCTGCGCCTTGGCGTTCACCTATCTTGGTGGCCGCCATCATCACTAGCGGCACGCTCTCCATCGGTTTGCCTTTGGCGTTAACAAACTGGTCGTCAACCGCGATCACTTTCAGATCGTAGCTGCGTGCCTTGGCGACAATCGCCGAGCCGAGTTTCGGGTCTGGGGTGCAGATGACAAACCCTTTGGCCCCGCTGGCTGCCAGGCTGTCGATGGCATTGAGGGTTTTCTCGCCGTCCGGTACGGCAATCTTGATCACTTCAAACCCCAGGTCTTTACCCGCCTTGTCGGCAAATTTCCATTCAGTCTGGAACCAGGGCTCTTCTGGCTGTTTAACCAAAAAACCCAGTTTCATGGTCTCTGCGACAGCTGAATGTGACATAACCGCCGTCAGACCAATCACTGCCAACGCCTTAGTGAATTTATGCATGGTACTCTCCGCTGTTTTGCTTTCATCGGCAGAAAAACCGCGCCACCGTGAAAACGTTATCATTATGAGAACCTGTCACGACAATGGCCTTATATCTCGCTTCTTGCCGTCGACTCAGGTAAGACGCAAACAGTTTTAGCCGGTATTTGTTAGTTAAATGTAGAGCGCTATCACATCCCGAGATAACAGCAGATATGTGCATACATTTAGCAAATTTAACCAAGTGATAACTTTTGACCCCCATCACAAAATCACTGTAGCAAGCAGAAAAGTGCATACTTCCAGCCAATGATTCCTCACCTGCCTCGCCGTCCCGCTCCTATCGTTAACCTCAACCTAACAAGTAAGGAGTCCGCATCATGACGGCAGGTGCTATTGCCCTGGGATTAGACTTCGGCAGCGATTCAGTGCGGGTACTGGCTGTCGACTGTCAAAATGGTAACGAACTGGATACCGAGGTGGTCTACTACCCTCGCTGGCAGCGTGGTGACTTTTGTAACGCCGCGCAGAACCAGTTCCGCCACCATCCACTCGACTATATCGAAGCCATGGAGCAGGCCATCGTCGCCGTGGTGCAGCGCATGAGCCAGGAACAGCGGCAGGCCGTGGTCGGGATTGGGGTAGATTCCACCGGATCCACTCCCGCCCCGATTGATGAACATGGCGATGTATTGGCGTTGCGGCCGGAGTTTGCCAGCAATCCCAACGCCATGTTTGTGCTGTGGAAAGACCACACCGCCATCGAGGAGGCGGAGGAGATTAACCAACTGTGCCGCCGTGGCGATTTCCCCGACTATTCGCGTTATATCGGTGGCGTTTACTCCTCTGAGTGGTTCTGGGCCAAGATCTTGCACGTTTCACGCCAGGATGAAGCGGTACGCCACGACGCCGCCTCTTGGGTAGAACTGTGCGACTGGGTGCCAGCACTGCTTTCTGGCACTACCGCACCGGATCGGTTAAAGCGCGGCCGTTGCAGCGTTGGGCATAAAACGTTATGGCATCCGGACTGGGATGGTTTGCCACCTAAAGCCTTCTTTGCGGCTTTGGATCCGTTGCTGGTGGAAGATCTGCCCTATCCGCTGTTTACCGGTTCTTACACTGCCGATCTTCCGGTAGGGACTCTGAGCAAAGAGTGGGCCACACGGCTTGGGTTATCAGAAAGCGTGGTGCTGTCCGGTGGCGCGTTTGACTGTCACATGGGGGCCGTCGGAGCCGGTGCGCAGCCTTATACGCTGGTGAAGGTGATTGGCACGTCGACCTGCGACATTCTGATCGCCGATCGTGAGCGCGTGGGCGATCGTGCCATTAGCGGCATCTGTGGCCAGGTGGACGGCAGCGTAGTGCCGCAAACTATCGGGATGGAGGCCGGGCAATCCGCTTTTGGCGATATGTACGCCTGGTTCAGCCGCCTGCTGAGCTGGCCACTGCGTGAAGCCGCCAAGACGCAACCGCAACTCCAGACACAGCTGCAACAAATCGAGCATGACATGCTGGCCGCCCTGACCGCCGCCTGGGCCAAAAACCCGTCGCTTGACCATCTACCCGTGGTATTGGACTGGTTCAATGGCCGCCGCACCCCCTACGCCAACCAGCGCCTGAAAGGAGTGATCACCGATCTCAACCTCGGCACCGATGCGCCCACGCTGTTTGGTGGCTTTATCGCCGCAACGGCTTTTGGCGCTCGTGCCATCATGGAGTGCTTCGAACAGCAGGACATTCCCGTCGATAACGTGCTGGCTTTGGGCGGTATTGCCCGCAAGTCACCGGTGATCATGCAGGTTTGCGCCGATGTGATGGATCGTCCGCTACAGATCGTCGCCTCCGACCAATGCTGTGCACTGGGTGCGGCCATCTTCGCCGCAGTGGCCGCCGGGCACTTCAGCGACGTTCCGCAAGCTCAGCAGCATATGGCTTGCAGTATTGAACGTACTTTGCAGCCCGATCCGGCAAACGTCGCGCGCTACCAACAACTTTATGAACGCTATCAACAGTGGTGCCAAGCCGCAGAGCCGCGCTTTGCCGCAACCACCAAAAATTAATACGCCGGGGCAGACCCCCTCGGCTCAATAAAACCTCTAGATCCAGGAGTTTTTGATGAACATCTTTAAGCAACGTGAAGTGTGGTTCGTGATCGGTAGCCAGCATCTCTATGGTCCCAAAACCCTGCAACAGGTGATGGAAAACGCCGAGCAGGTCGTGAACAGCCTGAACCGCGACGCAGGTTTACCTGTGAAGATGGTGCTGAAACCGCTGGTCACCACGCCGGACGAAATCACCACCGTCTGCCGTGATGCCAACTATCACCAGGACTGTGTCGGCATCATCACCTGGCTGCACACCTTCTCACCGGCAAAAATGTGGATTGCAGGCTTGTCGATCCTCGATAAGCCGCTGCTCCAGTTCCATACCCAATTTAATGCCGAGGTTCCCTGGGACAGCATGGATATGGACTTTATGAACCTGAACCAGACCGCCCACGGTGGCCGTGAGTTCGGGTTTATCGGTGCTCGTATGCGCCAGCAGCACAGCGTGATCGCGGGCCACTGGCAAGACAAAAATGCCCAGGAACGTATCGCTCAATGGATGCGTGTTGCCTGTGCCAAACAGGAAAGCCAGCAGCTGAAAGTGGCGCGTTTTGGTGACAACATGCGCCAGGTCGCCGTGACCGATGGCGATAAAGTGGCCGCGCAGATCCAGTTTGGCTACTCCGTGGATGCTTACGGCATCGGCGATTTGGTCAGCGTAATCGATGAAGTGAGCAAGGGCGATATCGATACCCTGGTCGAAGAGTACGAAGCCAGCTATGAGCTGAGCGACGTAGCAAAGGTTAACGGTGCCAAACGGCAGAACCTGATCGATGCCGCGGCTATCGAACTGGGTATGAAACGTTTCCTCGAACAGGGCAAGTTCCACGCCTTCACCACCAATTTTGAAACGCTGCACGGCATGAAGCAGTTGCCAGGTTTAGCGGTACAGCGCCTGATGCAGCAAGGCTACGGCTTTGCCGGCGAGGGCGACTGGAAAACCGCGGCCCTGCTGCGCATTATGAAAGTGATGGGCAGCGGCTTAAACGGCGGCACTTCGTTTATGGAGGACTACACCTACAACTTCCAGCCGGGCAACGATCTGGTGGTGGGTTCCCACATGCTGGAGGTCTGCCCTTCCATCGCCAAAGAACACAAGCCGCTGCTGGATATTCAATATCTGGGCATCGGTGGCAAGGCCGATCCGGCCCGCCTGATCTTCTCTACCCCGGCAGGCCCGGCGGTAAACGCCAGCCTGATCGATATGGGCGATCGTTTCCGCCTGCTGGTCAATCAGGTTGATACCATTGAGCAGCCTAAACCGTTACCTAAACTGCCGGTGGCGCGGGCGATCTGGCGTGCTCAGCCTTCCCTGGCTACGGCGGCGGAAGCCTGGATCCTGGCAGGTGGCGCACACCACACGGTGTTCTCGCAGTCACTGAACGCAGACTACCTGCGTCTGTATGCCGAAATGCACAACATCGAATTCCTGCTGATCGATAACGACACCACCCTGCCAGCGTTCAAGAACGAAATCCGCTGGAATGAAACCTACTACCAAATCAACCGTCGCTAAACGCTCCCGCAAAAACTGCAACCGGTTTCAGAAACCGGTTGCAAACTCATTTCAACTCGACCTAAACTAGACTCAATATTTAACGTATAGAGAGAATAGTTATGTCTGCTTTCCCGAAAGAGTTCCTCTGGGGCGCGGCTAGCGCGGCGTATCAGGTTGAAGGCGCACACGATGCCGACGGCAAAGGCCCATCCATCTGGGATACCTTCTCCCACCTGCCAGGCACCACTTACCAAGGCACAAACGGCGACGTTGCCGTCGATCACTATCACCGCTTCCGTGAGGACGTGGCGCTGATGGCCGAAATGGGGATGCAGAGCTACCGCTTCTCTATCTCCTGGCCGCGCCTGCTGCCACAGGGCCGGGGCACCATCAATGAGGCCGGGGTCAAATTCTATAGCGATCTGATCGATGCCCTGTTGGAACACAACATTGAGCCGATGATCACCCTGTACCACTGGGATCTGCCGCAGGCATTGCAAGATGAAGGCGGTTGGGAAGCACGCAGCACTGCGGAGGCTTTTGAAGAGTATGCCCGCCTGTGTTACCAGCGTTACGGCGATCGTGTCAAACTATGGTCTACCTTCAATGAGACCGTGTGCTTTATCGGCTTCGGTTACATCACCGGCGGCCACCCACCAGGCGTACAGAGCCCGGCGCGCGCTATCCAGGCCTGCCACCACGTCTTTGTGGCCCACGCCAAAGCGGTGGCTGCATTCCGCACTAGCGGCATTGCCGGCCAAATCGGCTTCGTCAACGTGTTGCAAACCCATACCCCGCTCAGCCAATCTGCGGAAGATCTGGCGGCCTATCAGTTGGCCGAAGGGATCTTTACCCACTGGCTGTACGATCCGGTACTGAAAGGGGAATATCCGGCTGAACTGCTGGCGCAGACTCAGGCACTGTGGGGCGTGCCACAATTCGCACCTGGTGATGAGCAACTGCTGCGCGACAATATCTGTGACTTTATTGGCCTGAACTATTACAAACGTGAAACCATCGCGGCCAATAATCAACAGTCACATCTGACCATCAACACCACCGGTGAGAAAGGCAGCGGCCACCAGCAGGGTAACGAATTCGGCTTTAAGGGGCTGTTCAAGTTCGTCCGCAACCCGAATGGCGTGTATACCGATTGGGACTGGGAGATTTATCCCCAAGGCCTCACCGAAGGCATCATGAATATCAAGGCGCGTTACGGCGATATTCCTATCTACATCACCGAGAACGGTCTGGGAGCCAAAGATCCGATTATTGATGGTGAAGTGGTGGATGACGATCGTATCGACTATCTGCGCCAGCACATTGGTGCCATTGAAGACGCCATCAAACAGGGCGCCGACGTACGCGGCTACTACCCATGGTCGTTTATCGATCTGCTGAGCTGGCTCAACGGCTTCCAGAAGCAGTACGGCTTTATCTACGTTGACCACAACAAAGATCTGGCACGCCAGCGTAAGAAGAGCTTCTTCTGGTACCAAAAGCTGATCGCCAGCAACGGTGCGGAACGTTAATCACATTCCCATTGTTACTGGACATAATACCGCAACACCCGAGCTTGAGGCAGGTGGGAGTCATTGCAGGTAAGCCGACCGTTGAGCGCAGGGATGCGCGATACGAGCCTCCAAGGATGGATTCACGGCGTGTCGGTGTTCTGTATGACTCTCACCTGTTGCACCATTACCTGCAGCGACCCAACCTGACTAACATTTTTATAGGTTAGGCCAACGAAATCGCCTTCTCCTCGCGCATTGGCTCATATTTGAGTAAGCTATGCCGCTTACTTCGTTGGAATACCACTCAGGATCTCGTATGACCCAAGCTGAATATTCGCGCATCGGCGGTTGGCTGCTAGCCCCGATGGCCTATCTGATCGTTACCCTGCTCAGTGCCAGCCTTATGTTGGCCCTGTACGGTATGGCCATTTTTATGCCGGAATCACGCGAGTATCTGAGCACCAATGCTCACGCCTTCTCCACGCAGTGGTATCTATCGGTGATCACTACGCTGGTGATGTGGTGCTTTACGCTGTACCTGCTGTGGCTGTTCTGCCAGCGTTCACAACGTTTTCCAAAGCTGTTCCTGGTCTGGCTGCTGATCACCGTGCTATTGGCAATCAAGGCGTTCGCCTTTGCCCCCGTGCCCGATGAACTTGCCGTGCGTAGCCTGCTATGGCCGTTGGTGATGGCCGCCCTGCTGGTGCCCTATTTTAAGCGTTCCCAACGCGTGAAAGGCACCTTCACCGAGAAGTAACCACGGCAAGGCACGATTTGATCGCACTGCTGTGTAAATTTTCAGCAAAACAGGCAAAAAAGCGCAATACCCTTGCGATTAGTATGTTGTCGTTACGCCGCCGATTACCGATAATAGGCGGCTTTTATTTTTTTAGGCATTGCAATGACCGAATACCTGCTCTTGTTTGTTGGCACCGTACTGGTGAACAACTTTGTCCTGGTGAAATTCCTGGGCCTGTGCCCCTTTATGGGCGTTTCCAAGAAACTGGAAAGTGCCATCGGCATGGGTATGGCTACCACATTCGTGATGACGTTGGCCTCGGTCTGCGCCTGGCTAATCAACAGCTTTATCCTGATCCCGTTGGATCTGGTTTATCTGCGCACGCTGTCCTTTATTCTGGTGATCGCCGTCGTGGTGCAATTCACCGAAATGGTGGTGCGTAAAACCAGCCCGGCGCTGTATCGCCTGTTGGGGATTTTCCTGCCGCTGATCACCACCAACTGCGCCGTGTTAGGCGTGGCGTTGCTCAACGTCAACCTTGGCTACAACTTCCTGCAGTCTGCGGTTTATGGCTTTAGTGCCGCCGCAGGCTTCTCATTGGTGATGGTGCTGTTTGCCGCCATCCGTGAACGCCTGGCGGTCGCCGATGTGCCCGCGCCGTTTCGCGGTTCCTCTATCGCCTTGATCACCGCTGGCCTGATGTCTCTGGCCTTTATGGGCTTTACCGGGCTGGTGAGATTCTAATGACTGCGTTGTGGATTGCGGTGGCGGCATTAAGCGCCTTGGGATTGCTGTTTGGCCTGGTGCTGGGCTTTGCCGCGCGCCGCTTTGAAGTGGAAGAAGATCCGGTTGCCGAACAGATCGACGAAATTCTGCCGCAGAGCCAATGTGGCCAATGCGGGTATCCCGGCTGCCGCCCCTATGCCGAAGCGGTAGCCAATGGCGAGATGATCAACAAATGTGCCCCGGGTGGCGAGCAGGTGATGCTCAAGCTGGCCGAATTACTCAACGTCGAGCCACAACCGCTGGACGGCGGTGCTGCCGTGGCCGAGCCGGTGCGTAAGGTCGCCTTTATTGACGAAGCCAACTGCATCGGCTGCACCAAGTGCATTCAGGCCTGCCCGGTGGACGCCATCGTGGGTGCCACCCGCGCCATGCACACGGTCATTACCGATCTCTGTACCGGCTGTGATCTGTGCGTTGCACCCTGCCCAACCGATTGTATTGAAATGAAACCGGTCGCCACCACGACCGCCAGCTGGAAGTGGGATATGCAAACCATTCCGGTGCAAGTGATCCCCGTGGAGCAACATGTTTAATCTGTTCGCCGCTTTGAAAAAAGATCGGATTTGGGATTTTGACGGTGGCATTCATCCACCCGAAATGAAGACCCAGTCCAGCGGTGTGCCACTGCGCGTGGCTCCCCTGCCCGACATTTTTATCGTCCCCTTGCAACAGCATCTGGGACCAGAAGGTGAGCTGTGCGTCAAAGCCGGTGACCACGTACTGAAAGGCCAACCACTGACCTTTGGTCGTGGCCGCACCTTGCCGGTACATGCGCCCACCTCGGGCACCATCCGCGCCATTGAACCTCACGTTACCGCCCATCCTTCAGGGCTGGCGGAACTGTGCGTGATTATCGATCCAGACGGTGAAGATCGCTGGTGCGAACTGATGCCGGTCGCCGATTACCGCCAACTGGATGCGGCAGAGCTGATCCAACGTATTCATCAGGCCGGGATTGCCGGACTGGGGGGCGCGGGTTTCCCAACGGCCAGTAAGCTGCAAGGTGGCCGTGAAGAGGTGGAAACCCTGATCCTCAACGCTGCCGAATGCGAGCCCTATATCACCGCCGACGACCGGCTGATGCAGGAACAGGCCGCTCAGATTATCGAAGGCACCCAGATCCTGCGCCACCTGTTACAACCCAAAGTGACGCTGATCGGCATCGAAGATAACAAGCCGGAAGCCATCGCCGCGCTGAAAGCCGCTTTGCGCGGGCAGGATGGCATCGCCCTGCGGGTGATCCCTACCAAATACCCTTCTGGTGGTGCCAAGCAGTTAACCAAAATTCTGACGGGCAAAGAAGTGCCTCACGGCAAGCGTTCGTCCACCATCGGCGTGCTGATGCAGAACGTGGGCACCGCCTTTGCCATCAAGCGGGCGATTGTCGATGGCGAGCCGTTGATTGAACGCGTCGTCACCTTAACCGGTGAGGCCATGAGCCGACCGGGCAACGTCTGGGCGCGCCTCGGCACGCCGGTGCAACACCTGCTGGCCTTTGGCGGCTATCAACCTCAATCCCAACAGATGGTGGTAATGGGCGGCCCGCTGATGGGCTTTACGTTGCCAACGTTAAACGTGCCGATTGTCAAAATCAGCAACTGCTTACTGGCCCCGACGGTTGACGAAATGGCCGTACAAGAACCAGAGCAGTCCTGTATTCGCTGTGGGCTGTGCGTTGATGCCTGCCCTGCCGGGCTGTTGCCGCAGCAGCTTTACTGGTTCAGCCGTGGCGAAGAGCACGAGAAGGCGCGTAAGCACAACCTGTTCGACTGTATCGAATGTGGTGCCTGTGCCTACGTTTGCCCCAGCAATATTCCGCTGGTGCAATATTATCGCCAAGAGAAGGCCGAGATTAACGCGTTGGATCAGGAAGCGGCACGTACCGCCGAAGCCAAGGCACGTTATGAAGCCAAGCTGGCCCGCTTAGAGCGTGAGAAGCTGGCGCGCGAAGAGCGTCATAAAAAGGCCGCGGTGAAACTGACCGACAGCGATCAAGATGCCGTTCAGGCGGCTTTGGCTCGCGTTCGCAGCAAAAACAGTGAGGCTGCTGGCGTTGCTATCAGCGGCCAGGAGCCGGATAACAGCGCTGCCATTGCTGCCCGCGAAGCGCGTAAAGCACAGGCTAGAGAGCGCAAGCTCGAGCAAACTAGTGAAATGCCTGCCGCAGCGGTGCAAGATGAAGATCCACGTAAAGCGGCCGTGTCTGCAGCATTGGCACGAGTCAAAGCCAAGAAAGAGGCGCAGGCACAAGACGCTGAAAGCGTGGCGGAAACTGTAGCTTCAGAGGATCCGCGTAAGGCTGCGGTAGCGGCGGCATTAGCCCGCGTGAAGGCGAAAAAGGCCGCGCAGCAGGCTGAGCTTTCACAACCGCAGGTTGACGAGGAACCCATCCCTACGGCTGAACCGGAAGATCCACGCAAGGCCGCCGTTGCCGCCGCGCTGGCCCGAGTCAAAGCCAAAAAGGCCGCACAGCAAGCGGAGCTTTCTCAACCAAAAGTTGACGAAGAACCCAACCCTACGGCTGAACCGGAGGATCCACGCAAGGCCGCCGTTGCTGCCGCGCTGGCCCGCGTGAAGGCGAAAAAGGCGGCGCAGCAAACTGAGCTTTCTCAACCGCAAGTTGACGAGGACCCCATCCCTACGGCTGAACCGGAAGATCCACGCAAGGCCGCCGTTGCTGCCGCGCTGGCCCGAGTCAAGGCAAAAAAGGCCGCTCAGCAACTGGCGATGGTAGATAAAGAGTAAGCGGTATGGGGTCTTGCCGAATGCAAGGCCCCACTTAATCGATAGAAATCAGGTAGGTGTAATTGACATCGATCTGCCGCAGTTTCGCATCCTGGTTCCACGCCTTAGCTTCGATCATCTCCATCTCTACGCTTCCGCGTACTTCATTACGCAGCCCTGGCATCACATGCGAGATCAGGTAAGAGATAAATTTCACGCACTCTTTGGCCGTCCCCTGATGGGTAATCGCGATGTACTCACGCGCTGGCAAGCGAATATCTTCAATCTTGTGACCAGAAAGGATGTCCTTCTTGAATTCCGGCTCCACCGCCATGGTATGCGTGACTGAACACTCGCCTTCGCCGCGCTCATTGTCAGAATGGATGCTGTAAACCTTGTGGCACTCCATATTCAGCCCTTTGAAGAAGTCATTAAAGATTTCCCCCTTCATGGCGATACAGGAAGAAATGGCCATCTCTTGGGCAGTATCAAATTCCATCTCACGTGTAAAACCGACCAGGTGCGTATCTGGCAACGTCAGCCGTTGAATCTCCGGATAGAAACCCGCCTCATATACGGCTTCGAAGTCGAAGCGCGGCATCAGGCTCTTCACGTCCCATTTCTCCATGGTACGGTAGCGGTTTGGCGTAATGCCAAAACGTTGCTTAAACATCCGGGTGAAGGTTTGCTGTGAATCAAAGCCCAATTCATCGGAGATATCGATAATCGTACGATTGCTGATGCGCAGCGCGACCGCCGCACGGGTAAGAATGCGTGAGCGAATATAGGTGGCGAGCTGGATACCGGTGATACGCTTGAACTTACGCTGCAGGTGCCACTTGGAGTAGCCGGAGATACGCGCAACTTCATCCAGATTGGGCCGCGTTTCCAGATGAATTTCGACCCATTCAATCAGCTCTTCAATAAATAAAATATCTTCATTAGTCATTATTAGATGTTCGCTACTTCAAAAATGCTCAGGATAGTAACCTGCGTTAATTATATGAAAGTTGTTATTCCGTGCGCAAAGCAGTCCAAAAATAGCAGCTCGATCATCAGTATGACAACCCATACTGCACGTTTTACATCCAGCCTGGCTTTTTCTCACCGCAAAAGCTGAATATCCTTATGATTAGCACGTATTACCCGGCATATGATTGAGGTAGAATGCAGCGCTGTAATTTCCCCCGGTGCCCGCACCGTGAATGCACTGATTAACATGGCAAAGAAATGGTAGTTATTCTATGAAGTTCAGGCCGGTACAACAGGCAGCCCCCAAGGGCTTACACATCGCCAGCTCTCCGTTTACCCATAACCAGCAAAGCACCAGCCGCATCATGCTTTGGGTTATGCTGGCCTGCATTCCCGGCATGGCCGCACAGGTGTGGTTCTTTGGCTATGGCAACCTTATTCAGACCGCGCTGGCCATGGTGACCGCCCTCGGGGCCGAGGCCGCCATTCTTGCGCTACGTAAACAGCCAGTCAAGACACGGCTGGCAGATAATTCCGCCCTGCTCACTGCGCTGTTGCTGGGCATTAGCCTGCCACCGCTGGCTCCCTGGTGGATGATCGTTATCGGCACCTTCTTCGCCATTGTGATCGCCAAACAGCTATACGGCGGACTGGGGCAAAACCCTTTCAACCCGGCCATGGTGGGTTACGTGGTGCTGCTAATCTCCTTCCCGGTACAGATGACCAGTTGGTTACCGCCGGAAGAGCTGCGCGCAACCGCCCTGACCCTGCCGGATACCCTGCTAGCTATTTTCAGTGGCCACACCGCCCAGGGAGCCACTCTGCACGAATTGCAGATGGGCGTTGATGGCATCAGCCAGGCGACGCCATTAGACGGTTTTAAAACCGGCCTACGCAGCGGCCACTCGGTCGAACAGGTACTCCAGCAACCGCTGTTCGGTGGCACCCTGGCCGGTATCGGCTGGCAGTGGATTAACCTGGGCTTCCTGCTCGGCGGCCTGTTTATGCTGGGTCGTAAGCTGATCCACTGGCAAATCCCGTTCAGCATGGTGGCCGTCATTGCCCTGTGCTCAGGATTAGCCTGGACGTTAGATCCGGCCCATCAGGCTTCCCCGCTGATCCACCTGTTTTCCGGGGCCACTATGCTCGGGGCTTTCTTTATAGCCACCGACCCGGTCAGTGCCTCTACCACGCCCAAAGGTCGGCTGATTTACGGCGGCCTGGTTGGCTTGCTGGTCTGGCTGATCCGCGTGTATGGCGGTTATCCCGACGGGGTAGCCTTTGCCGTACTGCTGGCCAACATTACCGTGCCTTTGATCGATCACTACACGCAGCCACGCGTGTATGGCCACCGTTGAGGAGTCATTATGCTTAATTCCATGAGAAAGCATGGCACCACACTGGCCGTGTTTGCCGCTGTCACCACCGGCCTGACCGCCGTGGTGTACCAGTTAACCAAAACCACTATTGCTCACCAGGCGGCGTTGCAACAAAAAGCGCTGCTGGACCAGGTCGTCCCGCCGGAACATTATGACAACGATATGCAGAGCGAATGCCTGCTGGTCAGCGATCCGGCGTTAGGCAACGGCGCGCCGCATCATCTGTATCTGGCCCGCAAGAATGGTCAACTGGTGGCAGCCGCGTTGGAAACGACCGCGCCAGACGGTTATTCTGGGGCGATCCAACTGCTGGTCGGGGCCGATTTTAACGGCACGGTATTGGGAACCCGCGTGATAGAACATCACGAAACGCCAGGGCTGGGCGACAAAATCGAATTACGTATCACCGACTGGATCACCTTCTTCAGCGGTAAAAAGATCGACGGTCCGGATGATAAACGTTGGGCAGTGAAGAAAGACGGCGGCATGTTTGATCAGTTCACTGGGGCTACCATCACCCCGCGAGCAGTGGTCAACGCCGTGCGTCGTACAGCGTTGTTTATGGAGACGCTGCCGCCTAAACTGGATACCTTGCCTGCCTGCGGAGCCAGCGAATGAGTGAAGCCAAAGAGTTAATCGTACAGGGGTTGTGGAAAAACAACTCTGCGTTAGTGCAATTATTGGGGCTGTGCCCGCTGCTGGCGGTAACGTCAACTGCCACCAACGCCTTGGGGCTTGGGCTGGCCACCACGCTGGTGCTGACCATTACCAACGGTTCTATTTCCGCCCTGCGTCGTTGGATCCCGAGTGAGGTCCGCATTCCGATTTATGTGATGATCATTGCTGCCGCGGTGAGTATCGTGCAAATGCTGATCAACGCCTACGCTTTCGGCTTGTATCAGTCGTTGGGGATTTTTATCCCGCTGATCGTCACCAACTGCATCGTGGTGGGCCGAGCTGAAGCAGTAGCGGCGCGAAAACCGGTAGGACTGGCATTGATCGACGGTATGGCCATCGGCCTTGGTGCCACCAGTGCCATGTTTGTGCTGGGCTCGCTACGCGAGCTGATTGGTAACGGTACGCTATTTGATGGCGCTGACCTGCTGCTGGGCAGTTGGGCCAAGGTGTTGCGCATTGAGATTGTCCATTTCGACACCCCTTTCCTGCTGGCTATGCTGCCACCGGGTGCCTTTATCGGTCTGGGCTTGATGCTGGCAACCAAATATCTGATTGACGAAAAAATGAAGGCGCGTAAAGCCAAGGCCTTGGCAGTTGAACCTAACATGGAACAGGGACACGTAGAGAAAGCGCTATGAATAAAGAGAAACGCCTGGAGATCCTGACCCGCTTGCGGGATAACGACCCGCATCCGACCACCGAGCTGGTGTATACCACCCCTTTTGAGCTGTTAATTTCCGTGCTGCTCTCCGCTCAGGCAACCGACGTCAGCGTTAACAAGGCCACGGCCAAGCTCTACCCGGTTGCCAACACGCCAGCGGCCTTGCTGGCGTTAGGGGTAGACGGCGTCAAGGAGTACATCAAAACCATCGGCCTGTTTAACAGCAAAGCCGAGAACGTGATTAAAACCTGCCGCATCCTGCTGGAAAAGCATGAGGGTGAAGTGCCGGAAGATCGCGCTGCACTCGAAGCCCTGCCCGGCGTGGGGCGCAAAACGGCCAATGTGGTGTTGAATACGGCCTTCGGTTGGCCAACCATTGCTGTTGATACCCATATCTTCCGCGTCTGTAACCGCACCCACTTCGCCCCAGGGAAAAACGTGGCGCAGGTAGAGGAGAAGCTGCTGAAAGTGGTTCCCGCCGAGTTTAAAGTCGACTGCCATCACTGGTTTATCCTGCATGGCCGCTATACCTGTATCGCCCGTAAACCGCGCTGCGGTTCATGCATTATCGAAGACCTATGCGAGTTTAAAGAGAAGGTCTATCCGCTTGATTGAGAGTACCGGGCACGGCGATCCGTGTCCGCGACTCTTCCCTCCGGTTTTTTATCAAAAATGTGACGTCGGGCAGCATTAACCTTGGTGGAACCCGGGATTACCCTACAAACTCGCTGTTTCAGATATTTTCAACCGTAAAATTAGTCAAAAATTGTGGTTAACCTCACGTCTTGACGATCACATCTCATTTACAAACCTCACTACCGATCTGTTCATTTTCAGATATTTTGCATAACCCAATTTATGCACAACAAACCAAGGCCTAATCAATCATGAGCATTGATATGGACTGGATATGACTTAAATAGCAGAAGATATAACTAAATTAATTCAGGATAGCTTTTAATCAAAACAAAAACTCGGCAAATTTAAAAATGGCAAACGTTAATACTGCATAACATTTGCAACATAGTTGCATAGCGTTGCCTATGTTATATGTAACAGAACATGTCAAAAAGCTTGCCACGTTGACAAAGATAGTGAACATTAACCGCCGGCATTCATCCTATAAAAATGCAGAAGTGTGCAGCCCTGCATCACATTCTGCTTTTCCCGTCCTGACAATACGGGTAGTGAAAAAACCAGAGGTACCAGTGTCAACTGCAAACAACAATTCTTCGGAAAACATTAGCCTTAACGCGTTTAAGCAACCTAAGGCCTTCTACCTGATCTTCTCGATTGAACTCTGGGAACGTTTCGGCTACTACGGTCTGCAAGGCATCATGGCGGTCTATCTGGTCAAGATGCTTGGCCTGAGTGAAGCCGACTCGATTACGCTGTTCTCCTCATTCAGCGCGCTGGTGTACGGTTTCGTGGCCATTGGTGGCTGGTTGGGGGATAAAGTTCTTGGCTCCAAGCGGGTGATCGTCTTGGGAGCCATTGTGCTGGCCGCCGGCTACGCCATGGTGGCCTATTCTGGCCATGATATTTTCTGGGTTTACCTGGGGATGGCCACCATCGCCGTGGGTAGCGGTCTGTTTAAAGCCAACCCTTCTTCCCTGCTGTCTACCTGCTATGAGAAAGACGATCCGCGTTTGGACGGTGCATTTACCATGTACTATATGTCCGTCAACATCGGCTCATTCTTCTCCATGCTGGCAACCCCATGGCTAGCGGCCAAATATGGCTGGAGCGTCGCCTTCTCACTGAGCGTGGTGGGGATGCTGATCACTCTGGTCAACTTTATGATGTGCCACGGCTGGGTTAAGCAATACGGTTCAAAACCTGACTTTAAGCCCCTGCAGGTCAAAAAACTGCTGATGGTGATCGTTGGTGTAGTGGCGTTGATCGCCATTTCCAGCTGGTTGCTGCACAACCAGATTATCGCACGCTGGGCACTGGCTATCATCTCTGTGGGTATCGTCATCGTGTTCGCCAAGGAAACCTTCGCCTTACACGGTGCCGCTCGTCGTAAAATGATCGTGGCCTTCCTGCTGATGCTCGAAGCGGTGGTGTTCTTCGTGTTGTACAGCCAGATGCCAACCTCACTGAACTTCTTTGCTATCCACAACGTTGAGCACAATATTCTGGGGATCGCTTTTGAACCAGAGCAGTATCAGGCACTGAACCCGTTCTGGATCATGATGGCCAGCCCTATTCTCGCCGCGCTGTATAACAAGATGGGCGATCGTCTGCCAATGCCGCACAAGTTTGCCTTCGGCATGATCCTGTGTTCCGGTGCATTCCTGGTGCTGCCGTGGGGCGCAAGCTTCGCCAACGACCAGGGCATCGTGTCCGTTAACTGGCTAATCTTGAGCTATGCGCTGCAGAGTATCGGTGAGTTGATGATCTCTGGTCTGGGTCTGGCCATGGTCGCCCAGTTGGTACCACAACGCCTGATGGGCTTTATCATGGGCTCCTGGTTCCTGACCACCGCCGCCGCCGCGCTGATCGCCGGTAAGGTCGCGGGTCTGACCGCCGTCCCAAGCGACATCAACGATGCGCATGCTTCTTTGGCTATCTATAGCCACGTGTTTATGCAGATTGGTATCGCCACGGCAGTGATCGCCGTGCTGATGATGCTGACCGCACCGAAGCTGTATCGCATGACGTTGGATACCGCAGAAGATACGGCAGCAAAAGCGAAAGCTGCTGCTCTCTAATCTCTGCTGTAACCTGACCTCAAAAACGCCGGAGCCTAGCTTCGGCGTTTTTTTATGATGCACAGAAAAATTGCGAAACGCTTCGCTATCTGAACAATCGTGCGCATTCAACAGCATGGGTATTAAGTAGACTGCAGGTGGGTGCTCTGGATCTTTCCGTCTGGAGCATTTGGTAAAGGATGGAAAGAGAAAAGCCCCGGACCGATTTACATCAATCCGAGGCCGATCTCACTCCTAAGCAAGGTGAGGTTAGCCTCTTAAAATCCCAAAATCAAGGGACAAGGAGGTTAAGAATGCCGCAAAAACTGCTGGTTTTATGCCTGATCGTTATCTGTGTGACGCTGATCGCAGTCATCTGGATAACACGTGATTCGCTGTGTGAATTACGCGTCAGGCAAGGAACAACGGAAATTGCCGCCATTCTGTCTTGCCTGAAACAGCGGTAAGGCGATCCCACGGATGGGGTTCGCCCCATCCGTAACTTGCTGGGAGGCGGTCCGTGAGCACCCTTTTTGCACGTCAAAATTCACTGCTGCGAATAAATCCGGTTTAAACCAGGGGGTAATGGATCAAGTCGTGAATACGTACCGGCTCTGCGCTGGCATTATGATACGCATGTGGGCAATCCGCCTGGAAACGCATGGCTTCTCCGCTGGCAAGGCTATGCCACTCACCGTTAATCGCCAGTTCAAGTTGGCCACTGATGACAATGACATGTTCAATCACGCCCGGCTCATGAGCCGAGGATTCACTGAGCGCGCCAGGGGCTAAATCGATGACAAACATATCAAAACCCAGTTGGTGGTCGAACGGGAAAAGCGGCACCACACGCATGTCGGCATTGTCTTGATTGAAGATTGGCAACTCGCCATAACGATGCAACATAGCTGCCGGCTGTAACGGCGCCGTTTCCAGAAAGGCAGAGAAAGCCACGTTAAACCCGGTAGCAATTTTCCATAAGGTCGCCACCGTTGGGCTGGACTCGCCCCGTTCGATCTGCCCCAGCATCGCCTTGCTGACGCCGGTATTTTCGGCAGCCTGATTAAGGCTCCAACCGCGTTGCGTACGTAATGACTTCAGCGTTTGCGCCAAATGGCTGGCAAGATCCTGCATAGCTATTCTCCTGAAAAACCTGCGGCGATTATAGCCCCTTGTGCGCTATAACGCACGATGCTATGCTCCGTCAATTCGACCGTTATAACGCACAATACTCGGGAGCGGTTATGCGTCCTGCACTCTCATTACGTGATATCTCCTTTTCTGCCATCGTTGCCGGTTTTGTCGCCGTGCTGGTAGGCTATACCAGTTCTGCAGCGATTATCTTCCAGGCCGCTGCTGCTGCGGGGGCAAGCCCGATACAAATTGGCGGCTGGTTGAGCATGCTTGGTCTAGGCATGGGTATCACTTCGTTGGGGCTCTCGCTCTATTACCGTACGCCAATCCTCACCGCCTGGTCGACGCCTGGTGCCGCGTTGCTGGTCACCAGCTTGCCCGGTACCCCGCTCAATGAGGCCATCGGGGTATTTATTTTCGCCAGTGGGCTAATCCTGCTGTGTGGTGTCACCGGCCTGTTTGCCAGGTTGATGAACCATATCCCGCAGGCCATATCGGCAGCGATGCTGGCCGGAATATTGCTCCGCTTCGGGTTGGATGCCTTTGCTTCCTTGCAGATCAACTTTTCTCTCAGCGCCGGTATGTGCCTGGTGTATCTGTTCACCCGCCGTTATCTGCCGCGTTACGGGATCGTTCTGACGTTGCTGGCCGGGCTGATCATCGCAGCGTTACAGGGTAACATTCATTTCACCCAACAAACGCTATCCTTCGCCAAGCCGGAATTTATCGCTCCGCACTTCACGCTGTCGACGTTGCTGGGCATAGGTATTCCTTTCTTTGTCGTGACGATGGCCTCGCAGAACGCGCCTGGCATCGCCACTCTCAAGGCTGGCGGGTATGACGTCCCCACTTCGCCATTAATCAGTTGGACTGCCCTGACGGCTCTGGTGCTGGCCCCCTTTGGCGGTTTTACGGTATGCATTGCGGCCATCACCGCCGCCATCTGTATGGGGCCGGACGTTCATCCCGATCCCAAACGCCGCTATATGGCTGCCGTGGCCGCCGGCGGCTTTTATCTGTTAGCCGGGGTGTTTGGCGGTACCATTGGCATGCTGTTCAGCGCGCTGCCGGTAACCTTGATCCATACCATCGCCGGGCTGGCGTTATTAGGCACCATTGCAGGTAGTTTGCAACGCGCGCTCCAGGATGATAAACAGCGGGACGCTGCGGTGATCACTTTTCTGATCACCGCTTCCGGGCTGACGTTGTTAAACGTGGGGGCTGCGTTCTGGGGGCTGATTGGCGGTGTACTGGCATACGCTATTTTCTCATTACCACGGCGCAAAATGCCTTGAATCCCGCTATTGGCTCTCAACGATTGGCAGGATAAATCCGCTATCACCCTGCGGCAGTGCGATACCCAAGGCACGCGCTGCCAGTTCTGCTACGCGAAAATCGATATCCGCTTGCTCACCATCTTCCAAAAACCAGGCCGCGGAAAGCCCCGCCCAGGCCAGGATCCACTGCAGCAGACGGTAACGTTCCAAGCCAGCCAGCGAGCAAACCTGTTCAACGCGACGATGGAAGATATCGGGATCGGTGGCGACACCGTAATTGGGGTTGCAGAAGATATTGGCGTAATCAAATCCACGCTCGCCATACAGACGCTTGGGATCGATCACTAGCCAGCCGCGTTCGGCAAAATCCAGCACGTTGTCATGGTGAATATCCCCATGCAACACCCCTTGATCCCGCGGGCTGGTCAACAGTTCTGCCGCAGCGGTGGCACTCAAGCGCAGCATGCCTCCGTGAGCCTGCGCTGCGGGCCATAGGGCATTAAACCACTGATGCAAGGGGATCAGTTCAGGGTAAGGTTCATCTCGTGGCGCATGCAATCGAGCAATGACCTTGCACAGAATAGCGGTTGCCCGTTGGTCTTCACCGTTGCGTACCAGCTGTGCCAATGATAAAGGCCCCATGGCCCTTTCCAGCAAAATGCCGTCATCATGCCAGGCCAGCACCCGCGCAGCACCTTCTCCACGCCACCAGCACATCAGCTGGCCGCCAAATTTTTCTTCCTGTTCGCGGGCAATTTTCAGCATTGCAGGCATCATTTGATAGCGTACCGGCATCAACAGGCTGCTATGGGTTTCAAATGCTGGCCCGTCTGGCTCAAGTTGCCAACGTTGCAGATAAGGAATAAATGCCTGGTTGATCACCCTTATGCACCCTTATTGCGTGAACGACTGCCTGGGATGATAGTATTATCAGGCAGCATCCTGCAAAACTTTCGGCTGCACGTGCTGATGAGTGCGTGCTCTTGGTCATCTCGTGGGGTCATCATGTCATTACTCAAACGTACCAACTATACAAAATTACCTAAGCCAGGTGGGCCCTATGTGCACGCGGTACGCCACGCCGATACGCTGTACGTTTCTGGCCTGACAGCCTTTGCCACCGAAGCCCAGGGGCAAGCGGTACAAGACCAGGCTCGCGCCATACTGGAACAACTGGCGGCCGTGGCTGCCAGCGAAGGCACCAATCTTAAATCACTGATCAAAATCACCGTTTTTCTGACCGAGATAGCCGACCTGGCCGCCATCCGTGACGTCCTGTTCGACTATCTGGACGGTGCGCTCCCTGCCAGTTCTTTGGTTGCCGTCAGCGCCCTGTTTTCGCCCGATCTCAACGTCGAGATCGAAGCCATTTTGGCACTGTAAATCAGGGGGCGCTATAACGCGCCCTCATCCAGTTCACAAGGCCCAATCTTAAACCAGGCCTTGGCGATCTTTCCTTGCTCAATCTCATAGATGGCAATAACGTCCATCTTCCCGCGTCCCTGTGGAAAATTGCGCGTGACCACCTCTTGGTCGATGACCAAATTCTCCACCACCATACGTTTGATTCGCTCACCGTATAGGCTAGGCTCTTGGAATCGGGCAAGATGACGCTCACGAATTTCACCTTTACCACGGGCAAGCAGCGTATCCGGATGCTGATAATACAGCGCATCATCGGCCCAGCAGGCCATAAAGGCGTCGATATCACGGGCATTGTAGGCATCAAGCTGCTGTTGCACGATCTCTTCTGGGCGTACTGTTTTGCTGTTCATCGTAATCCCCTGCATAACGTTGAATCCGAGGTTAAAGCTCGACGATTTCATCAACCTGATGGTGAAATACGTAAGGATCGGAGATCAGCGCGAAGGCTTCATCATCCGGATAAGTGACCGCCACCTGATAGGCTTCACCCGCGAAACACTTGATGGCCTCCAGCGAGGTCCAATAGGTTGCCAGAAAGAAATGCGCATACTCTCCCTGCACTTCTTGCCTGACAAAAGCCCCACGGTTGCCCGCAATCTCTTTAGCATGCTTGACGCCTGTGACATGCAAATGATCGGCAAATCCTTGCCGATGTTGTAGCGGCACGCAGCCGTGCCAGGTTCTGACAATCATCGCCACCTACTGAATATAAAACCGGAAATAGTGAATAAATAACCTATCATGTTTTTGGCCGATTTCAATCCGTCAGCGCATGATTTTTAAACCGATGCAGAAAGTGACATAACAGCCATTATCCGCTATGACGCTGTCGGGAATAATCTGCTAATTTAGCAACTGGACTGATTGATGATGAGTGACTATGCAGCAAAAGCCGGTTTTGCATGAAGCCAGACAGTTGAAACGCCTTAACGCCGCAACGCGGCGGCAGTCGCACATGTATAAGTGGATTGCCCTGGTGGCGGCGCTGGATGCATTGTTGGTGTTTTATTATGACCGGGATATGCGTAATGTCTCATTTTCAACGCTGGTGGCCCTGGTTTGCGGCTATCTATGGATACGCGATCGCAATAAGGCGCGCGGCTATCGGCGCGAGTACGACAACAAATACGGCAACCTTCACAACGAGTAATCCCTCCTCACTTCCAGCCTATTGATAAGGATCGATTTGTGCATTCTCCAACTGTCTCCCCAGAGCTGTTACAACCCTTCTCTCCATTTCAAGCATTAGCCCAGGAGTTACTGCCGCTGACGCTAGAGGGCGATGATGGCTCGCATGATGTGGCCCACCTGCACCGCGTGTGGAAAAATTGTCGCCAAATCAGCCAGGATGAAGGGGGAGACCAGCAAATTCTGTGTGCCGCCGTGTTGCTGCATGACTGCGTTGCAGTAGAGAAAAACTCCCCTCAGCGCCATCTGGCCTCCCGCATGGCGGCAGAAAAAGCCGGCATCGCGCTGGCAACCCTTGGTTGGTCTGATGAGAATATCAACAAGACCGCGCACGCGATTGAGGCTCACAGCTTTTCTGCCGCTATTCCGCCGCAAACGCTGGAGGCCAAAATCCTGCAGGATGCCGACAGGCTGGATGCGATTGGCATGATCGGCGTTGCCCGCTGCTTCTACATCGGTGGCCGCATGCGTAGTGCCCTATACGATGCCGCCGACCCGCTGGCGCAACAGCGCCAGTATGATGACAAGCGATTCACTCTGGATCACTTCGAAACCAAGCTGTTCAAACTACAGGAAGGTTTTCAGACTGCGGCAGGCCGAAGGATGGCGGCATTACGCACCGAACGCATGCGCCGCTTTCTCAGCGAACTACTGGAAGAAGTTTGATAGGCTCGTTGATAACTTCAGAACAATATCTTTGCCATAAATGCTGTACACTGAAAGTCAACTTCACAACACAGGTTGCCAAAATGAAGAGACTAACGCTGAAAGAGATGACAGAAAGCGAACAACGTGAAGTAAAAACCGATCTGGACAGAGCAAGCAAAAACCTCGAGCGCCAGTTGACCAACTCCGAACATAATAGAATTAAAGACGAAGCCATCGATCGCATTATGGCCGCGCGTGAAAAGATTGCCAAAGCGACCCGCGCAGAACGCAAAGCCAACCGGGCACAGCCAACAGGTGCCACCTTCAGTTGGACTGCCTCCATCAGCACGCGCCCACATCGTTGATCACAGACCCCGCTTCGGCGGGGTTTCTGTTTGATAAGCCAGATTCATATGCACCCTGCCATTATTAATATCCCTATTATCATCTGGTTATCCATTGACAGCTAACCGTGACCTGTCCACTATCGGGTGACATTCACTGGTTACGAGATCGCCATGACCCCTTTCATCCAACAGGCCACACCGCAGCAAACCGCGTTGACCGTGGGTGAAGCTTTGGCGCTTACTTCGAAGAAACAGCCGCTCATTTGACCGGGGCGCGCTGTCCCGTCAGATGAGCTGACTGGATGGTGTGCAACGCGATACTCCTCTCTGGTTTTCTCATCTGACTCCTAGTCGGTCACGCAGCAGGAGTTTTACATGGCTTCATTTTCCGGTATTTGGGTAGCACTGGTTACCCCATTCAATCATGACGACGTAGATTTCCCGGCAGTCAAAAGGCTGGCTCAGCATCTGATCGCCAAAGGCGTCGCTGGCGTGGTGGTCTGCGGTTCAACCGGCGAAGCCGCGGCCCTGAGCAAAGAAGAACAGTTGGCGGTGCTGGATACCGTTCTCGAGGTGGTGCCAGCCTGCCAGGTGGTCATGGGCCTTTCCGGAAATAACATGGCTAGCACCTTGCAGATGCAGCAAGCCATCAACCAGCGCGATATCGCCGGTGTGCTGATCCCCGCCCCATACTATATTCGCCCTTCGCAGGCGGGCCTGGTGGAGTATTTTACCCGCCTTGCCGATGCCTCTCGCGTGCCGGTGATTTTATATAACGTACCTTATCGCACAGGAGCAACCTTTGAGCTGGCAACGCTGCGACAACTCGCCCGCCACCCGCAAATCAAGGCGATCAAAGATTGTGGCGGCTGCCCCGAGGCCACCATGGCGCTGATCCAGGACGGCGAGATCGACGTGCTGACCGGCGAAGACCATCTGATCCTGACCACGCTATGTTTGGGAGGAACTGGCGCGATTTCCGCTGCGGCACACCTGCACCCGGAACGCTTTGTTGCTCTGGTTGAACAAGTCGTGCAAGGCGATCTGGCCGCCGCACGCAGCAATTTCTATACCCTGCTGCCGATGATCCAGCAAATGTTCAGCTATCCGAACCCAGGCCCGGTTAAAGCGGCGCTATCTCAGCAGGGGCTGATAAAAAACGAGCTTCGTTCTCCTATGCAAACGGCACCACAGGCGTTGCAGCAGCAAATCGCCGATTTACTGGCGCAGATGCCAGCGCTCACTCTGATGAAGTAATAAAATATTGTTGGCAAAACCGCTGTAATTTTTCTGGCCTAGGACTAGGATGGGAGGTTAAACCTGCCTGTCCTTCATCACCATCAAGGAGTTTTCGATGAAATTGTTCTATAAAGCTGGCGCCTGTTCCCTGTCCCCTCACATCGTATTACGTGAGGCCGGGTTGGATTTCACCGCAGAGAAAGTCGATTTAGCTCACAAGAAAACCGAAAGTGGTGCCGACTATCTGGCGATCAACCCGAAGGGGCAAGTCCCGGCGTTGGTACTTGACGATGGCAGCTTGCTGACCGAAGGCGTGGCGATTGTGCAATACCTGGCGGATCGTGTACCGGATCGTAACCTGATCCCGGCCGCTGGCACGCTTTCTCGCTATCATGCGATCGAATGGCTGAACTACGTGGCCACCGAGTTGCATAAAGGCTTCAGCCCGCTGTTTAACCCGAAGACGCCGGACGAATATAAAGCGATTGCCCGCGATAAGCTGGCTAGCCAGTTCAGCTATCTGGACTCGGTGCTGGAAAAGCAGCATTACCTGTTGGGCCAGCGTTTCAGCGTGGCGGACGCGTATCTGTTCACCGTGTTGCGTTGGGCGAAGGCGTTACAGTTTGATCTCACGAAGCATGCACACCTGACGGCTTATTTCGATCGCGTAGCGGCTCGCCCGGCGGTGGCTGCGACGTTAAGTGCCGAAGGGCTATAAACCCAGAATAAAAGAAAGGGGCCACATTGGGCCCCTTGTCAGCATCAAAACAGATTATTTCCAGTCAATCAGGCAGTAATGCTTTTTGCCACGACGCAGCAGCGTGTAACGGCCAAACAAGCGATCGCTATCGGTAAACAGATATTCTGGGTTGGATTGCTTCTCACCGTTGATGGTCACCGCGTTGGAACCGATCATGGTGCGAGCCTGGCCACGAGAAGGAACCAGCTCCGCATTAACCAATGCCTGTTGCAGATCGGCATCGTTCTCCAGCTTGATGGTTGGCATGCCATCCTGAGCCAACTGCGCAAAGTCCTCCTCGGTCATATCATGCAATGCGCCAGAGAACAGGCTCTGGGTGATACGTTTCGCCGCGGCCAAGCCCTCAGCGCCATGCACCATACCGGTCACTTCCTCTGCCAGCACATACTGGGCGCGCGGCGCTTTGCCGCTGTTCTTGTCTTCTTCTTCCAGCGCATTAATCTCTTCAATGCTCAGGAAGGTGAAGAACTTCAGGAAGCGATAAACGTCCGCATCCGCGGTGTTGATCCAGAACTGGTAGAATTTGTACGGGCTGGTTTTTTCCGGAGCCAGCCATACCGCACCGCCTTCGGTTTTACCAAACTTGGTACCGTCTGACTTGGTGATCAACGGCACCGTCAGGCCAAACACCTGTTTCTGGTGCATGCGGCGAGTCAGGTCGATACCCGAGGTGATGTTGCCCCACTGGTCTGAACCCCCGATCTGCAGCTCCACCTGATGGCGGTTATACAGCTCGGAGAAGTCGAACCCTTGCAGCAGGTTGTAGGAAAACTCGGTGAAGGAGATCCCGGAATCATCACGGTTCAGGCGCTGCTTGACCGCTTCCTTGTTGATCATCTGGTTAACCGAGAAGTGTTTACCGATGTCACGCAGGAAGGTCAGCACGTTCATGCCGCCAAACCAATCGTAGTTGTTGGCCGCAATGGCGCTGTTGCTGCCACAGTCGAAATCGAGGAACGGAGAAACCTGCTTGCGGATTTTCTCGACCCATTCGTTGACCGTTTCCGTGGTGTTGAGTTTGCGTTCGGCGGCTTTAAAGCTTGGGTCGCCGATCATACCGGTCGCGCCACCTACCAACGCTACCGGCGTATGGCCGGCCAGTTGGAAACGCTTCAGGCACAGCAGAGGCACCAGATGGCCCAAATGCAAGCTGTCAGCGGTCGGATCGAAGCCGCAATACAGTGCAATTGGCCCTTGCGCCAGTCGCTCTGCTAACGCTTCCTCGTCCGTCACTTGAGCCACCAGGCCCCGCTCTTGCAGTTGTTGAATCAGGTTGATGCTAGCCATCAATTTCTCCATGTATAAACGAATGCACCTTTGCCGGTACACGGCCTTCGCCCATTGGCGAAAATCACAAAATTCGGGGTAGCGCATAGAATAAAGCGCCAGCGGCATCAGTGCCAGCGCTTAAGGGGGATTTTCCGTCTATCAGGGTGCCAGTCGGTCAATTTTCCAGTCATTTCCCTCGCGTTGATACAGGAAACGGTCATGCAAGCGGTGCGCGCCCCCTTGCCAGAACTCAACGGAGTCGAATCTGACGCGGAAACCGCCCCAGAAACTGGGCAATGGCACTTCCCCTTGCTGGAACTTTTGCTTCAGTTCGAGGAACTTGCTTTCGAGGATGCCACGGGCAGAAATGCGTGTTGACTGTTGCGACACCCAAGCGCCGATCTGGCTGTCTTTGGGCCGACTGTTGAAATACTTCATCACTTCCAGCGTTGACAGCCGCTCGGCCTTGCCGAGGAAGATCACCTGGCGATCCAGCATATGCCACGGGAACAGCAGGCTGATATGCGGGTTTTGCGCCAGTTGTTGCGCTTTGCGGCTGCCCAGGTTGGTATAAAACACCAGGCCCTGGTCATCGAAGTGCTTTAGCAACACGATGCGTTGGAAAGGCTGCCCCTGCTCGTCCACGGTAGCGACGCACATGGCGGTAGGATCGGCCAGACGCGCCTCACAAGCCTGTTTGAGCCAGCGTTCGAACAAATCCAGGGGGTTGGCAGTCAGATCGTTACGGCGCAGACCGCCACGGGTATATTCACGGCGCAGATCCGCCACATCAAACTCATTATTATCAGTCATCTGGATTAGCAACCAAGCGGTAAATTCGTTGTCATATTCTGCGCCTGTAGCAGCAGGATCTCAATCATTCAGCTAGCAAATAGCTCCCCCGATAATGCAACAGGTGAGAGTCATGCAGAACGCCGACACGCCGTAAATCCATCCTTGGAGGCTCATATCGCGCATCCTTGCGCTCAACGGTCGGCTAACCTGCACAACTCCCACCTGCCTCAGGCTTCAGTGGCGCGGTATTAAGCGTGGTTCGCGTCTTGAGCCAGCACGCAGTCGCTCATGATCACTTTATCATTGCGCTCGATAAAGGCATTTGGCCCTTTCGACCAGAAGGTATATTTACCGTCGCTGTATTTGGCACCGGACGCCGCCAGCACCTGTTTCAGCTTCAGCTGTTCGCCGTCCATCAGGAAGCTGACCGTGCTCTCTTCACCATTGAGCTCTACGGTGAGCGGCGTCGTTCCGCATTGATAGTGCAGCGTTTCGCTTTTTTGCGGGACTACGTAACTGCAACCCGCCAACACGAGAACCCCGACAACCATCGCTATTTTTTTCATCTGGTGCTCCTTAAGATATTAACCCTTTCTTTATCCTAACAGAGCTAGCGGTAGCCCAACGGCAAAACCGGATAAATCCCACCCAGCAGAGTTTCACAACTGGCACCGGTAACCGAGGGCAGATTTCCCGGCAGACCGGAAATGGTCCGGAATGCCAGCCAGGCGAAGGCTAACGCCTCCATGTCATCCCCACTGACTCCAAAGTGATCGGTGGTAGCCACCTCGGTCCCCGGCAGTAAAGCGGACATTCGCGCCATCAGCAGTGGATTACGGGCACCACCACCGCAGACCAGCAGCCGCTCGCAGCCCCCAGCCAGCATCACCTGCTCGCAGATGGTGGTGGCGGTCAGCTCCACCAGCGTGCTCATCACATCCACCGGAGTTAACCCTGGCAACGTCGCCAGCTGTTTTTCCAGCCAACTGATATTGAAATATTCCCGACCGGTACTTTTCGGTGCCGGTAAGGCGAAATAAGGATCGGCCAACATCTGTTGCAATAGCGGTAAGCAGACGCGCCCTTCCATCGCCCAAAGGCCGTCTTTATCAAAAGGTTTTGAGCGGTGGCGCCATACCCACGCATCCAGCAGCATATTCCCCGGCCCGGTATCAAAACCGCGCACCGGTGCGCCGGGCAGTAGCAGTGACAGGTTGGCGATGCCGCCAATATTCAGCACCATACGGCGCTCGGTTGGGTGAGCCAACAAAGCCTGATGAAACGCGGGAACCAAGGGCGCGCCTTGGCCACCATAGGCCATATCACGGCGGCGAAAATCCCCCACGGTAGTGATATTGGTCAATGCCGCCACCCGGTTATTGTCCCCAAGCTGCATCGAAAAGCGCGTCTCGCCCTCCGGTTCATGCCACACCGTTTGGCCATGACAGCCAATGGCGGTGATTTCATGGGCAGGAATACCGGTTTGCTTTAACAGCCCCAGCACCGCTTCACCGAACAGCGTGCCCAACTGGGCATCCAACCGTCCTACGGCAGAAAGCGTGGTCTGCTGCCCTTGGCACATCCCCAGAATCTCTTTTTTCAGTTGGATCGGCATTGGGTGGCTATAGCTTGCCTGTTGCGCCACCATACGTTCATCGATCGCGGCAAGCACCACGTCGATCCCATCCAGACTGGTGCCAGACATAACACCAATATAGCGGCCTGACTTCATCAGCACTATCCTTTACCCTTTCCAGGTTGCAACCGTTTTCACCCTTTAAATAGACCAGAATTGTGCGATTAACGCCATGAATTATGATGTCTTTTTTACAGCCTGTGAGCGAAGTTGTTTATTTTATGTCGAGTATTGGTTACATAATAAACAATTCAGAGGAGGATAAAGCGCCGGTTATTTGTTTTCAGTTCTGTCACAAAGTTAAACCACCGTTTATTATTGGTTGAACAGAGAAAAGCTAAGCTGTATACAGAAGGCAACACATGGGTGATATCAAACCGATTCAACCATAATTGCTGTAAGATTTATAGAACTTGGTTTGGGCCTATCTCCCAGATCTGGATTACCAACTGCAGGAGCTTTATATGATCAAGCGTCTTCTTGTTGTCGCTCTCGCCTCCGTCACACTGGCGGGCTGTGCAAACCAAACCGCGTCCGGTGATGTCTATTCCGCCTCTCAGGCCAAACAGGTACAAACCGTGACCTTTGGGACCTTGGTGTCCGTACGCCCGGTGCAAATTCAGGGCGGTGAAGGCTCAAGCATGCTTGGCACTATCGGCGGCGCAGTCCTGGGTGGATTCCTGGGGAATACCATTGGTGGCGGCACAGGCCGTAGCCTGGCAACTGCAGCGGGCGCCGTAGCCGGTGGTGTGGTAGGCGACAGCGTCGGTAGCGCAGCTAGCCGTAGCAACGCTTGGGAGCTGGAAATCAAAACCGATAATAAAGAAAATATCGTAGTGGTACAGAAAGCCGGGTCGACTAAATTCAGCCCAGGCCAGCGCGTTCGTATGGCGCAAAATGGCAGTACCGTTACCGTGTCTCCACTGTAACGTCCTTGCCTGAATGCAAAACCGGAGGCCCCTGGGCCTCCGGTTTCTGTTTGTTGCTGTGACTAAGCATAATAATAAAGGCGCTGGATTTATTGTTTTTCTTGCAGTTCGATGATGTTCTGTTCCAGCTTGCTAATCAGACCAACTAAAAGTCTTACTTCTTCTGCCGAGATACCGCTGAGAATTTCGCCTCTGGTCGACGTGATCACACTATCCACTTCACGAATAATCGGCTCTGCCGCCTCGGTCAATTTGATGCGCTTGGCACGGCGATCGTTAGCGCAGGTGTGTCGGGTGATCAACCCTTTTTCTTCCAGTTGATCCAAAGTACGAACCAATGAAGGCTGCTCAATACCTATCGCTTTTGCCAATTGGATTTGCGACTGTTCTGGCGGTAATCGATTGATATTGTGCAATGTCACCCAATGCGTTTGTGTAAGCTCCAACGGCTTTAGCCGATGATCGATCAGCGCACGCCAAACACGAACTAATCGTGCTAAATCTGAACCTAACGTTGATTCCACTTCCCCCTCCTTATAGTTAGCATGCTAACATTACTCCCCAAAGTGTAGCCCATTTTGGTTAATTAACATTAAAAACACAAATGTATATAATCCAAATCGCAAAAATAGACACATTTTTATCGGTAATTGGTTATCCTCTATGCAAACATCCTTCATATTCACTCATCGGGATTGCTAACGTGAATACGACTTGGCTCCATACTGCGTCACCACTGCCCGATCTGGTGCTGGGTGCATCGCTTTATTTCCCACCTCTATTTAAAGCTTTCTTACTCGGTTTAGTCTTCTGGCTGCTGGTGCATCATTTGCTACGCGACTGGATGTACTCCGGTGATATCTGGCACCCTATGCTGATGGATCTGTCCATCTTCGTCATTACCGTCAGCGGTTCCCTGTGGCTCCTAGCGAGTTGGTAGCTCATGAAGCATAAGACATTAAAGTATTTTTCGACGGTTATTGTTTGCGCCATCGCGCTTTGTGCCGGCTGGTGGTTATGGAATTACTACATGCAATCCCCTTGGACACGCGACGGTAAGGTGCGGGCTGAGCTGGTCAATATTACTCCGGAAGTCTCTGGTAGATTAGAGAAGATACTAGTTCATGATAACCAGTTCGTTTCTGCGGGCAGCTTGATTTTCAGCATTGATCCCGTGCCTTACCAAATTGCGTTGGACAATGCCGAGGCGGCACTAGCCAAAGCGCAGGCCGATATGGCCAAGGCCGACCATGAAGCGGCCCGCCGCCGCAGCCTGCCCCGTAACGTCATCTCCTCTGAAGATCTGGATGAGTCAAACCTGGCCGCCGCCTCCATGAAAGCCTCGTATAAGGCGGCTCAGGCCAATCTGGAACAGGCCAAATGGAACCTCAGCAAGACGCGGATCTATGCCCCAACCGACGGTTACATCACCAATTTACAGGCCCGCGTCGGCAACTACGCCACCGCAGGAACGCCGTTGGTGGCGCTGGTAGACATCCATTCGTTCTATGTGCTCGGTTATTTCGAAGAGACCAAGCTCAGGCATATCAGAGAGGGTCGCAAGGCGGATATCGTGTTGTATAACGGCAATATTCGGCTGCAAGGGGTAGTTGAAAGCATTGGCCGGGCCATTTACGACCAAAGCGCCGACAGCAGCAGTGACTTGCTGATGGATGTGAAACCCAACGTGCCTTGGGTGCGCCTGGCACAGCGGGTGCCGGTACGTATCAAGCTGTTCGATATTCCGGCCGACCTGACTCTGGTAGCCGGTACCACCTGCACCATTTCAATTCATCAGCAGGACTAATGTGTGAACCTGCCCTTTCTTGAATGGAAGCGCTCGCCCTGGGGTAAAGCCACCGCAGGGCAGTGGCGCTATGCATTACGCAACACCCTGGCAATGTGCCTGGCGCTATGGGTCGCCTTCGTTCTACAGCTGGATGAGCCCTATTGGGCACTGACTTCCGCCGCGGTCGTTAGCTTCCCGACGGTTGGCGGCGTGATCAGCAAGAGCATTGGCCGCATTTTTGGCAGCCTGATCGGTGCCATGGCTTCACTGCTGATTGCCGGTTGCCTGAACGATCCCTGGTTGTTCACCCTGTCGATTGCCAGTTGGTTGGGGCTGTGCACCTACATTTCCAACCACTACCAGAACAATGTCTCCTACGCCTTTGCCCTGGCGGGCTATACCGCCGCGATCATCGTGTTTGGCACGGTTAATATTACCGACACCCAGCAAATTTTTGATATCACCCAGGCACGCGTCTGTGAGGTGATCACCGGTATCCTGTGCGGCGGCCTGATGATGATGATCCTGCCAAGCACGTCGGATGGTGAGACTTTGCTGGTATCGCTACGCCGCATGCACTTACGCCTGCTGGAACACGCCGCCATGCTGTGGCAACCGGAAATCAGCCTGCGGATGCGTACCTCCCACGAGGGCGTTATCGGCCAGATCCTGACCATGAACCTGCTGCGAATTCAGGCCTTCTGGAGCCATTACCGGCTGCGTCGGCAAAACAATATCCTCAACTACATGCTGCACCAGCAATTGCGCATCACCAGCGTCATCTCCAGCCTGCGCCGCATGTTGTTAAACTGGCCAGATCGTCCGGAGAATCTGGCGGCGGTGTTGGAGCAGGTGTTGAATGAATTACGCGACCCCACCACAGATAAATACCGGCTGGCTCATATTCTGGTCGCCATCGCCCCCCAGGATCCAGCCGATTATCGCCATCGGGCCTTCTTCCTGCGCCTGCGCCACTTCTGCTGGCTCTATCTGCGCTGTACCCGTTGGCAACAACGGCTGGAAAGCGCTACCCAGGTCAGCGATATCGAACCACCGCGGGTTACCTCACTCGCGCGCCATACCGACAGCGTTGAGGCCGCCTACAACGGGCTTCGCACCTTCTTGTGCATCCTGATCGGTTGCGCTTATTGGATCACTACCCAGTGGGACGCCGGTAGCTCTGCGCTGACGCTGATCGCGATAAGTTGCGTGCTCTATTCCTCTACCCCTTCGCCGATCAAATCCATCACCACCTTACTGAAGGCCGTTTCCCTGCTGTTTGCCTTCTGCTTTGTGATGAAGTTTGGCCTGATGATCCAGATCGACGACTTCTGGGTGTTCTGCGCCTTCCTGTTCCCGACCCTGGTCACGATGCAGATGATGAAACTGCAAAATCCCCCCTATGCCCCACTCTGGGGTCAGTTGATCGTGTTTATGGGATCGTTTCTCGCCGTGACCAACCCGCCGAGCTACGATTATCAGGGCTATATCAATGACAGTCTCGCCAAGATTGCCGGCGTGCTGTTGGCCGGATTGGCGTTCCAAATCCTGCGGCCCAGTTCGGACAAACGCAAAAGCCGACGGATTATCCGCGCGTTACGCCGTGATTTTATCGATCAGTTGAGTAAGAAACCGCAGCAAAGCGAAAGCCAGTTTGAGTCGCGTATCTATCACCGCATCAGTCAACTGAATCAAAGCCTGGATCAGGAGGCTCGCACCTGGCTATTGCGTTGGGGAGTCGTGCTGCTGAACTGCAGCCACGTGGTCTGGCAACTGCGTGATTGGCAAACCCGTTCAGATCCGCTGGCCGCCGTGCGCGACGTCTGTATTCATTGTTTGAAGGGAGTCATGACTGAGAAAGGGGTGCAGCATGCGTCGTTGGACGCCACCTTGCAGGAGCTGCAGCGTATGAGTAACGCGCTTGCCCAGCATCCAGAACAGGCAGCACGTGATTTGGCGGGTTTGATTTGGCGGCTGTACTGCTCACTGCAACAATTGCAGCAGGCGATCATTCCACCGGAAGCGGTAACAGCGCCCACGCCAGGCTGACGCGGGCGGCTGATTTATTTGATTACGCCACAGGCGAAGCGATCGCCACCACCACCCAGAGGCTTGGGTTGATCGGAGTGGTTATCCCCCCCGGCGTGTACCATCAGCGCTTTGCCTTCGATTTCGCTGATTTTCTTCAAGCGCGGAGCCAGGACCTGGGTGTCAGCCATACCGTCCGCCGTGACATAGATTGCTGGCAAATCGCCTAAATGCCCGTTGGCATCATAAGGCCCGAGATGCTTGCTGGTTTTTTCAGGGTCAAAGTGGCCACCCGCAGCCAGTGCGGCTACCGCCTTGCCGTCTTTCATACCCGGCTCACAACTGCCTTTCTCATGAACGTGAAAACCGTGCACACCAGCAGGCAAGGCTTTCAGCTGCGGGGTAAACAACAGGCCATAAGGCGTTTCGCTAATTGTGATTTTACCAATGTCCTGACCAATTCCCTGGCCGGTCACCAGATTCATTTCGACATCAACCGTTGCCGCCTGCGCAACGCCACAGGCCATCAAACCCAATGCCGCACACCAATAACGTTTCATCACTCAATCTCCATGCGATAGTTATAGTCCTTAGGGAGTATATACCGAATAAATCCTGCCACAGTGGAAACCGCCGTTAATCAGCGCAGCCACTGAGTCGGTTATAATATTTTGTGACCTTCCTCCCGTTATTCCTTGGTTTTCTGCCACCCTGCATCGGCAAGTGTCATTAACACAAAGGTCCCAGCGCCATTTATTTCTTAAGCTGAAATCTTGCTGATAATTAAAAGGAATAGTGCGTGAAAAAGAAAATAATCCCGCTGGTCACTCTGTTTTTAGCCATGATATGGCAGCCCACCGCAGCGCTATCGCAAGATCAGGCCAACACAGAACAGACAAAAACGCTGCGCTTTTATTTAGTTCGCCACGGGCAGACCTACTCCAATATCAAGGAAATGACCATCGGCGGTGGCGGTAACGCCCAATTGACCCCAAAAGGCCGTTATGACGCCAGCAGTTTAGGGTTGGGGCTGGCAGAAGTAGAGTTTATCGCCGGTTATAGCAGCACCTTGGGCCGGGCCTATGAAACCGCCAACCAGATTTTGCGTGGCCGCAACATACAGGTGAAGCAGATTGACGATCTGAAAGATATCTCGTGGGGCGACGCCGAAGGAGGCCGAATTGACGATCTGACGGATAAATTCGGCCATTCTGGCAACGACTTCGCGTTCTATTTCGGCGCCTATAACGATCCCGCGTTCAAATCCCCGGTCAATGCCGAAAATATGGCTGATTTTTCGGCGCGCTTTGAAGGTGCATTGCGACAGATTGCCACACAGCATGCCGATCAGGATGGTAATATTCTGGTTACCGCCCACTCATCAATGGCGTTCTACCTGCAAAAATACCGCGCCAACCAACCACTGGCCGGGTTAGCTAATACCAGCGTCTCGGTGCTGGAGTTCAAGGATGGCCAATTCCATCTTATCGATTTTAATAATACCGATTATCTTAAATCTGGCTACGCCAGAGCAAAGGCCCTGCCACCGCTGGAAATCACTCTGGTCGTTAATCCGCTGACCCAATTGCAGCAGGCTGGTGTCATGGAAGGCACCACAGATTCAGACTTCACCGACGCGGGCGAAAAGGCTAACCAGCAATTACACCGCACACTAAAATCCACCCGGTTTATCGCGGCTTATAGCAGCGAGTTGGGGCGTGGCTACAAAACCGCCCAACGCGTGATGGCTGACCATCAAATCCCGGTTCAGCAAGATAACCAATTGAACGAAATGTTCCTGGGGCACTGGGAGGCAGAAAAGGTGGCAACGCTGATAAACGACCAGAGCGAAGCGGCGAGAAACCTGTTCTCTGCCAACAACCTGATCCGCTTTGTTGCGCCAGATGAAGGCGAGAATGGCGAGATTGCCGCCTACCGTTTGGATAAGTTCCTGTCCGCTATCGGTCAAAAATATGAATTTAGCCAGGGTAAAGTGATCGTCTTCACCCACCCGCTAATACTGAATGCATTCTTTAACAAGCGGTTGCCAGATTCCTCATGGCAACCAAGCCAAGGGCTGCAAGTTGTCACCTTGGCATATAAAAACGAAACCTTCAGCGTTATGCAAGTGAAGTAGTGGCAAAGGCTGGCACAATGCCAGCCTTACCTGCTCAACTTAAGGTACGTCGTAACCCAGTGCCGCTTTACGAATGCGGAACCACTGCTGGCGGCTCAAGGCCAGCTCTTGCGCCTTCAGGGCCGAACGTACGCGTTCGATCTTGCCGGAACCGATAATTGGCAGCGGTGCCGAAGGCAGACGCATCACCCAGGCATACACCACCTGCTCAATGGTTTCGGCACCAATCTCTTGTGCCACCGTTTGCAGCTCATCGCGTAACGGCTGGAATTCAGCATCGCTGAACAACCGCCCGCCACCCAGGCAAGACCAGGCCATCGGTTTAATACGCAGTTGCTGGCATTGATCCAAGGTGCCGTCGAGGATCGCTGGCTGATAAATCGGGGATATCTCGACCTGGTTGGTCACCAGTGAGAACGGCAGACGCGACTGCAATAAGGAAAACTGTGCTGGCGTAAAGTTCGAAACGCCGAAATGGCGCACCTTGCCGCTTTTATGCAGCGCCACAAAGGCTTCTGCTACCTCATCGGCCTCCATCAACGGATCGGGACGATGGATCAACAATAAATCCAGGTAGTCCGTATGCAGGTGCGATAAAGACTGCTCTGCGCTGTGCACAATATGCTCGCGATCGGTGATGTAATGCCCGATTGGGTTACCTGGCTTGGCGGTGGTAGCGATGCCGCACTTCGACACCAGCTCCATCCCCTGGCGCACCGAGGGCTGTAGCTTGATAGCCTCGCCAAAAGCCTGCTCACAGGCATAGCCACCATAAATATCCGCGTGGTCCGCCGTGGTCACCCCTAGCTCAACGTGTTGCTTGATAAACGTCAGCAACTGCTGCGGTGACATGCCCCACTCCATCAAACGCCAGTAGCCGCAAATCATGCGTGAGAACTCGGGCCCAAGTGGTGCCAGCTTTATACGATTCAGCATTGTTAAACCTCATGACAATAGTTAACGCCAGCATACACAAGCGCCCAAGCCGTAGGAAACGCAAAAGTGGCCTTAACGTGCGGCAGATCGAGAAAATCAGCAATAAAGTTAAAACAGCGAGGGCTGTTCTGGCGGGATCTCTTCTGGCTGCTTGCCGGTACGCAATGAACGCAGGTAACGCTGGCGACACAGGCGCAGAACGTCCTTTTTCTGGACATCGTTCATTTGCATCCAGCCAAAGCGCTCCTCGCGGCTGCGCAGGCAACCACGACAATAGCCGCGCTCATCGGCCTGGCAAATGCCACGGCACGGGCTTGGGATGTCAAAGAACTCGAGTTGCTGCGCCACACGTCCTCCTGCGTTGTCATGCTAATTGAAGACGTCATCGGGGCCATTGGCAAGTGGCTTTTCCCCATGACGGCGAAAATATTCTCGCAAATAGTGCAGCGCCTGGCGCGTTTTCTCCGGCAGAACCCGTTCCAGAGTCAACGCATGCAGCCGATATGGCGCAGGCCGCCACTGCGGTAACAGGGCGATTAATTCTCCCCGGCGCAGTTCGTCACCAATTTCATACAGCGGTTGGCCGGAAATCCCCAGACCATTGCGGGTAAAGGCCCGGATCACGTTCATACTACCGCTGACAACCTGCCCCGCCGCCAGGCGTAGTTTGAATGTTTCACCCGCATGGTGATGTAAATCGAGATGCAGCCCGTGACCGCTGCCGGTGATCCAGCGGTGTTGCACCAGTTCCTGGGGCGTTTCTGGCACGCCATGCTGGCTAAGATAACGCGGCGCGGCGCAGAGCACCATGGGCCAGGCGGTCAGCGGGTGAGCAATCAGGTTGGTATCTGCCAGTTGTAGATTTACGCGCAGTGAGATATCTACCCGCTGCTCGATCATATCCACCACCTGGTCGTCTGCCAGAATGCGCAGCGTCAGCTTTGGGTGCGCCAGCAGCAAGGGAGCCAGGGCCTCCGCCAAGGGGCCGCTACCGATCCCGACGGTGGTGGCAATACGTAGTTCGCCCACCAATGTATCCCGCAGTTCCGCCAGCCGCTGCTCCGCGCGCTGTGCTTCCTGCAACATGGCTTCGCAGCCGGGGTAAAAGGCTTCCCCCGCATCGGTGAGTGCCAAGCGGCGAGTCGAGCGGTGCAATAACGGCACGCCCAACGACTTTTCTAGCGACCTCATATGCTGGCTGACCGCAGAAGGCGTCATCTCTAGCCGACGGGCCGCCGCAACAAAAGATCCCTCGGCCACCACGGTGGCGAATACCGCCATTCGATTCAGTTTATCCATGATTATGAAGTTTTACTTAATCAAGAAAGCATAAATATGGCACTAATCAGCCACATTGTTAAGGCTTATAGTATTTCTACTGCACCGCCACTGAGTGGTACGGCAACCCGTTAAAAAACATTTCACAGGAGAGACCTCATGAAAGTCGCCATTATTGGAGCAACCGGTTTTGTTGGCCGCCGCGTAGTCGATGAAGCTTTGGCCCGCGGCCTGCAAGTGACCGCCATCGCCCGTCAGAAAAAAGATCTGCCGGATAATGCCAATCTCACCATCGCCCTGGGTGACGTGGCCGACGGCCCGTGGTTGGCACAACAGTTAGCTGGCCATGATGTCGTGATCAGCGCCTATAACCCAGGTTGGGCAGAAGCAGATCTGTATGAGAAAACCGCTAAAGGTGCTCAGCAGATCCTGGCGGCGGTAAAACAATCCGCGGTTAAACGCCTGCTGTACGTTGGCGGTGCCGGCAGCCTGGAAGTGGCTCCAGGAGTTGAGCTGGTTGATACCCCGCAGTTCCCGGAAAATATTCGTCCAGGGGCCCAGGCGGTACGGGATTTACGTAATGCGTTGAAAAAAGAAACCCAGTTGGATTGGACCTACCTTTCTCCTGCCGCGTTGCTGGAACCCGGCAAGCGTACCGGCCAGTTCCGTTTGGGTACGACACAATTGCTGATGAAGGGGGACGCACCGGCCAATATTTCGGTAGAAGACCTCGCGGTTGCCATTATCGACGAAGTTGAAAAACCGCAGTTCATCAAGGCACAGTTTACCGCTGCCTATTAATCGTCCGCCAGCGGCTGTAATCGTTGCAGCCGCTGTCCTGCCGCTCACTACGTCTAAGGTTATCTTAAGTTTCATCTGGTAAATTTCGGCGCATTACCTCATGGCAGGATCCAGATTTGGCAATGCGCTTACGTCAATCATTACAATGCAACAGCTTGGGTTTTATCCTGGCTTGCGCCCTATTCTTCACGCTTTTCCAGAACCTGCTATTTATTCACCAGGCCTGGTCATATATCACCTTTGATAGCGTACATAGCATCATTTTTGCGGCGACTATGCCGGTGGTTATTTTCTGTGCCCTGAATATTATCTTCAGCGTATTAACCATTCCGTTCCTGCGTAAACCTCTGGTTATTCTGTTGCTGCTCGGCAGCGCGGCGGCCAACTATTTTATGTTCAGCTACGGCGTGGTGATTGATGGCAATATGATGCAGAACGCCTTCGAGACCAACCCGCAGGAAGCGACGGCGTTGCTCACCCCTCGTATGGGGCTATGGCTGCTGTTGCTGGGTATTTTGCCTGCCGTTTTCGTGTGCTTTGTACGCATCAATAAAACCCGCCCTTGGTGGTACATGATTGGCCTGCGCGCGGCCAATGTGATGCTTTCCGTGGTGGTGATCCTTTTGGTTGCGGCGTTGTTCTACAAAGATTACGCCTCGCTGATCCGCAACAATAAAAGCGTGGTGAAAATGCTCACCCCAAGCAATTTTGTGGCTGGCACCATCAAGTACGCTCAACACCGCTATTTCCACCAAAATCTGCCGCTGGTCAAAATTGGTGAAGATGCCCATTTAGGCCCGGTGATTAGCAGCCAGGCCAAGAAGACCCTGGTGATACTGGTGGTCGGTGAAACCGCGCGGGCGGAGAATTTTTCGCTAGGTGGTTACTCACGGGAGACCAATCCCCGCTTGAAGCAGGACGATGTGGTTTATTTCAAGAATGCCAGTTCCTGCGGTACCGAAACGGCTATCTCCGTGCCCTGCATGTTCTCCAACATGCCACGCAGCGATTACGACGCCACCTTGGCCGCACACCAGGAAGGCATACTGGACGTGATGGCACATGCCGGAGTCAACCTGCTGTGGCGCGAGAATGACGGCGGTTGTAAGGGCGCCTGCGATCGTATCCCACATATCGACATGACCAAACTGAAGCTTTCACAGTATTGCGACGGCGATGTCTGCATGGATAATGTGCTGCTGCATAAACTGGACGATTATATCAACGGCCTGCAAGGGGACGGTGTGATCGTACTGCATCAGATGGGGAGCCACGGCCCGGCCTACTATCGCCGCAGTACGCCAGAATTACGACAGTTCTCACCAACCTGTGACAGCAACCAGATCCAGGACTGTACCCACGAGCAACTGGTGAATACCTACGACAATTCGCTACTGTACACCGACGCCATGCTGGACAACACCATCAAGCTGTTGCAGCAATACAGCGGCAAATTCAATACGGCGATGGTCTATCTTTCCGATCACGGTGAATCGCTCGGGGAGAATGGCATGTATCTGCACGGTACGCCGTATATGTTCGCCCCTTCTCAGCAGACCCACGTGCCTTTCCTGATGTGGATGTCGGCCGATTATGAACGCAACTTCGGCATTAACCGCCAATGCCTGCAATCCCTGGCGGAGACCGATAAGGTTTCACAGGATAATCTGTTCCACACCCTGTTGGGTATGTTAAACGTGCAGACAAGGCAATATCAGCCCGACCTGGATATTCTGCAGCGCTGTCGCAACTAGACGGGCGCAGCATGCGGCGCCCCTACGGTATGAGGTCTTGTGCAGCACCTCGATAGAATGTAAGTTGGTCGACTGTTTACCGTCAGAGCCGGGAATTTTTTTACCGGTTTTTTTATCTGCGACTTGACCTAGACCAATCGGTCTATTATTCTCATTTTCATTATGACAAAACAGACGAATTGCAACGGGGATACCCGAGAACATCTGCTCGCTACCGGCGAAACGCTCAGCCTGCGCCTTGGTTTTACCGGCATGGGCCTCAGTGAGTTGCTCGCTACCGCTGGCGTGCCCAAAGGGTCGTTCTATCACTATTTTCGCTCGAAGGAAGCCTTCGGCGAAGCAATGTTGCAACGCTATTTTGCCCATTACGACGCTCAAATGCAGGCTCTGTTTGCTGACAGCCGCAGCGATGCGCGTAATCAGTTATTAAGTTATTACGCCCAGGCCATCAGCTTCCACTGCCGTAGTGAGTGCCATAACGCTTGCCTGGCAGTGAAACTCTCCGCAGAGGTCAGCGATCTTTCTGAACCTATGCGCCATGCCTTGGAAGCGGGCACCAGCCGCGTGATCGGTCATCTGCAAGACGCGATCGAACGCGGCATCCGTGAAGGTTCACTGGCTGTCACCATGAGCCCAGCGGCCACGGCGGAAACGCTGTATTCGCTGTGGTTGGGCGCATCGTTGCGGGCTAAAATCCGCCACTCGGTCGCCCCACTGACCTGTGCGCTGGAAAGTATCGAATTGCTGTTGCGCCCAGCGCAGCCATAAACTCCCTTTTTTACCCGAAAGACATTGTAGCGATATTGTTTATCATCACTAGTCGACTGGTCTAATACTATAGGATGCACTATGAAGATTGAAAAATTGTTCTCTCCGCTCAAAGTTGGCCACACCACCCTCCCCAACCGTGTGTTCATGGCTCCGCTGACTCGTCTGCGCAGCATCGAGCCAGGTGACATCCCAACGCCGTTGATGGCGGAATATTATGCACAGCGTGCCAGCGCTGGCCTGCTGATCACCGAAGCCACCCAGATTTCTTTCCAGGCGAAAGGTTATGCCGGAGCTCCCGGTCTGCATACCCCAGAACAAATCGCCGCGTGGAAAAAAATCACCCAGGCGGTACATGACAAACAGGGCCATATTGCCGTGCAGCTGTGGCACGTAGGGCGTATCTCCCACTCAAGCTTGCAGCCGGGCCAGCAGGCTCCGGTCGCGCCTTCAGCGATCAATGCCGAAACCCGCACCACGGTGCGTGATGAAACCGGTGCCTGGGTTCGTGTGCCAACCTCAACCCCACGTGCGTTGGAAACCAACGAAATCCCGGGGATCGTCAACGATTTCCGCCAGGCTGCTGCCAACTCGCGTGAGGCCGGTTTTGACTATATTGAACTGCACGCCGCGCACGGTTACCTGCTGCACCAGTTTATGTCTCCGGCGTCCAACCAACGTACCGACCAATACGGTGGCAGCATTGAAAACCGTACCCGTCTGACGCTGGAAGTGGTCGATGCCAGCATTGCCGAAATCGGTGCCGATCGCGTTGGTATCCGTATCTCACCGTTGGGCCCGTTCAATGGCTTGGACAACGGCGAAGATCAGGAAGAAGCGGCGCTGTATCTGATCGAAGAGCTGAATAAACGCGGTATCGCCTACCTGCATATTTCCGAGCCGGATTGGGCCGGTGGCAAGCCTTACTCAACCGCCTTCCGCGATGCAGTAAGAGCACACTTCCAAGGCGTGATTATTGGCGCGGGTGCCTATACGGCGGAGAAAGCGGAAGAGTTGATCGCCCAAGGCTTTATTGATGCCGTCGCCTTTGGTCGCAGCTATATCGCCAACCCAGATCTGGTGGAACGCTTTAAACAGCAGGCTCCACTCAACGAGCAGCGTGCCGATTTCTTCTACGGCGGCGGTGCCGAGGGTTATACAGATTACCCGACACTGTAAAGCTCAGCTAAATAGGTGCGCTTAATACCGCGACGCCTCAAGGCTGAGCCGGGTGGGAGCCATACAGGTTAGCCGACCGTTGAGCGCATGGATGCGCGATACGAGCCTCCATGGATGGATCCACGGCGTGTCGGCGTTCTGTATGGCTCCCGCCTGCTGCACTATTATCCGCAGCTATTTTTTGTTTGTGACAACGTAACCTACCCCATCACCAACCGCACGCGTTGAATTGCCTTATGCGACAAGGCTATACTGTCTGACGCTGTTCAAGTCACCTGCCGTCAGCCGCGGCATATCCAATCAGAGGAAATTATGCGCTTACTCCATACCATGCTCCGTGTCGGCGATCTGCAACGCTCCATCGACTTCTATACCAAGGTATTAGGCATGCGCTTACTGCGTACCAGCGAAAACACCGAGTACAAATACTCGTTGGCCTTCGTGGGTTATAGCGATGAAAGCGAAGGCTCGGTCATCGAGCTGACCTATAACTGGGGCGTAGACAGCTACGACATGGGCTCCGCATTTGGTCATCTGGCACTGGGCGTCGATGATGTAGCAGCCACCTGCGACAACATCCGTCAGGCCGGTGGCAAAGTCACCCGCGAAGCCGGCCCAGTCAAGGGCGGTACCACCGTGATTGCCTTCGTCGAAGATCCGGACGGTTACAAGATTGAACTGATCGAGAACAAGCACGCAGGTCACGGCCTCGGTAACTGAGGTTTCTCCAGGGCGCACCCTGCGCCCTGCTTTCTATCTCCGCTGCACCAAGACAAGAAATTTGTCATAATGCGCGCTGAATTCGCTAAAGATAAGAAACTGATGGCCGAAAAAAGTGATCTTAACGCCCTGAGTGGCCGTTTCCGTGGGTTTTATCCCGTTGTTATTGATGTGGAAACCGCTGGGTTTCATGCTCAGACCGATGCGCTGCTAGAGATTGCCGCCGTCACGCTGAAAATGGATGAAAATGGTTGGTTGCAGCAAGATGAAACACTGCATTTTCATGTAGAGCCGTTTGAAGGGGCGAACCTGCAACCGGAAGCGCTGGCCTTCAACGGTATCGATCCACATAACCCACTGCGTGGTGCAGTGAGTGAATATGATGCGCTGCATGCGATTTTCAAAGCCGTACGTAAAGGCCTTAAGGATCAGGGGTGTAACCGGGCAATCATCGTGGCGCATAATGCCAATTTTGATCACAGCTTCCTGATGGCTGCCGCCGAACGTGCCAGCCTGAAGCGCAACCCGTTCCATCCTTTCGCCACCTTTGATACCGCTGCGCTTAGCGGGCTGGTATTGGGGCAGACGGTGCTGGCTAAAGCCTGTATTGCCGCTGGCATGCCGTTTGACAGCAGCCAGGCGCACTCAGCCCTGTATGATACCCAGCAAACCGCCCAACTGTTCTGTGAACTGGTTAACCGCTGGAAACGTCTCGGTGGCTGGCCGATTGCCAACGTTGAATCGCAATAGCTTGCTGGCAAACTGACAGACATAAAAAAATCGGGCGGCACTGTTAAAGGTGCCGCCCGATTTTATTTGGTAAAAACCTGCGCCATTAAGGCTGCTGGTCTTCCTGATCTTTATACTTCTCGGCCGTTTCTTTGATCAACGGCTGCAGTTCACCGCGCTGGTACATCTCGATGATGATATCGCAGCCGCCAACCAGTTCACCATCGACCCACAGCTGCGGGAAGGTTGGCCAGTTTGCGTACTTTGGCAGCTCGGCGCGGATGTCCGGGTTTTGCAGAATATCAACATAGGCAAAACGTTCGCCACAGGCTGAAAGCGCCTGCACGGCCTGAGCAGAGAAACCGCAGCTTGGCAATTTCGGTGAGCCTTTCATATACAGCAGGATCGGGTTGGCAGAAATTTGCTGCTGAATTTTTTCAATCGTCGTCATTATTGCTTCCTCAAGCCACATCATGGCTACAACATGCATCACACTGGCTATTGTAGCGGCAGGACCGGTGCCAAGAAAACGCCATCTTTTGCAGGGACATTCTCTGATTGCCTTAGCAAAAGCGGCGGACACACCGAACCGGTTAAAACATGGCCCCAGAATAACATTTTTAATCGGGACGTTTCACTATTATATTTGCCCTGCCCAATGCCGGAGAGCAATAAGCCAACCACATGATCTCTGTCGCTTTTTTAGGCGCCAGGCGTTTGATTTTGCAACAAAAAAAATGCCATTAACGTTTTCTCACAATATGGATTAGTATTTATGAGATCCACGCTGTTTTATAGGGTGAATTTCGGGAATACTGTGACTCATTCGATTTCTGTTTCGGAGCCAAGGTTGGTAATGTCGATATGCGGTTAATTATTACACTTTTTGTGCTGCTATTTACGCAGCTCTTCTTCAATTTGGCGCACGCTGCGCCACAGGCACGTGTTTCTGCCGAGCAGCGCAAGAGTCACGTTAATGAAGCCCGGCCAGACGACCGCAAGAAAAAGAAAGCGGTGAAAGCCAATAAAAAAGTGAAGGCAGCCACCCCTCCGAAAACGCTAAAAACCAAACCAGCAACCTTAAAGACCGCCAAAAAAACCACCAGCGTTAAAACCAAAAGCCAGGCAACCAAAACGGCCAAGCTAAAAGTAACTCCGCCTAAAAAAGGCTATAAAAAAGGTTATGGTCGCCATCGTGAAGAAGGCAAAGCTACGGCAAAATTAGCTGGCCGCGAAAAGCCGTTAAAACTTTCCGCCGCTCACAAAAAACGTTATCAGCACGCCAAGCAGACCGCCATGGCCAAGCTGATGGGGCAAATGGGTAAACCCTACCGCTGGGGTGGGTCTTCACCTGGTACAGGCTTCGACTGCAGCGGGCTGATTTATTACGCGTACAAAGACGTGGTGAAAATCAAAATGCCGCGTACCGCCAACGAAATGTACCACCTGCGTGATGCAGCGCCGATCAAGCGTAATGAGCTGGAGAAAGGCGATCTGGTGTTCTTCCGCATCAACAACCGTGGCACCGCCGATCACGTTGGAGTCTATCTTGGTAACGGTAAGTTCATCCAGTCACCGCGCACCGGTGAAGAAATTCGCATCAGTCAGTTGGATAACGACTATTGGCAGAACCATTACATTGGTGCCCGCCGCGTAGTGACCCCTACCACCATCCGTTAACCTTTCACGGCTGAGCCAACTGCTCGGCCGTGCTCTCAATCTCCCGCTGCAACTTTAAACAATCAGTCACTTGGCACACTTTGGATGTTCTTTTCCCCCCGAAAGTTGTTAAGATTAATAACCATAACAAAAGTGGTGCAATTGCGTTTTTCCGCCCTCGGCCCCTTAGGCCTGCAGCGTCGGAGAGGCGTATTGTCTATAAAAGGAGAAAGCAATGTCGTTTGAATTACCTGCATTACCATATGAGAAAAACGCTCTCGAACCGCACATTTCCGCAGAAACGCTGGAATACCACTATGGCAAGCACCATAACACCTACGTGGTTAACCTGAACAATCTGGTGAAAGGCAGCGAGTTCGAAGGCAAATCCCTGGTCGAGATCGTCAAGACCTCCACCGGCGGCGTGTTCAATAACGCCGCTCAGGTCTGGAACCACACCTTCTATTGGCACTGCTTATCACCGCAAGGTGGTGGCGAGCCAACGGGCGCAGTGGCAGAGGCCATCAATAAGTCATTCGGCTCCTTCGCCGCCTTTAAAGAGCAATTCACCGATGCCGCCGTGAAAAACTTCGGCGCGGGCTGGACTTGGCTGGTGAAAAAAGCGGACGGTAGTCTGGCGATCGTCAGCACCTCAAATGCGGCAACCCCGCTGACCGGCGCAGACGTTCCGTTATTGACCGTTGACGTGTGGGAGCATGCTTACTACATCGACTACCGCAATGCGCGGCCAAAGTACCTGGAAAACTTCTGGGCGTTGGTGAACTGGGCGTTCGTGGCAGAAAACCTGGCTTAACGGCGGGTGACTAGCTAATAATAAGGCGCGGCATCAAGCTGCGCCTTTGTTTTTCTGCTGCGGATCAGTTCAATGCGGCAATAAAACTGAAAGCAATAATCATTGCCAAGGCACCCACGGTGGTGAGTAATGACATCTTCAAATCGGTATCCATATACAACTCCCTCTCAGATTGGCTTTTCAAGAGCATAAGCCACACAGTTTATACGTCAAATCATTTTCCCACAGTTCGTGATTAAAATCTTGTTATGCTTTCCCCGCTGATAATTACCGATTAGCTCTTCCACTTTTCTTCAATATGCGACAAAATCCGCAGTTCACAACTGCGTACCGATAAACTGCCCCTCCCTGTTCAAGCGATTTACGACTTCAGCACTAAAAACTCAGTTTTCGCTTATCTGGGAAAGGATCTACGTAGGCAAACGATTAACATCATACTTACATGCTGTAACATGTGGGTTTAGGAGTCATTTTTTACATGGCAACGATTAAAGATGTGGCCAAACGCGCTGGCGTTTCTACCACTACCGTATCGCACGTTATCAATAAAACGCGTTTCGTCGCCGAAGATACCAAAACGGCCGTTTGGGCCGCCATCAAAGAGCTGCACTATTCACCCAGCGCCGTCGCCCGCAGCCTCAAGGTCAATCACACCAAATCGATCGGTTTGCTCGCCACCTCGAGCGAGGCCCCCTATTTTGCCGAAGTGATCGAAGCGGTAGAAAACAGCTGCTACAGCAAAGGCTATACCCTGATCTTGTGTAACTCGCACAATAATCTGGATAAACAGCAAGCCTATCTAGCGATGCTGGCGCAAAAGCGCGTCGATGGCCTGCTGGTGATGTGCTCAGAATATCCAGATCAGCTACTGGGCATGCTGGAAGATTACCGTAATATTCCCATGGTAGTGATGGATTGGGGTACCGCACGCGGAGACTTCACCGATACCATTATCGACAATGCCTTCGAGGGCGGTTACCTGGCAGGCCGCTACCTGATCGAACGTGGCCACCGGGACATCGGTGCAATTCCTGGTCAACTGGCGCGTAATACCGGTGGAGGTCGCCACCAGGGCTTTCTGAAAGCCATGAAGGAAGCCAACATCGAAGTGCGCGAAGAATGGATCGTGCAGGGGGATTTCGAGCCTGAATCTGGCTACAAAGCCATGCATCAGATCCTGTCGCAAAAGCATCGTCCAACCGCCGTTTTCTGTGGCGGCGATATTATGGCCATGGGGGCGATCTGTGCCGCCGATGAGCTGGGGTTGCGTGTACCGCAGGATATCTCGGTTATTGGCTACGACAACGTGCGTAATGCCCGCTACTTCACCCCGGCGCTGACCACCATTCACCAGCCGAAAGAGCGACTGGGCGAAATGGCCTTTACCATGCTGTTGGATCGCATCATCAGCAAGCGTGAAGAATCGCAGGTGATTGAAGTGCATCCAAAACTCATCGAGCGCCGCTCAGTCGCCGATGGTCCTTTTGTCGATTACCGCCGCTAAATACTGTGCCTTAACCCCATATTTCTCCGTAGGGGCGCCGCATGCTGCGCCCGATTCCCCCCCGGGTCCTCTTCACTGAGCCATTCCTGATTGAGCGTTTCGCTATCGCCCAGATAGTCCAGCAGCCAGGCCATGGCCGGAGACTGGGCGTTTTGCTGCCAGGTCAGGCAGCAAGCGCTGGGCGGGAAAGGCTCATGCAGTGTCAACACCACCAGTTCGCCACTTTGCACCAACGGCAATACGCGATGTGCAGGCACCATGCCCACACACAGCCCGGCACGCAAACAATCTACCGCCGAAACCCAGTCCGGCACGGTCAGCCGCCGCTGGTTGTCCAGCGACCAGGTCACCCGCTTGGGTAAATTGCGCGAAGTATCTTCCAACAGCAACGAGGGATAGGGCCGTAGCTGATCGTCGCGCAGCTTTCCTTGCAAGGCGGCGAGCGGATGTTTAGCATGTACTACGCAGAGCCAATTCATAAAGCCCATATCGCGAAAGGCAAAACCGCCACCCACCGGCACCGCCCGCGTTGCACCAATGGCCATCTCCGCTCGGCCATCGACTAGCGCATCCCATACGCCGTTGAATACTTCCGGCTGCACTATCAGTTCCACGTCGGGGAAATGGCGATAAAAATCCAGCACCAGTTGGCGGCTGCGCTGAGGTTTGACGATCAGATCGACCGCAATCCGCAGTTGCCCGCGCCAACCGTTGGCCACCTGCTGGCACTGTCGTCGGGTATCGAGCATTTTTTTGATAACAACCCGCGCCTCCTTAACAAATAGCGCCCCCGCTGGCGTCAGTTCCACATCGCGGTGACGGCGTTCAAACAGCGGTACCGCCAGCCATTGCTCCAGTTGGCGTACCGTATAGCTCACCGCAGAAGGAACTCGGTGCAACTCCTGTGCCGCCGCGCTGAAACTGCCGGTCCGCGCTACCGCATCTACCACATCGAGTGAATATTCAGACCACATATGTTTGCCTTCAAATTTTTTAACAGCATCTTGCAAATATTACCGTTTCACAAGCAGAGATCCAGCCGTATACACTTGCCGGCGCTTCAAAACCTGCGACAACATAATTTTAACGAGAAATAGCAATGCGAAATTTTGGATTTATGTTCTACCTGGCCGGCCTGAGCATGTTGGGCTATCTGGCTACCGATATGTACCTGCCCGCCTTTGGGGCAATGCAGCAGGATCTGCAAATCTCCGCTGGGGCGATCAGCGCCAGCCTGAGTATCTTCCTGGCAGGCTTTGCCTTTGCCCAGTTGCTGTGGGGGCCGCTGTCCGACCGTATTGGCCGTAAGCCCGTGTTATTGATTGGCCTGGCGCTGTTCGCCGTCGGCTGCCTCGGTATGCTTTGGGTCGAGAACGTGGCACAACTGTGGTCACTGCGCTTTATTCAAGCCATTGGCGTGTGTTCCGCCGCCGTCACCTGGCAGGCGATCGTGGTCGATCGCTACCGCGATGGCAAAGCCAACCGCGTTTTTGCCTCCATTATGCCGCTGGTTGCCCTCTCTCCAGCGCTGGCCCCGCTGCTGGGCGCCTGGTTGCTCAACCATATGGGATGGCGGGCCATCTTCGCCGTGCTGCTGGGGATCACTGCCCTGCTGCTGATCCCCACCTTACTGCTGAAAGACCGCAGCAGACTGGTACCTTCCGCCGATAAAAAGCCCAGCCTTGGCTTTATGCAGATCTTGAAATCCCCGGTCTTCAGCGGCAACGTGATGGTTTTTGCCGCCTGTTCTGCCGGTTTCTTTGCCTGGCTGACGGGCTCCCCCTTTATCCTTGGCGATATGGGGTATAGCCCCAATGATATTGGCCTGAGTTATGTGCCACAAACGCTGGCTTTCTTATTAGGAGGTTACAGCTGCCGTAGCGCCTTAAATCGCATTTCTGGCAAAACCTTGCTGCCATGGCTGTTGGTAGCTTATGGCATCAGCATGGTAGCGCTGTATCTGATTGCCACCCTGAGCGAACCGACGCTGACCACTCTGCTGATCCCGTTCTGCTTTATGGCGTTAGTAAACGGTGCCAGCTATCCTATTTTAGTGGCCAATGCGTTGATGCCCTTCCCCAACAACAGTGGCAAAGCTGCTGCGCTGCAAAACACGCTACAATTGGGTTTATGTTTTATCGCCAGCCTGTTGGTTTCGGCATTTATCGCCCAACCGCTGTTAGCCACGGCTACCGTAATGGTTGCTACCGTATTTTTAGCGGCCTTGGGCTATCTGATCCAGCGTGGGAAAGGAACGGATGAAACTCAGGTAACACGGCAGGAGCATGCCGACTCCGTATCATAATTACCTATGTAAATAGTCACTTAATGAAAATTCTTGCCGAGCGCGATTTGCAGTTGAGTCTACGCCTCGGCAAGCCTATACTCAAAAACGACCTTTTAGAATAACAGTTATACTAAGATCTTATTGCAGCAACTGCTGCGTACGTGGATGGCATCACACTTTATTTAAGGTTGCATTTACCCGCGTCCTTTGACGCAGGGAGTCTCTTAAATTTCCTCTGTTCAAGTCGGATTTCAGACACCACGGTGAATTTTTACCGTAGGTATACGTATGTCCCTGTAGAAATTGTCTACGCTAAATTCTGCAGGATCATAAGTCAGAAGAAGGTGATGGAGAAGCTATGAGTTCATCGTGTATAGAAGATCTGAGCATCCAGGATAACCATTGGTATCGTATCGCTCATGAAATGCTTAGCATGGCCGGCATTGAAATCAATGGTTCACGCCCTTTCGATATTCAGATCAATAATCCCAATTTCTTTAAACGCGTACTGCAAGACGGCTCTCTGGGGCTGGGCGAAAGCTATATGGACGGTTGGTGGGAGTGCGAACGGCTGGACATATTTTTTCAGCGGGTTGTCGCAGCTGGCCTGGAAAAGAAACTGCCCCACCACCTGAAGGATATCTTGCGTATTGCCGCCGCCCGCCTGACCAATCTGCAATCCCAAAAACGTGCCTGGATCGTTGGCAAAGAGCATTACGATCTGGGTAACGATTTGTTTACCCAGATGCTGGATCCCTATATGCAATATTCCTGCGGCTATTGGCAACAGGCCACGACGTTGGAAGAAGCGCAAGAGGCCAAGCTACGGCTAATTTGCGAAAAACTGCACCTGCGGCCCGGTATGCGGGTATTGGATATCGGCTGTGGCTGGGGCGGTCTGTCTGCTTATGCGGCCAAGCACTACGGCGTTTCCATGGTGGGGGTCACCATCTCCGCCGAACAGCAGAAAATGGCGCAAGAGCGCTGTGCCGGGCTGGACGTGGAAATTCTGCTGCAGGATTACCGCGATCTCCACCAGCAGTTTGACCGCATCGTCTCGGTCGGCATGTTCGAACACGTTGGGCCGAAGAACTACCGAACCTATTTCGAGGTGGTGGAACGTAATTTAAAACCTGATGGCATTTTCCTGTTGCATACCATAGGGTCCAACGAGACCGATATGAACGTTGATCCGTGGATCAATAAATACATCTTCCCCAACGGCTGCCTGCCGTCGGTGAAACATATTGCCCAGGCCAGCGAAGGCCGTTTCGTCATGGAAGATTGGCATAATATCGGCGCAGATTACGATCGCACCCTGATGGCCTGGTATGAACGTTTCAAACAGAGCTGGCCACAGCTGGCATCGCGCTATTCCGAACGTTTTGAAAGGATGTTCAGTTATTACCTTAATGCCTGCGCAGGAGCGTTCCGCGCTCGCGATATTCAACTTTGGCAGGTGGTATTCAGCCCTAAAGGCGTCGAAGGCGGTCTGCGAGTTCCCCGCTAAAATCCTTTACCCCAACCCACAGGGTTGGGGTAAAGGGTTATTAACCGCAATAAACGCGAATGATTTTGTCTTCACTGTCACCCAGGAAGTTCAAGCGCTTTAGATTGAAGTCCATGGTTACCATCGAGTTATAAGGAATAGTCCGTACCTGCTGGGGAATATTAACCCCGTCCAACGCAGACAGCGGTTTACCCACATAATTCTGATACTGCGATGCACCACAGGTATCATCTTCAGCCTCGGCAGTCTGTGAGTTCGCCTGTTCTGAGGAGCTTGAACAGGCGGTCAGCGCCAACAGCGCCGCTAGCATCATCGTTTTCCCGTAAAACTTCACGTTTGGCTCCTAAGTGTGGTTATTGGTGCAGGGTTATCAGGCTTTGGGTACAGACGGCTTGGTGACAGCTAATGCAGCCTCACGATTAGCTAGCACACGCTCGACGGTATCCACCACCGCTTGAGTTTGCGGATCGATTTCTATATTGACCTTATCCCCCAGGCGCTTTTTACCCAGCGTGGTGCGCTCGAGGGTTTCCGGGATCAAATGCACGCAGAAACGGTTATTGACCACCTCGCCTATGGTCAGGCTAATGCCATCGATGCCGATGAAACCCTTATGCAGCACATATTTCATCAAATCGATATTCGGCATACGCAGCCAGATCTGGCGATTATTTTCCGAGGTATAAATCTTGGTGACTTCCGCAGTACAGATAATATGCCCGGACATCAAGTGTCCGCCGATTTCATCGTTAAACTTGGCGGCTCTTTCCAGATTGACCACATCACCCAGTTTAAGATCGCCAAGATTGGTCAACCGCAGAGTTTCTTTGATCAAATCAAAGCTGACGCGATTGCCTGCAATCTCCGTGACAGTCAGACAGCAGCCGTTGTGGGCCACCGAGGCCCCCAACTCCAGCCCTGGTAACAGCTCATCAGGCATTTCAACAACGTGGGTACGGAAGTTGGGTTTTTCATCAATGGCAACCAGCGGGGCGGTGCCTTGTACGATACCGGTAAACATGTTGGCCTCTTCTTTATGACTATGTTCAACGCGCTGTAAGCAGTTTGCCCCAGTTACGGCAGAAAACCAAACGCACAACGGCAAAAAAACAGTGCTTGCCTAGTTTATGCCCTGAGGGGCTAACAGCACTGTAGTTTCAAGACGACGAGCATAACTATTTCTTTACAACCTTTGCTTAACCCCGGCTAGCAGGTACAATCTTTTCGGCATATTCCGCAGTTTTTAGTTGTTGCTGATGCAGCGACACCCCTTCCCCATAAATAATTAGAAAGGTGTATACGTGCAGAAGTACTTTATTGAGGCGCGTAGTTTATTGGCCCTCGCAATTCCGGTCATCATCGCGCAAATATCCCAAACCGCAATGGGCGTGGTCGATACCATCATGGCTGGCTCTTATAGCGCCACAGATATGGCCGCCGTTGCCGTCGGTACCTCTATCTGGCTGCCGACCATCCTGTTCGGCCACGGTTTACTGCTGGCCTTGACCCCGGTGATCGCCCAGCTCAACGGCGCGGGCCGCCGCGATCGTATCGCGTATCAGGTGCGCCAGGGCTTTTGGTTGGCATCAGGGGTTTCATTACTCATTATCGCCGTGATTTATAACAGCCAACTGGTGATCGACATGATGCACAACATCGATCCGCTGCTGGCTGAAAAGGCCGTTGGTTTCCTGCATGCCATTATGTGGGGAGCTCCCGGCTATTTGTTCTTTCAGGTCGTCCGTGGCCAGTGTGAAGGTTTATCCAAAACCAAGCCCGGCATGGTCATAGGCTTTTTGGGGCTGTTGATCAACATCCCTATCAACTACATATTGATTTTCGGCAAGTTTGGCATGCCGGAAATGGGCGGCGTCGGTTGTGGTGTCGCCACCGCCAGCGTGTATTGGATGATGTTCCTGATGATGCGCTGGTATGCCAAACGTGCGTCCTCGCTGCGGGATATCAAGCTGGAGGAAGGCGCACATCGTGGCCCGGATTGGCAGGCGTTAAAACGCCTGATCGGCATTGGTCTGCCGGTTGCCCTGGCCTTGTTCTTTGAGGTGACGCTGTTTGCCGTGGTGGCATTATTGGTTTCACCGCTGGGCATCGTCGCGGTGGCCGGGCACCAGATTGCCCTGAACTTCAGCTCACTGATGTTTGTACTGCCGCTGTCGCTCGGCGTTGGGGCAACCATTCGCGTTGGACACCGTCTGGGCGAAGGCTCGGTAGAGGGCGCTCGGATTGCCGCCTATGCGGCGATTGCCGTAGGCATAGCAATGGCCAGTTGCTCGGCATTGTTCACCGCCGCGTTCCGCGAGTCTATCGCCCTACTGTATAACGATAACCCTGCGGTCGTGACCATGGCCTCCCATCTGATGCTGTTGGCGGCGATTTATCAGATATCCGACTCCATCCAGGTGATCGGTAGCGGTATTCTGCGGGGCTATAAAGATACCCGGGCGATCTTCTACATCACCTTTGTGGCCTATTGGGTTCTCGGGTTGCCAAGCGGCTATCTGCTGGCGCTGACGGACTACATCGTGCCAGCGATGGGGCCTAGCGGATTCTGGTTCGGCTTTATTATTGGCCTGACCTTCGCCGCCATCATGATGGTATTGCGGATGCGTTGGTTACAGCGCCAACCCCCGGCGTTGATTTTGCAGCGTTCCACCCGTTAATAGCGTTCGCCGGTTTGTCCCAGGCAAACCGGCGAGTTCCTCGCCAGCCATTGCAGAAAAAACCGCCTTACTGCACATAAGCTCAGCAATCGCGTGAAATACCGAATAAAATTGCGTTTTTCCCCTTGCCAGCGGCCAGGTTGCTCGTTAATATTCGTCCCCGCTGTCAGCCATGACAGAGAGGAAAAAGATGCGTCTGTAGCTCAGTTGGTTAGAGCACCACCTTGACATGGTGGGGGTCGATGGTTCGAGTCCATTCAGACGCACCAAATTCCTGAAAGTAGCACAGTGCGTCCGTAGCTCAGTTGGTTAGAGCACCACCTTGACATGGTGGGGGTCGATGGTTCGAGTCCATTCGGACGCACCACTTCTTGTTTCGCTTCCCAGTATTATCTCTCGCCTAACGGCAACCCAATTTAACAGTAATACCGGACAGAGCGTCAGCCCGTCGCGTATCATCAGCGCAGTATCCTGATGGAGGTAATTTTGATGTCGGTTTTTAAATCACAACTGCCGTTCGAACAACTCGACAATGGCCTCGCCCGCCGCCAAGGGTTAATGAGCGATGGGAGCACCGCCTGGGAAGTCAAGTTTGCCGCAGGCACCTTCGACCAACTGCAAAAACGCCCCTACCCCCAACACATCCGCATCCTTTCTGGTATCTTCGAGTTCACCGTCGGCAGTGACGTGCATACTCTGATGGCCCAGGAAACGTTGGCGATCCCTGCCGCTACCGTATTTGGCTGTTTCTGTCTGGATGACGGAGTCCTGTTGGAAATTCAGCAAAATGTTTGAAAGCGTGAAGGCCGTCACTTTATTTTTTTCGAAAACATAATCCGTTACAGTAATGCTATTTGCGCAACAAACCCGCTGGCAGGCGGCCAATTTGCGCCACATTTGCTGACTTTATGTACAAAACTGCCGACAGCTGCGGTTTTTTGTTTTGTTTCCAGCCGCATAGCCTTATAATGCGCAACGTCTTTCAGTTGAATGGTTTCAGCCCTTGATCTGCGAAAACGCAATTACAACAAATTCTCATCCTCGCTTTTTGCGCAGCTTACCCGCACCTGGGCATCGGCCGAATTTTTCCACCCCATTTCGACCAAGGTCACCTATCCTTAACTATGTTTTGCATTGCCAGGCACAGCCCAAATCCCTTACCGATGGCCTAGCCGCCGGTACCGTTAGTTTTATTATCCATCACAACTTGCAGAAAAAATCGTCATGAAAAAGACCAAAATTGTTTGTACTATCGGCCCGAAAACCGAGTCGGAAGAAATGCTGACCAGCCTGCTGAACGCGGGCATGAACGTAATGCGCCTTAACTTCTCCCACGGCGATTATGAAGAACACGGTAACCGCATCAAGAACATGCGTGCGGTAATTGCCAAAACCGGTAAAAACGCCGGTATCCTGCTCGATACCAAAGGCCCGGAAATCCGTACCATGAAGCTGGAAGGCGGCGTTGATGCAGCCCTGGTTGCTGGCCAGACCTTCACCTTCACCACCGACCAGAGCGTTATCGGCAACAAAGAGCGCGTTGCGGTAACTTACCCTGGCTTTGCTGCCGACCTGAAAATTGGCAACACCGTCCTGGTGGACGATGGCCTGATCGGTATGGAAGTGACTGCGGTTACCGAAAGCGAAGTGATCTGTAAAGTACTGAACAGCGGCGATCTGGGCGAAAACAAAGGCGTTAACCTGCCAGGTGTTTCCATTCAGCTGCCAGCGCTGGCCGAAAAAGACAAACGTGACCTGATCTTCGGTTGTGAGCAAGGCGTAGACTTCGTTGCGGCTTCCTTCATCCGTAAGCGTTCCGACGTGCTGGAAATCCGTGAGCACCTGAAAGCCCACGGTGGCGAAAACATTCAGATCATCTCCAAGATCGAAAACCAGGAAGGCCTGAACAACTTCGACGAGATCCTCGAAGCGTCTGACGGCATCATGGTAGCTCGTGGCGATCTGGGTGTTGAAATCCCGGTTGAAGAAGTGATCTTCGCGCAGAAGATGATGATCGAGAAGTGTAACCGCGCACGCAAAGTGGTTATCACCGCGACCCAGATGCTGGATTCAATGATCAAGAACCCGCGCCCTACCCGTGCAGAAGCCGGTGACGTTGCCAACGCCATCCTGGACGGTACCGATGCGGTGATGCTGTCTGGTGAAAGCGCCAAGGGTAAATACCCGCTGGAAGCCGTTACCATCATGGCAACCATCTGCGAACGTACCGATCGCGTGATGCCTAGCCGTATCGACACCCTGAACGACAACCGTAAACTGCGTATCACCGAAGCGGTGTGCCGCGGTGCGGTAGAAACTGCCGAAAAACTGGACGCGCCACTGATCGTGGTTGCCACCAGCGGCGGCAAATCAGCCAAATCCGTGCGTAAGTACTTCCCTAACGCCGTGATCCTGGCGCTGACGACCAACGAAGTCACTGCCCGTCAGCTGATCCTGAGCAAAGGCATCACCACTCAGATGGTCAAAGAAATCGCTTCTACCGACGACTTCTACCGCATTGGTAAAGAAGTTGCTTTGGCGAGCGGCCTGGCACAGAAAGGCGACGTCGTAGTGATGGTTTCTGGTGCTCTGGTACCAAGCGGCACCACCAATACTGCCTCGGTTCACGTGCTGTAATAATAAACGTGACAACAAGTCTATGACCCAAACGCCGCTTAGCGGCGTTTTTTTTATCTGCAATAACGCACTTTCAGAAAAACGCAACCATTAAAGCGGTTTATTTTGCCAATTTCATTTGAGAGTTGTCCCATAGAATCAGGCTGTTTTCCTTCGATTTTTTAACTATTTTGCAAAACCAGATGCAAGTTTGAGCGAACGATCAAAATAAAGGGCCTTAATACAAAAAATTTATTCTCTTTCGAAAAAAGTTTGTGTAATACTTGTAACGCTACATGGAGATTAACTCAATCTAGAGGGTGTTATAATGAATCGTACTAAACTGGTACTGGGCGCGGTAATCCTGGCTTCTACTATGCTGGCTGGTTGCTCAAGCAACGCTAAAATCGATCAACTGTCTTCTGACGTTCAGACTCTGAACGCTAAAGTTGACCAGCTGAGCAACGACGTGAACGCAATCCGTTCTGACGTTCAAGCAGCTAAAGACGACGCAGCGCGCGCTAACCAGCGTCTGGACAACCAAGCACACGCTTACAAAAAGTAAGTTTGCTTCGGTTATTGAAAACGGTGCACATTGTGCACCGTTTTTTTTTGCCTATAAATAAATAGCCCTGCACATCATCCCATCCCACCCCATACCTTAGGCACAAAAAAAAGGGCCAGGCTAAATGCCGGACCCCACTACGTTCGCACCATCAAGGTTTAGTTCACCGAGCTAATCGGTGCGCCAGTCTCGCCAGAGGTGTCAGCTCCCTCACCAGGAAGCGCTGTAGGCGGCGTAGTGACCTCAGAAGGGTCTTGCCCTACACTGACCAGCACCGGCATGCCAGAACGCCGTACGATGGCGCTGTCGAGCATTGCCTTATCGGTCTGTGGATCGGTAGCAAAGGCTTTCTGATTTTTAGAAAGCGCGATCGGCATGGTCTGCGGGTCGTCACTGGCCACTCTCGACAATGGCTGATGCACTTCTACATAGCGTTTGCCGTCTGGTTCAACGGAGACCTTCACCGGTTCATTGACGATTTGCACTCTGGTGCCTTGTGGCACCTGGTTGAACAGGGCTTCGATATCGTCCGGGCGCAGGCGGATACAACCTGAGCTCACGCGCATCCCGATACCAAAGTTGGCATTGGTGCCGTGGATCAGGTATTCACCGTGCCCCATGGCCAGACGCATGGCAAACAGCCCCATCGGATTCTCTGGCCCAGCCGGTATTACCGCAGGCAGAGTCACGCCCTGTGACTGGTAGCGCTTGCGGATGTTGGCAGTTGGCGTCCAGGTTGGATTCGGGATCTTCTGGCTGACCGAGGTCACCTTCAGTGGCGTATTCATACCGGTCTGGCCGATACCGATCGGATAGACGATCACCTTATCTTCCCCTTTCGGGTAATAGTACAAACGCAGTTCCGCCAGGTTAACCACGACCCCTTCGCGTGGGGTATCCGGCAGTAGCATCTGTGTTGGGATCGTCAGCGCCGTCCCCGGTTTAGGCAGATAGGGATCGGTACCCGGGTTGGCTTCCAGCATGCCCAATAGCCCAATCTTGTAGTCAGCCGCAATGGCTTCCAGCGAACGGCCATCATTTGGCACGTTGTAAATCGTATTCTCACCAATCAGACGGCTGCCTGGCGGCGGCAATGGGTATTCGTTCGCACTGGCGACCTGGGTGCCGGTCAGTACGGTGGCGAATAGCACGCCCATTAGAGTCAACGCACGTTTCATTCTGATCCCTATTGTTATTACGGTTCATTGCAAGGCTAGCGGTCGCTGGCCAGCAGGTAAATAAGATAAATGCTCGTTCGATATTAGCAAGATCCGATTTAAAGGCAATAAATTGCAAAAAATCAACATGTTATAACGTAATCAAACGCAGGAATTGTCAATGACTCGTAAACAGGTAAGCGGCTGAAACACTTATGATTTATAGAAAAAAGACGGGATTTGGCAGGAATTGTAAAGGCTCATTGACATAACGTGCCATCAATAAGCCTTGGGATATCCGGTCAGGCAAGCTGGGCCGCTTTACTGCGAATAGCGCGGATCATCGCCTCCAAACCTTGAGAACGAGAAGGCGTCAGATGTTGGCTCAAGGCCAGTTCACTGAAGAATGGGCGTATATCCAGATCGAGAATTTGCTGCGGCGTAAGCTGGTGATAAACAATAAACACCACCGCCAGCAGCCCCTTGACGATAGCGGCATCGCTATCACCATGAAACTCTACCTGCCCTTGCGCGTTGTTGCTCATCACGATCCAGACCTGGCTTTGACAGCCAGAAATCAGGTTAGCCGCCTGCCGCTCGCTTTCATCCAACGGTGGCAACTGGCTACCCAGTTCGATCACATACAGGTACTTCTCTTCCCAGTTCAGGCAGCGGGAAAAGTTACGCACCAATTTATCTTTGTCCGGCAAATGCGCCATGGGGCTCCCTTTAATGATTAGCCTAACAAGCTGTGGATGCGCTGCAAACCGGCGACCAGCCGATCCACTTCCTGGCGGGTATTGTACAACGCCAGCGAGGCACGGCACATACTTGGTACCTGGTAGAACTCCATCAGCGGCATGGCGCAGTGGTGCCCAGTGCGGATCGCAATGCCGTATTGATCCAGGAAACTGCCCACGTCGTAGGCATGATGTTCACCCAGGTTAAAGGCAATCACACCGGCACGCTGTGCAGGGCCATAAATCTTCAGTGTTGGCACCTGCTGCAATCCATCCAATGCGTAGCGCATTAAAGATTGCTCGTAATCGTGGATATTTTCCAGCCCCAAAGCCTCGACATAGTCGATGGCCGCCCCTAGCCCCATCATCCCCGCCGTATTAGGTGAACCGGCCTCAAAACGCCATGGTGGCGCTGCAAAGGTCGTGCCTTGCGTCAGGCTGACCCGTTGGATCATCGCGCCGCCGCCTTCCCACGGTGGCATCTGTTCCAGTAACGCCTGCTTGCCATACAGAATGCCGATACCGCTTGGCCCATACAGCTTGTGGCCGGAGAACACATAGAAATCACAGTCGAGCGCCTGAACATCGATACGCTGATGCATTACCGCTTGAGCGCCGTCCACCAGCACCTTCAGCCCAGCCGCTTTGGCCACGGGAACGATCTCACTCAGTGGGTTGACGGTTCCCAGCACGTTCGATACCTGGGTGATCGCCAACAGCTTGGTGGAGGCATCGATCAGGCCCGGCAGTTGCGCCAGATCCAAGGTGCCGTCTGGCTGCAATGGCCAGACACGCAGCGTGATGCCTCGCTCCTGCGCCAGCATTTGCCACGGCACAATGTTGGCGTGGTGCTCCATCTCGGTGATGATGATGCTATCACCCGCCGTCAGCAAATGGCGGCCAAAGCTGTTAGCCACCAGATTGATGCCTTCAGTAGTGCTTTTCACGAACACGATTTCTTCTGCAGAACCCGCATTGATAAAACGCGCCACTTGCTCACGCACGGCCTCCATCTGCTGGGTAGCTTCTGCGCTCAACGTATGGATACCGCGGTGCACTGCGGCATAACCGTGACGGTAGAAATCCAGTTCGCGGTCAATCACGCTCTGTGGCTTCTGCGCGCTCGCAGCACTATCCAGATAAGCCAACGGTTGCCCATTGACCTCCCGGCCCAGCAAGGGAAAATCGCTACGTACTCGTTCCAGGGGATAACTCATGCCGCCTCCTGGGGTAAACGATCGGCGATACGCGCCAGCACCAACTCCCGTATGATCGGATCGGCAATGCCCTCCGTCAGTTCAGCGGCAAAGGCAAAGATGATCATCTGCTGCGCCGCGTGCTTATCAATACCGCGCGATTGCAGATAGAACAGCTGCTCTTCATCGATGCGGCCCACGGTGGCACCGTGGCTGCATTTGACATCATCGGCGTAGATTTCCAACTGCGGTTTGGTATCGACCTCCGCCACCTTGCCCAACAACAGGTTGTGGTTGTTCATTTGGCCGTCGGTTTTGATCGCGTGCTGCGCGACCTTGATCATGCCGTTAAACACCGCTTTGGCCCGATCGCTGACCACCGTTTTGTGCAGTTGGCGGCTTTCGCAGTAGCCTTTGTTGTGTTCCAGATAGGTACGGGTATCGCACACCTCTTTACCCACCGGCAACACCAAACTATTGATTACCACATTGCTCCCCTCACCGTTTAGCTGCGCACTGGTGTGGTGGCGAGTCAGCCCAGCTCCCAGCAGGAAGCTATCGCTTTTAACTCGAGCGTCGCGGCCTATCATCAGGTCGTTATGGGCAAAGTGGTAACTGGCCTGGCTCTCAAACGCCAGTTTGCAATGATGCAGCTCGGCATTATCGCCCACCGTCACGGTCAGGCGCGCACCGGTGAAATGAGCCGCAGCACTGACGCTGGCATAGTGTTCGATGACCGAAGCTCGTGCACCACTCGCAATCTCCAGATGGTGCCGGTGATGCAGCGTATTCACTTCTCCGGGCTGCTCGCGACCGGTGCTGATATGCAACAGATAGAGCGGTTTAACCGGAGTTTTGCCCGCCGCCAGGCTAATCACGCTGGTTTCCTGCGCCAGGCTTTCGGTCAAATGCAGAAAGATTTCAGGTTGGATCGGTTCCGGCAACGTTAGTGCCGCATCATAGGCCACCCTGGTCAACCGGTAGTCGCCAAGATCCTCATCGCTCAGTTGTGGACATAAGCGCCCATCGACAAACACCAGGCAATACGCATCGATCTTCAACGCCAGTTTGTCGCGCTGCTCCGCGCTGAACACGTTCTCCGCAGGCTCCAGAAACTGCTGCTCCAGCAAGCCTTCCAGCGGAGTATATTTCCAGTTTTCCTGCTTGCGAGTCGGCCAGCCTTGGCGCAAAACCTGCTGCCAATGGGCTAACGCATGCGCAGAACGCTCGCCGCCGCGCGCTTCGAACAGGCTGTACAACTGCTGTAATGCCCGTGAATTACTGTTGGTCGGAAAGCCAGCCATAGCCCTGCTCCTCCAACTGTTTCACCAATGAGAAATCACCGGACTTCACGATGCGCCCCTGGGAAAGCACGTGAACGTAATCCGGTTTGATGTAATCGAGAATGCGCTGATAGTGGGTGACAATAATAAAGGCGCGCTTGCCGTCACGCAGCGAATTGACGCCGTTGGCGACGATCTTCAGGGCATCGATATCCAGCCCAGAATCCGTTTCATCCAGAATGCACAGCTCTGGCTCCAGCGCGGCCATTTGCAGGATGTCGTTGCGTTTCTTCTCGCCGCCGGAAAAACCGACGTTGACCGAACGGGTCAACAAATCCGCTGGCATATTCAGCAACTCAATCTTCTGTTCGATAAAGTCAGCGAAGTCGAAGCGATCCAGCGCCTCTTGGCCACGGTAATTACGCACCGCATTCACCGAGGTCTGCAGGAAGAAATGGTTGCTGACGCCGGGGATCTCTACCGGGTACTGGAACGCCAGGAATACGCCCTCACCGGCCCGATCCTCAGGAGCCAGTTCCAACAGATCTTTGCCTTTAAACGTCACTTCACCTGCGGTGACCTCATACTCTTCCCGGCCAGCCAACGTGGCGGAAAGCGTGCTTTTGCCGGAACCGTTGGGCCCCATAATGGCGTGCACTTCGCCCGGTTTGATGTCCAGGCTCAGCCCTTTGAGGATTTCATTTCCTTCGGCGCTGACGTGCAAATTCTTGATACTTAACATGCTGTGTCCTCTGATCGCGCTGCTGCGCTATAAATACGGGTGCTTAACCGACGCTGTGTTCCAGGCTGATAGCCAGTAACTTCTGTGCCTCTACGGCAAACTCCAGCGGCAGCTCGGAGAACACGTCTTTACAGAAACCATTGACGATCATCGAGATGGCGTTATCTTCGCTGATGCCCCGTTGCAGGCAGTAGAACAGTTGGTCGTCACCAATCTTCGAGGTGGTAGCCTCATGCTCAAGCTGGGCGCTGTTATTGCGCGTTTCCACATAGGGGAAGGTATGCGCCCCGCTATTGGGCCCGATCAGCATCGAGTCGCACTGGGTAAAGTTACGGGCGTTTTCCGCCCCGGGCAGGATCTTCACCAGCCCACGATAGGTATTTTGGCTATGCCCAGCGGAGATCCCTTTGGCAATAATGGTCGACTTGGTGTTTTTACCAATGTGGATCATCTTGGTGCCGGTATCCGCCTGTTGGTAGCCGCTGGTCAGCGCCACCGAGAAAAACTCACCGATCGAGTTGTCGCCCTGCAAGATCACGCTTGGGTATTTCCAGGTGATAGCCGAGCCGGTTTCAGACTGTGTCCAGGACATTTTGGACCCTGAGCCCTCACACAGCGCACGCTTGGTGACGAAGTTAAGAATGCCGCCCTTGCTTTCGCCGCCGCCGGAGAACCAGTTTTGCACCGTGGAATACTTCACTTCGGCGTCTTTATGCAGGATCACTTCTACTACCGCCGCATGCAGTTGATAGCTGTCGCGTACCGGCGCTGAGCAGCCTTCAATGTAGCTGACATAGCTGCCTTCATCGGCAATCAGAATGGTGCGTTCAAACTGACCGGTTTTCGCGGCGTTAATGCGGAAATAGGTGGAAAGCTCCATTGGGCAGCGTACGCCCTTCGGCACGTAGACGAAGGTGCCGTCGGAAGCCACCGCAGCGTTGAGTGCGGCAAAGAAGTTGTCGTTATGCGGCACCACTCGGCCCAGATACTTACGGACTAAGTCTGGATGGTCGTGAATGGCCTCACCGAACGAGCAGAAGATCACCCCGCTCTCCGCCAGCTTTTCACGGTAAGTGGTCGCGACAGAAACCGAGTCGAAAATGGCATCTACCGCCACTTCACTACCTTCACGCACCGGTACACCCAGTTGATTAAACGCCAGTTCAACTTCGCTGGTCAGGTAGCCGTTTTCCGTACTGGCGCCAGGCTGCTGCTCCGCCCCAGGCTGAGAACCGCAGGCGTCATCACAGCTGCCGCAGGACGGCGCTGAATAGTAGCTGTAATCCTGATAGTTCAGCTTGTCATAGTTAGCTTTCAGCCAGTGTGGCTCTTCCATTTGCAGCCAGGCACGGTAAGCCTCCAGGCGGAATTCCAGCATCCACTCGGGTTCGTTACGCTTGGCCGAGATGGCGCGTACCACCTCTTCGTTGATACCTTTGGCCAACTCATCGGTGGCCAGTTGGGTAAAGAATCCTTCCTTGTAGCGACCTTCGCTGACCCAAGCCGGTACATCTTTCGCTGTTTCTACGTTGCTTCGTGTCATGTTGATTGCATCGCTTAAACGCCAAAGCTCTCACCGCATCCGCAGGCGTTCTGAGCTTTAGGGTTATTAAATTTGAACATCTGATTCAGCCCTTCCCGAACAAAATCTACCGTGGTGCCATCGATAAACGGCATCGCTTTGAGCGGCACGAATAGCTTGGCCCCGTCACGTTCGAACAACAGATCGTCGCTGGCTGGTTCGCGGGTCAAATCCAGTACGTAGGCAAAGCCCGCACAGCCAGATTGTTTGACGCCGAGTTGCAACCCTTTCACCTGGGCATCCTGCTGCATGAGTCTGATTATCTGCTTCACCGCGCTGTCGCTCAGCGAAATGCCTTGCCAGACGTTGTCTGCCAAGGAAAAAGTACCAACATCTTCCGTATGCATATGGCCTACCTCACATTCGTGTTTTACTACAGCCGATCTGGCTTACCGCCCATGTTAGTGATAATGATTATCACTTCAACCGTTTGTTTTGCGGGGGTATTTACCAAACGCCCGGATTTACGCTCGGCAACACGATAAACTGATGGCGTATCCAGGCAAAATAGACTCGGGGATAATTTTTATCCCTCTGAATTCATAGCAATTCATCATATCTCGTACGGCTTATCCCGCTGCCCCGACAAGGTTATAGCATCGGATAAGTCGTCTGTTTTAAACATTCATAGAAAATACCTATTTCTGCATTTTGTCTGTCTGAAAAATGCCTTTCCCTGCTTTAAGTCTAGTCGCTCGCGTGTTTTTAGCCCGTGAGGGTCAAAAGACCCACAACAGAAAAAAATCTGCGGGGAGCATTGATCATCGCCACAGCTGCAAATATGATAATGATTATCATTAAGCTTTAATTGGGCGTGGACCTATGGCTATCTCGATGAATGCGTGGCTGCTGAGCAAAATTGATGAATACAAGTTCAACATCCGTGATGCCACGGTGGATTTCTATATGGCGGAAGCGGCGCTACAGCGGCCGGAATGCAACATCAATCATCTGAAGCGTTACAACGGTGTCAGCTTGGGCATGGCGAATTTATGCCTAGAAAATGGCGATGACGAGAGTTATCTGCATGCGCTGAGCAAACTGCATAACCGGCTGATCGTCGAGATCAACAACCCACAGCGTTGTCAGCTGTTCCGCGTGCAGTGCTATCATTTTGCCCGGCATACGCTAACGCTGATTTGCCAGAAATATTCGATGGAAGGCGGCTGGGACAAGGCTACCGCTTTTCAGAAGGATTTTGTGAAACGGGTACCGTTCCAGCTGTAACGTTTGCCCCGCAGGCGAAAACCTGCGGGGTAGGAGTTACTCCAATACAGCCGTGGTCAGCCGCGAGGTACAGCACAGGCGATCGCGATCGTCGAAGATCTCGATCTGCCAGACCTGATTGCGGCGGCCAGCGTGTAACGCACGACAAACCCCGCGCACCTGCCCTTTAAATACCGCGCGCAGGTGGTTGGCGTTAATCTCCAGCCCCACCACCTTTTGTTCCCCTTCGGTGCACAGATAACCCGCCATTGAACCCATCGACTCGGCCAGTACCACCGAAGCCCCGCCGTGTAACAGGCCAAACGGCTGGGTAGTGCGGTGATCGACGGGCATCACCGCCTCTAAATAGTCATCTTCCAAGCGGGTAAACTGAATGCCCACATGGGCCACCATACATCCTTCGCCGCTTTGGTTGAGTTGTTCCAGCGTTGTTTCACGTTTCCACAGCTTCACGCAATCATCTCCAGAAGTGCCTGTAATGGATGCCGCACGCCATTGCCTTCAATGCGTTTAACCTGGCTGCGGCAAGAATAACCGGTCGCCAGACAGCGTTGCCTTGGCAAACGTTGTAGCGCCTGATGCCATGATAGCTCATAAATCCCCAGCGAATTTTGCAGATTCTTGGCTTCGTGACCGTAAGTGCCCGCCATGCCACAGCAACCCACGCTGACGTTTTCCAACTTGGCGCCAAAACGGGCAAAGATGTCAGCCCACTGCTGGGTACTCGCCGGTAATGCGGTGGTTTCGGTACAGTGGCCAAACAGATACCAGGCTTCCCCGGTGGCAGGCTGTTCCGCACGTTCTGCCAGCAACTTTTGCAACCATTCATGGACCAGTTGCACCTGGAAACTCCCCCGTTCGGCCCCGAGAATTTCTTGATACTCGTCGCGGTAACATAGCACCAGCGCCGGATCGACACCCACCATCGGCATCCCCAGTTTGGCTACCCGGTTAAGGAAGTCCGCAGTCTTGCGCGCCGTTTTGGCAAAGCGCGTCAGGAAGCCTTTGATATGCTGTGCCTTGCCGTTCGGTGAGAACGGCAACAGCACCGGCTTGTAGCCCAGCTTTTCCACCAGCCGTACAAAGTCTGCCACGACCTGGGCATCGTAATAGCTGGTAAACGGATCCTGCACCACCAGCACATGCTGTTCCCGCTGGCTTTCGCTCAATGCTTCCAACTGTTCAAGCGTCATGCTGAACGCGCTATGGCCCGACAGTTGTTGGCGTAACGTTGGGCTGGAAAGCAGCGGTAAATCCACCATGCCGATGCTGTTGCGGCTCAGTTCGCGCACCCATGGCTGCTTGAAGAAGAAGTTGAACACCTTCGGCGCTTTGGCCATCAACGGGGTATAGCTCTCGACGCCAGCAACCATGTAGTCACGCATCGGGCGCAGATAGCGGGTGTGGTAAAGCTGCAGGAAGCGCGAACGGAAGCCCGGCACGTCGATCTTGATCGGGCACTGGGTCGAACAGGCTTTACAGGCCAGGCAGCCAGACATCGCTTCTTTGACCTCATGGGAGAAGTCATATTCACCCTTGCCTGCATGCCAGCTATTACGGGTTTTCTCGACCAGGGTGCGGAAGCTGAGGCGCTGCTGCGGCAACTGCTTTTCCAGCGCGACGGGGTCGACGCCCTGCTCTGCCAATAACCGTAACCATGCGCGCACCAGAGCCGCACGGCCTTTCGGCGAGTGGATCCGATTAGCGGTGATCTTCATCGACGGACACATCGGGCTGTGCACGTCAAAGTTGAAACAGAGTCCGTTGCCGTTACACTCCATCGCACCACGGAATGAGGTGCGGACATCAATCGGAATGCGACGATCCAGTGTGCCGCGTTTCACCGCATCCACTTTCATCATGACGGCATCAACGCCCAGCGGCGGGCAGATTTTGCCCGGGTTGAGGCGATTGAGCGGATCAAATGCGGCCTTGATGCGGCGCAGTTCTTCATAAAGCTCCTCGCCGAAGAACTCCGGGCTATACTCCGCTCGGAAGCCCTTCCCGTGTTCCCCCCACAGCAAGCCACCATACTTCGCGGTTAACGCCACCACCTGGTCAGAGATTTGCTTCATCAGCACTTCTTGCTGGGGATCGCACATATCCAACGCCGGGCGCACGTGCAGCACCCCTGCATCAACGTGGCCGAACATACCGTAGCTCAGGTTATGGCTATCCAACAGTTGGCGGAACTCGGTAATGTAATCGGCCAGGTGCTGCGGCGGCACGCAGGTATCTTCGGCAAACGGGATGGGCTTGGCCTGCCCTTTGGCGTTACCCAACAGCCCAACCGCCTTTTTGCGCATATTGTAGATGCGTTCAATGCCGGTCAAATCGCCGCAAATCTGATAACCGATCACGCCAGCCTGCTGCTCGGAGATCAGATCGTCCAGACGCTCGCACAGCGCTTCCATCTGGCCGTCGATCAGTTCCTTATCATCACCGGCAAACTCAACGATGTTCAACCCGAGCATCTCTTTATCCGGCACATTGGTGATCAGTTCACTGACCGAGTGCCAGACGATATCTTCGCGGGCCAGATTCAGCACCTTGGAGTCGATGGTTTCCACCGACAGCGCCTTGGCTTCCACCATAAAGGGCGCATTGCGCAGGGCCGAATCGAAAGAGTCATATTTGACGTTTACCAGGCGTCGCACCTTCGGCAGCGGTGTGATATCCAGCCGCGCTTCGGTGATAAAGGCCAAGGTCCCTTCGGCACCGGTCAGAATGCGGGTCAGATCGAAGGTTTGCAGATCGTCGCTCAACACGTGGCGCAGATCGTAGCCGGTGAGGAAGCGGTTAAGCTTGGGGAATTTCTCCAGGATTAGCGCCCGTTGCTCGCGGCAACGGTTCAGCACGGTGTGGTAGATCCGCCCCTCTGGCGTATCTTCCTGGGCAATCGTTTCCGCCAGCGGCGTCGGCATGACGCGGGTGTCGATCATTTCGCCCCCCAGCAACACCGCCCGCAGCCCCAGCACATGGTCTGAAGTTTTGCCGTACACCAGCGAACCCTGGCCAGACGCGTCGGTATTGATCATACCGCCAAGGGTAGCTCGGTTGCTGGTGGAAAGCTCCGGCGCGAAGAAATAGCCGAACGGTCGTAAATACTGGTTGAGCTGGTCTTTAATCACCCCAGCTTCTACCCGCACCCAACCCTGCTCGACGTTGATGTCCAGAATGCGGTTCATGTAACGCGACATATCAACCACTATGCCGGTGTTAAGTGCCTGTCCATTGGTGCCGGTGCCGCCACCGCGCGGGCTGAAGGTCAGTGCCTTGAAGCGCTCTTCGTCGGCCAGCCGGGCGATTAACGCCACATCGGCGGTTGAGCGAGGAAACACCACCGCATCGGGCAACAATTGGTAAATGCTGTTGTCCGTCGCCATCGTCAGCCGATCGGCATAGCTAGTGGCGGTATCGCCGTTGAATCCGCTCTGTTTTAACGCGGCCAAAAAGTCCAGCACCCGTTGAACGAGGCCGGGTGCCTGAGAAATTTGTGGGATCATTCGCTTGTTTGACTCTGTCTGCTCTTAATTGCTTAATCGGGCCCGGAACTGGCCCTCCCCTGTCTTTTATTATCACGATAACCGCAAGGGCCGTTACCCGCCCCTGCATCATCGCTATCTACCTCATAATGGCGGGTGTTTTGCCGCTTGTACATCCTGAATTTGGCATTATTTGGCCGGGGAAAATGATAGCGCAGCCGATGGCTGCGCTTTAGGAAGAGGGAAGTCTGGCGGTTATTCCGCTGCGTTTAATAATGAAAGGCTGTATCCCAAACCAAAATTCGCGGCAAAATGTGCGCCTGGCTGTGAAAGTTGCCAAAAATGCTCCATGATAAAAGGGTACCAAGGAATTAACTCATTAGGATGAAAACGCATTCATGACACAACCGCAACGCCGCTACGATTTACCGACGATAATTTTTGGTGTGCTGTTTATCGCCATTATGATCGTCGCCAGTTTTTGGGTCATTCAACCCTTTATTCTGGGATTTGCCTGGGCATCGATGGTGGTGATCGCCACCTGGCCGGTACTGATTAAGCTACAAAACCTGCTGTGGGGCCGCCGGTCGCTGGCCGTGGTGGCGATGACTATCCTGCTGCTCTTGCTGTTTGTGCTGCCTATTGCCCTGCTGATCAGCAGTTTGGTGGATAACAGCGCGCCAGTCGTGGCTTGGGTGAACTCACCGGGGCAGCTCCATGTTCCACAGTTGGAGTGGCTGCGCTCCATTCCGGTGATCGGGCACAAAGTCTATAACAGCTATCATCTGTTGGTGAACACCGGTGGTAACGCCCTGGTGGCCAAAATTCAACCTTACTTTGGCCAGACGGCCACCTGGTTTGTCACCCAGGCGGCGCATATTGGCCGTTTCCTGATCCATTGTTCGCTGATGTTATTGTTCAGTGCCCTGCTGTACGCCCGCGGTGAACAGGTTGGCATGGCGATCCGCCATTTTGCCGTGCGCCTTGCTTCCACTCGGGGCGATGCGGCCGTGTTACTGGCCGGGCAAGCGATCCGTGCCGTTGCATTGGGCGTGGTGGTGACAGCATTGGTGCAGTCGATCCTGGGCGGTATTGGGTTGGCCATTTCTGGCATTCCAGCGGCCACCTTGCTGACCGTAGTGATGTTCATCTTTTGCCTCGCCCAACTGGGGCCATTGTTGGTCTTGATCCCGGCCATCATCTGGCTGTACTGGACCGGTGACACCACCTGGGGCACCGTGCTATTGGTGTGGAGCTGCGTGGTCGGAACGCTGGATAACTTCCTGCGCCCGGCGCTAATCCGCATGGGTGCCGACTTGCCGTTGATTCTGATCTTGTCAGGCGTTATCGGTGGCCTGCTGGCCTTCGGGATGATTGGCCTGTTTATCGGCCCAGTCGTGCTGGCGGTCTCTTATCGGTTGGTTAGCGCCTGGGTGAACGAAGCTCCAGAGCCCACCGCCGATCTGGAAGAAGTCGCCAAAGATTTAGAACAGTTGTGATCCCTACATCGCCTGCTCATTCATTGGGCAGGCGATTAACCCGATTATTCCCTTTCCCCGCCGCATCGCTGCCGATAATTATTCTGCTGACTCACTTGTTGCAATATTTGATGCCATTCAAATACCTGTTCTCGCAATGAACCCGTACAATCCAGGCTATTTTATTGGGACGATTCTTAATGACACGCGCCAGATAACTGCCTAGTATAAAACTCTATCTTGCTGAAAATCATTGCTTTCCATGCATTGTCTTTCAGTCAGGTCAGCTAACAAGGTAACCCCGAATCACTGAATTGCTGTGTGTAGTCTTTGCCCGTCTTTTGATGGGCTTTTTTTTGTGCAAAATAACCCGCCGATATAAAAAAACCGCCAGGTTTAACCGGCGGTTGGCAATTAATGAAAAAATGGCAATGTTATTTAACTTGACGGGCGCAGCATGCAGCGCCCCTACAACTATCGTTGTGACAAATTAACCCAGGTCTGCACCACGGTATCAGGGTTAAGTGACAGGCTATCAATCCCCTGATCCATCAGCCACTCGGCAAAGTCCGCATGGTCTGACGGGCCTTGCCCACAGATGCCGACATATTTGCCGTGACGCTTGGCCGCCTGGATCGCCATGGAAAGCAGCGCCTTGACCGCCTCATTGCGCTCGTCAAACAGCTCAGAGACCACTCCGGAATCGCGATCCAGCCCCAGCGTGAGCTGCGTCATATCGTTGGAACCGATAGAGAAGCCATCGAAGTGCTCAAGGAACTGATCGGCCAGCAAAGCGTTGGATGGGATCTCACACATCATGATCACTTTCAGCCCGTTCTCGCCGCGCTTGAGCCCTTGGCGCCCCAACTCTGCCACCACGGCCTCCGCCTGAGCCACGGTACGCACAAACGGCACCATCACCTCAACGTTGGTCAGGCCCATCTCATTACGTACCCGCTTCATCGCGGCACATTCCATGGCGAAGCAGTCGCGGAAACTGTCTGCCACGTAACGACCCGCGCCACGGAAACCTAACATCGGGTTTTCTTCGTGCGGCTCATATTTCTCGCCGCCGACCAGGTTGGCGTATTCGTTAGATTTGAAATCGGAAAGGCGTACGATGACGCGCTTCGGCCAGAATGCAGCGCCAAGCGTAGCGATCCCTTCGGTCAAACGACCGACATAGAACTCGACCGGATCGTCATAACCCAGCATCAGCGTCTTGATTTCTGCCTGCAGCTCCGGGGTTTGCTGGTCGAACTCCAACAGGGCACGCGGGTGTACGCCGATCATGCGGTTGATAATAAACTCCAACCGGGCCAGCCCCACACCTTCATTTGGCAAGCGAGCGAAGTCGAACGCACGGTCAGGGTTTCCGACGTTCATCATAATCTTCAACGGGAGTTCGGGCAGTTCAGTGACTTCCGAGCTTTGTACGCTGAATTCCAGCATGTCGCTGTAGACAAAACCGGTGTCGCCTTCGGCGCAGGAGACGGTGACTTTCTGCCCTTCTTTCAGCAGGTCCGTTGCGTGGCCACAGCCTACAACAGCAGGGATCCCCAGTTCGCGGGCAATGATCGCCGCATGGCAGGTACGCCCGCCACGGTTGGTAACGATCGCTGCTGCCTTCTTCATGATCGGTTCCCAATCCGGGTCGGTCATGTCGGTGACCAATACGTCGCCCGGTTCGATGCGATCCATTTCGCTGATATTGTGGATGACCTTCACCGGGCCTGCCCCAATGCGATGGCCAATAGCTCGCCCTTCCACCAGCACGGTGCTGTTACCGTTCAGTTGGTAGCGTTCCATCACCTGCTCATTGGAGCGCACGGTTTCTGGCCGCGCCTGGACTATCAGCAGCTTGCCGGTGTGGCCGTCTTTGGCCCACTCGATATCCATCGGGCGGCCGTAGTGTTTTTCAATCAGCAACGCCTGATGCGCCAGTGCCTGAACTTCATCATCGGTCAAAGAGAAACGATTGCGTTGCTCTTCTGGCACATCCTCGATACGGACCTGCTTGCCATGATCCTGTGAAGGTGCGTACACCATGCGGATTTTTTTCGAGCCAAGGTTCCGGCGCACAATGGCTGGTTTGCCCTTGAGCAGCGTCGGTTTATGGACATAGAACTCATCCGGATTGACCGCACCTTGCACCACCATTTCCCCCAGGCCGAACGCCGAGGTAATAAATACCACCTGATCAAAACCGGACTCGGTATCGATGGTAAACATCACCCCAGAGGAAGCCAGGTCGGAGCGCACCATGCGCTGTACACCGGCGGAAAGCGCCACGCCACGGTGATCGTAACCCTGATGCACACGGTAGGAGATGGCCCGGTCGTTAAACAAAGAGGCGAAGACGTGTTTGATCGCCACCATCACCGCATCAATGCCCTGCACGTTGAGGAAGGTTTCCTGCTGGCCGGCAAACGAGGCGTCTGGCATATCTTCGGCGGTGGCGGAAGAACGCACGGCAAAGGAGGCTTCGCTTTCGCCCTCGGAGAGTTGTTGGTACGCCAGGGTAATTTCACGTTCAAATTCCGCGTGGAAAGGCGTATCGATCACCCATTGGCGAATTTGCGCACCGGCCTTGGACAGTTGAGCAATATCGTCAACGTCAGTCTGATCCAGCAGCTGATAAATGCGCTGGTTAACCCCACTTTGCTCAAGAAAATCGTTAAATGCCTGGGCGGTGGTGGCAAAACCGTTGGGTACGGCCACGCCCAAATCGGAGAGATTGGTGATCATTTCACCGAGGGAGGCATTTTTGCCACCGACACGGTCAACGTCGTGCATGCCAAGCTGGTTGTACCAAAGCACATTACGCAAGTCTGGGCCATTGTTAGACATCGAGACAATCCTTATTGCTATCAGTAGGGTATTGACGGATTTTTGACTCGTACCGCAAAAAACGGCACCCACCCACACTAGCACAATGATCCATAGACAATGGACAGGTGAATCGATCAAGCCAATGAAGAAAATAGCAATTAAGAGAATTCCAGCGGGCACAATTTTATTAGGGATCGTTCCCTCACTGGCTAAAAGCTTACAATTCAACAAATTATGTATTATTTAAACTTTTGCTTAAATACCCATATTTTTAGTGATTGATTTGACGAAAATAGCGCCAATTTGCGTCTGAGCAGGTAGCTAAAATAGCACTCTTCATTTTATTAAAAATGAAATTAGGTTTTATTAAATATATTTAATTGCCGCGAATGATTCCCAGCGTCACAAAATTTCTGTCCCCCTCTTTACCGTATGTGGGTATGCAGACCATGATGTTGCTATCAGTCGTTTCAGGCATTAAGGAGTTATGGGTGGAAAGAAGCGTTTTTTATATCTCGGATGGCACGGCCATTACCGCCGAAGTTTTGGGGCATGCGGTGCTGTCACAGTTTCCCGTCAAGGCCACCACTTTCACTCTGCCCTTTGTGGAAACCGAAGCGCGTGCGCGGGGCGTATGCCAGCAGATCAATGATATTTACCAGCAGACTGGCGTGCGCCCACTGGTGTTCTATTCGATTATCTCGCCGGAAGTGCGCCAGGTGATCACCCAAAGTGAAGGGTTCTGTCAGGATATCGTGCAGGCCCTGGTTGGCCCGCTACAGGGGGAATTAGCGGTGGATCCAACGCCGGTACCTAATCGCACCCACGGACTGACCGAAAACAACCTGGGCAAATATGACGCCCGGATCGCGGCTATTGAATACACCCTGGCCCATGATGACGGCATATCGCTGCGCAATCTTGATCAGGCGCAGGTGATCCTGCTCGGCGTATCCCGCTGCGGTAAAACCCCCACCAGCCTGTATCTGGCGATGCAATTTGGTATCCGCGCGGCCAACTATCCGTTTACCGCCGATGATATGGATAATTTGCAGCTACCCGCCGCGCTAAAACCGTTTCAACATAAATTATTTGGGTTGACAATTAACCCAGAGCGGTTAACGGCGATCCGCGAAGAACGCCGCGAAAACAGCCGTTACTCTTCGCCACGCCAATGCAGGATGGAAGTTGCCGAAGTGGAAGCGCTGTTTCGCAAAAACCAGATCCGCTATCTCAATACCACCAACTATTCGGTGGAGGAGATCTCCACCAAGATCCTCGATATCCTCGGAATGAGCCGGCGGATGTTCTGATAGTAGGGGCTGGCGGACAGTCGTCTATGCCCCTTTTTTGTGCTTTTTTACCGATTTTAATCATCCGATCACAATCTCTACGGTTGAATTCAGCGGTTTTTGCGTTATTGTGATCGCCATCACTTCCCGGTATTCCTGCCGTCGCGAAGAACAGTTTTAGAGATAATCATGCACAAAACAGATGAACTGCGGACCGCGCGCATCGACAGCTTGGTCACGCCTCAGGCGCTGGCAGAGAAGTTGCCGATCTCAGCATCGGTAGCCGATAACGTGACAGCGTCACGTAAACGTATTGAAAAAATCCTCACCGGCGAAGACAAGCGCCTGTTGGTGGTGATTGGCCCCTGCTCCATTCACGATCTTGATGCGGCGATGGACTATGCCACCCGCCTTAACGCACTGCGCGAGCGCTATCAGGACCGCCTGGAAATCGTGATGCGCACCTATTTTGAAAAACCGCGCACCGTGGTCGGCTGGAAAGGCTTGATTTCCGATCCCGATCTGGACGGCAGCTATCAGGTCAACCGTGGCATTGAGATGGCGCGCAAGCTGCTATTGTCAGTGAACCAACTTGGCCTGCCAACGGCGACCGAGTTCCTGGATATGGTGATCGGCCAGTATATTGCCGACCTGATCAGCTGGGGCGCGATTGGCGCTCGCACCACCGAAAGCCAGATCCACCGTGAAATGGCCTCGGCGCTCTCCTGCCCGGTCGGTTTCAAAAACGGTACCGACGGCAACACCCGCATCGCCATTGATGCCATCCGTGCCGCGCGCGCTGGTCATATGTTCCTGTCGCCAGACAAAACCGGCCAGATGACCATTTACCAGACCAGCGGCAATCCTTATGGCCATATCATCATGCGCGGCGGCAAGACGCCAAACTATCACGCGACCGATGTGGTTGCCGCCTGTGATAGCCTGCGCGAGTTCGATTTACCTGAACAACTGGTGATCGACTTCAGCCACGGCAACTGCCAGAAATTGCATCGCCGCCAGTTGGAAGTGGCGGAAAACGTCTGCCAACAGATCCGTGCGGGCTCCGTGGCCGTGGCTGGCGTGATGGCCGAAAGCTTCCTGGTGGAAGGCACGCAGAAGATCGTGGCTGGCCAATCACTAACCTACGGCCAATCCATTACCGACCCTTGCCTGAGCTGGTCGGACAGCGAGCAGTTGCTGGCTATGCTGGCCGATGCGGTAGATACCCGCTTCTGATTATTTTAGCCAGCATGCTTTTGGCCTGCTGGCTCTCATTTATCCGTTCACTCAGTATCACTTTCGTAATGGGATTGAAAACTCAATAATTCATCCACTCAATCATAAAAACCAAAAAAGGTATGAAAGAAAGAGTTACGTACAATATACCTATGTTATCTATTTCTTTTAGACGCTTCTTTCCTTTAACCCACCGTATTGCACAAGCCAATAGCATGAGAATAATGCAAAAATTTGCAGTGGAAATCTTATAGCCACTAGATACCCCTGCAAACAAAAGCATCAAAGAGGCAAGTATCATTGTACTTCTCTTAACATCTGGAAATACTCTCGAACCCACAAGAAAGTGGCAACATACTGATAATATTAGAAATCCCACACTTAACACATTCATACCATCTCCCTATGCAACAACTAACTCATACTTTCCCTATTTACGTAGATACCACAAAAATAATATTACACATTCAAAAACCCAAGCGTCAATGCCTGTAAAATAAAAGCTGAACACCTATTATTACTTAATCAATTAAACATTTTCAATATAACATGGCATTTACATGTGATGCTGACTTTAATTTAATTATTGCTTTTCAACGAGTAAGTGGGGATTTTAAACACTGCATTATCGGATTTTCATCACCTAAATCAGGTTATTGATGCCATATTCTACGAAGTATTCTTACGTCATTCAGCTATACTTGCCAAACATCCGAGCTAAACCGATCTGGAGCCCTCTTCTGTGAACCATTCACTGCTGTCCATTCCCTGTATCACCCTGCAAGGGGAACATAAAACGCTGGCCGACTTTCCGGCGCGAGCTTACCTGGTGGTCAATACCGCCAGCAAGTGTGGCTTTACCCCACAGTATGCAGGCTTGGAAAAACTGTGGCAGTATTATCGCTCACGCGGGTTGATGGTGCTGGGCTTCCCCTGCAATCAGTTTGGCGGGCAAGAGCCGGGCAACCCGCTGGAGATTGCCAACTTCTGCACCCTCAATTATGGCGTCAGCTTTCCGCTGTTCAGCAAGATCGACGTCAACGGCGCGCAGGCGCATCCCCTGTTCAGCGAGTTAAAACGCCGTGCTCCCGGTCTGTTAGGCAGCCAACGTATCAAGTGGAACTTCACCAAATTCCTGCTCACCGCCGATGGCGAGCGCATCACACGCTTTGCCCCCATCACCAAACCTGAGCGCCTGTTCAGCCGTATCGAAACCCTGTTGAAATAGCCGTTTTATCAGCAAATTGATCGCAGTCAATCTAGCTCCGGTAAGCATGACGACAAAAAGGTTCCATCGGTAAGAAAATTTCCCTTGATGTAACCTTTCGTTCACATGATAATGATTATCAATTTGATATTAATTACCATTTATCGGTTGAATTTATGGACAATCTCAATAATTGCCAACAGTCCAACAACGCTTTGGTTACCCCTGACGGCAGTGCTCCTGCCGCTTTACCGCCCTGTTTCGACAGTGCCGAGTTGCTGGGCACTGATGGGCTGGCGGTGATCATCCATCAAGGGCAACGCTATCAACTTCGCCAAACCAAAGCGGGAAAATTGATCTTAACCAAATAACGTCTTAGTTCCTTTTAACGCCAGCCACCCCGATTTTGCGATCCAGGCAGCCAGCAAATCTATTGATATGTTGAGTCATACGGAGAGTTGCCACATGCCTGCCATTTTTGCCTCCCGGCTGCGTTTATCCGCATTAAGCCTGGCCATTGCCTGCGCTTTGCCTACGGTGGTTTTTGCCCAGACCGACACCAGTGTTTCCGCTACCACCAAGGCACAAGAAAAAAACAAAGATGAGACCATGACCGTGGTCGCCACCGGTAATCAGCGCAGCAGTTTTGAAGCGCCGATGATGGTGACGGTGATCAACGGCAACAGCCCTCAGAGCCAAACCGCCACCACCGCCGGCGATATGCTGCGTCATGTGCCTGGGGTTACCGTTAACGGTACAGGTCGTAGTAACGGCCAAGACGTGTCAATGCGTGGCTATGGTAAAAACGGTGTACTAACGTTGGTTGATGGGATCCGCCAAGGTACCGATACTGGCCATATTGGAGCGACCTTCATCGATCCTGGTTTGGTAAAACGTATCGAAATCGTTCGTGGCCCGGCCGCGCTGTTGTATGGCAGCGGTGCTCTCGGCGGGGTTATCGCCTATGAAACTGTCGACGCAGCCGATCTGCTGTTGCCAGGCCACAGCACCGGTTATCGAGTGTTCGGCACAGCGGCTAGCGGCGATCATAGCCTGGGCATGGGCGCCAGCGCTTACGGTAAAACCGATGATCTCGATGGTCTGATCTCTTTCGGCACCCGCGATGTCGGCGATATCCGTCAGAGCAACGGTTTTGATGCCCCAAACAGCGAAACCATCAGCAATGTGCTAGCCAAAGGCACCTGGAACATCGACAACAATCAATCGCTAAGCGGCGATTTGCGCTATTACAACAACAGTGCACAACAACCAAAGAACCCACAAACGCCGGCGGCCTCCACCAGCAATCCGACGACCGACCGCTCTACCATACAACGCGATGCGGCCCTCAGTTATAAACTGAACCCACAGGGTCAAGACTGGGTAAATGCAGTAGCGAAAGTGTATACCTCAGAAGTCAAGATCAATGCCCGCAATGAGGGTAAAACCGATGAATTCCGCAAGCAAACTACCAATGGCGGCAAATTGGAAAACCGTACCAACCTGTTTACTGACAGTTTCGCCGCGCATTTGCTGACTTATGGTTCCGAGGCGTACGAGCAGAAGCAGCGGCCTGGCGGAGCCACCACCAGTTTCCCCGATGCAAAAATCAACTTTGCCTCTGGTTGGTTACAAGACGAGATCACCTTGCGTGACCTGCCGATCTCCATCCTTGCTGGCACCCGTTATGATAACTACCAAGGCAAAAGCCAGGGCCATGACGACGTCAACGCGGACAAATGGTCTTCTCGGGGAGCGATTACGGTATCGCCAACAGATTGGTTAATGCTGTTTGGCTCTTATGCTCAGGCGTTTCGTGCCCCCACCATGGGGGAAATGTATAACGACTCAATGCACTTCCCTGGTAACTATTGGGTACCCAATCCCAACCTGAGGCCTGAAACCAGCGGCACCACAGAGTTCGGCCTGGGCTTGCGATTCGACAACCTGGTGTTGGCAGACGATAACCTGCAGTTCAAAGCCAGCTATTTCGATACCGACGCCCGCGATTACATCAATCTGTACGTGGATATTCGTGGTCGCAAAACTTACTCACAAAATATCTCCCGCGCCAAAATTTGGGGCTGGGATGCATCAATGAGCTATCAGACCCACTGGTTCGACTGGGATCTGGCTTACAACCGCACCCGAGCCAAAGATCGCTCGAGCCAAGGTGAGCTGAATGGTAATAGTGGCCAGTGGTTGTCAACTACCATGCCGGATACCGTGACCAGTACGCTGGACATCCCAATCGCCACCACCGGACTTTCTGCCGGTTGGGTCGCAACGCTGGCGCAAAGCACCAACCATGTTAGCGAGGGAAGTAGTAAGCAAGCCGGTTATGGCGTGAACGATTTCTACCTAAGCTATAAAGGCCGTGAAAACCTGCAGGGCGTCACCACTACCGTGGTACTGGGGAACGCCTTCGATAAAGAATATTACTCACCACAGGGCATTCCGCAGGATGGTCGTAATGCCAAACTGCTGGTCAGCTATCAGTGGTAACCCATTGAACCACAGCGGGCAGACCGTTTTTGCCCGCTCCTCACCCACAATTACAGGAAGCAAAATAATGAGCGAGACTCTATACCAACGTTATGAGCAGGCGAAAATTGATCACCCAGGTAAATATGCCCGCGATCTGGCCGAGCTGTTGGGTATCAGCGAAGCCGAACTGACCCACGCCCGCGTCGGCCACGATGCTCGTCGCCTGCAAGCCGATGCCCGTACGCTGCTGACCGAACTGGAACAGGTTGGCGTCACCAAGTCCATTACTCGTAACAGCTATGCGGTACACGAGCAGGTTGGGCGTTATCAGAATCAGCATCTCAATGGCCATGCCGGGCTGATCCTCAACCCGCGCGAGCTGGATCTGCGCCTGTTCCTCAACCAATGGGCCAGCGTTTTTGCCCTGAGTGAAACCAACAAGCGTGGCGTGCGCCACAGCATTCAGTTCTTTGATCATCAAGGCGACGCGCTGCATAAGGTCTACACCACCGACGAAACCGATCTCGCTGCCTGGTTCGCCCTGGTCGAGCGCCATCAAAGTGCGGAAAACCCGATACTTGAGCTGCAACCGGCCGAGATTAAAGAGAGTAACGGCGCGCCAGATACCGCCAAAATCGATGCCGAGTGGCGGGCCATGACCGATGTCCACCAGTTCTTCCAACTGCTGAGCCGCAATAATCTGACCCGCCAACAGGCCTTCCGCGCCGTGGGCAACGATCTGGCCTACCGCGTGGACAACAGCGCGCTGACGGCGATCCTGGAAGCCGCCAAGTCTGCGCAAAACGAAATCATGATCTTCGTCGGCAATCGGGGCTGTGTGCAGATCTTTACCGGCCAGATTGAGCGCCTGATGCCGCAGGACGGCTGGGTCAACATCTTCAACCGCCACTTTACCCTGCACCTGATTGAAGGGGCGATCGCCGAAAGCTGGATCACCCGCAAACCAACTAAAGATGGCATGGTCACCAGCCTGGAGCTGTTTGCTGCCGATGGCACCCAGATCGCCCAACTTTACGGGCAGCGTACCGAAGGCCAACCGGAGCAGCTCCAGTGGCGTGAGCAGGTTGCTGCACTTGAACCGAAGGAAGTCGCCGCATGATAGCTTCTTTGCCCCGTCGCCTGGCGCTGTGCATCGCCCTGGCGTTTCCATTAGCCGCCGTGGCGGCCGAGAGGATTGTCTCAATAGGCGGTGACGTGACCGAAATTGCCTTCGCGCTGGGCGCGGGCGATGAAGTTGTGGCACGAGACAGTACCAGTTTGCACCCTGCTGCGGTGCAGAAATTGCCCGACGTCGGCTATATGCGCCAACTGAATGCCGAAGGGATCCTGGCGCTGAACCCCACCCTGATCCTGACCACCGAATTGGCAGAGCCCGCGTTGGTGCTTAAGCAATTGGAAGACAGTGGCGTGAAGGTGGTGCGTATCCCAGGGGATACCACCGTGCAGGCGGTGCCTAAAAAAATCAGCGTGATAGCCGATGCCATCCACCGCAGTAGCCAAGGCAAGCAGTTGGCCGAACGCTATCAGCAACAGTTGGCAGCGGTAGCCAATACGCCGCTGCCGGTGAAAGTGCTGTTCGTGATGAGTCACGGAGGTATCACCCCCATGGCCGCGGGCCAACAAACCGCGGCAGATGCCATTATCAGAGCGGCTGGGTTGAAAAACGCGATGCAAGGTTTCAGCCGTTACCGCCCACTATCGCAAGAGGGCGTGATTGCCAGTGAACCAGACTTGCTGCTGGTGACTACCGATGGCGTTCGCTCCATCGGTGGCCAGGAAAACCTGTGGCTGTTGCCCGGCATGGCTCTGACACCGGCGGGGAAAAACCGCCGCGTGCTGATCGTTGATGATATGGCACTGCTTGGTTTTGGTCTGGAAACACCGCAGGCGCTGGGTCTGTTGCGTAAAGCGGCGGAGCAAAAGTAATGCGATGCCGAACCTCACCCCGCCTGGCGATCGGCAGCCTGCTGATCTTGCTGACGGTCCTGGCGCTTGGGGCCGCTAACCTGGGGGCGTTGACACTGTCATTTCGCACCCTGTGGCAGGCTCCTCTCAGCGATGCCTCCTGGCATATCTGGCTGAACATTCGCCTGCCTCGCGTGCTATTGGCCGTGGTGATCGGCTGCGCGTTAGCGGTTTCCGGTGCGGTGATGCAGGGGCTGTTCCGCAACCCCTTGGCCGATCCCAGCCTGTTGGGGATCAGCAGCGGCGGCGCACTGTTCGTCGCCCTGGTGATCGTCATGCCGCTGGCCCTGCCCCCGCTCATCGCTCTGTACAGCCATATGCTGGCGGCATTTCTTGGCAGCCTGCTGGTTTCGATACTGATCTACGGCATCAGCCGCAGCGGACACGGCAGCCTGTCGCGGCTGTTGCTGGCCGGTATCGCCATCAATGCGCTGTGCATGGCGGCGATTGGCGTACTGTCGTACCTCAGTAGCGATCAGCAATTACGTCAGTTTTCACTCTGGATGATGGGCAGCCTTAGCCAGTCACAGTGGCCTACCCTGGTGGTGTCCGCTTCGCTGATCCTGCCAGCCGCATTGCTGACGCTGTTACAGGCTCGTCGTTTGAATCTGCTACAGCTGGGCGATGAAGAGGCACATTACCTTGGGGTTAATGTGCAACGCGCCAAGCTACAGTTGCTACTGTTGAGCGCCTTGCTGATTGGGGCCGCGGTAGCGATGAGCGGCGTCATCGGTTTTATTGGCCTGGTGGTTCCCCACCTGGTGCGTATGCGGCTTGGGGGCGATCACCGCTGGTTGTTGCCAGCCTCTGCCCTCGGCGGTGCCTGCCTGCTGTTGGTGAGCGATACGCTGGCACGTACGCTGGTCGCCCCGGCAGAAATGCCAGTAGGCCTGATGACCAGCCTGATCGGTGGTCCCTATTTTCTGTGGCTGGTGATGCGCCAGCGGGAGCGCACGGGTGGATGATTCATCAACGCTGACAGCACGGCAATTGCGTTACAACCTGGGGGAGCGCCGGCTGATCACCGATGTTTCCCTCAACATCGCCAGCGGTGAGATGGTGGCGATTATCGGCCCCAACGGCGCGGGTAAGTCGACCCTGCTTCGCTTACTTACCGGTTATCTGGCCGCAGACTGTGGCGAGTGCCGCCTGCAAGGTAAACCGCTTGAGCAGTGGCAACCGCAGCAGTTGGCTAAGGTTCGGGCGGTAATGCGTCAACACAGCGAGCTGGCCTTTCCGTTTACCGTAGAAGAAGTGGTTGCCATGGGACGCTCTCCGCATAGCGGGCGCGATGCCAAACGGGCGATCCAACAGGTGATGGAACAGACCGATTGCGCCAGCCTGGCCCAACGCGATTACCGCCAGCTATCCGGCGGGGAACAGCAGCGGGTGCAACTGGCCAGAGTATTGGTGCAGTTGTGGCAGCCGCAACCCGCACCATCCTGGTTATTCCTTGATGAACCTACCTCGGCGCTCGATCTGTATCATCAGCAGCATACCTTACGCCTGCTGCGCTCCCTGACGCGTCAGCAACCGTTGGCGGTCTGTTGCGTATTGCACGATCTTAATCTGGCCGCGCTGTACGCCGATCGTATTCTGTTGTTGCATCAGGGCCGCCTGGTCGCTTCCGGTACCCCGCAGCAGGTATTACAGACGGATATCCTGACACGTTGGTATCAGGCCGATCTCGGTGTCACCGCCCACCCGGAAACCGCACTGCCGCAGGTGTTTTTACGGCAGTAACGGTAAGCCATGGAGGGCTTGCTGCATTCAGCTCGAACAGGAAATTTCCAGGTGCTTGCCCCAATCCGGCGGCAAGGCCGCCAGATCGTCATACTGAGCATCATCGGCAAAAGGTTGCAGCAACGCCTGGTGCAAACGTGCCAGCTTGCTGACATCGTCCTGCTCTGCCGCTTCGATGGCCTGCTGCGCCAGATAATTACGCAAAATCAGTTTAGGATTAGCCAGCTTCATCGCTTGCTGGCGCTCGGCATCACTCACCTGTTCAAACTGTAAGCGCTGGCGATATTTTTGATACCAGCCGTCGAACGCATCGCGATCGATAAATTCGTCGCGCATTGGCGTTTGCGCCTGCTGCTGCTCAACGTCGCTCAATAAACGGAAGGTCCGGGTGTAGTCACGCCCCTCTTGCGCCATCAGGCTCAATAAGCCGGTCAGCAGATCGTTATCCTGTTTCGACTGGGTAAACAAGCCCAGTTTGGCACGCATTTGCTCGCCATAAGCCTGCATCAGCGCCGGTTCATAGGCGGCCAGTGCCTGCTGTAACTGCTCGGCACTCAGTAAACCGGATAGCGTTTGCGCCAATCGATGCAGGTTCCATAACCCCACGGCTGGCTGGTTATCGAACGCATAACGGCCCTGATGATCGGAGTGATTGCAGATATAATCGGGCCGGTAGTCATCAAGGAAACCATAAGGGCCATAATCCATCGTCAGGCCGAGGATCGACATATTGTCGGTATTCATCACGCCGTGGGCAAATCCCACGCACTGCCAATGGGCAATCATACGTGCGGTGCGTTCCACCACGTCGGTAAACCACAGCAGATAGCGATCTTGTTCATCAATCCATTGCGACCAGTGGCGCGCAATAACGAAGTCCGCCAGTTGCCTGACCTGTTCCGACTGTTTGCGGTAATAGAAATGTTCGAAATGGCCAAAGCGGACATGGCTTTCCGCCACCCGCAGCAGCATTGCCCCGCGCTCCGGTTGTTCACGGAAGACAGGATGTTCGCTGGTGACTATCGTCAGGGCCCGCGTCGTCGGGATCCCCAAATGGTATAGCGCCTCGGAGGCCAGGAATTCACGGATCACCGAGCGTAGCACCGCCCGCCCATCACCCATGCGGGAATACGGCGTCAACCCAGCGCCTTTCAGATGCCAGTCCATACTGCGGCCGTCCGCGAGCCGCTGTTCGCCCAGCAGGATCCCCCGGCCATCTCCCAATTGCCCCGCCCAGGAACCAAACTGATGGCCGCTGTAAACCTGCGCCAAAGGCTGCATGCCGGGTAACAGGGTTTCACCTGCCCAAATTGGCGTTTTCTCTGGGGTAAACCAGCTTGCGTCCAGCCCCAGTTCCTGAGCCAGCGGCTGGCTGTAATACAGCAGACGGGCTGCTTTAAGCGGCGTCGGTGGCAGTGCGGTATAAAAACCGGGCAGCTGTTGGTAATAAGCGTTTTCAAATTGCGGCATAGGCCCTCCGTAACGTTTAGTGTAGAGCCTGAAGGTGCGGATTAACACGGAGGATTTACAAGGGATTCGCCCCTGGCTGATAACCTGAAGGGGCGTGGTACACTAAAAAGCGGCGGTGAGCCTTATTAGCTTGGTTATTTAACGCCGGCGGCGTGAGTCTTTTAATGACCTACTACGCGCATGGCTAAAGTGCTTTATCAATGATAGAGCGACAATAATTATCAGTACTGGGATCACGGTAAAAATCATCCAGTCCACTATTTACCCCGGTGTGTAAGAAAAAATCAGCTATTATTATCGAACTCTTCAGCAATCCTGCGTAGAGAACGCAGATTATCCACACTGATGGCAGGCCATAAAAACCCCTGTAGCCCTAAAACACCGGTGTTGGTCAGTTTATTGAAATACTCATGTTTCTCAATGCCGCAAACAATAACTCCCTTACAAAGTTGATTGATATTCTTAAGCAGTGAATCGATAACCAGGTCATATCCCTGTTGGGTAACCAATTGCCAATAAAAGCGTTTGTCGATCTTCACAAAATCAAATAAACCATCGTACAACGCGGTCAACGTCGCTTTGCCAGAACCGAAACCATCGAGCCACAGCGAAAAATAGTCACTTAACGAGCGTATTTTCACATTGTCTTTCCCAGCGGAAAGGTTGGGGAAAATCTCATTGATTTCAAAAGCAATAAACGGCAGCTGCTGCACTCGTTGACGACGTGTTTCACTGCCAAGCAGCCAATCGACAACCGTTTCTTCGATATTAATGGTCAATGTCACCCCGTTGGCAACAAACCATGACGCGTGCTTTTCAGCCAGCGTGAGTTGATCGGTGAATAACTCAATCCTTTGTTCTGGGGTTAATAACCGCAGGCCGATCTCCGTAGGCATCGCCAGGTTGTCGCCCGAGCCAGTAAAACGGGTGAGAAGTTCCACCGCCAGTAATCTTCCCGTCATGGCGTAAATCGGCAGGAAGACGTACTGACTAATAAAATCAACGTCAGATTGAATATTCATTTTAATGCCAGAGGCTTAATGGCGTGCAAACCATCGTATAACAATAAGTTATACCGATCAATCCCTGGGAGATAGTTCAGAAATAGTAATGTGATTAACCCGGCGTTGCCAAGTAATTGATAGTTTTAGCGATGTTTTTTGTACAGGCAGTCAGGTGCGTGAATTTAATTTGCGGCATGTATCGTTACAAATTAAAAGCTTTACGCAATAGGTGAATTATTTTTTATGTTTAACGATCAGGTGATACGGCGACCACCTGATTTTATTAATAAAATTCCCAATTTATTTACCACACAGCACTACTTAATGGTTTCCAACAGCCAACGCCGCAACTCACTAAGCTCGCTCTCCTGCTGCGGATATTGCGCTACCAGCTGTGCACAACAGTCTGCCAACGCCTCGCTGCGATAGGCACAGCCCACCAGCTTTTCGGCCAAAGTCTGTAATGGCGCAGGGTTAAGGCTGTCGGTGAAGATCTGCGCGCGTACAATCGCGCCCTTCTCCACGTCAAAGAAGATATCCACCCCACCCCAGGTAAAGCGCTCATTCAGCAAGTGGCTAAACGCTGGCGCTTTGCCAAAATTCCATTCCCAACTGCTCTGCTTGGCAAATTGCTGGGCAAAATCGGGCAGGTCTGGGAAGACATCCGGGGAGATCACTTCCGGCTGTGCCGTTTCACCATAATGAGCGAAGAAAGCCTGAATGACGGCGTCACAAACCTGCTGATGGTCGATTTCAGGCACAAACTCGGCCAGGTTGGCGACCCTGGAACGCACGGAGGTAATGCCTTTCGCCTGCAATTTTTTCGGATCGGGATTGAGATAATCCGCCAGGCGATTGAGATCGGCATTCAACAGCAGCGTACCGTGATGAAAACCACGATCCTGAGTTTCGCGGTAGGCTGAGCCGGAGATCTTGCGCACTCCGTCGGCCGTTTCGACCACCAAATCGTTACGCCCGGAAGCCGAAGCATCAACACCCAGCTGTTTCAGCGCCGCCAGAATAATGCCGGTAGAAACGGTTTTATCGTAACCAGGTTTACCGGCCATAAAGGTAAAGCAGGTATTGCCCAGGTCGTGAAACACCGCCCCGCCGCCGCTGCTGCGCCGTGCCAGACGAATGCCATCCTGCTCCATCCGCCGGGTATTGCACTCTTTCCACGGGTTCTGCGACTGGCCGATCACTACGGTTTCGGCATTACGCCACAGGAAGAGGATTTTTTGCGAGGTCATTTCGCGGAAGATGCACTCTTCTACCGCCAGATTAAACCAGGGATCGTAGGAATCGGAAATCAATAAACGTAAGGAATTCATGGCAGTCACCTCATCATGCAGTGCTGCCATAATACACCAGATAGGGGGTTTGGGGCGTTAAATCCGGCGCGCCTGCCAGTACACCTTGCGCCAATAGACGTTGTTGAGTGAGGAACGCGTCACACCTTTGCTGGTAGAGGCATGAATAAACTCGTCGTTGGTATCGTAGATCCCCACATGCAGGCCATTCTCTCCGCTGCCGGTTTTAAAGAACACCAGATCGCCCGGCATCAGCTCGTCACGCGAGACTTTGGTCCCCAGCCCGGTTTGCTGCGCCGTGGATCGCGGTAATTGCATATCAAAACGATCGCTGAAGGTGCGATAGACAAAGCCGGAACAGTCGACACCGCCGCGATCCAGCCCGCCATAGCGATACGGGGTGCCATACCATTGACGCAGCTGCTCGTTCAATTGCGCTACCACCACGATGGAATCGGACAAACGGCCACTCGGCGGCGGCGCATGGCTGCTGCAACCGGCGAGAATTAAACTGGCTAATAGAAACCACACACGCATCGCATTTTACCTTTCACTTGAACACCGAAGCAGATCAACCGCCTGCGATATTTCACCACGCCCCCCCAGGTAAGGAGAATGCTGTTTGGCATTAATTTATCGCTCAAGTTAATAAAAAGGCAAGTTTTGTCCATGAGATATTCGAATCGACAACGTTTTTTTCCGCTATTAACGGTTTTTTGCCGCCCGATGGCTGTTAATCAACCACACGCCGAACAGAATAAACAGCGTCCCCAGCGTTTTGAGCAAGGTGGCAGATTCATTAAACCAGGGCAGGATCACCGCCGCCAGGTAAACCAGCGCATAACTGACGCTCAGTAGCGGATAAGCCCGGTTCAGCGGCAGATAATGTAGCGCGAAGAACCAGCATAGCATTGATAATGCATAGCCGAAGATGCCAACGGCCACCGCTATCAAGGCCATTCCGTACTGGTTGAGTAACGGCCAGGTGACATCGGCAAAGGACAACAGCGGGATTTGTCCCATGCCCCATTTCATCAGCAACTGGGCCAACGTCACTAACAGAACGCTGCCCGCCCCCCAAAGATAACCTTTCATGATTGCAGACTCATCAGCAGGATCCCCAGCATGATCGACGCCACGCCGCACCAGTGACGCACCGTAGTCGGCTCGTTAAACAACCAGCGTGCCGCCAGCGTCACCAGGACAAAATTGAGGCTCAGCATCGGATAGGCCAGGCTGAGCGGCAGGCGCTGCAACACATTTAGCCACACCAGCATGCCCAGCCCCATTAGCAGCACCGCCAGCGCCAACCAGCGCAGCGTTAAAGCCCGCCGCCGATCGCCAGCCTGTTGCCAGGTAAGGGCAGCCTGTTTCTGACACAGCTGCCCCGCACAGGTGAACAGGCTAACCAGGATCACCAATAAATACGCCATCATGGTTGCTGCTTATACCATACCAATGCCATGCGATGCATCTCGACCACGCTGTCTGGCGGTGGCAAATCTGTCGGTACGTGCTCACCACGGGAGAGTTGCATTACCAGTGACACATCCCCCTGCTTACGAGCCTGAGCCAACCAGCCAGCAAAATCCTCTTCGCCGATATAGTGACCGCGCACATCAGGATACGCCAAACCATAAGAGAGCTCGCCTTTTTCACCGTACATCAGCACATCGCTGCGTTTCAGTTCCCAGGCCAGGCCAGCGGCGATACCCACGCGATCGGCCAATACAAACTGGCTCTGGCTGAGCGTGGCGATATTGTCACGAATGAAGTTTTGCGGCTGCTTGGAGTCGATCACCTGCTGTGGAATAGCGTAGCCGATCAACAGACAAAGCAGCAGCGGGCAGGCGGCCGCCCAGGTCCAGCGTTTTGCGTTATCGCGAGCGGAAACCACGGCAAACAGCAGCCAACCACCAAAGGCAATCAGGCCGAGCACGATTTTCGGCCACTCATCGGCGTTAAACAGATGCACTTTATGCAACACACCGGAGCCGATCAGCAACAACGCGATAATGCCAATCAGACCAAACAGGCCATTCAGTAGAGCATTCACCTTGAAGACCCGAGTACGTAACTGCCCTGCGCAATCCTCGGCGTAAGCCGCCATCAGCAGTGCCAACGGCGCCATACATGGCAGAATATAGGTAGGCAGCTTGCCTTTGGCGATGCTGAAGAAGATCAACGGCATCACCACCCAGCTCAACAGGAAAAACAGCTCCGGGCGCTGCATACGCTCGCGCCATCCCTTGAGCAGGGAACCTGGCAATAACCCCAACCACGGCAGTACCGCAGCGATCAGGATCGGGATGTAATACCAGAAGGGGGCCTTATGCTGGGCATTATCTTCGGCAAAGCGCTGAATATGCTCCACCCAGAAGAAGTAGTTCCAATAGTCCGGCTCGCGTTGGGCCACCGCCAGCGCCCACGGCAGGCTGAGCAGTACCGCCACCACGATAGCCACTGGCCCGTAGCAGAACAGATCTTTAACTTTACGCTGCTGAATAACAATGGGGATAACGGCAATCACCGGCACCGCCAGCGCCAGAAAGCCTTTGGTCATAAAACCCATGCCACAGGCCAGCCCGAGCAACACATAGCCCCCCAGCTTACCTTTGGCGGTGGTGGCTTTCAGCGTCAGGTAATAGCTGACCATGGCTGCCGTCAGCCACAGCGAGATCATCGGATCGAGCACGCTGTAAGTGCCGATACTGAATACCAGTACCATCGACAGGAAGATCAGCACTGCCAGGCTGGCACGACGCGCATTTTTCCACATCAGCCAGGCCAGGGAAAAGACCAGCAAGGCGGTCATACCGGTGCTGAATATCGAACCAAAGCGCACGGCAAAGTTGCTATCGCCGAACAACCACTGGCTAATGTTGTTAAACCAGTAACCGGCGACCGGCTTTTCAAAATAGCGCAGGCCGAGCAGGTTAGGCACTACCCAATCTCCGCGCGCCAGCATTTCACGGCTGATTTCGGCGTAGCGGGTTTCATCCGGCTGCCACAGCAACCGCCCATTCACCGGCAGCAGATACACCAGGGCAAAAAAAATGGACAATACGATGGCCCAGGATCCTTTCAACGCTTTCATGAAACCTTTTCTCCCCCAACTTCGGTTTGATAACCCAACCAGCCTTCTCGGCCAGGAAATGGTGCGCGTATAATGCGGCCTAGCGGCAGTGATGACACGTCTTGGGGCAGCAACGCGCTCAGCGGGCAGAACTCGATGCCTTGCTGTTTTGCACGCTGTAACAACTGTTCGAACATGGCCGACTGCGACATACCTTCCACCTCGGTATGTATGGTGTACACCGGCACACCACCATCGTTTTCTATCGCTCGCAGAATATAATCATTGAAATCGGCCATGCTGGTTTCACGGCCAATCACCTCATCAAAGGTGGGGAGCGTCACGGGGATTTGCACCGTGCCCGGCTGGCCGTTCTCTAATAGCGGACGGAACGGATGGGTGCCACGGCAATCACTGTTATACTCGAAACCAAAACCTTGCTTCACCTCCACCACGCGCTGATCGGCACGCCACCCCGCCACCGCCGAAAATCGGACCGGTTGTCCGATCGCATTGGCCAGTGCATCAACGCCCAACTGAACCTGACGCGTCAACTCGGGTTTGGACCACTGCCCCACCTTGGCCTGCCACCCTTGATGATCCCAGGCATGCAACCCTACTTCGTGGCCCATTTCCAACGTGCGCTTCATCAACGGCCCCAAAGGTCGGGAAATATTCCGCCCAGGCCACGCGGTCCCTGCCAGCAGGATATCCCAGCCGTACAGAGACGCCGCCTTGGAACGCAGCATTTTCAGCAGGAATTGGGGACGAAGCAGGCGCCACAAGTGGCGCCCCATGTTGTCCGGCCCGACGCTGAAGAAGAAGCTGGCCTGAATATCGTATTTGGCAAACAGTTCCAGCAGGCGCGGCACCCCTTCACGGGTACCGCTAAAGGTGTCTACATCAACTCGCAGGCCGACCTTCTTCATGCACCATCACCTTCCTTTACCGTAGTACGCAGGAAGTAGTCCAGCGTCTCGGCAACGGTTTGCTGCATGGCGATCGTCGGCTGCCAGCCCAGCAGGCGGCGCGCGTTCTTGATGCTTGGTGTACGGTGCTCAACGTCCTGATATCCTTTGCCGTAGTAGCTGCTGCTTTCCACGTCCTTGAAACCGGCAAACGGCGGGAAATTGCCGCGCAGCGGATGCTCATTGAAGCTGGCCAGCAGCATTTCCGCCAGCTCACGAATACTTGCTTCGTTGGTCGGGTTGCCGATGTTGACGATCTGACCATCGCATTGACCGTCGCGGTTTTCAATAATGCGGTACAGCGCTTCAATACCATCGTTGATATCGGTAAAGCAACGTTTCTGCGCCCCACCGTCCACCAGCTTGATCGGTGAGCCTTCAACCAGGTTCAGGATCAACTGGGTGATCGCGCGCGATGAGCCGATACGCGCCGCATCCAGGTTGTCCAGACGTGGCCCCATCCAGTTAAACGGACGGAACAGCGTGAACTTCAGGCCTTCTTTAGCCCCATAAGCCCAGATAACCCGGTCCAACAGCTGTTTGGAGACCGAATAGATCCAGCGCTGTTTGTTGATTGGCCCGACGATCAGACGCGAAGTGTCCTCATCAAACTCTTTATCGTCACACATGCCGTAAACTTCGGAGGTGGACGGGAAGATGATGCGTTTGTTGTATTTCACGCAGTCGCGAACGATTTTCAGGTTTTCTTCGAAATCCAGCTCGAACACGCGCAGCGGATTGCGGGTGTATTCGATCGGTGTGGCGATCGCCACCAGCGGCAATACCACGTCGCACTTCTTGATGTGATATTCGATCCACTCCGAATGAATGCTGATATCCCCTTCCACAAAGTGGAAGCGCGGGTTATCCAGGAAACGGCTGATGGCATCAGAGCCGATATCCAGGCCATAGATATCGTAACGATCTTCGCGCAGCAGGCGTTCGGTGAGATGGTTACCGATAAAGCCGTTAACGCCCAGGATCAACACGCGGGTCCGGCGCTTCATCACCGAGCTTGGCTTGGCAGCCAGACGTACGTCGCTCACCATGCCCATTTCCGCGGCCAGACGGTTACCTTGCACATACAAACCAGACTCGCTTTGGCCAGCTACGATTTCCAGCGCCCCTTCACCACAGGCAATCACCAGTGGAGTGGTGCTCAGCACCGTGCCAGGCTGCTTATCATGTGCGGTATCCAGCACGCGTGCGCGCCAAACGATCACCTTGCGCTGGCCCAGATAGCTGAAGGCGCCCGGATAAGGTTCGGTGACGGCACGCACCAGGTTGTTGATTTCATGAGCAGACTTGTGCCACTGGATCTCACCGTCGGCAGCAGTACGGCGGCCAAAATAGCTGGCATCCGCTTCGTTTTGCTCAGTTAAGCTAGCCGTGCCGTCTTTCAGTTTCGGCAGTTGTTCTTTCAATACCACCTGCGCCGCTTCCAACACCTTTTTGTGCAGCGTCAGTGCGGTGTCCTGCTGGGAAATCGCCACTTTATGCTGACCGACGATATCGCCGGCATCCGGGCGTTTAACCATCTTGTGCAGCGTAGCGCCGGTTTCGGTTTCGCCGTTCACCAGCGCCCAATTGATCGGTGCGCGACCACGGTAGCGTGGCAACAGTGAACCATGCAGGTTAAAACCACCTTTTGGAGCCAGAGACAGGATCTCATCGCTCAACATATTGCGGTAGTAGAAAGAGAAAATAATATCCGGTTGCAGCTCACGGATACGCTCCACCCACAGCGGATGATTGACATCTTCCGGTGCATACACCGGCAGCTCCAGTTCAGCGCCCTGGCGAGCAACGGAAGAGAAGAAGTTGTTTTCACCTGGATCATCGGTATGGGTAAATACGGCCTGTACGTCATAGCCCGCTTCTGTCAGCGCTTTCAAACCCGCGCAGCCGATATCATGGTATGCAAATACAATAGCTTTCATCATTCTTCTTCCTGAGTATTTTGGGTTGGTTTAGCACCGACCACTTTCTGGACAAAATAGCGGGGACGAGCGCGGACGTCGTTATAAATCCGGCCGATGTACTCCCCTAACAATCCCATACCGACAAACTGAGCACCGATAAAGGTGAATAACACCGCAAACAGCGTGAACACTCCGCCTGCCGCCCATTCCGGCCCCAGGACCAAGCGCAGCACGATCAACAACACCGCCAGCACGAAGCCTGACAGTGCAATCACGCTGCCTACCACGCTGAGCAGACGCAGCGGCGTGGTGGTCAGGCAGGTGATCAGGTCATACATCAGGTTGATCAGCTTCATCAGGCTATATTTGGAGTCACCGAACTCGCGCTCAGCGTGACGCACCTCGATCTCCGTGGTACGTCGAGCAAAGGTGTTGGCCAGGATCGGAATAAAGGTACTGCGCTCATGGCAGTGCAGCATCGCCTCAATGATATGGCGGCGGTAGGCACGCAGCATGCATCCATAGTCGCCCATGGATTTACCGGTCGCGCGCTGGATCATCATATTGATCATGCGGGAGGCCGTCTTGCGGAACCAGGAGTCCTGACGGTTGGCACGCACGGTACCCACCACGTCATAACCCTCTTCCGCGACGCTAACCAGACGAGGGATCTCCTCCGGCGGGTTTTGCAGATCGGCATCCAGGGTGATCACCAGATCGCCGCTGACCTGATTGAAACCCGCCATGATGGCGGAATGCTGGCCGTAGTTACGGTTCAGCAGCACGGCAATAATGCAACTGCCTGGTTGTTCCGCCGCAGCGGTCAGCATGGCGGCAGAGTTGTCGCTGCTACCATCGTCAATCAGAATAATTTCATAAGGTTGCAATAGTTGTTTACAGGCGGCGGTGGTGCGCTCCAACAAGGCAGGTAAACTCTCCTGCTCGTTGAACACCGGGATCACCACCGAAACTTTGCTAATAGGTTCAGCGCGAGACACGGGAAGACTCCAATACGGAAGATAAGGCATTGACCACGCGATCGACATCGGCTTCGGTCATATCCGGGAACAGCGGTAAAGTGCACAGGCGTGCCGAATTCCATTCGGTATTAGGCAGTGACAGCTGTGAGTAACGTTCGCGGTAGAATTTTTGTGTATGGGCGGCGCGGAAATGCAGACCGGTACCAACCCCAACTTCTTTCAGCCGTTCCATCAGTTGATCGCGCCCAATGCCGCAACGTTGTTCATCAACACGCACCATAAACAGATGCCAGGCGTGATCGTGCGGATAATCTGGCAACCCCAACGGCTGGAAAGGCGAGTCTTGCAGCGCGGCCAGGTAACGTTCCGCCAGCACCTTGCGCCGGGCGTTCAACTCTGGCAAACGCGCCAGTTGCACCACGGCGATCGCCGCATGAATATCTGACAGGTTGTATTTGTAGCCAGGTTCAACCACCTCTGCCTGCGGCTTACGCCCCTGCAGTTGGCGGTCAAAAGCGTCAACGCCCAGGCCGTGGAACTTCAGGCAGCGGACGCGATCGGCCAGTTGATCGTCATCGGTCGCGATCAGACCACCTTCCGCACAGGTCAGGTTCTTAATGGCATGGAAAGAGAAAATCGCGGTACCCCGTGCACCCACCCATTCACCATTGAAACGGCTGCCCACGGCGTGAGCCGCATCTTCAATCAGGGGAATATTATGGCGTTGAGCCACTGCGCGCAGCTCATCCATCGGTAATGGTGCGCCCGCATAGTGAACGGGAATGATCGCTTTGGTACGTGCGGTGGTGGCCGCCTCAACATCGGCTGCGCTGACCATTAGCGTGTCACGGTCAACATCGATCATCACTGGCGTAGCGCCAAGCAATTCGATCATATTGAGAGTGGAAACCCAGGTTTGAGAGGGGGTAATGACTTCATCCCCTGGCCCAATATCCAGAGCCATCAGCGTGATGTGCATCCCCGCCGTTGCAGAGCAGACGGCAATCGCATGCTTGCAGCCGAAGGTTCGGCAAAACTCGCTTTCCAACTGCTGGTTTTGCGGCCCGGTGGTGATCCAGCCGGATCGCAACACCTTTTCTACCGCAGCAATTTCTTCATCCCCAATGGCCGGGCGTGAAAAAGGCAGAAATTGATCCATAATTAAACCCCAAACGTCTCGATTTTCATTAAGCCACTGTATGACTTTTACATTTAACGAAAAGTAAACGTCACAAAGAATGATCCTTGGTGGATTAATTGCCAATGTACGTGGGCAAGCTTAACTAAACCTTAAGGGATAAATTATTACCAGGAAACTTTCTGTAATACCTTCTCATTAAGAGAAGAATAATTTTATATATAATCAAAGAGTTATATTGTTGTGAATTTTTACTTAATTCTTTTTCAATCCGATGAGCTAGCAGGCCATCGTGGGATTTCCATCTTATTTTGTGAGATTACCGGCAGGATTTGTGCCATTATTGGATAATTATCTCGAGAACGTTTACTTTTCGTTTAGCTACATTTTATCGGTTAAATAACGTGTAAACACCGCTAGGCCGTTTTGGTCATAATCCAGCGCTGTTCTCCCACCGCCTGCAAATGAAAATCCACGTCATAAACCTTGGATAATAACCCCGGCTCCATTACCTCGTGGGTATCCCCCTCGGCGACCAACCGCCCGGCTTGCAGCAACCAGACCCGATCGGCCTGTTGCAAGGTATGATTGAGATCGTGAGCACAGACCAGAGCGCTGCGGCCACTTTGGCAAAATTCGCGCAGCAGGCGATCGAGCGCCACCTTTTGCGCCACATCCAGGCTGTTGGTCGGTTCATCGAGCAGCAGTAATTGGCTTAGCGGGTTAACCGTTGGCCAAACTTGTAACAACACAGCGGCCAGCCGCACCCGTTGCCATTCCCCCCCGGAGAGTTGAGTCAACATGCGGGATAATTTATCCGCCAGCTTTAGGCTACGTGCCAAATACAGGATGGCTTTTTCCAGCTCGCTTTCTTCCGCCCCGGCGGGCTGATGTAAGGCGAGATATTGAAATACCGGCATTAGCGCAACCGGAGGCTGCTGCTGACACAGATAAGCCCGGTGCCTTGCCAGTTCGTTCCCCGTATACGCTTCCAGCAAACGCCCAGACAGACGAACTTCGCCAAGCCCTGGCAACATTCCCGCCAATCTGGCCAACAACGTGCTCTTACCTGCGCCGTTAGGGCCGATCAGGTGCACCTGCAACCCAGCGGCGATCTGCCCAGAAAACGGCACCAATCGCCCTTCTACCCCTACCTCACTGAGTTGCAGCATGGTTCTGTTCGCTCCTTTACTTGGCCAAAGCCTGTTTGATGGCCTCGGACACCTGTGGATCTTCTGGCGTCATATCAGGCGAGAAGCGTTGGATCACCTGACCATCACGGCCAATCAAGAATTTCTCAAAGTTCCACAGGATATCACCGGTGTGCTTCGGCGCACGGCCTTTGCTGCTCATCCGCTCCAGGAAACCACTGCCTTCTGGTGCGACGGCCTGTGGCTGTGCGGCAATCAGTTCCCGATACAGCGGATGACGGCCCTCACCATTGACTTCAATTTTGGCAAACATCGGGAACTGGACGCCAAAGGTGCCACGGCAAAACGCCAGGATCTCTTCATTGCTGCCCGGCTCCTGGCCAAGAAACTCATTGGAGGGGAAACCCAATACCGCAAAACCCTGCTCACGCCAGGTTTCATAAAGCTTTTCCAGACCTTCGTATTGCTTGGTCAGGCCGCATTCCGACGCTACGTTGACCACCAGCAGCACCTTGCCAGCATAGGCGTTCAGCGTGGTAGATTGGTTCTCAATGGTTTGCAGGGGAATGGCATAAATGGGGTTGCTCATCAGATGTTTTCCTTTGGTTTTATTTGCAGGTGAGACAGAAAAACGCCGCCGGACATTACCGGCAGCCGGTTTACCTTACGCTTTTTGTCCGCGCCAGTAACCAGATAAAAAGAGGCGCTCCCAGCGTTGCAGTGACCACGCCGATGGGTAATTCCGCCGAAAACAGCGCAATTCGCGCCACCACGTCCGCCACTAACAATACGCCCGCGCCTGCCAAGGCGCAGCCAGGCAGCAGGTAACGTTGGTTGGTCAAACCACTGAGGCGCAAAATATGCGGGATCACCAGGCCGATAAAACCAATCACGCCCGCCAAGGCCACGCTGGTGCCCACCAGCCAGCCGATGGCCAGCACCAGCAGATTACGCCATACGTGCAGGGAAAGGCCCAACTGCCGGGCCTGCATTTCGCCAAGCGCCATCAAGTTCAGCACCTTGCCTTGCGCGCATAACCACAGCAGCGCCGGCAACAGGGCTAACAACAGCCATTTCTGCCGCCAATCCACCCCGCCGAAACCGCCCATCATCCAGTACATTAGCTGCCGCAGGTCGAGGCTCGAACTGAAATAGACGGCCCAAGTCATAATCGCGCTGCACACAATCCCCAGCGCTACCCCCACCAGCAGCAAGCGTGCGTTGCTCAACCGGCGACGGCGGGCAAAAATCAGCAACAGGAAGGTCATCACCAGGGCGCCTGCGATGGCGTTCATGCTCATCAGCGCCACCGGCAGCAGGCCGTTACCGAACAGCACCGTCAGCACCAGCGCCACTCCGGCACCGTTGGATACGCCAAGCAGTCCAGGCTCCGCCAGCGGGTTCTCAAACAGAGCCTGCATCGCCGCACCGGCCACCGCCAGGCTTGCCCCCACCAGCATCACCGCCAGCGCTCGTGGCAGGCGCAATTGCCAGACAAACAGCTGTGCAGGCTCACTCAACCACTGCGCAGGCCAGATCCACAGATCCCCGGCGCTCAGACTGAAGGCAAATGCCAGCACGACGCCCAGCGTCAGCCAGGTCAAATAGCGTTTATCGCGGCGGTGTTGATGCTGTTGTAACAAAGTGAAGGTCTGACTGCTCGGCATAACTACACAACTTCCCTACTGGCCGATAGCGGCCTGAAAATAACGTCTTGCAGCAAATAGTAGGAGGTTCGGGCGCTTAGGGGAAGGACTGAGTCATCGAATGGTTGGGAAAACAGCGGCTGGCACTGCCGGTCATCGGTGCGATGATGGTAATAGACGGGAACAGCATACAGCGCTGGCCCAGTGAGGTTGGTGCGCGCCCAAAAGAAAAAGGCCGCTTGCGCGGCCTTTTTGGCGTTGTGTAACCTACTCTTTCGGGCTGGCGTTCTCCACCCGGCTTTTCAGTTTCTGTCCCGGACGGAAAGTGACCACGCGGCGCGCCGTAATCGGAATGTCCTCACCGGTTTTCGGGTTGCGTCCCGGACGTTGGTTCTTGTCTCGCAAATCAAAATTGCCAAAACCAGACAGCTTGACCTGTTCTCCATTCTCCAGAGCTCGACGGACCTCTTCAAAGAACAGTTCTACCAGGTCTTTGGCATCCCGTTTGCTAAGCCCTAGCTTCTCAAACAGGTGTTCTGACATTTCAGCTTTAGTAAGCGCCATAGGTTCAATCCCTCAAGGATGCTTGGAATCGCTGTTTTAGAGCCTCTACACATTTTGCAACGGTAGCGGCAATCTCCTCTTCTTCCAGTGTACGGGCGGTATCCTGCAACACCAGACTGATAGCCAGGCTCTTATAACCCTCAGCTACGCCCTTGCCACGGTACACATCAAACAAGTTTACGCCAACTACCTGATTTGCGCCAACTTTCTTACACTCTGCCAAAATATCTTCTGCGGCGACGTTTTCAGCCACTACAACGGCGATATCGCGACGGTTTGCAGGGAAGCGAGAAACCTCACGGGCCTGAGGCACGGCGCGGCTTGCGAGCTTGTTCCACTCCAATTCAAATACCACAGTACGGCCGTTAAGATCCAGTTTACGTTCAAGTTCTGGGTGAACCACACCGATGAAACCGACACGCTCGCCGTGTAAATAAATGGCCGCACTTTGCCCAGGATGCAGGGCGGGATTGGACTCTGCCTTGAACTGAATTTCGGATAATTTACCGGTCAGCTCCAATACCGATTCCAGATCCCCTTTCAAATCATAGAAGTCCACCGGCTTTCTTGCCAGATCCCAATGCTCATCATGGGTATGCCCGGCAATCACGCCAGCCAGCATGACATCCTGGCGGATACCCAGATTTGCCGCAGTATCAGGGACAAAGCGCAGCCCACTCTCAAACAGGCGCACCCGAGTTTGCTGGCGATTCTGGTTGTATACCACCGCCGAGAGCAGGCCGGTCCACAGGGACAGACGCATGGCGGACATCTCTACCGAGATAGGGCTTGGCAGGATCAGGGCCTCTTCACCTGGGTGCAGCAACGCCTGCACTTTCGGGTCAACAAAACTGTAAGTAATTGCTTCCTGATAGCCATGATCGACCAACATGGTCTTCACGCGCTTCAGGGTCAGATCGGACTCACGGTGTTTTGTCATCACCAGATCGGCGCGCACTGGCACATCCGGGATGTTGTTGTAGCCATAGACACGGGCCACTTCTTCTACCAAATCCTCTTCGATTTCCATATCGAAACGCCAGCTTGGCGCCACCGCCAGCCAGTTGTCGCCCTGTTCGGTAACCTGGCAACCCAGGCGACGCAGAATATCGCTCACCTGCTCGCTTGGCACTACGTGGCCAATCAGACGGTCCAGCTTTTCACGACGCAGTGCAATGGTGGCACGCTTCGGTAAGGTGCTCTCATCGCTAACGTCAATGATTGGGCCAGCCTGACCACCGCAGATGTCGATGAGCAAGCGTGTAGCACGTTCCATCGCTTTATGTTGCAGTGCCGGGTCTACGCCACGCTCGTAACGATGTGAAGCATCGGTATGCAGGCCATGACGGCGAGCACGGCCAGTAATCGACAGCGGGCTGAAGAAAGCGCACTCCAGCAGCACATCCTGGGTTTCGTCATTCACGCCAGAGTGTTCACCGCCAAAAATGCCGCCCATGGCCAGCGCTTTTTGCTGATCGGCAATCACCAGGGTGTCTGCCTTGAGTTTAGCTTCGTTACCATCCAGCAGGCGCAGGGTTTCACCTTCGCGGGCCATACGCACCACGATACCGCCCTCAATACGATTGAGGTCGAAGGCATGCATTGGCTGACCCAGTTCCATCAGCACGTAGTTAGTCACATCAACCACGGCATCAATCGAGCGAATACCTGCGCGGCGCAGCTTCTCACGCATCCACAACGGTGAAGGTGCCTTCACGTTGATGCCTTTCACTACGCGGCCAAGGTAACGTGGGCAGGCCTGAGGGGCTTCTACACGGATTGGCAGGGTGTCGGAGATAGTGGCAGCAACCGGGCTCATATCCGGCTCGGTCAGCGGCAGTTGGTTCAGCACGGCAACGTCGCGCGCGACGCCAATGATGCCCAGGCAATCGGCACGGTTCGGCGTGACGCTGATTTCGATCGCGCTATCGTTCAATTGCAGATAGTCACGGATATCGGTGCCGATCGGTGCATCTTGCGGCAACTCAATGATGCCGTCATGATCGTCTGAAATCGCCAGCTCTGAGAACGAACACAGCATGCCTTCAGAAGGCTCGCCACGCAGCTTGGCGGCTTTGATTTTGAAGTCGCCCGGCAGCACGGCACCGACGGTAGCAACGGCTACTTTCAGGCCAGCACGGCAGTTTGGCGCGCCACAAACGATGTCTAACAGGCGTTCACCGCCCACGTCGACTTTGGTTACACGCAGTTTGTCGGCGTTCGGGTGCTGACCGCACTCCACCACGTGGCCCACGACTACTCCGTTGAACACGCCAGCCACCGGCTCAACGCCGTCTACTTCCAGGCCAGCCATGGTGATTTGATCGGATAATGCTTCGCTGCTGATGGCCGGGTTTACCCACTCGCGCAACCAGAGTTCACTGAATTTCATGTGATATTCCCGCCTTACTTAAACTGTTTGAGGAAACGCAGATCGTTTTCGAAGAACGCACGCAGGTCGGTGACGCCGTAACGCAGCATCGTCAGGCGCTCCATACCCATACCGAAGGCAAAGCCAGAATAGATTTCAGGATCAATGCCCACGTTGCGCAGTACGTTCGGGTGCACCATGCCGCAACCCAAGACTTCCAGCCACTTGCCGTTTTTGCCCATTACATCCACTTCGGCAGAAGGTTCGGTGAACGGGAAATAGGAAGGACGGAAACGAACCTGCAGGTCTTCTTCAAAGAAGTTGTTCAGGAAATCGTGCAGCGTCCCTTTCAGGTTGGTGAAGCTGATATCCTTGTCGACGATCAGCCCTTCCATCTGGTGGAACATCGGGGTATGCGTCTGATCGTAGTCGTTACGATACACGCGGCCCGGTGCGATGATGCGGATCGGTGGCTGCTGGTTCTTCATGGTGCGGATCTGCACGCCAGAAGTTTGGGTACGCAGCAGGCGCGTCGCGTCAAACCAGAAGGTATCGTGGTCGGCGCGCGCCGGGTGATGCCCAGGGATATTCAGCGCGTCGAAGTTATGGTAATCGTCTTCGATTTCCGGGCCGGTCTCAACCGAGAAGCCCAGTTCGCCAAAGAAGGTTTCGATACGATCGATGGTGCGAGTGACCGGGTGCAGGCCACCGTTCTCCAGGCGACGCCCCGGCAGCGAGACGTCGATGGTCTCCGCCGCCAGGCGGGCGTTCAGCACCGCAGACTCCAACGCGTTCTTACGCGCGTTCAGCGCATCCTGAACTTCCTGTTTTGCCTGGTTGATCACCGCCCCGGCTGCCGGGCGATCTTCCGCTGGCACTTCACGCAGGGACTGCATCTGTAAGGTAAAATGACCTTTCTTGCCAAAATATTCGACGCGTACCAAATCCAACGCGGCAACATCTTGGGCATCTTCTACGGCTGCCTTGGCGTTGGCAACCAGCTCTGCGAGATGTGACATTGCTTTCCTCTTCCTCTGGCCTTGTGGCCCTAAGTAATTGTTATCTATTATTCCAACACGCCTTTGGTTGATCTTCAAAGAATTTCAAGCCGTAGCCAAGCAAGTGCCGCGGGCCCGAAAGGCGCAGAAGGTGGCCAAAAACAAAAAAGCCTCCACTTGGGAGGCTTGGGCGCTACTTTCCGTTTCTTTTCTTACGCGCAAAGCCTCCTGAAGTCAGGCGCTAAAGTAAAAAAAGAAGCGGAAAATAACAGCGTGCATGTTGGTGATACCTTGTCGATAGAGTGGCAACCAGTGTTAAAGCGCCAGCCAAAAAAGTCAATATCTGTATTGGGAACAAACAGTAAAAGAGGGAGCAAGCTCCCTCTTTTCAACTAGCTTACGCCAGTGCTGCTTTCGCTTTTTCAACCAGTGCGCCAAAGGCCACTTTGTCGAATACTGCGATGTCAGCCAGGATCTTACGGTCAATTTCAATAGAAGCTTTTTTCAAGCCGTTAATGAATTTGCTGTAAGACAAGCCGTTCTGACGAGCAGCTGCGTTGATACGTGCAATCCACAGCTGACGGAACTGACGCTTACGTTGACGACGGTCACGGTAAGCATACTGACCTGCTTTGATTACTGCCTGGAAGGCAACACGATAAACGCGCGAACGGGCACCGTAGTAACCTTTCGCTTGTTTCAGTATTTTCTTGTGACGTGCGCGTGCAATTACACCACGTTTTACGCGAGCCATATGCTCTCTCCTAAAGTCTTATTCTAGATTCAAAAAATGTGGCTTATGCGTACGGCAGGCACGCGATAACCAGGACCAGATCGTTTTTAGACACCATGCCTTTCGGACGCAGATGACGTTTACGCTTGGTTGCTTTTTTGGTCAGAATATGACGCAGGTTAGCATGTTTGCGCTTAAAACCACCGCTGCCGGTCTTTTTGAAGCGCTTGGCTGCACCACGTACAGTTTTAATCTTTGGCATGTTAATTAAATCCACTTCGCATTGTTAAACAACGAATCAGTGAGGCGAATAAAACCCACGCACGCTTGCACGGCGTGGGTTCGATTACTTGGAAGCCTTACTGTTTCTTCTTGGGTGCGAGCACCATAATCATCTGACGGCCTTCGATCCTTGTTGGGAAGGATTCGACCACTGCCAGATCAATATCTTCACACAGGTCTTTACGGACGCGGTTAAGCACTTCCATACCGATCTGCTGGTGCGCCATTTCACGCCCACGGAAACGCAGGGTGATCTTGGCTTTATCGCCGTCTTCCAGAAAGCGAATCAGGTTGCGTAGTTTGACCTGATAGTCGCCATCATCGGTGCCAGGACGGAATTTGATTTCCTTAACCTGGATAACTTTTTGCTTCTTCTTCTGTTCTTTTGTCGACTTGCTCTTCTCGTAGAGGAATTTGCCGTAATCCATGATCCGGCAAACTGGCGGTTCGGCATTTGGGCTGATCTCTACTAAATCAACACCCGCTTCCTCAGCTTTTTCAAGAGCTTCATTCAGACTGACAATACCAATCTGCTCGCCATCGACGCCGGTTAGGCGAACTTCTTGCGCGCGAATTTCTTTGTTAATGCGATTTGGACGCGCCGGTTGAACTCGTTTTCCGCCTTTAATACTTTATTCCTCCAGTTGATGAAGACTTCGGCTGCGTATCTCATGTAGCAGCTTGTCTACGACTTCTTGTACGTCCAGGCTCCCCAGGTCTTTGCCACGGCGGGTACGAACGGCAACTTTGCCTGATTCGACCTCTTTATCACCGCACACCAACATGTATGGAACCCGTCGTAAAGTATGTTCGCGAATTTTAAAGCCAATCTTCTCGTTTCTCAAGTCCGCTTTTGCCCGAATGCCTGCATCTTGCAGTTTTTTGGTCAATTGCTGGACGTAATCAGACTGGCTGTCGGTGATATTCATCACCACTACCTGCACTGGAGCAATCCAGGTTGGGTAGAAACCGGCATATTCTTCGGTAAGGATACCGATGAAGCGCTCCATGGAGCCAAGAATAGCACGGTGTATCATTACCGGGACCACGCGTTCGTTGTTTTCGCCAACATACGACGCGCCTAAACGGCCCGGTAAGAAGAAATCGAGTTGCACGGTACCACATTGCCATGCGCGATCCAAACAATCATGCAAGGTAAATTCAATTTTTGGTCCGTAGAAAGCGCCCTCACCCGGCTGATATTCAAACGGAATCCCGTTTTCAGTCAGCGCAGCGGCCAGATCGTTTTCGGCTCGAGTCCACATTTCGTCAGTCCCAATGCGCTTCTCTGGACGGGTGGACAGTTTCACCACGATCTTTTCGAAGCCAAAGACACCGTACATATCGTAGACCATTTTGATGCAGTCGTTCACTTCGGAACGCACCTGATCTTCGGTACAGAAGATATGGGCATCGTCCTGGGTGAAGCCACGCACACGCATCAGGCCATGCAGCGAACCTGATGGCTCGTTACGGTGGCAGCTACCGAACTCGCCCATACGCAGCGGCAGATCACGGTAAGACTTCAGGCCCTGGTTGAAGATCTGCACGTGGCCCGGGCAGTTCATCGGCTTGATGCAATATTCACGGTTCTCTGAAGAAGTGGTGAACATGGCGTCTTTGTAGTTTTCCCAGTGGCCGGTTTTTTCCCACAGCACACGGTCCATCATGAACGGCCCTTTCACTTCCTGATACTGGTGCTCTTTGAGCTTCATGCGCACAAAGGCTTCCAGTTCGCGGAAGATGGTCCAGCCGTCGTTATGCCAGAACACCATGCCAGGGGCTTCTTCCTGCATATGATACAGGTCGAGCTGCTTGCCGATCTTGCGATGGTCACGCTTGGCCGCTTCTTCCAGGCGTTGCAGGTAGGCGTTCAGCTGCTTCTTGTCTGCCCAGGCAGTGCCGTAGATACGTTGCAGCATTTTGTTTTTGCTGTCGCCACGCCAGTAGGCACCGGAGGTTTTCTGCAGTTTGAAATGGTGGCAGAAACGCATATTCGGCACATGCGGGCCACGGCACATATCCACGTATTCTTCGTGATGATACAGGCCTGGGCGATCGTCATGGCTGATATTTTCATCCAGAATCGCCACCTTGTAGCTTTCGCCACGGGCTGCGAAGGTGTCGCGGGCTTCCTGCCAGCTCACTGTTTTCTTGATGACGTCATAATCTTTGTCGGCCAATTCATGCATCCGCTTCTCCAGCAGATCCAGATCTTCCTGCGTTAGGGTATGGTCGAGGTCAACATCATAGTAAAAACCGTTGTCGATCACCGGACCAATGGCCATTTTGGTGTCTGGCCACAGCTGTTTGATCGCATGACCCAGCAGGTGCGCACAGGAGTGGCGCATGATTTCCAGGCCTTCGGCATCTTTGATGGTAATGATGGCCAGCTGTGCATCGGCTTCGATGGCATCGTTGGCATCGACCAGTTCACCGTTAACGCGGCCGGCGATACAGGCTTTGGCAAGGCCAGGGCCAATATCACGGGCAACATCCATCGGGGAAACGGCATGGTCGTATTGACGCTGACTTCCGTCAGGAAGAGTAATAACAGGCATTCATAATTCCTTATCTACAGTGGTGACCCACACGACAGATCACATGCAGTACAGATATTTTGGTTAGTGTTGAGTCAGTTATGCGTCATATCTCGCCCACAATTGCCAGATTGACGCACAACTTGGTCCGTTAGTAACACGCGAACCTCCAGTGGCTGTTCACAGCCTTGCGAATAGTAACATTAAAACTGTGGAGGATAAATAAAGCGCAGTTTACCCTGCTGCATAATTGATCGCACTTGACTTACCACGATAACTCAGCCAAATTACCCGGGTAAAACAATTTAACCCGGGTATAAAACACATGAAAACTATCAGTACGCCAAGCTGCACCGCCTTCTTGCAGCATCAACGAGTGGCTGCCGGGTCTTATGCCGATGTCGCTCAGGCGCTTGCTGCGATGGATCTTACTGCCGGTGGGTTGTTAGTGTTTGATGATGCCACCGGTTCCCAGGTGGATTACCCTTGGCCAGCAGGATACGTTTGCCCTCAGCCTGGTGGCGATGTCGCTGAGCTTGACAGCGAACCGGCAGCTCAGCCCTCGGTTGGTCGGCCCAAGCTCGGCGTAGTAGCCCGCGAAGTGACCCTCCTGCCCCGTCATTGGGAATGGCTGGCACAACAGCGTGGTGGAGCCTCTGCGGCACTACGTCGCCTGGTTGATGAAGCCCGGCGTACTACGATCGAGCAAGACAATGAGCGCCGTATCAAAGAGAACAGCTACCGCTTTATGAGCGCCATCGCCGGTGCTTTGCCAGGCTATGAAGAGGCCACACGCGCGCTGTTTGGCCACGATGGTAAACTGTTTGCCGAGCGAATTGCGCACTGGCCTGCCGATATTCAGGTGCATCTGGCCTGGATGACTCGGGATGCATTCCCCCAGTGATTGCGGTGCCCCTACCTATGAGTCTCAGTATCACTGGAGCTCTTTACACGCCTTTAAAGCGCAGGAAAAACGATTAAATGCAAACCCGTCCGCAGCACAAGCAGCCACCGCTTTGGCGCATCTATCTGATCTTTTTAGTGCCCATGGTGCTGTCCAACTTCCTGCAAGGATTTTCAGGCACGCTGAACGGCATCTATATCGGCCAGATGCTCGGCACCCATGCGCTGGCCGCCATCTCCGGTATGTTCCCTGTAGTGTTCTTCTTTATCTCACTGGTGATTGGCGTTGGTGCCGGTGCCTCGGTGCTGATTGGGCAGGCATGGGGCGCGAATGAACCAGAAAAAGTCAAAACCATTGCCGGTACGGCCTTGATGCTGGGCGTGACGCTTGGCTTACTGGCGGCGGTATTTGGCAGCCTGTTTGCCCGCCAGGCGCTACAAGCGCTAGGCACACCAGCTGACGTGCTGGAAGAGGCGGTCTCTTACGCCCGTATCATGATGCTGATTATGCCGTTACTGCTGGTATTTGTGTTGTTCACCCAGTTGCTGCGCGGCGTCAGCGACACGGTCTCGCCACTCTTGGCCCTGCTGCTGTCTACCATCGTCGGCTTGCTGCTCACCCCGGCCCTGATCCGTGGCTGGCTGGGCTTTGCCCCCATGGGCATACAGAGCGCGGCTCTGGCGGGTATGGTCGGTAACGCACTGGCGATGGTGTATCTGACATTGCGCCTGCGCCGCAAAAAACATGTGCTAGCCCCTGACCGAGCCATGCTGGCCGCGCTCAAGCTGGATACGGTGGTGCTGCGCAAAGTGTTACGTATTGGCTTGCCCACCGGTTTACAAATGGTGGTAATTTCTATCTCTGAACTGATCATCCTGACGTTGGTCAACCGCCACGGTTCGGATGCTACGGCAGCCTACGGCGCAGTGACACAGATCGTTAACTATGTACAATTCCCTGCCCTGTCGATTGCCATCACCGCCTCTATTTTGGGTGCTCAGGCTATCGGCGCTGGCAAAACCGAACGCATTGCCCCCATCCTGCGTACCGGGTTGTATATCAACCTCTGGCTGACCGGTTCGTTGATTATTCTGGTCTATCTGTTGTCACATTGGCTGCTGGGCTTGTTCCTGACCAGCCCGGTAGTATTGGCAGAAGCGGAGCATTTATTGCATATCATGCTTTGGAGCATGCTGGTATTTGGTTTCCAGGCGATTGTTGGCGGCATCATGCGCGCCAGCGGCGTGGTGTTGGTACCGGTGACAATCTCCATTCTCTGCATCGTGGCCGTACAGTTGCCAGCGGCCTATCTGCTCAGCAATCACTTCGGATTAGAGGGGGTGTGGATGGCGTTCCCTATCGCCTATTTAACAATGCTGGCATTGCAGACAACGTTTTATAGGTTGGTATGGCGACACAGAAAAATTGAGCGTCTGGTCTGACGCTGATAGTCACAATACTTTTTGGGCGTAGTGACTGCGCCCCCATTTCATTCTCATGCTGGGGTTTGTTTTATGTCGAGTATTCTGCAGTTGTTTCAGGCCATAGGGCTGGGGCTAGCCCTACTGTTGCCACTGGCCAATCCGCTTACCACCGTGGCGTTGCTGCTTGGTCTGTCGGGAAATATGACCAACGAAGAGCGCAACCATCAGTCGCTGATGGCTTCGGTCTACGTGTTCAGCATCATGACGGTGGCGTTCTATGCCGGTCAGCTAGTGATGAGCACCTTTGGGATTTCCATCCCCGGCCTGCGGATCGCCGGGGGTTTGATTGTCGCCTTTATCGGTTTTCGCATGTTGTTTCCGCAGCAAAGTGCCGATGAAGCACCAGAGGTAGAATCCAAAAGCAGAGAACTGCACAAGAAAACCTCGGCCAATATCGCCTTTGTCCCACTGGCCATGCCAAGTACCGCCGGGCCGGGGACTATCGCCATGATCATCAGCACCGCATCCAGCGTCCACGAAAATACGCTGGGCTTTGCCCACTGGGTGCTGCTGGCCGCACCGGTGGCCATTTTCCTGTCGATAGCGATCATTCTGTGGGTCTGTTTACGCAGTTCCACGGCGATCATGAAACTGGTTGGCGAAAGCGGTATCGAGGCCATTTCGCGCCTGATGGGCTTCCTGCTGGTGTGTATGGGCGTACAGTTTATTATCAACGGCGTGTTGGAGCTGATCTCTACCTACGTGCCTGTTGCCTGACCCAACCGGCCCCGCAGTCGCGGGGCCAATTTGATCTCTATGCCAAACCGTAAACTAAAGCGGAAAGCGCAATCAGCCCCATCACCAGTACAAAGACATTACTCAAGGCACGATAACGGCGCATAGCCGGAACCGCGCGCACCGCATACATCGGCAAAATAAACAGGATCACCGCAATTAGCGGACCGCTGATAGTTTCAATGATATGCAAGGCGCTCGGATTCCAGACGGTGGCCGCCCAGGTCAGCAAAAACAGCACCACGCCAGAGATACGATGGGTCGTCACGGCACTGAGCGGTTTGCCAACGGCACGTGTTAGCCCATCAATCAGGCTGGTTGCCCCTTCGGTTACGCCTAATGAAGTGCCAAGATAGGACTTTGCCATCGCCAACATCGCCATCACCGGCCCAAGATAAGCTATCAGCGGGTTGGAGAACTTGTTGGCCAAAGTGGTCAACACCGTGATGTTCTGCGCTTTCGCCTGCTCCATCTCCTGGTGCGAAAGGCTCAGCACGCAGCTGAACACGAAGAACAACACGGTGACGCAAATCAGCAGGTAGCTGTAACGCATAATCCGCGCACAACGGCGCTCGGCCTTGTCACCGTATAAGCTGTTCTGGGTGGAAGCGAACGACGAAATGATCGGCGCATGGCTAAAGGAAAATACCATCACCGGGACCGCCAACCACAGCGAATGCCACAGCTCGGGGCTGTCAAATTGGGTATTGGCCAAACCACTGACAAAGTTCTCGGTCTGCCAGGTGGGTACCAGATACAGCGAAATCCCCATCAGAAACACCAGCAATGGGAATACCAGAACGCCCATCGCGGCCACGATCGTATCCTTTCCACGCAACAGCACCAGATTGAGCACCACCACCACCGCCAAACTCAGCCAGATGCGGGGTACCGGGGCGAAGTGAAATTGGTGAGTCAGGAAGCTGTCCAACGCGTTGGTGATGGAAATACTGTAGACCAGCACGATGGGGAAAAACGCCATCAGATACAGCACCATAATGATCTTACCGGCTAACACGCCGAAATGCTCAACCACCACGTCCTGAATGTTGCCATCACGGCTGGAGCCGGAAAGAACAAAGCGGGTTAGCGCCAGATGGGGTAAATAGGTCAGAGGGAAGGCGAACAGTGCCATCAATAGCAGCACCAGCGGGCCATTCAGACCGGCATTGATCGGCAGAAACAAGGTGCCGGCACCCACGGCCGTGGCGTAAAGCCCGAACATCCAGACGGTGTCGGTCTTGTTCCATTTGGCAGGTTGAGCAATGGCCAACCTGCCCTGATCTGGAGAAATCGTACTCATGAGACAGCTTACCTTAATCTACAGCGCCAACGATTGCGCCCGACGGAAACTCCCTTCTCCGTAGAATGTTTATGTAAAACAGGATATTAATGGCGAGAAATACCCGTCGTCTTTCAAATTGCAGCGTTGTTACCTGCACTTACTCACCCCAGTCACTTACAAAAGTAAGCTCCTGGGGATGAGTAAGCTTGTCGCCTAGCTGCAACTTGAAATCCATAGGGTAGAAGTTCACCTACCTGATAAAAGGACGGCAAAGGATAAAGAAAATCTCTGGAATGGTCTATATTTCGGCGGTTAACTGCGCGCTTCGTGAGCAGCCGATGCCGCTCACGAGCCATATGGAATGAAACAATGTCTAGGCGCTGGCGGCGGCCACAAACCGGTGTATTTCGCCGATATGCTGCGGGCCGTAAGCACATTGCCCTACTTCTATTTTTGGCTTATTACGCCCATGGAAGTCGCTGCCGCAGGTAACAAAAGCTGAACGACCAACGGTAAACTCATACAGCTGGCTGGCCAATTCAGGTGAATGATAGCTTGAGAACACCTCGACCCCCATCACACCAATCTTCAACATTTCATCGATGATTTGGGTATGGTCCTGTTTAACGTTGGCACCGATATGCGCCAGGATCGGGATCCCCCCATTATGGCGGATCACCTCCACCATGCGGCTCATGGCGGGATAGGTAACCGGCATATAGCACACCTTCCCTGGGCCAAAGAAATCCCAGTAGAAGTTGATTAACGGCATATCAGCTCTTTCACCACCGGGGCGATAAGGCATCAGCAACGGATGCCCATCATTACGTGGGTCTTCGAGTATCACCTCGCCCATCTGCTCTTCCTGCGGGATAGCGCCACCGCATACCTGCTCCAGGCGTTGCTCATCCAGATGGAATTTCACTCCACGCAGCTTGGCAAACTTTTGCGGCGTCAGTTCCCGTTGAATGGCACTGAAATTGTTATAGATTTCAACAAAGTCATTGCTGGGGGTAAACCCATAGCCCAACAGGTGGAAGTTGCGCCCAGCGAAGGTGCAGTCGATCTCGATACCAGACAGGACATTGAGGCTGGACGATGCCAGCGCCTTGGCTTCCGGCACCGAGTTGGCATTATTATGGTCGGTCACCGCCAACGTACTGATGCCGTTGGCCAGGCAGCGTGCAATCACCGTCTCAACCGGGAAGTCTGCATCATCGCTGTAGTTGGAATGCATATGCAGGTCGATTTTTTCCATGGCAATGTCCTTTGGCGAATGCTCAAACCAAGACCATACTAAAGCCGCCCCTGAATGCATACAGCGGATTTGATACTTTTTATCGTCAGGATCACAAAAGCGTGGGTCCGCTCACGGGGTGTAGATCGACATGTTGACGAGATCGATAACGGTGCAGACTGTTAACAGGCATTGACGGTGCCAAATCGCTGCGGCTACTTGGTCATCCATCTAAAATGCCCCACTTTTCCGGGGCATTTCACCTGATGAAATTTGCTTTTTTTGCCAAAGATGGCAAACCACAACACATCATGTTCGGAAAAGCAGCGTATCGATTAACCTCGCACATTTCCTTTTGAACTTGATGCGCTTTCTGTAGGTATATTTTCGACCAAGACTAATACAGATGCGCTTACGTCTATCAACCTCAAAAGCGATGGAAATGTACACCACCATCAATAAAACTATTACCATCACGCCCATAGCCTCCCTTTGGTTTCAACGCTCCCTTGCGATTAACATTAATAACATTAATGAAATTTTTATTCACCAATAAATGAAATCACAATAATCCAATCAATAACAGTGACATAGCACAAATATGAAGTGTAATATCTCGCAGAAAGATAACAATATCAGATCAAATAGTTTAAAACCCCAGGAATGCACCGTTAAAGGTGATTAAAAATCACACACTGTGAAATGATTAACAAATCTAACTTATTTAAGGATAATTAAGATAATTAAAGGGCCTCGAACGAGGCCCTTGGGAAGATTACTTGGCACCCACTGGCTCTGGGACAGCAGAGCTGCCCATCGCCTTCTCATCGCGAATTATTGAACGATCCTTACGCACGTCAGCCACATCGGAGGCGCTGATAGCTTTGGCGTTGTTACCCCAACTGGAACGGATAAAATTCACCACGTCCGCTACCTGCTGGTCGTTCAAGCGCCAGCCAAACGGCGGCATGGTGAGGTTGGAAACCGCCCCTTTCACCGCTGGCGTAGTATTGCCGACCAGCACAATGTGGATCAGCGAGGTCGCGTCTTCGGTCTGCACCACCGGGTTGCCCTTCAGCGCCGGGAAGGCACGCTTGTAACCAACTCCATCGGTACGATGGCAAGCGGCACAGTTATCGACATACAGCGCGGCGCCGGGCTTGCTGTCGTTACCACGCCACAAATCTTTGGCGACGCTGTCTTCAACCGGGGCGGCCTGCTGTTTACCGTCTTTCGGCGGCAAGGTTTTCAGATAGCGGGCAATCGCGCTCAAATCCTCATCGCTGAGATATTGCAGGCTATGTTCGACCACGTCGCTCATGCCACCAAATACCACCGACTTATCGTTACGGCCAGTTTTCAGGAACTCGGTCAGTTCACTCTCGCTCCAGGTACCTAGACCATCTTTATTGTCGCCACGCAGGCTGGATGCCACCCAACCGTCGATCGGCGCGTTGCTGCCGGACAGGTAATCATCCCCTTCCGTATTGCTCAACGCCTTCTCTTGCATGGTCAGGCTACGCGGCGTATGGCATGCACCACAGTGCCCCAACCCTTCGACCAGATAGCGGCCACGTTCGATAACCGGATCGGCGTTGGCATTGGCCGCAAAATCGGCCGGTGTTGGTGCAAACATCGAACGCCAGATGTGCAGTGGCCAACGCATGGACAGCGGCCAGGGAATATCGGAGTCTTGGTTCGCTTGTTCGACTGGCTGCACGCCGTGCATGAAATAGGCATACATGGCACGCATATCCTCCTCTTTCACCAGCGCAAACGAAGGATAAGGCATCGCCGGGTACAGGGTGCTGCCGCTCTTGGCGACGCCTTTGCGTACCGCATTGTCGAAATCTTCAAAACTGTAATCGCCAATGCCGGTGGTTTTGTCCGGGGTGATGTTGGTGGAATAGATAGTGCCAATCGGCGTTTCCATCGCCAAACCACCAGCAAAGGGCACGCCGCTTTTGCCATTGGTGTGGCAGGCCACACAGTCACCGGCACGTGCCAGATATTCACCGCGTTTGAGCAATTCGCTGCTGACCGTCGCGTCTTGCGCCAATACGGAAAAACTCAGTGCACTGAGAACCAGTGCGGGAACCAAAGCTTTCATCAGATTGCCTCCGGGAAACCTCGGCCTTTAGGCCGGGGAGGAAAGGAGGCGGTTTTCAAGCTAACTTCTTTTTGTCTTTTCACTATAACTCCTGTAATTTTGTACATATGAAACGCGCCTACAAATATCGGTTTTATCCAACACAGGATCAGATTGAGTTTTTAGCTCACACCTTCGGCTGTGTGCGTTTTGTCTACAATTCAGTTCTTCGCTGGCGAACTGATGCGTACCGCGAACGGCAGGAGAAGATCGGCTACATTCAGGCCAATGCCCGACTAACCGCCCTAAAAAAAGAGCCTGAATTGACCTGGCTGAATGATGTTTCCTGCGTCCCGTTACAGCAGACTCTTCGCCACCAACAGACCGCCTTTTCTAACTTCTTTGCGGGGCGTGCCAGGTACCCAGCATTCAAAAGCAAACACCACAAACAATCTGCTGAATTTACGGCGAGTGCCTTTAAATACCGTAACGGCACGCTGTACATGGCTAAAAGCACAACGCCACTCCATGTTCGCTGGAGTCGTGAACTCCCCTCGACACCTTCAACCGTCACCATTTCCAAAGACGCATCAGGTCGATATTTCGTGTCCTGCTTGTGCGAATTTGAATCAAAATCACTGCCTGTTACCGCAAAAATGACGGGCATTGATATGGGTTTAAAAGATTTGTTCGTCACAGATAGCGGATTTAAAACCGGCAATCCCCGCCACACGGCGAAGTACGCGAAACGTTTAGCGTTGTTACAGCGCCGATTGAGCAAGAAGCAAAAAGGTTCAAGGAACCGTGCTAAAGCAAGATTAAAAGTCGCAAAGCTCCACGCTAAAATTGCTGATTGCCGAATGGACAGCCTGCATAAGTTGTCCCGCAAACTGATAAACGAGAACCAAGTTGTTTGCGTTGAATCCCTGAAAGTGAAAAACATGATCCGTAATCCCAAACTGTCGAAAGCGATATCCGATGCCGGATGGGGTGAATTTGTGCGGCAGCTACAGTACAAGGCGAAAGAGTCTGGACGTTCTGTCGTTGCCATAGATCAGTTTTTCCCGTCGTCAAAACGCTGTAGCTGTTGCGGCTTCATCATGGAAAAAATGCCACTTGATGTTCGAAACTGGCACTGCCCTGAGTGCGGTGCTGAGCATGATCGAGATATCAACGCGGCGCGCAATATCAAAGCTGCCGGGCTGGCAGTGTTAGCCCACGGAGAGCCTGTAAATCCTGAATCGCAGCACGCGGCTTAGGTTCGGCTCTGTGAAGTGGGAGTCCTCGCCCTTTAGGGCGGGGAGCAGTCAACACTCGCATCCTCATGCCTGCACCAATGGGCCTGGGTTTTTCAAATACTGCTCGCGAATGGCGCGGGCAGACCAGTAGGCCAACGCGGCAACGGTGCCGGTCGGGTTGTAGCCTAGCCCCTGCGGGAAGGCCGATGCGCCGATCGAGAACACGTTATGCACGTCCCAGCTTTGCAGATAACGGTTTACCGCGCTGGTCTTGGGATCTTCTCCCATCACCGCACCGCCGTTCATATGCGTAGTTTGGTAGCTGGTGGTATCGAAATGGCTGTTGGCGTTTTTCGGGCTGCCGGAAATCAGTTTCGGGTTCATCGCCTTGGCGATCGGGGCCATCTTGTTAAACATAAACTGCGCCATCTTGATGTCGTTTTCCTGCCAGTCGAAGGTCATGCGTAGCAGCGGTTGGCCAAAGACGTTCTTGTAGGTCGGATCGAGATCGAGGTAGTTGCTACGATAGGACTGGTGCGCGCCATGCGCATCCATAGAGACATGGTGCGTATAGGCATCCGCCACCGCAGCTTTCCACTTACTGCCCCAGGCTGGAGTGCCAGGAGGCGTTGGCAGGCCGGAGATCGGTTTGGTACCCGCCTGGTTGACCCAGAACGGTGAGCCACCGACAAAGCCCTCTTTGCCGTGGTCAAAGTTATCCGCGTTGAAATCATCCACGCCGACGCCGTTACCGCCCGCGCCAATAAACGGGTTGGTGTGGACGTCCTTATCAAAGAACGCTTTGATGGTAGTCATGTTCTGGTAGGCAAAATTACGCCCAACCACCCCTTCGCCGGTCTGTGGATCGTAAGGTTTGCCAATACCGGAGAGCAGCATCAGATGCACATTGTGGAACTGGAAGGCACCTAGGATCACCAGATCGGCAGGTTGTTCAATCTCGCGCCCCTGGGCATCGATATAGTTGACCCCGGTCGCCCGGCTTTTGTCAGCGGTCAGGTTAACTTTCAGCACGTTAGCGTTGGTGCGCAGCTCAAAGCGCTTCTCCATCCGCAGTGCTGGCAAGATATTGACGTTCGGCGACGCCTTGGAATACATGTAGCAGGCATAGCCGCTGCAATAACCGCAGAAGTTACAAGGCCCCATCTGCGCGCCATAGGGGTTGGTATAAGAATCTGAGGTATTGGCGGAGGGCAGATTGTAAGGGTGATAACCCACCTCACGCGCGGCCTTTTCAAACAATTGAGCGGAGAAGGTGTTTTTCTGCGCTGGCAGAGGGAAATGGTCGGAACGGTCTGGTGCAAAGGGGTTTCCGCCTTTGTCTTTACCCACCAACTGCCCCTTCACCGACCAGGCAGTGCCTGAGGTGCCGAATACCTTCTCGGCCTTATCGAAGAACGGCTCCAGCTCGTCGTAGCTCACCCCAAAATCCTGGATCGTCATGTCTTTTGGAATAAAGCTTTTTCCGTAGCGTTCTTCATAATGGCTGCGCATACGCAGCTCGATAGGATCGACACGGAAATGCACGCCAGACCAGTGCAGCCCAGCTCCGCCCACGCCGGTGCCCGGCAGGAAAGCCGCCAACTGGCGATAAGGCACTGCGGTTTGGCTGGTGTTGTGACGGATGGTCACGGTACTTTTGGAAAGGTCCTGGAACAGCTTGCGGCGGATATTATAGGTCAGTTCATCGATCACTTGCGGGTAGGAACCGTCTGGGTAGGTATCGCGCATCGGGCCACGCTCAAGCGCCACCACGTTCAGCCCGGCCTCGGTCAACTCCTTGGCCATAATGGCACCAACCCAACCAAAACCGACGATCACCACATCCTGCTTCTTCATTACCGTTGCCATAATTACCCCCTCTCCCCACGAATCGATACCGGTGGGAAGGGATAACGTTCCCCTCGCTCAACCCAGTCCATAAAGTCGGCGCGCGCGCCCGGAAAATTAATCAGCTTCCATCCCACCATTTCTTTGTTACCGCCATGGATTGGATCGCTGAAAAAACCTTCACGGGTGTTTTGCAACAGGTAAGAGAAGAACAGCTTGGCAGGCAGTTGCACAAACTCGGCCTCACCGGATTCAAATTTCTGCAACAGCGTATCCTGTTGTGCGCCATCCAGCTCGGCGAATACTTTACCTGCCGTTTTCTTGCTGTAGGCATCCGCGTCGCTGATACCCAGGTTATAAATCTGTTTCGGCACCAACGGCAGTTGATAACCCATTTCCGGTGCGACATCTGGATTGAACGGCCCTTGCATGTACCAGATTGAACCGGTGGCATAAGGCGTATTCATCTGCCGATCGATAAACTCCGGCACGCCTGCTTCCAAAGCGCCCGGGCCGCGCTCGTCCGCAGGGATCAATCGCGCGACCGCCGCCTGAACAAAGGCCCACTCTTCGGGGGTAAAGAAGGTCGGTTGATACTCTGCCTGCTTGGGAGTATCGCTAGCGGCAAGCGCGGGTGTGGGCGCCGTCAGGGCACTCACACCGCTGCCACCGATAACGGCTGCGGGGATCAGCGTCATCGACTTCAGCAAGAAATCACGCCGGGAGTTGTTGGTTTTATCGTTCGACATAGCACATTCCTTCCAAAAAAAATCACAACTATTTAACCTCAACCTCGCGGTCTATACGGAGTTTAAACATATATTGTTACGTAATTGTTTATTTTTTGAAGGTCAGAATGTGAGCTTTGGCAGCAATGTTACCGGTAACTATTTGATTGAACGTAAAGTTTTCTTTGTTAATGTAAAATTAACAATTTGTGCGGTTTTTTAGTTCAAAAGGCGGGAGAACAGCGGAAATGGGATATGGAGCACATTTTTACCGGCAAGAAATAGCCAAACCGGCCCTTTATTGGGGCCGGCTGTAGGTAATCTGAGGCTAGTCGGCCATCGCTTGATAAGCAGTGGTAACCTTCCACAAGTAACGCGGCGCTTGCGGTGCCGGGTGCTTCTTCTGGATATGCTGATAAAACTCGTCCGGGCTCATCTGATTGATGCGGTTAACCGCCACACGTTTATCTGATGAGAAGGTCCGTAACATCGCGCCTGCCCCGTTCACATAGGAAACGATGGTGGCATAGCGTAACGTTTGTGGATTGGTGATCCCGGCTAGCTGCTGGCTTTGAAGAATATTGATATAGGCTGTTCCCAGATCAATATTGACCGCCGGATCCTTCAACTCGCGTGAACTTGGCTGCCCGTTCTTTCCCTTCATACGGTAAGCATCGCGTCCAGCGGTTGAGGCTTTCAGCTGCATGAGCCCCACGGCATTCGAGGTGCTGACCACATTCGGGTTAAACCCGGACTCCACCTGAATGATCGCCTTAATCAGCGTTTCGTCGACGCCATAGTTGCTGGCGGCCTGACGAATATAATCGTTATAAGCGACCGGTGTCCCGGTACGGTTGCTTGGTGTTTGCGGTGGGGTTTTTAGCCAACCGCCCGAAGTGCCACTGCCTGCCTGGTTGCCGGTAGTTTGCGGATCTTTCGCACAACCGGCTAATAGTACGATTGCCATCAGGCAACCTATTTTTGTTTTCACAGAATCCCTCACTCCTTTCAATGAGTTGCGTAGCATATACAACTGGTAAGGATACCTGCATAACTTTTTTGGTCTATTCTCAGGCTATCCATATACCAAGAGGTGATTTATGAGTCAATCTTCGTCCATAGGATTTGTGGTGTCTTTCACCTATCCGGAACAGAGCTTAACCGATTTAGCTAAATTAACCGGACAAATGACGCTGGCCGGTTTTTCCACCATGCTCAGCGACAGCAATGGCGTTCCTCATGAGCTAGGGATCAACAGTTTTTCGCTAACAACGCCCTTAAATCAAGAAGATGTCAAACAGTTGGCACAAGGCTTGGGCGAGGTGGCATTGGGGGCAAAACCCGAAGTGGAGATAGTCACAGGCAGTGACTACTTTAAGCGGTTACATCCCGATACATAAAATGTTATAACTCACACGGCGGTACTATTTCATTAACAACAAAATAACCCCTTGGCAAAGCTTGGTGATGCTTGACTTCCGCTCAATTGATATTGATAATCATTTTCATTTGAATAAGGAGACGTCATCATGCTAATGAAAAACAACGTATTTACTCGTCGTCGTTTTAGTTTGTCCCACTTTCGCCCCCTTGCCCTGCTCTGCGTATGCCTCAGCGTTATTGCTGTGAGCCAACCGGCTTTGGCAAAAGAAAAACTGCGCGTGGTGACAACCTTCACCATTATCCAGGATATCGCCCAGAACGTGGCAGGCGACGCCGCCGTGGTAGAGTCCATCACCAAGCCTGGGGCGGAAATCCACGACTATCAGCCCACGCCGCGCGATATCGTTAAGGCACAGCACGCCGATCTGATTTTATGGAACGGGATGAACCTGGAGCGCTGGTTCCAACGCTTCTTCGAAAATATCAAACAGGTGCCCGCCGCCGTGGTGACCGAAGGGATCACCCCGCTGCCGATCCACGAGGGCCCGTATAACGGTAATCCAAACCCCCATGCCTGGATGTCGCCAAGCAATGCGCTGATCTACATCGAGAACATCCGCAAAGCGCTGGTACAGCACGATCCTGATAACGCCGAAACCTATAACCGCAATGCCAAAGCCTACGCTGAAAAAATCGCGGCGCTGGATGCCCCGCTACGCGAGCGTTTGTCGCGTATTCCGGCAGCCCAGCGCTGGCTGGTAACCAGCGAAGGCGCCTTTAGTTATCTGGCCAAAGACTATCAGTTGCAAGAAGTCTACCTGTGGCCGATCAATGCCGACGAACAGGGCTCACCGCAGCAGGTGCGTCGGGTGATTGATACCGTGCGGGCCAACCACATTCCGGTAGTGTTCAGCGAAAGCACCATTTCGGATAAACCGGCCAAGCAGGTGGCCAAAGAAACCGGCGCGCAATACGGCGGCGTGCTGTACGTCGATTCGCTTTCTGCCGCCGACGGGCCGGTGCCCACCTATATCGATCTGCTCAATGCCACCGTGCAAACCATCGCCAAAGGATTCAATCAATGAGTGTAGAGACCTTTATCCGCCCCGAACTTAGCGTGGATGACGTATCGGTCACCTATAACAACGGCCATACCGCGATCCATAACGCCAGTTTTACCCTTAGCGGTGGCTCGATCTGTGCGCTGGTGGGGGTTAACGGCAGCGGAAAATCGACCCTCTTCAAAAGCATCATGGGCCTGGTAAAACCGACATCCGGCCAGGTGACGCTGAGCGGGCAACCGGTTGTCGCTGCGCTGAAGAAAAATATTATCGCCTACGTGCCGCAGACCGAAGAGGTTGACTGGAACTTCCCGGTGCTGGTGGAAGACGTGGTGATGATGGGCCGCTACGGCAAAATGAACTTCCTGCGCATTCCTACCAAGGAAGATCGCCTGTGGGTCGATAAGGCGCTGGAGCGCGTAGGCTTGAGTGAGCTACGTAGCCGACAGATCGGCGAGCTTTCCGGCGGGCAGAAAAAGCGCGTATTCCTGGCCCGTGCCCTGGCTCAGCAGGGGACGGTGCTGCTGCTTGATGAGCCTTTTACCGGCGTGGATGTCAAAACCGAGAACGCCATTATCGAGCTGTTACGTTCGCTGCGCGATGAGGGGCACCTGATCCTGGTATCGACCCACAACCTCGGCAGCGTACCGGAGTTTTGCGATCGAGTGATCCTGATTAATCGTACCGTGCTTGCTGCCGGCCCGCTCGAGACCACGTTCACGCAAAGCAATCTGGAACTGGCGTTCGGTGGCGTATTGCGCCATATCAACCTCTCCGGGCCCGATCTACACGATGACAACGATCCCCGCACCGTGACGGTAATCACCGATGACGAGCGCCCTGCGGTGTTTTATGGTCATACCAAGAGCGATCCTCCGGCGCAAAGTCAGCAAAAGGAGAATAACCCCTGATGCTCGAGATCCTGCTGCAACCGTTCAACTACAACTACATGGTCAAGGCGATGTGGGTCAGCGCCATTGTCGGTGCGGCCTGCGCTTTTCTGTCGGCGTATCTGATGCTGAAAGGCTGGTCGTTGATGGGGGATGCGCTTTCCCACTCCGTGGTGCCTGGCGTGGCCGGTGCCTATGCCCTCGGTCTGCCCTATGCAGCTGGTGCGTTTTTCACCGGCATGCTGGCCGCGCTGGCGATGACATTGGTACGCCACGTTACCCGCCTGCGTGAAGATGCGATTATCGGCTTTATTTTCTCCACCTTTTTCGCCGTCGGCCTGTTGATCATTTCGCTCAATCCAACCTCGGTGAACGTGCAGTCAATCATCTTCGGCAACATTCTCGGTATCGCAGATGAAGACGTGTTACAGGTGGAGATTATTATCGGTGTTTCGTTACTGATCTTATGCCTGGTGTGGAAAGACCTGCTGGCGGTATTTTTCGATGAAAACCACGCGGTATCGATCGGGCTTTCGCCACTAAAGTTGAAGATCCTGTTCTTTACCCTGCTTAGCGCCTGTACCGTGGCCGCGCTGCAAACCGTCGGTGCCATTCTGGTGATCGCCATGGTGATAACCCCCGGTGCCACCGCCTATCTGCTGACCGACCGTTTTGGCCGGCTGGTGATTATTGCCATCGCCATCGGTGCCTTGACCAGCGGACTGGGTGCCTACCTCAGCTTCTTCGTCGACGGTGCAACCGGCGGCGTGATCGTCACACTGCAGACACTAGTGTTCCTGGCGGCCTTCCTGTTCGCACCGAAGCACGGGCTGTTAGCCTCAAAACGCCGCGTCACCCGTGGCAACTCTCCGGAGGGCAACTGATGGAACTCCTGTTGCAATGGTTCTCAGAGCCGTTCGCCTATCCCTTTATGCAACGCGCCATCATCGCGGCTATCGTCACCGGTGTCGTCTGCGCCGTGCTGTCTTGCTATCTGGTGTTGAAAGGCTGGTCACTGATGGGGGATGCCATTTCTCACGCCGTGCTTCCCGGCATTGTGTTGGCCTTTGTGTTCAGCATTCCACTGGCGATTGGCGCATTTCTTTCCGGCATTTTCTGCGCGGTCGCGACGGGCTATCTGAAAGAACACAGCCGGGTAAAGGAAGATACGGTGATGGGGATCGTCTTCTCCGGCATGTTTGCCTTTGGGCTGGTGCTGTTTGCCCGCATCGATACCGATCAACACCTCAGCCATATCCTGTTCGGCAATATGCTGGGGATCACCGACGGTGAACTACAGCAAACATTGTGGATCGCCGGGATCACGCTGGCGATCGTACTGCTCAAGCGCCAGGACTTTATGCTTTACTGTTTCGATCCGAACCATGCGCGCGTCATTGGTCTGCCGGTGAAGTTACTGCACTACGGCTTACTCTGCCTGCTGGCGTTAACCATTGTTGCCTCGCTACAGGCGGTGGGGGTGATCCTGGTGATTGCGATGCTGATCGCACCGGGGATCATTGCATTCACCCTGTGCCGCAGTTTCAACCGGATGCTGATCGTCGCCACCATCGCTTCGGTTTTTTCCTGCGTGCTGGGCACGTTAATCAGTTTTCATATCGACGGCGCAACCGGGCCGTGCATCGTGATCGTGCAGGCGCTGCTGTTTGTCATCGCCCTGCTCTATAGCCACTTCAAACCCGTGCAACGTCACGAAATCACCGTAGTTAAAAACCATTAAGCCGCCCTCACCCTAACCCTCTCCCCCAGGAGAGGGAACAGAATGTGCCACAGACTGACTCCTGCACCTACCCAAGCTCCGTACCAGCTCCCTCGCCAGAGAGCACTGTACATGCCGCAGACTGACTCCTGCACCTGCCCACGGCTCCGCACCAGCTCCCTCGCCCTGTGGGAGAGGGTTGGGGTGAGGGGAAAATCCCTACTATGACGTTTTCCGTGTAACAAGGAACTCGGCAAGTTAGCCTGAACCAGGCAGCATTCAGCATAAGCGTACTTAAATTAATCAATAGCGTATATACTTTGACCAGACACGCGGCGATGATATTTTCGTCAATAGATGGCGCAGCTGTGCGCCACATCGTGTTTTCGCCGCAGGAAAGACGCTAACCTAATGAAATCGCAGGCAACACAGAAGGGGATTACTATGTGGCAAGCCGTTAGCCGTCTGTTGAGTGAACATCTTGGCAGCGCAGAAATCCGCGAAAGGACTGAACTGCCCGGGGGAGAAATCCACCCGGCGTGGCGCGTGAGTTACGGTGACAGCGAGGTGTTTGTTAAATGTGATGCCCGCGAAATGCTGCCGATATTCACCGCAGAGGCAGACCAACTGGCGCTGTTGGCACGCAGTAAGACCGTGCGTGTCCCCGAAGTGTATGGGGTTGGCAGCGATCGCGATTACAGTTTCCTGCTGCTGGAGTATCAACCCCTTAAGCCGCTGGATGCGCACGGAGCGCACTGCCTCGGGCAACAACTGGCCCGCCTGCACCAGTGGAGCGAACAACCGCAGTTCGGTCTCGACTTCGATAACGACCTTTCCACCACGCCGCAGCCCAACGCCTGGCAACGCCGCTGGGCGGAATTTTTTGCCGAGCAACGCATCGGCTGGCAGCTACAGCTGGCGGCGGAAAAGGGCATGACCTTCGGTGATATCGACGAAATTATCGACGTGGTATATCTGAGGTTGCAACACCATCAGCCACAGCCTTCCCTGCTGCATGGCGATCTGTGGCCTGCCAACTGTGCTCAGGCCGCGGATGGGCCTTTGCTGTTCGATCCAGCCTGTTACTGGGGCGACAGAGAGTGTGATTTAGCGATGCTGCCGCTTTATCCTGAATTGCCCGCCCAGATTTATGACGGCTATCAGAGCGTGTGGCCACTTGAGGCCGGGTTTATCGAACGGCAGCCGCTGTATCAGCTTTATTACCTGCTCAACCGCAGCAACCTGTTTGGCGGCCAACATCTGGTCATGGCACAGCGGGCCATCGACAAGCTGCTCCATCCAGAAACGCTGTAATATAATGGGCGCCGCAAGTGGCGCCCATTACAGATCTACGCCACTCCGGCCATTTGCCCTAGCAGCTTGAGCACGAAATAAGCCACTACGGCGATCACCACCGGCAAGATATAGAGCGGGAAGTATTGCAGTAAAATGGTGTGGTGCGGCAACGTCACACGCTCCTCCAATTGCGCACGCGTGTGCCCTTCGCTGCCCTTGGCCTGTTCCAGGATCATCTGATCTTCCAATCCTTCACGGATAAACTTCACCTGACGCGACATGCGCGCACCGGAAGTCTGCAATGCCAGGCCGACAAAAATCAGGAAATAGATAATGATAAACATCAGATTAGCGCCGCTAAACAGGCTCTTATCCACGTCCGGTACGGGTGAGTTGTACCAGAAAATATTCAGGAATGGCGTATTGAAGCGCACCATGTCGACCATGACGTGGACAAAATCCAGCATCACGGCGTTGATCCCTCTGGACTTCTCACTGTGTTGATAAACAAAACCCAGCAGTGAAACCAGCGTTGAAAGTAACGCCGGGATGAAAACGACCCATCCGAAAATGCGTTTCAGTATGGCAACGCGCCCAGCCTGTTGATACGTCATGTGTTCCCCTTGTAAGTGACGTAACCGTTGTTGCGCTAAGTCTACCTGTAGTTAATGAAACTCGCCCACCGTTTTCTTTATCTTCCCCCTCAGTTCCAGAGAGATCCTGTACTTTGGGAAAACACCCCGGGCCCGAAGGGTGCAGGTGCCTGAACAAAAATGATAGAGTGGCGAAAACATTTTCTTTTACTGGTGCTGCAGGAGTTAATTGTTAATGGCTTATTCGCAACGCATAGCAACCGCAATTTTTGATATGGACGGTCTACTGATCGACTCTGAACCCCTGTGGTTACAGGCGGAAATGGACATCTTCAGCTCATTGGGGCTGGATCTGTCTGACCGTCACAAACTTCCGGATACGCTAGGTTTACGCATCGATCTGGTGGTGCGGATGTGGTTCCAGGCCATGCCGTGGCAAGGACCCTCTCAGGAGGAAGTCGCTGGCCGCATTATCGAGCGGGCCATCGAGTTGGTACGGGAAAAGCGCCCGTTGCTGCCTGGGGTGCAACAAGCGCTGGAACTGTGCCGTAGCCTGGATTTGAATATTGGGCTGGCCTCCGCCTCTCCGCTACATATGCAGCAGCAGGTGCTGAAGATGTTCGATCTGGAGAGCTATTTCGATCAGTTGGTTTCGGCCGAATACCTGCCCTACAGCAAACCGCACCCAGAAGTCTATCTGATCGCCGCAGAACGCCTGGGCAGCGATCCACAGCACTGTATTACTCTGGAAGACTCCTTCAACGGTATGATTGCCACCAAAGCGGCGCGTATGAAATCGATCGTGATCCCTGCGCACGAATACAGTCAGGATCCACGCTGGGCCTTGGCCGACCTTAAGTTGCAAAGCCTCGAGCAGTTGACTGCCGCCCATCTAGCCTGATCTTGACGGCATCGGCCCCGCCGGTGCCCTTTTCCCTCCCCTGCACCACAAAATAAATAAAACGCCATTTCATTTTTATTGAATTAAGACACCATTCAAATTATGCTAGTTGCATAAAGAAAACACCGGGCGAATCGGTGACACTGTCACTGCCACGCGGTTGCCATCGAAAGCCCGGTGCTTTCTTCCCTCACGGCAAGAGAGCAAAGCTATGATTTTGAATTCCTTCGACTTAACGGGCAAAGTGGCGCTGATCACCGGCTGCAATACCGGCCTGGGGCAAGGCATTGCAATTGGGTTGGCGCAGGCCGGTTGCGATATTATCGGCGTGAACCGCAGTCAGCCCCTTGAGACCATGAGCAAAGTCACCCAGACCGGGCGCCGATTCCTGAATCTGAACGCCGATCTCGGCAATATCGACGCCATCCCTTCTCTGCTAGCCGCCGCCGTTGAGGCGTTTGGCAGAATCGATATCCTGGTGAACAACGCAGGGATTATCCGCCGCGAAGACGCCCTGAATTTCAGTGAACAAGACTGGGATGAGGTGATGGACGTCAATATCAAGACCCTGTTCTTTATGGCACAGGCGGTGGCCAAACAGTTCATCAGCCAGGGCAGTGGCGGTAAAATTATCAATATTGCTTCGATGCTTTCTTTCCAGGGCGGCATTCGCGTACCGTCTTACACCGCGTCGAAAAGCGCAGTACTCGGCGTCACCCGGCTATTGGCCAATGAATGGGCACAATACCAGATTAACGTTAACGCCATTGCACCGGGCTATATGGCCACCAACAACACCCAACAGCTGCGTACCGATGAAGACCGCAGCCAGCAGATCCTCGAACGCATCCCCGCAGGGCGCTGGGGCACTCCGGATGACTTGATGGGCCCGATCGTGTTCCTTGCCTCGGCAGCATCCGACTACGTTAATGGCTACACGCTCGCAGTAGACGGCGGCTGGCTGGCTCGCTAATTCCAACTCGTCACGGGCGCAGCATGCAGCGCCCCTACATAATGAGTCTGCCTGTATCCCACGTTCGTAAGGCATGAGGTTTCAACCCTTTGTAAAACGGCGTAAAATTAACAAATCGTTACAGGGTAACCGCTTCCGTAACTGTAAAAATTCCCATATACTGGATAAATTAACAGTTTAGTGGCCGGAATATAGCAACATGACCGCGGAAGGACATCTCATATTTTCTGTTGCCTGCGCGATCTTTGCCAAGAAAGCGGAGGTGACTCCCGTGCTCGCCTCTGGCGATTGGTGGCACATCATTCCTGCCGCGCTGCTGACGTCGCTATTACCCGATATCGATCACCCTAAATCCATCCTGGGCCAGCGCCTGCGCTGGATCGCAATCCCGATCTCACGCGCCTTTGGCCACCGTGGTTTCACCCATAGCCTGCTGGCGATCGTCGGCGGCATGTGGCTATTTCAGCTAGAAGTGCCGCGCGGTTGGCCTATCCCCGCAGACGTGCTACACGCCATGATTATCGGTTATTTCAGCCACCTGCTGGCCGATATGCTCACCCCTGCCGGCGTGCCGTTGCTTTGGCCCTGCCGCTGGCGCTTCTGCCTGCCGATATTGAACTCACAAAAAGGCAACCAGCTGGAGCGGGTACTGTGTATAGTTTTGGTGGCTTTCGCCATCTACTGGCAAGGGGATTACACCTTTCCCTTGCAGTCGTATTTTGAGCAAATAAAAAATATCCGACTGTGATCACAAAAAATCGTCTATTTCCCCACCTTTCCGCTCATTACATCAACGATTTTAAGCCAAAAGTTATATTAAATTCTTTTTGGATATAAGTGCGCTGCACCGCAAACTGTTAGGATATTTACATCGCATTACATCGGTGCGTGGCACCTTTTATTATAAGAAAACAAGATTGGAGAACTGGGGATGAATCTACCGCTCGTATTAAACGTGCTGGTTTTTGCCGCCCTCCTTTTGCTGTTGGCGCAAACCCGCCATAAGCAATGGAGCCTGGCTAAAAAAGTGCTGGTTGGCCTGGCACTGGGTGTGGTGTTCGGTTTGGCACTGCAACTGGTATACGGCTCGGACAACCCGGTGCTGAAAGAGTCCATCGGCTGGTTTAACATCGTCGGTAACGGCTATGTACAGCTGCTGCAAATGATCGTGATGCCGCTGGTTTTCGCCTCTATCCTGAGCGCGGTAGCCAAGTTGCATAACGCTTCTTCGCTGGGCAAAATCAGCTTCCTGACCATTGGTACCCTGCTGTTTACCACTCTGATCGCCGCATTGGTGGGCGTATTGGTCACCAACCTGTTCGGGTTGACCGCAGAGGGTCTGGTCCAGGGCACACAAGAAACGGCTCGTTTGTCGGCGATCGAAACCAACTACGCAGGTAAAGTGGCCGATCTGAGTGTGCCACAATTGATCCTGTCATTTGTGCCGAAAAACCCGTTTGCCGATCTGACCGGGGCTAACCCAACGTCAATCATCAGCGTGGTGATTTTCGCTGCCTTCCTCGGTGTGGCTTCTCTGCAACTGCTTAAAGATGACCAACCGAAAGGCCAGCGCGTGCTGGTAGCTATCGATACCCTGCAAGCCTGGGTGATGAAGCTGGTCCGTCTGGTGATGAAACTGACTCCTTACGGCGTACTGGCGTTGATGACCAAGGTCGTTGCTGGCTCCAATATCCACGACATTATCAAGCTGGGCAGCTTTGTGGTTGCGTCTTACCTTGGTCTGGCGATCATGTTCGTGGTTCACGGCCTGCTGCTGAGCTTCACCGGCGTTAATCCACTGAAATTCTTCCGCAAGGCTTGGCCGGTGCTGACCTTTGCCTTCACCAGCCGTTCCAGCGCTGCCAGCATCCCGCTGAACGTCGAAGCGCAGACTCGCCGTCTGGGCGTGCCGGAGTCGATTGCCAGCTTCTCGGCTTCCTTTGGTGCCACTATTGGTCAGAACGGTTGCGCGGGTCTCTACCCGGCAATGCTGGCGGTGATGGTTGCGCCAACCGTGGGCATCAACCCGCTGGATCCACTGTGGATCGCAACGCTGGTCGGCATTGTTACCGTCAGTTCAGCTGGCGTTGCCGGTGTGGGTGGCGGCGCGACCTTCGCTGCACTGATTGTACTGCCAGCGATGGGCCTGCCGGTGACTCTGGTCGCCCTGCTGATTTCGGTTGAACCGTTGATCGACATGGGCCGCACCGCGCTGAACGTTAGTGGTTCGATGACCGCAGGTACCGTCACCAGCCAACTGATGAAGCAGACCGACAAAACCATTATGGACAGCGAAGACGAAGCGGAACTGGCTCACCGGTAACCCTAGACGGATTTGCAACTGAACCGGCGCCCAGGCGCCGGTTTTTTTTCACCAGGACTGCCAATGATATCTCATTAGTATTAGTGTGTAGCAAATAGGATCCGTGGAGCCCATTATGATTGAAACACGCCTGCTACATCAGTTCATCGCCGTCGCCGAGGAATTGCACTTCAATCGCGCAGCGCAACGGCTGCATATGGCACAACCCCCGTTGAGTCAGGCTATTCGTCGGCTGGAACATGAGATCGGCGCTCCGCTGTTTGAACGCACCAATCGCAGCGTGTCGCTCACGCCTGCTGGAACCGACTTTCTGGCAACGGCAAGAAAGGTGTTGCGCCTGCTTGATGAAGGCGTCGAACAGACCAGGCGAGTAGCGCAAGGCATCGAAGGCCATCTCACGTTAACCTTCATCAATATCGCCCCCTATGACGCATTACTAGGCGCATTGCAGCGCTTCCGCTCTGCATTCCCCGCCATCTCCTTCACCATGCGTGAGGCCACGACTCAAGAGCAGGTCGAGGCACTGGAACATGGCCACGCCGAGCTCGGTTTCATGAGGCCACCGGGCAGGACGGCTCCGGAACTGCGCTTCGAGTCCATTCTGCGAGAACCCATCATGATTGGCCTGCCAGCCACACACCCTCTCGCGTGCCACGAGATCATTGCACTGGCCGCACTGCGAGATGACGCCTTCGTATCGTCACCACGACACCTGGGCCAGGGCTTCCATGACCAGCTGGTTCAGCTTTGCGCAGCGGCAGGGTTCATACCACGCATTGCCCAACAGGCGCGGCAGCTGCAAACTCTGGTTGCTTTGGTGGCCAGCGGCTTCGGCGTTGCACTGTTGCCCGCGTCGCTGGCGCAGGAGGGTCGCAAAGACGTGGTATTCCGGCCAATCCAGGTCAATGCACCAGACGCACTACGGCATGTGGAATTGCTGATGGCTTGGAACCCGCACTCGCCTTGTCCTATTCGAGACAAACTGATCGATGAGGTGCGAGATGCCATGGCATCGGCGCCCTTGATTGAAACCTGATAAGTCTTGTTTCGGTACAAATAAGATATTTTACACTCAGGAGTGGTCGCTCCATCATCGTGCTATTGCCAAACGGAGGTACATGATGACAGATCGACGCTTAAACGAGCCGTTCAAAGACAAGGTAGCGATTGTCACTGGCGGTGGCCGGGGGCTTGGGAACGCTTACGCCAAGGCCCTCTTGGAGCGTGGCGCACGGGTAATCGTTAGCGACCTGGGAACCAGCCTTACCGGAGACGGGACTGACCCAGACATGATGAGCGAGGCGATACATGCCTTGCAGGTCGACGGTGGATCGTTCATCACCCACAGCGGGCGCCTGGATAACGAGGATGGCTGCCAACAACTCGTGGCGCTGGCCATCGAGCAATTCGGCGCGCTGGATATCCTGATCCACAACGCGGGTTGGGTCGGCTATCAGCCCATTGAGACACAGGAAGAGGAATTCCTTGAGCGCTCCCTTGGCATCAACGTGCGTACGCCGATCTGGTTGAGCAAGCACGCCTGGGCACATCTCAAGCTTTCCCCATCACCACGGATCGTGCTGACAACCTCTGACCGTGCCATGTATCAACGCTACGCGCAGCCAGGCCTGACGGCCTACGCCGCTGGCAAGATGGCCCAAGTGGGCATCATGAATGTTCTGAGTATGGAAGGAAAACCGGACGGCATTCTGGTCAACGCCATCTCTCCAGTAGCCAAGACCCGCATGTGGGGGATCACACAGCCACCCACAGACCTAAAGCCCGAGTGGGTGGTGCCGGGCTTGCTATATCTGGCCAGCTCGTTATGCCAGGACACAGGCGTTATCCTGCGCGCCAGCAACGGCCAGTTCACTGCAACCCGCTTTTGTGAAAACCCCGGCGTAACCTATCCTACGGATCTGGCGCGAATTGAGTGTGCCAGCGTGGAGGATGTCGCCCACAATTGGCCGCGCATCAAGGAGTTTGGCGATGCGTGACGAGTGTCGTCTGCACAAGATCGCCGAAGTCCGTGCCGACCTTGGCGAGAGTCCAGTCTGGGATAAAGACAACCGCCTTTTGTACTTCGTCGATATCTCTGGTGGCAAGATTAACGTCATGACCCCGCAAGCACGAGTGGCAACCGTCTATCAATCGACGGCGCGCATCGGTGCCCTGGCCCTTACGGATAGAGGCAATCTGATCTTCACCGAAGATACGCGGGTTGCCATTCTGGATCCCAAGGAAGGCGTGGTCCGCACGCACTCTACCGCTGCCCATAACAAAGGCTGCTATCGGTTCAACGACGGGGCCTGCGATCCGCAAGGGCGCTTTATCACCGGCCTGATGCACGAGGGGCCGAACCGTGAGGCCGGAGCGCTGTACCGCTATGACGGTGAACTGAACGCCCAAGCGATCCAGAGGAATATCGCGCTGCCTAATGGCCTGGCCTGGTCGGAAGATGGCCACACGCTGTTCTTTGTCGATTCCATCGCACGTTCAATATTTCGGGCCGCATACACTCCCAACGGGGAACTGGAGGCCGTAATGTGCTTCGCCGAAACCCCGGCAGAACTGGGACGTCCCGATGGTATCGCCCTGGATCGAGCCGGAGAATTGTGGGTCTGTATGTTCAACGGAGGATGTTTGCTGCGCTACGACAGTAACGGCAACCTGAGCGAGCGCGTCGCCATGCCCGTGCCGCGCCCCACCAGTTGCTGCTTTGGCGGGGAAGGTCTGGAAACCTTATTCATCACCACGGCGCGCTATGCCATGACGCCCGCAGAACTGGCTGAATACCCTGATTCTGGTGACCTCTTTGCTATTCGTCCAGCCATTGCTGGTGTTCCACGTCACTTGTTCAAAGAGTGCAAGATAGGCCAATAGCAGACGGTTGGATTTTATAAACCGAGGGGATATTTCGAAGGTTGGGCGAGAAAGCGTAGGGGCGAAGCTATGTTCGGCCCCCTACAACTACGGCAGGCTTAAAACGGATAGTCGTGATAACCCATTTGCTCTGAAATCAGACGAGCGGCGGTATGCAACTGCGCCACGTAGCCCTCTTTGCCTTCTTCGGAGAAGCGGATGGTCGGGAAGGAGATGCTCAAGCCCGCGATCACCACGCCAAAACGGTCAAACACTGGCACCGCGATGCAGCGCAAGCCTTCTTCCTGTTCTTCGATATCTTCGCCAAACCCCTGCTCACGTACCTTATCCAACAGCGGCAGTAACTCTGCAGCGCTGGCGATGGTGTGCGGAGTGCTGCGGGTAAACTCGACGTGGGACAGGATTTCTTCCACTTCGCCGCGATCGCGCCAGGCTAGCAGGACTTTACCAATCGCAGTACTGTGCAGCGGGTTGCGGCGACCGATGCGTGAATACATACGCAGGTTATACATGGAGTCGATTTTGTGGATATAGACGATGCTGTCTTCATCCAGCGCCCCCAGGTGGATGGTCTCACGCGTCTGGTTAGACAGTTCACGCATCTGGATGTCCGCGCTGCGGATCAAATCAACGTTTTGCAGCGATTTGGCACCCAGTTCAAACAGCTTGAGGGTCAGCGAATATTTCTCCGACTCCCCTTCCTGTGAGACATAACCCAGCGACTTCATGGTTTGCAGGAAACGGTAAACGGTACTTTTGGACATCATTACCCGCTGTGAAAGCTCGGTAATGCCGATCTCGCGCTCATCACCCAGTGCCTGCAGGATGCCAAACACTTTCAGCACTGATGAAACGGAATCCGGTTGTTTGTCTAGATCTGCGTTAGCCATGGTTAATACCTTAACTTAACTATTTTTGTTTTAGGAAATTTGAACAAGAGTTTCAGTATAATCGGAACATTTCACCCCATGCAATGGAAGTTGCGCAATATTCGCCATTATTGATGGGATTAGCGGCAGACATCCCACTACTTTTACATTTAGCACAGAAACGGCGGGTGCATTCGGCGGGAAATATGATTAGCATTGCAATATTCCCCCTGTTTAATAAATACCTCCATGACAACGCTTGCTCATTCCGACGGCTTACCCGTCCCGCAACGCTACGGAGCGATCCTGGCCATTGCGCTAGGCATTACCGTTTCGGTGCTTGACGGGGCGATCGCCAACGTGGCCTTGCCGACCATCGCCCGCGATCTTAACGCCAGCCCAGCCAGCTCGATCTGGGTGGTCAATGCCTATCAGTTGGCGATCACCATCTCGTTGCTATCGCTGGCATCCTTGGGCGATCTGATTGGCTATCGCCGTATCTATCAGGCTGGTCTACTGGTATTCAGCATTACCTCGCTATTCTGCGCACTGTCCGATTCGCTATTAACACTAACGATTGCCCGCGTGCTGCAAGGGTTTGGTGCCGCGGCGATTATGAGCGTTAACACCGCTCTGATCCGCATTATCTATCCGCAACGCTATCTTGGCCGAGGCATCGGGATAAACTCGCTGATCGTAGCCTTCTCTTCCGCCGCCGGGCCTACTGTCGCCGCCGCCATTTTATCCGTGGCCTCCTGGCAGTGGCTCTTTGCCATCAACCTGCCGATAGGCATCGTCGCACTGATGCTGGGAATGAAATACCTGCCAGCTAACAGCCAGAAAAGCACTAATCAGCGCTTTGACCCTACCAGTGCGGTGATGAATGCCCTGACGTTTGGCCTGCTGATCACCGCCATTAGCGGTTTTGCCCAAGGGCAAAGCCTGCTGCTGATTGCCGCTGAAATCGCGGCGTTGCTGGTGATTGGTTACTTCTTTGTGCGCCGTCAGTTGCGGCAGACATCCCCTTTACTGCCGGTGGATCTGCTGCGCATCCCTATTTTTGCGCTGTCGATGGGCACCTCGATCTGCTCTTTTGCCGCCCAGATGCTGGCCATGGTGTCGTTACCCTTCTTCCTACAGGCCTCTCTGGGCCGTGACGAGGTAGCGACAGGTTTGCTGTTAACTCCCTGGCCGTTGGCCATTATCGTGATGGCACCGATTGCAGGCCGCCTGGTGGAGCGTGTTCATGCAGGGTTACTGGGAGGGATTGGTTTGGCGACCTTCGCGCTCGGTTTGTTCCTGCTGGCGCTGTTGCCACATAACCCGACGGATCTGGATATTATCTGGCGCATGCTACTGTGCGGTGCGGGCTTTGGGTTATTCCAGTCGCCTAACAATCACACCATTATTTCTGCCGCCCCACGCCACCGCAGCGGCGGAGCCAGTGGCATGTTGGGCACTGCACGATTATTGGGGCAAACCTCTGGCGCGGCACTGGTGGCTTTGATGTTCAACCTGTTCCCCACCAGCGGCACACACGCTTCGTTGGTGTTGGCGGGGATCTTCGCCAGCGTCGCGGCCGTAGTGAGTTGCTTACGTATCACTCAACCCCGCGCGAACCTCGCTGAACCTGGTAACTAGCTTATCGGGCAGAACGCGGGTATCGGGCGCAGCATGCAGCGCCCCTACGCCATAAGCCCGGTGAGGGTTTGAAACTGCTGATATCAACCTAGCCACCTCGTAGGGGCGCCGCATGCTGCGCCCATTTAAACAGCAAAAACCCCGGCGAGCCGGGGTTTGTTTGATGCAGGGTTATTTCAGATACTGGCCGGAACGCAGCGCTTCGATACGCTTGTCCAACGGCGGGTGTGACATAAACAGCTCGCTGAACGACTTGGATTTGCCGTTGATGCAGAAAGCCATCAGGGTGCCCGCTTCCTGCGGTTCATAGCTGGTTTTCAAACGTTGCAGCGCAGCGATCATCTTCTCGCGGCCGACCAGTTTGGCTGAACCCGCATCGGCGTGGAATTCACGATGACGTGAGAACCACATGGTGATAATGCTGGCCAGAATACCAAATACCAGCTCCAACACCATCGACACGCCGAAGTAGATCATCGGGTTGCCGTTACCTTCGCCTTCCCCATCACGGTTACCCAGGAAACCGGCGGCCACCTGAGCAATCAGGCGCGACACGAAGATCACGAAGGTGTTCACCACCCCTTGGATCAGCGTCATGGTCACCATGTCGCCATTGGCAACGTGGCTGATTTCGTGGGCGATCACCGCTTCCGCCTCATCACGGCTCATGCTTTGCAGCAGGCCGGTACTGACCGCCACCAGCGATGCATCGCGGCGTGCGCCGGTCGCAAAGGCGTTGATGTCCGGTGCCTGGTAGATGGCCACCTGCGGCATGGCGATACCCGCCTGCTGCGATTGGCGGCGCACCGTGTCCAACAGCCAGCGCTCGGTTTCGTTACGCGGCTGTTCAATCACTTCCCCACCGACGGAGCGCAGCGCCATCCATTTGGACATCAGCAGTGAAACAAACGCACCGCCAAAACCGAACAGACCGGCCATGATCATCAGGCCTTGAACGCTACTGGATTGGATCCCTGTCAGGCTAAGCACCAGCCCGAAAACCAACATCACCGCCAGGTTGGTGAGCAGGAACAAAGCTATACGCATCATAGAATGTTTACTTCCTCGTTATTTGTTAACAAAACGCGACCTCAGATACCCAGATCTTATGGGCATTGGTCACAATTTCAAGATTGGCAGGCCATTAACCCACTAAAAATACGTAACTTTACAAAGTCACGAAGAAACAAGGGTTTTACAAAGTGTAAACGATCTCGGAGCCCAGGGTGGAGACCTCAACAGAAATTTTAGTGCGGGTATAGCGAAAAAAAAAGCGCACCCGAAGGTGCGCTCAATAACATTTTATACGCAAATAACTTACTTGGCGGCGGCCGTCTGTTGTGATGGCTGCTGCTTTTCGTTATTGGCCAGATCCAGTGCGATCTTGACCGTTTCATCCAGATACGGATCCGGTTCCTTGTAGTCCTTTGGCAGATCTTCCAAGGACTTCAGCGGTTTCTTACCCTCACGCTCCAGACGCTCATTAATACGTTTCAGGCGCGTAGCATCATCGTCATGGTTCTCTTTTTCACGGGTAGCCAGATTAAGAGAAACGATGTTGCGCTTGTCTTTCAACGCCTTGTAATGGGCAATATCCTGCGCGATGTATTGGAACTCTGGATCCTTGGCGATACGCTGCGCATGGTCTTTCAGCAGTTGCGGTTCAAACGGCTTCAAATCACCAGTTTTGGTGTAGGCAGCTGCATTGACGCTATCCCACGGCATGGCGTTATCTTCGAAGCTCTCGCCGGTTTCTGCCGGATCGATCCCCGTTGGCATCAGAATATCTGGCGTGACGCCTTTACGCTGGGTGCTGCCACCGTCAACGCGGTAGAACTTCTGGATGGTGTACTGGACAGAACCCAGCGCAGGCCATTCAGGGCGCAGCATCTGATCGTAAATGCGGTTCAGTGAACGGTACTGCTGCACCGTGCCTTTACCGAAGGTAGGCTCGCCCACGATCAGCGCACGGCCATAGTCTTGCATTGCCGCAGCAAAGATCTCGGAGGCGGAGGCGCTGAAGCGGTCAACCAACACCACCAGCGGGCCTTTGTAGTAGACAACACCGTCGTTATCCGCATCTTCGCGGATCTTGCCGTTGTTATCACGCACCTGAACAACCGGGCCACTTGGGATAAACAGACCAGAAAGCGATACCGCCTCGGTCAATGCCCCGCCACCGTTGCCACGCAGATCGATAATCAAACTGTCGACGTTCTGCTTGGCCATCTTTTGCAGTTGGACTTTTACGTCATCGGTCAGGCCGACGTAGAAGCCAGGGATGTCCATCACCGCGACCTTCTGCTTGCCGACGGTCTTGATAGTCATTTTAACTGCGCGATCTTCCAAGCGGATACGCTCACGAGTCAGCGTAACTATACGGGTTTTGGTGCCTTTACCTGCCGGCAGGATCTCCAGGCGAACCTTGCTGCCCTTCGGCCCTTTGATCAGCGAGACAACATCGTCAAGACGCCAACCGATCACGTCCACCATCGATTTGCCTGCCTGGCCAACGCCGACAATACGGTCGCCGACGGCGATCGCCTTGCTCTTGGCTGCCGGGCCGCCTGCCACCATGGAGTTGATCACGGTGTAATCATCATCCATCTGCAACACGGCACCAATCCCTTCCAGCGAGAGACTCATCTCGGTATTGAACTGTTCGGTATTGCGTGGCGAAAGGTAGTTGGTGTGCGGATCGATTTCGTGGGCAAACGCGGTCATGATCAGCGAGAACACGTCTTCGCTGTTGCTTTGCGTCAGGCGTTTGATCGCAAACTGATAACGCTTGGTCAGTGTGTCACGGATCTCTTTATCCGTTTTGCCGGTCAGCTTCAGGTTCAACTGATCGTATTTGACCTTGGCATCCCACAGGCGGTCCAATTCAGCCTTGTCTTTCGGCCACGGCGCTTTGCTGCGGTCTACGTCAATGGTGTCGTTGCCGGTGAAGTTCATCGGCTTGTCGAGCAACGATAGCGCATACTGATAGCGCTCAAAGCGGCGTTTTTGCGCCAGATTGAATAACGCATAAGGCGTAACCAGTTTGCCGGATTTCAGCTCTTCACCCAGCGTGCTGCGTTTGTCGGCAAATTGCGCGACGTCGGAGGCCAGCAGCACATTGTGGCTGTAGTCCAGCATATTCAGGTAGCGATCGAAGATCTTGCCTGAAAAATCCGCATCCAGAGCAAACTGGCGATAATGAGAGCGAGTGAAGCGCGATGTTACGCGCTCACTCACGGTTGCATGTTCAGCTTCCTGCTCAAGCTTGGGCAGTTGATCGATGCGGATGTTGGCTGTATCCGCTCCGTAACTGACACCCGCCCACAGCAAAGCCGCAACTGCGGTTAATCTGACAAATTTGTTCATGCCTTGGTTGGCCTCCGTATCAGAACTGCAAGTGTTCTGCGCGCACAATCATCGCCAGACCGGAGGAGAGCTGTACACGAACGCCATCTTTAGCGATTTCGAGTACGGTTGCGTCCATCGCGCTCTGACCTGCTCTGACTTTGATTTCCTGGCCAATTTGCAGTTTTGAGATGTCTGTGACTGGCACATGACGCGGCTGGCTGGCCTCTTTGGCTACACGAGGTTCACGAGCTTGCTGTGGGCGTGCTTGTTGTGGGCGCGGCTTGCGGTTCTCTGCTGCGGCTCCGCCTTCACGACGTACGGCTGGCTTTTTGCCGGCAGGACGCGGACGACGAGGCTCGGCAGTGGCAGACTCACCAGCAGCTTCACGTTTTTTGGCATTCTGTTCGGCACGCTGTGCCTGAACGCGCGCTTTGGCTTCTTCAAGCTGCTGGCGAGCATGATCGACATGCTGCTGTTCCAGCTCACCGCACGGGTTACCGTCCAGGTCTACACGCTGGGCGCCAACTTTGACACCGTACAGGTAACGCCAGCTTGAGGTATACAGGCGCAGAGCTGAACGCAGCTGCGTTTTGCTGAGGTTCTCTTCCCCTTGTACACGTTCTACCAGATCCTGAAAAATACCGATTTTCAGCGGGCGTGCTTCGCCTTCGGCGCTAAAGCAGAGCGGGAAACGCTCGGCAAGAAAAGCAATGACTTCTTTAACTGTGTTCAACTTGTGTTGATTTTCCATGAAATTTCCTGATTACAACGGGTTGCCAACAAGCCGCAGGCATGAACAGGCGTCATTATAATGACGCCATCGCTAAATGCCACGTTAACCGTAGATCAACTTGCCGCTACAGTGACATATTTCGCAAAATTGCTCTGTGCCAGCCGTGCGCAAAGCCCCGCCACCACTGCTTTCAGGCCGATTTCGTCCTGTTCATCGAAGCGTTGATAAACTGTGCTGTCGATATCCAGAACCCCGATGACCTGACCACTGACGTCTAACGGCAACACAATTTCCGCGTTGCTGGCGGCATCGCAGGCGATATGTCCAGGAAATGCGTGAACATCGCCAACGCGCTGCACCTGGTTCTGCGCCGCTGCCGTACCGCACACGCCCTTACCCAACGGGATCCGCACGCAGGCAATCTTGCCTTGGAACGGACCTAGCACCAGTTGATGGCCTTCCATCAGGTAAAAACCGACCCAGTTTACGTCATCAAGACGCTCATTGAGTAGCGCACTGGCGTTAGACAATGCGGCGATAAAGTTATCTTCCCCATCCAGCAATGCGCTCAAATCGCGTTTTAATTCCGCGTAGAATGATTCTTTAGTCATGATTAACCGTTCAAATACTCAAATAGCCTCGACTTAACCCGTATAAAATAAGCATTAAATGCGTATAGCCACAAGGTTAATCATCTGTTGCTTCACAAAACACGGTACAACAGGGTATGTTTGCCGTCTAAAAATCATTTGTAACCTGCGATGCTAATCCCTTTTTACCGGTTGATGGCATTGACAGGTTGGTTTTCAAGCTACGCTAAGTAGACCTCAGGTCGCCAAACAGCACTCATGATGAAGATACTCGCCATTACCGGCCCGCTCTCCAAGGCTCGCCACCAACGCTGTTGTGAATGCGATTTGCTGTTCACGTTGCCGCCGTTAACCCGCAATCAGGCCGCCTACTGCCCACGTTGCAACGCCAAAGTGGTGAATGGCCGCGACTGGTCAATGACCCGCCTGACCGCCGTAGCCGTCACCATGCTATTGCTGATGCCCTTTGCCTTTAGCGAGCCGTTGATCAGCATTCGCCTGCTCGGCACGAAGATTAACGCTAGCCTGTTGGAAGGCATCTGGCAAATGAGCAGCCAGGGGGATCCGTTTACCGCCAGCATGGTCGCCTTCTGCACCATCGGCGCGCCGCTGACGCTATCACTGTCATTGCTGTACCTGTGGTTTGGCCATGCACTCGGCATGAACCTGCGGCCAGTGCTGCTGATGCTGGAGCGTCTGAAAGAGTGGATCATGCTCGATATTTACCTGATCGGCATGGTAGTCGCGGCGATCAAGGTCAAGGAATATGCAGATATTGAACCCGGCAGCGCCCTGATTGCCTATCTGGCATTGACCCTGCTCAGCCTGCTGACGCTGATCCACATGAACCTGGAACAGATGTGGGAACGCTACTATCCGCAGGAACAGCCAGAGGGCAAATCAGAGGCGTTACACGTCTGCCTGGCCTGCCATTTTACCGGTTTTCAGGATGAGCGTGGCCGCTGCCCCCGCTGTCATGTGCCGATGTGCCATCGCCAGCCTTACAGCCTGCAAAAAACCTGGGCCGCGCTGATTGCCGCCATCGTGCTGCTAATCCCCGCCAACCTGCTGCCGATCTCGGTGGTTTACGCCAACGGCGCGCGTATGGAAGATACCATTTTCAGCGGCGTCGTCTCGCTGGCCAACTCGGGTAACATGCCGATCGCCGCCATCGTATTTATCGCCAGTGTCCTGGTACCCTTTACCAAGGTGATCGTGCTGCTGGTGCTGCTGTTCAGCATTCATTTCAAAACGTCGCACAGCCTCAAAACCCGCATCCGGCTGCTCCGGCTGGTCACCTGGGTTGGCCGCTGGTCGATGCTCGATCTGTTCGTGATCTCGTTGATGATGTCGCTGATCAATCGCGACCAACTGTTATCTTTTACTATGGGACCAGCAGCTTTTTACTTTGGGTCTGCGGTTATTTTAACTATCCTTGCCGTACAGTGGCTGGACAGCCGATTGATTTGGGATGCACATGCAACAGGAAACGCCGAATACGCCGACTGAGGCGCGGGTCAAAAACAAGCGCCGTATCTCGCCATTCTGGTTACTGCCGTTTATCGCCCTGCTGATTGCCGGGTGGCTGGTCTATACCAATTACCAGGAGAGCGGCAATAGCGTCACCATAGACTTCCAGTCTGCGGCAGGTATTGTCGCTGGCCGCACGCCTGTTCGTTACCAGGGTGTGGAAGTGGGTACCGTGCAAAGCATTTCGCTGAGCAAGGATCTGCGTAGTATCGTGGTTGAAGCCAGTATCAAGAGCGATCTGGAAGACTCACTGCGGGAAGGCACGCAATTCTGGCTGGTGACACCCAAAGCCTCATTGGCAGGGGTTTCCGGCCTGGATGCGCTGGTCGGTGGTAACTACATCGGCATGATGCCGGGCCGCGGCAAACCGCAAACCCACTTCACCGCACTGGATACGCAGCCGAAATACCGCCTGAATACCGGCGAGCTGATGATCCACCTGCAAGCAGACGACCTCGGTTCCCTGAACACCGGCTCGCTGGTCTATTATCGCAAGATCCCGGTCGGTAAAGTGTATGACTACACTATTTCGCCGGGTAACAAAGGCGTGATCATCGACGTGCTGATCGACCGCCGCTTTGCCAATCTGGTGAAGGACAACACCCGCTTCTGGAACGTTTCCGGTTTTAAAGGCGATTTCAGCCTGTCCGGTGCCAGTGTGCAGATGGAGAGCCTGGCAGCGTTGGTAAACGGTGCGATAGCCTTTGACTCCCCGCTCGACGGCAAGCAGGCCAAGGCCGATCAAAACTTTACGCTGTATCCGGACCTGGCCCACAGCCAGCGTGGGGTTAACATCTCGCTGGACCTGCCCGACGGCAACAGCCTGAGCGAGGGACACACGCCGCTGATGTATCAAGGATTGCAGGTCGGCACCTTGACTCGTCTGGCTCTGCAACAGGATAGCAAGGTAACCGGCGAACTCACCATCGATCCTTCGGTGGTCGATCTGATGCGTACCGGCACGCGCATTGAGATGCGCAGCCCAAAAATCAGCCTTAACGACGCCAAGCTGAGCCAGCTGTTAACCGGCAACACACTGGAGTTGGTGCCGGGTGAAGGTGAACCCCAGCAGCACTTTACCGTGTTGGATAGCAGTAAAACGCTGCTGCAACAGCCTGGCGTGGTGACGGTCACCTTGAATGCCCCGCAAAGCTACGGCATCGACGTTGGGCAGCCATTAATCGTGCACGGTATCAAGGTCGGCCAGATCCTGACCCGTACCCTGACCGACGGGGGTGTGACCTTTACGGCGGCGATCGAAGCACAGCACCGCAGTTTGCTGCACAAAGACAGTAAATTTGTGGTCAACAGCCGTGTGGATGTCAAATTCGGGCTGGACGGTGTGCAGGTGTTGGGGGCCAGCGCCCAGGAGTGGCTGGACGGCGGCGTACGCCTGATCCCTGGGGGTAAAGGCGAGCCGGACGCGCAGTACCCGCTGTACAGCAACGCGGAAAAAGCCGCCGAGGGTATCGTCGGCAACAACCCACTGCCAACCTTGACGCTTACCGCCACCAGCCTGCCAGATGTGCAAGCCGGTTCGGTGGTGCTATACCGCAAGTTCCAGGTGGGTGAGATTGTCAACGTACGGCCCAAGGCCAACGAGTTTGACGTTGAGGTCTATATCAGCCCGGAATACCGCAAGCTGTTAACCAGCGAAAGCATTTTCTGGGCGGAAGGCGGTGCCAAAGTGCAATTGAACGGCAGCGGCCTGACGGTGCAGGCTTCCCCGCTCAACCGCGCGCTGAAAGGCGCCATCAGCTTTGATAACCTGCAGGGCGTTACGCTGGATAAAGGGGCCAAACGCGTGCTGTACGCCTCAGAAACCGCCGCTCGCGCCGTGGGTAGCCAGATCACGCTACGCACCTATGATGCCAGCAAACTGTCCCCTGGCATGCCAATACGCTATCTGGGCATTGATATCGGCCAGCTTGAATCACTGAAACTGGCACCAGAGCGTAACGAGGTGCTGGCGAAAGCGGTATTGTATCCAGAGTATGTGAAAACCTTTGCCCGTCTCGGCAGCCGTTTTGCCATCGTTTCACCGGAGATTTCTGCCGCTGGGGTCAATAATCTGGACTCCCTGTTGCAGCCCTATATCAACGTGGAACCTGGCCACGGCGGTTCAATGCGCTCTTTTGAGCTGCAGGAAGCCAGCATTACCGACTCCCGCTACCTGGATGGCCTGAGCGTGATCCTGGACGCCGCCGAGACCGGTTCGCTGCAAATCGGCACACCGATCCTGTTCCGTGGCATTGAAGTGGGTACCGTGACCGGTTTCTATCTGGGGGCGATGTCAGATCGAGTGCACGTCTCGCTGCGCGTCAGCAAGAAATACCAGCATCTGGTGCGTAACAACACCGTCTTCTGGTTGGCCTCTGGCTATAACCTGCAGTTTGGCCTGACGGGCGGCGTGATCAAGAGCGGTACCTTCCAGCAATTTATTCGCGGCGGTATTGCCTTTGCCACCCCACCTAGCATTCCGCTGGCCCCTAAAGCCACGCCGAACAAACACTTCCTGCTGAATGCGGAAGAGCCGAAAGATTGGCGCGAATGGGGCACCGCCATCCCAAGGGACAACTGATAGCTCTCGGCAGGGTTCAATGTTCTGAGCCCTGCCGCTCCCCTCCAAGATAATTCATACCATTACTGCTTTGCCATTCACCTCATTGACCGAAACTTGCCGGTATTCTCAGGCAGGCAGTTTATGGTAAACTAGCCCCTTCGATTTTTTTCCGCCCTGAGAGCTCCCTGTGGCTAAACCTGCCCCTGCTTTTTTGCCTCCTGCTTTTCTCGACGCAACTCGCGCCATCATGCCTGACCATTTATCCATGGATGACTTCATCGCTATTTGCCAACAACCCTTGCGGCGGAGCCTGCGAGTCAACACGCTGAAAATCAGCGTTGCGGACTTTCTGGCGTTGGTAAAAGACTACGACTGGCGGCTGGAACCCATCCCCTGGTGCCCCGAAGGCTTTTGGATCGAGCGCGAGGACGAAGCCTTACGGCTGGGCAGCGCGGCGGAGCATCTAAGCGGCCTGTTCTACATTCAGGAAGCCAGTTCCATGCTGCCGGTGAGCGCCCTGTTTGCCGGGCGTGAAACCCCGCGCCGGGTGCTGGATGTCGCCGCCGCGCCGGGTTCCAAAACCACCCAGATCGCCGCGTTGATGGGCAATCAGGGCGGCATTGTCGCCAATGAATATTCGGCCAGCCGGGTCAAGGTGTTGCATGCCAACATCAGCCGCTGCGGCGTCAAAAATACGGCGCTGACCCATTTCGACGGCCGGGTGTTTGGCGCAGCCTTACCGGAAAGCTTTGACGCCATCCTGCTGGATGCGCCCTGCTCTGGTGAAGGCGTGGTGCGTAAAGATCCGGATGCCATGAGCAACTGGTCGCCAGAAAGCGTAACCAGCATCGCGCAAACCCAGTGGGAACTGATCGACAGCGCCTTCCACGCCCTGGCCCCCGGCGGCGTGATGGTTTACTCCACCTGCACGCTGAATGCCCAGGAAAATCAACAGGTGGTACTTCAACTGTTGGCAACCTATGGCGACGCCGTCAGCGTTGAGCCACTGGGCGACCTGTTCCCACAAGCGCAACTGGCCCTCACTCCAGAAGGCTTCCTGCACGTCTTCCCACAGATTTATGACAGTGAAGGCTTCTTCGTCGCCCGGCTACGCAAAAATCACAGCGTTCCGGCCTTGGCAAAACCGAGCTATAAGCTGGGCAAGTTCCCTTTCGCCCCACTTTCGGCCCAGGAGTCCTCGCTGGTGGCGCAGGCAGCTGCAGCCTCGGGTTTAGTCTGGGATGAAACCAGTAAATTATGGGCGCGGGATAAAGAAATCTGGCTGTTCCCAGCCGCGCTGGAGCCTTTAGTCAGCAAAGTGCGTTTTTCACGCATTGGCCTTAAGTTGGCGGAACGCTTCCCAAAAGGGTTCCGCTGGCAGCATGAGGCGGTGATCGCCTTGGCTGCCAGTGGCAACCCACAGACTTTTGAGCTCGATGCGGCACTGGCCCAGGAGTGGTTTCATGGCCGCGATCTCTATCCCTCGCGACCCCCACAGAGCAATGAGTGTATCGTCACTTATCAGCATCAGCCGCTAGGGTTGGCCAAACTGATCGGCAGCCGGATTAAAAACAGTCTGCCCCGCGAACTGGTACGCGACGGAGTACTGGATTTTCACCAATAACGTCTAATAGGCGACGGTAACCGTTACAGTGTCACTATAGCTCCCCGCTGGCTGGTTGTTTTGTGACAGGTTAACCGAGGCGGTATAGGGGAAGGATTGCGAGGTGCCCGCGCCCGTTGCGTTGCTATTGGTGGCGGCAGTCCAAACGGTGCCATCCCCTTTGAACAGTTGATATTGAATATAGCTGGTGGTGCCGCTGACAGGCGCGGTGTATGCCATTTGTCGGTATTGCCCCGAACTGGCGACGCTGCTGGTCAGGTTGACCGAATAACTGGCGTTGAGGGTGCAACGTACGCTGAGGGTATTGGAAACTATCGTAGTGAGGCCAGACGGCAATGCCGCGCTACCGAACCCAACATTTGGCGCGCTGTCGATATAGCAATAGTTGCTGACAACCAGCGACAGGTTGATATAGGAACCCGTCGGGATACTACCGGTGTCTGCAAGACATAGCAGTGTCCCAATTGCCACCGAGCAGATGTTCCAGGTCCAGGCAATCGGAATGGTATCGGTATAAGTGCCAGCGGCCAGATTGGAGTTCATTTGTGGCCGGATAAAAATCGGCAGCGTGCTGCTTGGCCCGGTAAACAGGCCTAATAAACCCAGTGCGGTGGTACTGCTCCAGGTGATGACACTGCCCTGATTATACAGGGTGCTGCAGCCGCCATCCTGGCACAGGCTATAAGGCAGATACTGGCCAGTTGCCGCACTGTATAGGCGGGGTTGTGTCCCGTTGGGATGTAAAGTAGAGCCGATGGTTGCAGTGATCGTGTTAGTGCCACCAATATTGAGCAACCCACCGGTGCATTTAAGCCCGCTACTGACAGAGGTGGTTAACGGGGTACTGCTGACATCAAAGGAATTTTGCGTGCCCAGGCTGCCCGCGGTTGCAGGAGCGGTGCAGCCAGCCCAACCGAATGGCATTACCCCCACTAACAGCAGCAATGCCAATCCTGTTCGCATCCATCGTAATAACATAATCATGATTTTTTCTCTTCGGCACTGCCTTGGCAGACCAGCGGCCCGACCTGTTCAATGCTGTGATAATTGGGGTTCAGGTCGAAATCCACACGGCACATTGAGCGGTCGTCCTGCTGAATACTTAACTGGCCGTGGGATTGTAAATGCGAGAAGTACACCAGCCCGTCATAGCCGACGACGGTGGTTTGTTGCGTGGTCTGTTCCGTGACCAACGTGCCCAATTTCAGCGGTTGCCCAGTGCTGTCATGCAACGTGATATTGGCCGAGAGGACTTTTTGTACCGGGAATTTCACCACCATCCCGCTGCCTTGCTTAACGGCAATGCGATTGTTGACCTGGTTGGCCACCACGTCCGCCGGTAACGGCAGCGTGTCGATCTCAACCTTGGCCGGATAGTACGAACTAATCGACGGGATCAGCAGGTGCCCGTTGCTGTCGGTGGTGCCCATCTTCTGATTCTCATACAGCACCGAAACCCCGGCATAATTATCGGTATCCACCACGATAAACGCGTCGTTGATCTTGTCCGACAGGAACCAGGAGTTGGCCATAAACACCACTGAGCCGCTCAGGTCTGCCCAGTTGGTATATTCCCCTTGTGGGCCGAAGATGCCGCCTTGCAGCGTGGCATAGCGGGTTTTCCAGGTGACATCGGCCTGTTGATAGGCATCGCCACCACCGCTGTAAGCCAGGTTCCAGCCCATACCGCCATCCGTAGGTGCCGGCTTACTGGCCCCCACCTGTTGCTGATAATGCCCATTATTGTTACGTGCCAACCCGGCATTGAGGCTGATATCACTGCCCAGTGGAATAATGAATTGAAGCTGCGCACTGTAACCGTTATCCCCCAACGTTTTGTTGAGTGAGACAAACATGCTGCTCTGGCCCCACAGGGCGCGGCTGTATGAGAAGTTAACCAGGCGGGTATGCGAGTTGTCATAGGCCTGCACGTCGTAATAACCCAAGCCCAAGGTGCCATTGTTTGAGCCAAACGGCGAAGCGCTGAAGGTGGCCTGGTCGGATTTACGGCTCAGGCGGGTATTACTGGTGTAAGAAGTGAGATCCTGATAACCCACGGTGCGCGAGGCCCGCTGTGCCGAAAAGCTAAATAGCGTCGAATTATAGGAGTAGCCCAAAGTGTACTGGCTACCGTCTTTTTTGTCCGTCACGTTAGTGCCCAGCGGATTATCAATATCCTGATTGGGGCCGGGCATACCTGGCGTATTCGGCCGGACAATCTGGTCGTTCACCACGTCGCTGGTCGCCACCGGCGGATGATTAGCCTTGCTCTGGCTGCCAGACAGGCTCAGCGTCCCCCAGGTCCCCACCGCGATATCGGCCCCTAACCCGCCGAGTGCCAGCCCTTGCGTGGCCTCGGTGTGTCCGGACAGCGTCAGATAATTACTCAGCCCGTAGCGGTAAATCCCGCTGAAAGCCGCGTCGGAATAGTCACCGTTGGAGATGCCATAATCCTGGCGCACTGCGCCAAGGGACACATCAAAGTCGCTCAGGTTTTTACGCAACAGGGTGTTGGACACATAAAACGGCACCGTGGTCGATACCTGGCGCCCGACCGCATCGGTGGTGACGATTGTCGCTTCACCGGCACCGTTGATATAAGGCACATTGGTGAGGGTAAACGGCCCGGAGTTAAGATTATTGCTGCTGGCCTTAAAACCGTTGAGGAACAAGTCCACGGTGCTGGGTACCGCTGCGGTACCGCTATATTGCAACAATGGATAGGTCACCAGATCCGGGCGCAGGGCAAAATTGCGGCTGATGCGTAATCCTCCCATGCGGGCCGAATTACTCCAGGTTAGCGAGTTGCTGACAAAATCCCCAAGCTGATAGCTGATCAGATCTTGCTCATCGCTATAACGCCAGAACGTATCGTAGCGCAGATAGCGGTCTTGTACGGCACTGCCGCCCTCGCCCGATACGGTGTCGATATTGTAGCGATAGGTACCGGAGTTACTGATAAACCCCAGGTTGCTGAACAAACGCTGCTCCATCCAGGTGGCAACCGATCTGGAGCCTTCGTGGGGATCGGTATAATAGGAATCGTAGTTTAGCAGCAGACCGGTGCTGCTTTGCGCCACCGTGTAATTCATCAGGTTGCCGCCGCCGACGTCCTGTTTTGGCAACCAGGCATCCGGTACCTGCAAGATCAGTTGCTGGGCGGAAGAATCATATTTCACCTTCACCCCAGGCAGATCCTCGACCTTAATCAACCCTTGTTGACCATTGGTATGCACGTGGTTTTTAGCCAGCACCCCCGCCTCCACGTAATACGCATTGTCTCGATAGGTCACGGGAACCACCTGCCCGTCGCTCTGGCCATTGACGACCAGGGTCAGGTAGAACATGGCATTGGTGATCACCGGTGCCGCACGCGGAGCATCGGGTAATGATGAGTATTCCTGTGCCTGAACGTTGAAGGTACTCAGGCAAAGCAGGCACAAGCCGCCCCGGTAATACAGCGGATACTGATGACCGGGACGGACAATGGCTCGGATCGACATTCGCCGCGCGTCCTGACGCTATTCGCCGCGCGCAATGACAATAGGCTTGGTGTTATCGGCAATCTGGGCATTAAGCTGCCCACCAGGACTAACCCCGGCAGGAACCGGCCAGCGCATTGACTGGCCCGGCAACACGTAGCCCATAAAGCCCGCGTTCATGGTTTTCACACCCTGCTGCTGGTTGCCAGGCTGAGACCAGAACACATTGCTCAACCGCGCATGTACGATGCCGCTATTGCGGACCTGCAAATAGGTTTTTCCGCCATCATTAACCGTGCTCCATTGCAGCACTGGGCGCGTCGCCGTAGCCGCATCGCGTTTGATATCGCTCCGTTCGTTGGTCCACAAGCCACCACCATCCATAAACAGCGGCAGCAGATAGCGCATCTGTAATTGCAGCCCTACTACCGCTTTGCTTTGCCCCCCGGCAGCGCCATTGATCGGCGACGGGATTTCATCAACGATGATACGGTAGGCTTGCTCGGTATTGGCCGGTACCGGCGTATTGCGGATCAGCCTGATCAACTGCCGTTGCCCTGGCGGTACAGTGGTAAACGGTGGGCTGGCGACCACGTTATTCTGATCGGCATAGCGCTCGTTAAAATTTTCCTGTTTCCACGCCAGCACCCGCACCTGTAAAGAGACGGGCTCTGTCCCTCTGTTTTCTAGCCATAAGGCGGAACCATTCTGATCGGATTCAATGATTTGATACACCGGCCAGACCAGCACCGAGCTGGCGGCTTGTGCCGTCATTGAAGAACACATTGTGTAACTCAGTAATGCGGCGCTGATAATACGGCTAAACAAGGTCGACATGGCTCATATCCTGATGATTCAATAAGTTAATGTTACGGTGACCGTATCGGTATAAGTTCCTGCCGAAGGCAGTGTGGTCACGGCGTATAAACGGGCATAAACCGGGTAGGTTTGTGTGGTACTGGGAAAGCTGGGGATAGACATTGCCAATGCGCCATTACCCCAGACCTGACTACGGTTGGCATCACGAAACAGCTGATAACCCAGCGTGTCGCTATTAGCACTGTTTTGCATGAAACGACGGGTGGCATTGCCCCCGTGGGTACCGTAATCCATGGCAATAGTGACCGTCGCTCCCGGCGTACAGGTCACCACCACCGAACCGGCACCCGCAGTGCTCACGGTATCGACATTACTGGCGATGGTCGTCATGGTGCCGAAATTGATGGTACCGAGGTTGGACGTGGGGCTGGAAAGCGAGCTGCCAAAAGCACAGCCGTTGGTCAGAGTTGCCGTTACGGTAAAGGTCTTGGTGGTTGGCGTGGCGGCACGTAGCGCACCACACATCATCAACGGCAGCAGGATCAAAGAGAAATAGCGCATCAATAGCCCCCGCTACCAGGACACGGTGACATTCACCGTATCCAGATAAACACCGGCAGCCGGCGTGGTTTGCGCCGGAACACGACCATAGACGGTGTGCCACTGATCGGCACCGTTGCCGGTGTCACTCAGCCCGGTAGTATTATCCCAAATCGTCCCCCCGGGTTGGTTGGTGTAAAGGTTGTAGAGCACGCTAGCCGAACTGTTGGTGGTATTCACCATTTTGCGATTCGTGACCACGCCGCTGCTGCCTCCATCCAGCAAGATTTTATAACTCAGCCCACTGACGCATTTGACACGGATCGAGCCCGCCAACTGGGCGCTGGTCGCGTTGATCACATTGCTCAGAGCGGCAAAACTGCCGAAATTCATCGTGCCAAAGCTGGTGTTGCCAGACGTCGTCGTTCCCGCTTCACAGGCGGGCTGCAACGTGGCCGCAATGCCAATCGTCGCTGCCTGACCTAAGGGAATGTGGAGCAGAAAAGACTGCGACAAGATCGCTGGCAACAGCAGCAATACCTTGATCCCCATGCTCGTTCCTTCCCGTATAAAAAACCGGCCAGGAGCAGACTCGCCCCCGGCGCAATAACAGCCTTACCAGGAAAGCGTGGCGACAACGGTATCGTTATAGGTTCCTGCTGCCGGAGAGGTACTGAGCTGGTCGCCAGGTAATACGCGGCCATAAATCGGGATATTTTGTGCGGTCGTGCCCGTCGTCAAGGCTATCGGCGTATTGATGGCGATTTCCGTGGTACGTGCACTATCTGAATAGAGACGATAAGGGATGGTGTCGCCACCGGAGCTCATGGCGCGCAGCGCTCCCGTTGCCGCCAGACCGCCATTAAGCGACAGCGTCGGGCTAAGGCCAGTGCTGCAAGTGATGGTGACCGCGCTGGTACCATCAGAGCCAAACACCGTACCGTTGATTACGCTGGTCAGATCGGAGTAACTACCAAAGTTCAAGGTCCCCCATTGGTTGGTGCCACCGGTCGCGCCGCCATTGCCCACGGTACAGCCGCTACCGATCGTCAGTTGAATACCGACTTGCCCTGTCAAGGTCCCCGCAGCCTGTACACCGGAGGTCAACGCCAAGGTTGCAGCAGCCAGCAAGGCCAGTAATAAACTCTTTTTTTCGCCCATGATAACTCCCAATAACAACTTACACCGATGTGTATTCATGCAACCAGGTTGCGTATGGAAATTCTCTGGTGGACTCACGCACTGCCAAAAACTGCCAAAGATGACGCTCAAGCCGGGTTCTGATTTTTTGCAAGGGAACCCTGACGGTAACAGCCTGATGAAACAGGCTATCGAGGTTAAATATAGATTAATAAATTTAGCTTAAGCGGAATTTATCTACTTTAAGTCAAATAAGAATAAAAAACCGTTTTTCAAATTATTAACAAATTTTACTCCAGTAAATCACGCCATAGCTCGACTTTAAAATGGTTAAGAGGTGCGATAGTGAGTAACGTTAATATTTATCGTGGCAACTAAGTGACCCTTGACGGTTGAGGTGAGTGCCTAGAGCAGCGCCCCGCGGGCCGATGGCATCTTTTTTTGTGACTTTTTCGCCCCTTTGTCTATGCTTAGTGGGTGGTCGCAACTGGTCACACCTCATACCACTAGCTTCAGCAAGGAGTTCCAATGGGCAAAACCGTCGTGAAAATAGGCAGCTTCGAGGTTGATGACGCACATTTAACGCCAGCATCTGAACACGCCGAAGGGAAAAGCACCCTGGCGATCCCCTGCAAATCAGACCCCGACCTGTGCATGCAACTGGACGGTTGGGACGAGCACACCAGTATTCCGGCTATGCTGGATGGCCAACAGTCGCTGCTGTACAAACAGCATTACGATCGACATGCGGATGCCTGGGTGATGCGGCTGGAGTAGAGAGGTTCAGGAAAAAGGACGCGCCGTGTTCCCATTGGGCACGGCACGTTGTGTTATGCGATGGCGATACCACGCCCGGCAAAGAAACGGCCGAAATCCGCCAGTGACATTGTCACCTTCTGGCGACTGGCGAGGCTGTCACCGGAAGGATTATGAAAGGTAACGCTATGCCGATCGGCAGCAAACACCAACACCAGATGCCCACCCCGGGATGGCGGTTGTGACGCTGGTTGCCGGATACTCGGATGCACCGAGGCGATAAAATAGCGGTGCTGCTCCAGCAACGGCGGCAACTGATGTTCATCGAGATTGACTCGCACCTCCGCCGTTAGCGCAAACTGTTCACGCACAAACTCCACAAAGGGTGCATAAATCAGCCCTTTTATCCGTTCGCCGTCACGCACATAGGCCCCGTAAGGCAAGCTGCGGCGTGCCAGCTCCAGCAATGGCGGTGCCGTGCCGTCCCGGTGTGTCAGCACCATTTTCAGACAGGCCATGCCGCACACGTGGTTGGCCCACTCGACATATTCCGCCGGGCTGGCCGCCCCGCTCTGCACCCAGTTGGCATCATCCGCCAACGTGGCACGCCCGGCAATCAGATCGGCAGCCAGCTCTGGCGTCGCCCATTGGCACACGTAGGGCACTTCAGGCTGTGACATCACTCAGAACTTTTCGATAACCTTGAAATGCATCAACACCAGCGTCATATCCGGTGAGAACAGTTCATACTCTTCAAAGAAGCGTTTATGCTCTTTGCGCCAGTAATCCAGCGAGCGATCGCCTTCACCTTCCGCCAGGGCATGAGCCGCATCCACCTGCTCATAGGTGCTCATATCCACCTTCGTCAGCTCAATGGCGCACACCGGCTCATTCTTGCCGTCCACCACCACAAAGACATCGCCAGGCTGTGGAATACCTTCACCATCCAGATTGGAGCAGGTGGCGGTCTTGACGCCATCCAGCACCAGCTTCACCAACTCATCCGCCTGCTGTTCGGTATCACCAAACGCCCAACGTTCTACATTTTCATACTTTTCAGGAATGGCCATTGCTTTACCTTTATTGATTGAGTCACAGGTGCTCAGGCAATATTACACCGTATTCCCTCACGTCTGCATCCATCACGTTGCCGCTCCACCTCGCAGCCCCTGCTTTTTACCTGACTTTACGGTAAAGTTCTGTGCGTATCGCAGCGCAGCATTCATACTGTGGATCAACACGTCCTCAATGGCAGCCAATCTGCCAGGGCAATAAAATGAATCAGGCAGAGCAAGATCCCGATGACACCTTCAGTGATTTACTGAAAATCATCACAGTTATAGCCATCACCCTTATCGCTCTGGGTAGTTGGTACCTCTGCGTCTAAAGGAAAATAAGGAATCCCGACTTGCCAACCAAGCGTATGCGTACCAAACACTGGAAAATGTTTGTGATCCTGGTGCTGATCTGTCTGGCCCTGCTGTTATTGCGCTGGGCGGCTATCGTCTTCGGTTAACCCTGCGTTTTGTTAGTCGCCTCTCCCGCTCGGGCTGCAGGCGCTTTGGACACCGGCTCCAGCAGTTCACGCAGATAGGCGATGCGGGCCTCCCCCTGTGGTAGCCACCAACGGCACCAACGATTTTTCACTTCGGCATGTCGGCTAAGTTGATAATAAGCCGCTAATTGTTCGACCAGTTTCATGGTTTCGCCCCCCTCATTGATTTGACAAAACCAGTATTGAATATAAAAACCAGAAGAAACACTGATGGGATGATTTTTATACTTCCGGTTTTATTTTCTCTGTGACCTGGCGGGTAGCGCAGCCGGTTGGCAACTGCTACATTGAGCAAAAATCACCCAGCCGAGGTTAGCGATGAAGTTCTCGGAACAGGAGATCAAACCAGTATGGGATGAGGTTGCCCGATTGATTGGCGACAGCGTGATGCAGTTGCGTCATCGCGGAGAGGAATTATCGGTGGAGAGCCTTTCCAAGCAGTTGGCGCAGCATTTGGCGGAAAGCCACGATATTGAGCAGCGCATCCTGATCGGTGCGGCGATCAACATGCTGAAAGAGGGAAAGTGAATCGCCAACCGAAATGGTTGGCGATCCTGTAAGAGCCCAAGGTATGCAAGCCCGGCCTCTCTTAGTGCTATATTCTCACGTCAGCCTTGGCAGAGTAATCGGAATAGTCCAGATTGGCGACGAAGAATACGCGGGTACGGCCTACAGCGCCCCTACAACAGCGTGGCAGGCACGATATCGGCCCATAGGGCCCGCGCATCATTGCCCTGAGCCACCAGCCGTAGCGGGCCATTCCCTGGTAGCCACCAGCAACCCTGGCGTGCGGCCAGCAAGCTGCCGTCTGGCAACTGCCATTGCCCTCGCAGCACATATAGCACACCGGCATGTTGTAACGATAACCCGATGGTCTCAGCAATGCGTTGCACATGCGCCTGGTAGTGGCCACGCCGCGTCATGATGTTGAAATCCTGGCTGCTGCCGCCTAATAATCTGGCCTCTAGCGCCACATCCCCGGAGAAGGCAAAAGGCTCACCGATGCGCTGCAACTGGTGGTCGATCAGGCCTTCGCTGTACAAATGTACGCCATCGCCTTCCAGCAAAGTAATGGAACGATCAATGCCGTTGAAGACCGAGAAAGGCCCATCCTGCGCGATGGTGGCAATGCTGGCACGCCAGCCGAATTCGGCGTTGCCAGGCGGTTGGCAGGTAATTTCGCGCGTTTCTCCGCCGCCATTACGCCACGGGCTCACCGGCAGATCGGCAAAATCGAAACGGTTCAGTTTCATCACGCCTCCTGTTGGAAAGTTTTCAGCACCTGTAGGAACTCAGCGCTGCTTTGCTGTTGCAACGCGTGACGCCCCTGCTCAATCACCTGTCGGCCGGCAACAAATACGTCGCGGATCTGTTCTTTGCCCCCGGCAAACAACCAGCGGTTGAGGATAGAAGCATCAGGCGCAGATGCCAGATACGGGTCGTCACCATCCAGCACCAACCAGTCCGCACGATAGCCTACTGCCAGTTTGCCAATTGCCGTACCACAGGCCTGAGCACCGCCCCGTAATGCCTGTTGATAAAGCACGTCTGCTACAGCGGGTTGCTCTGGCGTGGTCAGGCGGTTACGGCGCTGATCGCGCAGCCGCTGCCCATACTCAAACCAGCGTAACTCTTCCACCACGTTTAGGGAAACGTGGCTGTCCGAACCGATCCCCCAGCGCCCCTGGTGATGCAGGTAACTGTCGCCAGGGAAAATGCCGTCACCCAGATTGGCCTCTGTGGTCGGGCATAATCCGGCTACCGCTTTACTCCGAGCCAGTTGTTCAAGCTCTTCACGATCCAGATGAGTGGCATGCACCAGACACCAGCGGCTATCTACCGGTAAATGTTCATACAGCCAGGCCACCGGGCGTTGACCGCTCCAGGCCAGGCAGTCGTTAACCTCTTTTTGCTGCTCGGCGATATGAATATGTACCGGCAAGGTCTGGTCGGAGGCCGCCAGGATCTGCTGCATCTGCCCCAGTTCAACCGCCCGCAGCGAATGGAAACATAACCCCTGATTCTGCAATGGTTGACCTGCCAGTTGGCGAGCTATCACCTGTTGCTGTTCGAGGTAATTCTCCGCACTCTGAATAAAGCGCCGTTGCCCCGCTTGCGCAGGTTGGGCACCAAACCCGGCGTAGCTGTAGAGCACCGGCAATAGGGTCATGCCAATGCCTGCCTGAAGCGCTGCCTCGCTGAGACGCCCGGTCATCTCGCCCCGGTCGGCGTAGGCTTTTCCTTCCGGTGTGTGATGCAGGTAATGGAACTCGGCAACCTGGGTATAGCCGCCCTTGAGCATTTCGATATACAGTTGACGGGCGATAACCCCAACCTGCTCCGGGGTTAAGCGCTGGACCAGGCGATACATCAGATCGCGCCAGGTCCAGAAGCTGTCTTGTGGGTTGCCCGCTACCTCTGCCAGCCCGGCCATCGCGCGCTGGAAGGCATGAGAGTGCAGGTTCGGCATGCCCGGCACCACGTCGCCGTGCAGGTGCAGGCAACCGTCTGAGTCAGCATTTGGTGTCACTTGGGCCAATTGGCCGTGAGCGTCGACTTCGAGCCGTACGTTATGGGCCCAACCGGTCGGAAGCAGTGCGCGAGAGGCAAAATAAGCAGGCATAGCAGTATTCCAAAGTAGGTGTAACGGCTAAGAACGCACGACTGTCACGCCGCGCAGGTAAAAAATTTGTAAACCAGTTTCATTCATCTGGTGAACGGACGCTTACTTGTATATACATATACATATCTTCAACATCAACAGTAAACTGGTGTTATTATTTTTTTATTTGACGAGGTTAACGTCGTGGTAGATCAACAGACCGTGTTGCAGCTGGCTGCAGCAATGAGCGAAACCCCCGCCCCGATCTATCAACGGGTCAAACAGGCCATCGTAAGCCAAATCCGTGCGGGCCACTGGCAGCCACACCAACGCGTTCCCTCGGAAAGTGAACTGGTCAGCGAGCTGGGCGTCAGCCGCATGACCATCAACCGGGCCTTGCGTGAATTGACCAGCGAGGGCTTTTTGATCCGCATGCAGGGTGTTGGCACCTTCGTGGCCGAGGCCAAGGCACATACCGCGCTGTTGGAAGTGCATAATATCGCCGATGAGATCGCCGCCCGTGGGCACCGCCACAGCAGCAAAATTTTGCAACTGACCGCCCGCCCGGCCAGCGCAGAGGAGGCGACGGCATTGGGGATCCCGCCGGGCCAGCAGTTGTTCTACTCGCAGATTGTGCATTATGAAAATGACGTGCCGGTGCAGGTGGAAGATCGCTGCGTCAACCCGCTGGCCGCCCCCGATTATATGAAGCAGGATTTCGATAGGGTCACGCCCTATATTTACCTGACCCAGTCCGCTCCGCTGACCGCAGGTGAACATATTGTAGAAGCCGTGGTGCCAACCAAGCATGAGCGCGAACTGCTGCAATTGGAAGACCACGAGCCAGGCCTGCTGATCCATCGTCGCACCTGGTCTGGCAAAATGGTGGTGACTTCCGCGCGCCTGCTCTATCCAGGCAGCCGCTATCAGCTGTTTGGCCGTTTTATCAATCAGGTTTAATTTCGACAGAGCGTGCTACCCAGTGGGCGCAGCGTAAAGCGCCCCTACGGTCGAATCCAATGACGTTCAACCCTGCCTTTTTCGCGTTTCGTCACATCTCGGTAACAAATTTTTATCCCCTCTCTTGTCGCAGCCCGGCGAATGCGCTAGGTTGTTTTTAATTGTATATACAACCATGTGGGAGCGGGAACACCATGACGTCTGAGATCCACTGCGACAGCCTATGGCACGGGGCCGATATCGTCACCATGCGTGACGGCAAGTATCACATCATCAGCAACGGCGCGATCGCCGTACGCGCAGGCAAGATTGTCTGGATGGGTGAACAGGCCGCCATGCCTGCCTTGGCCGCGACCAAAACGGTGAAACTTGACGGTGGCATCATCACTCCTGGCCTGGTGGATTGCCATACCCATCTGGTGTTTGGGGGCAACCGCAGCGGCGAGTTTGAGCAACGTTTGAACGGGGTGAGCTACGCAGAGATTGCCGCTCAGGGCGGTGGGATTATCTCCACGGTCAAGGCCACGCGCGATGCACAAGAAGAGTTGTTGCTGGAACAAGCACTGTTCCGCCTACGGCCATTGCTGGCCGAGGGTGTCACCTGCGTAGAAATCAAATCCGGCTACGGCTTAACGCTGGCAAGCGAGTTGAAAATGCTACGCGTGGCGCGTCGTCTGGCAGAAATATTACCTGTCGAAGTGAAAACCACCTGTCTGGCCGCTCATGCCCTGCCACCGGAATATGCCGGACGCAGCGACGACTATATCGACCTGGTGTGCAATACCATCATCCCTGAAGCCGCAGCGGCAGGCCTGGCAGATGCAGTAGATGCGTTTTGCGAACATCTGGCCTTCTCCCCTGAGCAGGTTGAGAGGGTTTTCGCGGCCGCTGAGCTTGCTGGCCTGCCGGTAAAACTTCACGCGGAGCAGCTTTCGTCGCTCGGCGGTAGCGCATTGGCGGCACGGCATCATGCTCTTTCCGCCGATCACCTGGAATATGCCACCGAACAAGATGCGATAGCGATGGCGGCAGCCGGAACCGTCGCGGTGCTGTTGCCGGGCGCCTACTACCTGTTACGCGAAACGCAGTGCCCACCGGTTGAGCTGTTCCGCAAACACGGCGTTGCAATGGCTATTGCCAGCGATGCCAACCCAGGCACCTCACCCGCGCTATCGCTGCGTCTGATGATTAATATGGCCTGCACCCTGTTCCGCCTGACGCCGGAAGAAGCGCTGGCAGGCGTAACGCTGCATGCCGCCAAGGCTCTGGGCCTGCAGGAAACCCACGGCTCACTGGAAGTGGGCAAAGTGGCCGATTTTGTTCACTGGCCGCTGGCACGCCCGGCAGAGCTGGCTTACTGGTTGGGCGGCCAACTGCCCTGCACAGTGATTTTCCGAGGAGAAGTCCGTAAATGATGATTCGCGATCCTTTCGAGTTCCAGAGCGGCCAACTGCCGCTGTTGATCAGTATTCCCCATGCCGGTACCCGCTTGACGCCAGCGGTTGAGAAAGGGCTAACCGATGAGGCCCGTCCCCTGCAGGATACCGACTGGCATATCCCACGGCTGTACGATTTTACCCGTGCCATGGGTGCCAGCGTCCTGGTGGGTAACTATTCGCGCCTGGTGATTGACCTCAACCGCCCAGCAGATGACAAACCGCTCTACACCACTGCCACCACCGGTCTGTTTCCGGATGTGTTGTTCGATGGCCGCCCCAGTTTTCTGCCGGACGCAGCCCCTTCGGACGAAGAAAGGGCCGGATACCTGCAAAACATCTGGCAACCCTACCATCAGCAACTACAAAATGAGCTGGCACGGCTAAAAGCCCAACACGGTTACGCCTTACTGTTTGACGCCCACTCGATCGCCTCCGTGATACCGCGCCTGTTCGACGGTAAGCTACCCGATCTCAACCTGGGCACCAACGGGGGTGAAAGCTGCCCAGCATCACTGAGTGACAGGCTGGTCACCTGTTGTCAGCAGCAGCAACAGTTCAGCCACGTGCTCAACGGACGCTTTAAAGGGGGCTACATTACCCGCGCCTATGGTCACCCGCAGGAACACCAGCACGCGGTACAGTTGGAGCTGGCGCAGGTGAACTATATGTCCGAGCAGACATTTGAATTTGATGCCGCCCGTGCCGCACCTTTACAACGCCTGTTGCAGCAGATGATAGAAAGCATGCTGGTCTGGGGCGAGCAACAACGCTAATCCGCCACAACTCCGGTGCCGCTATCGCGCCGGAGTCAACCTTGCCCTCACCGTTGTCCCCTCCTGTCTTTTCACGCCCTTCCATGACGATTTGCGCACTGCATCCCAATTTTGATGGAAAGGTTGCCCACTGGTCTGAACAGCGCACAAAACAGCGGCCCGTGACTTTTGCCTTGCGCCACAATTGGGCCTCTTTCATCCCATGCCCACCCGTTGCAGGCCAGAGATCAGGGATTGAAAGACCACCCTTGCCATACCCTCCATCCACTTCTTTATCGTGGCTGTGGTAGACACGCGTGTGTAGTCAGCCACGGTGATGTGTGGCGTTCGTTATCTCAGGAGGAAACTATGTCTGACACCCCGCTAAACTGGCGCGCCGCACAGGCAGCCGCCGCTCAACTGTTGGCAGGCTGGCAAACCGCAGGCCAACCCGGTGGGGCTATCACCCTGTTTGACAAAGATATTACCCAGGCGGTGGTGTGCGCTGGGCTGGCCGATCTGGCACGCCGAGAGCCTTTCACTGCCGATACCGTGGTGCGCTATGCCTCCATCACCAAACATATTTTTGCCGCGCTGGCGCTCAATGCCACCGATAACGCACTGCAGCTCAACGATCGCCTTGGCAGTCTACTGCCCGAATTGCAGGGACAATTGGCGGAGGTGACGGTAGGCCAGGCTTTGGACATGACCAGCGGGCTACCCGATATTCGGCAAACGTTGGGGCTGCTTGGCGTTTCGGTCAACACCGTCAGTGAGGCCCAGCCGGTGATGGAGTTTATCCATGGTTTAACCCGGCTCAACTACCCGGCAGGGAGTGAGATCACCTACACCAACACCGGCTACCGCCTGGTAGAGGCAGCGTTGAAGACTAAAGGATACGCCTTTGATGATCTGGTTCAGCAGCATCTGGCCCGCCCTCTGGATGTACAACTACAAGCCCCCGAAAGCTGGTTTGATGTGGTGCCTGGGCTCGCTCCCGGCTATTGGCATACGGCCAACGGTTGGCAGCAGACCAGCGCCGGTTTGCATCTCTCCGCCTCTGGCAGCCTGACAGGGAGCGCCAACGGCCTCACCCGCTGGTTGCAATGCCTGCTGGCCAATCGCGGTCCTGGCAAAGGGGTTCTGACCCAGCTAAGTGCCCCGCGTCACCTCAACCACGGCCAAATCAGCCATTACGGACTAGGGCTGGCACAAACGCCGCTTGGCAGCCAGACATTGCTGGGCCATGGCGGTTCTCATGCCGGTTATAAGACCTATTTTCTGCTAGCGCCAGACCGGCAAGCGGGTGCCCTGCTGGTCGCCAATCGTGAAGATTGTGACAGCTTTGCCATCATTTTACAGGTGATGGCGGCGCTGCTGAATGAACCCCTGCCCCAACGCAGCACGGCGATCCCGGATGGCATCTACGCCACCCGGGCGGAACCCTATTGGTTGGAAGCTAAAGGAGGCAACGTGGCTTATCTGGGCACCAACGAACCGCTGTATCAAAGTGAAGACGGTTATGCGGTATCGCTCTCTGCCCATCAGCCAATGCGCCTTAAGTGGACGGGTGAGGCCGTAGAAGGTGAAGTTGGCCACGTTGCACGCCGCTTTTTGCCGGTGGCTAGCGAACCGCTTTGTCTCAAGCAGGTTCAAGGGCACTGGTATCATCCACAATACCGCACCGCGTTCGAAATTTGCGGCAACCAGATCCACATTGGGGTCGGCCCGGCGGTACAAACCGGCACCCTGAGTTCGCTGGGGGATGGGAGGATATTGGTTGAAAGCAACGATGGGCCCAACCTGAATTGTTTTTGTCTGTATTTCCGCGGTTATCAGGTCGATCTGATCGCCAGCCGCAGCCGGGTACTCACGTTCAAAAAGAACATCAGCGCACGCGCGTAAAGGTTCGCCGTGCACTTAGGGGCGCCGCATGCTGCGCCCGCCTAACAGCGTGACTATCATTCACACAAATTATTAAAAAATAGATCGTGGCCATCAGACAAAACATTGTTCACGCTCAAAACTACTCATGATATCCGAGGAAATGCCGTAGATTTTTCTTGCGGCAAAATAAGCCATCCAGTAATTTTAGTGGGCCACAAAAATGAGTAAACCTGCTCTTTTTCGTTGCACCTCAAAACACATCTTATGTCATCGATAAATGATACTACTCAATTTCCCGCCGTCCCGTGCGGGAATTCTTTTACTACTTTTCACTACTATAACGCAGCTTTTTAGTCTTTTTTGTTGCTGTTTTGTTGCGAATAATTTACCTTTAGGCTTTGAAAAGCTCAACCACTCAACGTGGCGAAAGCGCTATTTCTGGGCGTTTAGGAGTTATATCCATGCACATGACGTTGATGGAGTACATCCAGCTGCACTTCAATGGTGATATTTATCGCTATGCGCAATTTGAAGGTGTCAGCCGTGAGCAAATCCTCAAGTGGATCGACAATGAGTGCTACGTTATCAAGGGCAAATTGGTTATGCCGGTTAAACATTCACCCGCAGAAAGTTACCTGAGATGATGATAAAAAAACCCCGCCAGTGCGGGGTTTCCTGTTTCTGATACCACGAAAAATCAGAAGTTATAACCGGCAACCAGGTAGTAACCCCAGCCGGTAGACTTGATTGGACCCTGCGGCGTACCGATGTCCACCCCATCATTCCATTGACCACCGTTATGGAAGTAACGTGCCACGAAGGAGTAATGCCAGTGATCGTAGTTCAGCGCCAAAATGTGGCTGGAGGCGATAGAGTTGCTGGTACGTGCCTGACGGCCATCCACCACGAAGTTGTCGCTGCCCAGATCGGAATCAAAGTCAAAGTTGGTGAAACCGATATAGCTCAGGTTGCCGCCCCACATTTCGGTCAACGGCACGAAGTATTTCACCTTGAAGCGATAGCCGTCCCAGCTGTTCTCGTTGGATGCCTCATAGTTCTGCCATTGGTATTTGGCATAAATGTTCATCGACAGGCTCATCGGCAGACCGGTTTCGATATCGGTGCCCAGACCCATGTACCAGGTGCTTTGACGGGAGGCACTGTTACGCCCCATGTCGTAAATATAGTTGTTGGCAAAATACCACTCTTTGAACGGCCCAAAGCCCAGGTTGGTGCCGGTCAGTTTGTCGATGGAGAAGCGCGGTTCGATCTCCATAAACAGCGGTGAGCCTTTGTCCCAGATACCACGGTTTGGCGTATTACCGGTGCCGAAGAACTTTGGCACGTCCACGTAGCCATAGAAATCCAGCCAGTCTTTCTTGGCAAAGGCTTCATACTCCAGATACACGTCATTGTTCAGCTGCGGCCCGAAGCGGGTATGGTAGCTGCCTACTACGTTGACACTCTGATGCCACCAGTCTGAAAGATACTGGCTGTCTTTGCTTTCTGCCGCCATGGAAGCGGGGCTGAAAGACGCGGAGAGAAGCACACCTGCTGCGAGAGCTATTTTCTTCATTTTATTACCACATGCTGAGTGGGCCAATTCCCTGCCCGTTGGAATGATATGTGTCTGGCGACGCCTGCTGTAAACAAACGGTTACCTATTGCCGGTTGCCGTGCGCATTATAGAAAGCTCTCGCTGTAATAATCTGTGATCCAGTTAGGCATTTTACCATCGCGTAATCGATTGCGTTCTCATTTTATAAAATAAATTGCAGTGCAAAACATTTTTGATGTGATTTTCATCATGTCGATAAATTTTCAAGCGACGACTTTTGGTGTCTTTGTGTTCAACACCAAATTTTAACCTGGGGTTAAAAAGCGCGTAAAAAAGCCGACGCTTATGTCGGCTTAGTGGCAGGCGGGCGCAGTATATGGCCCCTTATTTCGCGAACCGGTTGGTTTTATCAGCGAGCTCCGGGTACGGCCTTGGCAATGTTCTCTTGCCGGAATACCACCTCATCACCGATGGCAATTTCCCATTGGCTGACCGGGATATCGACTTTCGGCGAGGCCACGACGACCGAGCCGTGGATCAGCTTATCGTCACGGCGCAGGATCATCACATCCAACTGGTATTCATGCGGCAGGTTAGCGGTGGTCAGGCGAACGATATCGCCGGTGCTGAAACTGTGGCCATTAAGCGCTGGCTGCTGAATAAATTGAATATCTTTTCTCATTTTCCCGTTCCTTCTGGCAGAACACTTACCTTGAGATTAGCTCGAAATTCATTATTCTGCCGCCTGTGCTGGTAAAAAATAAGCCTCAGTCGGCGCGGGTGGCCCGCCAGCAAATCAGCGATCCTAGCGTTACCATTATCACCCCCTGCCAGAAGTTAAGGGTCAGCGCGGTGCTGAGTACCACGGCGGCAAACACCGATGACAACACCGGGGTAAAGTAAGATACGGTCGCCAGCAGCGTCATATTGCCATGCAGGATCCCAACGTTCCAAGCGGCATAGCCAGCCCCCATCGCCGTCCCCACGCACAGCAACGCCACCACAACCGGCAGGCTAAAGTGCATACCGCTTTCATTGCTGAAAGGATAAATTAACCACAGCGCCAGCGCGGTGAGCGAGATAAACAGCACCACCGCGTTTTTGCCCTGGGCGATCCTCTTGGTCACGTTGCAATAGATGGCCCAAATCACCGCACCACTGAATGCCAGCCCGTAACTCAACGGATTGCTGCGCACGTTGGCCAGCATTTGCGCTGGTGACCAACCGCCGCTGCCGCTCATGATCCAGCCAATCCCGAACAGGGAAAGCAACAAACCAGGCACCACCCACCATTTGGCCTTTTGCCCATTGAACAGGATGGCCATCAACACGGTAAAACAGGGCCAAAGATAGTTGATCATCCCCAGCTCAATGGCCTGCGTACGGTTGCTGGCATAGCCCAGCGACAGCGAAAGGCAAATCTCATACAGCACAAACAGCAGGCTGCCGAGGATCAGATAGGAGCGGCGGAACTCGCGCAGTTTGGGAATGCCCATCACCACCAACAGAAACAGCGTGCCCACGCTATAGATCATCGCCGCCCCGCCTACCGGCCCAAGCCCTTCACTGACGCTGCGGATCAGACCAACCACGCTACTCCATAACACAATGGCCAGCAGGCCGAGCAAGGTAGCTTTATGGGAAGCGGACAACGGAGGCATTAGCGTAGGATCCAATTATTTATTTTTATACGATTTTTTACTCTACTGCCCTACCGGGGAAAAAGAAAGGGCGCTGCGCTGCGCCCATACCTTTACTGCTGAGGTTGTCGCTCCAACTGCGGCGGCGGCTGGCGGAAACGACGGGTGAGATAGGCCAGATAGCCAAACCCCAGCGCCGCCCACAGCAGCCCCAAGGTCAGGGAGCTTTTTTCCAGGTTCAACCACAAGATCCCTACCGTCAACGCCCCCACCAGCGGCAAAATCAGGTAATGGAAGCGGTCTTTCCAGTTCTTGTTGCGCCCTTGACGAATATAGAAGTGACTGATCACCGAGAGGTTGACGAAGGTAAAGGCCACCAGAGCACCGAAGTTGATCAGGGCGGTCGCCGTCACTAAATCGAAGGAGAGTGCCGATAATGCCACCAAGCCAACCAGCAGCACGTTAAGCGCTGGCGTACGCCATTTAGGATGCACGTAACCAAAGAATTTTTCCGGGAACACATTGTCGCGCCCCATCACATACAGCAGCCTGGACACGCTGGCATGGGAAGCCAGGCCAGAAGCCAGGGTGTTGATAAAGGTGATGCACAAGAAGATGGACTGGAACAGCTTGCCGCCCACATACAGCGCAATTTCCGGCAGTGCTGCATCAGGCTGTTTGAAACGCTCCAGCGTCGGGAAGAACAGCTGAATAAAGAACGATACGGTGATGAAGATCACCCCACCATAGAGTGCGGTAAGGAAGATAGCGCGCGGGATCACACGGGCCGCATCAGGCGTTTCTTCACACAGCGTGGTAACGGCGTCAAAACCCAGAAACGAAAAGCACAGGATGGTGGCGCCGGTAATGATCGGCAATAGATGGGCGTTTTCACTGATAAAGGGTTGCAGACTCCACACCTGCCCAACCCCTTCACCATTGTGCAACCCTCGTACCACCAGGAAGATAAACACCACGATAATCGCCACCTGCGCCACCACAAACAGGGTGTTGAAGTTTGCCACCAGGCTGACGCTTTTCAGGTTGATGGCGGTGATCAAGATCACAAACCCGACCACCCAGATCCACGGTGGGACCTCTGGGAACAAGGCCGTAAGATAGATTTTGGCCAATAGCGTATTAATCATCGGCAAAAACAGGTAATCCAGCAGCGATGACCAACCAACGAGGAAACCCACGTGCGGGTTGATAGCCTTTTGCGCGTAGGTATAAGCCGAGCCCGAGGTCGGGAACTGGCGCACCAGCTTGCCATAGCTGATGGCGGTAAACAGCACCCCGGCCAATGCCAACAGGTAGGACGCCGGAACGTGCCCGTCCGTCACTCCAGAAACGATACCGAAGGTGTCAAACACCGTCATTGGCGTCAGATAGGCCAGGCCCATCATCACCACTTGCCACAGTTTCAATGTCTTGCGCAGTTGCGGTTTGCCCGCGCCATTATCGTCGATGGCACTTATCGTCATTGGGTTATTCCTCACCGGCGTCCTGTACGCCAAGTTGGAAGAAGTCATCACCGTCGCGCACGGCTTCGCCAGGCCACAGGTAGCCCGCGGGAATGCGCCGGCGCGCGGTAGGATCGGGCTGAGGACGTCAGGCGTTTTTCAGCATCCACTCGATTTCGGTTTCGGTGATCAGCCGCTCAAACTGCTCCAGCTCATCGGTCTTACAGGCCAGATAGACGTGGCTGAAACGTTCGCCCAGCAGCGCATTGAGCACCGGCTGGTGTTCGAACTCATACAGCGCATCGCTCTGGCGGATCGGGAACGGCAGCCCCTCTTGCTCCAGCCCGTTGCCGGTGACTGGCTCAAGCAGCGGTAACTGAGTGTCGAGGCCGTAGACAATCCCGGCCAGAATGGTTGCCATCACCAGATAAGGGTTGGCATCGGCCCCCGCCACGCGATACTCCACGCGGTGGCTGTCGCGATCGCCACAGGGAATACGTAGCGCTACGGTGCGGTTGTTATGGCCCCAGGATGCCTGGGTAGGAACGTACATCCCCGCCTGGAAGCGGCGATAGGCGTTGACGTTGGGTGCCAGCAGCGCCATAGAGGCAGGCATCAAGGCGATCATGCCAGCCAGCGCCTGCTTCAACAGCGTGGAGTCTTCACCATCCGCATCGGCAAAGACGTTGTTACCCTGCTTGTCCAGCATGCTGATATGCACATGCATACCGCTGCCCGCATGTTCCTCGTAAGGCTTGGCCATAAAGGTTGCATGCATATGGTGCTTCTCTGCCACCATGCGTACCAGCCGCTTTAACGCCAGGGCATGGTCACAGGCCTGCAACACATCATTGGTGTGATGCAGGTTAACCTCAAACTGACCCGGTGACGCTTCCGCTACCGCCCCATCGGCCGGGAGCCCTTGCAGGCGGGCCAGTTCGTCGATTTCGCTCAGCACGTCGGCAAAGTGGTTGAGGTTGTCCACCGAATAGACCTGGCTCTGGGTGTTACGCTCCTGGGTACCGGGGGCGCAAGGGGGTTGCAAATAACCTTCCGGATCGCGCTGGCGATCGATGAGATAGAACTCCAACTCTACCGCTACTACGGGGAATAACCCGCGCTGACGCAAACGCTGCCACACTCGGTTCAGCACATTGCGCGGTTCAACGTCAAAGGGAGTACCATCTTCATCCAGCATGGTGAGCAGTACCTGGCCCAGATATTGCGGATCGGCCGCCGATGGCGTCAGGGTTCCGGCTACCGGCACGCAAATATGGTCCGGTTCACCCAATTCCTGCCCCAAACCCGCCTCTTCCACCACGTTGCCAAGAATATCCATCGCGAACACCGAGGCTGGGAAGTAACAGCCCTTCTCCAGTTTACCCAGCCCGCTCACCGGGATGCGCTTGCCACGGAAGCTGCCGTTGAGATCGGTCAGCAGCACGTCGATATGCTGGGTTAACGGATAACGTTCCAGATACTTCTTCACTTCGCGCTGGAACGTGCTACTTCGCCTTTCTTCATTGTGTTGCACAAAGTTTTCGACTTCTACGATGTTGGTTTGCATGTTTCACCCGCCGTTGTGTTTGGTCTGTGGTTCTCACACTTACTGACTTCGATGTTTTGACCATCTTGCTCAATATAATGTCCACCAATGAAACATAGATGCAACAAAAATGTTTTGCAAGTGTTAATTTTGGTTTGAATATTGGCCATTCGACTGCTAGATTTAGTAAATATTGAACAAAAAAGGCGATTAAACGGCTTATCGGTCATAATTTCGAACAACCTGTAGGGGATAGCATGGGCAATATATTTAACAGACCAATCGTCGGCGTCGTGATGTGCAGGTATAGGTTAAACCAGCACCTCACCCAGACCTTGCAAGAAAAGTACCTGAATGCGGTGTTAGCTGCCGGAGGATTACCGATCGCCCTGCCACACGCGCTCGCCGAGCCGGAAATGCTGGCAGAGTTGCTGCCCCATCTCGACGGCATCCTGCTGCCGGGCAGCCCCAGTAATGTGCAGCCGCACCTTTATGGTGAAAACGGCGATGAGCCTGACGCCGATCCTGGGCGCGATGAATTGAGCCTGGCGCTGATCGGCCTGGCCCTGAGCAGGCGCATCCCCCTTTTCGCCATTTGCCGCGGTATGCAAGAGCTGGTGGTCGCGACTCAAGGCACGCTACACCGTCGTTTATATGAACAACCGGAGCTGCTCGAGCACCGTGAAGATCACGATCTGCCGCTGGAACAGCAATATGCTCCTGCTCATGAAGTTACCGTGCAAGACGGAGGATTGCTGGCGCAGCTGCTGCCGGATTGCCACCGATTCTGGGTGAATTCACTGCACGGCCAAGGAGCCAAAACCCTCGGCCCCAGCGTACGTGTAGAAGCTTATGCCGCCGACGGCCTGGTGGAAGCCCTCAGCATTCGCGATCAGCCCTTTGCCTTAGGGGTGCAGTGGCATCCTGAATGGAACAGCGATGAATACGCCCTGTCCCGCCTGCTATTTGAGGGATTTATTAACGCCTGCCAGCACTACCAAAAGGAAAAACGCCTATGAGCGACGTCAGCTTGGCACCGGGGAAACGCTTATCGCAGATCCGCCAGCAGTTAGGGCTATCACAGCGCCGGGTAGCCGAACTGTCTGGCTTGACGCACAGCGCCATCAGCACCATTGAACAGGACAAGGTCAGCCCGGCCATCAGTACGCTGCAAAAGCTGCTGACAGTGTATGGGCTGTCGCTATCGGCTTTTTTTACCGAACCGGAACAGCCGCATGAGCCGCAGATTGTGATCGACCATGACCATCTGATCGAAATCGGCAGTCAGGGTGTTTCGATGAAGCTGATCCACAACGGTGATCCCAACCGCACACTGGCAATGATGATCGAAACCTACGATCCGGGCACCACCACTGGTGAACGGCTCAAACATCAGGGGGAAGAGATTGGCACCCTGCTGGAAGGCGAAGTGATGCTGCAGGTCAACGGGCAAAGCTATCACCTACAGGCAGGCCAGAGCTACGCCATCAACACCGCGATCCCCCATAGTTTCAGCAACACCTCGGCGCGCATTTGCCGAATTATCAGTGCACATACGCCGACGACATTCTGATTAACGGAGCAAGGTATGGACTTCCACCACCTGGAATATTGGCAACAACGGGCACAGGCCCTGAAGATTGAGAACCGGCTGTTTATCAATGGCCGCTACCTCCCGGCGGCAGAAGGGGAAACCTTTAGCGTTCAGGATCCTGCCGGGGTTCGTGAACTGGTGCAGATGGCCCGTGGCAGCCACATCGATATCGATTTGGCCGTCAAGGCGGCGCGCGAGGTGTTTGAACGCGGCGACTGGTCGCAAGCCTCCCCCGCCAAACGCAAAGCGACGTTGTTCAAACTCGCCAGCTTGATGGAAGAGCACAGCGAGCAGTTAGCGCTGTTGGAAACGCTGGATACCGGCAAGCCCATCCGCCACAGCCTGCGCGATGATATTCCAGGGGCGATCCGCTGTATCCGCTGGTACGCCGAAGCTATCGACAAGGTGTATGGCGAAATTGCCCCAACCGGCCATGATGCGCTCGCTCTGATCCAGCGAGAACCCATCGGCGTGGTGGGTGCCATCGTGCCGTGGAACTTTCCGCTGCTGTTAGCCTGCTGGAAGTTAGGCCCGGCGCTGGCGGCCGGTAACAGCGTGGTGCTTAAACCCTCGGAAAAATCACCGCTTACGGCGATTTATCTTGGCGCTTTGGCACAGCAGGCAGGATTACCGGATGGCGTCCTGAACATTATTCCTGGTTTCGGCCACGATGCGGGCAAGGCGTTGGCACTGCATAACGATGTTGATGCTCTCGCCTTTACCGGCTCTACCCAGGTAGCCAAGCAGTTGATGAAGTACGCCGGTGAATCCAACATGAAACGCGTGTGGCTGGAGGCCGGTGGCAAGAGCGCCAACATTATCTTCGCCGACTGCCCGGACCTGGATAAGGCGGCGCAGGGAGCGGCGGCCGGGATCTTCTATAACCAGGGCCAGGTGTGCATTGCCGGTACGCGCCTGCTGGTAGAGGAAAGTATTCAGCAGGCCTTTCTACAAGCGTTGCAGCGACATGCAGCAGCCTTCGCACCGGGCAACCCGCTCGATCCGCAAACGCTCATGGGTACGCTGATCGACCAACAACACTGTGAAAAAGTCACCAGCTATATCGAACAGGGTTTGAGCCAGGGAGCCTCACTGTTCCTTGATGGACGTGCCCATTCGCAAGGCAATCATCACGGCTATCTCGGCCCCACCATTCTCACGCAGGTGGACAATGCAATGAACGTTGCGCGGGACGAGATTTTTGGCCCGGTCTTGGCCGTCACGACTTTCAACGGTGAGCAACAAGCACTCGCATTGGCCAACGACAGCGAATACGGGTTGGGTGCGGCAGTCTGGACCCGCGATCTGTCACGGGCACACCGCATGGCCCGTCAGTTGAAAGCGGGCACCGTGTTCGTCAACAACTACAACGACGGCGATATGACCGTACCGTTCGGCGGCTACAAACAAAGCGGTAACGGCCGCGATAAGTCGCTGCATGCGCTGGATAAATTTACCGAACTGAAAACCACCTGGATTTCACTGGAATAAGGAATTGATGATGACTGAACACGTAAAAAGCTACTACGCGGCAACGGCCAATGACCATCAGCCTTATCCGCAGTTGAATGAATCGATCGACTGTGACGTCTGTATCGTGGGGGGCGGCTATACCGGCCTGTCATCGGCGCTGTTCCTGGTTGAAGCCGGTTATAACGTGGTGCTGCTGGAGTCTGCCCGCATCGGCTTTGGTGCCAGTGGCCGCAACGGTGGCCAACTGGTCAACTCCTACAGCCGTGACATCGACGTGATCGAAAGCCGTTACGGTGCAGAAAGCGCCAAGGTGCTTGGTAGCATGATGTTTGAAGGCGCAGAGATTATCCGCAGCCGTATCAAACGCTATGCCATTGACTGTGACTATCGCCCCGGCGGGATCTTCGCCGCGCTGAACAATAAGCAGTACCACGCGCTGATCGATCAAAAGCAACACTGGGAGCGTTACGGCAATACGCAACTTGAACTGCTGGATGCCGACCGTATCCGCCAGGAGGTCAGCAGCGATCGCTATGTTGGCGCGTTACTCGATCACAGCGGCGGCCATATTCATCCACTCAACCTGGCATTGGGCGAGGCCGAGGCCATTCGCCTGCAAGGAGGACGGATATTCGAACAGTCCGCAGTCACCAATATCCGTCACGGAGAGCCAGCGGTGGTCAGCACCGCCAACGGCCAAGTCACCGCTCGTTACGTGATCGTAGCCGGGAATGCCTACCTGGGCGATAAACTGGAACCAAGGCTGGCCAAACGCAGTATGCCGTGCGGGACTCAAGTGGTCACCACCGAACCCTTGGCTCCAGAAGTGGCAGCCTCACTGATCCCACAAAACTATTGCGTCGAAGATTGCAATTACCTGCTGGATTATTACCGTTTAACCGGCGATAACCGGCTGCTGTATGGCGGTGGCGTGGTATATGGCGCACGCGATCCCGATGATATCGATAACCTGATCCGCCCTAAACTGCTGAAAACTTTCCCGCAGTTGAAAGGCGTACGCATTGATTACCGCTGGACCGGCAATTTCTTGCTGACGCTGTCGCGCATGCCGCAGTTTGGCCGGTTGGAAAACAACGTCTACTACATGCAAGGCTACAGCGGGCACGGCGTGACCTGCACCCATCTGGCGGGCAAGCTGATAGCAGAACTGATGCGTGGCGATGCAGAACGTTTTGACGCCTTTGCTAAACTGCCGCACCTGCCGTTCTTTGGCGGCCGTAACCTGCAAATCCCCTTCACCGCCATCGGTGCTGCCTACTACACCCTACGCGATCGAATTGGGGTTTAATTCAACGCTGCCTCCGCACAAATCTGCTACTTAAATTGATACATTTTTCTAACTAGGCTGATTCTTACAGGTCGGACTAGTTAGAACCTTTGTTTAGCAAAATTATCAGTAAGTTAGCGATCTTAATTTTTATTAAATACCGTTTAATATTTTACAGACCATTTACTTAATATTAATAACTGCCGTTATGAAATAGAGCGGATTTTAAACTGGAATTTGTTGATTCCACTATATTTTATATTGTTTCTTTGTTGCTCTACCGCCAAAAAAACAATATTATGAGACTTAGGATTAACGTTAATTAAGTTAATTGCACTGTCTGACATGGAGTGAATCAACATGACAAAGCCCCAATATCTCATCGAAGGAGATGTCCTTTTCTGCCCGAATAGCGTCGGTTTTTATCATCAGGAAGTTCAGGAAGAAATCGTCACCATTTCCTCATCTGCAGCTCGACTTTTCTCCTTTCTTATTAAAAATAAAGGAGAAATTGTTGAGAGAGAAGTGCTTCTGCAAAAAGTGTGGGATGATTACGGCCTACAGGCCAGCAATAATAATCTCAACCAATGCCTGAGTACGCTACGGCGGATTATCAAGAGCATGGGTATTGATAAAAACATCATAGAAACCATACCAAAAGTAGGGTTAAGAATTGCCAGTGATGTCGCCATTGAAGAGATCGCGATTAATCAGGGTGAACCTGAATTACCTCGTAAAGAGAAAAAGAATTTTCTGAGCAAAGTTAAAATCACTTACGTTTTAATTGCGCTGGTGATTATATTAACGGTGACTACCGTAGTACATATATTTCACATCTATCAGCACTACTACCAATCAGATGCGAACGTTACCGCTATGAGGTGGAGCAATGTGCTCTGCGAGTCAACTGCAGAGTCGTCAGTAGGTCATATACCTAAGCTTTCCTCTTTTGCTAACACAGGCAGTCACCTATTAAAAAGGGAGCTGGTTAGCTCCCTGAAACTGTAAACATTCTCGCCAAGTAGCGGCGCAGCATGCTGCGCCCGCTGATTCAACCGACAGGTTCTAGCTCACATCGCTACGCCGATAAAGCGCAACACCTACGGCCAACACGCCAAGCATGCCAGCACAGCTACGGTTTACCCAGCGCATCACGTTCGCCGAGAATTTACGCATCGCATGGCGGCCGCCGTAGGCATAAATCGTCATCATCACGCAGTCGATCATCGCGCTGACCAATGCCAGGATCAGGTATTGCATGGCGATCGGCTTTTCTGGCTGAATAAACTGCGGCAGAAAGGCCGAGAAAAACAGCAGACCCTTAGGGTTGGACAAACCGACCATCAGGGAACGCAGGAATGCCGTTTTCCCGGTCGCCGCGGCGGCGCTAGCGCTTACCGCTAAAGCCTTTACCGGCGCTCGCCACAGCACCCAGGCCAGGTAGACCAGATATAACGCACCACCCCACTTCACCACGGCAAACAGTTGCTCAGAGGCCTGCAACAACGCCCCTAGCCCGCAACCGACGGCGCCGATCAGCAACAAATCGGCCAATACCGCCCCCAGGAAACCGTAACTGGCAATACGCATACCGTGGATTGCACCATTGTTTAGCGCCAACAGCATGGAAGGGCCAGGCGTCACCATCACCGCACTGACGGCAATCACGTAAAGCAAAAGCGTAGTTAACTCCATCAACAACTCCGGATAAATGTAAAACTCTCTGCGCCGCTGCATCGCAATACGACAACATCGCTATGGGTGGGGAATATAGGGGATCTGCCTAATGTGATTCAAGTCACATTCCGTTTGGGGAGGGGTGATGGAGCAAGAAATCACCCGCAAAGGTATCAATTCAACAAAAAATAACCAGCATGCCGACTTATTGCTCACAAATAGCGAACAAATTCACAAAACGTATGAATAAAGCCAAATACATACAAATTAATTAACTATAATGTTGCAATAATGCAGCAATTTATTGATGAACTCTCGTCTCAAAAAACATATAGTAATAGCAGATTAATCATCAACGATTTCCCTGGTGTTGTTGTGTTTGCCCCTCATTTTTTGCGGGGCTTTTTTCTGCCCCCTAGCCCCTACACCCCACTTGTTACTCCCTTTTAGCGCGCAACTAGCCACGTCTCTACCAGTGGTTTACCAATCTATGTGGAGCTATCACCGAGCGATAAAGGTACACTGAACTCCTCCTACCTCTACCCGGTGAAAAAGATGTCTTTCTTTGATGCTTTTAAGCTGTTCGGTGACGCCCCCGTTGATGTCACCTGCCCTGAATGCGCAAAAAGTTCGCCGCAAAATCGCAGTAAGGTGAAAAAAAACGTCACGCTGATCTGCCCCCACTGTGGACATTATTTCCGTAAACGCGAAGATTGAGAGTGCCAGGAACGAACTGCGTCGGCTGGGATACCGTGGGAATGGCTGTGAAAAAAACCGCTATCAATATCAATGGGCTCGATAGCGGCAAAGACCACAAAGGACTTCGGAACGTTGTTTGAATGGATATGACAAACACGGTGATTATACCCATGATCATTGAATGGGTAATGCCTGCCTTCTTCATTTAGGAATTTACCCCGGAATTTCATTCCAGGCAGCCCCCATGACTATCGACTCCCCGCCTCTGATGCTCAAACAGGTTGGAAGCTAAGCACTGTTTGTTTGAATTGCTGGTAGGTTTCGTCGTCATATGGAGCGGGGATGTCAGCATTTTTGATAGCTTTTATCGCAGCTTCACACAGCGGAGGATAGCCGTTGCCCTGCAAGTCATATACCTTCCCGTCTTTAGACATCTTGATGTTGATGTCACAGGTTTTACCGCGATAGTCATCCTCGATAAAAAGCTTTCTTTGAATGGCTGCCCGAACTTCACGAGCGTACATGAGCGGTTTATCAACGAGCGGTGCCACTTCCGTTGGCCTTAGCTCGATGGGTTTGGTATTGGAGCTTTTGTGGGGGCTACAGGCCGAGGCAAACAACAAGCTGAGTAGACAAACTGAGGCAAGTTTTTTCATGTCTAAATTCCTTTTTAATGTTTGCATTGAATGTAGCAAAAAGGATCTTTCGCGATAACAACCGAAGTTGATTTCTGTGCTGGCTGCATTGCAATGAATATTGGTAGACACAAGGGATTTAAAGACAGCTGATAAACCTTCACCGGCCTCACACGTAGGGGCGCTGCATGCTGCGCCCGTTTTTTATCAATAGGTTAACTAGAGTTTCGAACAGTTTGTGCCGTTAAAAAACCAGCGATATAGTCATTTTGTCGCCAATCAAAAGGGATTTAAAATCCCTTGTTTTCTGAGCTGCCTGTACGGCAGTGAACAAGGCCGATGCTGAAAACAGAACGTTACGCGATTTCTAAGCTGCCTGTACGGCAGTGAACCGCGAGCGTTATCCCTTTACGCTGAGCTATCTTTTCTAAGCTGCCTGTACGGCAGTGAACTTACGTTGCTCAAGCGTGACGGCATCGGGAAGTTTCTAAGCTGCCTGTACCTTCTTCTTGATGCAACTGGCTCTACGCCTCTTTCTAAGCTGCCTGTACGGCAGTGAACTGCCTCATCATTCCATCCAGTGGGCCTTATATTTTCTAAGCTGCCTGTACGGCAGTGAACCCTCATAGAAGTCCGATTCGTCACGCAATACCTTTCTAAGCTGCCTGTACGGCAGTGAACCGGTCGCAGCGGCATATATTCGTTTACTACTGTTTCTAAGCTGCCTGTACGGCAGTGAACGGGGCATTACCGAAACGGTTGCACGAGCGCACTTTCTAAGCTGCCTGTACGGCAGTGAACTCTCCCCCTGTGTGTGCTGCCCCGCTGGCTTTTTTCTAAGCTGCCTGTACGGCAGTGAACAGTTATAATCTATGTCCCCAGGTAGCTCTTTATTTCTAAGCTGCCTGTACGGCAGTGAACGCAATGGACTGAATACTGTCTGGGGATTCAACTTTCTAAGCTGCCTGTACGGCAGTGAACCTTTTCCGGCGTTGAATAGCATCCTGCCTAGTTTTCTAAGCTGCCTGTACGGCAGTGAACTCACTTTTGACCCCCGCCACCGACGCAGCACTTTTCTAAGCTGCCTGTACGGCAGTGAACTGTTATATCTTATCGCTAATCCACTGTTAATTAAACAACAACCCTGATAGTTATCAGAAAACCCTTTTTTCACCGTTCCTTTTCTGGTTTTTAAAATCAATGAGTTATAAATGGCTCAAAAATTAGGGTAAGCAGGATACAACCCACTCCAGAGGTAGATACCCCTTCGTGAAATGATTACGAGTCTATCTGTCCACTAAAATCGCTGATTAGTCGTATTTCTACCCTACCCGATGCTGCCGCATTGGAGGTTTCAAACCTTCCTGTATAGCTGCGCTCCTCAACATGCAACACTCGTCTTATGCGACAGATCCTTAGTCTGCGCTATTTTTGAAGTGGCTAAAGCCCACAAATCAGTCCCCCAATATTGACTTAGCTAGCCAAATACTCCCTTATATTGCAGCTTTATCGTCTCCTACAGGGAGACCAAGACTATCCAGTAGCCAACTTGCTACGTTGGTGAGTTCGTTGTGTTTAAAGGAATAAATATCAATGCCTTTGATTGAAATAGCAGCAAGTACTACCTACGCCGCCTCGGTGTGGATGGCTGCTCGTAATAATGTGCACACTTGGTGGATCGGTATTGTGGGTTGCGTACTCTACGGATGGGTGTTTTTCTCTGTCCAGCTCTACGCCGATGTCACGCTTCAGCTATTTTTCATTGCCAGCAGTATCGTAGGTTGGGTGAACTGGCTTACCGGCAACCAAGGTAAAGCAATCCAAATCCGTAAAACCCCCGGGAAATTACTTGGCGTTTTTGCCCTGGCAGCCTTGTTGGTATCCTCTTGTTATGCCTACGTACTCCACACTTTTACCAACGCCTGGTCTCCTTGGCTCGACTCACTGATCATGACATTCAGTATCATGGCGCAGTTTATGCTGATGGGGAGAAGGATCGAAAGCTGGTATGTCTGGTTGCTGGTAAATACTATTGCGGTCCCGCTTTACGCTTCCCGGGGACTATATATCACGGCGATCCTCTATCTTATCTTCTGGTGTAATGCCTGGTACGGCCTTTATCAATGGCGTCGGGAGATCAAAGCTCGATGAAACGCTTTGCTACTGGGCTAATTGTGGGCAAATTTGCACCATTACATCATGGCCATGAAATACTGATTAACACCGCACTTGAAGCCTGTGAGACGTTAGTCATTATCAGTTATTCCTTACCTGAACTCCCCGGTTTCGGCCCTGCTAGGCGACTGGCATATCTGCAGACCCGTTTTCCTCAAGCACACATTCTGGTGATAGAACCCGAGGATGCTTTAACTTGGGGCATTGGCCCTATGCCACATAATGAAGGTGATGACGATTCACACCGACATTTTGTCGCCTCATTGTGCCTGCAACACCTAAACATAATTCCTGAAGCCGTATTCACTGCCGAAGATTATGGCCCTGGATTCGCTCAGGTGCTCAGCACTCGTTTTCAACGGCAGGTTTCACATGTACGTCTAATGCGCGAGCTGGGGCCTGAAGCCATATCGGGAACACTGATTCGATCGGACATTCATCAACATCGACACCTGATGGCTCCTGAAGTGTACGCCCATTTTGTCCACCGCATCTGCATACTGGGAGGGGAATCTACAGGCAAGAGTACCTTGAGTGTGGCATTAGCTGCGGCACTGGACACGGTGTCGCTCCGCGAGTATGGCCGCGAACGATGGGAACAAAGAAAGGGACATCTGATTTTCGAAGACATGCTGCATATTGCACAAACCCAGACCTTATGGGAGATGACTGCATGCCCAAATCAATATTTAGTTTGTGATACTTCTCCGCTGACAACGTTATTTTACTCGCTGGCCATGTTTGGTAGAGCAGACCCTTTGCTGGAGGAGTTAGCCTGTCGACATTATGATACCGTTATACTTTGTGCTGACGATTTCGTCTTTCATCAGGACGGCACACGCCAGGATGAGTCATTCCGTGAACGACAACAGCAATGGTATATCGAAGAATTGACCAGACGTGATATTCCCTTCCTATACGTTACCGGAGGCGTAGAACAACGAGTAGAACAAATACTTGACCACATTTCTCCCTCACAGGCTTTGAACATTTAAACACAGAATGTGCGATTGGATATATGTTGGCACAATAATGCGGCTATATGGCCGTAGTCGGTAAGCTGCCAGGCAGCAACAATTTACGTGTGGCGAAACCACTCACCGAATATGTGGTGGTTTCTAAGCTGCCTGTACGGTAGTGAACCATATGTTCCTCTTTCTCAGTGGGTTGTGATTTTTCTAAGCTGCCTGTACGGCAGTGAACGCTACGGGAACCTGCGAACATCAGACGTTGCTTTTCTAAGCTGCCTATACGGTAGTGAACCAAGCAGTGCGCAAATGTCATCCGCCACCTCTTTTCTAAGCTGCCTATACGGCAGTGAACGCGTAACAGAAGATGATCTGATGGCCGCCTTGTTTCTAAGCTGCCTATACGGCAGTGAACCAAGAATACGTAACCGCACTGCTGGCAGCGCTTTTCTAAGCTGCCTATACGGCAGTGAACGGCCAGGTTCGCTCATACCCAGACCTGATTCATTTCTAAGCTGCCTATACGGCAGTGAACGTGGTCGTGGGAAAGACTGTGATGATGACCAATTTCTAAGCTGCCTATACGGCAGTGAACGGGGAAGCCTTGATGCTACGGCAACACTTTATTTTCTAAGCTGCCTATACGGCAGTGAACAGGCCTATTGCGAGAAGAACAAGAAGAACGCTTTTCTAAGCTGCCTATACGGCAGTGAACTGAATTCGACAAAAAACGCGCTGTAAAATTCCTTTTCTAAGCTGCCTATACGGCAGTGAACATATTATCCTCGTTAGTTGAGTATGCTTTAAGTTTCTAAGCTGCCTATACGGCAGTGAACTGTTACATGCCAGCGGTAACTAACTGTTAATACAATAGAATACAACCACCTTACCCAAAAACCCTTTTCTAAACATGACTGACTCCAACTTTTAAAATCAATAGGTTAGAATCAGCCATTAAATTAGGGTTAAAACCACGGGATGGTTGCCGTTGCGCTTAGACCATAAGCACTAAATACCCCCTCTGTTGCGTTATCGCAAATCTTGCCCTGTTCGATAAACAACAAAAAGGTTTGCTCGCTGGATAGACTTTTTAAACGAATAAATGGCAACGCTGAGCGTTTCTCAACGGCGTCAGGAATACGCAGGCGAGCCTCTTCTTCAGTTACCCATCCTTTGCGAACAGAACGACGACGTAATCTCTCGGCGCTGCTTTTGATCTGCACTCGTCGCACTGTACGGTATTTTACATTGGCGGGTACTGGCAGAATTTCGCCACATTCCGTGTAATCCCGTAATCCTTTACGCCAAGGTAAAGCCTCAAAGGCCGTGAGCACCGCTAGAGGGCCATGTAGCCGTAATCTATCGCCCAGTGTTTTACCGCCAGAGGGGAAACTGACGCCTATTTTTCCCTGGCCTTCGTTGCCCAATGCCCTATGCAGTTTGGCAAAGAGTGCTTCCAGTAATTCCGTCGTTGAGAACTCCGGATCCGGCAGCACGCGAATCTCGAGGTAATGATCCATACGTCGCCCCTTTATTCGCCTTTCTCGCCAAATACGCCGCCACGGATCAGAATGGCCATGACATAGTGTTGTTGCTCCACTTCTGGCACCTTCCCTTTAGTCACCCAGTTATCCAGCAGCGTATAAAAATCCATTTTTTGTTTCGGCTGACGATAGGCTTGCCCCCTGCTGGTCACTGAGCCATAGGGTTCCACCGCAATTGGCCCTAATGCCAACTCACCCGCGTCGGGGTACCAACTATCGACGGTACGCAACGCATTGCCGATTTTCTGCGAGTGCATGGCAGCAATATCATCCACCTGGTACAGCACCTTACTTTTCTTACTGTTGCTATCCAACACCAGTTCCTGCGATGGGAAAATCTCTTGTCCTTTGCCCAACCGCACACAGGCTTCCACACTAAAGAAAGCAAAGCTTTCCCCTGCTAGGCCCTGCTCAATTTCCTTTGCCAACTCAGCTAAATCGCCGTTCGGTTGACTAAACTTACGCAGGCTGTAATCGCCGGCGTTAAATTGCCAGGTTTTCTCTCTCCCCTTTACGGTAATAGCAATCTCATCAGCACCAACGCGGTTGCGCCATAGGAAGCGACCATTTGCCAGATTCTCAGCATAACGCCCGGCCAGTTCTTTAAACCCATGCTCTTTGATATAACCTTGGATCACCTTCGCCAATTCGGTTTGGTAATCTTGATCGTTACATACCGAAGGCTGCGATAAATTACCCAACACACGCAAGGTAAAGCTGACTTTCAAGGTATCAGTGTCGAACGGCAATGCTGCAACATCCACACGCTGCAAGTTGGGCTTTTGGATTTCGGCATCCAGTTTAGCCGGATCGCTGGCAATCGCATTTTTCAAACGATTGGAAATCGTGCCCCGCACCGCTTTCTCTTGGATCGCAATCGGCGTCCATTCAGGTTGTTGCCAGTTACCCGCAAACATGATGGCATCGGAGTTTGCCAATTTACGTTCGAAAGCCAAGACAGATGCAGTCTTTACAGTAGCCATATGAATAATCCTTTAAGTTAATCTTCTTCGTTAAATTGATAGTCTTCCGTGATGACCGGCACCGCACTACGGCAGAGGTAGTCATCGCCTTGATGATGGTATTGCCATAACAACTGATTCAGATCGGTAATGCGGTGCAAGCTGCGCCACTCGCCAATGCCATAGACAGGTTCTGCAAAACGAAAAGGCGTTGTTGGATCACGTGATTTCTCGACTTCACCCGGTGCATAGAGTTGAGAGATCGCACGATATCCAGTCTGTAGCGGCACCAGATAACCAGCAGCAGGTTTTGGCTGATAGCACCATTGAGGATTTTTTTCGTCCTGCGCCTGATATTTCAGCGCCGCAAAATCTAGCCATGCGTCAATTAGCTCCGCCTGTGGGTTACTCTCGCGTAACGTTTGATAATGATTTGCCAGTAATTCGGAACGATAGAGCAAGGCAAATCCGGGTAACAAACGGCGCATCAGCCGACGCAGATCCTCTGGTTTGTCAGGAGTACCCATCACCTTAATTGCGCCAATGTCAGTGATCACGCCACCGGCCAAGCGCTGGGTTGGACAGACCTCGGCAAGGTGCGCTTCCAACGCTTTAGCGCCTTGATCGCCGTTAACGATGGTGCCGTGGCACTCCATCAATAACGAAACTGTGATATGCATCCGCCCTTCTTCGTTGAACGCTGCCGTTTTCGCCTCTTTCGTCAATGGGTTGCGCGTCAAGGCAAAAGCATAATCACGCCCGGAGGAATACGCATGAAGCTGTTGCTGATGGCAAATCACACCACAGTTTGCCAAGGTTAAACCGTGGCTCTGCTGCAATTTGCGGGATAATGCGTGGCTGTAGCCGAGAAAGTGAGTGATAGCTGGAAAACCATAGGTCAGCCCGGCGATGGCATTGGCGTTCTCCACTCGAACGTGACGTAATACGATCAAAGTGCTCATGCGAAGTCCTCCTTAAACTCTTGTTCAAACTCACGCAGGCGACGTTTAAACAAAGACGTGGTTGACCATTCACGGCGTTCAACCTCGCTAAACTTCATCTCTTCGGTTTTTAACTGGTGATTGAGCCAAACGCCGAAGTCGATAGCGATTTCCTTTTTCCAATCCCCGCCTTCACGCTCAAACTGGAAATCTTTATCCTGTTTAATCCGCCATGGATCGAGCCACAACTGCTGAGCACGCGAGAGCTGGCACCCTTCTTCCATGCTCCAGCATTGCCAATCTTCCCTGTTTTGGATACCGGCCACGTAGCTAAACAAAGTATCGACAATCTCATCCACGAAGGCAGCACGCTGCTGGCGGATCTCTACATTTCGATCCTGCGGATTAAGGCTGCGCAGGTATTGCTTCAACTGCCACACAGCGTCTCTCGCCATAGCCGAGAATGCTTTACGCTCTTGGAAAATAGAGTTCTGGTTCAACGGCGGCTTATTCTGGCTTTGCCATATCGGCGCAGCACAAGGCAGTAACCAAGCTCGGCCACCGCGTACGCTGTTAAGGTAGGAAATATTTTGCGGCTTGGTCCCCCCCATATTTACCACTGCCGTTTTGGGATAAATCACACGGGGTTCAGGGTGCCAATCACCAGCTTTGAAGGCTTGATATATCTCTTTGGAGGCATCGCTAAAACGCGCTTCACTAATGCGACTGTGCATTGCATGAGCCAGCGATGAAGAGAACAACGGGCTCAGTAAATGGTATTCGCCCGGCGCTATCGGGAAATAGATCTGCTTGGCCAAAGTGTGAGAAGAGAGATGTTTATCGTTTAATACCTGCCTGAACCCTGTGACCCACTGTTCCAGCTGTTGAGGATCTTCTGCCAATTCCGCCAGCGGCACAGTGTTGTCGCGAGCCAAGCAAGCAATCAGCGACTCACCTTCATATTCCAACTGTAGCAATTTTGCCACGTCCAATGCCGCCGCGTTGCCGACCGCATCAACAGCAGGCTGAGATAATGATGAGGTAGAAAGAGTGTTCGTTGTCTGCTCCTGCGACCCCGAACTGTAAATACTGCTGCCCTTGGCATCGCTGTGAGTAAATTTCAGCGCATGCGTCACCAAACTGATTTGCCCGGCACGGCCAGCAGCATCGGTCAGCCAATTGCGTGGCGCATAGTTTTTCTCTAGCTCCTGCCGCTGCTCTAATGCCGTTTGTTTAGCAACTGCGATCTCTTCAGGATCAGCCAACCCAGCCAGTTTTTTTGCCGTCTCTTTCTCCAGCGCCTCCAACTTGGGCTGTTTGCGATTGGCGATATATTCAACAATTAAAGCGGTTAATCCGTTCTGACTCATATGCCTCCTTACCTCAATGTTATTAGATTATTTATTCGAGTGCGCCAAACACCCCTAACAACGGGTGGAAATGCCATTGATCTGACTTATTTTTTCGTAGATTGATCTCACCGAATTTCTGACTCACCTCGGGTAGCTCCATCCCCAGCTCATCAGCCAGCCCTTGGTAAATTGTGGGGTAGTCCTCCGTGATCCATGCGCCAATCCCTTCGGCGAAAACCACTTCAATCTCGCGAAATTTATCGCTGGGCTTCCACTGGCCAGGGACACTATCTGGGAATTTAAAGCGCGGCCTATCCACTTCATCTTCCATCCACAGATAATGCGGTTCTTCCTCAGTAGATTGCCGAAACGGGCTCACTCGTTGCTGTTCTGCGCACCAGGTGGCCTGTTTGCGCCACCAGATCGCAGCGTAATATTTGCCCTCAAGATCCTGTCGCCCCTGCAACACGCTGCGTAAACAGGCATGCTCCAGGTCAACCAAATTGTCGTGAGCTCTCAGTTTCAAAGATTCCTGTACTCGGGGAATTGCGCTAATCGTTTCATATTGCGCGGGCTGCAAAATCTCCGCCAGATCGTGGCTGTTGAGCTGTAACCGGTATTTCTCAGACTCAAACCCTGGCCGATAATAAGCCGGTTTATTACCCTGCAATGCCCTCACGTTTTTTTGCAAAATATGCAGATTTGGCGACGTACAAGGCTTCTGCCTATGGCGTTGAATTCGCCCTGCCAATTGGATCAACGAACGCATTGAACTCGGTTCGGCAATAGCCCAATCGTAATCATGATCTCTCCCTACTTCGGCAACGGATGTCGCCAGCACCACAAACAGGTGATGCTGTTCTGGATAATTCGCCAATGCATTTTTGATTTCTGAGATTTGCCACAGCGCCGTTTCACAATAACGCGTCAGGGTTTCGTCCAACCGCCGCTCGATATGTGAACGCATCGCCAATGGATGTTGGCTGTGATAAACACAATAATGAATTCGAGTATTCTCTGGCGCTGGCATGCGTAATAATCGCTGAGCTACCGCCACCAACGGATTAATGTTTGCCATGCGGATCACCCCCAACGACACGGTTTTACCCTCGGGGTGTTCTTGATGATGAAGCGCATGCAACTGCCGCATGGCGACCGATAGTGTTTCCGCCACGCTATCCAGTACCGTACTTTTCCGCTGGTTTGCCGGTTGCACCGCAATCAACTGTGCACGGCGCAATACCGCGATGTTTTGCAGTTTTGCCACCCTTTGAGCGACAAACGCTTCATGCGCAGCTTTAAAATCTTTCGCACCTTGAATATCGTGCTGTTCGGCATCGTTCTCATCAAACCAGGCACAACAGATATTTAATGGCGTATCTGGCTGGCCACACACTTGCTGATAATCCGCCCGGCCCGCTTTATAAGCATTAAACAACGCCTGAACCAGCGCAGGGGGCAAAGTGGCGGAAGAAAGCAGTACGCGGGAACCTAACATTCCAGCCCAGTTGACCAGGCGGCATAACGCAGGAAGATCGGCAATATCAAAATCGTCCGGTTCATCCAACACCAGATCGGCAGTCATAAGGCGCAACATCGGTGCGATTTGCTTACCACCGCGTACACCTTCGGTCGCACTAATCAGATGGTCGATCGTGGTCACTAATACCGGCGCACTCAATAGCTTGTGCAAGTTGCCACTACCTTGCAACCAACGACTTAAGCGACCATCGTCCAGGCTGCCACCGTAACTGACATAGTGATGTTCGGCGAACAACTCCTCTGCCGAGGCACTGCCTGTACCACGCAGTTCAGCTTTATCATTATTGAGTTGATGCAGTTCCCGCACCGCAGCAGAACCCACTAATACGGCTAGATCGTCATCATCCAGCATTAATCTGGTTTTAAGCGCATCGCCGGTTTGTAAGGTTAAAGTGCGAAGCCCCAAAGCAACGGAAAAGCGGCAGCCTGACTTTTCATCGGCCAAACCATACATAATTCGCGCATTAGCAAACGTTTTGCCGCAGCCTGTAGAAGCCATGTTAACGCCAAAGAAACCTTGTTTAACCGAGCGTTCACGCGCGGCACACGCAAGTTCATAAGCTTTATCCTGCCAACGGAACTGCTCTGTCTTACTTCGCTGTTTGAAACCTTTATGACGTGTGATTGCCGGTAATGTGGTGCGGATATGCGGCAAACTACGCCCCAATAACAACGCGTTCTGCCCCACACCAATATTGTGCTCATCCAGTTGTTGCTTCAATCCACCGGTTTGGCGATCGGTGTTGGCATACGCTTGATAATCGGTATCTTGCCAACCTGCCGTCGGCGCTAAGGAGGAATAATGATGATCTGCCAACATCAACACCAAGCGTGCCATATGACTGGTGAAACGTTGCTCCAACACGCCAAATTGCATCAATGAGGATAATTGCAACGCGCGTTCGGCAAACTTGCGCGCTTTTTCCCGCCAGATAGCACTGCGCATTGGTGTGCCCTGCGGGAAATCCCATACGGCCTGGTGTTCCTCAGTTGTCCAACCTTCAATTAGACTATTCGTGGAATTCCACTCAGCAACCAATTGTGTTGTTAACCAGCTGTCCATATCCTTAAACTCTGGCGGACTCCCACTTTCCTGATCCCTTTTTGGGTAAGCAGGCAAACGGTGATGGGAGACAATCAACCAGGCAATGGTTGTTGCCAGCGGTGGTAAAGAGAGAAATGGATTAATAAAAACGTCGACGGAGTCTTTTACCAGCGTGGTTATCATCTGGCTTTCATCGCTCTCGTCGATCGCCGCCAACGCGGTTATCCATTGTTTATCGCTACGTTCTCCTACCCAAGCACAAAACAGCCGCAATGAAACCCATTCATGCCGATAAGGTTGAAAATGTTTCCCTTTGCCACGTAATCCATTCTGAAATAGGAAATTAGCCTTACCGAAATCATGAAAAAGCCCGGCGATCCCCGCCATCAACGAAATCGCTTCTACGCTATGCCAGCTATTCTCATCCTGGCTACGCAGCACATCGCGCTCGGTTATATTAGTCGGCACTGAGCCCTCGGAGTTAAAACGCCGGAGATTGCCCACAATCCATAACAGTTCGGTCTGATTGCCACCTTTTATCCAGTGGCAAGCCACCGCAGTATTACGCCTGGCGGTTTTACGCAGCAGTTTTCTCAGCGTATTCAGCCCGTCCAGGGTTATCGCCGTCTGCCAGGTTCTATCACCTTTGCGTTCGGCGAACTGATCTAAAATGCGGCGCGTTTCTACCAATGCCTTTTTATTGCACTGGGCAATCAGCAAAATATTCACTTGCCCACCTGAGATAGACGTTCCGCCGTTTCTTTCAGCGTATCAATCATCACATCCAGCGCATCCGCTTGTTGAAATCCGCGCAGGCAGCGCTGGCGAAATTCCTGCTCATCCTCCCCAGCCATTGCGGCAATAAAGGCCTGCGGCAGAATCAAAGCATCCTTAATCAGATCGGCGATATCAAATACCAGGCCACCACGTCGGGTTTTGCCATGCAGTATCGACAATCCATGTGGCAAACCAATGACCCAAGCCGCTGTAGCAGCAAGCCCATACGCCAGATAATTGCCATGGTCCAAAAACCGGTTAGCGGTATCGACCCCACCACCGCGCTTAGCTCTGCTGAACTCGCCGTAATTCACACCATTGGCCGCCAGTTTATAGAGCGCCTTGGTCATAACGGCCTCTTGCACCAGGACATCGTTGCTATTTTGGCAGGAAGATAAACGTTGCATAAAGCTGTCTAACACTGGATTAAGCCGTGCCGCGTCAATATCGAATCCTTGCTCGCGCTGCATACGTGAAGAAAGCCAGTGAGTGCGGATCTGAGCGATACGCTGTTGCTGAAAAGCAATAGCCGCCGCCAGGCGCTTATCATCATCAAACCAGAAGCTGACCCAGTGCTGTAAATATTCCGTGGGGCGATATTCACTTTGCGAGGTTAACCACGAGACATCCACCTCCACTTCATTAGCGGCAAATAAAGGTGTACCTCCGCCGCCACAGAATCCAACCAGCACCCCGGCTTTAGCAAACTCACGCATTGCCGCTTGAGTAACAGAAGTTCCCGTCCCCAACATTACAGCTGTGGTATTAGCGATCGGGATGTTCCAATACAAGGATTGCTTACCTTCATCCGTAACGTACTCCACCCTGCCGCCGTTGACCAAGATCCGGCAATGCTGCAGGTAGTAGAGATTGGCACGCTTTGAATGCAGAATGGTTTTTAAATCAGAGGGCGAAAATTGATTTTGCACGGAATGAAAACTTCCCTGTTTTTATGCCATAAATCATCCCGAACGTGATTACCTATGACAGATGCCAACGCGATATTGTTGTTTTAGCATAAATCACTCATTAGATAGAGTGATTGGTGTTAGATTTTCATTTAATTTTTATTAATTATGAATCATAAAGATAGATACATGGCATGAATCATTCACATCAATTACCTTAACAATAAAAACAAGCTTGGGGTGGAAAGTTGACGGTGCGCCAACCTTCCAAGCTGCCTGTGCGGCAGTGAACCGTGTCTTTGTGCCGACTTTCAGCGTTGGCATTTTCTAAGCTGCCTGTACGGCAGTGAACCGTCTGCATGACATGTTCAAATTCTTCCGTATTTCCTAAGCTGCCTGTACGGCAGTGAACCTGGTCTACCGTGGCCACAATTGCGGGGTTAATTTCTAAGCTGCCTGTACGGCAGTGAACGCACGGCATCAAGTTTTCGCAGTGCGGCGCCATTTCTAAGCTGCCTGTACGGCAGTGAACGATGTCACGGTCAACGTTAATTCCCCCGGCGGTTTCTAAGCTGCCTGTACGGCAGTGAACATGCAGAGCAGTGCGTGATCCGTTATGCCAACTTTCTAAGCTGCCTGTACGGCAGTGAACGGCCGCGTCCTGCTGGTTGATAGGGTTGCCGATTTCTAAGCTGCCTGTACGGCAGTGAACCTGTGTGGCGTTATTGTGGGGGTGCGCTACCTTTTCTAAGCTGCCTGTACGGCAGTGAACGATGGGCATTGCATCATGCTCGCATCAATACATTTCTAAGCTGCCTGTACGGCAGTGAACGCGGCTGCCACCAAAAAACTGTGTGGCCAACTTTTCTAAGCTGCCTGTACGGCAGTGAACTGACAAGCTTTCTCCGCTGGCCGAGTCCACAATTTCTAAGCTGCCTGTACGGCAGTGAACTTGGTCTTGTCGCTGATTTCCTGCAGTATTCTTTTCTAAGCTGCCTGTACGGCAGTGAACATTCAGGATAAAGCGGGTGCTGGTCACTCTCATTTCTAAGCTGCCTGTACGGCAGTGAACGGGGTAGACACCTTGGCGGGGATGATTCTCCTTTTCTAAGCTGCCTGTACGGCAGTGAACGACCTTAACCAAGCTGCACAATTACCCGTCGTTTTCTAAGCTGCCTGTACGGCAGTGAACTTGCCAGTAACCACCCCTGCTTGTCCGGATGCTTTCTAAGCTGCCTGTACGGCAGTGAACGAGTGATGTTCATTCAGCGGCCAAAGGAATGTTTTCTAAGCTGCCTGTACGGCAGTGAACAGCGAGCGCGGCCGTGGATGATCTTGCCCTTTGTTTCTAAGCTGCCTGTACGGCAGTGAACGTGCTGAACTGGTGCCGGAAACCGTGTCCACTTTTCTAAGCTGCCTGTACGGCAGTGAACCATATGTGGCTATGTGGGCTACATGGTTTTCATTTCTAAGCTGCCTGTACGGCAGTGAACCATAGGCACGGAAGGTATACCAGGTTCTGGTATTTCTAAGCTGCCTGTACGGCAGTGAACTGGTCTTGCGGCTTTCCAGCGTTAACTTCAGTTTTCTAAGCTGCCTGTACGGCAGTGAACGGCCGCGTCCTGCTGGTTGATAGGGTTGCCGATTTCTAAGCTGCCTGTACGGCAGTGAACAGACTCTCCCGGCCCTTCTGCCACCACTCCCATTTCTAAGCTGCCTGTACGGCAGTGAACAGCACTGGTCTGGTGAAGGTCTGCCGCCAGTGTTTCTAAGCTGCCTGTACGGCAGTGAACCTGTGAAGAAGTGCAAAGTTACGCATGTAGATTTTCTAAGCTGCCTGTACGGCAGTGAACGCACGAAAACGCAGAAATTTCAAGCAGGAAGATTTCTAAGCTGCCTGTACGGCAGTGAACGCCACGATGCGAAGCAAGACGGAAACGGCGCATTTCTAAGCTGCCTGTACGGCAGTGAACAGATCGCTCAGGCATTCAGGCAAGCCAGTGAATTTCTAAGCTGCCTGTACGGCAGTGAACGTTAGTGCGCACATTGCCATTATTCACCACCATTTCTAAGCTGCCTGTACGGCAGTGAACTCCCTCTGGCTCGATAGCAAGTTCTGGGTACTTTTCTAAGCTGCCTGTACGGCAGTGAACGAAGCGCTTTACCGGAGACCAGAGCGCCATCGTTTCTAAGCTGCCTGTACGGCAGTGAACCACTGCATCTGTCATCGCCTCAACGCTCGCCGTTTCTAAGCTGCCTGTACGGCAGTGAACCAGATGTACGTTTCCGCTTCTGATAGCTCTTTTTTCTAAGCTGCCTGTACGGCAGTGAACCGCGCTGAGTGCTGGCGTTATCAAACGAGAAGTTTCTAAGCTGCCTGTACGGCAGTGAACTCACCTAGCGGGAAGAATCCAGCGGTGATCTTTTTCTAAGCTGCCTGTACGGCAGTGAACGCAGCAGCACCTACCCCTACCAAGGCGGTGCCTTTCTAAGCTGCCTGTACGGCAGTGAACATGAACCTGATGGCGCAGGCTATGAGCATCAATTTCTAAGCTGCCTGTACGGCAGTGAACGATCACGCTGCAGGTTAGCGAGCCGCTGAACTTTTCTAAGCTGCCTGTACGGCAGTGAACGAATCGTTCCAATCAAGGCAACGCGTGAACAATTTCTAAGCTGCCTGTACGGCAGTGAACAGTTTACGCATATCACCTAGGCAATGGCGTAATTTCTAAGCTGCCTGTACGGCAGTGAACGCCTTTACGGCGAGTAATCAACAATCCATAGATTTCTAAGCTGCCTGTACGGCAGTGAACTGTTACATCCTAGCGCTAATTCTCTGTTACTTAAACAATAACCTTAAGATCCTCCGGAAAACCCTTTTTTTCACCCACCCCTAACATTAATTTAAAATCAATGAGTTATGAATAGCTTCAAAAATAGGGTCTGGAGGGACACTACGAGTGTCAGGGATAGGTACAGGTGGCGGGATGATTACAGAGCTACCAAGGGATGAATGCAGCTCGTTTTTCATACCACCGTGCGGAAGAGTTTCAGTGAGGGAAAAGGAGATGGGAGCCATAGCTCCCGTCAGATTGATAGCTAAGTGTGCTGTCTCTATTGGCAAACTGAATCGAAGACCTGGATCGCTGAAACGGGACTGTTTTTTGCCTGCGGCATCAGCATATATCCCACAGTACATTGCATGTCATTACCGACACCCCATTTCACAATCAGTTCTCCTTTGTCTTCCGCTACGCGAGCATACATTTGCCCACCTTGCCCCACAGAACCCACACTGTTGCCTTGGCTATCAAAGATATCGGCGCCGAACGGTACCGGTTCACCCTGATAGGTCGCATTCACCAGAATTGCCGTCCCCTGTTTGGTGTTGTATTTCAATTTCACCACCGCCCCGGAATACGGCGCAACTTTCTGGCTGGTGTTATCCAACTCAACGTCTGCCGCGGTGCCTTTCGGATCAATACTGATTTCATTCATCTGGTAGGGATTCAGGTAAGGCACCATTGCATAGCCGCGGGAGTTAACGTTCACCCCAGGATACGACGACACGCTGGCCCCTTCTGCTCCCTTAGCCTCTACCAGGGCAAAGGTGTCTGAGGTGTAGGGAGTAAAGGTGATCCCTCCTGCGTGGGCGATCACCGTCCCTGTCATACCGGCAGAGCCGCTCTGGTAGCCTTTCCCGGTGCTGTAGGTTCCACTCAGTGCACTGACCCGGCTGCGATAGTTACCATTCACCGATCCGCTGGTGCCCATCCCCTGGTTGGCGTTCATCGCGGTTATGCCATAACTGAGCTGGTTCTCCACACCGGAGGTACCGGATACCGTGGCCTGCTGGCCATAACGCTCACTGCTGTCATGAGACAGGTCCATTCTCAACTGTGGCGTGTGGAGTTCGTCATCCCGGCCCAGCGGCAAACTGAAGCTTAGCAGGTAGTTGGTTTGCATCTGCCCGATGCTCGAGTGACTGCGGTTGGCACTGATGCCGTAGGACAGGCTCTTATAACGGTTGTTATACCCCACCTGATACTGTATATCGCTGCCATCCTGATTCCAGTAGTCCTGAACTGAGCCACTGACATACAGTTGCCCCCAATTATCCGGCAAGCCTTGCCCTGCGGTCAGCGTCAGGCGGTTTTTGACTCGTGCTATGGAGTCCAGAAAATCCCCCTGTTCCGCCGCATCACGGGTTTGCGCGGCGGTCAAAAAATCCAGGTAATTTTGGGAAGAAGAGCGATGGAATACCGCCGAAAGGTTGCTGTTAGTTTCGCTGATAAGCTTGCTGTAGCTCAGTTGATAACTCTGCCCGCTTAGGGTGCCGCCTGGCTGGCTGCGCCCGTTCGCATCGGTGCTATCACCCAGTTTCGTGCCGGCCTGAGTGACGTCAAAGGCCAGTGCCCCGATCGGGATCCCCAATGCCGCCCCTACCTGCACCGCATAGTAGTCCTGGCTGATTTGCAGCCCCCCATAGCCGGTAATGGCATTGGTCAGGCCATATTGATAGGTACTCTGGAATAAAGTCGGTTCATCACGCAGGTTTTCGCTACGCAATTGACCCGCAGTGACGGAATAGCGCGATGACCCCGGGCGCAACAGTTGTGCCACCGAAGCATAAGGCACACTGAAGGTCTGTTCGGTGCCGTCGGACTCACGCACGGTAACCACAAGATCGCCACCGTAGCCGGTCGGGTAAAGGTCATTAATCAGGAACTCCCCCGGCGTCACCGTGGTTTCATACAATACCTGGCCCCCCTGGGTCACGGTCACCCGGGCATTGGTGCGGGCGATCCCCCGGATCTCCGGTGCATAGCCACGCAGAGATTCCGGTAACATCCGCTCGTCGCTGGCCAGTTGAGCACCGGTAAATGGCAAGGTATCAAACAATTGCCCGGTAGTATTCGATTCCCCCAGCAACATACGCCCTTTCAGTAGCGGGATGTCGCGCTGTAGATAGGTATTGATACTGCTGTACTGGCTGGGCCCGTCACTCATCTGGTTATAAGAGCCGTTGTGGCGCAAATACCAAGCCCCCACGTTCACCCCGGCATTCACCCCGGCAAACAGCGAATTAAAGGTGTTGCCGTGCGATTCGCTGGTGTAGCCATTCACGTTGTAGCCAAACAGGAACGCCGGGATACCGCTGTCCCATAATTCCGGGCTCACGGTGCCCCGGGCAATATTGAGCATGTAAATCTGAGGGATAATGATGTCCAGGCGTTGTTCATTACTGTCGAAATTCACCTGGGCTTCGGGAAGCTTATTTTGCAGATCCATGCATAGGGCGCCGCTAGACTGCGGTTTCAAAAAATCGGCGGGCAGTTTTTCGTAGTTGAACGCAATATTTTTAATAATGTCGCTGGTCAGGCAGGGATAGACCGACTTATCGGCCCGAGACTTGAATTCAATATCGGTATTACTGATCAGTTCATCGTTAACATACAGCGCGGTTTTGTAAATTCCGGGCAACCCGGAGGCGCCTTCGGCGAAACGGCTAAGATCGACCGATTGTACATCATCAACGTTCAAAAAAGACGAGTCGAACTCCAGGCTCTTGGCACTGGTTTGCGGTGCATTCTCAGTTGCCGCGTCGACGCTTCCCGCCACAAAAATCGATAGCGCCGCTACCGCGAAAGAAGCAAGAGACTCCCGGATAGCATAGCGCATAATTTTTGACATCCCGCCCCCTCAAGAGCTTGATACCAGGTGAGTCACTAATCAAAATAGTGATGAATATTTTTACTTAATCACAGCATCGAAGGGGTTGACCGCACCATAGTCATTAACAACACTTCCACTGATTTTACTGCCACCGTTCCCAGCCAGATTCAACACCATGCTTGAGCGCGGTGCCACCATGGCGTTGTCGAGTTTTTTGCCGTTGACTGACAAGTTCACAAAATTCACATAAAACGGCGTGGGGTTGGTTGCCTGGACTTTGCCGCCTTGCGTGTTCCAGGTGACCGCTTTAAAAGCATCGTTTGCATTGCCTGGCAGGCCCGCCGGACGATAGAACAGCTTGATCCGGGTACGAAAAGCCATTTGCAGACGGTTTTCGCTGGTTTTAGCTTCGCTTTTGGCCGGAACTTCCAGCACATTCAGCCAGAACACCGATTCCTTATCCATTGGCAAGCTTCCGCCAGCATAGCTGATACGTAGTGTCTGGCCTTTACCCTGCTCCACCCGGTTCATCGGCGGAGTCAGTACAAAGGGAACTTTGATAGCCGAAGGTTTGGCATTGGGATCGCCATTATCTATCCAGCTCTGCAGCAGTACCGGTGAGGGACCGACATTATTGATTTTGACGCTGACTTCTTTAGCGTCCGACGGATATATCACACGTGTGCCGCTGAGTACTACGCCGGCCAGGCAGCTACTACTGAATAGGGCAATCGCAGCCAAAGCGCCAACCTGGCACGCAGTATTTAAAGGGAAAAGTTTCATCAAAAACTCCGAACCCAACGGGAGATAGAGGGGGGATGACTCCCCCTTCAAAGGCCGATTACTGATACTGAATAGAATAGACTACATTGGTGATCACGGAGCCTGCGGTTGTGGCTCCTTCAGCATAATAACGCACCGCATAAGGCAAGGTGGCGCTACCGCTGGTAACATTTTGGTACTTGGTGTTGGCCGCCTGGTTCGAATTACCGGCCTGGATCACCTCTCGAGACGCATTGGACCCATCCAACAGCTGCAGACTGACGTTGGAAGCCGTACCGCTCAGGTTTTTCAGGCGTCCTGTCATAGAATCTACCGAGGCACCCGCTTCAAAGAAGGCAGAGGCAGTCTGCAGTGTGCCTGAGCAGTTGTTCAGTGCCATCACGAACCCCGTTTCACCAGCAGTTTGGCTCGCGCTGCTCAACTGGTTGGTACCGACGGTTGGCAGCACGACGGTGGCGTCCGCATTCTGACCATCGATTGCAACTTCACAGGTGCTGGCAGTCAGTTCACCGTTGAAGGTGATGGTACCGGTAGAAGCGGCCTGAGCCAGACCCACAGAACCAAATACTGCAACCAGGGAAGCTACGACTGTTAAGTTTTTCATATTTATTCCTAGTGACCTTACGTCATTAAACTATTAGGTTACCCACGACGGTGGATATATTTATGCAATACATAACTCTATTAATATGACGAGCATATATTGGCAATAACACAGCATTGAAAATGCGGGGCAATAACTGGCGCTATAAAAACAAATGAACATACATTCACAAGATATCAATGAATGGTAGTTCCGTGTTGAAAGCCTTTTCAGCGTATCTTTATCCCTTATCCCATCACGACTCATTCGTCCGGTGTTGCATACTGCCTTGCTGTTGGGATAAATATTATCGCCCAATGCGGAATATTCTTAGTGAAGTAATATTAAACGTAGGAAAAACCATTTAAGTATTTATGAATCAATAAGTTAAAGTCCGTTCTTATATGGTGAACAAGATTTCTTTATTGTTCTAACCGCACTGCACTTCCATATAAGAAAACCAGGCAACAAACTGATATATAACAAAAAACACCAAGCAAAGGGATTTTTGGCAGCGATACACAGATAGCTTCGCTTACCCGTAAGTTACTTACTGCTCTGCCGCAAAGTTACACCTCATCAGCGTTTGGCTGCTATTTCCCCAACCGTTCTGTTTAGACGGGCGCAGCATTCAGCGCCCCTACGCTGTGAGACCTGCGAGAGATTGTTAGCAGATACAGTTTGTCGTGATGATTGTGGTCAACCAAGGATTAATGCAGCTCATTTTACATAAGGTTTTGCAGAAGTATATTATGGAGAAAACAAACGGGAGCCATCAGGCTCCCGATATTCAATAGTGAATTTTTGAGTTACTGGAAATTCAGCATGAAACCAGCCGCAGCCTGATAATCACCCGCTTGAATATTTCCCGGCACACCATCTCCCTGAAGGTAAATGGTAAAAGGAAGGGTGTTATTACCATTCTGGAGCGAAATATTTTTGCTGGGCTTCCCCAGCTCGAGAACATTTCCTGAACCATCGGTCAATGCAACACTGGCACCGCTAGCCGTACCTGTAATGCCAAGACGACCATCCTTTCCTTCCATGCCAACAAAAGTAACGGTTACGCTATTACCTGCAGAAACTTCACAATTTTCCAATTGAATATTGAAATGTTGCGGAGCCGACTTACCAGAGCCATTGTTTTCAAGCAGTGCGGCATCGGCCACCTGCCCTAATGCGATTGTCTGGTCAAGAGACTCGGGAGCTAAAGAGCAGGATGTTTGTGTCTTAATAATACTACCTGACACTGTCATTCTTCCATTACCTTCGGCCATCGTTGCCGAGCTAAAAGCAATAGTTGTTAAGAATAGTACAGCTAACAAGTTTTTAATTTCCATAATAGAACCCATTGTTGAAAATAATAGCACCAAATGTGCATGGCTATAATCGCATTTTACGGAATAATTGAAATTCGTTTGCGTTGTGCCAGTGACAGGCAAAATTATTTAATCTATTCATACCTCGTGTACTTCTTGGGGCGTATTTCACCGACTACGCTCGCAATAGTTAACATTTTTCAAGGGTGGATATAGCCGCTAGCGATCTGCAACCATTCATTATTGAAATAAGATTTAGGCCAATTGAACTCAGGATGTAAAAAAGCCAGCATTAATGCTGGCTAGGTTAGATTAACTATAGGGGTATCGTTTAAAGGCAGCCTTTTATACCGGAAATTAATATTTTCTTACTACCCCAAATTCTATCCCCGTTATGGTAAAAAACGACTCTGCTTTTACCATCAACTGAAGGTGAAACATCAACTATTTCTGTATAATTAAGAGTATATAGTGTTATCATATCGCCGGTGTTTCGCTGACTGACACCAGCTGCGGTAAGTCCCATGTGAACATCACTGTTTTGCCAAGCATTTTTTATACATGCTGCCGTAATTTCCGTATTCATAGATGAGGTGTATTCACTATCCATCCCGTTATACGCCCTTCCAGACTCAACGTTGGCAATGAAACAACCGGATAAAGCGACAGGAAGGATGAGGGCAATCCATTTATAAACTTTCATTTTTCCTCACATTAGCAAGTATTTATTTGCAGCAGCTTTAAAATTGTTTAATTCTTGAGCGGCATCATTATTAACAGATATTTTTTGCATAAAGGCGACCCAGTCTGCGTATGTATCTATAAGTGCTGCTTTTTCCTGTTCATTCATTGGCACTGACTTTAGCTGTTGGAATTGTTGTTCTGAAAATTTAATAGCATTTTCGCGCGTTGTTAATGTACATGCGTGTACTTCTTCTATGTACGCTTGATCTGCTTTAGCTTGAGCGGTTTTTAGCTTTTTTGCCCCTATATCATTGAATAAACTAGCTAGAGAGGCCATTTGTTGCAAGTTGTTGATGAAGTCAGATTTACCAACCGTATCACGCTTCACATTTTCAGTTATATTAGGGCATTCAAACCTATGAAGATCCCAACCTTTACCTGTTACATCATATGTGCAACCTGATAAAAGAACCGTTCCTAAAAGAATAAAAGTTAAACTTACCGTCCTCACATCCTCATCTCCATACCTAACATTTTGTAACATCCTAATGCCAATAGAACACAAAAGAAAGTGAGAAAAACAGCAATCGGAACTAGCTAGTCATCTTTGTGATGAATAGAGCCCCCCCAGAAGTACCGCGCTGCGTTGGCGGTCTTTGCCGTACTGATGCCAGCGTTGTTTGCGTAGTGGTTACCAGGAATTTGTTAATCATCTCGACAATAACTTTCAAAACCGAGGCTCTAATCTACTTGAATGAGATTTTAGCGGTTGGTTATTAGGCATGAAAAAGCTCATCTTTTACGCAGTCTTGCGGAGAGGTTTTTGAGGGTAAAAAAAACGGGAACCATCAGGCTCCCGTTATCATTCAACGCCAAGTCACACTTACATGTGTTTAACGATAGCGTCGCCAAACTCTGAACATTTCAGCAGTTTAGCGCCTTCCATCAGACGTTCGAAATCGTAAGTCACGGTCTTGGCAGCGATAGCGCCTTCCATGCCCTTAACGATCAGGTCAGCAGCTTCGAACCAACCCATATGACGCAACATCATCTCAGCGGACAGGATGATGGAACCTGGGTTCACTTTATCCTGGCCAGCATACTTAGGCGCGGTGCCGTGGGTAGCTTCAAACAGCGCACAATCGGAACCGATGTTGGCACCAGGTGCGATACCGATACCACCAACCTGAGCGGCCAGGGCGTCGGAGATGTAGTCACCGTTCAGGTTCATACAGGCGATCACGTCGTATTCTGCCGGGCGCAGCAGGATTTGCTGCAGGAAGGCGTCGGCGATCACGTCTTTAACCACGATCTCTTTACCGGTGTTCGGGTTCTTGATTTTCAGCCATGGGCCGCCGTCGATCAGTTCACCACCGAACTCTTCACGTGCCAGTTCGTAGCCCCAATCCTTGAAGGCACCTTCGGTGAACTTCATGATGTTGCCTTTGTGGACCAGCGTCACTGAATCACGATCGTTGGTGATAGCATATTCAATGGCCGCACGAACCAGGCGCTTGGTGCCTTCTTCGGAACACGGCTTAACGCCAATACCGCACTGCTCTGGGAAACGGATCTTCTTCACGCCCATTTCGTCACGCAGGAATTTGATCACTTTGTCGGCTTCTGCAGAACCCGCTTTCCATTCGATACCGGCGTAGATGTCTTCGGCGTTTTCACGGAAGATCACCATATCGGTCAGCTCTGGCTGCTTAACCGGGCTTGGTGTGCCCTGGTAATAACGCACCGGGCGCAGACACACGTACAGATCGAGCTGTTGGCGCAGTGCCACGTTCAGAGAACGAATACCGCCACCCACTGGCGTAGTCAGTGGGCCTTTGATCGCTACGCGGTAGTCACGAATAAGTTCCAGTGTTTCTTCCGGCAGCCACACGTCTTTCCCGTAAACGTGGGTGGATTTTTCACCGGTATAGATTTCCATCCAGGAGATTTTACGTTCGCCGTGGTAGGCCTTTTTAACCGCTGCATCCACCACGTGGATCATGGCAGGAGTAACGTCAACGCCAATACCGTCACCTTCGATGAACGGGATGATAGGGTTATGCGGAACAACCAGTTTACCCTGGGCATCAACCGTAATCTTTTTACCTTCTGCCGGAACAACTACTTTGCTTTCCATCAACCTCTCCTTTCTGTCTTCAAGCGCAATTTTTGTTAATGCTTTGTAAGATGCGTGTCAATACTACTTGAATATTCAGCTCGCGCCAATCCGAAACGGATTAGGCTATAATGCGCTTATCATTCGAAATCTCAAAGACCATGACTAAATTCTCTGTTAAAAATCACCAAGTTAAACGATTCAGCCGCAGTAAACCCGCAGCCCGCCAGAAATCGCAGGCGCCGCGGCGAGTGGTTATCTTCAACAAACCCTTTGATGTGTTACCACAATTTACCGACGAAGCCGGCCGCGTCACCCTGAAAAAATTCATTCCTTTCAGCGATGTTTATGCCGCCGGGCGCCTCGATCGCGACAGTGAAGGCTTACTGGTGCTGACCAACGACGGCAAGCTACAGGCGCAACTAACCCAGCCCGGCAAACGCACCGGTAAGATTTACTATGTGCAGGTGGAAGGCGAACCACAGGATAGCGATCTGGCAGCATTGCGCCTTGGCGTTACGCTGAACGATGGGCCAACCCTGCCCGCTGGAGCGGAACGGGTCGAAGAGCCAGAATGGCTATGGCCGCGCAATCCACCGATCCGGGAACGCAAGACCATCCCCACCAGTTGGCTGAAAATCACGCTCTACGAGGGCCGAAACCGCCAGGTGCGTCGCATGACGGCACATATCGGCTTCCCTACCCTGCGCCTGATTCGTTACAGTATGGGCAATCTTTCTCTGGGCAGCTTGCAACCAGGGGAGTGGCAAACTCTGGATCCGCAGTAAATCCCAAGGAACTCGACCAATGAAAATGTTCAAGGTACTCCTGTTCAGCAGTCTGGTGTCGGTCTCTGCGGCACAAGCCGCCAGCTTTGACTGCGACAAGGCGCTTGGCCTCGATGAAAAGGCAATCTGCGCCAGCCGTTCGTTGAGCGACAAAGACGTAGAGATGGTCACCAAATATCAGTTCCTGCGTGGTCTGTTTGCCATGGGCACACGCGGGGAGATGCAGGATCGGCAACAGAGCTGGCTAGCGCAACGCAAGCAGTGTGGCAGTAACGTCGATTGTCTGTCGCAGAGCTACCAAACCCGCATTGCCGAGTTGGATGACATTTATCAGCACATCAATAAACCGCTTTAAGGAACCGCCATGTTTAAGCCGCACGTCACCGTTGCCTGCGTGGTTCATGCCGCCGGTAAATTTTTGGTAGTCGAAGAAACTATCAACGGAAAAGCCCTGTGGAATCAACCGGCAGGCCATCTCGAGGCGGATGAAACGCTGGTCCAGGCCGCTGAGCGCGAGCTGTGGGAAGAAACCGGCATCCGCGCCACGCCGCAGTCTTTTCTGCGGATGCATCAGTGGATCGCGCCAGACCGCACGCCGTTTCTGCGCTTCTGCTTTGTGATTGAGCTGGAGCAGCCGCTGCCCACCGAGCCGCAAGACGATGATATCGATCGCTGCCTGTGGCTGACCGCCGAGCAGATCCTGGAGGCTGAAAACCTGCGTTCACCGCTGGTGGCCGAGACGATCCGTTGTTATCAGCAGCCGGAACGCTACCCGTTGTCGCTGGTTGCCAGCTTTAACTGGCCGCTTTGAACTCGAATAAGGGCCGTGCGCGCAGGCGGCCAACGTGGTAAAATCCTGCGCTTGTTTTTTATCGCACAGTACGTGTTCAAGTTCGTGAGATCCCCATGTCAGACAACAGCCAGAAAAAAGTGATCGTCGGAATGTCCGGCGGCGTCGACTCTTCCGTTACCGCCTATCTGTTACAACAACAGGGCTATCAGGTCGCTGGGTTGTTCATGAAGAACTGGGAAGAAGACGACGACGAGGAATACTGCTCGGCCGCCACCGATTTGGCCGATGCGCAAGCCGTCTGCGACAAGCTGGGCATCGAGCTGCATACGGTGAACTTCGCAGCGGAATACTGGGACAACGTGTTCGAGCTGTTCCTTGAAGAGTACAAGGCAGGCCGTACCCCTAACCCGGATATCCTGTGCAATAAAGAAATCAAATTCAAAGCGTTCCTGGAGTTTGCGGCTGAAGATCTGGGGGCGGATTTTATCGCTACCGGTCACTATGTCCGCCGCCAGGACGTGGACGGCAAAAGCCGCCTGCTTCGCGGCGTCGACGGTAACAAAGACCAGAGCTATTTCCTGTATACGCTAAGCCACGAGCAGGTTGCGCAAAGCCTGTTCCCGGTTGGTGAGTTGGAAAAGCCAGAGGTGCGCCGCATTGCGGAGCAGTTGGAACTGGTTACCGCCAAGAAAAAAGACTCTACCGGCATCTGCTTTATCGGCGAACGTAAATTCCGCGACTTCCTGGGCCGCTATCTGCCAGCACAGCCAGGCCCGATTGTTAGCGTCGATGGCCAAACCATCGGCGAGCACCAGGGCTTGATGTACCACACCCTCGGCCAGCGTAAAGGCTTGGGCATCGGCGGTATGAAAGACAGTAGCGAAGATCCGTGGTACGTGGTGGATAAAGACGTCGCCAACAATATTCTGGTGGTCGCTCAAGGCCACGAACATCCACGCCTGATGTCTATCGGCCTGATCGCCCAGCAGTTGCATTGGGTGGATCGCCTGCCGTTGACACAACCTCTGCGCTGTACGGTTAAAACCCGTTATCGCCAGCAAGATATTCCCTGCACCGTGACGCCGCTAGACGCCGAGCGCATCGAAGTCCGCTTCGATGAGCCGGTCGCAGCCGTCACCCCAGGCCAGTCCGCCGTGTTTTATCAGGGCGATATCTGCCTGGGCGGCGGCATTATTGAACAGCGTATACAGGAGTAACCGTGGCGAAGAATTATTACGACATCACGCTGGCTATGGCCGGGATTAGCCAAGCGGCCCGTCTGGTACAGCAGTTGGCGCACGAAGGGCAAATGGATGGCGAAGCCTTCCATACCTCGCTCAACAGCCTGTTGCAGATGGATCCCCCTTCTACCCTGGCGGTGTTCGGCGGCGAAGAGCGTAACCTGAAGATGGGGCTGGAAACCTTGATTGGCGTACTCAACGCCAATAACAAAGGCCCGGCCGCCGAGCTGACCCGCTACACCATTAGCCTGATGGTGCTGGAGCGCAAGCTGAACGCCAACAAAACGGCGATGAATACGCTCGGTGAACGCTTGAGCCAGTTGGAGCGTCAGTTGGCGCATTATGAGCTGGGTTCAGATACCATCATCAGCGCTCTGGCCGGTATCTATGTCGATGTCGTGGCACCATTGGGGCCGCGTATTCAGGTAACCGGTTCGCCCGCCATCTTGCAAAATCCGCAGGTGCAGGCCAAGGTTCGTGCCACCCTGCTCGCCGGTATCCGTGCCGCCGTGCTGTGGCAGCAGGTTGGCGGTAGCCGCCTGCAGTTAATGTTTTCCCGTAATCGTCTGCTCAAGCAGGCGCAAAATATCGTTGCTCATTGTTAAACTTCCCAGGAGTTGCTACCGATGGAATTATCCTCACTGACCGCCGTTTCCCCCATTGATGGACGCTACGGTGATAAAGTCAGCGCACTGCGCACCATTTTCAGCGAGTATGGCTTGCTGAAATTCCGCGTGCAGGTTGAAGTACGTTGGCTGCAAAAACTGGCCGCTTGCGCAGAGATCAAAGAAGTTCCCGCTTTTGACGCCGACGCAAACGCTTACCTTGATAAGATCGTCGCAGAATTCAGTGAAGAAGACGCCCAGCGCATCAAGACCATCGAGCGCACCACCAACCACGACGTGAAAGCGGTGGAATACTTCCTGAAAGAAAAAGTGGAATCAGTACCCGCTCTGCACGCCGTGTCCGAGTTTATCCACTTCGCCTGTACCTCTGAAGACATCAACAACCTGTCCCACGCACTGATGCTGCACACCGCGCGTCAGGATGTGGTGTTGCCGCACTGGCGCAAAATCATCGAGTCCATCAAAGGGTTGGCGCTGGAATATCGCGATATTCCGCTGCTGTCACGTACCCATGGCCAACCTGCTACCCCGTCTACCGTGGGTAAAGAGTTTGCCAACGTGGCCTACCGGATGGAGCGTCAATATCGTCAGTTAGAGCGCGTTGAGATCCTCGGCAAAATCAACGGCGCGGTGGGTAACTACAATGCCCACATCGTGGCCTATCCGGAAGTGGACTGGCACAGCTTCAGCGAAGAGTTCGTCACCTCGCTGGGAGTGACCTGGAACCCGTACACCACCCAGATCGAGCCGCATGACTATATCGCCGAGCTGTTCGACTGCGTAGCGCGTTTCAACACCATCCTGATCGACTTTGACCGCGATATCTGGGGTTACATCGCCCTGAACCACTTCAAGCAAAAAACCATTGCCGGTGAGATCGGTTCTTCCACCATGCCGCACAAGGTTAACCCGATCGACTTCGAGAACTCCGAAGGCAACCTGGGCCTGGCTAACGCGGTGCTGGGTCATCTGGCTAGCAAACTGCCGGTTTCCCGCTGGCAGCGTGACCTGACGGACTCCACGGTGCTGCGTAACCTGGGCGTGGGCCTGGGCTATGCGCTGATAGCTTATCAGGCCACCATGAAAGGCATCAGCAAGCTGGAAGTGAACCGTGCGCACCTGCTGGACGAGCTGGATCACAACTGGGAAGTGCTGGCCGAGCCGATCCAGACCGTGATGCGCCGCTACGGCATCGAAAAGCCGTATGAGAAGCTGAAAGAGCTGACCCGTGGTAAACGCGTGGATGCGGCAGGTATGCAAGCCTTTATCGATAGCCTGGAACTGCCGGAAGACGAAAAAACCCGTCTGAAAGCCATGACGCCAGCTAACTATATTGGCCGCGCCACCACCATGGTTGACGAGCTGAAGTAAGCATCTCCCCCTTGTAGCTTTTAAAGGCTCTTTAGTTACCCGCCCAAGGGCGGGTAACTTTTAACCGAGCTGAACCGGACTCCACAGCCGGATCATCTATGAAACAACAAGCCGGTAAGATCAGCGCCCCTACGCAGCAAAAAGATTATCTTGCCGTTTATAGTGAGCTATCTGTGAAACGCCGCCCTTTATGGTAGAAAACTCGATCGTGCTCACCGATTGATCTTAGTACTCGGCAGGGAACGCCCGCAGCGACCACGTCTGCAGGCACATCCTTGGTCACCACGCTTCCAGCACCAATAACGCTGTTACGACCTATGGTGACGCCAGGGTTAATGATGACCCCACTACCAATCCAGACATTATCTTCAATGGTGACGGGCAAAGAAAACTGCTGGCCGGTAATACGCACCGCAGGATCCACCGGGTGCCCCGTGGTAGATATCGTGACATTCGGTGCAATCATCACATTATCGCCAATCAGCACCTTACCGTCGTCCACCACAACCAGATTAAAGTTGGCGTAAAAGTTTTCCCCAATAGCGATCTGGCTACCATAGGCAACATGCAGCGGCGGCTCAATCCAAAAGTTCTTGCCGACCCTTCCCATCAGTTGTCGGATCAGCGCTTCACGTTTTGTCCGCTCTGAAGGCCGCGTATGATTAAAGTCATAAACCAATTCTTTTCCGCGCAGGCGCTCTTCTGCCATACCTTCATCCATATCAGTGTATAAACACCCACTGGCTAACTTTTCCCGTTGCGTCATCATCGCATTATCCTTGTCGTTGACTATGCCATATCCCTTACGGCTTCAGGTTCAGGTTTAAAAGCTGACAGCGGCCCACGTCCCGACAAAGTGAAGACTGATATCAGAGTAAACGTTAGCGCAATAAGCCCCAGAATAAGGTAGGTTCCGTGGAAGCCGACTTTTTCATACATATTCCCGGCAAAGACCGACATAAACATGATGGCTAATTGTTTAAAGAAACAGAAGCAAACCAGATAAATAGTGGCAGAGAAACGCACCTCAAATACCGAAGTAATATATTTAAAACAGCCAACGATCAGGAACGGAATTTCAAACATATGCAAGGTTTTCAGAATGACCACTTCTAACGGCGTAGAGGCAAATGAAGAGCCGATAATACGTATCGACATGATTAGCCCTGCGAGCAACAGCGCATTTTTCCCACCGATGCGATTCACAATCAGCGGTGCAAAAAACATGATTGAGGCATTCAGCAACTCCCCCATCGTGGTGACATAACCAAAAACACGAGTTCCTTGTTCGGTTGAAGAGAAGAACGAAGTGAAAAAGTTGGCGAATTGCTGATCAAACACATCATAGGTACAGGAAACGCCTACCACGTACAGGGCTAAAAACCACAGCTTTGAGTCTTTCAGTAATTCGAAAGCCAAGCGTAAATTAAACGGCTTACTGTTAGCGCCCAATTTATCAGCAACCTCGGCGGTATTGCCGGTTTCAGGCTTAGCAATAAGTAACAGGATCGCCAGTATCACGGCACAACCAGAGCCCAGCCAGAATACAAATTCGTTGTTGATGGTAAACATAATGCCAACCACAGAGGCACACAACGCCCAGCCCACACAGCCAAATAAACGCGCACGGCCAAATTCAAACGAGCTACGGCGGCTTACTTTCTCTATATACGCTTCAATAGCCGGCGCACCTCCGTTATAAATGAAACCAAGATAAATTCCGCCCACGATGGAGCCTAAAACAATATTGGTGCGTAGTAGCGGGCCAAAAACATAAATAAAGAACGGCGCAAACAACACCAGCATCCCTGTGATTATCCACAGCAAGTGTTTTCTCAACCCCAGCTTATCCGACAGCAAGCCAAATATCGGTTGAAAGAGTAATGAGAAGAAGGAGATGCTGGCAAAGATAATGCCGGTATCACTTTTACTGACCTGGTTGATGTCATGCAGCCAGATGGGGAAAAACGGGAAATAGGCCCCCATGATGAAGAAGTAGAAAAAGAAAAACAGCCCAAACATCCAGAAGTTAGTGTTTTTCAAATAATACATGCGAACTCCTTGTGCAAAACCCAAGCGCGTTTGAGTTCATACTCAAGTACGCGACATTATTTATATTTTCATCAGGTAGGAGATAGATACTGTTCTGTATTTTAAAAACTCGTGTTGCGGGAAGATGCTAAACCCACGCCTCCAGTCACATAGATAACCATGTGACTGGAGTAAACAAGTGCAACCAAGAATCCATCCCATGATGAATAAGTCTTATCCGCCGTACTGCCAAACCAACTTATAGTTGTAGTGCTCAGCATCCAAGATAAAATCCGGGCTCACACTCGGGCTCCATGAGTCATCACCACCGACCCCCATATGGAAACCATCTATATTGACCCAAGCCCCCTGCTCCGCGCGCAACAAATGGTTATGTGAGGTATCAGCCAATTGTTGCTGGCTATATTGGCTGAGGCCAAAGTGGAAATCCCCCTGCCACTGCCAGTGACCAAAATTCAGTTGGCGAGTATTGCAACGCAGTCCATTCTCCGTTGGGAAAATGTATGGCGTATGTAGCTCAGAAAGCGGTAACGTCCACCGCCCAAGCTGAGCGGAAAGCTGGCGGTCAGGGTAGTTTTCGTGTGGGCCTAACCCCAGCCACGTTGCGTGTTCAGCAACCTCCGCAAGTTGGCAGCTCAAGCCAATCCGCGCCGGCGCTGGAATTCCATGGGCTACGTCAACGTTGACATCAATATGCAATTTACCCTGGCAGTCGATCAAATAGGTCTTGCGGCTGATAAACATGATGCTGTTTTGGTAGGCATAAGTATGGGCTGTGCGGATCTGCACGCCTTGTGAAATCGCATCGGCTTCACAGTGCAGTAAGCGCGTTTCTAGCGCGTACATTCCAGCTCTCTTCCAACGTTCTACCCATGCATTAGGATCGATGTGAGCGGCATCGCTCACACCAATGTCATTATCAAGCGGTGCGCGGGTAAAGTTGTCGCGTAACGGCGTCAACAGAGCGGCTTTTTCATCCTGCCACCACTGCTCAAGCAAACCGGTTTGCCGATTGAACTGCCAGCGCTGTGTACCCCACTCAATGCTGAAAGCGTCATTATGCTCGTTCAACCGAGGTGACTGCGCCTGAACGTCACTGTGATCGGTTGGTAAGGTTAATGGTCGTGCTAAACGCCACTGGTCCCAGGCACAACGATGATGCTCATCAGACCATGCCGTTGCCTTGATTTGGCGAACCTCCACGTTCAACCACAGTTCACCGCTCTCTTTCAGTTCGGGAATATCACCCAATACGATTTTCTGTGTACCCTGCGCCGCTAATGACAGTTCAACCTCGCCCTGTGCAATAGCTTTCCCGTCCAAGGCTACATTCCAATAAAGCCGCTCGTTATCGCTGGTACGGAATAAATACTCACTGCTCACTTCAATCGTTAACGGCTGCTGTTCGAGCATTTGGAACTGATAAAACTGCTGGGCACGCTGCGCTTCAAACAGTGCCGGGTGCGGGCTGCGATCGGGGAATACCAACCCGTTCAAACAAAATTGGCGGTCATTGGGCGTATCACCGAAGTCGCCGCCGTAAGCCCAGTAAGATTGACCATCATCATCAAGACGCGTCAAACCTTGGTCGACCCAGTCCCAGACAAAGCCCCCCTGCAGTCGCGGATGTTTACGAAAAGCCTGCCAGTAACGATCAAAACCACCAAAGCTGTTGCCCATCGCATGAGCATACTCACACAGGATCAGTGGGCGGTTTTCATCGGGCATGCCGATCCACTTCTTGATCGACCATTTGGGTACTACCGGGAAAGGCTGATCCTGGTCGACGCGGGCATACATGGGGCACACAATATCCGTTGCCGCCGAATTGGCACCGCCGCCTTCATACTGCACTGGACGAGTAGGATCCTGGCTTTTCACCCAGCGATACAGCGCATCATGGTTGCTGCCGTGGCCGGACTCGTTGCCCAGAGACCAGATGATGATGCAGGCATGGTTGCGATCGCGTTGTACCATGCGCGTAACACGCTCGCTCATAGCAGGCAGCCAGAGCGGATCGTTCGACAGTCGGTTCATCGGCTGCATGCCGTGGGTTTCAATATTAGCCTCATCCACTACGTACAGGCCGTAACGATCGCACAGCTTGTACCACAGCGGGTGGTTCGGATAATGGGAACAGCGCACCGCGTTGAAATTATGCTGCTTCATCAGCAGGATATCCTGACGCATGGTGGCTTCATCCATGACCTGACCCTGCTCAGGATGGTGCTCATGGCGGTTGGTGCCACGTATCAATAGCGGCTGTCCGTTAAGCTTCAGTAAGCCGTTGCTGATTTCAACCTGGCGGAAACCGACATCATAGGCTTCAGCCTCCACCAATTCACCCGTTGGGGAGAGCAACTTGACCACTGCGCGATACAGTGTCGGCGTCTCAGCACTCCACAAGGCGGGTTGATCCACCGGCAGGCGCAGGGTCGTACGCTCATCATAAGCGCCGCGCTCATCGATAATCTCGCTGCCGAAGTCCTGCGTTTTCTCGGCGATCAGGGCATCTTTACGCCACAGTTGCACCTGCACCCGGTGTTGTTGTGGCTGATGAGCTTGCACCTCTACCACCAATTCCCCTCGGCGGAAACTGTCACTTAATGGCGTGGTGATAGAGATATCGCTCAGGTGAGTGGCGGGTTTATGCAATAGGCTGACATCGCGGAAAATCCCACTCATGCGCCACATATCCTGATCTTCCAGATAACTGCCGTCGCACCAGCGTAATACCATCACCGCCAGCCGGTTTTCCCCTGGAACCAAAACGTCGCTGAGATCGAATTCAGCAGGTAAACGGCTGTCTTGCGAATAGCCAACCCAGTGACCATTGCACCACAGATAAAACGCAGAATTGACACCGTCGAAAATAATCCGGGTCTGTCCCTGTGCTAACCACCCATCATCAAGATTAAATGTGAGCGAATAACATCCCGTGGGGTTTTCTACCGGGACGAAAGGCGGATTAACCGGGATCGGATAGGTAACGTTGGTGTAAATCGGTGCATCGTAGCCAGCCAACTGCCAGTTTGACGGCACCTGTATTTCATCAGCGTTGTCCAGGTCGTTCTGTAACCAGGTCTCCGGCACCCGTTCTGGCTGACTAAAATAGCTAAACTTCCAGGTGCCATTTAATGAAGCAGACTGAGCTGAAACCCTATCTTCTCTTGCATCTTGCTCATTGCGCCAACTTTGAAATGGCGGATGCGCGGGCAGGCGACGGTATTGCGTACAGGCAGGATTTTCCCAGTCTCGACGAGATAAAACAGCGCTGAGTGATTTCCCTGTTTGAGATGAGTTCATGCTTTCCCTCTAAATGTTATACGCTCACAATTAACAATAAAATGAACAATGCGCGTAGAGGTGTAAAGCAAATATCCTTGGGAAAGCGAGATCAGTCACAAATTAAGCTCAGGGATCGCAACCGATCCCTGACTTTGGCGGCTATTTTCCCTCGAGCGCGGAGATTTGACGTGCGATACGCAGCAACTCCTGGGATAAAGTGTGCAGCGATACCTTTTCTGGATTCATAACCGCCGTTGTATGCCTTTGCACCAGACTGGTCTTCAAACGCAAAGAACCGGCATGAGACACATGTCGATCTTCCAGACACTGAACCAGGCGTTTAACGCTTTCCTGCCCCAACATCCGAAAGTCCTGCTTAATGGTTGTCAGCGGTGGGTAATAATAAGCACTGTCTTCTGTATCATCGTACCCCACTACCGACATTTGCACCGGAATTTGCAACCCGTACTCCTGCAATGCACGCAGCACGCCTAACGCCATTTGATCGTTAGCAACCAAGATCGCCGTTGGGTGTTTTGGCAAGCTCAGGATCTGCCCGGCAAGCTGGTAACCGGAGGCCGCACTCCAATCTCCATGGAGCACCGAACAAGGCTTCAACTGACGCTCTGCTAACGTAGTCAGCCACCCCTGATAGCGCAAGCGTGCCGAAATCGAGACCAGCGGCCCGGTAATCAGTGCTATATCACGATGCCCAAGAGCAACGACATGTTCTACCCCTTGTCGAGCCCCCTGATAGGGATCAAAAAGAATGCTGGAGACATCAGAATCAGGGTCGACGTCCAAAAACAGCGCAGGCACCTCGCCACAAACTTGTTCAATAGCGTGAGAATCTTCAGCGCAGAGCGAAACGTTAATCAGCAATCCATCTACCCTTTGCGACAACAGCTCATTTATCGCAGTGCGACAGGCCTGAACGCTAAGATCTTCCACCATGGAAATCACCACGTTAAATCCCATCTGGTTTGCCTGCGTTTTAATTGCCGAAGCGATTTGAGAAGGTGCGTGCAGCGCTAGTTCGGTGGTCGCCAGCCCCAGCGTAAAACTCTGTTTGCCTGCAAGTTGCTGTGCGACACGGTTTGGTACGTAATTCAACGCAGCCATGGCCTGCTCGACCTTCGCGCGGGTTTTATCCGAAACGTGTTCAGCACGATTTAATACCCGTGACACGGTTTGATACGACACTCCGGAATAGTCGGCGACGTCATTCAGCGTGACAGATTTAGGCTTCATACGGTTTCTCGCGTCGATTAATTCAAAGAAATCAAGCTAATGAGTATCAATCATAGCAGCTTAAAACGCTATCCAACCAGGCATTATTGACAGTACGGCCTGAAGGTATTGATTTCAGGCCTTCGGGCCCATAAAGAGTGAACCCGTTAATCTCGCAACCCTTATTTTTTACTAAAAACTGATGAAAGTTCGCCGACATCACTTACAATGCCAGATAACGAAGTTTGCCGTTCAGGCTGTGAGATAAGGATAGATATGGCAACGCTGAAAGACATCGCGGCCGAAGCAGGAGTTTCATTGGCGACGGTCTCCCGGGTTTTGAATGACGATCCCACGCTCAACGTCAAAGAAGAGACCAAGCATCGCATTCTGGAAATTGCCGAAAAGCTGGAATACAAGACCAGCAGTGCCAAAAAGCATCTGACTAACACGGTGGTACAGCACCACGTGCTGGCGCTATACAGCTATAAGCAAGAGATGGAAATCAACGATCCTTATTATCTTTCCATTCGCCACGGCATCGAAACCCAGTGCGAGAGGTTGGGGATTGAACTCACCAACTGCTACAAAAACAACCAACTGCCGGATTTGAAAAAGATCACCGGCGTGCTGATCGTCAGCAAGCCTGCACCTGAGATCCTGCGTAAGGCAGCGGCGCTAACCGACAACATCTGCTTTATTGATTTTAATGAGCCCGGTACCGAGTACGACTCAGTGGATATCGATCTGACAAAAATCAGCAAAGAGATCATCGACTTCTTTATTGAACACGGGGCCAAACGCATCGGTTTTATCGGCGGTGCCGATGAGCCGAATAAAGCGGATATCCGCGAAGCGGCCTTTGTGGAATATGGGCGGCTGAAAGGCGTGGTCCGCGATCAAGATATCTACCGTGGCGATTTCTCTAGCGCCTCCGGCTATGAGCTGGCGAAAAAAATGCTGGCAACCGCGGATTATCCTGCCGCGCTGTTTGTCGCCTCAGACTCCATTGCCATTGGGGTACTGCGCAGCATTCATGAGTTGGGGTTGAAAATCCCACAGGACATCGCCCTGATCAGCGTGAACGATATCCCGACCGCGCGTTTCACCTTCCCACCGCTTTCTACCGTGCGTATCCACTCGGAAATGATGGGGATCCAAGGGGTCAACCTGCTGCTGGAGAAATTCCGTGATGGTCGTGCCCTGCCACTACAGGTCTACGTGCCCAGCAAGTTAAAGCTGCGTGAAACCACCAAGTAACTGACGACTCAATTCTCGCCATGTAGGGGGCGCCGCATGCTGCGCCCGTTAAAACGCCTATCCCGTATCCAACCGCTTAGTTATTAGTAAAAAATACTAATAATTACGGGTTTTTTACCTCAAAATCTGCCAATTTTGCCACTTCTCTCCGCCTACCACGCCAATCAGCCATTTCTTTAACCCGATCACAGATCCACCAGCACAATGAACATAAAGCGTGATCGAGTTAAAGCAAAACAAATTATCGGCTACATTTTAGTAAATGTTTTACTAAAATCACTCCAAGCATTGACGCATTCCATGCCAAGACTGCGGCCTACAGCATTCAGACCAGGAGAGATGACGTGAATAATTGGGAAAACTTTCAACACCTGCATGAGAACCGAATGGCCCCCCGCGCCTACTTCTTCTCATATGACTCACTCAAGCGTGCCCAAACCTTTCAGCGCGCCCTCAGCAGCCACTTTATGGCGCTCAGCGGCCAATGGAGCTTTAACTACTTCACCAACCCGCTGCTGGTGCCCGACGACTTTTATTCACAAAGGATGACTGACTGGGGCCAGATCACGGTGCCCAACATGTGGCAAATGGAAGGTCACGGCATCCTGCAATATACCGATGAGGGCTTCCCCTTCCCGATCGATGTGCCTTTCGTGCCGACAGACAACCCAACCGGTGCTTACCAGCGCAGTTTCACACTAGGTGAACAGTGGAGCGGGAAACAGACCATCATCAAATTTGATGGGGTTGAGACCTATTTTGAAGTGTACGTTAACGGCCAGTATGTGGGTTTCAGCAAGGGCAGCCGCCTGACCGCCGAATTTGATATCTCCGGTTACGTACACTCTGGGGAAAACCTGCTGGCCGTGCGCGTCATGCAGTGGGCGGACTCGACCTATATTGAAGATCAGGATATGTGGTGGACGGCAGGCATCTTCCGTGATGTCTATCTGGTGGGCAAAGAGCCGGTTCACGTGCAGGATCTGACCGTTCGCACCGATTTTGCTGCTGACTACCAAAGCGCGACCCTGTCCTGCGCACTGGAGATCGAGAATCTGTCTGGGGCTCCGCTAGCAGACTACGTGGTCGAGTATGCCCTGTTTGATAACGATAATCTCCTGGCGCAGCAGTACCAAGGCGCACAAACCCAGACCCATTTTGCTATCAATCTGGCAAATCCCATCCAGTGGTCAGCGGAAAACCCTTATCTCTATCAGCTGTTTATCACGCTTAAAGACCCAAGCGGCACCGTATTGGAGGTGATCCCTCAACGCGTCGGGTTCCGCGATATCAAGGTGCGTGATGGCCTGTTCTATATCAACAACCAGTATGTGATGCTGCACGGCGTCAACCGCCATGATAACGACCATCTGAAAGGCCGTGCGGTAGGCATGGATCGCGTCGAAAAAGATCTGATCCTGATGAAGCAGCACAATATCAACTCGGTACGTACCGCCCATTACCCTAACGACCCGCGCTTTTATGAGCTCTGCGACATTTACGGGCTGTTCGTGATGGCCGAAACCGACGTCGAAACCCATGGTTTTGCCAACGTGGGCGATCTGAGCCGCATCACCAACGATCCGGCCTGGGAAACGGTATTCGTCGATCGCATCGTGCGCCACGTTCACGCGCAGAAGAATCATCCGTCAATCGTGATGTGGTCGCTGGGCAATGAGTCCGGCTACGGCTGCAACATCCACGCGATGTACCACGCTACCAAGGCCATCGACGATACACGACTGGTGCACTACGAAGAAGACCGCGACGCCGAGGTGGTGGATATCATCTCCACCATGTATACCCGCGCGCCGTTGATGAATGAGTTTGGTGAACATCCGCACGCCAAACCACGCATCATCTGTGAATACGCGCACGCCATGGGGAATGGCCCCGGCGGCCTGACGGAATACCAGAACGTGTTTTACCAGCACGATCATATTCAGGGCCACTACGTTTGGGAGTGGTGCGATCACGGCATCCTGGCGCACGACGAGCAAGGCCAGGCATTTTACAAATACGGCGGCGACTTCGGCGACTATCCGAACAACTACAACTTCTGCATGGACGGGCTGATCTTCCCGGATCAAACCCCAGGGCCGGGCCTGAAGGAGTACAAGCAGGTTATCGCGCCGGTGAAGATCCGCGCGCTTGAGTCACGCCTTGGCACCTTCCTGGTTGAGAACAAGCTGTGGTTTACCAATCTGGATGATTACACCCTCACCGCCGAGATCCGCGCAGAAGGGGAAACGCTGGCATCGCTGCCTCTGCGGTTGAAAGATCTGGCGGCCAACTCCTCACGGGAAATCCACCTCGAGCTGCCTGAACTGGATGAGCGCGAAGCCTTTGTGAACTTCACCGTACGCAAGAACTCCAGCACGCTGTACAGCCCGGCTAATCACGAAATCGCGGTGTACCAGTTCCAACTCAAAGAGAATACTGCGCAGGCAGAAGTCTATACCAACCTCAACGCCCTGCCACTACGGGTAGCAGAAAGCCGTCTGGCCTACTGCATCTGCGGCCAGGACTTTAGGCTGACCTTCTCCAAGGTGAACGGCAAGCTGACCTCCTGGATGAGCAACGGGGAAGAGATTATCGCCTCTGCTCCGGCGCTAAGCTTCTTCAAACCGATGATCGATAACCATAAACAGGAGTATCAGGGCCTGTGGGAACCCGCTCATCTGCAAATCATGCAGGAGCACTTCCGTACATTGGACGTCGTTCAGGCCGATGGCCGCGTTGAGATCACCGTCACCAGCATCATCGCCCCGCCGGTCTTCGACTTCGGCATGCGCTGTTGCTACCGCTACCAGATCAATGCCGAAGGCCAGCTCAACGTGGAGCTCAGCGGTGAGCGTTATGGCGATTACCCGTACGTGATCCCGGCCATCGGGCTGGATATGGGCATCAACGGCGGCTTTGATCGGGTGAACTACTATGGCCGCGGCCCGGAAGAAAACTATCAGGACAGCCAGCAGGCCAACCTGATCGATATCTACCAGACCACGGTGGCCGAGATGTTCGAGCACTATCCGTTCCCACAAAATAACGGTAACCGCCAGCATGTGCGCTGGGCCGCGCTCACCAATCGCCACGGTACCGGCCTGCTGGTCAAACCGCAGCAACCGATCAACTTCAGCGCCTGGGAGTACACCAGCCAGAACCTGCATCAGGCGCAGCACACCAATGAGCTGCAACCGAGCGGTTATATCACCCTCAACCTTGACCACCAGGTGATGGGCCTGGGTTCCAACTCCTGGGGCAGCGAAGTCCTCGACTCCTACCGGGTTTACATGGCGCCATTCCGCTATGGCCTGACCCTGATACCGCTGCAAGCCGGTGACGTCAGCGCCCAAGCGCTGACCAACCATGACTTTGCCAATGACTTCTTCACTCCAACCACCAACGAGGCCTGATCCATGCACGTATTAGACAACCTGGAACAATTCAAAGTGGTTTACCGGGACGGCCGCAAATGGAACCGTTGTGTGGAAGCCATTGAGAACATTGCCAATATCAAAGACGGCGTGATGCACTCCATCGGTGACACGCTGGTCTATATGATTGAAGACGGCGTCAACCGCAATCACGCGACCTTTGTAGGCAACCGTCGCTATTTCACCATCCATTACTACCTCGAGGGCGGTGAAACGGTGGAGTTCGCGCAGAAATCCGCCCTCTCCCCCGTTGAGGCCTACCGCGATGAAACCGACAGCGAATACCTGGAAGGCACCGGGCAAACCTGTGAATTACGTGCCGGGCAACTGGCGATTTTTGACAACCAGGAAGCCTACCGCTTCCACGGCGACAACCGGGTAAGAAAAGTGGTGCTGCGGGTCACCATTGAGGATGGCTACATGTTGAACAAGTGATCCTGCTGATTATGAAGCGAACCGGGCGGGAAATCATTCCCGCACCATCCAGATTGAGTTCATCATTGATGTCGTTCATCGGAGGACGCTATGTCCGATTCTTTACGTGGCACGATTGGCAAGTTTGCCCTGTTGTCGATGACCTTTGCGGCGGTGTTCAACGTACGCAATATCGTCAACAACAACATTGAGCTGGGCTTGAGTTCAGCCCCGGTATTTTTGTTTGCGACCCTGGTCTACTTCATTCCCTTTGTGTTTATTATCGCGGAGTTTGTGTCCGCCAATAAGAACTCCGAGTCGGGAATGTACGACTGGCTAAAACAGCCTCTGGGCACCCGAGCAGCCTATATGGGGTCGTTCCTGTATTGGTTCGTCAACCTGTTCTGGTTTGTATCATTGCTGCCTAACGTGATTGCCTATGCATCGTACGCCATTATGGGCCGCGAATACGCCTTTTCCCCGGTGATGGTATCGATCATCTCGATCGTACTGTTTGCCGCCACCACCCATATTTCCACCAAGGGTGCCAGTTGGTTGGGCAAGATTGCCGAAGTCGTCGCCTATGGGGTATTCGCCCTGTTTGCAATTTACGTGTTGGGCGCACTAATGGCGCTGAGCGGCGATCACGTCCCGGCGCAGCCTATCACGCTGGAGGCGATGACGCCGACGGTGAACTGGGCAACGTTAGGTATCATGTGTTGGATTTTCCAGGCGGCTGGCGGTGCGGAAACGGCGGCGGCCTACCTCAATGACGTCAAAGGGGGCCAGAAGTCGTTTATCAAGGTGATTATCATTGCCGGTGCGGTGATCGGTGGGATGTATGCCGTCGGTTCCCTGTTGGTTAACGTGTTTGTCGCGCGTGAAAACCTGACCTATGCGGGCGGCATGGTGGAAATCTTCACCGGGATGGCCAAGTACTTCGGCATTTCCGAAACGCTGGTGGGCCGCCTGGTGGGTATCGTGCTATTCATCGCCATTTTTGGTTCGATGATGATGTGGACCTCCGCGCCGGTGAAGATCCACTTCTCCGAGATCCCGAAAGGCGTTTACGGCCAGAAAACCACCGAGCTGAACAGGCATGGCGTTCCGGTACGTGCTGCATGGTGGCAATTTGCCTTCGTGTTCGTGATGTTGGTGGTTAACGGCTTTGGTTCCGAATCGGTACAGCAGATGATGAACACCGCGATTAACCTGACGGCGGGGACGGCGATGCTGCCACCAATCTTTATCATGGTGGCCTACTTCGTGTTCCGCTGGAAGCATGACGATACGCCGCGCGAGTTCCGCATGGGGTCGCGTAAATTCGGGATGGGTGTGGTTTCGGTGCTGATCACCATCTTTGTGGTCAGCATGACAGCGTCGGCATTCCCGCCGGGTGTCGATCTGATGAAGGCCTTCTTTATCAACGTCTGTATGACCGCCGTGTTCTCGGCGCTGGCCTGGTGGTGGATTTCACGCTTCGAGGCTAAACAGGTAAGAAATAAAGCGGCGCTGACCGAGCAGTAATTAACGAGACACCGTTGCTGAATATGTAGGGGGCGAACATGTTCGCCCCGATATATCAACGGACGTGGCACTCGACAAAGCGGGCGCAGCATGCAGCGCCCCTACGAAGAAATGAGTCGGTTAGCTGTTTGGCGGCATAAACGCCTGCAAACGCTGTATCTGCTGGCCATCAGAGCCAAAGTTCTCGTCAGCCAGCCAACCTTCGAACGCACTACGCATCTGCGGCCAGTATTGGTCGATCATGGCGAACCAGTCGGTATCCCGGTTGCGGCCCTTGGTAACCAATGCCTGCATAAAACGCCCTTCATATTGGAAACCAAAGCGTTGCGCTGCCTGCCTGGAAGGCGCATTCAGGCTATCGCATTTCCATTCGCAGCGGCGGTAACCCAACTCATCAAAGGTGTGGCGCAGCATCAGGTAAATCGCCTCGGTGGCGCAGGAGCGCTGCTTCATCAGTGGCGACCAGCAGACGTGGCCAATTTCCAACACGCCGCTAGCCTCTTCAATCCGCATAAAGGCCACCGTACCGACGGGCAGATCGGTGGCTAAATCGAACACCACCAGATTCACCAACGCCGGGTTGGCCTGCAGGTTTTCCAGATGCGCACGCAGTTCCTGCGGGCTATCCGGCCGCTCCCTCATCAGGTATGTCCAGTCTCGGCCATCTGGCGCGAGCTGGTAAGCCGCAAACAGCGCGGCAAAGTCCCGCTCGGCGTCCAACATCGCGAGGCGGCAAAATTTGCCCGTCAGCGTCACCTCCTGCGGCCGTGGCAAGGCATGCCATTGCACCAAGGGTTCGCCCACCGGCTGACCATATTGATTTATCGCCATAAAAGTATTCCGTCTGGTTGCAGCAAAAGTAGGTTCTCCGCAACAGCATATACCGATGCCAGATCGCAGCATACAGACCAATTAACCCCAGCGACTAGACCAATCATCAACCGCCCGTTAGGGGCTTTAGTCAAGGCAAATTGTTAATGAAATGATCTAAATCAAAAACAATGTGAAGAAAATGTTTTGAAACAGATGCTTTATTGTTTGTTTTAACTGCCAAGACGTAAACTTGAATCACCATACCAGTAGCTTGCTAATCATTATTGGTCATGGAATAGCAACTCCCTCTGCCCGTTTTTACGGCCCAAGACAGCGGCCACGCGGGCATTTCTGTGAAGCAGGTACCCTATGGATTTCAAGCTGCAGCTAGGCGACAAACTATCTCATCCCCAAGAGCTTACACTTAGTAAGTGACTGGGGTGTGATAGTGCAGTTAACAACGCTGCAGCTTGAAAGACGACGGGTAATTCAAGGTGGAATTATGTCTCGACAGCACTCTCCAGTACCGCCTCGGCGGAACTTTCTAAAGAAAACGCTAGCACTAATACCGCTGGCAGCCGCTGGAGGTACCGGCGTTCTGACGATGACGCCCCTACCAGCCTCGGCGGCGGGTGTCTCCTCTCACTATGTTCCCGCTTATTTCAATAACGATGAATGGCGCTTCCTGTTGGCGGCCTGCGATCGTCTGATCCCCAGCGATAGCAATGGCCCCGGGGCCGTCGAAGAAGGCGTGCCGATCTTTATCGATAAGCAAATGGAAACGCCTTATGGCCACGGTGGCCTGTGGTATATGCACCCGCCGTTTGTCCCTTCGGCCCCTGAATTAGGCTATCAGTCCAAACTGACGCCGCGTGATACCTACCGCATTGGCATTCGCGGCCTCAATGCGCACTGCCAGCAGCAGTACCAGAAAGCCTTTGCGGATCTGGATCATGCCCAGCAAGAGCAGCTCCTAACGGCGTTGGAAAAAGGTGAACTGGACTCCGAGACCCTGCCCGGCAAAGCCTTTTTCAACCAACTGCTGCAAAACACCAAAGAGGGTTATCTGGCCGATCCGCAGCACGGCGGTAATCAGTCGATGGCCTCATGGAAACTGATCGGCTTCCCTGGTGCGCGGGCGGATTACACCGACTGGGTCGATCATCCTAATCAGGCTTACCCCCTTGGTCCGGTCAGTATCTCCAGCAAAAGGAATGCATAAATGAGCACGATAAAAAAGCCACCGGTAGACGTGGTGATTGTCGGATTTGGCTGGACCGGTGCCATTATGGGCATGGAACTGACCGAAGCCGGACTGAGCGTATTGGCACTGGAGCGCGGTGAGCAACGCGATACCTACCCTGATTTTGCCTATCCACGGATTGCCGACGAATTGACCTATGGCATCCGCCTGAAACTGGAGCAGGAGATGGCGCACGAAACCGTCACCGTGCGCCATACGCCAGCGGATTTCGCCGTGCCTTATCGTCAGCTTGGATCCTTTTTGCCCGGCAACGGCGTTGGCGGTGCTGGCGTCCACTGGAACGGCATGCACTGGCGCGCCCTGCCCGCCGATCTGAAAATGCGTACCACGGTGACGGAAAAGTATGGCGACAAATGGGTGCCAGAAGGCATGTTGTTGCAGGATTACCCTCTCAGTTACACCGAGCTGGAGCCTTACTTCGATAAGTTCGAGAAGGTCTGTGGTACCTCTGGCAAGGCCGGTAACCTGCAAGGCAATATCGTCAAAGGCGGCAACCCGTTCGAAGGGCCACGCACCAGCGAATATCCCACTGCGCCCCTCAAGCAGCTCTATTCTGGTTCGCTGTTTGGCAAGGCGGCCGAGTCGCTCGGCTATCACCCGTTCAGCATTCCAGCGGCCAACTGCTCGGAGCCTTATACCAATCCCTACGGCGTGCAACTCGGCCCTTGTAACTACTGCGGTTACTGTGAGCGCTTCGGCTGCTTTATGTACTCCAAGGCCTCACCGCAAACCACCATTCTGCCGGTGCTGATGAAGCGGAAAAACTTTGAATTGCGCACCCAGTCGCAGGTCATCAAGGTCAATCTGGACAGCAGCGGCAAAAAGGCGACCGGTGTCACCTATGTCGACGCCCAAGGCCAACAGATTGAACAACCGGCGGACCTGGTGATCCTCAGCGCCTTCCAACTGCATAACGTGCGTCTGCTACTACTCTCCGGCATCGGTAAACCTTATGACCCCGTCACCGGCGAAGGGGTCGTTGGCAAGAACTACGCCTATCAGATGAATAGCGGCATTTCGCTGTTTTACGATAAGGACACCCACTTCAACCCGTTTATCGGAGCCGGAGCTGCGGGCACGGTGATCGACGATCTCAACTCGGAAAACTTCGATCACGGCGCGCTGGGCTTTATCGGCGGCGCCTATATTTCCGCCACCCGCACCGGTGGCCGGCCGATCCAGCAGATGTCGTTACCGCCGGGGACACCCACCTGGGGCAGTGGCTGGAAACAAGGTATCAAAGAGAATTATCAGCACTCGATGAGCATTGGCTCTGAAGGCTCGGTGATGCCCTATCGCGACTGCTATCTCGATCTCGATCCCACCTATCGGGACGCCTATGGGCTACCGCTGCTGCGCATGACCTTCGACTGGAAGGCTAACGAGATCAAGATGACCCAGCACATTACCAGCAAGATGGCGAACATCGCCAAAGCCATGGAGCCGAAGCAGATGGCGATTTCGGTGATGGACAGCGGTTCGCACTATGACGTGCGCCCGTATCAATCCACCCACACTACCGGCGGGGCAATCACCGGCGACAACCCAAAAACCAGCGTGGTGAACAAGTACCTGCAATGCTGGGACGTACCCAACGTGTTTGTTACCGGTGCCTGCGCCTTCCCGCAGAACCTGGCTTATAACCCCACCGGGATCGTCGGTGCGCTGGCCTATTATTCAGCGGAAGCGATCCGTAATCAGTATCTGAACAACCCCGGCCCGTTGGTTCAGGCCTGATACGCAAGGAGAAGACGATGAAAGGATTAACCCTCTCGCTGCTGGCCTTGCTGGTATTAAGCGCCAGCGCTCAGGCCGCCGAGGATACCCACCAGGTCGGGCAAATCGCTCATGGCGAATATCTGGCCCGCGCCGGTGACTGTGCCGCCTGCCATACCGCGCCAGGTGGCATGGCGTTCGCCGGTGGGCTGAAGATGACCACCCCGGTTGGCGCGATCTATTCCACCAACATCACTCCAGACAAAACCACCGGCATCGGTGCCTACGATCTACAAGAGTTTGCCGACGCCCTGCGTAAAGGCATTAGGCGCGATGGCACTCGGCTCTACCCGGCCATGCCCTATCCCTCTTTCGCCAAAATCAATGATGAGGATATACGCGATCTGTATCTCTACTTCACCCAACGGGTAACGCCGGTGGTGCAGCAGAACAAGGCTAGCGATATCCCATGGCCGCTGAATATGCGCTGGCCGTTGGCAATGTGGGACGGCATATTCCGCGAGGATGGCGCCTATCAGCCAGATGCTAACCAAAGCGCACAATGGAACCGTGGAGCCTATCTGGTTCAGGGATTGGGCCACTGCGGCAGTTGCCATACGCCGCGCGGCATTGGCTTCCAAGAGAAAGCGTTGAACCAGACGGATGACACCTATCTGAGCGGTGGGACGCTGGAAGGTTGGCACGCCGCCAGCCTGCGTGGCGATGCGCTCAGCGGGCTGGGTAGTTGGAACGCGGCAGATCTGAGCCGTTTCCTGAAAACCGGCCACAGCGACAGATTTGCCGCCTTTGGCTCCATGGTAGACGTGGTACAAGACAGCACTCAGCACCTGAGCGATGAGGATTTGCAGGCGATCGCCGCCTATCTGAAATCGCTACCTGCGGGGGATGAGCAAAAAACGCCAACGACCAACCAGCCGCTGGCACTCTACAACACCGGCCAAGGCAACCCTGGCGGGCAGGCTTATCTGGACAACTGCGCCGCCTGCCACCGCAGCGATGGCCAGGGCTATCGCAACACCTTCCCACAGTTGGCCCATAATCCGGCGTTGCTGGCGGAAGACCCTGCTTCGGTGATCAGCATCATTTTGAATGGTTCACGTACGCCGATGACTATAGAAGCCCCTACCGGACTCACCATGCCGGACTTTGGCTGGCGTCTGAGCGACCAGCAGGTGGCCCAGATTGCCACTTTTGTGCGCACCAGTTGGGGGAATAACGCCGCTCCGGTCACCGCCGATCAGGTCAAAGAAATACGGGAGAACAGCGCCGCCAAACCTTCCCAGCAGTAAACACCACAACGGGCGCAGCATGCAGCGCCCCTACGTTTTGACTTGATCGTTGGTGTTACAGATTGTCTCTCATACCTGACTATAGCGCCGTACCGGCCCCCTCTCCTTTTTGGGGAGAGGGTTGGGGTGAGGGGAAACAGTGGGCACCGGCTCACCATTGATTATCCAAACAGTCGCAGCATGCAGCGCTCCTACGTAGCGAGTTTGATCTCCACAGATCTTGCTCCACACGGTTGCACCGCCCGGCGAAATCACCTTAAATAAGCTATCGCATTGAGGCTACAGGATTTCGGTTGTCTATGAGCACGGATCCCAACCAGCGCCTGCTGGACAAACTGCAACAAGATCTGACCAGCGCTGGCGCTATGCCGCTCTACCTGCGCTTTAACGAATCGGTACGACAGGCCATTGAGCTTGGCATATTGAGCCAGGGGGATTTTCTGCCCAGTGAGCGCCATTTCACCGAGCGGCTGGGGATCTCGCGCATTACGGTACGCAAAGCCTTGGCCTGCCTGGAGCAGGACGGCATTATCGGTCGCTCGCGGGGTTATGGCACCTTCATTCAAAATACCGTGGCTCAACCTAAACTGGCTTATTCGCTGGCGGATGTGAAAGGCTTTTCACGCGAAGTGATGCTGCAAGGCCGTAAGCCGGACACCATGTGGCTCAGTCGTGAACAGATCCCGGCGGATAGCGCGCTGGCCGAGAAGCTGTCGCTGGCCGAGCATACGCCGGTGTACAAACTCAAACGCATTCACTTTATCGATCAGCGCCCCATGTCGGTAGCGGTGTCTTACGTGGTGGCAGAAGCCATAGCCAACGTTGAGGACATCGGCGTTTCCCTGTATGACTACTTCCGTTTGAACAACGTGGAGTTGGGATCGCTACGTAGCCAGGTTAGCGCCGCCATGAGCGATGACGAAACTCTGAAAGCGCTACAGCTGAAAGAACCGATGCCGCTGCTGATCATCAAGCAAACGCTGTTCGACAGCCGGAAAAAACCCATCGAATACAGCGAAAGCTTCTGCCGCAGCGACATGTACGAGTTTATCAGCGAGGATTGAGTTCCTCGCTGGCTAGGAGCTGAGCCAGGGTTGGCGCACAATCTCCACCGGCCTGCGATACCACGTAACCGGCGATGCTATTGGCTAGCATCATGCTTTGGCGAGCGGTCAGGCCCAGTGCCAATCCGGCGAGCAAACCGGCGCTGTGGCTATCGCCAGCACCTATGCTGTCTACCACTTTGACCTGGCGAGCGGCGATCCAGCCTTGATCCTCCGGCCCGGCAAAGTAATATCCACCTTCCCCGCCACAGCGCACAATCACCAGTTGCTCAGTGGTTGACCATAACTGCTGGCAAAAACCGGCAATATCTTCCTGCATGCCAAGGTGCTGAGCTTCACGCTGGTTTAGCGTCAGGATCACGCCAGGGCGGATTAGGCGTTGCAGCAGGCTCTCCGTCATCACGTCGATGCGCGGGCCAATGTCCAGCACCACCCGAACCTGTTCGGGTAGACGTAACAGCCAATCCACCAGCACGTGGCCCTGCCGGGCACCCAGTTGATAACCGGAGAGGTAAACCAGCCCGCTTTGTGGCGTCACGTCTGCCAACCACTCCGGCTGCCACTGGTTCTCTATGCCATCGATAGAGATAAAGGTGCGTTCACCATCCGGTTCGACCAACGCCAGACACCAGCCGTTATCCTCACCACTCACTTGCAGATCGGAACTCACGCCGCGCTGTGCCATCTCGCTACGCAAACGCTCTGCCCAAACGCCTTCGCCCACCGGCAGCAGGTTACGACTGGTAATGCCCAACTGGCGCAGAGCCACAGCGATATTCAGCGCGCAGCCCCCTAAATGCAGCCCCTGCATCTGGGCCGACACATCGCCACCGCGCACCGGCAACGCATCGGCGCTCACCACCATATCCATTACCGCTGCGCCAATCACCGTCACCGGGCACTGCTGATGCCAGCCGCCCTGGGTCAGCGTCTGCAATAACTCGCGTCTTTCGTTACTCATTCAGCCTCCTGCCAGCGCTGGCGGAAACGGAGAAAGGCCTGCGCGTAGTGGTTGATATCCAGCGGATTCACCCGCTTCAGTTCTGCCAACATGGCCGCGTCGAACGCGTCGATACCGTTCAGGGCACCGCAGATCGCCGTGGCCATCGCGCCAATGGTGTCGGTATCACCGCCCAGGTTGGCGCACAGGATCGCACAGCGGGTAGGATCGGTTTGCGCCAGTTCAACCATCGCCAACGCGGCCGGTACGGATTCTATGGTGCTGACCCCTGCGCCAACCAACTGGTAGACCCGTTCTGAGGCCTGCTCGGTACCGCCTGCCTGTTCGACTACCTGGAAGGCCAGTTCGATGCGCGCCGCTAAAGAAGCACTGAAGGTGGTGCTCTGGCGGCGCTGAGCGTAATCTGCCACCCCTGGCAAGGCCAGGCGGATCTCTGCCCAACTAGCCCCTTCGACCGCCTTGGCAACTGCCCAGGCAATCACCACCGCACCGGCAACCGCGATATCGGATTTATGCGTCGGGCTGGAGGCCAGCCAAACCTGCTGGCAAAACTGCTCCAACGGCGCAGAAGGTAATACGCACCCCAACGGGGAAACCCGCATCGCCGCGCCGTTGGTCACGCCGTTGTTTTCCAAATCACTAATCGGCGTGCCCTTCTTCTGCTCCCCCAGCGCCAGTTTGGAACTTGGGCCAAGGATGTTTTTGTTGAAGGCGTCAAAACTATCAACCCAGCGGATCACGTTGCGGGCAATCAGCTCCGGCACCACTTGACCATCGGCCTCGATCAACGCGTCGGCGAGCGCCAGAGCCATCGAGGTATCATCGGTATACTGCGCTGCCGTGAAATAGCAGGCGGCGTTGTTCTCCGCCGGGCCGTCAAGGAAACGGTCGATCCAGCCAAAGTGGCGCTTAACCCGCTCACGCGGCCACAGCTCGGAAGGCATGCCGAGTGCGTCGCCCAGCATTTGGCCATAAAGTGCGCCCACCACGCGTTGTTCCTGGGTTAACTGCTTCATCTGTTTCTCCTGAATTTTTACCTTGCCGGGCAACACGCCCGGCGCAATGAATTAAGACCGTGCCACGTCAATCGGGGTGATGCTGTCGCTGCGTTCACGGAAGAACAGCAAGAACAGCAGCATGACGCCCACCACCATCACCGCACCCACGCCCCACACGGCGAACCAGTCAAACGTCATACCGTCTCGCGGCTGTTCGAGAGCGAAAGTGGTCATCGCACGCCCCCCGAGCCAGTTACCGATAAAGCTGCCCAACCCCTGGCAAATCAGGGTGATCAGGCCCTGAGCCGCGGTACGCATATGCGGTGGCGCTTTTTTGTCGACGTAGATATAACCGGTCACGAAATAGAAATCGTAGCTGACACCGTGCAGCAAAATGCCCAGGAACAGCATGCTGTAGGCCCAGACGTCCGCAGTGCCGCCGTAAATAAAGAATACATAGCGGATTGCTGCGGTCACAAAGCCCAGCAACAGCACCTTCTTGATACCGTACCGCTTGAGCAGCAACGGCAGCGCCAGCATGGCGAAGATTTCCGAGACCTGCCCCAGCGTCATCCAGCCGGTGGCATTCGGCAGCCCAACCTGCGTCAGATAGCCATTGGCAAACTGGTAGTAAAACGCCAACGGCATACAGAACAGGAACGAGCACAGGGCGAAGGTGGCAAATGAGCGATCCTTCAGCAGGCCAAGCGCATTCAGGCCCAGCAACGCCTTGATATCCACCGGGCCAGAGCCTTTGGCTGGCGTATTGGGCAGCACAAAGCTGTACAAACCGAGCGCGATCGAGGCCACTCCGGTAATGATTAACGGCAGGTTGCTATCGGAAATATTGCCTAACCCCAGCAGCGGCGGCAGCATAAAGCCCACCACCAGACCGGAGGCAATCCAACCCAAGGTGCCCAGTACGCGGATGCGCGGGAACTCTTTTTCGGTATCGGTAATGTTGGCAAAAGCGATGCTGTTGGTCAGCGCCACGGTCGGCATATAGGTAATGGCATAAATCACCAGCAGCGGGAAGAAGGTGGCAAAGGTGGTTTGCCAGGCGATGATAAACATCAGCCCCCCACCAGCCAGATGCAACCAGCCCAAGACTTTTTGCGCGGCGAAGTAGTGATCGGCAATGACGCCAACCAGCACCGGCGAGAGGATTGCCGCAATCGCCGTACTGCTGTACGACCAGGCAATTTCGCCCGGCGTAAAGCCCAGTTTGTTGAGGTATTGCCACAGGGGAACAAACCACGCTCCCCAGATAAACCACTCGATAAACATCATTACAGACAGCTTCAGATGAGGACGTTTCATTATTATGTATCCTTGCTGGCTACCTTCCCGGCATCGGCTCGGGAAAGCGGTGTAGGGTTCCTGGTATTAGCATCATTACGATACCTATATGATACCTTAATGATACCTTTGGTCCTTTGCCGCGATCCCGCTCACACTTCAGGCAGTCAGCTTTGTTTAAGTTTTGTTTACCTTTGGCACTGCGCTGTTTATCCTGCGTTTATCAGCCATTGCCGATAATCAATGGATGACAGAATCAAACGATCAGGGAATGGTCAGCTAATGCGCGTTACCACAACGTGGCCAACAGCGTGTAACCTTTTCAGTGTGGGTGCCTGGTATTGCACCCGCCTAAACAACAGGAGTCTGTACCATGCGAGTACTGGTTGTTGAAGACAATGGCCTATTGCGCCACCATCTTAGTGTGCAAATGCGCGAAATGGGGCATCAGGTTGATGCCGCAGAAGATGCCAAAGAAGCTGACTATTTTCTGCAGGAACATGCGCCTGATATCGCCATTGTCGATCTCGGGTTGCCGGGTGAAGACGGCCTGAGCCTGATCCGCCGTTGGCGTGCCAACCAGATGAAGTTGCCGATCCTGGTGCTGACCGCCCGCGAAAGCTGGCAGGATAAGGTGGCGGTGCTGGAAGCCGGTGCCGATGATTACGTCACCAAGCCCTTCCACCTGGAAGAAGTGATTGCCCGCATGCAGGCTTTGATGCGCCGCAATAGCGGCCTGGCCTCACAGGTGATCGTACTGCCGCCGTTCCAGATCGACCTCTCGCGCCGTGAGCTGAGCGTCAACGAACAGCAAATCAAACTGACGGCCTTTGAGTACACCATTATCGAAACGCTGATCCGTAACGCGGGTAAAGTGGTCAGCAAAGATTCATTGATGTTGCAACTCTACCCGGATGCCGAACTGCGCGAAAGCCACACCATCGACGTATTAATGGGCCGCCTGCGTAAAAAGCTACAGGCCGAATACCCACAGGAAGTGATCACCACCGTACGTGGTCAGGGCTACCGTTTCGATGCCAAGTGAGCATAATGTTCAACAGAGATAAAAAGCCCTTCTCACTGCGCGCCCGCTTTCTGATGGCCACCGCCGGGGTGATCCTGGCGCTGTCGCTGTCCTACGGGCTGGTTGCGGTCGTCGGCTATATCGTCAGCTTTGATAAAACCGCTTTCCGTCTGCTGCGCGGTGAGAGCAACCTGTTCTTCAGCCTGGCGCAGTGGAAAGACCAGAAGCTGACCATTGCCATCCCGCCCGATCTCGATCTCAATTCCCCAACGCTGGTGTTTATCTACGACGATAAAGGCAACCTGTTGTGGAGCCAACGCTCGGTGCCGGAACTGGAAAAACGGATCCAGAAAGAGTGGCTGCAAGAGTCCGGTTTCTATGAGATAGACACCGACACCCGGGTCAGTAGCGAAGTGCTGGGCGATAACCCCAAGGCCCAGGATCAGCTGAAAGACTATGACGATACCGACCATGAGGCGTTAACCCACTCGGTGGCCGTCAATACCTATGCCGCCACCCCACGCCTGCCCGCCTTGAGCATTGTGGTGGTCGACAGCATTCCGCAGGAGCTGCAACGCTCGGACGTGGTATGGGAATGGTTCAGCTACGTACTACTGGCCAATCTGCTACTGGTTGTGCCTCTGCTGTGGCTAGCTGCGTATTGGAGTTTGCGGCCTATCAAGGCGCTGATAACACAGGTCGGTGAATTGGAAAACGGCGAGCGCGAGCAACTGGATGAAAATCCCCCCAGTGAACTACGTGGCCTGGTACGGAACCTGAATATCCTGGTGCGCAACGAGCGTCAGCGCTACACCAAATACCGCACTACGCTGTCCGACCTCACCCACAGCCTGAAAACCCCGCTGGCGGTATTGCAGACCACCCTGCGCTCGCTGCGTTCCAGCAAGCAGACCACCATCGAAGAGGTCGAGCCGATCATGCTCGAGCAGATTAGCCGTATTTCGCAGCAGATTGGTTATTACCTGCATCGGGCCAGCATCAACTCTGGTCAAACCGTGCTGACCCGCGAGATCCATTCGGTTTCTGCCCTGCTCGACAGCCTGAGCGTGGCGCTGAACAAGGTCTATCAGCGTAAAGGGGTAGTCATCACCCTCGATATCTCACCAGAAGTCACCTTTATGGGCGAGAAAAACGACTTTATGGAGGTGATGGGCAACGTGCTGGAGAACGCCTGTAAATATTGCCTGGAGTTTGTGGAGATCACCTCGCTGCACTCGGACAAATACCTGACGATCGTCATTGATGACGACGGCCCCGGCATCCCGGAAAGCAAGCGTGAGTTGATCTTCCAACGCGGCCAACGCGTCGATACTCTGCGCCCCGGTCAGGGGATTGGCCTGTCGGTCGCCGCCGAGATCATCGAGCAATATGACGGGCAAATTACCATCAGCGACAGCCCGCTGGGTGGTGCACGGATGGAGGTCACCTTCTCCCGCCAGCACGACTCCCACCATCACGATTAAATTCTCTCGCTCAGGCCCCGATCCACGGGGCCTAACTTCCGTTATAATCCCTGCAGGCTCACTCTATCCTGGAATAGAACATGGATTACCAATTAGATCTCGACTGGAACGACTTTTTGCAACGCTATTGGCAAAAGCGCCCGGTAATTATCAAGCGTGGTTTTAGCAACTTTATCGATCCGATTTCCCCGGATGAGCTGGCCGGGTTGGCTATGGAAAACGAGGTGGACAGCCGCCTGGTGAGCCATCAGGAACGTCGCTGGCAGGTTGGCCACGGCCCGTTCGAAAGTTTCGACCATCTGGGCGAGAACAACTGGTCATTGCTGGTACAGGCCGTTGATCACTGGCATCAGCCATCCAGTGCCCTGATGCAACCGTTCCGTAAGCTGCCGGACTGGCGCATGGACGATCTGATGATTTCGTTCTCGGTACCGGGCGGCGGCGTTGGCCCGCATCTCGATCAATACGACGTGTTCATCATCCAGGGCACTGGCCGCCGCCGTTGGCGCGTGGGCGAAAAAGTGCCGATGAAACAGCACTGCCCGCACCCTGACCTGTTACAGGTAGAGCCGTTTGATGCCATCATTGACGAAGAGATGGAGCCTGGCGATATTCTGTATATCCCACCGGGATTCCCGCATGAAGGCTATTCGCTGGAAAATTCCCTCAACTATTCCGTCGGTTTCCGCGCGCCGAATGGCCGCGAGATGGTGAGTGGCTATGCCGACTACGTGCTAGCGCGGGAGTTAGGCAGCAAACGTTACACCGATCCGGATATCGCGCTGCGCGATCACCCGGCGATGGTTCTCTCCCATGAGGTCGATGCACTGCGTGGGATGATCCTGGAGCTGGTGCAGCAGCCGGAGCACTTCCAGAACTGGTTTGGCGAGTTTATTTCGCAGTCACGCCACGAGCTGGACATCGCGCCGCCAGAGCCGCCTTATCAGGCCGGTGAAATCTATGAGCTGCTGCAACAGGGTGAGCCATTACAACGTTTGGGTGGGTTGCGCGTGCTGCGCGTTGGCGACCAATGCTTTGTCAACGGTGAGCTAATCGACACCGAACATCTGCAAGCCGCCGATGCGCTGTGCCAGCACGCCAGCGTTGATGCCGCCTTGCTGGGCGACGCAGTGAACGATCCGTCGTTCCTGGCCCTGCTGACGGCGTTGATTAACAGCGGTTACTGGTATTTTAACGACTAATCATATTGAGTGAGGGGTAAACTAGCCCCTCACTCATTCTGTTAACGCAAAAACTACCGTTTAGCGCGCTCGGCGCTCAGAGTAGCAATGCGCATGATCACCGCCACCGCCTGCTCCATCCCTTCCAGCGTAATAAACTCATGCTTGCCATGGAAGTTATAGCCACCGGTAAACAGGTTTGGACAAGGCAGCCCCTTGAAGGATAGCTGCGCACCATCGGTACCACCGCGGATCGGCTTCATCACCGGCTCAATATCGCAGTCCCGCATCGCCTGCTGTGCCAGCTCGATCACATGAGGATGCTCAGCCACCTGCTCACGCATGTTGTAGTAATTATCCTCGATCGCCACCTCAATGTAGCAATCCCGTGGTAACCCACGGCCAACCTTTTGCGCGACTTCAATCATCTTGCGCTTGCGAGCCTCAAAGCCTTCACGCTCAAAATCCCGCAAGATGTAATGCATCTCGGCACGTTCGACGTTCCCCTTGATGCTGTTGAGATGGTAAAAGCCCTGATACCCCTCGGTATGCTCCGGTGTTTCCTCGGCCGGTAGCTCCTGTTGGAAACGGGTTGCCAGCGACAGCGCGTTCACCATCACCCCTTTGGCACTGCCAGGGTGTACGTTATTGCCGACGATTTTCACCGTCACTGCAGCTGCATTGAAGTTTTCACACTCCAGTTCGCCCACACCACCACCATCGACGGTGTAGGCCCACTCTGCATCGAACGCGGCAACGTCAAAGAAATGCGCTCCCTTGCCCACTTCTTCATCCGGCGTGAACGCCACGCGGATATCGCCGTGAGGAATTTTTTGCTGCTTTAGCCGCACCATCGCGGTCAAGATCTCGGCAATCCCGGCTTTATCGTCGGCACCCAACAGCGTTTTGCCGTCGGTGGTGATCAGCGTTTGCCCCAGCATCTGATGCAAGATCGGGAACATCACCGGCGATAACACTTCATCACCGATGCCCAAGGCAATGTCACCGCCGCGATAGTTTTCCACTATCTGCGGTGTCACATGCTTACCCGAAAAATCGGGTGAGGTATCAAGGTGAGAAATAAAGCCAATGGCCGGCACTGGCCAGCTCACATTGCCAGGCAACGTGCCCATCACGCAGCCATGTTCGCTTAGCGATACCCGTTCAAACCCCAGCCCAATCATTTCCTGTTGCAACGCACGCGCCAGCTTCAGTTGCCCTTCGGTACTAGGCACATGTTTGACGTTCGCTTTAGCCTGTGTGTCAAATGAGACGTAGTTAAAAAAGCGATCTAGTAGTTTATCCATGGTTCCGCCCTCAGAATTTCGCGTTTCATTATGCGGAACCGATCCGGATCAAATATTGAGACAGGTCATTAATAATCAGATTTAACACAAATCATTAAAGCAAGTGATGGTTTAATAGGGTCACTATCGACGCAAAAATCGGCCAACTGGCATGACTTATGGGCGGTTTGGCTTTCAATTACCGGATTCTGCGTCTATCATGCGCCCTCTTAAATTTTTGATCGGCGCCGCTGGCTTTGAGCTTCAGTACCTGACGGGTCACTCCCGTAAGCTCGCGCAGTCTTTTCCAGCGGCGGTTCTATCTGCACCACCGTACGGGATAGAGACACTAAAATGACTGAACAATCCTCTTTGGTTACACTGAACGCCCTGAGTAAAAGCTTTGACGGCAAAGAGATCATTCGCGATCTCAACCTTGAGATTAATGATGGTGAATTCCTGACCCTGCTTGGCCCTTCCGGCTGCGGGAAAACCACCGTGCTGCGGCTGATTGCCGGGTTGGAAAATGCCGACCACGGGCAGATCGTGCTCGACGGGCAAGACATCACCGCCATCCCGGCCGAGCATCGGCACGTTAACACCGTGTTTCAAAGCTATGCCCTGTTCCCCCATATGACCGTGTTTGAAAATGTCGCCTTTGGCCTGCGCATGCAGAAAACCCCAGAAGCGGAGTTAACGCCGCGCGTGGAGGAAGCCCTGCGCATGGTGCAATTGGACGAGTTCGCTCAGCGCCGCCCGCATCAGCTGTCTGGAGGGCAACAACAACGGGTCGCGATTGCCCGGGCCGTGGTGAATAAACCTAAACTGTTACTGCTCGACGAGTCGCTTTCGGCACTGGACTACAAGCTGCGCAAGCAGATGCAGAACGAGTTGAAGGCGCTACAGCGCCAATTGGGTATCACCTTTGTGTTTGTCACGCACGATCAGGAAGAGGCGCTGACCATGTCCGATCGGATTGTGGTGATGCGTGACGGACGAATAGAACAGGACGGCACCCCACGGGAAATCTATGAAGAGCCCAGGAACCTGTTTGTCGCCAGCTTTATCGGTGAGATCAATATCTTTGATGCGGTAGTGCTACATCGTATCGATCCGCAGCGAGTGCGCGCTCGTGTAGAAGGCCGTGAGTGTGATATCTACGCCGATCTCCCCGTCGAGCCAGGGCAATCCCTGAAGGTTCTGCTGCGCCCGGAAGACCTGCGCGTCGAAGAGGTGAACGACAGCGAGCAGATAGATGGCCTGATCGGCTACGTGCGCGAACGCAACTATAAAGGCATGACGCTAGAATCGGTGGTTGAACTGGAAAACGGTAAGATGGTGATGGTCAGCGAATTCTTCAATGAAGACGATCCTGACTTTGACCACTCGTTAAACCAGAAGATGGCGATAACCTGGGTTGCAAGCTGGGAGGTAGTGCTGGCCGATGAAGAAATCGCGTAATTTGCTGCAAAACCTGGTGATCAGCGGCACGGTCGGCTGGCTGGTGCTGTTTGTTTTTCTGCCGAACCTGATGATCATCGGCACCAGTTTCCTCACCCGTGACGACGCCAATCTGGTGCAGATGGTGTTCACTCTGGATAATTACACCCGGCTGTTTGATCCCCTGTATGGTCAGGTGATGCTGCACTCGCTGAACATGGCGGCGATCGCTACCTTGTGCTGCCTGCTGCTGGGTTATCCCTTCGCCTTTATTCTGGCTCGCCTGCCGCAAAGGGTGCGCCCGCTGCTGCTGTTCCTGCTGATTGTCCCCTTCTGGACCAACTCTCTGATCCGTATCTATGGCCTGAAGCTGTTTCTCAGCACCCGCGGCTATCTGAACGAGTTCCTGATGTGGGCCGGGATCATCGATACGCCGTTACGCATTATGTATACCTCTGGCGCCGTGGTGCTGGGGCTGGTCTACATCTTATTGCCGTTTATGGTGATGCCGCTCTACTCCAGCCTGGAAAAGCTGGATAAATCCTGCCTGGAGGCGGCCCGCGATCTCGGGGCCAGCAAGCTGCAAACCTTTATCCGCATCATCATTCCGCTGACTATGCCAGGCATTATCGCCGGTTGCCTGCTGGTGCTGCTGCCCGCCATGGGCCTGTTCTATGTGGCCGACCTGATGGGCGGAGCCAAAAACCTGCTGATCGGTAACGTCATCAAGAGCCAGTTCCTGAATATCCGTGATTGGCCGTTTGGCGCCGCCACCAGCATTTGCCTGACGCTGGTGATGGGGCTGATGCTGTGGATCTATTACCGGGCCGCCAAGTTGCTGAACAAAAAGGGGGAGCTGGAATGATCGGACGCCTGTTGCGCGGTGGCTTTATGAGCCTGATTTACGCCTATCTCTATATTCCCATCGTGATCCTGATCGTTAACTCGTTTAACACCTCGCGCTTTGGCATCAACTGGCGGGGTTTTACCACCCACTGGTACAGCATGTTGATGAACAACGACAGCCTGTTGCAGGCCGCTGGGCATTCACTGACCATGGCCGTGCTGTCCGCCAGCTTTGCGACCATGATCGGCTCTTTGGCGGCAGTGGCGTTATACCGCTATCGTTTTCGCGGGAAGCCCTTTGTTGGTGGCATGCTGTTTGTGGTGATGATGTCGCCGGATATCGTCATGGCCATCTCGCTGCTGGTGCTGTTTATGCTGCTGGGGGTCTCGTTGGGCTTCTGGTCGCTGTTATTTTCGCATATTACCTTCTGCCTGCCCTTTGTGGTGGTCACCGTCTATGCGCGCCTGAAGGGCTTTGACGTCAAGATGCTGGAGGCCGCACGCGATCTGGGTGCCAGCGAAATGGTGATCCTGCGCAAAATCATCCTGCCGTTGGCCATGCCCGCCGTCGCCGCCAGTTGGCTGCTAAGCTTCACGCTATCGATGGATGATGTCGTGGTTTCTTCGTTCGTGACCGGGCCAAGCTACGAGATTTTGCCCTTGAAGATCTATTCGATGGTGAAGGTCGGCGTATCTCCTGAAGTTAACGCCCTGGCGACCATTCTGCTGGTATTATCGCTAGCGCTGGTGCTGACCAGCCAACTGCTGTTGCGCGATCGGCAAAAACACTGATTTGCCAACGGGATAAGCGTCTTTACCCCGCTGGGTACGCCACCTATAATGGCCGCTCTCTGGGGTATGGCGCATCACGCTATACTGTAAAAACACGCACTGCTAAAGGATCCGTACCATGAAAAAGTGGTCACATCTGCTCGCAGCCGGGATGATGGCACTGAGCCTTGGCTCGGCAAACGCCGCGGACGACGGCAAAACGCTCTATTTCTACAACTGGACCGAGTATGTCCCGCCTGGGCTGCTGGAACAGTTCACCAAAGAAACCGGTATCAAGGTGATTTACTCCACCTATGAATCCAACGAAAGCATGTATGCCAAGCTCAAAACCTACCGGGACGGCGCGTACGATCTGGTAGTCCCTTCCACCTATTTCATCGCCAAGATGAGCAAGGAGGGGATGCTGCAAAAGATCGACAAAAGCAAACTCAGCCACTTTAACGATCTCGATCCCAACCTGTTGCACAAGCCGTTCGATCCCAACAACGATTACTCCATTCCCTATATCTGGGGCGCCACCGCCATTGGCGTCAATTCGGATGCCATTGATGCCAACACCGTAACTGCCTGGGCCGATCTGTGGAAACCGGGATACAAAGGCCGCGTACTGCTCACCGATGATGCACGTGAAGTGTTCCAGGTCGCGCTGCGCAAACTGGGTTATTCGGGCAATACCACCGATCCTAAGCAGATAGAGGCTGCCTATAACGAGCTCAAGAAGCTGATGCCAAACGTGCTGGCGTTTAACTCCGATAATCCGGGTAATCCGTATATGGAAGGTGAAGTCGATCTGGGCATGGTATGGAACGGTTCCGCCTATGTCGCGCGCCAGGCCGGTACCCCATTGGAGATCGTCTGGCCGAAAGAAGGCGGGATCTTCTGGATGGATAGCCTGGCCATTCCGGCTAACGCCAAGAACGTTGAGGGAGCGTTGAAGTTGATCGACTTCCTGCTGCGCCCAGAGATCGCGGTGCAGGTGGCGGAAACCATCGGTTACCCTACTCCCAATCTGGCCGCGAGAAAGCTGCTACCTAAAGAGATCGCCAACGACAAGTCGCTGTATCCAGATGATGCGGTGATTGAGAACGGTGAATGGCAAAATGATGTGGGTGAGACCAGTACGCTGTATGAAACCTACTTCCAGCAGCTAAAAGCTGGGCGCTGAGCCCCCTCACCCCAACCCTCTCCCACAGGGAGAGGGAGCTGTCCTGAGCGCGTAATTAGCCCGAGCAGCTCCGGAAAGCAGGGAGTAAGAACAAGTAAAACAAGGTATTACGCAAAGCAATCAACGAACTCGATCGGTCCCGTCTCCCTGTGGGAGAGGGTTAGGGTGAGGGGCATACTAAAGCCACCAATCTCACCCAACATTCTGCTAAGGCTTATCCGCCCGCTCGACCTTGCCCATCAGGAACTTGTGCACAAAGCGTGGCACCACTTCGCTGGCCGGGCCGTAATGCTTCTCTTCGAACTGGCTTTCCACCAGGCTCGGCTCCAGGTTCAGCTCCATGGTATAAGCCCCGCCCAACCGTGCCTCGTGAACAAAGCCTGCCGCCGGGTAAACATTGCCAGAGGTGCCAATCGCAATAAAGAAATCGGCCTTGGCCAACGCAGCGTAAATCTCATCCATCCCCAACGGCATTTCACCAAACCACACCACGTGGGGTCGCAGAGGCGCAGGGAACTGGCAGCAGTGGCAACGTTCATCCACGCTCAGGTCTCCCAACCATTCCACCACCTGCCCGGAGCTGGTGCAGCGCACTTTCAGCAGTTCGCCATGCATATGCAGCACCTGCTTGCTACCGGCCCGCTCGTGCAGGTTGTCGATATTTTGCGTAACCAGCAGGAAGTTCTCCTCCCCCAGCCACTCTTCCAAATCAGCCAGCGCACGATGAGCCGCATTAGGGCCGATATCCGACTGCTGTAGCTGCCGGCGGCGCGCATTATAAAACTCCTGCACCAAGGCAGGATCGCGCTGAAAACCGTCCAGGGTGGCGACATCTTCCACCTTGTGCTCTTCCCACAGCCCATCGGCAGCGCGGAAAGTACGGATGCCGGACTCGGCAGAGATCCCGGCCCCCGTCAGCACCACGACAAACGGCTTTTTCAGCTCTGCCGCCGCCATGGTATCGCGTTGGAATATCCGCGAGCGAAAACGCTGATGCCGCACATGCTTACTCTTGCGAAACTGACACAACCGATGGCGAGTGTGCATGAACTCTCCTTATTTATGACTTTCCACCAAATTGAGGAACGCTGCCCCACGAACACCACCGGCATCGCCATAGCGCGCCTTCTCGATGCGTGGCAGTTTGGCTACCCGTAACAAATGGGCGGGCAAACGCTGGGGCAACGCCTGATAAATTGCGGCAAAATTCGATAAGCCGCCGCCAATCACCACCAGGTGGGGGTCGATGATGGTCAGCAGGTTGCCCAGGCAAATGGCCAGGACATCCAGAAAACGTTCTACGTGTGCTACAGCCTGTGGTTCACCGGCCTGATAATGCGCAATGATTTGCTGCGCTGGCAACTGTTGTTGATAAAAATGCGCGTACATCCACTCAAATCCGCGGCCCGAGATGTAATTCTCGATGCAACCGTCATGGCCGCAGCCACAGGGAACGCGAGGAATATCACGCCCGAGCACCTCCAGCGCATCCACCGGCAAGCGGAAGTGGCCAAACTCTCCGGTGATAAAGTTACGCCCAGAGACCACTTTACCATTAACGATCAAACCACCACCAACTCCGGTGCCCAGGATGATGCCCAGCACCGTCGGGTAATGGCGAAACTCTTCGTCCCAAGCTTCCGAGAGCGTGAAGCAGTTGGCGTCGTTATCGACCTTGACCTCACGGCCAATCAGCGCGCTCAGATCGCGCGGCAATGGCTGCCCCATCGCGGCCGGGACGTTGGCGGTAAACAAGGTACCATCTTCGTTTGGTAACCCGGGAATGCCGATGCCCACCAGCCCTTGCGTACCACAAACGGCATCGGCTTCATGGGTGAGATCGCGTAATACCGCCAGCAGTTGCCGGTAGTCGTCACGCGGCGTCGGCACCCGCTTTTGCCAGATACGTTGCAGATTGGCGTCGAACACCCCAAGTTCAATCTTGGTGCCGCCCATGTCGAAACCGTAGTACATAACTCGCCCTCAGGGTAAAAAAATGGGGCCCGCTACTGGCCCCAGGTTTTTATTACTGCCCGCTCAATACGCGGGCCGGATCGATGCGGCTGGCACGTCTGGCCGGATACCAACTGGCCAGCAGGCTAAGCACGATTGCCGTACCCAGTACGATGGCCACATCAAGCCAGTGCAGCTCGGACGGCAGGAAATCGATAAAGTAGATATCGCCAGACAGGAAAGAGTGGCCCATCAGCTTTTCGATGCCCTTGATAATATTGGTCAACTGTAGCGAGGCGATCACTCCAACCACTACCCCACTAAGGCTACCTACCAGCCCGGCCAGCAAGCCGTACCAGACAAAGATGGCGCGGATAAAGCCGTCTTTGGCTCCCAGCGTACGCAGCACGGCAATGTCGCCACTCTTGTCCTTCACCGCCATCACCAGGGTGGAAACAATGTTGAAACAGGCCACGCCGATCACCAGCACCATCGCCAGATACATGATGGCGCGGATCATCTGAATGTCGCGATACATAAAGCCGTAGGTGCCAATCCAGCTCTTGATATAGACGGTGGCATCGGCGACTTCTCCGGCGTCACGCACCAGCTTGTTAGCGGCGAACACGTCGTTAACCTTGATGGCGATACCGGTGACACTGTCACCCATATCCAGATATTGCTGGGCATCCGCCAACGGCACCATAGCCATGCTGTGATCGAGCTGGCCGCTAAGTTGCAGAATACCGGTGACATGCAAGCGAATACGCTTCGGCTGCAGCAGCTTCATCTCAGGATCGCTGTTGGGGATCATCACAGTGACGTAAGAGCCCTGCTTCACGCCCAGCGCTTCAGCCACGCCCTTACCCAGGATCACCTGCTGCTCACCGCTTTTGAAGTTTGCCCAGGCATCGCCCTGCACATAACTTGGCAGCGCGCTGAGCTGTTTTTCCTGCGCAGGATCGACGCCTTTTACCTGCACGGCGCGTAGCTGAGCACCATTTTCCATCAGCCCGGTAAAGTTGATATAAGGTGCCGCAGCCACAATGCCCGGAACCTTTTCGACCCGTTGCAGGATCTCAGGCCAGCCGGTGAACGGTTGTTTGACCGGTTCGATCTCGCCGTGCGGCACCACCGCCAGAATACGGTTTTGCAGTTCACGTTCGAAGCCGTTCATCGCGCTCAACCCGACGATCAGCACCGCCACGCCCAGCGCGATGCCGATGGTGGAGATCACCGAGATTAACGAAACCATGCCGCCGCGCCGCCGGCCACGGCTAAAACGCAGCGCCATCAGCAATGAAAGTGGCGAAGCGCTCATTACTCGGCCCCCATCAGGGTCAGTTGCGCCTGTAGATGGCCGTCTGCCATTTCCAACTGGCGGCTCAGGCGCTTAGCAAGTTGCAGATCGTGGGTGACCACCAAAAATGCGGTGCCCTGGCGTACGTTCAATTCGCCCAGCAGATCGAAGATGCTGTCTGCGGTGCGTTTATCCAGGTTGCCGGTAGGCTCATCCGCCAACACCAGCGAAGGGTTATTCACCAACGCACGGGCAATCGCCACGCGCTGACGTTCACCGCCGGAAAGCTCGGACGGGCGATGTTTGCTACGTTTTTCCAAGCCCACGGCCGCCAGCATCTCCAGCGCCTTTTCCTTCGCCAGCGCCGGTTTCATGCCGCCGATCAGCAGCGGCATCGCGGCGTTCTCCAGCGCGGTGAAATCTGGCAGCAGATGATGGAACTGATAGATAAAGCCGAGCTGGCGGTTGCGCAGCTCCGCTTTGGCAGTGGAAGAAAGCTTGTTCAACGACTGCCCTTTGTAGATCACCTCACCCGAGGTAGGTGAATCCAGCCCCCCCAGCAGGTGCAGCAAAGTACTTTTACCGGAACCCGAGCTGCCGACGATCGCCATCATCTCGCCCGGTTGCATGGCAAAACTGACATTGCGCAGCACGTCGGTATGCAGGTTGCCTTCCTGATAGGTTTTACACAGGCGCTCACACTGCAATAAAGGATGGTTACTCATAACGTAAAGCCTCAGCGGGTTGTACGGCGGCAGCGCGCCATGAAGGGTAAAGCGTGGATAACAGCGAGACCGCCATCGCCACTACGGCAATGATCGTGACCTGGATAGGGTCAACCGCCACTGGCAGAGAAGCCCCGTCGATCAACGCGCCAAGGATTGGCATCAGGTTGTTTAGATTGGTGGCAAGCAGAACGCCTAATAGCGTTCCCAGCAATGAGCCGATAATCCCGGCGCTGGCCCCCTGCACCATAAAGACCGACATGATCTGCCGCCGCGTCAGGCCCAGGGTTTGCAGAATGGCCACTTCGCCCTGCTTCTCCATCACCAACAGGCCCAGCGAAGTAATGATATTGAATGCCGCCACCGCCACGATCAGGCTAAGCAGCAGCCCCATCATGTTTTTCTCCATGCGCACCGCCTGGAACAGCTCGCCCTTGCGTTCGCGCCAGTCCTTCCACTGGGTGCCTTCCGGCAGCGTTTGCTGGCTAAGGGTGTCCACCGTCAACGGCTGTTGCAGGAACAAACGCCAGCCGGTGATATTGCCTGCCGGGTAGCGCATCAGACGTGAAGCATCTTGCTGGTTCGCCAGCAGCTGATAGCCGTCCACTTCGCTATTGGCATGGAAGGTGCCAATCACGGTGAACAGACGTTGGCTAGGGATGCGCCCCATCGGGGTGAACTGGCTGGCGCTCGGTACCATCAGACGCAGCTGATCGCCACGCTTGACGCCCAACTGCCCGGCAAGCTGTTCACCGATAATCAGGTTGTACTCACCCGGTTGCAGCTGTTGCTGTTTAACGTTGACCAGATAAGGAGTCAGCGGATCGGGCTGCTGCGGGTCAACCCCCAACATGACGCCAACGGCCACGCTGCGAGCGCTTTGCAGCACCACATCGCCGGTAGTCAACGGGGTGACTCGGGTGACACCATGCAGGTTTTGCACGGCAGAGGCTGGCAGCTGTTCAGGGTTGATAGAACCCTGTTTGCTGGTGATCAGCGCCTGCGGCATGAGCCCCAGGATGTTGTTTTCGAGATCTTTCTCGAAGCCATTCATCACTGAAAGCACCGTCACCAGCGCCATCACCCCCAGCGTAATGCCAATGGTGGATAGCCAGGAAACAAACCGCCCAAAGCGGTCTGAGGCTCGCCCACGCATATAACGCAGGCCAATAAATAACGCGACAGGTTGATACATGAAATCCGTTTTGTTGCCGTAGCTTAAGCAAAGTGATCAAGGATAATAAAGGCTCTACCGGGTTTATGGAACCACCCGGCCGGTTTTATTCATCATGTTTGCACGGGTTTACAGAAAATGCCGGATTTTGACCTTCCTGATGGCACGGTTGTTTCTGCCGGCAGCCGCTTAACCGTTTGACAAACCGTTTACAACGGGCAAATTAATAGACTGAACGAATCAATGCCAACCACATGAGGTAGTCATGACCGTTACGTCCCACTGCATCACCGCCGCCGATATTGCCAAAGCGGCCGAAATCCTGCAAAACCACGCGATCCGCACACCAGTAATGACTTCCCGCCAGGCGGATGAGATCGCCGGTGCCCAGCTCTTTTTCAAGTGCGAGAATTTCCAGCGCATTGGGGCCTTTAAATTCCGTGGTGCCTTTAACGCCATCAGCCAATTGACCCCGGCTCAGCGCCAGGCCGGAGTGATAGCCTTCTCATCCGGTAACCATGCGCAGGCCATGGCGTTGGCGGCCCGTGAGCTTGGGGTAAGCGTCACCATTGTGATGCCACATGACGCCCCCGCCGCCAAGCTGGCGGCAACCCGCGGCTATGGAGCTAACGTGGTGATCTATCAGCGGCAAACCGAAGACCGGGAAGCCATCACCCAACGGTTAGCTGCGGAACAGGGCTTAACGGTGATCCCACCTTACGATTATCCGCAGGTAATGGCTGGCCAAGGCACCGCAGCTAAAGAGTTGATCGAAGAAGTTGGCCCGTTGGATATTCTGCTGGTTTGTACCGGTGGCGGCGGGCTGCTCTCTGGATGCGCCATTGCGGCACATCACTGGTCGCCTGGCTGCCGGGTATTTGGCGTCGAACCCGAGGCGGGCAACGATGTGCAACAGGCGTTCCGCAGCGGTGAAAAAGTGTGGATCCCGGTACCAAAAACCATTGCCGACGGCGCGCAGACTCAGCAGGTAGGCAATCTCACCTTCCCGATCATTCAACACTATGTGGAAGATATCCTGACGGTGACCGACCAACAGCTATGCCAGCAAATGCGTTTCTTTATGGAGCGGATGAAGATGGTGGTTGAACCGACCGGCTGCCTGGCTGCCGCTGCGGCGATGAATCAGGTCATCGATCTGCGGGGCAAAAAAGTCGGGGTGATCGTCAGCGGTGGTAACGTGGACGTCGATAAAATCGGCCAGTACCTCGCCATGGCGCAGGATTGATTAAATTACCGCCAACAGGAAGCTTGCTCGCGCTTTTACCGGTGTCAGTTTATACGCCGCTGGGCTAGTATAACCAAGGTAAAAAGGTGATGGGCTTGAACCACTTGATAGTCCCCTCACCCTAACCCTCTCCCAAAGGGAGAGGGAACCGAATGTGCCACAGCCATACTCCGTACCTAACCGCAACTCCGTTCCAGCTCCCTCTCCTTGGGGAGAGGGTTGGGGTGAGGGAGAACGGGTTAGCTTTAGCCAAACACCAGGTCAACAGGATTTTGTGGTATTCACGCGTCGAGCGCCACGGTGAACACCACAAAAACTGTTATTCAATTCATTGATTAAAGATAACTGAATGAGCATTTCTGATAAAAGCCGCAGCTCCGCATCCTCCTACCGTTACTCTCTTCCTGACCGCGCGGGCGATTTACGCCAGCTAGGGCAGCTCACCGGTTCTGCCTGTGCCGTTGAATGCGCCGAAATCGCCGAACGCCATCCCGGCCCGGTGATGCTCATCGCCCCGGATATGCAGAATGCATTGCGGTTGCGTGACGAAATCCAGCAGTTTACCGATCAGATGGTGACCACCCTTTCCGACTGGGAAACGCTGCCATACGACAGCTTCTCGCCCCACCAGGAAATCATCTCGGCGCGGCTTTCCAGCCTGTATCATCTGCCGACCATGGCACGCGGCATCATCATTCTGCCGGTGAATACGCTGATGCAACGCGTCTGCCCGCATGAGTTCCTGCATGGCCATGCGTTGGTGATGAAAAAGGGCCAACGACTATCGCGGGATCTGCTACGGTCACAGTTGGAACAGGCCGGTTACCGCAGCGTCGATCAGGTGATGGAACATGGCGAATTTGCTACGCGCGGTGCGCTGCTGGATCTGTATCCTATGGGCAGCGAAGAGCCTTATCGCATCGACTTTTTCGACGACGAGATCGACAGCCTGCGCACCTTTGATGTGGATAACCAGCGCACGTTGAGTGAAGTGGAAGCCATCAACCTGCTGCCAGCGCACGAGTTCCCGACCGATAAGGCCGCCATCGAGCTGTTCCGCAGCCAGTGGCGTGAACAGTTTGAAGTGCGTCGCGACGCCGAACATATTTATCAGCAAGTGAGTAAAGGCACCTGGCCTGCCGGTATCGAATACTGGCAACCGCTGTTCTTCAGCCAGCCTCTGCCCTCGCTTTTCAGCTATCTGCCAGCCAATACGCTGCTCGTCAACACTGGCAACCTGGAAGGCGCCGCCGAACGTTTCTGGCTGGATGTCAATCAACGCTATGAGAACCGGCGGATCGATCCGATGCGGCCGCTGCTGGCCCCGGATACCCTATGGCTGCGGGTCGATGCGCTATTTGCCGAGCTGAAAGCCTGGCCGCGGATGGCGTTGAAAACCGAGGAGCTGCCTGCCAAAGCGGGTTGCACCAACCTGGGCTACCAAACCCTGCCGGATCTCACCGTCCAGGCCCAGCAAAAGGCCCCACTGGATAATCTGCGGCGCTTTATTGAAAGCTTCACCGGTGGCGTGGTCTTCTCGGTAGAGAGTGAAGGCCGCCGCGAAACCCTGCAAGATCTGCTTGGCCGCATCAAGCTGAGTACCAGCCTGATCCATCATCTGGATGAGGTCGAAGCATCGGGCCGTTACATGATGGTCGGTGCCTCCGAGCGTGGCTTCCTGGATACGCTGCGTGACCGGGCGTTGATCTGTGAAAGCGATCTGCTCGGTGAACGCGTCAGCCGCCGTCGGCAGGATAATCGCCGCACCATCAATACCGATACCCTGATCCGCAACCTGGCAGAGCTGCACCCAGGGCAGCCAGTGGTGCATCTGGAACACGGCGTTGGCCGCTACGTTGGCCTGACGACGCTGGAAGCTGGGGGCATCAAAGCGGAATATCTGATCCTCTCCTATGCCGGTGAAGACAAGCTGTACGTGCCGGTCTCTTCCCTGCACCTGATCAGCCGCTATGCCGGAGGAGCCGACGAGAACGCCCCGCTGCACCGGCTTGGCGGGGATGTCTGGTCGCGAGCCAGGCAGAAAGCCGCCGAACGCGTGCGTGACGTGGCCGCCGAGCTGTTGGACATCTATGCCCAACGTGCCGCCAAGAGCGGTTTTGCGTTCAAACATAATCGTGAGCAGTATCAGCTGTTCTGCCAGACCTTCCCGTTTGAGACCACGCCAGATCAGGAACAGGCCATCAACGCGGTGCTGAGCGACATGTGCCAGCCACTGGCGATGGATCGTCTGGTCTGCGGCGACGTTGGCTTTGGTAAAACCGAAGTCGCGATGCGTGCCGCCTTCCTGGCCGTCGAAAACGGTAAGCAGGTCGCGGTACTGGTGCCGACAACCCTGCTGGCGCAGCAGCACTTCGACAACTTCCGCGATCGCTTTGCCACCTGGCCCATCCGCATCGAAATGATGTCGCGTTTTCGCAGCGCCAAAGAGCAGCAGCAGATCCTGGAAGAGGCGGCCGAGGGCAAAGTCGATATCCTCATTGGCACCCATAAGCTGTTGCAGAGCGATCTGCGCTGGAAAGATCTGGGGCTGTTGGTGGTTGATGAAGAACACCGCTTTGGCGTACGTCACAAAGAGCGTATTAAGGCAATGCGTGCAGACGTAGATATTCTGACGTTAACCGCCACTCCAATCCCACGCACCCTGAATATGGCCATGAGCGGCATGCGCGATCTGTCGATCATTGCTACCCCACCGGCCCGCCGTCTGGCAGTGAAAACCTTTGTCCGCGAGTACGACAGCCTGGTGGTGCGCGAGGCCATCCTGCGTGAGGTACTGCGCGGCGGCCAGGTGTATTACCTGTATAACGACGTCGAGAATATCGATAAGGCCGCCGAACGCTTGGCAGAACTGGTGCCGGAAGCAAGGATTGCCATTGGCCACGGCCAGATGCGGGAACGCGATCTGGAACGGGTGATGAACGATTTCCACCACCAGCGCTTCAACGTGCTGGTCTGTACCACCATTATTGAAACCGGTATCGATATCCCCAGCGCCAATACCATCATTATCGAACGGGCAGACCGCTTTGGCCTGGCGCAGCTACATCAGCTGCGTGGCCGCGTCGGGCGTTCGCACCATCAGGCCTATGCTTATCTGTTAACCCCGAACCCAAAGGTCATGAGCACCGACGCGCACAAGCGGTTGGAAGCGATTGCCTCGCTGGAAGATTTGGGGGCCGGGTTCGCACTCGCCACCCACGATTTGGAAATCCGTGGTGCTGGGGAACTGCTGGGGGAAGACCAAAGCGGCCAGATGACCACCGTGGGCTTCTCGCTGTATATGGAGCTGTTGGAAAGCGCCGTCGACGCCCTGAAGAACGGGCGTGAGCCTTCGCTGGAAGATCTCACCAGCAATCAGACGGAAGTGGAACTGCGCATGCCAGCGCTGCTGCCCGATGACTTTATCCCAGACGTGAATACCCGTTTGTCCTTCTATAAACGCATTGCCAGCGCTAAAAATGAGGGTGAACTGGAGGAACTGAAGGTTGAGCTGATTGACCGCTTTGGCCTGCTGCCGGATGCGGCGCGTAACCTGCTGCAAAGCGCGGCGATGCGTCAACAGGCGCAGATATTGGGGATCAAGCGAATCGAAGGCAACGAGCGCGGGGGCTTTATCGAGTTTGGCGAGAAGAACCGGGTCGATCCGGGTTATCTGATTGGCTTGCTGCAAAGCAAACCGCAGGTTTACCGCCTGGATGGGCCGACCAAGCTGAAGTTTATGCTGGATCTCACTGACAGGGTCGAACGACTGAAGTTTATCGGCGAGCTGCTGGCGGCGTTTCGGGAACATACTTTGGCAGTTTGATTACCGCACCGTTCCAGCGCCCTTTTAAGGGGAAAGCAGTTCCCTGATAAGGACGCCAGAACGGCTCCCTCTCCCTGTGGAGAGGGTTGGTGTGAAGGGTAAACTCCGAAGATCAGACCTTGGTCAGCACTAACTGGCCGCTTCTATCCAGCGGGATCTGGGTGCCTGGATCGTGATCCATGCGGATTTTGCCCTGCTGGTCGCCAATCTTATAAGTCACGTCATAGCCCAGCATTTTCTGCGATTTGTCATACACCGTTTTGCAGCGCTGCTGCGTGCTGGTGGTAGTGTCGTTGTCTTGCAAGGCCCCCTGCACCTGGTGACCGGCATAGCCACCACCCAACGCACCTACTACGGTCGCAACATCACGGCCCCGGCCACCGCCAAACTGGTGACCAATCACCCCCCCAGCAACTGCGCCCAGCACGGAGCCAGCGATGCGGTTTTCATCCTGAACCGGCGCACGATGGGTCACCGTGACGTTCCGGCACTCCTGCCGAGGGGTTTTGATGGTTTCTTTGATCGGTGTTGCGGCGAGAACCTGCGCATATTGTGGGCCGGGAGTGAATACGTCCAGACCAGCTACGGCAGCAATTCCCAGAGCGGCTGCAATACCAATCCCAACACCGGCTAACATTGATTTGTTCACAGGAAATCCTCCTGAATGTGTTACCACGCATTATGCACCGGGCAAACTCGCATTGATCACAGGCGATTTCCCCGGTTTACGGCGTGCGTGACGCGCCGTCTGTAAACTCCCTAAAGTCTGCACAAGGAAGTTCACCCTCGCAATAAGACTCAATGAGCAAAACGCACTGAAAATGGGCCAAAACCAATGAATTGAGAAGAATCCTATCTCTGCCTGTCCCCTTCTCACGACAATAAAAAAACCCACGCGGCAAGCCTACGTGGGTTTTCATCAACCGAACAAGCGGGTTAAAACATCAGTGCATCTTCAAGCGCGGACGGATCACGCGGTTGATCCCACCCACCAGCATCATCAGGCCGGTTTTGGTATAGCCATGCAGCGCTACCTGGTGCATACGGTACAGCGAAATATACACCACGCGGGCGATACGCCCTTCGACCATCATCGAACCGCGCATCAGGTTACCCATCAGGCTACCTACGGTGCTGAAGCGGGAAAGCGAGACCAGTGAACCGTGATCCTTATAAACGTAAGGCTTCATCGGCTGATCGTGCATCATCGCCAGGATGTTGCTGTAGCAACGTGATGCCATCTGGTGGGCAGACTGTGCCCGTGGTGGCACAAAACCGCCGCCTTCACGCGGGCAGGAAGCGCAGTCACCAATGGCAAAGATGTTGGCATCACGGGTGGTTTGCAGCGTTGGCTCAACCACCAGCTGATTGATGCGGTTGGTTTCCAGCCCGGCAATCTCTTTCATAAAGTCCGGTGCCTTGATGCCCGCCGCCCACACCATCAGATCGGCATTGATAAATTCGCCGCCTTTGGTGTTCAAGCCATGCTCATCGGCACTGGTCACCATGGTATTGGTTAATACGCGTACGCCAAGCTTGTTCAGCTCCTGGTGCGCCGCTGCGGAAATACGCGGCGGCAGCGCTGGCAGAATACGCTCACCGGCTTCAACCAGGGTAACCTTCAAGGCGCTGTTATCCAGCCCTTCAAAGCCGTAGCTGTGCAGCTGTTTGACCGCGTTATGCAGTTCTGCCGACAGCTCAACGCCGGTAGCCCCACCACCCACGATGGCAATATTCACGCTCTCCTTCTCTTCCGGATTGGCAGAGAACTTGAGGAACAGGTTCAACATCTCGTTATGGAAACGGTGCGCCTGATTCGGGTTATCCAGGAAGATGCAGTTATCTCTTACCCCTGGGGTGCCAAAGTCGTTCGAGGTGCTGCCGAGCGCCATCACCAGGATGTCGTAGCTCAACTCGCGGGCGGGAACCAGCTGGCAGCCCTGCTCATCGCAGATCTGCGTTAGCTGCAGCGTTTTCTTTTCACGGTCAATGTTGACCAGTGAACCCAGTTGGAAGTTGAAGAAGTGGTTACGCGCATGCGCCAGGTAGTTCAACGCATCCACACCGTCATCCAGGGAGCCGGTAGCCACTTCATGCAGCAACGGCTTCCACAAATGGCTGTGGTTGCGATCCACCAGCGTGATCTCCGCTTTGTGCTTACGACCCAGTTTATGGCCCAGGCTGGTTGCCAGCTCCAGACCACCGGCACCACCGCCGACAATAACGATTTTCTTCTTTGGCGTTGTCAAAATGACCCCCTGAATGTGAACCAATTGTTGCCTAAGGGTAAATAAATAATATCCTTAGAATACATAGGGTTCGCTTAAGTTAAACCTGCAATCTGAGGCCAGAATAGCACGAGAGGTTATTTGGTCATACCAAAATTGATGTACGTCAAAGTTTTTTGGTTAAAGGCTGGACGAAGGGCTTTTTTGAGGATTGTGATTCAAATAGTTAGCGTGAGATCACAGTTTTGCATTTTGCTGCCAAGCGGCGAAAACCGGCTCGACAAAAACAAAAAAGCCGCAATTGCTGCCCTTTAGGAACAACGTTCACGGCTTGGTTATGCGTTATAAAACTGTTACGCCAGCGTCTTGAATGCCTTGATACGCTGAAGGTGTGGCGAGATGTTTTTAAACTTGTGACTCTGCTGTTCATCCCAGACGATTTCATAATACTTGTGCAACAACTCGGCACTACGCTGGCTGTCCAACACTTCATCCTGGCGAGAAAGCACCACCAGGCAGCGATCGCGGTTCTTCTCACGGAAATCTTCCACGCATTTGGTGGCGATATCGCGATACTCTTCCGGCCGGTCGATCTTGCCGTGCATATGTTCTTCCGGGTACAGGTTCGGGTTGAAGATCACCTGACGGATGCCGCACAAAAATCCGATACGTTCGGCCCAAAAGCCCCCAAGACCCACGCCGCAGATCAGAGGATGGGCATCCCCTTCCTGCTGAACCGCCTTGTCCACCTCTTTCAATAAATGCTGCATATCATGGCGCGGATGCAAAGTGCTGTAGCTGATAAAGCGCACGTCCGGATCGATGAACTGTAACTGCATAATCTTTTCATGATTGCCGGGACTGGTGGAATCGAAGCCATGCAAATAAATAATCATGTGGTTCCTCGCAACAAGCTGGAGGCCGCTGGCAGCCCCCATTATTAACGCCGCCTTCTTGCGGCGCCCTAGCCGTTCACCCCGCTGAGCGTTGCTTATGCTCTTCCCAGCGTTCATGCAATTGACTCAGCGCATGATGCGCCTTTTGCCAACGGTCGGAATCGCGCAGTTCCTGACGGGTGAACTGACCGCGATGATATAACCGCTGCAATTTCTCTACTTTGACCGGGGACAGGTTATCTAACACGCTGACCGCCCCTGCCCGATTATTACAAACCAGGATCATATCGCAACCGGCATCCAGCGCCGCCTGGCCACGCTCGGCATAGCTGCCCATGATCGCCGCCCCTTCCATCGACAGATCGTCAGAGAAGATCACGCCCTCAAAGCCTAGCTCCTGACGCAAGATTTGCTGCAGCCAGTAAGGCGAGCCGCTAGCCGGGCGCGGATCTGCTTCAGTATAGATAACATGGGCTGGCATGATGGCATCCAGCAATCCGCGTTGGATCAGCTCACGGAAGATAGTCATATCATGTTCGCGGATTTGGGCCAATGGCCGTGGATCGCGCGGGGTTTCTTTATGCGAGTCCGCCGTGACTGCGCCATGCCCTGGGAAATGCTTGCCGGTGGTTTTCATCCCGGCGCTGTGCATCCCCTGGATAAAGCGTTCCGCCATCACTAACGCCTGCTGCGGATCGCTATGGAAAGAACGCTCGCCAATCGCCGCGCTGGCGTGGCCGATGTCCAATACCGGGGCGAAGCTGATATCGATATCCTGGGCAATCATTTCCGAGGCCATCAACCAGCCAGCTTCCCGAGCCAAACGCCCGCCTTCCTGGGCATCGTTGAGCGCCGCAAAGGACTGCGCCGCCGGTAAGCGGGTAAAACCTTCGCGAAAACGCTGCACGCGCCCGCCTTCCTGATCCACTGCCACCACCAACCGCGAATGCGAGGCCGCGCGGATTTGGCGAACCAGCTCACGCAACTGCTGCGGATCGGCAAAGTTGCGGGTAAACAGGATCAGGCCCCCTACCAGCGGGTGTTTTAAAATCTCGCGTTCTTCTGCGTCCAGCTCATAGCCGACGACATCTAGCATTACTGGGCCCACGGCCACCTCACATCAGTATTCATGATTAATTTGACGATGATAAACAAAAACGCTGGTATAACGCTGCGCCCCAACGCAAAAATTCCGCATCCCGACACTGCTGCCAGCGCACTTCACACCACATTAGTATCAGGTAATCCACCCACGGCAACCAACGCTGGACCTGTGAGGCCAACTGCGGCAAATCGGCATAGCCGTGAGGTTGGTATTGCTCCAAAAAGCGTTGTTGCACAGCCGGGGAAAATTGATTGAAGCGAAACATCGCCGCCAGCTCCAGGGCGATATCGCCATCGGCAGCATACTCCCAGTCGATCAGCCTGAGCTGCCCGGCCTGTCGCAGCAGATTGCCGGCATGAATATCCATGTGCAGCGTTGCCAACTGCAACGGGCGCGGCATGGTACCGTTGATGAAATAGCGCTGCCAACGCAGCCAAGCTGGCGTGATCCGCCGGCGATCGATTTGCTGCCAATAGCGGGTAAATTGCTGTTGCAGATCCAGCCGGTAACCACTCAACCCACGGTTATGCAACCGGGCGGTCAGCTCTGCCAACTCCCCGTTGGCCGTTAAGGAAGCAAACGCCGTTTCATCAACGCTCTCACCGGCAAGCCATTCGACGATCAGCCACTCAGGACTCTGTAACCACACCTTCGGACCTATGCCCAATCCAGCGCGCTTCAGCACTTGCCCCTCACGCCGACGGTTAACGCCGAGCATGCGTTTTTCCGGCGTCTGCGGACGGGCCAGCAGTTGCACATCGCCACTGTCGATCCGCCAGCTCTCGCCGCTCAACCCTTGTACCAGGCTAAAATGACAACCGGCGGTATTTACCGCCGGCAGTCTGTTACTCAAGAGTCGCCGCAGCTGGGATTCAGTATTTGACGTCGCCATTGCCTGACCAGACGATCTCACCGGTTTGTACCAACATCAGCTGCATTTCCATCGCTGGTGACTTCACATCGCCACTGACGGCGCTATACAACACGTATTGCGCGTTGACGATACGCGCCAAGCCAATCGCCTTGCTGCGCGACCCGAGGCTATCTTCCGCCGACAGGCCCAGCGTCTGTTTGGCGCTCGCCAACTGCGCTTCCGGCACGACGGCAAAGGTCTTGTTGGATGCCAAAGCCTGGTGCAGCGCCGAAGTGGCGTTGCCGATGCTCAATGAGCCATTGGTATTGTTCTTCACGCTGTCCAACAGCAATACGCTGCCAGGCGTGACGCCATCGGCCTTCAGCATCTGATTGACCAACGGCTGCACGCTGCCCAGCCAGTCAAGCTGCTGGATCTTCGGCGGCTGTGGCACCGGCTCGGTGGTTGGTGGCAACGGTTCAGGCTGAGGCTCTGGTTGCGGCTGTGGCTCTACCGTCACCGGTGCCGTAGGCTCTGGCGGGCGTGATGGACAACCGGTTAACACCAACGCGGCCAGCGCCACCCATAGGAACTTTTTCATTACCTTCTCCAACGTAACCCAAAACTTATAAGTATAAATACAGACGTACACGCTTGGCATCAAGGTTGCCATTCAACGAATAAATCTCGGCGTCTGAATTGGCGGCAACGGTGACCGTGCGCGGCTGTTCAAAAGGCAGGATATCCAGCCCCTGTTTGTCATACCAATAGAAACGATAGTGGAGGGTCACTGGCGTGGTCTGAGTATTGCTGAGCACCGAACTGGCCCGCAGGCGGCCAGATGCGTCAGCAATAGACGGGTTATCCGCCAGAATACCCGCCGTCAGTACCGGTGAATCCATCACCACCGTTTGCCGTTCATTGACCGAGATGCCCTTCGGGCTGCTACAGCCCATCAGCATCGCGGCGGGGAGCACCAGCGCCATCAAGTAACGCGTCGTGTGAATATAGCGCATGGTCTTCCTCGGTTAACGTGACAACAACGGGCCCAGAGCGCGCCCACCAACTAAATGCATATGAATATGATAGACCTCTTGCCCGCCGTGACGATTGCAATTGATGAGCAGGCGGTAGCCGTCTTCGGCAATCCCTTCCTGCTCGGCAATTTTGGCCGCCACGGTGATCATACGGCCTAGGGCGGCCTCGTGTTCCACGGTCACGTCGTTCACCGTTGGGATCAGCACGTTCGGCACGATCAGGATATGGGTCGGTGCCTGTGGGGAAATATCACGAAATGCGGTGACCAGTTCGTCCTGGTAGACCACATCGGCAGGGATTTCACGGCGAATAATTTTACTGAAAATCGTTTCTTCGGCCATCTGGAACTCCTTGTTCAGCGAAAATATTGGTTTACGCAGTATCGTGACAAATTCTACTGCTATCAACCCGATTGCGCACTTTCCGTATCGAGTGATGGAGAATCACTCAACCTTACGAGTTTACCGGCGGTTATTGGCTACCGATCAACTGAGGCGCATGGTCACGCATCCAAGCGGCCAACGAGTCCAACGTGGGGCGCAGCGTTTTACCCAGCGGCGTTATCTGGTACTCCACCCGTGGTGGCACCTCTGGAAACACCTGGCGAGTGACAAGACCGCATTGTTCAAACTGGCGGAGCTGACGCGTCAGCTCTTTTTGCGCAATTGGCGCCACCGCGCGCTGTAATTCGCTAAAGCGTATCGGGCCGTCGATCACCATCAGGCGATACAGGATTGGGATGGCCCATTTGCCCGAAACCAAATTGACGAAGCTCACCATCGGGCACGGCTCCCCCGCAGGCGGTAAAAGAAAATATTTTTCAACCTGCCCTTTCACTGTTGACGCCATTGCATCCCACCTTGTCCTTTAGTATCCAAATGGTACCTACTATGCAAAAGGTACTGACAGACCAATAATGGCGTAACTGACCAACGAGAGGAAGGGTTATGTCACGATTAGCAGGTAAATACGCGTTGATTACCGGGGGAACCAGCGGCATCGGGCTGGAGACGGCCCGGCAGTTTATTGCCGAAGGAGCAACCGTGGCGATCACCGGGCGCAGCGCAAGCGGGTTAACAGCGACTGGCGAAATGCTAGGGGATGTCGTGCTGTTGCACAATGACGCCGGGGATATCGGCCAACAGCCGATTTTGGCCGCGCAGTTGGCTAAAAGCTGGCCCCGGTTGGATATCTTGTATATCAACGCCGGTGATGTCACCCACCTGCCGTTGCAGGAATGGGATGAGCAGCGTTATGACCAACTGATGAACACTAATCTCAAAGGCCCTCTGTTTTTGATCCAGGCCCTGTTACCGTTGCTGGGCAATCCTGCCTCGGTGATCCTGTGTGGTTCCGTCAGCGCGCATATTGGCTTGGCGCAAAGCAGCGTCTATGCCGCCAGTAAAGCCGGAATTTTGTCTTTGGCGCGTTCGCTTTCTGCCGAACTGCACCCGCGCGGTATTCGCGTCAACGGCCTCAGCCCTGGCCCAACGGCAACCCCAGCGCTGGGCAAGCTGGGTTTGCCGGCACAGGCTGAGCAAGCATTACGCGAAGAGATCCGCGCGCTGGTGCCGATTGGCCGCATGGGGACCGCGCTGGAATTAGCCAAAGCCGCCGTATTTCTCGCGTCTGACGAGTCCAGCTACATGGTGGGCAGTGAACTGCTGATCGACGGTGGCGTGGGGAATTTAGCGCGGAGTTGAAAGGCTGCTGTAGGGGCGCTGCATGCTGCGCCCGTTGAGATCTTGCCACTGTTTGCTCCTCGAGTTTAGCGCTTCAGCAAAACTTCCAGCCTGGCTTTCACCTCACACCATTCATCATCGATAATGCTGAACCTGACCGAGTTACGTTTACGCCCGTCGGGCATGATGCGTTCATGGCGTACAATCCCCTCCTGCTTTGCACCAATCCGCAGAATTGCCGCGCGTGACCTGTCGTTCAGTTCGTCGGTGGTGAACTGTACACGTACCGCCTGTAATACTTCAAAGGCATAGCCGAGCAGTAGGTATTTCGCTTCGGTATTCACGCCGGTGCGCTGCACCGATTGGCTCAACCAGGTGTGGCCGATTTCCATTTTGCGATTAGTCCGGTCGATTTTCCAGAAACGGGCGCTGCCGATAATGCGGCCGCTAGCCTGCTGAACAATGACAAATGGCAGCATGGAACCGGCATCACGGCCTGCCATGGCGGTGGCGATATAGCTGTCGATCGTGCTGGTACTCGGCACTGCGGTAACCTTCAGGTTCCACAGTTCGCCATCAGCAGCCGCGCTCAGCATTGCCTCACGGTGCTCTGGCTGCAATGGCCGAAGTTCGATTTGATTGCCGATCAACGTTGGTGGTTTGAGCACGGATGGGTTGGGCATTGTTCCCTCTTTTGCTGCGATCTATGGACTGCCATCAGCATCGCAATAAACAGGGAAAAAAACCAACAAATTAAGCAGGATGTACACTGAACCGGTTCAGCTTACTTGTTATATGTACCAAAGCGCTGATTTATTACCAGGCAGGATTAGGGGTAAAATTCGCGTGGGTGCTCTGGATCTTTTTGTCCTGAGCATTAGCAAGGGATAGAAAGAGAAAAGCCCCGAATCGATGTAAATCAACCCGAGGCCACTCTTATGCTCCAACAACATAAAGGTAGCCTCTTACCCGCCGAAAGGCAAGGACAAGGAGGCTATCATGCCGCAAAAATTAGTAGTAATGGCCCTGGTTATTCTCTGTATCACCGTACTGGTGTTTACCTGGATGACCAGGAAAAGACTCTGTGAGATCCGCATTCGTAGCGGAGAAACGGAGGTTGCGGCCATGATGGCTTACGAATCCGCAAGGTAAGGCAACCCAACGGCGGGGCTTGCCCCGCCTGTTGGTTGTTTGAGCAGAGATCCATGAGCGCCCCTCCCTATCTTGTTAAACAATTCCATACAAAAGAGCCCGCAGCCGCCATAGCATATATAAGAAAAATAGGTGTAAAAAAATAAATGTTTTATATAGAGGTTAGTCACCGCAAGAAACGGGCAAAAAACCAATAAACAACAAGGATGAGCACTGAGCCGGTTCAGCTTAATTGTTCTATGTAACAAAGCGCTGATTTATTACCAGGCAGGATTAGGGGTAAAATTCACGTGGGTGCTCTGGATCTTTTTGTCCTGAGCATTAGCAAGGGATAGAAAGAGAAAAGCCCCGAATCGATGTAAATCAACCCGAGGCCACTCTTATGCATGAACACCATAAAGGTAGCCTCTTACCCGCCGAAAGGCAAGGACAAGGAGGCTATCATGCCGCAAAAGTTAGTAGTAATGGCCTTGGTTATTCTCTGTATCACCGTACTGGTGTTTACCTGGATGACCAGGAAAAGACTCTGTGAGATCCGCATTCGTAGCGGAGAAACGGAGGTTGCGGCCATGATGGCTTACGAACCCGCAAGGTAAGGCAACCCAACGGCGGGGCTTGCCCCGCCTGTTGGTTGTTTGAGCAGAGATCCATGAGCACCCCTCCATCAAAAAAGAAGACTTTCCCCGCCTTTAACTACCGCTATCCCCCTTCCCATAGCCACTTATTATCGACGACGTGCCACCTTTAAGGGAAAGTTATAGCGTAAGTCACTACCATACCAAGGGCATTAGTTCGTTTTTCAATATATATCTTGTTATTAAACTCATAGTTACCCACGGGATGACATACTCTAATACTTATGCCTAAATCTGCATCATTAACTTCTGCCCCAGCGCAGCTGCTGCGACTCCCGTAGGCATAGGAATACGTCGTAGTATATGAAGATGTTTTACCGGGGAGATAGTAAGTGGCCGTTATTAATAACATGATAGCGACAAACGCCGTTACGATGCTGATAGCGGCATACAGCTTGATATAATCAACAAATTTACTGCTGTTAAACACGCCACGTCTGATAATCAAAAGTGAGATAAGTAAAGCCAGTGCCAGCGCCGTCACAAGCATATAACGCACACTTGTCCGATTCAGAAAGGTTTGACGATAGATCTCACCATGCCATAGCATCATCCCGAAAACGAATCCCAAAAATAATATCGTCACGCTAAAAAGATAAGGATAAGAGTATTTTTTCATCGCCAATGTCCTTCTGGCTGGCTTCATGAAGCTAATTTTTTGTACTAACGGATATAAACTTAATACCGAACTCATGTCAATAACGGTGACTAGCTCAGAAAAGTGCATAAAAAAAGGGAGACCTAAGTCTCCCCATTAACTCCCCTACCTGAATCAGTGGTTACGGATGTATTCATCCATATCGGTTTTCAGGTTGTCGGATTTGGTACCAAAGATCGCCTGAACGCCTGAGCCAGCCACAACCACACCGGCAGCACCCAGTTTCTTCAGACCAGCCTGGTCAACCTTGGATACGTCGGCCACGCTAACGCGCAGACGGGTAATACAGGCATCCAGGTTGGTAATGTTCTCTTTACCGCCGAATGCCTGAACCAGCGCAGCAGACATTTCAGAGCCACCCTGAGCCACCTGCTCGGAAGCATTGTCTTCACGGCCAGGGGTTTTCAGATCCAGTTTGGCAATCAGCACGCGGAAGATGGTGTAGTACACCAAGCCGTAGATGACACCAACGATTGGGAACAGCCAGATTTTGCTGCTGTTGCCGCTCAGTACGATGAAGTCGATCAGGCCGTGTGAGAAGCTGGTACCGTCACGCATCCCCAACAGAATACAGATTGGGAACGCCAGGCCGGCCAGGATCGCATGGATTACGTACAGGATCGGCGCAACGAACATGAAGGAGAACTCGATCGGCTCGGTAATACCGGTCAGGAACGAGGTCAGCGCAGCGGAGATCATGATACCGCCGACTTTGGCACGGTTTTCCGGCTTGGCTGAGTGCCAGATGGCAATCGCGGCAGCAGGCAGACCATACATTTTGAACAGGAAGCCACCAGACAGCATACCCGCAGTTGGGTCACCCGCCATGTAACGCGGAATGTCGCCGTGGAACACTTGACCGGCCGCATTGGTATATTCACCAATCTGCATTTGGAACGGAACGTTCCAGATGTGGTGCAGACCAAACGGTACCAGCGCACGCTCAACAAAACCGTAGATACCGAATGCCACCACTGGGTTCTGATAAGCCGCCCATTCGGAGAAGGTCTGGATAGCCGTACCGATTGGCGGCCAGATGAAGGAGAGGATCACACCCAGAATGATAGCGGCCAGACCAGAGATGATCGGCACAAAACGCTTACCGGCAAAGAAGCCCAGGTATTCTGGCAGTTGAATACGGAAGAAGCGGTTAAACATGTAGGCAGCAATGGCACCGGAGATAATCCCTCCGAGCACACCGGTATCCGCCAGGTGTTTGGCCGCAATCTCTTCGGCTGGCAAATGCAGCACCAGCGGCGCAACCACGGCCATGGTTTTCACCATGATGCCGTAAGCCACTACCGCGGCCAATGCAGAAACGCCGTCGTTGTTAGTGAAGCCCAGGGCAACACCGATAGCGAAGATCAACGGCATATTGGCGAATACGGAACCGCCGGCTTCCGCCATCACGTGTGAGACTACCAGCGGTAGCCAGCTAAAGTTGGCGGAACCGACGCCCAGCAGGATACCTGCGATAGGCAATACGGAAACCGGCAGCATCAGCGATTTACCTACTTTTTGCAGGTTGGCAAATGCGTTCTTGAACATAGTTGAGTGTGCTCCTGAGTAATAGTGCTTTGCTACTTCTCGCGAATTTTCGCGTTGCAGAGGGGGGAGAGAAAACCCCTGCATTTTCAGGGTGTCTGAGCACCCCTTTAATTTTTACGCAGAGTAAAATAAATACCCTGAACAATGTTTGATGGCAGTCACGTTTCGATGAATCTGACCGGCCATTTTTCAAAAATCGTCTACTTTTTGTGAAGAAAGATGAAAATTTGCCCGGCCGCTCCCCTGAAACGGGTGGGAACATTACCCGTTTCGAGGATTAATTACGAGCTTAAAAAGAATTAGATTATCGCCAGCGTTTCGCTAAGCCTAGACGAAGGATCAGAGTTCGATGTGAAACAAACGTGAAAAGTTGGCAGTGGTCGCCTGCGCCAGGTTTTCCAGGCTGACGCCCTTCAACACGGCCAGGTATTCTGCGACGTCACGCACATAGGCGGGTTGGTTTTCTTTGCCGCGATGAGGTACCGGCGCCAGGTATGGCGAGTCGGTTTCCACCAGCATGCGATCCAATGGCACATAGCGGGCTACCTCGCGCAGCGGCTCGGCGTTACGGAAAGTGACAATACCGGAGAACGAGATATAGAAGCCCAGATCGAGCAAGGCTTTCGCCGTTGGCAAATCTTCGGTGAAGCAATGCAGCACGCCGCCGCAATCCTGTGCGTTCTCTTCGCGCAGAATGGCCAACGTATCGTCACGCGCGTCACGCGTATGCACAATCACCGGCTTGTTGAGATCCCGGCCAATACGAATATGTTGGCGGAACGACTCTTGCTGTAACGGGATATTGTCTTTCTGATAAAAGTAATCCAGCCCGGTTTCCCCCAGGGCAACCACCTGCTCTGCCGCTGCCAGACTGCGCAGTTCGGCATAATCGTAGCCCCCCTCCAGATTCAACGGATGAACGCCACAGGAGAAGGCAACATCGTTACGTTGACCGATCAGCTGGGTCATCGCCTGGTAACCCGGCAGCGTGGTGGCAACCGCCAGTACAAAGCCCACATCCTGCGCTTTGGCTTTGACCAGAGCATCGTCCACGCTGTGGTGCAAGGTGGCGAAGTCCAGGCTGTCGAGGTGGCAGTGAGAATCTACTAATAACATGATAATTAACTCTTTTACAACGAATGAGGGGATGAGTAACCGGTAGTGCCGAGCATCTGCTCCCAACCGAGTAACTGTTCTGTCAGCAACAGCTCGCGATTAACGCCGACCACGCTGAGTAACTGATGGCGGCAGTTAAGCCACTGCTGCATGATTTGCTGGAGCGAAACGCTGCTCAAACGGCTGGCCAACTGCTGGACCAGCGGCAATTGATCCTGGTTCAGAGCATAGTTCGCGGCACCCTGCTGGTATTTCATAGCATCCATCAGTAGCGCGCATAACCAGTGTAGCCGGTCCGCCACGTCGTCATGGTTCAGTGCCGGCAACAGGGCCAACATATCGCACTGCGGCAAAGCGGCGCTCAAGGCGTTACACAGTGCGGCCCGCTGTTGCCAGCGATTCGGTTGCAGCAACTGTTCGGCAGCGAGTGGAGCACCGTCATGCAAGCGTAATGCGGTCAGACGATCGACCGGATTGCCCACACCCTGGCGGTTAAGCCATTGCAGACTAAGCTGTTCATCTGGGCTGGCCAGATGCCAGTAGAAACAGCGGCTACGCAGCGTCGCCAACAGGCGTGAGGGCTCACGGCAGCCTAGCAGGAAGTAGGTATTGGCCGGAGGCTCTTCCAGGGTTTTCAGCAAGGCGTTGGCGGCGGCCTCGGTCAACAGTTCTGCCTGCGATAGCCACACCACCTTTGCTCCCCCCTGCTGGGCATGGGAATAGAGGACCTCAATCACTTGGCGGATCGGTTCGATACCCAAGCTACTTTTGCCCTTTTCCGGAGCCAGTACGTGGTAGTCCGGATGGTTGCCTGCCAGCATCAACCGGCAGCTGTGGCACTCACCGCAGCTCTTTTCACCATTGCGCTTTTGGCAGATCAGCCAACGGCTCAGGGCATAGAGTAGCTCAGCATCGCCGTTGCCCACCGCCGCATGCAGCAGTAATGCGTGATGGCCACGCCCAGCCGCATACTGCCCCACCAAATGACGATAGGGAGCGTTAAGCCACGGGTACCAGTTCATTACGCTCCTTCCTGCTGTTGCAGCCACTGTACAACCACCTGGCGAATATCGGCAGTGACCTGTTCCAGCGTTTGTGCCGCATCTATGGTAACGATGCTCGCATCCTGAGCCGCCAGTTCAAGATAGCGCGCGCGGGTACGTTCAAAGAACGGCAGCGCTTCTTGCTCAATACGGTCCAACTCTCCGCGCGCGCGTGCCCTTTGCAGGCCCACCGACGGCGGTAAGTCGAGATAAAGGGTCAGGTCGGGGCGGAAGTCACCCAATACCGTATCACGCAGCGAACTCATCAAGTGTGGGTCGATTCCCCGGCCCCCGCCCTGATAGGCTTGTGCGGAAAGATCGTGACGATCGCCTACCACCCAGGCTCCCCGCGCCAACGCAGGTTGGATCACGGTTTCCACCAGTTGCACCCGCGCGGCATATATCATCAGCAGCTCCGCCTTGATGGTCGGCAAATCGCCATCTGAGCCGCATTTAAACAGCTCGCGCAGCTTCTCCGCCAGTGGCGTACCGCCCGGTTCACGGGTAAACACAATGTCGTTAATACCCTGCTCGTTAAGCACGTTGACCACTGTATTGCGCGCGGTGGTTTTACCCGCGCCTTCCAACCCTTCAATCACTACAAAGTTACTTTTCATTCTTTTCCTTTTGTACCTGCCGATAGACACGCACCGCAGCATTATGGCTTGCCAGGTTGGTGGTGAACGTATGGCCACCCTTTCCGTCGGCAACAAAGTACAAATAATCGGTTTTAGCCGGATTGGCGGCAGCTTCCAATGAAGCACGGCTCGGCATGGCGATCGGCGTTGGCGGTAGGCCGCTGATCACATAGGTGTTATAGGGAGTTGCCGTCTCCAGATCCTTACGGGTGATGTTACCGGTATAACTGTCGCCCATGCCGTAGATCACGGTAGGATCGGTTTGCAAACGCATGCCCAAACGCAGGCGATTGATAAACACCGAAGCGACCTTGGTGCGTTCCTCCGCTACGGCAGTCTCTTTCTCAACGATCGAAGCCATCGTCAGCAACTCTTCCGGCGTTTTGTATGGCAAGCTGGTGTCTCGCGCATGCCAAACGTCCTGCAATGCCTTGTACATCCGCAACTGCGAGCGCTTTAACAATGCCTGATCGGTGGTTCCCGCCGTATAGAGATAGGTATCTGGATACAAACGACCTTCCAGCACGCCACCTTCCGGTAGCCCCAGCTCCTTGGCGATTTCCGCCTCGCTTTTACCTGCCAGGGTATGTTTGACATATTTCGACTCTTGCAGCACCTGCAGCCAATCTTTCAGACGCGAACCCTCGATAAAGCGTGCGCTGAACTGGGCTTCTTTGCCGCTTGCCAACAGTTTCAGCATCTGGCGCACCGTCATCCCCGGGGTTAAACGGTAGGTACCCGCCTTGAATTCGGCCAGTTCCGGCTCCAGGCGCAGTAACCACGGGAACCAGCGGCCATTGTGGATCAGCTTGTCGCGTACCAGCAGCCCTTCCAGCGCCACACGGCCAGTGCCTGCGGGCAGTTTGAAGTAGGTTTCCTGCCCAATCGCCAGCGGAGTATCGGCAAAGCGTTCAATCCGCTGATGCCCCCAATACAGCGAAGCCAACGCCAGGAGCAGCAGCAGTACAACAATCTTGAGCTTTTTTCTCTTCATCGATCAGCCATCATTAACAGTGTGGTCGCAAAAAATCATACAGTTGGCGCGAAGGGTAGCGCCATGATTGTGCCCTATTCACCGGCAGCAACGGCATCAGCGCGTTGCATATCAGCACTTCCTCCGCATCGGCCAGCGTCTCCAGCGGTTCACTGACGTAATGCAGTAGATACTCGCTGCCCGTCAGAAGTTCAATCACTCGGCGGCGCATCACACCGGCGACACCGGCCTGATCCAGATTTGGCGTAAAGACGTTTTTTCCTTTGCGCCAGAACAAATTAGCCGCACAGCATTCCACCAGCATACCCGCAGTGTCAAGCACCAGCGCCTCATCGGCATCGGCCTGGTCAAGATGTGCGCGGATCAACACCTGCTCCAGGCGGTTAAGGTGTTTCAGGCCTGCCAGCAGTGGATTACGCGCCAGCGCAACCGGGCTGAGCGTCAGGCTGATCCCTTCTTCACGCCATGACTGGTAGTGCATGGGATAGGCGCTGCGCGAAACGATCCGTGTAGGAGCAGCACAGCCGTGCGGGCTGTAACCTCGTCCGCCGCTGCCTCTGGTCAGTATCGCTTTGACCACGCCCAGGGAGAGAGAGCTTGCCGCATGGCGCATCTCAAGTTCCAATGCCGCCCAGTCCACCGCTGGCAATAGCAATCTCTGCGCCGCCTGCTGCATCCGATCAAGATGCCAGGGGAAAAGATCGATGTTGCCATCCACTACTCTGGCAGTAGAAAAGCAGCCGTCGCCAAACTGCAAACCGCGATCGCTGGGTGCCAGGGCGTCATGTTGTTGTCCGTTGATCCAGTACATGCGTTTCCTCACTGTGTTATCACTACAGCATAACAGGCGTAGATGACGATAGCAGCAGACACGGCTTTCCCCACGCTTTTCACCATAAAAAAAGCCCGGTCGACGTGAACCGGGCCTTGATCAACTTCGTTACTCTCATACCCTATGAATTTCAAGTTGTGGCTAGGCACCAAGCTTGTTCATCCCCAGGAGCTTACTTTTAGTAAGTGACTGGGGTGGACAAGTGCAGGTAACAACGCTACAGCTTGAAAGGCGACGGGTATTATACGCGACGGAAAATCAGCGAACCATTAGTGCCACCGAAGCCGAAGGAGTTACACAGCGTGAACTCCATATCTTTGGTCTGGCGCGCTTCGTGTGGTACGAAGTCCAGATCGCAACCTTCATCCGGATTATCCAGATTGATGGTAGGTGGAACCGCCTGATCGCGCAAAGCCAACACGGTAAAGATCGACTCAATCGCCCCAGCGGCACCCAGCAGGTGGCCGGTCATCGATTTGGTGGAGCTGACCATTACCCGGTTGGCATCGCTGCCAAATACGGATTTCACCGCTTGGGTTTCGGCTTTATCACCGGCCGGCGTCGAGGTGCCATGCGCGTTGATATAACCAATCTGTGACGTTGTCACACCCGCATCACGCAGCGCGTTTTCCATCGCCAAGGCGGCACCAGCACCGTTTTCCGGTGGCGATGTCATGTGGTAGGCATCGCTGCTCATACCAAACCCGACAATTTCGGCGTAAATTTTCGCACCGCGTTGTTTTGCGTGTTCGTACTCTTCCAGCACCATCATCCCCGCACCATCGCCCAGCACAAAACCATCACGGTCTTTATCCCAAGGGCGGCTTGCGGCCTGTGGGTTGTCATTGCGGGTTGAGAGCGCACGAGCCGCCCCAAAGCCGCCGACACCCAGAGGGGTACTGGCTTTTTCTGCGCCACCGGCCAGCATCACATCGGCATCATTGTAAGCAATGATACGTGCAGCATGGCCAATGTTATGGACACCTGAGGTACAGGCGGTAGCGATGGAAATACTTGGGCCACGCATGCCGTACATAATGGTCAGGTGACCGGCAATCATGTTCACAATGGTCGAGGGCACAAAAAACGGACTGATTTTCCGTGGGCCACCGTTAACCAGTGAGCTATGGTTTTCTTCAATCAACCCCAGGCCGCCGATACCAGAGCCGATAGCGGCACCAATACGATTGGCGTTCGCCTCGTTGATATCCAGCCCCGCATCCTGCATGGCTTGCATGCCGGCGACGATGCCGTATTGAATGAAGGCATCCATCTTGCGCGCATCTTTGCGCGAGATGAAATCTTCACAGTTAAAATTCTTTACCAAGCCAGCAAAACGGGTTGCATAGGCAGTAGTATCGAAATGGTCGATCAGGCTGATGCCACTCTGACCGGCAAGAAGAGCATTCCATGTGGACTCTACCGTATTGCCGACAGGAGACAACATGCCCAGTCCGGTCACAACTACTCGACGCTTAGACACGTTTGTCCTCCAAGGAGGGAAAATATGACGCTAGGGATAGAAAAAACTTAGGCGGTCGAGTGACCGCCTAGATATGTTCGCTTACTGCTGGCTAGCGTTGATGAAATCAATAGCTGCTTGCACAGTAGTGATTTTCTCTGCTTCTTCGTCTGGAATTTCGGTGTCGAATTCTTCTTCCAGAGCCATTACCAGCTCAACGGTGTCAAGAGAATCAGCGCCCAGGTCTTCAACGAAAGAAGCGTTGTTCAATACTTCTTCCTGCTTAACACCCAGTTGCTCAACAATGATTTTCTTAACGCGTTCTTCGATAGTGCTCATACTCTTAAATTTCCTATCAAAACTCGCTTTCGCGATGGTTTTCGTAGTGTATAAAATGTTGAAAAAGATGCAACTAAATCCCGGCTGGTCAAACCACGATTTTACGCTATTTTGCGGTTTTTACCTCAAATAACGCAAATAGTTTTCGCATTTTTTAAATCATATACATGCCGCCATTGACATGTAACGTTTCACCGGTGATGTAGCTGGCCTCGTCAGAGGCTAAAAATGCAACAGCGCTGGCGATTTCTTTAGCTTCCCCAAGCCGGCTAGCCGGAACCTGAGTCAAAATGCCTGCGCGTTGATCTTCTGTCAACGCCCGTGTCATGTCCGTCTCAATAAAGCCAGGAGCCACGACGTTGACCGTAATGCCACGTGAAGCGATCTCACGTGCCAAAGACTTACTAAAACCAATCAGACCGGCTTTAGCCGCCGCGTAATTAGCCTGCCCTGCATTCCCCATGGTACCAACAACGGAACCGATAGAGATGATACGGCCAAACCGCTTTTTCATCATAGCTCGCATTACCGCTTTTGACAGACGGAATACGGAAGTCAGATTGGTGTCCAGGATATCCTGCCACTCCTCATCCTTCATTCGCATCAGCAGGTTATCACGCGTAATCCCGGCATTATTCACTAAAATGTCGATTTCGCCAAATTCCGCACGAATCGAGGTCAAAACGTTGTCGATAGATTGAGCATCAACCACGTTCAGCATATAGCCTTTGCCGTTCTCACCCAGATAGCTGCTGATGGCTTCAGCACCGCTCTCGCTGGTAGCGGTGCCGATAACCTTGGCGCCACGTGCAACAAACAACTCTGCAATAGCCCGGCCAATACCGCGGCTTGCGCCGGTGACCAGGACAATTTTCCCTTCGAAGCTCATGGTTATCCTCTTTTACTGTTCCAACGCCGCAGACAGGCTGGCAGTATCGTTAACCGCTGCCGCCGTCAAAGTGTCGACAATGCGTTTGGTCAGGCCGGTCAGCACTTTGCCTGGGCCCACTTCCAACAGCAGAGTCACACCCTCTGCCGCCATAAATTCTACGCTTTCCGTCCAGCGCACCGGGCTGTACAGCTGGCGAACCAACGCACTGCGGATAGCTTCTGGCGCGGTCTCTGCGCGGACATCAACGTTATTGACTACCGGGACTAACGGCGCGTTGAAGGTGATGTCTTGCAACGCTACAGCCAGCTTATCGGCAGCCGGTTTCATCAGTGCGCAGTGCGAAGGCACGCTCACCGGCAACGGCAGTGCACGTTTGGCACCGGCCGCCTTGCAAGCTGCGCCTGCACGCTCAACCGCTTCTTTGTTGCCCGCGATAACGACCTGCCCCGGAGAGTTGAAGTTCACCGGTGAAACTACCTGGCCTTGAGCAGACTCCTCACAGGCTTTGGCAATCGAGGCATTATCCAGACCGATGATGGCGTACATGGCACCGGTACCTTCTGGTACCGCTTCCTGCATCAGCTTGCCGCGCAACTCTACCAAACGGATGGCCGCAGCAAAATCCAGCACACCGGCACACACCAGCGCCGAGTATTCACCCAGGCTGTGGCCGGCCATCATCACCGGCATGTTACCGCCCTGCTGCTGCCAGACACGGAAGATGGCAACGGAGGCCGCCAACAACGCTGGCTGTGTCTGCCAGGTTTTATTCAGCTCTTCTGCCGGGCCAGTCTGTACCAACTGCCACAGATCGTAACCCAAAGCCGCTGAAGCGTCGCTAAAAGTTTGTTCCACAATGGGAAACTGTGCGGCCAAATCGGCCAACATGCCAACGGTTTGTGAACCCTGGCCTGGAAAAACAAAAGCAGTTTGCGTCATTTTTTTATTCCTGTTGAATCAAAAACGAACCAGCGCCGAGCCCCAGGTAAAGCCACCGCCGAATGCTTCCAGCAACACCAGCTGACCACGCTGGATGCGCCCGTCGCGTACGGCTTCGTCGAGCGCCGCAGGTACCGAGGCGGCAGAAGTGTTTCCGTGACGATCGAGCGTCACCACCACTTTCTCCATCCCCATACCCAGTTTTTTTGCCGTTGCGCTGATGATGCGCAGGTTGGCCTGGTGCGGAACCAGCCAATCCAGTTCGCTGCGGTCAAGATCGTTGGCCTTCAGCGTTTCATCAACGATATGTGCCAGTTCGGTGACTGCCACTTTAAACACTTCGTTGCCCGCCATGGTGACGTAGGCAGGCTGATCCGGGTTCTGACGATCTTTATTTGGCAGCGCCAGCAGATTGCCATAGCGGCCATCCGCATGCAGATGGGTAGAGATAATGCCCTGGTCCTCAGAAGCCCCCAGCACTACCGCGCCCGCACCGTCGCCAAACAGGATGATCGTGCCGCGATCTTCAGGATCGAGCGTGCGCGACAGCGCATCTGAGCCAATCACCAGCGCATGTTTTACCGCGCCGTTCTTGACGTACTGATCGGCCACGCTCAAGGCGTAGGTAAAACCAGCACAGGCCGCCGCGATGTCAAACGCCGCGCAGTCCTGAATGCCCAGCATCTGCTGCACCTGGCAGGCAGAACTTGGGAACGCATGGCTTGAGGTGGTGGTCGCCACCACGATCAGGCCGATATCTTCTTTAGCCACACCTGCCATTTCCAGCGCGTGAGACGCAGCGTGGAAGCTCATGGTTGCCACGGTTTCATCCGGGGCAGCGATACGACGTTCACGAATACCGGTGCGAGTCACGATCCACTCGTCAGACGTATCCACCATTTTTTCTAAGTCAGCGTTGGTGCGCACTTGTGCGGGTAAGTAACTCCCCGTACCGAGAATCTTTGTATACATGAACGATCAGTCACTCTTGGGTAATACAGCTTCAAGGCGCGCAGCAATCCTGTCCGGAACTTGCCGCTGCACCGCCTGTACAGCCTGTTCGATTGCCACCGCAAACGCGTTTTGGTTTGCAGCGCCGTGGCTCTTAATCACGGTTCCCCGCAATCCTAACAGACATGCACCATTATACTGGTCGGGGTTCAGATGACCAAAACGCCTTGCCACCCTTTTTTGTAACCAACGACCCAACAATTTTAACCACCACGCCTGTTTTCCTCCTTCGGAGGATGACTTGAGTAGCGACAAGAACAGTCTTATCACACCTTCCATGGTTTTCAGAGTGACGTTGCCGACAAAGCCGTCGCAGACCATCACATCAGTTTTGCCGGTGAGCAGGTCGTTGCCTTCCAGATAACCAATATAGTTGATTGCCTGAGTTTTTTTAAGTACGGCGGAGGCTTCGCGGATATTATCCAGTCCTTTGGTTTCTTCTTCGCCGATATTGAGCAGCGCCACACGTGGCTGCGCGATACCCAATACCTCTTCCGCCATCACTGCTCCCATGACCGCGAACTGCACCAGCATCGTGCTATCGCACTCTACGTTGGCCCCCAGATCCAGCACCACGGTTTTACCGCGCTGTTGGTTAGGTATCACGGTCATCAACGCCGGGCGTTCAATGCCGTCCAACGGTTTGATCAGCAGCTTGGCCAGCCCCATCAACGCCCCGGTATTCCCTGCACTGACACAAGCCTGCGCCTCACCGCTTTTAATCAACTCCAGCGCAATACGCATAGAGGTACCTCGGCTGGCCCGGATCGCTTGTGAAGGCTTGGCGTCACCGGCAATAACCGATTCGGCAGGTACGACTTGCAAGCGTTCCAGGACAGACGGATCGGCTTTGGCAAGTAACGGGGAGATGACGTCGGGATCGCCGACTAACAGGAGATGAAGCTGTAAATTAGAGGCCAGTGCCTGCAATGAAGCAGGCACTGTGACGCAGGGACCGAAATCCCCGCCCATTGCATCTAACGCCAGGGTTAGACGAGTCAAAGTATCGCTGACTTAGCCGATAACCTTGCGACCGCGGTAGAAACCGTCGGCAGTGATGTGGTGACGACGATGAGTTTCACCGGAAGTCGCATCTACAGACAAGGTGGTGGTGGTCAGGGCATCGTGTGAACGACGCATGCCACGTTTGGAACGGGTTGGTTTATTTTGTTGTACGGCCATGGACCTTACTCCTCGATTACTTACGCTTTAAACTGGCTAATACGGCAAATGGATTTGGTTTCTCCGCCTCAGGAGGCAGTTTGCCAAACACCATGTCCGCTTCGGACACTTCACAGTGTTCAGATTCATGTACCGGAACGACAGGCAGTGAAAGAATAATTTCATCTTCAATCATTGCCAACAGATCGACTTCGCCAAACTCGTCAACTTCGATCGGTTCGTACGCTTCCGGTAATGCCTCAGCCTGCTCATCATTGACGACCGGGCTAAAACAATATGTTGTGTGGACTTGATGTGCAAACGGGACACCACAGCGTTGGCACATCAGCGTTACCGCGACGTCCGCATGCCCTGTTATCACCGCGAGGCGCTGGTTATCAATATCAAACGACAACTGCACTTCGACATCACTGTCCACACTGACCACAGAGTCGGCAACACGTGTAACCAGCTCAGGCGCATAGGAACCAACATAGTCCAGGCGTTTCTGAGCGGTACGTACCGCATCAATGGTCAAGGGTAATTTTACCTTTTGCATAGGGCGCGCATATTAACTTTGTAACGTCATAGAGTCAAAGAAAAAGGCCCTAAAACGGCACCTTTCACCAATATTCGCTTCCAGAGCGGCCGACAGTTTAAGATGACCAACATATTTACGCTACGGTTTGTGGAAAAAATTATGCAAAGACTCTTACTCGCCTCAACGTCAATCTACCGCCAGCAGCTGTTGGAGAAGCTGCACCTGCCCTTTATTTGTGCAGCACCGCAAACCGATGAAACACCGCTGCCCGGGGAAAGTGCCGAGGCTTTGGTGCTGCGCCTGGCAGCGGCCAAGGCTCAGGCGCTGGCTATGGCCTACCCAGATTATCTGATTATCGGTTCCGATCAGGTCTGCGTGATCGCCGGAGAAATCACCGGTAAGCCCCATAGCGAAGAGAACGCCCGCCAGCAGCTACGTAAGGCCAGCGGCCAGCAGGTGACCTTCTATACCGGTTTGGCGCTCTATAATAGCCGTAGCCAACGACTACAGGTGATATGTGAACCTTTCCACGTTCATTTCCGTACCTTGAGCGAAGTGGAGATCGAAACCTACGTGCACCTTGAGCAGCCGCTCTATTGTGCCGGTAGCTTCAAGAGTGAAGGTTTGGGGATTGCGCTGTTTGAAAAGCTGGAGGGCCGCGACCCGAATGCGCTGATCGGCCTGCCGCTGATCGCATTGTTGGAAATGTTGCGGGCTGAAGGGATCAACCCGCTGGTATAAGTGGGCGCGGCATGCTGCGCCCCTACGAGCGAATATGTTCGGCCCTAACAAATTCCACAACTGCTCACTATGTCGGGGTTTATTTTTTTGCTGCGGCGGTCCGTTGGCGCAATACCTGCAGGCAATGACGCAGTTCGTCATCCATCGGCGCTTCGATGCGCATCGTTTCGCCGGTAGCAGGATGTTCAAAGCGCAGCGCCGCCGCATGCAGGAACAGGCGCTTCAGGCCGGTGCCCGCCAATTGGCGATCGAACTCCCGGTCACCATAACGATCGTCAAAGGCGATCGGATGCCCGGCATGCAAGGTATGCACGCGAATCTGGTGGGTACGCCCAGTGATCGGGCTGGCCTTCACCAGCGTGGCATGTTCAAAGCGCTCTTCGATCTTGAAGCGGGTCTCCGAAGGTTTGCCTTCGCTGTTGACGCGAACAATGCGCTCCCCGCTCTGCAAAATATTCTTCAGCAACGGTGCCTGCACCGCTTTACAGTGCGACTGCCACTCGCCGCGTACCAACGCCATATAATCCTTCTGCATCCCCTTGAGGCGCAGTTGCTCGTGCAGCGAACGCAGCGCCGAACGCTTCTTGGCCACCATCAAGACGCCGGAGGTATCGCGATCCAGACGGTGCACCAGCTCCAGAAAACGTGCTTCCGGACGTAATGCCCGCAATCCTTCGATCACACCAAAACTCAGGCCGCTACCGCCGTGCACCGCCGTTCCAGAAGGTTTGTTCAGCAGCAGCAGGTGATCGTCCTCATAAAGGATGCAATCCGCCAGGGCAGCAACTTTATCCAACTTGGCGGAAACCGGCGCATCTTCACGCTCGGCGACCCGAACCGGAGGAATGCGCACCACGTCGCCCGCGGCCAGTTTATATTCAGCCTTGATGCGGCCTTTATTGACCCGCACCTCGCCTTTGCGCACGATGCGATAAATCATGCTCTTCGGCACGCCTTTCAGGCGGGCAAGCAAAAAATTGTCGATTCTCTGACCGGCTTCGTCGTCAGAAATCGTCACTAATTGTACTGCGGGAATGTTCGTTTTCATGGGGCGGGATTCTAAATAGAGCGCGTCAATAGCGCCACCTCTTTTTATGTGCTTAACTGTCTCTCAGACTGTGAAAGAAACGCCAGCGAACAATAAGGCAGCAAGCAAGGTTGATCGTTTGCGGTTTCGATCATAGTTAAGGAAAAGTCACCTTGCTATAAAGGTACTTGCAATGGAATAATGCTGTAACTTTCCGTGCCGATCCCCTTGAAACGAGGAGAATTGCGGAATTATACAGTTTGTCTGGTTGCACAAAAACGCAGCAATGGCGTAAGACGTAATGTGAAATCAAACAATTAGCGGGCTGCGGGTTGCAGCTTGGCCGGCAAATGGAATCAGATCTGTCATCATAAATCAGAGGCTATTCCCTGAGTCAAAAGCGCTGTGTTTCACAAAGAAATACAGGCTTACCGAGATAATGCGCCCCTATGCAGGCGACAACCGTGAGGTTGACGGCTTTGCGAGAAGACACGGGGTTTTCGGTTTTAACCTGGCCATGAGGTTATTTTGCCCGCAGCTTTGTCGATAATGTAAAAAAAACGAGTAAGTTAAGATGAAAAGAATGTTGATTAACGCAACTCAGCAGGAAGAGTTGCGTGTTGCCCTTGTAGATGGACAGCGGCTGTACGATCTGGATATTGAAAGCCCTGGCCATGAGCAGAAAAAAGCGAATATTTACAAAGGCAAAATCACTCGAATTGAACCTAGTCTTGAGGCCGCGTTCGTTGATTACGGCGCTGAAAGACATGGTTTCCTCCCGCTAAAAGAAATCGCTCGCGAATACTTCCCAAGCAATTACTCTTCCCATGGTCGCCCAAACATCAAAGATGTGCTGCGTGAAGGCCAGGAAGTCATCGTTCAGGTTGATAAAGAAGAACGGGGTAATAAAGGCGCTGCCTTGACCACCTTCATCAGCCTGGCCGGTAGCTATCTGGTTCTGATGCCGAACAATCCGCGTGCCGGTGGTATTTCCCGCCGCATCGAAGGTGACGACCGTACCGAACTGAAAGAAGCGCTCTCCTCGCTGCAATTGCCAGACGGCATGGGACTGATTGTCCGCACCGCTGGCGTTGGCAAATCTGCCGACGCTCTGCAATGGGACCTGTCATTCCGCCTCAAGCACTGGGAAGCGATTAAAAAAGCCGCCGAAGGCCGCCCTGCTCCGTTCCTGATCCACCAGGAAAGCAATGTTATCGTGCGAGCATTCCGCGACTACCTGCGCCCGGACATCGGCGAAATCCTGATCGACAACCCGAAGGTACTCGATCTGGCCAAAGAGCACATCGCTGCCCTGGGCCGCCCGGATTTCAGCAGCAAGATCAAATTGTACAGTGGCGAAATCCCGCTGTTCAGCCATTACCAGATCGAATCGCAGATCGAGTCCGCGTTCCAACGTGAAGTGCGTCTGCCTTCCGGTGGTTCCATCGTGATCGACACCACCGAAGCCTTGACCGCTATCGATATCAACTCCGCGCGTGCAACCCGCGGTGGCGACATCGAAGAAACCGCATTCAATACCAACCTGGAAGCCGCAGATGAAATTGCTCGCCAATTGCGCCTGCGCGACCTGGGTGGCCTGATCGTTATCGACTTTATCGATATGACCCCGGTTCGTCACCAGCGTGAAGTGGAAAACCGTCTGCGCGATGCCGTCCGCCAGGACCGTGCCCGCATTCAGATTGGCCGTATTTCTCGTTTCGGCCTGTTGGAAATGTCCCGTCAGCGCCTCAGCCCGTCACTGGGTGAATCTAGCCACCACGTGTGCCCACGCTGTACCGGTACCGGCACCATCCGTGATAACGAATCGCTGGCGCTGTCTATTCTGCGCCTGATCGAAGAAGAAGCGCTGAAAGAGAACACCAAAGAAGTTCACGCCATCGTACCGGTTCAGGTTGCTTCCTACCTGCTGAACGAAAAACGTGATTCTGTCAGCGCGATCGAGAAGCGCCAGGGTGGCGTGAAAGCGATCATCGTGCCAAACGATCAGATGCAGACTCCGCATTACTCCGTGCTGCGCGTACGCAAAGGTGAAGAAACACCAACCCTGAGCTACCTGCTGCCGAAGCTGCATGAAGAAGAAATGGCCCAGCCGCAGGATGATGCGCCAGTCGAGCGCAAACGCGAGCAACCGGCTCTGGCATCCTTCTCTCTGTCACAGGATGCTCCACCGCAGGAAGAAGAACCTGTGGTTAGCAAGCCTGCCGTTGCCGCCAAACCGGCAGTTTCATCAGCCCCTGCTGCTGAAGCCAAACCTGGCCTGTTAAGCCGTCTGTTCGGTGGCTTGAAGTCACTGTTCGCCGGTGAAGAAACGCCAGTGGTTGAAGCTAAACCGGCCGTAGCTGAGAAAACGGAAGACAGCGACAACCGTCGTCAGGATCGTCGTGGCCAACGTCGCCAGGGTTCTGGCCGTAAAGGTGAACGTGGCGAGCGTAAAGAACGTGGCGAAGGGCGTGACAACCGTGAACGTGGCGATCGTGAGCCACGCGAAAATCGCGAGCCGCGTGAACCACGTGAAAACCGTGACGACCAGCGCCGCAACAACCGCCGTAACGCACAGCAACAGACTGCACCAGCGGCTGCCAATACCGAAGTGCAAACTGAAGAAGCGGCCAAGGTACAGCGCGAAGATCAGCAACAGCGCCGTGAACAACGTGCCGAGCGTCAACGCCGTCGTCAGGAAGAAAAACGCCAGGCTCCGCAAGACGTCAAAGTGCCAGAAACTGCGGAAGTCGTTGTTGCCAGCCATAGCAATGACGAAGATGAAGACCGTCATCAGCAGCCAACGCAGCGTCGTCAACGCCGTCCACTCGCGCAGAAAGTTCGCGTCCTGTCGGCGGAAGAAGAACTGCATCGCGCCGCTGAAGAGCTGTTAGCGCCTAAAGCGCCGGTCGCCAAGGTTGAAGAAAACCAGGCTCCGGTATTGGCTGAGAGCGTTAAGCTGTTGCCACAGACCATTGCGGCACAGTCTGAAGATGACGCGCAAGCTGACAACCGTGGTAACGGTGAAAATGGCATGCCACGTCGCTCTCGTCGTTCTCCACGCCATCTGCGCGTCAGTGGTCAGCGTCGTCGTCGCTATCGTGACGAGCGTTATCCGAACCAGTCACCAATGCCGTTGGCCGGGGCGTTTGCCTCACCAGAGATGGCTTCAGGCAAGGTTTGGGTCAGCTATCCTGTGGCACAAGCAGCCGTCTACGTTGAACACGAAGAAGCTCAAGCGCCAGTGCCGGTAGAAACCGTAGCCGTTGCTGCTGCACCGGTGGCTGTTGAAGCCGCTCCTGTTCAGCCTGTAGTCAACGAAGCGCCAAGCGTAGTTGAAACCGCTCCGGCAGTGACTGAATCGGTGGCAACACCGGTAGTTGAAGCCCAGGTAGAAACTGCACCTGTTGATACCGTAGCCGTCGCTGCCGAGCCAGCCGCTGTTGTGGTAGATGAAACCGTTGTCAGTGAAACAGCTGAGGATGAGACGGTTGCAGATGCAGCGGTACAAGCTGAGCCAGTTATCACTGAACCCGTGGTGCAAGAGCCTGTAGTTGAAGAAGCCGCAGTGGAAGAAGTTGTAGTGGAAGCCGTTGTGGCAGCCCCTGCAGAGGCTACTGTAACCGCAGAGCCGGAAGTGGTGTCAGCACAGCCAGAGGCAGCTCCAGCTCCTGTGCAGGCGGCCCCAGTGGTTGCACAACCCCAACCGGCGCTCTACAAGCATATCGCTACCGCCCCGATGACCAAAGCGCCTGCGCCGGATTATCAGCCGGAAGCCGCGAAGACCAGCGAGTGGCAGCGCCCTTCCTTCAACTTTGACGGAAAAGGTTCTGCTGGCGGCCATGCAGCGGCTAATCAGGCCACTGCTCCAGCCACCAAACCGCAGCCGGTTAACGACTAAGTTAATTCCTGCCATACAAAACCCGCCTAGATGGCGGGTTTTTTTTACTACTGAACACTCAGGCCCTCCTTTTCAGTTTGTTAATGTCCAATGCCTCAAGTTGCTCCGATCGCGTAAGCCAATTGATTTCAACTTGTCATTAACTAACAGATGCATCCAAAACGTTTTCCGCTTATCCTTTCACCCCGGCGTGAATAACCCTCGTTTATTCGCTTTTATTAAGATTTTTTGACCGCCGGAGCTCTGCACCATGACCGCACAACCCCAAGCCCTGAAAATCCGCCGCCCTGACGACTGGCATATCCATTTGCGTGACGACGACATGCTGAAAACGGTTCTGCCCTATACCAGTCAGGTGTTTGGCCGGGCGATTGTGATGCCGAACCTGGCCCCACCGATCACCACCGTTGCCGCGGCACGTAGCTATCGTGAACGTATTCTGGCAGCCCTCCCCGCAGAACATGACTTCACGCCGTTGATGACCTGCTACCTGACGGATTCACTGGCTGCGGCTGAGCTGGTCAACGGGTTTGAGCAAGGGGTATTTACCGCTGCCAAGCTCTATCCAGCCAATGCCACCACCAACTCCAGCCACGGCGTGAGCGATGTGGCCGGGATTTATCCCCTGCTTGAGCAGATGCAGAAGATCGGTATGCCGCTGCTGATCCATGGCGAAGTCACCGATGCCAGCGTGGATATCTTCGATCGCGAGGCTCGCTTTATCGAACAGGTGATGGAGCCGGTTCGCCGCCAGTTCCCGGAGTTGAAAATCGTATTCGAGCATATCACCACCCGGGAAGCCGCTCAGTACGTGCAGGAAGGCAATCGTTTCCTTGGTGCCACCATTACGCCGCAGCACCTGATGTTTAACCGCAACCACATGCTGGTAGGCGGGATCCGGCCACACCTGTTCTGCCTGCCAATCCTCAAGCGTAACATCCATCAGGAAGCGTTACGCAGCGCCATTGCCAGCGGTTGTGACCGCTTCTTCCTCGGCACCGACTCGGCACCTCATGCCAAACACCGTAAAGAGACCAGCTGTGGCTGTGCAGGGGTATTCAACGCCCCAAACGCGATGCCCGCCTACGCCACCGTGTTTGAGCAATTAGGCGCGCTGGAGCATCTGGAAGCCTTCAGCTCGCTGAATGGCCCCCGCTTCTACGGCTTGCCGGTGAACCAGGACTTTATCACGCTGCAACGCCTGCCGGTGGCCCAGCCAGAGGAGATCACTTTGGGTAATGAAGCCGTGGTGCCCTTCCTGGCCGGTGAGACCATCAACTGGTCAGTGACCGACTGCTAAATATTTTATTTCTGCTCTTGCCTCCGGCGCTAGTTAACTGTATAAATATCCAGTAGACAGTTCCGGGGGCAATTATGCGTGTTGAAGTCACTATAGATAAAACCAAACCACTGCCGCCGGGGGCAATCGAAGCCCTGACCGGCGAATTCAGTAAACGGGTCAATCGCCAGTTTCCTAACACTACCGTCCAGATCCGTTATGCCGGTGCCAATGGCCTTTCAGTAATGGGCGGTGCCAAAACAGATAAAGACCTGATCGAGGAGATACTCCAGGAAACCTGGGAAAGTGCCGACGATTGGTTCAGTGCAGAATAATTCTGCAATGTAGTTGTTGCCGGGGGTCGCTCTCCGGCTTTTTTGTTTCCGCCGTATTGCCCTTTTCCCTGGAAGAAACAGCACTTGTGGTCTGTAATGATTAGACGACTTATGGTGCAACAAAGGTGTAAACAATGGTTCCGGATAAAGGCAAGCCCGAAGAAGCGATGACCTTTGGCGAGTTGCTGGCCCTGATCGCCGATCAAAAACGGCGGCTGAGCGTGCTCGAGGTCGCTTTCTCTTATTTGTCTTTTGGCTTGAATGACAAAGCCAACCAGTTGCTGATCCACAGCCTGAAACTGGAAGCACAAAATCAGAACCGCGATCCTGAAATGCAAATGCATTTCGCCCATCTTGCAGCCGAATTAGAAAGTCATGCGCACGTGCAACTTCCTCCTGCATCCGAAGAGTAATATTTGAACGGGCGCAGCATGCAGCGCCCCAACCATTTGCCGATTAATTGCGCAAAAAATATTTATTTGCAATAAACCGCAGGAAAACACCCCACGCCAGATCTCGGATGCGTATACTGTAAAAGCTCACCATGAAGATGAGACGCATTGATCCTCGTTAGTAACTCCAGCTAGTCACTACTTGATAAGGGGTCTTTATGGACAGAAATGATGAAGTAATACAGACACATCCGCTTGTTGGCTGGGATATCAGTACCGTCGATGTTTATGATGCCATGATGATTCGCCTTCATTACCTGTCTTCACTAGACCAAACAGCCGAAGAAGCGCAAGTGGATCGGACTCTTTGGCTAACCACAGACGTTGCCCGCCAATTGATCAATATTTTAGAGGCTGGCATCGCCAAGATAGAATCTACGGATTATTTAGACCTTGATCGAAGAAAACATTAACCCATTCACCCTCAACCGCTAAGGCGTCGGCAAATAACCGGCGCCTTTTCTTTTGTATCGGCCCGCATCGGTTCCTGATGCATTACCGCCGCCAAACTCTTATCATATCCGCCATCAGCGACACATCAAAGAAAGGACATGGCACGTGGAATATGACTTGATCATCGTGGGTAGCGGCTCGGTTGGGGCTGCTGCAGGCTATTATGCGACAGCCGCAGGCCTTAAGGTCTTAATGATCGATAGCGCTTTCCCCCCGCACCGTCAGGGCAGCCACCACGGCGATACCCGCATCATCCGCCATGCCTACGGCGAAGGCGAAAAATATGTGCCTTTTCTGCTGCGTGCCCAGGCACTGTGGAACGGATTAGAGCAGAAAAGCGGCGACAAGCTGTTTCATCCCTGTGGCGTGCTCACACTTGGGCCACAAGACAGTGAATTTGTCACCACAGCACAGCGCAGTGCCAAAAACTTTAACCTTAATACCGAGTTACTGAGCGCCGAACAGATCCAACAACGCTGGCAAGAATTCACTGCGCCAGCAGGTTATGTCGGCCTGTTCGAACCCGATGCAGGAATACTGCGCTCGGAACTGATTGTTGCCAGCTACGTCAAATTGGCCAGAGAAGCGGGCTGCGCCCAACTGTTCAATTGCCCGGTAACCGCCATCGAGCCAATCGAGCAAGGTGTTGAGGTCGTTACTTCAGAGGGGCGCTACCAAGGGCGTAAAGCCGTGGTCTGCGCGGGTACCTGGGTTAAAAATCTGTTACCACAGCTTCCAATTTCACCGGTGCGTAAGGTGTTTTCCTGGTATCAGGCCGATGGCCGTTACAGCGAAAACAACCGTTTTCCGGCTTTCACCGTTGAAGCGCAAGACGGCTGCCACTACTACGGTTTCCCATCCGAGAATGACGGCTTAAAGATCGGTAAACATGATGGTGGACAACCGATGGAGACAGCAGATCAGCGCAAGCCGTTCGGCTCCCTGGCCAGCGACGGTACCGAAGTATTCGGCTTTCTGCGCCACTTCCTGCCAGGGCTTGGCGTCTGTCTGCACGGTGAAGCCTGTAGCTATGATATGAGCCCGGATGAAGACTTTATCATCGACACCCTGCCTGACTGCCAACACCTGATGGTGATCACCGGTCTGAGTGGCCACGGCTTTAAGTTTGCCAGCGTACTGGGTGAGATAGCCGCGCTGTTTGCGCAAGATAAGCCTTCATCCCTGGATATCACGCCCTTCAGCCTGCGGCGTTTCTGACCGATCAAGCCCCTGTTCGCCCCGCTCTGGCCAGCGGCAGGGGAAACCTCCAACAATGAAATCCCGCTAATATACTGATATTCCTGAAAAATAGGTTATAGACGGAAATATCTTCCTATAGCCACTGGATTTCCGAATTGATCCCACAACCGGGTAAGGCCTATTTTACATAATTAGGCTCTAGCCCTTTTGTATCTTCAACAAGGACGTCACTATGAAACTACTCGTTGTGGACGAATGCTGTTTCACTCGTATTGGGATCGCCAACCACTTTACTGACAACGTGTTTGCGTCAGTAAACTGCTGCCCAGACATCGACACCGCGCTTCCTCTACTGGCCAGTTTCAAACCCAACCATATTTTGGTGAATCTGTCCAACTACTGCCGCTGCACAACAGACAATCAACTGCTTTCAGCGTTTATCACGGCGGCCTGGCGTGCAACGGTATATATTTATCTGGATGTTCCTTATCCCTACAGTGAAAGCCCGCTGCGTATTGCCAGCAATACTTTTTTATTCAACAAAACCGTGCTACCCATTGCGCTAAAAACGCTAAGTAAAATCCCAAGTGAGCTAATGAAGGATGAAGAGGCTCATTCGCTTTTCAGCCCGCAAGAGTTGACGGTAATGCGCTATTGGATGTCCGAAATGCCGAATTATCGCATCGCCAAGAAATTACAGATCAGCGCCCATACGGTGTACGTACATAAACGCCATATCACCGAGAAAATCAACGTGCGTAACCGGCTGGAATTTTATTCACTGTATAACATACTGCGTTATTTCTATCCGCCAGAACCCACCACCTTTAAGCCGGTGGGTTCGGCTTCGTTAGAACTGCGGGCCGCCGTTTAAGCCTTATTTCGGCGTGATTTCGTTTATCTGGCGTCCATCACCGAGGAGCATGGCCACCTTGCGTCCTCCGTCCATGGTTTCCAACGTGATGCGCGCAATAATGGTCAAGGGGACCGAAAGCAACATCCCCACGGGCCCCATCAGCCAGCCCCAGAAGATCAGGGAAAGGAACACCACCAGCGTAGAAAGCCCCAGCCCACGGCCCATGATCCGCGGTTCCAGCATATTACCGATGATCAGGTTGATTAGAATATAGCCCGCAGCCACCACGACTGCATCGGCAAAGCCGTTAAACAGCAAAGCCTGGATCAGCGGCGGAATAGCAGCAATGATCGAACCAATATTGGGCACATAGTTGAACATGAACGCCATCATGCCCCAGATAAAGGCAAAACGAACGCCAACCCAGCTCAGAAAGCCCCAGACGATCAGGCCAGTTGCCAGACTGATGGCGGTCTTGATCACCAAATAGTGTGTGACCCCTTGCAAGGCCCGGCGGATAGTGGCCATCCCTTCGGTGGGATTATCCAGCGCCTGCTGCAGCTTAAAGGGCAATACCTTCACCTCAAACAGCATAAAGACCACCGTCATCAATAACAGGAAGATGCTGGTCATCGCCCCGGAAAGGTGCCCCAGCAGGCGGGTCACCAAGTTCATGGTGGCACCAGGATCGACGTATTTGACCACCGCATCTGCCGAGAAGTTAATATCCAGATTGAAGCGTTGCGCCTGGTATTGCAACTCACCCAGCTTCTCCAGCATCATGCCCCGATACTGTGGCAAGGAGCGAGCAAACTCATTTAATGAAGCACCCAGCATGCCGACCAGGGTCAGCAACAGCACGACGATGGCAATCACCAACAGCGTCACCCCCAGCGCTCTGGGCACACGAAAGCGTTCCAGTAGCAGCACCAGCGGGTTTAACACGATGGCCAAGAACACCGCCAGCAGGAATGGCACCACAATATCTGCCGCCGCCTTGATGCCAGCCAGGATCACCACCAGCATAGCCAGCATCATAATCAAACGTAGCTTGCGGTCATTAAACTCGGGTATGCCCATGAAAATTCCTTGTGTGATACTGGCCCACCAGAGCCATTGATAAATACATGTTAGCAAATTATTCCTTGCTGTCGCAGGCATATTACCCTCAAGTTGCTGAAGGAATTAAACTAATCCTGGTTGACAGGGCGAACAAATAATCGACGCTAGTCGTTATTCAATTATTTGCCAAGGTTTCTGATGGTATTTACGAAAAATGACAAAAGCTGACAATGAAGAATAAAGTCGATAGATTTCAATTGGCCAGCGTTTCTCCAGCATTGCCAAAAAAACGCCCTCTCCGACGATTCCTTTGACCAACTTGCCACAACTCAAACAAATCTACTGATTAATATTTTTATGCAGTAACTTAGTTAAATTTATTATTGATTTATGTTTCTTAAAGTTTAAGTATTGCTGTCGGTAAATGAGTTTTGTAAGGAAAACTGATGCTCTGGAAAAATACCGCCGACCGCTTTGGTCACGTTTCTGTACTGATCCACTGGCTGGTGGCGCTGACCGTTTACGGCATGTTCGCCCTCGGATTATGGATGGTGACGCTGGGTTACTACGACGTTTGGTATCACCAGGCGCCGGAGATCCACAAAAGTATTGGCACGCTGCTGTTTATCGTCATGGTGGTACGAGTGGTTTGGCGCTTTATCTCGCCGCCGCCCAAGCCTCTGGCCAGTTATAGCCGTCTTACGCGTATCAGTGCCGTGCTCGCCCATATCGCACTTTACACCGTGCTGTTCGCCATCCTGATCAGCGGCTACCTGATCTCGACGGCCGATGGTCAGGCAATCAGCGTATTTGGCTGGTTTGACGTACCGGCTAGCGTGACCAGTTTGCCACAGCAGGCCGACACCGCCGGGACTATCCACCTTTATCTGGCTTGGGCCGTCGTCGTGCTTTCGGTACTGCACGCCCTGGCTGCGCTTAAACATCACTTTATTGATCGTGATGTTACTTTGAAACGGATGCTGGGTCGCAGCACCGATTAACCCTTTGGATTTATGGAGATATTGCTATGTTGAAGAAAACCGTATTAGGCCTGGCCGCAGGAGCCCTACTGTTAAACGCCGGTTCCGCTCTGGCTGCCAATTATAAAATCGACAAACAAGGCCAGCACGCCTTTATCGAATTCCGCATCCAGCACCTGGGTTACAGCTGGATTTACGGCACTTTCAAAGATTTTGACGGTGGCTTCACCTTCGATGAAAAAGACCCGGCTAACGATAAAGTCAACGTTACCATCAACACAGCCAGCGTAGACACCAACCACGCCGAGCGTGACAAACACCTGCGCAGCGCCGATTTCTTGAACGTTGAAAAGAACAAGCAGGCTACCTTTACCTCTACCGAAGTGAAAAAAGACGGTGAAGGTTATGCTGTAGTCGGCAACCTGACGTTGAACGGCGTGACCAAGCCGGTCACACTGGCAGCCAAACTGGTCGGCGAAGGTAAGGATCCTTGGGGCGGTTACCGCGCTGGTTTCGAAGCCAACGGTAAAATCAAGCTGAAAGACTTTGGCATCACCACTGACCTGGGCCCGGCTTCTCAAGAAGTTGAGCTGATCATCTCGGTCGAAGGCGTTCGCGAGAAGTAATACATTCGTTATACAACAAGGGCGCTGAATTAGTAGGGGCGCTGCATGCTGCGCCCGCTTAGCAGCGCCCTACTTAACTTATGTGTCCCCTTACTCTTTCGGTTCTGGGATATGCATGGTGGTTTGCAACAGCCCTTTGGACTTATTGAAGATTTTCACGCCATTCTCGCGGCCAGCCCGGCGGGCTCGCTGTTCTTCACGCGGTAGTTTCAACTCTTCGCGGCAGGTCTCGCTGCAACAGCCAGCAAATTTCTCGGCACAGCTTGGGCACTGGATAAACAGCAGATGGCAGCCGTCGTTCAGGCAGTTGGTATGAGTATCACATGGCGCACCGCACTGATGGCAGTTGGCAATCACGTCTTCTGAGATACGTTCCCCCATGCGCTCGTCAAACACAAAGTTCTTGCCGATGAACTTCAATGGCAACCCTTGCGCCTTCGCCTGGCGGGCATATTCGATAATACCGCCTTCCACGTGATAGACGTTTTTGAAGCCATTATGCAACATATAGGCGCTGGCTTTCTCACAACGGATCCCACCGGTACAGTACATGACAATATTTTTGTCTTTCTGCTCCTGTAGCATCTCCACTGCCATCGGTAGCTGATCGCGGAACGTGTCGGAAGGCACTTCGATCGCCTTATCAAAGTGCCCAACCTCGTACTCATAGTGGTTGCGCATATCAACGAACACCGTATTCGGATCGTCGATCATCTGGTTAACGCGATCGGCCTGCAGATACTCACCTACATTGGCAGGGTTGAAGGTCTCATCTTCAATCCCGTCGGCCACAATACGTTCACGCACTTTCAAGCGCAGTACCCAAAAGGATTTGCCATCGTCTTCCAGCGCAATATTCAGGCGCACTTGATCCAGAGCCGGATACGAAGCAAACAGCACGGTTTTGAACGCGTCAAAGTGACTCTGCGGTACGCTGATTTGCGCATTGATGCCCTCTTTGGCCACGTAGATACGGCCAAACACCTTCAGTTTATCGAACTGAATATACAGGCTATCGCGAAATGCCTTGGGGTCGTCAATGGTGAAATATTTATAAAAAGAAACTGTGGTGCGTGGCTCGGTTTCGGCCAGCATACGCGCCTTCAGTTCCTCATTAGAAATTCGGTTATGTAACACTGGCATGGTGTACTTTCCTGTCTTTCGGGAGGTGACTGATTGAGTGCCCACGGGCCGTTAGCCCGCGCGCGGCGCACATCATACCCGAAAATAGGCGGCAACACAGCATTAACCCAGCGGCAATGATTTCCGCACAAAGCTTGACGTTATTGGCAAATACCGATAAGCCTAGTGCAAGTTGTAGCAACGAATTTTGACGGACCTTGAGGAAATTATGAGCCAGCTGTTTACTCCGATCACCCTGGGGCTACTGCGGTTGCCTAACCGTATTATTATCGCCCCCATGTGCCAGTACTCTGCCGACAACGGCAAAGCCACCGAGTGGCATACAATGCACCTCGGCCATCTATCCCTTTCCGGGGCGGGTTTGCTGATTGTGGAAGCCACTGCGGTTTCACCGGAAGGCCGTATTTCTCCGGGGGATCTGGGCCTTTGGGACGACGCTACCGAACAAGCACTTGCCGACGTGGTTCAGGCCGTAAAAAAACACGCTACCATGCCTTTGGGGATCCAACTGGGGCATGCTGGCCGCAAAGCTTCATGCGCCCTTCCCTGGCAAGGCGGGGCTCAGTTGGCCAAGAGTGAGGGCGGCTGGCAAACACTTTCTGCCTCCAATCAGCCCTTTAACCCTCTGGATGAGGCTCCACAGGCCATGAGCCTGGAGCAAATCGAGCAGTTAAAGGCACAGTTTGTTGCAGCGGCACGGCGCGCCGACCGTCTCGGCTTCGATCTGATCGAACTGCACGGGGCGCATGGTTACCTGTTGCATCAGTTCCTTTCGCCACTGGCCAATCAGCGCACCGATCAATACGGCGGATGTCTACAAAATCGTATGCGATTGTTGCTGGAGATTTTCAGCGAGGTGCGGGCAGTCTTCCCGGCCAATAAAGCGCTTGGGGTGCGGATTTCCGCCAGTGACTGGGTTGAAGGGGGCTGGAACGAACAGCAGTCCGTTGAGCTGACCAGCGCTTTAAAGGAATTGGGCTGCGATTACATTCATATTTCCAGCGGCGGCCTATCGCCGCAGCAAAAAATTCCGGTGGGGCCGAACTATCAGGTGCCGTTTGCCGAAACCATCAAACATAAAGTAGGGATACCAACCATCGCCGTGGGGTTGATCACCGAACCGGAGCAGGCAGAAGCGATCGTCGCCACCGGTCAGGCCGATATGGTCGCGCTAGCGCGCGGTATTCTCTATAACCCACGCTGGCCGTGGCACGCGGCCGCAAAACTGGGGGCCCAAGTGCAGGCTCCGCCACAGTATTGGCGCTCAGAACCACACCGGGTGAAAGGATTATTCAAAGACCATTAAAACGGCCTCAAGCGGGTGTTTAGCGCCCGCTTGACCATTCCGTAGCACCGGAAATAACCGCACCAGCCAGCAGCCCGACCCCCGCTACGGCTAGTAAGGGGTTGTACTGCATATAGGCACCAAGACAGCCAAGTAACCCACCGATCACCAATAGCCCAGCGCTTAACCATGATGCCAACATAGTTACCTCCTGAATCAATAAACGAATAAAACACTGCCTACCTTATAGGTCGATTCTTACTTGATTTGGCCAAATAACCAACAGCTGCACCTGATTTAGGCCTAAAAAGGGTGTTTTAATGCGGTGAGTTTTCCTGTTACATAAGAAAAATGTCACAATACGCTACTATAAACGGCAGAAAACCATCGCATAGACCGAGTCGTTCAAGCAACCCGTGGCCAGCAAAAAATTCTGATGGCGACCTACAACACGACTTATGGCAACTCGACGTGTCTATGCATTTTATCTGTTATTACTGTTAAATGACTGCTTCTAAGCTGAGAACCCATGACGCAAGTTCCTTCTTTCAATCGATCTTTACTGCATCCGCGCTACTGGCTTACCTGGTTTGGCATCGCCTTACTCTACCTGCTGGTCCTGCTGCCCTACCCAATTATTTATCGTTTGGGGACCGGGTTGGGTCGCTTTTCAATGCGTTTCCTCAAACGCCGGCGAGCGATAACTGAGCGTAACCTGGAACTGTGCTTTCCGGATATGCCGAGAGCCGAACGTGATGCGTTGATCGCCAAGAACTTCGAATCCGTGGGGATGGGGCTGTTTGAAACCGGCATGGCCTGGTTCTGGCCCAACTGGCGTATCGAGCGCTGGTTCAGCGTCAGCGGCCTGGAGCACATTCAAAAGGCACGGGACAATCATCAAGGGGTGTTGCTGATCGGCCTGCACTTCCTGACGCTGGAGTTGGGTGCTCGTATCTTTGGCATCCACAATCCGGGGATCGGCGTTTACCGTCCACACGATAACAAGCTGATGGACTGGCTACAGACCTGGGGCCGTATGCGCTCGAACAAATCCATGCTGGACCGTAAAGACGTCAAGGGGATGATCCGCGCCCTGAAACAGGGTGAGATCATCTGGTACGCACCGGACCATGACTACGGCCCGCGCAGCAGCGTGTTTGCCCCGCTATTTGCCGTAGAAAAAGCAGCGACCACCACCGGCAGCTATGTGTTGATCCGCATGGGGAAACCGGCGATCATTCCCTTTACGCCGCGCCGCCTGCCAGAAGGCAAAGGGTACGAACTCATCATGCAGCCAGCGGTGGAAAATTTCCCGCTGGATAACGAAGTCGAGGCTGCAGCCTTTATGAACAAGGTGGTAGAAAAAGAGATCCTGATGGCGCCGGATCAATATATGTGGCTACACCGCCGCTTCAAGACCCGCCCAGAAGGTGAGCCTTCTCTCTATTAATCATTACGGGTCGAGATGGCCCGCATGATTTTGTCACTTACCCAGCAACAGGAGCTTCTATGTATATCGTCAGCCTGACCTATCACCGCCCGATTGAAGAAGTAGAAAGCCATCTTGAAGGGCATATCGCCTGGTTGAAGCACTATTTTCAAGCCGGCAGCTTTATTGCCTCTGGCCGTAAGAACCCACGTACTGGCGGCGTGATCCTGGTAAAAGATATGGAACGCACCAAGCTGGATGCCATCCTGGCGGAAGATCCCTTCGTTGCCGTGGCCAATTATGAGGTGACAAACGTCGCTCTCACCACTACCAGCGCCGGATTCGAAGCCTTGGCCGGTGCCTGAACCCTCAGTTCCCGCGTTGCCCGGCGCGGGAATAATTGTCATTCTCCGTTTTAAAACTTTATTTCATTTTCACGCAAAATCACACAGCTGCTCATTTGATAACCTGCGTTATTAAGCGCATACTTACCAAGCTAACTTTTTTGCCTTGCGCGATCGCCAGGCATCTCTTCCCGCACGGAAACCTATGGCCCCGGCAGCAGAACCCATCAATTGGCAACGTAACCTGTTCATCACCTGGCTGGGCTGCTTTCTGACCGGTGCGGCCTTTAGCCTGATCATGCCGTTCCTGCCGCTGTACGTCGAAGCTCTTGGCGTTACCGGCCATCAGTCGCTGAATATGTGGTCCGGATTGGTGTTCAGTATCACCTTCCTGTTCTCCGCGATTGCCTCGCCGTTCTGGGGCAGTCTGGCCGATCGCCGTGGGCGTAAGCTGATGTTGCTGCGTTCTGCGCTAGGAATGGGCATTGTGATGGTGCTGATGGGCATGGCGCAGAACATCTGGCAGTTTCTGGCACTGCGCGCGGTGCTGGGGTTGCTCGGCGGCTTTATTCCCAACGCCAATGCGCTGATTGCTACCCAGGTGCCGCGCCATCGCAGCGGCTGGGCCCTGGGTACTTTATCGACCGGCGGCGTCAGTGGTGCCCTGATTGGCCCATTGATTGGCGGCTTGCTGGCTGACCAATATGGCCTGCGCCCCGTGTTCTTCATCACTGCCACTGTGCTGTTTATCTGTTTCCTGCTGACGCTATTTTGCGTACGGGAACAATTCACTCCAGTGCAGAAAAAAGACATGCTGCATGCGCGCCAGGTGTTTGCCTCGCTCAAAAGTCCCAAGCTGATCCTCAGCCTGTTTATCACCACCATGATCATCCAGATCGCCACTGGCTCGATTGCCCCAATCCTCACGCTTTACGTGCGTGAACTGGCAGGCAACATCAGCAACCTGGCGTTTGTCAGCGGTTTGATCGCCTCGGTACCCGGCGTTGCCGCCTTGATGAGTGCGCCACGGCTGGGCAAGCTGGGCGACAGGATCGGCCCGGAGCGGATTCTGGTGTTTATGCTGGTGATTTCCGTGCTGTTGCTGATCCCAATGGCCTTTGTCCAGACACCGTGGCAACTCGGCGTATTGCGCTTCCTGCTCGGCGCTGCCGATGGCGCACTGCTGCCTGCGGTGCAAACCCTGCTGATCTACAACTGTACCAATCAGGTTGCCGGGCGAATATTCAGCTATAACCAATCTTTCCGGGATATCGGCAACGTCAGCGGCCCACTACTCGGCGCCGCCGTTTCTGCCAGCTATGGATTCCGCGCGGTATTCTGCATGACGGCGCTGGTGGTGCTATTTAACGCGTTCTATTCCTGGTGGTGTTTACAGCGGCGGCCAGCGAGAATGCGTGAAGACACGTTACAGGAAGAGTAATAGCGCTATTTATCGCCAGTTGTTCTGATAAATATTATCCAAGCCCCGTTTCCCTTACTTTTATTATTGTTACCCTTTCGCTCCGGCTCTGCCCCAATCTCTAAGAATAATATTATTAACACATTGTTTTTAGACACAAAAGTCACAAATAGAGCAATAAACCACCTGTCAATCGAAATAACGCCACAACCAACATAAAAACCAATAAAGTAGATGTTTGTCGACTTTTCGTCTAAAAAATGGGATACAGGTACTAGACAAAACCACCATTCAGTTATCAAATGGTTAAATAATATCACGCCAGAAATAACATTCTGACCAAGTGAATAAAATGGCCTGCAGGGTTTTCAAGCTTAATAGGCGCTGCGGCTGAGGTTTTGTCAGGTAATCCGCATCAGCGGGATTACCTCACTTACAGACACAGACATACCACAGTATCTGCTGCCAGCGCGCAGCACATTATATTGGGAAGACTTTATGCAATCCTCTGTTAATCAGAAAGAAAGCCGGACGTTCCTCGGCCATCCATATCCTCTCGGCTCGTTGTTCTTCACTGAAATGTGGGAGCGCTTCTCGTTTTATGGCATTCGTCCATTACTGATCCTGTTTATGGCCGCCACGGTTTATGACGGCGGGATGGGGTTGGCGCGCGAAAACGCCTCGGCGATCGTCGGTATCTTTGCTGGCAGTATGTACCTGGCGGCACTGCCGGGTGGCTGGTTAGCCGATAACTGGCTCGGCCAGCAAAAAGCCGTTTGGTACGGTTCGATCCTGATCGCTCTGGGTCACCTGTCGATTGCCCTGTCCGCTATTATGGGCAACGACCTGTTCTTCGTCGGCCTGATGTTTATCGTGCTCGGTTCCGGCCTGTTCAAAACCTGTATCTCGGTAATGGTTGGAACCCTGTACAAGAAAGGCGATGCGCGCCGTGATGGTGGCTTCTCGCTGTTCTACATGGGCATCAACATGGGCTCCTTTATTGCCCCGCTGATTTCCGGCTGGTTGATCCGTTCACACGGTTGGCACTGGGGCTTCGGCATCGGTGGTATCGGGATGTTGGTGGCCTTGGTGATTTTCCGGGTGTTTGCCGTACCGGCCATGAAGCGCTATGACAGCGAAGTGGGCCTGGACTCAACCTGGAATAGCCCGGTTGCCAAGAAAAATGGCGTGGGTGCCTGGCTGATTGCACTGGCCGTGGGCGTTGCCGCGATCGTGGTTATGATCTCACAAGGCATCATCGTGATTAACCCGGTCGCCGTTGCCAGTATGTTGGTTTACGTCATCGCCGCCTCGGTCACGCTGTACTTTATCTACCTGTTCTTCTTTGCCGGCCTGAGCCGCAAAGAGCGTGCTCGTCTGCTGGTCTGTTTTATCCTGCTGATTTCTGCCGCCTTCTTCTGGTCGGCCTTCGAACAGAAACCGACCTCGTTCAACCTGTTCGCTAACGATTACACCAACCGCATGATCGGCGACTTCGAGATCCCAGCGGTATGGTTCCAATCGATTAACGCACTGTTCATTATCCTGTTGGCGCCAATCTTCAGTTGGGCCTGGCCGGCTCTGGCTCGTAACAAAATCCGCCTGAGCAGCATCACCAAATTCGTGATCGGTATTCTGTTTGCCGCCGCAGGCTTTGGCCTGATGATGCTGGCCGCGCAACAAGTGTTGGGCAATGGCGGCGCTGGCGTGTCACCAATGTGGCTGGTGGGCAGTATCCTGATGCTGACGCTGGGTGAGCTTTGCCTGAGCCCGATTGGCCTGGCAACCATGACGCTGTTGGCACCGGATAGAATGCGTGGCCAGATGATGGGCCTGTGGTTCTGTGCCAGCGCGCTGGGCAACCTGGCCGCCGGTTTGATTGGTGGCCACGTGAAAGCGGATCAGTTGGACATGCTGCCAACCCTGTTCGCCCGCTGCTCTATTGCGCTGGTGATCTGTGCCGCCGTGCTTATCCTGCTGATCGTCCCGATCCGCCGTATGCTGGAAAACACGCAGGGTAAAAGCGGTGACAAACCGGTCACGCACGCCTGATAGACACTGAAGCCTTTTAATTAAGCCAGCGCCCAGCGCTGGCTTTTTTTGTTTGGAGTCATCAGCCCAGGAGAGGGAACCGAGCGTGCTACAACTTGGCTACGGTATTCATCCTCCGCATCCCATTACCGATTAACTCTTGCACGGAGTTCGAGGCCCAACACAACTAAAATCCATAATAACAATATAATTCATTGTTTATATTGAAATTTAATCTAATTAACTCTCCTTTCAAAATATCTTCCGGTAGTGTGGATTACAGCACAAATGCGAATCGCTCTCATTTATTGCCTACCTTTGCGAGTGGTTGTATCATCCAGATACTGTATATAAACAAATTACAATACATACAGTATTCTGAACACATGAAAACATAAAAGGAGAACATCAATGGTAAATCATCCAGACAACGTCACCTACGATGCATTTGACTGTAACAGCGGCAACCCACATGAACCCAACACCCACTGGGACCCCAAAACCAGAGCCTGGGAATGGGATGATTTGAAGTTAAATCCTGGTTCAGTTCCTGATTCATTTCCTCAAGAGGTGAAAGAGGCACTGGAAAATAATATCTGTATTATTTGTGGGAAAAAGAACTGCCCATATATCAAAAATAATAAGGACTATCAGAAACTCACCGATGCACTTAAAAAAGGTGATGCAGGAGAAGCCAGAAAAATATATATGACAAAGTTTGCTCAACGCCGAGGTCAGAGCAAAGGTGTTGTGATGGAAGGACTACAGAAGTCTCGTGAAGCCAAAAAAAGAGACGGTAGATGTGGTGGAAGTAAACCCTTCCAGTCGAAAGGTGTCAATCTTATACCTGGAATATGGAGTGGCTGGATGGATCTTGCTGCCGTGTCAGGGAATGATGCCTACACAGCGAGTTTTGATCATACATCTAATTCACAATCATCATTTGACGTGCAGATTCAATACCCAACCGCAAACGGGATAGAGACTATAAATACTATTGGTCCAGGCTCACAGTTTATTAAAACATCAGGAATAGGAACGCCACGTATCCGTTTTAAAACCCACTCAGTGCCAATATCAGTAAGAGTGGACTACCCACAGAACTAGCCCCGTAACCAGATAAAAAGGGAGGGTTTCCCTCCCTTGAAACTGGCCGTTACTTCTGATAGGCATTTAATATTTTAATACCTATCTTACCATCTGGAATATATTGCCTAAATGACAGTTCTGTTTTCACTTCAGAAGAAATTTGCGTAGGTTCTAAAATAACAACATCATTAAAATATACGGCAGCCGTACTACCTATATTTTCATTAAACACAGAATTTAATTTACCCGAACAATCAGCACTTTTATTCAACATCATGGCCAAAATCATGGCATCCGGATGCTTATCTCTGTTTTGGTTAGGTATAAGCTTCATCTCTGAGACGCATTCTTTTTTTAACACGAAGCTATCATTGCCAGAGACGTATACAAGCCTGTCCTTTTTATCATGATAAGCACATCCAATTAGGACAGCTGATGCAATGCTTATTATTAATAATCCCACTATATTTTTAGTCATCCCCACCCCTATCTATAGACTAAAGTTATCGAAATTTCATTATAAATCAATATATAAACCATCCCCAGAATAAAGCCAAATACAACGAAAAGCAATTAAAGCTGGCACACAGCACAGTGCAAATCTGCGCCAGGGCGGCATTAGCTTTGCCAGGCACGTGCTTGCAACACCACACGATAGCCATCCAAATCTTCAAACGTTTGCCCATGCACATCCCAATAAGGGTTGTAGGCTTGCACGCGCTCAAAGCCACTGGCTAGCATCTGATGGCACCTTCTCTGCCAACAGGTTATTTCCGGCAAATAAAATACCAGCAGGTTGTCTTGCGTAGGCGCGCGCCCAACCAGCACTCCTCGGTGATGGGTGAATTCCAGATGATAGGCATGATGCGGATGGCCAAGCATAATGCCATCGAACCCCTGGTGATCTGCAAACTCGCCCAGTTGTTCAAACCCCAACCCCTGGCAATACATTTTGGCAATCGCGGCCAAATGGTCGGTGGGCCGGGCGATCCGTAATACCGCGTTGGCAAGTTCCATATTTCCTCCCGTTGGCAAACAGCTAGCCTAAGCCGTTTCATGGCAAAACGGCGTACAGGAAATGCGCTTTGCGCTAGCTGCAAGACATGGCATGCTGCAACAGACACGTCATCAGGCTCCAGAGGAGGAACAATGCTGTTTAACGTCGACTTTCTCCCAGAGAATCAGTCTATCGTGCCGTTTTCAAAGGACTATCAGGATGGCGATAGCGAACCGGATCATTACCACAGCTGCGCTCAACTGATCCATGGCCTCAGCGGTGTGGTACAGGTGAATACGCGCGTAGGCAGTTGGGTCGTCCCCCCCGGCCGTGGCGTGTGGTTACCGGCCAAAGTGGAACATAACCTGCGTTTTAGCGGTAACGTGGCGGCACGCACGCTGTTCGTCGATCCCCTGGCCCGTGCCGATTTGCCTGCTCAGTGCCAAGTGGTGCAGATTTCCCCCTTATTGCGTGAACTGATTATCAGCGCGATGGATATTCAGCCCGGCTACCGGCCCGGCGGACGCGAAGAACGCATTATGGAACTGATCCTCGATGAGTTGCGTATGCTGCCGATCCTGCCCCTGCACCTTCCCGAGCCACGCGATGGCGTCTTATTGGCCCTGTGCCAGCACATTCAACAATCTTTGGCGCAGCCTTGGGAGTTGGAGCTGGCGGCGCAGCACATCAACGTCAGTGGCCGTACGCTGTCCCGTCGATTCCAGCGTGAGACCGGCCTACGCTTTAGCGACTGGGTACGTCGTGCCCGCCTGCTGGCGGCGCTCAACGCCCTGGCCGCCGGAAGGTCGGTTCTGGAGGTGGCTTTGGATCTGGGCTATGACAGCCCCAGCGCGTTTAGCGCCATGTTCCGCCGCCTGCTTGGCGTTTCCCCCAGCACGTATTTTACCCAGGCTCAGCCAGCGATCACGGCAAACAGCGGCCAGCCACGTTGAACAGAGCCTGGAGCGAGGCACTGGCCGAGTCGGCGTCAATCCCTACTCCGTAAATTGCCTCCCCCCTTGCAGGGGTACAACGGATATAGGTTACTGCCCGGCTATGGCTCTCATGCCCCAGGGTGTGTTCATGGTAATCGTCGATAGCCAGCACCAGGCCAAAGCGCTGGCATAACGCGTCCACCGCGCTGGACAGTAACCCGTTACCGCTGCCTTGCAACTGCATTGGTTCCCCCGCCAGAGCCACCTGCGCCGTAAAGCTGTAAGCCGCCCCACCCTGACTTTGCGTTTGATAGCTGAGCAGCTGTAAGCGCGGCTGTTCCACCAATCCGTAGCTGTTGCGGAACAGCCGCCAGATTTCCGCCACCGTCATCTCCTTGCCGCTTTCATCCGTGGCCTGTTGCACCACTTTGCTGAAATCGATCTGCAAGCCACGTGGCAAGCGCAACCCATGATTCTGCTCCAGCAGCCAGGCAGCGCCACTCTTGCCAGACTGGCTGTTTACGCGGATCACCGCCTCATAGCTGCACCCCACGTCTGCCGGGTCAAGCGGCAGATAAGGCACCTGCCATAACCCATCTTCACGCTGCTGTTGGGCGGCAAAGCCTTTCTTGATAGCGTCCTGATGCGAGCCAGAGAACGCGGTAAACACCAACTCCCCGGCATAAGGATGGCGCGGGTGTACCGGTAACTGGTTGCACTGCTCCACCACTTCAACCACTTCCTTCAACCGGCTGAAGTCCAGCCCTGGCGCGATGCCCTGGGTGTACAAATTGAGGGCTAACGTCACCAAATCGACATTACCCGTGCGTTCACCGTTGCCAAACAGGCAACCTTCCACTCGGTCAGCCCCCGCCAGCATGGCCAACTCTGCGCAAGCGACACCGGTACCGCGATCGTTATGCGGATGCACGCTGATGGTCACCTGCTTCCGCTGGCTGAAGTGGCGACAGAACCATTCGATCTGGTCGGCATAAATGTTCGGGGTACTCATCTCCACGGTGGCGGGCAGGTTGATAATCATGGGCCGCTGGCGTTCAGGTTGCCACACGTCCGCCACTGCCTCACAAATTTGCAGGGCAAACTCCAGCTCGGTAAAGCAGAAGGTCTCTGGCGAATACTCGAAACACCAGTCAGTTTCCGGATGCCGGTCGCACCATTGGCGAATACGGCGTGCGCCATTCACCGCCAGCGCCACGGTAGCGGCTTTGTCCTGCTTGAAAACGATGTCGCGAAACATCGGGGCGGTGGCGTTATACAGATGCACGATGGCACGTGGAGCCCCTTGTAACGACTCCATAGTGCGGTCGATCAGATCGTCGCGCGACTGCGTGAGCACCTGGATTGAGACGTCATCCGGGATCAGCCGTTGCTCGATCAAGTGACGAACGAAGTCAAAGTCGGTTTGTGATGCGGAAGGAAATGCTACCTCGATTTCCTTAAACCCGCAGGACAGTAACAACTGGTAAAACTGTAGCTTGCGAGCGTTATCCATCGGCTCGGCCAACGCCTGATTGCCGTCACGCAGATCGCTGGAACACCAGCGCGGTGCCTGCTGCTGGATGCGCCCCGGCCACTGACGATCGGGTAAATCGATGGCCGGGAACGGCCGGTACTTGCTTGCTGGGTTGGCTAACATCCTGATTCTCCTACAGACCAAAGTGTGTAGTCATTATTTCCTGCCCGTAGCCACACGTCTCCCGGCGGATGGACAACCATCGTCGCAAAACGGACAACAAAAAATTTGCATCCTGCGGCGATGCGACAACAATTAATGCTGGTGTCCCCCAAGATGATTGAAAAAGGAGATGAGCATGAGCCTGTATGCCACGCTGGAAGAAGCGATCGAAGCCGCTCGCGAAGAGTTTATCGAAACGGCGGAAGGCGGCGATGATGAACCGCCGGTACCTCAACAGTTTAACCTGCAAAAATACATCATGTTGGATGGCGACACGATGTGGCAGGCGGAGTTTTTCGAAGAAGAAGGTGAGTCCGTTGAATGCATGACGATGCGCAGCGGTGCTGCCGCCCAGGCCATTTTTGACGGTGACTACGACGAGATTGAGATCCGCGCCGAGTGGATCAACGAAAATACGCTACATGAGTGGGAGGAAGGGGATTTTCAGCTCGACCCTCCGCTGGATACCGAAGAAGGCCAAAGCGCTGCCGACGAATGGGATGAGCGTTGAGCCCGTTGGGTGGGCGCCTGGTTGCCCACCCTAGCCTTGACGACCCTGGTTACGCATTGCATGCTGCTACATTCTCTCCTTAACACAGGTAGGCATCATGCTCATCAGGCAAGCGGTTCCCGGTGATTATCCCGCAATTCTGGCTCTACAGGCGCAAAACACTCCAGAGCAACTTAGCCCCCAGCAGCGGCAACAGGGATTTATCGTCTCGCAGATGAACGAAAAACAGCTGGCGAGCATCAACAGTGGCCTGGGTATTTTGATCGCTACCGAAGAAGAACAGTTGGCTGGGTTTGTCTGCCTGATGCCAACCGACGCCCAACCCCGACCGCCGGTAGTGGATGCCATGCTGCACACGTTGGCCACACAGCGGTTTCAAAACCAGGCATTGGATCAACAACGGGTATTTCTGTACGGCCCGGTATGCCTGAGTGCCGATTGGCGGGGAAAAGGTGTATTACGCCAGTTGTTTGCCGCGGTGAAAGCGCGAACTCAGCAGGATTTTGACGTTGGAGCGTTGTTTGTTAGTGAGGATAACCCGCATTCGCTCGCCGCCCATGTCGCTGGCCTGGGAATGACGGCGTTGACCACTTTCCACTGCAATAACCAAAGCTATCAGTTGGTGGTCTTCGCAACCAGAGGCTAAAACCTATTCGTAAGGCCCGTGCTGCGCATCAAACGGCAGCATAAAGGTATCCACCACCAGCGAGAGCGGTACATCAATCACCATAACACTGCGCCAGGGAGTATCACGCAAATCCCACTGCACCCCTGGATAATATTGGTGCCCGTGGCCTGCACCAGGCACCGTACGGCTGATAATGCTACCGCAGCCAGATAATGCCGTCACCATAGCGGCCAACAGTGCCAGACGGACTAGTGAAGCCATTTTCAACATCCAAGCTTTATTGAGATTGAAACGAAAAAGGGGAACACGCAGTGCGCATTCCCCTTTAATTAATACTAACCGTTAGCGTTGGCCGACGGGGTGAGCCAGCTCATTATGCGGTAACTGCCGATAATGTTCGCGCCAGGCCTCGCCCTGCGGCAGCAGCCAAATGCGCTGATGCAGGCGTGATAACGCTACCGGATCGCTTAACAGCTCAAGGCGTTTGGCTTTCGCCAACTTCTCTGGTCCCACTTCCAGCGCCTCGTTCACCCGCTCTTCCCGCGTCCGATCGATAATAGTACGCAGATGGTGACGAGCCGTTGCCAGAGCGGCAGCCAAGGCGTTGAAGGACGGGTCTACCGCCGCATGCATAAAGCCATTGCGCAAGGCACGCTGGCGATTAAGCTGCAGATAGGTGTCTGTGGCAACCAGTTCACGCGGCGGATCGTATTCTTCCGGGATCAGGAACAGCTTGGCTCGCTTGCTCTTGAGACCGAGCGTTGCGCGGCTCGACAGCGCCGAAACAAACGGTGACAGGATCAGCGAGAAGACGATCGGTGACAGCCACCACAGGAAGTTCAGATCCAGCAATGCCATACCGCCGCCCCAAACCAGCCCCAGCAGCATTTGCGAACCGTGACGCTTGAAGGCCTCTCCCCAAGGGGTGTCATCATCATCACGCTGCGGCGAGTTCCACACCACTTCCCAGCCCAGGAAGGCGCTGACCACAAACACGGTGTGGAACAGCATGCGCACCGGCGCCAACAGCACTGAGAACATCACTTCCATCAGCATGGAAATCAGCAGCCGGATCGGCCCGCCGTATTGCTTCGAACCTTTTGCCCAGACCAACACGATGCTCAGCAACTTCGGCAGGAACAGCAGCACCATGGTGGTGGAGAACAGCGCAATCGCCAGTTCTGGCTTCCACTGTGGCCACACCGGGAACAACTGCCGGGGTTGCAGGAAGTATTGCGGTTCCACCAGCGTATGCACTATCTGCAACGCGGTGGACAGCGCCAGGAACATAAACCACAACGGTGCCGACAGGTAGGACATTACCCCAGTCAGGAACACCGCGCGGTGTACCGGATGCATGCCTTTTACCAGGAACAGGCGGAAGTTCATCAGGTTACCATGACACCAGCGGCGGTCGCGTTTCAGCTCGTCCAGCAGGTTAGGCGGTAACTCTTCATAACTGCCCGGCAGATCGTAGGCTATCCAAACGCCCCAGCCAGCACGACGCATCAATGCGGCTTCTACAAAGTCATGGGAGAGAATGGAGCCAGCAAACGAGCCCTCACCCGGCAACGGTGCCAACGCGCAGTGCTCGATGAAGGGTTTCACCCGGATGATGGCGTTATGGCCCCAGTAATGGGATTCGCCCAACTGCCAGAAGTGCAGACCAGCGGTGAACAACGGGCCATAGAGACGCGTGGCGAACTGCTGCACACGAGCATACAGCGTATCCATGCCTGAGGCTTTTGGCGCAGACTGGATGATACCGGCGTTCGGGTTGGCTTCCATCAAGCGTACCAGGCCGGTGAGGCACTCGCCGCTCATCACGCTGTCCGCGTCCAGGATCACCATGTAGCTGTACTCACCGCCCCAACGACGGCAGAAGTCGTCGATGTTGCCGCTCTTGCGTTTAACACGGCGGCGGCGACGGCGGTAGAAGATACGTCCGTGGCCCTCAACATCGCGGCACAGCTCCATCCAGGCTTTCTGTTCGGCGACGCAGATATCGGGATCGTAACTGTCGCTCAGCACATAGATATCGAAATGCTCAAGCTGACCGGTCGCCTTCACCGATTCGTAGGTTGCCCGCAACCCGGCAAATACCCGTTCAACGTCTTCGTTACAGATCGGCATGATCAACGCGGTACGGTGCGCTGGATCGATCGGCTCATCACCTTTGATAGTCGAAGAGATGCTGTATTTATCTTTGCCAATCAGCAGTTGCAGGAACCCCATCAGCGCCGTCCAGAAGCCGGCAGAGACCCAGCAGAACAGAATGGCAAACAGGATCAGAATACCGGTCTGCAAAAGATACGGTAATATTTGCAACATCGACTGCATCAGATCCTGATCGAACATGGCGATAGGATCGATCAGCGCCCAGCCCTGATAAGGCAGGATGGTTTTCATGTACCAAGTGGCGATGCCGGTTTGCACCAACATCAGGATCAACAGCACGTAACGGCGCATTGAACCGACAATACGCCAGCGGTTTTCCGCCTCGGCTTCTTCTTTGCTGGCATGACGATTGTGCGTCTTACGACCCAGCAGAGTATCCCAGAAACGCCCCACCGGGTTGGTGCGCCAGGCTTCAGGGAACATGGTGGTACGTTTTATCGGCGGCGTGGCTTTCAGGATGGTGCGCCCTTCCGGGTCACAATCAAAATCGTCGTCATCGACGGCATCCGGCCAAGCCTGGCTGATGCGTGCCTTGACCGAGGCCAGGGCAATGTCATCGGCAGGCAGCGATGCTACATTGACATCAGAGGCTCCCATCTGACGATGCAAAGCCTCCAGTGCCGGGGTATCGGTATCACCCGCCATCATTTGTTGTTTGAGCACCCCTGACCGCTCATCGGTCAGGGGCATTGCCGCAAGATATTCCTGGGCAGTTTCAGTAGACTTATTCATTGGCAGGTAGCTGATAGCTCCAGGTTTCCGTCAGGGTCTTGTCACCGTTGACCAACGCAGCACGCATTTCTACCGGCTGTTTCTCGTCTTTCACTTTCAAACGCACCGTCAAACGCCAGCCTTTGGTGACCGGATTATAGCGAACGCTGTTTTCCACCATTTCGCCGTTGTCACCAATGCTGATCTGAGAAGCTACCGGCGTATTGGCATCCAGCGTTTTCAGTGCCGGGCCGACGAAGTCAACCAGGAACGCCACGCTGCCGTCCGGCTCGCGGATCAGGTTTGACTGCTTCACATCACCGGTTGAACGCATGGTTTTACCCACGTAGCCGATATCCTGTGAATGCAGCTTCTCTTCGTCGCGGGTGAAGTACAGGCGGTAGTTCAATGCCAACGGCGTTTTTGCATCAGGCAACACGTCCGGCGTCCAGAACGCCACGATGTTATCGTTGGTTTCATCCGCAGTTGGGATCTCTACCAGCTCAACCTTGCCCTTGCCCCAATCGCCGCGCGGCTCAACCCAGGCGCTTGGACGCAGATCGTAACGATCGTCCAGGTCCTGGTAGTCACGGAAATCACGGCCACGCTGCAGCAGACCAAAACCTTTCGGGTTTTCGATGCTGTAAGTGCTGACCGACAGGTGCTTAGGATTGTTCAGCGGACGCCAGATCCACTCGCCGTTACCAGCATGGATAGACAGACCGTTGGAGTCATGCAGCGCCGGGCGGTAATTCAGCGTTGGCGAAGGATTGCTCGGCCCAAACAGGAACATGCTGGTCAACGGTGCCATACCCAACTTGCCCACTTTGTCGCGCAGGAACACTTTGGACTGGACATCTACCGTGGTATCGCGGCCGGGGTAAACCACAAAACGATAAGCGCCGGTGGCACGCGGAGAATCCAGCAAGGCATAAATCACCAGATGTTTGTCGCCCTGCTTAGGACGTTCGATCCAGAACTCGCGGAAACGCGGGAACTCTTCGCCAGATGGCAAGGCAGTATCAATAGCCAGCCCACGGGCAGAAAGCCCATAAACCTGCCCTTTACCCACCACGCGGAAGTAGCTGGCGCCCAGCATGCTCATGATTTCGTCGTTCTTATCCGCACTGTTGACCGGATAGAGCACTTTAAACCCGGCGAAACCGAGTTTCTTTACCGAGTCGGGATCGTGCTTGACGGGACCAAAGTTGAAATAGTCCGGGCTGTATTTGATCTCTTTGACGGTGGTGGCCGTAACCTCGTTGATGGTCACCGGCGTGTCGAAGTACATCCCTTGATGGTAGAACTCAAGCTTGAAAGGGGTTTTCAGCTTGCTCCACACGGCTTTATCGTGATTGAACTGGATCTGCTGATAGTCCGCGAACTTCATATCGCGAAACTGAGAAGGAAGGTTGCTCTTCGGGGCTTCAAAGCCTTTTCCTGCCAGATCCTGTGCCTGTTTGGCCACATCGTCGATAGAAAAAGCCCATGCCTGCGAACTCAACAACGTGCATAAAACGGTAGCACCTAACCAACGTACGCTCGTGGCGCGTGGTTTTTTTGATAATAGATTTACTAGCACATCCCCCCCTATTCGTGTGCTCAAAATATTCAAAATCCATATTAATGGATTATTCTGCTCGCCGACAACATGATAAACGTGTGCTGATGTTTACGGCTTAGAGTTTAAGCAGTTGTGCAGCGTAGCAAGCCGTGCTCCAAGACGCTATGGAAAAATGTCGGTCGCTATAGTAGGGTTTGAGTTTGCGATTACCCCATTGCCGACTTATTAAGCGGGTTTACACTCCCCTGATGCAACCACCAGCGGTAACCTATGACTAACAGCACTAACCAGCGCGAGTTTTTCCTGGATTCGATCCGGGCCTATTTGATGCTGCTGGGCATTCCTTTTCATCTTTCTCTGATTTACTCCAGCCACTCGTGGGCGGTAAACAGCACGACCCCGTCGTTTTCGCTAACGGTGCTGAACGACTTTATTCACGCCTTTCGCATGCAGGTGTTCTTCATCATCTCCGGCTACTTTTCCTACATGCTGTACGAACGCTATGATAGCCACCGCTGGTTGAAGGTACGCCTGGAGCGGGTTGCCATTCCGCTGTTGAGCTCTATCCCATTGATTACCCTGCCACAGTTTTTTTTACTCAAGAACTACACCGATAAATTAGCCGGCTGGGATGATTTTACCCCTTATCAAAAAATAAACGTGGCGGTCTGGGAGTTGGTCTCCCATCTGTGGTTTTTATTAACCTTGTGCTTATTGACCTGCGCCTGTTTTTATCTGTTTAAAAAAATTAAGGCTATAAAAACGCCGATGGCACCGCGGCCAATAAATAAAATGACCAATCTCAGCAATATCTCATTGTGGTTTTTATTGTATGCCTTTATATACGGCGTGTTTCATCGCATTATTTTAATCACCGCCCCGCATTTACTGTCTAACGGCCTGTTCAACTTCGTGGTGATGGAAACCCTGTTCTACCTGCCGTTCTTCATTGTGGGTGCCTACGCGTTTAAGTACTCATGGCTGAAAGCGGTGTTCCTCAAGCCCTCGTGGCCAGCCGTACTGGGCTCACTGCTGCTGTTGGTAGCCTACATGCTCAACCAGAAACTGCTGGCGCACAGCAGTTTTGGGTTTGAACTGGAAATCATGATCAAAGCCGTGCTCGGGGTCCTGATGGCCAACGTGGTGTTCGCATTTGGCCATGCGCTGCTCGATTTCCATTCGCCTCGCATTACCTATCTGGTCAACGCTTCGCTGTTTATCTATCTGGTTCACCATCCGCTGACGCTGATATACGGCGCCTTCGTGACTCCGCTGATCGATAATAATCTGCTGGGTTTCCTACTGGGCCTGGTGTTCGTCTTTGCTTGCGCCTTCCTGTTATATGAGTTGCACAAGCGCATCCCGCTGTTACGCTTCCTGTTCTCTGGTAAAGCCTAACCTCCCGTGTAAGGGCGTTGCCTGCAGCGCCCTGCTAACATGACACTCCCCCCTCGTAAGTGCGCCGCATGCTGTGACCGCTTAGCTATAATTGATCGGTGGTCAGCGCACATATTGCTCAACCTATCGCGACCCGTTGATGCAAAGTTGTGCTGGAGCATATTGCAGTGACTTGTTATAACTACAGTGCATAAGAAAAAATCCACATCCCTGCCTTACGGTAGCGATTGGGCTCACGAACCCTAAGGGATGGCGCATCACCATCGCGTGCGCCGGTAACATTTCCCTTCCGTCACGACAGAGAGGATTTTTAATGACCGATAAACCGACCGCGGCAACCGAAGCCGTAGCAGAAAACGCCACACTACTGAAAATCTTGGGTAGACTGCTGTCCGCACTGGATTCTTCCATCAGCGGCAAAGATCGCAGCGTATTGGTAACCGAGCTTTCCAGCCTCAACCTGGACGGGATCTCTGAGGCCGAAAGGAAACTGGCAGCCGAATTAATCAAGCGTGCCCTGCAATCACTCGATCACTAACCTCCCGCCTGCAAACCATTAAGCCTCCTGCTGGGGGGTTAATGGTTTTTCATCAATAACCTGTTTCCTACCGTCCTCAATGAGCTGATAAATAGGCACAAAAGCCGCAATACCCACATTTCACCTCTCCTTTCATCAAATTTTGCGGCAACCAGCCATAATGACACCGTTTTTTTGGCAATCAGCCTTGGCGTTGCACAGGAAAAACAGGCTATTATGACCCGGTGTCATTGCTTTGGCGCCCCACCTTTCAGCTCAACTCGCAGGAGAACATTATTTTGGATGCCAGCACGATCAATAGCTTGTTCATCATCGGTGCCGTGTTGGTGGGAGCAAGTATTCTGCTCAGTTCTTTCTCTTCGCGCCTGGGTATTCCCATTCTGGTGATCTTTCTGGCGATAGGCATGCTGGCCGGTGTTGACGGCCCCGGAGGCATCGCCTTCGATAACTATCCCGTCGCCTATCTGGTCAGCAACCTGGCTCTGGCGGTGATCCTGCTCGATGGCGGGATGCGTACCCGCGTCAGCTCCTTCCGTGTCGCGCTATGGCCCGCATTGTCACTGGCCACCATCGGCGTACTGATCACCGCAGGTCTGACGGGCCTGGCCGCCGCCTGGCTGTTTAACCTCGATTTGATCCAGGGGCTGCTGATCGGTGCCATTATTGGATCGACCGATGCGGCAGCGGTGTTTTCACTGTTGGGTGGCAAAGGGCTGAACGAGCGTGTCAGCGCGACGCTGGAAATTGAGTCCGGCAGTAACGACCCGATGGCGGTGTTTTTAACCATCACCTTGATTGCCATGATTTCCGCTGGCGAAACCTCGTTAAGCTGGATGTTCATCGTCCATCTCTTGCAGCAATTCGGTATGGGTATCGTACTCGGCCTGGGCGGCGGGTGGTTGCTGATAACGCTGATCAATCACATCAAGTTGGCGGAAGGGCTGTATCCGCTGCTGGCGGTGAGCGGCGGCATCTTGATCTTTGCCCTGACTACCGCTCTGGATGGCAGTGGCATTCTGGCGGTCTATCTGTGCGGCCTGCTGCTGGGTAACCGTCCAATCCGTAACTACCACGGCATTGTGCAAACCTTCGACGGCCTGGCCTGGCTGAGCCAGATCGGTATGTTCCTGGTGCTTGGGCTGTTGCTTAACCCGCACGACCTGTTACCAATCGCCATCCCTGCCCTGCTGCTCTCGCTATGGATGATCCTGTTTGCCCGCCCGATTTCGGTGTTTATCGGCCTGCTGCCGTTTCGCAACTTCAACCTGCGCGAACGCATGTTTATCTCCTGGGTGGGGTTACGCGGCGCGGTACCGGTGATCCTGGCGGTGTTTCCGATGATGGCCGGGCTACCCAATGCCAATCTGTTCTTTAACGTCGCGTTCTTTGTGGTGTTGGTTTCACTGCTGTTGCAGGGCACTTCGCTGTCCTTTGCCGCCAAAAAGGCCAAGGTGGTGGTGCCACCGGCATTGGCCCCGATTTCCCGCGTGGGGCTGGATGTTCATCAGGAAAACCAATGGGAGCAGTTTGTCTATCAGCTAAGCGCAGAGAACTGGTGCGTTGGCGCGGCGCTGCGCGAACTCAAGATGCCGCCGGGAACGCACATTGCCGCGCTGTTCCGTGGGAAAGAACTGTTACACCCGAGCGGCAGCACCCGCTTGCTGGAGGGCGATACCCTATGCGTTATTGGCCATGAACACGATCTGCCTGCGTTGGGTAAACTGTTCAGCCAGGCGCCTACGGTTACGCTGGATGAGCGGTTCTTCGGCGATTTCATTCTGCAATCCGATGCGCGCCTGAGTGATATCTCTCAGGTCTACGGCCTGAATCTGCAAGAAGGCGTGGACGATCAGCAAACGCTCGGCCAGTTTGTCACCCGGTTAATCGGGGGCGAAGCCGTGGTGGGGGATCAGGTGGAATGGGATGGATTGACCTGGACTATCGCGGAGATGGATGCTAATCAAATCAGCAAGATAGGCGTCAAGATCGTTACCGATTAACCCGTTAATCGCCATTAACCATGCCGTTGCGGGAACTAATCCGGCCCGGAAAACTCTTAATGACAGTCATTAATGCCCACCTCAGCGTTGAGGTGGGCCGTTTGCGGTACATCAACCGTCGGATAAGATCTTGAGCAGCAAAGCGAAGTTCTTTTCAGCCTTGACCGTCATCGCTTTAAGCGTTGCCTTACTGGATTTGGGTATCGCCGATTTGGTCCATCGAATACTATTTGGATGATGTAACCTGATGCAAAAACAACAAGAGAAAGATTTACTGGGAAAAGTGCTGCTGACCGTTTCTGCCCTGTGCCTCGTCACCGTGGCCGGACTGTTGGTCTGGGGTTTTGTGCTGGATTGAGGCAATGTCTGGCGAGCGGGCATAAAAAAACCGCCGCGGCGGTTTTTTTGGCAATTCAATCAGATTTTGCAGCCTTCGCAGTCTTCTTCATCCTCGAAAATCTCAGGAACTTCCCTGGCCTTCTGCGCCGCATTTTTTTCCGCTTTGGCTAATTCATCATCAATGTCAAAATCAAAAATATCATCACTCATCGCTATTTCCTAAGAATAGTCTCATGACCAACAACTATTATAGCCAACCTCGACAACGGTGCAACCTATTCAGCTCAGCGCGGCCTGCGGCGCTGACGGGGTGGCTAACCTTTTGGCATAGGCCAGATCGTAAACGTCATAGAAATCAATCTCGCCCTTGTTGGCGATGATTTCCTGCATACGCGTTTTCAACACCGAGCTCACCGTAGGTTCGTTCAACAGCGCCTGGATAGCCTGCGGCGACAGTGCGCGCGTAAAGTACCATTCCCCATTGTAACAAACTCGCAGATCCAGCACGCCGATGTCCTCGAAGCGGTAAACCGGTTTGATTTCAATCAGCAGCATGGCAAACATAAACAACACAAAGGCAGTAAAACCCAGGAACGAATACAGCCCCATATAGGGCACCGGGTACATCACCGCAATCACCGCAAAATAGCCAGCGAACATGGCAAAGCACAGCCAACGGTGGGTACGTGCAAACTCGCTGTTGAAACGCGGCTTGCCGTCACGCCCTTCCCGCCGGTTAATCTGTTCTATCTCTGCAACCAGGATGTTCTTAATCGTATCCATCGCCATACCTTAATGCCTCAGCGCATCGTGACTATCACCAATCTCAGCCCAAGCTATCACAATGACAGTTTATTGAGGTAGATCAATTCCTGCATTATTCGCCGCAAACTGTTATAGGATCAACGTGACTGTGATGCCCTTCCCTGCCCCTGAGCGACCATAAACATACGCTGCGCAACATCATCCGCCTGCTTGATTTTACGTTTCTGCGGTTCGTCACAGCGATGCGCAGCGCGTACATAGGCGATTTCATGTGCCTGATCGATCATCGAAATCACCTTGTCGCACGCTGTTTTATCCATATTGCCCAATAGGGTGGTGATGATTGCCTGGTAGGCATTGGAGGCCGCAATGAGTGCCTGTTCACGGGCTTCCAATGCCTCTATACGCTGCAAAAGCACTTGAAGCAGTTCGGTATCAGACATATCCACCTCCACTCACCAGGCAACGCTGCCTGTAATAAGTGTAGCAAGGGTTGCGCTATCATGATGGGTTTCAATGTGTTGCTACTGGGATAGGATAGAGGGACATCCTCTGGAACCTTCAATACCTATAACAAGGAGCATCACATGCCATCAAAACGTTATCGTTCTATCCCGTTGTTAGCCACGTTATTACTTTGCGCTTGTACTGCCTCACAAAGCAGCGTTGAAAGACACGCCCGCCATGCCACTTATCAGTTGGCGAATGCGCATTTCGACCCCAACACACAGACCAATATCTCGAAGTCAGCCAAAACCGCCATCCCGTTCTTCGAGCAGTTCTACCAGGCAGGAAAAAAAGATCGCCAGGATGGACTGACCCGCGAACAGGCACAGCAAAGAGTGAATGGGTTCCGCAGCCCTGATTTTTTACCTGAGTCAGAGCAAAAGGCGATGATGTTTAATCAATCCTATACGGCTGACTCGCCGAAAAAACAGCGCGAGATCCTGCTCGAAAATGCTATCGCCACTTACTGGGATGGTTATGACGGCAAGCCTTAACCAGGCGAACTTTAGCAGCCCCCTTCTCTTACCTCTGTGAGGGGGCCTTAACCCTGTATCATTCCTGTACTGTTCGGGGACATTGTAGACAGGTGTTCGCAGACATGCTGAACACTTTTTAGCACCCTTTATTGATGAAAATTGGTCCATCCCTCAGATAATCCTGCAGTAAAAGCCTCTGAAAAACATAACATTTTTTACTCGATTTGATTCAAATCCCAGATAACGCTAAGCTATATGACAAGAAAAACTAATCCTAAGGATGACCTTTTTTGTTTAAAACCCTATTTATTGTGATGAGACTCTCAGAAAAAAACCACGAGGACAATCTGCAAAACAAAGGTGACATTAGCCTGACTGATATCTTGACCAATAAAAATGAGCGGGCCGACGAACTCGCCGACGATCAATTTTGCATGGGATGATTTATGAAGCTAAGAAAAAAAAGGCATAAACCACTACAGATTAATGACATCACTATTATTGATGACAGCAAGTTAAAGAAAGCCATTACCGCCGCCGCATTAGGCAACGCCATGGAATGGTTTGACTTCGGTGTTTACGGCTTTGTCGCCTACGCACTTGGCCAGGTGTTCTTCCCTGGCGCCACGCCCGGCGTGCAGATGATTGCCGCTCTGGCCACCTTCTCGGTTCCTTTCCTGGTACGTCCTTTGGGCGGCGTCTTCTTCGGTGCCATGGGCGATAAATTCGGCCGCCAGAAAGTGTTATCCATCACCATCATTATTATGGCGATCAGTACCTTCTGTATCGGCCTGATCCCGTCCCACGCCTCAATTGGCATCTGGGCCCCTATCCTGCTGTTGCTGGCCAAACTGGCACAGGGCTTCTCCGTCGGTGGGGAGTATTCTGGCGCAGCCATCTTTGTGGCCGAGTATTCACCAGACCGTAAACGCGGATTTATGGGCAGCTGGCTCGACTTTGGCTCCATCGCCGGCTTCGTATTAGGGGCTGGTGTGGTGGTACTTATCTCCAGCATCGTGGGTGAGGCCAACTTCCTCGACTGGGGCTGGCGTATTCCGTTCTTCCTGGCAGCACCGCTGGGTGTGATTGGCCTGTATCTGCGCCACGCCTTGGAAGAAACGCCAGCGTTCCAGCAGCATATGGACAAAATGGAACAGAACGATCGTGCGGCCATTGAGAACCCGCCGAAGACCTCGTTCAAAGAGATCGCCACCAAGCACTGGAGAAGCCTGCTGGTGTGCGTAGGTATCGTGATCTCGACCAACGTGACCTACTACATGCTGCTGACCTACATGCCAAGCTACCTGTCGCATAATCTGCACTATTCCGAAGACCACGGCGTGCTGATTATCATTGCCATCATGCTAGGTATGTTGTTCGTCCAGCCACTGGTCGGCATGACCAGCGACCGCATTGGCCGTAGACCCTTCATCATTGGCGGTAGCGTCGGCCTGCTGTTGCTGGCCATCCCTAGCTTTATCTTGATCAACAGTAACGTTATTGGCCTGATTTTTGTTGGTCTGTTGATACTGGCCGTGTTGCTCAACTCCTTTATCGGAGTGATGGCCTCCATTCTGCCTGCGATGTTCCCAACGCACATCCGTTACAGCGCGCTGGCGATTTCATTCAATATCTCGGTACTGATTGCAGGTGTCACACCAACGCTGGCCGCCTGGCTGGTCGAAACCACCGGCAACCTGTATATGCCAGCCTATTATCTGATGGTAGTGGCAGCGATTGGTCTGGTTACCGGCCTGTATATGAAAGAAACGGCTAACAAGCCGCTGCGCGGTGCTGCTCCTGCCGCCTCTGACCGCTCAGAAGCCAAAGAGCTGCTGCAGGAAACTTACGATAATATCGAGCAGAAAGTCGAAGATATCAGCCAGCAAATCGCCGATTTGGAGAAGAAAAAGCAAACGCTGATCGACCAGCATCCAAAACTGGATTAATTCTCCACGCTGAACAAACAGGCCAGAGCTCGTTAGCGTAACGACTCTGGCCTTTTTATTTCTCTCAACGGGCGTATTACGAGCCGGTTAAGATTCTGTCCGTTGCCTCGTTCGTTCTGTTTGCTTCCCCCCACGAACATGCTAATTTGCCATGACTTTTCAGGAATGACGCAGTTATCAGGTTCGGATACCTCAATGCTCTGCGCCCCTAACTTCAACAGTAATAATTAAGGGGGTGCTCTTGCCCGGCCGAACTTTCAATCCCGTCGCCATGTACCAAGGGTTGCCAAACGACGTCTATTTTATTGCCTTAGCCAGGTTTGTTCTTGGCCTTGGCAATTTCATCATACCGTTCATGGTTCTGCTGCTAACGCAAAAACTAGGCTATTCAACAACCATAGCAGGCGGCCTGGCGATGGGAGTCACCGCATTCTATCTTTTGGGGAATCTGGTCGGCGGCAAGATGTCCGATAGTTTCGGCCATAAGAACATGATGATTTGGGGGGAGATCGTTGGTTCGATAATCTTGGTCGTGAGCGGTTTCTTTGCCGATTGGCATACTCTGCTACCGGCATTGCTTTTTGTCAGCTACTTCTTTTTTGGTGTAGCTCTCCCGGCAAGTAATGCCCTTGTCGCCGATCTATCCACACCAGCCAATCGCAATGCGGTGATGTCGTTAAGCTATCTTGCCTACAACCTGGGCTCTGGCGTTGGACCGGTTCTGGCTGGCTATCTTTTCTGGAACTACACCGCCTGGATTTTTTGGGGTAATGGCCTCGCCGGCCTGATAGGCGTAGCCATCGTTTTATTGTACGTAGCCAATCCTGCCGACGGTCGGGTAACAAACCATCGAGAACACTCCGAACTGGAAAAAGCCACAGATGCTTCGGTATGGCAGGTGTTCAAGCAAAGGCCTCGGCTGCTGGTATTCGGCGTGTTATGTATGCTGCTGTGGTTTTCGTTAAACCAAATGACCATGACCACCCCGCTCTACCTTAGCCATATTTTTGGCCAACAAGGGCCGGTCTTGTTTGGCCAGTTAATGACCTCCGCCAGCATTTTGGTAGTGGTGATGACACCGCTGATTATCAGAATGACCATCAACATCTGCGACATTAAAAGCCTGGCCATTTCCGCGTTGGCGTTGGCACTGGGATATGGCATTACCATGCTATACCCTCTGGTTGCCATGCAGTTTATTGCCTGGTTCTTTCTTACCATCGGCGAGATCTTGCTCGTCACCAAGGAAGGGATCTATTTAGCCAATAACTCCCCACGCAGCCATCGTGGACGCATCAGCGGGATAGTGACCACCATTAGGAGCCTGGGCCTGATGCCTACCTATATCTTGATGGGGGCGTATATACAAAGCTATGGCTACCTGGATGCCTGGAAATTAATCATTGGTATCTCATTGCTTACGGGGTTGATGTTGATAGCCCTTTCGGTCCAGCAGAGAAAGGTTGGCGAGAATTACTAGAGCAGTCCCATAAGCTGGCCAAGCTAACTTGGCCATGTTTACTTACGGGCGCAGCATTGGAGATGTTTGTCCAACATTTGGGGTTCAGTTCACATGCAGCGCCCCTACTGAGTCTTAATGCCTCTTGCCGATGGCTTTACCGTCACAATAAAAATACCCGACATAATGACCAGCAGGCCAATACCCAGCGTGAGAGTCAATTGCTCCCCCAGGAAGACAACGGACATCAGTAAGCCTATCACCGGCACCCCGAGCATCGCCGTCGACATGCTGGTGCTCGACAACCACATGCTGGCGGCATTCACCGCAACAAAGCAGAACGCGGTCGCCAGCGGCCCCATAAACAGCAGTATTTCGATTAACGATGTAGAACCATCGCCTGTATATGGCCCTTCGAAAACCCGAGCCATCAGTGCTAACGGTACGCTTGCCAACAGCATCTGCCAGGGAGCAAGCTCATATGCGCTGCACACCCCTTTATGATAACGCAGGTGCAAAATGCACATCGCCCAGGCAAAAGAGGCCGTAAGCAACATCAGGTTCGCCACGATGAGAGCCTTATCGCCCCAGTTAAACGTGAACGGGTTGAACAGCACAATGACCCCTACACCACCCAGCAACGATCCCATCAGTTGCCGACGTGAAAGCGACTGCCGGAAAAACAACACTGCGATAGGCATGACCCAGAGCGGCGTAGTGTAAGCCAGGATTGCGGATCGGCCAGCAGGTACTTCGGTCATGGCAAAGGCACCGAGCACGGTAAATGTCAGCATTTGCAGCAGCCCCACGCTCGCCACCAACGGCCAATCCTTGCGTGGCGGGAATCGCAGCTTTTTGGTCAATATCTGCAGAGCAAACAGGCACAGCGCGCCACTGACAAATCGGGTGGTAGAAAGCCAAATCGGCGTCATATGAGAAAGCCCAGCCTTCATCACCGGCCAGTTCGCCCCCCAAATCACAATAGCCCCAACCAACAGCAGGACGCCTTTGATTTTCACGCTATCGGGCGCGTAGCTCGACACGCTTGGCGAGCCGGTTAAGTATTTACCCTCAGTATCCACAGCGGTTTCTCATCCATTTATTCAACATGCCAATTTTATCTGGATAACCGGGGAAACTTTCTCTTATTATGTTCATCAAATCGGTTTTTATGAGTCACTTTAACCTCATAAATCACATTTTAAGGGTAAATTTTCTCATATGAAGAAGCTTGATCGCACAGACGTGGCCATTCTCAACTCGATGCAGACGAACTCGCGGATCACCAATGCCGAGCTTGCCCGTTCGGTCAATCTCTCCCCAACCCCTTGCTTCAACCGTGTAAAAGCCATGGAGGAGTTGGGCATCATCAGGGGACAAGTAACCTTACTGGAACCGGCGGTGCTAGGGCTCCATGTGAACGTATTTATTCAGGTGAGTTTGGAAAAGCAGGTGGAAGGTGCGCTCAGCAACTTTGAACAAGCCATTGATCAGCGGCCAGAAGTGATGGAGTGTTATCTGATGACGGGCGATGCAGACTACCTGCTGCGGGTATTGGTGCCCGATATTCGCGCACTTGAGCGTTTTATTCTGGATCATCTGACCAAGATCCCGGGCGTAGCCAACATCCGCTCCAGCTTTGCCCTCAAGCAGGTGCGTTATAAAACGGCGCTGCCGCTACCGGCAGAAGGCATCAGCATAGTCTCGACGAAATAGTCGTTTGATAACGAGTCACGCATGAGCTGGCAAACTTCAACCGACTCAAGGCGTAGGGGCGCTGCACGCTGCGCCCAATTTTGAATAAGCTGCGCGAAAGTTGGAACCTCCGCGCATAGAAGGATTATTTTTTCTTGGCAGTAGTCGGATTTGGTTTGGCTTTCTTTGGCTTGGCAACGACTTCTGCAGCAACGGTTGACTCTTTAACCGCTGGAGCCGATGTCTTGGCCCTCGATTTTGCCGCTACGGGGGCCTTGTCGACATTGTTTTTTGCTTTGGCCGCAACGACTGCAGGTTTACTCGGCGTTGTAACCACCTTGGCCTCCGAGGCAGGAGGCTCTATAGCGTTGTCCTTAGCTTGAACAGCACCGGGCTCTGCAGCTAATGCCTTATACTTTTCCACCAGGTTTTGGTAAGTATTTAACGCTTTGGCGCCATTAAAGGAGTTGTCAATTTTCCCAGCGCGGATCAGTTCGATAACCACCTGCTGGGCCGCTAGCTCTGGATGTTTCGCCGGATTAATAATCTCAATTTCAAATTCCATCGTCATCTCCTGATTGAATAGCCGAGTCTTGTAGCATACCAGTTGCCGCTGGCAACGAAATCGGGCTGAATCCATTCAATTGATAAATCGACGATAGAAAAGCCTAGCCCTCCGTGATTGAATTCGACCATCGACTGAGAAAATGCGTCATTGCTTGTCGAATCGCGTTAAGGGCTATTGAGTGCTAGATTTAGATATGCCCCTCTGCCACTGAGATATCCAGTCCGTATCCGTGGCAACAGAGCGGCTCATTTTGGGAGGAACTACAATGTCAAAAAATGCAGCCGTTATGCTGATACTTACGCTACTTGGCATCGCCCCGGCCCACGCCATCAACGCAAAATTTGCCCAGCAGCTTGAACGTTCTGGCTGCACCCAAGTGACCGAGGCCCAAGGCTGTGACATTCACAAAACCAAGGCCGAGAATGCCAAGGCCGGTTTTGGAGCCGCCCCCGCCGCTGACACGAGTGCCAGCCCATATACCGGTGAGTGGGTTGCCACATTCCCACAGACGGGTGCCACGGTAGCGACAATCAGTATCGATGCCAAGGATCATGTCTTGGTCAACGGTAAGCAGGTTAAAGCAAAAAAATCTGATGGTGCGCTGGTGTTCAAAAATGGCGCTATCACTTATACCATTCAAGGAGATCGTCGCCTCAAGGGGGAAGATGTCTGGGTGGATAATGATGCAGGCAGCAAAGGAGTGATTAATGCCAAATAGAGGGTATTAGTTGTGCTATTTTTAGCCGACAAGCGGATTTCAGGCACAAAGAAGCCCCGGCGGCTAAGCATGAGCTTTTCTATAAGGTTGTGGTGGCCAGTGCTGATCTCCGGCATGTGGCAGGTTGAAATATTCACATTCTTGCCCCTGCGCATTCACCACATATTCAGTTAACCTATCAGTTTACGGTATGTCTGGGTTGTTGATGGCTTTGCTTGCGCATTACGCAGCAGCCTCGCAAAGTTGCTCTGTAATGGTCAATCAAAAACCGCCCGGAGGCGGCCAAAATCAATATCATTAGGTAATTATTCTTCTCCATATTATGACACTATCTTCCACGTCGAGTCCGGAACCTCAAAAGGAAACACCTTGAACGTTGCAGTAGCCGTCGCGATAATATCCCCAGCCTCGTTAAATAATTCACCAGAGGTAAATATAATCGAATTCTTTGCATGAGCAATGCGTCCTCTGCCATAAATTTTCCCTGGGTAAGCTGCATTTACAAAGTTAGTCTTGGACTCAATGGTTATAGCAACTTTCCCTTGAGGCATTGTGATATAGATGGCTGGCCCCATTGAATCATCCAACATTGCCGAGAGCACCCCTCCTTGAATACATCCTATAGGGTTTGCTAGTGAATCGCTTGCTTCAAACTCAACATGTACCTCTTTCTCTTCACTATTGTATTTAATGAATTTCCAACCAAGCGTTTTTGCAACAGGAGACATTTCAGCAAGGCCATTAACAACATTCATGAAAAGTGGTTCACTAGACATAAGTTCCTCTGCATCAGATAAGACAGGAACTATTAATGTAGTAGAAATCCTATACAGTTCAAATTGAGAACAACATTTTATAAATTCAACCTGGTTGCAAAACACTGTGCCCTTCAGATCCCGAATAGGCGATCAGCAAAGTCAACTTTCGTGGGGTAATTCTGCACGCCAAATATTCAGCGAGCCTATCTGTCAGGCGCAGATTTGTAGTGAGGCTTGAAGCGCCAGTGTGTAGCTAAGCGTGTTCGTTCTTCACCACCCGTCGGGATCCAGGTATAACCCGGGACAGCTTTAACGCACATTGGATGAAGGCTAAAAAGGCAACATCGGAGAAACATCCAGACCTGAGTTTCGATTGCACGTTCCACGATTTGAAAGCAAAAGGCATTGCTGATCTGGACGAAAGCCTGTACGACAAGCAATATCTGGCCACAAGAACGTGACGCAAACGGCGCGGTATGATAGAAAAATTGCGGTTGTGCCAGTGGTCGGCGGCCAGAATATGGCGAAATGATATGGCAAAAGGGGATTTTTGGCACAAAAAAACCGCCTCTCGGCGGTACGACATTACTACATATTGCTTTGATTATTCTTAGTTTATTTTCCTGGTACCCGGGGCGGGACTTGAACCCGCACAGCCATAAGCCGAGGGATTTTAAATCCCTTGTGTCTACCGATTTCACCACCCGGGCTCGGGAAAATTGGAGGCGCGTTCCGGAGTCGAACCGGACTAGACGGATTTGCAATCCGCTACATAACCGCTTTGTTAACGCGCCTTAATTCTGTTTGCCTTTGCAGGCTAAAGCTCGCAATCACCAGCTTTACTAAATTTGGAGCGGGAAACGAGACTCGAACTCGCGACCCCGACCTTGGCAAGGTCGTGCTCTACCAACTGAGCTATTCCCGCTTTAATCAGAACTTGCTGATTTTTTTAAATCTTTTGGCAACTCACCGCTGCCGTCTGATGCGATGCATTCTACTTATCTGGCGTGGTGAGTCAATAAAATTGTTGTCTCACCGGGTTCGTTTGCCGATTTTTACATCGCTTCGATCAAGGTTCCAGCAAATCGCGGCGTGCCGCGTTCAAATATTGGAACATTGACCAGAAGGTCAGCACGGCGGCGATGTACAGCAAGCCGAACGACAGATACTCCACCGTAGGCTCTGGCCGCCACAACAGGCCAACCAATGACATCATCTGCGCCATGGTTTTCACCTTGCCAATCCACGAAACCGCCACGCTGCTGCGCTTGCCGATTTCCGCCATCCATTCGCGCAACGACGAGATAATGATCTCGCGGGCGATCATGGTTGCCGCAGGCAGAGTGATCCACCAGGTGTGATAATGTTCCGCTACCAGCACCAGGGCCACCGCCACCATCACCTTATCGGCAACCGGATCGAGGAACGCGCCAAAGCGGGTTGTCTGCTTCCAGCGACGGGCTAAAAAGCCGTCAAACCAATCGGTTACAGCAGCAAACACGAAAATGACCGCACAGAGCATCGGAGCCCAGACGAACGGCAGATAAAACGCCAGGACGAAGAACGGGATCAAAACTACGCGGAACAGGGTAAGCCAAGTCGGTATATTCAATTGCATAATGCTGGTAACTATCTGGCTGGAGTGGAAATTAAGAGTATGTTGCTACATTGCCCTCAGTGTTTCAATGCATTGTAGATCTTTTCTGCCAATGCTTGTGAAATACCCGGCACTTTTGCAATTTCCTCAACGCTGGCGTTCAATAATGGTTGAAGTCCACCCATATACTTCAACAGCACCTGACGCCGTTTTGGCCCAACACCGTCGATCAGCTCCAAGGCGCTGGTGTTTTTGACTTTCGCCCGTTTCTGGCGATGGCCGGTGATCGCATGGTTGTGTGAGTCATCACGAATATGCTGGATCACGTGCAGTGCCGGCGAGTCCGAAGGTAGCGAAATCCCCTCCCCCTCAGGGACGAAGAACAACGTCTCCAGCCCGGCTTTGCGATCGCTGCCTTTGGCAATACCGATCAGCAACGGTTTGTGCTTGTCCCAGGTCACGTTCAGCGAATTGAACACGTCAATCGCCATACCCAGTTGCCCTTTGCCGCCATCAATAAAGATGACGTCCGGGATCTTGCTCTCTTCCAGAGCTTTACCATAGCGCCGTTTCAGCACTTGCGCCATCGCCGCATAGTCATCACCCGGCGTGATGCCAGTAATATTGTAGCGCCGATACTCCGAGCGCAATGGACCATTGCTGTCGAACACCACGCAGGAAGCAACGGTCTGCTCTCCCATGGTGTGGCTGATATCGAAACACTCCATCCGGTTTATTTCGGTCAGGCTCAGCGTTTTCGCCAGTTCCGCCAACCGCTGATGGATAGTCGATTGCTGAGAAAGCTTGGTGACCAGCGCCGTCGAAGCATTGGTACGCGCCAGCTTCAAGTAGCGGGCACGGTCGCCACGCGGCTTGCTCTGGATCTGGATCTTGCGGCCAGCCAGTTCGCTTAGCGAGCTAGCCAACAGATCTTTTTCCGGTAACATAAAGTCCAGCAGGATCTCGGACGGCAAGGTGCGCGCCTGGCTGCCTTGTAAATAGAACTGGCCCACAAAGGTTTGCACCACTTCACTCAGTTCTGTTCCACCCGGTACTTTCGGGAAGTAGCTGCGGCTGCCTAACACCTTGCCCTGGCGAATAAACAGCACGTGTACGCAGGCCATACCCGCATCGAAAGCCACGCCGATCACATCCAGATCGTCGCTGTCTCCTGAGACAAACTGCTTTTCTGTCACTCGCCGTACCGCCTGGATCTGATCGCGGATGCGCGCAGCTTCTTCAAAATTGAGCAGTTTGCTGGCGTTTTCCATCCGCGCAATCAACTGGTGCAATACCTGCTGATCCTTACCGGACAAAAACAGGCGCACATAGTCTACTTGCTGGCGGTAATCTTCCTCACTCACCAAACCGGCAACGCATGGCCCCAGACAACGGCCAATCTGATACTGCAGGCAAGGACGGGAGCGATTGCGGTAGACGCTGTTATCGCATTGACGCACGGGGAACAGTTTTTGCAGCAGCGCCAGCGTTTCACGCACGGCGTAAGAATTGGGGAACGGGCCAAAGTATTCACCTTTGGCATGCTTGGCACCACGGTGTACCGTCAGCCGTGGGTGGCTATCGGCACTCAAAAAAATCAGCGGATAGGATTTATCGTCGCGCAACAGAACATTATATCGGGGCTGATACAGCTTGATATAATTATGTTCCAGCAGTAACGCCTCGGTTTCCGTATGGGTAACGGTAACGTCAATTTGTGAGATATTTTTGACCAGCGTTTCCGTCTTACGGCTACTGACCTGAGTGCGGAAATAGCTCGCGAGACGTTTTTTCAGGTCCTTGGCTTTACCCACATAGATCACCGTCCCCGTCAGATCATACATGCGATAAACGCCAGGCTGACTGGTTACGGTTTTAAGAAATGCCGGTGCATCAAAACGATCATTCACTGCTTAACAATGTCTCCGCGTTGAACAGCCCGTGTCTGATCGCCAGGTGGGTCAATTCAACATCCCCGCTGATATTCAGCTTGGTGAACATACGATAACGATAACTATTCACTGTTTTAGGGCTGAGATTCAGCTGTTCTGAGATCTCATTCACTTTCTTCCCTTTAGTGATCATCAACATAATTTGTAATTCACGCTCAGACAAGGTGCTGAACGGGTTTTCCGCCTGCGGCTCCAACTGGCTTAATGCCATTTGCTGGGCGATGTCCGAAGCGATGTAGCGCTGGCCGGCATGTACCGAACGGATCGCATTAATCACCTCTTGCGGTGCTGCGCCTTTGCTCAGATAGCCAGCAGCGCCCGCCTGCATCACCTTGGCAGGCAACGGATTCTCAGTATGAATAGTCAACATGATGACCTTGATATCGGGCGTGTAACGCACAATCTTACGGGTGGCTTCCAGCCCCCCAATACCCGGCATATTCATATCCATCAAAACGATATCGACAGAGTTGCCGCGGCACCATTTTACGGCATCTTCACCGCATTGTGCTTCGCCAACAACTTTAATGCCTTTGATATCTTCAAGAATGCGTCGTATCCCTGCGCGCACCAGTTCGTGGTCATCAACAAGAAGAACGCTAATCAAGGAAAATTCTCCAAAATAAGGGAGTAACGCAATCAATCAGCCTCTGTCATCTAAACAGATATTACTTGGTTTTCAGCAAAGAATGAATACAGATTAATACTTACTCTCGGTTAACTATGGCCGGGTTTGTCGACCCCTGCGCCACCTTTGTTACGATTAAACCACTGGTTAGCGGATAAAAAACCATCAAGCCTATTAGGCTTAATACATTACCACCATGATACGCCATTTTACGCCTTCTGGCGGGAAAAATAATCGCTGTTTTCACAAAACCAGATAATAACCGCCCTACCAACTATCACCCGTAACTATATGAATTACAAAAAAATAACAAAATTACGCCATTTTTAATCACGTACAAACCGCTATAGGGAAACCCTTATTCAGAATACATAACCGTTGTAGACGGCGAAAAAGGTGACATTTCAAGAGAAAATAACCGACTTAAATGTCAATAGCTTGCAGATGAAATAGTTATTCATCACGTCGAATTAAGCCAGTATTACTTTATAAAATCCACTCGATCTGAAAGCCCACACCCCGCCACTAACTATAAATGAGTACGCAAAGGAATTACACCACTAGCGTAAAAAAATGCCCTGCCAACCAGCCCTCACGGGCATCATGCCCTCGCCACGCGGCCTCAGCGATACGAACCGCCGATGCTGTGATATACTCCGCGCCCTAAATGAGGCACGGGGTCTGCCTGGGTGAGTCGGCAGCGGGTTGTTGTGCATCAAACCACATTTCACATTTCACTTCAGGCTTATGCCTTAAAATTCAGGAGATAAAATGAGCAACGTTGACTTCACTACGTCTGCAAACCCGCAAGCGCTGGCCACAGAAGTTGCCTGCCTCAAAGCGACTTTGACGTTGATATTAAAGGCAATTGGCCAGGCTGATGCCGGTAAAGTGATCATCAATCTGGAACGTTTTGCCGCTCAGGTAGATGACCCGGATCAGGCTGAAATCTTCAAGAACAGTATTCAGCAGATCAAGCACGCCTACCGCCAATAATCCGTGCGTTATCAGGCCCCCGTTTGGGGTCTGATAACGGCTTGGCGATGTAATCCCCCCCTCCTTAGCGGTTGAATGATAAGTTTCGTAACAGAATATTTTCTATCATTAACTTAACCAACATCCACTCTAGCGCATTAATCATTAGTTGAAAAAACAACAATAGGATTAGTCCCATTTAATCATTAATAATGTTGTGGGATTTTTATTACCCCATTATTGTTCGTACCGCGAATAAATAGCCCTATAGTTTAGGAATTAACTCACCTTTCGCGCAGTATCTGCACGGGCATGCTGGCAAGCACCGTTTTCTTTGGGGTAATTGGCCCGCAAGGCACGGGCCGGGTTTGATGGAGACTAACTACTGCTTATCGGACTACCATCACCGAGATCTTGGCGTGGCGGACAATGGCGGCCGCATTTGAGCCGAGCAGATAGGTTTTGACACTAGGACGGCGAGAGCCAATCACGATCAGATCGGCTGAGATTTCCTCGGCAAGTTGTAACACCTCGTCACGTGGCGAACCGAAGCTGATGGTATAAGAAAGACGCTCCAACGGCAGATCGATCCCCGCCATGAGCTTCTTCAACCCCTCCACCGCCTTCACTTCAGCCTGATTTTCAAACTCTTTGATGCCAAACGAATAGGCGGTCACAAACGCCGAAGCATCCGGCAAGGCATGGAAGAAATGCACCTTGGCCCCAGACATCTTGGCCAGATACTCCACGTGTTCGAGCGCATGTTCAGTCAATACGTCTTCAGCAAGATCTACCGGTACTAAAATGGTCTTGTACATATTCAATCCCCTCTCTGTATTACCGTGATGAACACAGCTTACCGCTGGCCAATGGGAGCTTGTACCTATTTATGATGCTTTTGTGATCAGCAGGTGTAGCTGGTGGCTTCTCGACCTTTTGGCCACCATTACTCAACCAATGATTTATACTTTTGTGATTTGAACCGCAAAACCAACCAAATGTACGCTGCACGCCCGGCGATCCTCTGCCAAGCCGCGCCAGCTGCAGCAATAAACTGATTAGAACTCAACTGCTCCCCGCGCAAAACCCACTATTAACGCCCCTCAAGCACAAGCAGGCATCAGGATTAGTTTTACCGTCTTTTAGCATTAGTTTTTCTCATGCGAATTTTATAACCCCCTGTTTAATCAATGAGATAACCACTGCTGGCACTGTTCATTTGCCGCGGTAAAGAGTAATCTTCCGCCCCCTAGACGTCCGATTTGCCTCCCCTGAGTAAAGAATAATCGGCTTTTATCCCACCTTATTATGTTGTAAATATGTTGCACAAAGGTGGTGATATTGAGTTACCTTAACTTTTGTCGGAAAAACCGGCTAATACAGATAAAAAAGAGCCACTTCAGAGCTCGCCATTCCACTCATGACAGGTAAAAACAGGACAGCATACGATGGTAGATCATTCTAAAATAGCAGTGGACGCCACGCCCGGATCAGAAGATCACCTAAGGCGAAACCTCTCAAACCGACATATCCAGCTGATCGCTATTGGCGGTGCCATTGGTACAGGTTTGTTTATGGGTTCCGGTAAGACCATCAGCCTGGCCGGGCCTTCCATCATCTTCGTGTACATGATCATCGGCTTTATGCTGTTCTTCGTGATGCGCGCGATGGGTGAGTTACTGCTCTCCAATCTGCAGTACAAATCTTTCAGTGACTTTGCTGCCGATCTGCTCGGCCCCTGGGCAGGGTTCTTCACCGGTTGGACTTACTGGTTCTGTTGGGTGGTGACCGGCATTGCCGACGTGGTGGCCATTACCGCCTACGCGCAGTTCTGGTTCCCCGATCTCTCCCAATGGATCGCCTCTTTACTGTGCGTGTTGCTGCTGCTCAGCCTGAATCTGGCAACGGTGAAAATGTTCGGTGAGATGGAGTTCTGGTTTGCGATGATCAAAATCGTCGCGATAGTGGGCCTGATCATCGCCGGCCTGGTCATGGTGGCCATGCACTTCGAATCCCCAACCGGCAGCGTAGCCTCCTTCTCCCACTTATGGAATGATGGCGGCATGTTCCCTAAAGGCATTAGCGGCTTCTTTGCCGGCTTCCAGATTGCGGTGTTTGCCTTTGTGGGTATCGAGCTGGTGGGAACCACCGCGGCCGAAACCAAAGATCCGGAAAAAGTGCTGCCACGGGCCATCAACTCCATCCCGATCCGCATCATCATGTTCTACGTCTTCGCGCTGATCGTGATCATGTCGGTAACGCCTTGGAATTCGGTGGTGGCCGATAAGAGCCCGTTCGTCGAGCTGTTCGTGCTGATTGGTCTGCCAGCCGCAGCCAGCGTGATCAACTTCGTGGTATTGACCTCTGCCGCCTCTTCCGCCAACAGCGGCGTGTTCTCCACCAGCCGTATGCTGTTCGGCCTGGCACAGGAAGGCGATGCGCCTAAATCCTTTGCCAACCTGTCCAAACGTGCGGTACCGGCAAACGGCCTGACCTTCTCTTGTATCTGCCTGCTGGGCGGCGTGGTGCTGATCTATCTGATCCCGAACGTCATGACCGTATTCACGCTGGTCACCACCGTGTCGGCCATTCTGTTCATGTTCGTCTGGACCATCATTCTGTGCTCGTATCTGGTCTACCGTAAGCAACGCCCGGCACTGCACCAGAAATCGATCTACAAGATGCCTGCCGGTAAGTTGATGTGCTGGGTATGCATGGCGTTCTTCGCATTCGTGCTGGTGCTGTTGACGCTGCGCGAGGACACACGCCAGGCGCTGGTCGTCACGCCACTGTGGTTTATCATTCTGGGGATCGGTTATCAGTTTGTACGCCGTAAGAAAGCGGCCTGACCTTAGTTATTGCAACGCCGCGTTCTCACGCGGCGTTTTTACAGGTGCAGCATGCAGCGCCCGCCCCTATGTCAACTCTACCGGCTTTGGTTTACGCCGAATACGCAACTCACTGACAATCACCCCCAGCACAATCAACCCTGCGCCAATCAGCGCCAACCCAGGCAAACGCTCACCGGCGATACGGCCGACTATTCCAGCCCATACCGGTTCACCGGCATAAATAACCGTGGCACGGGTAGGTGAAACGCTGCGTTGTGCCCAGTTCATCGTCAGTTGGATCACCGCACTGGCGATCCCCAGCCCTACCGCGCTGTAAAGCAGATAGTTGGAAAACGCCGGAACCGACTCTCCGGTGGGAGCCATCATCAAAAACGATAACAACGACGCAGTAGCCAGCTGCCCAATGGTCACCCGCCGCACATTGACCTTGCCCGCAAAAGCACCGATTAAAATCACCTCGATGGCGATCGCCAACGCACTGACCAACGTCAGGAATTCACCGCCGCTGAATGCCAGGCTGGAACTGCTTGGCCCGCTCAACAGCATCAGCCCGACGAAGGCCAGCAGAATGCCAATCCAGGACATGATCCCCGGCATACGCCCAAGGACCAGCCACTGCAATAACGGCACAATCGGCACGTACATGGCAGTAATAAAGGCCGACTGGCTGCTGGTGATGGTTTGCAGCCCCATGGTTTGCAGGCCATAGCCGAACATGATCGAGGTGCCGATAAACACTCCGGCCTTGATTTCGTACCAGGTCATCCCGCGTAGCGAACGCAGAGAGAACAGCACCAGCGCCAACGTCGCGGTGCCAAAACGTAGCCCGACAAAAAAGAATGGCCCACTGACCAGCATCGCCTGATGCACGGCCAAAAAAGTGCCGCCCCAGAGCATGGTGATAAAGACCAGTACGGCTTCCTGGGGTTTGATCTTCAGAAACAGCGTGGGAGTAGAGTTTTTCTTGACCGTTGACACTGACTTGCCCTTCCTGCTGGGTGCACTAAAATACACAATTTCTGCCAGTATGGGGAAAAGGCTAGCAATCGGCAATATCGTGCCGGATTGGCAGCAGCAATCGCTGCCCGGTGCCGAGGGTTGACAACCAATCCTCCTGGACCTTTTTACTCTTCCTGGGCCGGGACTTCCGGCAGCGTTTCCAACGGCGGCTGTATCCCCTCAGAGATGTAATCTACGGCGGCCAGGGAGCGCTCGTTGCCCATAGCGTCTTCCACCACCACATGTTTGATAGCGCCATCAGAAAGTATCACTCGCTTAATGCCACGTTCGGGTTCCATATCTCCTCCCGGTGTAAATGTCTGCCCCTCAAGTTTAGCCTGTGCAGCGCTTGTCGGGTTGCGGTCTAAGCGTTTATCTGAATACCCTTCGCATTTTTTATCATATCCCCCCGGTTATCCGAGCTCCGTGCGGCAATGCACTTTGTATGGTCAGCGAAAAATCATCAATGGCAGTTATACATATAAGGCTAGCCATCAATCATCCCTATCTTGTTTGCGGAACCCGAGCAGGGTTAAAATGCCGACCAGCCTACCGCTCACCCGTTGAACGTCCGGTCGATTCAAGCTGTGTCCGCCTGTCCGCCAACCAAAGCCAGGCGTTCTATTTTTTGCGTACTGCAAAGGGAAATAAGTCAGTGTCTAAAGATTTTGATGAACTAATAAGAGACATGGATCTTATTATTGAAAATGTAGACAGTTTCAAGGCTATGGCCCCACGCATGCCGCCACCGGCGGTAGAAGCGCCGCCAACAGCCCACTCCTACGATTCATTCTGCGAAAACATTGCGCTGAAAGTGGTATTGAAGGTTCTGCTGTCATCGGTAGACAAGATCGTCAAGGTGCAAATCGCCAACCGGGTTGAGCAAGAGATCACTCAGATCGAGCAACAGGTCGTCATGGCTGGCGGTGGCCCGGTTGCGCCCGAAGACCTGGCACAGATGACCCACTACGTGCGCCGTACCGTTCACGATTTGCTCAATTGAGTTCCGCCAGAAAAGCGGTTGTGCGTTGGGGATGGACTGTTTCAGCCTGGATAGCATGGCTTGGCGAGTATCGGCACTCAGGGAATGGTTGAATAATCATCGGGTATCCCCGAATCAAGCGTACTCCAGGCGTTTCGGCTGCAAGCCGGGCGTTTGGGGTTTCGTCACCTTGACGGCTTTCGCCGGATCGCCTGCCACAAACTCCAGGGTGGGCGAATAGTAAAAAGGCAACCATGCCTCGAAATTCTCTTCCCACTCCCATTTGACTGGGCATGGCCACAGAATATCTTCGTGCAGAATGTAATAGATCCACCTCCCATGAGGGCGGCGTGGCTTAAGTGTTTTCATAATGCCATCAATACTTTCTCACCTGTTGCAAGCTGGCCGCGAAATGGGCCGCTCGGCCATAATACCTCAGTGGAGCCACTTGAAGCGAGGAGCACCACGAAACGCGGTGCTTAACAGGTAATTATACGATAACGGCACGGATTTTGCGGCAAAGTAGCGGAGTTTAATCCGCTACTTTGCGCAATGCATTACTACGAAGTGATGGTAAATCTTACTACATGTTCAGTGAGGAATAGTGCGGTTGGCAAGTTAGCTTGCTCTTGTCACTACCCTCGGCCCTAAAGGGCGTATCCCTGGTGAAGCACAATATTTTCTATTCGGTATACTCTTGAGAAAGGTCAATTATTCCCTTCTCTTGCCAACAACATACCCATTTTTTGCCACCAGGAAAACAGGTGAAAAACACCCTTGTAATCATTGTCAATAAATGTTAACAAAAGCTAATCAATACAGACACCTTAATGAACATTTGAATTATTAGCATGAAAAGGAAAGATTGGCCATGAAGATTAACGTAACGGACACTCCAAATCCGCAGGACGAAGAGTTCGTGATTGACAGCCTCTGGGCGCACAACCATCAGTATGATGCGGTAGATATTCATCCGTTATTCCTGACCGTCACCGACGATCGCGGGCAGATTGTGGCAGGGTTGGTTGCCAGAACCTGGTGGGGTGGATTAGAAGTCCAGTACCTTTGGGTAAGCGACGAGTATCGCAAAAAAGGCTACGGCCGTGACCTGATGCTGCGGGCAGAACAGGAAGCCGTCAAGCGCGGTTGCCATATGGCCTATGTCGATACCTTCAGTTTTCAGGCGCAGGCATTTTACGAAAAACTGGGGTACCAACCGTATGGCAACTTAGCGGGCTATGCGCACCGCCATACTCGCATTTATTTAGCGAAAAACATCTAATAGCGCTGGAGTATGAGGGGTTCAAATGGATTCATTTTGGCAGAGCAATGAATTATATTTAAAAGGTCTCATCACCATGATGGAACATTTAAATGAGCCTTGGGGCATTAAAGATTTATCTTCACGCCATATTTATATGAATAAGGCGGCCTATCTTTATACCAATACACCTCTCAATTTCGATATTGCGGGCAAGCTTGATGCCGAATTCCCTGCCGATTGGGCAGAGTTCGCCCCCGACTTGCAAGAACACGACAGGAAAACCGAAGGAACGCGGGATCGCGTAGCCGTCATCGAGACGCACTTCTGGTACGGTAGCGACAGCCTGGTCCCCTTTATCAGCGAAAAACTGCCTATTTATAATGACAAGGAAGAGCTGGTTGGCACCATGTGGAACGCCCGTCCGCTGGACAGTTTTTCACCGCTAAAATATATCAACCAGCAAAAACCCAGCATATTAACCACCGAAGTCAGCATCCAGATTTTTACCCAGTCGGAGTTGGATATCATATTTTTGATGCTGCAACGCTACACCAACAAAGAGATTGCCAGGTTATATGACGTCAGCAATAAAACCATAGAAAATAGAATCTACAACATCTACCAAAAAGCCGATGTGCATACGCTCCAGCAGTTCGAGGAGTATTGCAAACTGGTGAATTTGGACAGCTACATTCCAGTACGCCTGATTGAAAAAGGCATCCAATTTATTTAAACGTTAACGAGAGATTATCGTGATTAAAATTGAAGACTACCCACTGAGCCGGGTACCGCAGGATAAGAGGGTCTCCTTCCTCAGCGTCGCCATCGTGCATATGGGTATGCTAACGGCCTTGGACCAGTTTATGTTGGGTGCCGTGCTGGGTAACTCAATGACCCTGACCGATGCCTTTATCGCCATCTCGATTGGCAGCCTGATCTTTGGGGTCGTGACGTTCGGGCTGGGTTTGGCCGGGATGAGAGAAGGTATCTCCGGCAGCCTGCTGGCTCGCTGGTGTGGCTTTGGCCGCATAGGCTCGGTGCTTATCGGCCTGGTAGTGGCCGTCAGCCTGTTGGGCTGGTTTGGCATTCAGAACGCCATCTTTGCCAAATCGCTTAACTTCGCCTTGGGCGATCGCCTGGGCTTCCCGCTGTCAGCCTCACTCTCCGGCCTGTTTTTGACGGTGCTGGTCGCTTTTGGTTTTAAAGCGCTGCGCATCACTGCACGTATCGCGGTGCCGCTGTTTATCCTGCTGGTGTTCTTTATTTCCTATAACGTCCTCTCTGGGCAGAAACTGCATGAGGCCATTCTGCTGGCACCGATGGGGGACGCGTTAACCATCAGCGCGGGCATCACCATCGTGGTCGGCGGCGCCATTGTCGCCAGCCTGATGACCCCTGACCTGACCCGTTACTCCAAAAACAAACGCCACGTGTTTGGCATTACTCTGCTGACCATTATTGCCGGTGAATTCGTGGTTAACGGCCTGGCGATTTTTATTGCCAAAACGCTCGGCACCGCAGACGTGGTAACGATCATGGCCCAGAGTGCAGGCGGTATCGGTTTGCTGGTGGTCGTGTTCTCCACCCTGCGCGTTAACGATCTGAACCTCTATTCGTCGTCCTTGGGCGTAGTGAATGCGGTTGAAGGGATTACCGGTAAGAAGCTGAAATACACCGCGACCACGGTGATTATCGGTCTTTTGGGCACGCTGCTTTCGGTTCTTGGGATCCTGGATCGGTTTGTGGATTTCCTGACCGTGCTGGGCGTGGTATTCCCACCGATCCTCGGCGTCATGCTGGTGGACTATTTCCTGCTGCGCAGCCACCGCGATGCTCTGGACGCCAGCCGCCAGCTTGGCCAACTGCCGCAACAAACGCCGCTCATCGGCTGGGCAGCGATTATCGCCAGCATCGTCGGTAGCGTAATCGGCCTGGTGACGGAATGGGGTGTGCCAACCATTAACTCACTGCTGGCAGCCAGCGTGATTTACTGGCTGTTTAAACGCCTGTTTGGCCGGGCAACCAACCTGCAAACTGCTTAATTTGTCGAATTAACAGGGTCGAGCATATGTTCGACCCTAGCTAAGCGGGCGGCGCCCCTACAAGGTGAAACCTTGGTGGTGGTATCAGCCGTTCAGGTCGCGCTACCGGGAATAACGATATTACTGTCCGCCAACGATCCCATCTGATTAAACATCACGCAGGCGGCATCCACGATATGCATGGCGATGGCGGCACCGCTGCCCTCCCCCAGCCGCATGTCCAGCTGCAGATAAGGTGCCAATTGCAGGTGCTCAAGAGCCGCAGCCGCGCCCTTCTCCGCAGAGAAATGGGACGGCAACAGGTAATCCCGAGCCTGAGGCGCAATGCCGCAGACCGCCAGTGCAGAGGCATAAGAGAGAAAACCATCGAGGATCACCGGCAGACCGGCCGCAGCAGCCCCCAGCATCACGCCAGCCATTCCCACCAGATCGTATCCACCCAGCTTCGCCAACACGTCCAACGCGTCTTGGGTATCCGGCTGATTTACCTCAATCGCCCGACGCACCACGTCCACCTTGTGGTGCAAACGATCGCTGGGGAAATTGGCCCCAATGCCGACCACTTCCTGCGGATCGCGGCCGGTAAAGACGCTAACTAACGCCGCGGCTGGCGTAGTATTAGCCATCCCCAACTCACCAACGCCAAACAACTTCACCCCAAGCGCCGCCTGTTCCAGCGTCAATTGAGCCGTGGCCAACAGCAACTCCTCCGCCTGCTGGCGCGTCATTGCCGCACCACGCGCAATGTTGCCGCTGCCGCGCCCAACTTTCATGTCGATCAGGCCCGGCAAGGGTTCGCTGTCGATGCCAACATCCACCAGCTTCACCTCGGCACCGGCATTGGCCGCCAATACGCAAACGCCGGTATTGCCTTTCACCATATTCAGCGCCTGGATCACCGTCACTTCACGCGGTGACACCGCCACCCCTTCGGCATAAACGCCGTGATCGGCCATCATGACGATTATTTGCTTGCGGCTGGCGTCCATCTCGCTAAAACCGCGCATCCCGGCCAACTGGGTCGCCAACTGTTCCAGGCGGCCAAGGCTGCCCGGTGGCTTAAGCAGGCCATCAATCTTTGCCGCTGCCTGTTGCATGGCGGCCGCGTCCAACGGCTTAATCAGGTCGATTAACGATGACAATGTTTGCATAACTTTATTCTCTGCTTGCAGGCTGCCAATGAGCCTGGCTGTTAAATACTTTTAGCGTGACAAACCCCTGGTTGAGTTCCACCACGCTGTAGGTTCCCTGGGTAAACGGGAAATGCCACATCCCGGCGGGGGGCAACTTTAGTAACCCAGCCAGCAGCAGGCTCAGAGAACCTTGGTGCGCCACCAGCAAACGATCGCCATCGCCCTGTTCGTTCAGCAGACGCTGGGCCTGCTGGCTAATCCTCTGTGAAAACAGTGGAAAGGACTCCCCCGCTGGCGGGCAGGCTAGCTGCCAATCCGCCACCCAGTCGGCCCAGGCAGCACTATCCTGCTGCTGTAAATCCTGGTGATGGCACATTTCCCAGTCGCCAAAATTCATTTCGTTAAAGCCGCCGTCGGGTTGGATCACCAGTTCCCTTGGCCCGAGCACGATCTCGGCGGTATGTTGGGCGCGTCTTAACTCACTGCTGATCGCCTGGGTAAAAGGCACCTCGGCCAGCCATTGTGCGATCTGCCTGGCCTGCTTCTCACCTTGTTCGGTCAACGGCAAGTCGGTCATGCCGCAAAATACGCCCTGCCGATTCGCCGCCGTTTGCCCGTGTCGTACCAAAAATAGCCGCATAACGCTCACTCACAGCAGTGCCAGTAAGAAGACCAGCTCGGCAATTTCTATCGCCGCTCCCAGGGTGTCACCGGTTTGCCCGCCCAGACGGCGGTGCAGATAGGTACGCAGTAACATCACAGAGATCAGCGCACAGCCAAGCGCAAACAGCCCCTGCCCATGCCCTAACAAGGCGACCAAAGCGGTCCCCAGCGCCAGAGTGAACAGCGTTTGTCCACCGCTAATCTTGCCAATGTAAAGGTTCCCCAGCCCGTTACCCTCACGGGCATAAGGCTGGCGATACATCATCAATACCACCAGGCTCCGGCAGGCTACTCCTGCTGCCGCCAACGTGGCCAACATCGGTACCCCGCGCAGTGCCAGTTCACTGATCACCAACACCTTGGCCACAACGATAAAGATCAGCGCCAACCCACCATTGGTACCTAGGCGACTGTCGCGCATGATCTCCAGCATTTTTTCCCGAGTACGAGCCGAAAATACGCCGTCACAGGTATCGGCCAATCCGTCGAGGTGGAAGGCACCGGTAACCAGAGCCAACGCCAGCACGTATCCCAACGCCGCCAGTGGTACCCCACACCAGGGAGCCAACAGGGTAAAGACGGCGCCACCGATTGCACCGACGATCAGGCCAATCAAGGGGAAACCGACGATGCCACGCTGGTAATTATCCATCGCTAACCCCTGTGTCCAACTGGCGGGCAACGGGATACGCGTCATCAATTGCAGGGTGGCCCAAAACAGTCGCAAACTCATTTGATCTTGACCTCAATACCAGAAATTACCAATAGCACCGACTCAGCGGCGGCGGCCAAACGCTGGTTAACACGCCCGGCAATATCACGGAAGTGCCGTGCCAGACGGTTTTCCGGCACGATGCCCATCCCCAGTTCATTGGTGACCAGATAAATCGCCGCTGGGCTGCGGGCGCAGGCGGCCAGCAGATCATCGATCTGCCGTTGGATTGCCGTTTCAACCACGGCAAAGTCGATGCTTTCCACCGGCATCTCCCCGGTCAGGTCAAACATCAGGTTGGCGATCAGCGTGGTAATACACTCCAGGATCACCGCATCTCCCACCCCCGCCTGTTGGTCGATCACGCTGGCCAGTTGCTGGCTGCCCTCCCAGGTACGCCAATGCGCAGGCCGGGCCTGGCGATGCAGCTTGACCCGTTCAGCCATTTCCTCATCGGTGACCACCGACGTGGCGATATACAACACCCGGTCACTGACACCGCTCGCTAACCTTTCGGCCAGCGAACTTTTGCCGCTGCGTGCTCCACCGGTGATCAGGATCATTGGGCCCCCGTTTGCTGGTGCTCGGTCATCAAGCGGTAAATTTTATCCATATCAATATGTTCCCGCATCTTATCGGCCAAGAGATCAAACTGTTGCTGCTTATAATCGGCATAATCGAAAGCCGGGCCGTCGTAAACCGGCAGCCCTTTACGCTGGCGCAATTGGTTTAGCAGCGCGCGGCAAAAAGGTGCGCTGTCGAATAAGCCATGAATATAGCTGCCCAGTACGTTACCGGCGGGGTTAACTGCCCCGTCAAAGGCGCTGTCCGGTTGGCCGTTACGTAGGTAAAGACGGGAGAAAGGCGTAGCCTGTGATCCTAGCTGGGTGGTGCCCATATGGATTTCATAACCAACGACGTCCTGCTCGCCACAGCCAGACCAGAGGCCGGGCAACCCAGGCTCACATTGTGCTGTCACCTGCGTTGTGACTTTTTGCGGTGCGAAGCGGGTGGTGACATCCAGCAATCCCAAACCCGCCATCTGTTCCACACCGGATTCCACGCCATCAATAATGTGCTTGCCAAGCATCTGGTAGCCGCCGCAAATACCCACGATCTGCACTCCGGCCCGGTGCTGATCCTGTAACGCCGCCGCCAACCCGCTGTGCTGTAGCCACTGCAAATCCCCCAGGGTGTTTTTGCTACCCGGCAGGATAATCAGATCGGCACCGGCCAGCGCCGCCGGGTGCGAAACATAGCGCAGCCCTACGTCAGGCTGGGCCGCCAAGGCATTAAAATCGGTAAAGTTGGACATATAGGGCAGCTGTACCACCGCGATGTCCAGCTCATGGCTGCTGCCTGTCGGGGCATATTTGCCATTTTGCAACGCCACACCATCCTCATCTTCCAGATCGATATTCAACCAGGGCATCACGCCCAGCACTGGCACACCAGTCAGGGCTTCGATCTGCTCCAAGCCCGAGTAGAGTAAGGCAATATCACCACGGAATTTATTGATGATCACCCCTTTCACCCGAGCTTTTTCTTCCGGTTCCAGCAGGGCCAGTGTGCCGTAAATAGCGGCAAATACCCCGCCACGATCGATATCGGCCACCAACAGCACTGGCGCATCGGCGATCGCCGCCATGCCCATATTGACGATATCGCAATCGCGCAAGTTGATTTCCGCCGGGCTACCTGCCCCCTCCAGCACCATGATGTCGTAGCCGCTGGCCAGGCTGTGATACACCTCGCTGATTTGTTGCTGCAACTGCGGCTTGTACTCGTGATAGCTGACCGCGTCCATATTGCAGGCCACTTTGCCCATCAGCACCACCTGCGCCTGGCAATCGCTGGTCGGTTTCAGCAGTACCGGGTTCATCCGCACATCGGGTGCGATACCGGCGGCTTCGGCCTGAAAGATCTGCGCCCGGCCCATCTCTTCGCCACGGGCGGTAATGCCAGAGTTGAGCGCCATATTCTGCGATTTGAACGGCGCACAGCGATAGCCATCCTGCATAAATATCCGGCACAGCCCGGCCACCAGCACGCTTTTACCCACATCGGATGCGGTTCCCTGCACCATCACACACCGTTTCATCACTTATTCTCCACGTCGCGCTGGCTGAGCCGCGCAAACCATTATTATTTCAAGCGCCAAGCCATAGCAGGCGCAACGCTGCAAACAGCAGCAGAGCCAACAGCGAGGCCGTCATCATCAGACGAGTGCTGCGTGGAATATCCGCCAGCTCGATCTCCCGCCGGGCCTCACCGATCCACGGCTTTTCGACCCGTTGACCAAAGTAATTGTTAGGACCGCCAAGCCGCACTCCCAGCGCTCCAGCCACGGTGGCTTCCGACCAGGCGCAGTTAGGGCTGGTGTGCTGATAGCGATCGCGCCAGCCAATGCGTAACGCCTGGCGATAGTCCAACCCGTTCAGCCGGGCCGCACAGCTCAGCAGTAGCCAGCTAAGCCGGGCCGGTAACCAGTTGGCGAAGTCATCCATCCGCGCCGACACATAGCCGATAGCGCGGTATTTCGGCGTTTTATAGCCCACCATTGAATCAAGAGTGTTAACCGCTTTATACGCCATCGCCAACGGTGCTCCACCTATCAGCAAAAAGAACAGCGGCGCAATTACGCCATCCACGCTGTTTTCTGCCACCGTCTCCACCACCGCCCGGGTGATTTGCGGCTCTTCCAGTTGTGAGGTATCCCGCCCGACAATCCACGACAGCTTGTGGCGGCTCTCCTCAAGATCGGCACTTTGCAGTGCCCGGTGAACCTCCATGGCCGCCTGCTCCAGGCAGCGCCCGGCGAGCAGGGTATAAATCAGCCAGACTTCCGCCAGCCAGCCTAACCACGGGTGGATATACTGCATCAGCGTCAAAAATCCCCAACTGACCAGCCAGACCGACCCAACGACGCCCAGCCACAGCAGCCCGCCGCCAAGTTTTAGCGTTCTCTCGCTATGGCAAGTCCGGCGGATCGCGCGTTGCAGCACCGTGATCAGGTTACCGATCCAGCGCACCGGATGCGGCCAGTGCGGTGGGTCACCTAACAGACTGTCTAGCAGAAAGGCCGCGAACCAGGCTAGCAGCGTCATGACACGCACCTTGTAGCCGCGATTGAGAAAGCCTGATGGTGGGTTAATGGCATAAAAAAATCCCGACCTCTCGGGCGGGATTTGGGTGTCAACAGGATACGACCAGGCGGTGCAACATAGCTGCACGTATCTTATGACAACCCCCTTCCCACCGAAGGTGTTGAATGTGTGACCAACTGGCCGGTCTTCTGGCTTAGCGTCATCCTCATCCACTCCCTTCCCAATCCTCAGATCAGTGGCGCAGTGGATTCGTCGGCATCACAGCAGCGGGGGCTGCGGGGGAGTTAAACCCCCTTCCCAACCACAACCTGTCATCGTTCAGGATGTGGGTTATCCAGTTGGCAATAATACGGTTAATCACAACGTTATGGGTTCTATGAACTCCACGCTTCAATTTATCACTTAGTTTTCATCTCGATAGCCTCGACAATGGCCATGCCATAATAACCTGTTGATATGGCGAATACACGCCAAGATCTGGCATTCACCTGGGCGACAGGTTTAGTTTGCAACGGATCAACGGCAATTACGCTGTGTTATCCTGCACGCAAACTTGACAGGGGAATAGCAAAACCGTGAGCGAACATGGTGGTAACGTACTGGAAATGGCGTTGAAAACCGGTCTGGATCCGGCCGAGATTATTGATTTCAGCGCCAATATCAATCCATTGGGCATGCCCGCCAGCCTGAAGGCGGCGATTATCGAGCATCTGACCAGCGCCGAATGCTATCCCGACGTTGAATACCGGCGTCTGCATGCGGCATTGGCGCGGGTTCATCACTGCCCGCCAGAGAATATCATGGCAGGCAACGGGGCCACCGAGCTGATTTACGCCATCGTGAACCGGCTACGCCCCCGCACGGCGCTGCTCCTTACGCCGGGGTTTGCCGAATACCGCCGGGCTTTGCAGCGGATTGACTGCCAGATCGAGGACTTCCTGCTGGATGAAGCCGGGGGTTTTCAACCCGATGAGCGGCTGCTGCAGGTGCTGGCCGAGCGCCAACCGGACTGTCTGTTCCTGGCCACCCCTAACAATCCGACCGGGCTGATGCCAGACCCCGCGCTGTTGCAGGCCATCCTAGCCTGCTGTCGCCAGCACAATATTGCGTTGATCGTTGATGAAGCCTTTATCGATTTTCTGCCAGATGCGCCGGGGCTGATCCCACAAATGGCGGAGTATTCACGCCTTTATATCCTGCGCTCATTGACCAAATTCTTTGCCATCCCCGGCCTGCGGCTCGGCTATCTGGTCAGCAGCGATCGCGCGGCTTTACAACAGATGAAACAACTGCGCGAACCCTGGACCATCAATGCCTATGCAGCACTGGCAGGCGAGGTGATCCTCGACGATCGCGATTACATCCAGCAAACCCACCAATGGCTGGCAGAGCAGCGTGCTTGGTTGTTTAACGCGCTGGCTACCTTGCCGCACTTGCGCATTTGGCCAGGGGCAGCGAACTATATTTTCCTCCGCTGCCTGCGTCCCGGATACGATCTGCAACAGGCGTTGTTGCAGCACCGCATCTTGATCCGCCACTGTGCCAACTACCCTGGCCTGTCCGCCGACTATTATCGGGTGGCGATCAAGAGCGAAGCGGCCAACCGCAAACTGATAGCCGCGCTGCAACAGGTGCTGGTGGAGGACTGAGGCATTTATAGGCGTCAAACATTAACCTATTGAATATCTTAATGGGCGCAGCATGCAGCGCTCCTACAAGGTGAGCCGGAGGTGATTTGTCTGGGGATCGCACATGTTCGACCGTAGGGGCGCAGCATGGCACGACGACTCTGTTCGTAGAGGCAGATTTTTTTCATGGTTGCTAACGACCAGGCACGGATTAAAAACGATGATCGAGCAGCTTATCCTGTGCAACCGGATACGCTTTACCATCGAACTTGAGTTCGACGCGGGTCTTGGCAACGACTTTGCTGCTTTCCACGCAGTCCTCCCCTTTTTTGCTGGCTTCCTTGTGCGTCGCCATGGTCTGTAGTTGTAGATCCTGGAAGCCGTTATGTGCGCTCTTGCCAAGCGCCAATGCGCGATGGGTCGTGGCAAAATCCCCTGCACACTGGCCATCCCACTCACCGCTATATTCATTCATGGTGAGATTGTTGAGCACCAGACTGACTTGCTGATCTTGCAGGGTATAGAGGTTAAGCCGTTCGATGCTGATGGGATTGACCGAGGAGGAGCCACGGTGGATAAAACGCACCCCGAAGGCGCGTATCGCTGGAGATAATTGGTAGCGCGCAGTGTCGATGGTCACGCTGCTGGTGTAGATGGCATCATCCATAATCGCTTTGGGATGATATTTGCTGGCCAGCACCTTGCTGGTCAGGCTATCAACCACCAAAACGGCGACGTCATAGTCGGTAAAATCGGGTTGGGCCTCTTCCTTGGGTTCCAGCATCAGCACCGCTATGGTTTTTTCCGGAGCATAGGGCCACACCTTGCAGGTGGACAGCTCGGTATTCATGGTCGTTTTGGCGGCGAAGGGCTTAGCCAATTCGTTAAGCAGCGGCTGGCAATCAGCCAGCGAGGAGAAAGAAATCACCCCTAACGCCAGTCCACCTATCACTTTAATCATCACTCGATTTCCTGTCTGCAATTGCATTAATTCAAACCTATTTTCTGGTGACGACTTCTCAGGCCACGTCCTGCAGGTAGACAGGCTTGCCAGCGCTGCGCTTGAACAGCGCTAGCTTTTGGCGAGCCAAGACAAAACCCGCCGCGTTCACTGAGTCTTTGCGAGCTAACCACCCCGCCACTTCCAACAGCAGCATCAGGCCACAGCAGAACATTACGCTCAGCAGGCCAACAGTAGCGAAGATGTCGGCAGCGTCCAGCCAATCCCATTTATCCGGCACCCCGCCCTGGTGCCACCAGTCATTCAACGTGAAACAGACCAGCAGCAGCATCAAAAACAGACAACAAATGGGCAAAGTTTTATACAGCCACTTAAGCCGTTGCAGTGACACCGCCAAACCGCTTGGCCGGTTGAGATAAGCGCTGCCGTCCCGCTCATTGCAAACGCCGATCACGGCGTTGCTCGGCCGGGCGATCAGCAGCGTCACTGGATCGTTGGCCGCCAGGAAGAAAGGATGTTCACGCAGCAGCAGCGGGTTAAGGTTTTCAATCATCGGATCCACGCCGGTGCGAAACGTTAATCGCCCAGCGCTACAGCTAAATTGGTAATCGATCACTTCCCGCTGGTATTCACCACTGCCAATAATCTCACGCCTGGCGCTCACACGGGTGGCAATGCTTTGTACGCAAGAGAGTATGGCCTGATCGGACATCAGTTTATCGTTGCTCGGAACAGGAGGCTGCACGCCGGAAGTTTGGCAAAGGGCAACATCGCCATGCATCACCTGTTCCAGACCTTGCAGCGACTGGCGCGCCCTACGGCTGGCGTTCATCGTCCACTGGGTGAACGAGCTAAAACAGCCCCATACGCCGCAGCTTAAGACCAACATCAGAATAACCGCCACCCAAAGATTGGGTAACCAGGTAAACCCATAGACCGCCAGCCCAATCAGTCCTGCTGAGCCCACCATCTGCAAGATGAGCCTGGAAGGATTTGGTTCATCAGCCGCTTGGGCTTGCAGGATGCCTTTTTCCGCGCTCACCAGCCAGTGCAACCAGTAGCTACCATCGGCCAGTTGATGCGCCCCGATATAAACCCCCTCTCCCGCAACCAATTTATCCAGCACGCTGATATCGGCAAACTGGTCGCTATAGGTGTAGAAAACCTTATCCCCAGCCAAAATACGCCGCAGCAGGTGTTCACCAGTGGCATTTTTATCATGGCGAATAAAGGACAGATGGTGGAAGCCGATTTTTTTCATGGCTGATAACCGGCGAGATCGGGGGACTGCGGGGAGGAACCGACAAAACCAGACGTCAATAGTGCCCAAAACCTTCTCATTGCCACAATCCCTGTTAGCGCCTGCATTAACTCCCCTTGGAATTTAACCAAAAAGTGAGCGTCAATCCAGCCGTTAGCAGGGATTATTCAGCTATTGCCAACATCCCTGTCAGCAATTTGCCGTTGTTGGCACCAGGCTATCAAAGAATACCGCTGAGCAGGCCGATCCCCAGCAGAGATGAACCGCCGCCAATCACCCGCGCCCAGCCGCTATGCGTAGACGAAGACGCCAGCAGATAACCGATACCCAACCCCGCCACGTGCAGCAACGCCGTTGCAATCACCATACCGGAAAGCGCCGCCACCGAATGAGAAAGCTCAGCACCGTGGGCCAGGCCGTGGAAAATGGCAAAAGCGCCGATAATCAATGCGCCCGTTATCGCCGACAGTTTCAGCTGTAAGGCAACCATCACGCCAATGCCCAGCAGCGAGGCGGCAACGATGAACTCAGTGCCAGGTACGGTCACACCTGCCATGCCAACCAGCGCACCGGTCAACAGCAAACCGGCAAACGCCAGCGGCGCCAGCCACCACTGCTTGGTATTCATAGCACTCCAGATGCCTACCAATACCATGGCAACCAGATGATCCATCCCGGTCAGCGGATGGATAAAGCCTTCGGTAAAGCTTAATACGTGATGCGCGCCACCGTCATGGCCCACATGGGCAAAGGCCAGCATGGGGAACAGCGCCAGTAGGGATACAGCCACAGCTTTGACATTAATACGCATAATGAATACCTAAATTTTCCAGTGAATGAAGGTGGTGGTTTTACTCGTAAAAACAGTTGATTACGTTATAAATTCATCCTTATGCCTGCCTTGAATAAGTCGGTTGGCGGCAATCAGCGCCTGCCCCAAGGCCAACCCGCCATCGCCTGCCGGTAAACGGGATGGCAGCAAGACCTGTAATCCGTGTAACTGCTGGAGCAACAGTTGCCGCAACAGCGCGTTATGCATCACTCCACCGGACAGCACGACGGTATTGATGCCGTATTGCTTTGTCGCGTGGCGAGCCAATGCGGCAAATCCCTGGGCCAGGGCGAAATGGAACGCATAAGCACGCTGCGCCGGGGGGGCCTGATAGGCCAGCCATTGCCGCCAGAAGGTGGCCAGATCCAGCTGATTGCCGAGCAGCGGCAGTGAAACCGGGGGCTGATGAGGCGGGCTTTGCCACGCCAAGGCTTCCAACTGGCAGGCTGCCTCCCCCTCCCAGGAAATTTGTGGCGGCACGATCTGTAATGCTGCGGCTACCGCATCAAACAAGCGCCCGGCGGAAGAGGCCAACGGTGAGTTGATTTGCCGTTCTACCGCCTGCAGTAAGATCGTCGCCTGCGGTTGAGGGATAGAGGCGGCCTCTGGCAACGTCTGCCAATCGGGGACAAAACGCTGTAACTGGGCCAACAGGTTGCGCCACGGCTGGCGAGCGGCCACATCGCCCCCTGGCAATGCCACTGCGGGCAACCCGCCCAAATGCTCACAATGCTGATAATCTACCAGCAGGCATTCACCGCCCCACAGTTGCCCGCCAAGGCCATATCCCAGCCCATCCAACGCCAGCCCGATTACCTTACCGCCGTCGCGCGGCCAGCCATGTTCCGCCAGGCAGGCTACCAGATGGGCATGATGATGCAGCGTGGTGACACAAGGGATCGTCCGCTCGTTGGCCAACGCCAGGCCCTGCTGGTGGCTGAGATAGCCGGGATGGGCATCGATGGCGATCGCCTGTGGCACCACGCCGTAAATTTCCCCAAACAGCGCCAACAATCGTTGTTGCTGTTGCCGGGTGGTTTCATCTTCCAGCGAGCCTAGATGCTGGCTGACCACCGCCCGGTCATCCCACAGCAGGCAGAAGGTATTCTTGCTATCGGCTCCCAGTGCCAGAATGGCCGGTTGGGAGGTAAAGCCAGGGGGCAAGGGCATCGCATCCGGGACATAGCCACGTGCCCGGCGCAGCATCTCACTACCCTGCTCGGTCAAGCGTACTAAAGAGTCATCGGCTCGCTGGACGATCTCGCGGTTATGCAGCAGCCAGACGTCAGCCACCCCAGCGAGTTCATCCAGTGCCTGTTGGTTGCTCAGTGCGGGAGGTTTGCCTGCCGGATTGCCGGAGGTCATCACCAGTGGCCGCGCGACCTGTTGCAACAGCAGATGTTGCAGCGGATTTGCCGGTAACATCACCCCTACCTCATTGAGCCCCGGCGCAATCTCCCCGCACAAGGGACTTTGCGGGTGAGCCATTACCAGCACTATCGGGGCTGGTGGGCTACGCAACAGCTTTAACAGTGCCGTCGGTTCCGCGACCTGAACACATTGTTGCAGCCAGTGAGTATCCGGCATCATCACCGCCAAGGGCTTGGCAGGGCGATGTTTACGTGCGCGCAGGCGCTGTACCGCAGCCGGGTTGGTGGCGTCACAGGCAAGATGAAAACCGCCGATCCCCTTCACCGCCACGATCTGCCCGGCAATCAGCGCCTGTGAGGCCAGTTTCAGCGCATCGTCGGCACTGGCGGTGGTTTGGCCTGCGGCATCGCTGAGCCACAGGTGCGGGCTACACTCCGGGCAGGCGGTAGGCTGTGCATGAAAACGACGGTCGGCAGGATCCTGATACTCCGCCAGGCACTGCGGGCACAGCGGAAAAGGCTGCATTGAGGTATTGGGCCGATCGTAGGGCATCCGGCGAATGATGGTAAATCGCGGGCCGCAGTGGGTGCAGTTGATAAACGGATAGTGATAGCGCCGGTTATGCGGCGAGTTCAGCTCTGCCAGGCAGGCATCGCAGGTGGCCGCATCCGCCACGATATGGGTATCCACTTGCCCCGCGCCGCTGCTGGCAATGGTGAAACTCGCTGGCTGTTGCGGCCAGTTAAACGGTGTAGAGGTGACGCTATCGATCCGCGCCAGGGGTGGACACTCTTGCGGCAGTACCCGCAAAAAATCCGTTATGGCAGACGATTGCCATAACTGGACGATCACCCCGGCGCCGTCATTGCTGACCTCGCCGCACAGGTTAAAGCGCCGGGCCAGCAGCCAAACGTAGGGACGAAATCCGACCCCTTGCACCTTGCCCTTGATCCGCAGGCGAAGGCCGTTGCTGCTGGCGATATTCTCCGGCTCAAAATCTGCCATGTTGTCTCGACTCTCCTGTTAGTCCAGCGATCAATCTGTATCTCCTATCTCCCTCACCCCAACCCTCTCCCCAAGGAGAGGGAGCCTGTTCGGCGTTGTGGTCAGATACGGTGATCAAATACTGACTCCAAAACTAATCACGAACTCGGTCGGTCCCCTCTCCCTGTGGGAGAGGGTTAGGGTGAGGGGCAAAACCACACTCAACCCCACAACCAAACCACTAGCAGATCCGCGGCAAAGGCTCATCCAGCGGCAGATCCAGCCGCCGGGAAACCCCGAACAGCCCGGTGAGACTCACCTGCTGGCGCTCGGTGGTATGGCCAATCACCGCCGCATCGCGGCCCAGCGGATGACTATGCAACGCAGCTAACACTTCAGCTTCAGCCTCGGCTGCCACCACCAATACCAGCTTGCCTTCGTTGGCAAAGTTGAGCGCATCCAGCCCCAGCAGTTCGCAAATCCCCCGCACCGCCGGTTTCAACGGTAACGCCGCCTCGGAAATCGCCATGCCACAGCCGCTAGCAGCGGCAAACTCATGCAGCACCGCCGTCACGCCGCCACGAGTCGCATCGCGTAAAGCGCGCACTCCGGCAATCGGTAATAGTGGAGCAATCAGCGGGGCCAGCAGCGCGCAATCGCTGCTTAATTCACTCTCCAACCCCAGCCCTTCACGCAGGTTCAGAATGGTTGCGCCATGATCGCCCAAGGTGCCGCTGACGATAATGCTGTCCCCCAGGCGGATGTTCGCAGCCCCCCAATTGACGCCAGCCGGGATGGTTCCCAAGCCGGTGGTATTGATAAAGATTTTGTCTGCCGCACCACGGGGCACCACTTTGGTATCGCCGGTCACAATCTGGATCCCGGCCTGCTGCGCCGTGCTAGCCATCGATTGGACGATGCGTTCCAGCGTGGCATAAGGTAACCCTTCCTCCAGGATCATGGCGCAGCTCAGATAACGCGGCTGGGCGCCACTGACGGCTACGTCGTTAGCGGTGCCGCAAACCGCCAGTTTGCCGATATCACCACCGGGGAAGAAAATGGGATCGATAACGTAACTGTCGGTCGATACCGCCAAGCGGTCGCCCGAGGTAGCAAGCTCATCCAGTGAGATTCGTGCCTGATCTTCTCGGGCATTTAATGCCGGATTGGCAAAGGCGGGTAGCATGAGTTCTTCAATCAGGGATTGCATGGCGCGGCCACCGCTGCCATGGGCCAGGGTGATTTCCCGCCCGTTGTTCTCTTCACGCATTATGCGTTCTCCCTGCGATACTGATAGTAAGCCGAGCAGGCCCCTTCCGAGGACACCATCAGGGCACCAAAGGCGTTCTCCGGCGTACATTGCTTGCCAAACAGCGGGCAGGCATCCGGTTTGCAGCGCCCGGTCAACACTTCGCCACAGCGTGAGCGCGGATCGTCAGCCACCCGCTGCGCCTGCGGTTTAAACCGCAGCTCTGCATCAAAATCCGCATACTCAGGTTTGATCTGCACGCCAGAGTGGGCAATCTCGCCCAGCCCGCGCCATTCGCTGCTGTCTTTCAGGCCAAACACCTCTGCCATCGCCCGCTGGGCCAGAAGATTGCCCTGTTCAGGCACGATGCGCCGGTATTGGTTTTCTACCGCACGGCGGCCATCACGCAGCTGTTCCAGCAGCATCACCAAACCTTGCAGAATGTCCAACGGTTCAAAGCCGGTCACCACCAGCGGCTTATGATAATCCGCAGCGATAAACTGATAAGGCGCGTTGCCGATCACCATGCTGACGTGGCCCGGCGCCAGGAAGCCGTCGATGCGCACATCGGGCTGCTGCAACAGGCTGCGTAAGGTGGGGATCAGAGTGATATGTTGGCAAAACAGGGTGAAATTTTTCAGCTGCCGCTGGCGGGCTTGCTGCAACGTCAAGGCGCTGGCGGGCATGGTGGTTTCAAAACCCAGGCCAAAAAATACCACTTCACGCTGAGGGTTATCCGCTGCCAGCTGTAGCGCATCCAGCGGCGAATAAACGACCCGGATATCGGCACCACGGCGACGGGCATCCAACAGTGACCCATTGCGGCCAGGAACCCGCATCGCATCACCGTAGGTGCAGAAAATCACCTCCGGATGGGCGGCAATCTCCAGGCAACTATCAATGCGCCCCATCGGCAATACGCAAACCGGGCAGCCGGGGCCGTGGACAAATTCCAGGCTGTCCGGCAACAGTTGGTCAAGACCAAACTTGAAGATCGCGTGGGTGTGGCCACCGCAGACTTCCATCACCTGTAGCGGCAGGCGCTGCGACTGGGGAATGGCTAACATCAACGTTTCGATGCGCCGTAACAGCGCCTGACATAGCGCCGGATCGCGGAATTCATCAACGTAGCGCATTGGCATCCTCGTCATCCCGTGCCAACCCGACGGCGCGCATATGCTGCAATGCCGCCAGCGTCTCCAGCGCTTCCTGTTCATCGAGCAGGCTCATGGCAAAGCCGACGTGCACCAACACCCACTGGCCGATCAGCTCCTGCGGTGAACCTTCACAGACCAGCGCAATATTGATCCTGACCGCCACTCCGCACACGTCGGCCCAGGCCAGTTGGTGGATATCCTCCCCCACTGCGGTCACCTTGCCGGGCACACCGAGGCACATTATTGTTCCCCCAGCCAGTTCAGCCAGAGATCCATTCCCTCACCGCTGGTGGCCGACAATGCGATCACCTGGATTGACGGATTAACCTGGCGGGCAAACTCGATGCATTTCTCTACAGAGAAATTAACGTAAGGCAGCAAATCGATCTTGTTGATAATCATCAGCGTTGCGGCAGCAAACATATGAGGATACTTCAGCGGCTTGTCTTCCCCTTCCGTCACCGACAGCACTGCGACCTTATGTCGTTCGCCCAGATCGAAGCTGGCCGGGCAGACCAGGTTGCCGACGTTCTCGATAAACAGCAGGCTGTGATCCTGCAAATCCAGGCGGTGTGCCGCGTCGTGTACCATCTGCGCGTCCAGATGGCAGCCCTTGCCGGTATTAACCTGAATAGCCGGTACGCCGGTGGCGCGAATACGCTCGGCATCGTTAGTGGTTTGCTGGTCGCCCTCAATCACCGCGCAGGGTAATTTGCCCGCCAATCGTTCCAGCGTGGCCGTTAGCAAGGTCGTTTTGCCCGAGCCGGGGCTGGAAACCAGGTTCAGCACCAGAATATGTTGCGCGGAAAAGTGTTCGCGGTTGTGGGCCGCCAGATGGTTGTTCTTGCTCAGGACATCCTGTTCAATCTGCACCAGACGGCGCTGTCCGATACCCGGTGCATGGCTCCCCGCCTCGCCGTGCCCATAGTGCAGGTCTTGCGAATGCGGTTGCACCTCTGGCGTAAAGCGTTCCGCCGCTGCGACACCCGCGTAATGGTGATGCACATCGCCCTGGTGGTAATAGTGATGATGGTGATGGATCACCACGCCTGCCGGTGCTTGATGTTCTCCGTCGTGGTGGTGGTGATGATCAGGATGATGGTGGTGAGCATCATGATGGTCGTGATGATGGTGGTCGTCATGGTGATGATGTTCGTCACCCTCGATGGTTTTTTCGCCACTGGCGCAACCGCAAGTCGTACACATCGTTATTCACTCCTCAAAATTATTCCACTTCCAGCTGCTTTAACCGCAGGCTGTCACCGCTCTCGACGCGCAGCTGGTGGCTGCCGCACTGTGGGCAACCTTCATCATGTTTTTCAATCAACACGCTCATGCTGCAACTCCAGCACCAGGCGCGGGCCGCTTGGTAGTCCAGCAATAGCTGGCACCCCTCTGCCAGCGTATTGCGGGATGCGGAGGCAAAGCTGAAACGCAGCGCGTGCTCTTCAATACAAGAGAGCGCCCCAATTTCCAGCCACACCGCCGTCACCCGTTTAGCTCCGTGCTGCCGAGCCTGCTGTTCTATCAATTCCATCGTGCTCAGGCACAGGCTGATTTCATGCATCTACGCCGTTCTCTGTGAAAGACCAAATAGCGCCCTGCGCCCCGGATTACTGGGGATGTTGCCATCCGCTACCGGTAGCGAAAGCGCCATCCGCGCGCTCTGTTGTGCCAACGCCAGCGCCTGCTCGGCCCCCAGATGGCGATCCAACGGAGACATCAGCGAACAGGCCAGGTATTGCCCGCAACCCACAATCTCACCGACGATAAACCGCACGCTGCCGCAAGGCAGGCTCAACGCCAGCTTGTCTCCCACCGCATAGGGTTGCCAAACCTGTTCAGGACCGGGCAACACCAGCAGGCTGAGCATCCACGGCGTGAGAATGGTGCCGACCCACTGCCGTTCAAACAGCTGAAAGCCACAGGCACGCACCGGAATTTGCGGTTGGAAAAACGGCAAACCCTGCATCTCACCATCGGCGATCGCCTGAAAGGCGGTTTCCAACAGCGCGCTGGGGTTGAGCTGAAAACCGTTAGTCACAGTCTGCATTGGCCACCTCTTTTGGCTCCGCCACCACGCCGCTCTCTTGCAGCGCCAGCAACACCTGGGCTAACGCTGGTTCAATCGCCTGGCTAACCACGGCGGTCAGACCTATTCCAGGCTCCAGCGACTCTGGCACCACGCCCACCAGGGTGAGCCGACGGGGAAACTCATCCGTCAGCCGCAGCGCCATCAGCACGTCGGAAAGCCCCAGTTGATGAGGCGAAACCTTACGGGTAAACAGCGCCGGGATATCTTCGTCATACAGCACGGCGACGCTACCCGGTGCAGCACCGGTCAACACCGCATCCGCCACAATCAGATGATCGCGATCGGCCATCATTTCCATCAGTTCCATCCCCGAGGTGCCACCGTCCAGCACCTCAACATGGGCCGGTAAGCGATAGCGCTGCTCAAGGGCTTCGACGATGCGCACGCCCACCGCTTCATCGCCCAATAACAGATTACCTATGCCTAATACCAAGATTCTCATTACAGCACCTTGACCCTGGTCACTTCATTGCCAGTGGTGTCTACAATATGTACCGCACAGGACATGCACGGGTCGAACGAGTGGATAGTTCGCACCACCTCCAGCGGTTTGCTCGGATCGGCCACCGGCGTGCCAACCAGCGAGCGTTCGTAAGGACCGGGCTCATCGTTAAAGTTGCGTGGCCCGGCGTTCCAGGTTGAGGGCACTACCGCCTGATAGTTGGCGATCTTGCCGTCCTTGATCACCACCCAGTGAGACAATGCACCGCGCGGAGCTTCGATAAAGCCCACGCCCCGGATCTCACCGGTCAACGGAATATTCGGTTGGATAAAGGTTTCGTGGTCGCCGCTGCCAATATTGCTCACCAACGCCTGCCACTGCTGGCCCAGGGTTTCATGCAGCACACAGGCATGTACCGTGCGCCCGACAATGCGGCCCAGGGTCGACGGCAACTGATCGGCGGTTAACGCTTTGCCGGTCAGGGCCTGGTAATTGCTGTTGACCTTGGCAAAATATTTCTGGGTTGGCGGGTGCTCGGCTTGCAGGGTACACATCAGCCAGGCCAACGGCCCCATCTCTACCGCTTTGCCGTAGAAGGTTGGCGCTTTTACCCAAGAGTATTTGCCATCTTCCTGCCAGCCGGTGTATTTAGGCCGGGTCAGCCCTTCCCACGGTGCCAGCGGTTCATCGTCCTGATACCAGGCGTGTTTACCGCTCTCCTGAATACCCTTGATCAGATACTCATCGCGCTGGTTGGCGATTGGCCGGAACTTGCCGTTCTCCAGATAGCCACCCGGCATCAGGAACTGGTCGCCTTTACGATCGATCGGCAGCTCCGGCACGCAGAGATAGCAGTCTGAGCCTTTGCCAAGGGTTAGCCACTCAGGGTAATGCGCCGCGATCACCGCGCTGTCCACCAGATAAACCTGCTCGATAAAGTCGCCCAGGCGATCGATAAAGGTTTTCAGGTACATCAGGCGCTCGAGGTTCAACACGCTAGGGGCATCGAGGTTGATCGGGTTAGCCACCCCGCCCACCGCCAGGTTCTGGATATGCGGCGTTTTGCCGCCCAGTATTGCCACCACGCGGTTGGCATCACGCTGGCATTCCAGCGCCTGCAGATAGTGGGCAACGGCGATCAGGTTAATCTCCGGCGGTAACGCCATGGCCGGGTGTCCCCAGTAGCCATTGGCGAAGATGCCCAGTTGGCCGCTGGCGACCAGATCCTTGATCTTCTGCTGCACCCGGGTGAACTCGGCAGCGCTGTTCAACGGCCAGCTAGACAGGCCACTGAGCAAATCGGCAGCCTTCTGCGGGTCGGCCTTCAGCGCCGAGGTGACGTCCACCCAGTCCAGCGCCGAGAGCTGGTAGAAATGCACAATATGGTCGTGAATGCTGTGGGCGGCGGCAATGATATTGCGGATATACTGGGCATTGACCGGGATCTCCATGCCCAGCGCATTTTCCACCGTCCGCACCGAGGCTAACGCGTGAATGGTGGTGCACACGCCGCAGATCCGCTGGACGATCATCCACGCGTCACGCGGGTCATTACCTTGCAGGATCTCTTCCATTCCGCGCCACATGGTGCCGGAGGACCAGGCTTTAACCACCTTGCCGTCTTCGATTTCACAGTCGATGCGCAGGTGGCCCTCAATGCGGGTGACGGGATCAATGGTGATGCGTTGGCTCATGCTCTACCTCTAACTGGTTGTTTTCATTCTTATGTTGATGCGCAGGCAGCACCGGTAACAACCGGATCAACAGGATGTACGCACAAACTTCAATTGCCACAAAGCCGATGGAGATCAGCAGTTCGCTGGCCGTCGGGAAATAGTGGTAGCCATTGCCAGGGTCGTAGGCCAGCAACGCGTAATTCAGCCGCCAGAACGAAGCTCCGCAAACCATGCTCAGCGCACCGAGAAACAGCAGGCGTGAGTTGCGGCGGTTGCGTTTCCAGCGGAACATCACCAGCGGCACCAACATCAACAGCGTTTCCACCCAGAACGAGATGGCAAACCGATCGAGATGCCACAGATAGTCCGTTTTGCCGCGCCAGATCAGTTCCCCAAAGCGCAGCACAATAAACAGCAGTAAGAACCCATCGATGATGTAGGTCATGCGGGCAAACAGCGGCGTTTCCTCTGGCCCTTTCCCCCGCAGCCCGGCCTGCACCAGCGAGCCTTCAAATATCACTATCGAGAAGCCCAGAATGCCCGCCGTCAACAGAGAGAACAGCGGTAGCATTTCGTAGCTTTGCCACAGCGGGTGGATTTTGATCCCCGCCGCAATCATCAGCGAACCCATCGAGGATTGGTGCATGGTTGGCAGCAATGCGCCCAGGGCGATCACCAGGAACATCACCTTGTTGAGCCGTTTGAGCGACACCTTCCAGCCCAGCCGTTCCAGCAGCGCCGGGGCAAACTCCAGCGCCACGATGCCGACATAGATCGTCATACAGACCGCGGTTTCAAACAGCACCGACGAGGTGTTGAAATGGCCGGGGATATAGAAGTAAGGCAGGTTCCAGTAACGGCCGACGTCGATGGTGATCGACAGCCCGCCCAGCGAATAGCCGAACAGGCTGGCCAACAGCGCAGGCCGCACCAGCGGGTGATATTCTCCCCGGTTGAACACATACACCGCCCAGGCCAACGCCCAGCCGCCGCAGGCTAAACCTGTGCCTACCAACAGATCGAACGCGATCCAGATCCCCCAGGGATAGCCGCCGTTCAAATCGGAAACATCGCCCAACCCCAACACCAGACGTTTGAGGATCAGCAACAGGCACAGCACCACAAACGGTGCCAGCATCATCACCGGCCAGCTCACCAGCCGCCCGCCGAGTGGCTGCGTTTTATGCGTCGTCATGTTTATCTTCCTTCTTGTCCTGACGCTCGTTACGCTGGTTGCGCTGCACCAGGAAGGTGATCCCGGCCAGAGCGGCAAACGGCAACACCATGCCTTTGTACAGCGTGTGCTGGATATGCTCGGAACGCGCACCGGTTGACAACTCCTCCAGTGCTGGCAAGCCGAGATCCTCGAAAGGCACGCCAGTCAGCACCAGCACCTGCGTTCCGCCGCCCTCATGCTCGCCATACAGGTGCGGTTGGTAATGCGGCACCGGGTGTTCGTAATGGTCGTTGCCTTGCAGGGTTTGGCGCGGGTAACGGTAATTTTCACCGGGCTTACTGGCCAGACGCTGTTTGGCTTCGGCCATTAATTGCTCGCGAGTGCCAAAGATCACCGCCCCGGTTGGGCAGACTTCGACACAGCCTGGCAACCCGCCCTGATCCAGCCGGGCAACGCCTTTCTGGTTACAGAGCTCGCATTTGTGGATCTTGCCGAACGGGTTGTCGTAGTCGTATTTCGGCACGTTGAACGGGCAACCCACCATGCAGTAGCGGCAGCCGGTACAGACATCCGGGTTGTAATGCACGATGCCGGTTTTGGCATCTTTGTGCAGCGCCTGAACCGGGCAGACGGATACGCAGTTGGGATCGACACAGTGCATGCACTGCTTTTTGATATAGGCGTAGCCGTTGTCCACCTGGTCTTTGTGCTTGCCGTCTCCGCTGGTCCACACCTGAATAATGTTGTTGGTATAGGGGCTGAGCTTGTCGTTGTTCGACCAGGTCGCTTCGGTACCCGCGTAAGCATAGGTTTCGCCATGCGGTTCATCGGTATGGTTGATACGTTGGCATTTGCTGACACAGGCCTGGCAACCCACGCACAGGGTCGAGTCATACAGCATGCCCAGCGAGTTGGGGATGGGCTGCTTGTTCTCCGGCCCGGCCTGCGCCGCAGGGGCAACCCCTGCCAACATCGCGCCACCGCAGGTCAGTTTTAGAAAGTTACGTCGATTCACGGCTTACTCCTTGCTTGGCGGCTGCTCATCGTCTTTACGCTGCGTTTTTTGCTGCCGCCCCAGCTCTTTCACCGCCATCAGGCTGACCCCGGCAACCAGGCCGACGACACCGCCAAGCAATCCCATCGCCGTTGGGCTGACATGCCCGCCTTCGACGATACCCACTTCGGGTTTGGCGTTTCGTGGGGTAGGATTTTCGACGCTAGCCAACTGGGCGATCCCTTTGGTAAAGCCGATGCCCTCCTCGTTACAGCCGTAGCATGGGTGGCCGATCCCGACCGGCCAGATGCCACCGCCCACGTCGCAGAACTCCAGCGTTGAGCAGTTGCCGTAGGTTTCTGGCCCCTTGCAGCCAAGGTGATACAGGCACCAGCCTTGCCGATGGCCGTCATCACCAAACTGTTTGGCGAAACGCCCGGCGTCAAAGTGCGGACGGCGCTCACAGTTTTCATGGATCAGGCGGGCATAGGCGAACTCGGGGCGATTTTTCGCGTCCAGCGCCGGTGGCCGTTGATAGGTGATGATATGGGCCACCGTCGCCAGGAAGTTGTGCGGGTTAGGTGGGCAGCCGGGAATGTTGATGACGGTTTTGCCGGGTAAAATATCCTGCAGGCTGACCGCGCCGGTCGGGTTAGGTCCGCTGGCCGCGACGCCGCCCCAGGCGGCACAGGAGCCGATGGCGATCACCGCAGCGGCGTGCTCTGCCGCATTACGGATATGTTCAACGATCGGCTTACCGGCCACCATGCAGTAGACGCCGCCATCCTTCATCGGAATGGAGCCGTCGACCACCAGCACGTATTTCCCTTTGTATTGCTCAATCGCGCGGTGCTTGTTTTCTTCCGCCTGTTCGCCGAACGCAGCAGAGAGGACTTCGTGGTATTCCATGGAAACCACGTCAAGCAACAGGTTCTCGATCGTTGGGTGAGTGGCCCGTAACAAGGACTCCGTACAGCCGGTACATTCCTGAGCCCCGATCCAGATGACCGGTGGCCGCTGTGGCGAACCTACCGAGTGGGCTATTTCGGCGGCGGCTTTGGTGCTGAGCCCCATGGTGGCGGCCAATGCCGCACATAACTTCATAAAATCGCGGCGATTCACGCCATCCCGGAAAAATGTTTGATTTTCCCTTATCATTATTATCTATCCCCTGTTGATGACCGACATGCAAGCCCGTAAACACAGTATGCGGGTGGTTAATATATTGTTATTTTCCGGCTACCCTGAGTTGATCTTTATCAACCTTTGCAGAGGTAACGGTTAATATTTGCGTAACATGAGAAAAATCGCTTCAGCAAAAAATATTTTTCTTGCATATTTTTCTGGCTAGATTTATTCGCGCACGCATTTAAATAACAATAACTCTCATTACCTTTTAAATAAAAATCCTAACCCCGTTAAATAAGCCACCGAGCAAACAACAAGAATAATAATGTATTCACCTGAATCGTTTTGTAACAATTAATATCCCCCCTGCCTCAGCATAAGCTTTACGACACAATCAAGCGTGATGAGTATAGAAAAGGCCGGGGCAGGAAAACACGTAATATGCCGTTTTAGTTTATAATTTTATTGCAGAGTCATCAGCGGGGTCGTGCTTGGTAATGGTGTTGCAAGATGTCGAACTTTTACCCGATTTTCCTACCACTGTGACGGCTGGCGGGGATTGGTCATCATGCAATACATCGGGGATTAAGCAATGAATGACTTTGCTAATCCCTCTAACACGCGCGTAACGGGGGGCTTATGTTGCACGAGGCCATAACAATATTGTATCGACGCTGGATTTAATTCACCAACATCCCTTAATCCTGCCAACCAAATATGCTATAGATTGAGATACCGGCCTCAACACAACGCTTGCCGCTGTGAAAAGAAACAACCAGCCCGCTTTATTCGCTTGCTAAAAGCTAAAACTTGACCTCAAGCAAACTTCATCTGCCCCGTGCACGAGTATACTTATTAAGAGGTAATCCAATTATCAAGCTCAGAGATAACTTTGCATGGCGAATATTACCAATGCAAATTCATTAATGCAGACGGTTCTATTCGCTACAGGTTAGCACTTTTAATAGTTCACGCCACCGTTGCCTGACTTAAAACGTCTTGCCAAGAGACATCATAGGTTAATAGCAAACCAGACATCAGGCGTTATCGGCACCGAAATAGGCCAGCACAGGGAGCACTATCATGAACGATAACAACAACCCGGACCTGCTTCATCACCCGTTCAGCCGTCGTAAGCTAATCAAAACCGGCTCGGCTACCGGCTGTTTACTGGCCGCCACTTCGGGGCTGGTGTTACCCTTCCGTAAAATCGCTGCCGCCGAGCCGCTGCCAAATGCCCAACAGCCGGAAGACAAGGTGGTCTGGAGTTCTTGCACCGTAAACTGCGGCAGCCGCTGTGCGCTGCGCCTGCACGTGCGGGATGACGAAGTCTACTGGGTGGAAACCGACAACACCGGCAACGATCAATATGGCAACCATCAGGTGCGGGCCTGCCTGCGCGGGCGCTCTATCCGCCGCCGTATGAACCACCCGGACCGTCTGAAATACCCGATGAAACGCGTCGGCAAACGCGGCGAAGGCAAGTTCAAACGCATCAGTTGGGAAGAAGCGCTGGATACCATCAGCGGCCAGTTGAAGCACACCCTGGCGCAATACGGTAATGAAGCGGTGCACGTGCTGTACGGTACCGGGGTCGACGGCGGCAATATCACCAACTCCAACGTGCCTTATCGCCTGATGAACTCCTGCGGCGGCTTCCTCAGCCGCTATGGCAGTTACAGCACCGCGCAGATCACCGCCGCCATGCCCTATCTGTACGGCGCACAGCAGGGCAACAGCCCGGATGATATCGCCAACAGCAAGCTGGTGGTACTGTTTGGCAACAATCCGGCGGAAACCCGCATGAGCGGTGGTGGCGTGACCTACTATCTGGAACAAGCCAGGGCTATCTCTAACGCCAAGATGATTGTCATTGATCCGCGCTATACCGATACCGCTGGTGGCCGTGAAGATCAATGGGTACCGATCCGCCCGGGCACCGATGCTGCGTTGGTTGCAGGCATCGCCCACGTGTTGATCAGCGAAAACCTGGTGGACCAGCCGTTCCTGGATAAATACTGCGTAGGCTATGATGAAACCACCCTACCCAGCAGCGCGCCAAAAAACGGCCATTACAAAGCCTATATCCTCGGCCAGGGTGACGATGGCATCGCCAAAACGCCAGAGTGGGCGGCTCGTATCACCGGGATACTGACCAACACCATTATCCAACTGGCCCGCGAAATCGGCATGACCAAACCGGCCTATATCTGCCAAGGCTGGGGGCCGCAGCGTCACGCCAACGGTGAACAAACCGCCAGGGCCATAGCCATGTTACCGATCCTGACCGGTAACGTCGGTATCAACGGCGGTAATACCGGCTGCCGCGAAGGTAGCTTCGATCTGGGCGTGGAATGGTTCGACATGCTGACCAACCCGGTGCAGACCAAGATTTCGGTGTTTACCTGGACCGACGCCATCATGCGCGGCCCGGAAATGACCGCCAAACGTGACGGCATCCGTGGCAAAGACAAGCTGGACGTGCCGATCAAGTTTATTTGGTGCTACGCCAGTAATACGTTGATCAACCAGCATGGCGATATCAGCCGTACCCACCAGATCCTGCAAGACGACAGCAAGTGTGAAATGATCGTCGGCATCGAGCACTTTATGACCTCGTCGGCCAAATACTGCGACATCCTGCTGCCCGATCTGATGCCAACCGAGCAGGAAGACCTAATCTCTCATGAGTCCGCAGGCAATATGGGCTATGTGATCCTGGGCCAGCCCGCCACCACGCGCAAGTTTGAACGCCGCCCGATTTACGAGATCCTTTCCGAGGTGGCCAAACGGGTTGGGCCACAGGCCGAAGCAACCTTCACCGAGGGGCGCAACCAGCAACAGTGGATCGAATACCTGTGTGAGAAAACCCGCGAACGCAATCCGGAGATGCCAAGCTATCAAGAGATGAAAAGCGCCGGTATTTATAAGCGCAAATGCCCGGAAGAGCACGTGGTGGCCTTCAAGGAGTTCAGAGAAGATCCGCAGGCCAACCCACTGAAAACGCCATCGGGCAAGATTGAAATTTATTCCGAACGGCTGGCGGAAATCGCTGCTACCTGGGAGTTGGCGCCAGAAGATGTGATCCACCCGTTACCTGTCTATGCCGCCGGGTTCGAAGGTTGGGAAGATCCGCTGAGCAGCCAATATCCGCTGCAATTGTTTGGTTACCACTACAAGGCCAGAACCCATTCCAGCTACGGTAATATCGACGTATTGCAGCAGGCTTGCCCGCAGGAGGTGTGGATCAACACGCTGGATGCGCAGGCGCGCGGCATCAAGAACGGCGATCGGGTGAAGGTCTTTAACGGCCGGGGCGAAACGCAGATCCAGGCGAAGGTAACGCCACGCATTATGCCCGGCGTCACCGCGATGGGCCAAGGCGCCTGGCTGGCGGCGGATATGTTTGGTGATAAGGTCGATCACGGCGGCAGCGTGAATATTCTGACCCACCATCGCCCTTCCCCGCTGGCCAAGGGCAACCCGCAACACACCAATCTGGTGCAGATTGTGAAGCTGTAGGTGGATTTGAGGCTGGTTGCAGGAGCCTGTTCGGCCTAGTGAGGGGAACAGCGACTCCCGACTTAAAAAATCGGCTAGCAACACCACATCAGCCGTTCGCGTAAGCCGAGCGTTTCTTCTGGGAGATCCTCCAGCACGGCTTTATAACGCGGAGCATCCTGCGGATAGCCACGGATCGATTGTAGCAACAGCCGCAGCGCGCTATCCCAGACAATTCCCTGCAAATCGCTATACGGCCAAAGTTCGGGATCGGCGATAAATGGCACCAGATAGTCGATCCCCAGCTTAACGCTCCTGCCGTCACGCACCTCGTTCCAGCGATCGAACTCCACATGCTCGGCATAACGGTTCAGCAACAGATGGGCTTCCAGGTTAAAAAGCGAATAGTGGAACGGCACCGGCCGCTCCAGCTCCATGGTCTGCTTGCCATCCTGGTCGATCTGCGCCGCCATCCGCTGGGTGATGCCCTGCTGGATAATCCGCGCCACCAGCCCTTTGTCACCATAAAACAACGCGTTCACCGTGCGCTGTGCGTCATACCAGGTACCGTGATTGTTGTGCCAGACATACTCGGAATGCCCGACCTCGCTGTGATACATCCAGTGGTTAAAATCCCGGAACCACTGATGCAGGCCGATAATATCGTCGGTATCCAGCACGCCCGCCGGGCTGATCAGGCCAATGGTGTCGATCACCATCCACATCAGCCGCGTGTCGATAAGCCCCGTGCCACGCCCAGAAACAATTCCCGGTATCGCCTGGCCGTAGTTCAGGTGCGGGTTCATCAGCGTTTCGCCATTGAGAAACCAACAGCGGATCTGTTCGGCGGCGGCCAGCGCATAATTGCGCTGGCCAGTGAAGTACCAAGCCAATCCCAACGTCAAACAGCGCTCACACATGCGGATGATCCGCGTGGTGTCGGTATCATTATTCTGACACTGCGGATTGGTATGCCCATCGCGCCGAATATAGGGCAACCCGTTGGGCCGCCGCGGGTTCGGCCACCAGTAGGTGCCCAGGCTGTAATAATCATGGGGATCGCCACTGACCGGGCGCAGCTTTTTGTTGATCACCGTTTCCAGCGGCTGCCTGCGCAGCTTGTCGGCATCGCTCACCAGTTGGCTCAGCGCAACCTGTAGCGGAGAAAAAGGCTGCTGCAACCGACGTTGAGCACTCTCCAGGCAGGCAATGTCCAGGGTATACAGCTTCATCCATCCCTCCTGTTAACTGACACGGTAAGGCACACGCAGCCCGCTTGCGGCGTCAAAAATATGGATCCCGGCGAGCTTCGGCTGTAGCCAGACCGTCTCCCCTTCCTGCACAGCAAGACGCTGCTTGAATACCGAAGTGAAGGCTCCGCCGCCAGTGTTGCAGAACAGCTGCATATCCGAGCCGGTATTTTCGATGGCGGTAATGGTCGCCTGTAACGCCCCGTGCTGCTCGTTCTCGCCCACCACGTTAACCTGCTCTGGGCGAATGGCGTACACCACCTTTTGCCCCACCTGTACCTGCAAGCCCGCAGGCAGGCGCAGATGCGAATCATCCGCCAGACGTAGCAGAGTTTCATCGCCCGCTATCACAATTTCACCCTTTAACTGATTGATTTCCGGCGAGCCAATAAACCCGGCCACAAACAGGTTAGCCGGACGATCGTACAGCTCCAACGGTGTGCCGACCTGCTCAATGCGCCCGTCGCGCAGCACCACAATCATCTGCCCCATCGTCATCGCTTCAATCTGATCGTGGGTGACGTAAACCGAGGTAGTTTTCAACCGGCGGTGCAGCTCACGGATCTCGCCACGCACCTGAGTGCGCAGTTTGGCATCCAGGTTAGAGAGCGGCTCGTCGAACAGGAATACCTGCGGGTTACGCACAATGGCCCGCCCCATCGCCACCCGCTGGCGCTGACCACCGGAGAGATCCTTCGGTAACCGATCCAGCAACACGCCAAGCCCAAGCAACTCCGCTGCATCTTCGACCTTGCGGTTAATCTCCGCTTTCGGCAGCTTGGCCATTTTCAGCGCGAAGCCCATATTTTCCCGCACCGACATCTGCGGATACAGCGCGTAGCTCTGGAACACCATCGCGATATCCCGCAGTTTTGGCTCTACGTCGGTGACGTCTTTTTCATTTATCGCGACCGTACCGCCGGTGATCTCCTCCAGCCCGGCAATCATCCGCAGCAGCGTCGATTTGCCGCAGCCACTGGGGCCGACCAACACACAAAACTCGCCTTCCGGGATAGTCAGAGAGACGTCTTTGATGACGTGCACATCGCCATAAGATTTACAGACATTATTCAGTACCACGGAACCCATAGGTCGCTCCTTATCCTTTGACCGCGCCGGACATAATCCCGCGGTTGAAATGTTTTTGCAGGCCGAGATAAACGATGATGCTAGGCAGCATCGCCAGTAAGGTGATGGCAATAAAGATGTTCGGGGTGATGCTCTCGTCGGTACGCAACGTGCCAAGGATCACCGGAATGGTGTTCAGACTGTCGCGGTTGATGACGATCAGTGGCAGCAGATACTGATCCCAGATCATGATGAAGCCGAAGGTCACCACCGTCCCCAGCGCCGGCTTCACTAGCGGTAAAATCACGTGGAAGAAAATCTGCCATTCATTGGCCCCGTCGATGCGCGCCGCCTCTTCCAGCTCTTTGGGGATAGCGGCCATAAACTCGCTAAGCACAAAGATGGAGAACGCCCAGCCCACTACAGGCATGATCATGCCGAGATAGGTGTTGTAGAGCGAAGCGTCGATCACCGGCAACTTCCAGTTGATGATCATATACAGCGGAATGGCGATCACCTCTTCCGGCAGCATCATGGTGGAAAGGATCACCAGGCTGACCAACGACACGCCAACAAACTTCTTACGTGCCAGCGCATAGGCTGCCAACGCGCTGACCGACACTTGCAGAATGGTGCCAAAGAACACCACCACCATAGAGTTCAACAGGTATTGCCAAACGCCAATGTCGTTCCAGGCGAAGATAAAGTTTTCCAGCGAAAACTGATTCGGCCATGCCAGCAATTCCCCCGGTTTAACCGGTGCGCCGCTGAACGCGGTGGCCACAATGCCCCAGAACGGGCCGACAAATACCACCAGCAGCAGAGCGTAAATCATCCAGCGGCCAAAGGTATCCCAACGTTTACCTAACATGAGGGCTCCTTAATAACGTGCGATGCGTTTTTTCAGCGTGAGATGACAAATGGTCAACAGCACGGTGAAGGCGAACAACAGGAACGACACCGCCGAGGCATAGCCGTAGTCAAACTGCTCAAAACCGAGCTTGTAGATGTGCGTCATGATCATTTCGGTGGAGTTGGAAGGCCCGCCGCCGGTGGTGGCATACACTTCGGCAAACACGCGGAACCCACGGATAAAGGAGAGCATCAGCACCACAGAAAGCGCCGGGATCATGCCAGGCAAGGTCACGTAGCGCAGACGGTTCCACCAGTTGGCACCATCAACATTGGAGGCGTCATACAGATCGCGGCTGATACCGGCCAACCCGGCGATAAAGATCACCATGTTGTAGGGGATCGCCTTCCAGATATGCAGCAGCATGATCACCCATAGCGCCTGATCGGAGCTCGCCAGGAACCCCTGATCGGCCACACCAAACCAGCTCAACACCTGGTTCATCACGCCGTTGGGGGTCGGGTTGAACAGGATGCGCCACATTTCGGCGACGATCGCCGCACTGGTGACCGCTGGCAGAAAGATAGCGGTACGGATAAAACGCAAGTGGCGTGCCGGGCCTTCAAGCAGCATGGCCAGGAAGAAAGCCAGCACTGCCGCCACCACCATCGTTACGATGACATAGAGGAAGGTATTGAACACCGCCGCATGCAGTTCAGCATCCGCAAAGGCGCGGGAGAAGTTGGCAAACCCTACCCACTCATTTTGTTGATTGAAATTCACCTTGTAGAAACTCATCACCAGGCCTTGCAGCATTGGGATGAACTTGAACCAGGTAAAAATGATCAGGGCCGGGGCCAGGAAGATCCACGGCACCAGGTTCCGTTTCTGGCGGGAAGTTAACATCGTTATCATCGCTCTATAGGATTAACAAGGCACCGCACAACCGCGGCACCCAGGAGGATCACTCGGCCAGCACTTGTTGTTTGGCCAGTTCGGCGTTGACCTTGTCGTTGCTGGATTTCAGCTCTGCGGCGATATCGCTGTTGCAGTCCGCCAGGATGCGGTTAAAGCCCTCTGCGGTGATCTGGCGGATTGGCGTCCAGTTCGGCACCTGCGGTACATAGCGGCCCTGTTCGGTATACAGCTTGGCGAAGGTGGCCCAGCGAGCATCGTCGTAAACGGATTGGATATCGACCTGCTGGTTCACCGGTAAGCGCACCACCGGCATATTTTTGCTGCCCTTGCCCATGCCGATCTCTTGCCCTTCTTTTGAGATCATAAATTCGATGAACTGGCGGGCGGCCTCTTTCTTCTGGCTGCTCTTCATCAGGAACACCGTGGTGCCTTCCGCCAGCGTGGCCCCACTTTGCGGCCCCTGCAGGGCGACCACTTCGAAGCTATCCTTGCCCGGATCCTTATCAAACAGCGCGATATGGTAAGGGCCGCTAAAGAACATGCCGGTCTGGCCGGAACGGAACGAAGGGATCACATCGGCGGTGGTGGCATTGATGGCACCCGGCTGCACTACCTTTTCGCACAACATGTTGCGCATAAACTGCAGGGTTTCTGCCGCCGCAGGTTCATCGAGTGAGGCTTTAAATTTGCCCTGCCCCGACTCACGAATAAAGTCACCACCGGCCTGCCACAGAAACGCACTCATAAACCAACTGGCATAACCACGGGTGGTGGATGCTGGCAGCAGGAAACCGTAGGTATCGCTTTTGCCATTGCCATCCGGATCTTGCGTGGTGAAGGCTTTGGCCAGCGTGGCCACGTCCTGCCAGGTTTTCGGCTGCGGCAGCCCCAGTTTTTCGCGCCAGTCTTTACGCACAAACAGGGCGAAGGTCTGCGCAGAAGTAGGCACGCCGTAATATTTGCCATCGGTATAGCGGGTACTTTCCCAGGCGATGGGGTAGAGGTTGTCATGCCCGGCAATGCTCTTCGGCTCAATTTCCTCAACGATACCGAGCTGGATAAACTGCCCGATGGCGACCGCATCGTTGAAGATCAGATCCGGTAAGGCGTTCCCCGCAGCGGCACGGGCCAGGCGTTGTTCGAAATCGGTGGTGGCGTTGAAATACTCAATCTTGATGCCGGTTTTCTTCTCGAAGGTTTCGGCCTCTTTGGTATAAATATTTTTGGAATCGTTACTGGCACGGATCCAAATATTAAGCGTTTCTGCTGCATAAGCCTGTGTGACTCCCAGGCCAAGCGCAGATAACAACAATAAGGATTTAATTTTGCTAACGGACATTTTATTCACATCCTTTTTTTAAGAGGTTTGATAATCACGAAAATGGAGTGAACCAGGGTATGGATATTTTAAATGAGTGCCTAGCCATTAAATCGAATGCCCTTTTTAAATACAACGCCATAAAATAGAAATCATGTTTCAAAATTAAAAACTTTGCTGTTGATCACAGAGGAAAGTGACAAAAAAGGTGACATCACGCGATAGTCATTTAAAAACATGTGGTTATAAAAAACAAATTATTGCTTAAAAAATCAAAAAACGTTGATAAAGGCGGTTTTTCGTGACCGCCAGCGGGTTTTTAACCTCAATTTACGCTTAGAAGGCTAAATTTGATGTGTATCACAAAAAAATATCCGTCTTCTCTTACACTGCGTCATCACTAGCTTGAAACAATATTTCAATTTATAAAATCATTTTAAAAGCCTAATCGCATTAACCAGCCATTTAGCTGGGAAATATTAAACACCTACTATTAATAACACTATCCTCAGATGAACGGAGAAAATCATGCTGCCGATTAAAATGGCTTTATTACCCCGTTTACCCTTGCTGGCATTAACTCTTGCGGCATTATTCCATGCGGGCGGGTCGTCTGCCGCCGAGGGGCACCCGCTGATCGTCAAACTGGATGACTTGCAGTACAGCCAACAGCAGTTGACAGCAAAAACCCCGGCGTTTGTCGGCGCCTATAACAAGTTGCTTTCCTCTGCCGATCGCGCCCTCAAGCAGCCGCTCTACTCCGTCATGGATAAAAGCCTGACCGCCGCCAGCGGCGACAAGCACGACTATTACAGCTTCCCGCCTTACTGGTGGCCAGACCCAAGTAAAAAGGACGGGCTGCCCTATATCCGTAAAGATGGCGAAACCAACCCCGATGCCAACAGCGATGCCACCGATAAAAAGCGCCTGGTCGCCATGAGCAACGATGTCTCTAATCTGGCGTTGGCCTGGTACTTCAGCCAAAACCCGGCCTATGCGCAGAAGGCGCGCGAACAACTGGTGAACTGGTTTATCAATCCGCAAACCCGCATGAATCCGAACCTGCAATATGCACAGGCTATTCCAGGGATTAACGATGGGCGTGGCATCGGCCTGATTGACAGCCGCGCGCTGGTGGACGTTATTGACGCCATCGAGCTGCTACGCCCGGCCAACGTCATCAGCGACAAAGAGTATCAGCAACTCAAACAGTGGTACGGCGATTTCTACCATTGGATGACGACCAGCCAGAACGGCTTTGAAGAGGATAACTGGCATAACAACCACGGCACCTACTTTGACTTACAAGCCGCCTCTTTTGCCCTGTTCAGCGGCCAGATCGCCGAAGCCAAACAACGGCTGCAAATCACCCAACTGCGACGCATTGCCAACCAGTTTGATAATCAAGGCCGCCAGATGGCCGAACTGGAACGCACCCGCCCGTGGCATTACAGCAACTTCAACCTTGAAGCCTATAACAAGCTTGGCCGCCTGGGAGAAATCACCGGCGTTGATGTATGGAACTTCAGCCTGGACGATCACAGCCTGCGCAAAGGCTACAGCTATGTTGCCGGGTTCGTGAATAGCGACACGCCATGGCCGTGGAAAGATATCGACAAAATGGATAACAAAAAAGCCTTGGTCAATATCGTCAGCGCCGCCCGCGCCTGGCCGGAAGACCCGGTATTTCGTGAAAAGGCACAGTGGCTGATGGCCAACTACCCCGACGATATCACCACGCTGATTACCCCATTAAAACCTTAAGCTCCGGGAAGAAGGATCCACAGCTAATGAAGCAGTTCACCACGCAACAACTTATTGCGTTGCGAGATCGTGCGGCCAGACAACCTTTGGTCATTGTGCATCTGCTGGCGGAAAACGCCGTGGTGCTCGATACGCCATTACAGGTGCCAGCTACCTCCGTCGCTACCTGGAATCTGTATTACTTTTGCCCGGATCACGGCGTACGGCTAGCCTGGCGGCACGACTCCCCCAAAGCCCATTGCTGCCCGGTAGACGGGCGGCGCTTTAGCGGTGAACCTTATGATGGTGCGTGGTGGCGCGAGATGAACGGCCTGAATGCCAAAGCCTGCCGCCAACTGGGGCTGTTGTGGCAGTTGACCGGTGAACAACGCTATCTGGCTAAGGTGCGCGATATTTTACTGCGCTACGCCCAATTTTATCCAGACTATCAGGAGCACGGCGGCATCCCCTACAACGGGCCAGGCAAGATGAACGCCCAAACCCTGTGTGAAGCCAACTGCCTGCTCGACTTCACCCTAGGCTATGACTTTATCTGCGAGGCGTTAACTGAGGAACAACGTCATTTCATAGAAGAAAGATTGCTGCGCTGCGGTGCAGAGTTTCTGATGGCGCACCGCACGCCGCAGTTGCATAACCATGAGGTTAAGATCAGTAGCGCCATCGGCGTGCTGGGATTTATTCTACAAGACGAGGCGCTGCTGGAGTTTGCCGTCAATCAGCCTTATGGGTTGCGCTATCAGCTTGAGCACGGGTTGTTCGCGGAAGGGTTATGGTTCGAGGGTTCGATTCATTATCACTTTTATGCGCTGCAAGGGTTTCTGGCGTTTGAAAAACTGGCGCTAGGCAGCCGCTGGAGCCTGCTAGCCACGCCCTACTACCGCAAAATGCTCAGTTTCCCACTGCAACTGTTGATGCCGGACGGCAGTTTTCCACGCATTAACGACTGCATTTATGGCCAGGAACGCCTCGATCACCACGATGTCTACGAATTTGCCTGGTCCTGCTATCAACAACCGGAGTATGCCGCCGCGCTACAAGCCATCTACCGCGACACGCCACGAGCCAATATTGATGCACTGCTCTACGGGGCCGCTTTGCCAGTACAAGCGCTGAACGTGATCCCCCAACAACATCTGCACGCGCCAGATTGCGGCATCACCATCTGGCGCGATCCGGCACAACGGCGGGCATTACTGGTGAAACATACGCCTTATGGCGGCGAACACGATCACTACGATCGCCTTAACCTGATTTTGTTCGACCACGGTAAGGAGATCTTGCCCGATCTCGGCACCACCGGTTATGGCGCGCGGATGCATTACGCCTACTACAAAAATAGCGCCACCCATAATACGCTGACCGTCAATCAGGCTAATCAGCCACCAGCGATCCCGCAGATATTACAATATCATCAGAGCGAGTCTTTTTGCTGGCTGGATGTGGAGGTCGATTGGCAGCAAAGCCCGCCGGAGTTGGATAGCCATACCCGGGTGGAATGGGATAGCCAGGCCTATCGCGATATTCGGTTCCGTCGTCGTTTGCTGTGGTTGCCCGGTGCGCTGATTGATATCAGCACTATCGCCAATCCGCATCGCCAGCAGCTCGATTGGACGCTGCATCTGCAAGGCAAAGCGCTGGATGCGGTGGGTGACACTTCACCATTTAGCCAACAAGGGCCGCTGACGGTAATGCACGACGCCTTGGTAACCAAGCTCACCAACAGCCAACCACGCCACTTTGCCACTTCCCGTAAAGGGCAAGCGCTGTGGCTGCATGGCGATGCGCTGCTGTGGCAAGGCTATGCTCCGGCCAACCCGGCAGTGACCGATCTGAGTTATCTGACATTACGCAGCCATCAGCCACAGGCGGAGTTTATTGGCGTATGGGATTTTGACGATCGGCAGCCAATAACCGATATGCATGTCAGCCGGGATAGCGGTGGTCTGCGCATTCAGTTGCGGCGCGGGGAATTAATGCTGACGGTGGAGGTGAACGACGGTAGCAACTCGCTACCGCAATGGCATACGATGCAAGGTGCGGTATGACTGCGATTTAACCATCAAAACAACGGCAAGATTGGCCCCAAACTGATTAACCGTTATGGGGCCAATATTTTTCCTTGATTAGGCTGGCTATCATTTTTCTTTCGACATTCGGGTCACTATCTTACACACCGCGTTGTAAACCAGATCGATCAAACGGTAGCAACCTAAAGGTATAACGAATACAAGAATTGTCTTAGTAAGCCATGAAGGGAGTTCGATGACAGAAACAGCTAAAATGCCAACACAATAAAACAGAGGGTTAATAATGAATAATACAAGAACAAAAATCCATATGCTATATAAAAAATTTGATTTAATCATCATTGTATAACCCTCTGTGTAGGTGATGCGATAGGTAACATGCTGGTATTAGTTTTTAGCCATGAATCACATTACCTGCTACAGCTGTTACCTGAACTTCCACCACAGCTGCTATTGCTACCCGTTCCGCCACCACCGCCATTGCCCGTATTGACACAACCATTAATCCCGCCCAAAGCACCGATAGCAGCTCCTGCGGCTGCACCGCCAAGGCCACCTCGCGAACCGCCAATCGCCCCAGCGAAAGCGCCAGAGGCAAGGCTACCGACACAATTGGCATCCATACCGGGAGATGAATTGCCGACAAAGCCATTGGCCTGCCCGCCATAGTTAGTGGACGCGCCTCTTCCCTTGTTGTTATTGCGACCGCCGTTATCCGACCGATCACCACCATTATTCCCTCGACCGCCAGAAATTTGATCAAGCATAGTATTATCAATAACTCTCATAAACAGCTCCTTTATTAATTAATATAAAACAACCTAGTTCGAAATCATTATTAACCCAGCGCAATTTAACATGCAACACATTATTTATTAGCGAATCAAGTAACACGTATAAATATAAACTTATTTATACGCGCCACATCCCTCTGATTTACCTGACTTTCAGGCTAATTACTCAACGCTGGAGAAAGCGTTTTACCTTGAAAATAAATTAAGGCATCCAACGGATATTATGTGGACCTCTTATTTATTCATTTAAACTTAAAAATAATGTTTTCAGCATCGGGTTGTTCCTCCCCGATAGTTGTACTGCTCACCCCTGCCGCTGCCCGAGTTAGGTGTTGTACGCTGCAGAGGTTTACCATGACAGGTTTCACCTCCCCTCACGTTGTAATCACGTCAACGCCGATTTAGAGCTCTCGTCAATTATTCGTCTATACTGGGTAGCAGGGACTTTACAATTGAAGCCTTTCACCTGAAAAGTACCTTATGCAGTTGCTTTAGCCTGATCATAACCACTTTTAATCCCTCGCATTAATGCGGTTTTATTTGAAATCATGCACTCAACTAGTCACAAGGAAACAAACTATGAAGAAACTGATACTGGCTCTTTTCGCAAGCACACTCGCCTTCAGTTCAGTCGCCGCAGAATTGATGGCAAAAGTAGATTTCGAAAAGGTGAAAGATCAATATGTTAACGTCGGCAGTATTTCCACCTCTGGCGAAACCTCTCAATCTGATGCAAAAGAGGAGCTTTCAAAAAAAGCGGATGAAAAAGGTGGGGATATCTATGTGTTGACCTCGGCTAACACGGATAACAAAGTTCATGGTACGGCGGAAGTCTACAAGAAAAAGTAGCCTTGCCATTGAGTTAGCGTTAGCCATCTCGCAACGAAAATTGCCCTGCTCTCTCCAAGGGCAATTTTTTACGCTCATTCTGATGCCCCCTCTTTGAGAGTGGACTGGTTTCGATATAGCTAGTATCAACCTGATAATCTTATCCTTATCAATATGATAAATTATCGTCGCACATCGTCTTTGCTATGCCGTCATTGGTGCGTCCTCCCCCCTCTTTGACCACCAAAAAACTATCACGCCCCCGCCATAAACCAGATTCAACTCACAAAACCCACATCCAGATGATTTTTCAACCCATTATGGCCTGTAAGTTGCTGCTGTTGGCTATCGCGACTTTTTCTCTCACCGAGGAGAGCAAGATGCCTGTAGGAACTTCGCCCGAACGCGTCGATGCACAAGCCAAAGTCACCGGCCGGGCGCGTTATACCGACGATATGACCATGCCCGGTATGCGTCATGCCAAATATGTCCGTAGCCCGATTGCCCATGGCCTGGTTACGCGTATCGACACCAGCAAAGCCCTGCAACTGCCAGGGGTGGAAGCCATATTCACTTATCAGGATGTGCCGCAGCATGGTTTTCCGACTGCCGGCCACGCCTGGTCGCTGGATGCCAATAAGCGTGACGTAGCGGATAAACAGTTGCTGACCCAGCATGTACGCCATCACGGCGATGGCGTGGCGATCGTGGTCGCCCGCGACGTGTTAACGGCAGAGAAAGCCGCCATGTTGGTTGAAGTGGAATATCAGGAACTGCCAGTGATGACCACAGCTAAAACCGCGCTGGCAGCCGATGCGCCGCTGTTACACGGCGGTAAAAGCAATCTACTGAAACAGCACCAGCTCAACGGCGGCGATCCCGTGGCAGCATTGGCTGCGTCAGAGGTCGTGATCGAAGGCAACTACAGCACGCAGGTAGTGCAACATTGTCATCTGGAAGGGGTGATTTCTTACGCTTACATGGACGAGATGGATCGCATCGTGATCGTCTCAAGCACCCAAATTCCCCATCTGGTACGCCGTGTGGTAGGCCAGGCGCTGGATCGGCCATGGTCATCCATCAGGGTGATCAAACCCTATATCGGCGGCGGGTTCGGCAATAAGCAGGACGTATTGGAAGAGCCGATGGCCGCATTCCTGACCTGGAAACTCGGCGGCGTGCCGGTCAAGGTTGAACTGAGCCGCGAAGAGTGCTTTTTGGCGTCACGCACACGCCACTCGTTCGCCATCAGCGGTAAGATGGGCATTAACCGCGACGGCATCCTGCAAACCTATAGCCTGGAGGTGCTCTCCAATACCGGAGGATATGCTTCTCACGGCCATTCCATTGCCTCCGCCGGGGCCAATAAAATCGCCTATTTGTATCCGCGTATCGCCTTCGGCTACAAAGCCACCACCTTTTACTCCAACCTGCCGAACGCCGGAGCCATGCGCGGCTACGGTGCACCACAGGTGACCTTTGCCCTGGAATGCATGATTGACGAAGCCGCCGCCCAACTGGGGATGGATCCGCTGGAACTGCGGCTCAAAAACGTCGCCCGCCAAGGAGATCTCAACCCACTCAATCATAAAGAAATCAAGAGCGCCGGGATTATCGAATGCCTGCAAAAAGGCCGGGAATTGTTTGACTGGGATGCCCGTCGTGCCGCCTGCCTGAACCAAAGTGGCCCCATCCGTCGCGGCGTTGGCGTGGCCTGCCTGAGCTATGCGTCCAATACCTATCCAGTTGGCGTCGAGATTGCCAGCGCCCGGTTGTTACTCAACCAGGACGGCACCATCCATCTGCAAGTCGGCGCGACAGAAATTGGCCAGGGATCGGATACCGTGTTTGCACAAATGGCAGCGCAAACCATCGGCGTGCCCTTCTCTTCCCTCTACGTTATCTCCACCCAAGACACCGATATTACCGCCTACGATCCCGGTGCCTTCGCCTCGCGGCAAAGCTATGTCGCAGCCCCAGCCATCCGCCAGGCCGCTACCGAACTACGCGCCAAGATCCTGACCCATGCGGCCTATATGTGCAACCAGCCCGAATGGGCGCTAGATGTGATCAACGGCGAGGTGGTGCTGAAGGAGATGCCGGAAAAAGTGTTGTGCTCGGTGCAAGAGGTCTCCATGAGCGCCCATTACGATCAGGAGGTCGGCGGGCAGATTATGGCCGAGGTTTCCTGCAAAACCCGCAGCAATCCACCCGCCTTTGGCTGCACCTTTGTTGACCTCACCGTCGATATTGAGCTGTGTAAGGTCACCATCAACAAGATCATTAATCTGCACGATTCCGGCCAGATCCTTAACCCACTGCTGGCCGAGGGACAGGTGCATGGCGGCATGGGGATGGGCATCGGCTGGACGCTGTTCGAAGAGATGATCATCGACGAGCAAAGCGGCATCGTGCGCAATAACAATCTGCTGGATTACAAGTTCCCTACCATTCTCGATCTGCCAGAGTTGGACTGTGCGTTTGTCGAAACCTATGAGCCGCAATCCGCCTATGGGCACAAGGCGCTGGGTGAACCGCCGCTGATCTCTCCCGCCCCGGCGATCCGTAACGCCATCTGGATGGCAACCGGCGTGAAGATAGATGAGTTACCGCTGACGCCCAAAACGCTGTATCGCTACTTTTCGCAGGCGGGCCTGATCGAGTAACTGGAGAACACTATGTACGATATTGCACACTATTATCGGGCGACCAGCATAGACGATGCCGTGCGGCAATTAGCCGCCGATCCGCAGGCCCGGCTGATTGCTGGAGGTACCGACGTGCTGATCCAGCTCCATCATATAAACGGCAAATACCGCCATCTGGTGGATATTCACGGCCTGAACGAGCTGAACGGCATCAAGCTGCTGCCGGATGGCACACTGCGTATCGGCAGTGGCACCACCTTTAGCCAGATTATCGACTCACCGTTGGTGCAACGCCATATTCCGATCCTGGCAGAGGCAGCCGCGACAATCGCCGGACCACAGGTGCGGAATATGGCCACGCTGGGCGGGAATATCTGCAACGGTGCCACCAGTGCCGATTCCGCCTCACCCTGTGTGGTGATGGAAGCCGAGCTGGAAATCGCTACCCCCACAGGGTTACGCCGCACGCCTATCCAGGGATTCCACACCGGCCCAGGCAAAGTCGCGCTGGGGCAAAATGAGGTCGCCGTAGCGTTGCTGTTCAGGCCCCAGCACTATCAGCACTTTGGTGCCAGCTATTACAAATACGCCATGCGTGGTGCGATGGATATTGCCACCATCGGCTGCGCGGCGGCCTGCAAAATTGAAAATGGCCACTTTAGCGCGGTGAAAATCGCCTTTGGCGTAGCGGCCCCAACGCCGATCCGTGCCCCAAATGCCGAGGCCGCAGCTCTGGGTCAGCCATTCAATGCGCAAACGCTCGCCGCCGTGCGTGAGGCGGTCATACGTGACGTGCTGCCACGTTCATCCTGGCGCGCCAGCAAAGAGTTCCGTATGCAAATCATCCGTACGCTGGCAGAGCGCGTGCTGGCCCAGGCGGCCCAACGTGCTGGAGGAGAGTTATCATGTTGATCAATTGCACCATCAATGGCCGCCCCTATCAGTTCGAGGTCGATCCCCGCCTGTCGCTGATGGAGTTATTGCGCCAGCAAGGGCTTAACAGCGTCAAACAAGGGTGTAGCGTGGGCGAGTGTGGTGCCTGTACCGTACTGATCGACGATGTGGCTACCGATACCTGCATTTATCTGGCGCTCTGGGCCGATGGCAAAACCATCCGCACCACCGAGGGCGAGGTGAAACAGGGCAAACTGTCTGCCGTACAGCAGGCTTATGTGAATGTGGGGGCCGTGCAGTGTGGTTTTTGTACGCCGGGGTTGGTGATGACCAGTACCTCAATGGTGGAACGCTTTCGCGGCCACCGCCTCACCGAGCAGGAGATCCGCCGCGGCCTGGCCGGGAATTTATGCCGCTGCACTGGCTATACCTCGATCGTCAAGGCGGTGGAACAGGCGCAGCAGCTGGATGAGGAGATGCCGAGTTGAGAAACGCGAGTAAACGCTAGTGGTGGATTTGCGCCAGCTCTTCTTCTGAAAGGCCGGTCAGCTGTATGACTATGGCGTGATCGAAGCCCTTAGCCAGCATGGAGAGCGCTATCTTCAAGATGGCCTCTCGCCCTTCCTTTCGCCCTTCCTCAATACCTTTCTCTATACCTTTCTCTATACCTTTATCGAAACCTTTCTGCTCGAGATATTCTGCAATAGTCATCAATTCCTCCTCATGCTGCGGCGCGCGTCTGGCCAATTCACGGAGCAGTCTCTCCGGTTTGGTCGTACTCCCCATCTGCAGCATATAGTTAATCAACGATATCAGTTGTTCTTTAGTAGTGTATCCGGCCAACAATAATGTGACCAGTCGTTCCTGTAGTTCGAACAGGTCGCGATGGCGCACATGTTTTTGTAACAGCTCCAGAATGGCCATACGGCGGTGTTGCATGATCTCATCGTCGGGAATGACGGTAACGTCAACTAAAGGAAAGTGTCCCGCATAAAGTTGCCTGGCCAATTCTGGGTCACTGAACTCCTCTAGCCAACTCATCGAATACGGGTAAGGTGTGATCTGTCCGTGGTAAAAGAGCATCGGAATAACTAATGGTAGCCGATCGTGACCCGCCTGAAGATGGCGCTGCATTGCGGCAATGGCATAACGTACCAAACGGAATGCCATATGCTTGTCGGGCGAACTTTGGTGCTCAATCAGAGCATAGACATAGCCGTCATCCTTACCGGTTTTCAGCGAGTAAAGCACATCGGAGTAATAAGCACGCAGGTCGCGCTCGATAAAACTACCTGGCTCTAGTTTTAACGTATTCAGATCGCAACTTTGCAGCAAATCTGGCGGCAAATGCATTTCCAGAAAGTCGCGGGCGGTTTCGGGATCGGTGAGGAACTGCTTAAAAATCGCATCATGCGTAGTAGGGGTAGGTTTTTTCATGTCGGTCATCCTGGACAAAACATGAGCAAAACCTACTACAAGCTGAACGTGGTTAAAATTACCTGCGTGCAACCTCTGGAGTCAACTCGCAAAACGAGGTTGAACGCTGATAGTGGGCGCAGCATGCAGCGCCCCTACCTTTAGCATCGAGTGCGAGTTGGTCAGCAATCTGCTCGGTTACTCCATCAAATCGCCCAGCCACCAGCATAGAATGCCACCAGCGCCACTGCGATTATCACCGTACCAATATTCAGCTTACGCCACTCGTTAGAAAACACGCGGCCAATCACCAACGTGCTGAAGCCCAGCATGATGCCGGTGACAATGTTACAGGTCAGCACGATAAATACCGCGCACACCAGGCCGGACATGGCATCGACAAAGTCGTCAAAGTCCAGCTTGGCCACGTTGCTCAGCATCAGCAGGCCCACATACATCAGCGCCGGTGCCGTCGCATAGCCGGGGACCAGATAAGACAGCGGTGACAAGAACAGGATCAGCAAGAACAGTACGCCCACAACCGCCGCCGTCATGCCGGTTTTACCGCCAGCAGCCGTTCCCGCAGCAGACTCGATATACACCGCAGCCGGTGAGGCCCCAACCAGCGCAGAGAACATGCTGCTCATGGAGTCGGCGGTTAATGCCCGGCCACCGTTGATAATCTGCCCATCCTTGTCCAGCAGGTTAGCCTGCCCGGCTACCGCCCGGATGGTGCCGGTAGCATCAAATACCGCCGTCATGACCAACGCCAATACGCTGGGCAGTACCGCCGGGTTCAACGCCCCTTTGATATCCAGGCTAAAAATCAGCGAGCTACCGTCCGGCCCAGACAAGCTCGGCAGCGCAAACAGCCCCTGATATCTTACGTTCGGGTCAAAGATCAGGCCGACCAGGGAAATACCGATGATCACCAATAAGATCCCGCCTGGTACGCGCAATTTCTCCAGCCCAAGGATCATCGCCAGACCGAGCAAAGACATCATCACCGGGAAAGACACAAACGACCCCAGCGCCACTGGCAAGCCGTCCAGCGGGTTCTTGATCACCATGCCGACGCCGTTGGCAGCGATCAGCAGCAGGAACAGACCGATACCAATCCCGGTGCCATGCGCTATGCCCATCGGCAGGTTTCGCAGGATCCATGAACGCACTCCAGTTACCGAAATGGCAGTGAATATCAGCCCCATCAGGAAAATAGCCCCCAGGGCGACGGGTATGCTGATGTGCTGGCCAAGCACCAGGCTGAAAGCGGTAAACGCCGTCAAGGAGATGGCGCAGCCAATAGCCATTGGTAAATTAGCCCACAGGCCCATCACCAGTGACCCCACACCGGCAACCAGACAAGTAGCGACAAACACCGCCGCAGGAGGGAAACCCGCCTTGCCCAACATGCCAGGCACCACGATCACCGAATAGACCATTGCCAAAAAGGTGGTCAACCCTGCCAACACTTCCTGCCGTACGCTGCTGCCCCGCTCGCTAATCTTAAAATAGCTGTCTAGCGAGCTGGCCGCTTTTGCTGACGTCGCCTGCGATAAATTATTAGACATATCAATGCCCTCTGAAGGTTTACACTCACCTACCCCGCTGGCTTGCCGCTACGGCACTCGCTTGGGGTAACGCCAATCCTGGCAAATTGCAGTGCGGTTGGTTAAGTACGTTCATACACCAGCCGGCCATCGACATAGGTGCGATAGATCGACCGGTCATCCCCTAGCGTCATCATGACAAACAGCTTATCCATCAAGGTTTTTGAATTGTCGTAGCGCAGCTGTTGCAGCGGCGTGGCCGTCGGCTCCAGCACCACAAAGTCCGCCTCTTTCCCCAGGTTGAAGTTACCAATGGTGTCCGCCAGCCCCAGAGCATCGGCTCCTCCCAACGTCGCCAGATAGAACGCCTCATATGCCGAGAGCCGGTAACCCTGCAGCTGCATGATTTTGTAAGCCTCATTCAGCGTTTGCAGCATGTTAAAGGTGGTACCCGCGCCGATGTCGGTGCCCATCCCCACCCGCACCTTTTTCCGCCAGGCGTTGGGCAAATTAAACAGGCCGCTGCCGAGATACAGGTTGGAGGTCGGGCAAAAGGCGATGGAAGATTGGGTCTGGTGCAGGCAATCCCATTCGGCGTCCTCCAGATGTACACAGTGGGCAAATACGCTTTTTCTGCCGGTCATGCCGTAGTGATGGTAAACATCGAGATAATTTTTGTGCTCTGGATACAGGGCTTTCACCCAAGCCACTTCATCCTTGTTTTCCGACAGGTGGGTATGCAGGTAAACATCCGGATATTCCTGGCGCAGGCGTTGCACCATCTCCAGCTGTTCCGGCGAGGAAGTCGGCGCAAAACGCGGGGTGATGGCATACAACAGGCGGCCATTGTTATGCCAGCGCTCAATCAGCGCCTTGGTTTGGCTATAGCTGCTTTCTGCGGTATCCAGCAGGTAATCGGGCGCGTTGCGATCCATCATCACCTTACCGGCGATCATCCGCATATTGATATGACGCGCCGACTCAAACAGCGCCTCTACCGATTCGGGGTGTACGGTGCCGAACACCAGCGCGGTGGTGGTGCCATTACGCAGCAACTGCTTGATGAAAAACGCCGACATCTCGCGGGCGTATTCCAGATCGTTATAGCGCTTCTCCGCCGGGAAGGTGTGCTTGTTCAGCCAGTCCAGCAGCTGTTCGCCATAGGCTCCCACCATTTCACATTGTGGATAATGAATATGGGTGTCGACAAACCCTGGCACGATCATTTTACCGCTGTAATCACGCACCCGGATGCCGTCGGGGATCTGGTGGTGTCCCTCTTCCCAGTTGCCAAACCACTCCACCCGGCCATCACGAATGATCAGTAGCCCGTCTTTAATAAAGCGCAGATGACCCTCGATTTCTTCCGGATGCTGTACGGTGCGGGTGATATCGAGAAAACTGCCCCGCACGGCCTTGATTGATTGTTCACGCTCCATACTCAAATTCCTTATCACCATAAAACGGATGTTGCCAGGCGGGCGCAGCATGCAGCGCCCCTGCGTAACCTTTATCAGCAAATCTCAATCGGTGTTTTTTTCCGCTGGAACCCCTTCGAACTCGTCCTCCTGGACGCCAGGTTTCTCACTCTTGTTCTGCGGTATCAGCAAATTGAGGAAAATGGCCGTGAGCCCACCGGCGCAGATTGGGTTTTCCACCAGCACATAAATCGACTCGGGCAAAATACGAAACACTTCCGGATCGTAAGAGACGCCAAGGCCCAGCCCCAGCGAGGTGGCGACGATGATGGTTTCACGACGGTTTAAGCCGTCGGAGAGAATGATGCGTATCCCGGCGATGGCGATCATGGAGAACATCAGCGTCATCGCGCCTCCCAGCACTGGCGCCGGGATAGTGGTAAAGAAGCGGCCAATGACGGGGAACAGCCCCAGCACCACCAGGATCACGGCGATATATTTGCCGATATGACGCGAGGCGACACCGGTCATCTGGATCACGCCGTTATTCTGGGAAAATGTCGTCAGTGGCAACGAGCCCAGCATGGCGGCAATCACCGATACCAGCCCATCGGCCAGCACTCCACCGCTCAGGCGTGCGGTATATTCATCCCCTTTGATGGGCTGCTCGGACACTATTGCGGTAGCGGTGATACTGCCGACCGCCTCCAACACGCTGAGCAGATAGATGACGCCAGCCACCAGGAAGGCATGCAGATCGAAAGAGAAACCGTATTTAAAGGGAACGGGAACGGTCATTATCGGCAGGTTTTGCATCCCCGAGAAATCCACCATGCCCAGGCACAAGGCCACGACATAACCGACAATCAAGCCGATGGCGATGCCCCCCATGCGCAATAATGCGTTCTGGCAACAGTTAAACCCGATCACCACCAACAGCACCAACAGGCCGATACCGATATTTTCGTAGTTGCCAAAGGTGCCGCTGCTTTTCGCTGAATAACCGCCGCCAAAATCTATAATGCCCACCTTGATCAGGCTCAGGCCAATCATCAGCACCACAATGCCGCTCACGGTGGGTGTGATCACCCGTTTCAGATAGGGCAGAATAAACGAGGATCCCACCACCAGGAATGCCCCAACAAAAGAGATGCCCAGCAGAGTGGACATGATCGCTTCCACATGCATGCCATCGGCTTTCATGGTGCTGCCCAAGGCGACCATCACCGTCACAAAGGAAAAGTTGACCGATTGAATGGACAATAAGCCGGAGCCTACGCGGCCATAGCGATTCACCTGCAGCCAAGTGCCAATTCCTGAGGCAATCATTGCCATCGAAACCAGATAGGCCGTGACGTCCGGCGGCAACCCCAGTGCGGTGCCGACAATTAATGCCGGGGCCACCATCGGCACAAAAATAGCCAGTAAATGGGTAATCGCCCCCACGATGCATTGGTCAAAAGGTGGTTTATCTTCCACCCGATAAATAAGGTCGTTATTTGAAGTAGGCATATCAGACATCTCTTTACTCCATTCCAGTAAATTTGATCATCTGATTCAATAAGCTCCACGCCCTGCACTTTCGCCATGTTAAATCCACGGGCTAGCCTGAGCCTTTATCTTTAGCTCATCATTTTTGTATGGCGGCAATAACAGATTAGCCTTTGGCTAATATATTGAATCGTTTATACCCGCCGCCGGTTTAACTCGGCAGGTATAGCAGGATAATGACCGTCATCAGCCATTATCCCGGTACGAATTATTAGAGAATCTACGCTGACAACTTATTTAACCCCCTCAAGATTTTCTCTGGGGTGAAATGCCATTCGCGCAGCCAAACGCCACAGGCATCGTGGATCGCCATGGCGATGGCCGGAGCCGCCCCGTTGACGCCAATCTCGGAGATCGACTTGGCCCCATATGGCCCTACCCGATCGTCGCTCGGCACCAGGAACGCCTGGAAGTCCAGCGGGATATCACCAATCTTCGGCGCGCCATAGCTTTGCAAATCACGAGTGATCGGCGAGCCTTGGCTGTCATAGATAATCTCTTCCGTCATGCTGTGGCCGATAGCACGCATTGAAGCCCCATAGATCTGCCCCAGCGCCAACTCCGGGTTAACCGGGGTGCCGCAATCGAGCAAGGCATAGAACTTATCCAACCGGATCTCACCGCTGCGCACGTTGACCGCCACTTCGGCAAAGTTGGCGCCAAACGGAAAGGCAAAGTCAGAGGAGATATAGCTGGCGGTGGCCACCAGGGTGCCAAAGCCGGTGCCCGTCTCTGCCTTATGGGCAATCTGCGCGAACGTCACTTCGCCCTGTTTACCGCGCACCACACCTGGAACCTCCAGCGTGACGTCGCTTTCTGGCTCACCCAGCATCTGCGCGCCGTGGAACAGGATTTTCTTCCTGAGATTTTCCGCCGCATTCTTCGCCGCATTGCCGGAGAAGCAGGTGCCGGAAGAGGCGTAGGCCCCTTTATCAAACAGGGCATGATCGGTATCACCGGAGATCACATGTACCTCGGAGAACGGGCAGCACAGCACTTCTGCCGCGAGTTTGCCCACAACCGTATCCAGCCCAGTGCCGATATCCGCCCCGCCGGAATGAACGATAAAGGTACCGTCCGACTCCAGCTTGATCATGCAGTTGGCCTGATCGATATCCGGAATACCGGATTTTTGCATGATAATGGCCACGCCACGGCCAATCTGCCAGTCTCCCTGGCTGACTTTCGGTGAGCTCCACTGGATCAGCTCACGCCCTTTACGCAAAATCGGCTCCAGCGCACAGCTGGCGGCACTTGGCACCGAGGTCGGCATTTTGCCTTCGCCAATCGCCCCGAGGATTTTCAACTCTTGCCCTTCAACTACCCGGTTGCGCTCGATGATATCCAGCGGATCCATCTGCAGTTGTTCCGCCATCTCCGCCAGGATCATGGTCAGGGCGAAGTTGCCTTTTGGCGCACCGTACCCCTGATAAGCGCCGTTCGGGCAGATATTGCTGTAATAGGTGGTCACCTGGAAATTGACGTTATCGCAGGGATAAAGCGGCAGCGACAGCGCCGGGCCGTTGCTGGGCACCGTCAGCGCATGGTTGCCATAAGGACCGGTATTGGCCAGGAAGTTCATGTCGATCGCCGTCAGGCGGCCGTCCTTTTTCGCCCCAATCTTCACCCACACCTTGGCCACGTGGCGCGAGGTGTTGCTGATAAACTCTTCTTCGCGGGTATAGTGGAAATAGACCGCACGGCCGGTCACGCAGGTAGCCCAGGCACACACCTCTTCCAACAGGATATCCTGCTTGGAGCCAAAGCCGCCGCCGACCCGCTCTTTGATCACGTGGACCTTATGCTGCTTGAGCCCGACGATCCTGGCAACCTGACGGCGCAGGTGCCAAGGCACTTGGGTTGACGCGTGGATCACCAGCCGATCGCCATCCATGTAGGTGTAGCAGACGTGCGTTTCCGCTGGGCACTGTTGCACCTGTTTGGATTCGTAGGTGCGCTCCAGCACCACGTCCGCCTCGGCAAAGCCCTGTTCTACGTTGCCAATGCGTCCATGTACCGCGGCGGCAATATTACTGTGGGGTTTGGCGCCAATCGGGAAGTTGATCGTCACATGCTCGGTGCCACGCTGCGCACTGCCCTGGTTCTGCTCGGCCAGGTCGTCAGGTGCGCCGTGGACGTAGACTATTGGCTCGTCGTGTACCAGCGGTGCTCCTTCCGCCATCGCCTCATCAATCGACATCACAGGTTTAAGCACCTGGTATTCGACATCGATCAATGCCAGCGCAGCCAACGCAATCTCTTCGCTCTCGGCTACTACCGCCGCCACCCGGTCACCTACGTGACGCAGTTTTTGACCAAACATCCGGCGATCGAGCGGTGAAGGTTCTGGCGCGCTCTGCCCACCTGGGGTGTAATAGATATCCGGGCAGTTGCGATGGGTGATCACATGCACCACCCCAGGCAACGCCTCGGCTTTGCTGACGTCCAGATGCGTGATCAAGGCATGGGGATGCGGGCTACGCAGCATCTTGATGATACAGGCATTACGGGCCACGCGGTCTTCCACATAGCAAGGCTTGGCCTGTACCATTTTCGCCGCGTCCACTTTAGGGCACAGCTTACCAACCACGTTCAGATCGCTGCGGAATTCAGGGGCGGCAAGCGACTGAAATTCTGGATCGTTACGGCGAGCCACCGCCAGCGCTACGACCTGATAGAACTGCTGATAACCGGCGTCACGGCTGAACAAGCCCGACAACGCATCGTCGATCTGCGCACGCGTTGGTTCCTCGATGCGGGCCAACAGATCCGTCAGGATCAGCGCCGCCGCCGCGTCGTTGTAGCCGGACTGGACGATCCCCACGTCCACCATCGCCTGTTGCACCAGGCTGAGCTGATTCCAGCTCCCCAGCGCTTCGGCCGTGGTCACCACGCCATTATCCAACTGGGCGGCGATCAGCAACGAGGCGTTGACCACCACGCCGTTAAACAGGATCGCATCCGAACCGGCAAACCCGAAGCCGTCATCACTATTGCGGACCGAATGCATTCCCAACGTAAACAGCAGTTGCTGGACGTTTTCACCGGGCTGGCACTGCATCTCCTGCGGGATGTCGTTAAGCGTAAAGCGAATATTCATCATGCTTTCTCCCCTGATGCCAGGCAATCCGCCAGCAGGTCTGCCACCACCACACCGGTGATATAGCGCTTGTAAACGCTGCTGCCACAGATGTCATCTGGCGGAGACACCATCTGCGCCACCACCTGCTCCAACGCCAAGCCGCTCAGTCCACTGTTCTCTGCATCACGCAGGCGGCCAGGTGCCATCACGCCGCTCAGGGCGATACGAATTTTCGCCTGCGCATCGCGGGATACCGCCGCAGTCACCACCGGCAATCCCGCCGCTGAACGGGCAATTTTACGGGTAGCGCAGGTACGGTAAGGATCCGGCAGCACCACCGCCAGCAGTAGTTCACTGCCGCCGCACAGCGGATAGTCTTCCAGCGCCATCGTCTTACCGCTGCCCACCACCACTTGGGCACTCAATGCCAGCAGCACCGGCAGCAGCACCGAGTCTTTCGCCGCCGAAACAACTTCACCACCCAGCGTGGCCTGATTGCGAATATGGCGGGAATAGACAAAACCCAGCGCCTCACGCAGGGCCTGCGGGATAAGCTGGGTATCCATTAAACGCTGTAAGGTAATGGTGGCACCGATATGCAATGCCCCCTGCTGCCAGCTCACCTGATCCAGGCCTAGCTGCGACAGCGCGATGGCAATCTTTTGCCGTGTTTTAGTGGGTGTGGCGTTTAGTTTGCTGCCGCCGGCGAAATAGACGGCATCCTGCTGGAACTGGCGTTTTAGCTCTAGCGCCTGCTGTACCGATCCTGGTCGATATAATTGCTCAATCATGTTGCACCCTCATCAATGTCAGCCGCCCTCGGTGTTCGCAGAGCGGCGACCGGTTTAATTCAAGGCATCCATACGCTGCCACAGCTTGGCCGCTACCTTGCGAGCCTCTGCGTAGATCGGTTCCACATCGAACGGGAACTGGCGATCCTGATAGACCATGCGGCCCTCCACCATCACGCTGTTGACGCTGCCAGCCCCCATGCCGAAGGCCAGGTGTCCGCCAATATTTTGCGCCGCCAGCGGCGTGGGTGACGGGTAGTCACAGATGGTCAGATCCGCTTTGTAACCGGCGGCCAGGCACCCGAAGTTGGCTCCAAAGTTGCGCGCCAGCAGTTGATTACCGTTAGCCAGGAAGCGAGCAAAGCTATCCGGCCACAGCGGCCCGCCAGCATCGCGGTGTTTGAAGAAGGCAAACTTCAGCTCTTCAAACATGTCTGAGCCGATGCCATCGGTGCCGAGCGCCAGGTTGCGGTACTGCGCCAACTGATGGTTATAGCCCACGTGGTTGTTCATATTGGAACGAGCGTTGTGCACCAGGAAGGCATCCTGCTGGTTGATCAGCTCGATGTCCGCCGCAGACAGATACAGACCGTGGGCGACCAACGTTTTTGACCCGATCAGGTCGTATTGCGCCAGACGCGCGATCAGATCCTTGCCATACTTGTCGTGGCTGTGGGATACGTCGTAGCTGTCCTCGGCGGCGTGGATATGCAGACCACGGCCAGTAGTTTTAACCGCCGCTTGCAGCATCTCCAACCCGGCATCAGATACCGTGAACGGTGCGTGAGCGCCAATATGCGCCTCCACCAGGTAAGGCTCCTTACCGGCTTTTTTGGCGACGTCGATCAACTGGGCAAAGGCAATATTCTCCTCCACGCCAGCACGCAGTTCGCGCTCCCCGCCGTTGCGATCGGTGGTTTCAAAACAGGTCATACCGCGTAGACCGGTCTCGATAAAGCCTGCGCGCAGGGTCTTCAGCGAACCGGCTATAAAGTTGGGTGAGGCGTGGTGATCGATCACCGCCGTACAGCCGCTCTTGATGGCCTCCAGCGAGCAGATCAGGCCGCTGTAATACAGCGATTCCTCATCCAGCGCCCGATCCAGCCGCCACCACAGGTTCTTCAGGGTGGAGATAAAGTCCGGGCTTGGCGCGATGTTGGCCATAATCCCGCGCGATAACCCGGAGTAGAAATGGTTGTGGGCACACACAATCCCTGGCATCACCCATTTGCCGTGCATATTTCGCACTTCGGCCTGGGGATATTTGGCCGCCAACCCTTGGCCCACCTCTTTGATCAACGTCCCTTCAATGACGATATCGATACCGGGCTGTACGCTGGCGGGGTCGAGCTGCACGCCGGTTGCATTGGTTAATATCAGCATGATTACACCTCCACCTGGCCAAGGAGATAATGATGATGAGTGTGCACATGGCTGATAATGCGGCACATCTCCTCCAGTTCCGACGGCACGTGCTCAAGCTGGCCGTCTCTATCGATCTGCAGTTGGTAAAGCTTGCCGCCCTGCCGTACGCTGACCTGCGCGCCATCCACCAGGAACCCTGGATTGGTGCTGTTGGCAAAGTCCTGCGGCAGGCTGTAGATCGTCACCTTGTCTTTGTATGGCTTACCCTGCCATGGGCAGAACTGGGCGCAGTTACCGCATTCGTTGCAGTAGGCGTCCAGGTGCAGGGTCTGGAAACGATCCTGGAAGCCCGGTATGGCAATCGACACGTTGGCGCGGTTCGGGCAAACGTCGACGCATTTGCTGCACACGTAGTTACATTCCAGGCAGCGCTGGGCTTCTTGGGCAACAAAGGCTTCGCGCTCGGTTTTATCCACCATCGCGACTGAAATAGTGCCTTTGCGGCGATAGATTTCCGCCGGATCGACGTTGGACCAGTATTTGTCGGCGTGATGGGTTTTGACGTTCTCCCGCGCCAGCACGGTTTCGGCGGCGTTGCGGGCGCTACCGATGGCAGCAACAATGGATGACGGGCCACGCTGCACGTCGCCGATCAGGAAAACGTTAGGCCGGGTGGTTTCGCCGGTGGCGGTGTTGACCTGCGGATAGCCCGCATCATCCAACGGTACGCCCAGCTTATGCAGCACTTCCTCATCAGCCTGCTCGCCAATGGCGGTGATCAAGGTATCCATCTGCAGCGTCAAGGTCTGTTCGGTGGCGACCGGGCGACGGCGCCCCTTCTCATCCGGCTCTCCCAGCGCCATCGCTCTGGCCGTCAAGGTACCGTTGGCATCAAAGTGTTCCGGGTTGGTGAGGAACATAAACTGCACGTTGTCCTCTACCGCCTCCTGATACTCTTCGCGGTAGGCTGGCATCTCTTTGAGCGTGCGACGGTACAGCACGGTGACGTCCTGCACACCAGGCACTTTCAACGCGGCCCTGGCACAGTCCATTGCCGTGTTACCGGCACCGACCACGGCCACGTGTTTGCCCAGGTTCATCGGCTTACCGAGGTTGAAATCGCGCAGGAACGGCAAAGATTTGTGGACGTTGCGGTTATTGCCCGCCAGCTTCACGCCGCTGTTTTTATCGGTGCCGATACCGATAAACACGTAGTCAAAGCCCTGTTGTTGCAGCTTGTCGACGGTCAGATCGGGATCGCAGCCATAGACCATCTTCACGCCGTGTGCAGCCACGAAGTCGATATCGTGCTCGATAAGCTCCGCCGGGATGCGGAACTGTGGAATGATGTTTTTCACCACCCCGCCCGCATTGGCCTCGCGCTCAAACAACGTAACCTGATACCCGGCCCGTGCCAGGAAGTACCCAGCGGACAGACCCGCCGGGCCAGCACCCAAAATGGCGACCGGACGTTTGCTGCCAGAGCCTGCCGGTTTATGCCAGCGGCGCTGATACTCATCCCAGCCCTTCTCCAACGCCACTTTTTTCAGTTCGCGGATGTTCAGCGCGCTGTCGTAATCAAGACGGGTGCAGTTGTACTGACACTGGTGATCGCAGATATGCCCGGTAATGGCTGGCAAGGCGTTACGCTGATAAATCAGCTCCAACGCATCGGCATAGCGCTGTACGCCCAGCAGCCGGATATATTCCGGGATATCCTGTTTAATGGCGCAGGCGGTGACGCAAGGAGCCACGTAACAGTCAATCATCGGCAGTGGGCCACCAGCGTCGATGCGATCCGTTGATTTCCAGTGTTTCTGGGTGTATTCCATGCTGACGGCTTTGTCTGCCAGCGCTTGCAGCTTATCGACATCGATGCGCGTCATCTGCCAGCTATCGGAAGCGTCCAGCTCTTGCATGCATTCCGTCAGGCGTAAATAACCGCCGGGCTTGAGCAGATCGGTGGCCATGGTGATTGGCCGGATGCCGGTGTCAAAAATCTCGCGAACGTTAAACTTGCTTGCCCCGCCGGAATAGGAAATCGGCAGTTCCCCGTTGAATTCACGGGAGAGAACCGCCGCCACGTTGATGGAAAGCGGGAACAACGCGCGCCCGGACATATACATCTCTTCGCCCGGCAAGGCGCCTTTATGGTTGATAGCCCCCAGGGTATTGGTCAATTTGACCCCGAAGCCCAACTGGTGCTGTTTCCCCAGGGCGGTCAGGCGGTGCAACATCGCGATCGCCTGCTCCAGTTTGAGATCGTGCTCGAAAGATTCTTCTTTCAGCCCGACATAATCAAATCCGCAGTTGTCCAGAATGGAACGCACACGCGGATAACCCAGCAGCGTCGGGTTTAATTTTACAAAGGTATTGAGCCGTTTTTCCTCCAGCATATAGCGGCAGATGGCTTCAATTTCATCTGGCGGGCAGCCGTGCATGGTCGAAAGGGTAATACCGCTGACCAGTTGCGCTGGAATATGCTCTGGCAGCTGTGCCAATGCCCCACGTTGGTTGGATAAGGCGAACTGGCTAATAAAGCCCTCGTCCTTAACCCATGCGGCAAGAATATGTTGATACTCGGCATATTTCGGGTGCTGTGCAGAATCCATCATGTTATGGATAAAGTCCTGCATCGGCGGCTGTTTAATCCCGTCGAGGTTATAACCCACGCTCATATTGAAGATGAAGGATTTACTTTCCCCCTTGGCCCGTGGATCAAACATCTCCTCCAGCAGGTGCAGGGCAAACCAGGCTTTTAAATATTCATCATAGGCTTTGAGCAGCGTGAACTCGGTCGACCATTCGGTGTTGAAGCATTCGTCTTCGGCATCGATACAGGGCTTTTCCAACTCCAGCCGATCGAGGATCTGCACGGTTTTCAATTCGATAAAGCGCCCACCGGTCAGCCAGGAGACGATAATATTCTGCGCCAACTGAGTATGCGGGCCCGCGGCCGGGCCAAGCGGCGTTTCACAACTTTCGTTGAAGACGTTAATCCGCCGATCGTCATGTTTACGATAAAACTGCTTTTCTGGAATACCAAAAATAGACCGGCTCTCATGATATTCATCGAAAATCCGGGTTAACAGCGCCTTGAACGGAACGGGACGCATTAAATCTCCCATAGCTTTATCTCCTTGCGACGAAATGCCTGAATGATGAGTGAGTAAAAACCTGAGGACGGTTTTTCACATCGGTTATGCATAACGCAGCAACAATCAGGCCAAATCTCCCCACGGGGTTGGGCAGCGGTTAAATTCGTGAGGCAGTTCTAATTGTTAATTTTATTTGTGAACGGGCTCACAATCGCAAGTGAGAATAAAAATCAGTGCCGGTAGTCACTTAATCATCACGGCTACGCTAATGGAATCAATTATCAAAAAAACATCGCCAGCTATCACTTTGATACGGCCAAATAGCACTTTGGTTAAAAACGAGACCGCAATCGATAAAGTATGAATGTTTGCCAAATAGCGATTACATCAAGGTTGTTTGCGATTAAATCGGCAATCTATCCTGAAAAAACCGCATATTGGTTATCGGTTAAATCACCGTTATATCTCCCGCTTTCTGACTCACAAAACAGGCTATTTATGACGCCCAGCTTCAAAGAATTATTCAGTGAGGAATATCACCGCCTTGAGCAAGGGCAACCGCTGCTGATCGCCCTGATTGGGGCCGGGGGGAAAACCAGCACCCTGCACTGGTTGGCGCAAGCCTTTTATCACCAGGGCAAGCGCGTGCTGTTCACTACCACCACCAAGATGTACCGGCCTACCGCTGCCAACTACCACCACCTGTTGATAGGCCAACCACCCACCACCAGCAGCACCCCGGCCATTACCGCCTGCTTCGGTCATTATCAGCCGCAGGATAACAAGGTTATCGGGTTAACCTCCGAGCAAATCGACGAAATCAAACAGCATGGTGCCTTCGATGTGATCCTGGTCGAAGCGGACGGCTCCCGAGGGTTACCCCTGAAAGCCCCGGCAAGGCATGAACCTTGCATCCCCTCCCGTAGTGATTGTGTTATCGCGCTAACCGGAGGCCAGGTGATCGATCGTCCCGCAGACCCACAGCAAATTCACCGCTGGGCGATTTTCTCAGCGCTGACGGGGGTCGGTGCCGGTGAAGTACTGGATCATCGGGTATTCGACACCCTGATCGCTCACCCTGACGGAATGTTCAAAGGTACGCCGCCGCAGGCACGACGAGTTTGGCTGATCAATCAGGCTTCTCATTGTGATAATCAACCGGCTTCCCGCTGGCAACCGCTGCTGCGGCCAGAACTGGCGCTCAGCGCCATCTGGTTTGGCGCAGTGCAGGAGACCCCTGCGATCCACCACCTGATACGGCGCTTAACACGATAATATTTCTGAGGTTATTGACGAGGTCATAATGAATATCTTCGCCGAAGCTGCACGTTTAGAAGAAGAAAACCGGCCCTTTGCGCTCGCCCAGATTATCGAAAGCCGTGGCTCTACACCGCGCCATTCGGGGCAAATGCTGGTGATGGCCGATGGTGGCTGTATTGGCACTATCGGTGGTGGCATGATCGAACGCCTGGTGATCGAACAGGCAATTGCCGCCATTGCGGAGCGCAAGGCCAGGGTGTTTCACGGTCGCATGGCGCGCACCGGGCAGGATGCGGTAGGCTCGGACTGTGGAGGCGCAATGTCGGTGTATATCGACGTGCATGGCCTGCGCCCGCGCCTGATATTGATCGGTGCCGGGCACGTCAACCGCGCCATCGCCAACGCCGCCAAGCCGCTCGGCTTTGATATTCACGTTGCCGATATCTACCCGGCCAGCCTCGACCCGGCGCTATTTCCAGTGGGCACCACTCTGGTTCATGGCGAGACCTTCCCGGCGGCCATCGACAAGATGAATATTGATCCGGCCAACTTTGTGATTATCGCCACCAACAATCAGGATTGCGAGGCACTCAACGTGCTGATCGAGCAACCGCTGCGCTATCTTGGTTTGCTCGCCAGCCGCCGCAAGGTACAGACCTTTACCCAACAGTTGCGCCAGCGCGGTGTGGAAGATGAGAAGCTTGCCAGGCTGCATGCCCCGGTCGGCTATAACATCGGCGCAGAAACGCCAGAGGAAATCGCCATCAGCGTGCTGGCAGAACTGTTGCAAGTGCGCAACCAGTCCGCTGGCGGGCTGATGAAAAATGACATCCGCTTAACGCGCGACAAACTGGTGGTGATCCGTGGTGCAGGCGATATCGCCACCGGCGTGGCGCTGCGGCTGTTTCATGCCGGTTTTCAGGTCATCATGCTCGACATTGCCCAGCCGACCGCCATCCGCCGGACGGTGGCATTTGCCCAGGCGATGTTTGACGGCAAAACCTGCGTGGAGGGCGTCACCGCCTGCCTGGCCAACGACGTCAACGAAGCCTTCGACATCATCAACCGCGGCGAGATCCCGCTGTTGGTTGACCCAGAGACCCGCAGCCTGGAGCAGCTCAAACCTCGCTTTCTGGTGGATGCCATTCTGGCCAAGCAAAACCTGGGGACCCACCGCAATATGGCGCCGTTCACCGTGGCCCTTGGTCCTGGCTTCAACGCCGGGCAGGATTGCGATGCGGTGATCGAAACCAATCGCGGCCACGCACTAGGACGAGTAATTTATCAAGGTTACACCCATCCCAATACCGGTATTCCCGGCAATATCGCTGGCCACACCACCCGCAGGGTGATCCGTGCACCAGCCGATGGCGTTATGCAATGTCGCGTCGCTTTGGGGGATTTGGTACAGGAGGGGGATGTAGTGGCCAACTGCGGCGAGGTGCCGGTGATTGCGCCGCTTTCCGGTATGGTGCGCGGTTTGTTGCATGATGGGCTGGAGGTTAAGACCGGTACTAAAATCGGTGATATCGACCCACGCGGTACGCTGGCGGATTACACCACGGTGTCAGATAAAGCTCGGGCCATCGCCGGGGCGGTGCTTGAAGCCATTATGAAACTTGGGCGCAGATAGCGATTGTTGACTCACAAGGGGTGCAGTATGCAGCGCCTCTTGTGAGTCTGGTGTCTGTGATTAATGGCTAATCACCGTGCCGGTTTTGCCTTCAATGCCCTGCTGAGCCTTGCTCAATACCGTGATTAACGCCTGACGCCCTGGCTTGGATTCGGCAAACGCCACCGCCGCCTCTACCTTCGGCAGCATTGAGCCTTTGGCAAAGTGCCCTTCTTCGATAAAGCGCTGGGCATCGGCAATGCTCAACTGCTCCAGCCATTGCTCATTCGGTTTGCCAAAATTGATCGCCACCTTTTCCACCGCGGTGAGGATGATCAGCATATCGGCATCGATCATCTCTGCCAGTTTGGCACTGGCCCAGTCTTTGTCGATCACCGCGCTGGCTCCCCGCAGGTGGTTACCTTCGCGGATCACCGGAATACCGCCGCCCCCCACGGTGATCACCACCTGCCCGGCCTCCATCATGGCGCGTACCGTTTCTTTCTCCACGATGTCGATCGGCTTGGGCGAAGCCACAACCCGACGGTAACCACGGCCCGCATCCTCTACCATGTTGTAACCGTTCTTGGTCAGTTGACTGGCTTCGGCCTTGGTAAAGAACGAGCCAATCGGCTTGGTGGGATTGAGGAACGCCGGATCGCTGCCGTTAACGATCACCTGGGTGATCAGCGTGGCTACCGGCTTGACGATATTGCGATCGAGCAACTCTTCACGCAGGGCGTTTTGCAGGTCGTAACCTATATATCCCTGGCTCAACGCGACGCACACCGACATTGGCAACATCGGCGTATGGGCCTCACTTTTTGCCGCCGCCTCAAACGCCAGATTGATCATACCCACCTGAGGGCCATTGCCGTGGGTGACCACCACCTGATGGCCGTGCTCGATTAAATCGACAATCGCCTGCGCGGTGGTTTTGACCGCCTGCATCTGTTCCTCCAGGCCCTCACCCAATGCGTTACCGCCCAATGCCAGAACTATTTTCTTGTTCATTTTGATCCTTATTGATTAGTGCAACGTATGACTCCCCTCACCCTAACCCTCTCCCCAAGGAGAGGGGACCGTCCGTGCCACGTTGTTATTGCGGTGTCTCACTTCAACATTTTACTGGACACAACACCGTACAACTCCCTCGCCCTATGGGAGAGGGTTGGGGTGAGGGGCAACACAAGACTCTGTTACCCCATTTTTGCCGCGATCTGGGCATTGAAAGGTCGACGACGCAAGAACTGCCCGTATCCCTGCCGCCCGGTAAATTCGCCATTGCGAGCTACGATTTCACCTCGGCACATCGTCAGCACCGGCGCGCCCTGGCACTGAAAACCTTCATAAGGCGAATAGTCCGCATTGTCATGAAGCCGCGCGTGGTTGATAACCGTGGATTGGCGCGGATCAAAGATCACCACGTCGGCATCAGCGCCTGGGTTTAGATTGCCTTTACGCGGCCACAAGCCGAACAACCGCGCCGGGTTGCTGCTGGTGAGCGCCACAAAGCGTGAAGGGGAAATCCGCCCGCTCATCACCCCATGAGAGAACAGCAGCATCATGCGATTCTCGACCCCAGGCAGGCCGTTCGGGCAGCGGGTAAAATCCCCCGCCGCCATTGCCTGCCGTTGGTGATAAGGGAAAGTGCAGTGATCGGTGGCGACGGTATCGATAGAACCGTCGGCAATGCCTACCCACAGACGATCCAATTCACGCTGGTCGCGCAGCGGTGGGCTGAGGATGTATTTCGCCCCATCTTCGCGCAGGTAACATTGTTCATTGAGCAGCAGATACTGCGGGCAGGTTTCTACCCACACCGGTTGGCGCTGTTGGCGTGCCAGACGTAAATAATCCAGCCCCAGACCATTAGATAAATGGACGATGTACAGCGGCGCGTTGTCTGCCAGATGGGCCAGATTGATCATCCTGCCAATCGCTTCTGCCTCACATTCCAACGGGCGGCTTAATGCATGGTGGATCGGTGCTGTTTTACCGGTAGCCACCAGCGCAGCACGGCGCAGAGCAATCGCTGCATCGTTTTCCGGGTGGACAGTAGTTAATGCCCCAACCTGCCGCAGTTGCCCCAAGGCCCGCAGCACGTCGGTATCATTAATCTTGTAGAAGTAGGTCAGATACAGCTTAAAACTGCTGATCCCTTCGTCATGCACCATGCTGGCCATCTCTTTGAGAATGCCGTCGTCGATATGCTGGATCACGCCGTGAAAGCCGTAATCGATCGCCGCATTGCCGGCCGCATACTGGTGGTAGACGTTGAGCTGATGATGGAGGTTGCAGCTCGCCGGACCAAATCCCATATGATCGATAATGGTGGTGGTACCGCCGCAGGCCGCCGCGCGCGTGCCACTGAAAAAATCGTCGCAGCTGCGGGCGATGCCGACATCGATATTGAAATGGGTATGGACATCGATACCACCGGGCATGACGTAACAACCGGACGCATCGATAACTTCACACTGGCTATCGGCTTCGATCGCCGTGTCGCGCTGGCAGATCACCCCGTTTTCAATCAACAAATCCTGAGCGTACTGCCCGTCGCTATCAACCAGAATGCCGTTCTTAATTAGCTGCTTCATTGCTGGCACTCCATAAAAAAATCCGGCGGAGGGTGCCGGGTATATTGCTGTGTGATGCTTGCTGGGTGCTGGATAGGCCCCTCACCCTAACCCTCTCCCACAGGGAGAGGGAACCGATCGAATTCGCGGATGTTTTAGCGTTCTTCCTGGAGAAGCAGAGGCTCGCCTACTACATCACCCTCGTTACAGATGAAATTTGCACATTTGAAAACCACTCGACACCAGCTCCCTCTCCCTGTGGAGACCGATCGAGTTCGCTGATTTCTATGTGTAATATCTTTCCTCTTGTACCCCACTTTCCGAAGCTGCACGGACCAATCACAGGCTCCGGACAGCTCCCTCTCCCTGTGGGAGAGGGTTGGGGTGAGGGGTCGCTTATTTATCCAACTCTTCCAGATAAGCCAAAGGCACGGCGGCATACATAGCCGCGCAAGTCACCAGATGGTCTTTCCAAGTTTTCTCGTTCGGCGCGTGGGCTTCAGGCTCTTTGCCCGGGCCAAAACCGATCACCGGAATACCGTGACGCCCCATGATAGAGACCCCGTTTGTAGAGAAGGTCCACTTATCCACCACCGGCTGCTTCTTGAACAGACCTTGATAGGCCTTGCTCAGGGTTTTCACCGTGATGTGATCTTCTTCGACCTTCCAGGTTGGGAAGTAGCATTCGGTTGGATACACCAGACCGGTGTAGGACGGACGGCTATAGTCATACATCGACACGACCGCCTTGGCAGCCTGTACCGCTGGCAACGCACGGATCTCGTCCAACGCCCCTTCCCAGGTTTCGCCCCAGGTCAGGCGACGGTCGATGGAGACCGCACAGCTGTCTGCTACCGCGCAGCGGCTAGGTGAGGTGAAGAAAATCTCTGAAACGGTCAACGTGCCTTTGCCCAGGAAATCGTCATTGCCCAAGTTGCCGGACAGCTGTTGCAGTTCGTTGAGGATTGGGCCCATTTTGAAAATGGCGTTATCACCGCGCTCCGGTGCCGAGCCGTGGCAGCTGATACCTTGCACATCCACGCGGATTTCCATACGGCCACGCTGGCCGCGGTAGATCTGGCAGTCGGTCGGTTCGGTGCTGATCACGAACTCTGGGCGGATGTTGGATTGCTCAATAATGTACTGCCAGCACAGGCCGTCGCAGTCTTCCTCCTGCACGGTGCCGGTCACCAGCAGCGTATACTGATCTTCCAGCCCCAGATCCTTGATGATTTTGCCCGCGTAAACCATGGAAGCCATGCCGCCTTCCTGATCCGATGCGCCACGGCCACCGATGATCTCGTCGTTTTCCATCCCCTGATACGGGTCAAAGGTCCAGTTCTTGATGTTGCCGATGCCGACGGTATCGATATGCGCGTCCATCGCAATCAGGTGTGGGCCGTGCCCGATATAGCCCAGTATGTTGCCCATCGGGTCAATCTCAACCTTGTCGAACCCGACCTTCTCCATCTCTTTCTTGATGCACAGCACCACCAGCTTTTCGTCACAGCTTTCACTCGGGATGGCGATCATGTCCCGCAGGAAGCGCGTCATCTCATCTTTGTATTGGTAGGCTTTCTCTAACACCAATTCGAAAGGAATTTGCTTTGCCATTGTATTTTTTTCTCCAATTTTTTATTACCCCTCGCTACTGCGAGAGGTTGAGTAAACTCAGAATTCGGCCTTGATGCCCTATGGATTTCGAGTTGCAGCTAGGCGCCAAGCTATCTCATCCCCAGGAGCTTACTTTTGTAAGTGACTGGGGTGAGATAGTGCAGGTAACAACGCTGCAGCTTGAAAGACGACGGGTATGCTCAGACGGGATGCTTCCCTTCCCACACCACTTCGCGATAGTGCTTCACGTCGGTATCGCCCTCGGAGCTGATCAACAGCACTACCGACTGGCTATCCAGACCGAGTTTTTGCATCAGTTGCGCACGTTGCGGACTGTGATGCACCGCTGCCAGTACGCCCAACCCCACGGCACCGGATTCGCCGGAGATAATGCGCGGGTCGTTACCCAGCGGATTACCCAACACCCGCATCCCTAACGCCGCCACGCTGTCCTGGCAGGAAATAAACTGCGTGGCGCAGTTACGTAGCAGCGGCCAGCCCAAGGGGTTAGGCTCACCACAGGCCAGACCGGCCATGATGGTGGCCATATCGCCGCCCACGTTGACGATTTCCCCTTTTACCCCTGAGCGATAAACGCAATCGGCCAGCTCGGGTTCGACGATCACCGAATGCAGCTTATCCGCACCAAACACATCGACCAGATAGCCCAGCACGCCTGCTGCCATCGCCCCGACACCGGCCTGTAACAGCACATGGGTTGGCCGCTCGATCTGCATCTGCCGCATCTGTTCGGCCGCTTCGTCTGCCAGCGTGGCGTACCCCTGCATGATCCAGGTTGGGATCTTGGTGTAGCCTTCCCAGGCGGTGTCCTGCACCACCTGCCAGCCGCGTTCCTGGGCCGTTTTCATGGTCAGGCGCACGGTATCGTCGTAGTTCATATCGGTGACGATGCACTCGGCACCCAGGTTGAGAATGTGATCCACCCTCTCCTGTGCCGAACCTTTAGGCATATACACCACCGCATGCTGGCCCAGCTGTTGCGCCGCCCACGCGACACCCCTACCATGGTTGCCGTCGGTGGTGGTGGCGAAGGTCATCTTCTCGGTCGCCGTGGTTTTAAACTTTTCAAAAGAAAACGCATTAATATCAATCTGGTACTTTTCACACAGCAGCTGGGCAATGGCGTACGCACCGCCGAGCATCTTGAAGGCGTTTAAGCCAAAGCGTTTGGATTCGTCTTTGACCAGGATTTTCCGCACGCCAAACAGCTGAGCGAGATCGTCCAACGCGCATAACGGCGTTGGCTGATAACCCGCGATCTTTTTATGAAACTCGCGCGCTTTCTGCGCTTGCGCCTTAGAGAACAGAGGGGAGGTTTCGCCGTTAAAATAACGGTTATCCTCTATCGCCACTTTCAATGAAAAAACCGACATAACCGCTACCTCTTCTGGTCGCATTAATCTTCACCGTGCAGGGACACCGCCCGGTATCCCTGACCAGGTAAATTTATTTAATGCGTTTTTCTGCTTCTTTCAGTAATTGATCCAACACCAGACCTGGGTTGGAGAATTTGCGCGCCATAATCATCGCCGCGATGATATAAGGCTTCCAACTGGCTTCCTTATAGGTGGCAATACGGTACTTCTCGAATACGCTGGCACAGACTTCCCCTTCACTGCAGGATACGTCGGTGATGTCCGCTGGCAGGCAGTGCATATAGAGCGCTTCGCCGCCTTTGGTCAGCTTCATCATCTCTTCGGTGCAGTGCCAGTTTTTGTAGTAGGCGTTTTGCGCCAGGCACTGTTGCTCCAGCGCCTTGAGGCCCGCGTGATCGTCGGCACGCAGTAGATCGGTACGCTGCTCCATAACCTTGTACGGCGCCCAGGATTTCGGATAAACGATATCCGCACCCTGGAAGGCTTCGGCCATCGAGGTCACCTGCTGGAAGCTGCCACCGGAAGCGGCGGCGTTGTTCTTCGCCACTTCGATCACGTCCGGGATCAGGTCGTAACCTTCCGGATGGGCCAGCGTCACCTTCATGCCAAAGCGGGTCATCAGGCCAATGATGCCCTGCGGCACCGACAGCGGTTTGCCATAGCTGGGTGAATAAGCCCAGGTCATGGCGATCTTCTTGCCTTTCAGATTTTCCAGGCTGCCAAAGTGCTCCTGTAACCACGCCAAATCAGCCATCGCCTGCGTTGGGTGATCGATATCGCACTGCAAGTTGACCAATGCCGGGCGCTGTGGCAGCACGCCCTTCTCGAACCCTTCATCCAGCGCGGCACCCACCTCACGCATATAGGCGTTGCCGGCTCCCAGATACATGTCGTCACGGATACCGATGGCATCCGCGCAGAAGGAGATCATGTTGGCCGTTTCACGCACCGTCTCCCCATGGGCGATCTGCGATTTACCTTCATCCAGATCTTGCTGCACCAATCCCAGCAGGTTGAGCGCTGAGGCATAAGAAAAACGGGTACGCGTGGAGTTATCACGGAAGATGGAGATGCCTAAGCCACTGTTGAAAATCTTGGTGGCAATGTTTTCTGAGCGCATGGTTTTCAGCGATTCCGCCAGCTTGAGCACCAGTTCCAGCTCGTCACGGCTCTGTTCCCACGTCAGTAAAAAGTCCTTTTGATGTAAATTGGACTTTAACGCGCTTATTTCCTTAATTAACTGGTTAACTGTTCTCATCTTTGCCCCTAAATAGAGAGTGTGGTGGTGATCCGTTAAAACAAGTGCCTAACCTCGGAATAACAAATACGCTTTTTCAGCGTCTGGCTACAGGACAATCAATAAGCGTGCCAACAAGGGGAAAGTTAAGCTACGTAACATAAAACTGCGGATTATTATGATGACGATCACATAAAACGGGAGTTTCGGGGCGGTTAAGGTGAATTTTCCAGCCAGGATATTGCTGGCAAGGGATAATTCCCTGTGGCGTGAATCTGCCATTTATAATTATCAGCCTTTCTCGCAACCCAAAATGATAGGAATTAGCGTACAGTATCATTTTGATAATAAAATGTGATGCTAACAGCAGAATCTCTATTCTCTGTGGGATTAGCTTGATGACTATCAAATTATATCTGGTCGTAGTGTATTATCGTTTCTTTTTCAATGACGATAACGGGAGACGCGTGATGATAGCACCGGCCACTGCCCAGTCGGCTCTTATGCAGATCCAACCGACAATTTTGCGCTTTACCAAGATGCTCTCCAGCGTGTTGCTGCTGGAGGTAGAGATTGTCGATGCCAACCTGGTACGCGTGGCAGGCACTGGCCCGTATGGCAAACAATTTGGCATCAAGCTCGGCAGCAACTCCTGGTTGTTGAAATATGTGCTTGATACTAAAAATGAAAAAATAGTCACCCACTCCCGTTACGACCCGGTGTGCGAAGGCTGCACCAGCAAAGATGAGTGCCAGGAAAAGGCCTTCCTCGGCATTCCTATCCTGTTCCAAGATACCTGCATCGGCGTGATCAGCCTGGTGGCCTTCACCCTGGAGCAGCAGCAAAGGTTGCGGGATAATCTGCAAGAGTTCTCGGGTTACGTGCGCAATATCTCCAACGTTTTCGTTTCCAACTTATTGGAGACGCAAGGCGGCAGCGGTGGCTTAAATAAAGTGCTTTTCAGCCTGATTGAAAATATGGATCAGGGGGTATTAATACTCAATGAAAAGAACCAGGTTAAGTTCGCCAATATGATGGCTTTGAAACAGCTCAATATGCCGCAGGAAAATATTATCGGCAAAACCTTTACTATTCGCGCCCTCACCTTCCAGCAAAATTACACCAGCGGACATCTGCAACATATTCTCTCCTTTGACGATAACCAAGAGATTATGATTGGCCAGTTGCATCAGGTTCAGGATCATCAATTATTTTTAATGGCCTTCCATCAGTCACATTCTTCATTTGACGAAACGCTGAGCCTGCAAGACCCGCGTATTGAGCAACTGGCGGGGGAAAGCAAACCGATGCGCCTGCTGAAAAATTTAATTACCCGTATTGCCCCCAGCCCTTCCAGCGTATTGGTGGTTGGCGAAAGCGGCACTGGCAAAGAGGTGGTGGCGCGGGCGATCCACCGGCTGAGCAACCGCAGCGATAAACCCTTTATCGCCATTAACTGCGCCGCCATTCCGGATCAACTGTTGGAGAGTGAACTGTTTGGTTACCTGAAGGGCGCATTTACCGGCGCTTCGGCCAATGGCAAGGTGGGGTTGATCCAGGCGGCCAATCAGGGGACGCTATTCCTGGATGAGATCGGTGATATGCCGCTAATGTTGCAGGCCAAGCTGCTGCGCACGGTGGAATCCCGTGAGGTGTTGCCGATCGGCTCCAGCAAGCCGATCCCGGTCGATATCCGCATTATCTCCGCCACCAATCAGAACCTGGAACAGTACATTGCCGAAGGCAAGTTCCGTGAAGACCTCTATTACCGCCTGAACGTTATCCCCATCACCCTGCCACCGCTGCGTGAGCGCGAAGGCGATATCGAACTGCTGGTGCACTACTTCCTCAGTTTGCACACCAAGCGGATCGGCATTATCTACCCCGGCATCTCGGCAGAGGTACTCGAGCTGCTACGCCGACACCGCTGGCCAGGCAACGTGCGCGAACTGAGTAATTTGATGGAGTATCTGGTTAACGTGGTGCCGAGCGGTGAAATCATCAATACCTATCTGCTGCCGCCTAATCTGACCCGAGGGCAGCATCTGGAGGCTCGCGCCAGCGTATCTACGTATAAGGCCACAGAGAGTTGCGCAAACCACGATATGGCGGGTTTGGAGAGTATGGAGAAGCTGATGATTGAGGAGGCGCTGAGCCAGCATGCGAACAAGAAGGTGGTGGCGGAGAAGCTGGGGATTGGCATCGCGACGCTGTATCGCAAGATAAAGAAGTATGAGCTGTCTTCTCATTGAGGGGGAGATTAATTGTGTGCCGGGCTGGCGCGTTTAGCTGGCTAGCCCAAGACCGTCCTTGTTTCTGCTATCAATATCTCTTTTCAAGGCGTATTAGCGCTCTTATCTCAATCTGCGAAATGCATCGCATTATTTTTGCTTCAAAAAACCTCAATTTACATATGAAAACAACTGGACCCAATAAAACCACATATTGTAGTATTTACATCATATCGTAGTAAAATGTACGGTATGTTATGGTTGTCTTGTGACATTCAGGAACCAAGGCAACTATGGCGATCAGTAGCGAAGAACGTGATTTTTTCATTGCGTTGGGCAAACGCATTACCAGACTGCGCAAAGAACGCACCATTACTCAGACCGAATTGGCTGAGCAGTTGGGAGTTTCCCAACAGACAGTGCAAGCATGGGAGGCTGGCCGCCGTCGTATCAAGGTGTCTTCACTCCCTGCCGTAGCAAACATTTTTTCGGTTTCACTAGAGGAATTGTTTGGAGCAACGACGGAGTCTTCCCTCCACGAGAGTGTCCCGACTCCGAAGTGGCAGCAGCAGATAGAAGCGATTGCTAATTTGCCGCAGGAAAAACAGCAGATAATTTCAGAGATGTTAGGCGCCATGATTGCACAGGTGCGTAACTAACTGACAAGTAACGCGGCGATAACGGGTTGCAGCCCACTATCGCCGCTCACCACAACAACTATTCGAGGTAGTTATCATGGCTAAGCGTGATTCTAAGTCAGGCACCACTGTAAATAAAGAACCCAAGGCAACACGCCGCTACACCGTGGGCTATTCGCCCAACCGAGGTATCAAGAAGCCCGCGCCACAGCTGATTATCAAGGGTTATTGGCTGGAAGAACTGGGGTTTTTAACCGGCCAGCCGGTGACGGTAAATATTGAACAGGGAAGATTGATTATTCAGGCGGAGGGGAATGTATGAACGGGACTCATAGTATACAGGCAACCACAGGCGGATTTATTCCTGAGCTGATTATCGATGGTGAGGATATTATCAAGGCGGGGTTTACGCCGGGGTCGGTATTTAAGATAGAACCGTATCGGGATGGATTGATAATAAGCCTGATCTCTGATGACGCAGAGATCCAGAGGCTATTATTGGAGGTAGACATTCATCCCCATATCGGCGTGGACTGGGTACGGGATAACGGCGAGCTGTATCTGGCGGGGGACTGGCTGACGCAGTGCGGTCTGACCGGGCAACAACTGACGATCAACGTGATGCCCAGCAAGGTGATGATTAAGGTTCGACAGGGTAATCTGTGACGTAACAACAGATAAAAAAATAGCCGGGAAGATCCAAAGAGGCCCTTCCCGGCTTTTATTTACACATTCAATCTAAAGAGTTAATAATATTAACTAAGCGATGCTGGGTCAAAAACCAAGATAACACTTCCTTTCATACCACACGGCCACGCACCTGCTTTGTAAAGTGCATATATATCTTCAAGAAAGGAGTCTTTTATAAAGTTATCTAAGTATCTATTGATCGCTACTGTAGACAATACAAAAAACGCATCTTCTTTAGCTTCAGAGAAAATAAAGTCATCATGAGCGGTATTCGTTTTCTTTATTCTCTTCTTTCTAAACTCAATAAGTGATGATGCATTTTTAACCTGTAAACTTTCAAGATTACCATTAACAAAATCATAAGCCTCTTGGAACTTCTTATTTTTCCTTAAAGATTTACGACATTGTTCAATCGTATCATTCCAAACTTTATAACCCGATGGGAGGTTCTGCTCAAACGCATACTTATAAGCATCATCAACATTATTGATAACAATAACCTTCTGGCTTATAGCTTCAGACAACCCTTTAAAGAGATCATTTGTAAATGCAAACTCAATAGGTTCGATTATGTATCTTTGATCCATTACCAGCCACCTTTAGTGAAAATATTAGTCCAGACAGCATTAACCTTTCCATTTCCTAATGCACCACCTGCTTTATCCATATCAAGTGGTCTGATTGGGTAGCCATTCTCTAACCCTTTCCGAGAAATTCCTTGGATTTCTTTCACTTGATTTAAAATAGCGTCTTTAGATTGATTAAGATCTATTTTATCCAAAGCATTTTTAACTGCTTGTGTATATCCATCATGACTTCCCTGATGCCTTGCCATCGCACTAGTGCCATCATCGACTCTTCTGAGGAAGATACCGTTTCCGGCATCATCAATATAATATTTGATCTTCTTTAATGCTGGATGGTTAGCTAATTCTTTCGGGATTATATGGTGGGCTTGATGCCCAGTCCATTTCGTAGAACGCGGCAGTCCCATCGCCTCCATCATGTTCCTACCAAGTGTGGTAGAGCATCCGGCTAAGCCTAATGGATCGACCCATGACAGGGGATTATGTACATATCCGTAAGTATTCTCTCCCCCCGCCAGCCCTATCGGGTCCGGCGTCAGATAACAGCCCGCCTCGGCCAGGTAGTAACGATACCGGTTATAAAAGAGCCCGCTCTCTTCATCCAACAACTGACCTGCAAACTTCAGCCCCGGATCCAACTGCACATTCACCGTGGCCTTGCTCAGCGCCATACCCCACAGTGATGCCGCAGGCTTGCGCCATTGTGCTTTTCCTTCAGTGTTAAAGAGCGCCAACGGTTGACCGTTGGGGGCACATACCGCATAGAGGGTAGTATAAACCCGCGCTTCGCTTTCGTCAGCCACGGCCCTACCATCAAACGGCAGTACGTTCGGCTGGGTCCATTCCTGCTGGGCCAACAACTCCCAACCATCAAACACCCAGTGGCGAATGCGCTGTAATTGCGCGTTTTTATACTCCCTTATCTCCGCGATGCTATCACCATCCCACAGATAAAGCGTTCGCAACCCTTTCTGTTCGCAGACTTTCTCTGTCCTGCGGCCAAAGGGATCATAACGATAGTGCCACACTTCGCCATGCGGCTTTTTCAATGCTATTAACTGATTACGGCTGTCCCAGCTATAGCGTGTTTCCTCTGGTCGGTAGCCCCCTTTATGCTGCCATCGGGCAATCATCCTACCCGCATCATCATACTCAAAGCTACTGTCACCCGCCTGACTCAGCCTATGCCCCCGCAGGTAAACATCCTCATTCGAAACCGAGAACAGGGCCCGTGGATTGTTCACCCTTTGCTGCGTCGGATAGCCACTGGCATCGTAATTGTAGTGCTCCTGCAACTGGTTACCCTCGCTCACCGAGACCACCTGCCGGTTAGCGTTCACCACATAGCTTAAGCGCTCAAGGTCGTCATTGGCCGCCACCAGGTTCAAAGCACGGTCATAACAGTAGCTGCGATCCAACCCCGCCAAAACAGGCTGGGGAATATCCTGCACCTCTTCCGGAGTAAATATCCGTGTCTGCCGACCTGCCCGTTGGTGGACCAATTGCCCCATCAGGTCATACTGATTACGCAGCATAAAGCCGTCGCCAGCCTTACGCTCGGTATCCTGCCCATTGTCGTTTCGCGTTACCCGCAATGCCTGTGTTTCCGCTTGCTGCGGCAGTTGCAAGGATAACCATTCGCCGACTCGGTTAGTCCGCAGCGTGGTACTCAACGCTGGCTGCATCGCTTCGTCTTCCGGCATCTCCAGGTGGCGGGTTTGCGTCTGCCGATCCGGATATTCCCGACGGATCACCCGGCCATTTTGCGTTTCACGCACCACCCGGCCCTGTAAATCATACTCAAAACTCAGTTCACTAGCGGGCGCTACCACACTCAACAAACGGCCAAGGACATCATATTGGTACTGGGTTTCCCCCTCTGGGGTATGCAGAGAACATAACCGGCCCGCTGCATCGTACTGAAAACGGCTGACTTGCCCCAAGGCATCGCGTTTCTCTACGCACTGCCCGTCTTTATCGTAGACATACTGCCACTCAGTGCCCGCATAGTCCTGCTCAGTCACTACTTGGCCACTGGCGTTGAGCTGATAGCGATAGCTCTCCCCTTGCGGATTAATCACTTCAATGAGTTGTAAATGATCTGGATCGTAACGATATTGCCAGCGTTGCCCTTCCCCGTCCGTGCGCGCCATCGGCAGATCGAACGGGCCGTAATCCACCCGCCACTCAACCCCATTAGCATCCTGATAGTGCGTCAGGTTGCCATGGCGATCGTGGGTGAACTGCTCAAGGCTGTTGTTGGGACGATCGCTAACCGCCAACCGACGGTGATTATCATAGCGATAGCGCCACAGCGCACCGCCTGCATGGGAAAGGCTTCGCAGATCATCTCGTGTGGTGTAGCGTAGATGTAGGCCGCGGTTTTCTTCATCAAACAGGCTGCAGAGGCGATTTCGCTCATCGTAGCGCGCGGTTTGCTGATTGCCCTCGCTATCGGCCACTTGTGTGATCAAGCCAAACGCATTGCGACTCAGGGTAGTGGTGGTGCCATCTGGTGCGATAAAGCGGGACGGGTTACCCTGCTCATCGTATTCCTGCCACCAGACACGCTCCAGCGGATCGGTCATCGCCGTCAGGCGTTCCAGATCGTCGTAGCTATAACGCCAGCAGGCCCCGGCCGCATCGTAAAACGCACTAACCAACCCGGTTTCTTTCAGATACTCCAGCCGGGTAACCCGGCCAGACGGTGAGGTCTGCTCAATCAGGTTGCCAAAGTTATCGTAGGTGAAGCCAGTACGGTTCCCCTGAGGATCCTCTATCGCCGTGACCTTAAGTTGCTCGTTATATTCATAGCGTGTGGTGCGTCCTTGGCTATCGCTGACCAGAGTGATCCCTGGCTGATACTGGAAGCTAACCGGGTAATATCCCCCCGCTCCAATGCTGGTAATGCAGCGGCCCTTCTCATCGTACTGATAATCTACCCAGGTTTGATCATTATCATGCCAGCGGCTCATTAGCCCCTGAGAATTGTAGCTGTAGTACAGGTGATAGAACTGCTGGCTGTCAGCTTCGGTCAGGAAACCTTCTTCGTTTTGCTGATAACGGGCCAGGCTATCCTGCAAACCGCCATCCACACGGATAATCTCCGCCAGATAACCACTGGCATGCCAGCGCAGTTCTAACTCAATGCCGTCGCTGTGGGTAACCTGCAGTAAACGGTTGTTCTTATCATGGGAAAGAGTGAGAACGTTGCCGTTATTATCACTCTGGCGAGTGAGTAAGTAACGTGTTTGCCCTTGCTGCCTCACAGCCAGAGTAAACCACTGGCTGGTCCGGCTTCGCCTGTCGACCAGTTCCCATCCCTGTGGATGGCGATGTAAGGAGAAGTCAGGATGATCGGGATTTACGCTAACCTGGTGCCCTTTGGGCAGCGCAAAATACAATGCACTACCTTCTTGCGTGGTGACCTCAATCACGTCTTCAGTCGCATTGACCTCGACATATTGGTGGAAACTGTCAGTCCAGCCCTGCCCAAGCGCGTAGGTGTGCCCACAGCCTGGGGCCCAAGTACGGGTAAACCACAGCGGCAAGGTTTGCCCCAGCTCAATATCGGTGCGCTGTTCAACCAGGCTGCCATTGGTGACATCAATCGGGTCGCCTTTAACAAACTTTTTCCCGGCTTCGCTAAAGCGTTTTAGGCCTTTTCCTCCTTTAAACGCATTAGTAGCACAGCGGAAAGTTTTGCCAGAAGCGATCTTCGCCACCTGCCTCGCCCCCATTTTTGCGCCGCTTACTACGGCAGCACGGCCAGCTTTGGTAAACAGTTTACCAATGCCTTTCAGCATACCCCGGCTGGGGGGAACCAGGAATTCTACTGCGACCAGAATGGCCTTTTCCCACCAGGAGAATTCTTCATCTATCTCCAGATAACTGCCCTGCCCAGAGCCTACATAAACGCTGCTGGCCCCTTCCTTGATGGTGGCACCGCAGGTAACTTTATCCCCCACCCGTGCGGCGGGTTGGTCATTAATAAATACGCTCTCACTGCCCTGGGCAATTTTTGGGGGTGAACTGTGTTTGGTGCAGGCCACCATATCGACGATGGCTCTGGCGGCTTGTTTACCTTCGATATACACATTAGATGACGCAGTGGAGATAGGGCCATCCATGGAGCCCACACTATCGACAAAATCTGCCACTGCTCCGCTAGCCCGGCTGATCACCCCTCCCATCGCCATGGTGCCTGCCGTTCCTAGTGCCAGTACAGCGACAGTTGCCAACCCGCCAGTGCCTGCGATCAAAAGACCCGCGGCAGCGAAGATAGCAGCACCGATCAGCGCTCCGGTGACGGCCCCAAGTAGCGCCCCCAAAAAACTCTTGTGCTTAATCTGGTCGCCAAGACGTGCCGCAGCAGGGCCCGCTTGCGAAGTGAGAGGTGCAGGCCCGCTGGCAGCATTCATTGCACCGACCCGGGCAATACGCTGGATGATATCTTGTTGCATGGGTTAGGCCTCCTGCCTGTTATCCAAAGCGCTTATTCGGCGCTAAAACTCTGGATAATCTGCTGAAAATAGTCTCTTTGGCTCTCGGCCAAAGCGTTGGGCGAGGTGACGGTAAACGTCAACAGCAGCGCCTGCCGGACCTGCATCACCACATACTGATGCATTTCGCCTTCCGGGCTTTTCCAGCGGTATTCCAGCGTCTGAGCCTGTGCACCATCCAAAGGGATCTGATTACGTGCCAGTTCTTTAAAACCCGGAAGGCTGTTCTGAAACTGCTCCAGGGTCTCGGCATAGTAGGCCTCACAGTCCAATCCAACCGGCACCGGTGTGCGGTTGATTACCAGATTGACCCCACTATCATCAGGCACCACAAACACCTGCATAGAGTCGTCGCGCCAGTTCTCCGGAATGGAAATTTTCCCTTCGTTCATTCGGTAAGTGATGTTGTTCATTCTGTTTCCTGTTAATACACGCTCAGTTCAGATCAATTCGCTTACCGTTGATCCGCACATGTGTCCCTTGAATATCAATATTGCCCGCATGGTCCAACGTAATGCTGGCAGCGGCCGTAGAAATCTTGATGCCTTCGCTGGTGGAGGAGATGAAGATGCTTTTTTTCACCTCAAGCAGGCTGCCTCCCTCAACCGCAATCTGGCGATCCTTGCTTATGGCCGTGACCTCCTTGCCTTGGATCTCTTTAAAGCGATCGTTACGCACCGACAGTACCTGATCGTGACCGATGGCTTCGGTGTGATCGTGCATAACCTGAGTCGCCCTATCGTTCAGCACCGTCGTACTCATATCCTTCTGGGCATGCATAAACAGCCCCTCGCCCCCTTTGGCATCCTCGAACCGCAATTCGTTGAAGCCCTCGCCCTTATGGGTCTTGGAGCGGAACGCCATCTGGGTCTTGCTGGCAGGCAGCGATCCCGGTGGGATATTGTTGGCATGATAGGTACGCCCGGTGACGATCGGTTGGTCCGGATCCCCATGCAGGAAATCCACCACCACTTCCTGGCCGATACGCGGAATGGCCAACATCCCCCAGCCCTGCCCGGCCCACGGTTGAGTCACGCGGATCCAGCACGAGCTGTTGTCGTTGCTTTTACCGTAGCGGTCCCACAGGAATTGCAGGCGGATACGGCCGAACTCATCACAGTAGATTTCTTCCCCGGCTGGCCCCACCACCATCGCGATCTGTGGGCCATCCATGCTCGGTTTTGGCATCGGCGTCGGTCGCCAGGTTTGGGTGTGCGGCAGGAAAACGAACTGGTTGCTCAGCGTGGTGCCTTGCCCACCGGACTCCTGCTCTAGCGCTTGAGGCTGGCTGCCGCTGTGCTGAATGCTCAGTAGTTGCCACTGGTGGTTCAAATCGCCACGCGGGTGGCTGGTCAGCGAAAACAACAGTCCCGGCTGCAGGGTAAAGTCATTGCTCTGCCCCTGCCCCAGGTTGGCATCGTTGCGCAGGGCTTCCAGGCGATAATGGGTAAAGGCTTTGCCGTGCTGTTCGTCTTTGAAACGTCCAGGGAAGTCGAAGTGTTCGTAGTCTGGCCGCTGGTTTTGCAGCTCGCTGGCCTGCTCATTAAAGGCCGCCGACCACTGCGGGTTTTTAAAGGTGTAATCCTTCAGTTCAACCACGGCGGTGCGCACCTGTGCGCTGCGGGTGAAGGTGGTGACGCACAGCTCCAGTGCCTGTGAGGCTACGCCCGGGTTATACGGCAGCACAGCACCCTGCGGCAGGGTCCCTACGTCATCGGTATACACCACGATGTTTTTGCCTTCGGGGTATTCGAAGTAGTAGAACATCCCCTCTTCGGCGGCCAGCCGCTGGATGAAGTCAAAATCCGATTCCTGATACTGCACGCAGAACTCACGGGCCGGATGGGGGTTACGCAAGCCAAAGGCAAAGTCGGTGATGCCGTTCTCTTTCAGCAAGGTGGTGATGATGTTTTCAATGCTCTGCTGCTGGAAGATACGCGAGTTGCGCCGCAGCGTGGTGCGCCACAGTGCCGGGCGGATCACCATGCTGTAACGGGTCTGGTGCAGGCCGGTATCGCCCTGTTCAAAACTCGCCACCATGCCGGTGATGCTGCGTTGCACTACCCCTTCACGCTTGATCACCAGCGTCGCATCTTCATCCAGCACCGCGGCAAAGTCGATGGCCGGATCGGCACTGGCCAGGCCCACGTTCAGCACGAACGGTGAGGAGAGCATCTCGGTCAGGCTGAAATCCACCACCACAAAGGTCTGCGGCGGCAGGTTCGCCGTGAAGAGCGTAAACTGCAACCCGCTCGGTTCCGCACCGCCCAGCAGGGCACTGATAGCCGAAGACGCCATTGCCGTGGCGCTGCCGCCGCTGGCAAAGTTCATCGGCTTAACGCCCGCAGATGAGGCCATGCCCGCGGCACTACCACTGCTGACAATGTTCATCGGTTTCACGCCTGCGGATGAGGCTATGCCCGCTGCGCTCCCACCACTGACAATGTTCTTCGGATTGATGCCTACGGATGAGGCTATCGAACCGGCCTTTTTGGCAATATCTGCCGCCTGCGATACCACCTTGCCCGCCTTGCCGCCTACAGCGCCAGCCGCGGCTCCCACCATATCCGCCACCTGATCGCCACTGACTGTCGGCGTCTCCGTGGCCACAATGTTCTTCGGCTGCACACCCCCCTTGGGGGCGTTTTTCTTATCATCAGCAAACATATCTTTTCCTTCCTGGAGGTTAGCGGGCAGGTGCTGCCTGCTGCGTGAGTTGGTGATAGCGACTGAGCAGTGCATTCCAACGCTCGTCTATCTGCTTGAGCAGCACCGGTGAAGCCGGTTGTTGTTGTTCCACCGAAACCGCCAACTGCCGCAGCAACTCTTCCAGCGGCGTTTCACGGTTCAGTTCACTTTGCATCTGATAAACCTGCGTTTTCAGATAGGAAAGCGTCAGGCTGCCGCGCGTTTGTTCCTGTTCAAGCAACTTGTCCGACAGCGCCTGCAAGCGCTGCTGCACCTGGAAATAGCTGCTGTCGGCCCGCTCGCTGCCGAGCCGCGCCTGTAGCAGCCGTTGCCAACGTTGGCTTTGGGCAATCTGCTCCGGATCGGTCGGCCACAGCTGGTTGGCCAGCGCCACCGAGGCATCGGCGGTACGCAACCCGGCCAACGGAGAAAGGTTTTCCAGGGTGTTCAATTGCTGGCCGTAGCCGTCCAGAGTCGGTTGGGCCAGCCACAGCTGCGCCGAACCGTCCGGGGTGGCGGCCAACCCCGCCAGTCGCTCCTGCATCGGTTTCACCTGCATCAGGTAAACCACACCGGCAACCACCAGGCTGCACAGCACACCGCCGCCAAAGCCCCAAGCCGTCGCCGCGCATTTGGCCGCTTTGGGAACGGCCGGTGGTGGCGGTACAAAACGCACTTCCACATTGGGTAGTGGTTGTTCTTTTGGCTGCGGCGCGGGTTCTTCGTACGCCGGAGGAGGTTCATTCGCGGCCGGTTTTGCCCCCGAGAACAGGGTGCGGACCGGCTCCGTGTCGGGCACCGAGAGATATACCATCGAGGGCATCTTCAGCGGTTGCGCTGGCGGCTGTTTGGCCGTTTCATGGGCGGCTTCCAGCCGTTTGGCGGTGTTCTGCATCAGGTACAGCAGGTTTTCAATGCGTGGAACGCGCTTGAGCTCGACCTGCTGCAGTTTGTCGCACAGCAGTTGCAGCGCCCGCTCGGCGCGGTATACCAGGCGCAGGTCGTCAATGCCGAACTCGTGCTGGCGCAGTTGGCTACCGACGCGGGCGTTGAACCACTCCAGTATTTCCGAGCGGGCCTGCGGCTGCTCTGGCCATAGCCGCTCCCATTGGCTGACTACCATACCCGCCAACAGCTCGCAGCTTTCGGTAAACCCGGCCAGCCCGTGCCTTTGGGTACGCGCCAGGGCGTAGTACGCCGTGGTTTGCAGATCGACCCCGTTGGTACGAAACAGCGTCAACGCCAGGGACTCAATCAGGCGCCAGTTGACCTCTGGCCGTGCCGGGTGGTTGATCTTGTTGATCTCTTCACGAATGGCGCTGAATTCCGGCCAATGGCGCGGATCGCCGCCGGTTTGAATGATGATATTTTCTGAGGCTTCGCTCATGCGGACTCATCCTTAAAGCGTCTCTCTGCCAAGCGCGGCAGAGAGACGGAATAACAACGATTAATACAGCGTGTCTGGCAGGGTGAACTTGCTGAACAGACCGCCAGCGAACGGGTTGTCGGACTCATCCACATGGATGCGGTAGGTCATCTCGCCGCCGTCCACCTTGAAGCGGACATCGAACGAGTTGGTGCCGACGTTGGTCAACTCACCGGCGTTGATCAGCCGCAGCTGTGCCCAAGGGCCGCTGAAGGTGATGCTGCGCGGGGACTTGCCGTTTTCATCTGGAACCAGCGTTACCTTGCTTTCTACCCCGGCCCGCATGGAGTTAGGCCAAACCAGATGCACCATGTTGCTGCGGCCATGTGCGTAGTCCAGCAGCTGCCCATCCAGGTTCAGCACGCTGCGGCGTTTGTTGCCGCTCAGCACCACCGGTTCGATGGCGAACTGGGTGCCCAGACCGTTTTGTGCCGAGAAGAAGGTTTCGCGGATCTTCTGCGCCTGTGCCAGCTGTTGCAGCACGTCTGGGCGGATTAACAGTTGCCCGTCGCTGCCGCTGCTCAGGTTGTTATCCACGAACGGCTTCAGGTTCTGCTGGTAGAAGCTATCCAGAGTGCCTTTCGGGCCGAAGAAGCGTTCAAACTCGCTCAGCGGCACGTCCTGCTGCGATTTAGGATCGAACGGATAACGGCCAGCCAGGTAGGTGTGATACTGCTTCACTACCGTCTCGTTCCACTCGACTTCCAACGATTGGATGGCTTCCATCATCACTACGCGCCAGGCTTGTTCGGCCAAATCCCCTACCCAGCGGTTCAGCGGTTCCGGCAGGTTTTTCGCCAACTGCTGAACTTCGAAGATCGGGTCGCTGCTGTTTTGATCCAGGCGCAGCTGTACCGCCTTCATGGCCGCTTTACCCGGGGCCGGTGAGTTTTGGATCGCCAGCAGGTAACGGTGCAGTTCGGTCAGTTTTTGGTAGACGCTTTGCAGCACGCTGCCTTTGTCACCGTTCTCCACCAGCACGCCGGTTTCCGGCGCGAACTCGCGGTTGACGCGGCCCAGCAGTTGATAATCGGATTTTTGCAGCAGTTCCTGGCGTTCTTTACCCTGCAACGCGTCAGGCACCGCAGGCAGCCGGGTGTTATCACTCAGCGTCTGCAAGGCACGGCGGAAAGGCTGCTCGCCGCTGATCACCTGCTCGATGGCGCTGATCGCCTGCGGCAGATCTTCAAACTCACCGACCGACAGGTTATTCATCGCCGCACGCCAGGTGGCGGTATAGTCACCGATATACTGCTCGGTCACCTGCCGCTGGATCTCTTTGCGATCCGCCTCGCTATACTCGACGTTTTTGCTGAGATTCAGCACCCAGCTATCCATCACCGTCAGATCCACCAGTTGGTCATTCTGCTTGGTGAAGTAGTTCTGCAAACCGTTGCGCGTCAGGAACTGTGGCACCACCAGCAGGCGATCGTTGTTGGAGATAAAGATGTCGTCAAAGCTGGCACCGATCTGATCGCGCAGGTTCAGGGCCGGAGGCAGCGCTTCCTGTGCCTTGATGCGCAGGTTCTGGTACACCCGCTGATAAATCGACAGCTTGCTCAACTCGCGCTGTGCCAGCTGGATCGGCTGGCGATAAGGGATAAAGTTCTTGACGGCAATCTGATCGCCACTTTCCCGCGCGGCACGCCAATCGGTGTGCTTGAGCGCATAGTCCAGATGGCCCATCAACTGCTGTTGTAGTTCGCGCTGGCCGTTAAACTGCTGGCTCCAGCGATCGCCCATAAATTGTTCCACCAGCGCCACGTTGCGGCCACTGCCGTCTTCGAGCATGCGCATCACACGCAGGATCTCGAGTTTCTCTTCGCTACCTGGAGGCGCGGCATTCAACTGCTCCAACAGGCCACTCATCAACGCCGGAACAAAGCGCTGCTGCAACAGTTGCAGATAGGTGCTTTCCACATACGGGCCGATGTTGTTGCCTTGATACAGGCCCATGTCCGCCAACAGGCTGTTGCGCTCATGGTAGTTGCCATAAGCCAGCGTGGCGTCACGGATCGGGTTCAGCAACGGCAGTTGCAGGTTGCCATAGCGATCGTCACCCTTCGGCGTCGGGATGGAGAGGAAGGTTTTGGCCTGGGCAAGGACCTCTTGTCCGGCACGGTAGTTGCTCTGATAGTAGTATTGCCAGCAACCCCACAGCGTCAACGCCACCACGGCCCCCACGCAGGAGAACACCATCAGGCGTTTTCTGGAGTTACGCAGCCACAGGCCGTTTTCGCCCGCCAGATTCGGTTCCGCCAGCAACACCTGATTAAACAACTCTTTGGTGAAGTACGGGGTCGTTTCGGCGACCGGCCAGGTTGGGAAGGCCTGCGGCGACAGGTGATACTGCACGGCGGCAGACTGGGTAAACACGTCATCCATCTGTCCGCGCTGTTGGGCAGATGTCAGGTAGATACCGCGCAGCAGTGGCTGTTGATGATCGCCGCTGTAGAGGATCCCCTCCAGCAGTTGCACCACATACTCTTGCAGGCCCTGCATCTGGCGGGTAAAGCTGAACAGTTGGCTACGCTGCCCGGCATCGACGCCGTTGAGCATCATGTCTGGCATCGCGCCATTCAGTTGGGCGATCCATTGTTGCCAGAACTGCTGCAACTCTTTGCGCCATACCTCCGGCTCGGCGGCATTCAGGCTGAATGTCACCCCCAGCACCGCTTCGCGTTGCGCCTTATCCAGCGTCTGGTACATCGCTTCAAACCCGTACAGCAGGTCCAGTTTGGTAAACACCACGTACAGCGGCAGTTGGCTATGCAGCGCCTGGCGCACATCCTGCAAACGCTGATGGAGGCTGGCAATCATGTTTTCGCGCTGGGCCTTGTTCGCCGTCAGCAGTTGATGCAGATCGACGGTGAGGATCAGGCCGTTCAGCGGCTGGCGTTTACGGTGTTCAACCAGCCAGTTCAACAGGCTTTGCCACAGGCGGCTATTGAGCGCCGCTTTGCCCACTATGGACAGCGTTGGCTGCTCGATCAGTTCACCTGCCGGATCGATCAGCACCGCCTGTTCACCCAGCCAGCAGCGCACGCGCAGCTCACCGGCGTCTTCCACGCTGGTCAGTTCCGGGCTGGCGATTTCGGTCAGCTTGTAGCCTTCTTTGATCAGGGTGCTTTTGCCGCTGTTGCGGGTGCCAATCACCATATACCAAGGCAGACGATAGAGATAAGCCGGGGTATTCAGCCGCCGTTGCAACTGCTGCTTCCAGACGCCCAGATACTGGTCCTGCTGTTCGATATCAGCCAAGATCGGATCGTCGACCTGCGTTTTGGCCTGCAGCTGCAGCTTTTCCAACTGCTGCAAACGCCGCACCATTTTGAAGGTGAGCCAGCAAACCGCCAGCAGCACCACCAATGCAGTCACCAGCCAGCGGCTCAGCAAAGGCTCGAACGGTTGGTAATCCTTCAGCTTCCATTCCGGTCCGTAAATCCAGATCCAAATCAAGCCGATACAGGCCAACAGCGCCAACACCACCGGCACCGAGGCTTTGATGCGTGGAATCGCCGGTCTGGCAAAATGAATAAATGAGGGCAATTTCATGCGTTAACGCTCCTGTTCCCTTCCCTGGCCATCACGGCTTGAGCTGCCGCTGCTTGTCTGTCAGCAAGGCGATCAACGCCGGTTCCCATTCGCTTAGCTGCACTTGCTGCCCCACCTGCAACAGGTTGTGGTAGTGCTGCTGTGCCAGCGCCGTCATCCCCGCTTTTTCCAGTAACTGGGCGCTGAGCAATTGCAGGTAAAAACGGTCCCTGGGTTCGGCTTGCTGCGATTGCCGATCGACCATCTGTAACGCGGCTTCCAGTCCTTGCTGTTGATAGCATTGCCAAATTTCATCCTGTTCAATAGTGTTACCTCCCCCATTGGTACCCGTATCCTGCTGTAACCAGCTGGCAGATTCAGGGGAGAGGAATGGCGTCATATCGGTAAAATAAAGGGTAGTTAACGCCGGCATCCGCTCGATAAAGGCGCTCAGTTCGTCGCGTATGGCCTGCGCAACCCCTGCGTATCCCAGCCGAATAGCGATCTGCGCCGAAAGCGCGTGGCCATCCAGCCAGTAAGGCGCCAGCGCCAGGCTTTGTTCTACCTGTTGCCACAGGGCCAGATCCGAAGTGGCCACGCGCCCCAGATAATCGGCCATGCGATCGACAGAAACGGCTGCCAGCGGCGTGCGCCCATCGGCCTGCGCTATCGGTGGTGCAGTCAAGCTGCCCCACAGGGCATGGCGACGCAGGCGAAAACCAATGGCGGCCTCGGGGTGCAGTTCACACAGTAAATCCGCCATTTTCAGCAGCGTTTGCCGCCAGGCTTTATCGCTGGAGCTATCAATGCTCAGACTGGGGCTGATCGTTCTGCTGGCAGAGGTTGATGTCGATGCCGAACCAGACTGAGGGCGTTCTTCCTCCTCAACTACCGGTTCAACGGTGCGAGTAGGCAACCGCGCATAGCTGGTGCGCAGGCTATCCACCTCTTTCGCCAGGGCCGGTTCCTCGCTGTGCCAGACCTGGGCCAGATGTGCCAGCAAACCTTGCACATCCTGGCGTTGGGCATCCGTCGCCCGTTGGCTAAAGCTGCCGCTGGCGCTGTCAAAACGCTTGAGGATCTGCTGGGCAAAGCGGCGCTTATGCAGCGGGTTCAACGGCCAGGCGCTGGTCCAGAAGTTCTGCACGTAAGCGGTCAGCAAGGAGATCGCCAGCATCAGGTCGCCCGGCTCGCCGCCGTGCTGCAAGGTACGCAGCAGGTGCACCACCAAGCGGAAGTCTTTGCTTTTTTGCGACAACAGAGCCATCGCCTGCTGCTGAAGGTCATCAATATTCAGCGAGCTGTGGGTCAGCGAACCCACTTTGACCATCTGGCTGTCGATATGCTCCCATTGCGGATCGTCATCGGCCAACGCCTTGGCGGTCTGCTCGGGCGTCAGCGGTGTCAGCAATAATGCATGCCAGGGATGTTGTGACGTGCTATCCATAGTCCTCACCAGTGGCAGGCGTTACGCAGCGGTTTCAGCGCTGGCGTTAACTGCGAAATATTAAATGTCAGACGGGGTAACCCGCCGTTGGTGCCGTCGATCGTCAGCGTCTGCGCCGACATCAACCGCTTGATCTCATCAATGCCAGCCAGACCCCGGCTGGATTCCAGCAGATAGCCGTTTTCACGCAGGAACCACTGCACGTTAAACCGGTCGCTATCCGCCATTAGCGTCACCGCACCGTCTTTTTGCGGGCCGACCAAGGCGATCTGCAAACGGGTAATGTTGTCGATGCAGCTCAGCATCAGCACTGGCCGCGGTGGCGGCACACCTATCGCTGGCGTGGTCAGCACCACCTGCGGGTTGTTGCCCTGCCCATCGCTTATCAGGAATGCCGTCGAGTGATCGCGGCGGCCTTTTTCCTGTGCCATGGCTCGCTGCCAGGCTGGCCCGGCCTGTACCTGACCAGGATTGTCGCCGCTGGCCTCTGACAACGCGTTGTCATAGCAGTCCAGACGCACCAGCGGCGAGTTCTCACTGCGGCAGTTCATCAGCAGCGCCAACTGATGCGCATCCCCTTCGGGCTGCGACAACGAAAGGCCGCTTAGCCACTCGGTGGCTGAATTGCTGCCGGAAAGCAGTAACGAACCGATCAATAACCACGTATTCATAGCTAACACCTGTATTTCGCCAACTTGTAACCCAGGGTGCGCGGCGTGATCCCCAGGCTGTCGGCGATGCGGTTTTTGTCATTGCCATACAGACGCTGGCGCTGCGTCAGTACCGCGGCTTCAAACGCCTCCACCGCGCTAGACAGGTCATCTATCTTGCTGTAATCGCGTGATAGTTCTGGCGAGGTGGAAACGTCAGAGGTGCTCAGCGAGATCATCAGCTCATCCAGCTGTTTTTCACGCACCTTGAACATCGACCGCAGCTGGACCAACTGCGATCGCAGATGCTCCACCTCTTGCAGCTTGTTGAGACGGTGCTGAAAAATCTGGCAATAGATAGAGAACATGCCGCGGCTGTCCACAAATCGATCGATATCCTCAGCAAACACCGCAATCACCCCGCAGGCCCGCCCCTGAAAATCAAACAGCGGTACGCCATACATGCTGCAACCGTTGGGCAACGCCTCAATAAAGCCACGAAAGCCGTCATCTTCGATGCGCACCCCGCGATTGAGCGCGTACCAGACTTCGGGCGCGCCATTACGCAGCACCCGCACCAACGGGTGGTTGGTGTCTTCGATATCGGCTTCCAGCTTCACCGTAGCGCGCCGGTTGGCATCAGACAGGCGGAGACATTCCAACTGCCCCTCGCTGGCGTTGAACATCGCCACCATCAAGCCGTCGAACCCGTGACGGTGGTGATCCAGCGTCAAAAAGCCATGGACCAAATGCTCGACCGAATCGTTTTCCAGCAGCGCCAGTAAGCATTTCAGCCGTTGCCTCATAGCGCCTCCTCGACCTGTGCGGTAAACGCATTTCCCTCCGTGGCGATGCGGATATGGCTAATCGCCGTACCTGCCGCCATTTTTTGCAACAGCAGTAGGGAAACCGGTGGCAACAACGCCCCGTCGATAATCGACTCCAGCATGCGCGCCCCGTTCTCGGCACGGGTGGCGCGCAGCAGGATTTCTTCGATCACCTCAGGCTCAATCACCACTTCGGCGTTGAAGCGCTGGCGCAGCAGGTTATCCAGGCGTTTGAGCTTGCCGTGGATGATGGTTTGCAGCGTATCCTTGCCCAGCGGCAGGTAAGGCACTACTTCCATACGCGCCAACAGGGCCGGTTTGAAGAAGGCCGCCAGCTCGGGGTACAGCAGTTCGCCCAGCAGTTCCGGCTGTTCAGCGTGATCGACAATGGTCTGATAGCCCAGGTTGGAGGTCAGGAAGAACACCACGTTCTTGCAGTCGATGATGCGGCCTTCGCCGTCGGCCAGTTCACCCTTGTCGAACGCCTGATAGAACAGGTTGAGCACGTCGGGGTGAGCTTTTTCGACTTCGTCGAGCAGCACCACCGAATAGGGTTTCTGGCGGATGGCTTCAGTCAACACGCCGCCTTCGCCATAGCCCACATAGCCCGGCGGTGAGCCGATCAGGCGCGAAACGGTGTGTTTCTCCTGGAACTCGGACATGTTGATGGTGGTGAGATAGTGGCGCCCGCCGTACAACAGCTCGGAGATCTGCAATACGGTCTCGGTTTTACCGACGCCGCTTGGCCCCACCAGCAGGAAAGCACCCATTGGGCGGCCCGGGCGGCGCAAATCGGCCCTGGCGGTCAGCAGATGCTGGTGCAGGCAGTGGATCGCGGTTTCCTGGCCTTTGATCTGTTCGCCAAGATACGTGGGCAGCTCGGTAACCACCGACAGTTCGCTCTGCGACAGGCGGTTTAACGGCACGCCGGTCCACTCGGCGATCACCGCCGCGATCTGATGTTTATCCACGTGTGGAGAAACCAGGGTTTGATGCTGTTGCAGCTGTTCCAGCTCGGCACCCAGCGCAGCCAGATTAATAGCCTGCTCTTCCGTCGCGTTTTCTTCCTGCGTCAGCAGCTCTGCCCGCAGGGCGATGATCTGCTGCACCAACTGCTGCTGGGTCTGCCAACTGGCATTCAGGTCCGCCAGTTGCTGTTCGATCTCAGCGCGCTGTTGTTGCAATACGGATAAACGCTCATCCGGCTGGCTCAGGTTGAGGCGCTGCTCACGCTCCAACATCTGGATTTCCATCGCCTGCTGATGCAGCTGTGTTTTCAGTGCCGATACCTGGCGCGGTGCCGAAGTCAGGTTGATCGCCACCCGCGCGGCAGCGGTATCGAGCACGTCGATGGCCTTGTCCGGCAGTTGGCGGCCAGAGAGATAGCGATCGCTGAGCACCGCCGACGCCTGTAGAGCCTCGTCGTCGATCAGCACGCCATGCGCCTTTTCATAGATGGTGCGCAAGCCGCGCATGATCACCGTAGCCTCTTCAGCACTCGGCTCAGAGACTTTCACCAGTTGGAAACGGCGCGACAGCGCGGCGTCTTTCTCAAAATACTTTTTGTATTCGCTCCAGGTGGTGGCGGCGATGGTTTTCAGCTCACCGCGCGCCAACGCCGGTTTCAACAGGTTGGAGATATCCAGGCCACCCTGCTGATTGCCCGCGCCGATCAGCGTATGGGCTTCATCAATAAACAGGATGATCGGCGTTGCCGACTGGGCAACTTCCGCCATGATCCCCTTGAAGCGCTTTTCGAACTCGCCTTTTACCGCTGCACCGGCCTGCAACGCGCCAAGATCCAGCGTCATCAGTTCGCTGTTGCACAACTTTTCCGGCACCTGGCCGTCCACGATGCGCAGCGCCAGGCCTTCGATCAGGGCGCTTTTACCCACGCCAGCCTCACCCACCACGATCGGGTTGTTCTTGCGGCGGCGGCACAGGATATCGATCATCAGGTCGATTTCTTCATCGCGGCACAGCACCGGATCCAACGTCCCTTTACGGGCCTGCTCGGTCATGTTGCTGGCATAGCGCGCCAGCAGGCTTTCGCCGTTGGCGGCTGCGGCGGTTTTCTCGCCCGCTTTCGCTACCCGAGGGGCTTCTGCGGAATCGGCGGTCCAGTCAGCAAAGTTCTGGCGCAACAGTTCGCGGTTCACCGGGGATAACAACCGGCTGGCCGCCGGGGTGAGATAACGCATAGGGCTCAGCAGTAGGGTTAACAACATCACCCCGCCGCGCAGTTGGCTGTGATCCATCTCGGCCGACGCCAATAACCAACTGTCCTGCAGCCACTCCACCAACAAAGGCGAGAAGCTGGGATAAGCCTGAGTGACCGACTGATAGCCGGAAATACGTTGATCGAGCGACTCACGCAATGCGTCAGTGTCTACGCCAGCATGATTAAGGATCACCCTGACGTCGCTTAAGGGGCTGGCGACCATCTGCATTAATACCTGCGAGACCGTCACTTCCGCTTCCTGCAGGCTGACGCAATGTGCCGCCGCGGCCTCCAGGGCATGACGGGCGATGGGATTAAGGCGGTTTACCAGCGTGGGCAAGTCAATTTGAATCATCTGTGCTTCCTAGCTCAATAAATTGTTTAGCTGCTGCAAAATATCCTGAGTCTGTCCATGCAACTGGATGGCATAAAACAGGTAAATCACCGTCAACAGGCCTAAGCCACCCCATAGCAGATGCTTGATGGTCAACCGTTTACTCAGGTAATAACGCCCGCCGGTGCGGCTTTGTTTCTGGTGCAAGACGGTTGCGGGGGCTTCACCGCGCAGCTGTTGCAGTTGGTGATGCAGCCGACGGAACAGCCGTTCAAAGTCATCGCTGTTTTGCAATGTCACCTTGTAGCGGCCGCGATAACCCAGGCAGAAACACAGGTAAATGAACTCCAGCAGATCCTGATAACGTTTGGGTTCGCCCATCAGGCGTTCCAGCAGGACGTACACCTTCTCGCCGCCCCAGGTTTCGTTATGGAAATGCACCAGCAAGGACTGCTGCAACCAACCGTTTTGCGTATTCCAACCGTGCCCTAACGCCGTCTCATCGATAAAGGTACAAAGCACGTAGCGGAACGAAACGATCGCCCCTGGCTCGTAGCCTTTGGTTTGCAGGAACTGCTCAATGGCGCGGATATCCGTTACCACCTGCTGATAAAGCTGGTCTGGCAGCGGCTGGTTTTCCATGTCTTTCAAGCGCAGCACCATGCCGAGTAACGGCGTGGCGGCGTCCACCATCGCATTCAGGCTCTCGCCGCGCAGCGGGAGCTGATATTGCCGATACGAAGTGACGGTTTCCGTTTCGGGCAGCGCTGGGTTATCCGTGACGGCATGCATTTTCATTAGCTGCTCCTAATCGCCCAGAACTGCATATCCAGTTCAGGGAAGTCACCCGAAACGTGGAAGGCAATCGCGTTGCTTTGCAGGACCTCTTTCCAGGTCGGGCTTTGTCGATCCAACATGAAGTAGGTATAACCGGAATGGTAAGGCAGCTGACGCGGGGCGGCAGAGAGCGCCACCAGCGGTACACCAGGCAGTTGCAGGCTAACCAGCTCACGGATTTTCTCCAGCGAGGTGATCTTGGTTTGCTGCACGAATTGCCGGCGTAGCTGTTCCTGCGGGATTTGCGCCCGGACGGCCAGCACAAAGTCGGCGCTGCGCAACAGATCGCTATCGTTGATCGTCCCCACACGAATGCCGTTAGGCTGTGGATGCAGCTGTACCGAGATGGCACGCGGTGTCAGCACGGTGCTGAGCGTTTGGCGCATCGCCAGGAACAGCGGCTGGAAGCAGTCGGTCAGGTTGTCATGGTTATAAACGATGAAGCTGCCTGCCAGACGTGATTCGTCGGTAAAGGTGCGCAACTCGCCGCAGGTTTGCACCAGGTGGCTATAAAAATCCTGTGGGTGCAGCACCGCCTGATGAGACAGATGGGTGAACAAAGGCTGCATGCGGTTAAACACCTGCAGCATCATGAATTCGGCCACGTCAGCAATCCCCTGCTGGCCCGGCGAACCGATACGTTTGGCCAGCAACCGGGCGCGCTCCACCAAGGTGCCCTCCACTTCATCCATAAAGTCTTTCAACTGTACGGAGGCGTGCAGGGTGGTGCAGGTAGGAATAAATTCTTCATCCAGGATCAGCGAGCCATCTGGGTGCTTCTCTTTGATGCGGCAGACCGGCAGTACGGAATAGGCGCTGAGATCTTCGGAGCCCTGCATCAAACGCGGTGCCAACTGGGCCAGCAGTAATTGGCTGACATCGCCGCCGTCGGTGTGCAAATCGCGCACGTCATCGGTATGTTCGGCGTAGCGGATCGCCCCAGGCAGTTGGCTGTGCGGGCTGGCAACCTCATTGATGGTGTCGTTGAGCATCGGCAACGCCAGATAGATATCGCGGCTGGCGGCATCGTTGCAGTTCAGTACGTCCAGCGGCTTGGGCGCGCAATCCTGGTAAGGAATATCAAACACCGTGCCATCTGCCATGCTACCGCTGGCGTTGGTCAAACCGATACGCCCCAGCTTGAGCAGTTCCTGATTGATCTGCAGCGAGTGGAAGCCATAGGTGTAATTGGTCAGCGCGGTGATGCGTCGCTGCAGCTGATAATCGTTATGTCTTTGTTGCTGTTGAAAGTGTTGTGGCTTAATGAACAGGCCTTCGCGCCAAATCACCCGATTCTTGGTCGGCATGGTTATTCTTCCTCTTTCCTTAAGTCGATTTCATCCGCTTTAACGTGGATCAGCACGCCATAGTTATGACCAACATCTTTGATCTTGATGATTTTTTTCCACTCAGCGCGATCAACGTCGGCATAGTAGGCAATCACCCCCAGATAGTGGGTCTTCTCTTCCAGCTCAATAGCAGGTAACGGTTTATATTGGCTCGGCAGCAGGGTGTATTCCTGGTGGTCGATGTAGTTCTTACTGAGCGTTTTCTTCAGTATTTCCGTGTCGAGCTGGTCGTAGTCGGCCGCCAGCAGTTTGGAATCGTCGCTCAGGTACACCACCGCAATCTCGGTCGGCGCGGCCTCGCCTTTCTCATTGGGGTTGATATTCGCGTCCGCCAACAGCGTTAACCGCAGCGTAGAAGGCTGCTCGGTAACGCGCTCCGGCTTCTTGTTTTTCCATATCGTGCATCCTGACAGCATCAGCACCAGGCATAGCGCAGTCGTCAGAAAGTAACCTCTGCCACCTTTCATCGTTCGCTGTCCTTCATCCCCTGGCGCAGCGCCTGGTCGTAAGCCTGTTCATACACTTCGCCAAACAGCTTTTCGAAGCCCTGCTGGCGGCTGGAGGCCAATTCCTGGTAGTAGTTTTTGTACATTTCCCAGGCCCAGGCGGAGTCTTGTTCCTGGCGCTCGTTGCTGCGCATGTAATGGCTAAAGCGCGTCAGCAGTCGCTCTGGGGAGAAGGCTTCCAGCATGGTGTTCAACGCCTGGGCAATCGCCTGTTGGTTGGCCTGATGGTGCAGGCGCAGGTTATGCAGGCTCTCGGCCACCGCCGCCGGTGCGGAAAGGTGAACCGGGCTTTTTTGATCGGCAAACAGCAGGCTGAGCGTGGTGTCGTAATCCATATTCAGGCGCAGCGGGTTATCTTCGATTGGCCGCAGATGTTTGTCCCGCAGGCCGTGTTGGCTGCGCTGCAAGGCCAATAACCCTTCAATAGCTGCCCTGAGCGTTTTGCCGGCTTCTTCGAGAAAGTCATTGGCCTCCTGGCTGTTGCGGATTGGCAGTTGCGCGCCAAAACCCCGCATCAGCGGCGTGATTGCTACGTGCTGCTGTTCCATCTTGCTGTCTGACGGTGCCTGCTGGCCGGAAAGAAAACTGCTGATTTGCGGCAGATCGATAAACTCCTGATCCATGGCACTGTCCTTGGTGATATCAGAAAGTGGAGAAGAGAACAGCGGATCGCGGTAGCGATCCTGTTGTAATGATTGATCGGCACCGGTGAGGGTGCTCAAAGGTTCGTGCATCGTCAGGCTTTCGGTTTCCAATACCCGCAGCGGGTCGTGGCTGAAACCGTTAGCGACCGTGGCGGCCAGGCGGTTGTCCTGCTCATGGTGGGAAGGCTGCGCATTGCCCCCTTCCATCATCGCTTCCAGCGGGTTGCTGTAGCTGGAGACCAGCGATTCCGGCGAAACCATCAGCGGATCGATCATATCGGCGTTCGAGCGGCTGATATGGCTCTTGATGGCCAGATTGCCCACGCTGATCTCGTCACCTTGCTGGATGCGCACCAAACCGGAGTTTGCCGTCAGCATCGACTGGTTAATACTCACCGCACCGTTGAGCACCCGCAGGCAAAAGGACCCATCGCGCCATTCGATGGCAAACTGTGAAGGGCTGATATTGCCGCCCTGATCTTGAATAGACCAATGATGGCTGCCGTCACTGCCAACCACCCCACCCTGTGCATTAAACAGGCTGCTGGCCGGTTTGCCACTTTCCAATCTGTCGCTATTGACGACTCGCAATGATAGCGTCGGTTGCTGTTTATCCATGATCTCTCTTCCTGAATCCTGATTGTCATTCCATAACGCTGATGGTTACGTGGGGCTGTTGCTCGGGTTCCCCGAGGAAGCTGGTCCAGCCCAGCAGGTTGTTTTGTTCTGTCCCCAGGATCATGCCGCCCACCTGCTGCTCTGCCAGACCCAGGCGTAAATCCCACGAAAACTGGTCACGCATAATGAAAGCCACAAACATCTCTAACGGCTCGTAATTCTCCCCGTTAGGTAAAAATGACAAGAACTGTTCTCGCGTCAGTTGGTTGAGGCACAACTGATATTTGCCGCTGCGATCCGCCACCTGCGATCCCAGCGAGAAATTGACGCCCAGCACCGATTTCCCCTGGTATTTCTGGCCGCTGACCTTCACCCTGCCGCCCAGGCGATTTTGCTGCTCCGGGGCGATTTTGACCTTGCGCAACTGCCAACTTTGCAGCGTCACATCCGCCAGGTTGAAACAGTGCGCCACCAGGCTGCAAATCACTTCCGGGGCACGCCCAGGGCTGGCCAGCAAGCCGGCATAGGCCAGCATTTTGCCGTGGTGGATGCGCAGTTTTTTGCGGATCGCCTCGTTACTTAATCCCACTAACGCAAACATGCGCTGCGAGACATCATCGTTACCGCCCTCGTCAAAGCAGATGTAGTAGCGGTATTTGCGCCAAATCTGATGCAGCAGCATTAACAGCCGGTGGTTGAACACGTTGAGAAAATCCGTCAGGCGGTTTTCATTCTGGGCATCTTCCCAGGCCAACGAGTCCAGGTAATAACCGGGCAATGGCGACTGGCTGCCATGCAACCCAAGGAAAGAAACTTCCAGCTCAAACTGGCCGCGAGCGGAAGTCTCCAACGCGATCACGTCACGGGTTGGAAAAGCCAGGCTGGCGGTCGATTTAAAGCGGATTGCCTCATCGGCTGGCCTGGCTGAACCCGGGGATTTTTGCCACGCTACCGCCATTTGGTTGAGCAGCTCGACCAATTGGTAAAAGTTATAACGTGACACATCCAGCACTGGCTCAGGCGGTACGCCTTCACCCGCGCTTACATCAATGCATGTTGACCCGTCTGTACCGGCCATTGGTAACATTCCTGATTATCAAGATTGATGACTTTCAAAAGGTGGAACGAGTTGACGCTGGCATACAAGGAGAAGAAGCGTGCCAACACCGTACCAAACAGGTAGAGCTCACCTTCAGAACCAAAAGCGCTTTGCTCCAGCCAGAGGGTGGTTTGCAGACCTCTGACCGGTAAACCACGGAACAACCTGTCGATCGGCTGGGTTTCGATACGCGAAATCGCGTCCAGTTTTTTTTGCGACGACCGAGCGGATTGCCGGTTGTGTACGCTGGGAAAATCATAGGTCTGCAGGATCTGTTTTAACGAATCCTTGTCCAATAATGACATGTAGTTCAATGACATATTTGACAGCAAAGACCATTGCAGGCTGCCATCCAACACCGGATACAGCGGTACCGAAGGCCGGGTTATATTACGGAAGGTGGCAAATGACGGGCCTGCTTGCGTCCGTTGGCAGATATCACCCACGCGTAGCGCCAGCGGTAATTCGCGGTTGGTACAGGTCATGCTGACCGACACGTTTTCTTGAGACAGCGCCACCTGCGTCTCATCACTGCGCACAAAGGAGATGTAATGCTCAAACCCCTTGCGGAACAGCGAGTTTTTCACCCGCAGGCGGTAATAGAGCATGCTGCGCTCCTGCGCAGGCTCCACCTGATGATGGAAACTTTCGAACGCCGGGTAGCTTCTGGCCTGCCCCCGCCCGCTGCCTTTGGGATCTTTGCTTAACCAGCTCTCCACGCGATCGATCGAGAAAATCTCGTAGCGCTCAGGATGATGGTAGCTGGCGCACAACGGATATTCGGTTTGTGTGCCATCCAGGGCTATCGCCTCGCTGTCGCGTTTGAACAGGTTCACCGCGGGGGTACAGTTCAGGCGCAGCGTGGTTGGCCGTATCTTGACCTCAGGAGGCAATGGCTGGGAGAAATGCAGATTGAGGGTGAACTCGCTGGCTTTCAGATGCGCAGGGAAATCCACCACGCCAGCCACGTCAAAGAACAGGAAGCCTTCCGGGAAACAGAAATACTCCTGCAGGATACGGTAGCCGACATAGGCGTTCTTCGGATAAGGCAACAGCGCATCTTCACGCTCAAAGCCCACCGGGTTGAAATCGAAGTCCGGCATCGGAATGGTGATGCCGTTGACCACCAGCTCGGCCCGTTCGAAATAGTGGCTGATCCAGAAATAGAGCTGGGTGCTGGTGTAACCGTCCTCACCCAGATAGAAACGCAGTTTATCGAGCCGCATTTCCTGCACGTTCAACTCCGCCTTGGCGCCGAAGTGAATGCTCAATATCCCCTGTTCGTTGCTGTTGTTGACGGCGATATCCTGGATGCCCATAGGGAACAGCCAGACATCCCGGCACAGTGTGAAGCTGCACTGTGGTCCGTGTGTTTCGCTGTCGTTTTGCAACGCGCCGCGCTCCGCCCTTTGCGCAATCGGGACGCTCTCGATCTGGCTGCCGCGCTCGATCAACGTCGCTTCCGTAAGCGCACTGCTGTTCGGCGTGTATTCGACGATCGTCATGCTGGGCACAGGCCGCAAATAGTTCGGCCACAGCATATTCAGCAGGCCGTGCGTCAACTCCGGGAACTGGTCGTCGATCTTTTCGCGCAGGTTGCCGGTCAGAAAGGCGAAGCCTTCCAACAGGCGCTCAACGTCCGGATCGGAACCCTGTTCGGATAAAAAGGCAGCAAGATGCGGCCGTTCGATTGCGGCATCCCGCCCTAATTGCCGGAGGTAATCCAGCTCATCCCTGAAGTACTTTTCGAACGACATTATGCTTCCTGGTTTAGGCAGTAACGGCGGTTGCTGTCCAATTGGATATTGAACTCAACCACATCGCCGATATTGTCGAAATCAACTTGAGCACTGATATGGAAACTCAATAACAGTGGGTCCCCCTGATCCACCAGGGATTGAACGGCAACCTCGGAAATTCTTGGCTCGTAGCGCTCAATACACTCCTTGATGGCCTGCTCAATACTCTTACGAAAATCAGACGTGGTTGCCGTGGCATCATTGAGATCAATAACCCCCAGGCCTGCAGCACTTTGGCAGGCTCCGGGGCGCGAATTGAGGACTTCGTTCAAATGCTGCTTGATTGAGATTAATAGCTCTTGAACACGGCTATGTGAGGAAGGGCCTAAGCCCTTCCCCTGGATACGCTCAAACAAGCTGGCAGAACTTCCTCGCTCCCAATTAAGAAGCGCAGCCATTGCCTGTTATTCCTTATCCAAACGACCAACCAGCGAGAGCTCGAAGCTGGCGCCCATGTATTTGAAGTGTGGACGCACCTGCATCGCCACCTGGTACCAGCCCGGATCCCCTTCGACATCCAGCACCTGGATCTGAGCAGAGCGCAGAGGACGGCGGCTACGGACATCGGTCGGTGGGTTTTCCTGATCGGCAATGTATTGCTTGAGCCAGATGTTCAGCTCACGCTCCAGATCCTGACGCTCTTTCCACGAACCAATCTGTTCACGCTGCAGCACTTTGATGTAGTGAGCCAGACGGTTGATGATGAACATGTACGGCAGTTGGGTACCCAACTTGTAGTTGGTTTCCGCCATCCGTCCTTCATGGGTATTCGGGAATACCTTCGGCTTTTGCACTGAGTTGGCAGAGAAGAAGGCCGCGTTGTCGGTTCCTTTGCGCATGGTCAGGGTAATAAAGCCCTCTTCCGCCAGCTCAAATTCACGACGGTCGGTGATCAGCACTTCGGTCGGGATCTTCGCCTGTACCTGGCCCATCGCCTCATAGAGGTGAACCGGCAGGTTGTGCACCGCACCACCGCTTTGTGGCCCGATGATGTTCGGACACCAGCGATACTTGGCGAAGCTGTCTGTCAGGCAGGCTGCCAGCAGGAATGCGGTGTTGCCCCACAGGAAGTGTTCGTGATCCTTGCTGACGTCTTCGTAGTAGTTGAAATTCTTGATCGGGTTTTCAACGGTGGAATACGGCAAACGCAGCAGGAAACGTGGCGTGGTCAGACCCAGATAGCGGGAGTCTTCCGACTCGCGCAGCGCACGCCATTTGGTGTGTGCTGGCCCTTCGAACACCGACTTCATGTCTTTGATGGCTGGCAGCTCGGTAAAGCTGTTGATACCAAAGAAGTCCGGCGCAACGCTGGAAAGGAACGGCGCATGTGCCATGGCCCCAACGGCGCTGACGTATTGCAGCAGTTTCATATCCGGGGTGCTGTTGCTGAACGCATAGTTACCGATGATGGCTGCGGTAGGTTCGCCGCCAAACTGGCCGTAACCGGATGAGTACACGTGCTTGTAGAAACCAGACTGGATAATTTCCGGCGAGAACTCAAAATCTTCCAGCAGCTCTTCTTTGGTCGCGTGCATGATGTTGATTTTGATGTTTTCACGGAAATCGGTGCGATCCACCAGCAGCTTCAGTGAACGCCAGGAGGATTCGATTTCGCGGAATTCTTTGGCGTGCAGAATTTCGTCCATCTGGGCACTGAGCTTTTTATCCAGCTCAATGATCATTCTGTCGACCAACAGCTTGTTGATCGGCTCTTCGTTGGTACCAGTGTCCAGAATGCTGCTGATAAATGCAGCAACGCCCTGTTTGGCGACGTCATAGCCATCATTACCCGGCATCATGCGGGTCTGAGACATGATCTCGTCTAGCAGGAAAGTGGTACTGGTAGGCTCGGCAGCTAAAACCGCATTTTCTTCATGTAAAGACATACGTAAAATTCCCTCTTTCCGTCTCAATTATTTCTGATTAAGAATGTCCAGTTCCTTTAGCAACTGCTCACGCATTTCTTCATTGCCCAGGAGATCTTGCAGACGAGAACGGAAGGCAGGAATGTTGCCCAGAGGCCCTTTCAGAGCGACCAGTGCTTCCCGCAGTTCCAGAATTTTTTTCAGCTCGGGGACGTTTTTCGCCACGTTGTCCGGTGAGAAATCGTCGAGAGAATTGATCGCCAATGTTACCGGCATCTCTTCTTTCCCCTCACCTTCCAGGTGATTGGGTACAGTGAACGAAAGGTTGATATTGGCTTCGTTCATCACCGCGTTGAAATTGTTCTTGCTGACGGAAACGACCTGACGTTCCTCAATCGGAGTATCTTCACGCACCCCCTTGAGATCGCCAACGACCATCAGGTTCAGAGGCAATTCAATTTCAGCGGTTTGGTCGCCCGTGTTGGGAACGTACTTGATGTTGATCCTTTCCTTGGGGGCAACACTGCTTTGATTATTCTTACTCATCACTCGTCCTTTTAGTCACAATAAGGAATACCAGCTAATGTTTGTTGAATGTGCACTGGAAAATGACATTCAGATATCATCCATGCTAATAGAGTTGGCGCCATCTATTCAGATAGAAAATCTATCACCGTAAACCTAAATACCTTCCTTCTATGCCGCACCGAAGTTCGAGAATAATCCGGTTTTACACGTAAAGTTGGGAATCTTCCTATATTTCACAGAACACTGCGAATTATCCTAAACAATAACAAAATCCCCGGGAAATGGGTTTACGGCCCACGACAAAACTGGACATTTCCTGCATTAGCATAGCTTCACTGAATGTATCGTCCCCGATCTGACGGGTAAAAGTCCATAAATTTTTCTTTACTAAGCGTCCTAATAATTTATCGCCTGGCGAGAACAACTTTCGGTTTATGATCATAAAAAATAATTTCATTTAAATTAACTAATCCATAAAAAACAGATAGTTAAAAAACAATATAATTATCTAAGTTATATCTAAGACTCTAACCATAATCCACATCAATACTTAATCCAGCATAAAACACCAATAATGCAAATATTATAATCATTTATACCATTAACAAGAGCAATAAACCTTGCAAATTTGTGAGTGACTTGGCACTGGGGAAAGACCCGATTATAGTAATGGCCGAAGTGAGAAGTGGGGCAAGTTACATTCGGGGCCGACTATTATCGGCGAGGGGTGTGACTAACATTGAGATTTATTACTAAGCTTACTAACAAGGATCTTTAAGATGCCAACTCCAGCTTATATCTCTATCACAGGGAAAACCCAAGGTAATATTACCGCCAGCGCATTTACCGCTGAATCCGTCGGTAACATCTTTGTTCAAGGCCACGAAGACCAGATGCTGGTTCAGGAATTTGAACATATTGTTACCGTACCAACCGATCCGCAGTCAGGCCAGCCATCAGGGCAGCGTGCACATAAGCCATTCCGCTTCACCGTGGCTTATAACAAAGCTGTTCCATTGCTGTATAACGCATTGGCCTCTGGCGAAATGCTGCCAACGGTTGAATTGAAATGGTACCGCACCTCGATCGAAGGTAAACAAGAGCACTTCTTTACTACCAAACTGGAAGATGCCACCATCATCGATATCGACTGCAAAATGCCACACTGCCAGGATCCAACCAAGGCTGAGTTCACTCAGTTGGTTCGCGTTTCATTGGCATACCGTAAAATCACTTGGGAACACACCACTGCCGGGACTTCTGGTTCTGACGACTGGCGTGCCCCAATCGAAGCCTAAGGCTAGCCTTAGCTTCGCCCAAGCAGCCAATCGAGAGATTGGCTGCTCTTTTACATCCGCTTGCTCGCACATATAGCCATCGGGAAGATCATCTCGCGCAGCTCATAACCACCGTTGCCAACGGAGGTAATCGAGATATAGAAGTCTTGTTTGTTCTCAAAGATCAGGTCATTGAACAACGCATCCGGCACGCTATTGACGGTGGCGTAATTTTCATCACTGATTTTTTTAAGATGATAGTAGCTACCGTAGGGCTCATTGCTGTAGTTAAAGTAAATCTTGCGGTTGACATTATAAGTCACCCCTTCCTTGTTGAGCACCCCTCTTACATAAAGCATGCCTATATTGTCGCTTACCAGCATGAGAGAGATGTCGCCTTCAATCTTGCTGTGGCTGGTTACATTTTCGAAGTAGATCTCCGTATCACACTTGAAGTATTGCCTTTTGCTCTCTATAGACATCAGATACGCCAATGCTGAAGCACATAACAACAGAATGATGGTAAACACCCAAGCCAGCTTTTTCCTGTTCATCATCTTCAAACCACTTTTATGCTGTAGCAATGGTCATAATTGCCGCCATGCTCATTGCGGCACAAAGACAGCATTCTGAATTGGTTGGCGCTCTGTTCTTCGCCACTGAGATAGAAAAACACGTCATAACGGTCATACTCACAGTCAACGCCATTCTTACTTATCATCTCCATGATGATAGCGATGGACGCCTCCCGTTTTTTTTCAGGGATCTCCCTCAGGGTTTTCAATACGCAGCCTTTATACTTATAGAGAGTTTTAGGCTGAGTATTTGCAAACAGCGAGTGAATTTTATCGCCATACAGCGAAGTAAACAGTGCCAACAAAGCCACGATAAAAAGGGCGAGACTCATATAAATTGACCTGAAAGAAGATTTTTCCTTCACCGTTGATCCCTGAACCACCCCCGCTGACTGCCCTTCCTCCTCAACCAGGACAATCAGGTGTTTGCGGTTCAAGGCAAAGCCTTTTTTGGGCACGGTTTTAATCAGATCGTGCAGGCCAGCCAACTCTTCCAAATGCTTCCTCAATATACTAATATGATTATTGAGGTTATTATTTGACGCCGTTAGCCCATGTTCTGACCAGACAACATTTAGTAAATGCTCTCGAGTCACGCCGGCAGGATTTTTCAAAAGCTCACAGAAAAGCCGAGATGAAATAGCACTTAACGTTAATGTTTTATTATTCTGCTCATTGGAAAGTAAATGCTCTTCGGTATCAAAGAGTAAACTGCCGTTGATAATATAGTTCACTTAATCACCTGCTACTTTGCATAACATGATTAAATAGCTGCACCTAATGGTACTAGAGAAGGATGTCATTCATTTTACTCAGCAAAGCTAACGCTCTGTCATGGCAATATCATTCACCAGACAGTTTTTTTTATCAAGTATTATGCGGCTTGAGGATTATTTATGCTTAAATAAAAAACAGCAAAAAAACATAAAATAGCTACTTAATAGTAACTAAATATAATTACGCGACTTATTTTGTCGTTAAAACACAGAGTTATATATAAATATTCCTAATAAAACATAACATTCAGAATTTAAAGCTATTTATCCTCACCTAGCCAGACAAAAATGCCATTCCAGTCGACAGGGCTTCGGCCTCGCCAAACCGTCGCATTATCAGTCAAAAATATGGTTCCCCATGCAAAAGCGGATCAGTTCCTGATTACTCTCGACGTTCAACTTACGCATAGCGGAATTCTTCTGCAGGCTAACCGTCTTGGCACTCCGATTAAGCCGTTCAGCAATATGCGCTATGGAGTCACCCTCGACAAAATAACGCAAAACTTCAAACTCGCGTGGGGATAGGCTATTGATGCGTTGCTGTATAAATACCTCACGCTCATCACTACGGCCATCGCTCTGGAACGAAGCTGGATAATATCTGGCGTTCACCCTAACGGCCCGTAACGCTGATTGAACCTCTGATAGCGGATCCTGTTTGAATATTACGCCCGCCACCCCGGAGTCGTAGAGCGCTGAGACGATCATCGGATTGGATATCATGGTCAACACCAACATTTTGACCTGCGGGAAATTTCTGATCAGGAAATCGACGTAGCGTAAACCGTCTTTATGTACCTCATCATTAGGCATATTGTAATCGGTGATAACAACGTCGGGAGGGGTGTTTTTGAGATAGCGAACCAACTCATCGGTGGAGGTGAAGGTGGCCACGACCTCGACATGGAGGAGTTGATCCAGAAAGTCTTTCAAACCAGCCAACACCACCTGGTGGTCGTCCACAAGGACTACGCGTAATGTTTTCATCGGCCACCTTCTTTTGATCAGATTAATGCGATGTTGTTCAAAACCTGACGTATGTCAGCGATGATGGCGGACATTCTGGCTTTCCCTTGCTCATCCAGACCCTGCGTTTGCATATGTAACTCAATCGCTGCCATTTGTGCCGCCAACGCCCGATGATGGGCCAACGCCAGCGCAGCTCGCATACGGTGCAAGGCCGTGGCAATCCGGCCAGCATCGCCGTCAGCCATCCCCTGCTCTAGCTGACGCATATCTTCCGCCATGGTGCTAAGAAAGATATCGCGGTGTTTATTGAGCACGTTGGGTTCTACGTGTTTGAAATCCCTATCGTCGTTACTCTCGAGTTGATTATGGTCGCTGTGGGAATATTTGCGCAAGATTTCTACCAATGTCCGTAACTCAATCGGTTTGACTAACCAGGCATTCATACCCGCTTCAACACAGCGGCGTTCCTCATCCAGCATCGCGTTGGCCGTTACCCCGATAATCGGCACCGTAGCCCCTTCCGCACGCAGCTTACGCGCCAGATCGTAACCATTCAGGTAAGGCATGTTGACGTCGGTCAGCACCAGGTCGTAGGGAGTGATATCCCAGTGCGCCAGCGCTTCTTCACCATCGCCCGCCAGTTGGACCTCACAACCCAACAGTTCGAGTTGCCCTTGTAGCGTGACCTGGTTAAGGGGATGGTCATCCGCCACCAGTACGCGAAGGTGGAATTGCGGCAGTGCTATTTCGAACTGTTCGCTTGGTGGGTCACCGTTGAGCAGTTGGCCAATGCCATAACCTATGCTGCTTAGGCTGTACGCATCAACCACAGCGCCATTGGCAACTTCGCCGGATAAATAAACGGCTAAAATAGGCCCATGCCACTCAAGCGCTTCACCCGGCGAGCTCCGCTGCACATCCAGCAAAATAGCCTCGTCATTCCCCGGCAACAGCTGATCTATAGCCGGGGCCGCTCGAGCCCCCCAATACCGCAGCCAAATGCAGATATTTTCGGTCAGTTCCGGATGCGGCGAGCGTACTAACACGATGGCTCCTGCCAATTGCGGTTGCTGCACATCAGGCGTTTCGGCAACGGCAAGTTCCAACGTCACTGCAAACTTGCTGCCTACCCGAGGTTCACTCTTCAGCGTGATTTCCGTCCCCATCAAATCGGCAAGGCGTTCACAGATCGAAAGGCCCAGCCCCGCGCCCCCCACATTGCTGTGACCCTCGCCAGCCAAATAGAAGGGAGTGAACAGTTTTGCCTGATGTGCTTTAGAGATGCCGACCCCGCTGTCACAGACCTCCAGGTGCAGCCGGGTGTGCTCGCGGCCAGCTTCAACCTGACTGAGCCGAACGATGACATGGCCAAACTCGGTAAACTTGATCGCGTTACTGATGAGATTACTCAGGATCTGTCTGATACGCGCCGCATCCCCGATCGCCACCGGCGGCACCTCGGGATCGACCACAGAGAATAGCAGCAAGCCCTTGCGGTGAGCCATTGCCGCATAAGTGCCGGTGCAGCTTTGCACCAGCTCGCGCGGCTGAAATACCCTCTTTTCCAACCGCATCTGACCGGCCTCAATCTTGCTGACATCCAGGATATCGCTGATCAATTGCAGCAGCATTTGTGAAGAGTCGTCGATGCGCTCGACATATTGACGCTGCTGGCGATCCAACCGCGTGGTGGCTAACAGCTCCAAAGTGCCTAACGCACCATACAGCGGCGTGCGGATCTCATGGCTCATGGTGGCCAGGAAGGTGGACTTTGCCGCGCTGGCGTCATCCGCCGCCGCCTTGGCTCGCGCCAGTTGGCGTTCTATTTCCGCCCGTGCGCTGACGTCCGCAAAGGCGCACAGGATCACGTCATGCTGCCTGTAACGGGTTGGCGCATAGGCAACGTAAAGTATTTTTCCTGCCATATCCAGTTGCTCGATGACCCCGGCTGCCGGTGCAGAAAGTATCTGTTCCAACAGCCTGGCGGCGGGATCAGGCAACCGTTCACCGACCGTTGCCCCTAACCAGTCCAATGCCAGCGCATTACCAAACACCAAATGACTATCGACACGATCGATCAGGCATAACGCAACCGGCGCCGTCTGTATCAGAGTGCGGTTAAAGGCATCGCTTTCCAGTATTTCATGTTGGGCCACCTGGGCTGGCAAGATCACCTGCCGGTTATACCAACGCAGATAAGCCAAACCGATAGTGATGCCGATAAGCAACACCAGTAGCACGCTAACTGGCAACCACAGATTGTCCTGCAAAAAGCTCGCATAGCTTACGGAATAATACCCAGTCCAATTGCCGCTTGTGTCGACAACCTTGAACACCAGACCGCTCAGGGTGTAGTGCAAACCTGGCAGATCGACACTCGGTGGCTGGCCTTCCCCCATCAGCATGCCGTGCGCTTTATGGCTCAACCACATATGGTGATAGCGCTGTAGCCAGAATATATGACGTGGTGCCGGGTTGACGGCACGCTCCAGGACCCCCACCTGCGAACGGCTCAGCAGGGTTACCGCGTAGATACAGCTGGCAGGCCCTCTACTCAAGTGGCTCCAGATCCTGGGCGAAAACCCTGAAGGGATTAACCCAATCATCCGGCCTGGCAGAGCGGCTGGGCGAAACCAGATAGCCTCATCCTCTATCGGATTGTCCCCTGGTTGCCATTGGCAATCCTTGATTGGCACACTGCTGTTTAACCGTTTACGTACGGCATTGACCACGGCTCGATAAGTCTCAATGTCGATCGGTTCATATCTAGCACTGACATTAATCGCAGGTACGCTGATGCTGGCATCGTCAGCTTCATTAATGAAGAACACGTTAGCAGCAGGAAAGTAGGATGCGGCCCAAAACGAAGAGTAAAAATCGGCCAGGTAGCTACCTAGCGGTAGTAGCGCCTCAGGCTTGATAAGGCAATTTTTTTCACACAACAAAGAGAACGGCATATCCACCACGGACTCACGCCCTTCAAACAGCCTGTCCCCCCCAGCCGGCAAGGTGGTTATCTCATGAAAACTGCCAATGCTCGTAACGGGCAGCTCTGACAGTTGCCCGCTCTGATGACGCAATTGATGCAGAAAGGTTTCCTGTTCGTGGGCATACCCTACCAGCGTCAGGAAGTCTAAGGTGAAGCGGCCGCGCTCCTGATCGATAATGCGCTGTGCCCCCCAATACAGGCCAGCGACCAAAACCATCGCCAGCACCGCCAGACCAGACAGCGCCTTGTTTTGTCTTCGTAACGTATGGGTGATCCGGCTAAACGGCGTTTGTGGCATAGGATGACTACCTGCAATGAAACCCGGGCTATACTGATTATAAGATTAGCAAACCAGAATGCCCACCCAGTCTAACCAGACTTGATTCAACATAACCCAAATATAGCGTGGTAATCATTGGTAACCACCAAGGCAAGCAGCACCAGCAAAATAACAATGGTTATTGAGAGGAACCACAGGGTAGCTGGATAGTCCATCGCTGTAGCCTTTTTTGCCACTTTGTCTTCTTCCTCTGGCCGGTCAGAAATCTCAGCCCCGAGCACGTTCACAGCGTATTTCTTATTCACTACAAAGCCTTTTTTGGGCAAGGTGATGATCAGATCATCCACCTCAGCAATGCTGGCAATGTTCTTGCGTAACAGGCTGATATGGTTATTGAGATTATTATTTGACGGTTTCAGACCATGATTGGACCACACCGCATCCAGCAGATAGTCACGCTCAACCCCCGCCACATTTTCTAGCATCTCAACAAATAAGCGGGCGGTGATCGCCCCGATCTCGAGTGATTCATCTGGTGATTCTTGCAAGAATAGCGTTCTTTCGTCGCTATCAAATACCAGTCCGGTATCAATGATATACTTCATATTATATTAACTTTATATTTTAGCTGCAGATAAATGATCATCTGAGGAAGATTTCATCTCAGATTTTCTACTCCACGCATCTGCGGGCAATGCGTCTCGATGAGCCAACGCCTGAACTCGCCTTTGTGCTTGAAGTTAAGCTTGTTCATCGCTTTGATTTTGTGCGCACTGACCGTTTTCTGATGTATGCCAAGTAGTTCACCAATTTCAATATTGGTGTAACCAATGGAATAATAATGTAATACGTCCTTTTCTCGCAGGGTCAATGACAGAGGTTGCCTAATCTGCGCAAACCCCTGTGGCGCGAGATAAACCTCATCAATTTGCTGCAAGAGCGTGTTGACAGATTGATTGCGCAGCAGAATTTTCATCCCCTTTTCAGGGCGATTTAAAATCAACTCAACCTCAGGCTGAATAATAAATATCACCTCAGTACTGACCATTTTCCTGGCATAGAGATATTGCGATAGATTATTGACGCCAATAAAGGCCAAATAGTAATGAACATTGGCATCAAGTGTTTCATTAACGTCAACAAAGATACCTTTTTCATTAAAGTAGTGACCCAAAATTTGCGTCAGGCCCTGCGTAAAGAACTTGTCATCGTTCGATATAAGTACTTTTATCTTCATTGTGATATAAGGTTAATTTAGCTGATGCCTAATACCATTCAATGGTGCCAAGCAGTCCGTATCACGTGCGATAAGAGAGCATTATCCAAATTTATCAATCGAGCGATATAAGGAAAGCCTTAAAGCACGCACATTGATGTTTAGATGGACAACAAGTCGAAGGGCAAGATAGGTCTTGATTATCTGACACGCCATTCCTTTGCAAACTATTACAGCCTATTAACACTGGTATTCACACCAAGACCCCCATTATGTGGGGTAGGCCAACTTGAGTTCCATCCTCCAAGAATCTTCTGAGCAAAAATTCTTCCCTGCTAATATTAATTAATGTCGTCCAGCTGTCAACGATCGTAAGAAAAGCCGCATAGATTCAATTTAACACATTGATTTTAATAAATATTCACTATAAAAACGACTCTGCAGCGCAGTGATAAATCCCTTTTTTGGTGCTTTATCACAAAACCATGGCAAAAGTAGATATAAAAACCATTATAGAAAAATTAAGTAGATTTAAAAACTAATTACATATCTTTAAATAGTTAATAAAACTAAAATCATTACCAAAAACCATTCATTTCATTAAAAATGATAAAAAAATAGCTTTAATGATAAAATTTATCTCGCCAAGAGAGACAATATAGCCTTAAGGCTTATTTAAAATAAGGGTATAAGAAGAGGGATAGCTGCCTGACAGCATGAAACTCCAAGCCTTGGCGGCTGGGGTTAATTTGTGGCACATTCAGTTTTCTCCGCGAATACGGAACCGATATAAGGTTTAAAGCCAACCGGGGCACGTTCGGTCCCCTCTCCTTTTGGGAGAGGGCGAGGAGCGTTTATTGCCGCGTGCTATCTGATCAATTCACCGAAATTCCCCACTTCTTCATTCGCGATAGCAGCGTAGTGCGTTTCAATCCAAGGCGCTGTGCGGCCCCGCGTGGCCCGGCAACCACGCCGTTGGTTTCTCTCAGCACGCGGAGCACCCGTTGGCGCTCATCTTCCTCCGGCGATACCGTTTCCGTGGCTGGTGCGGAGAGCACCATTGAGGGTTGCGAATACTGCAATTCAGGCAGCGGTAACTCAAGCACCGAGCCGCGCGTCAGCAATACCGCCCGCTCAATCACGTTCTCCAGTTCACGCACGTTGCCCGGCCACGGCATCTGGCTTAATAACCGCAGCGTTTGCGCCGGGATACTGTCGATGGTGCGTTTCATGCGGCGAGCAATTTTATGGGTCAGGAACTTCACCAGTTGGGGGATATCCTCGGGCCGTTCACGCAGCGGTGGAATGACGATCGGAAACACGTTCAGGCGATAAAACAGATCGCTGCGAAACTCACGATCGGCCACCATCTGCTGCAAATCCCGGTTGGTGGCGGCAATCAGACGGATATCGACGGAGATCGGTTTGTTGCCACCGACTCGCTCAAACTCCCGCTCCTGTAACACCCGCAGCAGCTTGGGCTGCAGCTCAATGGGGATTTCTCCCACTTCATCAAGGAATAGCGTCCCCTTCTCCGCCAGTTCAAAACGGCCCATGCGTTGGGTGGAGGCTCCGGTAAACGAGCCTTTTTCATGGCCAAACAGATCGCTTTCCAACAGGCCCGCAGGCATCACCGCACAATTCATTTTCACCATGCGCTGGTCACGCCGTTCGCTCAGGTTATGGATCGCTCGCGCTATCAGCTCCTTGCCGGTGCCAGTCTCCCCGAGGATCAGCACCGAACAGTCGCTTTTAGCCACGATTTCGACCTGTTTGAGCACCGCAGACATCCCCGCGCTGCGCCCAACAATCTCGCTCAGATCGGGATGATTGACGTTGATCTGCTCAGTCAGATACAGGTTCTCATGCACCAGACTCTCTTTGAGCCGGTTGATCTCCTGGCAGGCCAGCGCGTTATCCACCGCGATGGCAATACGCTCGGCAATTTGTTGCAGCACCCGTAAGCTGGCCGCGTTAAAGCCATCTGCCTGGCATTGCGCCAGCTTCAGCACGCCCAGCTTCTTTTGGCCGAATATCAGTGGCAATACGCACAATGCCTCGATCCTGCCCTGTGAGAGTTCAAACAGCCGACGTTCATAGCCGGAAAGCTGCTCGGCATTTTTCAGGTTCAACAGCAGCATTTCGCCGCTGCGCATCACCCGTTCGGTTAAGGTGCCTGCCAATGCCACGTTGTACTGCTGACGTTCAGCAGTATTGTTGTTCAGATAGTGGGTGGAGTAGATGGTGAGCTGCTCGGCGTGGTTACTGCGTAATACTATGCTGATGGCATCACTGTTGAAAAAGTGGTGAATTTTCTCCGAGATCTCCCCCATCACGTCATCCAGATCCAGCTTTGACAGCACCGCATTGGTGACATCCACCAAGATGCGATAGTCATCCAGCTCATGACGTAGCTGGTGCTGTTGCCGTTGCGCGTTGTCCAGCAAAACGATCTGCTGCGTAGCCAGCGCCACCAGCTCCATCAGCGTTTGCAACTGCACCAGGCTGGCATCGCTGAACGGCTCGTTTCCGCTACGCAGTAATTCACAACCACCGAGCGGCCGACCACCCGCATGTAGCGGCATCAGACAGTATTGGTTGAAGGGAGGATGCAACTTCAGGGCGCGGATTTGCGGATAGCGTTCGTGCAGCTCATCGGCCTGCCAGCGTTGGGGTAACGAGCTGTGTTGAAAGCGGCTGACCGGACCATTCACCAGCAGCGTTTCGTCCTGATAGTTTACCGGCTGCAGCGCGTGATCCAGCCCGTGAAAACTCACCCGTTCGCTATGAGGATCAAATAGCACCAACGCGACGCTGTCGGCCAGTTGCAGACGCCGCAACACCTGACGCAATTGCAGTAACAGATCGATGAAAGTATGCTGCCCGAGCAGCATGCGGGTAATTTCGAGCAGGTCTTGTTGTTCTAAGCGTACAGTCGACATGGTTTATCACTTGTCTGAGTCACGAAGATTATTGCCAGCGAACATCCTCACAAAGAGTAAGGTTTGTTAATGGTAATTTCTCCCGACCGGATCAACAAAACACCGCAACAGGAATATCATTTGCCGGGGATAGCACAATTTATCGCCGTTCCTGGTTTCCTTCGCCTGCAAGGAACAGCGCCACGTCCTGCTCCACTTCCCCCATAGCTTGCAGTGCCGACAAGGTTTCCTGTGCTTCATGCTCATCCAGGCGGCTCATGGCAAAGCCTACATGGATCAACACCCAGCTACCGATTAGCGCTTCTGGCGGTTCATCGTCCTGGCACACCAGGGCAATATTCACTTCTCGTTGCACACCGCAGACGTCGACCCAGGCGTGCTGGTGTTGGTTTTCGTCCAGCGCCACAACCTTACCGGGAATGCCTATACACATGCTTTTTCCTCTTGGTTATTCAATTTCCAGGCGCTTGAGTTGCAAGCCGTCATCCGCCTGCACTCGCAGGTTGCGCCCGCCGCATTGCGGGCAGACCAAGACCTGGGGAGCCAGCAGTTGCACATCCACCCGGCAGTCGTGGCACCAGCACTGTGCCTGTTGTTCGAGCAGATGTAACTCGCAGCCTTCGGCCAAGGTGCCGCGACAAACCATGTCAAAGCAGAACCGCAACGACTCCGCCTCCACGCAGGAAAATGCGCCGATCTCAAACCAGACGGCGGTAATGCGTCGGGCATGATTTTGCCGGGCATGTTGCTGCATGATTTCCATCGCATGATGGCACAGGGTTATTTCATGCATCTGGGCTCCGTTGTTCGGCGATTAATAACCGATGCTTCAGCTAGTGCAATTAGGGTGCCAAGGTGATCCCATCACCCTCATCCGCTTGCCATCAGGGAGAAGGCAAGCGGATGAGGGCCAAACCGTCATTTTTGCTACCGATTTCGACAAAAATGACGAAGTGACGACGCCAACCCGGGCTGAATGTGACAAATCCCCCCTCCAGCTTCGTCGTTTATGCCATTCAGCCGTTCATACGCGGTCAATAAAATTACAACAACCTGTTTTATATCCATTTATTACGCTTGGCACGTTTTATGTATAGCTAACGGCAGCACAGACTCAAAGGCTCGCCGCCTGGGGTTTAACGATGGAAGGTAATCAGGAGTGACTGATGAACAGGTTTATCATGGCCGATCCGCAAAAATGCATTGGCTGCCGTACTTGTGAGATCGCCTGCGTAGTGGCCCATAGCCAAAACCAGGATGTCTCGGCGCTGGATGCCGCCAACTTCACGCCTCGCCTGCATCTGCTGAAAGGCGGCAATGTCAGCACCGTGGTGCTGTGTCGTCAGTGTGATGATGCCCCCTGCGCCAGCGTTTGCCCCAACGGGGCCATCAGCCAGAGCGACGGCATGGTCAAGGTTGCGCAGGAACGCTGCATCGGCTGTAAAGCCTGCGGCATGGCTTGCCCCTACGGGGTGATGGAAGTGATCACCCGCCCGGTAGTCCACCATGGCAATGCCTTGATGTTCCCCGCCGCCGAGAAAGCGGAAGCACACAAGTGCGATCTCTGCACCGGACGAGCCAATGGCCCTGCCTGTATGGAGTTTTGCCCCACCGACGCGTTGCACTGCATAGACCAACAACTGCTGCAAAAAATGAATGCTGAAAAACGCCGCCGCGCCGCCCTCAGCACACTGTCGTTGGCGATGTAAGCATGAACCGCTTTCTGTTGGAGGAACGGCCATGAACCGCTTTGTTATTGCGGAGCCTCAGCACTGTATCGGCTGCAACACCTGCATGGCCGCCTGCACTGAGGTGCATAAGGCCGAAGGGCTACAGTCGCATCCCAGGCTGATGGTGACGCGCGTTGGAGAGCAAACGGCACCGATGCTTTGCCGCCAATGTGAAGATGCCCCTTGCGCGCGCGTTTGCCCGGTCAACGCCATCACGCACGGCGAGCACGCCATCGAACTGAACGAGACCCTGTGCATTGGCTGCAAGCTGTGTGGCCTGGCCTGCCCGTTCGGTGCAATCACGCCTGCGGGCAGCGGGCCAGTCAATATCCCGTCGATGTTTGAGCAGTACGTCCCGGCAGAACTACTGCCCGACGTGCCAACCAGCCCCGCAAGCCAATCGCCCTATCTGTCCTGGAATGCCGGGATCAAAACGGTGGCGGTGAAGTGCGATCTCTGCGCGTTCCTCGCCGATGGGCCGGAATGCGTGCGCATCTGCCCAACCAATGCCTTGCATATCGTCGATGAGCAGCAGCTTGAGCAGGAAGCGCAGGCCCGGCGTTTGGCGCGAGCCGGCCAGGTCGCGATCGGCTGGCCATCCTCTCCTTCTCTCGTCAGGGGGCAGAAATAAACATGGACTCTCTCACTCTACTGCTGTGGGCTTTGGTGATTTATGTCGCCGGTGGCGTGTTATCACTACTGCTGTTTCGCCGGGAGCGCCTCGCCATTTTGCTGGCAGGCATCAGCGCGATGATCGGCGGCCTGTTAGGGCTATGCAGCGCCGTTCCCGTCCTGTTAAGCGGGCAAACCCTCACCTTCTCCACCCCTGGCCTGTTCTCATTTGCCGCCTTTGTGGTGCGCATGGACTCGCTGGCGGCCTTTATGCTGGTGGTGATTTCGCTGCTGGTCACCGTTTGTGCGTTGTATTCCATCGCCTATGTGCAGGAGTATCGCGGCAAAGGCGCCGCGAGCATGGGGTTCTTTATGAACCTGTTTATCGCCTCGATGGTCGGGCTGGTGGTGATGGATAACGCCTTCTACTTCATTATTCTGTTCGAAATGATGTCGCTGGCCTCCTGGTTCCTGGTGATCGCCGATCAGGATGACGAATCCATCAGCGCCGGTTTGCTGTACTTCTTTATCGCCCACGCCGGTTCGGTGCTGATCATGATCGCCTTCTTCCTGATGTGGCGGCAGAGCGGCAGCCTGGACTTTGACTCCTTCCGTTCGCTGTCGCTCTCCCCTTGGATGGCGTCGGTGGTTTTCCTGCTTTCCTTCTTTGGTTTTGGGGCCAAGGCGGGGATGCTGCCGCTGCACAGCTGGTTACCGCGCGCCCACCCCGCGGCTCCTTCTCATGCCTCAGCGCTGATGTCCGGCGTGATGGTGAAGATCGGCATCTTCGGCATCATCAAGGTCGGGATCGACCTGCTGGGTGCCACCGAAATGTGGTGGGGCATCGTGGTGCTAGCCTTCGGCGCAGTGTCTGCAGTGTTGGGAGTGCTGTATGCGTTGGCCGAGCACGATATCAAACGCCTGCTGGCCTGGCACACGGTGGAGAACATCGGCATCATTTTAATGGGCGTGGGCGTGGCGATGGTCGGCATGGCTAGCGGACATCCGGTGATGGCGGCGTTGGGCCTGCTCGGCGCGCTATATCACCTGCTCAACCATGCGGTGTTTAAAGGTTTGCTGTTCCTGGGTGCCGGTGCCGTGATTTGGCGCGTACATACCCGCGATATGGAACACATGGGCGGCCTGGCGAAGCTGATGCCGCTCACCGGGCTGGCGTTCCTGATCGGCTGTATGTCGATCTCCGCCCTGCCGCCGCTGAACGGTTTTATCAGCGAGTGGTACACCTACCAATCGCTGTTCTCCATGAGCCACGACGGCAACTTTGTGATGCGCCTCAGCGGCCCGATTGCCATGGTGATGCTGGCGATCACCGGGGCGCTGGCGGCGATGTGCTTCGTCAAGGTCTACGGCGTCAGCTTCTGCGGCGGGCCGCGCAGTGAAAAAGCGGCGCAGGCTCGCGAAGTGCCATGGCAGATGACAGTCTCCATGCTGTTGCTGGCCCTGCTGTGCGTATTGCTCGGCGTAGGGGCCAGCGTGGTCGCTCCCATTCTGGCCCAGGTTGCCATGACGCTGGTCGGCACTCATGACGTCACCGTGGTGCAAGGCTCAATGCTGGTGCCGCAACTGGCCAGCCAGGCCATGCTGTCACCGGCGCTGACCTTTATCCTGCTGCTCGCCCTGCCGCTGATCCCATTGGCGGTGTATCTGCTGCTGAAAAGCAATCAGTCCAGCTTCCGTCGCCGTGGCGACCCGTGGGCCTGCGGCTACAACTGGGAGCAAGCGATGGCGGTATCCGCCGGGGGCTTTACCCAGCCACTGCGTGCCATGTTTGCCTCGCTGTACCGTCTGCGCAAGCAGCTCGATCCAACGCCTGTATTGTCGCGAGCACTGGAACAGACCACCGCAGGGGCAACACGCGCCGAGCCGTTCTGGGATGACTGGATCATCAATCCGCTGGTCAAGGCCTCTCAACGCCTGGGTGTACGGTTGCAGGGCATGCAGAGCGGCGACTTCCGCTTCTATTGCCTGTATGTGGTGATCGCCTTGGTGATCCTGCTGTTGCTTGTCGCGGTTTAAGGGGAAATAGCATGTCGATGCAGGAAACACCGTCGTTAATGATGGGACTCTTCGCGCTGATGCAGGCGCTGATAATGCTGGCGATCGCGCCGCTGTTCACCGGGATCTCCCGCCAAATCCGCGCCCGGATGCACTCTCGCCGTGGCCCCGGCATTTGGCAGGACTACCGCGATATGGGCAAGCTGTTCAAACGTCAGGAGGTAGCTCCGGCACAGTCGGGCGCCATCTTCCGCGTGATGCCTTATGTGTTGCTGAGCAGCATGTTGCTGGTGGCGATGACGCTGCCCATCTTCACGCGGACGTCGCCGTTTGCCGGTGCGGGGGACTTGATCACCCTGCTCTATCTGTTCGCACTGTTCCGCTTCTTCTTCTCGCTGTCTGGTCTGGATACCGGTAGCCCGTTTGCCGGGATCGGGGCCAGCCGCGAACTGACGCTGGGCGTATTGGTAGAACCTACGCTGATCCTGGCGTTGTTGGTGGTCGCGCTGATTGCCGGTTCCACCAATATCGGCACCATCAGCGCCACCCTGACCGAAGGGTGGAGCTCCCCAACGGCCACCCTGCTGGCCATGCTGGCCTGCGGTTTCGCCGCGTTTATCGAAATGGGCAAGATCCCCTTCGATGTAGCAGAGGCGGAACAGGAACTTCAGGAAGGGCCGTTGACCGAATACTCCGGCTCTGGCCTGGCGTTGGTGAAATGGGGGATCGGTCTCAAGCAGGTAGTGGTGGCCGAGCTGTTCCTGGCGGTCTTTATTCCCTTTGGCAAGGCAGTGGAGCTGACGGTGCCTGCGCTGGCACTGGCGGCAGTCATCATGCTGGCCAAGCTACTGACGGTGTTTGTCATCGCCTCCATTTTTGAAAATACCTTGGCGCGTGGGCGGTTCTTGTTGACGCACCACGTTACCTGGCTCGGTTTTGGCGTAGCGGCGCTGGCCTTTGTCTTTTACCTAACCGGTCTGTAGCCGCCAGGAAACCCATTATGGAAAATACGCTCTGTTTGCAATATACCGCCCTCGCCACGCTACTGCTGCCGTTTATCGGCGCACTGCTGACGGCCTGCGTGCCGCAACGGATGGCCAAGTGGATATGTACCCTGTTCGCGCTGTTGGCCACGCTGGGTACGGTGGTCATCGGCTGGCTATTCCTGGCCCATGGCAAGGCGGATACGACCATCACGCTGCTGCAATACGGCAACGTGGCGCTGTTCGGCTTTATCATCGATCGCATCAGCACGCTGATTGTCTTCGCGGTGGTGTTTCTTGGCCTGCTGGTCAGCCTGTATTCCACCGGTTACCTCACCACCGCCAACCGCGAACATCCCCACGAGGGCAGCAACCGCTATTACGCTTTCCTGCTGATCTTTATCGGGGCGATGGCCGGGCTGGTGATGTCCTCCACCATTCTGGGACAGTTGCTGTTCTTCGAGATCACCGGCGGCTGTTCCTGGGGGCTGATCAGCTACTACCAGACGCCGAAGGCACAGCGCTCGGCCATGAAGGCCCTGCTGATCACCCATATTGCCTCGATCGGCTTATACCTGGCGGCGGCGACGCTGTTCCTCAATACCGGCACCTTCGCCCTGAGCGCGATTGCGCAGCTCAACGGTACGGCCAGCCTGGTCGTGTTTGGCGGCATCCTGTTTGCAGCCTGGGGGAAATCGGCCCAGCTTCCGTTGCAGGCCTGGCTACCCGATGCCATGGAAGCCCCTACCCCGGTGAGCGCCTATCTGCACGCCGCCTCGATGGTGAAAGTGGGCGTCTACATCTATGCCCGTGCCATCCTGTCTGCGGATGCGGTGCCGCATATTATCGGCTGGGTCGGCATCGTTATGGCGACCATCACCCTGATTTACGGTTTCCTGATGTATCTGCCGCAAAAGGATATGAAGCGACTGCTGGCCTGGTCCACCATCACCCAGCTCTCCTATATTTTCCTGGCGCTGTCTATTTCCATCTTCGGTTCCAAAACCGCCTTTCTGGGCGGCGTGGCTTACATCTTTAACCACGCGTTTGCCAAGAGCCTGTTCTTCCTGGTGGCCGGGGCGCTGAGCTACAGCTGCGGCACCCGGATGCTGCCGCGTTTGCAGGGCGTGATGAACAAGATGCCGCTGCTGGGCGTGGGGTTCTGCGTGGCCGCGCTGGCGATCACCGGGGTGCCGCCGTTTAACGGCTTCTTCAGCAAGTTCCCGATTTTTGCCGCCGGTTTTGCACTGTCGCATGAGTTCTGGCTGATGACGCCGCTGATGGTGCTGGTGCTGATCGAGTCGGTCGCCAGCTTTGCCTGGTTCATCTATTGGTTTGGGCGCGTTATTCCTGGCAAACCCAGTGATGAGGTGGCACATGCCGCTCCGCTGCCGCTGGTGATGAGCGCGGTGTTAGTGATTCTGATCGCGATGTCGGTAGGTTCCAGCGTGATTGCCGTCGCCTGGCTTGGATAAGGGAGTTGCTTATGACTGGTTCACTTATCGTCAATAACCTCGCGGGGCTGATGATGGTCACCTCGCTGCTGGTGATTGGCGCCAAACGGCCCGTGGCCTCGTGCTGGCTCTATGCCTTGCAGTCGCTGTTATTGGTGCTGATCTTCTTGACGCTGGGGCAAACCCTGGGCGCCCACCAGCTCACGCTGTGGGCGATCAGCGCCTTTATCACCAAGGTGGTGCTGGTGCCGGTGATCATGGCCTATGCCTTTCGCAAAATGGACGATCCCTCGGCGAACGGCAGCCTGATCGGCCCGGTGATGCTGATGCTGGCCGCGGCGGTGATTGTGCTGCTGTGCTGGTTTGTAGTGGAGCCGGTGCAGGTGCCGCTGCTGGCCTCACTGAAACCGGCGCTGGCGGTATCGCTGGGGCATTTTATGCTCGGCCTGCTGTGTATCGTCACCCAACGCAACATCCTCAAACAGGTGTTTGGCTACTGCCTGATGGAAAACGGATCGCACCTGACGCTGGCGCTGCTGGCGAATCGCGCGCCGGAGCTGGTGGAAATTGGCATCGCCACCGATGCCATTTTTGCGGTGATCGTGATGGCGGTGCTGGCGCGCAAAATCTATCGCACGCTCAACACGCTGAATGTTGAACAACTGACGGCGTTGAAGGGGTGAGATGATGAGTAATACCACCATGCTGTTTCTATTACTGCTGACGCCGCTGGCCTTCTCGCTGTTGACCTTTGCCTGCCGGTTGCTGGGCAATGCGGCACGGGCCTGCGTCACGTTGTTGCACTTTGTCGGTATCATGCTGCTGCTGGCGGTTTCCCTGTGGGTGGTGATGCAGGTGTACCAGCAAGGCGATATTCTGGCCGCCGAACGCTGGCTGCATCTGGACAGCCTTAGCGCGCTGTTCCTGGCGATCCTCGGCATCATTGGCTGCCTAACCGGGCTTTACTCCATTGGCTATATGCGCCATGAGGTCGATGAAGGCGAGATTTCGGTAGCGACGCTGTGCCACTACTACGGTTTCTTCCACCTGTTCCTGTTCACCATGCTGTTGGTGATCACCAGCAATAACCTGATCCTGATGTGGGCGGCCATCGAAGCCACCACGCTCAGCTCGGCGTTTCTGGTGGGGTTGTACGGGCAGAGCTCTTCACTGGAGGCGGCCTGGAAGTACATCATTATCTGCACCGTCGGGGTGGCCTTCGGGCTGTTTGGCACCATTCTGGTTTACGCCAACGCAGCCAGCTTTATGCCCGATCCCAACGACGCCATCTTCTGGACGGAAGTGCTCAAGCACGCCACACAGTTGGATCCGATGCTGATGCATCTGGCGTTTGTGTTCATCCTGATTGGTTTTGGCACCAAAACAGGGCTGTTCCCGATGCACGCCTGGCTGCCGGACGCCCACAGTGAGGCACCAAGCCCCACCAGCGCCCTGCTCTCTGCCGTGCTGCTCAACTGCGCGCTGCTGATCATCATCCGTTACTACATCATTATCAGCACCACGCTGGGCCATGACTTTACCGGCACGCTGCTGATGGTGTTTGGTTTCCTCTCCGTCGCGGTGGCGGCCTTCTTTATTCTGGTGCAGCGCGATATCAAACGGCTGCTGGCCTATTCCAGCGTAGAGAACATGGGGCTGATTGCCGTGGCGATCGGCATCGGTGGTCCGCTGGGCATCCTGGCAGCGCTGCTGCATACCCTGAACCACAGCCTGGCAAAAACTCTGCTGTTCTGCGGTTCCGGCAACGTGCTGCTGAAGTATGGCACCCGCGATATCACCGTGGTCAAAGGGATGCTGAAATGCATGCCGTTCAGTGCCGTGCTGCTGGCCGGGGGAGCCTTGGCGCTAGGCGGTATGCCGCCGTTCAATATCTTCCTCAGTGAGTTTATGACGGTCACAGCCGGGTTGGCGGCTGGCCATATTACGTTGACCATCTTCTTGTTGCTGCTGCTGACGGTGGTATTGGCCGGGTTGGTCCGCATGGTGGCCAGCGTGCTGTTCGGCGCTAAACCCGAAGAGGTCAACAAAGGCGAACTGGGAATACTGACGACCTTACCGATGTTGATCCTGCTGGTATTGATGCTGGTGATGGGCACCCATATCCCACAACCGGTCAGCCGACTGCTGGAAAACGCGGTCCACATCGTGATGAACAACAAGCCTGGCACTCATGCCCAGCCATTGAGCTGGCCATGGGCCGTTCAGAATCAATCCTCTGCGGCCGAACCTCAGGCAGGAGAAGTAAAGTGAGCTACGAAACCCACGTTTTGACCCTCAATAACGACGAAAAACTCGGCAAAGGCTATCTGGCCAAAGTACGCGAGAAGTTCCCCTCCGCCCTGCTGGATGCCGAGTGGCAAACCGCCAATCAGGTCACCATCACGGTCAAGCTGAACTCGTTACCCGAGATTGTGGAATACCTCTATTACCAGCTAGGCGGTTGGCTACCGGTGCTGTTTGGTAATGACGAACGTACCTTGACCGGGGACTTCGCCGTCTACTACGTGCTGTCGATGGAGGAAGGGGAAAAGTGTTTTATCACCGTCAAGGCTCAGGTTAGCGCCATCACGCTGGAGTTTCCGTCGGTCACCCCACGCGTTCCCGCCGCCGTGTGGGGCGAGCGTGAAATCCGCGATATGTACGGTTTGATCCCGGTAGGGTTGCCGGACGAGCGCCGCCTGGTGCTGCCGGACGATTGGCCAGACGATCTTTACCCGCTGCGTAAAGACACTATGGATTACCGCCAGCGCCCTGAGCCAACCACCGATGTGGAAACCTACCCGTTTGAAAATGCGGCCACCGGCGAATCACGGGTGGTGCCAATCGGGCCGATGCACATCACCTCCGACGAGCCAGGGCATTTTCGCCTGTTTGTTGACGGCGAGCGCATTGTCGATGCCGACTACCGGCTGTTCTACGTGCACCGTGGCATGGAGAAACTGGCCGAAACCCGTATGGGCTATCAGGAAGTCACCTTCCTGTCCGACCGGGTCTGCGGGATCTGCGGCTTTACCCACAGCGTGGCCTACACCACCTCGGTGGAAAATGCGTTGGGGATCTATGTGCCGCCCCGCGCCCATGCCATCCGCAGCATTCTGCTGGAGGTCGAACGGCTGCACAGCCACCTGTTGAACATCGGGCTATCCAGCCACTTTGTCGGCTTCGATACCGGCTTTATGCAGTTCTTCCGCGTGCGTGAAAAATCGATGACCATGGCGGAGCTCCTGACCGGATCGCGTAAAACCTATGGGCTCAACCTGATCGGTGGCGTGCGCCGCGACATCCTGAAAGAGCAGCGGGTTAAAACCATCAAGCTGATCCATGAGATGCGCGCCGACGTGACGCAACTGGTAGAGATGCTGCTCGGCACGCCGAATATCGAGCAGCGCACCAAAGGCATTGGCCTGTTGGATCGGCAGATCGCCCGCGACTACAGCCCTGTGGGACCGATGATCCGCGCCAGCGGCTTCAAGCGCGATATGCGCTTTGACCATCCTTATGCCAACTACGGCTCGTTGCCGAAAACGCTGTTCACCTTCGACGGCTGCGACGTGTATTCACGAGTGATGGTGCGCGTACAGGAAGTGCTGGATTCGCTGGCGATGATCGAATACGGCCTGGATAACCTGCCGGGCGGCCCACTGCTCACCGAAGGTTTCCGCTACCAGCCGCACAAGTTTGCCTTGGGCTATGCCGAAGCCCCGCGCGGTGAAGATATCCACTGGAGCATGCTGGGAGATAACCAGAAGCTGTTCCGCTGGCGCTGCCGGGCGGCCACCTACGCCAACTGGCCGGTGCTGCGTTATATGCTGCGCGGCAATACGGTTTCCGATGCCCCGCTGATTATCGGCAGCCTGGATCCCTGCTACTCCTGTACCGACCGCGTCACGCTGATCGATATCAACAAGCGTAAAGCGAAGACCGTGCCGTACAAGGAGATTGAACGCTACGGGATCGAACGCACCAATTCACCGTGCAAGTGAGGGAGGCAGCATGCTGAAACTGTTTAAAACCATCCTGAAGGCCGGTGAAGTCACGGTGAAATACCCGTTTAAGCCGCTGGAGGTGTGCCCGGGTTTTCGTGGCAAGCCAGAGTACGATCCTGAGCAATGTATCGCCTGCGGCGCCTGCACCGTGGCCTGTCCGGCCAATGCGTTAACTATGGAAACCCATGAGGCCAGCGGCGAGCGCGTCTGGCAGTTGTTCATTGGACGCTGCATCTTCTGCGCACGCTGTGAAGAAGTTTGCCCGACGCGGGCGATCCGGCTGTCGGAAGATTTTGAAATGGCGGTGATGCACAAGCCCGATCTGTATATCCGCGCCACCTTTACCCTACTCAACTGCCGCAGTTGCCAGCAGCCCTTTACGCCAACCAAATCGGTGAATTACGCCTTGGCATTGCTGGCCCACGCGGGCATGGGGGCAGACAGCGTTGAGGCCTTACGGCCACAGTTCGAGACCTGCCCCGCCTGCAAGCGTAAACAGACTCTGAGCCAACATCGGCCAATGAAACTGAGCCAGCCGGCGGGAGCGAAATGATATGACGATGCCCGATATCAAGGTCAATCATCACCGCAGTACGCCGATCACCGTTGATGAGCAGACCGCCAAACTCAAAAGCAAGCTGCTGAAGGATATCAAACGCTCGGCCTATGTGTATCGCGTCGACTGCGGCGGCTGCAACGGCTGTGAGATCGAGATCTTCTCCGCCATCACGCCGGTATTTGATGCCGAGCGTTTTGGCATCAAGGTGGTCCCCTCACCGCGCCATGCCGATATTCTGCTGTTTACCGGCGCGGTCACCCGGGCCATGCGCGTGCCCGCGCTCAGAGCTTACGAGTCGGCACCCGACCCGAAAATCTGTATCTCTTACGGGGCCTGCGGCTGTGGCGGCGGGATTTTCCACGATCTGTACTGCGTCTGGGGCGGCAGCGAGTCGATCGTGCCGATTGACGTGTGGATCCCCGGCTGCCCACCGACGCCTGCCGCCACCATCTACGGCTTTGCCGTGGCCCTGGGCCTGCTGGAGCAAAAGCTGAAGGGCGAAAACCACCTTGAGCAGGTAGACGAAAAGGCAGCATTGCTGCTGCCAGGCATCCCGCTACATACCCGCGTACTGATTGAACGCGAGGCACGCCGTCTGGCGGGCTACTATCAAGGCCGCATCATCAGTGACCGTTTCCTCTCCCTGTTGGCCGGTGCCAGCATGGATGCGGCCACGTTGCGCCTGGAAGAATGGTTGCAACAGGAAGGCGATCCCCGCCTGCGCGAGATAGTCGCTTGCCTGGTTGACTGCCTGCAACAGGAGCTGCCCCATGCAAAATGAAGGTAAGGCGGTATTCTGGTCATTACGCCAGAAGTTTCTTGATAGCGATGACGATATGCCTGCCCAAGCGCAGCAGGTGATGTATTACTCGCTGGCGATTGGCCATCACGTGGGAGTGATTGACTGCCTGAATACCGAGTTAAGTTGCCCATTGCCGCAATATCAAACCTGGGTTGAGCTGTTCCCGGAGGGGGAGGCCCAACGCAAGATGCGAGGCCTGCTGACCTTTGGCGAAATCACCATCGACTCCACCCACACCAGCCTGCTGGCCAATGCCCTGGCCCCGCTGATCGATAGCCAACCGGCTCCCTTTAGCGAATGGAGTACCAAGCTGCTCGGCTTGCTCGCCGAGATTGAGCGCGAACCTGCTATCTATCTGATTGTGAAAAAGGTGACCAACCCATGAATGTCGTCCTTACCGTAGGCAATAGCATGATGGGTGACGACGGTGCTGGGCCGCTGCTGGCCGAAATGATGGCTGACGCGCCAATCGAGGGTTGGATCGCCGTCAACGGCGGTTCCACCCCCGAAAATGTCACGCATCAGATCCGCGATCTTAAGCCCAGCCGGTTGGTGATTGTCGATGCCACCGATATGGAGCTGGCTCCTGGCGAAATCCGTATCGTCAATCCTGACGATATTGCCGAGATGTTCTTTATGAGCACTCACAATATGCCGCTCAATTTCCTGATCGACCAGCTACGTGAGGATATTGAGGAAGTGATATTTCTCGGCATTCAGCCGGACGTGGTGATGTTCTATTTCCCGATGACGGAGAAAGTGACGCAGGCGGTACGGGTGATTTATCAGCGGTTATCAATATGGGATACGGGGGAAGGTTTTGAGCGGCTCTGAATAGCAGCGCCTAATACCGCAACACGAAAGCTTGAGACAGGTGGGGATCATTGCAGGTTAGCCGACCGTTGAGCGCAAGGATGCGCGATACGAGCCTCCAGGGACGGATTCACGGCGTGTCGGCGTTCTGCATGATCCCCGCCTGTAACACCATCAACCACAGCAACTTGAGTGTTTTGGATGATGACAATAAATGCGAGTCGTTAATCCACATCAAGTCAGCGTGGCACAATTTATGCTTCAAATAAGTGAGACACATTTTTCGTCACCGGGGAGATTTTCTGGTCCAGTGGCGTGTTGAGCAATGTCGAACAGGTTTAAAAAGGAGTGCTGAGATGAAAACAGTCATCACGGTCTGCCCTTATTGCGCTTCAGGTTGCAAAATCAACCTGATAGTCGACAACGGCAGGATCGTTAAGGCCGAAGGCGCTAACGGCGTGACCAATCAGGGCGAGCTATGCCTGAAAGGGTATTACGGCTGGGATTTCGTTCACGATACCAAGATCCTGACGCCACGGCTGAAAACGCCGATGATCCGCCGGGAACGGGGTGGCAAACTGGAATCGGTGTCTTGGGAAGAGGCCATCGAGTTCGCCAGTTCACGCCTGCTGGCCGTTAAAGAGAAATACGGCCCGAATGCGATTATGACGACCGGCTCCTCGCGCGGGCCCGGTAACGAAGCCAACTATGTGATGCAGAAATTTGCTCGCGCCACCGTCGGTACTAACAATATCGACTGTTGCGCACGCGTCTGACACGGCCCCTCGGTTGCAGGTCTGCAGCGATCGGTCGGTAACGGCGCCATGAGTAACTCAATCTGCGAGATTGAGGATACCCAGTGTATTTTTGTCTTCGGCTATAACGCCGCGGACTCGCATCCTATTGTCGCCCGCCGCATTCTCAAGGCGAAGGAGAAAGGAGCCAAGGTCATTGTTTGCGATCCGCGCTATATCGAAACGGCGCGTATTGCGGATATCCATTTGCCGTTGAAAAACGGTTCCAACATCGCCCTGATCAACGCACTCGCTCATGTGATGATTGAGGAGAACCTGTACGATCAGGCGTTTGTTGAACAGCATACCGAGCAGTTCGATGAGTACCGCGCCATCGTGGCGGACTACCCACCGGAGTCGGTTGAAAAAACCACGGGCCTCACCGCCCAGCAGATCCGTGAAACGGCACGCATGTATGCTGGCGCGCCAACGGCAACCATCCTGTGGGGCATGGGCGTCACCCAGTTCTATCAGGGCGTGGAAACCGTGCGTGCGCTGACCAGCCTGGCGATGCTGACCGGTAACCTGGGCAAGCCGAACGTCGGGGTTAACCCGGTGCGCGGACAGAACAACGTTCAGGGTGCCTGTGATATGGGCGCGTTGCCTAACACCCTGCCCGGCTATTTCCAGGTAACGGATGCCGAGGCGCGGGAAAGGTTTGCCAACGCATGGGGGATCGACGCAATGCCAGCCGAGGCCGGCTATGCGTTGAGCGAAGTGCCGCACAATATCGACCATGGCAAACTCAAAGCGCACTACATCATGGGGGAAGATCCGCTACAAACAGAGCCGGATTTAGCCACCATCCGTAGAACCTTTGAGAAGCTGGATTTGCTGATCGTGCAGGATATCTTCATGACCAAAACCGCCGCGATTGCCGACGTTATTTTCCCGGCAACCTCATGGGGCGAGCATGAAGGGGTGTATACCGCGGCAGACCGCGGCTTCCAACGCTTCTATAAAGCAGTGGAACCAGTGGGCGATGTGAAGACGGACTGGCAAATCATCAGCCTGATGTCGACGGCTATGGGTTACCCGATGCACTACAACAACACGCAGGAAATCTGGGACGAACTGCGCGAGCTGTGCCCGATCTATTACGGCGCTACCTACGAGAAGATGGCAGACCTGGCTTACATTCAGTGGCCTTGCCCAACGTTGGATCACCCGGGTACCCCTTATCTGTACGAAGGCGGGGAATTCTCTCGGCCCGGTGGCAAAGCGGAGTTCTTTACCTGTGAATGGGCTCCGCCGATCGATCAGCTCAGCGATGAGTTCCCGTTCGTGCTGTCGACGGTACGCGAAGTGGGCCATTACTCCTGCCGTTCGATGACCGGCAACTGTAAGGCACTGGTCGCGTTGGCCGATGAACCGGGCTATGTGCAAGTCAACTCGGAAGACGCCGCACGGCTAGGGATTGAGGATCAGGCCTTGGTGTGGGTACGCTCCCGTCAGGGCAAGGTCATTACCCGTGCCAACGTCAGCGAACGCCCTAACCGGGGTGCGATCTACATGACCTACCAATGGTGGATCGGTGCCTGTAACGAGCTGGTGGCGGAAAACCTCAGCCCGATTACCAAAACGCCGGAATACAAATACTGTGCCGTGCAAATTGAGCCGATTAAGGATCAAGGGCAGGCAGAACACTATGTTCAGCAAGAGTACAGCAAGATCAAACAGCGCCTCCGCGAGGCCGCTGCGGGCTAATCTGTAAGGTCGAACCTCAAGGATGAGGTTCGGCTTTCCACCCATCCCTCACCACCCGTTATTCATCCTTACACTTCTGCCAGTGGCTGCCATACTAAAATTCTTAATAGACGATTTATCCCGTGGCTCACAAACTCGCACAATACCCCCTTACTTTGTCCTGGATTGATCGTTTTCAACGATCGGTCTGATCTTATTGATCTGTACAACCAATTATCTTTGTCTTTCCGCCACCTATAAGATCGCCTTTTATCGTTCTCTGGGATATATCAGCAAAATATGACGTTCGCGATGAGTGCTGGCAAGGCCGTGTTACCTGACCGTCGCTTGCCCAACGGACTACTGCACCGCGATCGGGTACAGCGCATCCTGGTTATCAAGCTGCGTCACTTTGGTGACGTCCTGCTAACTACCCCGTTGCTCAGTACGCTGCGCGCCAATTACCCCAATGCCCTGATTGACGTGCTGGTGTATGACGGCACCGAGGCGATGCTGGCAGGCAATCGGGATGTCTATCTGACCTATACCGTCGATCGCAGCCTAAAACTCCAGGGCTATAAGACACAGTACCGCGGTGAACAAGCCCTGTGGAACAGCCTCAACACCGGCCACTACGACCTGGTGATTAATCTGTCCGACCAGTGGCGGGCTGCGTTGTATTGCCGCTTTCTCAAACCGACATTCAGCCTGGGGTTTGCTTACCCCAAGCGTAATAATCAGCTGTGGCGTGCTTGCCATTCGTTGTTGGTGCCGGTGGACGGGCATGACCAACGGCACACCGTGCTCAATAACCTCTCGATTCTGTCCCCGTTGGCCTTACCCACCTTGGTGACCAAGGTGACCCAGGCTTACCGGCAGCGCGATATCGATGAGATTAATCGCCTCAGCCAACATCATCACCTGACGGATTTCGTGCTGATCCAGCCTACCGCGCGTTGGGCATTCAAAACCTGGTCGGTGGCGGGATTCACTCGGGTTATCGACCATCTCACCGCCAGCGGAGAAACCGTGGTGCTCACCGGGGGACGTTCTGCCGATGAGATCGCCATGATAGCCGCTATTCTGGCCCACTGCGCCATGCCACAACGGGTGGTCAATCTGGCCGGTCGCCTGGACCTGCCGGAGCTGGCCGTCTTGATCGATCGGGCGAAGCTGTTTATCGGGGTGGATTCGGTAGCGATGCATATGGCCGCCGCCTTGCAGACGCCTTCCGTCGTGCTGTTCGGCCCCAGCAATCTGCAACAGTGGTCACCCTGGCAGGCTCCTCACATCCTGTTATGGGCAGGCAACTACCGCTCATTACCACACCCCGATGAAGTGAACACCGCGACCCCGGAACGTTATCTGGACGCCATACCCGCCAATGAGGTTATCCGGGCCATAAACCGCCAGCTCACCTGCCTGGATATCCCAACTTCCCGCACGGTGAATGACACCGTGTTTAATTAACCCTGATTTGAGCCACTCCATGCCATCCACCGCACCGTGTTCTGTATCGTTACTCTCCCCTGCCCGCCTTCGGCTGTTTGGCTTCACTGCGTTTTTGATCGGTGTGTCCCTGCCGACTTCCAATGCGCTGATGAACGCTTCGCTGGTGTTGGCGGCGATATGTCTGCTGTGGCAGCGTGACTTTCGCCACCTGATGCCTTTGCTCAAACAACCGCTAGTGTGGCTGCCCGCATTGATGTTTGCACTGCTGGCCGCCTCGTTATTGACCCAGCACCACGAGTACGGCCCAAAGATGGTCGGCAAGTATCAAAAGCTCCTGTTTGTACTTCCTCTGGCGCTGTTCTTTCTCACCGACTCCAGGCTTATCACCCGGTTTATCAGCGGCTTTCTGCTCGCCAATGCCCTGATACTGGCGATCAGTCTGACTTCGGGGATCGGGCATGTGACGCTGGGTGGCCTCGATCCGCAGAATCCAACGGTGTTTAAACTGCAGATAACCCAGAACGTGTTTATGGCGTTTGCTGCGTTGATATGGCTAACCCGTGCTTTTGCGCAATCAGGCGTGCTGCGTTGGTGCTATGGGGCATTGGTTCTGCTGGCAACGGCGAACGTGCTGCTGATGGTACAGGGGCGTACCGGCTATGTGGCGCTATTGGTAGGCGTAGGGCTTTGGTTGCTGCTGACGCTGCCCCGCTGGCAGCGGTTGGGCGTTCTAGCCTGCGGCTCGCTGCTGACTATTATGCTGATTTTAATCCCCAATAGAGCGACGGAGCGCCTGACGCTCGGCCTTGCTGAGGTGCGCAATTGCGTGTTGGCCCCGGCAGAGCAGGCCTATCAGGCTTGCGACAACTCGATGGGGCAACGCACCGCCTTTGCCCGCGAATCGCTGCGCCTGATAAAACAGGCCCCACTGCTGGGTAACGGGGCCGGGAGCTTCTGGTATGGTAATGCGCAGACCGGTTACGGCGTGCATAACCCGCACAATGAGTATCTGCTGGAAACGGTACAAAATGGCTTGCTGGGGCTGGCGCTGTTTCTGGGGTGGATGTGGTGCTGCTTCCGAGCGGCCTGGCGGCAACCAACAGCCTGCCGCAACCTGCTGGTTGCCGTGCTCGGCAGTTATCTGGCCTGCCACCTGTTCAACTCGTTCCTATTGGACTCCGCCGAGGGGCATCTGTTTATGGTGTTGGCCGCCGTGCTGGCAGGCTACCGCGTTGCCCATCGGCCTATATAGCCTAAAAAAACGGGCGCAGCATGCTGCGCCCCTACAATGGTAGCCAGGTATATTGAGGTTAATTCAGTTTGGCTTTGGAAAAATCACTGCCCATCAAGCTGACGCTATAGCCACTAACGTTGCTGCGCGTGGCATAGAAGGTTTTACCATTCGCCAGAGCAATCCACGGAGCCTGCTGGTAGAAGATTTCCTGCGCCTGCCCGTAGAGTTTTGCACGCTCGGCAGGGACGCTAGTCAATCTGGCCTGCTGTACCAGACCATCATAGGTTTTATCGCACCAACGCGCGGCATTCGAGCCGGTTTTGATACTGTTGCACCCCAGCAGCACCTCGGCAAAGTTATCCGGATCGCCATTATCGGACATCCAGCCAAACAGCGCGGTGTCATGCTCGCCCTTACGCATACCGGCAAGATATTCCCCCCACTCGTAAGAGACAATTTTCGCCTTCACGCCAACCTTTTCCCAATCGCTTTGCAGCATTTCCGCAATACGCTTGGAGTTCGGGTTATACGGGCGCTGAACCGGCATTGACCACAACGTGATCTCAAAGCCTTTTTCCAACCCAGCCTGTTTCAGCAACGCCTTGGCTTTTTGCGGATCATAACCGTAATCCTGCAGGTCTTTATCAAAGCCCAGCATATTTGGCGGCAGCGGCGATTTCGCCACCGTGGCTGAACCTAAAAACACCGCGTTAACTATCGCCTTTTTGTCAGTGGCATAGTTGAGGGCTTGGCGCACCAGCACGTTATCCAGCGGTTTTTTCTCGGTGTTAAACGCCAGGTAACCGACGTTCAGCGCATCTACCTTATGCAGGGTCAGATCTTTGTTTTTATTGATTTCATCAAACTGTACCGGAGCCGGTGCAGGGATAATCTGGCACTCGTTAGTCTGGAGTTTCGCCAGGCGCGTCTGTACGTTCGGCGTTATGGAGAAGATCAGATGCTTGGTCGGCACCTCTCCATCCCAGTAATTAGGGTTGGCAGCATAGCGGATCAGTGAATCGACTTTATACTGCTGCAAGACGTAAGGGCCAGTGCCGATTGGCCAGGTATCCACGTATTCTGGCGTGCCTTTTTTTAGCATCGCATCGGCGTATTCGGCAGAAAGGATCGACGCAAAGTCCATCCCCCAGTCGGCCAGAAACGCGGCGTTCGGCTCGCTCAGAACAAACTGAACGTGATAATCGTCCAGCTTTTTCACTTCCTTAATCAGCGTATCCAGACCTACGTCGTGGAAATATTCGTAATTACCCTGCGATACCTTGTGGTATGGGTGATTTGGGTCTTTCTGGCGTAACACCGAGAACACTACATCGTCAGCATTAAAATCGCGGGTCGGCTTGAAGTTTTTATTGCTGTTGAATTTCACCCCTTGGCGCAGGGTAAAGGTGTAGGTTTTGCCGTCCGGGGAAATTTTCCATTCGGTTGCCAATGACGGCGTTGGCGTGTTCTTGATCGGATCGAAATTGATTAAACGGTTATACAGCACCTGCGAGCTGGCAACGAACGTTGGGCCTGAGCTGGCAATCTGCGGATTGAACGACTCCGGTGACGCCTCGGAGCAATAAATCAGAGTATCGTTAGCTGCCGCCATGGCAGCGCTTGCCGGTAAGAATGTGCTCAGCGCCAGCGCGAGCAGCGTTTTCCCTGTAGACATGGTCATCGCCTTGTTTGACTTTTTTTAGCAGGCGACAATCTCAGCACGGACGGGGAACCCAGGCAAATAACCAATTGCTCTCAGGTTATGCCAAAACCGTTGTTTTTGCTGTTTTATTCAGCTACGCGGGCGCAGCATGCCGCGCCCCAACAAAGTGAACAGCCTCAGCTCAGCAGTAGCCCATCATCATCCAGCTTTTCGCCACGTGTTTTCTCAAACATCGCCAGCAGATCGGTGACCTGCATGTTGGCCCGTTGCTCACCGACAACATCCAGCACCACCCGCCCCTGGTGCAACATCACGGTTCGATGGCCATGATCCAGAGCTTGACGCATGGAGTGCGTCACCATCAGTACGGTCAATTGCTGCTCGGCGACAATACGGTCGGTCAATGCCAGCACAAAGGCCGCCGTTTTAGGATCGAGCGCGGCGGTATGTTCATCCAGCAAGAGCAGACGAGAAGGCTGCAGCGACGCCATCAGCAGGCTGACCGCCTGACGCTGGCCACCTGACAGCAGCCCCATGTGATCCCCTAAACGATTCTCCAGCCCCAGTTCCAACGTGGCCAACTTATCGCGGAACAGTTGCCGCTGTTTGCTCTTGACGGCACGCTGAAATCCTCGGGTTTGACCGCGCTGCAGAGCCAGGGCCAGATTCTCCTCAATGCTCAGCCCTTCGCAGGTTCCCGCCAACGGATCCTGGAACACACGGGCGACCATACCGGCACGGCGCCAGGCGGGCATCAGGGTAACGTCCTGTTCGCCAATAAACACTTGGCCGCGATCGGGAGTAATATCACCGCTGACCGCATTGAGCAAAGTAGACTTCCCTGCCCCATTACTGCCAATGACCGTCACAAACTGCCCTGCCTCGATGTTCAAAGACAGGCCACGTAATACCGGGTTCTCCAGCGGGGTACCAGGGTTAAAGGTTTTAAACAACTGCTCGGCACGCATCATGATGGCTGCCTCCCCCGCTTGCTTTTCAATTTTTGTTTCAACTTCGGCAGGACCAGCGCCAACGTAACCAGTAGCGCGGTGATCAGATTCAGATCCTGTGCCTGCAAGCCGATAAAGTCTGCATTCAGGGCCAGAGCGATCATCAGGCGGTACAGCAATGCCCCTAACAGGGTCGCCATAGTGATCAGGAACAGGCTACGGGCAGGCAACAGCGTCTCACCGATGATCACCGCCGCCAGCCCGACGACGATGGTGCCGATCCCCATAGAGATATCGGCGCCCCCTTGAGTCTGTACGTATAGTGCGCCCGCCAGCGCTATCAGCGCATTGGAGACCGCCATGCCGATCACCGTCAGCCGACTGGTCGCAATCCCCTGAGCACGTGCCATGCGCGGATTCGCTCCGGTTGCCCGCAGCGCAAGGCCGACTTCTGAGGTCAGAAATGCGTCGAGCGCCAGTTTGACGACCACGACCACCACCAGCAGCAATATTGGTTGGATCAGCCAGGCGTTGTCCTCAACCTGACTGATGAAAGGAGTGAAAACGCTGGGTAAGCCGATCAGGGCCAGGTTTGGTGCCCCCATAATGCGCAGGTTGATAGAATACAGGGCAATCATCACCAAAATGCTGGCTAGCAGTTGCAAAATACCGAGCCGCACATGCAGCCAAGCCGTCAAACAGCCAGCACCGGCACCCGCGATAGCCGCCAGCAAACATGCCAACCAAGGGTTATAACCGCTGACAATCATCACTGCGGCAACCGCGCCCCCTAAAGGGAAGCTGCCATCGGCCGTCAGATCGGGAAAATTGAGCAAGCGAAAGGAAATCAATACGCCCAACGCGACCAGCGCAAAGATCAGGCCGATCTCAAAAGCGCCCATCAGGGAAATTAACGACATGCGTACCTCATAAACATCTTGGCCCGCCACCTGCGGCAGGCCATTTACACCCGATGTAAACCATCATTCAACGCAGATCGTTATTTGATGACTTCTTGTGCTGATTGCACCAGCTCCGCTGGCAGAGTGACACCCTGCTTCTGGGCTGCGGCAGGGTTGACGCTCAGGCTGAGCTTATTGCCTACCTCAGGAGCTATTGCGCCTGGCTTCTCACCCTCTAACAGGCGGACGACGATTTTACCGGTCTGGCGGCCCAGATCGTAATAACTCATCCCCAACGCTGCAGCCGCGCCACGTTTGGCAACGCTATTGTCACCGGCGATCAACGGGATTTTAGCCTGATTGGCAATGCCGACCAGCGACTCGTAGGTAGAGATAACGTTGTTATCGGTATTGGTGTAAATCACGTCGACTTTGCCCACCAGGCTTTTAGCCGCTGGGGCTACGTCGATAGTACGTGCGGCAGGAACCTCAACCAGCGTCATCCCGCGTTTGGTTAATTCATCTTTCAGCTCTTTGACCACCACCGTCGAGTTGACTTCCCCTGGGCTGTAGACCATGCCGACTCGCTTGGCATCGGGTTTAACCTGCAAGATCAGATCGACCTGCGGGCCGATGGCAACGCTGTCTGAAACACCGGTAACGTTGGTGCCGCTCGGCTGCCAGCTACTGACCAGTTTGGCCGCCACCGGATCGGTTACCGTAGTAAACACCACCGGAATAGTTTTGGTCGCCGCCACCACTGACTGTGCCGCAGGCGTTGAAATCGCCACTATCGCATCGGGCTTGTCACCGATAAATTTACGCGCAATCTGCCCAGCGGTGGCCGTATTTCCCTGCGCGCTTTGGAACTGGACCTTGACCTTATCCTTGTCATACCCCGCAGCCTTTAGCTCATCAATCACCCCATCACGGGTAGCATCCAATGCCGGATGGTCAACGATAGAGAGGATCGCCACGGATTTCGGCGCAGCCGCGTAACTGCTGACTGCAAATAGGGCAGCGGCGAGAGCTACAAAAATATTTTTATTATTCAAAGGCATGGTCATATCCTTTTCAAGTTGGCGTTGGTGCCAGAGGTGGTGATTAATCATCCTAGCACAGTGTTTTACCGCCATCTATCGGATAACGTTTTGTTATCATGTGGTTAACATACAGAATGAGAAGAAAACACTCAGGGCGCTTACATGGGGCAGTGATTCGGGTCACAAACCGCCACTGTTGGCCTCTGGTTGTTCGATGCATAGCCTTGGTGCCACGCCCTGCGGCTGGGCTATTGGGGCTTGATAATACGCAGGCCGTTTACAGCGTCCATAACCCGTACAGCTTGTGGGTTATGGAACTGAACAAAATGGCCTGCTGGGGTTATTTGAGGATTGGATGATACGGTGGGTTATTGCGCTATGCTCAGGCGATTTCTTTTTCGCTGACAATGGCTTTTGATACCAGGCCATAGTCGATCGCTTCTGCCACTGGCATCCAAAAATCGCGGTCAATGTCGTTCAAGACCTTTTCCAGTTTCTGCCCGGTTTCCTTGGCGATCAAGGTAGCGATTCTTTCACGGATGCGGATAATTTCCCTGGCCTGAAGCGCCACATCGGTAGCCTGACCACCGATACCACCGCTTGGCTGAACTGAACAGTGGCATCACCAGCCTGACGTAAACCGGGCCATATGCGCCCCTCTAAAAAGCGTTTTATGAAAGTTTCCCTCAACAAAAAATCACATAGTGGGACCTCATACAGTCAGCCTTATAGTCTGACGTAGTTACATGTCCATAAGGAAAAAATGCATCACCTTGTATCTGTCTCCCCCTATTGTCCCAGATGAGACGGTGCTTAGCCCTGCTGTGTGGTCAAGATCACCCTAACGTTCCTTCCACCCGGGTGAGGCCCACTACATCATCTTAAACTTATGAACAACTATTTCAATGAAGAGAATCACTTTACATTCAAATAGCTAGCGAAATTCACTGTCCTTGACTGCCATTTATAATATGTATAAACTAATGAGAAAAATCTTGAGAAATGCAAAAATGAAATACCTCATTGAGAACAAGGTAATTTTTCATCCTACCGAGGAAAGTCTGACTGGCGTTAATGAGAGAAGTGACATCACTGAAAAACTCCCCCGACCTACGTCAAAACTATTATTGGAGTTAATAAAAAGAAGAGGGGAAACCATCCCACGTCCTACTTTGCTGGATTCCGTGTGGGAAGCGCAAGGAGCCGTCGCATCGGATGCGGCGTTAAACAATCATTTAAGTTTAATCCGCAAACGATTTGACTTTTGGGGCATAGACAGAAACAAATTAAAAACCATTCCGCGACAAGGTGTGCTACTAAATATAAATATTGAAGAGCAGCCATCAACGCCTGCAACAGAAGGAACACCACACGCAGCTAAACATCCCCCGCACAATATAAAAAGCAACAAGCATTTCATGACCAATAAAGGTCTCGGTCATTATTTTTCTTATATCACTTTCATTATTATCCTGATAAGTTTGGGTGTGGGAGGCGCATATATACATTTCTCTTCGGATGGATATGAACCTGTACTGTCTATTGCCAATGTAGACAGTTGCAATATTAAACCAATAGGCAACACCTTAACCGACATCAGTACCCCCGATGCTCATGACGCACTGAAAATTGTCGAGGAAAATGCACAAGCGTTGAATTGTACTATCCCACAAGACATCTACTTGTCGGTTACCACTTTATCTGATAAACGCATGATATTTTTAACAACCTGCATAATCGCGGCGAATGATTCCTACCAGGCATGTAAAAACATATCTTATGTTGAAAAGAGAGATTAATGAACAAACGATATATGACGGTTGCCGGAATAATTGCGGTCTGTACCTTAAGCTACTTTTTTATGACCAAACAGCGTGAGGCTGATCCGTTCCCGCCGCGTTGCCATTTATACACCGAAAGAACGTCCTATATTGGTGGAAAAATGATGGATCTCACCCTGCAAACGACTTTGGTACACGCACCAGGACAAGATAGCGTACATATGTTTGCCAGCGGTGAAGTGGTAGAGCAGGAGAACGATCAGCGCTACCGGATAGCTAGAAATGTCACCTATACCTATAAATTGCTCGGAAAAGGCATGATCCAAATCCAGCTAGCCGACACAGATCTCCAAGCTTACGACGATCTGTCCGCTTCGCTGGTGGATTCACTGTTCGGCCACTCAGGCGGGCATCAGCTGATAATGATCAGAAAATTAAATAGGAATGCCTATCTGATCAAGTTGGCAGATAACCCATTAGGCATATGCGAAACAGACATGTGAAGGAAGGGGGAGTATATGTACGCTATCTAAGATCCCCTACGTCCCTCCAACCGGATTGTTCAAGGGGACATTTAGAGCCGAGTCACCGTGTCGGGACGGCTACCATGGGGCCGAAGGGTTGTCAAAACATGTCAATCCCAGTTCACAGACAGTGTGGCGATCGCTTTTAGAAGACCAATGAAGTTTAAAGGTCTTCTCCGAGTGTTGACGAAAACCCAGTTCTTCAAAATACCCATTTTAATGATTGCATCTTTTCATTCCTTATTAAACGCGGAAGCGCAATTACGTTAGCTCGGGCATACCTAGGTCGCTATTATCCACTCATCTCGTGATAAAAATGATGAAAACATAAGCGCGGTTACCCATGCCAGTAACAAACTTCACAGTACAGCAATAATTAAGAGGTAAATGCATCGAGCCTTGCCAGGAAGACGACCACGGCCTGCCTCAATATTGTTAAAGGTGTGAACCCCTGGCATTCTATGAATGCCACTAGTAGTAACAAGATTACCCTTGATATTAGCGCCGAGAAAAGTAGCAGAAACTGTCTCACTAGCCTTAAACTCTCCTTCACAACAGCTAATCCCGAGAATAAGGTCTTGCGCCACCGTATGTGTACAAACTTTGGTAAACCCTTTCATATTCCAGTTACCCATATCGAGACTTGGTGTCGCTTCCAGTTCACAAGTTGCAGCCAAAATATCACCTGTAATTGCCGTTTGGCACTTCTTTCCGCATGTGAGTAAATGCAAGACAGGGTTAAAGCAACAAAAATAGTGAATTTAATAAACGCATTTGAATTTTTTCATAAAAAGACACCTAAAAGTCAACAATAATATAAAAGTCACATTTTAGTCGTTCGCGACTTATAAACTAACAGAAACGACTATATGCGTTAGCGCTCGGACTCACAACAAGAATATTAACTCAGCCTATGGCAACAAAACAACAGTACTCTGTATCATTCCTGCCCCCCTTTTAATGGTAGACTAAAATTCAAAAAAATGATGGATAAATGATGGATAGATGATCAGGAAAATGATGGTAAGTTGAATTCCATATCCCCCTTAATCACTGCACCTAATTCATTGCCTGAGCAATCACTGGTGGATGGCGAGATAAATAACAATAAAATCAATTAGATAACAACAATGAGTTAGATAAATTAGATATAACTTATAATAAAATACAATAACTAACTTCACAACACGCAAAAAAACCGCCATTATTCTCCCCTTAGAAATTTCTTATCCAATTTTATTTTTACTTGTAACAACCCGAGGAATAAAACATGCTGACATATGAGTTTGGTGACTATGTGCTTACTGATGACGGGCAATTATCTTATAAGAATGAAAGCGTCGAAATCCCTCCCAAAGAACTAGCCCTCTTATACGTGCTCCTGAACGCTAATGGCGCACTACTATCCAAAGATGAAATCATCGAAAAAGTTTGGTACGGCGCCAGTATTTCAGACGAATCATTAACCCGTTGCATTTACGGGTTAAGACGTATATTAGGTATCAACAAACACTACATCAGAACATTTTACGGTAGGGGTTATCGTTTCTCACCACCTCAAATCAAAAAAAAAGAGATTGATAAGAGGATGACCACATCACTTGATGTGAGCAATCTATTTTATTCTAACACTTTCGCCCCTGGCAATTTGACTTACTCCGTCACCGCACCGAGTACGATGATATTGTCGACAAAAAAAATATCAAATTTGGGAAGGAATTAATGAAAAACATTATTCATATAACTATCCTAGATAATGACCAATACTTCAGCAATGGTCTTATGCGGGCTATTCATAACAGCCCGCAAATGAATACTGACATTAATCTAGCAGTGGATTGCATTACTCCTTACAAAAAAAAATCCATCATCAACTATAAATCCAGAGTCGACATGGATATTTATGAGAGTAAATATGAAACATCAAGAGTATTCTTTCCATGTGGGCAGGATGGGTTATGTATATTCAAAGATGCATCTTTAGAGAGAAACACTGACAGCATTAAACGTGCTATTCAGCTGCTGAAAGATAAGAGTAGCGAGAAAAGTAAGTATTGCGAAAAATGTCCTGCACCTCAACTCAGTCATATGGAGCATCATGTGCTTCAATTACTAAGCTGGGGCTTATCACCCACAAGTATTGCTCATATAAACAATTTATCTTTTAAGACAATTAGTCGACATAAACGTAATGCAATGGAAAAACTTTCGATACACAACAACACTGAACTCAACTATTTCATTTTGAAAACCAAAGAATTTATTAAGAGAAAAGCAACGGTAACTTTGTTTTTGCAAAAATAAATAGACAACTTGCATGATTATTCAGATTATCAAGCCTCTCCATAATTCTGTCTAACTGCCAGTTGGAATGCCCCACAACAGTAACATATCCTGTCCTCACGATGAGGCCTGCTCAAAGGCCTCTTGGGGCTGAGACTAGCTAAATAACGGTGACACAGCGAAGCTCACACTGTTTCTGTTCATTTAGAGACGTAGCTCCATAGCTTTTTGAACTTTCATACATGGTGAACATGCTGTTAAGTACAACGGCTAATATAAAAGTAGCTGAGATCCGCTATGATGGACGGCCCCACCTCAAATAATACATTTTTAGTCGTAGAGCAAAGGCAAGGCCGTTAATGGCTGATAATGCGTTTAACTCAGAATTGTAATTCAAAGGGTAGTGGCACCTAACAGCCACTACCATAGTTTCAACTGTATTTTTATTAAAACAATAATTTTAATTAAATTAAAAATAAAACATCTTTAAAACAGATTCTTGTGTGTCACTAGCCTCGAATTTCACAAGATCAAAATCGATAATCAGTGGCTTTTCATTCACTAACTTTGTATTTGAAGCTCCGTTATCTTCAATTTTTCTAGACATTGATTTCAACTCAGCAATCACAGTATCTTTTAATTCCCCTGTCGCATACATCTTTGATTCCACATCATCTCCGTTTATAAAATGTGTGCGTAAAACTATTTCATCAGAAGGTTGCCGTATAACCTTATCGGTTGCAAAGTTTTTAAATTCACTCTCATAACATTTGCTATAAAAATGATTCCATTCATTTGCAGCGTGTTTCATTGAACTTTCAAGAGTTACCTTTCCTTCACCGCCTAAAAGCGTGAAGGACTCCTTTGGTGTTTTATAAACATCTCCATCAATCAGCCATGCCTCACCAAATGCCCCTGAACCTAATGAACGACCATTCGTGCGAATGTCATCGATGGACCGAAGAGACACTTTGTCCACTTTTCTCATGTTCACCGTTGGTTGCACAATATTATGCATTTCATTTTTTGAAATATTCAAAGGAAAATAATTGCTGGCTGAAGTCGCTGTCGATGACGGTTTTAATTGAGAGAAAATCGAAGTGTAACTGTCGTCTAATGCCTTTTTATCGATTTATCTTGGCATTTCACTTAGGCAAGCAGGGATGTTGCCTGTTTTATGAGTTTGTCAACTAGTGGTTTATTCTTCCCATCACGAGGACAGGCCGATTGTTGTTGAGTAGTGGCACTAGCTCTGGGAGAGTTTGCAATTAAATTAGACACATTCATTATATTTCCGTCATATACAGTAAAAGCATTAATAATACGCCCCTTACTCTCTTTTACTTTAAAATAACACCTATATTAAACGATATAACACACTCCATTAATTTCATTATAAATGTAAGTCTGATGGGTTTTCTGCTGGTTATAAAATCAGATATAAATCTTTCGTGATTGCCATCGTGTATTTCAGCTCATAAATTCCTATAAAGCTAGAAAATCTGAGGTTAAAGAGCATGACGTATGCTGATAAAATGGCCGCATGAATCTTGATGCACGGCTAGCCTCAATAGCCCTCGATGAACTCCGCTCCCTAGTGTTGAAATTACTCGCTGACCTTGAGCAGTGGACGCCCATCTACCACTCTACCGTTACAACACATGGTGTCAACCTTCCTCGCAGTACGCTGGCGGCGGTTTCTGGGGTCGGCCCTGACACCGTTGGCCCAGGTACCTCATCAGGATCTGTCGCAATACCTGGTCATGCACGCTGATGAAACGCCTCTGTCCATCCTCGACCCAACGCGGCAACCTGTGGCCTACATCACAACACTTGAGGCTGACCGGTTAAGACTACCAATCAAGGCGCAGTAGCCACTATGCCAGCGATGTGCTTGAAGGCTCGCGCGCGCCGGTAGCTTCGATTACATTGAAGTCCTACTAAAGCCGGGTTAGGCGCCACTGACATCTCGACGGCGTCAGTCTGGAGGTCTGCGAATAGGCCACGTTGTGAGGGCTGGAAATATCTACTGTCGTGGGTTCAGTCCAGTTGGATCATGCGTTAAGCTATTGGACAATGGAGATAACTCTCAAGCGCCATGTACCAGCGTTGTTGGTCCCCCCTCCTTTCACCACCGAGATCGTCTTTCTGATCCATATACACTGCGCGATATTGTGGCCCGCCAATCAAACGGAGTTTATCGCAAATCACACCAAGTTGCTGCCGGTCCCCTAATACTGACTGGATGTGTCCCCAGAGCGCATCCCGTGGCTTATCTTTCAATTGAGCCAGATTGTCAACCAACAACTGGGTATGTTGGTTTTTCGCAAACGTCGTATCGAGCCTAGCTGCATCATACCAAGTGTAACTGCCCGCCAAGGCAAATAGCAATGTTGCTGAACGATAGTTCTGTTCATCGACACATTGGATCATTCTCTGATAGAGCTGTGGGGGGGGCTGTTTAGCATTGGTTGCACTGTCTGCGTTCTCACATTGTAAATGTTGCATCACCACTGTTTGTGACAGATGCTCGTCTTGTCCAATCCATGGAATATCGTCAAGCATGCTGCTGCACCCCGTTACCAGTAAGGTCATACCACCAATAATGCATCTGGATAGGCTGTGAATTAACGATGTGCTATTAAAGATCACCATTCAACCTGATCCTCCGCCGTTAGCCCATCTGACAACAGGGTTTGCTGCATCCAATCGTTATAGAGCAATTTAAATCCAAATTCCTTCATATCCACCACCGCCGGCTGCGACTGATTTTCTTCGATTACTGTGTCCAGAGATTTTATCGGAGATGATAATGTCACTGGCCCATTAACATCAGTATTGGTATGGAGTTTAACAATATTCATTATTTTAATTGCCCTTTAGAGAGTAAAAGTGTGAAAATTTTAAGTCACCAAATGTCATTAATCACCAATAACTATAGGAGTAAATTAGCCGGTGGGAGATCTGCCTGAACCCCCAATGACATTGATAGATGTTGATGTATTTAACGCAAACTATTGTGAGGATTTTTCATAGCCTTTCCGTCGGAAGGTTGTCTAGATGACACATGAGTTCGCTTTGCAGTATAGCCAACCCCTGCTGCGATAAACGCCCACATTGACGCTGCAACTCTATTATATCGATAAGCTGTGGTAGTTTTTTCTCAATAAAATCATCAGGAATAAACTCTGCTAATTGTCCTTTATACTTCAGAACATAGCGGTTTTCCTGATGGCGTGTGACTCGAACATTCTTACCACAGATCCGCTCAAGTTCTTGAGCAAGTTTCCCTGAACGTAGCCCCAATGAGGCTGGAATCAATAATTCAAGTGGCAGCAAATCGGAACTATCGCTATCCAGCGTGCGCGACCAACTTTCCAACAACGAAAGAAATATGGATTCATGGGAAAGCACAGTGGCTAACACGCCCCTAACCTTTTCCTGCAATTCCTGGTGCAAACGTAATGACAACGCTGAGTAGTCAGCCATGTAACTTTTAGCAGCGCTAGCGGCAGCCAGCACGCCTTGCTCATATCCTTGGCTGTACGCCATTCTACGTATTGCCTCTTGTTCCTCCCGAGCTTGAGCGATAAGATTCTTGGCCCGAACTTTAGCCGCTTGCAGAATATCTTGTCCTTTTTTCTGCCTGAGACGTTCTTCGCGAGTAAGTAACACCACGCCAGTCACCTGCACCGGAGGGTTACCATGGGTTTCGTTTTGCATGTTGAATTGCCAACCTTAATAAAGCGGTATCTGCACTAAATAAATTGCCAGTTTGCTCGCTATTGCCCAAAATAGGTGGAAATAAAAGTGGAACTCTCTGTTGTAACCATTTAGGTAGCTCATTACAGAAAGATAAAAGCTCCTGCCTAGCCAGATAAGGTATGCACTCAAGCGTCAGCAACTGTTCACCTTGTTCATATTTGCTGACCAATATTGATAATTGTGCAAATTGCTTTACCTCCCTAGGTAAAAGTTCCAACCTTCCCCGACAAGCCAGATTTGCGCGGTATCGTTGACAAGCGATCAAGAACCCTGCTTTGCGCAACATAAACCATTCATTTATAAACAAACGTTCTAATTCGTTCTGTGAGTTGCTATCCATGTTGGTGGCTAAATCTAGCGTGGTGAGTATGACTTCATTAATCACGCTACGGCAGCGGCCTTGATTGAAGCAGGCAGGAACCCTTACCTGCCCTGAATCGATCCACGATACCGGATCAAACATTATCCTCTGCTCATGGGTAAGATTACCCCCAACCTCTTTATCTAACATACTCATCCTCGCTTGCTTCGCCATTTTTAACTGTTGAAATCATTCCTCCTGCTAAAGAAATAAACAGCTCCACCTCCCACCGCAAACGTCACTATCCCCGTCAGTAGTAACCATAGGGACATGCTTACCCCCTGTGAAGTCGTTATCGGGGCTTGATGCTGTACCAGTGGGATCTCTGATAGCACGACGGAAATATTGTCATAGTCAACATCTTCAAAGCTATTTTTCAGAAACCGTTTAATATCATTAATCATTAAAGAGGCTTTATTGCTGGCGGCATCGTATTTTACCAACGCCGAAAGATGAACCGGGACTTTATTTCTTTCTCCCTCCATAGCACTAAGGTCATAACTCACATGGACTCGAGCCGCCACAACGCCTTTCAACACAAGAAGTGATTGTTCCAAGCGCTGCTCAATCCCCGAAAAAAGGCGTGCCTTTTCTGCTCGAGGAGACGATATTAATGAGTCACTGGGAAACATTTCGGCAATTTGCAATCTGGGTTTGGATGGTAGATCATAAATTCGCATTAATTCTACCGCAGTTGTAAAATCCAGTTTCCCCACAGAGACGCTATAACCTTGCTTGTCAACCTCCGTTTTCTTCACATTAATATTATTACTTTGTAACAATGAAATTATTTCATTTGCTTGTGTTTGGTCCAATCCCTTTAACAGTTCCTGTTCCTTACACCCAACGAGTAACAATAGAAATAATGGTAATATTATTTTCAATATCGGCATTTTACGCACGCACTACCGTTTCAACAGCACCAACGGCCTTTCGTGCCAAGGTGGAAAACAATGACATTTTCAAGTTATAATCAGAGGTACGCTGCTGTAGCTCAAACAGTTTAGCCGGATCTGTTGTCGTTTTTATCTCCTGAAGTTTAGACATTATTTCACTTCTGTCTTGATGAGATCCTACCGCATTTTCAGCTATTGAATTTAGCAGAAGGTTGTCTAATGGAATCACATCATCAGTATTAATAGATGTATTTTTGGATAACAGAGAAACAGATTGAATATTGGCAATCATATATCACCTTAATAAATAAGGAAGGGTGAAAACACCCTTCCATTTAATTAGCGGAAGTTGGAAATAATAGCAGAATCCACATCTTTATAAACTTTAACTACGTTGGACTGCGCATTTCGATACAAAGTATATTCAGAGAGTCGTGATTGGTATTCAGCCAAATTTTGCGGATCAGAAGGATCTGCCTTCAAACTTTCCAATGCCGTATCTAAGGATTCATTAAGTGCTTTCACACCATCATCAAATCCTTTCGATGATTCAGATAGGAACCCCTTCCAATCTGAACCTGGAATTTCACCTGCACGTACATTATTAATTGACATAAACGTTACTCTATTATTGATAAAGGTTTAGGAAAGTACCAATGATAAGGGGAAACCTTTATATACCCCTGTTCACCATATTTGAAAGATTTTCCATTAAGCCAGTTTTTCCTGAGCTCGATTGAAAACTGAATATACTGATCACCCCATATTTCTTCAAAGTGTTGAACAAAAGACTTTACTCTTTGAAGCTCATTATCATCAAGTGCCCCTTGGATAACAAAGCTGACACTATCTCGATGAGATAACTTTGAATAATTCACAGAAACCTTCTTGAGGCCTTGCTCCGCTTCCGTGACAACCAGGTCATCGTGGATCCTCTTAAAGACAATTTTATCCACATAGGACAGTCGTTTTTTTAATGCAAGTGACAACGCTTGCTGTTGCTGTATCTGACCTCCTCGCTCATCGCTCAAAAGCAGCTGAGGCTCTTTTGGCTGTTCCAGTTTTACTCGATGAAACTTTACCCCAGGCCAGTTTTCCTGCAACCACGATCTGATCTGTGCTTCTTCCTTCGGGACATAAACCACCCGATAGGCCGTTGCAGGTGGAGTGCGCATTAACGCCTGTTGAGCCCAATCTTTATCAGATTTTTCCTTTGCAAAAATGTAGATCACATCATCGTTGCCACGAACATAATCATACTTATCACGTTCTTTACCTAGTAGTAACGATATTTCTGTCATCTGCCGTCCGGAATTATTGTGATAGCTATAGACCAAAACAGCGGTCAGTAACGCGACGATGATAACTATCGCAATAATCCATACGAGTTTCTTTTTTTCGGTAATTTTATGGATAATGACGTTGTCCGCAGAAGGAGGATATAGCAAAACATCATCGTTCCAGTCTTCTCCCTCGTGGCGCATAGCTAGCGTCAGAGTACCAACATCAATAACTTGATTAGAAGATAATAATGAACCTTCCATCTCTTGCTCATTTACTTTACGCAATAAGACTTTAGGCCGACCAGGTGCATTATCAACAACGATAATCTCGAAGTTTACCCCACCACTCTCCATAGGGATAAATATCGTATTATCTTTATCAACCTCTTCTAGCGTCTGGTTTCTGGCTACATTTTCATTAGCCACGACAAATAATGTGGTACCTACATCAAGTGTAAATTCACACCCCTTCAACGCGCTGCTTAGTAAACGAATAACCACGCTATCCGGTAGGTCTATTATTTCACTTTCTTTAGTTATCATCAAAAGATATTCCCCCAACCGGTTTTCTATGCAATCTCTCAATCAAGTGACGCTATTAGAATCGATTTGGCACAATAAAACATGATTAAAACATCAGTTAAACATGATGACTAAAAAACCCGTTGTATACCACTCAACGATGCATAAAAGTCACATGGCTAAGGATAACTACCTTTTATCAGAAGGGAACCCCAGTTTTTACGACTCAAAGGCCACATTTTACTGACACTTACAAAAAATGCGACATCCATATACCAGAAAACCATAAACTTCATTATGGCCAACATTATATTCACGCTGTAGACCAAACGTATTCACAGCCAGTCTTCATTTGACGAAATCATTATGCCAATAACTAAGGTCATTGTTGGCCTGGTATACTATTGGATTTACAATCAGCATCCGCAAGATGCCTACGTCAGTAGATATTAGAGTCAAAGATAACCGTAATCGCACCGCGGTAGGTGTCTAGCCGGTTTTGAAGCATGGAATCCACATCTCGTTAGTTGACCAAAAAATCAATGCATCCCCTTTGATTCTGCCCAAATGATTTCGTTTTAAACAAGTTTTGTGATAGATTCTTACCGACGCAAGTTATTTCCGTGTTACCGTCGAGTCCGTTTCATCAATATGATTGAAAATACAGCTCATTACTCCAATTTTAGACCACTGGTTAAAACGATTGTAAATTCGTTTTCCAGTCACCATAGCGTTCGAGTAAATCTCTCTAAGGCGCATCTAAGCACAGTCCAAAAATATACCATTCATATTCTAATGCGACAGAACCTTTGTCTTACGATAGAGTCAACGTCAGAGAATTTGACGATGTGTATAGCCAGCTCAACCAGTAATGCCTCTTCCACAGTCTCAGGTTTAACCGCGCCAGCATGCCTGTAGACCTGCCCTCCTTGATTGCGCCTTCAATCTGTTTTTTTAACAGTAAAAAATTAACTACTAAAGAAAAAGAATCGTTAATAACAAAATTAATTATAAAAAACGTTAGTCATAACACAAACATTGAAAGTTTAAATTAGTTCATAATAAAACAAAAACTATTTGAACATAAAAACCTTTATGAAGCCTCATTAGCACTTTGTCATGCGCATCGAGCCCATTCGTTATCAAAGAAACATTTCCATGGAACATATGAATTAATACAAAGTCATTTTTTTAGAAACTCGAGTAAAATGGGGATTGACTTTTTTGAGAAAACAATATAGATATAATAAGCTCATGGAATAAATCGATGCATATTGGATATAAAAAATACCCATATCGGAAATAGAAAAAAAACCTATAGTTATAACACCAGAAGGCAATTAGATAAAAATTCCTCTGCGGAACCCATAAGATATTCTGAAATAAGGCATATGAAAAAGCATCATAAACAGGAGAACAATGGGATTACCCTGGTTTTTCTTGATAAAGATAGTGTTGCGTTTGCTTCTGGAGTTAATCAAGGAAAATGGATGGAACACGATACACCAAACTACTTGTTGGAGACAAGTAGAAAATCGACCGACCGTCTCGCATTGAGATAATGCTCGGTATCCTAGCAGGAGGAGAGATGCTAACTTAAAAACACTCCTACCTCCTGCGGGGCAGATTTATAATTTCTCAGAATATCAATGCCAGACTGAAAAATTAATTATGAATGAGTTCAGGTAAAGGCTTTTATTACATTAACATTGTTTATTTATGTTCACTATCCTATTCAATGCAAGTGCTCTGAATAAATATTAGTTTTTTTAGCGACTATATGATAAATTGACTCAACCGTACTAATCATATCAATATCATCCTCCGTAAATTCGAAACAAAAACACTCTCCCGTGGTGAAAATAATGTCAGCCAATGCTAATGAATCCACATATAAATCCATAAAGAGATCTTTGTCAGGTGTTATATCACTTTCTTCGCAAGCTAAACAGGAAATTATGATTTCATTTATTTTATTTTGCATTTCTCTAAATCTCTTATTTATCCTTGTGGGAAGCAAGGTCTAAAAGTTTACTCGATAAATACCTAGGAGGCTATAAACCCCCTAGCGCTCAAAACTCTATCTACTGGCCGGTTCTCGTCCGTGGCACATTAACGCCAGATAAGGCACTAAAAGACCCCGCACTAAGCGTTGCATTTCCCTCAGGAGCTCTTGCTGGCCGTTGTAAGGGCTTGGGCTGCAACTTACTAGTATCAGCATCAAGACTTTGCTGACGAAATGCCGCCAGTTTATCGCCAAATGAACCTGAGCCATCTGTATTGTCCGTAACATGTGAATTGTTAGACTCTGGTGTAACGGTTAATGGCCGGTGCATGGACTTGGATTGCAATTTAGTGACATCGCTATCGAGGCTTTGCTGACGAAATACAGACAATTTATCGGCGAATGAACCAGAGCCATCCGTATTGTTCCTAACGTGAGTATTGATAGGCTCTCGGGGGGTCGATGTTAATGACCGCTGCATAAGCTTAGATTGCAATGTCGTGGCATCACCATCGACACTTTTCTGACGAAACACCGACATTTTTTGAGTAAGTCCGCCTAAGGCAGCCTCACTACCCACAATTGAGGCATCACCCACGTTTCCATTTCCGGAATTAAAACTTGCTGACTGTTGCGCAAGCTTGGGCTTCAACTGGTTGGCATTAGTACCATCACCTAGCTGCCTAAAAAACGCCAGTTTGTCTGCAAATGTACCTGCATTATCAGGACGGGCCACTCCGCTCTCCTTTGGTTCAAGCTGACTCTGATATGTTGCTCGCGCTTCCCCAACCTGAGCCGTAGTATTTTGAAGAACAGAGCTGTCCGCCAGTTTGCCTAGCCCTTCATCAAAACTACCACGGCGATGGTTAAAGGTATCCAGACTCTGGGCCGACCCGACAGAACCGACGAAAGTGGTTGTTGGAGAGACTTTTGGCCATTTAAACTCGGGTTCTTGACTCTCCAGTTTCGCTGGCGTCTGAGACCTCGGGTCAACATTAACCCCATAGCCCTCATCTGCCTTATATCTATGTACGGGCTTGTGAACATCATTCCCACTATTTTGCTCTTTCGTTGAATCGGTATTTGCGAACACAGAAGGAGAGTTTATTTTTTCATTTTCGTCACCCATATGGTTATCAACGGTATCTACACTATCCGCAACGACTGCCGATAAGCTACCAAAGCTACCCTGTTGGGATTTCTGGGTCGGCTCAATAACCTCCGAGGATAGATTCTGACTCTTCAATTGATTAACCGTGTTTTGCAGATTACGGACTGCTTGCAGGAGATCGGCTATTGTAGCTTGTGAAGCACTATCAGGCGAAACAGTACTGGATGGGTTAGCCAGTTTCTCTGTACCTTGACTTTCGCGCAGTTGCAAACCGTCGATGGAAATGTTGGGACTAAAATGATTATTGATAAAAAAGGGTAAATCGCCACCAGATGAGCTCACGTCCGACGCTGTACTCGTTCCTGCTTCAACAGGCCCCTTTATAGGGTTACCCTCTGATGGCCGAGACTTTGAATCAACCCCCCCAGATGTCGGATACCTGTCGACCGCAGGAAATTGATGACTTTCAGTGTTCGTATCAGCCGAGTGAGCCCCTGTGACGGAGGAAGCATTATTTTCCTTGGCTGCGCAGCCAACTACGTCCAGCACCTTGCTTACCAAACTTAAATCGTTCAATAGGTTAACAAATGGATCTCGTGACGTCGACGCATTCTCTGCGTTTATCAAGCGCTGATGATTAATATGCTCGATAGAATCTCTGATATGAACCGTAACCTGAGGATTTTGTTGCGCAAACAGCTCAATCATCGGTTCGATCCTATTATTTAGCAGCCAATTCCCTAGTCTATAGGGTCCATCTTTTTGTAGGCTCTCGAATCTGTTCTTCAACTCCTCAAATCGCTTATGGTTTTTGTGCGAATGGTCGTTACCCAGTCCAGATTTATCATCCAGCTTATCCTTACGTAACAAACTGAAAAAATCACTTTTTAATTGTTTAATCTGAGCCTCAGACGATTTATCGCCCTTTGCGTCTGCATTCTCCAATACTTTCAGAGCATACATAAACCCTTGGATATTTTGCTTTGCATCTATATTTTTGGCAACGTTCACTTTGTCACTTAACGCAGTGGGCATCTCCGCCATCGCCTCTTGCGTTAAGCCCTTGTTAAATGATGCACTTGAAATCACTTGTTCACTGGCTCGATACTGAGCCTGCCAACCCGCAGCAGGAGGACGGCTAATTGATTCGCCTTGCTGGCCACTTAGCATGTAATTTCCAGCGTTTGACACTGCGTGTAGGCCATTTAACAATGGTGAACACCTAGCGTTCACCAGAGCAGCAGGTGTTAACTCGCTGTACTGGCTACGAATATTACTAATCGGAAACATTTTTTCTCCAATATTGGCAGGTGGAAAGAAGGCTGATTAATAGTCACGTCGTGTACCATCCATATCAGGAACAAAATCACAACTAATTAGGTCAATAACCGATGATTTGCTGTATGTTCACAATCTGATCCCCTGGAATATTTACCAGGGGTTTTAGAAAGAAACATCAAGCGCGAGTCGACGCCAAGGCTCCAGCCGTGTCCATTTGTTTTGCTGTGGTCTCGGTTAACAACGCGAGTAATTGTTGCAACAACTGCCCTGTCATCTGCTTGCTGTCTTCAACTTTGTTACGGGTGTTGTCAGTAACCTGCTTATCGGCATCAACCAACGTCGCATTAGCATTCTCATTGGCCTGTTCAACCTGGAAAGGTGATGCGGCGATTTGTCCACTCATGTTACCGATCTGAGTGCTGCCCGCAGACTGCGTACTTAATTTAGTTGCCTTGTTCTGATGAACGCCGGCCTGGATACCTGCCGACTGGCTCTTATGCTCCATCGGCAGCACCGCCCCACCACTGATAACCGCGCGATCTGCATCCAGTTGGCCCTGTGCCATAGGGGAACGTACCGAGGTTTGATGTAACCCACTTTGCAATGACTTGGCCTGTTGCTGGAAGTCAAGACTGTTGCGCTGTTGACTAATACCAAATTTGCCTTGTGTATAACTCTGACCTGCTTTACGTAAGCCAACACCTGCGCCAACAAGACCGATCGCACCGGAAGAAACAGCCTGACTTGCCGCCGCTTTGCCAGCCTGCCGAGTGTGATCGGCTGAATTATTCGCTAATTGAACACTGATTTTCTGCAGACCAACCCCTAACTGACCGTCCGCCTGGCGGAGTTTTAGCAGAGAGGAAACCAGAAGATCCTTAATGAGGTCCCGATCACCAGCACGAGACTCCTGCATCTTAGCCATACTAAATTCAAACTTTTCTGGTTGCATTAGCGGCGCAACCGCCTGCTGCTGAGCCATGCCACCAAACACCACATGTTTCATTTGATCCTGCAACTGCGAACTGTCCAGTTGCACAGTCGGCGGCTGGATTGCAGGTTTAAGCGTATCATCGGCCGGGCTGACTGATGCTGCCGTACGCTGGGCAACCTGATTAACGAAAACGTTTTTATTTTCCGCAATATTCTCAGTTGTCGGCATCACGCCATTAGCTTTCACATCTTTTGTTGGTCGCGGTGCATCACCTACCGATGAGTTATGGCTGAACGCGGGTAAGATCGGATTATGTTTCAACTCAATTGATTTCATTTATTTTCTCTCTCTTGATAAAGGTTGTTTACATCACTACGCGGAGGCACTCAGGTTACGCATGATAGTTCGCCCGGTACCGGACTGCTGAAGCAACTGATTACGCATCTCCCCCCACAGTTGCTGTACCAGCTCCTGCTTACGTTCGAAAGATTGATATATCATTTCGGCCAATTGCTTGAGGATCTCCATATCAGCGGCGCTGAGAGTGAAACCAGCCAAAGCATCCATGGCCTCTTTTTGCAATTGCCCGCTAATCATATTACCGGTGGCCTGAGTGGTACTCCCGGTAACCATGGCGGTATTGCGCGTAAGTTCCAAACGATTAAGCCATTTTTCCTGTGACAGGGGATCGTTTTTAAACACAGCCTTTTGCAGACTGCCTACTTTTTGACTTATCTTTTTGCTCCCGTTTTTCACCATGTCCGGGACCGCTTTACTGACCTGTTCAACGGTATCCTTAACCGCCTTGTTCAATGCCTCGGTCAAAATCTTCGGCATTTTGTCGATCATCGTTTTCGCCGCCGATTTAGCTACATAGGCAACAGCAATAAATACCGCTACCGTTGCTGCCGCTGCCGCTAACGCCTTGACCATATCCGTAATATCCAACCCTGTGAGTTTATCCAACTCTTTCAACAACAACCCAATCGGGGTATAATCGATGATCTTGTCAAGAAGCTTGCTCATCAAGTCCATCAGGGGCATAAACACATGCTCCATCACAGGGTCAAGTACCATACCGGTCAGTGATTTTCCTGTAATGGCCTCCATAATCGGATCGAGAACCATTAGACCAATACCTACCGCCATCAGACCAGCGCCGGCACCACCGAACACCATGCCGACAGCCCCTACGGCAGTGGCAATCCCCCCTATAATCTTGCCAAGACATCCAGTCGCTTTACTTGCCTCTTCTGCTTTTCGCTGCTGTTCGGCAAACTCCTCCGACTTCTTCAACATATCTTTCTGGTTGGCTTCTCGCATGGTGTTGGTGATCGCCAAATCATTTTTTAAATCTTCGACTGATTGATCCCCAACCGACTGAATAAACTTCCCTAGTAGTAATGACAAAGTAGCCGCATTATTGAGGTGCTTCTCTGTCTGTTGAGCAGTGCCAGAACGCATACTGGCGTAACCAGGCGTATCTGCAGAGGCTTTCATTCGTTCTAGCGCTTGGTCTGCATGAACCGCGGTCTCCATCGCAACCTGTTTTTTTTGCTCGGTTATAGCACCAGCCTCTTTGGTTGCCACTTTAGCAGCGTTTAAATCAGCATTGGCCTTGCTTAGTTTTTCCTCCGCAGCCGCCAGATTTGCCTGATAGCCCGGATCTGTCCCTGGTCCCGCATTCGCTTTAAGTTCCCCTAGCTCCTCACCCGCCTGTTTCGCCAATTGAGCTTTATTTTCCTGGTTACGCTGTGCCGTTTCCAGCCCGTCCATGGCTGTCTTAAATTCTTCTACTGCCTGCTCGTTTGCATTCACCGCGACTTCTGCTTCAGATGAGAGCTTATCCCCATTTTTTTTACGCGCTTCGAGAATTGCCTGCATAGAAGCGAGATTGCTGCTTAGCTTGTCAATTGCCTGCTGCCCCTGCAATTCAATCATGTTTGATAATACCAACAGCAACGAACCATCACGGGTCAGTTTACCTTTGGGTAATACCGGCGCTTCACGTAGCAAGGCATGATCAAACTCCATATCCGCTTCCAATGTGTCACCGATGTCGGTCACATTGACATTACGTACGGCCGCAGTCTCGACACGCTGTTGCTTGTTTACATCAGTTAAAATCTGCTGTGCACGCTCCGGTGAAATTCGAGTGTGTTGCAGTAAATTTACGGGTTTAAAACCTACGTCGATTGTCATTAAGTCTCCTGTTTCTCCGAACATGATTCAACTGCACTGTCAGTTCGGTTTTTTTTAATGGTTTGCAAATAGATCCTGGATTTTTTCTTCAAACTTTCATCATTCGCCCGCCTACATATCAAATCGAAACACTGCATGGCTTTGACAAAGTTCCCCATTAACAGCTGACATTGACCACTGTAAAATATCGGGCTAAAATTATCTTTCGCAATCACGTAAGCTAATGCATACAGATCACAAGCTTTTTGGTAGTTTTTCTTCAGTTGGTTAACTGCACCGAGGCCAATAAAGTAATCAGCATTGTTCAGGTCATACATGCATAGGAAACTAAAAAAGCTTTCAGCATCATCTAAACGGCCTTGCTGGTAAAAATGATGTGCATGGGAATACATTTGTTCCATCATTTCATTGGAAATCCCGTGGATATCCTTAAGCATCACCCCCTCGCTCATTACCGACATCAACATGGTTTCCATATCGTGCTGCTTAGAGGCAGCGGTGATGGGATCGCAAGTCGGATGATTTACTATTGTTTTTTGCGTCATACTCTTTTTCTCCTCGTTAGAGAGCCATAACCCTACAAGGTTTCGATGGCATCTATTAAATCAATTAGGGCTTTTCGTTTCATTCAAATAACGCTCAAGGTAGTGGCGGATGATCGCTTTCGTTCTCAACCACCCAAGCGTTTTCAACCTGTTCCAGCCAGTTCAAGAGGCGAATAACCTCCTCAACCGCCACCAAACTGACAAAGGAGTAACGTTTATGGGTTTTATAAATCAGTCTAGCTAGTTTAATATCCTCAATAACAGGAACCCCAACTTTTTGGGCATATGCACGAACAGCCTGCGCTCGGTTATTGGTTTCCAGCACAGAAATAAACGGGATGGGTACTACCTGAGGGTTTAAATACAATCCAACGGCGATATGCGTTGGGTTGGCGACAATCACTTTAGAATTTTTAATATCCGACTTGACTTGCTCAGACAAAAGTTCACTATGCATCTCTTTGCGTTTTGATTTCATCTCCTGGTTTCCTTCCTGATCTTTGTGTTCACGTTTCACTTCCTCCTTGTCCATTTTGTTGTCTTTTATATGCAGGAAAAATTCAGCTAACGCATCTAAAACAATGATCAGAATAATACAAGATAGGCATAGTACAATCAGAGAATGAAACAACTCCCCCCATACAAAAAATACCTGCTGCGGCGACCCGTGCATCTGTGACAACAGTAACAGCCTATTCTTTTGCCAGAAAATAACACCAGCCACAACAAAGCAAATCAAATAGAGACATGCTTTTACCGCGTCCTTCAAGGCACGCAAACTGAATATTTTTTTTATTCCTTGCGTGGGATTCAGTGAGTCGAAATTAATTTTTAACGCTTTGGTTGCAATAAGAAAACCCGTTTGTAAAAGAGTGGGAAACATCGAGGAAAATATACACATCATTAAAAAAGGAAGGAAAATCTTGATTCCCTCCCAAAATACCATGTGAGTGTATTCATGGAGACCACTGCTAAAGTCATTCTCTATAATACTAGTAAAAACCCCCCCCATCTTTTCAAAAGTGGTTAAATTAATGATATATTCAGCACCTAGCAATAGCAGACATGAGGTGACTAAATCCTTGCTTTTGAATGACTGGCCTTTTTCAGCTGCGTCCTTTAATTTTTTTTGTGTCGGTTGTTCCGTTTTACTCGAAGACATAAGCCACCCTAGTTAGCGAAGCAATATTTTCAGCACAATTGTTCATCTTTTGAATTTACGCCAGCCAGCTAGATAAAATATTAGCATGCATGCGCATATTGATAATCTCGACCGGAAAAAAAGGGGTGAAATACAAAATAAGTATGAAAAATGCAATGCTACTCTTTATCGTCAAGGCAATTGCAAAGGCATTCATTTGCGGTGCATAGAGCGACAGTAACCCCAACAATCCCTCTGCCAACAAGAAACTCACCAACATTGGGCTGGCCATAATAAAAGCCTTGCTGACCATGTTACCCATAAATCCGATGGAGGGTCGTAATGATGGTATTTCAAAAGAAAGAGGGCTCCAAAGTAAGTAGCTGGAATGAAATACCTGAGAAATCGACAAAAAGCCACCACTTTCCAGCACTATCACCGCAGCAAATAAGTTGAAAAAGTTCGCCAACTCCGAGGTGTCAACACCACTAAGCGGATCAATACTGCTACTCAAGGTCGCACCTCGCTGGTTGTCAACCATGCTACCCAATGCATGTAACACCCAGAAAGGCATGCATAAAAAACAAGCGATCACTAAGCCAATGATCGCTTCTTTGACCATCAACCCCAAATAGTGGAGCGTATCAAACGCGGGTAGATCCTGAAAGGGAAACGGCCAAAGTGAAGCCCCCAAGATCATAACAACCGGCATACGGATCATGCCAGTTAGCGTATTATTATTTAAAAACGGTAATAACATAAAAACAGGCATTAGCCTGGCTGATGCCATCGACATGGCCAAAAGCCAGTCGTGTATGCCAAAAAAAAATCCAATTTGCATAAATTTATTCGCGCCTTAAGGCCATCCTTAATACTTCTCCCGAATAAGCCAGTAATACATCACCATACCAGCCTGAGAGCAAAAAGAGACAGATCGTTACGGACAGCAACTTCACCCCAAATGGCAGCGTTTGCTCCTGTATCTGGGTCACCGTTTGAAACAACCCCACCAACACGCCTACGATGGTCGCAACCGCGACAGGTCCAGCAGACAAAATCAGGACTAAATACATTGACTTATTACCAGCAAATACAAGATCATTCATGTTTTCAACCTGATTTATAATAGAAACGATCATTTACGGTATTACAGGGCAACATCAAGATATTGTCTAATCAGGCCCTGGGATAACAGCGTCCACCCATCCAATACGATAAATAATAGTAATTTAATAGGGACAGAGATTGTCACAGGACTCATCATCATCATTCCCAGCGCCAACAATATACTGGAAATAACCAAGTCAACAACCACAAATGGTAGATATAGATAGAAACCAATTTTAAATGCACTTTTTATTTCACTCAGTGCATAAGCAGGTAACAAGGTTAAAATAGACGATTTTTCATTATAACCAGCCCCATCTACCTGTTGCGTTTCTCGTTGTGTTCCTACCCTTTCGAAAAAATGAACCAGTTCGGGATCCGCATATTTACTCAAATAATTACGGTAACTATCGAATCCATTCTCTATGAAATCACTCACTGAAGCGACGTTAGTGATATCAACATCATATTCACGATAGCTTTGATATCCTTGTTGAACTACGGGCATCATAACAAACATTGATAATATTAATGCAATACCATTCAGTGTCATATTCGAGGGAATCTGTTGCAAACCCAAAGCATTCCGCACCATCACAAATACAATCGAAAACTTGATATAGCAGGTGCCACAAGCAATAAGAAAAGGCAATAATGTGGCAAAAGCTAAAAGACCAACTAGTGAAACATCATTTCCCATTACCGGCCTCTTGATATAAATCGGTAATTTCAACCCCTAGTCTGTCCTCTACCCAGATCAGTTCCCCACGCGCCAATGCTAAGCCATTACCTTTGATCAGCACCTTTTTCTCGGCATCTGAATCGCAGTAAAAAACATGTCCTTGGCAGAGGGATTCCAAGTCTTTCACCGTTACCATCGCCTGTTGCAGAGTAAAGGTCAAACTTACTGGCATCCGCGAACGCGGCAATAAAGGCGACACACCATCATTCGCTTCGCTAGCTTGTAATAAGTCTTCATGTTCAGCTAAGTCTTCATGTTCAGCTTCAAATGATGGCTCCATAAACGCTTCGTCGATCATAATCTCATTCCCGTTACATTGATAAAAACCAAGATGCTTGTCACAAAGCGTAACGCGTTGCTTGACTTCGGTGATCAGCAGTACATCTCCACAGCGCAGCTTATTTAATACGCTCAGAGGACATTCACTCTTCCCCAGTTCAAAATGCAGAGGCAAGGGAAGATAATCTAAAGGAAACTCCCGGTCGAAAATTGATGAATTATTGCTATTGCCACAACTGCTCACCACCCAAACGACGCCTTGCGCCGTTCTTAAGCCATAAAGAGGCCGAGAGGCTGGTGGGTCAACAACCCGCCCCAAGTTGGTCAACTTTTGATAAACAAATTCAGCGATCCCCATCTCCAGCGGGAACTCACAGCTGAAAAAAAGTGATTCCAGCTGCGTCCAGCTAAAGGCACTACTCGCCAATCCGGCATGCTCAGGCATCATTGAGGCAAACCAGGCATAAAGATCGATCATGCCCTCCCAACCACTATCGGCACGAAAGGCCAACAGGTTGGATTTTGGCAACGGAATAGAATGTACAACCTCGCCTCCGAGGCGTTGCCAACGCTTGGCGGACTGCGCCGAATTTAGCTCTGCTTTGCTACACTGCCGAAGATATCGCCTAATCATTGACCAACCTCATCATCAATTTCATCCTGTCCCTTTTGTTGATGCCCCTGATGCTCTCCTCCTGCGTCTTCAAGCAAACTCCAGTAGGGAGGAATGTCAGTCTGTTCCCACTGTTCAGTCATGCGCTGCTCAACCAGACTGTCTGAAGGTTCAAACTGAAAATGGGTATCCTGCTCCTGATTAAGCAACGTAACATCAACTTGATGACCTTCACCCCACCGTCCGAAGTTATAAGTAAGCTTGCCTGAACCAATCGGTTTAGCAGGCGCAAGAGCGTCTTGCTCTTCCATCTCTGGATCGAGCGTCAATTCATTATGCTGTTCTACCGCATTATCATGTTGAGGGGATTGCAGTGTTTCCTGTGACTCACCACTGCTTATCTCTTGCTCTGACAAAGTAAAATCTCCTCCAGCCGTAGAGTCTGTACTTTTATCCAGCAGGGTTCCATCACGCTTTACTGTAGACGACTCCTTTTTCAATTCGCTGTCATCCTCCTCCTGTTGGGCCAGAAGTTCATCATCAGCTTTGAACAATTGTAATACGGTGTCTGCCGCGTTATTGTTACGAGCCTGTTCCATTGTCTTACTGTCGAGGCTGGCAAGGGGGGGCAAAAAATCCACCGTGTCTTTAGCTCTCTGCCTCTCAGCGAGTGCCTCGAAAGATACGGCATCCACCCGAATGTCATCCCCATAGTGCTGAGGCAAGCCCTGCTGTACACTTTGTGCCGGCTCGCCAACATCACAACGTTGGTAATAGCTATCCTGCACGCCCCGCAAACCAGGCTCGGGCGAGATGACAAACTGTAAATCTGGCGGAAAGACATTCAACCAAAAGACCCCAACATTCACAGATTCCTCTTCCGGTGGCATTGCAACCTCTTGTTCATGCATCTTTTCAGATGCAAGAGTATCTAGAGAATATAGGGTTGTAATCATCTCGTCCGCCCCCCCCCAGACTGGAGAAACTTTGCTTATTTCTTCCACACTATTATCTCCTCAACTTCAGACTCTTCCTGCCTCGCTAACGCCGCGCGAGTCTCTTTTCTTACGTGTTGTTGCAAATTTTTATATTTATCTGCCTGATGGTAAAACTGTTTTCGCTGAGTCATAACACTGGCTTTTTCTTTTTCACGGGATGCTAACTCCTGCTGTTTTAACCCCTGATCAAGTTCCAAATTACTAATACGTCGACGAATTACAGATTGTTTGCGTAATGAAGAATACAGTGCTGCACGATCGAGATTCTCGCCTTGCGGGGCCATATTTCTTAATAAACCTTTCATGGACTGTCGTTCCTTTCCTAGGACCAGAAGACTCTGTTGAATTTGCTTCATTTCCCTGTCGAGCAGCATCAGTTTTTGCTCCTGCCGCTGTATTTTATTGTCATAACATCCCAACAACAGAGTTATCTTACGAAGCAAGCTCATGAAGTTGACCTAATGTTGTTGAAAATACTGAGTTCTCATCCACTTTCTGACATAGCCATGCTGACAGAGATGCCTGGCGGTTTATCGCTCGATCATTTTCTGTATTTTCGCCAGCTTTATATTCTCCCAGATCTAAAAATATCTGAAGCTCTTCAATTTTCGCCATAATTCGACGCACTTCGCCGGCACTATGTAAATGTTCAGGCAAACAAACTTGGCTGGCTACCCGACTAACACTGCGCAGAATATCAATCGCCGGGTAATGGTTTTTCGCTGCCAGCTTACGGCTGAGATAAAAGTGCCCATCCAAGATCGAACGTATTTCTTCAGCTATCGGATCCTGTTCGTCTTCCCCCTCCAGCAGAATAGTATAAAACGCCGTAATACTTCCTCTTTGTGTACAACCTGGGCGTTCAAGAAGTTTGGGCAGCGCATCAAAAACCGAAGCCGGGTAGCCCCGGCGTGCGGGAGCCTCCCCTGCAGCGAGTGCCACATCACGTAATGCACGGGCATAGCGCGTTATTGAGTCCAGGAACAACACTACTTTTTTTCCTGCATCTCGAAAATACTCGGCCACCGTGGTGGCAACCAACGCGGCGTTACAGCGATCGAGCGAAGAGAAGTCAGACGTCGCATAGACCAAAATACACTGCTGCTGACGTTCTGACTGACGCAACGCCTCAATAAACTCGGTAACCTCTCTACCACGCTCGCCGATGAGTGCAATCACAAAGACGTCCGCATCTGCCTGTTCAATCAACATATGCATCAGGGTAGTTTTGCCGCAACCTGCTGCGGCAAAGATCCCTACACGCTGCCCAATGCCACAAGTGATCAAGCCGTCAATAGCCCGAACCCCAGTATAAAATGGGGTTCGTATTCCGACTCGATCCATGTATGACGGAGGAGAAGCGTCAATCGCTCGTAGCTCCTGTCCTCCAATCTCCTGCTCCGTTGTCAGCCTTTCTACCACCTGCCCAGAAGGATCTAACACGCATCCCAACAAGGAAGAGCTAAGCATTGCCATTAACGAACTGCCGGTAGGACAGATCACAGCTTCGCGGGATAAGCCGTTAGCATCACCAATCAGGCTTAACAAAGTCAGATCATGATTAAAACCCATCACCTGCGCACGAGCCACAATTTCTGTGGTACGCCAGTGGGGACGGATCTCACACACTTCACCAATTTTTACCCCCGGAAGCACTGCCTCAATTATCGGCCCAGCAATTCGTAAAGGGTGAGCCAGACGACGTAGTAACGGACTATCCGACATTACTGAAATATCCCCAAAAAGTTCTCCTGAAGGCTAAAGAACTCCTCCATTGCTGCTGAAAATTGCTGACTACTTTCCAAGAAGGCCGGACTAACCAAGCCTCGTAGCAAAATATAACCTTCATCAACGCTTAATTGTAGCTGCCCACTGGGCGTAAACTCACAACCCTCCATTAATGCAAACAATAATTCACTTGCCCTTTGTGTCAGTACGGCATTATTATCCTCCGCAATTCTCGACCAAATCCAGACATTGTCATCAAGCGTGCTGATCAATAAAGATGGGCGTTGGGTAAACTCCAATGCAATAGTGGTATGCCCGTCAAAGTTTGACAACATACTTTCATCACACCCTTTTTCCAGTAAGGCTTCACGAACCAATACATCAATATCAACATTCATTATTTACTTCCATTCTTATCACACGGTTTTAATAATATCTATGGTAACATTATCGGTTAATTCACCGAATGACATCACCTCCAACTCTTTAAACTGCACTTCAATAAAACGTTTGACAAAACGACGAATATCTACCGAAGACAACACCACCATGTCCTTATTGGAAATAGCAAGATTATTAGTGGCAACGGTAAGCATGTCCATTAATTCATCAGAAGTAGCTGGCTCCAAATTAAGGAAAGATCCCGAGGCGGTGGTCCTTATCCCCTGGCGCATTTTTTCCTCAAATTCTGCAGTAAGGTGGATCACGCGTAAGGTTCCCCCCTCAGCAAATTTATGGCAGATATAGCGTGAAAGCGCCCCACGAACATGTTCAACCAAAGCAATGACGTCTTTTTCTCTCGGTGCCCAAAGCGCTAGGGCCTCCAATATTAACTTCATATTTCTCAGGGAGATTCTCTCACCCAGTAGACGCTGAAAGACTTCGGCAATCCGCTGAACCGTAGCATGGCGCAATACTTCTTTCATCAAATCAGGATATTTAGCTTCCAACTTATCCAGGAGATTCTTTGTTTCCTGAATACCAAAATATTCATTAACGCTACGAACCAAAGTAGCAGATAGACAATAATAAATCTCATCAACATCCGTTCTTAATTGGTACCCTAAATTAGAGAGTGATTCACGATCGTTTTCGTTCGACCAATACTCATTATTATTCTTGACAATTTCAAATCCGAGCAACTCTAGCTCATCTTTACCGTTCACTACTTTTAACATTGAAAAATTAATCGAAAATTCGGTGGCCTTTATTTCATTAATTAAGAATATCACCTTACTTTCTGGCATATCGTCAGCAGCTTTTAGTGTTATTTCAGGCAAATGGACACCATAATCTATAAAGAACTGACTGCGATACCGCTCCAACATATTCGATTTTTGTAGAGCCTCGGCTTGTTTTGTCGAAACCATCAGAATTAAAGGCAGAGTTTCTGACGCAACGTTATCCAACCCCTTAATCATACCTAAGGAACTACCGTCTACAAGCGCAGACATACTACCGTCTTCCGAATTCCCCTCCGGACTACTTGGACCTAAGCCCCCCCCCCCTCGTTTTTTATCTCTCCATTTCAAATAAAATAGCACACCAAGTAGGCTAGACAGGATCACAAAAACAAAAAGAGGAAACCCTGGTAGCAGGCCAATTCCCAATGCCAAAAAAGCAGCAATCAACAATACAAAGGTATTACCAAATAATTGCCCCATCATGGTCTGGCCCATATTATCGCCATCGCCATTAACTCGGGTCACAATAAAACCAGCACTAATGGCAATCAACAATGAAGGGATCTGTGCGACCAAACCATCTCCGATTGTCAACATGGTATAGGTCGATAGTGCTGTCGACATATCCATACCATGTTGACTAACACCAACACCAATACCACCAACAAAGTTGATGAAAATAACAATGATACCCGCGATTGCATCGCCTTTGATAAATTTCATGGCACCATCAAACGATCCATAAAGCTGACTTTCTCGTTCAACGACGCTACGTCGGCTTTTGGCTCCCTCGGAATCAATAGAGCCTGCCCGTAAATCAGCATCAATGCTCATTTGTTTACCAGGCATTCCGTCTAACGAAAACCGTGCCGCCACTTCAGCGACTCGCTCCGCGCCTTTGGTTATTACCATAAACTGCACGATAGTAACAATAGCAAAAATAACGAAACCAACAATAAGGTTATCACCAATAACAAACAAGCCAAAAGTGGCAATAATATCACCAGCATCGGCATCATTCAGTATCAGTCGGCTCGTGCTGATTGACAGTGCCAGACGGAAAAGCGTTGTTATCAACAAAACGGCAGGAAATGTTGAAAAACTGAGTATTCTATCAATATAAAATGATGATAAAAAAACCAACGCAGAAATAACAATATTTAAACCTATCAAGAAATCAACGAGATAGGTTGGCAATGGTATCACCAGCATAGCAATAATGGTGATAATTAAAATCAGTATTAACAACTCAGGGTGTTTTCTGGTGTTAGAAATAAATTTCGTTATCAAAGCTGAGTCCTATTAATTATCCAACAACTAATTTTCCCCAATCGTTATACAATAATAAGATGAACTTTAAATTAACCTACCATTGAAAATGGTCCATAACATTCATCACATTATAAGTTAAAACTTTAAGAGGATTTAGAGTTCTTTTAGCCTTTCCCCTGTCTCGGTCATACTTTCATGCTGTTCATGATTATAAACAATAGAAATGATTTTCTCAAATTTATCGGACAACAAAACAACACCATCAGGTTCGAAGTACAATTCGCGAGGTAACTTAACACAAGCTTGGTAAATCGTTTGCAAAACTGAACCTCGTTCACGATGTTTACAGAGCATTATTTTGGCGTAAAGTAATCCATCTAATAATTTCTTTATATCGCTAGGGTTTTGCAAAACACAAAACATGAACAACAACCACTCTTCTTCATTGAAGTTGAACCCAGAAATGAGAGTATTCTTTAAAAGAACCCCCAAGAAAAGGGCGTCACTAGTACGTATTAGTTTAAGCTGAAGTAACCGTTGCAATAAATTACCAAATTCAATTTGTGAACAGCTTGGTTCTTGCGCATCTATATCTGCTAATAATGCTGACTCCATAAAATCAACGACTATCGCACGCTGTGCAGCCCCATAGGTCGAGATCCAGTCCTGATATAGCTCAATCTCATGTGCATCACTTTCTAGAAACTCACGATAACTTTCACGTGCGATAGCCGGTGAAAGTTGCAAAGCCTTACCAAACAGGCGGGCCTTGAGTGCCACATTAATACCGGATTTTAGACGACGAGGATCCGCCGTTTGCTCCACATGTTGAAGCAGTTTCTTTAATCTACTTTTTACCACCCCATCAAGGTTACGTCGTCGTAGCAACTCACGTAACACCACAACCAAATCACTATAGTCAGGGAACAGCAGACGTATCTGTTTAAGGAGGGTATTAATATTGCCACCATCGACACCCGCCGCTATCTTCAGTAACGAATGAACCTTTGGCAAAACATCGTCATCAAGCACCTGCTCAAAGCTGCTCTCACTGGTGCTGCCGGTTTTTTTCTCAAAATCCCGGCGATTACGGAACTGAGACAACAAGATAGACATTTCATCAACAGAATCACTAAACCGCTGTATTAATGCCGCTGGCGTAAGCTCTTCAAGATCTTTGCCACCACCGTCATTGACCGGTTCCGATAAGCTCGTCTGCAGTCCGCGGCTGTTATCCTGTAGTTTTGCCATCTGTTGTGCTGAAGACAGGCTGGCAGGCCCTAACGGATTCAATGCCATTTCTGGCTATCCATATAGTTACGCATCCAGTCATGCAATTCCGGCTTAGAGAGATTCTTTTTCATATCTGCAATCAAATCGCTGGCATCCTGTTGCAATGGTGCATCGATTTCCCGCGGCTGGATCAGAAATACACGCACCATATTAGAGTTGTGTGACTTATTGTATTTAAACGCACTGCCGATCCACGGTATATCCCCCAATAAAGGGATTTTGGCCTCACCTTCTGAACTTTCATCTCGGGTATAACCACCGATCAGTAGGCTCTTGCCTCGCGGAACACGGGCTATAGTGCTGATATTAGTACGCCCTACTTCCGGTAATCCCATCGTTGGATTAGTATCCTGGACCTGAGAACCATCCTCAACATTGAGCATCATTTCAATTTCATCAGCATCAGTAAAACGTGGCAGTACGTTAACCGATGTACCATAAGTGACATGTTGCAGTTCGACACTGCGCTCACCAATTAGCTGAGTATAAAATGTTCGACTATTGTCAAATATAGCGGGAATATTTTCCTGAGTTAACACCATCGGGCGAGAAACTATATTCGCCTGATTCTTTTGACTTAATGCCAGAATCGAAGCCATAAAACTCGCACCATCCACTGTACTGGCCACTCCACCGTTAAGTGAAATGCCCAGATTGCCTCCAACGTTTACCCCACCGTTCCACTCTACCCCGAGTTGTTCAAGTGCATCTTTTTGCAAATCGACGATCCAAACGGACAGTTCTATATGCCTTTTCTGCATGTCTAGCGTGTTAACTATATTTCTGACATAAGCAATCTGTTCTGAGCTGCCTTTTACCAGCAGGCTATTGGTGCCTGGATTGGCGACAATTTTGAAGCCACCAGCAGAAGGACGTTCCTTCATTGCATTTTCCAGGCTCATTACGGGCATGATAGGTTTTACCCTATTATTCCCTGGAAAATCCTGTAGTTTTGCCGTAGGAGATATAACCTCATGCTTATCCGAAGCCATATTGCTCGCTTCGCTTACCTCACCACCATTATCACGGTTGTTCAAAAGCTGTCTTATCACACTCGCTACACCGGGAATGGTGATCTTTTCGTTTCGATAGTTAAAATGACGATCCTCAACGAATGAATTAAACAGAGATATTGAGGAGACTTTTGAGCGACCATCCAGATCGTCATTTTTCTCATCCAAAAGTTTGGCTGCATTAGTCACCAACTCAACATAGACCGGTGGCCCTGAAAGGTAGAATGTAGAATTTATACCGTCCGAACGTAACGGGTAACGCTGATCATAAAGACCAGATTTCCGCAAAAAATTACTGACAACCGGAAGTGAAGTATTCCGTAATGTGATGATTTCCTTGCGCATTTCCGACGCATCATAAAGGTATATTGCTTGACCATCATGGTACCAAATCAAACCAAGCTGTTCAGAAATACGTTCTATAAACGCCTGCGGATTATGCAGATCAAAATCACCACTGACTTTTTTATTCGCCACAAGCTTACTGATGATAATCGGTTTATTCAACCTGGATGAAAGCGCATCGGTCAGGCCTTTAATATTATCCTGTTGTGCAATATAACCAGAACCTGTGGGCTTGGTCTGCTGAGAGATAGCCAACGTAGGTGCCATCGAGGAAATAAAAACAATCCCAATCAGGTAGGTTAACGTGTTTTTTACTTGATTAACAAATTTCATTTTTTCACTTCATTAGCAATGACATTTTTTAAGGCACGAGGAGATAAATTAAACATAATCTTTACTTCACTAGAAAAATGAGACAGTGATGAATATCCATGTTTGAACGCCAAATCAGTTAAGTTTGACTTTTCTCCCATATTATCCAGTAGTGCTCTAACCAAGCGCCAAGATTTTAACTCTTTTTTAGTCGTATTCCCCAATGCTTGACGGGACACTCGGCGAAAATGGGAAACAGATAACCCATAGCGTTTACTTAAGCTTCGTAAACTATCAGAAGCATCTGTTTGTTCAGAAGCATCTGTTTGTTGTATTAAAAATTTTATCAACCAGTAGCATTCCATTCCGCGCAGAATGGCGGAAATTTTTTTCATTCCCGGAGTCGCAATTAAAAATTGTTGGATCATCCAACTTTCAAGCTGTTTAAGACTCAAGGCCCCCTGCATCCGTAACGGCTCAAAACCGACACCGTAAACAGATTGACATTCAGCATCACTAAAATCTGAAAATCCTTGCGAAATATCTAAGAACACCTGTAATTTACACATGGTATTGATATCTAACGCCGTATAATCCATGGAGCCTTTTGTAACACGTAACGTAGGTGTCGAACACACAAAAATACCACTTTCTCCCGGTGGCAGACTATAGACGATGCCATCTTCAAGATTGCCCAGTTGGATGTTAACACCCATAGTGTTATCTGCTTTAACCCATGCAGCTTGTTGGTGCCCTGCGGTGTAGCATGCATTCTGCTGGAGTGATATATGTGAATTAAACTTTCCCATAATAATTACCGTGAATACCAACCCTTTTTGATTAATAAGGAATAACAACTAGATTAAGTCAAACTAATCTAGCCTATTTTTAACCACGCAAAATGATGGGAAAATGATGTCAATATCGGGACTATGCCCCTCCCCCTAGAGATAGAATAACTTTTCACTTTAGTTTCATAGAGTAATCACAAAAACAAAAAAAACCTTCATCTCACAGTAAAAATCATTATATAATCAGTAAAATAATGAGACAATATGTATGTACCATGGCGTATTTCCCTAGGTACTGTAATCATGTAACCGTGAATAATACCTCCAGCATACAATGCTTACCTTGATGATTGGAATATAGTAAAGAGAATGTATATTTATGATTAAAGTAATGTTCAAACTACTGACAATGAGCATTTTTATTGGCTTTAGCTCAATAGGCTATGCCACTTGCTGGGATTACTCTGCCAAAAAATTTGGTATAGAATCTCGATTACTGGCATCAATAGCGCAAGTTGAATCGGGTATGAACCCTAAAGCAATCGGTAAAAACACTAACGGCAGTGTTGATATTGGTTTAATGCAGATAAACAGTAACCATCTGCCAAAATTGAAAAAAATGGGTATTGATAGTCGGAAGTTAGAGCAAGACCCCTGTGTTGCCGTCTTGGTAGGCACTTCAATTCTTGCGGAAATGATGCAGATTTACGGGTATAGCTGGGAGGCCGTTGGTGCTTACAATGCAGGTACTGCCAAATCTCGCCATGCGCTACGAATGAAATACGCCAAAAAAGTTTGGCGCGTTTATAACGATAGTGAGTTTAAACTCTAACAATGGTAATAATTGGCACATGCAAATCATGCTCGGCGAGCACCCCCCATTAATAAATCGCGGCATTCAACCACCAAAGAAATAGTAATTGCTTAACAAATAACGAATGCAGATTGTTGATAAAGTCCTGTCCGTATGAACAGGACTTTAATCTAATAAGGTCAATGCATAAAACGGACTGTCTGCCATACTCAAAGAACTCTCTCCCCATCAGTCCCTGTTTGATACCATCATCCTCGATGAACTACTTCCCGAAGACCATTTGATCCGTAAAATTGATGCCGACATCGATTTTTAATTTATCCGCGATGCCGTTGCTCATCTCTATTGCCCCGATAATGCAGGCCCACAATCGCCCCTGCACGCCTGATTAAAATCATAGTAATAGTTACCAAAATAATCGGTTTTTGATAGCAATTCTGAGGCAAGGGATTATATTAATCCTTTTATACCTTAATGGATGAAGCCATGCCGGTATCATTGTTATATCCCCAAGGAAATTACCAGAATCGGAGTTACGCCCCCCTTATCGGAAAGATTTCGCCAGACTGTGACATAAACACAAACGCACTCCCAATGCCTACGAAAACCATCGACTTTTCGTCGCGGATCACGCGGGCCGTAAATACGGCTGATGGTCTGCACATACGCAATACCCTCGAGAAAATAGCCCCTCAACCCAACCACATTCTGCTGAGTAGAGAGAACAACCAGCAGGAGTTAGCCAGAATGGCACCGGTAAAGCAGTATAACCTAGTAACATTGCCTCTTCTCGATCAAATCAGTATACCCGCAGAAATGCTGATTGTTGATGTACTCAACCCCTTGTCAAAAGATCCTACCAATGCCTGGTTTGAAGAACTAATATGGCACCCACAAAATAATACATTTGAAACAACCCCAAAGGTCTATTGTGCCAAGATGCAGGTGCTAGCCGGTGCACATCCAGAGTGGAAAGATTACACAGGAGTAAAAACGGCATTTGCTATATTCCTTGATGGCACCGATAGTCGCCCTAGAATTTTTATTAATACTAAGTGCCAGCATATTGGCATCAAACCCAACATGGGTAATCCCGTGTATGCAGGGCTCATTGAACCAAGGCGAGATAATCTAGGGAGATTATTTTTTCATATTGATAACAACTCTGGACATTATCAACCAGCGGATAATATTGATGTAAAATCAATATTTAAGAATATTGTCACGAATGAAGGACTATACCATTTAAAATTTTCCTCAGTGGATCAATTACGTGCTCCAGATAATGCACGGCTAGCGCATATCTCCTCTATTGAGGATTATGCCATACTTGCCGACTCATTGAGGCACAGTGGCAATAAAGAACAAAGGCTCATTGATTACCTTGTGAAGCATGACCTATGGACCCCATTGAAAGACCATCGCAGCAACCAACCATGGGTGAAAACGTTAATGAAATGGGAGGACAATCAAAATGCAGATCATAATGCAGTAGAGAACACATCGAAAATCTCGGAGAAAACGACTTCTCCGGCCCTTTCTCCCAGATTCTGGCAACGGCTGACAAACTGGGTATCAAACACATCCGGATACCTAATAAAGTTGTTATCCTGTCGTAACAACGTGACGGACATGTCATAGCAGTAAGTGAAGCCAAGTTGTCGTATCCAGGTGCGGCTACCATGCAGACGCAATCTTCTACAACGACGTTGCTCATGTCGAGAGCCATTTTCTTAATGATGATTTCCTCATTTAAGCTCTTATTGAGGCCATGATTTCATCTTTCCGGCGTTTCTGAGCAAACTTATATCCATCCTTAATATCCTCATCAACACTTAAATACTCATAGTGGAATAATCGTTTATTGATAGTAACTCCAGGGAAAGTATTGTATTTATCATATTAAGCACAGATAAAAAGCCATGCTGATAGATGTACAGAAACCCACAAAAAACCTTCTGGTTTACGGCACTGGGTATCCTCTGTTATTAAAAAACCGTTCCCGATAATACGCGACTGATGCATATCGCCTCCCTAAAGGACAATGACATGCCTTCTGATGAAAACTCATACCACATAGCCTGCAATCCAGAATCATATCGATCTAAGCCAGAGGTTAGCATCGGTGCTTACCGTTTATTAAGGTCAACCGCGCAAGGACTTGCAGTAACGGAAAAAAGGTCATGCCTATGCCCCTCTTATTCGATGATGGGAGCGCCCTTGCGATCCCATGAGAGTTTAAAGCCATGACCCCCTCAGTGGTTGCGATCGTTCTAGCCCTTATCGCCGGTGCTTTATGGGGAACACTGGGTTTGATTACCCACTATTTACTCAGTTACGGGCTGAACACCTTGCAACTGGGTATCTTGCGCCTGAGCGGGGCATTTGTGCTGACTTTACTCATCGCCGCAGTGCTGGGCCGGATACGTGTACTTAGCATTCGACAATGGGCCTGGTTGGCTGCTATCGGCCTGGCTTGTCAGGCTCTGAGCAGCGTATCATTTGCTTCTGCAGTAGCCGGAGCGGGAAGCAGCCTGGCCATCATTATGCTGTGCATGGGCCCATTGTTCACCGCAGCGATTAACCGATTTTTATATGGCGAACATCTTGATAGTGCCTCACGCGGGTTGATTCTGCTGGGGTTGATTGGTCTGGCCCTGACCGTTCTGTACAGCCAGGGGGAACAACCCCGTGCAGCGTTGTTTGGAAAGCAGTGGTTCGTCGCTTTGGGATGGGGTTTACTCTCAGGGCTCTGTTATGGTCTGTTTCCCATATTGACCAACGCCCTGGGCCCGCTCGACTCCTGGGTTACTGTCAGCTTTAGTCTCGGTCTCGGTACCGTATTCCTAGCCCCATTGCAGGGAACCTACCCCGTCTTGACATTACCTACAGATGTTTCCGCATGGCTGCTGATTGCAGCGTTAATCCTGGTGCCAACAGTGATAGCTGACGTGCTCTATGTACGGGCCATAGCCATTGGTGGTCCTATGTTGGCCACCGTCTTCGCGCTGATTGAAGTCCCTGCCTCAGTACTTTATGCGTGGTGGTGGCTGGCGGTACCTCTAGTCCCTGCACAATGGGCTGGTATCTTTCTATTCTGTCTGGGTTTGGCCGGACTGGCACTGCGCCGCAACCAGAGACCAGTGCCTACGACGGAACCGGTCATTATTTCCCCCATACAAACGGAAAAACATTATGAATAAGTTACTGCATATTCCCCCCCTCCAATTTCCGCTGAGTCAGAAGGTTTGCAAGCCTTGATCAATTACACACAGGTACTCGATCACCATGTACAACAGCGTGCACGTACCTGTCAATCCATGCTGCCAGCATTAGCCTTTGCTCCCGATGCACTCACAGACACAGGTCCGAAGTACCCGATACGGGCCTTCTCCTATCTGGACGAGCTTGAACGCGATAATGATGAGACCCCCGCCGATGAAAACCAGCTACTTGATGAGGTCGCACGATACTTCCGGGGCGCCATTCGTCCCCAGTCACGACATTCTCTGTTTAATATGGTGCCAGAGCCCAGCGTGGCAGCAACTGCCGCCGCATGGCTGGCAACGGCATACAATACCAATAGCCTGATGGATGCTTTCGGGGGAGAAGCATTGCTGATAGAACAGCAGGTGGCTCGACGTATAGGCCGTTGGGCAGGCTGGACACATGCAATGGGTATCGCCTGTAACGGTGGCAAGTTAACCCTCATGTACGCCATAAAATCAGCGTTGAGTCGCGTTGCTCCCGATTCTCTACGGACAGGATTACCGCCTGATATCGTTATTTTATGTAGCGAAGGGGCCCATTATTGTGTGGAGCATGCCGCCAGTCTGCTAGGGCTGGGCTCAGACAACTGCCTGCGGGTACCTGCCAACAGTGAAGGCCGTATGTGCACAGAAGCTTTACGCCGTACGCTAAACGAACAACATGCCTGCGGACGCAGAGTCGCTGCAATCATCTGCTGCGGTGGAACCACAATCAACTTCAACTGTGAGGACACGCATGAGGTACGTGAAATTTCCCAAGCTTTCGCGCAGGAGCACCATTTAAAGCAACGACCCTATCTGCATTTAGACAGTGTTATCGGATGGTTATACCTGAGTCTGCCCGCCGCTGATAAACATCAGATTTCCTGCCCACGCATCAGAGCCCGCATTGCCGAAGTTCATCACCGATTACGCGATACCAGCGGTTTTGATTCATTGGGTGTGGATTTTCATAAGAATGGGTTGTGCCCCTATGCAAGCAGTTTTTTTATTGCTCGTGAACGTCGTTTTATGGATGAACTGGGTGACGGCAATTACCACTATACTGATAAGGACTTTCAGTATGGTCAGTTTCGGGCCTACCGTTATACCTTTGAGAATTCGCGACCGAGCCAGGGGATCCTGGCTGCCTGGATCAACCTGCGTAAGCTTGGCCGCTACGGCTATGCCGCTTACCTCAATCGCCTCCACGAAGCTCGTGACGCCTTAACCCATGCGCTTGAGCGTCATGGCCTGTTTCGTGTACTTAACCATGCCAGCCTTGGGTGGGAGGTGGTATTTGAGATCCCCTTTGAGTCTGATGTGGTCGCACTGGCATCCACCAGACAGGAGCTCGCCATGAACTTTATGCAGGAATGCTGGGAGCGGGTGGATGCAGGCTATGACCTTCCGCTGTTTAGCGTTGTGCCAGAATATCGTATTGATAATGATCCAAACGCCGTCACCACCGCTTTCTTCCTTTATCCTATGCGACAACGCAGCCATTACGAATGGGATGAAACGGTGGCACTTATCGCCACGCAGTTCCACCTATTCCAGTCTCGCTTACGGATAGAACAAAAGACATTAGGCCAAATGCAGTTTGAAAACCCCATCCGCTGACCTGAGGACCCCAGCCATGAACCAGATAACAGCCTCCGGGCCGCGTAATGCCTTCACCCTGCTCAAAACACTGGCCGAACGTTACCGTACCCGTCAGGAGGCAGCTGATTTTACCGGTGAACCGCTTCTAGACCTGTCGATCGGTAATCCCGATGTTGCACCAGACCCGTATTGGCGCAACCGCCTGCAGCACTTTATTCACCGTGATGACTTGCATGGCTATGGCGATTGCCGTTCCGACATCAACCGCCATTTATGCGAACGTTTCTCTGCTTACTTTCAGCGCCGCTTTTTACCCCATGATGCCCCCGTATTGCTCGATCCGCAGCATCATGTCGTCGATCTGCTCGGCTCCAAGGAAGGCATTTTCTATAGCCTGTTCTCCTGCCTGAAACCCGGAGAAGCCGTACTTATGCCCGATCCTTCATATGCTGTCTATCAAAGCTGCGCCCGGCTGATCGGTGCGCGCGTGGAGCTGTTTTCCTGCGACACATCCGGTCAGCCCGACCTGGGGTCGATTCGTGCCGAACAATTGCTCGGGGCCCGTATGCTGGTTATTTGCTCTCCGAGCAACCCTACTGGTGTAGAATTGTCGCCGGGCAAACTGCAGCAGATCATGGATTTTGCACAACGAAATGCGCTTTGGGTTATTATTGATCGCGCCTATGCAGAGATTGTCTTTAAGTCACCGCGTAACGGTAAACTCAAAGGCGCAGCTCTACCGCTACCCGGTGCGCTGTCCCGGGTGTTGGAGCTTCATAGCCTGAGTAAGTCGTGCAGTCTCGCAGGCTGGCGCATCGGTTTTGCGGCAGGCTCACCGGAACTGGTAAAAAGAATTCGTCACATAAAGTTCAACACCGACTTTGGTACATTCCTGCCGCTACAATGCGTGGCAGCTGAAATACTTGATGAACTGGAAACCCTCTCCGCACGCAACAGCGCAATCTATGCAACACGTATGCATCGGTTTGTAGAAGGAGCTGCCTCTCTGGGTTGGAATATCCCCCCTTCACAAGGTACTTTTTTCCTGTGGGCGCCTCTTCCCCCCGGGTTCGCAGGGGATGATCTCAGATTTGTTGAGGCCTTACTTGAATCTACTGGCATATTAGTCGCCCCTGGCAGTGGGTTTGGGCCTGGCGGCTCAGGGCGAGTGAGAATTGCACTGGTTCAGTCAGACAAAGTCCTTGATGACGTATTGCATCGGCTGGGAAAATGGTCGTCTTTGTGCCCCCACTCTGACATGTCGTTTATCCAGAAAGTGCACCCCTAATTACCAAAGTAGCACAGAATACCGTACGCCAATCGCTCATTGTGCAGCCGAGAACAGTTCTCGTCGTAATATACTATCAATCGAGCCTTGGCATTACGTTATTACATTTATAATATTATAAACACACCTAATTAAGGAGTATTGTATGACCGCAGTAACAAAAATAACGCAAACTCACCCTCTGCCAAATGCAAGAGCGAAAACATATACAAACAAGGTGGCATTCGATACGTATATTATTCGTAATGCACAACCCTCACAAAACCAGGATATAAAACTCGCTGTCAAAAAAGACGATCCCTGTGGTCCTGAACACAGCATTTCCTACCTCGGTTTTAATGCGGAAAAATATAACATCCCTGACATAATTGGCTCATTAAAAATCAAGCTTCACGTTACTAAAAACAACCTTGCTGGCGATATAGATGTCTATCTAATTACTGAGGATTCGTTTTGGGATATCGAATTCACCTATGAAAGTCGGCCTCATACGGATAGTTTTGTCACCTCATTTTCAACAAGTGATTCAGATCCCGATGGATGGTTAACCTTGGATATCAGTAATATGGATGTCATCAATAAATTCAGAAACGATGGAAAGCTATCATTTGCTCTTATGGCGAACGATAATCTTGTTTATCACGAGTTTTCTTCATCACAAGTACCAGATTACGCACCTTTATTGCAACTCATCACTACGAGTACAGAATGCTCATCATCAAATGCAATTCGATATATTAATTTCATTGCTGCCGAAAATGAAAATAACTTCGACATCGTCAAGATTTCTGAAATAAACTTAATTAATGCTGAGGGGCATATCGAGAAAAGAGATAAATGGCAAGTGATTGAAGGAAGTCATTTATCCAACTGGGAAAATATGTTTGATGGTTCATCCGCGACATACTGGGAGGCACTGCAGTCACTTCCTGTTTATTTTACACTCGATCTTGGCAAACCTATCGATATCAAAGCACTAGTCTATACACCTCAATCAAGTGGATATAATGGCCGAGCGTCAGATATTTTGATTTATGGTAGTGCAGATGGCAATGAGTGGGATCTCATTGGTTCAAGGGCTATCAAACATGGTGATGGTAATGCTCCACACATCATATTCACAGGAACGGAAGCATCGTTCAGTCAGGTAGAGGATTCGTATTCATTTCCGGTGAAAACCGCCTGGAGCATAGAAAAAAACAGATTGAAAAATAATGCAGGAAGGAGTCCTCTGAATGTCACGGGATTATACTTTAATCAGCCAGGGATTGTTTGTCTATGGATTGATGATAAACAAGCGGACGACGGAGACTTTCTGGAGGCACGTGAAGGGCACTGGGACGGTTCAACACGACACCGTTTACAATATGGTCTGAACAGCTTTCTTTGTGATGCGGATAAGCCTCTCTATTTACAGATTGCGTCAAACTCATCATCAGATAATTCACGCGTCGCATCTGTCAGGATCATGGCATCGAACGCGTTGTATTACCCGGTGTTCAAAACCCATGTCAACACTCAGTCAGAGTGGTTTTCCATGATTGATGCATATTCCAACGTCAATTATTACGAAATGGTGACAGAAAAAATCATCCTCGGGATGCAGAGAGAATATTTTTCTCCCTTCCGGGATGAGGTGAAGATGCAGGAACTCGCCGACACTTATGATGAATGCACGGTGCCGACTCAACTGGCCGCAGGCTTAAGAGACGATGATGAAAACCCCATACACTGCCCCGACGTAAATCCTTATCATTATGTCCCATCAGAAAAAGGTTACATGACAACATTTCAAAACAGAATAACCTACCACACAGACTTAACCAAAAGAATGATTATTCCATCCGAAGTGCGTTCATTTTGGGGGATTTGGCATGAAATGGGGCACAACCTGCAGACAACTGGCCTTAATTGGCCAGGCCAGGTAGAGGTTGCAGTCAATATATATGCGTTTGCCGAGCGAGCATATACAAAAACGTTGGGTTCATTGGTTACATCCTATGATCCTGACTTTAAGACAACTTATAACGCTCTAAAAAATGTTGATACATACCCACAACTGCCCGATGCTGACAGAGAGCGATTATTTCATCATCTTTTCTTCATTTTCGGAGAAACATTTATGCACATGCTTCATCGCCGCTATCGGGAAAATATGATCGGCGAACCTTGTGATCCTGAATTTATCATTGGAGCATCCGCAGATGAACAGATGAACGTGATGGCTATCATCGCATCAAAGGTTGCACGAAAAAACTTAACCAACTTTTTCAAGTTCTGGAAGTTTAATTTAACTAAAAAAACGGTCACCACAATAAATAATTATAATTTAGAGGTATTGAGCGGATTTGAAAAACTCCCCTCCGATCTCGTGAAGGGGCAGCCAGACGGAAGGTATGATATGCGCTTCTAATAGTGAATTTATATAGTGTTTGAAATGTAACGACCACGGCGAAGATCGCTGTGGTCTTTTCTCTCCAGCCGTTACGCATTGACATAAGCACTGCATAGCAACACGCTTTACCCAGAGCTTCAAAGGCGGGTTTACCCGCCCGAGATAAGATTAAATATTGAGGAAGCTTTTATCCGATTCCAGCAGACTGGCAATCGTGCTGCTTAATACTTTAATCAGGTTGTCAAAGGTAGAGTTGGCCGTGCTATATTTTTGGATCAGCGTTTGCATATTACTTTGGATTTTTTCTTTATGAACAGACAGAGCCTCGTTGACGGCCTGGAACTCATGGGCTGACATCCAGTCACCGGTACTGTCATACACAGTGGTTTGGAGTTCGCGAAGAGCTGATAGGTCAATCTTCACCTTCGTGCCGTCTGCATAGGCCAGTGGCCCTATCGACTCCGCCCAAGCCGTTGCTTCAGATGGGTTTAACCCATCGATCAACACATTGTCCCTCTCCCATTTTCGCAAGGTTTCGCCGACAGCGTCGCGGAACTCGCTTTCTATAAAAATCTTGCCACTTTCACTAGTCGACAAATGTTTATGCATACTGCCAAGGACATTATTGACATCATCGAAAAACCCAGTGTACTTACCGACGGCATCTTCGTACACCTGCAGGTAATTTTCATCCATCTCGGCGATAGCCTGACCTAGTTCTTTATGAATTTCCCAACTCGAGGACGGGTCGTCCGCTGAAGGCCAGGGTTCAGTCGCATGCGGCAGTAGACTCGACAAGGCGCCGAGAAGCCATCGCGCTTCGATTAAAGCGGCGTCGATAAGAGACATCGCAGTTTGGAGATCGTCCGTTCTCATCCACAGAATCGCGTCCAGTGCGTCAGTGGCGATAAGTACGTGGAACCCCCCGTAGATGTCTTGCTTGATGCTCGCTTCGATCCCCACCAGAGACAAAGCATACTGCATGCCGAGGGCGGTCTTTTCATCAAAATCCGGGGCTTTCCAACCATGCAGCAGCATTGCCACGTCGGAGAGCAGTTGGCCTCCAGACATGTTCCATTCCCATACCCCGTTCGAGTATTGCAGTTCTTCGAACGCGTTTTCAAGATAATTTATTAATCGCTCGAGTGAGTCGCAGTACTGTTTTATGGCCGACAGAGCCTCGTCGGACAAAGTCGGACCAACGATGCGGGCGATTGGCCCCGAGGAGGACAGTTGGACGACAGGCTGGCCGGCGGGGGCGCCGCGGGGGAGAACGGCGTTAAAGGCAGCGATTTGCCCGGCTCGCGCCTGGGTTACCAGCATCACCCACGCATTCACTTTTTCTTTATCGAACGTGCTCAGCGTACCCACCCGGGTCGCATCTCGAAGGGAAGCGTCAGTGGGGAAGGCAGGGCCAGCGGCCAGGAGATCGGACTGGACGGAAACAGGCAGAGCACGCAACATGACGGGCACGGATTTGGAAATCGGCGCAAACGACAGATGTGCCCGGAGGTGAGCCAGGGAATCATCGGACACGGACGGATGCGGCGAAAGCCCCAGCGGGACGTCGATGGAGCTCTCTGACGGGCTACAAGGGTTGACAGCGCGGGCAGCAAGGGTAGGGTTGCCGGGTACGAATTGTGATGTGGCAATGCGCATTACTGATTTCCTATGGGTTGGGATAGCGGCAGCGATGATAAAGAGCGTAGTTTGAAAGCCGCAACGGCCAACAAATCGGACGGATGTGTGCAACACCCTTGCGATGACAATGCGGGCAGGGGCTCGCTCCTAAAGCCGTATGCGTACATCCTAACTACGTTTACATAAAATTTTCATATTATTATAAACAGTTATTGTGCATTTTCTTTCAGAAAACACTCGTCCCCTCAGGTCGGGACCAGCAGGGGCAGTGCACAGCCGCGGCCGACGTCCCGGTCAGCGGGATACGATGTGACACATCGATTATTATCCCCGGTCTTAACGTAACAAAAATGATGGAAAAATGGGCGGACCGATGAAACGGAGGGCCAACTTGTCGACATCCCAACAGCCGCCGTCATGACTGTGAATTTTCAGATACTCTCACCGGGTACTCATAACCCCATCCTCCGCAGGAATAACGTCAGGTTCATTGGTTATTTCACCCTGCAGGCTCCGCACTGTGTTTATGTTTTCATCATGTTTGACGTGGCAAGGGTGCCTTGCCGAGCTGTACTGCATTGATCTGACGGCCTGGTCATTTCTGCAGGGGAATTTATAGCCTGGATGATCCTCGTAGAGAAATTGCGTATTTAATACGATGTACTTAGGTTATGCGAACAAGAGTGAGAAGCATACGTCATATTTTTGTAAATATTACCGTAGCTCTGACTGTCGTATTTCCCTATTAATTCTTGGTGGAAAAATGATGATATTGGCATGAATTCCTTCCTCATTGACAGAGTAAATTAAATATAACATTTATCCGAACCGTTCTATCAATAAACACTCATTCGGCCTAACCGCTTTTCTGGTTCTAGGCTGGTATCATTTCTTCCCGTCGTTTTTTTGCGTCTAGGCCAAAAAACCGACGGAAGGCGATAGATATCTATCCCCGCCGAACCTTACCTCTCGCAACCGTCCCCCCTCTCACACATCTGACTCTCCCGGACGATTTAAGTAGTATACACGCGCTAATTCTTCGTTACTGAGATTCCCCAAGTCTAATAAGGAAGCAAAACCAAAATCGGATGAGTGTGACTTTCGGAATAGTTGCATATCACTCCTACATCTAGCAAATTTTTGTTCTGGCAACTTTTCTGCTATTATGGAAACCAGTTCTTGAATTATAGCTTCTTTTTTTTCTAAAACCTTACTGTTTTGTCGTAATAAAACATTTTTAATACGATCAAGTTCGAATAAAGTGACACTGCACTCTGAAGAATTAATGACACTATTTTTCACTAACTTGAGTGTTTTTTCTAACGGACTACTACTGACTCGGTTCTCAATTAATGAGGTTGTATAGAGGTTAGAAATATAAATATGTGCTGAAAGTGGACCTGCATTCATACAATACCTTTTATTTATACATAAAAATAACATACGAAGGACCATGATATAAAGAGGTCTAACGCATGCCAAAGTTCGAAGTGATGCCGATCTTTCCGGCGATGATTTCCTCCTAAAAGGAACGCTCCTCTAAGAGATCCCCTAGCGCGTATCAACGCTAAATATGCGCTCCAGTAAACGCTTTCCAGCCACTCCGGATAATCCCATCTTCGCAGGCTAAAAAACGTTTGCTGGAGCACTCTGTTGTACTTGAACCAACGATCATGAGTCGTAAGTACTAACCCACTTAGTTCAAGTGCCAAAATGTGCGAAGTCCAAGCATTGATAGTTAACAACTATCCCCTTAGAGTAACGTTATCCAAGAAGAGGATTACGAGCTAATATCTAAGCTGATATTATTTCTTTTAGCCATATCTTTTATTTGAACCATTTCGTCTTTCAGTTTTCTTTCCCATTTTACTAAATTGATGATATCATTAGATAAATTAACCTCTTCATTTTCCAACTTATTTTGAATGCTAAGTAAGTTAATAATATTATAATGTATTTTATTAGATTTAATCTCATTCAACTGCTTTGTCATCGGTGCAAGTTCGTCCTCTATGGATTTTGATCGATTCAGATCATGTGCTGCATCATTTAGCTCTCCGCCTACTTCGTTACGAATGTGGTCAACACTCCGACTCCTACATACCGCTGTTCCTCGTTGGTTATTCAAATGCTTCAATTCACCGCAAAGTACATCGAGATCCGACTTAATGTTTGATCTAGTAATTGAGATCGTATCAAAATCTAGGTTTGCGGCAACTTGCTTACCAATTACTTTAGTTAGCTTATAGCCCAACACGCAAAACTCATTGCGGACTGACTCAGGCAAGACATTTCCCTTTATCTCATTTAACATGACTCGTTTCTTCCCATCAATATCAGCGCTTTTATCTTTCAGTTTTTGGGCAAGATTATCCAAGCATCGCTCAATGTCGTGGGGATTTCTACCCATTCCGCGGATGATATCATGGCTGTTTTTAACGACATGAAGTTTGATCATATCACTGAGCTTTTTAAGCGGCTTCTTAGCTATTTTAGATGCACACTCAAGCTCAATGCGGGTTGCTACAATCTGTTTTTCAATAGGACCAAGCTTTATGATTTTCAATGTCATTATTTACCTAATCTGTCAAATATATTATTTCATTACGCGTAAAACTTCTTTTAAAGGTACAACTGCGTAACAGGCCAAACAGCTATCCCGGATAAAATACATCATTTTTGAAGCAATATTAACAGGGTAATCAATTCTCATGAAGAACTGAACAGACCATTATACCGGGATACAGCTACGCGCATAAAATAGGCATCCATTCCATTGAATGCCCATTGCTTATCGTATTAATTTATGCTGTCTATTTTTTAATTAGTTTGTCGAGTAGTTCCGAGGTCAAACCCTGCGAGTGTTGGACGGCATTCCGACGCTGCAGAGTAGGATCATTCTTTTCGAGTGGTGATTTGGCGTGTTGATCCAAGATCACACTCTCCCACGGGCCTGAGACGCCATTACGACGCTGCGGAGTAGGATCATACCTTTCGAGTATTGCAGTCTCATTAGCACTTTCCTTGTATGAAAACATGCTTATATTATCACGCTTATTAGCATCTATAAGTAAATGACCGGCAAAGATTAAGTGGTTTCTATCAGATTCCAATTCAATTATTCTACGTTCACCCGCTTTATCGATTTTTTCGTTCAATTTGTCAATGACAACACTCATTCTATCAATGGTTTGTTTCCTCAGTGACTTCTCTTGACTACGTACTTCGTTTTTACCTTCAGTAGATAATTTATTCGTTAGACATGTATAAACCTTATCTAACATATCATTCTTAACTTGAGCTTTAGCTGAATACGAGGATGTAAAACCACTGACTTTCTCCATATTTGCTCGTATCGATTTAAATTTATCAAGAGGTATTGTGCCAGGCTCGTTATCAACTTTTTTCACTAGCGACACCATTGATTTTAGTTGAGAGGTAGTTGGCTTGTTGATCAGGCTTTCACATTGCGAAATTAATTTTGTTAAATGTTTAGCACTATTGTTGTTAATCTGCATTTCTTATAAATTCTCCATGGTGGAACTCAAGTTATGTAAAATATCGAGTACAAATATTTAAACCGGTTAATTTAGCTACCCGCTTATGGTGTGATTCTTTTTGATAATACATAGTGGATGCACATAATAATATCATAAAAAGCTCATTGTATCGGGATAGGGGCTGGTCTTACAACCAGCCTCCCCCCACACCACCGTACATACGAGTTCGTATACGGCGGTTCAGTTATGTTGATCGTCGCCTACCTATAACTCTGACAGGCCAAGTCTGATAAACAAGATTTTTCGAAAAATGGAGTATGCCGAACCAGAACTGATGGCGACAATGAGTCATTTTATTATCGAGTTCGGTAACCGCCTAAGCGGTCACCTTTTATACAGTGGCAGTTCACAGAATCGTTTACAGGATCTAATTATGGATAGGCTCAATCAAGCCTGAGCCAATACTATAGAGGCCTAAATACTCTCCACTCATGCATATCAGGATATGTTGCGTTAAAAGGTTTATCCAAAAACCAATATCTTCCCGGCATGACTTCTAATGTTGCAACTTTTCCCATAGGCGCTTTTACTGGGATCTTTAAAATATTTGCTAGCTGTTGAGCATATCCTGTTTTGCCTGCCCAGCAACTTATCAACCGAATTTCTGATACATTATTAGCTTTAACAAAAGGCAAAATCAATGTTGCAAATTGTTGCGGAGAATACTCATGTGCACCGCTACAATCTCCTTTAAATCGCATCGCATGCCGGTTTCCATGGCCAACGATATTGAGTCGCCTTTCAGTACCACTTAGATCAAAAAAATATTGATACTGAGAATCTTTGCTTTTTATTAGTTTTATACTGTTGGCTTTTTTTTCTTTGTCAGATAGTTTATTAAATTCTGCCTGCTCACTAAGATTATGGAGTTCCTTTGACGTCTCCGTAACAGTGCTCCTACGCTGAGAAAATGGCCCCCTCCCCCCTTTTAGATCAACTGAAAAATTCATGCTCCATTCAGAATTATTGTCCAACCTTACAGCCGGTGTCCAGTGATAGATACCAGAGTCAGCTGGATCGACAATTCGCCAGGTATTTTCAGCATCTGACCATCTGACCTGGTATAATTGTGAATTACTGGAGATGTAATAGTTCCCATCAGTGTCATTAATATACACTCCTTTAAATATATCCCTGTTGTTTTTGATCTGGTTTTCCATTGGTCTTAGTGAGATAAAGCCAATACTATTTCCACCTATATCTTCAACAGCATACTTACTATTAATTGCGGCGTTTTGTTGCATTGAGAATATACTACTTCCATTCCCTCCCCGGGTGAAAGAGAACACGTCACGAGGGGAAAATGGCAATGGATTTAGGATGAACTCAGCGGCATCACGCGCAATAACCTTTGCAATATCTTGTTTATTTTTAAGAATATTAGTTTTTCTTGCTGCATTAATTAATCGTATGCCCCGACTATGTCCGGCAGCGTATTCCCCGATAGCAGCCGCTGTCGAATCTTTAACTACACCGCTACTTATTTTAACACCTAACTCTGCACATACGCATAAAAGAGAAATAACATCATTCATAATGGACAATGTATCTCTAAAATCCCACCGATGTCCACTGTCATTAATTGCAGTATAAATTGTATCATAGAATGGTATGACCATCTGAGCAATTTGATGCATAATCCCCGTCTCATCAAGTGCCATTTTCTGAGTGTCAGTAAAGGATAAAATGGCATTTTCAATAACAGAGACGAAGGAATCTGCAATGTTTTTATCGTTTGTTTCTAACGCATCTCCTTGTATATTTACACTGCCTTCAAATGTAACTCCCTGGTGTGTTTTCATAAAATTTCGTAATTCTTTCTGAAAGGAGTTTAGTTCTTCGGTACTTAAGATAGCATTTGAGTTTATATCAGGCCCAGGGAAACCTATCTTATAGGCCCCTTTGCCATGAATCTCCAGCGGGTCTCTTAAGAAAAATGAGGGGAGATCCTTTCCTTGATGTATGTTAGCAAGAAACATATTATTGACACATGAGACAACAAGGAATTTATCATCTCCTGATGAAATCACATAAATGCTGTCATTTTTATTTCCGATAGTATTAAATTTCTTTACCCACTTAGGTTTTTTATACAATTCACTTTCAGAGGGAGCGTCAGGAATAAGTTTGAATAGTATCCTTGCAATAACTGAAGCTTCATAATTGGCATATTTTTCCTTATATTTATTGAATTGTTCATTAAAATAAAACTGAGACTCAAATTGTTTTCTGTGAAAAAATGTCAACCTTGAAAAATAACCATCCGGTTGTTCATTAACTTTGATTGGGTGGAGTTTAACCATATCGCCTATGTATTCAAAGTAAAAGTGCTGGGGATTCACACTCAGAAGCTCAGATTTATTGATGACTCCATGCTTTATTATATAATAAAAAATAGCTTGTATGTGTATTATGTCTTCGTGGTTTATTCCTTTGGTTTCTTTAATAAAATCATCTGCTTGTGATATTGCGCTTTCAATATCCCTATAGTCATGGTGGCGAGTAATTTTTTTTGTAATGTCATTGGTAGTAAATAACCCACATAACATGTTATACAATTTGGATTGGGCCATTAACTCCTGAATATATCGGGCTTTACTTCGTAAAATGGCAGACTCAGTATCCTTCCCTTCAGACAATAGTTTTTTCGACATCAGGATTTTTTGTGTAAAATCCGGCATTGCGCTATCATCGACTCTCACAGAATATAACTCTTTCATAAAGTTGATCATGTCTGCGAATTGTAATGGTGAGCTTTTGTCTTTTTTTAACCTTTCTATATTTAACCTGACCTCTTCTAGACTAGTTTTCAGATTATCTATTTCATCCTGTATTTTTTTGTTTTTACTTAAAACCTCCTCCTCATGTCTTTTTTTTGCGGTTGATAGCATGCTTAGCTCCATTTTCGCTCCTAATTGATTACTTCTTATCTTGCTATTCTCTTTAAGGACAATAGTTTTTTCTAAATATCTTTCCTGGAACTGTAGTCGTCGTTTCTCCTCTGTTAAGGCATCTGAGCCCCCAAATAAATACGTACCTAAAGCGTCATAATAGAGTTTATCACCCGGTATAACATTCTCTTTAGCATCAATAACTGTGAGATAATTCTCAACAAAGGAAACCAACTCTGCCCCGTCGTAGTCACGAGCCACTTTTAGTAATTTTGATAGCCAGTTAGAAGCTGCCAACCTGGATTTATCGCTGATATCTTTACTGGATACATATTGATGTATTATCTGAACTAAATTTATAAACTGCTCAATATCACACCCGCTTACTTCTGTTTTTTTTGCATCACAAAGGTGAGTCAATGAAAATATTCTCGAAAACTCAGCCTGAATAAAAGGGTCACCACTAGAGGTTTCAGTAATCATTTTTTTTATATCAAAATGAATGAAACATTTATCGTCTGCTATTTTTTTACTTACTGTTTCCTTCCAGTTTTTACCAAAATACGTTGTAATGTCAATACGGTTTAATTTATCTATCTCAGAAATATTTTTCTTGTGCTCGGCCTGAATCCTGTTCATATCATTCAGGTATAATTTAAAAGCATAATCATTATGATCGATAACATATTTGTTTCCAATCTTTCTAATCTTAACAGTTTCATTATCTGAACCTATATCATACTGTCCCTGTTGATATTTCTCAGACACCAACCAGAAGGAATCAAATAGATATATGTACTGTTTACTGTTTTTTGTAATTATCATCCCCTGCGTCGGTTTAGTTGCGCTCTCAATAGAATATTGTATTTTTTCCATTTCGTTTCTTAGATACCACTCCAAAGCAGGATGCAGCACATCAATCATCTTTTTTTCACAAATATTAATTTTGTTTTTAAGGTTATTTATTTTGTGGCCGATATTTTTTATGTCGGCTTCTTTTTTTTTGTTAAAGTTTTTTGCAGCGCGCCTATTTACAGCAACAATATCAGGATCACACCCGTAGTACGGGAAGGTGAATTTTCTATTTTTTATTTTTTTAACTTCATTCTCCATGATGTCAATATTACCTGAAAGGTTTTTATTTTCATTATAAATGACCGTCAAATCTGAAATTACTTTTTCGTTCTTCTCCTCATTTAAAAAGTTCAGATACTCATTAAAATTATCAGTATTATCCAACATTGGACTGGCATTTTCATCATAAGTAATTATGATTCGCTCTTTCCAAGCGTTTTCTATCTCAAAGACATTTTTTCTCCTATCGTAATGTAAATTCCATAACAAACCATTGATACAGATCACATTAGACTTACCAGTGCTATATGAAACCCCTTCTTCAGGGAAATACGGAGCTCCTTCAGGTTTTATATTTGTCCCCATCCATTTATAAGTCAGCCACCATTTCAATGCTTCAGTCTTTTGCGCATCACTGAATGTTATTGCCCCCCCCTTTTTGCCAACCTGACGTGTTTCAAGCGTCTGGGAAAGATAGGATTGTAACTGCGGTTTTTTTTCTTTTTCTAGTAAACCTTTAAAGTCAGATTCATAAGCAATCACCTGCTTATTTCCTCCTGTGGTTTGCGTGTTTTCAAGTTGCTTTCGCAGCACAGCCAGCATTTCTGCCGTAATCTGTTCATCTGTCACTTTCCCATCAACGGTATGTCTCTGGCAAGCCTGCACCCCAGCACCCCAGCCCACAAACCCGCCGACCCAGAACAGATCGCCCGGCAGTCTGGATACCGCCCTCTTCAGGAACTCATCTCGGTATCCCCCCCCTTCCAAGATACCCGTAGCGGTAATTCCAATCGCTACCACTGTTTTTGGGAACTGGGGAGAAAGCATTGAAATCAGCCGTACCGCAGCCTGGAATTTCTCCCGTGATTCATACTCAGCAATAAGTGCCGACGGTCGTGGATTTCCTGGTCTGACTTTTTCCATTGCATGCCGGGTCATTTCCAACCTTATGGGAGTCAGTAGAAGATTCAGTAAACGCAGGGGAGAACCCCGTAAACTCTTGTGCACAGAAAACATCGCTGCTATAGACCCATGAATCAAAAGATTATATAACATGCCGTAAGTCAGTCGTTTTTCAGCCCAAGCCTGGATATAGGCTTTGTTAGCTTTTGTCCCTCCAAGGTGCGCCTCTGCTGTTAGGGGCCACGCAATCCCTTCTCCTTCTGCATCCTTTAACGCCAGCATGATCCTTGTATTGAACAGTTGCCCCTCAGGATCATCTTCGCTCGCAAACTCTTTGCTGATGCATCGGATAATGTTTTCTATCTCCTTATTTATTTCTTGCTTTGTATATTTTCCGTCCCACTCTTTCCTGATAACGGCAAGCCACTCACCCGCATCCTTCGCTATCATGCCTTCCCGCGGGTTATTATGTAGCCGTATTCCCGTGGCAGCCCAAACCACATTTTTAATTTCAGCTTTGATTGTCTCCAGCTGTTTTGTCATTCTGGTCACTTCCAGCTTAAGCTTTTGTTTATTTTCATCTGCTGACCAGGCCGCGCTCCCTGCGGCGATCTGTAATCTCTCCGCAGTTTCCTGCAACTCTCCCGATAACCTCCTAATTACTTTACCTAATGTTGTTGAGTGGTTAGCGTCGATATCGCCCCGTTGATAAACAACAATATCCTTCAAGCCTAAAACCTGCACCGTGTAGACCCCTGTATTGCGGATATCATTCAGATCAAGACCTCTGCATTTTTGAATCGCGGTGTTGAGTGCCTGGTATCCTGAATCGTTTTTTTTCCCTGACGTAGATAAGGCCATCTCGAGCATTCTATTTGCCACACGAACTTTTTCTACCTGATTCAACATTGGCAGGATCGACCGGTGGATCTCACTGAAGCGGACTTTATTTATCCTGACTTGATCAGCGTTGTGCGTAAGGACCGGGTATTGGGTATGGTTTTTTCCGGTTATGCAGGTTACCGGATGCAGTGTTCGCAGGAATATGTTCTTCTGTTCATTGAGCCTCTCTCGGCCGGAGTCGAGTGAAACACCAGTGCTGGATTCAAGTTGATATCTGAGGTCATTCTGCATTTTCCCGGTGATTCTGATAACACGGTTAAGGCTGTCGGTAACACTCTGTTGCTGAAGGTCATTTTCAGCTAACTGCAGGGTTTGATTCAGTTGCCTGGCTGCCAACTGTAAAGTGCTGATGAATTCCTGGATAAAGAGGTGGAAAACCTTTTCTGTTTCTGTGGATACTGCCGACTGCGGTAATTGTGGGGTTGCAGGGGCATTTTGCACTTGCAGTGCCACGTTCCGTGCCGCCTGAATAGCCTGAATCAGTTGGGCTTGTGGGGTGTCATGAGTGAGCATTAAAAGCTCGACAAGCACAGCGTTCTCAGGTGTATCGACATTCACCAGCGCCTTAATTCCCTGATTTTTTGCGAGCGTAATTGCATTATTAAGCTGTCGTGCCGTCCGTTGCAGGTGAATAGCCTGGTCCTGAAGCGGTAAACTCATTTCCTTCAACGTCAGGCACAGTTCTCTGATGTTAGCAGTAGCCTTATTAAAGCTAATTAATTGTGAGCGTGGTAATGAGCGAGTCGATTTATCGAACAATTCGATAGGGTCAAAATAATTTGTCACCTCGCGGATTGTATTTTCTGCAGACGTAATTATTTTTTTAGCGGGCACAGACCAACGAATGACCTCCTGCGCTCCCCATCGCTCTCCTCTTCCATGCTTTACTGCATCTTTCTGAGACGTTGGCTTCTCCTGGAGATGAGACACTATTGTATAAAGTATTTCAGAACACTTTTTGACGTTATGTCGAAAATCGGTACTGGCAACCGGAAAAGGGGCAGGACCCGTTGGCATGGCATGACTCGGAGCCTCAGAAAGGAAACCTCGTGCATTCTTTAAGATATAGCTAACCCTGTCCAATTCTTGCTGTACAGGCTCCTGAAGCTTTGCCAACCCAGCGGTTAAAAATGACTCCAGTCGCTCCCGCAGCTTTATTCGCATCAAATGCGGAGAAGTATGAATAATCGCCCGTATTTTCGCCTCCTGCGACTGACGATCTTCTTCTGTTTTCTGTCCGCTCAATAACCTGTCCAGCGCGCCCTTCACCAGTTCTTCCCTCAGCGCTGCCCGGCTTTTTTCACGGATATCCGCCTGTTTATGCGGAAGAAAATCAAGCAACATAGTGAAAGCATGGATTAGTCCGCTGACCACCTCCTCTCTCTTGTTCACGATATCGCGCTGTTCTCTTGTCAATCGTTCTAGAGCATCCAGCATCAACAACTCACCAGCCAGCTGTTCCAGCGCGGGCAACAGAGCAGAAATGTCCTCAACGGCGTGCCCATAATCGTTCTCCCTTTCCGCAGAAAGTCTTGATTTCAGGGTCATCAACATTGACTGAGCATTGCAGGGGTTATGACCACGACAACGATACTCCTTATACCCTGCCAGTTTCAACCTCAACTCTGATTTGTCGAAAATATTGGCCTCCTCAGCGGCAGTCTGACCTCTGCCTGGCACGCTCATCGAAAGAGATTCGTTGATTTTTTGTGATTTTTCTGAAGAAGAGGATCGTATAATTTTTGATGCGTTTGAAACAGATTCAATATTACGAGTCATATTGTTACTCTTTTCTGTTTGCTCACAAGATGCAGTCGCGCTGCTTATCTGCGGACAATTGCTTATAGATTTAATCATTGTCTTTGTCTCTGTCTTTATGAAGTAAGCCTGAACTAACTGATCAGCATCAGCGGGGCTATTATGTCATTCCTCAAAGCTGTATTCTGGTACAACGGCCTGTTCAATTCTTCATGAGTATTAGTTGCCTAGTGAATGCTGCTTCCGAAGTGGTGTATTTCATTCAGGATGCCTGAGCGGCCTTGGCTTTTTCCCTCTATCTGTGGGGTATCCCCTCTGAAATTATCGTGAAGCTTATTATGGTAAGCTCCGGCTGAAACTCTGTGCTGCAACGCTAATACTGGCATGATTAAGAATTTTTTAATGAAAAGAACTTAATCACATATCTGCGCCTGCATGGCTATCAATTAACGATTATTTTTGTTCATTATTTTCTTCTGACAATGCCCGATTACGTATTAACGTCCGATAAAATGGTTCTGTCGCATTAACCTTTCTAACTTGCTCAAAAAATGCACTTAGCGTTCAGTTTCGTGCATATGGTCTGCAAGACTATTCTACTTTTCGAGAAATTTTCACAGACTCGTCTACTCTAATGTAACGGAGCTATAAATACTCGCGCATGTAATGAAAATTAATTTAAGTACTTTCTGAAAGAAATGAATTCAGGGTATGTTAATATATTATTACCAGTAATGATCGTTTGCTGGCATCTAGCTGATGCCTGGAGCGGGAACTTTGCAAGAAACATCTGAAACATGGACTACAGTCAGTTTGACACCATTTAGACTATCCAGCGCAATATTTCTCCTGAAACTATTGATCGCTCCCTTTTCTTCCCTACAGATGCAAAAGTGGTTGAGGGACATCAATGGGGAATGGTGACTGCTGAATATTTAAGCAATATGGCTGCGTGCGGGGATCGCACGCAACTTTCTGCTTATCAAAACGCATAAGCACGTGTCGGCATGTGGTTTGAAATTGGAAAACGATGTGGAAGGGCAAACATGCAACGTTAAGTTTTATGACCCTGTTCGTACGGTATGGTAGCGATGCTACCGGACATTGATCTCTGCCGATTGGGACTCTACGCCAGCGGATCAGGGGTCAGTTTGGATATCGAAAATCATTCTACATCAAGGTTAGTATTTGACCATTTTAGGTTGATAAATGTGTACTCCCACATGCTAAGCATCTCGTTTCGAAAACCATAGATCATGATGACTTTACTGCTCTTACTCACCATAATAGTTGATATACTTTGCATTCCATGTGAAAGATTTAGTCGTTTTATAAAAGAAAAAAGTAAAAATCAATATACAATAAGATAAAATCCAATGGCAAGCGACATATGATAAATAAGATAAATGGCAGCGTAACAAAAAACATAAAGATTGCCCCCCCTCCTAAAAAGAAAACAATCTTGGACGTTTTTTTTCACCGGAAAGTAAAAAATGTTAGTAATTCGTCAATTAATCTGCATCCAAAAGGCATCGGGAAAGGATATGAAAAATATCAGGCCTTCAGTAGAGAAACCATTGGTAACGTTAACGCGATCATAGGATATGTAAGTAACTTCAGAAATTCTGGCGAAGAGGCGGTTTTAATACACGGAACTAAAAATGGACGAGTCACTTTACATTCTCATTTTGTTGACAACAGGAAAGAATTTTCAGTTAAAGATTTTATAAGTCACATTAAAAAGGTACATAATATCGATATAAGTGAAAAAAAAGGTCCATTACACGTCATGTCTTGTTTTGGTGTTACCAATGGTGTATATCAGGCATTTTCAGATGAATTAAGGAGAGAAGTTATAGGGTATGGCGATGGAAATGCCATTTCAACTAGTGGTAACTTAAAGAATCATTTCAATAAGGAAACTAGCATCATAAAATCAGTGAGCGGTGATGTAGAGAAAGACCAACCTGATGACCTAAAACTTACCAAGGCAAGTATTCACAAATATATCCCGCAGCCCCCCAAGAACTAAAACGTCTGTTCTGAAAGAATTGTGAAAAATAAGCCATGTGTTTTTATCGATGACTTTTTGTTGGTACAAGGTCTGTATGCGGCATATCAGAGAACAGCTGTACCCGGTGGCCTCAGCAGTTTCCCGGATACTCGGTTTCTTACCTTACCGGTACCCGCCAGCCGTTTTGGTTTTGCTGTCCTTTCTGACGTGCTACTGAAGCATATCGCCAGCAGACTAAAACTCACTAGGGGATCTCCGCCCCGCTTACCTTTCCGGCAAGGATTGTAGTGGTCAAGTAATACTGGCCACGGTTATATGAACTGCGTGGTGTCTTCTCTCTGATTCGTCAGGCGTCAGACCTCCGTTATATTGATGAGGTCTGAACGTGTTGTAGTAATCCGTTATATATCGAGTTACTTCTCGTTGAGCTGTTTCCGCTACACTGTGCCCCTTCACGCTCCAGACGGAGCTGTCTTGCCCATGCCCTAAACGAGGTTCTGGTTTTCAAACTGTTCCGGGCTGAAACAGCCACAGGCACTTGTGACGTCTCCAGCGATTTTAATCGCACTCATTGTAATTAAATACCGTCTTTCGTATTATTTCCCGGCTGGAAAAATGTTATATTTCTACAAGAAACAAGACTCCGACATTGGTAATGCATCAGATCGTGTCCGATTATTGATTTAATTAATGCTAGGTTGGTCGGCGACGGCGAGAGAGTTGCATATCATAATATGGATTGTACCAGTCCTGCCACAGATTTATCAACTAATTATCCCGCAATCATTTTCATTGCCACTAAAAATGGGCCGATATGATAAATCGCGTATCTTTAACAATAATAATGAATTAAAAGAACTAATTAAACGAAGTCAGAAGCTCAGGGTACTACATTAAAATAAATCCAGCATGGGAAAAGGAACTTGGGAAAATCAATGCTCATAACTTTGAGAGTTCGAAGGAACAATTAATGAGAAGTTTTAAATTGACTCCCTGATGATTTTATAAACCGCGGATCGGGAAACATGGAGTTACCGCGAAATTCCGGTAGCTCCAGTTCCCTGACAATGAAGCGGCAGAACTTAGCCCACGAAGACAGGGCGTTTACGACCTAACGGGACTCCTTTCGGCTTTGCTTCCTGTCTGCCTTATTGGTATGCTCAAGCATTATATTCCTTTCAGACTGCTCCATTGCTGATAAAACGGTGGTACTGATCTGTGATGTCGACGGCCAAGTACAAGCATTTCCAATGACCTTTGTCTTTCAGGTAGGTTCCCGTCATTTGCCATCGGGGTCCACGGTACGTTTACGCAGCAGAAAGGTCGTTTCCAGTGTGCCCCACATTACTTTTCGAGACCAGTAAGCACCTATCCGTCCAATGAACCAGGGTGGTGCTCACCCTTTCTCCTGGCCTACGGCACCGTGGCTTAATCCCAGGTGACGTCCACCAGCGCGCTCGTCTCCAACCCCCCCCCCTGAGATCGGCTTCTGTTACGCCCGTCAGGTAGATAGCAGAGATTCCAAACTATCGATTGCGCCGATGGCTTTCCAGGGGAGACAAAGAAACCATGGGCCGCCCCCCCGGGGCGCAGATCAAGGCCCTCATCGGGAGAGCAAGTAGGCCGTCCAATCGCAGCATGGACGTACCAATCAGGTTGCGTTGTACCCAGCAAGCTTAGTCCGCGAGGTGAGTTGGGAAGCGCGGATGAGACTTTCAGCCGAGCATCCACTCCGTCCTTAGAACGACACACCGTAGTCACCTCAGTGGTCACAGGGTCCCCTGCGTCGGACCAGGAGACGTCACCGAAAGCGACATGTTTAGACGACAAGGTCGCGGTACAGGACACCGGAGCAGGCAGGAGATTTATGTCCGCTTGCGTAAGAGGAGGGTTGCCTAGGTTGTCATTTATTAGGACTTTATATCCAGCAGACGCCGGCGAGTATACGTCGTGCACAAGGACCGTAGGCTCGGATATTGTCTTGAATCTTTTGACATAGAAGCGGTCGCGGTTTTGCCCAAGCTTGAAGAGGATCTCGATGCCATCATTGGCGACCATAGACACGAGAGGGTTGGAATCCGTTACACAAAAGCCGTTCCCCGGTGCGGATTTAATCGTTGCATTGGTGGCGGAAAGGTTTCCGCCGATGGACGCATTTACGGTTATGTCGCAGTAGTCGCCGGGGGTTGCCCAGTCTTCGAGACGAAATGCGAGTTGTAGGTACTTGGGGGATCCCATGGACACATTCTTAGTATGAGGGGTATATATCGTGATCGTGGAGTTCGACCTTTTTTCTGCACGATACTCTCGAGACGAGGGTCCCGTGCCCCGCAGGTCGTATGTACGGACGTCATGAGACATTTGCACGGTTTCAGCTAGGAGTGTGCCGCACCACATACACAGGGAGCCTACAAGACACCTCCGCCAAATTTCCCAGCGGCGAAGATAATTTGACACGCGCCTGGCCCGTTCTGCAACAGGCAGCGATCGCGTTTGCTCATAAAGCCGCCGTACCTTCGTCCGATGGTTTGTCAGCGCGCGCGGAGCAATACCCTGCAGCCCCGCACGCCCCAACTGTGCGCCCATCCAGTCAAAACCCTTGGCCAGCTGGCCGACATAGGTCTTGTCCGGATGTTGATGGAAACTTAGCTTTTCAAAATGCCCGTTAAGGGCTTTTACATGACGGCGCAGAGACCAGCGTGTTTTCGTCATAATCACCACGTCATCCATATAGCGTGCATAATATATATTTTCCTGTTGTGAAAAATGATGGTCCAGCGCCCACAAGTGCAATGCCCCCATCAGGGGGCTCAGAGCGCAACCGCGGGCAATGCCCCTCTCTGGGGTATAAAACTCACCGCCGTCCTCAACGCAGTAGTGGATATACTGCGTCAATAGATTTATAAGGACGGGGTGCTTCACATGCCGAGCCAATTGACCAAGCAGCACTTTTTTATTGATACTGGCGTAGTAACCTTGAATATCCGTTCTACACACCCACGAATAGCCTTCACGCAAGATAGCCTGCTGCATACGTGTCAATGAAGTACGGCCTCCGCCATGCCCCCGTACATGCTCACACTTCGGGTGCAGCGGCAATAAGGGCATAACGTTCAGTGCCACCCACTTGAGTACCAGCGCATCCTCAGCAGACCACATCACCTGACGTTGATTGCCAACAACATTCATCGGTCTCAATGAATAGGCACCCGCCTCCAATTGGGCCAACAGGGACTCGCGCCGGTTCCTCCAGCGGAACCTTAAATCCCAGACGTCCGCATTAGGAGGTGCATTTTTCCGGGAGTCACACAGCCACTGATAGGCCGCGTCCAGATGTCCAAATGTGCCTTTTCTCCCCTCGTCCGGGCACCGGAGTCCAGGGACTATTGTCAATTGCATCTTTTTAGTCCTTTCGTTAAAGACAAGCTGCCGGAGATAGCCATAGCGAGCCGCACCGTGATAAAAGAACGGCAAATGGCCGCTTGCCACTCCCAAGCGTTGCTATTATCCATCGATCACGCGATGAAAAATGATGACAACATGAGCATAGGGTTACTCACAATGGGCCGTTATCTGTTTCATCGGAGTGAAGCCCGCGTCGATATTAAGCACTACCGGCTCGCCGAGCTTGAATGCAACTTTGCACTGGGAATGGCTACCATTACCCCACTTCACCTGTATCTCACCGTTTTCCGGTAAGCCATTGAGGTAAACCTGGCCCCCATCACCCACAATACTTGCGCTATCTTCATCCCCTTGCAGCGAAGCCATTGCCCCAAAAGGAACAGGTTTTCCGTGGTAAATCAACGTCATCAGTACCTGCTGGCCAATACGGGTATGGTAGTTTGCCAACACCACCGCGCCACCGGTCGGATATACATTAACGCTGGTATTGTTAACGTCAGTCCCTTCCTCCAGTGAACTGGGATCAACGCTGATGGTATTACTTTGATAATTAGACAGGTAAGGTACGACGGCATAACCCCAACGGTTAGTCTGAGTACGACCACTTACTTTCAAGTCGGCGACGCCCGGCGCGCGCACTAACGCCACCGAGTCCCCCATGGTCTGGGAAAGCGTTACGCCATAAGGATGTGCCAACACTCCGCCCGCCAGGCCAAAATTCACGCTGCGGGAGCTGTCGCTGTAGTTGTAGCCAAGATTGAGGTTGCCGTTGCCCCCTTGGTAGCCCAGGCTGGCAGAACCCGAGTTAGCCTGCCCCTGGCCCCCGCCCTGCATGACGTTATAGTTGAAGCGCCCCTCCAATATGCTGCCGCTGATGCCACCCTGATGGCTGGTTTTCCCATCATTGTCACGACTTGTGTTGTAACTGGCATAAGCATTACCGAAGGCATCACTTCCCCCAAGCAGGCTCAAAGGCAATTGCACGTTCAGCGCCACCTGACGGTTTTCCGGCCAATCGCCATCGCCTTTGATGCGGTCGATGCTGTAGCTTAACGAGTAACCGATACCTGCCAGGTTTCCACTAAAACCACTGGACAAGCTGGTGTTCACATGTGAATTTCCCCAATAGCTGTCACGGACAGCGGAGAAATACAGCGATCCCCATGAACTCAGCTGCTGGCTTAATTGCATTTGCCAGGTGCTGCGGCGGCGTTCGCGTGCCCATGGGATAATGTCATCATTCAAACGAAATCCCATGCTATTCACATCGGAAAAGCTATAATAACTGTCGGTAGAATAGCGATAAGCTGTGAGATCCACCGAAGTGCCAGTAGCCAGCATACTTTTGGAGTATTTCAGGCGATAAGAGCTCCCCCGGGCAGGCCGATCCTCCCCTGGCAGAAATGCGCGTGATAATGTCATATCAGCCGAAACAGCCCCTAAGTAGCCGAGGGAAAAACTAGTACCCAGCACTGAAGCCTGGTAATTGGACGCCAACAGTCCACCACCATAAAGCGTAATATTGTAGGGTAAGCCATATATCAGGGTCCCCATACCGAACGTCGGCTGCTGATTGCCCTCGGTCATACCGCCACTGCGATAGCGACCCGCCGCCAGCTCAAAGTTCATTTTTCCTGGTCGTTGCATGATGGGCAACGCGGAATAAGCTTGGGTAGAGGTTCGTTGGCTACCGTCCGCTTCTACAATCGTTATGGTTAAATCCCCGCCAGAACTGGCCTGGTAGACATCCGTCAGTTTAAACGGACCGGGCGGCACATAAGTCTGGTAAATCACGTTGCCATGTTGGCTGACCGTCACTCTCGCATTGGAACTGGCAATGCCCGCAATGACTGGCGCAAAACCACGTTGGCTGTCAGGCAGCATGTCATCATTGGAGCTTAACTGCACACCCCGAAAAGGCATACTGTCAAAAATGTCGCCACCACTGGAAATATCGCCCATTGTCAGCTGGGCTCTCAACGTCTGAATATCACGCTGCAGATATGTATTTAGAAATTCTGTTTCCTGAAATGAGCTGTCCCCCCAAGAAGAATTCCCCGTTGCTTCAGAACGGTTATGGGTCATATCACTGCGCAACCGCCAGGCTCCCCAATTGAGACCGCTATGAAGATTGACAAACAGACTCTGATTTCTGCTTTTATCGCCACCAGAGTAGCCATCCAGCCATGAACGAGAACCACTGAGGTTATAGTTCATTAAAAAAGCCGGGATCCCCTGATCCCATAGTGTGGGATCAACATAACCAGTGATATTCGGCTTTAATGCTACCTGCGGTATGCTTAAATCCAAACGTAACTTTGCCAGATTCATCGTCACCGAAGCCTGGGGGATCAACAGCCCCAAATCACCGACTGGGCGGTTTTTTGGCAGATCTTTCAACGTCGCCGACGCCGTAACATTCACCCCCCAGTCTTCCAGCATTCTCGGGGTCAACTCCGCAAGTACTTTATTGGATCCATTTTCTTTGGCGAAGACGATGTCATTGCTACCGATACGCTGCTGGTTAAGATAAATATCCACCAGATAGTGTCCTGCCGGAACGTAACCGGCAGTCGAAAACTGGGATAAATCAATATCAGACGAACTGCTGCTGTCGCCCAGGGATAAGAGCGACGGGTCAAAATAATCGTCGGCAAAAGCGGAGCCTGTACATCCAGCCAGGAATAAAAACAAATAAATTGGGTTCCAACGTGGTTTTATCTCAGCCAAACAAGTTGCATGTTTTTTCTGTGGTTTACATCGCTGATTGATCATATAAACATCATTTGTTATTCAAAGGAACTTACCGGTAAAATACTAGAACTGCTTAATCACAACTGCCGCTGTTCTTGAGTGGACTCACCCATCTCATCTATTAACTTCCACCTCACCTCGCCCCTGGCAGAAGAGGGTATCTGCCAGCTTTGTTGACCTTTAGGAGGCACCATTAATTGCAACTTATCTTTATCCAGCAGATAAGGACCGACCGCCAGATGCGATAAAGTGAGATAAAATGGAGAAGGGTTAATTGCCGTAAGTTGGTTTCCGTTACGAGTAAACTGCAGTTTATGGGCAACCGCATTAATTCCATCTTTTGGTAAGCCCTGCGGGCGGTAAAACAGTTTGATACTATTTTGCAGCACCAACGTCACCACTCCAGTCCCTTCTTGCTTAGCGGAGATTGTCGGCACCGCTCGCATTGTCAGATAAAACACAGACTCACGATCCTCGGGCAAATTGCCCCCCGTGCGCAAGATGCGTAAGTTCAGGCGCTCCTGTGGATCCACGCGTTTAAGAGGAGGCAGGACAATAAAGGGAGCTTTATCCTCTCCATCCAGCATGCGTATCCAGGACTGCATAAGAAAAGTATTTTTCGAGGTATTCATCAGCGAGAACTTGGTGCCATTTTTATTGGCCTCAGGATAAACTACTCGCATAGACCCCAATTGAATCCCTTCGATTAGCGCGGCCTGGCTTACAGTTCCGCACCCTATTAAAAAAACAAACCCACAGACACTCACCAAGAATATTCGGTAAAAACCTGTGCAAAGGGCGAAAGAAAGAAATGAACTTTCTCGCGGTGTCTTTTCATTTATGTTTGACATTTAATTTCACCCTCAGGAAATCAATTGAAAAAATGCCTTACAGCATTATCAGTTAAAATCACAGGAATCTGGAGCCCATATAGAATAAGAACAGAATTATTAAGCCTGCAGTTACAGGTAATCAACAAAGGACACAGTCAGTATAGCTACCTCTTGACATTAAACATGCAAAGGTCTATATAATTCCCATAATTTAAATTTATACCCGCCGCACCGGTAACGCCGTTACTTTTCAGCTGTTATTTTGCCATTCTTTGTGCTGGAAATAGATATTGTTTTACGTTCAGTAACCGACCCATAATCAGTAATCAACTGCCAAGAGACCTGTGTCACTGGTGGTGTAGCAAATACCACTGAGCTGTAAGGCGCTACCATCGAAGGAACCTGATTAAGGTTCACTGAATGTGTTCCTAACGTTAACGACGCCAATGACAGGAAGTAGGGGGAGTCATTGTTCGCTGTCACATTGCCATTTTTATAGCTGAACGTCAGTTGTTCATATGCCTGCGTCGGTTTCATCACCAACCCGGTTGGGCGATAAAACATTTTAATGACTGAACGAACCCCCAGAGAAAGGGCGCCCGCAACTTTGGGTTGGTTCTCACTGTTCCCGGTGGGTTTGGCCGTTGCCGGTATCGCCAACGCTGAAAAGTAGAACAGCGATTCACGATCCTGCGGCAAACTTTCCCCCTGACGTAAAATACGCAGCGTGTTCTGAGAGCGAGGCTCCAAACGAAACAACGGAGGTGTTACCCAAAATGGAGCGGTAACCTTCCCGGCAATATCACGCGTGATCACCGACTTTACCAAGTAGAGAGCCTCTCCCCGATTACGTAACGTCACAGATTGAGCCATATTAGCCTGTTGGAAAATTACTCGTGTTCTATCTAAAGATAATCCTCCGTCCGCAGCCACATGAGAACATTGAAGAATTAACATTGCCCCAATCCCCCATGCTTGCCAACGTCTTTTGATCGCCTCTCCCACTTTCACTCTTTATATCTCCTAATAATTAACGATAAAGGAATTCAAGCTGCGCAGAGGCTTCCAGCGTGCCTACTTTAACGTCCTTACAATCAACACCACATGATACCGCTGTATATAACGTCATGATATCGCCATTAGCTACGCTGCCTCCCTCGGTTTTTCCAGCGAAAGCGAACTCGGTTCCATTTTTGGCCAATCCAATCCCATTTGGAATATCAATGTCAGCATTTTCAGAAATCACCACGCCAAAGCCAGAGGAGGTCCCACCGTTACGAAATAAATTTGGTTCTCCTCCAATAGTTGCCCCCTTAATGGAAAGTAAGGGTTTTTGTGGGCCATCTACAATTCCCTTACATTCTGTTAACTGCACATCAACCTGTTTAATTTCTGAGTGTTTCTTGGCACCAAGCATCTCGGTAGCCTGCATCTCTCCAAATTCCACTACCGGGGTTTTAAGAGATATTTCGCAACTTCCTTGCAAAACGGTAGCGGAAAAGGTGATTTTTTGAGGTACAGCCTGGCTTGTTGTACAAATAAAACCAAGCACGATACCAACACCCATACTAAAATTATTACGAAAAAGCGATAAACTCAGCTGTTTTATATTCATCTAACTGTTCTCTCCGTAGAAAAATCAAATAACAAAGTAGATATATTCAATGGTAAACAAAGACAAACTCAAGTGTGGCTTGCACATGACCAATGACAGAACTCAGATTACCTGCCATGCCCCGTGTTAAACCGATGCTATAGGATAACTGTTTACCTGACAGCGACTCACCGGGAGCTTGTTCATGCGTAAACTCACCATGAACTACGGTTCCGGGTGCCGAATAAAAGTCTTTTATTGGCCCCTTATAGTCGTAATCCTTAACCATAATGCCAATGTGTTGGGCGCTGGAACCGCTATCTCGAAATAACGACTCCATACCAGTGACTTCGCCCATATGTCCATTTACCTGAACAGCTGCATTTAACGGTCCGCCCTCAGTACAGTTGCTTAGCGTAATGGTCAGAGGCCTTACTTCGCTGGTATCACCTTCTTGAGAAAAATTACCCGCTATTGTCTGATTAAACACCACCGAAGAAGGTGCGGTTATATCACATGTCCCATTTAGAATGGTGGCATTAAAATCCAACGCTTCCGCCCTGGCATGAGAAATTCCAGATACTAATAAGACCGATAATAATACCGGTAATGTATAAAGTTTTGCGTGGATAAATAGTATTTTCATCTGACCTCACGCCTTAATTAAACCAGATCGCTTAACTTAAAGTGGCCTGGTAAGACTCAATACCACCCAGATCATTGATCACTTTCCAGCGAACATCACCCGAACGCTCATTGCTGCCGTAGCTTGCCTCACTAAAAGGAGCTAGCATTTCTTGCTGGTTTTCCTTCAGGGATAAGGCTTTTCCATTAACGGTGATTTCGGCAAAACTGAGATAATAGGGCGATGTATTCTTCAACTTAATGCCCCCAGGACTCAACATTACCTGAAGAGAGCGCCCGGCCACTGAAGGAGTCATTGCTAACCCAGCGGGACGATAGAAGAGCTTGATCGTATTCGTCATGGAAATTTTCATCCCTGCCGAAAGGTGGCCTTCGCTGGAGTGATCCGCTACAAGTTTGCTGCTAGGGATAGCCGTTGCCTGAAAATAAAAAACCGACTCACGATCCTTTGGCAGCGTTGCTGTATCACCTTTGATACGCACTTTGTGCAACGAATCTGGCTCCATTCTGAAAATAGGCGGCGATGCATGGAATATTTTTTGCTCGCCCCCTTTGAGATCAGACAACACCCTGGTCTGCAACAAATAAACATTATCTTGGCTGGTATTTCGTACCCCAATAGAAACAGATTGATTTTTTTCGGGGTAAATAACGCGGGTTGCATTGATACCGACTCCTGCAGCCACGGCTATTTTCGTTAATAGTAATAAAAATATTGAACACCCAAACTTTAATAATTGAGACATTATCTGCTCCTCTCAATTAAAGTAGTGCCGTCCTTGGCTGCTACGGTTTAACTAAAATCTGTATGCTAAGGCTAACAGGTAGATCTTAGTTATAAATAATACTGAAATTAATTGGGGCTTCTACATGCTGAATGTTCGTTTGTGCAGTAGTACTAAACAGCTGCGCTTTCAACTTTACTGTATGGCCATCTAAGCTGGAATTCGCTTGCCCCTCTGGGTCCAGTTTAGACTGGCTAGCAATCAGAATATCTCCACCGTTAGCAATAACAGTGCCTTTAGCATCGCTCAATTGCACACCAACAGTGTTGGTGGAGCCAGACTTGCTAAAAACAGTAGGAGAGCCTTCAATATTATAGCCACGAACCATTGCGGAAATTGCCCCCCCTTCTTTAAGCGCCCCCTTACAACCGCTAATGCCAAGCGTAAGATCTTGAGTTTCTTTATGTGGCCCAACTTTATCAAATTCGCTTGCAGCCCAGTTACCGAGATCCACAGTTGGCGTAGCTTCCAACTCACAGGTTGCGGCAACAACATCACCGGTAATAACAGTTTGAGCATTACTTGCCGCATGTGCAGTAAAACCAGTCATGGCCAGCGCAGCAAAGATTGCGCTCTTGATAATTGCATTTGCGTTTTTCATAAAATTCCTTAATAGAGTTTAAATATTAACCCAGCCAGTATCTCTCACAGGGTGAGTTTGTTTCGCAGCAAAATAGAAAATATATTCTTCTTTTTCAGCCGATAAGATGATTCAACAGACCACCTCGCAGTTGAGCGGAGCACAGAGTAGTTTTGTTTTCCGAAACAAACATGATTGAATAATGATTCAAACACAATCACACCCTGTAAATCAGGCTGCAAAGGGGGAGCATAGATATAATCAATAGCCCCCCCTATTTATATAAACTTGATCAATCATTAGATAAACAAAAAATAAAATAAAAACAATCAATTATAACCAATGTCAACTTAGCGACGTAATACGTGCAGTAAGCCAGCAACTAACCGGTTCAGTGCCATCCACTGTTAAGCTTGCATGCCGTCAACTTCATCACGGCAATCCGCCTTGCTTCGTCCCCCCGCAACGAGTGCTCACCTACCATACGGAAATCATTTGCTCCACCAGCATTGAGCGTATCGTTTCTGGACGAAACGCTGCACTGATGCAAATTGAGGCCCTTATCCACCAGTTTGATGAAATATCGACGCTGACCAGCAGTATCGGAGGTGGAATGGCAAAAGAATGGGCCATGCGACCGGGGCATCGCTATGACTGCTGGTTTACGGAGAAGACGGAAACCGCAATGAAAGCCATCACTCGCAACATAGAGTAGCATCTGGCGGGATCGGATGCTGAAATCTGAAGATTTCGCTGATGGACGCGCAAGCCCGTGGCGAATGGCACAAGAGCCTGGATGAGGAGGAACTACCGGAGATTAGCGAGGCCAATATTCTGGCGACTTTCGAGCAGTTGCATCAGAGCAAAGAAGAAGTGTTTGAGCGAGGTGTTATCAACTTGTTCAAAAATCTTAACCGGGACTACAAATAGAATAGCCCCTGCATGTTCGGGAAAAAAATTATTTTCGAGGGTGTCGTAAAGCACGACCAATGGGGTTTGGACTCGACTGGGGATGGCAACGTGACAGTTTAGCCAACGTTGAGCGCATGCTGATGTACTCGATGGTCAGTCCATATTTTCAGAAGGGAACAGCGCATATCAGATTTAAGCGATCCGAACTGGTTGATAAGCTGAATGACATTATCGCCAGACACTATCCGGGAGCACTGGCAACGAAATGAAACTGGAGATGGATGATTACCTGTCCGATGTATTTTCAGGGATACCAGCGCAAGCCAGACGGAATTGGCATACGGGATGATATACCGAGGGAAAAATAAAAAAACATCATGTCAATCAGTGATATGAACTAAAATATTAAAGACCAGTGGAAATATCTGTACCGGGCAGTCGATACTGCGGGCCAGACCATCGATGTCCTGCTGACGGCTAAACGGTACGCGGCGCCACCACAGCCCATCATTTTTCGCGACCAAGGAATAGGTATTATGCATGTACTGCAGGGATGATGCTAGCGACTATGGCAGAAACAAGTCGTGTCTCTACGTCACTCTATAAATGCTAGTGAAGCTCATAGAGCCTCCGGAAAAGAACTCCGATGATAGTATCATGAAAATGACTGGCTGGGTTCTACGTGACCAAAATGAGGTGGGGATCGCTCCATAAGCCTTAGCGAATCACCGACTGAGGCCTCGACGGCTTGAATTCGCAAACGCTCTATCTGCCATTGGCAGAGCAAGCCCGACGTATGTTGAATTGTCGCCGTCTATGGAAAAATTCCCATTTTTTATCTGATAACCTATTTGGAAAAATACCTATGACATCTATTGGCAAAAATCCCAGCCTTGCGCAAGTTTTTCAAAAATGTGCGGCCCCAATGTGAAAAGTCGAGCAAAGCCTCCACTGGTACCCTTCTAAAACTATTGAAAGACATACGGCAGTCTCCCCTCACTATGCTAACCCGGCCCGAGCGTGAAACTCTAAAGGACAACTTTAGTACCATCGAAAAGATGAGTCGCCAAACCCCAGGGGGAAAAAATGGCAGTGCACAACTAATCCGTGACATGATATGGCAAGTTTCCGAACAACAACAAGGAAATGGAAAATCCCAACCGGACAAAGTGACGAAGAAAGAACTAGGTGCCTTGAATACTTCTCACAAGAAGCTTATGACCGAAATCGTTACGCTACTCGCACAAAATAAATCTAATGCTCCAGCTCCTCTTGGAGCGGGCCTAACGAATATTCTTTCCAGGTCGCCCGCACAGTTGAGTGCGTCTCTGACGAAACTGCGCGGCAACATCGAGAAGGTCAAGGACAACTTTATAAAATCTGAAGTAAATCAAAAAAAGCCTAACATGGATAAGGCGAAGACCATAGAGACGCTCTCAAGAAAACTTGAGGTTTTGGACGAAAAAATATCCGAATTGGATAGCGTCAAAAGCTATAAAGAGTCTGTTCGGAAAGCTCAATCCGAAAGTCAGGAGTACGCACTCAAACACCGATTCGACCCTAAAGTCCAAAAGCACTTCCTCGGTGATGGTTGGTGAAATGCAGCAAGTTGGAGTGACCATATCCCAGTAGACAGTTTCTGTCCTCACGGCGAGGCCTTTTCGAAGGCCTCTGGACTTACGCCACCGAGATGACTGTGGCGCCGGGTACGGTTGTAGAACACTTCAATATAATCGAAGATATCCGCCCGGGCCATGTCCCGGGTTTTATATATTCGCTTTCTGACACGTTCTTTTTTTAGCGAACTGAAGAACGATTCTGCCACAGCATTATCCCAGCAGTTGCCACGCCGACTCATACTCGGGGCCAGGTTATTGGCCCGGCAGAGTGTTATCAGACGCAGCAGCCGCTCAACCCGTCGTGACGGGTCTGCTGCTGTCCATGTGGCAAGCTTGCGTTGCATTTCGCTGATTATCAAAGGTCTTCACCTCGTAGGGTCAGTTAATACGCTTCACAAATACCTTTAGACTGCTTCCCTTCGCCATGTAATGGGCTTTCCCCATCGCGGACTACTACGGAAGCTCCGCCAGCCAGTGCGTCATCGGGGCCATGCCCCCTTAACATTCGCAACTGATCTTCCCCGGTTCACCTGTCTGGACTCAGACATGCTGAGGAGGCTGCCCGTCGCACTCTTTATCCTTGCTTGCCGCAAGTTGGCAGGGAGCAGCAGTTCGGACTGTGAGAAAAAAAAACTGCTGACCCGATATTCAGCTTACATGTCTGATTATCTTCGTCCGGTAACAGCTATTTATCGTTGCCGGTTCCCCCTGCATGACCTGTCAGATCACGTAGGTCATGGTGACTTTTTCAACCCACAGAGGCGGATTAACGGGTTCATGTTCTTCAACCTTTCAGTACTTAACCTTGAGGATCATCTCAGCTTAGTGATCTCGCCTCAATCCCCGTTGTCAGCGGGTTACATCACCCTGCAGGCATGCCGTAGGTCACTGCCGCTCAGGTTCTCCACCGTCACACCCGGTGGGATTGTTGGGCTTCTCGTCATGAGTTACCGGTTCAATATTCCAGACAGACTCGTGGTTCATTTGAGCATCCTTGCTCGCCCTGAACTCCGGGCACACTATAGGTAATATCCGTTACCCAGACCTGATTAGGTTTCACAACCGTGAACTCCCGCTGCACACGGTTAGGGGCTATCAGTGACGGCCGTCCTCTGGTACCACGAGGTATCTTGTAACCATGTACGGCACGTATCCTGTTTTGTTTCATGATCTTGGCTACCCGGTTTCTGCTACACGCCTCACCGACTTCACGCAGATCGCAGTGAACCCTGCGATAACCGTAAACACCGCCGCTTAGTGCATAAGAGTTTCGGATTAACTCCAATAATCGCTGGTTATCCTTTTCTCCAGCAGAGACAGGGCAATGAAGCCAGACGTAAAATCCGGCACGGGCAACTTTTAGAACCCGACACATAGCTGCGATCGACCAGACATCACGGTGATCGTTGATGAAGCGGTACTTTAGTCGGGCTCCCTTGCAAAGTACCGCGCTGCCTTTTTCAGAATATCTCGTTCTTCCTCAGTACGTTTAAGCTGTGCTTTCAGCTTGAGGATCTCCGTTCTGGCCTCCAGTAAATCCTGGGCCTGATGTCCGCTATTATCAGGTTTTACGGAACGGACCCATTTATAAAGACTGTGTGCCGACACGCCAAGGCGTTCTGAAACGTCGACAACGGAATAGCCCCGCTCAGTGATCTGGCGGACAGCTTCTTCCTTAAATTCAGGGGTAAATCGTGGTGTGCCCATAGACTCCTCCTATGCTCAAAATATAGGCCAGATTTGTCTACGGGTTCGGGGTCACTCCATTTATCTAGCAGATGATACATTGGAAAATAGTATAATAGAGAGTCTTGAGCACTTTTTATCAAACCCTAAAGATATACCTGATGATTACATAAGGGAAGGGCTTGAGTTAAAGAGTGAAGCTCATGTTCATCCCATGCATAGAGATGAGTTTATAAAAAAATTAAAAGACCCTCGCTGGAGAGCCCATTTTTTAATGTTTAATGCAGATAGCACTGCGTATCTTACCTTAAAATTTTCTGAAAAATTTGAGGTCGACAGCTCAGGGAGAATAGTAGAAGCTAATAGGAATAAGAGAAGTACACACGATTCCAAAAATAAAAAAATACTTCTTAAAGCCGGTCATGTATTCACTGAAAATAAATTTATAAACAACAAGGAGAAGTACTTTATTTGATTTCATATAGGCTCTTGATATTCTTTTAGTATATGGGCGTAACACGGTATTGATATGAGCCGCGCAGCTTCGGGGATATTCATGACCTGAGCTCCCTTCGGTTCTGTCGCATTAAGGTTTCGTCAGGTAATATGCTGTTTTTTGTGTGTTGCCTGAGCATACCTCTGGGCTCTGTCGAAAATTTTATACAAAGTTGATAGCACTATTGCAAATAGCGGCTCTATCGCATTAGCGTAGGCAAGTAAGAAAATACTGTGCTGCCCAGGATAATCGGGAACCAGTGGGCTCGATGGAGAGGGATGGGCCGAAGCCGTCAGTTATGCGGTAGGTCTCGGCGTCAAGCTTGGAGAGCCTGATTTGGTGGTCGGAAAGCGGCGGCATGCGAATAGTTTGTTGAGGACCTATAGAACAGGAAACTATACAAAAAATCATCCATAACTCTATGTAGAGTTGAGTTAATTTCACTAGACGAGGAGATAATGCCTTCGATATTGAAGCCTTGCTGGCTTTGGCTTCAATAGACTTCGCGATAGACTACTAGTCAAAAAAATGGCGGAGGAGCAGAGATTCGAACTCTGGAACGGTTTCCCGTCGACGGTTTTCAAGACCGTTGCCTTCAGCCACTCGGCCACCCCTCCGTAATGCAGCGAACTATAAACACAGCCGATCCCGTTGTAAAGCCTGAAACCGTTCAACCGAACGAAAAAACGGCATCTGCAAGCTGACCGATGAAGAAATCAACAATCGGGGTGCGGCAATACCCTAGTAGTCACGTAGGGTAAAGAATGGTAAACAATCTTTAATCAATGGCTTGCACTGCACTATCATCATGATTAATTTTGTGATGACCTGATAAGAGAGATCATATGGACCGCATTGTCGTCTCATCCTCCTCGCGCGACTCTTTGCTAAGCACGCATAAAGTCTTGCGTAACACCTATTTTCTACTGTCGTTAACGCTGGCCTTTTCAGCACTGACCGCAACCGCCAGCACCATGCTGGGCTTACCGGCTCCTGGGCTGCTGTTAATGCTGGTCGGCTTTTATGGTTTGATGTTCCTGACCCATAAGCTGGCCAATAGCCCTGCCGGTATTCTGGCAGCCTTCGCCTTCACCGGCTTTATGGGCTACGCCCTTGGCCCGATCCTGAGTTCGTTCCTGAACGCTGGCGCGGGTGACCTGATCATGCTGGCGCTGGGCGGTACCGCAGTGGTGTTCTTCTGCTGTTCGGCCTATGTACTGACCACCCGTAAAGACATGTCGTTCCTGTCTGGCATGATGATGGCGGGCTTCGTGGTGCTGCTGGTGGCGGTTATCGCCAACCTGTTCTTGCAGATCCCTGCCCTGCACCTGGCCATTAGCGCACTGTTTATTCTGTTCTCTGCCGGTGCCATGCTGTGGGAAACCAGCAACATCATTCATGGCGGTGAAACCAACTATATCCGTGCCACCGTCAGCCTGTATGTTTCGCTGTACAACATGTTTATCAGCCTGTTGAGCATTCTGGGCTTCGCCCGCAGCAACTGATACAGCGCATTTGTTTTGACCTGAGCCCCGCATTGCGGGGCTTTATTTTTGCCGGAGCAAAAGTTTGCTAGACTGTGGCCCGCAATAAATTACCAATCACCGAGGCTGTATGTTGGAGTTTGAAGGTCAGACGATTGAAACTGACGCCCAGGGCTACCTGAAAAACAGCGCCGACTGGCACGAAGGGCTGGCCCCGCTGTTAGCGGCACAGGAAGAGATTGAACTGAGCGAAGCGCATTGGGAAGTCGTACGCTTTGTGCGTAGCTTCTATCAGGAATTTAATACCTCACCGGCCATTCGCATGCTGGTAAAGGCGATGGCGCAAAAATACGGCGAAGAGAAAGGCAGCAGCCGCTACCTGTATCGCCTGTTCCCGAAAGGCCCGGCCAAACAGGCGACCAAGATCGCCGGGTTGCCAAAGCCGGTGAAGTGTATCTAGCCACGGGTTAATAGCGAATACTGAAGCCCTTATATTCGGCAACCCCACGCGGTTCCACCAGCACGCGGTCAACGCGGGCGCTGCGTGGGCCGCCGCTTTTCAGCCACGCCATCAGTTGGTCAACGGCCTGTTGTTCGCCACAGGCCAGCACTTCCACGCTGCCATCATCCAGATTACGCGCATAGCCGGTTAACCCCAAAGCCGTAGCCTGATGTTGAGTGTTATAGCGAAATCCTACCCCCTGCACCACACCATAGACATACGCGGCAATACAAACTTGTGTCATAATCGGCTCCTGATCGATTTCATTACAGGCATTCTCTGCGCTGATGCCCAGAGTGTGTCACTCTTTTTTCTCTATCTGGCAGCATACTTAATTATGACCGCACGCTTGATCCTTGCCAAAGGACGTGAAAAGTCCTTACTCCGTCGCCACCCGTGGATTTTCTCTGGCGCTGTTCTCCGTGTCGAGGGTAAAGCCCAGTCCGGCGAAACCATCGATATCCATGACAGCCAGGGCAAATGGCTGGCACGCGGTGCCTATTCACCAGAATCGCAAATTCGCGCACGCGTCTGGACCTTCAAGCAGGACGAAGATATTGATATCGCATTCTTTATCAATCGCTTGCAACAGGCACAGAGCTGGCGTGATTGGGTCGCAAAGCGTGACGGGCTGGACGGTTATCGCCTGATCGCCGGTGAATCTGACGGTATGCCGGGGATCACCATCGATCGCTTCCAGAACTTCCTGGTTTTACAGTTACTGTCCGCCGGTGCCGAATATCAGCGCGCCCCGCTGCTTTCTGCTCTCCAGCACTGCTATCCAGACTGCGCGATCTACGATCGTTCAGACGTTGCCGTACGTAAAAAAGAGGGCTTGCCGCTCACCCAAGGCCCGGTGCTGGGCGATCTTCCTCCTGCCCTGCTGCCGATCACCGAGCATGGTATGAAACTGCTGGTGGACATTCAACAAGGCCACAAGACCGGTTTTTATCTCGATCAGCGTGATAGCCGCCTGGCTGCGCGTAACTATTCCGCAGGCCGACGCGTGCTCAACTGCTTCTCGTACACCGGCGCTTTCGCGGTGTCTGCCTTGATGGGCGGGTGTGAGCAGGTCATTAGCGTAGATACATCGCAGGCCGCGCTGGATATCGCCAAGCAGAACGTCGAACTGAACCAGTTGGATTTGAGCAAGGCCGAGTTTGTACGTGATGACGTATTCCAACTGCTGCGCAACTACCGCACGCAGGGTGAGAAATTCGACCTGATCATCATGGATCCACCGAAGTTTGTCGAAAACAAAAATCAGTTGGCCAGCGCCTGTCGCGGTTATAAAGACATCAATATGTTAGCCTTCCAGTTGCTGAACCCGGGCGGCATTCTGCTCAGCTTCTCCTGCTCTGGCCTGATGCCGACCGATCTGTTCCAGAAAATTTTGGCCGATGCTGCCGTAGATGCCGGGCGTGATGTACAATTTGTAGAGCAGTTCCGACAGGCTGCCGATCACCCGGTGATTGCGACTTATCCTGAAGGCTTGTATCTGAAAGGGTTTGCGTGCCGGGTGATGTAACTTGAAATGCGCTGTTTTTGTCCTCATATAGAGTTCAATGCACTGTTTCTCAGGAGGTCATATGATAGCCAGCAAATTCGGTATCGGTCAGCAGGTTCGTCACCGGCTGCTGGGGTATTTGGGGGTGGTGATTGATGTCGATCCAGAATACTCTCTGGAGCACCCAAAAGCAGACGAGATTGCAGCCAACGACGAGTTGCGCCTAGCCCCGTGGTATCACGTGGTGATGGAGGACGATGAAGGCCAGCCGGTTCACACTTATCTGGCCGAAGCGCAGTTGGCGGGGGAAGCACAGGATGCACACCCTGAACAGCCTTCTCTGGATGAGCTGGCAGAATCCATTCGCAACCAGTTGCAGGCCCCCCGGCTGCGTAACTAAACGTCAAGCCTGAGAAACCAGCGCCTCTACGTAGCGTCACTGGTTGAAGTCTATCAGCAGTCTCAAACGCCAGGGCCAACCCTGGCGTTTTCACACAATCAGCGTGCCAATCCCAGGCGCGGGATTTCAATCTTCGGGCAACGATCCATAATCACCGTTAACCCGGCCTGTTTGGCCAATGTTTCCGCCTGTTCGTTGATCACCCCGATTTGTAACCACAGCACCTTGGCACCTATCGCAATAGCCTCCTGTGCTACCCCATACGCCGCCTCCGAGTTACGAAACACGTCCACCATATCGACAGGATGAGGAATGTCCTCCAATGTGGCATAAACCACCTGCCCAAGCAGCGTCTGCCCGGCCAGCTTCGGGCTCACCGGAATGACCTGATAGCCTTGCGCCAATAAATAAACCATTACGCCATAGCTGGCTCGAGCCGGTTTATCACTGGCGCCCACCAGCGCAATGGTTTTGACCTGCTTGAGTACCTCTGCAATTGCTAGGTCTTGCATTTTTCGCTCCTGATTTTTTACCAAAAAGCACTTCATCAGTGTAACCGAAACGCCAACATCAGTTAAAATTTGTTATCAGTCTGCGTCTATACTGCTCGCAGGCTGGTTTGACCCAATGTTATGTTTCAAATACCATCAAAATGTGTGTAAATGTAAATTAAACGGCATTCTGAAAAGATTTGACATAACTAGTGGCGTATCCAACACTAGTCATCCTGTTCCACGAAAAGGAAGTAACAATGAAATTTGGTCTGGTGGTTGCGGGGCTGCTTGGAATATCGCTAAGCGTTTCGGCCGCAGCTACGACCCTGAAGCTTTCCCCGGACATCGAACTGATGATGGTCGACGGCAAGCAAATGACGGGCTCGTTGTTAAAAGGGGCCGATAGTCTGGAATTAAATGGCGGGCAGCATCAGCTGTTGTTCAAAGTCACCAAATCCGTACGTAAAGAGCCGCGCTCTCAGGTGCTTTACACTTCATCCGCGCAGATTGTGGTGTTCAACAGTCAAAACGTCAGCGCTGTCACCATCGAGCTACCGCGTCTCGAAAATGAGCAGGATGCCCAGCGGTTTGATAAAGCACCGAATTATAAAATTCTGGGCAACCATGGTAAACCGTTGGCGATCAAACAAGATGTATTACCGCTAACAACCTCATCCAATGAGAATGACCTGGAAAAGATCGTTGCTGATTATAACGCTCAAAATCGCAAGGCCTCCGTTCCGGCATTAGCGCATCTGCGTGCCAGCGTGATCGCAGCGGTTACCCCCTGAACGGTGACAACATTGCCGAGAAATGTACGGGGTCCAGCAAGCTGATCCCGAGACGCAAAAGCGGTTTATCGCCTGGGCCGGCCAATCTCGCAACCGTAACTGCAGCCAACCACGCCTTTATGCCATAAAGGTGTGTTTTGTTCGCAATTTCCCGCGTTAGCACTAGGCAGTGAAATACAGTTTCAGTAATCTGTGGCGAATCATTCGATTTTCCAAGGATAGCGACATGGAACAAACCACCCGCACCATCGCAGCGCGCAAGCATATTGCGCTCGTTGCTCACGACCATCGCAAGCAGGCCTTGCTGAAATGGGTTGAAGACAATAAGGAAATACTTGCCCAGCATCAGCTGTATGCCACGGGCACTACTGGCAATTTGATCCAGCGGGCCAGCGGTATCCCGGTGCAGAGCATGCTGAGTGGCCCGATGGGCGGCGATCAGCAAGTCGGTGCACTGATATCCGAAGGCAAGATCGATATGCTGATCTTCTTCTGGGATCCGCTAAACGCCGTCCCCCACGACCCGGATGTCAAAGCCTTGCTGCGCCTGGCCACGGTCTGGAACATCCCGGTGGCGACTAACCGCTCCACCGCCGATTTCCTGATCGACTCTTCGCTGTTCAAGAGCGAAGTGGTGATCGCCATTCCTGATTACGAAAAGTACCTCGCCGAACGCCTGAAATAATGCCCAAGGCCTGGTGGAATACCAGGCCTCAGATTGATGACAAAGTGGCAATATTGCTGAATTGGTCGGAATCCATCTACACCAGCATCTGCTAACCCATTGATTATCCAGCGGGGGCTGCATGGCCCCCTACGTTGGGAGCACGGTGATGATTTGTCAGCAGTCTCAGGCCTGTGGTTTACGGCTTTCTTTGCGACGGCACGCCAATATCTTGCAACTGCTCGATAAATACCGACGGGCGTTCGCGATCTTGTAATAACCAAACCTGATGTCTGGCCCGCGTGAGGGCGACATAGAGCAAACGCCGCTCCTCCGCATCCGGGAAATCCTCTGGCTGAGGCAATAATACCTCTTCAAGCACGGATTCACGGACCTCCGCCGGGAATCCATCCTTGCCTTCATACAGCCCGGCAATGATCACGTAGTCGGCCTGTTGGCCTTTGCTGGCATGAATGGTCATAAACTCGATATTCAGCTTCGGCCAACGCGTTGCCGCCTTTTGCAATACCTCTGGCTTGAGATGGTGGTAGCGCGCCAGCACCAAGATCCGTTCTTGCGGCTTCGCATAGCCACTTAGCTTGTCCAGCAACGCTTCCAACTGCTCCTGTGGCAGGATAACCACCGACTTCTTGTTGCCCTTGGTCAGGCTATTGAGCGGCTTTTTCAACTGGTGCGGGTTCTGCTGTATAAAGCCGTTGGCCACTTCACCAATCCGATCGTTAAAGCGGTAGGTGGTATCCAGCGCACACTGATCGCCTACGCCAAAGTTCTCGGCAAAGGCGGTGGTCAGCGACAGCTCTGCCCCGCTGAAACGGTAAATCGCCTGCCAATCATCGCCGACCGCAAACAGGCTGGTCTGCTTGTTTTGCTTACGCAGCGCCGCCAGCAGCTGCGCACGCTGCGGTGAGATATCCTGGAACTCGTCCACCAGAATATGTTTCCACGGGCTGATAAAGCGCCCTTTTTCCAACAGATTGACGGCTTGATGGATCAGCCCGGCAAAGTCGACCGCTCCCTCATCCTTCAGCGCGGTTTTCCACGCTTTCAGCAACGGTGCCATCAGGCGAATGCGTTTGCTGAACAGATCGCGGATCTCTTCGTCAGCCTGCTCTATCATTTCGGCCTGGCTACCTCCGTGGGTGCGCATCAAGCCAAGCCAGCGCTCCAGGCGCCCACTCAAACGCTCTGCCAGACGCTTGTCATGCCAGAAATCGCCCTCGGGCAATTCCCACTCCAGCTCTTCCGTTAACCATTGTCGCCAGCCTTTGGCCTGCGCTTTTTTCTCGCTGCACTGTTGCTGCCAGTGGGTGATCAGCAACGTCCGGCGCGCTTTACTGTCGGTTTCCAACTTGCTGATCGCAGGCGCTTTGCGGCTACCCTGCTGGATAATCTGCAGTGCCAGCGCATGGAACGTTTTCGCCTGTATCGCCACGCTGCCCAAACGTTCCTGGATGCGTTCGTTCATCTCTTCGGCGGCTTTGCGCCCAAATGCCAACAACAGGATCTGCTCAGGCTCGGCCTCTTGACGCAGTAGCAGCCAACCCGCCCGCGCCACCAGCACCGAGGTCTTGCCACTACCGGCTCCTGCGAGCACCAGCACGGTATCCTCGCCATTCACCACGGCCCGGCTTTGCGATTCATTCAACGGTGACGTTTCAACGGTCTGGAAGAAATCCTGGTGGGTTTCCAGCATCCGGTCGCACCACAGTTGATTGCGTTGCGCCACGCTGCGTAGGCCAGACTTGAGCCACTGCTGGCACAAGTGATAACTTTCACGGCAGTTTTCAAACTCTTCCAGCCGCGCCACCGGCATTGGCAATGCGCCAAACGATTGGCGGATCTGCTGCTGCAAGTTGCTCAATTCGGCACGCTTGAACCACTTGTCCTGTTGCTCAATTTGGCGGATATGATCGACCTGCTGTTGCAATACCTCGGCGCTCACTTCACTCATCTCGCTACTCCACTGCTGCCAAGACTGCTGCAAGTAGTGGTAAAAGCGTTGGGTTTCCTGCCATTCGGTACCGTGTAGGCGCACAACCTTTTCATCCGGCAGTTCGAACTCGAGCTCCCCCCAGACGATCCCGCGTTTACAACGCACCTGGATCAACTGGTTGAAAGGGATCAAGTATTCATGCTTCTCGCCGCTCACCTCAACGCCAGCATGCAACAACCGTACGCGGTTGTAAGGGTGCTGTGCCAGGTGCTTGCCCAGCGATGTCGCTTTAAGTTCCATATGCCCACGCCATAATCAAGTTGAGATATACCCGTCGTCTTTCAAGCTGCGGCTTGAAATCCATAGAGTAGAATTGCTATCAGTTTACCCGCGTTAAGCAATGGCACTCTAGCGTTAAAAAAAGGGTAGAATAGTTTTTGCGTTATGCTGATGAATACTTCCCCCGTGCCTTTGGCCATCATTAGAGCAGAATGACGACTATGCGTACTGTATTGAACGTTCTTAATTTCGTTTTGGGTGGTTTTTTCACCACGCTTGGCTGGCTGATTGCCACCTTCTTCAGCGTCGTGTTGATTTTCACCCTGCCATTAACCCGCTCCTGCTGGGAAATTACCAAAATCTCCTTGCTGCCATTTGGCAACGAAGCGATCCATGTCGATGAATTATACCCAGAAAAAAGTAATGCCCTGCTGGCTGCTGGCGGTTCTTTGCTGAATATCGTCTGGCTGGTCCTGTTCGGCTGGTGGCTGTGCCTGTCACACATTATTGCGGGTATCGCCCAGTGCATCACCATTATTGGTATTCCGGTAGGCATCGCCAATTTCAAGATAGCCGCTATCGCCCTGTGGCCGGTAGGCCGCCGCGTCGTTCCGGTTGAGGTGGCCCAACAGGCGCGGATCGAGAACGCCCGCCGCCGCTTTTAATCGCGTTAACTTTTCTCCCATTTAGGAGCTTGTCGTGCTCTCTTTAGCACCCAAAATTCGGCGTTATACCTATAACAGTAACCTGCTTTATAACCTGCGTATTTTTATCGCTCTGGCCGGGGCCTCTGCGGTGCCGTGGTGGTTGGGCGTCCCTAAACTGACCATTCCGTTAACGCTGGGTGTCGTTGCCGCCGCGCTAGCGGATCTGGACGACCGGCTGGCAGGAAGATTGCGAAATCTGCTCATTACGCTAGTTTGCTTTTTCGTGGCCTCGACATCGATTGAACTGCTGTTTCCTTACCCCTGGCTGTTTGCCCTCGGGCTGACGACCTCAACCTGCGGTTTTATCCTGTTGGGGGCATTAGGGCAGCGTTACGCCACTATCGCCTTCGGTGCCTTGCTGATCGCCGTCTACACCATGCTTGGCACCTCCATGTACGACGCCTGGTACCAGCAACCTACCCTGCTGATTATCGGTGCCGTTTGGTACAACTTGCTGACGCTGATCGGCCATCTGCTATTCCCTATCAAGCCCCTACAGGAAAACCTGGCCCGCTGCTATGAACAGTTGGCCAACTACCTGGATGCCAAGGCCAACCTGTTCGATCCAGATGCCGAATCGGACGCCGATCTGCCGTGGGTAGACGTGGCGATGGCTAACAGCACACTGGTCACCACGCTTAACCTGACCAAGGCTTCACTGCTGACCCGCTTGAAAGGCGACCGTGGCCAGCGCGGCACCCGCAGAACGCTGCACTACTATTTTGTCGCTCAGGATATCCATGAGCGCGCCAGTTCTTCTCACGTACAGTATCAGGCGCTAAGCCAACAGTTCCGCCACAGCGATATTCTGTTCCGCTTCCAGCGGCTGCTGGCCAAGCAGGCCCGTGCCTGCCAGCAACTGGCGCAGTCGATACTATTACGGCAGAAATATCTGCATAGCCCGCGTTTTGAGCCCGCTTTTTCACGCCTGGAAGAGGCGCTGACCCGGGTTACCATTACCCCAGAAAATCGCGAACTGACCAGAGCGCTATCCCATCTGCTGAAGAATTTACGGGCAATTGACGCCCAGTTGGCCAATATCGAGTCTGAGCAATCCTTGGCGAGTGGCCAAACCGAGGAAAACAACCTGTCAGACGACCGGCTCACCGGTTGGAGCGATATTCGCCTGCGTATCAGCCGCCACCTGACACCACAATCCGCCCTATTCCGCCACGCCATCCGTATGTCTGTGGTGCTGTGCGTAGGCTATGCGTTTATTCAACTGACCGGGATGCAGCACGGTTATTGGATCCTGCTGACCAGCCTGTTTGTCTGCCAGCCCAACTACAACGCCACCCGCAGGCGCTTGGCGTTAAGGATCATCGGCACTCTGGCTGGCATTTTGATCGGGCTGCCGATCCTGTATTTTGTGCCCTCGCTGGAAGGGCAGTTGATTCTGATCGTGATCTCGGGCGTGTTGTTCTTCGCCTTCCGAACCGTGCAATATGCCCACGCCACGATGTTTATCACCCTGTTGGTCTTGCTATGCTTTAACCTGCTGGGCGAAGGGTTCGAAGTGGCTGCCCCGCGCGTCTACGATACCCTGCTGGGTTGTGCCATCGCCTGGGCAGCGGTGAGTTTTATCTGGCCAGACTGGAAGTTCCGTCAGTTACCGGCCATGGTGCGTAAGACACTGAATGCCGACTGCCGCTATCTGGATGCCATTCTGGTGCAATACCATCAGGGCAAGGATAACGGCCTGCCTTATCGTATTGCCCGCCGCGATGCCCATAATAGCGATGCCGAATTGGCGTCGGTGATCTCTAACATGTCTGCCGACCCTAAAGCCGATAAAACCATTCAGGAAGCGGCATTTCGCCTGCTGTGCCTTAACCATACCTTGCTGAGCTATATTTCTGCCCTGGGTGCCCACCGTGAGCGCCTGGAAAGTGCCGCCGTGCTGGATTTGCTCAACGATGCGGTTTGCTATGTTGATGGTGCATTACACCACGACGCTCATGATCGTCAGCGTATCACGCAGGCACTGGAAGCCCTCTCCGAGCGTATTACTGCGCTGGTTCCGGAGCCGGAAAGCAAAGAACAACTGGTGTTGCAGCAAATTGGCCTGGTGCTCGAATTGCTACCAGAGCTGACGGCACTTAATACACAAATTACTCAAGCCGGTTGATAGTTCAAAGATGTGGGCCGCAGGCACGGTCTTCTGACCGTGCCTCAAAGGAGGGAAAGAGCGCGTTGTTTTCGAACCATTCGGTCAACGCCTCCCTTTGTAGATTCGGCAAGGCGGCATGGTGGTAACCCGCCATGGCACCCGCCAGTGACATCAGCACTTTCATGCCCAGATTTTTTTGCTGTTGCAGCAACTTCAGATAGCTATCTCTGGCCCCCAACAGGCGAAAATCATAAATATTGCATATGCCTGCTCGCCACAGCTGGCGCTCTAATGAAGCATCAATATTCGGTAAATCTTTCAATCTGCCATTGCAGCTTTTTTTCACCTTAATCTCTTTACGCGTCTCACAGAGAGCCTGCCAGGCAAGCGCACACAGTTCGCGACGCTGCCGCCACAACTCTTCATTCACCCAGTAATAGCGCATGACCATGGGGACCCCTCGCTTTAAATAGGTCATATTCACCATGCCACGCTCACGGAACGCGGTTTCCAGACTTTCTGTTGCACGCAAATACAGCTCACCTTCGGTAATGACCGCAAACATTGTGCCGTCCGCCAGCAGGCCATAGCCGCCAAACTGCGAGCGTATGGCAATATTTCCCAGGGCGGCAAAGCAGGACTTTGCCTGTTCGATCCTCCTTAACGATCCTCCATTCATTTAACTCTCCTTATATGAAGCCATAGCCATTAGGCATGTTTTGGTTGGAATAAACGTAACTGGAACAACTAATTAAAAAAAATACGCATTATCCCTAGTCGTGCCAATCATAAATTCAAGACGTACAATAAATAATCTCAATTATGCGAAGCGTTACGAAAATTTGGGTTGATCTTCTGTTTCGATGGCTATACTGTATATACATACAGTAACACTACGGGCGGGAGACGACATGCGTACTCAATCACTTTATCAACCTCATTTTAGCCAATCCTCAATGCCGGCAAAGCAAGCGGTGATCCCTGCGCAAGAGGGCAACGAAAATGGCCTAATCAGTGAGCTTGTTTACAATGAGCGGCAACCCGCCGTAGCCCAGTTGCTGGTGCCTTTGTTGCAACAGTTAGGCAGGCAATCACGTTGGTTACTGTGGCTGACCCCGCAGCAGAAACTGAGCAAAACCTGGCTGCAACAGGCCAGCCTGCCGGTTGATAAGGTCGTACAGCTTAATCAGATCAGTCCACTGGCTACCGTAGACGCCATGGAGAAGGCTTTACTGACAGGAAATTACAGTGTGGTGCTTGGCTGGTTACCTGAATTGACACAAGAGGATCGTCTAAGGTTAAGTAGAGCGGCAGAATTGGGCAATGCCTATGGGTTCATTATGCGACCCCAACGTGACATCGTGGCTGCCGACAGACACTGTTCAACCTTAAAAATTCACTCTTCTTTGTATCATTAAGTAAATTTAGGACTTTTCCCATCACTTTTATCGTTTGGTCTGGCAATCGCAGGCAGATCAGGCGAAAAGCGAGGTTGGCTGCGGTTCGGCGCGACCTTCCAGGTGAAAAAAAGTCTCGTTTAGCACCCCGATATGTTAGAGGATATGTCTAATTCCATGTTTTTTTTTAGAGCTTTATCACATCACACTTGTAACTTTCGCGCCACGTTGTAGACTTTACATCGCCAAGGTTGCTCTATAACGCCAGAAAAACTGGCAGAGTAACAAACGAGGGCTCAAACCTTGGCGAAGGAATTTAAACCAAGGGCTTAAAGCAGCTTTAAAGCTCATTGCCTATTTGGATGATAACGAGGCGCAAAATGAAAAAGACAGCTATCGCATTAGCAGTGGCACTGGCAGGTTTCGCTACAGTAGCGCAAGCCGCACCAAAAGACGACACTTGGTACACTGGTGCTAAACTGGGTTGGTCCCAGTTCCATGACACCGGTTTCTACGGTAACGGTTACACCGTTGATAACGACGCACGTAAAGACCAGATTGGTGCTGGTGCGTTCGTTGGCTATCAGGCAAACCAATACCTGGGCTTCGAAATGGGCTACGACTGGTTAGGTCGTATGAAATATACCGGCGCTAACACCGGTTCTTTCAAAGCTCAAGGCGTTCAACTGGCAGCTAAACTGAGCTACCCAATCATGAACGATCTGGACATCTACACTCGTCTGGGTGGCATGGTATGGCGTGCAGACAGTGATGGTGCTGGCTCTAACGGTGGCAACCATGACACTGGCGTTTCTCCATTGGCAGCAGTGGGTGTTGAATACGCACTGAACCGTGACTGGGCTACCCGTCTGGACTACCAGTGGGTTAACAACATCGGTGATGCAGGTACCGTTGGCGCACGTCCAGACAACGGCATGCTGAGCGTAGGTGTTTCCTACCGCTTTGGCCAGGAAGTTGCTGCTCCAGTAGTAGCTCCAGCTCCAGCCCCAGCTCCAGTTGTTGAGACCAAGAAGTTCACTCTGACTTCTGACGTTCTGTTCGCGTTCAACAAAGCGACCCTGAAGCCAGAAGGCCAACAAGCTCTGGATCAGCTGTACACCCAACTGAGCTCACTGGATCCGAAAGACGGTTCTGTTGTAGTTCTGGGCTTCACTGATGCAGTAGGTTCAGCAGAATACAACCTGCGCCTGTCTGAGCAACGTGCACAAAGCGTTGTGGATTACCTCGTGTCTAAAGGTATCCCTTCAGACAAGATTTCTGCACGTGGCATGGGTAAAGCTAACCCAGTTACCGGTGACTCTTGTGGCTACCGTTCAGGCCGCGCAACTGCAGCTCAGATCGCATGTCTGGCTCCAGATCGTCGCGTAGAGATCGAAGTTAAAGGCATCAAAGAAGTTGTTTCTCAGCCTCAGGGCTAAGTAAGCGCTTCTTAGTAAAAAACCCCGCATTGCGGGGTTTTTTTTTGGCCTAACGTTAGGTAATGCTATTTATCATCCTTACCCAGGATCGCCTGTAGATCCTGTTTCAGCGATGACATCTGGCTGGCATACTTCTCTTTTCGCTCGGCATCTTCGATCAGCTGTACGACAGTTTCCGACAGGGTGACGCCACGGCGATGCGCCAGCGCAGCCAAACGTTGCCAGACCAGGAACTCCAGATCGATCGATTTCTTGCGCGTATGCTGATGTTCTGAGTTGAAATGACGCTTACGCCGGGCGCGGATGGTTTGTTTCATCCGATTATCCAGCGTCGGATTCATGTGCTCATCGATCCACGCCAGCACTTTGACCGGTTCATTTTCCAGCTTCAGCAGTTGGTCAATGACCTCCTGAGCAAGGCTGTTTTCAATGTAGCGGGTGATCGCTTCACCTTCCCGGTGCTTTTTCACCAGGTACTTCCATTTCCAACCGCTCTCCAGATTTTCCAGTTGCTGATATTTCATCGTGAACTCTGCTGTGACCGTGTAACTTTAATAAGCATAACAGCTTTAGCCAACTTTTCCTCGGCAATTACCCGCCGTTTTTGACTGTTTTTTGCACAGTCATCGGGCAATGTCAAACTCCGATGCTCAACAATGACTCTGGAGGTATCAAGCTGGCGTTATTCTTGTATAATCGCGCTTTCCCTTTTTGACGATTGCATCTAACACTTTGACCAATAACCGACTTGAATGGCAATCTCTGTTGCCTGCTGCTACGCCTTATCAGGCGATTTTCGATTCCGCTGCTCAATTGGCACCCGTGGCCTTTTCTGCAATCCAGCCCCGTTTGGAGAATGCGCTGACGCTGTTTTTGCATCCGCTGTCTCTGCCACGTTTTATGCTGTTGAAAGCACAGGAAACACGTGAGTATCTGGCGTTGATCGCCCGAGCGGCAGAAGAGTTGCAACCGCAGAATACCGTTAAAGGCAGTCACTACGTGATTGAAGGCGACACCGTCAGCATTAAAAATGCCCTGCGCGGCGATGAACCTTTTGCCGCCGGCGGTGCTTGCGTTTACCAGGAATGGGTTGAGCCAGAACAGTTATTTGGCTGCGTCAGAATGCACAATGGTGCGATCACCTTGCAACCGGGCCTGGTCCATCAGGCTAACGGCGGCGTGCTGATCCTGTCGGCGCGTGCCCTATTGGCACAGCCGCTATTGTGGCTGCGTCTCAAGCAGATGATTACCCAGCGCCAGTTCCAGTGGCTGACGCCAGATGAAACCCGGCCACTGCCGATTTCCATCCCTCCGATGCCGTTGGAGTTACGCCTGATTGTAGTGGGCGATCGCCATGGCCTGGCTGATTTCCACGATATGGAGCCTGAAGTCTGCGGGCAGGCCGTCTACGGTGAATATGAAGACGATCTACAGCTCACCGAGCCAGACGATATGGTGCAATGGTGTGGCTATATCAATAGCGTGGTCGCCGAACAGCAATTACCACCGCTGGCAGCCGACGCCTGGCAGCCTCTGATGGTCCAGGCGGTGCGCCATACCGGTGACCAGGGTAACCTACCGCTATCACCACTTTGGGTCAGCCAGCAGCTTTCTGAGGCCGCTCTGTATGCCGAAGAGGAGCAGATCACCGCTAAAGCGTTAGAAGCGGCGCTGAATGCCCGCGAATGGCGTGAAAGCTATCTCGCAGAACGCATGCAGGACGAGATTGAACTGGGCCAGATCATGATCGAAACCGAAGGTGAGGTGATTGGTCAGATTAACGGCCTGTCGGTGCTGGATTATCCAGGGCATCCGCGCAGCTTTGGCGAACCTTCGCGCATCAGTTGTGTAGTCCACCTGGGCGATGGCGAATTTACCGATGTGGAGCGCAAGGCCGAGCTTGGGGGCAATCTGCACGCCAAAGGTATGATGATCATGCAGGCGTTCCTGATCTCCGAACTGGATCTCGATCAGCAACTGCCCTTCTCCGCTTCGATCGTCTTTGAGCAATCCTACGGTGAAGTTGACGGGGATAGCGCCTCACTAGCCGAACTCTGCGCCCTGATCAGCGCATTGTCACAGCAGCCGATCACCCAGCAAATCGCCGTGACAGGTTCCGTTGACCAGTTTGGTAATGTGCAACCGATCGGTGGCGCAAACGAAAAAATCGAAGGTTTCTTCGAGGTCTGTCTACGCCGCGGCCTGACGGGCAAACAGGGCGTGATCCTGCCAGCCAGCAACGTACGGCACCTTTGCCTGCGCCCAGACGTCGTCGAAGCGGTGCGTGTTGGGCAATTCCATCTGTGGGCGGTAGATAGCGTTGCGGAAGCCTTGCCGTTATTGACCGGCTATCCGTTCGCCGAGGAGCAGCAGCCGAGCTTGCTGGCCGCCATCCAGGAGCGAATTGCACAGGCCATGTTGCCAGAACGGCGTCCGTTGCCGTGGCCATTGCGCTGGCTTAACTGGTTCAGCCGTGGCTGATCGGACTTGTTCAGCGTACACGTGTAAGTTAATCTGCGTCCTTCATCAAAATAAGGTTTACTGAGAACATGGTAGATAAACGCGAATCCTATACGAAACAAGATCTCGAAGCATCGGGCCGTGGCGAACTGTTTGGCGCCGGTGGGCCACCGTTGCCATCAGGCAACATGTTAATGATGGACCGCGTGGTCAAGATGACCGAAGACGGTGGTAGCCACAATAAAGGCTACGTAGAAGCTGAGCTCGATATCAATCCGGATCTGTGGTTCTTCGATTGCCACTTTATTGGCGATCCGGTCATGCCAGGCTGCCTGGGTCTGGATGCCATGTGGCAGTTGGTAGGGTTCTACCTCGGCTGGATGGGCGGTGAAGGCAAAGGCCGTGCGCTGGGTGTCGGCGAAGTGAAGTTCACCGGTCAGGTACTGCCAACCGCTAAAAAGGTCACCTACCGCATCAACTTCAAACGCGTGATCATCCGCAAGCTGATTATGGGCGTGGCTGATGGCGAAGTGCTGTGCGATGGCAAAGTGATCTATACCGCCAGCGATCTGAAAGTGGGCCTGTTCAAGGACGCAGCAGCGTTCTAATGCCCTACGGCGGCCTCTCTCGGTCGCCGTTTATTTCCCCTGTGTTATTACTGAGCTGGTCGTTTAATCGCCACTCAGTGACTACAATAAATGTATTCACCAAGAGGGCTGCATGAAAAAGACCAGTTTTGCGACGACCCCCTGCCCAATCGCCCGTTCGTTAGGGCGCGTGGGGGAATGGTGGAGCATCTTGATCCTGCGCGATGCTTTTCATGGCCTGAGCAAATTTGACGAGTTTCAGCAAAGCCTGGGGCTATCCCCCACGCTGCTGACCCGCAGGCTTAAATTTTTGGTGGAAAGCGGCATTCTATATAAGCAACGCTACCAGACTCGCCCGGTACGCTATCAATATCTGCTCACCGAGCGCGGCAAGGATTTCTTCCCGGTCTTGGTGACGTTGTTCCAGTGGGGAAATACTCATCTGAGCGAAGGGGCGCACAGCGCAGAACTGGTCGATCGACGCAGCGGTCAACCCATACAGCCTCAATTAATCGATGCGCTAACCCAGCAACCTATCGCCCTACAGCACATCACGTTAGCGGCAGGTCCTGCGGCCGGAGAGGCCATGTCACGCCGTGCTTCTCTGATGCAGCATCACTACGCCTTACTTAATGAATCATCCAAGGAGTCACTATGAGCAGTCGTCGTATAGTTATCACCGGTATGGGGGCCGTCTCTCCTTTAGGTTGCGGCGTAGAGCCGATCTGGCAACGCCTGTTGGCGGGTCAGTCAGGGATCAGCCCACTGCCCGAAGAGATGGTGGCAGATTTGCAGGTCAAGATCGGCGGTCAGGTGCCCACGCTGGAGCAAGATGCCGCTGCCGGTTTTGATCCAGACCTGAGCGTGGCACCGAAAGACCAAAAGAAAATGGACCGCTTTATTCTGCTGGCGATGGCCGCCGCTGACGAAGCCATCAAGCAGGCTGGTTGGAACGCCGATAGTGAGGAGAAACAGGAACGGACGGCCACCGTGATCGCCTCCGGCATTGGTGGCTTCCCCGCTATCGCCCATGCGGTGCGCACCACGGATAGCCGCGGGCCTAAGCGCCTCTCTCCTTTCACCATTCCCTCCTTTTTGGTTAACCTGGCCGCCGGCCATGTCTCCATCAAGCATCAATTCAAGGGGCCGATTGGCGCACCGGTCACCGCCTGTGCAGCAGGCGTACAGGCCATTGGCGATGCGGTGCGGATGATCCGCAACGATGAAGCCGATATCGCCTTATGTGGCGGAACGGAAGCCGCTATCGATACCGTTAGCCTGGGGGGCTTTGCCGCTGCCCGAGCCATGTCAACCACGCCTGCGGATGCCGCAACCAAAGCGTCACGCCCGTTTGACAGCGCCCGCGACGGCTTTGTGATGGGTGAAGGGGCCGGGATGTTGGTGATCGAGACGTTGGAACATGCGTTGGCACGCGGTGCCAAGCCGTTAGCTGAGATTGTCGGTTACGGCACCAGTGCGGATGCCTACCATATGACTTCCGGGGCCGAAGATGGCGACGGCGCCTATCGGGCGATGAAGATTGCGCTGAAACAGGCTGGCGTCACGCCAGATCAGGTTCAGCATCTGAATGCACACGCCACCTCAACCCCGGTTGGCGATCTGGGTGAAATCAACGCCATCAAACACCTGTTCGGCACCGATGGGCATATCGCTATCACCTCCACCAAATCGGCCACCGGCCATCTGCTGGGAGCCGCAGGCGGCCTGGAAACCATTTTCACCGCCCTGGCGCTGCGCGATCAAATCGCTCCGGCCACTCTGAATCTGGATAATCCAGACCCTGCCGCCGCCGGTTTGCATCTGGTGGCCAATAAGCCGGAACCGATGGCAATGACCTATGCCCTGTCGAACGGATTTGGTTTTGGGGGAGTCAACGCGAGTATTTTGCTGAAACGCTGGCAGGAATAATTTTACGCTTAAAACGAAAACCTCCGCTTGTTTGGCGGAGGTCGTTCCTTAATTCATGACAGAGAGCCGCTTAAGCGGTCACAGCCCTGTCCTCCATGGCTTGTCGCCAACCTCCCAGCCAGTTAGCCCGGGCGTCTAAAGATTGGTAGGGACAAAGTTCCCTTGAACGCCCTGCAATACCTGCTTGGTAACCACGTGATTCAGCCCGTTCCAAACGATCTCTTTTCTGTCTCTTCATGCCTCATTTCCCTCGTTGTGACTTTGTGGAAAGAAAACAATGGCCGCACGAAATACAGCCACATTTAAGGAATAGCCCTAAATGGCGAGAAGATCAACGTTCAAATTTCATACCGTTGTCATATTTGTGAGCTATGCACGGCGCATAAGCTAAGTGGCTGATATTGCTCGAGTGGATTTAATTACATGATAATAAAATAAAAAAATCCCGGCGAGGCATTTGCTTTGTCTCACCGGGATGGCTTTAGAACGAATTATTACAAGCTATGATTAAAGGCGAGCTGCCTGTGCGGCAATCTCCTGCGCTTCCTGCAACCAGCCCTGGGCCAAGGTGCGAACCAAGGCGTCATAGCCATCTTCACCCTGTTTCAATTCCAGGTTGAATGGCCGCTTGATCAGCCTGCCCTGATGGCTCAGCACCCATTCACCACGCACGATCGCTTTACCATCGTAGCGGCCATGGAAGCCGCTGATGGTGACGTTAAGCACATCCTGATCGCTGCTCATCGGCTGTGATGACACCACCCAACCCGGCAAAGCGCTGCCCAGGTTGGTCACCAACGTCTGCTGCAATTGCTGATCCAACGGGCTGGCCCACAGGTTGTTTTGCCCAATCACAAACTGCACGTCGTTAGTCTGGTAGACCACCCCACTCTGCGCCAGGAAATCCGCCACGCTAACGTGCTCCAACCACAGCTGACGTGACGCCTGGGTACCACTCACCTGAGCCGGCGTGCCCAACGCCGGTAACTGATAGTAGGTCTTGTTGGGCGTACTGCTACAGGCACTCAGCAACAGCGCCAGAACTACCGGGATCCATTTTTTCATTTTTTGGCCTTCTTCGGCTGAGGGTCATTACTGCCCGCGGCTTCAAATACCAGGGCGTTGCTCTTATCGTTCAGGGTACGCAGCACCGGTTGCAGCTCACGCAGCACCTGATCGAGACGTTGCATATCACCGACCATCTTGTTGTAGGCAGGCGATCCTGGCTGGAACCCTTTCATACTGCGATTGAGTTCTTGCAGGGTTTTCTGCATATCTTCCGGCAATGCCTTCATCTCTTTACTGCTGATGATGTCATTGAGCGACTGCATGGTTTTCTGCGTTTCTTTCATGGTCTTCTGGCTTGCGGCCAGCGTTTTGGTCGCTTCGTTGATCATTGGATTGATCGGCATCGAATTGATCTTATCCAGCGTCTGTACCAGCTTCTGCTGGATCTGCGCCAGGCCACTGCCGGTAGTTGGCAACAGCGGATAACCGAACAGCTCACGCGGCCCCTTCCACGGCTTCTCGTTTGGATAGAAGTCCAGATCGATATATAACGCTCCGGTCAGCAGGTTAGCAGACTTCAGCGAGGCGCGTATGCCCCGTGCTTCTGCATCTTTCAAATGCTGTACTACGTCGAAGCCCTTACCCACCTCTTGGTTAAAGCGCTCTGGCTCAATACGGATCAGCACCGGTATGCGATAGTCATTATCCAGTTGCTGGCGCATGCCCTCTTTGTAGAACGGCACTTGCCCCACGGTACCCAGGCGAATCCCACGGAACTCGACTGGTGCCCCTGGCTGCAAGCCACGGATCGATTCGGAGAAGAACACCAGATAATCGACATGCTCGGTATACAGCGAATCCTGAATATTGCGCTGGTTATCGAACAGGGCAAACTCGGCCTTTTCTTTCACCGCAGGGCCACGCTCCCAACCTTCAGGCACGTCAAAGCTCACGCCACCGCTAAACAGCGTGGCCAAGGATCCCATTTCCACACGCATACCTTGTGCGGACATATCGAAGGCAACGCCGCTGTCTTTCCAGAACCGGACGTTGGTGGTGATCAACTGATCGTAAGGCGCGGTAATAAACAGCTGATAGCGCATGGCGCGCAGCTTGGGATCGAAATAGCTGGTTTCCACTGAACCGACGCGGTAGCCACGGAACAACACCGGATCGCCAGCGTTCAACTGGCCGGACTTGTCACTGTCCAGTATGACGCGCAACCCTTTGGCATCGGGTGAGGCCAGCGGCGGAGCATCCAGCAGTTGATAATCCTCTTTCCCTACCTTGCCCTTGCTGCCCGGCTGCAATTCAATGTAGGCGCCAGAGAACAAGGTTCCCAGCCCAGAGACGCCTTCACGGCCAATCTGCGGTTTCACCACCCAGAAGGCCGAATCGTCACGCAGCAGCTTTTCCATGCCGGAGTTCAGGCGAGCCTGCACCAGCACTTTACTCAAGTCTTCGCTCAGGGTGACACTTTCCACCGTACCGACATCCACACTGCGGCTTTTGATCTTGGTTTTTCCCGCTTCCAACCCTTCGGCAGAGGTCGTGACCAACGTCACTTGCGGCCCTTGATGGCTGAAGTGATAAAACAGGATCCACGCACCGATCAACGCGGTGACAATGGGAATGATCCACACCGGCGACCAGCGCTTGATCTTCTCAACATCCGCGACGCCATGATTACTTTCCGTCACCTTGCGGCTCCTTTTTTATTGTTTCATTTGCGCGATCCCAGGTTAAACGGGGATCAAACGCCATAGCAGCAAACATGGTGAGAATGACCACCATGGCGAACAGTAGCGCTCCAATGTCTGGATAAATACTCATCAACTGTCCCATACGTACCAACGCCGAAAGCACGGCGATCACAAACACATCGATCATTGACCAACGGCCAACAAACTCCACCACTTCATAAATCAGATGCATACGTTCGCTATCGGCCTTGGCCTTGCCTTTGCCATTGGCATCCAGGCATAACCAGCCAATCGCCAACATCTTGAGCGAGGGCACCATAATACTGGCAATGAAAATCACCATCGCCACGGGATAGGACCCTTCGCCCCATAGCAGTACCACCCCGGCCATGACCGTTGACGGCATTTTATTGCCCAACGCCTCGGTGATCATAATCGGCATCAGCATCGCCGGAATATACAATATGATCGAGGTGACCAATAACGCCATCGTCCATTGCAGGCTGTGGCGACGGCGTACATAGCCCACCGTGTGACAACGCGGGCATTTGGACTGCTGGGCGGGCAGGATGGCCGTACAGCAGGAGCAGGAACGAACGCCTTGCCGCAGGCCGGTACGCCCAACCTGCAACGGTTGTTCAATCACAGGGGCCGGTTCAATATCTTGCCACAACCAGCGACGATCGACGCATTGGAAGGCTCGCACCTGCAGCAGGCAAAACAGACAGTAAGGGATGAAACTGGAGCCAATGCCGATATCACCATAGGCCATCAGTTTGACGAAGCTGACCAGCACGCCAGCCAGAAAGATCTCGACCATGCACCAGGTCTTCAACTGGAACAGCACCTTGGCCATCCAGATCTTCCATTGTCGTGGCAGCCGCACCCTGGCACACAACAGAATAATCGCCAACATGCAAAACGCCGGGATCAGTTGCACAAACACCATAAACAGGGTGGCCATGCTGGCATAGTCTTCTGCCACCATCACCTGAGGAATTTGGATCAGTTTGATTTCATTGCCCAGACCGGCAACGCGCATGTTGATAAATGGGAAGATATTGGCTAACACCAGCATGAATAATGCGCTGAGGGCAAAACCAATCGGTTGTTTACGCGGTTCTGCCCAGCGGGCGCTGAGTGTCGTTTTACAACGGGGACAAACGGCCTTGGAGCCTGATTGCAAAGGCGGCAACGCCACCAGCATATCGCATTGTGGGCACAGTATCAGGTTATCCTGTTGACGCTCGCCATGCATCGCATGACTCTGCTGCTTATGACTTTCGTGGGAACACACCATTATCCTCCTTAACCGTGTCGCTCATCGGTACAGCCTGGGTTGCCCACAGCAGCAGCGTGCGGGCAACCCTGTTTCCAATCAGCCGTTTTTCATTGCTTCCAGCTCTTCCCAGCGGGCAAAGGCTTGTTCCAGTGCCTGCTCCGCAGTGGCAAGATCGGCCAGCACCTGCTGGGTTTCGCTATGTGGGCGTGAGAAGAACCCTGCGTCACTCACCTGTGCCTGCAAGGCTTCAATATCCATTTCCAGCTGTTCAAGGCGCTGTGGCAACTGCTCCAGTTCGCGCAGCAGGTTATAACTCAGTTTGGCTGCTGATTTCTTAGGCTGCTCGGTTTTTTTCTCCACTGCTGCCTTGGTTTGGCTGGTGGCTACCGTGCGGATCGGCTTGGCGGTGGCACGTTGATGGTGTGCATCGTAGTAGCCCCCAACGTAAGTGTCGATCACGCCATTACCTTCGAAAATCCAGCATTCGGTCACGGAGTTATCAACGAACTGACGATCGTGGCTCACCAGCAATACGGTACCCTGGTAGCTATCAATCATCTCTTCCAACAGTTCCAGCGTTTCGACGTCCAGATCGTTGGTTGGTTCATCGAGGATCAGCAAATTACTTGGCTTAAGGAATAATTTGGCCAACAGTAGGCGGTTACGCTCCCCGCCCGACAACGCTTTGACCGGTGTCATTGCCCGTTTAGGGTGGAACAGGAAGTCCTGCAGATAGCCCAGCACATGGCGCGAACGGCCATTGACCATCACTTCCTGCTTACCTTCCGCCAGGTTATCCATCACGGTACGTTCTGGATCAAGCTCGGCGCGGTGCTGGTCAAAGTAAGCCACTTCCAGCTTGGTGCCACAGTGCACTCGCCCGCTGTCGGCTTTCAGTTGACCGAGCATCAATTTCAGCAAGGTGGTTTTACCACAGCCGTTTGGCCCCACCAATGCGATTTTGTCACCGCGCTGCACCTGGGCGCTGAAGCCCCGGACCAGCACTTTGTCGGCAACCTGATAATTGACGTCTTCCATTTCGAACACAATCTTGCCCGAACGCACGGCCTCTTCCACCTGCATCTTGGCGGTGCCCATCACTTCACGACGTTGTGAACGCTCGTTACGTAACGCTTTCAGAGCGCGTACCCGGCCTTCGTTACGCGTGCGGCGTGCCTTGATGCCCTGGCGGATCCAAACTTCTTCCTGCGCCAGTTTGCGGTCAAATTCGGCGTTCTGCAGCTCTTCGACCCGCAGCGCTTCTTCTTTGCTTTCCAGATACAGCTCGTAGTTACCCGGCCATGACACCAGCTTGCCGCGATCGAGATCGACAATGCGCGTGGCCATATTGCGGATAAACGAACGGTCGTGCGAGATGAAGACGATGCTGCCCTGGAACTCTTTCAGGAACCCTTCCAGCCAGTCGATGGTGGTGATATCCAGGTGGTTGGTAGGTTCATCAAGCAGCAACACGCGCGGTGAACTGACCAATGCCCGGCCCAGTGCCGCTTTGCGTAGCCAACCACCGGACAGGGAGGAAAGTTCCGCATCGCCGTTCAGGCCCAGTTGCAACAGAACTTCACTGATACGGCTGTCCAACTGCCATAAGCCCTGGTGATCGAGGATTTCCATGACCTGCGCCATACGCGTCAGGTTCTTTTCGCTCGGATCCAGCTCTACCTGGTGCGAGATAGCGTGATACGCCTTCAGGTGTTCCGCCTGCTCGGCCACGCCTTCGGCCACAAAGTCGAACACCGTGCCGCCGATATTGCGCGGAGGATCCTGCTGCAAACGCGCCACAATCAGATCCTGCTCGTAAATGATGCGCCCATCGTCCAATGGGATCTCTTTACCGAGGATCTTCAGCAGGGTCGATTTACCGGCCCCGTTGCGCCCAACCAGGCAGACGCGTTCATTGTCTTCAATATGAATTTCGGTGTTGTCTAACAAAGGTGCATCGCTGAAAGAGAGCCAGGCACCGGACATGCTGATTAACGACATAGTAATTATTTTCCTTCGCCGGCGTGGGTGACCAGCCAGCAGTTGTGGATCTGACGGTTACGGGCAAAGTCTTCTGACTGTGTCTTGGCGGTAATTTCTTTCGCCTCCAGACCCAGTGCGTTCAGACCTGCCAGATCCATCTGGAAACCGCGTTTGTTGTTGGAGAACATAATGGTCCCGTTACGGCGCAGTATCCGTTGTAAATCTTTCATCAGCGCCAGATGGTCGCGCTGTACGTCAAAGGTGTTCTCCATCCGTTTGGAGTTGGAGAACGTCGGCGGATCGATAAAGATCACATCGAACTGTTCGTCGGCATTGTGCAGCCAGGACAGGCAATCTGCCTGGATCAAGCGGTGCTGTCTACCGGTCAGGCCGTTAACCCGCAGGTTCTTCTCCGCCCATTCCAGATAGGTACGCGACATATCCACCGTGGTGGTGCTACGTGCGCCCCCCAACCCGGCATGTACGCTGGCGGTGCCGGTGTAGGCAAACAGGTTGAGGAAGTCTTTGCCTTTGCTCATCTCACCCAGCATACGGCGAGCGATGCGGTGATCGAGGAATAACCCGGTATCGAGATAATCCGTCAGGTTGACCCACAGCTTGGCATTGAATTCTTCTACCAGCAGGAACTCGCCCTTCTGCGCCAGCTTCTCATACTGATTCTTGCCCTTCTGACGTTCGCGGGTTTTCAGGATCAACTGATTAGAAGGCAGCTCTAACACCGCCAACGTGGCGTTAATCACGTCAAACAGGCGCTGGCGGGCTTTCTGCGCGTCGATGGTTTTCGGCGGCGCGTATTCCTGGACCACTACCTTACTGCCATAGCGATCTACCGCCACGTTATAGTCAGGCAGATCGGCATCATACAGGCGATAGCATTCGATCCCCTGCTGCTTCGCCCATTTGTCCAATTTCTTCAGATTCTTGCGCAGACGGTTGGCAAAGTCTTCCGCCACCTGCACGCCACCAGCACCCTGCGGATTCTCCGCCAACTGGTAGTTTTTCTGTACGCAGTCCAACGGGCCGTTTTTCGCTTTGAACTGGCGCTCGGCGCGCAGTTGCAGGCAACTGAGCAGTTCTGGTGAGGCGCTGAACAACGAAAGCTGCCAGCCACCAAAATGGCTCTTCATGATGCGCCCTAACATATTGTGCAGCGCAATCAGTGCCGGTTCGCTCTCAAGGCGTTCACCGTATGGCGGGTTGCTGACCACCGTGCCTACCGGGCCTTCCGGCAGTGGGTTGGTCAGTTTGCTGACGTCATTCACGTTAAAGGTGATCAGTTCAGCCACGCCAGCGCGGCGGGCGTTCCCCTTCGCCATTTCAATGACGCGGCGATCGATATCCGAACCAAAGAAGCGTGACGGGGTTTCTTGCAGACCACGTTTCGCCCGCACCTGCGCTTCGGTGATCACTTCACGCCACAGTTCGGCATTGTGGCCGTTCCAGGCGGTAAAGCCCCAATGTTGGCGATGTAGGCCAGGCGCCCGATCGGAGGCGATCATCGCCGCTTCGATCAACAGCGTGCCGGAGCCACACATCGGGTCCAGCATCGGCGCCCCTGGTTGCCAACCGGAACGTTGGACAATCGCCGCCGCCAGGTTTTCCTTCAACGGAGCCTGGCCGGTCAGATCGCGATAGCCGCGCTGGTGCAAACCTTCACCGCTCAAATCGAGCGCTACGCTGGCCATATCACGCTGCAGGAAAACGTTCACGCGAATGTCCGGCTGCTGTTTCTCTACCATTGGCCGATCGTTGAGCTTGCGGGTAAAGCTGTCCACAATGGCGTCTTTAACCTTCAACGCGCCATATTGGCTATTGCGGATCTCTTCATTGAGGCCGCTGAAGTGCACGGCAAAGGTTTTATCCAGGCCAAATATCGATGGCCAGTCAATGGCCTGCACACCGAGGTACAAATCCAAATCGCTGTGCACGCGAAATTCATTCAGCGGCAACAGAATACGCGAAGCCAGGCGGCTCCAGAGCAGGCTTTGGTACAGAAGACGATCGTCACCCTGAAAATGTACTCCCCCCTGCACCACTTTGCAGGAGTGAGCGCCAAGCCGCTCCAGTTCGCTTTTTAACAGTTCTTCCAGTCCACGCGCCGTGCTGGCAAACAGAGTGTTCATATCGTGCTTATCACCAAAAAGAAAATTGTTGCGCATTATAGCTAATCCAGACCGCTTGTCATAAAGTTGCTCCCTTCTATTTCATTTATCGCACGGAGGCAGGGGTGATCACGCTCTCCCGACTTTACGTTCATCCGGTCAAATCACTACGGGGTTTGCAGCTTTCTCACGCCCAGGTGGCCAGTCATGGCCTGGCTTTTGATCGCTCTTTCATGATCACCGAGCCAGACGGTACCTTCATCACCGCCCGCCAATACCCGCAGATGGTGCTGTTTACTCCGGCGTTGTTGGCCGATGGCCTGTTTCTGACTGCACCGGACGGTGAAAGCGCGGCGATCCGCTTCGTTGATTTCGCCCCCGATGCGCAGCCGACCGAGGTGTGGGGCAACCATTTCACCGCGTTGATCGCACCGGAGGCCATCAACAGTTGGCTAAGCGGTTATTTTCAGCGCGAGGTCCAGCTACGCTGGGTGGGGCCTGAATTAACCCGCAGGGTAAAGAAACACCCGGAAATTCCGCTCTCCTTTGCCGACGGTTACCCTTATCTGCTGATTAATGAAGCCTCATTCCAGGATCTGCAGCAACGTTGCCCAAGCAACATCAGGCTGGAGCAGTTTCGCCCAAACCTGGTGGTAACCGGTAGTCCGGCCTGGGCAGAAGATGGTTGGCAGGTGATCCGCGTCGGCGACGTGATGTTCGATCTGGTAAAACCCTGCAGCCGTTGCGTATTGACCACGGTCAGCGTCGAGCGTGGTCGCAAACACCCGAGCGGCGAGCCGCTGAGTACGCTGCAACAGTTCCGCACTGCCGATAATGGCGACGTCGACTTTGGTCAAAACATGATTGCCCGAAACAGCGGTATTATTCGCGTCGGCGATAGCGTTGAAGTGCTGTCAACCAAACCACCGCGGCCGTATGGGGCAGGCAAGGTCGTCGAAAGCCTACAGGCACCGCAGGACAGCACCACCAGCGTGAACATTGAGTATCAAGGAAAGGTGTTTGCCGGTAATAACCAGCAGATCTTGTTAGAGCAGTTGGAGCAGCAAGGCATTCGCATTCCTTACTCCTGCCGGGCTGGCCTGTGTGGCAGTTGCAAGATAACGCTGGTGGAGGGCGAGGTTGCGCCGTTAAAGAAAAGCGCAGTGGCCGCCAACGGCGCCATCCTCTGTTGCAGCTGTATTCCTAAAAGCGATGTGAAGCTGGCATAACGCAGATTACACTGCCCTGTCGTAAGCCGGGGCAGACTGTTCATCCGGGATGCAAGGTTTCAGGCGGTCGTGCATCACTTTGATCGCATCCCCCAGCACCATGGTGCGCCCAGCCAACGTCAGTTGATTTTGTGCCAGCAAACACAGGCTGGCATTATCCCCGGCTTCCACCACCAGCAGACGCGCATCGACACCGCTATCCATCACCTTTACCGCCGCCAACTCGCCATTTTTAGGGCGTAGCGGATAGTGTTGCTGAGCAAAATGCCAGCTCTTGGGCATCAGGGGTTTAAGAAAACGAAAGGCCACCAGCGCATTTAATACCAACTCGGCACGTTGTTCATGGCTGAGCTTTATCTGTTTGCACTGTTCTTCATAATCAAAATAAAGCGCTGCATCATCGACGCAGAATGCACATTCAGCGAAGGCGTCCGGGGTTAGCATTTTTGCCGGAAAGCGTGAACGGAAGATCATACCATTGGCTAAATCGAGCATCAGTCGATCGTGCTCAGCGTCAAAATACCAACGCCAATTGTCATCAGGTTTTATCTTCATTGCTTATCCTTCTCACCACATGCCAACGCAGTATTACGCAAAGGGCGATTTTATCACCGGAAAGGTTGCTTAAACATCGGATAATTCCGCTACCGAACAAAATATAGACGAGCCGGGGGCAGAAATAAACCCCCGGTCGAAAATGAAAGGCAAAATATTAGATATGGGTAACGATATCTTTAATCAAACGCGGTCCGTGGAAGATAAAACCGGAATAAATTTGTACCAAAGTTGCCCCGGCCTCCATTTTTTCCCGCGCCGCCGTCAGGGAATCAATTCCACCAACGCCGATAATCGGCAAGCGCCCTTGCAACTCCTGTGACAGGCGACGGATCACTTCAGTGCTGCGTAACTGTACCGGACGGCCACTTAATCCCCCTGCCTGATCGCAGTAATTCAATCCCTGAACCAGTTTACGATCGAGAGTGGTATTGGTGGCAATGACCCCATCTATATTATGACGAACTAAACTGTCCGCTATTTGGATCAGTTCTTCCTCTGAAAGATCCGGCGCGATCTTTACCGCAACCGGCACATATTTGTGATGGCGAGCCTGCAATTGGGCCTGCTTATTTTTTATCGCCGCTAGCAGATCGTCCAGCGCTTCACCATACTGTAAGGATCGTAATCCCGGGGTATTGGGTGATGAGATATTAATCGCGATATAGCCGGCATACGGATAAACCTTATCCATACAGATCAGATAATCGTCTTTGCCCTGCTCGACCGGCGTGTCTTTATTCTTGCCGATATTGATCCCCAGCACGCCGCCAAAATGGGATTTCTTAACGTTTTCAACCAGATTGTCTACGCCGTGGTTATTGAACCCCATGCGGTTGATCAACCCTTCGGCCGGGACCAGGCGGAACAGACGCGGTTTATCATTGCCCGCTTGCGGACGCGGCGTAACGGTACCGACCTCAACAAAGCCAAAGCCCATCGCGCCAAAGGCATCAATGCACTCGCCGTCTTTATCCAGACCGGCAGCCAAACCTAACGGGTTGCTAAAAGAGAGCCCCATGCAGCTCACCGGCTTGCTCGGCACCGACTGACGGATAAGAAACTCTAGTGGAGTGCCGGTAATACGGCGCAGTTGACTGAAGGTCAATTCGTGTGCGCGCTCGGGATCGAGCTGGAACAAGGCTTTCCTGACAATGGGGTAGTACATGTACTCTCCTGATTTCCCGGTTATATCCTGCTGACTTGAGGGTGCAATTAAATCGCTGCGCATGATGGTGCTACAGGTGGAAGTCATGCAGAACGCCGACACGCCGTGAACCCGTCCATGGGGGCTCGTATCGCGCATCCCTGCGCTCAACGGTCGGCTAACCTGCATGACTCCCACCTGCCTCAAGCTTTGGCGTAGCGGTTACTTAGCGACAACCTCAAGTCAGCAGGATAGGCCTGTAGACCGGGGGCGTATTATCCGGTATCCCCTCGCCAATTGGAATTGATTAAAGGCAAAAAAAGCGCGTTTAACGCAATCGTTTTCCTTGTATGCCGCGATTTCCCCGCTTTTCCCCCTTTACGCATATCAAAATCAAAAAATGAGATTTAAACAACACCCCCTTTTGCTGTTAGCTTTAAAACACTTTACGAACATTAATTTAACAAAATCAACCTTTATACCCTATGGATTTCAAGTTGCAGCTAGGCGACAAACTTGTTCATCCCCAGGAGCTTACTTTTAGTAAGTGACTGGGGTGGACAAGTGCAGGTAACAACGCTGCAGCTTGAAAGACGACGGGTATAGGTATAAGGAGTGGCGATGCGCGTTTTATCTCTAGCTGGCAGCCCAAGGCTCCCCTCACGCTCGGCGGCGCTGTTACAACTGAGCCAACGCTGGCTACAACAGCAGCAGGTGGAAGTGATCCCCTATACCCTGCACGATTTTCAGGCGGAAGACCTGCTACGTGCCAATTTTAACAGCCCTGATATTAAAGCCTTCGCTGCGCAACTGGCCGCAGCGGATGGCCTCTTGATCGCCACGCCGGTTTATAAGGCATCGTTTTCTGGCGCGCTGAAAACCTTACTCGATCTGCTTCCTGAACGTGCGCTGGAACACAAAGTGGTTTTGCCGCTGGCCACCGGCGGTTCCATCGGCCACATGCTGGCGGTGGACTATGCGTTGAAACCGGTGCTGACGGCACTGAAAGCCCAGGAGGTGCTGCACGGCGTGTTTGCCGATGACGGCCAGATAGTGCTTAACGGTGAACAGGCCCAGCTATCCGATGGGGTGGCCGTACGCCTGAACGAAGCGTTGGACAGTTTTTATCTGGCGCTCAGCCGCCGTAAACCGCCGGTGCCAAACACCACCGCCTCTCTGTTAACCCGGCAAACTGCCTAACCGCCTAAGGAAATCATCATGCCACTCTCTTTCCGCCGTTGGCTTAACACCGGTGCGCTGGCCGCCATTATGGCGCTGGCGCTAACCAATACCGCTGTCGCACAAGATAACGCGCCTGCTCAGTTTCGTATCGGCTACCAAAAAGGTTCGGTGAGTCTGGTGTTGGCCAAAACCCATCAGTTGCTGGAACAACGCTTTCCTGCCACCAACATCAGCTGGATCGAATTCCCGGCGGGCCCGCAGATGCTCGAGGCGCTGAACGTCGGCAGCATCGATCTGGGCAGCACCGGCGATATCCCGCCTATCTTTGCCCAAGCCGCCGGGGCCGACCTGCTGTATGTCGGCGTAGAACCGCCAAAACCCAAGGCGGAAGTGATCCTGGTGCAGGAAAATAGCCCGATCCACAGCGTCGCCGAGTTGAAAGGCCACAAAGTAGCCTTCCAGAAAGGCTCCAGCTCACACAACCTGCTACTGCGGGCACTGCAAAGGGACGGCCTGAAGTTTACCGATATCCAACCGGTTTATCTGACGCCTGCCGATGCCAGAGCGGCCTTCCAACAGGGCAACGTCGATGCCTGGGTGATCTGGGATCCCTACTATTCTGCCGCGTTGCTGCAAGGTGGTGTACGGGTACTGACCGATGGCAGCGAACTGAACCAGACCGGTTCTTTCTACCTGGCCGCTCGCCCTTATACCGAAGCCAACGGCCCGTTCATCCAGCAGGTACTGGCGGTGCTGACCCAGGCCGATGCGCTGACGCATAGCGATCGGGCACAGAGCATTACCCTGCTGGCCAAAGCGATGGGCTTACCGGAGGCGGTGATTGCCAGCTATCTGGATCATCGCCCACCGACGGCCATCAAACCCCTAGGGGACGCCACCATTGCTGCCCAGCAAAAAACCGCCGATCTCTTTTTCGCCAACCGGTTGGTTCCGGTTCAGGTCGATATTTCTCAACGCGTCTGGCACCCAGCCGCACAATAATCAGGAGAAAACGCTATGAGCATTAACGTATTCTGGTTTTTACCGACTCACGGAGATGGCCACTATCTGGGGAGTTCAGAAGGGGCACGTGCGGTCGATTACGGTTATCTTCAGCAGATCGCCCAGGCCGCTGACCGACTCGGTTTCGGCGGCGTGCTGATCCCAACGGGACGTTCCTGCGAAGACTCTTGGCTGGTTGCCGCTTCGTTAATTCCGGTCACGCAGCGGCTGAAATTCCTGGTGGCCCTGCGCCCCGGCATCATATCCCCGACCTTGGCAGCCAGGCAGGCCGCCACGCTAGATCGCCTTTCCAATGGCCGCGCCCTGTTCAATCTGGTGACCGGTGGCGATCCAGAAGAGCTGGCAGCGGAAGGATTACACCTTAACCACACCGAACGCTATGAAGCATCCGCCGAGTTTACCCACGTATGGCGCAAAGTGCTGGAAGGTGAAACTGTCGATTTCGCCGGTAAGCATATTCAGGTGAAAGGCGCCAAGCTGTTGTTCCCCCCAGTGCAGCAACCTCGCCCACCGCTGTATTTTGGCGGCTCCTCAGAGGCGGCACAGGATCTGGCAGCCGAGCAGGTTGAACTGTATCTGACCTGGGGAGAACCCCCTGCCCAAGTGAAAGAAAAAATAGAGGAAGTACGAGCCAAAGCAGCGGCCCTGGGGCGCAAAGTCCGCTTCGGTATCCGCCTGCACGTTATCGTGCGCGAAACCACCGCAGAAGCCTGGCAGGCAGCCGACCGTTTGATCGCCAACCTCGATGTTCAAACCATTGCGGATGCACAAAAAGCCTTCGCCCGCTTCGACTCCGTTGGCCAACAACGTATGGCGGCCTTACACGGCGGCAAGAAGGACAATCTGGAAATCAGCCCTAACCTGTGGGCCGGTGTCGGATTGGTGCGTGGCGGTGCAGGCACGGCGTTGGTGGGCGATGGTCCGACGGTCGCTGAGCGTATTCAGGAATATGCCGACCTGGGTATCGATACCTTTATTCTTTCCGGTTACCCGCATCTGGAAGAGGCCTATCGCGTAGGTGAACTGCTGTTCCCGCATCTCGATCTAGCAACCAGCGAACAACCGGCACAGCTGCGTGCGATCAAGCCGCAGGGCGAAGTGGTCGCCAATATCTATGTCCCACAAAAAGTGTCACAAAGCTGAGGAGAACCGTGATGGCGATCGGTGCACAACAAATTCTGCACCGGCTGGCCCCCTGGGCTTTGCCGGTAGCACTGGTGATTGGCTGGCAGACCGCCGTTGAGGCCGGCTGGTTATCTAACCGTATCTTGCCCGCGCCGAGCGCCGTAGTGGCTGCCTTTTGGGCTTTAACCAAGAGTGGCGAACTTTGGCAACACCTGACCATCAGCAGTTGGCGTGCGCTGATTGGCTTCAGTATCGGTGGCAGCATTGGCCTGGTGCTGGGATTCATTACTGGCCTGTCCCGCTGGGGAGAGCGTCTGCTCGACAGCTCGGTACAGATGATCCGTAACGTGCCGCATCTGGCGCTGATCCCGTTGGTGATCCTGTGGTTCGGCATCGACGAGTCCGCCAAAATCTTCCTGGTGGCGCTGGGTACGCTATTCCCGATCTATCTGAACACCTACCACGGCATCAAGAATATCGACCGTGGCCTGCTGGAAATGGCGCGCAGCTACGGCCTGAGCGGCTTTAGCCTGTTCACGCAGGTGGTGTTACCCGGCGCGCTGCCTTCGATCATGGTCGGCGTGCGTTTTGCCCTCGGGTTTATGTGGCTGACGCTGATCGTCGCCGAAACCATCTCCGCCAACTCGGGCATCGGTTATCTGGCGATGAACGCCCGTGAATTCCTGCAGACTGACGTGGTGGTGGTCGCCATTATTCTATATGCCCTGCTAGGCAAACTGGCCGATGCCTGCGCACAGCTGCTCGAACGTGTCTGGTTACGCTGGCATCCGGCCTATCAACTGAAATCAGGAGAAGCATAATGACGGCACCGACTCGCATCCCGCAAGGCACCCCCATTACGCTGGAAGCCATCGCCAAACGTTATGGCAACCGCACCGTGCTGGACGATCTGCAACTCCGCATCACCGCGGGCCAGTTTGTGGCCGTGGTTGGCCGCAGCGGCTGTGGTAAAAGCACCTTATTGCGCCTGCTCGCAGGGCTGGAAACGGCCAACAGCGGGACACTGTTGAGTGGTAATGCCCCGCTCAGCCACGCCAAAGATGATACGCGGCTGATGTTTCAGGATGCTCGCCTGCTGCCGTGGAAAAAGGTGATCGATAACGTGGGGCTTGGCCTACGCGGTAACTGGCGTGATGCTGCATTGCAGGCGTTAACCACCGTTGGGCTGGCCGACCGTGCCAATGAATGGCCGGCCGCACTGTCTGGCGGGCAGAAACAGCGTGTCGCCCTGGCCCGTGCGTTGATCCATCGCCCACGGTTGTTGCTGTTGGATGAACCCTTGGGGGCACTGGATGCGTTAACGCGTATAGAAATGCAGGGGCTGATCGAAACGCTTTGGCAACAGCATGGCTTCACCGTACTGTTGGTCACGCATGACGTTAGCGAGGCGATCGCACTGGCCGATCGGGTGCTGTTAATCGAAGAAGGACGTATCGGGCTGGATCTGACTATTGATTTGCCACGGCCGCGCCGTAAAGGTTCGGCAAAGCTGGCGGAGTTGGAAGCAGAAGTGTTGGCAAGAGTGTTGGCACCACCGCAAGCCGTTGGAACTTCCCGCCGGGCGGCGAATTAATCAGGGGACGGCAAATGCCGTCCCCTTGCTTTTTATGCGTCTAATGCCTTGGTGATCTTCTCAAACAGATCGCCAGACAGGTTCTCCAGCCCTTTCAACTGCTCCAGCGCCTGACGCATCAACGCCTGACGAAAGGCATCATAGCGCTTCAGACGGATCAGAGGTTCAATCAGCCGCGCGGCAACCTGTGGATTACGCTTGTTCAGATCGCTGAGGATCTCCACCAGGAACTGATAGCCACTGCCGTCTGCCGCATGGAACGCCGCCGGGTTAGCCGAGGCGAACCCACCAATCAGCGAGCGGGTGCGGTTTGGATTACTCAGGCTGAATGAACGGTGTTGCAGCAGCGCACGCACCTTGCCGAGCACGTCTGCCGCCGGGCTGGTGGCCTGGAGGATGAACCACTTGTCCATCACCAGTCCATCCTGATGCCAGCGCTCATCAAACTCGGCCATCAAGGCATCACGGCAAGGCAACTGTGCCCCCATCGCCGCAGCCAGTGCCGCCAGCGAATCGGTCATGTTATCGGCCTGCTGGAACTGTTGCACCACCAGCTTGTCGGCCTGCTCTACATCGCCGAAAGCCAGATAGTGCAGACAAATATTACGCAGCGAACGCTTGGCAATATCGCCGTGCTCAACCCGGTACCCTTCGGTTTTGTTAGCGTGATACACCGCCAGCCACTCATCGGCCAGCTCTTTAGCCAGGCAACGGGTGATCGCTTCATGCACCGCCGAAATGGCTTGCGGATCGATGATGGCGAACAGCTCGGCAATTTCGTTTTCCGATGGCAGCGTGAGGATCTGCGCGGCCAAGGCCGGATCCAACTGCTCATCCAGCAGCACCGCCCGGAAGGCATCTGCCACATGCAGCGGCAGCGACAATGGCTGCTTCTGCTGATATTTGGCGACGTTCAGCTTGATGTAGATGGCCAGCAGGCTCTGCGCGGCATCCCAGCGGGAAAACTCATTGCGCGCATGCTGCATCAGGAAGGTCAGTTGCTGATCGCTGTACGGATAATCCAGCTTGACCGGTGCAGAGAACTCACGCAGCAGCGAAGGAACCGGCTTATGCGCGACGCCATCAAACACAAAAGTCTGTTCGGCGGCGGTGACGTTCAACACGTTATTGACCGGGGAACCGTCTTTCTGCAAGGCAATGACGTTGCCTTCGCTGTCGTAAAGCTCAATATCTAATGGGATATGCAACGGCAGTTTTTCTGGCTGATCGGCCGTCGGCGCGGTTTTCTGGCTGACGTGCAAGCGGTATTGCTGATCCTCAGCGCTATAGTCATCACGCACCGTCAGCAACGGCGTACCAGACTGGCTGTACCAGCGGCGGAACAGCGACAGATCGACGTTGGAAGCGTCTTCCATTGCCTGCACAAAATCGTCACAGGTGGCCGCACTGCCGTCGTGACGTTCGAAATAGAGCTGCATCCCCGCCTGGAACTGTTGTTCCCCCAGCAGCGTGTGCAGCATGCGGATCACTTCGGATCCTTTCTCATACACCGTCAAGGTGTAGAAGTTGTTCATCTCGATCACTTTATCCGGCCGGATCGCGTGCGCCATCGGGCTGGCGTCTTCGGCGAACTGCGCCCCACGCATCACCCGCACGTTATCGATGCGGTTGACTGAACGGGAGCCCAGGTCAGAGCTGAACTCCTGATCGCGGAACACCGTCAGCCCTTCTTTCAGGCTCAGTTGGAACCAGTCGCGGCAGGTCACGCGGTTGCCGGTCCAGTTATGGAAATATTCGTGGCCGATCACCGCTTCAATATTCAGGTAATCCTTGTCGGTAGCGGTTTCGGCCTTGGCCAACACATACTTCGAGTTAAAGATATTTAACCCTTTGTTCTCCATCGCCCCCATGTTGAAGAAATCCACGGCGACGATCATGTAGATATCCAGATCGTATTCCAGGCCAAAGCGGGTTTCGTCCCACTTCATCGAGTTTTTCAGCGAGGTCATGGCCCAGTCGGCACGATCCAGGTTGCCACGATCGACAAACAACTCCAAGGCCACCTTACGACCAGAACGGGTGGTGAAGCTATCGCGCAACACGTCGAAATCCCCTGCCACCAACGCAAACAGATAGCTAGGCTTAGGGAACGGATCCTGCCATTGTACCCAGTGACGGCCATCTGCCAGGTCACCCTCAGCCACCCGGTTGCCGTTCGACAGCAGGAACGGATAACGCGCTTTATCGGCGACGATGCGGGTTGTGAAACGGGCCAGCACGTCTGGGCGATCCAGATAGAAGGTGATATGGCGGAAGCCTTCGGCCTCGCATTGGGTGCACAGCGCTTCGCCAGACAGGTATAGCCCTTCCAACGCGCTATTTTTGGCCGGATGGATGTCGTTGACGATCGTCAGGGTAAACTGAGCCGGTAGCTGTTCAATCACCAGTTGGTTTTCTTGCTGGTGATAGGCGCTCCACGGCTGCCCATCCACTTGAATACTCACCAGAGTCAGGTCTTCGCCATTCAACGTTAACGGGGCACCGGCGGCACCCTGCCGTTTGATCTGGCTGACGGCGGTAACGCGCGTGGTGTCTGCATCCAGTTCAAAATCCAGGTCGATATCGGTGATGGTATAATCTGGGGCGCGATAATCGTGGCGATACTTCGCCTGTGGCTGTTGTGTCATAAAAACCCTTTGACGTCTCAGTGAGTTACAGATCCCGGACTCGGAGCGTACCGCCGTGCAGGACGACGCGGTACCTCAATGGCCCGATTGTGAATAAACTGTATCACAGCTATAAAAAAAACCCAGAAATGGCAGCAAATCGCACCAAGAAATCACACGACTCACGCAGACATTCGCTGTTGTTTGCTATGCTCCAGCTACCCTGGCGCTTCACTTAACGTCAAACTCAGCATTTTATGCTTAAACAGGCGCGGTTCCGTCCCCGTTGGCAACCGAATTGCGGAGGAAAACCAGCGGTAGCAATGATATAATCATCCAAGAGCCAGTAGGAGAAACAGATTGGCATGAAAGTAAAATACCTGATCTATTTCTTCACCTTCGCCATCATGCTGTCCTTTGCGGTTTTTATTGCCAATGGGCTGATAAAGGCCCGGACCAGCTATGAGCAAAGCCTGGAAAACCTGTATAAAATCAGCAGGACCAAAGAAGTGGCCGAGGCCTTTCAGGCTACGCTGCTGGCACATCGGTTAAAAAGATTAGGTCTGGCGGATAAATCCGTCACCCAAGCCGAATGGCAGCAGGCCGATAAACAGGCGCGTGATAAAATCGCGATTGTTAAAGCCAATGTAGATGCCGATCTCGCCCTGCGCCTGGGCATTCGGCAAAAGATTGCCATACTTTCTATGCTCGATTGGATGGAAAGGCTGCTGGATAACGATTCGCGTCAGGTCACGCAAGTCGACACTGCCAACAGCAATCTGTTCAATATCAACAGCGCCTATTATATCGTCCAGACCACCAAAGCCTTCTACCGCTATACCTACGACACGCGGCTGATCAATGCGGACTCATTTCTGTTTTTGGAGGCCGTTCGCCTTAATAACCGGCTGAATATGTCGCTGACCGAGCTGATCGATCAGATTATCGACGTCAATCTCAGCAGCCTGGAACGCAAGAATGCTTATCTGAAGGCCATCCAATTGACCGGGGTATTCACCCCGCTCGGTACCCGTTTGGCGTTCTTAAAGCTGGCCTATAACGATCCGCAGATTGCCGAACTGGTGGATGAGATACTCCGTAACATCTCCAACAATCGGATCAGCAACATTTCCGACGGGTTATATCAAGCCATTACCCACAATACCGTCTATGACATCAACCTGATCGCCAGCTATATCGAAGAAATGGACGAACTTTCTCAAAGACTCTATGAGCGTAGCTTTGAGCTGGAGATGGCCGCTTCCGAAGCCAAAAAGTATGATAGCCAGACGGCCATCTACGGCATGATTTCTCTGAGTGGGCTGATTGCCTTGTTCATCCTGCTGCCTTCCATGATCTTCTGTTCCAACATCACCCGCTGGCTGACCAAAACGCATAAAAATATTCTGCGCCTGTCACAAGGTGATATGAATATTGATGAAAACGACGCTTTTTACAGTAAAGAGTTAATCGCCATCAGTGATGCCATCACCCAGCTCAAACAATACAATCAGGTCAAGATCGCGCTGGAAAACGAAAAGCAGCAGCTAATCAAAGAGCTGGAAGTCTCGTCATTCTTCGATCCCTTGACCAACATTTATAACCGCCGCAAATTTTTCCTCGAGTGTGAGATGCTCGCCCAGAGCAGCTACCCGCTGGCGTTCTGTCTGATCGATATCGATAACTTCAAGCGTCTTAACGATACCTATGGCCACGATGTCGGCGACCGAGTGCTGGTGATGTTCGCCCAGTCGTTAAGTAACACCTTCCGTTCCAGCGATATCTTTTGCCGCTATGGCGGTGAGGAGTTTGCCCTGCTGCTCGGCCACTGTTCCCTGGAAAATGCCCGCAGCATGATGGAAGCGCTGCGTGAACAAACCCAACAGATGTGCCTGGAGTTACTCAACGGAAAACGGGTGCGCTTTACCATCAGCTGTGGCATCGCTGCCGTAGGCAACCTGGCAGAACTACATCCAGCCATCAAACAGGCCGATGAAGCGCTCTATTTTTGTAAGAAGAGCGGGCGCAATCGGGTCAGTATTTATACGCCAACCGGTTTTATCTGAATCTGTGTTTAAAATAATTAACCTCATAATTTTTATGAGTAAATCAACTAAGCCATTCAGTTTATTGGATTAAATGGCTTTTTCTGGCTGAGGTTATGCCGCCGGTAAAATAAAGGCACGTTTTATCCTCGACCCGTTCCGGCCATTTGTGGTGTGATGAGGCTTCAATAACAGGATAATCCGGGTATACTCCCCCCACTTTTTTGATTATCCGGATTTGGACACGCGCCTGACGAGGATGCTGTAACGCGATATGACTCTATACGCTTCCCCGATTTTGACTTCACTGCTTGATACTGACGCCTACAAGCTTCATATGCAGCAAGCAGTGTTCCATCGCTACCCCGCAATTACCGTTGCGGCGGAGTTTCGTTGCCGTGGCGACGAACTGCTGGGCGAATATGCCGACGAGATCCGCGCGCAGGTTGCCATGATGAGCGAGTTGGCGCTAACCGAAGCCGAACACCGCTATCTCTCCAGCCTGCCTTTCTTCCATCAGGATTACCTGAGCTGGCTACGGGAGTTTCGCTACGATCCGCAGCAGGTCAGCATTAGCAGTCACGACGGCAAATTGCATATCCGTATCGCTGGCCCCTGGCGCGAAGTGATTATGTGGGAAGTGCCGTTGTTGGCCGTGATCAGCGAAGTAGTGCACCGCCACCGTTCGCCACAGGCCACGCCAGAGATGGCAATTAGCCAGTTGCGCCAGAACCTGGCGCAGTTCAAGCAACTGAGCGGGGATATTGATATCTCACGCTTCAAGCTGATGGACTTTGGCAGCCGTCGCCGCTTCTCCCGCGAGGTGCAACAGGCCATTGTCAGCACGTTGAAAAACGAATTCCCCTATCTGGTTGGCACCAGTAACTACGATTTGGCGCATCGGCTGGATCTGATCCCGGTTGGCACGCAAGCCCATGAATGGTTCCAGGCTCATCAACAGATTAGCCCGGTGCTGGCCAACAGCCAACGTGCCGCCTTGCAGGCCTGGCTGGATGAATATCCCGATCAGCTCGGCATTGCACTTACCGACTGTATCACCATGGATGCGTTCCTGCGTGATTTCGGCAAACAGTTTGCCCAGCGTTATCAAGGATTGCGCCACGACTCTGGCGATCCGATCGAATGGGGTGAAAAAGCCATTGCCCATTACCAGCAATTGGGCATCGATCCCATGAGCAAGACGCTGGTGTTTTCAGACAATCTGGATCTGGATAAGGCGTTGGCGCTGTATCGCCACTTTGATCGGCGTATCAACCTGGCGTTCGGCATCGGTACGCGTCTGACCTGCAATATCCCCGGCGTCAAGCCGTTGAATATCGTGATCAAGCTGGTCGAGTGTAAAGGCAAGCCGGTGGCCAAACTGTCCGATAGCCCAGGCAAAACCATCTGCCAGGACCCTGCGTTTGTCAAAGCGCTGCGCAAAGCCTTCGATCTGCCGCTGGTGAAGAAAGCCAGTTAAGGCATCCCTTCACTCCAACCCTCTCCCACTGGGAGAGGGAGCTGTACGGAGCTGCGTTAAGGAACAGGAGCCAATTGGTGATGCAAACGTGTGGGCATTTCTCGCCAGCGATCCCTCTCTTCCTTTATATACCTCCTGTTTTTTTACCTCACTGTAATAAATCTTGTCCCATTCTGATGATTTCTACTTGTGCTCTGCAACGCGGCAAGTAACATAGCAATATCCCCAAATTCTTGGGTTGTTAGGCTATTTCTGAAAAACTTATAAGAGAGAAATCTATGAGCGTAGTGCCTGTAGTCGACGTACTGCAAGGTCGTGCTGCGGTTGACAGTGAAGTCACCGTGCGCGGTTGGGTACGTACCCGGAGAGATTCTAAAGCTGGTATCTCCTTCCTCGCCGTTTATGACGGCTCCTGCTTTAATCCGTTACAGGCCGTCGTTAATGATTCTCTGCCGAATTATCAGGACGAAGTGTTACGCCTGACCACCGGCTGTTCCATTGAAGTGACCGGTACCGTGGTACCTTCGCCGGGTGAAGGCCAGAGCTTCGAACTGCAGGCCACAGCCATCAAGGTGGTGGGTTGGGTTGACGATCCTGACACCTATCCAATGGCGGCCAAACGCCACAGCATCGAATACCTGCGCGAAGTTGCCCACCTGCGCCCACGCACCAACCTGATTGGCGCGGTTGCCCGCGTTCGCCACACCTTGGCACAGGCGATCCACCGCTACTTCCACGAGAACGGTTATTTCTGGGTTTCCACCCCGCTGATCACCGCCTCTGATACCGAAGGTGCCGGTGAAATGTTCCGCGTCTCCACGCTGGATATGGAAAACCTGCCACGTACTGATAAAGGTGCCGTCGATTTCAGCCAGGATTTCTTCGGTAAAGAAGCCTTCCTGACCGTATCCGGCCAGTTGAACGGCGAAACCTACGCCTGTGCACTGTCAAAAATTTATACCTTTGGCCCCACCTTCCGTGCCGAGAACTCGAACACCAGCCGTCACCTGGCGGAATTCTGGATGATCGAACCGGAAGTCGCCTTTGCTTCCCTGGACGACATTGCCGGGCTGGCCGAAAGCATGCTGAAGTATGTCTTCCAGGCGGTGCTGGATGAACGTGCCGACGATCTGCAATTCTTTGCTGAGCGGGTAGATAAAGATGCCATCGACCGTCTGAAGCGCTTTGTCTCTTCCGATTTCGCCCAAGTGGACTACACCGAAGCGGTCGAGATCCTGATTGCTTCCGGCCAGACCTTCGAGAACCCGGTTTCCTGGGGTATCGATCTGTCGTCTGAACACGAGCGCTATTTGGCCGAGCAACACTTCAAGGCTCCGGTAGTTGTGAAAAACTACCCGAAAGATATCAAAGCCTTCTATATGCGCATGAATGAAGATGGCAAAACCGTCGCGGCGATGGACGTGCTAGCGCCGGGCATTGGTGAAATCATCGGTGGTTCACAGCGTGAAGAGCGTCTGGATGTGCTGGATCAGCGTCTGGCAGAGATGGGCCTCAATAAAGAAGATTATTGGTGGTATCGTGACCTGCGCCGCTATGGCACCGTGCCACATTCTGGTTTTGGCTTAGGTTTTGAGCGTTTAATCGCCTATGTGACCGGGGTGCAGAACGTCCGTGACGTGATCCCGTTCCCAAGAACGCCACGTAACGCCAGCTTCTAAGTCATAAAACCCAGCATAATTTAAACATTTTTTTTACATAATAAAGGCCAGCTTAGCTGGCCTTTCGCATTTTTGATTATTGACCTACATCACAAAGTTCCCTAAAATACACAAATTGTTACACATCGTTTCTTTCTGAAACCAGATTGCGACATTGGTAGCATTTTCGTTCTAGATAAACCTGCCCGTGAATGGAACACTGCGTGCAGACACAGGACGACACCAATCTATCAACAATAGTTCCAAAAGAATTATTGGCGGCAGTGGCAAGGTGTCCGAATAAAACCAATGAGGGTAATAATGATGATGAAGCGCAACATTCTTGCAGTAGTGATCCCAGCTCTGTTAGCAGCTGGTGCAGCCAACGCAGCTGAGATCTACAACAAAGACGGCAACAAACTGGATCTGTACGGTAAAGTTGACGGTCTGCACTACTTCTCTAACGACAAAGGCAACGATGGCGACCAGTCATACGTGCGTTTTGGCTTCAAAGGTGAAACCCAGATTACTGACCAACTGACCGGTTACGGTCAGTGGGAATACAACGTGCAAGCTAACCACGCTGAGTCACAAGGTACCGAAGGTACTAAAACTCGTCTGGGCTTCGCGGGTCTGAAATTTGCTGACTACGGTTCATTCGACTACGGTCGTAACTACGGCGTAGTGTATGACGTTGAAGGCTGGACAGATATGCTGCCAGAATTCGGTGGCGATACTTACACCACTACCGACAACTTCATGACTGGCCGTACCAACGGTGTTGCTACTTACCGTAACAACAACTTCTTCGGTATGGTTGATGGCCTGAACTTCGCTGTGCAGTACCAAGGCAAGAACGAAAACGACAAGCGTGACCTGAAGAAACAAAACGGTGACGGTTGGGGTGTGTCCTCTACTTACGCAATCCTGGATTCAGGCGTTAGCGTAGGTGCTGCCTACTCTGGTTCTGACCGTACTGACGCTCAAACCAATCTGTCTACTGCTGGTGGTAAAGACGCTGAAGCATGGACCGTTGGTGCTAAATACGACGCCAACAACGTCTACCTGGCAACCATGTATGCAGAAACCCGCAACATGACTCCATACGGCGAATCAGATTTCACCATCGCTAACAAAACTCAGAACTTTGAAGTGGTAGCTCAGTACCAGTTCGATTTCGGCTTGCGTCCATCCATCGCTTACCTGCAGTCTAAAGGTAAAAACCTGGCTGGTCGTAACGCAAACGGTAGTAACTTCGGCGGCGGCGACGCTGACCTGGTTAAATACGTTGACGTAGGTGCGACTTACTACTTCAACAAAAACATGTCTACCTACGTTGATTACAAAATCAACCTGCTGGACGAAAACGACTTTACTCGTGCTAACAACATCGCTACTGACAACATCGTAGCTACCGGTCTGGTTTACCAGTTCTAAGTTGTTGCACTTGATGACGGTTCGTCGTCAGCTAAGTTAAAAAAACAGGGCTTCGGCCCTGTTTTTGTTTTTAGCGCTTTACGCCATTTTTTATTCTGCCAATCTGCCCTTCCCCGTCATTTTTTGTGCTGAATCTGCCGCCGTCACAAGATCGAGGTGTTTTTCTCGCAAACGGTTGGCAAAGACGATAACTGGCGCTACCCTGATGTTTCTGTCTGCTTAACTCTAGGCCATGGAAGCATCTGACATGTTTGAAAAAATCACCGCTGCACCTGCCGATCCGATTCTGGGTCTGACCGACATTTTCCGCGCCGACAAGCGTGAGAATAAAATCAACCTGGGTATTGGCGTCTATAAAGACGAAACTGGCAAAACGCCGGTGCTGACCAGCGTCAAGAAAGCTGAGCAGTATCTGCTGGAAAATGAGACCACCAAAAACTACCTGGGTATTGAAGGTATTCCTGAATTTGCCAGCTGCACGCAAGAGCTATTGTTCGGCAAGCAGAGCCCAATCATTGCCGACAAGCGTGCCCGTACCGCGCAAACCCCTGGTGGTACCGGTGCCCTGCGTGTCGCGGCCGACTTTATTGCCAACCAGACCAGCGCCAAGCGTATCTGGGTCAGCAACCCAAGCTGGCCAAACCATAAAAACGTCTTTGGTGCCGTTGGCCTGGAAGTGTTGGAATACAACTATTACGACGCCGCCAACCATGCGCTGGACTTTGACGGTCTGCTCACCAGCCTGAACCAGGCTCAGGCCGGCGACGTGGTGCTATTCCACGGCTGCTGCCATAACCCTACCGGTATCGATCCAACCGAAGCACAATGGGCTCAGTTGGCTGAGTTGTCCGTAGCCAAGGGCTGGTTGCCGCTGTTCGACTTCGCCTACCAAGGCTTCGCCAAGGGCCTGGAAGAAGATGCACAGGGTCTGCGTATCTTTGCTGCCAAACATCAGGAACTGATCGTTGCCAGCTCCTACTCGAAGAACTTCGGTCTGTATAACGAACGTGTTGGTGCCTGCACCGTGGTAGCTGCCGATGCAGAAACCGCCGAGCGTGCCTTCAGCCAGGTGAAAGCCGCAATCCGTGCCAACTACTCGAACCCGCCGTCACACGGTGCGGCCGTAGTTGCCACCATCTTGGGTAACCCGGCGCTGCGCGCCATTTGGGAACAAGAGCTGACTGACATGCGCCAGCGCATTCACCGTATGCGCCAGCTGTTCGTTAATACCCTGCAGGAAAAAGGGGCGGAGCAGGATTTCAGCTTCATCATCAACCAGAACGGCATGTTCTCTTTCAGCGGCCTGACCAAAGAACAGGTTCTGCGTCTGCGTGATGAATTTGGCGTGTATGCCGTTAACTCCGGCCGCGTTAACGTGGCGGGGATGACGCCGGACAATATGGCGCCGCTGTGCGAAGCCATCGTTGCCGTGCTGTAAGCGGATTTAGCATTGAAAAGGGGCGCATATGCGCCCCTTTGTTGTTTTGTATGGGAGAGCTCTACCAGATGGCTGGCTCTTCGCGCAGGAACGGGTTGGTTTGACGTTCATGGCCAAAGGTAGACATCGGCCCATGTCCTGGAATAAACGCCATATCATCGCCCTGAGGCAGTAATTTGTTACGGATTGAAGCGATTAGCGCCTGATGGTCACCGCGCGGGAAATCGCTGCGGCCAACGCCACCGTTGAACAACACGTCACCCACTAATGCCAAACGCGCCTGTTCGTTGATAAAAACGATATGACCAGGCGTATGACCAGGGCAATGCAGTACGTTCAGCGACATTTCGCCCACCTGCACTTTATCCCCCTCTTCCAGCCATTTGGTCGGCGTTAGAGCGGCGCATTCATCCAGGCCAAACATACGGCTCTGTGCTGGCAAACCTTCAAGCCAGAAGGCATCCTCCTTATCCGGGCCATAGATTGGCACCTGATAATGTTCGGCCATTTCTGCCGCTGCGCCTACGTGATCGAGATGGCCGTGCGTCAGCAAAATCTGGCTGATCTGCACGCCCTTTTCGGCAATGGCGGCCTTAAGTTTTTCCGGATCGCCACCAGGATCGACCAGCGCCGCCTGTTTGGTCACGTCGCACCAGATGAGCGTACAGTTCTGACTGAACGCCGTAACGGGGATAATATGGTATTTCATAAAGCTCCAACGACAACGGCACCACGCCCAAGGGGCGGGTGCCATTCAGCGATCATGATGCACAATGATTACCAGGTCCGCACCGGGCCGGTATCGATGTGCACAAAGTTACTACGTGGATAATAGCCTACCCCGCCAGCACGCATTTTTAGCGCGGCCTTACGGATATTACTCAGTTGGATCCCTTCGATATGGAAATCCATCGCCTGGCCTTTGGTGTGGTAGCTTTGCTTGGCCACGCCACGGCTGTGCGCACGCATTTCGGTGTTGGTCGCCATTGAACGGTAGCCGGAAATCAGCTGTACCGGTTTGCTGGTGCCCAGCATCACCTGTAGGCGATAGAGATGATCAAACAGAGCCGGATCAATGCTCTTGACCTTATTGGCCCGATAGTCACGGAAGATATGGTTCAGGCGCGCCAATTCTTCTTTATTGTAACCTTTACCGTTGAAGAACTCGGCCTTGATGGATTCGCCAGTATTGAGGTTGTTCAACAACAGAATACGTGGGCGAGCGGTAGAAAGACTGGCAAACGCTTGCCCTGGGAGCAGCGCGATACCCACGGCGGCGCTACCTAACGCCAACCATTTACGGCGATGATGATCAATTTTGTCCATGACTCTTTTAAACCCGGCAAGAATGTCAAAATATATGCACAAAACTGCGCACTGCCCGAACCATAACCGCCAGCGTATGCGGAGTCAACCCGCGATACGCTGTGGTTTACCAGTGCTCACAAAAAACAGAGCCTGCTACTGGCCAGACATTCAGACCGTTATTTATCTAGAATTACTGCATTTATTGCATCAATTTTTCGGCCTGAGCCAAAATTTGTGCACCCGATCTCACTGTCGCATCATAATTGTAAATATCTGTGCGGAACTGTGGCTTACCATCATCAGAGACCCAGGCCGTCAGGTAATACAGCTGCACCGGGATGTTCTGGCGGATGTTCACATACGTCGTATTGCCGCCTTTCAGCGTGGAGGAAACACGCGCGTTGTTCCAACCCGCATCCTGCAACAACATATTGGCCAAATCGGAAGCCTTGTTAACGCGCACACAGCCAGAGCTTAACGCCCGGATATCCTTCTGGAACAGGCCGTGGTTCGGGGTGTCATGCAGATAGATGGCATCCGAGCTCGGCATGTTGAATTTGAAACGCCCTAACGAGTTGCTGCTCCCCGGTGCCTGCTGGATGCGGTAAGGGAAGTTGCGTGGTGAAACCACAGTCCAGTCAATCATTGCCGGATCGATCACTTGCGCATCGTTGCTCCAGCCAGAGAATACACGGTAACCGTGTTTCTGGAAGTAGCTGGCATCATGCATGGCCTTAGGCACGATATCTTCACGGATCAGCTTGGTTGGCACGTTCCACGGCGGGTTGACCACCACGTTATTCAGCGCGCTGCTCATCAATGGCGTTTTGCGGCTCGGACGGCCAACAATCACCCGCGAAGATAACACTTCATTACCATTCAGATAGTAGGTGAGCGAGTAGTTAGGGATGTTGACCATAATGCCGGTATCAACGTGCCCTGGCAGAATGCGCAGGCGCTGGATGTTCAACGCCAGCAGTGAAGCACGAGTTTGCGGCGAAACGTTCAGCCATTCACGCGTCCGGGCACCGATAACGCCATCAGGCGTCAGCCCTTGCCAGGTTTGGAAGCGTTTGACTCCTTCCACCAGATCTTCGGTGTAACGATTATCCGTTACCGAAACCGGACTGGCCGGTTGTACCTGCGCTGTCGCTTCTGGAGAGGGAGCAAGATCTTTGATCGATGCCGCGCCCGGGCTAACGACAGCCACTGCGGTAGCACGATCCTTCTCTTCATCCACCGACAGATCGTCATCCGCCGCCGGAGTCGTCGCGCTGGCGTTGGTGACTTGAGGCTCAGGCGAAGCAGATGCTACCGCCGGAGTGGCGATTAGCATTCCGGTACGCGCCAGAATATCGCGCAGTGCGGGAATATCGTCGCTGAGCTGACCTGGACGCAGGCTTGCGCCATTGGTCATTTGTGGCCACGGGCGCCCAGCCGCCAGCATTTCGCGCAGCGCCAAATGCATTTTGGCGTACTGAGGGTGCTGCGGGGCCAACGAATTAATATACGCCAGCGTTTTGCCCTGATGTATCGAGAGCTGCCACTGGTTGATCACCGTATTCGCTGGCACCTTCAGCTTGTAAGGTACATTGCTGTACAGCCAGTTGTTGCCGTTGGCCCCGATTGAGGAGACAAACTGCAAATAACCCAGCATCGCATCCGACAGCACAATATCACGTGCCATATCGGTGATGAGCGGATCGGTCAGCAGTTTTACCCATTGAGTAAACTGCGGCTGTACGCCAGAAATGGCCAACTCAGCCAGTTGCTGTTGAAATTGCTGTACCGCTTCCCGATCTTGCCACATAGGCTGCATCTGGTTGGCGGCGTACAGCGGTGCCAAAGTGGAGAGATAATACGGCACAACGCTTTTCGGCAATGCCGCCAGCAGTTCGGCACGACTTTGTGCCACGGACATTCCCGATGACGATGACGCCACCGGTAACGCCGGTACAGTTGCCCATGCGGAAAACGACACGGCAAAACCACACGCTATCGCGCAACTCAATGCCAGACGTCGTACTGAGTTTCCATTTTTAAGCAACATCCCTTGCCCCCTGTAGGCTCACAAAAATACCGCACAGACTATTATTAGTTTCAGTATACAAACAGAACGGCGCTTTTGCTCTCAGCGCCGTAAATAACCGTTTCATCCCAGCTTACCACCGGCAAAAAAACACGCCTATCATCCTCGTCATGCAAAAAAATAGCCACCTTCAGGCGGCTATTTTCAGATTTATAGGGCATTTATTTTAGCTTTGTGGCGATTCTTCTGCCACCGAGTTTAAAGCCGGTTGTTCGCTGGCGAACCCACGCAGGCCAACCACGTGCACATGCTCATGGTTCTGGAACACTTTACGCACCAGTTTATAGGTGGTCCCTTTTTCCGGGCTGATGTTTTCTGGCGCGGCGATAATCAACTGCATCTCCAGACGATCGCACAGCTCAAACAGCGTGGCGATGGATTTGGCATCCAGACGCGCGGCTTCATCAAGGAACAGTAGGCGGCAAGGTGAAATATCTTTACCCCGCAGGCGGCGTGATTCCTCTTCCCAGCTCTGCACCACCATGACCAGAATTGACATGCCGGTACCGATCGCTTCCCCGGTAGACAACGCGCCACTTTCTGCACGCAGCCAGCCGTCGGAGCCACGGAAGACTTCCACTTCCAGCTCCAGATAGTTACGGTAATCCAGCAGCTCTTCACCGATAGTTTGTGGCGTGCGCTGGCCCATATCGATCTGCGGGTTCAGGCGCTGATACAGCTTAGCCAACGCTTCCGAGAAGGTCAGACGGTTGCTGTTAAACAGATCCTGATGCTGTTCCTGCTGCTCAGAGAGCACATCCAGCAAGGTGGCATGCGCTTCCCGTACGTTGACGTTCAACCGCACGCTCTTCACCTGACCGAAGGAAACCGCTTGCAGCCCCTGGTTAAGCATCCGGATACGGTTCTGCTCGCGCTGAATAGTCTTGCGGATAATGTTCGCCACGCTCTTCGAACTGATCGCCAGTTTCTGTTCGCGCGCGGTCAGCTCTTCGGTCAGACGGCCCAGTTCGATCTCCATCTGTTCGATAGCTTCGACCGGATCGTCAGTGCGGATAATATCCTGACGGATACGCTCGCGCAGATGCTGATAGACCGCGATAAAGAACTGGATCTTGCGCTCTGGCCGTTTCGGATCTTCCGACAGGCGCAGCACATCACGCAGATGTTCGTTATCCGCCACCGCCAGACGCAGCGCACCCAATGCCTTATCCGACATCGAACGCAGCTCGTCACCGTCCATATAGGCCAGTTCACGACGGTGCAGACGGCGTTCAACCCCGTTGTCTTTCACCAGACGCATCACGGCACACCAGCCCGCCTTGGCGGTCACCACTTGCTCACGCAGTTGGTAATAATCACGCTCCAGCTTGCGCAGTCTCTTTTGCAGGCTGTCCATTTCCGCTTCGCAGAAGGTCAGTTGTTTCTCCAACTGGTTGCGGCGGTTACGGTTATTACTCAGCGAGGCATGTAATTCGTCCCGACGCTGCCGCGCGCGGGCTTCGGCATTGGCATCGGCCTGCACACCAATGTCCACCAGTTCCTGGCTCAGCTCTTTAAGCATGTCGCGTTTGGCGTCATAAGAGCTTTTCAGCGAGGCCAGCACCTGGCTGTATTGCGTAAACTGGGTCTGATACTGGCGCAGTTGCTCGCGGGCGCGGGTACGTTCCGCTTCCGCATGTTCCAGGCGTTGACGCAGTTTATCGTTGAGATCGTTATCGGCATTCTGCATACCTGCAGAATCGGTATAGCTGAAGTGCGCGCGGCGCTGTACCACTTCCGTCAGGGCAAAGGCTTGCTGTTTAGCCTGGCGTTGGGTGGCCTGGGCCTGCACATAGTCCTGCTGTAGCTGCTCATGTTGCTCCGGATCGCTTTGCAGCACCGATAACATAGGCTCCAGCTTGGCCAAGGAAACGCCGTGCTGTTGGATATAGCGCGCAGCATCATGCGCCTCTTCCATTTCCTCGCGGATCTCTTCGACACGATCCTGCAAGGTTTCATCATTCAGCAGTGAGACTAGCGGCATCAGGCGGTTGAGTGCGGAAATGCCCTCTTTGGCCTGATCGTATTGCTGACGCTGCTGTTGGTTCTGCGCTTCGTGGTTATTCAGCGCACGCTCAATTTCACCACGGCGGCTGTTCAGAGCACGGATATCCGCTTCAGGATCTGCGTCAAACGCCACGGCGAGGTGCGAACCGATAAAGCGACTGAACGCCTGATGAGAACGCTGGGTTTTCTGCACGTCAAATGACAAGGTAGCGTAGCGTTCGGCCAATGAGTCACGCTCTGCGTACAGCACTTCCAGGCGATTTTCCCGAGCAGCACGGCCAAACAGCGGGACTTCCGGATAGCGGGAGTAACGCCACTGGCGATCGGCGATTTTCACCACCACCGCTTTTTCTTGCTCTTCGACGGCGAACACGCTGTCGTCAAACGACTGCGGATCCCCTTCGATCAGGTAGAGATCTTCCGGGCAATCTTCCAACCCTTCCAGCATCTCACGCACCAGCGACAGATCCGGCACCACAATGGCGTGGCGCGATGGACCGTACAGCGCGGAGAAGTACGGGGCATCGTCAATGGTGACATCGTCATAGATTTCTGACAGCAGCACGCCGCCAAAGCGCTCCGCCAGCGTTACCAGACGCTGATCTTCTGCCCCGCTCGGCTGGCTGAGGCGTTCAACCTGCGCTTCGATTTCGCGCTTGCGGCTGGCCACTTCATCACGTTCAACCGTGGTTTCGCGTTCGCGCTCCAGCAGTTGCTGCATGTATTCGGTAACCTGCTGACCATCTTCGAAAGCTTCACCGCTCTGCTCGCTGAGCTGGGTCAGTGAATCCTGCGCGGCCAGCCAAATCGGTGCCCTGGCGGTCAGCTCTTTGATGCGCTGCTGGATCTGCTCCAGCTCCTGGCGCATTTCCATCCGGCGCTCACCGGCCTCGCTGACGCTTTGCGACAACGATTCCAAACGCTCTTCCAGCTCTTGCTGCAAGGCGTCAAGTTCATCCGGTTGATAAGTCTGCCCGTGACGTTTACAGAACTCCTGCAACAGACGTTCGGCATCCTGCTGTGAGCGCAAGCGTTGCTCCAGCTCGCTCAAACGCATCCGCAACGGCTGCACTCGCTCGGCCTGATGCTGCTGCGAAGGCCAGTCACGCAATAGCTCACGCGCAGTTTGCCAGGCTTCACTGCGGCTGACTTCGCCCGCAATTTTACCCACCAGCTGGTAGGCCTGCTCGAACTGGCTGTGAGCCGCATCCGCCACGCTTAACTTTTGTTCCAACAGCAACAGGGACTCTGTCGCTTCCTGCTCACGTGCCTGGAAGGTATCCAGCCACTCTTCGGCATTTTCGGCGGTCAGTTCCGGCACCTGACACAGTGCACGGGCGCGTTCAAGTGCCTGAAGTGCCTGCTGATATTGAATGGCGCGGGTTTGTTGCACGTCCAACGCCTGCTGGTAATCGGCGAGCTGGCTTTTCAGCTCATCCACCTCCAGCTCTGCGGCTTCGGCACGCGCTTCGTTTTCCGCCTGCTGCTCGCTCGCTTCGGCGACAACCTCATTCTGTTCTTCCAGACGGTAGGTCAGCTCTTCCAGATCGCCTTCATAGCGTTCGATCTTTTCCTGCTGGCGCATTGCGGTCTGCACCAGATTGAGGTGATCGCTGGCGGCCTGATAATCGGTTTCCAGATCGGATTCAGCACCGCTTTGCTCAGCCAGCTCACGCGCCATTTCAACATGGCGGAACTGCTCAGCGGCCAGCTGTTTGCGGCTGCTCAGCAACTCGTTGCGTAATACCAGCGCTCCATCCAGATGGATACGCCGTTCATTGGCGTGGCGCATGTAGTCTGCGGCAACGTACGAGGTCGCTTCAGAGATCAAATGCTTGAACAGATCGCGGTCCGACTGAGTGACGCGGATCGCTTCCAACGTCATGCGGTTCTCGCGCAGTGCGGCTTCCATATCCTGGAACGCTTTACGCACGCCGCCGTTTTCCGGCAGCAGGTAATCACGCAGAGAACGGGTGATGGCGCTGGAAATCCCGCCGTACAGCGAGGCTTCGATCAGGCGATAGAACTTGCTGCGGTCGGAGGATGTGCGTAGACGCTTGGGCAGCACCCCCAGATCAAACATCAGGGCGTGGTAATCGGTGATGGAGTTGAACTGCTTGAACTGCACCCCTTCCATCTCTTCAACACGCTCTTTCAGTTCCTGCAACGAGAGTACTCGAGCCTGACGCTCACCCACGGTCTCGGTCAGCAGTTCAGTCGGTTGCACCGCCGTTGGCAGGCCCTGAATGGTGAAAGGTTTGATATCGACCTTACGATCGCGCCCCGCAACCTGTTGCAGACGAACCCCGACCACCACACGCTGGTGGCGTGAGTTGACTACGTCCAGCGTTGAGTAGCAGACACCGGCACGCAATTTACCGTGCAGGCCTTTATCGCGTGAACCGCTGGTGGCACCGGCTTCGGTAGTGTTACGAAAGTGCAGCAGCGTCAGATCTGGGATCAGCGCCGTGACAAACGCCGCCATGGTGGTTGACTTACCGGCCCCGTTACCGCCCGAAAGCGTGGTGACCAGCTCATCAAGATCAAAGGTTCGGGCAAAGAAACCGTTCCAGTTAACCAGCGTCAGTGAGCGAAATTTACCGCGTTCAATCATTCCTGTTCATCCTCTGCACTGTCCGGGGTGGCTTCTGCCTGCGCATCTTCCGCATCAACGTCATCGTTCAGTGACAGGCTGTTTTCAACCGGCATCGCCTCACCATCGCGGATCATCCGCAATTGGGCTTCGCGCGGGTCGTCACCGCTACGCACATCGGCACCGAAGCGGAACACCGCCTCGGTAATGCGGAATTTGCTGTTGTCATTGCCCATGAAATACACCATGCCCAGACGGCGCAGGCGATTGAGCGAGGAGCGCACTTTTTCGTGCAGCTTCTGACGATCGAGATCCGAACCGGTGGAGCGCTGGTTGACGAACTTCAGCAGCTTGCTCTCATCCGCCAGGCTCAGCAGCTCATCATACAGTTCCTGTTGGCTGAAAATGCCTTCGTGCGCCAGGCGCTCGGGGCTCAGGTAGAGGTAGCACAGGATCTTGCCGACCATCATGTCCAGCTCGGAAAGCACCGAGCGTGGAATGAGCGTGGTCGAGCGCGGGCGCAAATAGAAGAACCCTTCCGGCGCCCGGATCAGCTCGACGCTGTAACGGGTATAAAACTCTTCCAGCTCGTCTTGAAAATCCATGAGGAATGCGTGGTTGTCCAATTCATCGATACCGATGTGACGACCTGCGCGCAATTGGCTGTCCAACGCCGGAAACAGCGTGTTAGACAATGCCTTGGCCAGCTTGACTGGCATTACTTGTTCAATATTTGTCGATGACATGGGCCTGTACCTTGGCTCCGTAATCATTGATTGCCTGCCACTGCGCGGGCAACCCTGAAAAATCAGCTTCAGCCACACCAAGGCGCACTGCCTGGTCGACCACTATGCGGGCAACGTCAAAGTGACGCACACGCGGATATTGCGCCAGATAATCGCGCATCACTGCCCCTAAATCGAGCGGCATTTTTTGTTCCTGGTAAACCTTCAGTGCCTGTTCGATCATTGCTGCCAGCTGTTCGCGAATTTCGCTGAACTCTTCATATTCCAGATCTGGCGGCAGCTCCCCGGTGACCTCTTCACTGCGCAACGCCAGCTCTTCGTCTCGCATATCGAGCAGACGATCGGCGTTGGCATGGGTCAGCGTCCAAGGGTTATCGAAGTAGTTTTGTACCGATTGGCGCAGGCGTTGGGCGAACACGCGGTTTTTATCCATATCGATGGCGGTACGGATAAACTTGTGCACGTGGCGGTCATAGCCGATCCACAGGTCAATCGCCTGTTGGCCCCAACTGATGATGCGATCCAGCTTGCTTTGCAAATCAAACACCAACTTATCGACAAAGCCCAGCTCCATCTCACCCAACGTGGCGTCCTGAATGCGCAGCAGGTTGGCCTGGAGTTTATCACCTGCGGCCTCCAGCGTATCCTGAAGTTCACGCAAGGTACCGGAAGTTTCCGACAGCAGCATTTCACAGCTGGAGATCGCCGCACGCCAATCCTGGTTGAGCAGCGCCGCAATATCGGTTTTCACGCTCTGCTGCTGTTCATCCATCAGGCGCTGGGTCAGATCGATACTGTCGAAGATCTCCGCTACCGAGTATTTCAGCGGAGCAAAGACGTTGCGGTGCCAATGGAAATCATCGCCGCCCTCTTCGGCAGCGTCTGCGGCACGCTTTAACTCTTCCGCCACAATCGACAACTGCATGGAAAGGCGCAGGGTCGAAAACTCACGCTGGCGGATATAGTAATCGGTAATACCAATGCCCAGCGGAGTCAGGCGATAGATGGCATTGCCGTCCGCCAACTCGCTGGTAAAACGGTTCAACAGGCGCTGGCGCACCATGTCGTTAATCGCATTGTTGGCGCGTATCGCCACCGTTTCATGCGTCTGTTCAAACCCTTTGCTGACATGGCGAAATGCATCAACCAGCTCACCTTCGCTCATCTCGCCGTCCAGCCGCTCACCATTTAACGTGGCAATAGCCAGCAAAAACGCAAGACGCTCAGTGGGGAGCGAAATAGAGAAATCATTTTTCCGTGCCCAGGCGACCAGTTCGGGTACTGTCTGGGAAAATTCACTCATAGTTCGTCCTTCAGGTTCGGTTTATGCGCCGAGACGTGAATATAGCGCCCCAAACTCACGTAAGGCTCTTGCCGACAATAAAGCTGTTCAAGCGCCAGTAACTCTTCAAATTTTTGGGTCTGTAGCTGCCTGCTTTGCAGATAATCATGGAAAACCCTCACGCCGGTTTTGCCTGAAATCTGCATGCCCATCTGCTCCAACCAGCCGTAGACCAGCGGTGGGCTGTGTGGATACTGCGGCGACAGCGAACGCTTGCGACGCCGCCTGACCTCGGGATCCACCAGTTGGAAATTGCCCAACACCACATTACGCATCAACAAACCGTTGGCATTAAAGAACATCAGTGACAGTGCGCCGCCGGGCACCAGGCAATCAAACAACGCCTGTAATGCCACCTGTGGTTCGGCGATCCACTCCAAAACCGCATGGAACAATATCAGATCGACCGGTTGTGCCAAATGCTGACCAATCTCTTGCGCCGAACTTTGTATGAATTGCATGTTCTGGCTCACACCTTTCTGCTCGGCCAGCAACGCAGCGCGTTGGATCATCTCACCAGAAAGATCGCACAACAAGACCTGATGTCCTAATTCTGCCAGTTGGCAGGCCATATGGCCTTCGCCTCCACCGGCATCCAGAATACGCAGCGGCCGCTGTGGCAACTGGGCCAGCAGCGTGGTCAGATCCTGCCAGACCACCGCCTGACGGATTTTCCCCTTGGTGGTGCCGTAAATATTACGCGCAAACTTCTCGGCAATATCGTCAAAATTGCGATCCTGCATGGACAACGGCTCCGCTGATTTTATCTTGGCCGACGGCAAAGCGCCTGCCCATTCAAACCTGCTATTTTGGCACAGACTGGCTTAGAATAAATCTTCTTGCAGCATGAATGCGGCCAGATGTCGTTTTTTCGCCCAAAAGGACCTGATTTTTGATGTTATTTAACTTAAAAAAATTTATTGGCGGCCTGATGATGCCTCTACCCGCCCTGCTGTTGTTAATGGGGCTGGCATTATTGCTGCTGTGGTTTACCCGTTGGCAGAAAAGCGGCAAAGTCATGTTAAGCCTGAGCTGGCTGCTGTTGCTGTTGCTCAGCCTGCAACCGGTCGCCGATCGCCTGTTGAAGCCGTTAGAATCCAGTTACCCGACCTATAGAGGCAACGGCCCGATTGACTATATCGTGGTGTTGGGTGGCGGTTATACCTATAACCCAGACTGGGCCCCTAGCTCTAACCTGCTCAATAACAGCCTGCCACGGGTGACCGAAGGCGTCAGGCTATACCTGTCGCACCCTGGTAGCAAGATGGTCTTTACCGGTGGAAAAGGCGCGAAAACGCAAAGCAGCGCGGCCACCGCAGCACTGGTGGCGGAAAGCCTAGGCGTACCTGCCAGCGACATCGTGCTGGTGGATCGCCCGCGGGATACTGAACAGGAAGCCGTAGAAGTCGCCAAATTGGTGGGGACGCAGCCGTTTGCGCTGGTGACATCCGCTAATCACTTGCCGCGTGCCATGCGCTTCTTTGAGGCTCAGGGCCTGCACCCAATCCCGGCTCCGGCCAATCAACTGGCCATTACCTCACCGCTGAATATCTGGGATCGGGTGATGCCTTCCGCGATGTTCCTTGGGCACAGCGAACGGGCGGCATACGAAACGCTGGGCAGCCTGTGGCAGCAGCTAAAAGGTGACGGAGAGGCCAGCAGCGATTAGTGAGCCAGCCAGGGCCGCAGCTGTTGCGCGGCCTGATCGAACGCCGGGCGATCCAGCTTGCCGGTATGGATCATCCTGGCTACCGCTTCCCATACCACATACAGCCAACGACGAGACAGGAAAGACTCCGCCACTGGCGCACGCTGTAGATAGTGGAACAGCAGTTGATCCGGCATCCCCGCCTCGCAAAGTCTGAACAGCTCATATTCCCGTGGCGCCCACAGCATCATGCCAGGGTTGAGCATCGCCAGCAGTTGGTCGGTTTTGGCATCTTTCAACATGCTGCGCAACCCCAGATTGCCGTGCACCAACACGCAAGGGTCGTCAAAATCGGCAAAGAAGTCGATCAGCATTTCGCGCGTGCGGTACAGCAGACGGCGATCTGCCATGCTTAACAGCGGCGAGTTCATATTACCCAGAGTTGACCAAAGTACCTCGATACGCTGATGGTACCAGCTGCACCAATCATTCTCCTGCGTGCTGTCTACCGAGCCCACACAGCCATGGCTGTCGATACGGTGCCAGGCCAGCATGCCGTCGACAATCTGCTCCATCAAGGCTTCCCAACGGGCCAAGGTTCGGGTTGGCGCCTCGACCGACACGCCACGCAGGCGTTCGATCAACAAAATCTCTTTGTAGGGTGCTTGCCGGGTGTAGACCACGCCAAATACCGTTGGCAGACGAATGTCCCCTTCTCGCGCCAACATGGATAGTTTATAAGCTTCCTGCTGGGCAATACCCTCACAGACAAAGCTTTTCGCCATCAACGGGATCGCCTGATCCTGGCGATCGTACAGTGAATACAGATGGGCATAAGGCTGTTCGCTGACGCGTTCAAGACGACCGACGGATTCTCCCAGCACAATACTCAATTCGGCACGCAGCTGCTCCATGGGACGAACCCCTCCAGATTAAGGATAAGCATCTGTCATCATTGAACGGTGAGCGGAGAAATTCTTCAATGCAGATCAATAAAAGGGGGATCAGGGAATTGAGATGGCCGGGGTCTCCGGCCAATAGACGGCTCAACGCTTGATGCAGTCCCGCACTCGTTGCAGATCTTCTGGGGTATCGACACCGACGCTCGGGATGGCTTGCGCCACCGCGACGTGGATCTTTTCGCCGTACCACAGCACACGCAGTTGCTCCAGCAGTTCAATCTGTTCCAGCTGGCTTGGTTGCCAGCTGACATAGCGGCGGACAAAACCGGCACGGTAGGCATAAATGCCGATATGCCGCAGCAGGCTATTGCCAATACTCTCTTTTGACTGAGCAAAACGCTCACGATCCCAAGGGATGGTGGCGCGTGAGAAATAGAGCGCATAGCCTTGCGCATCCATCACCACCTTGACCGCATTCGGGTTGAAGGCTTCTTCTGCGGTTTCGATCGGCACCGCCAGCGTGGCCATTCCTGCGCTGCTGGCCGCCAGGTTTTCTGCCACCTGACGCACGATAACCGGCGGGATCATCGGCTCATCGCCTTGCACATTGACAATGATTTCATCATCGGCAAAACCACATTTCTCGATCACTTCCGCCAAGCGTTCGGTGCCGGAATGGTGGTCCGGGCTGGTCATGCAAACTTCACCGCCGGCAGCCTCGACCGCTTTGGCCACCTCAGGGTGATCGGTGGCGACAATCACGCGGGAAGCCCCTGATTCACGGGCTCGTTCCATCACATGCACCACCATCGGCTTACCGTGGATATCCGCCAACGGTTTACCCGGCAAGCGGGTGGACGCGTAACGCGCCGGGATGATAGCGATAAAACTCATGCGTGTTTCTCGTCCAGTGGTATGGTGCGCGCTTCGTTTTCCAGCAATACCGGAATACCATCACGCAGTGGGTAGGCCAGGCCGTCCAGCTTGCAGACCAGTTCCTGATGTTCTTTGTTGAAATAGAGCTTACCGTTGCAAACCGGGCAGGCAATGATTTCGAGTAAACGGTGATCCATGCTTCCTCCAGGGGAAGATATGCTAACTAGGGAAAGTGCGTGAGGATAGCATAACGCCATAGGGCCGGTTAATCACCGCCTGATTTGCTGAGACGGTTGCCGAACGGGAAATTTTTCTGCGGGGGTTGAATCACTCCATTCGCAGGCGTAGAATTTTTTGTGACTTACATCACAAAAAAATGAGAGCCTGCAAATGATCAAACGTCTTCATAAAATCATCGCGCTGTTTGCCAACTACAGCAACTAACAAAGCTTAGGGCGAGGGGCGTTAGTTATTCTACTTCCCAGCCCTGCCCCCACTCTGCGGCCAACAGCGCCGGAACATCGCCCAGCGCAATCTGCCGCGCCCCGTGCCATTTCGCCGTACGGGTGATTGCCTGACGAATATCCTGACAACGCTGCTTACCCAGCTTGACCCCAGATTCAAGATGGAAACTGATCACTTCAAACACGCCCTGCTTGCGGTGCATTTTCGCATCTACCCGGCCAATCAGTTCGCCCCGCTGTAACAGCGGCAAGGTGAAATAGCCGTACTGGCGTTTTTCTTTTGGCGTGTAGCATTCCAGCCGATAGTCAAAGTTGAACAGTTCCAGCGCACGCCGCCGATCCCACACCACCGGATCAAAAGGAGACAGCAGGCAGGTTACCGTGGATTTCAACTTCCCTTGTTCTGCCAGCGCCAACTCGGCCGCCAGCGACTGATGGACATAAAATTCCCCTTCCAGCCCGTCGATAGCGATCTGGGAGATCTCTCCCTGCTGTAATAACGTCGCCAACAACGGTTTGGGGGCGACGCGTTTCAAGCGGTAATAATCTGCCAGCCATTCGGCTTTAAACACGCCGAGATAACGACAACTGCGGGTGAGCATCTGTTGCTGCGCTGTCGCCTGAGATAAGGCATGCATATCATCATCCCACTGCGGCAATAAACGTTCGGTGAGATCGTAGACACGGTGAAAATTACGGCGTTCAGCCACCATCAACTTGCCAGAGGTAAACAGAATTTCCAGATGACGCTTTTCCGGCTTCCAATCCCACCAGCCGTTAGCGCCTTTCTTTTCGGCGCTAAAATCGGCCGAACGCACCGGCCCCTGCACCGCGATATGCTGTAGCAGTTCATCGATAGCCTGCTGGTGCTGTTGCACCCATTCCTGCGAGTATTTCCATCCCATCCCCTGCGGTTGCAGCATGCGATGGCGCAACAGACCAAAGTCATCGATGGGAAGAAAGCAGGCTTCGTGCGCCCAGTACTCGAACAGTTTGCGGCTAGCCAAAGCCTGTTCCAGCCATTCTGGCCGATAATCGCCCAGGCGACTGAACAGCACCAGGTAAGGGCTGCGGGCCACCACGCTGATGGTGTCAATTTGCAGCAACCCCATACGATCGATGGCGGTAATCACATCATCGGGGCAGGCCTGGTGTTTGATTGGGGATAGCAGCCCTTGAGCGGCAAGATGAAGCGCGCGGGCAGAGGAAAGCGAAATAACGGGGATTGGCATCCTGATATCCAAGGGTCATTGAGCAATGGCCTGATGATAGAGGATCCTGGAGAAATTTTCTTCGCCAGTGCATGGGGTGGCGGCACCGGCACTGGCGAGGAAAGTTTGGGTCAGAACGCGATAACGTCTGCCGCTGACAGCCCGTGAGAGCTACGATAAATCGAGAACTCGACGTTCTGACCTTCGTTTAATGACTTGTTCTTGGTATTGGCGATAGCACGGCGGCTAACATAAATTTCGTCACTACCATCGACCGGTGAAATAAAACCATAGCCTTGAGCCTGATCAAACCATTTCACTTGGCCCATTTTTAGCATTGTATTCTTAAACATATTTTATATCCTTTCACTTGAGCATCCTTCACAACGTTATTTTTGTTATTGTGTGGACGCTACCAGCCCATCCTAAAGTTTCTCGTAACAAACCTCTCGTGAGCAAAAATTAAAAAACCCGCACTACGGCGGGCTGTTTGAACTTAATATCTTCCGCATAACTCAGCATAAACGCGTCATTATGGTTGTATTAAGCTCTCTATACGCTATTCCCTGTAAACTTACAGAGCAACAACGTTGGCGGCAGCCGGCCCGCGCGGGCTGTCCTGAATGGTATACTCAACACGCTGGCCTTCTGCCAGAGTCTTGAAACCTTCGGTCATGATTGCAGAGAAGTGTACGAATACATCTTTGCCGCCATCTTGTTGTTCAATGAAACCAAAACCTTTACTTTCGTTGAACCACTTAACCTGACCAGTCTTCTTAGACATTACTATTACCTTTTAAATATTTACAAAAACCTGCCCTATGGCAATTTGGCCGTTTTTCAGAATCATTACTTATGGGAGGTACTTAGAAGGTTCGTCTTTGAAGCGGAATCAGATGATAACGTCTTGGGAGGAACTACTTAATCTATACTCGTACATAAATAGCGCTGCATCACAGGCCGGTATGCATTTACTCATAAACTCATCATCAAGACAAGAGGTTTATCACACTTTTTAGCTACATCCGCCCAGAACATTCCTATCACACTGATTTTAATAGTTTAAATTCCTCATATTTTTAGCTCATCAAAGGGGCATCTCGCTCATCACCCGCCACTTGGGGTGATGCCTGCAAATGAGAGCCAACGCATAAAACACTAATATCGTTAGCCAATCGATAACAAATCACGAACCAACTGACTAGACTTGAGTCAAAAACACGGTGAGGTGTCATCCAGCCAGCACTATTGGCGGCCTAAACCGCATTTTTCAGATTTTATTGAGCTAAGGAGCTAGCAGTATGATCGACCAGCACTTCGTCTCGCCGAATGACATTCGCGCCAAATTTTCCCTGGCAATGTCGGCCATGTATCAACAAGAGGTGCCACTGTACGGTGACTTGATCGAACTGGTCGCTGAAACCAATCGGGAGGTGCTGAGTAAAGATTCAACCTTGGCACATGGGTTACAGATTACCGGTGAAATCGGTCGATTATCGATGGAGCGCCACGGCGCTATCCGCGTCGGCACGGCTGCTGAATTGCAAACTTTACGACGACTGTTTGCCGTCATGGGCATGTCTGCGGTGGGTTATTACGATCTGACCGCTGCTGGCGTCCCCGTCCACTCCACCGCCTTTCGTGCCGTACATGAAGCCGATCTGCAAGTCAGCCCGTTTCGCATCTTTACTTCGTTGCTACGGCTGGAACTGATTGAGAATGTGGCACTGCGCGAGCTGGCACAACGACTGCTGGATCGCCGCTGCATTTTTACCGAGCGGGCTTTGGAGTTGATAGCGTTACATGAAATCCAGGGCGGGCTGGATGCCGAGCAGGCGCAAGAATTCGTTGCCCAGGCGCTCGAAACCTTTCGTTGGCACCGTTTGGCCACCGTCAGCGCCAGTGAATATCAACAGTTGCACAATCAACATCGCCTGATCGCCGATATCGTCGCCTTCAAAGGGCCACATATCAACCATCTGACGCCAAGAACGCTGGATATCGATCGGGTACAGGCGGCAATGCCAGAACGCGGAATCCCGCCCAAAGCAGTGATCGAAGGCCCACCTACGCGCCACTGCCCTATTCTGTTACGCCAGACCAGTTTCAAAGCGTTAGAGGAACAAGTCCTGTTTATCGAACCCGACGGTCATCAGGTTATGGGGCATCATACCGCGCGTTTCGGTGAGATTGAGCAACGGGGAGTCGCCCTGACCGCCAAAGGGCGTGCGCTTTACGATCGCCTGCTGCAGGCCGCCCAGGATGCATTACAGGTTCCGGCTACGGAAGATAATGCTCCACGCTATTACCAACTGCTGGCTGAACATTTCCAGGCCTTCCCGGATGATTACGATGCACTACGCGTGCAGCAATTAGCCTGGTTCCGCTATTTCCCTACCGAATGCGGGCTGGCAGCGAAAGACACCGTTGAGCAGAACAGCACGCTCGAACAGCTTATCGCACTGGACTACATCCGCTTCCAGCCGTTGGTGTATGAGGATTTCCTGCCGGTCAGCGCCGCCGGAATTTTTCAGTCTAATCTGGGGGGGAGCAGCCATGCGCAATACGCTGCGTCATCAAGCCGTACGGCGTTTGAACAGGCATTAGGGGCAGGCGTGATTGATGAATTGGCGCTTTATCAGCAAACGCAGCAGCGCTCACTGCAAGCTTGCGCGCAAGCCTTGGGCTTGCACACTTTGGAAGCTTAGATTATTTGATTAACTTCTGGATCCCTTGCAACAGTTGCTCGGCCTGCTCGGTGGGAAGTATCGCTTCAACCGGTAAATACCACCAGTCAGGCTGGGCAAAGGCACGGCATTTCACCTCATCCTTCTCGGTCATCAGCAGCGTTTGGCCTTGGCTCGCCAATGCGGCTAACTGCCCGTGGTTGTATTCTTGGTGATCGGCAAAGGCCACCTCGCGCTCGACCTCAACTCCCAACTTTTCTAGCGTGGCGAAAAACCTTGGGGGATGTCCGATCCCTGCCATCGCCACCACGTGGGGCAATTCGATCGCCGGGCGGCGTTCACCGCTGGCGATATTCACCGCATCCTGGGCCTGGAGCTTCATGGCGATTTCCCCCTGCTGGGCAACTCCGCCATTTGCCACACAGGCATCCACCGTCTTTAAGCGGGATACACGCTCACGCATGGGGCCAGCGGGTAGCCACCAGCCATTGCCGAAGCGACGAACGCCATCGATCACCACCAGTTCAAAATCACGCTGTAAAGCGTAGTGCTGGAGGCCATCGTCGGTGATGATCAAATCAAGCTCGCCCTGATTCAACAAGGCTTGCACCGCCTCGGCGCGCTTTGGCGAAATAGCCACCGGCGCCCCGGTACGCTGATAGATCAGCACGGGTTCATCACCGGCCTGCCGGGTGGTAGTCTGAGCATCCAGCACCAGCGGATAAACCGCCGATTTGCCGCCGTAACCTCTGGAAACCACGCCGACCCGGTAGCCACGCTGTTGCAGCTGTTCAACCAACCAGATCACCATCGGTGTTTTACCGTTGCCACCCGCAGTGAGGTTCCCCACGATAACCACCGGTACCGGCGCACGCCAACTCTTGCGCAAGCCACAGCGGTAGCTAAGGCGGATCAGGCCGCTCACCAGGCCATACAGCCAGGAGAGCGGCAACAGCAGTAGGTAAACCAGTGAACTACCTGACCAGATGCGCTCTATCATTACTGACCAAACTGCATGCGGTGAAGTTGTGCGTAAGCCCCTTTCTGCTCGATCAACTCGGCATGCTGGCCACGTTCAACGATACGCCCATCTTCAACCACCAGGATCTCATCGGCTTTCTCGATAGTCGACAGACGGTGGGCAATCACCAATGAGGTACGGTTTTTCTGCAGTTCGTCCAAGGCCGCCTGGATCGCACGCTCGGATTCGGTATCCAGCGCGGAGGTGGCTTCATCCAGGATCAGGATTGGGCAATCTCGCAGCAAAGCACGAGCGATAGCAATACGCTGACGCTGCCCACCGGAAAGCATCACGCCGTTCTCACCGATCACCGTATCCAGACCATGCTCCATTTTATCAATGAAGTCGGTGGCATAGGCCATACGCGCCGCTTTCTCGATCTCTTCACGGCTGTAGCGCTCTTCACGAGCATAGGCGATATTGTTGGCAATGGTGTCATTAAACAGGTGGACGTTCTGTGAGACCAGGGCAACCTGATCGCGCAGCGAGGCCAGGGTATATTCCCGCAGATCGTGGCCATCCATCAGGATCTGCCCTTCCTGCACGTCGTAGAAGCGCGTCAACAGGTTGGCAATCGTCGATTTACCCGAACCAGAACGGCCAACCAACGCCACCGTTTTACCTTCTGAAATGCTCAGATTGATATCACGCAGCGCTGGTATCTCGCGCCCCGGATAGGCAAAGGTCACATTACGGAATTCGATATCACCTTTGGCACGTTCAACCTGGCGGGTACCGGTATCCTTTTCCTGTTCCAAATCCAGGATCGAGAACAACGTCTGGCAAGCCGCCATCCCGCGCTGGAACTGGGCATTCACGTTGGTCAAGGATTTCAGTGGGCGCATCAAGGCAATCATGGCGGAGAACACCACGGTAATGGTACCGGCTGTCAGCGTATCCATCACGCTAGGGAAGCTTGCTGCAAACAGCACAAACGCCAATGCCAATGAGGCGATCAACTGAATAATAGGATCGGCAATAGAAGAAGCCGAAACCAGCTTCATCCCCTGCTGGCGCATGCGGTTACTGACGGTGTTGAAGCGCTCGGTTTCCACCTGTTGGCCACCAAAGATCAGCACTTCTTTATGCCCTTTCAGCATCTGTTCTGCACTGGTCGTCACCTGCCCCATGGTGTTTTGCATATTTTTACTGATATTGCGGAAACGTTTGGAGACTAGGCGGATCGCGAAGGAGACGATCGGTGCCAGCACTATCAGGATCAGCGAGAGTTGCCAGCTGTAATAAAACATCATGATGAACAGGCCGATGATAGAAGCCCCTTCACGCACCACGGTAACCAACGCGCTGGAAGAGGATGAAGCTACCTGTTCCGAGTCGTAGGTAATACGTGACAGCAGAGTTCCTGTCGATTGCTGGTCAAAAAAGGCCACCGGCATTCGCATCATATGGCCGAACAGACGACGGCGCATCTGCATCACCACCATGCCAGACACCCAGGAAATACAATAGCTGGAGACATAGCTGGTGATGCCACGCATCAGCATCAGGCCAATCACGACCAGCGGCATCCAATGCAAGACTCGGCTATCGGCTTTACCAAAGTCGTCTAATAACGGTTTGAGCAGGGACAGCATTAACGTATCCCCCGCTGCGTTTAAAACCAGCGCAATGGCGGCGACCACCAACCCGGTTTTAAAAGGTGTGATCATCGGCCAGAGGCGGCGGAACGTCTGCCAGGTGGACAGATCTTTATCATTCATCATGCAAATACCAGCATCGGAAGAAATAGCGGCCCATTCTACTCATTATCCCCCTCAACGCCAAACCGCTGATGATACCAACGTGGATTTAGTTGTTCGCGAAAGCCTTTAACTTGCCAATCATGACGATAAAAAAACACGCTGAGCTGCCCTGAGCGGGCCGTATCACGCCAGGGAATGTGATTTTCCCGATAGCGTTTAACTATTTTTGCTGCCGGTAACCGCCAAGCGTTATAGCGGGATGCCGAGGCAAACGCCAGCTCAGGGGCAACGGCACGCAAAAATGGCGGCGTTGAAGATGTCTTGCTGCCATGATGAGGCACCTGAAGGATAGTGCTAGGTAAATTCGCACGTTGTTTCAGCAACGCCTGCTCGGCCCGGCGTTCAATATCCCCCGTCAGCAACAGGCTGAACTTGCCGTCATCGACGCGCACTACGCAGGAGTCATCGTTAGCGGCATAATCCACCCGTGCAGGTGGCCACAACACCTGAAAGTTTAGCTCTCGCCACACCCACCGTTGCCCTTGTACGCAAGGCAGGTGGCCTACGTTAACGATCGGCGTACGCACGCTGGCCTGTGGAAATGCGGCTGCCAATATCGGCAAGCCGCCGATATGATCCAGATGGCTATGGCTGATAACGATTTGCTCCAGCGAGATCTGCCGCCAGCGCAGGAATGGCAAAATGTTGCGCTCTGCCGCGCTGGAGGCTTGCCAGCGGTTACCCGTATCAAAGATGACGGCCTTTCCTTCCCGCTCGATTACCACCGCCAGGCCGTGCCCTACGTCGAGCATATCGACCCGCCAGCGATAATCTGGCGATCTTTCCCGCCAGAACAGGCAACTTAACACCACAACGGCGCAACCGACAGGAAAGTGATACCACCAGCGAAAACGCCAGCAAACCACGGCTAACCACCCTAGGGCGCTAAATTGCAGCAAGGCAGCCCCAACCTGTAGCCACCCTTGCTCGAGCCCGGGAAGCGGCCATAAGGCCCAACTGACGGTAAGATCGGCCAATTGCCAACACCAGTGGCTTACCTGCGGAATAAAAAACAGCATCAGTGCCAACAATATCAACGGAACCGACAGCAAAGAAACGATCGGTACCGCCCAAAGGTTGGCGGGTAACGATGTCCAGCTCAAGCCATGAAACAGGCCAAATTGTAGGGGCATCAGCAAGAGCGTCATCCCTAGTTGCATGTGTAGCCAACGCAGAGGTGCCCACCCCCAAAAAGTGCCGAAGCGCCTGGGCAACGGTGCCCATTCGAACCAAAAGATTAAGGCCGCAACCGCCAGGGCAGAGAGCCAGAAGCTGTCCGAAAGCACTGACATAGGATCGCACAGCAACAGCAGGCTGATACACCACAGCCAGATTTGCCAGGAAGTGCAGGAAACTCCTTTGAGGCGCAACCAGAGCCATAGAGACAAGGCAATAAAGGCCCTCATTGCCGGAGGTTGCCCACCTGCCAGCCACACATAGCACAGCGCCATCAACCAACTGACGATCAGAGGCAGACGGTAGCCGATGTAGCGCGCGGGCAATAAAAACTGCACGCCACGCGCCAGCCCCCAGGCAAAGGCGGCGGCCAGGGAAATATGCAGGCCAGAAATCGCCATCAGGTGAGCCACGCCGGTTTTCATCAGTTGCCCACGCAGCTCATTACTCATCAGCGTCCGTTCGCCAAACGCCAGCGCCAGCAACACCGGGCGTTGCGTCAGCGGTATGAGCGATCGATCCCTCTGTTTGACGATCAGTTGGCGCCAGTTGCAGCCCTTATCCAGTGCCGTTGCGGAACGAACAAAGCCACGCAACGGTTGCCGATTAGCAATGGCCCAACGCTGCCCGTCAAAGCCCCCTTCATTCAGGCTGCTGTGTACCGGGCGAAAGCGAACCTTCATCGCCCAACGTTGCCCCGCACAGGGCTTTTCGCCGCGCCAGTTTGCCGTAAAGGACAATGCAGGCACCAGCCAGCGCCCGCTAACCTGCTCAATACGCAGTTGCACCTGTGGCGTTTCAACCCCGTCCAACCGAATGCTACGCACGGAAGCAATCACGGCTTTATCACCGCTGGTCGTCAACGTTGCGATTTGTTGCATCAACAGGCTGGCACTGCCGGTGGCGTAAATAAAACCCAGCAGGCAACAGCACAGTGCCTGGCGCCATGGATTCGGTTTATATCGCCATAGCCACAAAGCCGCAACGGCTAGCCCCATCAATAAAAGCCACGACGGTAAGTGGGGCAAAAACAGTATTGGCAGCATCCCCATCACCAAAGCGATGGCGGCCCTATCCAGTGAGATCCTGATTTCCGCGCTCCTTGCCAAGTTTATCCTGCAATAAATGTGACTTCTCAGACGGATAACCGCCAGTTGCAGGTTGCTACTCAGGAAAGCAGGTCGTAAACAATCGGTTGGCTATTTGGCATTTGCAGGAAAGGTTGCGTAGCGGAGCGCAAATTTTGGCAGGTATGGGGGGTTTTAGGCGAAAAAAAACGGCACCCTAAGGCACCGTTTTATATTCTTTACAAGCAACAACACTATGGGTGGTCAGCGACTAGCCATAGATATTGGCACGGTCACGTAACTCTTTACCTGGCTTGAAGTGAGGAACGTACTTGCCGTCCAACTCAACTTTATCACCCGTTTTAGGGTTACGGCCGACGCGCGGAGCACGGTAGTGAAGAGAAAAACTGCCGAATCCGCGGATCTCGATGCGCTCACCCTCGGCTAGCGTAGCTGCCATGTGTTCGAGCATCTCTTTCACTGCATCCTCAACGGCCTTCGCCGGAATATGAGATTGCTGGCCAGCAAGTCTTTCAATAAGTTCAGACTTGGTCATAGTTCCTCCAAGCTTTGCAGCTAAACTACCGTATCGGGGCGGTCAGAAACCGCCCCCCGTCATTACTCGCCTTTAGCCGCTTTGAAGGCTTCAGCCATAGCGTTAGAGAAGTTGCTTTCTTCCGGCTTGGTGTTGTTAACCGTAGCGATTGCATCTTTCTCGTCAGCTTCGTCCTTCGCACGGACGGACAGGCTTACAACGCGGTTCTTACGGTCAACGCCAGTGAATTTAGCTTCAACTTCGTCACCAACGTTCAGAACCAGAGTTGCGTCTTCAATACGGTCGCGAGAGGCTTCAGAAGCACGCAGGTAACCTTCTACGCCGCCTGCTAATTCAACTGTAGCACCTTTGGCGTCAACTGCAGTGACTTTACCAGTAACAATAGTACCTTTCTTGTTCATAGACAGGTAGTTATTGAACGGATCTTCAGCCAGTTGCTTCACGCCCAGGGAGATACGCTCGCGCTCTGCGTCAACTTGCAGAACCACAGCTGCGATTTCGTCGCCTTTCTTGTATTCACGAACTGCTTCTTCGCCTGCAACGTTCCAGGAGATGTCAGACAGGTGAACCAGGCCGTCGATGCCGCCGTCCAGGCCGATGAAGATACCGAAGTCAGTGATAGACTTGATTTTACCTTCAACGCGGTCGCCCTTGTTGTGGGTTTCTGCGAACTGCTGCCATGGGTTGTTTTTGCACTGCTTCAGGCCCAGGGAAATACGACGACGCTCTTCATCGATGTCCAGAACCATCACTTCCACTACATCGCCCACGTTAACAACTTTGGACGGATGGATGTTTTTGTTGGTCCAATCCATTTCAGAAACGTGTACCAGACCTTCAACGCCTTCTTCGATTTCCACGAAGCAGCCGTAATCAGTCAGGTTGGTAACACGACCAGTCAGCTTGGTGCCTTCTGGGTAGCGTTTAGCGATAGCAACCCATGGATCTTCGCCCAGTTGCTTCAGGCCCAGAGATACACGAGTACGCTCGCGGTCGAACTTCAGCACCTTAACAGTGATTTCGTCGCCCACGTTGACAATTTCGCTTGGGTGCTTAACGCGTTTCCAAGCCATGTCAGTGATGTGCAGCAGGCCGTCAACGCCGCCCAGATCCACGAATGCACCGTAGTCAGTGAGGTTCTTAACGATACCTTTAACTTCCATGCCTTCCTGCAGGTTTTCCAGCAGTTGATCGCGCTCTGCGCTGTTTTCGGATTCGATTACTGCACGACGAGAAACAACAACGTTGTTGCGCTTCTGATCCAGCTTGATGACTTTGAACTCAAGCTCTTTGCCTTCCAGGTGCAGAGTGTCGCGAACTGGACGCACGTCAACCAGGGAACCTGGCAGGAACGCACGAATACCGTTCAGCTCTACAGTGAAGCCACCCTTAACTTTGCCGTTGATAACACCGACGACAGTTTCAGCTTCTTCGTAAGCTTTTTCCAGCGTGATCCAAGCTTCGTGACGCTTAGCTTTCTCACGGGACAGCAGAGTTTCACCGAAGCCATCTTCAACAGCGTCCAGCGCAACGTCAACTTCGTCACCAACCTGGATTTCCAGCTCGCCCTGGGCGTTTTTGAATTGCTCAGCCGGGATGGCAGATTCAGATTTCAGACCGGCGTCAACCAGTACGACATCTTTATCGATAGCAACAACAACACCACGAACGATGGAACCCGGACGGGTTTCGATTGTTTTCAGGGATTCTTCAAAGAGTTGAGCGAAAGATTCAGTCATGTTTAATCTTCAGGGTTCTATAGTTTAACGTCCATTTAGCGTCCCGCCGAATGGGGTTGTTTCACATACCTTGCCATTGGCTTCCTGCCGACAAGGTTTAGGTTACAGGGGTAAAATTTTACCCGATATATTCAGTTACTGCTATGCAGTACGATGACAAATATAACAAAAAGCTAAAAACGCCGCCGCGCTTATTGCTGCGGCAACGCCAAAACTTCATGTGCATATGCCAACGCCCGCTGGATCACTTCCTCGATCGACATGCTGGTAGAATCCAACACGAGGGCATCGAGAGCCGGTACCAGTGGCGCAATAGCCCGATTACGGTCACGGTCATCCCGTTCCTTTATCTCGGCTAAAAGACGTTCAAAGTTAACATTAAAGCCCTTTTCCTGCAACTGTAGCATGCGACGATGCGCACGCTCTTCGGAACTGGCGTCAAGGAAAATTTTAACCGGCGCATCCGGGAACACCACCGTGCCCATGTCACGGCCATCGGCGATCAGGCCCGGAGCCTCGCGGAAAGCGCGTTGGCGGCGCAGCAGCGCCTCACGAACTCGTGGGAATGCGGCCGTTTGCGAAGCCGTATTGCCAACGGTTTCGGTGCGGATCTCATTACTGACGTCCTCACCTTCCAAAATAACCTGCAGCTTGCCGTCCTGAGCAACAAAGCGGACGTCGAGATGGGCGGCCAAGGGGACTAACGCCTCTTCAGAGGTGATATCCACCTGATGGTGCAACGCTGCCAGGGCCAAGACGCGATAAATCGCGCCGGAGTCCAGCAAACGCCAACCAAGGGATTCTGCCAGCGCTTTGCACAGCGTGCCTTTGCCTGCACCACTTGGTCCATCAACGGTTATCACCGGAACTGTAGCCGTCATTTCTCTCTCCTTCAGGTAGGAACCTCACAGGAACACGCCCTGCTGTCTGCCCAATTAGGAGCAGATTCGGGGGCGTATTATACGCGCCTGTGGAGTTTACTGTTACCGCGAACTGTCTGATTGCCGAAAAGATGGGCACCAATGCGCAAAAAAGGCCTCAAACGAGGCCCATTGATAACGAATATAGAGAAGATTAGGCCAACTGGCTGATACGCGCCAACTGCTCAAAATAGTCTGGGAAGGTCTTGGCGGTACACTTCGGATCAAGAATGGTCACCGGCGTATCGGACAGCGCCACCAGCGAGAAACACATCGCCATGCGGTGATCGTTGTAGGTACCAATCTCGGCAAACTGCAGCTTGCTTGGCGGCACGACGTGAATGTAATCCTCACCTTCATCGACCTCTGCACCCACTTTGCGCAGTTCTGTTGCCATCGCCGCCAAACGGTCGGTTTCTTTTACCCGCCAGTTGTAGATATTGCGGATGGTGGTCGGCCCGGTCGCGAACAGCGCGGTGGTGGCAATGGTCATCGCCGCATCTGGAATGTGGTTCATGTCCATATCGATGCCTTTCAACTCACCGCGGCTACACTCGATAAAGTCATCGCCCCAGGTGATGCGCGCGCCCATTTTTTCCAGCACATCGGCAAATTTGGTATCGCCTTGCACGCTTTTCTTACCGATACCGGTGACACGCACGGTGCCGCCCTTAATCGCGGCAGCGGCCAGGAAATAGGATGCCGAAGAGGCATCGCCCTCCACCAGATAGTCGCCTGGCGAACGGTAAGTCTGCTGCCCACGGATATGGAACACGCGATAGTTGTCGTGCGTGACTTCAACGCCGAAAGTACTCATCAGGTGCAGGGTAATATCGATATAAGGTTTGGAAACCAGCTCACCCAAAATATGGATAGCGGTGTCTTGGGCCGCCAACGGTGCCATCATCAGCAAGGCAGTCAGGAACTGACTGGATACGCTGCCGTCAACGCTGACGTCGCCGCCGCGGAAACCGCCACGCAGACGCACAGGTGGATAATCGGTTTGTTCAAGGTAATCGATTTGCGCTCCGCCCTGGCGTAAGGCATCTACCAGATGGCCAATCGGGCGCTCTTTCATGCGCGGTTCGCCGGTCAACACCACGTCGCCCTCACCCAGGCACAGTGCCGCCGCTAATGGACGCATTGCCGTACCGGCATTACCGAGGAACAGCTCCAACGGCTGCGTGGCGACCAACGGGCCAGCGTTACCCTCAACGGAACAGGTGGTGCGATCGTCGGAGAGCTGGTAACTCACCCCCAGCGCTTGCAAGGCATTCAGCATATGACGCACGTCGTCGCTATCCAGCAGGTTGGTCAGCCGGGTTGTTCCCCGCGCCAGCGCAGCCAGTAGCAAAGCCCGATTGGATACGCTCTTGGAGCCGGGTAAGTTGACGGTGCCATCGACCAAAGCAACCGGTTGTAACGTCAGGGAATCCACCATGTGAACAAAACTCTCCAGAATCTGATAAACGAAACGGCCCCGGGATAATGCCGGAGCCGCTTTAATGCAAAAGGACAACAGCGGTACGACCGCCCGTTCAATGCGGGCGGTGGCAATCAACCATGGCGACGTTCAAAATCGACCATAAAGTCGGTCAGGGTCTTCACGCCCGCCAGCGGCATCGCATTATAGATGGAAGCACGCATGCCGCCTACTACGCGGTGGCCCTTCAGTGCCTGCAGGCCAATGGCTTCTGCTTCGCTCAGGAACACTTTATCCAGCGCAGGATCGGCAAGCTGGAATGGAACGTTCATCCAGGAGCGGTTGGCAATGGCCACGCGGCTACGGTAGAAGTCCGACTGATCGATAGTGCTATACAACAACTCAGCCTTGGCCTGGTTACGCTTTTGCATTTCCACCAGGCCGCCCTGCTCTTTCAGCCATTTGAAGACCAGGCCAGACAGATACCAGGCGAAGGTTGGCGGCGTATTGAACATCGAGTCATTTTCTGCCAACACGGTGTAATCCAGGATCGACGGGACTTCACGACGTGCTTTACCCAGCAGGTCATCACGCACGATCACCAGCGTCAGACCAGCGGGACCAATGTTTTTCTGCGCGCCCGCATAGATAACGCCGAAACGGCTGACGTCCAACGGACGGGAAAGGATGGTCGAAGAGTAATCGCCAATCACCACTTTATCGCCAAAGTCTGGCGTTTCATCAATCGCCACGCCGTCGATGGTTTCGTTCGGGCAATAGTGGACGTAAGCCGCGTTATCGCTCAGCTGCCACTCTTTCATTGGCTTGATGCCGCTTAAGCCATCAACGGTGGTTTTAACGTCGATCACGTTGGGTTGGCAGTATTTTTCCGCTTCGGTGATCGCACTGTGCGCCCAGTAACCGCCATCGATATAGTCGGCAGTGGTGTTATCTCCCAACAGGTTCAGTGGCAACGCGGCGAATTGCGCACGGGCACCGCCGTGGCAGAACAGCACTTTATAGTTGGCGGGGACTTTCAGCAGATCGCGCAGATCCTGTTCGGACTGTTCGGCGACGGCGATGAATTCTTTACTGCGATGGCTGATTTCCATCACCGAAGTGCCAAGACCGTGCCAGTTGCACAGCTCTTGTTCCGCACGACGCAACACTTCAACCGGCAGCATCGCCGGGCCTGAGCTAAAATTATAAACCTGAGTCATTTCCCCTCACCACATTCACTGTGCGCCGTAAAAACCGGCTTTCGACATATGCCCGAAGTTAACGCTGATGTTAACCAACTCCATCGGTTTTATCACTCACGTAACCCGGCTGCAATGCTTATTGTTCCAAGGGTGGGAAACTGGCGAGGCCGCAAATAACAGGCTCTGCGGCCTCAGGGTTTATTTGTGCCATAAAACGCTGTGACACTGGCGTATTCAGCGGGTTAACGCGGGTTTTTGTGCTGTATTCAGCTGACCCGGCTATGGGACAGGGCTGCGATCCATTTACGGTTGCCACAGCGTGGGCAGTCGTGTTCCGGTGATGGCGTCAAGGTGGAGATCAGGCTACACATGCCGCAGGCGTAATCCCCCTCCACATCAATCTCAACCACGCTTTTGACGCATTTTGCCGGTAATACCGGTAACCCGGGCCGTACCTGCTCATCCGGGTAGAAATACACCGATATGGTGCCGTTCACCTCAAGGATGCCCAATCTTACCTGCCCAAGGTGCTCAACACCGGCCTGACGGAGTTCCATAAAGAACTCATCATGAGTGATATTTTCCCGGCACAGGATGTCCCAATCGAATAGCCCCTCACTGACCAGAATCAACGGTTCACCCTCCATCCAGGTCTGGAGTTTTTGAAAGCGATCCATCAGCCAGGTGGAAAAGCGATACATCACCATGATGGAAACAAACACCATCAGCACCGGTAGCAAAGGAACATCGTGATAAAACGCGACGTCACCAGCGGCGGACCCCAGAGTCAGGATGATCAGCACTTCAAACAGCGACATTTGGCGTACGCCACGCCGCCCGGTCATTTTTAAAAAGATAAATACCAGCAAAAAAGTGAACAGGCAGCGTAGCGCCACCTCGGCCAGGAACTCTGGCGTGGTCTCGTCAAATGCCATTCTTTGGATATCAAATGCCTGCATGAAATCATTCCTGTGAAAAGTGATTTCCTACAGCATAGTCTGGGCGGGGAAAATGGGGGCATTACGCCCCCACTTGAGTCAGGAATCAATACTGATTAAACATCGCCTGGATCTGTTTGGCGTCTTTGGTTTGGGTTAATGCCAGCTGCAGCAAAATTCTCGCTTTTTGCGGATTCAGCGTTCCGGCTGCCACAAAACCGAGTTTAGTATCATCCACTTCCGCATCTTCAGTGGTGGAACCGGTAGGCACGCGGGAGGAACGCACTACCGCCACGCCGTTATGGGCCGCCGTGGCCAGCGTATCAAACACGGTTTTATACAGGTTGCCGTTACCCACACCGGCGCTGACGATCCCTTGATAACCTTCGGCGATCAGCGCTTTGGCTGGCGCATCGGAGGCATTGGCATAGTTATAGATAATACCGACCGTCGGCAGCGTACTCATCTGGTCGACGTTAAACGGCGTTTCGCTGGTGTGCTTGCGCTGTGGCGAACGTTGGTAGTCGATTTTGCCGTTGTGGATGTACCCCAACGGGCCAAAATTAGGTGACTGGAAAGTCTGTACGCCGGTGGTATTGGTTTTGGTCACGTCGCGGCCATCGAGCACCGTATCATTCATCACCACCAGCACGCCACGCTTGGCCGATTGAGGGTCAGCGGCTGTGACAACTGCGTTATACAAGTTAAATGGGCCATCGGCACTCATGGCCGTTGCCGGGCGCATCGCCCCCACGATCACTACCGGCTTATCGCATTTGACGGTGAGATCCAGGAAATAGGCGGTCTCCTCCAGCGTGTCGGTACCGTGGGTGATCACGAAACCATCGGTTTTGGCACAGTCGGCATTAATTTTCTTGACCAGCTTGAGCCAGACTTCGTCATTCATATCCTGCGAACCGATGTTGACCACCTGCTCGCCCTGCACGTTGGCAACTTTTTTCAACTCCGGCACCGCATCCACCAACGCCTCTACACCCAGTTTACCCGCAGTGTAGTTAGACTTGGTGGCCGAGTCGCCGCCGCCAGCGATAGTACCGCCGGTGGCCAGCAAGGTGATATTAGGTAACGCCAGTGCCGAACCACAAACCCCGGACAACAGTAGTGCCAATACGCTAAGTTTCACTGATTTCATTACGTTTCTCCGTTATTGATAACCCGCTGAATTATCGTCTTTATCCACATAATTACTGTGACATCTGATCGGCTTTCGGAATACGTGGAGCTTGAGAACAAAACCCCGTATCATTGCGCGTTTTTAGTACGCCATATAAGTGAAGACAATGACGCAAACTTTTATTCCTGGCAAAGACGCTGCGCTGGAAGACTCCATCGCCCGTTTTCAGCAGAAATTAACCGATCTGGGTTTCAATATCGAAGAAGCCTCCTGGCTGAATCCGGTGCCACACGTCTGGTCAGTGCATATCCGCGATCGCGATTGCCCGCTGTGCTTCACCAACGGTAAGGGCGCCAGCAAGAAGGCCGCGCTGGCTTCCGCGCTGGGCGAGTATTTCGAGCGCCTGTCGACCAACTATTTCTTCGCCGATTTCTATTTGGGCCAACAGATTGCCGAAGGCGATTTCGTTCACTATCCCAATGAGAAATGGTTCCCGATCCCGGCTGACAACTCACTGCCAAAAGGCATCCTGGATGAGCGCACGCACGCCTTCTATGATCCGGAGCAGGAACTGACAGCCGGCGATCTGATCGATCTGCAGTCTGGCAATAGCGATCGTGGCATCTGCGCCCTGCCATTTACCCGCCAGTCGGATCAGCAGACCGTTTATATTCCGATGAACATCATCGGTAACCTGTATGTGTCCAACGGCATGTCCGCTGGCAATACCGCCAACGAAGCGCGGGTTCAGGGCCTCTCCGAAGTGTTCGAGCGCTATGTAAAAAACCGCATCATCGCCGAGTCCATCAGCCTGCCGGAAATCCCGAGTGAAGTGCTGAACCGCTATCCTGACGTGGTTGAGGCGATCGCCAAGCTGGAGGCCGAAGGCTTCCCGATCCTCTCTTATGATGCCTCGCTAGGCGGCAACTACCCGGTGATCTGCGTGGTGTTGTTCAACCCCGCCAACGGCACCTGCTTTGCCTCCTTTGGTGCTCACCCTGATTTCGGGGTCGCACTGGAGCGTACCGTTACCGAGCTGCTGCAAGGCCGCGGCTTGAAAGATCTGGATGTGTTTACCGCCCCGACCTTCGATGACGAAGAAGTGGCCGAGCACGCCAACCTGGAAACTCACTTCATCGATTCCAGCGGTTTGATCTCCTGGGATCTGTTCAAACAGGATGCCGACTATCCGTTTGTCGACTGGAGTTTCAGCGGCAGCACGCAGGAGGAGTTCGCCACCCTGATGAGCATCTTTAATAAAGAAGATGCCGAAGTGTATATCGCCGATTACGAGCACCTGGACGTGTACGCCTGCCGCATCATCGTTCCGGGGATGTCCGACATCTATCCGGCAGAGGATCTGCTGCTGGCAAACAACAGTATGGGCGCACACCTGCGTGAAACCCTGCTGCAACTGCCGGGCAGCGAATGGGAGCCGGAAGAGTACCTGGCTCTGATCCAGCAGTTGGATGATGAAGGGCTGGACGATTTCACCCGCGTACGTGAATTGCTGGGCATTGCCTCAGGTAAAGACAACGCCTGGTACACCCTGCGTGTTGGCGAACTGAAATCCATGCTGGCATTGGCCGGTGGCGATCTCGAGCAGGCACTGATCTGGGCCGAGTGGACGCAGGAGTTCAACGCCTCGCTGTTTACCCCGGAGCGCAGTAACTACTACCGTTGCCTACAGACGCTGCTGCTGTTGGCGTTGGAGCCAGAACGCGACCCTGCCCAATATCACACGGCCTTCGTGAAGATGTATGGTCAGGATGCGGTTGACGCGGCCTCTGCGGCCATGAGCGGCGAAGAGCGCTTCAACGGCCTGTTTGCCATCGACAGTGAATTGAAAGCCCTGCCGGCCCACCAAGCGCTGTTGGCGGCTTACGAAAAGCTGCAAACCGCTAAACGCCGTCACTGGGCGCAGGCATAAGCCTGATTGCTGAATTTGGCCGTAGGGGCGCCGCATTTGCAGCGCCCTTATGTTGTGAGCCAATGTAGTTGGTCATAAATTGGATTGATACGCCGGTAGAACCTTACCGGCGTTACTCCCAAAGAAGCAGCCTTGATTCGGTTGCCGATCAAAAAAAAGGCAAACCCTGGCGTTGAATGTTTTTATCAAAAGCGCACTTATCAGCCAACAGGATAATTAAATCGCCAATTGTTACGCCGGTGTGAAATATTAATTAACCATCAATTAATGCTTATTCATCAAAAAGCGACAATAAGTACAAAAACTTAACCCTTCCCAGCCCAAAACGCCGTTAACTTCAAAATTTTTTGTAAACATTAAAAAATATTTTTCACATAAATATCAATAATATAACTCAATAAACCCTACTGATTTTGCGGTTTTAAGCCGTTTTACTTCCGCGCGTTATGATCCAAGTCAATTTTTACCCTATACTGCTTTGCTAGTATCTCAGTGTGTTGTAATAACCCTTAAGAGCGAGAGTTAGTGTGAGAGCTGACAACCCCTTCGATATGCTGTTACCTGCCGCGATGGCGAAAGTTGCCGAGGATGCGGGGGTGTATAAAGCCACCAAGCATCCGCTGACGACTTTTTATTTAGCGATCACCGCAGGTGTGTTCATTTCTATCGCCTTTGTTTTTTATATCACAGCGACTACCGGCACCGCCGCCATTCCTTTCGGCCTCGCCAAGCTGGTGGGTGGTATCTGCTTCTCCATGGGGTTAATGCTGGTCGTCGTCTGCGGGGCGGACCTGTTTACCTCCACCGTACTGACCGTGATTGCCAAAGCCAGCGGGCGTATTACCTGGGGGCAACTGGCCCTTAACTGGTTAAACGTCTATATTGGCAACCTGATTGGTGCCTTGTTCTTCGTTGCTCTTATCTGGTTCTCAGGCGAGTATATGGCAGCCAATGGCCTGTGGGGTTTGAACGTATTGCAAACCGCCGACCATAAACTGCACCACACCTTTATCGAAGCCGTCTGTCTGGGCATCCTGGCTAACCTGATGGTTTGCCTGGCAGTCTGGATGAGCTACTCCGGCCGCAGCCTGATGGACAAGATGTTCGCCATGATCCTGCCGGTAGCCATGTTCGTTGCCAGCGGCTTTGAGCACAGTATCGCCAACATGTTTATGATCCCTATGGGTATAGTGGTTAAGCATTTTGCCACGCCAGAGTTTTGGCAAGCCGTGGGGGCAGCACCCGAGCAATTCGCTCATCTGACCGTAAGCAACTTTATCATCGACAACCTGATCCCCGTCACCATCGGTAACATCATTGGCGGTGGTCTACTGGTTGGGTTGACTTACTGGGTAATTTATCTGCGTGGCGGCAAACAGAATCACTAATCTGTTGGCTGGCACGGCGCCGGGTTTACAAAGAAATCCACATTAGAAGGTAGGTGTATAATGACCGAACTTAACGAGAAGTTAGCGACCGCTTGGCAAGGTTTCAGCGAAGGTGACTGGCAGAAAGAAGTCAACGTACGTGACTTCATCCAGAAAAACTACACTCCTTACGAGGGTGATGAATCCTTCCTGGCTGGCGCAAGTCAAGCCACTACCACTCTGTGGGACAAGGTTATGGAAGGGATCAAACTGGAAAACCGCACCCATGCGCCAGTTGATTTCGATACCAACGTCGTCTCCACCGTGACTTCTCATGATGCGGGCTATATCAACAAAGATCTGGAAACCATCGTTGGTTTGCAGACCGATGCTCCTCTGAAACGCGCGCTGATCCCATTCGGCGGCATCAAGATGGTTGAAGGTTCATGCAAGGTTTATGGCCGTGAACTGGATCCACAAGTGAAGAAAGTGTTCACCGAATACCGCAAAACCCACAACCAGGGCGTATTCGACGTTTACACCAAAGACATCCTGAACTGCCGTAAGTCTGGCGTGTTGACCGGTCTGCCAGATGCGTATGGCCGTGGCCGTATCATCGGTGACTACCGTCGCGTTGCATTGTACGGTATCGACTTCCTGATGGCCGACAAGCTGAACCAGTTCAAGTCTCTGCAGACCCGTCTGGAAAATGGCGAAGATCTGGAAATGACCATCCAGCTGCGCGAAGAAATTGCTGAACAGCACCGTGCCCTGGCTCAGATTAAAGAAATGGCCGCCAAATACGGCTACGACATTTCTGGCCCAGCTAGCACCGCTCAAGAAGCCGTACAGTGGACCTACTTCGGCTACCTGGCCGCGGTGAAATCCCAGAACGGTGCAGCCATGTCCTTCGGCCGCGTATCTACCTTCCTGGACGTGTTCATTGAGCGCGATATCAAGGCCGGTAAACTGACCGAACTGCAGGCGCAAGAACTGATCGACCACCTGGTCATGAAACTGCGTATGGTTCGCTTCCTGCGTACTCCTGAGTATGATGAGCTGTTCTCTGGTGACCCAATCTGGGCAACAGAATCCCTGGCTGGTATGGGTGTTGATGGTCGTACGCTGGTAACTAAAAACAGCTTCCGCTTCCTGAACACGCTGTACACCATGGGGCCATCTCCAGAACCAAACATGACCATCCTGTGGTCTGAAAAACTGCCGTTGAACTTCAAAAAATACGCCGCGAAAGTGTCTATCGACACCTCCTCCGTACAGTATGAAAACGACGACCTGATGCGCCCAGACTTCAACAACGATGACTATGCCATCGCCTGTTGCGTCAGCCCGATGATTGTCGGTAAGCAAATGCAGTTCTTCGGTGCGCGTGCCAACCTGGCGAAAACCATGTTGTACGCAATCAACGGCGGCGTTGATGAAAAACTGAAAATGCAGGTTGGCCCGAAAGAAGCCCCAATGATGGACACCGTGCTGGACTATGACAAAGTCATGGAACGTATGGACCACTTCATGGACTGGCTGGCCAAGCAGTATGTGACCTCGTTGAACATCATTCACTACATGCACGACAAGTACAGCTATGAAGCTGCGCTGATGGCTCTGCATGACCGTGATGTTTATCGCACCATGGCTTGTGGTATCGCGGGTCTGTCCGTAGCTGCCGACTCCCTGTCTGCCATCAAGTACGCCAAAGTATCCACCATCCGTGACGAAGACGGCCTGGCTGTCGACTTCAAAATCGAAGGTGAATATCCGCAGTTCGGTAACAACGATTCTCGCGTAGATGACATCGCTTGTGACCTGGTAGAACGTTTCATGAAGAAAATTCAGAAACTGCGTACCTACCGTAATGCGGTACCAACTCAGTCCGTGCTGACCATCACCTCTAACGTGGTTTATGGTAAGAAAACCGGTAACACCCCAGATGGCCGCCGTGCTGGCGCTCCATTTGGTCCAGGTGCCAACCCAATGCACGGCCGCGATCAGAAAGGTGCTGTAGCCTCCCTGACCTCCGTAGCCAAACTGCCGTTTGCCTATGCGAAAGATGGTATCTCTTACACCTTCTCCATCGTGCCTAACGCGTTGGGTAAAGATGATGACGTGCGTAAAGCCAACCTGGCGGGTCTGATGGATGGTTACTTCCACCACGAAGCGTCCATCGAAGGCGGTCAGCACCTGAACGTGAACGTGATGAACCGTGAAATGCTGCTGGACGCGATGGAAAACCCTGAGAAATATCCTCAGCTGACCATCCGCGTATCGGGTTACGCAGTACGCTTCAACTCGTTGACCAAAGAACAGCAACAAGACGTGATTACTCGTACTTTCACCCAGTCGATCTAATCGCGGTTTCTCCGGGGCGGATCGCTCTGCCCCGCTGAACAAATCTTACCAAGGCCGGATATTCCGGCCTTTTTACTAAGTACTCCCTGACTCTGGTCTTGAGTCTGTTTTGCCAGGTATCTACGCTGCTGCTTAGCCTGTGATAGGTATATACTGCATGGATATCTGGCAAAACAGTGATCCGGTACGTAACCGGCCAACAGGAATCGTTTTACCTGGCGCCTTTTTTCGCCACATCGTTGATCCCTGCCTGGCGGTTACCAGCCTATTTTAGACTGCGTTTGACAGTCGATTTTGGAGAAACCCGCAATGTCCTTGAAAGGCCGCATCCACTCTTTCGAATCCTGTGGCACCGTTGATGGCCCAGGTATCCGCTTTATCGTGTTCTTCCAGGGTTGCCTGATGCGCTGCCTGTACTGCCATAACCGCGATACCTGGGACACCCACGGCGGCAAAGAGGTCACGGTTGAAGAGCTGATGACCGATACCGTAGCCTACCGTCACTTTATGAATGCTTCCGGCGGTGGCGTAACGGCATCCGGCGGCGAAGCGATCCTGCAGGCCGAGTTTGTCCGCGACTGGTTCCGCGCCTGTCACAAGGAAGGGATCAGCACCTGTCTGGACACCAACGGTTTTGTCCGCCGTTACGACCCAGTGATCGATGAACTGCTGGATACCACCGATCTGGTGATGCTCGATCTGAAACAGATGAATGACGATATTCACCAGAACCTGGTGGGAGTTTCCAACCACCGCACGCTGGAGTTTGCCCGTTATCTGGCCAAGCGTAATCAACGCACCTGGATCCGCTACGTGGTGGTGCCGGGCTGGTCTGATGATGATAAATCAACGCATCTGCTCGGTGAGTTCACCAAGGATATGACCAATATCGAGAAGATCGAGCTGTTGCCTTACCACGAGCTAGGCAAGCACAAATGGATCGCGATGGGTGAAGAGTACAAGCTGGACGGCGTTCATCCGCCGAAGGCCGACACCATGGATCGCGTGAAAGGGATCCTGGAAAGCTACGGCCATAAAGTGATCTATTAAGCTCCCGCAGATGTCCTAACCTTCTTCCTGTGAGCAGTCTCTTGATCAGGTCCCCTGTTCAAGAGACTTCGCCAACATTGCGGTTGAACTGCTTTTTTGCAAAATTCATTAATAAATAACACTTAACAAAAAGGCAGATTGCAGGGGAGATGCCGGTCTTTTAAATATTAACCAAACTTAAATATCGATTATTATAACAAATACAGATAATTACCTTACCCCCTTACCCGCCGCAGTTTTATTCCCGCATAGATTAAATTACATTCCCCCCACCCATCTTTACTTATTCATAAGATAAGTTTACATATTACCTGCTTAGTATAACTGCGTCGCTCAAGCCAAACATCAGCAATGCTGGTAGAAACAAGGGTGGTTTACGCGTCAGCGATGAATTCTACAACGGCTGGTCATGGCCGATTAATACCAACAAAGGGACATGTTATGAACTCCTTGAATCATCTATTAGTAAGAAACCGTAGCTGGGCAACAGAACAGCAATGGCGGGACCCGAGTTACTTCTCACAGCTTGCAAAATCTCAGCACCCTGAAATTCTATGGATCGGCTGCTCTGACAGTCGAGTCCCTGCTGAAACTATCGTGCGTGCACAACCCGGCGAGCTATTTGTCCATCGTAATATTGCCAATATGGTCGAAGAACAAGATGATAATTTGATGAGTGTGGTGCAATACGCCGTGGAACATCTTGGTGTAAGCAGCATCGTCATTTGCGGGCATTACGGTTGCGGTGGGATCCAGTCAGCTTTAAGTACCCAAAATGTTCCAGTAAAAGACTCATTAACACGCCGTCTTGCATCTCTGCGCTGCTCTCTGCCCCCCCATCTGGTCACTCTAAAACCTCCCGAAAATGAAGAAACTGAGCATTTGAAAAAGGCCGTGTATGCCAACGTACAGGTACAACTGAATAAGCTCAGTAAAACCGCCATAATCCAGAGAGCCTGGCAACAGAATAAAGCATTGACGCTATTCGGCTGTATTTACGATATGCACACGGGATTCCTGAATGTACTGGCGCAATACCCCGATGACGGAGAAGTGCCATGAGATACGCTAATTTTCGCTTTGATCTTCCGGCTGGATTAGTCGTATTCCTGGTCGCTCTGCCACTGTGTCTGGGGATCGCTCAAGCCAGTGGAGTTCCCCCCTTCGTGGGGTTACTGACTGGGATCATCGGCGGGCTCCTTGTCACACTACTCAGCCCTTCCCCTTTTTCCGTTAGCGGTCCTGCGGCCGGGTTGGTCACTATTGTTACCAGCGCAATCGTTTCTTTGGGCGATTTTCCAACCTTCTTGTTCGCGTTGCTACTGTCAGGAATATTTCAATTTGTCTTTGGGATGCTACGCAGTGGCAAATTGGCGGCACTGATCCCCAGTGCGGTGATCCACGGAATGTTGGCAGGTATTGGCATCCTGCTTATTTTACAGCAGTTACCGCTGGCTATGGGATACCCTGTAGGTCATGGGCTGAGCGAAGAAATCACTTTGCAGCAACTACAGGCAGACATTACCCCGGCAGCCATAATAGTCAGCATCGGGGCGCTACTGCTTATCAAATTCTGGGGGAGCTCTTCTGTTAAGCAGCGCCTGCGGCTTTCCGCATTACCGGGCCCTCTGATTGCCGTTTTATGGGGATGTTTATTTGTCTGGCTCGCAGAGCGTTTGTCACCCGGGCTGGCAAATCTGGCACGCATTGAATTACCTGCGCTGACGAGTGTGGAAGCATTACAATCTCAACTCTCTTTTCCTAACTGGCAAGCTTGGCGTAATCCTGCGGTCTATGTGATAGCAATGACTATTGCCATCGTCGGCAGTCTGGAAACGCTGCTCAGTCAGGAGGCGTTGAAGAAAATTGCCCCCATGACGCCAGAACCGAGCGCCGATAAAGAGCTGCGTGCACAAGGGGCCGGTAATATGCTAAGTGGCCTGATAGGGGGCTTACCTATCACCTCTGTGATCGTAAGAAGCTCTGCCAACGTGCAGGCTGGCGCGCGCAGTCGTCTGTCGATCCTCATCCATGGGCTATTATTACTGCTCAGTGCGGTGATATTTACAGATTTACTTAACAATATTCCCTTGGCGAGTTTAGCGGCAATTTTGATTTATACTGGCTTTAAGCTGGCACATCCAAAAATTATCTTATTGCTATGGCGGCAAGGCCTACAACAATTTATCCCCTTCACCGCCACCCTGTTCGGTATTTTATTTCTCGGTATGTTAGAAGGGATCGCCCTTGGACTCGTTGTACAACTGGTAGGGAGTTTGTATCAAAGCAACCGCAACGCCCTGCGGTTGACGCATTACGACAATCACTACTTAATCAAATGTCAGCAAAACCTGACCTTTCTGAACAAGATGCGATTAAAACATTTATTGGGACAAATTAAGCCGGATAGCGAAGTGATCATAGATTGTGAAGGCATCGACTATCTGGATGACGATATTCGCGAAATGCTCAATGAGTACCGATATAGTGCAGCTAAAAGAGGGATAAAAATTAGCCTGCACTTATCGGAAAATATCTTGGTACGCAATATCAATTAATCGCCTGCCAATCGAAAGATCGGTTTTTCATGTTCAGGCCGCAGCTAACGGGGTGTGGTGATGGTCCGGTTTCTTCAGCAGCATCACCAGATAGACCAGCGCCACTACCGCAATCATCACAAACAGCAGCCGATCGGAGTAGCTCTGCATCAGCATCGACGTCATCGATGGGCCGAGTAAGCTGCCGACGGTATAGCTCATCAACAATGTCTGGTTCATCGCCACCAACTGATGCGGCTGCACCTTTTCGCAGGCCCAGGACATCGCCACCGGGTATAAGGTAAAGCCAGCACAGCCCAGAATAAACAGCGCCGGAGCCATCGCATAGTTACCCAGCATTGCGATGCTGGCAAGGATCACCACGAACACCTGAATGCGCAGCACCAACAAGCGACCATAGCGATCGGCCAGGCGCCCTATCGGCCACTGACCCACGATGCCGGAACTGACCAGCAGCGCCATCCAGTAACCCACGTTGGCATCACTCATCCCCTGATGGTTTAAATAAAGCGGCATCAGGCCGTACAGCGAGCCCAGCACAATCCCCGAGATAATACAGCCGTTGATGCCCAACCGGGCGTCACGACGCTTAAACATCTGCCAGATAGAGGCCTGCTGCGGCTCGTCATCTTGGTTATTAACCCGCGCAAACAGCATCGGCAACATAGCGGCCATCACAACGGCGGTCACCCACGGCACTACATCCAGCAGTTGGGTTGAAACACTGCTTAGCAGCAACTGCCCCGCAACCGTACCGAGGTAGTAAACTATCATATACGCCGCCAGCAATTGGCCACGGTTACTCAGATTACCGCTGCGCAACAGTGCGCTTTCAACGATCACCCAAATCCAGGCACAGCCTACCCCGGCAAAGAAGCGCCAGCCGATCCAACTCCAAAAGTCCAGCGACAGCACCATACCCACGGTAGCGAAGGCAAAGACCAGACAGGCGAGATGATAGCTGCGGGTAAAGCCAATCCGCTTGATCAGTTTGCCCGCCACCAGCGTTCCCAACAGGTTACCGGTAAAATAAGACGAACTGACCACCCCCACTTGCCAGGTTGGCAATTGAGCATGCGTTAACCAGAGGGGAACCAAAGTGTTCAAAACGGCGATGGAAACCGTAAGCAGCAATAGGCCACAGAGCAACATAAGCACTGGGCGAGAATATGCGGACATAGTGAAATTGAAACCGAACAGACAGAGTAGAGTGCGCGCATCATGCCACTGGCGATAAAAAAGTCAATCGGCGGTTAACGGGCGATCGCACAATATGTTTAACAACGGGTTAAAAGTGGCTTTATAGCTGTTCCGGCAACGATTTTTCACCCGAGGCGGACAGGGAAATATGCCCATGAAAGCAGGAAAGCTTGCACAGTCCGCAACCATTACACAGCGTGTCGTCACACTGCAATTGGCGGGCACCGTTTTCAGAAAGCTGGAAGGATAAAGCCTGTTGCGGGCAGTTGATGGTACACATCCGGCAGCTGTCTTGCCGCCCCAGGCAGCTATGGCTGATTTGCGGGCGCAGCAGCGTGTCGCAGGGCATTTTGTCACGCAGCGCCCCGGTTTGGCAGGCGGTGGTGCATTTGCGGCAGACATCACACTCGGTGAAATCGATGCTCAATACCGGCTTGCTTTGCTCGAGGCTCAATAAACCGTACGGGCAGCTGCTCACGCAGCCGCCACAGCCGTTGCACAACGCGCTGAACAACGCCTCCGGCAAAGCCTGAGGTGGACGAGCCACCGCAGGCAATGTCACAGAGGGCGTATCCTGTTCCGGCAAGGCTTTACTACGATCCAGCCAACCAGTCAGCAACCGGCGGCGGCTATTGCCTTGCGCAGATAACTGCTGGTCGTTGTTCATTAGAAATACAGCTCCAGGCTCGGCACCGGTGACGGGCACTCTTCCGCCCAGGCTGCCAGCGTGATTTGTGCCAGCTGAGCCACACCTTGATAGAACGGATGTCCGGCATGTTGCTGCAGCAGCTCCAGATAACGCGGTGCCCACGGCAGAATGTGCAGCGCAATCAGCCCGGAAATCATTTTGTGCTGCTTCTCTTCGGCCAACCAGGCCGCCATCATCAGCAAAGTGCCAATATGGTCTTCCGGCTCATTCTGGTTGCGCTGGGCTTCGATACCGTTCACCCGCAGCCATTGGCGCAGGCGCAGCGTCGAATCACCAAACAGCACGCTCTCTCTATCCAGGTAGACCGATCCCCAAGGAGGAGCAACCAGCGTATGTGGGCCAACAAACAGGCGTTGATAAGCTTCTGACAGCGTCTCTGGCTGGTTTCCAGTCAAACCTTCGGCAATCAGGGCTGCTGCCTCTTGCGCGCCTTCATAAGGCCATTCGGTCAACCACTGCGGGTCGGCCAGAGAATCCAGTAAAGGCTGGCACTCTTTGCTCTCCGGTGGGGCATACAATAAAACACCTAGCACACGGCCAGTCAGGGCAATTTTTTCAAGCATCATAACTTGGGGCTTCTCCAGGGGCGCAGCCAGGCCGCGCCCAGATTAATGTTAGCCAGCCACGGCCATGCCAACGGTCATATGCAGGCCGTAGAACACGCCACGGCCAATCAACTCACCGGCAAAGACTAACACAAAGCCCAAGGTCAACCCCATCACACTGGCGTTACCACGGCGCAACTGCGGGCAAATCCAGCAACCCAGGCCGAGAACCAGCAATACCAGCCGCCATACCATCAGTTGGCCATATTCCGGGATCAGCGCCGACGCCTGCTGTACCGAGCTGCTGATGGTCGCCAACTCACTGCCCTGCAACAGCGCCGAGCACAGGCTAAGCAGCAGCGCCAGCACGCTGATCATCATCAGTTGGCCACGGCCAGCCACTTGCAGACCGGCGGCCCGCAGCAGCAGCACGCCCAACAGCGGCCCACCGATAAACACCGACAGGAAGAAGTTCAGCGTGGTGTAACCGTTATGCCAGGTCGGTACGGTATCGATCTGGTAGACACGCGTCATGGCGTAGACAAACAGCAGGCCTAGCACCATGGTGAGCACCAGCCAGGCTTTACCCAGCGCCGGCGGCATTTTTTTCAACACGGCCAGCAGCCAATAGAGGCCACCAACCGCAAAGAATACCGAACCGCTGGCGATCTCATTACTCAACGCCGACTCACCGATGCGATTGAGCGAGTTAAAGGCCCTGATCGGCGTCCCCAGGTGCATCACGGAGGCGATAAAGGCGATCCCCATCAGCAACCACAGGAAAAACATAGAACCGTGTACCGCCTTGCTCTGGCGATCGGTCAGATTACCGGCGATCAACGCCAGCCCCATTACGATGACGCCGCCCACCACAAACTGCCCTAATACGGTGAACACCATCAGCGGCCATTCATGCCATCCCGTTCCCATTTTAAACCTCCTTCGGATTAGCCAGATGGCCGGTAGTGTCACCACTCGGGCGGCTGTTGGCGTTAGGTTTCAGTACGATGCACGGTTTGGTGAAATGCGCGGCCGGTAACGGTGCCACTTGCGCCAGGGTGCCATGTTGTTTACGCAGTTCGTCGATCGGGCCAAAGTCCAGTGCACGCAGCGGGCAGGACTCGACACAAATCGGCTTTTGGCCAACGGCTACGCGCTCATAGCAGCCATCGCATTTGGTCATGTGGCCTTTCGCTTCGTTGTACTGCGGTGCGCCGTATGGGCATGCCATATGGCAGTAGCGGCAACCGATACATATCTCTTCGTTCACCACTACAAAGCCGTCTTCCCGCTTGTGCATGGCGCCGCTTGGGCACACTTTGGTGCAGGCCGGGTCTTCGCAGTGGTTACAGGCAATCGACAGGTAATAGGCAAACACGTTCTGGTGCCAGCTATCGCCGTCCTGCTGCCAGTCGCCCCCGGCATACTCATAGATGCGGCGGAAGCTGACGTCCGGAGTCAGGTTTTTATAGTCTTTGCAGGCCAGCTCGCAGGTTTTGCAGCCGGTGCAACGACTTGAATCAATGTAGAATCCATATTGCGTAGTCATCAGCTACTCCTTAAAGTTTGGCGACCTGGACCAGATTGGTGTGAGAAGGATTGCCCTTGGCCAACGGCGACGGGCGCTGGGTGGTCAAGACGTTGATACTGCCAGCATGATCGATACGGCTACCATCTGGCGCATACCAGGCTCCTTCGCCCATAGCGACCACCCCTGGCAACATGCGCGGCGTCACCTTGGCATTAATGCGTACTTCACCACGGTCGTTGAAAATACGGATCAGGTCGCCGTTGGCTATGCCGCGGGATTGCGCATCAATCGGGTTGATCCACATCTCCTGGCGGCAAGCGGCCTTCAGCACGTCGACGTTGCCGTAGGTGGAGTGGGTTCTGGCCTTGTAGTGGAAACCGGTCATCTGCAATGGATATTTGCCGCTTAACGGATCGTCGAGGCTTTCAAAACCGGCCGCATACACCGGCAGCGGATCGATAACGTCGTCCTTGGATAATTCCCAAGTCGCTGCCAGCTCCGCCAGTTGGGCAGAATAGATCTCGATCTTGCCTGAAGGCGTTTTCAGTGGATTAGCCTGCGGATCGGCCCGGAATGCTTTGTAAGCCACATGGTGACCATCGGGATCGCGCTGCTTGAAGATCCCTTGCTTGAGGAACTGTTCAAACTCCGGTAGCGCCGGAATGGCTTCGCGGGATTGCTGATAAAGGTGACGCAACCACTCTTCCTGAGTCCGCCCCTCGGTGAAGGCCTGCTCAACCCCCATACGTCGGGCGATCTCGCTGGTCATTTCATAAATGTTCTTACACTCAAACTGCGGCTTGATCGCCTGATCGGCGAAGATGACGTAGCCCATATTGCCGCTTGAGGCATCCAGACAGAAGTCCATCTGCTCAGAGGCGGTGCAATCTGGCAGCACCAGATCGGCATATTTCGCCGACGAGGTCATGTGGTTATCGATTACCACGATCATCTCGCACTTCTTCTCGTCTTGCAGAATGTCATGGGTACGGTTGATTTCTGAGTGCTGGTTGATCAGACAGTTACTGGCATAGTTCCAGATAAACTTGATCGGCACGTCCAGCTTGTCTTTGCCCTGCACGCCGTCACGCTTGGCGGTCATTTCCGGCCCACGCAGAATGGCATCGGTCCACATGAACATGGAGATGCTGGTTTTAACCGGATTCTCCAAGGTCGGCATCCGAACAAACGGCAGGCCGTAGGAGCCTTCGCGCGCGCCCGTGTTACCGCCATGGATCCCGACGTTACCGGTTAGGATCGGCAACATAGCGATGGCACGTGAGGTCAATTCACCGTTGGCATGGCGTTGCGGCCCCCAACCTTGGGAAATGAACGCCGGTTTGGTACTGCCTATTTCGCGCGCCAGTTTGACGATGCGGTCGGCCGGGATACCGGTAATTTTTGAGGCCCAGGCAGGCGTTTTCTCAATGCCGTCGTCACCTTGGCCCAGGATATAGGCCTTATAGTGACCATTAGCTGGAGCCCCCGCAGGTAAGGTTTTTTCGTCGTAACCCACGCAGTATTTATCCAGGAACGGCTGATCGACCAAGTTCTCGCTGATTAACACATGCGCCAACCCGGCAGCCAGTGCCGCATCGGTGCCAGGGCGAATGGGGATCCACTCGTCTTCCCTACCGGCAGCGGTATCGGTGTAGCGCGGATCGATCACAATCATGCGCGCATTCGAACGCTCACGCGCCTGCTCCAGCAGGTAGGTGACCCCGCCGCCGCTCATGCGGGTTTCGCCAGGGTTGTTGCCGAACAGCACCACCAGCTTGCTGTTTTCGATGTCCGTCGGGCTGTTACCGTCAGCCCAACCGCCGTAGGTATAATTCAGCCCCATGGCGATCTGCGCGGTGCTGTAGTCACCATAGTGGTTCAGATAGCCGCCGCAGCAGTTCATCAGGCGCGCGATCAACGTAGAACCCGGTGGCCAGGAGCGGGTGACAGTGCCCCCCAAGGTGCCGGTGCCGTAGTTCAAATAGATGGCTTCATTGCCATAGTCTTTGATGATGCGCTTCATGTTGTCAGCGATCAGCGTGTAGGCTTCATCCCAGCTTATCTGCTTGAATTTTCCTTCGCCCCGCTTGCCCACGCGGAGCATGGGGTACTTCAGGCGGTCCGGGTTATACACGCGGCGGCGCATTGAACGCCCACGCAGGCAGGCACGAACCTGATGCAACTCTTGGTACTCGTCGTTGCCTGTATTATCCGTTTCGACATATTTGATCATACCGTCGACCACATGCATCCGCAGCGGGCAACGGCTACCGCAGTTTACCGTACACGCGCTCCACACCACTTTTTCTTCTGGTTTGGCAAGGGCGGATGTCGGGGAGGTTTCAGCGCTGGCACGACGGCTGAAAGGTAGGGAAACGCCACCAACGGCAAGGGCAAGCCCGCCAATGGCACTGTTTTTGACCAGCTTTCGCCTGGAACACTGAAAGCCGGTTAGAGGTTTTTTGGGGGACTCGCTCATAATATTTCGCTCTGGGTTGCTTCAATCAGCCAGGGGTATGGCTACAGGAAAATCTGCAATCAACTACGCAGATCGGTTTTAAAATGGCAGGTAATGGTTTTTTTATTTTGACCTGCTCTAGGTGGAACTATCCTCCTAAATAGGTAGTTCCACCTTGTTCACAATCAATAAATAGTTGATATCACTGCCATTATTGATAATGATTATTATTTCATACCTTTTCGATCTCGATCAGATTGGTATGCTGCGGGTTACCTTTCGCCAGCGGCGATGGCCGGTGGGTGGTGAGCGTATTCATGCAGGCACCGTGATCGATACGGTCGCCGTTCATGTTGGCCTGATGCCAGGCTCCCTGCCCCATAGCTACCACGCCCGGCATGATGCGCGGTGTCACCTTGGCGGCCACGCGAACTTCGCCACGGCCATTGAATACCCGCACCGTTTCACCGCTGGCAATGCCGCGCTGGCTGGCATCCAGCGGATTGATCCAGACTTCCTGCGGGCAAGCCGCCTGCAGCACATCGATATTGCCGTAGCTGGAGTGGGTTCGGGCCTTATAGTGGAAACCGAACATTTGCAGCGGGTAGGTGTTACGCAACGGATCATCCCAACCTTCAAAGGTTGAGGCGTAGACCGGCAGCGGGCTGATGGTTTCGTCCTTCTCCAGCTCCCAACTGTTGGCAATCTCTGCCAACTTGGCCGAATAGATCTCAATCTTGCCTGAAGGCGTTTTCAACGGGTTGGCTGCGGGATCGTCACGGAATTTTTTATAGGCCACAAAGTGCCCATTCGGGTCTTTACGCTTGTAAATCCCCATGCTGCGCAAGGCTTCATACGAGGGCAACTGCGGGTCCTTTGCCAACATCTTGGCGTAAAGGTATTGCAGCCACTGCTCCTGAGTACGCCCTTCGGTGAATTTTTGGTGCACCTCAGGCCCAAGGCGGCGCGCCACCTCGCTCATCACTTCATAGATGGGTTTACGTTCAAACTTGGCAGAGGTGGCCGGCTGGATAAAGATCAGGTAACCCATATTGCCAGCGTAGTCGTTTGGGATGATGTCCTCCTGCTCGACCGTCATCAGGTCCGGCAGCAGAATATCGGCGTATTTTGCCGAGGAGGTCATAAAGTTTTCCAGCACCACAATCATTTCACACTGGGAGTCATCCTGCAGAATGTCGTGGGTTTTGTTGATATCGGAGTGCTGGTTGGTAATGGTATTACCGGCATAGTTCCAGATGAACTTGATCGGCACATCCAACTTGTCTTTGCCGCGTACCCCATCACGTTTGGCGGTCATTTCCGGGCCACGGGCGATGGCATCGGTCCAGCTGAAGCAGGAAATCTGCGTTTTTACCGGGTTTTCCAGCACCGGCATCCGTTCAATGGTGATGGTGTAGGTTGATTCACGCGCGCCACTGTTACCGCCGTTGATCCCCACGTTGCCGGTCAGGATCGGCAGCATGGCAATGGCCCGCGAGGTGAGCTCACCATTTGCCTGGCGCTGTGGCCCCCAACCTTGGGAGATATAGGCCGGTTTGGCACTGCCAATTTCACGTGCCAGCTTGATGATACGCTCGGCCGGAATGCCGGTGATCTGCGATGCCCACTGTGGAGTCTTCTCAACGCCGTCCTCGCCCTGCCCCAGAATATAGGCCTTGTAGTGGCTATTGGCTGGTGCACCGACGGGTAAGGTTTTCTCATCGTAACCCACGCAGTAGTTATCCAGGAACGGTTGGTCGACCAAATTCTCGCGGATCAATACGTGCGCCAATCCGGCGACCAGAGCGGCATCAGTGCCTGGCCGGATCGGGATCCACTCATCTTCCCGCCCGGCGGCCGTATCCGTATAACGCGGATCGATGACGATCATGCGCGCGTTAGAACGTTCCCGAGCCTGCTCCAGGAAGTAGGTGATGCCACCGCCGCTCATGCGGGTTTCCGCCGGATTGTTGCCGAACAGCACCACCAGCTTGCTGTTTTCAATATCAGAGGTGCTGTTACCTTCATTGCTGCCGTAGGTATAAGGCATGGCGCAGGCGATCTGGGCGGTGCTGTAGGTGCCATAGTGGCTGAGAAAACCACCGTAGCAGTTCATCAGGCGGGCAACCAGCGAGGCATAAGGCGAAGAACGGGTAATATTGCCGCCGACAATGCCAGAGGTATAGTTGATGTAAACGGCTTCATTGCCGTATTTGGCGACGATGCGTTGCAGGCTGACGGCAATTTCGCTGTAAGCCTCTTCCCAACTGATGCGTTTGAATTTACCTTCGCCACGTTTGCCGACGCGTTTCATCGGGTAATTCAAACGTTCCGGATGATTCATGCGCCGACGCATGGAGCGGCCGCGCAGACAGGCGCGCACCTGATGGTTGCCATAAACATCGTCGCCCGTGTTGTCGGTTTCAACCCAGTAAACTTCGTCATCGCGTACGTGTAACCGCAAGGCGCAGCGGCTGCCACAGTTAACCGAGCAGGCTCCCCACACCACTTTATCCTGCGGTGCGGGTTGCACCGCGGTGTCGACCGTTTCTGCCACTGCATGGCGGCTAAAAGGCAACGAAAAACCGCCAGCGGCCAGGGTCAAGCCCGCTACCGTGCCGGATTTCATTAGCGTACGGCGGCTGATACCGTTGGATGATGATGTTGCAGATTTTTGCTTCGACATAGCTCACTCCAGGTCTTGCCCGAACAACGGGAAAAGTCATGCCTTGGTCGGCAGAGACAGGAGGAAGCTGAATTAGCGCTGGGTGGTTTGATGTGGAAAAATAATTCCCCCTCCATGGGTAAGGATATTACTCACAAGGAGGTAATAAACTTTGTCTGCTATCAATAAATGTGGCTTTCATTCGTAAATGAAAATTATTCACACGAAAAAAAGCGCCCGTAGGCGCTTTCGATATAACATTTCGCTACCACCGTGGGGGTGGATTAACCGATATATTCCAGGCCGCCCATGTAAGGACGCAACGCTTCTGGCACCTGAATACGGCCATCGGCCTGCTGGTAGTTTTCCAGCACGGCAACCAGAGTACGGCCTACGGCCAAGCCAGAGCCGTTCAGCGTGTGCACCAGGCGTGGCTTTTTCTCGGTTTTGCTGCGGCAACGAGCCTGCATACGACGTGCCTGGAAATCTCCCATATTGGAGCAGGAAGAGATCTCACGATAGGTGTTCTGCGCAGGCAGCCACACTTCCAGATCGTAGGTTTTGCAGGAACCAAAACCGATATCACCGGTGCACAGCAGCACTTTGCGATATGGCAGGTTCAGCAGTTGCAGCACTTTCTCCGCATGGCCGGTCAACTCTTCCAGCGCATTCATCGAGTCTTCTGGGCGCACGATCTGGACCATTTCGACCTTGTCGAACTGGTGCATACGGATCAGGCCACGGGTGTCACGCCCGTAAGAACCGGCTTCTGAACGGAAGCATGGCGTATGTGCGGTCATCTTCAGCGGCAGATCTTCTTCATCGAGGATCTCGTCACGCACCAGGTTAGTAACTGGCACTTCCGCAGTTGGGATCAGCGCGTAGTTGCTGCTTTCTGATTCTTCTTCCAGCGGTTTGGTATGGAACAGATCTTCACCAAACTTCGGCAACTGACCCGTACCGTACAGCGTGGCATGGTTCACCAGATACGGCACGTAGGTTTCCAGATAGCCGTGCTGTTCCGTGTGCAGATCCAGCATGAACTGGGCCAACGCACGGTGCATGCGAGCCATTTGGCCTTTCATCACCACAAAACGCGCACCGGTCAGTTTCACCGCAGCGGCAAAGTCTAGCCCACCGGCCATTTCGCCCAGCTCAACGTGATCGCGTACCGGGAAATCGTACTGACGCGGTTCGCCCCAGCGGCAGATTTCCAGGTTTTCGCTATCGTCTTTACCGTCCGGCACCGCGTCGTCCGGCACGTTTGGCATCACCAACGCGTAATCACGGATCTCGCTCTGCAGCTTATCCAGTGCGGCCTTGGCAGCATCCAGCTTGTCACCCAGTTCGTTCACTTCGCGACGCAGTGGCTCGATATCTTCACCGCGCGCTTTGGCCGCGCCGATGGATTTCGATCGGGAGTTACGTTCTGCCTGCAGTGTTTCAGTTTCTACCTGCAGAACCTTACGGCGCTCTTCTTGCGAACGCAGCAGATCCAGATCGAGTTTAAAGCCTCTGCGAGCCAGTTTTACGGCGACTGCGTCTAGCTCATTACGCAGCAGATTGGGATCGAGCATGCTAATCCTGTGCTTGTTGTTATTGAAAGAGAAATTATGTTTTATGCCGCAATGGTATAGCCGCATAAAAGAAGTGTGATACCCGCTAACCTTACCGCAACGGCAACGCTAGCGGTAGCGTTTTGTCTGGCTATTTTGATCCTGCTCAGCCAGCCATGCCAACTTTTCACCGATTTTACCTTCCAGCCCGCGCGAGGTTGGATGATAGTAGCGCGTGGTGGCCATTTCCGCCGGGAAATAGCTCTCTCCGGCCGCGTAGGCGTTGGGTTCGTCATGGGCATAGCGGTATTCTGCGCCCAGCCCCATTTCTTTCATCAGCTTGGTCGGTGCGTTACGCAGATGCCCCGGCACGTCATAGTCTGCCATCTCTTTGGCATCACGCATGGCGGCTTTAAAAGCGGTATATACGGCGTTGCTTTTGGGGGCACAGGCCAGATAAACGATCGCCTGTGCGATAGCGCGTTCCCCTTCCGCAGGGCCAACGCGGGTGAAGCAATCCCAGGCGGCAATGGCCACCTGCATTCCGCGTGGATCGGCGTTGCCAACGTCTTCAGAGGCAATGGCCAGCAGGCGGCGCGCCACATACAGCGGATCGCCACCGGCGGTAATAATACGCGCATACCAGTACAAGGCGGCATCCGGTGCCGAACCACGCACGGATTTATGCAGTGCTGAAATCAGATCGTAATAGCGATCGCCTTTGTTATCGAAGCGCGCACTGCGTTCACCAGAAACCTCTTTGAGCAACTCCGGGGTTAATACCCGCATGCCTTTGCCGTCGATTTCCGCCATATCGGCCATCATCTCCAGGCTGTTCAAGGCGCGCCGGGCATCGCCACCCACCAGTTCCGACAGCATGCGCTTGGTTTCCGGCGGCAGCTCAATGTTTTGATCGCCAAAACCACGCGCCTTGTCTTCCATCGCCTGATCCAGCACCTGGCCGATGTCGTCCGCCGTTAGCGCTTTGAGTAGATACACCCGCGCGCGGGACAGCAACGCCGAGTTCAGCTCAAAGGAGGGGTTTTCCGTGGTGGCGCCGATAAAGGTAATGGTGCCGTCTTCGATATGTGGCAGGAAAGCATCCTGCTGGCTTTTATTGAAGCGGTGGACCTCGTCAACAAACAGGATGGTGCGGCGGCCTGCATCCCGGTTTTGCCGGGCGCGCTCAATGGCTTCGCGGATCTCCTTGATGCCGGAGGTTACCGCTGAGATACGCTCAACATCGGCCCGACCGTAGCGACCAATCAACTCTGCCAGCGTCGTTTTCCCGGTTCCCGGCGGCCCCCACAGGATCATCGAGTGCAACTGCCCCGCCTCGATGGCGCGTGGCAACGGCTTGCCCGGGGCCAGCAAATGCTGCTGGCCAATGTATTGCGCCAGCGTGGTTGGCCGCATACGCGCGGCCAGTGGCTGGAACTCATTGTGGGAAAAATCGAGTGACATGTTGCTCACGTAGACCTCACTGGCGCTGGTCGTCCAGCGTCACCCCCTTCGGTGGGGTAAATTTGAATTTGGCAGCATCAACGCTGCTGCTCTGCTGGCTCTTCAGCTGATAAGCGCTGCGTTGGCCATCTTGCTCAACCGCGGCAAAGCTCTTGATGGTGCCGCTATTGGTCACGGTGATGGCAAACTGCTTCAGATTACCGCTGCTGGCCTTTGGCGTCAGTTCAAAATCATCGCCCTTCTGCTTCACGTTGTACTTTTTCCAGTCGTTAGCATCGTTACGGGTGATCAGCATAAACGGCGTATTGCCTGTGGCGTTCTTCAGCCAGGTGGCCGTCACCTGCTCGACGAACGGGTTGTAGAACCACAGGGTCTCGCCGTCCGAAACCAGCACGCTCTCATCCGGAGAGGTCATGTGCCAGTTAAACAGATTAGGGCGTTTTACCCATAATTCGCCTTCCCCTTGCTGCACTGCAGCGCCGTCACTACTGGTGACCGATTGGGAGAAGCTGGCATGGAAACTGTTTACTTTCGCCAGACGACTTTGCAAATCTTGCGCAGCATCCGCCAACACGGAAGTAGACGCGAATCCCGAAAGCAGACAACAGGCAATCAACAGTTTTTTCATTATTCCAGATACCTTATGAAATGCGTTTACCGCAAACTGGGTCAATATAACCCTGAACACCTCCACTCTACCCGAAGCGCTCGACAGACAGCCAGAGCAGTATTCCGATAAAGCAGGGGTTTACGCTTCTTTGCACAAGGGCCGCAAAGCGGCCCTTCAGATTGATAACAACGTGATAATGTTGCTGAGTTTGCAAGCTGATTATCTAGCCGGGCGCAGCATGCAGCGCCCCTACGTTATAAGTCCGGTTAAGAATTGTCCGCATGGCAATCAGTCATGCCGCGGTGGGGCCAACACCTCACGGTTACCGTTATGCCCCTGCTCGCTGACAATGCCCTGCGCTTCCATCTGTTCGATGATACGCGCGGCGCGGTTGTAGCCGATACGGAACTGACGCTGTACACCGGAAATCGAGGCGCGGCGTTTATCCACCACGAACTCAACCGCCTGATCGAACAGCGGATCCAGCTCTTCGTCACCGTCCAGACCACCGCCTGCGCCACCCTCACCGTCTTCACCGGCGCTGAGAATGCCCTCTTTATACTGCGGCCGCTCACGCGCTTTCCAGTCTTTGACCACGGCATGAACTTCCTGATCGCGGACAAACGCCCCGTGCACACGCACCGGTATTGAGGAGTTCGGAGCCAGATACAGCATGTCCCCCATCCCCAGCAAGGATTCCGCTCCGCCCTGATCGAGAATGGTGCGGGAGTCGATCTTGCTCGATACGGTAAAGGCGATACGCGTCGGGATGTTGGCCTTGATCAAACCGGTGATCACGTCCACCGAAGGACGCTGGGTTGCCAGCACCAGGTGGATCCCCGCAGCACGAGCTTTCTGTGCCAGGCGAGCGATCAACTCTTCAACCTTTTTGCCCACCGTCATGATCAGATCGGCAAATTCATCCACCATCACCACGATGTACGGCTCTTTTTCCAACACCGGCGGCGTGATATCCATGCTGTCGCTTGGCTTCCAGAACGGATCCGGGATTGGCCGCCCCATCGCCTCGGCCTGATCGACCCGCTCGTTGTAGCCTGCCAGGTTACGAACCCCCAGGGCAGACATCAGCTTATAGCGGCGCTCCATCTCGGCCACACACCAACGCAAGGCATTGGCGGCGTCTTTCATGTCGGTAACCACGTCTGTCAACAGGTGTGGTATGCCTTCATAAACCGACAGCTCCAGCATTTTCGGGTCGATCATGATAAAGCGCACTTCTTTCGGCGTGGCCTTATACAGGATGCTGAGGATCATGGCGTTGACCCCAACCGACTTACCGGAACCGGTAGTACCGGCCACCAGCAGATGCGGCATTTTAGCCAGATCGGCGACCACTGGCTGACCCGCAATATCTTTACCCAATACGATCGCCAGAGGCGATGGATTGTCGCGGAAGGCTGGGCAATCCAGCACTTCGCGCAGATACACGGTTTGCCGTTTGACGTTCGGTAATTCCAGGCCGACGTAAGGCTTACCCGGGATCACCTCCACCACACGTACGGCGGAAGTTGACAATGAACGGGCCAGATCGCGCGACAGGTTGGAGATACGCGCGGCCTTGACGCCAGGAGCCAAATCCAGTTCGAAGCGGGTAATGACCGGGCCAGGCAGAATATCGACCACGTCGGCCTTGACGCGGTAATCTGCCAGGCTGGCTTCCACCAGCCGCGCTTTCTGTTCCAGCGCAAAGGTATCGACCGGTTCGACCTCTTTCGGGGCCTCGGTCAACAGATCCAGCGTTGGCAGTGGCGTAGTCGGTTTCTGCAGCGGCATATCATTGCGCATCAGGAATGGATGGATCAGGCTGTCCATCGCTGGTGCTGGCGGTTGCTGCTGAACGGGTGGCTGATAAGTCTGTTGCGGCTGGTAACCAGGCGCAGGGTTGGTTTGCGGACGCGGTGCCTGATAAGCGGGCACCTCAGGCTCAAACTGCCCGAACGGCACATCGTCTTCCAACTCGCTTTCCTGCTCGATGCTATCCTCAAGCTGTGGCGACAGAGTAAACAGCGGCTCGGTTGGGCCGTCATCCACCAGATCTGCCATCGGTGAGAAACTGTAGGCCTGGCGAGTATCCACCGGACGAGTCACAGGAGCCGGTTCTGGTTCAGGCTGCGGTGCTTCTACGCCATAGCGTGCCTGTTGTTGCGCGGCAAATGCCTGACCGAGTTCGGCCTCACGCTGCGCATCTTCGTCATCTTGTTGTTCTTGCGAATACTCTTCGCCATAGCGCTGGCTTTGCTGTTCGGCAAAGGCCTGACGCAATGCAGCTTCTTGCAGGACTTCATCTTCTTCCTGCGGATTGCTGACCAGTTCTGGCTGCGGTTCATCCCCACGGTTGCGCTGCTCCTGCTCCGCGATCCGCTGCGAAGGCAGCTTGATGCCGTAGGAGGCCAGCTCACGCCGGGTTGGAATACGCACCGGATTTGGCCGTGGCAGTTCCGGGCCGATGCCCTGCTTGATCTGCGAGCTTGCATCGCTGGTGGCAGTGAACGCTGGCATGAAGGTGTTGTTTACCACGCCAGCGGTCACTGCGGCTGCGGCAGTTGCCGCTGGTTTCACGACCTCTCTGGCGCTGAAACCCGTTGAGCCAATGACATCGTCGCTATCCCGCTGGGCCGCAGAGAAATCAAACGGTGACGGCTCTGGTTTTGGCGTAACGGGGGTCTGCCAGTCACCCAGGCGCGGCTCATGTTCCTCACGATAAGGCTCCGTTACGCGCGTCGTTCTCGGTGCCGGGGTCTCTTCTGGCAGTTCAAACGAATACAGCGGCGGCGTGTCTTGTGGTTGCGCAGGAGTTAATGGATGCTGACTGATGGAAGCAGGCGCCGTCGGAGCCACGGTGACCGGAGCTTGAACAGCCGCTTTCGGCATTACCGGGATATCGGTAACGACCGGCGCTGGCTCGGCAAGCGGGAGGTCATCATCGCTGGCACGCAAGCCACTCAATAAAGGATCTGCGGCATCTTGCGCTTCTTCTTCGGCGGTTTCGGTCACGGAAGAGGCAGAGAACAACGCGTCGTCCTCATCTACTGCCGTAGCAGCAGGTGCCACAGGTTGGCCGCTTTCTTCGCGATCGTCGAACACGACATCGTCATCGTCGTGATAGCGGTCTTCACGGCGTGAACGGTTAGTCATAAAGGTAGCGGCACCCAGCACGACACCACCAATCTTTTCCGCAATCACCAGCCATGACCAACCGGTGAACAGGGTCAGCCCCACCGCCCAAATGCCGAGCAGCGCCAAAGTGGCGCCAATGCCGTTAAACCACGGCAACATGGCATTGCTTAGCAGGCTGCCAATCACCCCGCCTGAAGCGAAGTAATAGAGATCGTCAACGTTCAACGCCGCCAGGCCACACGAGGTAAGCACCAGCGCCAATGTGCCGATCAAACGTAACGAGAGCCCAAAGAAATCGACGTAATCGCCGTTATCGCGCCGACGGTAACCCGACAGGCACAACACCAGCATAATCGGTGGGATCGCATAGGCAAGGACCCCAAAGGTGAAGAACAACGTGTCGGCCAACCATGCACCTACTCCGCCGCCCAGATTGTGGATAGGCTCATGCCAGGCAGTTTGCGACCAACTAGGATCGGAAGGATTGAAACTGACCAACGCAGCCATAAGGTAAACGGCAAAAATTGCCACCACGATCAACACAGCCTCGAGCAAACGCCGCCCACTGCTGAGTTTTTTCAGGGTAACTTCTTTATCTTCTGTGTATTCCTGGCTCAAGAAAGGCACTCCAGGTTCCTGTTGACGGATAGAGTAACGGCGCCGAGAAATTTCCCCGGCGCCAAAACTGTATGAATAAACAGGAGTGTAACGAATTTAATCAGGTTTTGCACCTGCACCTTACCGTGTTTTGATAACCAGACGGTTACTCTGTTTGACTTCTTCCATCACGACGTAAGTACGGGTGTCATTAACCCCCGGTAAACGCAACAGAGTTTCGCCTAACAGCTTACGGTAAGCTGACATATCTGGCACACGGGTTTTCAACAGATAGTCGAAATCACCGGAAACCAGATGACACTCCTGAATTTCTTCAAGTTTTTGCACCGCAGAGTTGAATTGCTCAAACACATCCGGCGCGCCGCGGTTCAACGTGATTTCCACGAAGACCAGCAGGGAAGCATCCAGATAATGCGGGTTAAGCAATGCGGTATACCCATGAATAAAGCCTTGACGCTCAAGACGGCGCACACGCTCCAAACAAGGGGTTGGGGATAACCCCACGCGCTTTGAAAGTTCGACGTTCGAAATGCGCCCATCCTTCTGCAACTCATTGAGGATGTTGCGATCGATACGGTCGAGATCTTTCCCCGGGCGTTTTTTAGTATCTACCATTATTATTGTCTCTCTTATGTTCTTCCCTGCACTTGCCACACCCTAGCCAACGTCAATGTGCAAGGATTTGTTCCAAGCGAAGACCCGATGCCAGTGTTAAGCGGTTCATCCCCCTGAGGGGACAGGATACGTAATACCAACCGCCCTTGTGCTTCGTCACTATTCGTCACTACCATCTTCCGCCGTTGCCCAGCCTGTCTGTCACCTCTGGACAACGAATTCAAATGATTTACGTTCAGAAATCCATCAACTCCCGCCAGGGCAAACCCTCCCTCACCCATCGCGACCCGGCAATGTTTTGCCTGGGTGGCGAAAATGCCTACGATTTGCTGCTGGCACGGGGTTAATTTCTTCTTCCTATGATGTTTTCGCAAATGCGCAGCGGATTGTCAAAGTAAAAGAAGTAAAATCAGTAGAACGTACCGCAAGCAAAACTGAGCACCTGATTTTTTGTTAGGAATTTCCCCCATTCAAAACCGGGCAGTTACCCTCATAAACCCGGCAATAATCGCGTTTTTAGCCTATTGCTGTACAAAATTATCGCGTTCACTCCCCCGCCCTGCCGGGGGATAAAAACCCGGCTAATAGGCGCTGGTTATCAAACAAATCGGTAACAACATCCCCTGGCGCTTTTTTTACTGCCGCATTTTCCCTACAATCGGTTCCATTGTCCGCCATTGTGGGAAACGAGGTTATTCATGGGCACGGCTAAACATAGCAAATTATTGATCCTGGGCTCTGGCCCGGCTGGCTACACCGCAGCGGTTTATGCAGCGCGCGCGAACCTGAACCCGGTATTGATCACCGGTATGGAGCAAGGCGGTCAGTTGACCACCACCACCGAAGTCGAGAACTGGCCAGGCGATGCCGAAGGCTTGACCGGCCCGGCGCTGATGGAGCGGATGCGTGAGCACGCAGAAAAGTTCGACACCGAGATCGTGTTTGACCATATCAACAGTGTCGATCTGCAGAACCGCCCTTTCCGCCTGTTGGGTGATAGCGGTGAATATACCTGCGATGCCTTGATTATCGCGACTGGCGCATCGGCCCGTTATTTAGGCCTGCCATCAGAAGAAGCTTTCAAGGGCAAAGGGGTCTCCGCCTGTGCTACCTGCGATGGTTTCTTCTATCGCAACCAGAAGGTCGCCGTGGTCGGTGGTGGTAACACCGCCGTGGAAGAAGCGCTGTATCTGTCAAACATCGCCTCTGAAGTTCACCTGGTGCACCGCCGCGACACTTTCCGCAGTGAAAAGATCCTGATCAATCGCCTGATGGAAAAAGTGAAAAACGGCAACATCATCCTGCATACGGACAGCACGCTGGACGAAGTGTTGGGCGATCAGATGGGCGTCACCGGAATGCGCCTGCGCAGCACCAAAGATGCTGAGCAGACCAAAGAGTTAGAGCTTGCTGGCGTATTTATCGCGATCGGTCACAGCCCGAACACCGCAATCTTTGGCGGGCAGCTTGAGCTGGAAAACGGCTATATCAAGGTGCAGTCCGGTATTCACGGTAACGCGACCCAGACCTCCATTCCGGGCGTATTTGCCGCAGGTGACGTCATGGATCACATTTACCGCCAGGCGATCACCTCAGCCGGAACGGGCTGTATGGCCGCACTGGACGCCGAACGCTATCTCGACGGTATCGCGCAGGCCGAATGCAAATAACCCTTCAGCGATAAACGTTACCGAGGCGGCCGATTGGCCGCCTTATTTATTTCCAACCACGCCCACGCTGAAAGCGTGACTGCTGCCCGAATGATTAAGCTGCTGGCTCAGTAGGTAGGGGCACTGCATGCTGCGCCTATTTAGATAATCAATCGGTTAGCTAGGAGCCTCCCTGGAAATTCAGCATCGTTGCCACTTTGCCATCAACCTCAGATTTATTTCACGTCTACCGAGTGACGAGGTAACATTAGCGTTCACTTGTCTTATTTCCCGCTGAGACAAACACTTTTTTAACAGTACGTTAACCAAGCCTGCTACAACAGGCATCGGCGACGCAGACACCTGATGAAAAAAACCAGACAGCACCAGTTAACCCGTTGGCTCAAAACACAGAGTACGTTGGCGCAGCGTTGGCTGCGTTTATCCATGCTGTTAGGTCTGGCAAGCGGCATTTTGATCGTCGCCCAGGCCTGGCTGTTGGCCTCATTGCTCCATGCGCTGATTATTGAGCATCAGCCCCGTGGCGAACTGGTTTCGTCGTTTATCTGGTTGGCCGCCACCTTTGCCTTGCGCGCCTTCTTGAGCTGGCTGCGCGAACGGGTCGGCTTCATCTGCGGGCAGGTTATTCGCCAGCGTATGCGTGCGCAGGTGCTGGCTAAGCTGCAACAGCTTGGCCCCGCCTGGATCCAGGGCAAGCCTGCCGGCAGCTGGGCCAGTATCATCGTTGAGCAGATTGAGGATATGCAGGATTACTATTCCCGCTATCTGCCACAGATGTATCTGGCCGTGTTTATTCCGGTGCTGATCCTGATCACCGTCTTCCCGATCAACTGGGCGGCCGGGTTTATCCTGCTGGCTACCGCCCCGCTAATCCCACTATTTATGGCGCTGGTCGGTATGGGGGCAGCCGATGCCAACCGCCGTAACTTTGTCGCGCTGGCAAGGCTCAGTGGCAATTTCCTCGATCGCCTGCGCGGCCTGGATACCCTGCGTCTGTTTAATCGCGGCCAGGCTGAAACCGACCACATTGCCAAATCCTCAGAAGATTTCCGCCAGCGCACCATGGAAGTGCTGCGTCTGGCCTTCCTCTCCTCCGCCGTGCTGGAGTTCTTCGCCTCGATTTCCATCGCCGTGGTGGCGGTCTATTTTGGCTTCTCCTACCTCGGTGAACTGAACTTTGGCAGCTATGGCATGGGCGTAACGCTGTTTGCCGGTTTTCTGGTGCTGATCCTGGCACCGGAGTTTTTCCAACCGCTGCGCGATCTGGGCGCCTTTTACCATGCCAAAGCCCAGGCCGTGGGCGCTGCTGAAGCGCTGGAAACTTTCCTGGCCGCCGAGGGCGAGCAGGTTGGTAATGGCTCTCAAACGCTAAATAGCGAAGAACCACTGACCCTGCAGGCACAACAGTTGGAAATCCTCTCACCCAATGGCGTAGTGCTTGCAGGGCCGCTTGATTTTACCCTGCCAGCCAATCAGCGTATTGCCTTGGTCGGGCTTAGCGGTGCCGGGAAAAGCTCGTTGTTGAACCTGCTTCTGGGCTTCCTGCCCTACCGGGGCTCGTTGCTGATCAACGGTATCGAACTGCGCGAGCTGGCTGCGGTTAACTGGCGCCAGCAACTGGGCTGGGTGGGGCAAAACCCCCATCTGCCAGCTCAAACTCTGCGGGACAATATTCTGCTCGGCTATCCGCAGGCCAGCGAGGCCCAATTGCAACAGGCGGTTGAACAGGCTTACGTCAGTGAATTCCTGCCGCATTTACCAAAAGGGTTGGCAACCGATCTGGGTGATGGCGCTGCCCGCCTTTCCGTTGGGCAAGCTCAGCGTGTGGCCGTGGCGCGGGCGCTGCTCAGCCCCCGCCGTTTGCTGTTACTGGATGAACCTGCGGCCAGCCTGGACGCCCACAGCGAGCGTTTGGTGATGCAGGCGCTGAATGCCGCCTCCCATCAGCAGACCACGCTGTTGGTCACGCACCAGTTGGAAGATACCGAAGATTATGACCAGATTTGGGTGATGGACAGCGGCAAAATCGTGCAGCAGGGCAACTACGCCACGCTCAGCACCCAGCCCGGTCTGTTTGCCAAACTGATTGCACACCGCATCGGGGAGCTATAATCATGCGCGTTTTGCTGCCATTCCTGGCGTTGTATCGTCGCCACACGTTTCTGATTTTACTGGGTATCGTGCTGGCTATCGTCACCCTGCTGGCCAGTATCGGCCTGCTGGCGCTGTCCGGCTGGTTCCTGGCTGCCTCTTCGCTGGCCGGGCTGGCGGGGTTGTATACCTTCAACTACATGCTACCGGCCGCTGGCGTACGGGGTGCGGCAATCTTCCGTACCGCCGGGCGTTATGCAGAACGGGTCGTCAGCCATGACGCCACTTTCCGGGTGTTGTCCCATCTGCGGGTATTTACCTTCCGCAAGATCCTGCCGCTGTCACCGGGTGGTATTGCCCGCTTCCGTCAGGCTGAGCTGCTCAACCGCCTGGTTGCCGACGTCGATACGCTCGATCACCTCTACCTACGCGTTATTTCGCCGATGGTCAGCGCTGCGGTGGTGATTGTGGTGGTCACCTTCGGCCTCAGTTGGCTGGATGTTCCACTAGCCCTGACGTTGGGCGGAATTCTGTTATTGCTGTTGCTGGCCGTTCCGCCGGTCTTCTATCGCGCAGGTAAGCCCATCGGGGAAGAGTTGACCCTGTTACGCAGCCAGTACCGCACCGACCTGACCGCCTGGCTCCAGGGTCAGGCCGAACTGGTGGTGTTTGGCGCGCTGGACGGTTTCCGGCATAAGCTCAACGCAACCGAACAGCGCTGGCAGAGCCGTCAGTGGCAACAGGCTTCGCTAGGGGGGATTGCCCAGGCACTGATGATCCTGGCAAGTGGCCTCACCGTCACGCTATTAATGTGGCTAGCCGCCGCGGGGATCGGTGGCGATACCCAACCTGGGGCCCTGATTGCCCTGTTTGCCTTTGCCGCTCTGGCCTCTTTTGAAGCCATGATGCCCGTCGCCGCCGCGTTCCAACATCTGGGCCAGGTGATCGCTTCGGCGACCCGGGTCAAGCAGATCATCGATCAACAACCGGAAGTCACCTTCCCTGCCAGCGGTCCAGCCTCACAGCCGGGTGCAGAGCTGCAACTGAGCGAGGTGTCCTTCACCTATCCCGACCAGCCGCTGCCGGTGTTGAACAACGTGACGTTGAACATCGCCGCTGGTGAGCACATCGCGCTGTTGGGCCGTACCGGCTGTGGTAAATCGACCCTATTGCAATTGCTGACCCGCGCCTGGAATGCTGACAGCGGCCAAATCCTGCTCAACGGCCAACCACTGGCCAGCTATGATGAAGCTACGCTGCGCGCCATGACTACGGTCGTGAGCCAACGGGTGCATATCTTCAGCAGTACCCTGCGTGAAAACCTGCGTATCGCCGCACCTGCGGCCAGCGATGAGGACTTGAACCTCGCACTGCAACAAGTTGGTCTGGATAAGCTGCTGGAAAATGAGGGGCTGAATGCCTGGCTGGGTGAAGGTGGCCGCCAGCTTTCCGGTGGTGAGCAACGTCGTCTGGGCATTGCCCGCGCCCTGCTGCATCAAGCCCCGCTATTACTGCTGGATGAGCCGACCGAGGGGCTGGATGCCGAGACGGAGCAACAGATCCTGGCCCTGCTGCGCCAGCATTGCCGCGGCAAGACGTTAATTCTGGTGACTCACAGACTCTATGGGCTGGAGCATTTCGATCGCATCTGCGTGATGGACGGCGGCAGTATCGTGGAACAAGGCAGCCACGCAGCGCTGATGCGCCAGCCTGGCCGTTACGCCCAATTCCGCCAACGTATCAGTAATGTATCGCTGTAAAACCGCCTGTGGGCGACGCTAAGAGGTTTTATGCGCATTGTTAAGCTGTCATCGCAGTCTGTAGCGTTTCCTTCACCAGAGACCGCCCTGCACGATCCTAACGGACTGCTGGCCATCGGTGGCGATTTAACGCCTGCGCGGCTGCTGGCAGCCTATGAACGCGGTATCTTCCCCTGGTATTCGCCTGGGGAAGCCATACTCTGGTGGTCACCGGACCCACGGGCGGTGCTGTTCCCAGCGCAATTCCATGTCAGCCGCAGCCTCAAGCGATTGCTGCGCAACCCGCCTTTCCGTATTACTCTCAATCATGACTTTGCCGCCGTGATCGCCGCATGCTCATACCGGCCCGATGAAGGCACCTGGATCGGCGAAGAGGTACAGCAAGCCTATTTACAATTGCATCACCTCGGGCACGCCCATTCCATTGAGGTGTGGCAGGGGGAAGAACTGGTCGGCGGCCTGTACGGTGTCGCCCAGGGAGCGCTGTTCTGCGGTGAATCAATGTTTAGCCGCACTACCAACGCATCAAAGTGTGCTTTATGGGCGTTTTGCCGCCATTTTGCCGGTTATGGAGGAGAATTGGTTGACTGTCAGGTGCTTAACGCTCACACTGCCCGGCTTGGAGCGAGAGAAATTCCCCGCCGCCAATTTTTGCAGCAGTTGAGCAACCTTCAGCGCAGAGTGTTAGCGCCGGAATGCTGGACAGCGCAAGTCATACCCCCACAGCTGGTTGAACTGCCCTCCCAAACTGACTAATTTTGTGGAATCGGTGCATTGTTCACCGACACTCCTTTACATAATGTGGGTTTTTCGGCATTATCTTGCCGGTTAAAAACTAAGGTAGTTAGACCTAGAGGATTCGATGGCCAAAGAAGACAATATTGAAATGCAGGGCACCGTTCTTGATACGCTGCCGAACACCATGTTCCGTGTTGAATTGGAAAACGGGCACGTGGTTACCGCTCATATCTCCGGTAAAATGCGCAAAAACTATATCCGCATCCTGACGGGTGACAAAGTCACTGTAGAGCTGACCCCGTACGACCTGAGCAAAGGCCGCATTGTCTTCCGTAGCCGTTAATCGGCTCACCCGTCGCCAGCCACTGGCGACACCGAGGATGTGATCCCTCAAAAGAGCCCTTTCCGTTTACCCCCGCAGCAACGTTCTCCACCGAGTTGTGTTGGCGCAGGTAAACTGAGAGGGCTCACTCATTTTGTTGGAGGCGAATATTTTCGTCCCGACGGGCGCAGCATGCAGCGCCCCTACGCAGTTTAGTTCCGTAGTTAGTGACGTTTACGTATAAAAAAAGCGATGCCAAGGCATCGCTTTTTTATTACCGGTCTACCGCTTAGTGCACAGCACCTTCATCCGCTTTACGCTTCTGGGCGCTGAGGAAGTGGTAAGTCAGCGTTTTCTTGTCTGCGTCCAGCTCGACTTTCACCGAGCCGCCGTCAACCAGAGAACCAAACAGCAGTTCGTTGGCCAGCGGTTTTTTCAGGCTTTCCTGCATCACACGCGCCATTGGACGAGCGCCCATCGCACGGTCATAGCCTTTCACCGACAGCCAGTCACGCGCTTCGTCGCTCACTTCCATCGACACGCCCTTGGCATCCAGCTGTGCCTGCAGTTCGACGATAAACTTGTCGACCACCTGCTGGATCACCGCAGGGGACAGATGGTTGAACCAGATGACGTTGTCCAGACGGTTACGGAATTCTGGCGTAAACACCTTCTTGATCTCGTCCATCGCATCGATGCTGTTGTCCTGTTCGATCAGACCAATCGATTTACGCTCCGTTTCGCGTACCCCGGCGTTGGTGGTCATCACCAGGATCACGTTACGGAAATCTGCTTTACGGCCGTTGTTATCGGTCAGCGTCCCGTTGTCCATCACCTGCAACAGCAGGTTGAACACGTCCGGGTGCGCTTTCTCGATTTCATCCAGCAGTACCACCGCGTGCGGATGTTTGATCACCGCATCGGTCAGCAGGCCGCCCTGATCGTAACCGACGTAGCCCGGAGGCGCGCCAATCAGACGGCTGACGGTATGACGTTCCATATATTCGGACATATCAAACCGCAGCAGTTCGATATCCAGCGCTTTCGCCAGCTGCACGGTAACCTCGGTTTTCCCAACCCCGGTCGGCCCAGCGAACAGGAAGGAACCCACAGGCTTGCGATCCTGGCCCAGACCGGCACGGCTCATCTTGATCGCTTCGGTCAGCGCCTCGATGGCAGGATCCTGTCCAAACACCAGCATTTTCAGGCGGTCGCTCAGGCTTCTCAACACGTCGCGATCGCTGGCGGAGACAGTTTTTTCCGGGATACGCGCAATGCGTGCGACCACGGATTCGATATCCGCCACGTTGACCGTTTTCTTACGCTTGTTCACCGGCAGCAACCGGCTACGCGCACCAGCCTCATCGATCACGTCGATCGCCTTGTCCGGCAGATGACGGTCGTTGATGTATTTCACCGACAGCTCTACCGCAGCACGTACCGCTTTAGCGGTGTAACGCACGTCATGGTGCGCTTCGTACTTGGTTTTCAGACCGTTGATGATCTGAATGGTCTCTTCCGGCGTCGGCTCGGTAATGTCTATTTTCTGGAAGCGACGCGCCAGCGCACGGTCTTTTTCGAAAATATTGCTGAACTCCTGATAGGTGGTGGAACCAATCACCCGGATTTTACCGCTCGACAGCAGCGGTTTGATCAGGTTGGCGGCATCCACTTGCCCACCGGAAGCCGCACCGGCACCGATGATGGTGTGAATTTCGTCGATAAACAGGATGCTGTTCTTATCCTGCTCCAGCTGTTTGAGCAGCGCCTTGAAGCGCTTTTCGAAGTCGCCACGGTATTTGGTGCCCGCCAGTAATGAGCCGATATCCAGCGAGTAGAGCGTGCAGTCTGCCATCACCTCTGGCACGTCGCCCTGCACGATCCGCCACGCCAGCCCTTCGGCAATGGCGGTTTTACCTACGCCTGATTCCCCCACCAACAGCGGGTTGTTTTTACGGCGGCGGCACAGCACCTGAATAGCGCGCTCCAGTTCACGGTCACGGCCAATCAGCGGATCGATACCGCCGACGCGGGCCAGTTGGTTGAGGTTGGTGGTGAAGTTTTCCATACGGTCTTCCCCTCCAGGCTGCTCTTCGTTTACCGGGTTTTCCGCATTAGGTGCCTGGCCCGGCTCATCTTTACGTGTACCATGTGAAATGAAGTTCACCACGTCCAGACGGCTGACGTCGTGTTTACGCAGCAGGTATGCCGCCTGGGACTCCTGTTCGCTGAAGATCGCCACCAACACGTTGGCACCGCTCACTTCGCTCCGGCCGGAGGACTGCACGTGGAATACCGCACGCTGCAGTACACGCTGGAAGCTGAGCGTCGGCTGGGTGTCGCGCTCCTCTTCGCTGGTGGGCAGCGTTGGTGTGGTTTGTTCGATAAAGGCTTCCAGCTCCTGGCGTAACGCAGCCAGATCCACCGTACAAGCCTCGAGCGCTTCGCGCGCGGCAGGGTTGCTGAGTAACGCCAGCAACAGGTGCTCCACGGTCATAAACTCATGTCTGTGCTCGCGCGCTCTGGCGAAAGCCATGTTGAGACTGAGTTCCAATTCTTGATTGAGCATAGGCACCTCCCCAATAGATTGCCTTTTCAGGCTTTTTCCAGCGTACAGAGCAACGGATGCTCATTCTCCCTTGCGTAACGGTTCACATGGACCACCTTGGTTTCTGCGACCTCGGCGGTGAAAACACCGCAGATCGCCTTGCCTTGATAGTGGACCGTGAGCATCAGTTGCGTTGCACGTTCAATATCATAAGAAAAGAACTTTTGCAGAACGTCAATCACAAATTCCATCGGTGTGTAATCGTCGTTGTTAAGTATAACTTTATACATTGACGGCGGTTTTACCGCATCGATTTGTTTTTCTTCGGCCAAGTGTTCAATATTTAGCCAATCGTTGCTATTGCCCATTGCTGCTCATCTTCTCTGCCATGCCTCAGTATATGGGGCCATGTTCGGGTTATTCAAACGGGAGTATCAAGACTATTTTACCATCTTCGCGGTTAACGTGCCGCAGCACAACGCGATTAATCGCCCTTATCGCAGCCACAATTTGTTACCAAACCATGTCAATAGCGTTAACTACTTCAAACTTTGGTGAACTGCCCGACGCGGTCATTGGCCGATCCCTTGACGTGTTGATCATTTGCTCTAGAGTGTAATTTTGTGAGTTGTTGGTCTTTTGACCAGTTGGTACTCACCTGGATCAGTTATTCATCTCATTTTAAAAATAGCATTGCGAGGGATGTAGCAGCATGGAGACGGGTACTGTTAAATGGTTCAATAACGCCAAAGGGTTCGGCTTTATCTGCCCGGAAGGCGGCGGTGAAGATATCTTCGCGCATTATTCAACAATTAAAATGGATGGCTACCGAACGTTGAAAGCGGGCCAACAGGTCAGGTTTGACGTACATCAAGGGCCGAAAGGGAACCACGCGAGCCTGATTATGCCGCTGGAAAGCGAGGCAATGGCCTAAACGCTCCCCTTCAGCCACTTCTGCACTGCCAACTCAAAATGCCAGCCGCCGTACGACTGGCATTTTATTTTTGCTGTTACTCACGTGCCAACGCATCAATCGGATTCAACCGCGCAGCGCTACGTGCCGGCAGATAGCCGAACACCACGCCAATACCGGTGGAACACAAGAACGCACTCAGCAAGGCCACCGGCGGGAAGCTGATCTGCCAGCCCGGCATCGCTAACTGCACCAGCAGGCCAATCGCGAACGACAGCGCTATCCCCAACGCGCCCCCCACCAGGCAGACCAGCACCGCCTCGATCAGGAACTGTTGCAGGACATCGCCAGAGCGCGCGCCCACCGCCATGCGAATGCCGATTTCACGCGTCCTTTCCGTTACCGAGACCAGCATGATATTCATCACCCCAATCCCGCCAACCACCAGCGAAATCACCGCCACCAGGGTCAGGAACAGTTGCAACGTGCGGGTGGTTTTCTCCGCGGTTTGCACCAGGCTGTCCATGTTGTAGGTGAAGAAGTCTTTCTTGCCGTGGCGCAGCGTCAGCAACCGCGTCAACTGCTGTTCCGCTTCCTGGCTGTTATAACCCTCACGGATACGCACGGTGATCGAGTCAAAATAGTCGTTGCCCATCAGGCGATTGGCCATCGTGCTATAGGGCACCCATACGCTCAGCGCCTTGCTGCTGCCGAACATCGACTGCTTTTCCTGCGCCACACCCACTACCGTGGCTGGCATATTGCCGATCAGGATCACCTCACCCACCACGTTTTTTTTATGCGGGAACAGCCGCCGCTGAGTATTGGCGTCGATCACCACCACCTGCGCCTGGGATTGCACCTGGAGGGTATCGATACCGACCCCCTGGGAAAGCGTCATGCCGTAAACTCGAAAATATTGTTCACTGACGCCCGCGACGTTGGCGGCAACATCAATATTGCCAAACCGTAGCCGCATGCTGCTGCTGATATTCGGCGAAAGCGCACTGACATAAGGCTGCTCACGCAACGCGCTTAGATCGCCATACTTCAACGCCTGGCGGAAGCTGGGATCATCGTCTCCAAAGTCTTTACCGGGATAGATGTCCACGGTGTTGGTGCCGATGGATTTGATGTCTGCCAGGATCATCTGTTTGGCCGCGTCGCCGATCACCAGAATCGAGACCACTGAGGCAATGCCGATGATGATCCCCAACATGGTTAACGCCGTGCGCATCTTGTTGGCTGCCATAGCCCGCCAAGCCATGACCAACGCTTCACGGAAACGACCAGCTACCTGCTGCCAGGAAGGCGCTGGCGTGGCCATATCCAGCATTTTGGCCTGCGGGTTACCCTGCGCCTGTGGCCGAGAGTCGGCGATGATTTCACCGTCGCGGATCTCGATAATCCGCTCCGCCTGCTGTGCTACCGCCGGATCGTGCGTGACGATAATCACGGTGTGCCCCTGCTCGCGCAGTTGCTTGAGGATCGTCATTACCTCTTCACCGGAATGGCTGTCGAGCGCACCGGTCGGTTCATCCGCCAGGATCACCTGACCACCGTTCATCAAAGCCCGCGCAATACTGACACGCTGCTGCTGCCCGCCCGAAAGCTGGCTTGGCCGGTAGGTAATACGTTCCCCCAACCCCAGACGTTGCAACAAGGCCGCCGCCCTTTCGCGCCGTGCTGCCTTGCTTAGCCCGGCATAAACTGCAGGCACCTCCACGTTATGCGCCGCACTCAGATGGGGTAGCAGATGATAACGCTGGAAGATAAAGCCAAAATGCTCGCGCCGCAGCTGGGCCAGCGCATCGCCATCAAGCGTTGCCACATCCTGCCCGGCTACGCGGTAAGTCCCGGCGCTGGGCTTGTCCAGGCAGCCGAGAATGTTCATCAGCGTCGATTTACCGGAGCCAGAAGCCCCCATAATCGCCACCATCTCACCAGCATCAATGCGCAGACTGACGTTTTTCAGCACGTCTATGGTCTGATCGCCGGAGAGGTAGCTGCGCCGGATATCACTCAGTTCTAACAGTGCCGTCATCAGCTGGCCTCCGCGCCGCCGCGGCTGACAATCACTTCTTCACCGGCCTGCAACCCGCTGACAATCTGCACATCCACATTGTTGCGAATGCCGATCGTGACTTCCCGCTTCTCTTCCTTGCCCTGTTTCAGCACCGAAATGTGGTAACGGTTATCGGCGATCTGATCCCCCAATGCCGCCAGCGGGATCACCAGCGCATCGCTGACGCCAGCCAGCTGAATATGCACCTGTGCGGTCATTTGCAGACGCAGCAAGCCCTGTGGGTTTGGCACTTCGAAACGCGCGTAATAGAAAATGGCGTTGTTGACCTTCTCTGGCGTGGGCTGAATGTCTTTCAGCTCGCCGTCAAAACGTTTGCTCGGATCGCCCAGCACGGTAAACCAGGCTTTCAACCCCGGCTTGAGGTGGATCACGTCCGCCTCGGAAACCTGGGCCTTCACCATCATGCTACTCATGTCTGCCAACGTCAGAATGTTGGGCGCTTGCTGCGCGGCGATCACCGTCTGGCCCTGTAAGGTGGTGATCTGAACCACATCACCGTCCATCGGCGCTTCGATACGGGTATAGGCAAGATTGATCTTGGCGGTATCCAGGCTGGCCTGATTTTTGGCGATCTGCGCTCTGGTGGTTTCAACCTGCGCTTTTTTTACCGCCAGCTCAGTGGTGAATTTATCCAAATCCTGGCGCGACACCGCCTGCACCTTGGCCAGTTCGCGGTTACGCTGCAAGGTCACCGCCGCCAGTTGTTGCTCTGCCAAAGCCTGTTGCAGCTGGGCTTGCAGTTGCTGCAGGGTGGCTTCGCCTTCGCGAATGCTGTTTTGTGCCTGTTCGGGATCGATAATGCCGAGCAGTTGGCCTTTTTGTACCTTATCGCCAATCTCGACCTTCAGGCTCTCCAACTGTCCGCTGACCTGAGCCCCCACATCAACCTTACGCACCGCATCCAGTTGGCCGGTTGCCAATACGCTTTGCTCCAGATCGCGTTTAGCAACCTTGACGGTCTTAAACTCCACCGGGGCCGGATGGCTAAAGTGCCAATAAGCCACAACGGCAAGCACCACCAGAACGGCACACACCAGCAACCCGCGTTTCTTACTTTTGAATAACCACGTCAATGTTTGTTCCTACCTGTTTCCTGTCGTTCTCAGGCTGCCAACCATGGCAACCCAAGTAAATTAGCATGTTGCGTTTCCGATAATTAAACCCAGGCTCAACGTATTTCGAGCAAGGCAATTTTGCCCTGCCGTATTGAACTCCTGTTTAGTGAAACCTTGATGAAATAGTCTTTTAGACACAAACCAGGATTTCATCATGTCTCAGCTAAGCTATCCACTCATATCGGCCAAACCGGCCAGCCAACTGATGACGGCACTGATCAACGGCGAGAAAGTGCCCAGCAATGCCTGGAAAAAAACGTCATTCCGCCTTAAGTTTCTTGGCCGTTCGCTGCTCTGCTGGCCCACGACTAGCAGCCTGCTCAATACGCTGGCCGCCAACCCGCTGCTGGATGAGATTTTAAACGCACAGCCCAATCTGCCCTGCAAGCTGCATCGCCCCTATCTGGCGAACAACATGAGCCGCATCGACCGTCTGTTTGCCCTGCGCGATCACTACGATCTGCTCGCCCAACGCATGCCGCTGAAGATGCACCTCGGCCAACTGAGCAGCCATCCCTTTACCTTAAGCCGCGCACAGGACAAAAATGGTGAGCACATCTGCCTGCAACTGGCCTCTCTGGACCACTTGAATAAAGAGGGGGAAACGACCCTGCTGTTGCGCAATAGCCAAGGGGTCATGCTGGCTGAAATGACCTTCACCTTGATGAATTACCAGCAACAACCCACGTTATTTATCGGCGGTATGCAAGGCGCCAATTCCACGGTGCCGCACGCTGAAATCCAGAATACGACTAAAGCCTGCCACGGCCTGTTTCCAAAACGCCTGGTGTTGGAAGGCATTTGCCACCTGGCACAACAGTTGGGTATCCGGCAGTTGATCGCGGTAGGCAACACCACCCATATTTACCAAAACTGGCGTTACCACCACAAAAAGAAAAGTCAGCTGCATGCTGATTACGATCAGTTCTGGCTTTCCATGGGCGGCAAGCAACTCGATAACGGCTATTTCCTGTTACCCGAGCGCATTGGCCGCAAGCCGATGGAAACCATCGCCAGCAAAAAACGCGCGGAATATCGTCGCCGTTACCAGTTACTGGATGAGCTCCAACAGGGGATTAGCAAACACTTTTCTTAATCCGCCCGGCCCCGCGCCAGCCACATCACGCGGGAGAACATTTTCTTCAACAACGGGGGCACCGAGTCGGTGCCCCACACCCCGGCCTGCATGGCCACCTCAATCGCCAGATCGGGTTTTGAAGTGTGATGCACCGCTTTGATGATCACCTTACGCACCGGCATCTGTACCTTTAGCGGTACCGAAGCCACCCGGTGATAGACCGAGCTGAATCCCTCCCGATACATGAAATGCTCCATATCCGGCGCAGGTAGCGCGGTCAAACGATCGCGCTCGTTATCTTCGTGATTATCCAGCATGCTGCGCACGGCATTGGCATATTTCTTCCCGGCTTCGTCACCATCTACCAGGGCGTGCCATTCAATGCCCATGCGCCGGGCAAACTTCAGCAAGGGTTTCAGCCCGCATTGGGCAAACTCGATCACCCTTACGCCTTCGGACTCGAAACGATAGCCACACTGGCGCGCAAGCTCGTTGAGCAACCAGACTTCGGTTTCCCCTTCCACCAGCAGCCAGCAGCGGGCAAACAGCGAGGCCGGCCGGTTAAAGCGGATGTGGAACGCAATGCGCCGCCCATCCTCCGCACTTAGCCCCTTTGGCCCAAGGCGATAGGTGGCAACCCGGGCAGATTCGCGCACCAGACGGCAAATATGCTCCACCGGCACCAGCGACACCAGCTCGCTGGAGTTGGTGGTGGTAATGCGCTGCAACGGCATCTGGTTGAGCAACCCCCAGGCTACCGACAGCATGATGGGATGCAGGCGCGTTTCCGGGTCTTCAACCAGCAATAATGGCCGGGCATGGGGATCGAGTTTTACGTTGCCCTTGGCCTGCAGCAACGTAGAGAACATCCCCAGCAGGATCAGTCGCATGCTGCGGCTGTTAGGTTCGGCAATCATGCGGTTGATGCTGTCCAACGATCGCCACGCCTGTTGTTCCGGTTGGCGACGATGGCGAGGCCCGGCAATCTGCGAACCTTGCTCGGCAAAATAGTGTTCCAGCAACTGCTGCATCGCCGCCAGCCCCTGCCGTAGTTCGGCATTGGTCAGCTTTTGCGGGTTGCGCACCAGTTCACGCGTCAGTTGATCCAACTGCTGTGCCAGGGCTTCGTTATCGGCAGGAAGGCGATCGCTGAGTGAGCTGGGCCGCAGGCGGCGGATAAAGCGCGCATCACGCAGCCGCAGCACCGGATGAATACGGATCAGGGCGTGTACCAGTTGATCGATATGGTGCAGGTGCAAGGCGTTGCCATCGGCATCAAGAAAACGCCGCCAGGTGCATACCGTGCCATCATCGTCTAATTCCCCCACGCAGCAGTAGTGAATGCGGCTCAGGTTATCTTCCCCCTTCGACCACAGAGGTGAAAGATGGCGATAGCGCGGCAGATGCGCATGGCCGGTATCCTTTTCACAAAAGGTAAAGATAATCTGCAAATGACGATCTTTGGCCGCCTCGTCGCCAGGTGGGAAGTAGAAATCTTTGGCTTCAAAGCGGTACAGCGTCTGTTCGGGGGCCAGCAAAAAGGTCATGGCGTCCAGCAGGCTGGACTTGCCCCAGGCATTTTCCCCGAGTAGCACGGTATTATCATCCAACGTCAGTGAAAGCCGGTTGATACCGCGGAATCCTACAATCTCAATACGCTCCAGGTACATCTGCTGACTCCTTTATTCGCCTGATACCTTGAGGATGAGCAATAAAGCCATTACAGGTCAAGCAGACATTGCCACAGCGTGCTGCAAACCACGTAAATACGCCACTTTACTCCTTAGCCCATTTTGGTTAGCGTGTTAGGTTTGCCGCATTATCCCAACTTAAAGGACGCTAGTTTCACATGTATTCAGGACTGCTGATTATACTGATACCGCTGATCGTCGGTTATCTTGTCCCCTTGCGTAGCGTCACCCTGATCCGGGCCATTAACCGCCTGCTGAGCTGGATGGTGTATGTGATCCTGTTCATTATGGGGATCAGCCTGGCATTCCTGGAAAACCTCAGCAGCAACCTGATGCTGATCTTTCAGTACACCCTGGTGTTTTTTCTGTGTATTTTCTGCGCCAATCTTCTGTGGTTATCGCTGTTTGAACGCCGCCGCCCCTGGCACAGTACCCACAAGCAAGAAACGTTGCCCTCACGCCTGCATATGGCATTGGAATCCCTGAAGCTTTGTGGGGTGGTAGTGGGTGGCTTTGCCTTGGGTCTCACCCAGTGGCACTGGCTGCAATATGCCGGTCAAGGCAGTGAATACGCCCTACTGTTTCTGCTGCTTCTGGTAGGCGCACAGCTACGCAACAGTGGGATGACGCTGCGCCAGATTGCCCTCAATCGCCGTGGCATGATGGTCGCCGTGGTGGTGGCGCTCAGTTCGCTGGCGGGCGGTGCAGTGGCAGCATTGCTGCTGGGGCTGCCGCTGAAAGCCGGTTTGGCGATGGCTTCGGGTTTTGGCTGGTACTCCCTTTCCGGCATCCTGATCACCGACGCCTATGGCCCAGTGATGGGCAGCGCCGCCTTCTTCAACGATCTCGCTCGTGAGCTGGTGGCAATAATGCTGCTCCCTACGCTGGTGCGCCGTAGCCGCTCCTCTGCATTGGGTTTATGTGGTGCCACTTCGATGGATTTCACACTGCCGGTTCTGCAACGCAGCGGCGGGATAGAAATGGTGCCTCCCGCCATCGTGCACGGATTCTTGCTGAGCCTGTTGGCTCCGGTGTTAATCGCCCTATTCTCCTGACACCCACGGGCGCGGATCGCCGCGCCTGCTGATCAAAACGTAATAATTCCCATCCGCACGCCAACTTGTTCTAAATCAAACTTTGTTAAAGTTGTATCACAAAAGCCTTTTTAAGGTTGCGTCATCGATCTATGCTTCAAAACAAGCATTATAAATGCAACTTTAAAAAAGGAAGCGATTATGTTCTGTGTGCAATGTGAACAAACCATCCGGACACCGGCAGGTAACGGCTGCTCTTACGCTCAAGGGATGTGCGGCAAAACGGCAGAAACCTCCGACCTGCAGGATCTGTTGATAGCGGCGTTGCAAGGGCTCTCTGCCTGGGCCTTGCAGGCGCGCGCGTTGGGCATTATCGATCATGATGTCGACAGTTTCTCCCCACGCGCCTTCTTCTCTACGCTGACTAACGTTAACTTCGATTCCGAACGCATTATCGGTTATGCACGTGACACTATTGCCCTGCGTGACTCGCTGGCGGTTCGCTGCCGCCTGCTCGACGCCAGTGTGCAGGTCGATCACCCGCTGGCTCAGCTGCAACTGGCCGGCGACGATATGCCTGCGCTGTTGCAACAGGCTGCACAGTTTGCTCTCAATAAAGATAAAGCCGAGGTAGGCGACGATATCCACGGTCTGCGGATGCTGTGCCTGTACGGCCTGAAAGGGGCCGCCGCCTATATGGAACATGCCCATGTGCTGGGCCAGTTCGACAACCAGATCTATGCCGATTACCACGCCTTCATGGCCTGGCTGGGCACCCAACCGAGCGATCTGGACACCCTGCTGAACAACTCGATGGCCATCGGCAAAATGAACTTCAGCGTGATGGCTATTCTGGATCGCGGCGAAACCAGTGCCTTTGGCGACCCACAGCCGACCACGGTCAACGTGCGCCCGGTGGCGGGCAAGGCGATCCTGATCTCCGGCCACGATCTGAAAGATCTGCGCTTGCTGCTGGAACAGACCGCGGGTACCGGCATCAACGTCTATACCCACGGCGAAATGTTACCGGCCCATGGCTATCCAGAGCTGAAAAAATTCCCGCACCTGGTGGGTAACTACGGCAGTGGTTGGCAAAATCAGCAGACCGAATTCGCCAAATTCCCGGGCTCGATCGTCATGACCTCCAACTGCATTATCGATCCGAACGTCGGCAACTATGGCGATCGCATCTGGACGCGCAGCATTGTTGGCTGGCCTGGTGTCAACCATCTGGAAGGGGATGATTTCAGCACCGTGATCGCTCAGGCGCAGCAGTTGGCTGGCTTCCCTTATAGCGAAATCGAACAACTGATCACCGTCGGTTTTGGCCGCCAGGTACTGCTCAGCGCTGCCGATACCGTGGTTGACTTGGTAGTACAGAAAAAACTGCGCCACGTATTTCTGGTGGGTGGTTGCGACGGCAGCCGTGATGAACGCAGCTACTTCACCGATTTTGCCCGCAGCGTGCCACAAGATTGCCTGATCATGACGCTGGGGTGCGGTAAATACCGCTTCAACAAGCTGGACTTCGGCACGCTGGAAGGCCTACCGCGCCTGCTGGACGTTGGCCAATGTAACGATGCCTATTCCGCCGTAATGCTGGCAGTCAAACTCGCCGAGAAAGTCGGTGGCACGGTCAACGATCTGCCGCTCAGCCTGGTGCTGTCGTGGTTCGAGCAGAAAGCGATCGTCATTCTGCTGACGCTGCTGTCGCTAGGGGTGAAAAATATCGTCACCGGCCCAAGTGCCCCGGCCTTCCTGACCGACAATCTGTTGGCGGTGCTGAATGAAAAATTCGGCCTGCGTTCGGTCACCACCGTAGAGCAGGATATGCAAACCCTTCTCGGCTAAGGCCGTTGTTTCGGGGCTGCCCATCGCGGCGGCCCCGTTTGTTTTGAGGTGCCCTATGAGCCAACCCAGCCCACTTTGCCCTAACCCGATGCAGGTGCACTCCTTGCAACAGGAAACCGCCGACGTCTGGACGCTGAACCTGATCAATAACGACTTTTATCCTTATCAGCCCGGACAGTTTGCGTTGGTCAGCATTCGCGACAGTGAAGATACGCTGCGCGCCTATACCCTCTCCTCTTCGCCCGGCCTGAGTCCTTTTATCAGCATCAGCGTACGTTGCCTGGCGGATGGCCTCGGCTCACGCTGGCTGACGCAAGAGGTCAAACCTGGCCAAACACTTTGGCTATCAGATGCCCAGGGAGAATTCAGCTGCGTGCAACACCCCAGCGATAGCTACCTGATGCTGGCTGCCGGCTGTGGCGTCACGCCGATCATGTCGATGTGCCGCTGGCTGGTGGTGAACAAGCCGCAATGTGATATCCGGGTGATCTTTAACGTCCGCACCCCTGCCGATGTGATTTTTGCCGAACAGTGGCAACGGCTATGTGCCGCCCATCCACAATTGCAATTGACCTTGATGGCAGAGCAGGATGCGCAACCCGGCTTCCTGTCTGGCCGCATCAATGAGCAAGTGTTGCAACAGGCCGCGCCGGATATTGCCTCACGTACCGTGATGACCTGCGGCCCGGCCCCTTACATGCAACAGGTTGAACAGCTTTGCCTGGGGCTCGGCGTCCCCACAGCCAACTTCCACCAGGAACAGTTCCACACCTCGGCGCAGTTGGATGATGGGAAAAGCGAACAGTTAACATTGCGCATCGGTCAGCCGCTGCGTGAATTCCACGTGCCCGTCGGCAGCACCTTGCTCGCCGCTTTAGAAGCCCATAAGTTACCGGTCAATGCCGCCTGCCGTGCTGGCGTTTGCGGCTCGTGCAAAACCCGTATTATCGATGGCCAATACACCACCACCAGCACCATGACGTTAACCCAGGCGGAAATCGAACAGGGCTACGTGCTGGCCTGTAGCTGCCAGCTACAGGGTGACGTCACCCTCGCCTGACGCTTTGGCCCCATCTTCCCGATGGGGCACATATCGGCAAGCGTATCCCCTAATGCCCTTCTACACTTTCTGTTTGCCTCTAACCGGGCGAGTACCCCTCATTTTGGATAATGACTGGAGGAACGATGAAGCAAACAGTAGCCACGCTGATCGCCAAAACGCTGGAACAGGCAGGTGTAAAACGGATCTGGGGCGTTACCGGCGATTCGCTCAACGGCCTGAGTGACAGCCTGCATCGGATGGGAACCATCGCCTGGATGGGCACCCGCCATGAGGAAGTCGCCGCCTTTGCTGCCGGTGCCGAAGCGCAGCTCACTGGCCAACTGGCGGTCTGCGCAGGTTCCTGCGGCCCCGGCAACCTACACCTGATCAACGGCCTGTTCGATTGCCACCGCAATCACGTCCCGGTGCTGGCTATCGCCGCCCATATTCCTTCCAGCGAGATCGGCAGCGGCTACTTCCAGGAGACGCACCCGCAAGAGCTGTTCCGCGAATGCAGCCACTACTGCGAGCTGGTGTCCAATCCTGAGCAACTGCCGCGAGTGCTTGAGATTGCCATGCGCAAAGCGATCCTCAATCGTGGCGTCTCGGTGATAGTGCTGCCGGGGGATGTCGCCCTGCAAATGGCCCCAGAAGATGCCAGCATGGTGTGGCATACGCCCGCGCACCCACTGATGCAGCCACCGATGAGCGAGCTGCAAAAACTGGCAGAAACGCTGAACAGCGCCAAAAACATCACCCTGATGTGTGGCAGCGGCTGCGCCGGTTCGCATGACGAAGTCGTCAAACTGGCCGAACTGCTGCAGGCCCCGATTGTGCACGCCCTGCGCGGTAAAGAGCATATCGAATGGGATAACCCTTACAGCGTCGGTATGACCGGGCTGATTGGTTTCTCTTCCGGCTATCATGCCATGATGAACGCGGATACCCTGGTGCTGCTAGGCACTCAGTTCCCTTATCGGGCGTTTTATCCTAGCAATGCCAATATCATTCAGATCGATATCAACCCCGGCAGCATCGGCGCCCATTGCCCGGTCAATATGGCGCTAATGGGCGATATCAAAACGACGCTCAGCGCCTTGCTGCCGCAGTTGCAAGCCAAGAGCGACCGCAAGTTTCTGGATAAAGCGCTGGAGCATTACCGGGAAGCGCGTAAAGATCTCGACGGGTTGGCTACCGCCAACGATGACCAGCCGATCCATCCACAATATCTGGCACAGCAAATCAGCAACTCAGCCACGGATGACGCCATCTTCACCTGCGATGTCGGCACGCCGACGGTGTGGGCAGCGCGGTATTTGAAAATGAACGGCAAACGCCGCCTGCTCGGCTCGTTCAACCATGGCTCAATGGCCAACGCCATGCCGCAGGCGATTGGTGCCCAAGCCACCGAACCGGATAAACAGGTGATCGCCATGTGCGGTGACGGTGGCTTCACCATGCTGATGGGGGATTTTCTGTCGCTGGCCCAGTTGCAGCTGCCGGTCAAGGTGGTGGTATTCAATAACAGCGTGCTGGGCTTTGTGGCGATGGAGATGAAAGCCGGTGGCTATCTTACCGACGGCACCGATCTGCACAACCCAGACTTTGCCGCCATCGCCAATGCGGCAGGTATCAAAGGCATTCGGGTAGAAAAGGCCTCCGAGCTGGACGCGGCATTGCAGGAAATGCTTGCGCATCCTGGCCCGGCCTTGCTCGACGTGGTCACGGCCAAACAAGAGCTGGCGATGCCGCCGCAGATCAAATTCGAACAGGCTAAAGGGTTCAGCCTGTATATGCTGCGCGCCATCATCAATGGCCGGGGCGATGAGGTCGTCGAACTGGCTAAAACCAACTGGCTGCGTTAATCGCTTCTGGGGGCAATGAAGTTGGTTGTCCCCTGCATTTTCCGCTTTTGCCCCGCGCTAATCCGGTTATGATGAAAGCCACTTCCTCATCAGCTACCAAGGACCCGTATGCTTATCGATTTACGCAGTGACACCGTTACCCAACCTAGCGCAGAGATGCGCACCGCCATGGCGCAGGCTGACGTCGGCGACGACGTGTATGGCGACGATCCCACCGTCAACGCCCTCCAGGCTGAAGCGGTCAGACTCTCTGGCAAAGAGGCGGCATTATTCCTGCCTACCGGCACCCAGGCCAACCTGGTAGCCCTGCTGAGCCATTGCCAGCGTGGTGAGGAATATATCGTTGGCCAGCAGGCGCATAACTACAAATATGAAGCCGGTGGTGCCGCCGTGCTGGGCAGCATCCAGCCCCAGCCGATCGAAGCCAATCCCGATGGCACGCTGCCGTTAGATAAAGTCGCCGCCGCCATCAAGCCTGATGATATTCACTTTGCCAAGACTCGTCTGCTGAGCCTGGAAAACACCATCAGCGGCCGCGTGCTGCCGCTGGAATATCTGCAACAGGCCTGGCAGTTCACTCGTGAGCACAAACTTGCTCTGCACATTGACGGCGCGCGCATTTTCAACGCGGCGGTGGCGCTTAACGTACCGCTGAAAACCCTTGCCCAGTATTGCGACACCTTCACCATTTGCCTGTCGAAAGGCCTGGGGGCACCGGTTGGCTCGCTGCTATGCGGTAGCGAAGAGTTTATTCAGCGTGCCAACCGCTGGCGCAAGATGACCGGTGGCGGTATGCGCCAGGCCGGTATTCTGGCGGCTGCCGGGCTCTATGCCTTGGAGCACAACGTCGAGCGGCTGAAAGAAGATCATGACAACGCCAAATGGCTCGAACAGCAGTTGCGTGACATTGGCGTGGATATTGCCGAGCCGGGCGCACAAACCAACGTGCTCTATCTGCGCCAATCCCCGGAGCTGGCGGCCAAGCTCGGCCCCTGGATGCGCGAACGTGGCGTGTTGATCAGCGCCGGGCCGTTAACCCGTATCCTGACGCATCTCAACGTTAGCCGCCAAGATCTGCAAAAAGTGGTCGATCTGTGGCGGGAATTCTTGCAGCAGCACGCCTAACTTTTTTGCAGTAACACCGGGAGGCCCGCTTCCCGGTTCTCGCCAAACCCGCCATCTCAGCCTAGTTCCAATACCTGAAGGGATATCCTCTATGAGTCATAAATTTCGCCAGACGTTATTAGCTCTCACCCTCGTTAGCAGTGGAATGATGTTTACCTTGCCAGCTAGCGCCGCCCCAGCGCCGGCCCAACAGCAAACGCAGGCTCCCGGCTATTACCGCATGATGTTGGGTAACCTAGAGGTGACAGCGCTGTACGACGGTTACGTCAAACTGGACGCCAAGCTGTTCCATGGTGTCAGCGAACCGGATATGCAAAAGTTGTTCGCCCGCATGTTTACCGACAGCAAGTCAGGCATTCAGACAGCGGTTAACGCGTTTCTGGTGAATACCGGTACGCATCTGGTTCTGGTTGATGCCGGTACCTCGCAGTGTTTTGGACCGACGTTGGGGGCCATCAAAAACAACCTGCGCGCGGCAGGTTATCAGCCAGAGCAGGTTGATATGATATTGCTGACGCATCTGCACCCCGATCACGCCTGCGGCATCACCGATCAGGGCAAGGCCGCCTTCCCTAACGCCACTGTCTATGCCTCCAAGGCCGACGGGGATTATTGGCTGAGTAAAGAGATGGCGTCCAAAGCCCCGAAGGACGCGCAACCGATGTTCAAGATGGCCCGGGACGCCGTGGCCCCTTATGCCGAACAGGGCAAGCTGAAACTTTACAGCCCTGGGGAGCAGTTACTTCCTGGGCTGGAGGTGATAGCGACACCGGGCCATACGCCTGGACATACTTCTTACCTGTTCAGCTCCGGCGGCCAGAAACTGCTGTTGTGGGGGGATATCGTCCACAGTCACTCTTTGCAGTTTGCCAAACCTGAAGTCGCGGTGGACTTTGACACGGACTCCAAACAGGCGATCGCTACCCGGCAGAAGGTGTTTGCCGATGCGGCTGAAAACAAGCTGTGGGTTGGCGGAGCGCACTTACCTTTCCCTGGCCTGGGCCACGTGCGCGTCGAAGGTAAAGGCTATGCGTGGGTGCCGGTTGAATATGCTCCAGTGGTAGTCGGCGAGAAGAAACCTTAACGCAGATTGATGACAACGGGCGTCACATACGGCGCCCGTTTAATTGCGCACATTGCGGTAACTTAAACCACCATCCGGCCATAGAGCCAGTAACCCACAGCCAGTATCAGCAGCAGGTTCAGCACTACGCTGAGGATAAAATAGGTTTTGAACGGCTGTTTCTGCGTTTTATGACGGAACAGTCGTTGCCCGATAATGGCCCCTATCCAACCGCCCAACACGCCGAACAGCAGCAGGGTGATTTCCGGTACCCGTTGCCAACTTTTGCAGGCGGCCAGCTTATCGACGCCGTAGATTAGCAGGGTCAGCAAGTTTACCAACAGCAACCACGTCCACAGCGGAGCGGGAAAACACAGGCTGCCAGCCAAGGCAATTAGCAGCAGCAAATAACACAGAGAATTGATTTTCATCGGGCATAGGCTCATTGCTTGATCGCCGCGTAGTGTGAACTGCCCTACGTGCAGATGCAACTTTTGATACCCATACAAAAAGTGCATTTAGCTCGCTAATTTGTCATTCTATACCCTATGGATTTCAAGCCGCAGCTTGAAAGATGACGAGTAAAACTACGCTCACATTAACATCAATAAACTAAGGCAGCGCAATGACCTCCCAACGTATTCTGGTTCTTGGAGCCAGCGGTTATATTGGCCAACACCTGATCCCCCGGTTGACCGAACAGGGCCACGAAATCACCGCAGCAGCACGCCGCATAGAATGGTTGGAAGAGCAAAACTGGCCGCACGTAAGCTGCCGCTACGTGGATGTCTACCGTCCAGAAACGCTAACGGCGGCGCTATGGCAGATCGATGCCGTTTACTACCTGATCCACGGCATGGGCGATGGCGATGATTTTATCGAAAAGGAGCGCCAGGCGGCGGAGAACCTGCGGGATGCCTTGCGAGGATCCAACGTTAAACAGGTTATTTTCCTTGGTGCACTGCAACCAGAGGGCAGTAGCTCCCCTCACCTCATCGCCCGTAAGCTGACCGGCGAAATCCTGCGCCAAAGCGGCATTCCCGTCACCGAATTACGCGCCAGCATCGTGGTTGGCCCAGGGTCAGCCGCGTTCGAGATTATGCGCGATATGGTCTATAACCTGCCGATCCTGACGCCACCGCGTTGGGTGCGGTCAAAATCGTCCCCGGTCGCACTGGATAACCTGCTCACTTACCTGACCGGGCTACTGCAACATCCAGCGCAGGAAAACCGGATTTTTGACGTGGCCGGGCCGGAGTACATCAGTTACCAAACCATGTTCGAGCGCTTTATCAAGATCAGCGGCAAAAAGCGCTGGCTGATCCCGGTGCCGCTGCCGACACGCTTTATCTCGGTATGGTTTATCAGCATGATCACCTCTGTGCCAACCTCGATTGCCAGCGCGCTCATTCAGGGGCTGAACCATGACTTACCTGCCGATGGCAAACCGCTGCAAGCCTTGATCCCACAGCCACTACAAACCTTTGATGAGGCCGTGAAGGAGACGCTACGCCGCGAAGACGAGGTGGTCGACTCTGCCGACTGGGGTTACGATCCTGAAGCCCGAGCCCGCTGGCGCCCCGGTTACGGTTTCTACCCCAAACATGCAGGCTGCGAACTGGATACCCAGGCCTCCAGTGAAGCGCTATGGCACGTCGTGCAGCAGTTGGGCGGCAAAGAGGGATACTTCTACGCCAACATTCTGTGGCAAATCCGTGCCCGCATGGACGATATGATCGGCAACGGCGTCGTTTATGGCCGACCGCAGCGTGATACCCTGGAAATCGGCGATCTGGTCGATGGCTGGAAGGTGATCACCAAGAAGCCATTGCGCCAGCTGGCATTGATGTTCGGGATGAAAGCTCCGGGGCTTGGTCGCCTGACCTTCAGTATCAAAGACCTGGGCGATCGCCGCCAGCTCGATGTCCGCGCCTGGTGGCATCCTGCCGGTTTCAGCGGGCTGTTATACTGGTTTGTCATGATGCCTGCCCACCTGTTTATTTTCCGTGGCATGGCCAAACGGATTGCCCAATTGGCCGAAGAGTACGATAACCAGCGTCCTCATTAGTTTCTACCCTATGGATTTCAAGCTGCAGCTAGGCGACAAGCTTACTCATCCTCAGGAGCTTACTTTTCGTAAGTGACTGGGGTGAGTAAGTGCAGGTAACAACGCTGCAGCTTGAAAGACGACGGGTATAATTGTTGATCAATCGCACAGTTTTCTGTCTCGGTTAGGTCCTTTCTCATTGCATAGCGCACAAAATCACGAAAGAATGGCACCTTATTTGCTGGGGCGCGCTAAAACGCCCTCAGCATCCTGATTTTTGGTGAGAACAGAGTGAGTTATGAAGGTATTGGTCACCGGTGCAACCAGTGGGTTAGGCCGTAACGCCGTTGAATATCTCCGCCGCCAAGGCATAAAAGTACGTGCCACCGGGCGCAATCAGGCCATGGGTTGCCTGCTGGAAAAAATGGGTGCCGAATTCATCCATGCCGATCTCACCAACCTGATCTCTTCGCAGGCCAAAGCCATGCTGGCGGATGTGGACGTGCTGTGGCACTGCTCCGGTTTCACTTCCCCATGGGGTACAGAAGAAGCCTTCGAACTGGCCAACGTCCGCGCTACCCGCCGTTTGGGGGAATGGGCTGCGGCCTACGGTGTGGAACGGTTCATTCATATTTCGTCGCCGGCGATTTACTTTGATTATCACCATCACCGCAATGTGGATGAAGACTTCCGCCCGATTCGTTATGCCAACGAGTTTGCCCGCAGCAAGGCCGCCGGGGAACAGGTGGTGCAACAGTTGGCGCTGTCCAACCCGCAAACCCATTTCACTATCCTGCGCCCACAGGGGCTATTTGGCCCACACGACAAAATCATGCTGCCGCGCCTGCTGCATATGATCAAACATTACGGCAGCCTGCTGCTACCGCGTGGCGGGGATGCACTGGTCGATATGACCTATCTGGATAATGCGGTACACGCCATGTGGCTGGCCACCGTGAAGGAAGAGACTCCTTCTGGCCGGGCCTACAACATCTCCAACCAGCAAGCTTGCACGCTACGCACCGTGCTGCAACAGCTGATCGATGAGTTGGGCATGAAGTGTCGCATCCGCTCGGTGCCCTACCCGATGCTGGATATGATGGCTCGTGGCATGGAAAAGCTGGGCAGTAAAAGCGATAAAGAACCCGTATTGACCCATTACAGCGTCGCCAAGCTCAATTTCGATCTGACGCTGAACACCACTCGCGCACAGCAGGAACTGGGTTATCAACCCGTGGTTTCGCTAGAAGAAGGCATTAGCCGTACCGCTCGCTGGTTAAAAGATCACGGTAATCTGCACGGGCTATAACTAACCCCTCACCCCAACCCTCTCCCACAGGGAGAGGGAGCTGTTAGTCCCTGCACATTTGGTAGTAAAAAGATAATCTCAGCAAACTCGAACGATCCCCTTCCATACGGAGAGGGAGCTGTTAGTCCCTGCACATTTGGCAGTAAAAAGATAATCTCAGCAAACTCGAACGGTCCACTGTGGGAGAGCGTGAGGGCATTTCTTTTGGCGTTAGCGCATAGCTCCGTATCTGCTTAGCAACGCCTCAATAATCGCCTCGCTTTCTGCATCCGGCTCACCGCGATAATCGCTGGGCCGGAAATGCATCTGAAACGCCGCTACCAGATTCCGCTGCTGCTTGGCATCCCATGTGGGATCAACGCCATAGCCGTAGCGCGCCAGCTTTTCCAACAGTGATGCCATCGCCACCGGCTCATGCTTATCACGACCTGCCAGGTAACGTTCCACCTCCCGCTCATCCGGCCAGGCACCAATGCCTGCCTGCGCCAGCTGTTGCCATGGGAAGAGTGGGCCAGGATCCTGCTTGCGCTGCGGTGCGATGTCACTGTGCCCTACCACGTCCGTCGGTTGCAGCGCGTAACGCTGCACAATATCTCGGCTAAGTTGGATCAGTAACGCAATTTGCTCTGGCGTATAAGGCTGCCAGTCTGTCTCCAACAAGTTACGCGTAAAGCCCCGGTTGACGATCTCAATACCGATCGAGGTATCATTCAAATTGGTACGCCCACGCCAATTGCTGGCCCCGGCATGCCAGGCCCGCAGTGCTTCGGGTACCAGTTGATAAGCCACCGGTTTGCCGCCCTGCTTTGAAGGATGCGCAGGCAACAAGTAATGGGCGCTGACGTGCTCGTCCGTCAGCGTTTTTAGCGATGAGTGAAAGTTTTCTGCGGTGTAATGCATCACCAGGAAGCGAATACGCTGATCGGCCCCTGGTGCCTGATGCTGCGTTTCCAACTGATAGCTACCGTGATCCACCAGCGTGCTGGTGGATTGCTGTTGGCAACCCGTCAAAACTCCAATCGCAGCGATCCACAACCACTTAACCAAAATACGCTCCTTCCTGCTGTGAAATTCCGCCATCAGGATATGACAGGATTTGGCGCAGTCGACTAACTTTCTGTTGCAGTTCACAGCTTCCCTGCTCGGCATTTGCCATTTAACTTCCTTGTTATCGCACCGCACTGCCGCACATATTTGACCGTAGGGTGCCGCATGCTTAGCAGAATTGTGTGCCTGTCGGTAAATGTCAGCGGCTGACTTTTACCGCAGTACCACTGACGCTGACCATCAGCATGGTGCTATCTTTACCTACGGTTTGATAATCGATATCGATGCCGACTACCGCGTTAGCCCCAAGTTCTTTGGCCTGCTCCTGCACCTCCTGAAAGGCTAACTGACGCGCCTTGCGCAGCTCTTTCTCATAGGCACCGGAACGGCCACCAACGATATCACGCACGCCAGCAAAGAAATCACGGAAAATATTGGCACCCAGAATCGCCTCGCCGGTAACTACACCGCAATATTCGGTGATGGTAAACCCTTCCAGGGTGTGGGTAGTGGACAATTGCATCAAGAACTCCTTATAAAATCAAATCATTGCTGTGGTAGGACAGCTAATTTAAGCGGATGTTCTGTGGCACAATGGCACACAGCACCAATGCAAGGACCAAAAACGCCTTTATACTGTAGGCTAGTCCCGAGGTTTTCGGTCTTCATGGTTGAGAGACTTTTACATAAGGTTATGAGATGAAAACAAAAACGCTTGCTGTTGTTTTACCCTTGGCCCTGTTCTTAAGCGCCTGTACCACCGTCGAACCGGCCTTTAAGGATGTTGGCGTTCGCACTGGCGCCTGCGTAGAGGGTGGCCCGGATACGGTGGCCCAGAAATTCTATGACCTGCGCATTCAGCAAGGCCCAAGCACCGCACTGCCGGACAGCAGTCGTCTGGCACAGTTGCAGCCTTACCTGAGCCAGGTGCTGTATCAGGATCTGGTCAGTGCCGCTCAGCACCCTGGCAAACATACCATCACCGGCGATCTGTTCTCTGGCAATGCCCAGGGGCCAACCAGCGCATCAGTTGCCAGCGCCTCCACCATTCCTAACACCGATGCCAAAAACATCCCGCTGCGTGTACAGCTGACCCACCAGAAAGAAGGTGCCAGTGCAATCAACTGGCAGGACGAAGTACTGATGGTCCGTGAAGGCACCTGCTGGGTGGTTGACGACATCCGCTTCCTCAACATCCCGCAGCATGCCGCCAGCGGTACGCTGCGTCAGGTTCTTGAGAACCAGTAACACCAAGATGGCAGCCGGGTGTATCACCTTCCCGGTTGCCAATTCCCCCCCCCTCAGAAATGCTCAAAAATCCATCACCTTGAGAAAAATAGCTAGCTATCTCACAGTGTGCGCGACAAATCAGCCATTCAGCCAGCGCTCACGGTATCTTCTGCTATTATTTAGTCATTCTGCGACGTACTAATAAATTTTAACTCACAAAGATTGCATAAGTATTCTGTGGAAGTTACCATTCCCGGCATCAATGTCTATTCAATTTCAGCGCATGAGTATTCAACTAAAAGATATCAACTGCTTTTACGGCGCACATCAGGCGCTGTTTAACATTACACTGGATTGCCCTGCCGGCGAGACTCTGGTGCTGCTTGGTCCAAGCGGTGCGGGTAAGAGTTCGCTGCTGCGGGTGCTTAACCTGCTGGAAATGCCACGCTCTGGCCACCTGCGAATCGCGGGCAATCAGTTCGACTTTAAACAGTCACCGGGGGAGAAATCCATCCGCGAACTGCGCCAAAACGTAGGCATGGTGTTCCAGCAGTACAATCTCTGGCCACATCTGACCGTGGTGCAAAACCTGATCGAAGCGCCCTGCCGCGTACTTGGCCTGACCAAGGCACAAGCGATGGCGCGTGCCGATAAGTTGCTGACCCGGTTACGCCTGACCGATTTTGCCGATCGTTTCCCACTGCATCTCTCCGGTGGCCAACAACAGCGCGTAGCCATTGCTCGTGCGCTGATGATGGAGCCTCAGGTTCTGCTGTTCGATGAGCCTACGGCCGCGCTGGATCCGGAAATTACCGCGCAGATCGTCAGCATCATTCGCGAGTTGGCGGGCACCGGTATCACTCAGGTGATCGTCACCCATGAGGTTGAAGTAGCGCGTAAAACCGCCAGCCGCGTGGTGTATATGGAAAATGGCCATATCGTCGAACAGGGCGATGCCAGCCACTTTGCACAACCGCAAACCGTAGAGTTTGCCAATTACTTATCACACTAATAGCGATATTTGCTGTTCTCAGGGAGTTTGCGATGAAAAAACTACTAATCGCCGCCGTTCTGGCTGGCATCAGCGTTTCTGCCTCAGCAGCCGAAACAATTCGTTTCGCTACCGAAGCTTCCTACCCTCCGTTCGAATTTGTCGCGGCGGATAACAAGATCCAGGGCTTCGACGTCGATCTGGCCAACGCTCTGTGTAAAGAGATGCAGGCTGAGTGTACCTTTACCAACCAGGGCTTCGACAGCCTGATCCCAAGCCTGAAGTTCAAGCGTTTCGATGCCGTGATGGCCGGTATGGATATCACCCCTGAGCGCGAAAAGCAGGTACTGTTCAGCAAGCCTTACTACGATAACTCGGCCCTGTTTATTGCCGAGAAAGGCAAAGTGGCCGACGTGGCCGCGCTGAAAGGCAAACGCGTTGGCGTACAAAACGGCACCACGCACCAGAAATTCCTTACCGATAAACACCCGGAAATCACCACCGTGGGTTACGACAGCTATCAGAATGCCATTCTAGATTTGAAAAATGGCCGTGTTGATGCGGTGTTCGGCGATACCGCCGTGGTTAACGAGTGGCTGAAAGAAAACGCTGCGCTGACCGCCGTGGGCGATAAAGTGACGGATAAAGACTACTTCGGTAGCGGTCTGGGCATTGCCATGCGCCTGCAAAATACCGAACTGCAGGGCAAATTCAACGCCGCCCTGGATAAAATCAAGCAGGATGGGACTTACGAAGCCATCTACAAAAAATGGTTCCAGCAGTAATCATTATCCATGAATGAAATCCAACCTTTAGCTAGCGCCGCCGGGATGACCGTCGGCCTTGCCGTTTGTGCCCTGGTCCTCGGCCTGATCCTGGCGATGCTGTTTGCCGTCTGGGAGTCATCCCGCTGGAAAGCGGTCAGTTGGCTCGGCACCGCCTGGGTGACCCTGCTGCGCGGCTTGCCAGAAATTCTGGTGGTGCTGTTTATCTACTTTGGCTCCTCACAGCTGCTGATGATGCTGTCCGACGGCTTTGTCCTGAACTTCGGCCTGTTCCAACTGCCGGTGCAGCTGTCCATCGATAATTTCGAAGTCAGCCCGTTCCTGTGCGGCGTTATCGCCCTGGCTCTGCTCTATTCTGCCTACGCATCGCAAACGCTGCGTGGGGCGCTGAAAGCGGTGCCACAGGGCCAATGGGAATCCGGCCAGGCTTTGGGACTAAGCAAGACGGCTATCTTCTTCCGCTTGATCATGCCACAAATGTGGCGTCACGCGCTGCCGGGGCTGGGCAACCAGTGGCTGGTGCTGCTGAAAGATACCGCACTGGTGTCGTTGATTAGCGTTAACGATTTGATGTTGCAGACCAAAAGTATTGCCACCCGCACCCAGGAGCCGTTTACCTGGTATGTGATTGCTGCGGCAATCTATTTGGTTATCACCCTGCTGAGCCAATACATCCTTAAGCGGATCGAGCTGCGCACCACACGTTTTGAGCGGGGGCCAGCCTGATGCTTGAGTTCATCCCCGAAATCATCAAAGGCTTGCATACCAGCCTGTCTCTGACGATTGTCGCACTGATTGTTGCCTTGCTGATGTCGCTAGTGCTGACGGTGATCCTGACGTTAAAAACCCCGGTGCTGACGCAGTTGGTGAAGGTCTACATTACGTTGTTCACCGGTACGCCGTTGCTGGTGCAGATCTTCCTGATTTACTACGGCCCTGGCCAGTTCCCGGCGATCCGTGAGTATCCCTGGCTGTGGAACCTGCTGTCGCAACCCTGGCTCTGCGCGATGATTGCGCTGGCGCTGAACAGTGCGGCCTACACCACCCTGTTGTTCCATGGGGCGGTGCGCGCTATCCCGGCGGGCCAATGGCAATCCTGTGAAGCGCTGGGCATGTCACGCCAGCAAACGCTGCGTATTCTGCTGCCGTATGCCTTCAAACGTGCCTTGTCATCCTACTCCAATGAAGTGGTGCTGGTGTTCAAGAGTACCTCGCTTGCCTATACCATTACGCTGATGGAAGTGATGGGCTATAGCCAACTGATGTACGGCCGGACTTATGACGTGATGGTCTTCGGTGCCGCTGGCATTGTGTACCTGTGCGTCAATGGCCTGCTGACGTTACTGATGCGTATAGTTGAACGCCGCGCATTGGCATTTGAACGGCGTAACTGAGCCAAGCCTCGCTGAACTAGCCCTGCCTTGCGCAGGGCTTTTTTATGGCTGAAAATAATTTTCTAGTCATTTATATTGAATAGTCATTCACTAAATGGCATTGTTATCGGCATAGCCACTCACAATGCCCTTGGGGCGTTGTCAGAAAAAAAGGTGGCGAGACAACAATCAAATTTACGACAGGAGCCGTACCGATGAAAAAGCTGTTACTTGCCGCCACCATTCTCGCCGGGATCACCTTTAACGCTGCCGCCGCAGACACTATCCGTTTCGCCTCTTCAGCGACCTACCCGCCGTTTGAATCTCTGGATGCCAATAACCAGATCGTCGGTTTCGATATCGATTTGGCCAAGGCCTTGTGCAAGCAGATGCAGGCCGACTGCACCTTTACCAACCAGGCCTTTGACAGCCTGATCGCCGCGCTGAAATTTAAAAAATATGACGCGGTGATTTCTGGTATGGACATTACTCCGGAGCGCAGCAAGCAGGTAACCTTTACCCAGCCCTATTATGCCAACTCGGCCATCGTCATTGCTCAGAAAGGCAAGTTCGCTACGCTGGCGGATTTGAAAGGCAAAAAGCTGGGGATGGAAAACGGCACCACGCATCAAAAATACATGCAGGACAAGCACCCGGAAATTAATACCGTGTCTTATGACAGCTACCAAAATGCCGTGCTAGAGCTGAAGAATGGCCGTATTGATGGCGTGTTCGGTGACACTGCGGTGGTTAATGAGTGGCTGAAGAATAATCCGGAACTGGCCGCCGTAGGTGAGCACGTAACCGATGCGCAGTACTTTGGTACCGGCCTGGGCATTGCCGTACGCCCCGACAATCAGGCACTACTGGCCAAGCTGAATGCTGCGCTGGATGCGATCAAGGCGGATGGGACCTACAAGGCGATCAACGATAAGTGGTTCCCGCAGTAATACCTCAGCTAGACTACAGGCCCTCACTGGAGGGCCATTATTTCCGGACTAGCAGCGTCAACACTTCGTAATGGGCAGTATGCGGGAACATATCAAATAGCTGAACACGCTCAACTCGGTAATCCGGCAACATCGCCAAATCCTTCGCCATACTTAGCGCATTGCAGCTGGAATAAAGAATAAAACCCGGCGCCATGCGGTTGAGATAATCACACAGCTCGTTGCCAATCCCCCGACGCGGTGGGTTCACCAAAACCAACTCAGGAACCTCTCCCTCAGCGGTGGCAAATCGGGTCGAATCCAGCGCCTGAAAATCTACCTGCTGTAAGCCGAGAGTTTGTGCCGACTGTTTGGCACAGGCAATCGCCTCTGCGCTGATTTCAATGCCGGTCAGCCGGGTTTGCGGCTGTGCGCAATGCAACCCGAAGCCGCCAACGCCACAGAACAGATCCCACATGCTGGCAATCCCCAGCGCCCGTACCCAATCCCGTGCGGTGGCATACAGCTGGCTGGCCACCTGCGGATTGGTTTGAAAAAAGCTCTGCGGGCGAATGTATAACGGCACCTGGTTGAACCGCTCTTCCAGCGCCTGCTGTTCGGTCAGCGGGATTTCATGCTCACCTTCCATGATCGCCATGTGTACTGGCTGAATATTGGCGGAGATCACCTTCAACTGCGGCAACTGCTCTTGTAACCAAGGCAAGGCCGCACGGAGTTGCGCCAGCTTGCTTTCGGAACGCAGCACAAAGCGCAGCATCAGGCCGCCGCTGAAGGTGCTTTCCGTCAGTAGTAAATATTTCAGCTCGCCACGTTTGCGCGCCACGTTATAAGGCGTTAATCCAGCGCGGGGGATAAAGTCTTTCAAGACCGCGAAAATCGGGGCAAAGCTGGACGGATACAACGGACAATCACACAGGTCTACCGGCGTGCCATCACGGTGCAACATGCCAAGCAACGGCCGCTCAACGCTACCGCTGACCACCATTTTCGCCTTGTTGCGAAATGCACTCTGTTCACCCGTCACCGGTTCCAACCACTGCGCGACATCGCGATCCGCCAGCAAGGATTGCAGATGATGTTGTTTTTCTTCCAGTTGCTGGGGATAAGGCTTTTCCAGCCACTGACAGGAACGGCAGGTGCCCGCCGAGTACAAAGCGCAATGCATGAATAGTAACCGTTAACTCAGGATGACCAATGGGGGCGCAGATTGTACCACCCAATGCGGACAAAAACTTATTTACGAGGTCAGAACAAGATAAAACGCCGCCCGGTCAGGCGGCGCTTGAAGCTCGATTAATCGTCAACAGCATCAGCCACGAGCAGCCCTTTGCAGTTCACGCGCGCGCTGTTTTTCCGCCCGCGCCATAAACCACCAGGCAATAAACCCGAGGATCCCAACCACCAGCAGGATCAGCGTCGCCAAAGCGTTGATTTCCGGGTTAACTCCCATACGCACACTGGAGAATACCAGCATTGGTAAGGTGGTAGCCCCAGGCCCGGCCACGAAGCTGGCAATCACCAGATCGTCCAACGAAAGAGTAAACGCCAGCATCCAGCCCGAGATCAGCGCCGGGGCAATCATCGGCAAGGTGATCACGGAAAACACTTTCAGCGGCGTCGCGCCCAGATCCATAGCTGCCTCTTCGATCGAACGATCCAGTTCACGCAGGCGCGAACTGATAACGACCGACACATAGGCGGTACAGAAGGTGACGTGCGCCAACCAGATGGTGAACATTCCACGCTCAGAAGGCCAACCAAAGGTGTGCCCCATCGCCACAAACAGCAGCAGCAGCGACAAACCGGTGATCACGTCTGGCATAACCAGCGGTGCGGTGAGCATAAAGGCAAACCCGGTCGAACCCCGGAAACGCCCAAAGCGCACCATCACCATCGCGGCAATGGTACCGAGGATCACCGCTGCCGTGGCGGAAGCAGCCGCAATGGTCAAACTCAGGCCAACTGCGCTGATCATCGCCGAATCGTGGAACAATTCGATATACCAACGGAACGACCATCCCGCCCAAACGGTAACCAGCTTGGAGCTGTTGAACGAGTAGATCACCAGCATCAGCATCGGTGCGTAGAGGAAGGTGAAACCGACCACCAGAATCGCTATGCGCCACGGTGAGCGCACTACCGGCAAGTTATTCATCCCTGCCCTCCCATTTCCTTGTTCTGGTGCTTGTGGAACCAGAGAATAGGTACAATCAGCAACAGCAGCATCACGGTAGCAACCGCCGAGGCGACCGGCCAGTCACGGTTATTGAAGAACTCCTGCCAGAGCACGCGGCCAATCATGATGCTGTCTGGCCCGCCGAGCAGTTCCGGGATCACGAACTCCCCCACCGCCGGGATAAACACCAGCATCGAGCCGGCAATGATACCGCCACGCGTTAACGGCATGATCACGCTGAAGAAGGTTTTCAACGGCTTGGCCCCCAGATCCAGCGAGGCTTCAACCAGCGAGTAATCAAGGCGCGTCAGCGCGGTATAAATCGGCAACACCATAAACGGCAGATAGGAATAAACGATACCGATATACACCGCCAGATTGGTATGCAGGATCACCAGCGGCTGATCGATCACCCCCAACCACATCAGGAAGTTGTTCAACACCCCGTTGTTCTTCAGTATCCCCATCCAGGCATACACGCGGATCAGGAATGACGTCCAGGAAGGCAGGATCACCAACAGCAGCAGAATGTTGCGGGTCGACGGTTTACTGTGTGCCACCGCCCACGCCAGCGGATAGCCGATCACCAGGCAGCATAACGTTGAAACCGCCGCTATCTGCAAGGATTGCAGATAGGCATCGATGTATAACGGGTCATCGGTCAACTGCAGGTAGTTGGCAAAGTTCAGTGCAATATCGAGTTTGCCGTCTGCCCAACTCATCAGATCGGTATAAGGCGGTACCGCCAAGGCCAGCTCTGAGAGGCTGATCTTGAACACGATCAGGAACGGCAGCATAAACAACAGCAGCAGCCACAGCAGCGGCAGCGCGATCACCAACTTGCGGCCATGGGCCATCTGCAAACGTTGGATAAACGCCTTAATCGGGCCGGGTACTCTTGCCGGAGGCTCCGGCGAACGTTCAGAAAGCAATGTCATGGTGGTTACTCCTCACGTTCTCAACTACACCGTCAGAACCACACAGCTGTCGGTTTCCCAACACAGGCGCACTTCATCACCCCAGGTCGGCATCCCTTTGCGGAAGCGATGGCCGTTTTGCAGCTGCGCACTGATCATCTGCCCGCTGAGCAGTTTGACGTGGTAGATCGACAGATCGCCCAGATAGGCGATGTTCACCACCTCTCCCACCGCAAAGTTGCAGCCGTCTTCCGGCACTTCCTCACACAGCATGATCTTTTCCGGGCGGAGCGCGACCTGAATAGGCACACCGTCTACCACCGATGAATCAGGATCGACCTTAAGCGCATGGCGTAAACCCGGACTTTGCAGGATCAATGCATCATCCCGCCGCTCCTGCAACACGCAATCGAACACGTTGACCGAACCGATAAACTCGGCGCTGAAACGGCTGTTCGGGTGCTCGTAGATCTCTTCCGGCTCACCGATTTGCACAAACTTGCCGCGGTTCATGATGGCGATACGGCCAGCCATGGTCATCGCTTCTTCCTGATCGTGGGTGACCATGACGCAGGTCGCGCCCACGCGCTCCAGGATATCCACCACTTCCAGCTGCATACGATCGCGCAGTTTCTTATCCAGCGCGCCCATTGGTTCATCCAACAACAACAGCTTTGGCCGTTTAGCCAGGCTACGCGCCAGTGCCACACGCTGGCGTTGACCGCCGGAGAGCTGGTGCGGCTTACGTTTGGCGTATTCCTGCATATGTACCAGCGTCAGCATTTCTGTGACGCGCTCGTTAATTTGCGCGCGCGGCATTTTGTCCTGCTTGAGGCCAAACGCGATGTTCTGCTCCACCGTCATATGGGGGAACAGCGCATAGGACTGGAACATCATATTGACCGGGCGCTGGTATGGCGGCACATGGGACATGTCCTGGCCATCGAGGACAATTTGCCCTTCCGTCGGCTGTTCAAAACCGGCCAACATACGCAGCAACGTCGATTTTCCGCAGCCAGAGGGCCCCAACAGCGCAAAAATTTCGCCCTTGTAGATCGTCAGGCTGACGTCTTCTACCGCGTTCTGGCCGTCAAAGGTTTTGGTAAGGTTACGGATTTCCAGCAGAGGGGTGAAGACCTTCTGCGATTTGGCTAGCGGACGAGGGGTAACATCGTTCAATCGGGGTGCTCTCCGGCTAAAGCAGTGCGAACAACCACAGCAATTGCCATGGCCCAAAATGGCAATGCAGGCGGGTTAACCCCACCTGCTTATCAATACCCTATGGATTTCGAGCTGCGGCTAGGCGACAAGCTTACTCATCCCCAGGAGCTTACTTTTGGGTAAGTGACTGGGGTGAGTAAGTGCAGGTAACAACGCTGCAGCTTGAAAGACGACAGGTATTTACTTCCCGCTTTTAACTTTAGTCCATGCCCGGGTAACAACACGGTCAAGTTTTGGCGACTGCACATTCAGCGTGAACAGCTTGGCACGAATATCTGCCGGTGGGTAAACGTTCGGGTTATCACGCACCTCGGCATTCACCAGCGGCGTTGCGTCTTTCACCGCGTTAGCATAAAACACGTGGTTGCTGATATCCGCGATCACCTCTGGCTTGAGCAGGAAGTTCAGGAACTGGTAGGCCGCATCTTTGTTTTTGGCATCGGCTGGCATCGCAAACATGTCAAAGTAGGTCAGCGCCCCTTCTTTTGGAATGGAGTAGGCCACATTGACGCCGTTTTTGGCTTCCTTGGCACGGTTGGCGGCCTGCATGATGTCGCCAGACCAGCCAATGGCCACGCAAATATCCCCGTTAGCCAGATCGTTAATGTACTGGGAAGAGTGGAAATAGCGGATATTCGGACGCAGTTTCATCAACAGATCGTTGGCCGCACCGGTGTAATCTTCCGCACTGGTGCTGTTAGGATCTTTACCCAGATAGTGTAAGACGGTGGCATACACTTCGCTTGGCGCATCCAGGAAGGAGACACCACAGCTTTTCAGTTTCTCCAGGTTTTCCGGCTTGAGGATCAGGTCCCAGCTATCGACCGGGGCATCTTTACCCAGCACCGCTTTGACCTTATCGACGTTATAGCCAATGCCGGTGGTCACCATCATGTAAGGGATACCGTACTTATTATCCTTGTCGTTATGCGCAACCAGTTGCAGCATCTCGGGATCAAGGTTTTTGTAATTAGGTATCTTGCTCTTGTCCAGCGCTTCAAAAATACCGGCTTTGGACTGACGCTCAAGGAAGTTGGAGGAAGGAACCACCAAGTCATAACCGGTGCTGCCCGCCATCAGTTTGCCTTCCAGAACCTCGTTGGAATCAAAGACGTCATACACCACTTTGATGCCGGTTTCTTTCTGGAATTTGGCCAGGGTATCCGGCGCAATGTAGTCGGACCAATTGTAGATGTGCAGCGTATTGTCTGCGGCCGACGCGGTGAGGCAAGCCGTCATCAGCAAGCCGCCAACCACACCCGATAACCACTTTTTACGTTGGGTGACCATCCGTAACTTCCTCCAAAACAAGGGGTAAATTTGTATCTTGAAAGGATACAACGCCTTTGATTAGCCGAGCGCAATCGTTGCGATCGCGAGTGAATAGCTATGCAGTTGATTGCATGCGATTTTCTCACCTGCCAGCCCACGAGGTCACAAACAGGAGCGTGAGCCTTTAGCAAGATCAGCAGCATAACCGGAGTTGCCAGACGGTGCCAGCCTCCAGGGTAAAAAACGCCGTTTATCGATTAATTATGCACGGGGTCTGTATGTGATGCGGCAATAACGGCCTAAAAGACGAGAAATATCTGGCAATAAGGGCTGAAACGCAGAATATCTGGTTGTGGGGGAAAGTCCGGGCTGCGTGCCGCCAGAGCTGCGGCACACATAATGTACAGCGAAGATTAATGCAGCATCGGTTGGCTGGCTACGGTAGCCGGGTTATCTTCTTCATCACCCATAAACAGCAGATCGTTCGCCCTGGCTTCCAGGATCACCATCGAGATCTGTTCTTCGCCCTGTTGCATAAAGTGGGCAAACTGCTCATAGGCTACGCCCACGGCAATGCTCAAAGACTGGCAAACAATCAGCTTTGGCAAGTTATCGTCTTGAATATCAACAAAGGCCTTGATGGTCAGCGAGCTGGCATTGATTTGACTGAGATCGGCCACCAGCGGGATCAGTGCGGTTGGCTTGACTTCGGCCAGCGCGGAAAACAGGATCACATTGTCCACCAGATCGAGCTTGGCATCGAATACGCCGTCAAAGTTTTGCATGTGCGGCAGGTGTAGCGCCTGGCAAGAGTCACATTCAAAAAACGAGATCCCCAACTGATCCAACCAACGTCGTAATAACGCCAAATCGGGGACGATGAGTGAATCCATAAATTACCAGCCTCACAGGGTTCAATGACATGAAAAGGCGCATAGCTTACGGAATATTCAATCGAGATGCCACGATCAAAGCCGCTTAATTCACTAATACGACAACATCGCACAACCTATCCGCACCTGCGATCCCCCGTACACGCTTGGCGCGACAGAGGAAAGCGCAATTTATCATCCGCCAGATTTCAGACGAAAGCCAGGCCGGGCTTGTTGCTCAATGTACTCGATCATCATGCCTGCAATATCCAATCCGGTGGTGGTTTCAACGCCTTCCAACCCCGGCGATGCATTCACTTCCATCACCAGCGGGCCACGATCGGCACGTAGGATATCAACCCCGGCAACATCCAGCCCCAGCGTCTCCACGGCCTTGATCGCGGTTGCGCGTTCCTTGCCGGTGATATGCACTTTACGAGCCGTGCCACCACGGTGCAGGTTCGACCGAAACTCCCCAGGCTTTGCCTGGCGTTCAATCGCGGCAACTACCCTGCCGCCAACGACCAGGCAGCGAATGTCACAGCCGTTGGCTTCGCGGATATACTCCTGCACCAGGATATGGGCATTCAGGCCACGAAAGGCGTCGATCACGCTCTCCGCCGCCTGACGAGTTTCGGCCAATACCACGCCGATCCCCTGTGTCCCTTCAACCAGCTTCACCACCAGCGGTGCGCCACCCACCAGTTCGATCAAATCACCGGTGTCATCCGGCGAATGCGCAAAGCCGGTAATGGGCAGATCAATCCCCTGGCGCGCCAGCAGTTGCAGCGAACGCAGCTTGTCACGGGCGCGGGTAATGGCTACAGATTCATTGAGCGGATAGCTGCCGAGCAGTTCAAACTGGCGCAGCACGGCAGTGCCATAAAACGTAATAGCAGAACCGATACGCGGGATCACGGCATCGTAACGTTCCAACTGGCGGCCACGATAATGAATGCTAGGTGCCGCCGGGTTGATATTCATATAACAAGACTGCGGATCGATAACATCGATACGGTGCCCACGCTGCTCTGCAGCCTCACGCAGTCTTTTACATGAGTACAGCGAACCATCGCGTGAAAGAATGGCAATTTTCACTCGTCACCCCTAAAGGCGTTGATCACCTGCATTGGCAGGCATTCCCCATAGCCGCGTTTAGTCTTGCGGTCCCTGGTCTTGTTTATCTTTCGGCGGGGTACGCCGATCGTTCTGCGGCGGCTGGCCACCGCGCAGTAGCGGGCCGAACCCTTGAACTACGCGCCAGACCAAAAACGCGGCTGCCGGAACCATCATGAAGACGCCAAGAAAGATCATGCCAACCGCCGCCTGTTGCGAAGCCAGTATACCCGGCAAGCGCACGTAGTCATGAATACTCAGATAAGAGAGTATCAACAGCACCATGCCCAATCCTTCAAGCACCAGCACAGAACGCGGTAAGTCACCGAATGAACGCATATTTTTTTCTCCAGACTCACTGTGTCCAGTGTAGTAAATTCGCCATCACAGCAACAGCCCTAGTTGATTAATCGGTTCTATAAATCAAACCAAGAGGCAGATCCTGCTTTTTTTTAGCTCCACCAACGGGCATAGTAAGCGCCATGACGTGAGTGATAGCGCAACTGAAGTCTTTTTATGACGGAAGGAATGTCGTTACAATACGGTTAATTATTAATAACAGACTAGGAGTGTTACATGTTTGCTGTAATCTTCGGGCGTCCGGGCTGTCCTTACTGTGTCCGTGCTAAAGAGCTGGCAGAGAAATTGACTGAAGAGCGTGACGATTTCAACTTCCGTTATGTTGATATTCACGCAGAAGGCATCACCAAGGCCGATTTGGAAAAAACCGTGGGCAAACCGGTAGAAACCGTGCCGCAGATCTTTATCGATCAGACCCACATTGGCGGCTGCACCGATTTTGAAGCCTACGCCAAAGAAAATCTGAACCTGTTCCAGTAAGCTTCAAGCTCGAACAAAAAAAGGCCACCGAACGCAGGTGGCCTTTTTTACGATTAGGGTTTTTACCGCCGATAGAACTGTTGCAAAGCATGCAACACCATGCGCATTAATAAATACAGCATCCCACCGAACACACACCAAAATACGGCGCTGACCGCATAAGCCAACTCCTGCCAAAACGAATGGCCGGGCGTTAACCAAAAGTGGCGAATGAGCAAACACAGCGGTACCGCACACAGTGCGCCAAGCAACGGACACAGGATACGCTGCTTGCTCGACAAATAGCTGGCGATAAAACCGGGAATAATAAACAACAGCAGGCCGGTTTCACCATGATGCTCAGGCTCTGTCACGCCGAGGGCACCGCTCTTCTGGCCCAGAAAAACCAGGCTAAACAACAGAAAACAGCTGAAAATGCCCACCCAGTATCGATAACTCACCATCCACCTCTCCCCTCCATACCCGAAAAACGACGGATATCGCGATGTGACCGCTCACTACATCGTAAAAAACAGCCTATCGCACAGACCTTGCGACACACAGCCGAAATCGACAGCGCTGGCTGAACTTTTTCCTTGGTCAAAAAGGGTTAAATACGTATGCCGACACAGCTTTATGCTGGCTGTCATACGTGATAGCGACTAGAATAAGCGCCGCCATTCGATGGTTCGGATCGCCTTCCGATGGTTGGTTGTTATCTCAGTTTTATCCATATACTCTATGGCTGAATCTAACTCTTATAGTGTTCTTTATCAAGAACTTACTGGTAAACAATAAGTTATCCCCCGTGAACATAAACGTCGCAAGTTTGTTAAATGGTAACTACATCCTGTTACTGTTTGTGGTACTCGCCCTGGGGCTCTGCCTCGGAAAGGTTCGTCTTGGCTCCGTTCAACTCGGTAATTCCATTGGCGTTTTAGTGGTCTCGCTGTTGCTCGGCCAGCAACACTTTGCCATTAACACCGAAGCGTTAAGCCTCGGCTTCATGCTGTTTATTTTTTGCGTCGGTGTTGAAGCTGGCCCCAATTTCTTCTCGATTTTTTTCCGCGACGGCAAAAACTACTTCATGCTGGCGCTGGTGATGGTCGGTTCAGCGATGGTGATCGCTATCGGTCTGGGTAAGCTGTTCCACTGGGATATCGGCCTTACTGCCGGCATGCTCGCCGGTTCGATGACCTCCACACCGGTGTTGGTGGGTGCAGGCGATACGCTGCGTAATACCATCACCAGCGGCCCGGCACTGCTTGCAGCCCAAGACCATCTGAGCCTGGGCTACGCCCTGACCTACCTGATTGGCCTGGTCAGCCTGATTTTCGGCGCACGTTACCTGCCTAAGCTACAGCATCAGGACCTCTCTACCTCTGCCCAACAAATCGCCCGTGAGCGCGGTCTGGATACCGATAGTCAGCGTAAGGTTTATTTGCCAGTGATCCGCGCCTATCGCGTTGGCCAGGAACTGGTTGCCTGGGCAGACGGCAAGAACCTGCGCGAGCTCGGCATTTACCGCCAAACCGGTTGTTACATCGAAAGAATTCGCCGCAACGGCATTCTGGCCAACCCAGACGGAGATGCGGTGTTACAGGTCGGGGATGAAATCTCACTGGTCGGCTACCCTGATGCTCACGCACGCCTGGACCCAAGCTTCCGTAACGGTAAGGAAGTGTTCGACCGGGATCTGCTGGATATGCGCATCGTGACCGAAGAGATCGTGGTCAAAAACAGCAATGCGGTAGGCAAGCGCCTGAGCCAGTTGAAGCTGACCGATCATGGTTGCTTCCTCAACCGCGTGATCCGCAGCCAGATTGAAATGCCGATCGATGACAGCATAGTGTTGAACAAAGGCGATGTGCTGCAGGTTAGCGGCGATGCCCGCCGGGTAAAAAGCGTGGCAGAGAAGATCGGCTTTATCTCCATTCATAGCCAGGTTACCGATCTGCTGGCGTTCTGCGCCTTCTTTATCATCGGCCTGCTGATCGGCCAGATCACCATTCAGTTCACCAGCAGCTTCTCCTTTGGCATCGGCAACGCCGCAGGGCTATTGATGTCCGGCATCATGCTGGGCTTCCTGCGTGCCAACCACCCGACCTTTGGTTATATCCCTCAGGGCGCGTTGAACATGGTGAAAGAGTTCGGCCTGATGGTGTTTATGGCCGGTGTAGGCCTGAGCGCAGGGGCAGGTATTGGCAATACCCTAGGCGCAGTAGGTGGCCAGATGCTGATCGCAGGCTTGATCGTCAGCCTGGTACCGGTAGTGATCTGCTTCCTGTTCGGTGCCTACATTCTGCGTATGAACCGTGCCCTGCTGTTTGGTGCCATTATGGGGGCACGTACCTGCGCTCCGGCGATGGAAATCATTAGTGACACTGCACGTAGTAATATTCCAGCATTGGGATATGCAGGCACCTACGCCATCGCTAACGTGTTGTTAACCTTGGCAGGTTCGCTCATCGTGGTGATCTGGCCAGGTATCATGGGGTAGCAAGGCGGTCTGAGAAGTGGTGCTACGGCGACATATTTTTTAATTTTTCTAGCAACAGGTAGAACTTTTCGATCGGGACATAGTCTGAATTAGTGCCACTGCTTTTCTTTGATGTCCCCATTTTGTGGAGCCCGTTAGTCCCGCCTTTTTAGGTTCAAGATTAGCGGGTTTTTTGTTGCCTGAATTTTACACCCCTTAAAAACAGTCACTTAGGGAACGTCATTTTACTGAGTGGCGACAAAATGGCGGCACACGATTTGCAGCCATAAAAAAACCTGCTTTCGCAGGCTTCTAGTCAGATCCAAAGTGCTCCCTGATTTCCCCTGGTTGGGTGTGGCGGCACGATATCAATCTTCTCCGGTGTCACGATTTGGCGTTGGATAGACTCCAGGGTTACAAACGTACAACTACAGTTTATATTCTGGCACTGGTGATAACGCTCTTTAGTGTTCTCACTCAGATAACGACTGGTGCGGGCATGTGCTGCAGTTCGGCAAATCGGGCAATGCATCATTAGGTATCCCCTCCTCTATCCCTTAATGCTGGCGATAATACCTCTCAAGATCGGGAACGAAACTACCTTTGATACGCCGGTGATCATGACAAGAAGCCCCCCACCTTTCCGGCCAGCTCCCCGGCTTGCCCGTACCGCTCACCCGCCTGCTGTCGCAGGTCGCCAAACATCGCTGCCAGGGACTCATCGACCCGTTTTACGTCAGGGTAAACTCGGTGCAGCGCGGGCTGTTCCGGGGCCATGACGGATGCCATCGTTGATTTCGATGACACGCACGCCGTGATGATAGTCAGCCATAAGCGGCTTGATCCGTTGTGAGTTGGTGCAAACAGCATGCCACCAGGTAGACAAGGCTGCACGTGGTGACAGATGGAATGCCGACCAGATAACAGCCTGTAGAAGGGAAGCAAGGCAATGCAGGGAGTACGATCGTTTTCACCGATCAATATCGTGTTATTGATCTAGCGAATCGATTGGACGGGTTTTAGCCATTCCTCTAGGGTTAATGGGCTTCTTGTGGCAACACCAGGGAAACGCCACAACCCCAAGAGCCCGCATTTTATGCGGGCTTTATTATGGGTGCTTATGTTACATTCAGCAGGTTCACTTAATGATATAAACCTCTACGCTTCGTGGCACCAAGTCACATTGTTAATATAAGGATATTGAATAATGGCTAACGTAATCTATGCGACATTGAAAGGTAAACAGCAGGGACTTATTTCTGCCGGATGTTCCTCTATGGATTCCATTGGTAATAAGGGGCAAACCGGTCATTTAGACCAAATCCTGATTAATAGCCTGAACTATGCAATGAGCAGGGAACAGCATGTCAGCCATCACCCTGTCGTGTTTACCAAACCTATCGATAAATCCTCGCCTTTGCTGGGCGTGGCTATTTCCAGCAATGAATCGCTTGAAGTCCTGTTTGAGTTCTACAGAACCAATGCGTCCGGTGCGCAAGAGCTTTACTTCACCATCTTACTCACTGATGCCACCATTTCCGATATCTCAGGCTCACACCCTCACTCAATTACCCACAGCGGCGCACAACCGCAAGAAACTATCTCTTTGAAATACAAGAGCATTACCTGGAGTCATATCATTGCGGGCACCAGTGGTTACAGCATTTGGGATGACAGAGTCTATTGATATTAAGGGGGGATGGTTAATGCCATCCCTTACTATATCAGCAGCTTTTTATAATAGAAATCAATTCAAACATTAATGCTGAGAATAGATAATTCACTGTCTACCTTTACCATGAGCCAACATGCTTATCACTACACATAATAGAGCATAAATGAGCGGGCCATAGTACATGAAGTCGTCGTCTTCTGGAACGGGGATCCCCAAAATGGGGATCACATGAACTCTCAAAACTATCATATGGAAAAGAACAAACAAGAAGGAAATCATGACTCCATAAAAATTATGCAGAGGGTAGTAAGACGATGTCAACCTTCTATTTGCAATAGTATAAAATAACAAGACCTATGATAGAGAAAATAGAGTATATATAGCCCATGAAATCACTTAGAAACTTTATTAAAAAAACAGAGACAGAGAGATACAGTCTTCAATCCTCTCTGCCATTGATTAGTTTTTACTTTTATTATGAGCCACTGCACAGACGGCAGCGGTCAACAATCCATACAAATACGGGGCATATGACATGAACTCGTTATCTTCTGGTACGGCAATACCAAGAACAGGAATTTTTTGGAAATTAAAGACATAGATATGGAACAGCATAAATAATGATGCGACTAAGATGGCACGAAATTTAGTGTATGGATAATCAGATGACGTCAGTCGCTTTATAAGCCAGTACAAAGGTACTATTGATGCAATTGAAATCAATGAATAAATATAGTTCATACACTCTCTCGAAAAATCAAACAATACAACCAAAACACATCATAAACTTGGCTGTCCATATATAATTTAACTACTTAAATGCTTTCATACTCACTATCGTACATAATAATCCATAAAGAAAAGGCGCGTATACCATAAACTCATTATCTTCTGGAACGGCTACCCCTAAAAATGGAATCTCTTTGAAATGGAAGATATATAGATGAAACACCATAAACAAGGTAATTACAACTAATGCACCGAACCTAGTGTAGGGATAAAATGATGATGACAACTTACGAACAATCAAAAACAAAGGCCATAAGGTGACAACTGAAAAAAGTGAATATAAGTAGCTCATTTTGCAGCCTTATATGAGTTATACTGCCCAATTATAGTATTAACATCACCATAATATTCTAATAGCAATTCATTTCTAGTCATTAACTTAATGCCCATTTCTTTCATTCCCCAAAGTAGATCAGTGTCAATATAGCGGTATAATCGCACGGCATCCTCCTCTAATCGCAGGCCAAGCAAACCATTTATTGATAGACTTAGATCGACAACCGTATAGATAACATCTGCATCCTTGGCACTTATACCTAACAAAGCCCCAACACCTTCATAAATAAACTTAAGCGGGCCAGTATAACTTTCCCGATAAAGAAGAAAATACCCATTCTCAACGACATTATTTATGCCGTGGGCAATTAACAGGCCCCCAATAGGTGCACTTGCTCCGCTACTGGCAACACCAACTCCCGTTACAAACTGCAATCCACCACTAACAAAACCGACACCGGCAACAATTAAATCGACATCAATAACATCCTTGCCGTTTTTACCTTTAGAAACTTTATTCACTACAGGTTTAACAACCACAGCTTGCCGATATTGTTTTCTTGTTAAGGTTTCATCTTGCTTTCTTAGGTTTGCGATTTCCTGGTCTAACGATCTCATCGCTTGATCTTGTGTTATTTCACCCGTATTGACTTTGGATGTAATGTCATTGGAGTAGGAAACAACCTCACTAATAAATTTATCCTTTGCCAAGCTCCACTTCATATACTTACTGGCAACGCTGTTCATTACCTGCATAAGCTCATTTTGCTTATAACTGATAATAACGCCAATGACTTTTTGCTCTCCTCGCTCCCTGTCCTCTCGATTTATATACGGATCGCGTTGGATGTCTTCCAACTCGTCATACATTTCTTGCATCAATCTATCCATGAAAAAACCACTCTCTAATCTATCGTTTATCCCAAGACCGCTTGGTTTATATAATTGATAAGCATACCTTACGCAAGATATTTCGATTGCCAGGCAGATCACAGAGCGAGCTTTAGACTTGCTAATCAGATCCCTCAAGATGAAAACCCGATTATTAGTGGGTCATTACTTAAGCATCAGGCGATAGCGGCCAATCAATATCCGGCGTTGCCGTCACCGCTGTGAGTAGCCTGCCCAACCTTGAGATTGGCGCTCACAATGGCGTTATGCCCAAAACCACATCACCATTCTTTACGTTGACCGAGAAAGGCCGTAGCGCGTTATAGGGACCACATGGGGCTTTAGCATTGGTCATAAGAAAATACAGACTGTTACTATCATTGCGCCAATACATCCCATAATCGCCGCCAACAATCGGTAGTTATCCGAGGTAGTCGACTAGGTTTCAGCACTAGTCTTTAACTTTACACCAGCAGCATATTGTTTATTGGTCAAAGTATCCTAACAGAAATATTAATGCGATATAAAATACTGAAGGTAGATGTACATGAACGCAAGAGGAGAGATCTGTTACCAATAGCGTTAACCCTATCTCATATTTTAAACTGACAGAATTTAACCTATCGAGGTTATTGACAACACTATTCTTTTAATGACAACGTAGTGAAACACCGAGGTAATGTCGCTCAACGAAGGGAGTCTGACATCGGTTACAAATATCATTAATGCCAGGGAGGTGAGCATGTAAAACCAATACAATAACAGCACCAGAAATAAAATACCGAGTTTTGGCAGTTTAATGATTTTTTATGTATCATTTCACAATCCCGAAAGGATTTATAGGATTGCATCATGAAAGTGAGTTTTTTAGGGTACCTTTTTCTGGTTTTAACCAGCTCCTTTTTTTGTGGGAGCTTAAGCGCAGTCGGCACCGGCACGCTTACGGTGAAGTTTGGTCAGACAACGGAGGATAGTTTTAAGGCGACTCACCCGGAAGCGGTCAATGTGGGTTATAATAACGAACTGAAAGGAAATATTTATAAAGAAACACCCGATAACAACAAGGACAAACGAAGCGGTATCATTTTTGAAAGTACCAAAGATGTTTTTGTCTTGTTTGATCAGAATAAGAATTTATCCGCACTGCAGTTACAATTTAAAAACGATCAGTTTGGTCTCATTAGTGCGATTTTAGCCAGTAAGTACACTACCACCGTAAAGAAAACCCCATTTATCGGCACTGACTATATGGAGCTATACAATGAAGGGGTTTCTATTTACTTGATGGATCCTATTTTCTATTCAAACACGTCACTCTTCTTTATAAGGACCGACATTAGAAATAAAATCCTAAAAGACCTCTCCACGGAGATGCTCAATGATGATATTGATGTACTGAATTACCTCGTGGAAAGAAGCTTCCCTTCAAAAGAGTAATCCAATAAGTGCCCCTGCTATTATGCAGAATATCAAAATAACATAATAGCGGGCGGAGTAAAAATCAGCATCCAATCACCAAGGGGTGTAACAACAATAAGAACATCTAGAGCTGGGGTATGGCAATGACGGGCTGTTGAAACAGTTCCGCAATGATACCGCTCGGCCTCTTATTGTGATGCCTTTCTCCATGCCATTCAGATCCAACACTCCCCTCAATGTTTTTCGATCGGCACCACCAGCATATCAACCGCAATATGGTTTATCGTGCGGCGCGTACTGGATACCAAACGGCTCCACATATCGTGGTGGTGACCAAAAATCACCAAATCAATCCCCTTCTCACTGATGGCATTGTTCAGCGCTTCGCATAGTTCACCACGGCCAATGATCACTTCACTGATGGGATACTCCGCCTGCTGCTGGATAGCGTTAAGCATGTTCTTTACTCGTTCGGTGAAAGTCTTATCGGTATAGTTGAATTCGCCACTACCAAACTCGCTATAGTGGTTAGCTTGCTCATCGATATAAATCAACGACAGTTTGGCCTGCAGTGCGCCAGCCAATTCAGAACCTTTACGCACCAGCAGTTCGGCATCGTCACTCAGATCGGTTGCAATAGCGATATGTTGATAAGTCATATTGTCGACCCTCCGTATTACCTAATACCCAGCCTGATAACCTACCTATTAATTCTAGTCTAGTCTGAGAGTAGCTGCTCATCCTCTTATCGTTCTACTACTGGAACAATCCATCTCGGCATCAGGCACTACTGCAAAATCTGCACGTGGCTAAACTCTCTCTTATGCACAGGACATCCCTGTTGCCACAGAGAATCATGTGACGAACAACCACTAATTGAGAGGATTGACGATGAGTACTCCAGCTAACTTTAATGGCCAGCGTCCTGTTATTGATGCCAATGATGCGGTGATGCTGCTGATCGACCACCAAAGCGGTCTGTTCCAAACCGTAGGCGATATGCCAATGACCGAACTGCGCGCCCGCGCTGCAGCATTAGCTAAAATCGCCACGCTGAGCCAGTTGCCAGTGATCACCACCGCCTCCGTACCGCAAGGGCCAAACGGCCCCCTGATCCCGGAAATCCATCAAAACGCACCACATGCCCAATATGTGGCACGCAGAGGCGAAATCAACGCCTGGGATAACCCTGAGTTTGTCGCTGCGGTTAAAGCTACCGGGCGCAAGACATTGATTATTGCCGGCACCATTACCAGTGTATGTATGGCGTTCCCGGCTATCAGCGCAGTCTATGAAGGCTATAAAGTCTTTGCTGTCGTTGATGCCTCAGGCACTTACTCCAAAATGGCTCAGGAAATCACCCTGGCGCGAGTCGTACAGGCTGGCGTCGTTCCTATCGACACCGCTGGTGTCGCTTCCGAGTTACAACGCACCTGGAATCGTGAGGACGCCATGGCGTGGGCAGAGGTCTACACCCATATCTTCCCGGCCTACCAACTGTTGATTGAAAGCTATACCAAGGCGCAGGAAGTGGTGCAAAACCAGGAAAAGCTGGACTCCCAAGCGTCTTAAGCGCCATAGCGTGCGTTAGCTAACCTATTGGTTCCCAAACGGGCGCGGCATGGTGCTGCGCCCCCGTATGTTGTGACGCCGGAGAGGGAATGTCTGCGGTCTTGGTTAACCGCTCCGCATCTAGCCCCCCAGCCCCATCTCCCATTACAGAAAGGTTCAGAAAATAAAGAAAATATATGATGGTGTGATATGCCTGGTAACTCCTTATACTCGGCCCTGTCGATAAGAAAAATCACCTGACCACCAACGCCCAACTCTTTCCCCTCCCATTCGACGCTTACTCTCAGATTAATCCAGACTTCGGCTTAATCATTTACCCGTGATTGGCCCTGAGTGCCGGAAACGCCACGCGCCATTATCAGGATAACGCAATGTCAATTTCACCCTCTGCCCGGGTCGCAAGCAGCAGCTTGATTGAACCGGGGGCGATTATCGGTGCGCGCGTCAGCATTGGCCCTTTCTGCATCATTGCAGCTGGCGTCGAGATTGGTGATGACACGGTGATAGCCTCTCATGTCAGCATTAACGGCCTCACCCGTATTGGCTGTAATAACGTTATCGGGCAATTTTCCACCATCGGCGAAGTGAATCAGGATTTGAAATATGCTGGTGAAGCGACGGACGTGGTCATCGGCGACAGAAACAGGATCGGCAAGAATGCGACGATTCATCGCGGCACCGCTCAAGGCTATCGGCGAACGACTATCGGCAATGACAACCTGTTCTTGAACAACGTTCACATTGGCCATGATTGCATTGTCGGCAATACCACGGTTATCGGTGATAACTCGGGGCTAGCCGGGCATGTTGAGCTGGATGATTTTGTGCAGATAGGCAATATATGCGCGATACATCAGTTTTGTCTGTTGGGTGCCCATGCCCATATCGCCCATCAGTCCGGCGTGGTGCAGGATGTTCCACCTTTTGTCAGTGCCAGTGGCAACCGCGCGGCCCCCATCGGTGTTAACGAGTCAGCGGCAGCCTTCCAAGCGCTGGACGATCGGCAACAGCAAGTGATCCAAGCCCTGTATAACATGCTGTATCACAATGCATTGGCGATCGATGAGGTGAAGCAGGAGGCGCAGCGCTTGAGCGAAATCTATCCGCTACTGCAATGGTTTACTTCTTTCTTCTCTCGCTCGGCGCGCGGCATTATCCGTTAGGTAATCCATTGATTATTCAGTGGAGCATGGCAGGCAAGCGGGCGCAGCATGCAGCGCCCCTACAATGCGTAGTCTACAGTCGTTTATTTAATTACCGCACGGCCAGTATTTTCGCTGGCAGACCAGATACGATAGCGCACCTCGACGTCCTTCGGCACGTAAACCACGATCGGCAAGCGGCTGTTATAGCGCTGCATCGCGGCATCCCCCAGATGAGCGGCAACGAACTCCTGACGCTTAGTATTATCCGGGCAAGCCATCATGGTAGAGGCCGGAGCCGAGAGCTTCGGCAGTACAAAATAGTTGTAACCCCAACCGGCCAGCGTTTTACTCTCCAGGTTGCCGCCCATCATGTGACGATTGCAATCCACTTCCAGCGTTTGGCCAATCAGCAGCTCAACCTTAAAGTTTTCTTCATTCTCCTGCTTGGGTAAATAAATGACCTGCCGGCTCATGCCCGGCTCTGCTTTCGGGAACGGTGCTACTTTTTCCAACGGCTGCATATTGAGATCGTCATTACTTGCGGTGGTTGCAGCAACGGCGCTGACAGACGCGGCCATCAGCAGGCTGGTCACTACCATAGAAAGCTTGTTCATTTTTTATCCTTACAATTCATAACCTAAATACCCAACTACGCTAGCATACTTTACGCCGTTAAATTATAGGTCAAATCTGGATATCACCCTCAGACCCCTGCCATCCATTAAGGTTTTCTTAAGACGGGATGATTACAGTAGCCTGATCCGTTACCGCCTATGAGCCTTCGTGTGAACCCATCAAACGCCAAACAATCGTCATTAAATCAATCCTCAACGGCTAGCCAAATTCAGACTGACGCCCTTTACTCCTTGCCCGCATCCTTTTACCGTTGGCAAGCCTTTGGGCTGATGATGGCTGCGCTGCTGTTTATCTGGCTGTCACGCAATGAACAGTTGGATTGGGCAATCAGTAATTATTGGTATGACGCCGCCAGCCAGCGTTTTCCTTGGCAGAACAACTACTGGCTGGATCTGATCAACCATCGGTTGTTAAAGATTTCGGTGATCGCCGGAGCGGTGCTGGCGCTGTTTTGGGGCATTTATCGCCGTAATGTGCGGCTGATTGTCGCCATGCTGTTGATCGGCATTGGGCCGTTGGTGGTGGGGATCCTGAAGGCAACCAGCGCACACTCATGCCCTTGGGATCTGCTGGAGTACGGTGGTAAAGCGATGTCGTTTCCCCTGTTTGGCAGCACGCCAGCCTTTCCGGGGCCTGGCCGTTGCTTCCCCGGTGGCCACGCTTCCAGCGGCTTTGCCGTGATGGCACTGTTCTTTCTGTTTTATCCGCAACGCCCGCGCCTGGCTTACTGGTGCTGGCTGGGCGGCATCACGCTTGGCATGCTTATGGGCTTTGGCCAGGTCATGCGGGGCGCACATTTTCTTTCCCATAACCTGTGGGCCGGGTGGTGGGTTTGGTTCAGCCAATTGGCTGTTTATTGGTGTATTAGCGGCTATTTTCGCCGTAAGACGAGGTAATACTTAATGGAGCAGTTGAACTATCTTCTTTTCGCCTGGATCGATGCCACTCCGGCCAGCCCGGAATGGTTGATCGATCTTGCCACCTTCATCGCACGGGATCTGATCGTCATTATCCCGCTGCTGATTGTCGGCCTGTGGTTCTGGGGGGCGCATAGCCAACTGGCAGCACAGCGAGAAGTGGTAGCCAAAACGACCATTGCCCTGTTATTTGCCATGAGCGCTTCGGCCGCTATCGGTGCGCTGTTGCCCCATGAGCGCCCGTTTGTCACCGGCATCGGCTATACCTTCCTGGCGCATGCACCAGACAGTTCTTTCCCCAGCGATCATGGCACCGCCATCTTCACCTTCGCCCTGGCCTTCCTGTGCTGGCATCGTGTCTGGTCAGGTATTTTGCTGATGGTCGCGGCAGTCGCCATTGCCTGGTCCCGCGTGTTCCTTGGTGTGCACTGGCCGCTGGATATGGTGGGCGGTTTCCTGCTGGCCTGTGTAGGGTGTCTGTTTGCCCAATTGGTGTGGAACCTGTTTGGTGAGGCTATCGCCCAACGTCTGACGCGTCTGTACCATTTCCTGTTCGCCTTCCCGATCCGTAAAGGATGGGTGAAGGAGTAATACCTGCCCGCGGGGGGCTTGCCCCCCGCCAGCTATAGCATGCCGGTCGTCACGCGAAACTCCCGCATCTCCCCCGCTTTTAACATCACTGCCATTGGCATTGCTGCAACCTCTGGGCTGCAACTGGCCGGCTGGACAAACGCCGTCGCCCGCGAGTTGGCTCGTGGCCGCTGTAAGACGGCATAGCTGAATTGGCGGGTGGCAAAACGGGTTACATACCTTCTGCCGCACGGCGCCAGCATAAAGAACTCGGCCTGATCGACATACAGCGAGAGGTCGTCAGAGCAAATGACCCGCTGTGGATTATCACGGATATTGAGCGCACAGCCCGGCAGATTTTGGCGGAAAACGGCACCCTCTGCGCAGGCGTAGTTCATATGGCACATATAACTTAATGGCTGGGCCTGCTCGGCCAGGTTGTTGATCACCATTTCAATACTGAACTGTGTGCTGTTGGCGGCTAGCTGAACGGCCGGTTGGATGCGGCAAGGGCCATCGGCCGTGCTGGCTCGTACAGTGATTACCTCCTCCTCGACCTCCAGCCAGACATCAATCACCGGACCATAATTAGCTGGCAAGCCTTGGTGAGAGGCAAAGCAACCACGGGCATCATTACGCAGTGGCTGCGCCTGGCTGGCTTTTGCTTTGAGAGACTGGCCGTCAAACACCGCATCCCAAATCATCAAATCCTGGTAGGGCAATAACGTTAAGGTACCCCGCTGGTTTTGCAGCGCCAACGCGGCGATGTCACCAGGAAACATAAACGCGGTCACCGTAAAACCAGCGCCGCAATACACTTCATTCGGCTGTATGCCGAACAATCCAGGGCTCAGATTAATGATCGTCTTCATCTTCTTTCCTCAGGGAGCAGCCGTTGCTCAGTGAACGGATTGGTCAAGGTGTAATCTATGTTATTTAAATAACATTTACCAGCGCATTCTGTGGCAGGTTATGCTCATTAATTCCGCTTATGACTGAAAAATTAGTGTTAATACAGCTACCAATCACGATGTGACAATGTTAGGATTATAACATCACTAACATCCCAAAGCGTTATTACACCCACTGAGGAATTACCATGACTACTGAACAGATTGATTACGCTCGCTATATCGACCATACCCTGCTGGCTATGGACACCACGGAAAGCCAGATCAACCAACTGTGCGAAGAAGCGCGTCAGCATAATTTCTATGCCGTTTGCGTTAACTCGGGTTATGTCCCGTTGGCCGCTCACCTGTTGCAGGAAAGCAACGTTAAAGTATGCTCGGTTATCGGCTTCCCTCTGGGGGCTGGTTTGACCGTCTCCAAGGCTTTCGAAGCCAAAGCGGCCATTGCCGCCGGCGCCCAGGAAATCGACATGGTGATCAACGTCGGTTGGCTGAAAAGCGGCCTGAATGACGAAGTGAAGGCCGATATCGCCGCGGTGCGTGAAGTTTGCGCGGCTATCCCGTTGAAGGTAATATTGGAAACCTGTCTGCTCAGCGATGAACAAATCGTTGTAGTTTGTGAAATGTGTCGTGAACTGGATGTCGCTTTCGTTAAAACCTCTACCGGTTTCAGCACAGGCGGCGCTCGTGAAGACCACGTCAAACTGATGCGTGCTACCGTAGGCAGCGAGATGGGCGTCAAAGCCTCTGGCGCAGTGCGCGATCGCGCTACCGCAGGGAAAATGATTGCCGCCGGTGCAACACGTATCGGCACCAGCTCGGGCGTTGCGATCGTTTCTGGCGATGCAGCTGACACCGGTAGCTACTGATTTTCGCTAGCTCTATCTAGGTATAGCGACATCTAATGCGGGGTTGTGCCCTCAGTGCGAACTGGGTCTGCACTACTCCGCATTATTGTGTTGGAGCGAACGAAAGAAACTTTTGGCTCCTTTATCCCTTTCGGCCACACTTGAGAAACTTGGGGTATAAACCTGTAGGAAAAACTGATGGAAACCCGGCGCGACGAACGTATCAACCGGCTAGTTCAGGCTCTAAAGCGTTCTGACAAGATCCACTTAAAAGAAGCAGCCGCACTGCTCGGCGTCTCGGAAATGACCATCCGGCGCGATCTCAGTGCCGAACCTGCGGCAGTGGTCTTGCTTGGGGGTTATGTCGTAGCCGATCCGCGTATCAACGGGGTCACCAATTATTTTGTCTCCGACCAGAAAGCCAAACAGGTGGCGGAAAAGCGCCGTATTGGCATGTTGGCGGCACCGCTAGTCAACGAAAATGACACGGTGTTCTTTGACTGTGGCACCACCACCCCGGCCATTATCGACGCCATTGCCGATGAACTCCCCTTTACAGCCATTTGCCACTCACTCAACACCTTTCTGGCGCTGCAGGACAAGCCCAACTGCAAGGTGATCCTGTGCGGCGGCGAATTTAAACCGAGCAACTACATTTTTACCGCTGTTGGCCAACATAACGAGTTGGACCACATCTGCCCTAACGTGGCCTTTATCTCAGCGGCAGGCATCACTTTGCAGCACGGCGCAACCTGTTTCAATCTTGATGAACTGGCGATGAAACACAAAGTGTTGGACAAGGCGCAGCAAAAAATCCTGGTCGCCGACCACAGCAAATTTGCCCAAACCAAGCCTGCCTGCATCGGGCCGCTGGCATTGTTCGACAAAGTCATCACCGATCGCCAGCCTGACCCCGAATTCATCGACTTTTTCAACCAACACGCGGTCACTTTGCGTTTCTGATCTTGGCCTCACTGCCAATTTTATGCCGTGTCCCTGGTGCTACTTGAGGGGCGCGGTTGCCAATTTCTGGTTAAACTCAGGTTTTTTTTTAAGCAATTAAACTTAAATTATTCCTAATGGCCGATAATTACAGGTTAATGGATTGCAACAACTTGCCAGCGTTATTATTTCCCGCAGAACATTATTGCAGTAATTTGCATCAAATCTCCCCCGGATAAAATGGCTCCTTACCTTCACCAGCCTTGTTATGCTGCCTTTTGTTTAAAAATTATCAGCTATTTTTAATCAAATTATCAGGATTTATCCTTATTCATATGATGATTAAGAACGTCTTATTAGGTCCGTCATCTTCCAGCCATATTGACAATGAAAATCACTAAATAAGTGTAAAAACAATCAGATAAACATTTCCCCCTCAATAACAAAACGTGATCTAAATCACTAAAACAGCTTAATCCGGCATTTTAGCTAGATCCAAACCATCACATAAAATATATTGCTCGCCCTGCCACACAAGACAGGTTTTTATCCGGTTAAACATCATACAAACCGGATAAAGGTTGTGGGATTAGTGAGAACGGTTGCAGCATGATGTTTCGCACAAACGCGCAACATTTGCATGAAAATTTACAATAAAAGCCATTAACCGCACACATAACGCATTTGGGAGCAAGATCACGGTTGTTTCTGCTGTAAATCGTTATCTTGCCGCCAACAAAATCGGTGGGCAGTTGCTCCTCCGACAGAAACATCGGCGTTGACCCCGTTAACAGCAGAAACCATTTAGGCAGGTTAGCAACATCATTAGCCTGTTAAACAATTCAGAGGCGCAATTCAACCTCTAGTTGTAACAACTGATTTTACCACTGGCGGGATAGCAACTTATTTCACCAGCGGATTTTAAACTTAAGTTTTTCTTTTTATTTTAAATTATCGTGTTCACCTCGGAGATATTTATGGACACTACACAGACCGGCACTATCGCCTCTGCAGCCTCAGGTTCCAGCACGGCCTGGCGTAAATCAGATACCATGTGGATGTTGGGCCTCTACGGCACCGCCATCGGCGCTGGCGTCTTGTTCTTGCCAATCAACGCCGGTATCGGTGGTTTGATCCCGCTGATCATCATGGCCATCATCGCCTTCCCGATGACCTTCTTTGCCCACCGTGGCCTGTGCCGTTTCGTTTTGTCCGGCAAAAACCCAGGTGAAGACATCACCGAAGTGGTAGAAGAACACTTTGGTATCAGCGCAGGTAAACTGATCACCCTGCTCTACTTCTTCGCCATTTACCCAATCCTGCTGGTTTATAGCGTTGCGATCACCAACACCGTGGACAGCTTCATCACCCACCAGTTGGGTATGGCCTCGCCACCACGCGCCATCCTGTCGCTGATCCTGATCGTTGGCCTGATGGGCATCGTGCGTTTCGGTGAGCAGGCGATCGTGAAGACCATGAGTATCCTGGTATTCCCGTTTGTTGCGGTGCTGATGCTGCTGGCGCTTTATCTGATCCCTAACTGGAGCAGTGCCATCTTCGAAAACGTCTCACTGGCCGGTTCTGGCGGCAGCCTGGGCCACGGCCTGGTGATCACCCTGTGGCTGGCAATCCCGGTTATGGTGTTCTCGTTCAACCACTCACCGATCATCTCCGCCTTTGCTGTAGCAAAACGCGAAGAGTACGGCGTGGACGCTGAGAAGAAATGTTCCCGCATCCTGGGCTATGCACACATCATGATGGTGCTGACCGTGATGTTCTTTGTTTTCAGCTGCGTGCTGAGCCTGTCCCCGGCGGATCTGGCCGAAGCCAAAGCGCAAAACATCTCCATCCTGTCTTACCTGGCTAACCACTTTAACAACCCGGTGATCGAGTACATCGCACCAGTCATCGCTTTCATCGCCATCACCAAATCCTTCCTGGGCCACTACCTCGGTGCTCGTGAAGGCTTTAACGGCATGATTGCCAAATCGATGAGAAGCCGTGGCAAGACTATCACCACCAACAAGCTGAACCGCATCACTGCCATCTTCATGCTGGTGACCACCTGGATCGTTGCCACGCTGAACCCAAGCATTCTGGGCATGATCGAGAACCTGGGTGGCCCAATCATCGCGATGCTGCTGTTCCTGATGCCGATGTATGCGATCCGTAAAGTGCCTGCCATGCGCAAGTACAGCGGCCATATCAGCAACGTATTTGTGGTCGTGATGGGCCTGATTGCCATCTCCGCCATCCTGTACACACTGTTCGGTTAATAGCGCTCAGCCGGTGCCCAATGGCACCGGCTATCTCGAATCTCCCCCTCCTACCCCGCCGCGAACTCAAGCATGACCCATATGCCCCCTAAACGGCAGGCTGAGGGAATTAACTTCAAGAAGGAAGCGAGACTATGGTCAGCGTTTTCGATATTTTCAAAATTGGCATCGGCCCTTCCAGTTCCCACACCGTCGGCCCGATGAAAGCCGGTAAACAGTTTGTCGATGATTTGCAGGCTGCCGGGCAACTCCACGATACAACACGGGTGGCGGTTGACGTCTACGGCTCACTGTCACTGACGGGTAAAGGGCACCATACCGACATCGCGATTATTATGGGCCTGGCGGGCAATCTGCCCCATGACGTGGACATCGACAGCATCGCCGGCTTTATTCGTGATGTGGAACAGCGTGGCCGCCTATTGTTGGCAAAGGGTGAGCACGAGGTTGATTTTCCACAGATTGGTGGCATGAACTTCCACAGCACTAACCTGCCGCTGCACGAAAACGGCATGTCGATCAGCGCCTATGCTGGCGATCGGTTGCTGCACAGCAAAACCTATTACTCCATCGGCGGCGGATTTATCGTTGATGAAGAAAACTTCGGCCAATCGGCCAACAATAGCGTCGCGGTCCCCTACCCTTATCGTTCCGCGCTGGATTTGCAGCAGCACTGCAAAGATACCGGGCTGTCACTTTCCGGGTTGGTGATGCAGAACGAACTGGCATTGCGCAGCAAAGCAGAGATCGAAGCGCACTTTGCCGACGTCTGGCAGGTGATGCGTGCCGGTATCGAACGCGGTATGAATACCGAAGGGTTGCTCCCCGGCCCGATGAAAGTACAGCGCCGTGCCGCCGCCCTGCGCCGCATTCTGGTAACCGGTGACAAGAACAATATCGACCCGATGAACGTAGTGGATTGGATCAATATGTTCGCGTTTGCGGTCAACGAAGAGAACGCTGCGGGTGGCCGAGTTGTCACGGCACCCACCAACGGAGCCTGCGGTATCATTCCAGCGGTGCTGGCGTATTACGACCAGTTTATCCGCCCGGTGAACACCAACTCCTACAGCCGTTACTTCCTGACTGCCGGTGTGATAGGCACGCTGTACAAGATGAATGCTTCCATCTCCGGCGCCGAAGTGGGCTGCCAAGGGGAAGTCGGCGTGGCCTGCTCGATGGCGGCAGCTGGTCTGGCGGAGTTGATGGGCGGTAGCCCGGCACAGGTTTGTATCGCCGCAGAGATTGCCATGGAGCACCATCTGGGGCTGACCTGTGATCCCCTGGCCGGACAGGTTCAGGTGCCTTGTATCGAACGTAACGCGATTTCTGCCGTGAAGGCAGTCAACGCCGCACGTATGGCACTGCGTCGCACCAGCGAGCCACGCGTTTGCCTGGATAAGGTGATCGAAACCATGTACGAAACCGGCAAGGACATGAACTCCAAATACCGCGAGACATCACAGGGCGGATTGGCCATCAAGGTTGTGGCGTGTAATTGATTTTTTGCCCGCTGAAGTAATCGCTGTTTCCCCTCACCCCAACCCTCTCCCACAGGAGAGGGAGCTGTACGGAGTTACATTCAGGTACAGGCGTTAATCTGTGGCACTGCGTAGTAGCGTTGCCTGTGAGGTCAAACACGAGAGTTTATTTGTAGCACGGTAAGTCCCCTATCCCTTTTGGAGAGGGAGCTGTACGGCGTTACATTCAGGTACAGGCGTTAATCTGTGGCACTGCGCAGGGGCGTTGCCTGTGGGGTCAAACACGAGAGTTTATTTGTAGCACGGTAAGTCCCCTCTCCCTGTGGGAGAGGGAGCTGTACGGAGTTACATTCAGGTACAAGCGTTAATCTGCGGCACTGCGTAGTGGCGTTGCCTGTGAGGTCAAACACGAGAGTTTATTTGTAGCATGATAAGTCCCCTATCCCTTTTGGAGAGGGAGCTGTACGGAGTTACATTCAGGTACAGGCGTTAATCTGTGGCACTGCGTAGTAGCGTTGCCTGTGAGGTCAAACACGAGAGTTTATTTGTAGCACGGTAAGTCCCCTATCCCTTTTGGAGAGGGAGCTGTACGGAGTTACATTCAGGTACAGGCGTTAATCTGTGGCACTGCGTAGTGGCGTTGCCTGTGAGGTCAAACACGAGAGTTTATTTGTAGCGCGACAAGTCCCCTCGCCCTTTGGGAGAGGGAGCTGTACGGAGTTACATTCAGGTCTGCGGCACTGCGTAGTGGCGTTGCCTGTGGGGTCAAACACGAGAGTTTATTTGTAGCACGGTAAGTCCCCTCTCCCTTTGGGAGAGGGTTAGGGTGAGGGGTATATTGGCCGAGGATCAGCCGAAAATACCGCCAAACCACTGGGTCAGCTTCATCATCACAAAGTCCCACATGCGGCTAAAGAAGTTCCCTTCCTTCACTTCCTGCATCACCACCAGCGGGTGCTGATCGATAGTTTTGCCATCCAGCTGGAAATCGATGGTGCCTACCACCTGATTTTTGGCCAGCGGCGCTTCCAGCGTCGGTTGGTTAAGCTTGTAGCTGGCCTTCAGGTTTTTCATCTGCCCCTTAGGAATAGTCACGGCGGCATCCTTCGCCACGCCCAGCGGCACTTCGCCCACGTCGCCAAACCACACTTTCTGCGTCACAAAGGCTTTATCGGCCTTGATCGGCGTTGCGGTTTCATAGAAGCGGAAGCCCCAGGTCAGCAACTTCTCGCTTTCGCTAAAGCGCACACGGTCACTCGGAGCCCCTAGCACCACCGAAATCAGGCGCATTGGGCCATCGGTGGCCGAGGCGACGAGGTTATGCCCAGCCCCGCCGGTGTAACCGGTTTTGATACCATCCACATTCAGGTTGGTGCTCCACAGCAGGCGGTTACGGTTTATCTGGCGGATCTTGTTGAAGGTGAATTCTTTTTCTTTATGCAACGCGTACTCATCCGGCACGTCGCGGATCAGCGCCTGGCTCAGCAACGCCATATCGCGTGCGGTGCTGTACTGCCCTTCGGCATCCAGACCATGCACGGTCAGGAAGTGGGTATTTTGCAGGCCGAGGGACTTGCCATAATTGTTCATCAAGCCAACGAACGAATCCTGGCTACCCGCCACGAAGTCTGCCAAGGCGATGCTGGCGTCGTTACCTGACTGGATGACAATGCCTTTATTGAGTTCCGATACCGGCACCTGATCGCCGGGTTTGATAAACATCAAAGAAGAACCACGCAACACCGGGTTGCCGGTTGCCCAGGCATCTTTGCCCACGGTGACCAGATCGTCCGGTTTGATCTTACCGGCTTTCATCGCCTGGCCAATCACGTAACTGGACATGATTTTAGTCAGGCTCGCGGGATCTAGACGGGTATCCGCATTACCTTCTGCCAGGATCTTGCCGCTGTCGTAATCCATCAATACATAGGCTTTCGCATCGACCTGCGGTGCGGCCGGAGCCTCTGCTGCCTGTACGGTAGGCACAACCAACAACATGACACCTACGCTGAGGGCCAATTTACCAAGAGGAGTGGAACGGTTATTTTTCATCATGACGTCGCCAGAGTGTCCATTCAAACCATTGAAATAGCGTTAACTTTCAAACATGTTCACGTTTTCAGCCAACCAGCGAGAGTGGCACGAGGCCGCGCTGCCAACCGCGAAATACCCAGCGGCTCCCATTTGGGCCAACGCGGCACCGAAAGTGCCCTCGTTGTGAGTTTATTAGATTGCTCTTATTTTTGCAGGGTTTAGGCTGATTTTTCTGCATTTTTACATAACTGTACGTTACCGCAGAGAAATTGGCTGGAAATCAGGCTATGTGCCAGGTTATGCAAACTTTCAACAAACCGTCGCCGCACTGTCATCAAAGTTACTTATGCTCTGAGCATTTCACCGCGGCAACTGGTTCACAGCCGCGCGTATCCGTTATCCTATAGCCCGCAGCATTCCTTGCCGGAGAAATATTGATGGATTTAGCCCTGTTCGACCTGGATGAAACCCTGATTGATGATGACAGCGCCAGCCTTTGGGTTCGCTGGCTGGTAGCCGAAGGATTCGCACCGGCAGAGTTGGAACGCCAAGAGCAGCTGTTGATGCAATCCTATTATCAGGGCCAGCTGTCGATGGAAGATTATATGCAGGCAACGCTGGTTCCGCTGGCGGGTCTGAGTACCCAGACCGTCGCTGGTTGGGTGCAGCGCTATATTCGCCGGGATATCCTGCCCCGCGTCTACCCCGCGGCACGCGAACGCATGCAATGGCATCGCGAACGCGGCGACTGCATTCTGGTGATTTCAGCAACCGGTGAACATCTGGTTGCCCCCATCGCCGAGCAACTGGGGGCCGATGGCGCGCTGGCTATCGGTGTCGAAGTGTCAGAGGGCCGTTTTACCGGCAAGACCTACGGCACCATGACCTATCAGCAGGGTAAGGTCATCCGCCTGCAACAGTGGTTACAGCAACACCCTGAACTGCAATTTGCCCATAGCCACGGCTATAGCGACTCCATTAACGATAAAGCCATGCTGGAATACGTCGACAGCGCCACCGTTATCAACCCGAATAGCGATCTTGGCGCGTTGGCAGAGCTGCACGGTTGGGAAGTCTGCCACTGGGAACGCTGATTTCAAGGTGACAAAAACGGCTTTGTAGCGTAGGTATGAGAGTTACTTTTATCTGTCGATGAAGAGGTGCTTTGTGCTGACCATTTGGGGCCGTGAAAATTCTAACAACGTCAAGAAAGTGCGCTGGTGTGCCGCTGAGTTAGGGCTGAATTACACCCATATCAACGCCGGTGGTGCCTACGGCAAGGTTAACGAAGAACCTTACCGATCGCTCAACCCCAACGGTCTGGTACCGCTGTTGCAGGATGGGGATTTCGTGCTGTGGGAATCCAATACCATCGTGCGTTATCTGGCGGCCAAGTTCGGCCAGACGCCATTCTACCCGCAGGATCTCCAGGCTCGCGCTGCGGCAGAAAAATGGATGGACTGGAATACCTCAACCATCACCGGCCCCTTCCGCAACGTGTTCTGGGGCATGGTTCGCACTCCGCCCGAAAAGCGTGATATGGCCCTGATTGAGGCTGGCATTGCTGAACTGGAGCAACACTTTGCTATCATCGAACGGACGTTGGCTGAGCAGCCTTTCCTCTCAGGCCAAGAGTTCGGCATCGGCGATATTCCGCTCGGCAGCTTTGTTTACGCCTGGTTTTCCATGCCGATCGAACGCCAGCCCAGCCCGCATATGGAACGCTGGTATCAGCGGTTATGCGCACGCCCTGCTTACCAGCACGCGGTGATGATACCGCTCACTTAATTGCCACAGTGCCCCTACCGAGGCTCTTCGTACAACGCAGGGCTAGACGACGAAATCGTGCGGCGGATTATCCGAATGAACTCCAGAGAGGTCATCACCGCCGCCGATCTCAAACTCATCTGACTGGGCGCTAATCGCGCCCAACCCGCAGCAGTTTCCCATTACTGTCATCGGTCAGCAGATAAAGGTAACCATCCGGCCCGACGCGCACGTCGCGAATACGCTCATTGCGATCGCCCAATAGCCGCTCTTCTGCCACTATTTTGTCACCGTCCAGCGTCAAACGGATCAGATCCCGTTGTGCCAACGCGCCAATAAACAGAGAGTGCTGCCATTGGGGGAATCGCGGGTTATCGTAAAACGCCATCCCGCTGACCCCCGGCGAAACTTTCCAATAATTCAGCGGCTGTTCGGTTCCTGGCACAACCTGGCCCTTAGCTTCAGGGATGGCTAACCCTGAATAATTAATTCCATAGGTCGCTATCGGCCAGCCATAGTTTTTGCCCGGTAGAGGAATATTGATTTCATCACCGCCGCGTGGGCCATGCTCATGCTCCCAAATCTCCCCACTCCAGGGGTTCAGCACCAATCCTTGCGGATTGCGATGGCCATAAGACCAAATCTCCGGTCGCTTGCCCTTTTGGTCAACAAACGGGTTATCGGCGGGTACCTTGCCCTCTGCCGTTAGCCGAACAATTTTGCCTTGCAGTTTGTCCGTTTCCTGAGCCGTCGCTCGTTGGTTGTTTTCACCCAAGGTAATAAACAGATAGCCCTGGCGATCAAAGGCGAGTTTAGAGCCAAAATGGTTGCCGGTAGACAACTTGGGCTGCTGGCGAAAAATGACACGAAAATCTTCCAGCTGTTTATTGTCTGCACTCAGGCGCCCATAACCGACAGCGGTACCGGCCTTGTCTGCATCCCCTGCCTCTGCAAAGCTAAGGTAAACCCGGCGGCTAGTGACAAAATCCGGAGCCAGCACCACGTCTAGTAATCCTCCTTGCCCCTGCGCATAGACGTCTGGCACACCGGTTATTGGTGAGGAAAGCCCGGCAGACGGCTGCCATAACCGCAAACGGCCAGGACGTTCCGTTATCAGGATACCGCTATCGTTCGGCAAGAAGGCCAGCGACCAGGGATGCTCAAGGCTGTCCTGTAATTCAGTCACTACCGGTGCCGCATGCAGCAGGCCATTGCCGAACAGCAACCAACCCGCAATCAAAAAAGGCCGCAACATGTCATCTCCTTAAATTGGTAGAGTCCAATGAGTTTAGCCCAGACGGTAAAGTTCGTGCTTTAATCTAAATTTCAATATGTTGCATTTTTTCTTTGCTGTGCTTAAGTTAGTTGAACCGTCCAGGAGGCACAATGAAGATCACCGTAACAGACGCACTACAGCCAGAAGAAACCGCAGAAATCCGTAACCATTTGATGGCCTATAATCATCAATTCGTCGGCGATATTCTGAATAAGAACATCGGGGTATTTGCCCTGGATGATAACGGCAATAAGATTGCTGGCTTAACCGGCAGCACCGTAGGCCGCTGGCTGAGCATTGAGCTGCTATGGGTTTCCGATACATTGCGGGGTGAAGGGGTCGGCAGGAAAATAATCCAGGCGGCCGAACAGCAGGCGATTGCCGCTGGGTGCCGCTATGCTCGGGTAGATACTTTCAGCTTCCAGGCTCGGCCATTCTACGAAAAACTGGGCTATCAGCTTCAGATGACGCTACACGATTATCCGGTAGAACATGAACGCTATTTCTTCACCAAAACCCTCACAGACTGACAGGTAACGCGATGGAAACCCAAGCAATGGTAATCAACTGCGTGGCGTACAAGGCCGGTAAACGGCTGACCGACGTGACGATTGAAGATATCAGTGAAGTGGTCAAGGAGCCGGACACCTTTATCTGGCTGGGCTTGTGGCAACCGGAAGACGCGTTCATGCGCAAGATCCAGGAGGAGTTCGGCCTGCACGATCTGGCGATCGAAGACGCCTTATGTGCCCATCAACGGCCGAAAATAGAGACCTATGGTGACTCGCTGTTCATCGTGGTGAAAACCGCACAGTGGATGAAAGAAGAAGTCGAATACGGTGAGACCCACTTTTTCGTTGGTAAAAACTTCCTGATCAGCGTGCGCCACGGTGCTTCTTCCAGCTATGCGCCTATCCGCGCCAAGGCAGAGGAAAACCCCAAGCAACTGTGCCACGGGCCTGGTTTTGCGCTGTATTCGGTATTGGATTTTATCGTCGACAACTATCGCCATATCGTCGGCAAGTTCGAAACGATGATCGAAGACATTGAGTCCAACATGTTCAGGTCGGAGTTTGACGAAACCGCCATCGAAAACGTCTACAGCCTGCGCCGCCACCTGCTCGGCCTGCGTAATGCCGCCCTGCCGATGGATGAGATCTGCAACCAACTGATCCATCTGCATGAGGATGTGATCCCTAAAGAATTGCGGGCCTACGTTCGCGACGTGCAGGACCATACCCGGCAGGTCGCCAGCACGATAGATGATATGCGCGAAATGCTGACCAACGCCATGCACGTCAATCTGGCATTGGTGACCGTCAAGCAAAACGAAGTGGTTAAGCGATTGGCAGGCTGGGGGGCGATCCTGGCCATTCCAACGGTGATCTTCAGCCTGTACGGCATGAACTTCTCGGATATGCCCGAATTGAAGTTCCCCTGGGCTTACCACACCACGCTGGGCGTCACCGTCGCCGGTTGCTTCTTCCTGTACCAAAAACTCAAGCGTTCCGGCTGGTTATAGATCCGTACTGGCATTACTCAACTGGATACGCGACGTAGGGGCGCTGCATGCTGCGCCCGCTTATCTCCATGCTGCGCCTACTCAGATAATCAATGACTCCAGTTTCAGGAGTTAGCTACTGCAAAATACCAGTGCAAAACTCTCGATGGCGAGCCAGATGTTCTCTCAGTGGCCAATCGCCCTTGGAATTTGGCAGATCAATCCTTCGGCCTAACAATTCTGCATACTCGGAATCTAATAACATAGGGGCCAAACAGACTTGAAAATCATCATCAAGCCAAAGTAGGCCTTTATCAAAAAGCGTATGAATATCGGTTTTAAGGAGAATTCCGTGTTTTGCCTCACAATGCCATGCTCCTGCGTAAGGCCTGATATGTGCAGCCTCAAGCAATGCCGTAATAGTTGAGCCCGTTACGGGACATTTTCCCTGATAGGCCGCCATTAGCCGCCGTCTAAAGATAGGTTGCCCTTCGCGAATGACAGCTTCACGCATTGCCCTCACGCGAGCATCGTTGAAATCATCATCTGTTGTTTCTGTGTCATTGTCGCAAGTTTCAATACGGAGTTGGTGCATGATCGCATCGGTATGCCACGGATCTACAATCTTAATCGGGGTCTTTCCATCATCAGCTATATCCCATACACCATGCAATTCAGGAATATATTCGACATAGCGCGTAGCTCTCAGCTCTCCTGAACGGTAAAAGGTATCACAAGGATGCCCCTTATCGCTTCGCGTATCTGTTCTTCCTTGTAAATAGCGATATCGATGATTACTGTTCACAGTTAACGCGTCCAACTGAATGCGAATTTCATTCGCTTTTAGTGGGGCGTTGCTATTCATTATCCAATTTATTACATCGATGGCTGAAGCCTCGCCTAACTTTCGAACAGCATAAACAACTCTGAGTCGGTTAGGTTCAAGGTACTCATCAGGAATCTCATGATCATCAAGCAAAGTATTACTACTAAATCCATGATAACGCATCCAATCCCCCCATTGTCGCGAATGGGTGCTAATCCCAACCCTGTCAGGTTCACGTCTGTTGATCTCTGCCTTAAATTCTTGACTGGTTGGTGCCCGACCTAATTGAACATACAGATCGTGGCAGCAATCCCAAACAGCCCTGACCCGTTCCCCATCGGGATAACCTGTTTTACTCAAACTCATAAAGTATCCTTTTGCCTTATTTTTGCGGCCGCCAGCAGCATTGTTTGGTATCAAGCTTACCCTTTTAGAAAAATCCGATTTCCAACCAATGCCACAAACAGAGATACCTATACGAAATTTCACCCAACAGCTAACGATCAGTTCCGATTGCGAGATTTTCCCGAGGATCCAGAACAAACGCAAAACATAGCTATGATATTGATTATTATATTAATTAATAAAAAAACTGATACACCCTGATGAATCCCCAAAGAATATAGCTTTCATTTTGGGGATAAAAGCCTCCTTGCAAATGTAGGCAAGAAAGCTTTTTTATTTCGCTTAAAGTTGCTTAATTGGATAGGTATTTTTGGTACTGGAGCCATCACTATACGTTTCAGTGACCGTTAAATCCCCCCCACTGATTGAGTATTTCACGACACTATCCATAGGATCATCACGCCAACGACCAATGCTATCAGGGTTATCTGAAGCCCATAAAACTTGATCGCCGATTAGCTTGCACTTGATACCCCAACGGGAGTTATCGTCCTTCCTAATGTAATGAACATAAGCTATACCTGATTTAACCTTGTCCAATTTCATGATCTTGTGATCGCGGCCGAACATAGAAGCAGCTGCGGCCTTACAGGCCTTCCCCACATCAGCCTCTGCTGCATATAACGGTGAACTGAACAATAACGAAAGTATTAACAACTTCTTCATAAAAAATCGCTCCTTAGTCTAACCATACGTTTCTGCTGTTATCGTCATCCGTGCGAACAACTTTACCTTAAACGTTGTAACAACCTAGTGAGAGTCTACGCATAAGCGAGATTGAGCTCGTTGAGAGAGTTAACCCCATTAGAATTCCGGACCTCTTAGCTTGCTTCCTGTACCAAAAACTCAAGCGTTCCGGCTGGTTATAGATCGCCATCAAAACGGCTTATACTGCTATAGCTGAGACTGCTGCTGATGCGTCTAGACGGGTGCAGCATGCAGCGCCCCTACGGTCGAACAGTTTGGCCGTTAAAAATCCGGCCACTTTGTCATCAATCTAGGCCGTTTTTGTTTACGCCGCCAACATATAACGGTGTAATTTCCCGTTGCCCAAGTGTAAAATCCGCCCGTTTCTATTTTGGATTGAGCTATGTCACAAACTATGACCCCAAAAGCCCCCCGTGTCGGCTTTGTCTCACTAGGTTGCCCGAAAAACCTGGTTGATTCTGAACGGATCCTGACTGAACTGCGTAACGAAGGTTACCAGGTAGTGCCTCGCTATGATGATGCCGAGCTGGTGATCGTGAACACCTGCGGCTTTATCGACAGCGCCGTTCAAGAGTCACTGGAAGCGATCGGTGAAGCCTTGAACGAGAATGGCAAGGTGATTGTGACCGGCTGCCTCGGTGCCAAGGAAAACCAAATCCGTGAGGTGCATCCGAAGGTCCTGGAAATTACCGGGCCGCACAGCTACGAACAGGTTTTGTCCCACGTTCACCAATATGTGCCGAAACCGGAACATAACCCCTTTACCAGCCTGACCCCGGCGCAGGGCGTGAAGCTGACGCCAAAGCACTACGCCTACCTGAAGATTTCCGAAGGCTGTAACCATCGCTGCACCTTCTGCATCATCCCATCGATGCGTGGCGACTTGGACAGCCGCCCGATCGGCTCCGTGCTGGATGAAGCCAAACGCCTGGTGGAATCTGGGGTGAAAGAGCTGTTGGTGATCTCACAAGACACCTCAGCCTACGGCGTCGATGTCAAACACCGTACCGGTTTCTGGAACGGCCAGCCGGTAAAAACCAGCATGGTCAGCCTGTGTGAGCAGCTTTCCAGCCTGGGTGCCTGGGTGCGTCTGCACTACGTTTACCCTTACCCGCACGTGGATGACGTGATCCCGCTGATGGCAGAAGGCAAGATCCTGCCTTATCTGGATATTCCACTGCAGCACGCCAGCCCGAAGATCCTCAAGCTGATGAAACGCCCTGGCGCGGTTGAACGCACGCTGGAGCGCATCAAGCGCTGGCGCGAAATCTGCCCGGAGCTGACGCTGCGCTCCACCTTTATCGTTGGCTTCCCTGGGGAAACCGAAGAAGACTTCCAGATGCTGCTCGACTTCCTTACCGAAGCCAAGCTGGATCGCGTTGGCTGCTTCAAGTTCAGCCCGGTAGAAGGTGCTGCCGCTAATGAACTGGCTGACCCAGTGCCAGAAGAGGTGAAGGAAGAACGCTTCCATCGCTTTATGCAGCTGCAGCAGCAAATCTCCGCCCAACGCTTGCAAGACAAGATTGGCCGCGAAGTGCTGGTGCTGATCGACGAAGTGGATGAGGAAGGTGCTATTGGCCGCAGCATGGCGGACGCACCGGAAATCGACGGCGCGGTCTACCTCAACGGTGAAGCCAATGTCAAAGTCGGCGACATCGTCAAAGTGAAGATTGAGAACGCCGACGAGTACGATCTCTGGGGTTCCAAGGTCTGATTTCGACCACCGCGGAAAACAATAAAGGGGTTAGCAGCAATGCTAACCCCTTTATTTATTGGTGAACTACCAGCTAGTTACTTTTCGTCCGGCAGAGCATAAGCAATGACATAGTCACCCCGCTCTACGGCCTGACGAGCACCACCAGCGCTGATGATAATGTATTGCTTGCCGTTCTTCGGCGACACAAAGGTCATTGGGCCGGACTGGCTGCCCACTGGCAGGCGCTCTTTCCAGATCTCTTTCCCAGTTGCCGTATCGAAGGCACGCAGGTAGAAATCCTGAGTACCAGCAAAGAACAGCAGACCGGATTGAGTAGACAGGCTAGCACCCAGCGTTGGCATGCCCACTTCCATAGGCATACGCATTTTGATGCCCAGCGGCCCCGTATCCTGCACCGTACCTACCGGAACCTGCCACACCAGCTTGCCAGACTTCAGGTCTACCGCTGACATGGTGCCAAACGGTGGCTTCTGGCATGGAATGCCCAGTGGGGAAAGGAAGCGTTCACGGATCGCACCGAACGGCGTACCGTCCATCGGAACCAGACCCATTTCGATGCCGCTGGCGCCGGTCGGCACCTTGCTGCGTGGCACCATCGAGTTGGCCAGCCCCAAACGCATATCGTTAACAAACATGATGGCATTGTTCGGATCCACCGAAACGCTACCCCAGTTCATCCCGCCCAACGAGCCAGGATATTGTAGAGCACGGTCGATACCCGGCGGTGTATAGACGCCCTGGTGACGCATCCCTTTGAACTCGATACGGCACAGCAGTTGATCGAGCGGCGTTGCGCCCCACATGTCTGACTCGGTCAGCGTCTGGTTGCCAATATTCGGCATTCCCACCGAGAACGGCTGGGTTTTGGAGTAACGTTCGCCAGGCACATTGCCCTGCGGTACTTCACGCTCTTCCACTTTCGCCACCGGCTGACCGTTCTCACGGTTGAGCATAAAGATCATGCCCTGCTTACTGGTTTGCACCAGCACGGGTGTCGTGCCACCCTTACCATCTGGCAGATCGTACAGTAACGGTTGAGACGGCAGGTCAAAGTCCCACAGATCATGGTGCGTGGTTTGGAAATGCCAACGCACTTTGCCGCTGGTGGCATCAACAGCCACAATGGAAGAACTGTATTTATCATCCAGCGCGGTACGCTCGCCGCCAAAGAAGTCAGGGGTGGCGTTACCGGTCGGCAGATAGATCAGATTCAGTTTGGCGTCGTAGGACATTGCGGACCATACGTTCGGCGTACCGCGCGTATAGGTTTCACCCGCTGGTGGCAGCTTGGTAATGGCCGGATTACCCGGATCCCATGCCCAGGCAAGTTCACCAGTATGCACATCATAAGCACGCACCACACCAGGAGGTTCGCCGGTAGAGAAGTTGTCCGCCACGCGGCCACCGACGACCACCAGGTTACCCGCCACCAATGGGGTTGAGGTTTGCTGGTAATAACCCGGTTTAACTTCGCCCATGCCCGCTTTCAGATCGACGGTGCCGTTATCACCAAAGTCGGCGCAAGGTTTGCCGGTATCGGCATCAATGGCAATCAAACGCGCATCGATGGTTGGCAGGAACAGACGGCGTTCGCACATGGCTGGTGCCGTAGCGCTAGCGGCAACCACTGGCGATGAGGCAGGCTGAGCCGCATTGTCGTAATAACCCAGGCCACGGCAGCGCTGCCAGTTAGGGGCTGAGGCTTTAGGATCGAATGACCACTGTTGTTTGCCGGTATCGGCCTCCAACGACAGCACTTTGCCGTAGGCGGTACAGACATACAGGGTATTGCCGACCTGCAGCGGAGTATTCTGGTCTTCAGCGCCGGAACCGTTGCTTTGTGGAATATCGCCGGTATGGGCAATCCACGCCACCTTCAGCTTGCTGACGTTAGACTTGTTGATCTGATCCAGCGCGGCAAAACGGTCACCGTGGGTGGTATTCCCCCAATGTTCCCAGTTTTTCTGCTCACTACCGGCAGCCACCGGTTTAACCGGGATATCTTCCTTGGCCGCCACCAGTGGCGTAGGCACAAAGGTGTAACCAAATCCGGCCACCAGCGCAACCGCCAGCAACCCAGCCAAAGAATAGCTGACGAAGCCGCGAACCGGATGACCGGCACGTTTCTTCAACCATGGATAGGCCAACGCGGCCAGGAAGGCCAGCACGCCGAACATAAACAAGCGTGAGAACAACGGCCAGAAATCCAGGCCAACATCCCACAACGCCCAAATCAGGGTGAACACAAAGGCCAGCGCATACACCCATATGCCCGCAGGTTTGAGCTTGATCACCAGTACCGCAGCGATCAGCATCACCACGCCCATCAGCCCAAAATAGAGGCTCCCCCCCAATGAAGCCAGGTAAACGCCGCCGATTGCCAGCGCGAGGCCGATGACACCCATCAGCCCCCCCAGCAGCCACATCAAGTAATTCCCTATACTTCGTTTATTGCCTGTCTTTGCCATATTCACTTTCTCCCACCGCTAGCAACGCGCAAATTTTGGCGCACTCACTGGTGTAATAAATAACCATCCCAAGATAACAACTCAACGGGGGTTAGGTTCCCCGCTGTACTACTGCTTACTACTCAAATGAATAAGCAACACTCATGCCCCCACCCCAGTTTCTGCCTGGAGCAGGTTCGAAATAGCGGCCATTGCCTTCGTTGACAATCACCGAGCCGACGTACTGGCGATCAAACAGATTGTCCACCCGGCCAAAAACGGTAAATTGCCAGTTCCCTACCGGGTAGCGATATCCGGTATTCAGCGCCGCCACGGTGTAGGACGGTGCCTGCTGTGAATTCTGATCGTTGGTCTGGATATCGCTCATGTAGCGCACTTCAGCACCGGCGAACCAACCTTGCGGCGGCGACCAGGCCAGCGAGGCGTACCCCATATTGCGGGCAATCCCGGGCAGGCGGTTGCCCTTTGGCACCTGCTTTGCGGCAGAACAGGTGCTGTCGCCACAGACATCATCGCGGTAAGTGGCATCCAGCAGCGTCCAGGCCATTTGCAGACGCCAGTCGTAGCTGAACTGTTGATCCAGCGCTAACTCCACCCCACGGCGACGGGTTTGCCCCGCGTTCTTGTAGCTGGTGCGCCCGTTGCTGCTCTCATCGACGACAATTTCGTTTTTGGTATCCGTCTGGAACAACGCCGCGCTGAACAGGCCGTTGCCGATACGGGTCTTGCTTCCCAGTTCAACGGTATCGCTGGTAGCAGGTTTTAGACCAAGATTGAGCCCCGCCACGCCACCTGGGCGATAAGAGAGTTCATTGATGGTAGGGGTTTCAAAGCCACGCCCGGCGGAAGCGTACACATTCCAGCCCTTGGTCAACGCATAGTTGAGCGAGCCTACTGGCAACCACTGGTGATAGCGGGCGTCACCACTGTCATCACCATTACTGCCGGTAATATAGTGATCGTTGGAATCGAAATTGACGGTGCTGAAGCGCACTCCGGCATCCAGCGTCAAACGTTGGGTCAGGTTCCAGGAAGTTTGCAGATAGGGATCCACATTCCACATCAGGTTGCGTTCATCCCGCCGTAGATTACCCTTGGTCCCTAATTCGCTAACGCCGTTGACTACCGTGAAATTCTCATAGCCTTTGCGCTGCTCAGTCATGGTTTCGTAGTCGAGCCCCCCCGTCACGCTGAAGGGCAACGTGGCGATTTCACCGCGATGAGTCCAGCGAGTATCGATGCCCTGGTAATGACGCGCCAGAGAGATCACTCCGCCGGGATGTTGTTCACTACGCTGCTGTACGGCTACAGGAATTGACTGATACTGCGTGGTTTCCCGCTCACCGGCGTAAGTCATGATGCTCAGATCGTCATTGGCGCTCATCTGGCGTTCATAGCGCAACCCGGCCTGGGTTTGCGAAATGGTTTTACGCGTGTTGTATTGACCTGCTCTTGGTGCCTGGCGCGGATTGTCGTGCCATTCGGCTTCGGTTAAACCACCGGGATCGTCGGCATTAATATCCACCGAGTTAAACAACAGCGTCAGCGTGCTGACATCATCAATGCGCACACCCAAACGCGCGTTACCCAGGTTCTTGCGTGCCCCGCTGTGGTCGCGGAACCCTTCGGTAGTAAAACGAGTCGCGGAGACGGCGTAGTTCACGTCACCTGCGTGCGTGCCATCGCCGGTTGCACCGCTGGCTTTCATGCCGTAGCGCCAGGTGCCGTCACTGCCGCTATACATACCCGCTTCAATCTTGTCCGGCTGTTGGCCGGTTTCGGTCTCTACGTTGATGACGCCACCAGAAGCGTTGCCATACAGAGCAGAAAACGGCCCGCGCAAGACCTCAATCTTATCCACTGAATTAAGATCGATATTCGACGTTTGCCCTTGACCATCCGGCATGGTGGCAGGAATACCATCCACATAAATGCGCACGCCGCGTACACCGTACATTGAGCGCGAGCCAAACCCACGGATTGACAGTTGCAAATCTTGCGCATAATTCTGGCGATTTTGAATTTGCAGCCCCGGCACGCTGCCCAGCCCTTCGGAGAGATTAATCTGCGGCCTGGCCTGACGAAGTTCATCGCCATTAAGCACGCTAACCGCTGCCGGAGTACTCAATTCTGAAAGACCGCTGCGCTTGGCCGTGACCACCATGGAAGATTGGTCCACTGCCCGATCGCTGGCCTGTACGTTTACCGCCACACACAGAGCGCAAGGTAACAGCGCAGAAATGGCGATAGGTGAGATCGCTGTATTTTTTTTATTAAGAAAATTCATGTAAAAACTGCCATTAGACGCTTGAGAGGATAGGTACCTTTTAGAAAAAACCGAGCGTATGTTAATACTTATCGCAACAATTTGAAAATAGCGGAGAGAAACTCAAACTTCCGTTAACTCGAATTTCACACAAATGATAAATATAGATGATGTATATCAGGAGAGGGAATAGGAAGGATTTAGATTATTACTTTCAATATCAATGCGTAAAATTAATTTCCCTGTAATTTAGTCGAGTTTAATAATCAAACTGACAGATTAAAAAGAAGCAAGGTTTTTTTAGGGGAGTACTGCCCCGCAGGCAGCGGGACAGTTCGATTTGGTTAACTGATCGGCATGCGATTCGGGTCTGGGTATTGATATTCAAACCCCAACTCATTACAGATACGGCTACCGTCCACCAGCCGCCCCTCTTGTTCATCTTCTTGCGCAAACTGCGGAGGTTGCAGCTGCAGTTGCTCGGCCAGCGCAGGGTAGAAATCACGTTTGAGCGGATGGCCTGGCGCACAAAGATTATAGGTGTGCCCGCCCTTCGGCAGCTTCAGCAGCAGTTGAATGGCTGCAATCACGTCATCCTGATGTACCAAATTGACCCCGTGTGAACCGCCCTTGACGTCAACCTTACCCGCCAGGAAACGCCCTGGATGACGATCCCCACCCACCAGCCCTGCCAAGCGCAAAACGTCCACCGACGTGTTGGGCAATTGATGCAGCCACAGCTCCAACTCCTCCAGCACTCGGCCAGCCGACGTCACCGGCTTGAGCGGCGAATCTTCCCGAACGGTGCCGGTGGTTTCACCGTATACCGACGTGGAGCTGGTAAAGATAATATGCGGCACGCCAAACGCTATCGCGCTGTCTACCAGCATACGTACGGCATCAAAGTAGCTTGCGCTCCCCTCAACGGTGCGGCTGGCTGGCAGAGTGATCACCAACGCATCCGTGTACAACAGCTGTTCCAGATCGTGAGCTTCGCAAATCAGCTCCGGCGTCAGTTCCAGGCGATAACATTCGATACCACTCATCCGCGCGGCTTCTACCCCATCCGGCGTAGTTTTACTGCCAACCACTTCATACCCATGGCCCATTAACGATAAAGCCAGCGGCATCCCTAACCAACCCAGACCCACAATGGCGACTTTTTTCATCAGTATGCCCCTAAGAATCGACTAACAAGCCCAACTTCACCGTTGCGGAAGGCCAACGGCCACACCGCAGGCGATAGTGAGATACTCCCCTAGGCTACGCCACCGCGCTGGTGGTTACAATCGGTTAACCTTAACGTTGGGTAAACCGCGTGCGGCTAATAACTCAGGCACTTTCAATAAATTAAATTCATAACCACAAAAAAGGGTTGCAAGTTATACAACGGATAGTTTAGCTTAATTAGCACCTCAGCACTGGCTGACCCAATTTTAAAGAGAAATGACATGACTCGCGTTCAGTTCAACCACCATCATCACCATCATCCTGACTAGTCTTTCAGGCGATGTGTGCTGGAAGACGATTCTCGAATCTTCCAGTGGCGCGTAGAACGAACTAAACGCAAGAAAGAGCCCTCGGAAGATATCTTCCGAGGGTTTTTTTTTGGCTCCGGACAGACAGAAAATATAATTTTAATAACAAATTCATAAAATTACAGATTAAACAGAGGTTACCATGTTGGACAAAACACGTTTACGTATCGCCATGCAGAAATCAGGCCGCCTGAGTGAAGAGTCTCAGGAATTGCTGGCCCGCTGTGGCATCAAGATCAACCTGCAGCAACAACGCCTGATTGCCTTCGCCGAGAATATGCCGATCGATATCCTGCGCGTACGTGATGACGATATCCCTGGCCTGGTGATGGATGGCGTGGTGGATCTGGGCATCATCGGTGAGAACGTGCTGGAAGAGGAACTGCTCAACCGCCGTGCTCAGGGCGAAGACCCGCGTTACTTCACGCTGCGCCGCCTGGACTTTGGGGGTTGCCGCCTGTCGCTGGCCACCTCGCTGGATAGCGAATACTCCGGCCCGCAAAGCCTGCAAGACTCCCGCATCGCAACCTCTTACCCGCACCTGCTCAAGCAATACCTCGATAAACAAGGCGTTCGTTTTAAATCTTGCCTGCTGAACGGCTCGGTGGAAGTGGCTCCGCGCGCAGGCTTGGCAGACGCTATCTGTGACCTGGTGTCTACCGGCGCAACCCTGGAAGCCAACGGCCTGCGTGAAGTGGAAGTGATTTACCGCTCGAAAGCCTGCCTGATCCAGCGTGACGGTGAAATGCCGGAAGCCAAACAACAGCTGATCGACCGCCTGATGACCCGCATCCAAGGCGTGATCCAGGCGCGCGAATCCAAATACATCATGCTGCACGCGCCAAGCGAACGCCTGGACGAAATCGTCGCGCTGCTGCCGGGTGCCGAACGCCCTACCATTCTGCCACTGGCAGGCTCTCAGAACCGCGTAGCCATGCACATGGTCAGCAGTGAGACTCTGTTCTGGGAAACCATGGAAAAACTGAAGGCCCTGGGTGCCAGCTCCATTCTGGTGCTGCCAATTGAGAAGATGATGGAGTAACGCCATGCCAAACTTCAATACCGTCGTCAATTGGGGCAGCTGCAGCGCGGAACAGCGCGCGGAGTTGCTGATGCGCCCGGCCATTTCGGCTTCGGACAGCATCACCCGCACGGTGCGTGAGATCCTCGATAGCGTGAAAGCCAACGGGGACCGCGCGCTACGTGAGTACAGCGCCAAGTTTGATAAAACCGAAGTCGCGGCATTACGCGTAACGGCAGAGCAGATTGACCAGGCCTGCGCCCGTCTAGGTGACGAGATCAAACAGGCGATGGCGGTAGCCGTCGCCAACGTGGAAACCTTCCACAATGCGCAACAACTGCCAGCGGTGGACGTAGAAACCCTGCCCGGCGTGCGTTGTCAGCAGGTGACCCGTCCAATCGATTCGGTGGGTCTGTATATCCCTGGTGGCTCCGCACCGCTGTTCTCCACGGTATTGATGTTGGCGACCCCGGCACGCATTGCCGGTTGCCGCCGCGTGGTGCTGTGTTCACCACCGCCGATTGCCGATGAGATCCTGTATGCCGCCAAACTCTGTGGCGTGCAGGAAGTGTTCCAGGTTGGTGGCGCGCAGGCGATTGCCGCCATGGCGTTTGGCACGGATTCGGTGCCACGGGTAGCGAAAATCTTCGGGCCGGGCAACGCCTTCGTGACTGAAGCCAAACGTCAGATCAGCCAACGGTTGGACGGTGCGGCCATCGATATGCCTGCTGGCCCTTCCGAGGTGCTGGTAATTGCAGACAGCGGCGCAACCCCGGCGTTTGTCGCTTCCGATCTGCTGTCTCAGGCCGAGCATGGCCCAGACTCACAGGTCATTCTGTTAACCCCAGACGCCGCGATGGCCGAAGCGGTCGCCATGGCGGTTGAGCAACAGCTGGCGCAACTGCCACGGGCAGAAACCGCTCGCCAAGCTCTGGCCAGCAGCCGCCTGATTGTGGCGAAGGATTTGGCCGAGTGTGTCGCCATCAGCAACCAGTACGGCCCAGAGCATCTGATTATTCAGACCCGCAGTGCGCGCGATCTGGTAGACAGCATCACCAGCGCTGGTTCGGTGTTCCTCGGTGACTGGTCGCCGGAATCTGCCGGGGATTATGCCTCCGGCACCAACCACGTGCTGCCAACCTATGGCTATACCGCCACCTGCTCTAGCCTGGGGCTGGCGGATTTCCAAAAGCGCATGACGGTACAGGAACTGACGCCAAAAGGCTTTATGACCCTGGCCCCGACCATTGAAATCCTGGCTGCCGCCGAACAGTTGGTCGCCCACAAAAACGCCGTGACCCTACGCGTCGCCGCACTGAAGGAGCAAGCATGAGCATCGAAGAATTAGCACGCAAAAACGTGCGCGAGCTGACCCCGTATCAGTCGGCCCGCCGCCTTGGTGGCAAGGGTGATGTCTGGCTGAATGCCAACGAATACCCGGTTGCACCAGAGTTTCAGCTGACCGCCCAGACCTTTAACCGCTATCCGGAATGCCAACCCGCGCTGGTGATTGAGCGCTACGCCGCCTACGCCGGGGTGAATAAAGACCAGGTGTTGGTCAGCCGTGGCGCAGATGAAGGTATCGAACTGCTGATCCGTGCCTTTTGCGAGCCAGGTAAAGACGCTATCTTGTTCTGCCCACCGACTTACGGCATGTACGCCGTCAGCGCCGAGACGTTTGGCGTAGAGCGCCGCACGGTCGAAGCCAAAGAAGACTGGCAGCTCGATCTGCCTGCCATTGCCGCCAGCCTGGATAACGTCAAGCTGATCTACGCCTGCAGCCCGAATAACCCGACCGGCAATCTGCTCGATCCCGACGATCTGCGCAACCTGCTGGAACTGGCCAAAGGCAAAGCTATCGTCGCCATCGATGAAGCTTATATTGAATTCTGCCCGCAGGCGTCGGTTGCTAGCTGGCTGAGCGATTACCCACACCTGGTAGTATTACGCACGCTGTCCAAAGCCTTTGCTCTGGCTGGCCTGCGCTGCGGCTTTACCCTGGCCAATGAGGACGTGATCGCCCTGCTGCTGAAAGTGATTGCCCCGTATCCGCTCTCAACCCCGGTGGCCGATATCGCCGCCCAGGCGCTGAGCACCGAGGGGATCCGCGTTATGCGCCAGCGCGTCACCGAGATTGCCGCCAACCGCAGTTGGCTACAACAGGCGTTACAAGACTGCGCCTGCGTGGAGCAGGTCTTCACCAGTGACAGCAATTACCTGCTGGTTCGCTTTACCGCCTCAAGTCATGTCTTTAAAACCTTATGGGATCAGGGCATTATCTTGCGAGACCAAAATAAACAGCCTGGCCTGTCCGGTTGCCTGCGTATCACCATCGGCACCCGAAACGAATGCCAGCGCGTCGTTGACGCACTCAATACTCTGCCCGGCGCATAGGAGCCAACGTGAGCCAAAAATATCTCTTTATTGACCGTGACGGCACGCTGATTGCTGAACCCCCTGAAGATTTCCAGGTCGACCGCCTGGATAAACTGGCGCTGGAGCCGGAGGTGATCCCTGCCCTGCTGGCCTTGCAGCAAGCTGGTTTCACCCTGGTGATGATCACCAATCAGGACGGCCTCGGCACCGCCAGCTTCCCGCAGGAAACCTTCGATCCACCGCACAACCTGATGATGCAGATCCTAAGCTCACAGGGCGTCAAATTCGACGATATCCTGATCTGCCCGCACAAGCCGGAAGACCATTGCGAATGTCGTAAACCGAAGGTCGCCATGGTCAAAGGCTATCTGGAGCCGGGCGTAATAGACGTGGCCAACAGCTATGTGATTGGCGATCGTCAAACCGACATCCAACTGGCAGCCAATATGGGTATTCAGGGGCTGCTGTATCAGCGCCAGGCGCTGGGCTGGCAGGCCATCACCCAACAACTGACCAAACGCGATCGCTATGCGCACGTTAACCGCGTGACCAAAGAGACGCAGATTGACGTTAAGGTCTGGTTGGATCGTGAAGGCGGCAGCAAGATCAAAACCGGCGTCGGCTTCTTCGACCACATGCTGGATCAGATTGCCACCCACGGCGGCTTCCGGATGGATATTCAGGTGAACGGCGATCTGTACATCGACGATCACCACACGGTAGAAGACACCGGATTGGCGCTGGGCGAAGCTTTGAGTAAAGCCCTAGGTGACAAACGCGGCATCGCACGCTTCGGCTTCGTGTTGCCGATGGATGAATGCCTGGCCCGTTGCGCACTGGATATCTCCGGCCGCCCGCACCTGGAATATAAAGCCGAGTTCAACTACCAACGCGTAGGCGATCTCAGCACCGAGATGATCGAGCACTTCTTCCGCTCGCTGTCTTACACCATGGGCTGCACCCTGCACCTGCGCACCAAAGGCAAAAACGACCATCACCGCGTCGAAAGCCTGTTCAAGGTGTTTGGCCGCACGCTGCGCCAGGCGATCCGCGTTGAGGGTAATACGCTGCCTAGCTCGAAAGGAGTGCTGTGATGAACGTGGTGATCCTGGATACCGGCTGCGCCAACCTCGCCTCGGTCAACTATGCGGTGCAACGCCTGGGCTATCAGCCACAGGTGAGCCGCGATCCGGAGATCGTGCTGCGCGCCGACAAACTGTTCCTGCCTGGTGTAGGCACTGCACAGGCGGCGATGGACCAGTTGGAACAGCGCGACCTGATCGATCTGATCAAAGCCTGTACCCAGCCGGTGCTGGGGATCTGCCTGGGCATGCAGTTGCTGGCAGCCAGCAGTGAAGAAAATGGGGGTATCAAAACGCTAGGGATTATCGATACTCCGGTAACACAGATGACCGATTTTGGCCTGCCTCTGCCCCATATGGGCTGGAACCAGGTTACGGCTCAGGCCGGCGATCATTTGTTCCGCGGCATCGAGGATGGTGCTTACTTTTACTTCGTTCACAGTTATGCGATGCCGATATGCTCAAGCACCATCGCTCAGGCGAACTACGGCGAGCCCTTCACCGCCGCCGTACAAAAAGACAACTTCTTTGGCGTGCAGTTTCATCCAGAGCGATCTGGCAACGCCGGGGCGCAACTGTTGAAGAACTTTCTGGAGATGTAGGCAGCATGATTATTCCCGCTTTGGATTTGATCGACGGTAACGTAGTGCGCCTGCATCAGGGCGATTACGGCCAACAGCGCGACTACGGCAACGATCCGCTGCTGCGTCTGCAAGACTATCAGCAGCAAGGGGCGCAAGTTTTACACCTGGTTGATTTGACCGGGGCCAAAGACCCGGCGGCTCGCCAGATCCCGCTGTTGCGTAAACTGCTGGCCGGAGTGAGCGTGCCAGTACAGGTTGGCGGCGGTATCCGTAACGAACAAGACGTTGCGGCACTGCTGGAAGCCGGAGCCACGCGTGTGGTCATCGGCTCCACTGCAGTCAAGCAGCCAGAGATGGTGCAGGGTTGGTTTGAACGCTACGGTGCCGATGCCATGGTGCTGGCGCTGGACGTACGCATCGATGCCGCAGGCCGCAAGAACGTGGCTATCAGCGGTTGGCAGGAAGACTCGGAGGCCACACTGGAACAGGTGGTTGAACAATACCTGCCGTTTGGCCTGAAACATGTGCTGTGCACCGATATCTCACGCGACGGTACGCTGAAAGGCTCTAATGTGGGGCTGTATCAGGAAGTGTGCCAGCGCTATCCGCAGATCGCCTTCCAGGCTTCTGGCGGCATCGGCAACCTGGACGATATCGCCCAGTTGCGTGGCAGTGGTGTGGAAGGGGTGATCGTCGGGCGCGCCCTGTTGGATGGTAAATTCAGCGTTGAGGAGGCTATCGCATGCTGGCAAAACGGATAATCCCTTGTCTGGACGTTAAGGACGGGCAAGTGGTCAAGGGCGTACAGTTCCGTAACCACGAAATCATTGGCGACATCGTGCCGCTGGCCCAGCGCTACGCGCAAGAAGGTGCCGACGAACTGGTCTTTTACGATATCACCGCTTCCAGCGATGGCCGGGTGGTAGATAAAAGCTGGGTATCACGGGTTGCGGAAGTGATCGATATTCCGTTCTGCGTGGCCGGGGGCATCAAGAGTGCCGAAGACGCCAGCCAGATCCTCTCCTTTGGGGCGGACAAAATCTCCATCAACTCCCCTGCGCTGGCCGACCCAACGCTGATCAGCCGCCTGGCAGATCGCTTCGGTGTGCAGTGCATCGTGGTCGGGATCGACACCTGGTATGAAGCCGAAACTGGCAAATACCACGTCAACCAATATACCGGAGATGAAAGCCGCACCCGAGTCACCGAGTGGCAAACCCTCGATTGGGTGCAGGAAGTGCAAAAGCGTGGCGCCGGGGAGATTGTGCTCAACATGATGAACCAGGACGGCGTACGCAACGGTTACGATCTGGAACAGCTGAAGCGGGTACGTGAGGTGTGCAAGGTGCCGCTGATCGCCTCCGGCGGTGCCGGTACCATGGAACACTTCCTGGAAGCCTTCCGCGATGCCGACGTTGACGGCGCGCTGGCGGCTTCGGTATTCCATAAGCAAATCATCAATATCGGCGAACTGAAAAGGTTCCTGGCAGAGAAAGGCGTGGAGATACGCGTGTGTTAACAGAACAACAGAAAGCTAAGCTGGATTGGGCAAAAACCGACAACCTGATGCCGGCAATCGTACAACATGCCGTTTCCGGCGAAGTATTAATGCTGGGCTATATGGATCAAGCCGCGCTGGACGTGACCGAGCAAACTGGCAAGGTGACGTTCTTCTCACGCACCAAGCAGCGCCTGTGGACCAAAGGCGAAAGCTCAGGCAACTTCCTTAACGTGGTCAGCATTACGCCAGACTGCGATAACGATACCCTGCTGATCCTGGCCAACCCGATCGGCCCAACCTGCCATTTGGGCAACGACAGTTGCTTCCATCCGGCAAGTAGCGACTGGGGCTTCCTGTACCAGCTTGAGCAATTGTTGGCTTCGCGTAAAACCGCCAGCCCGGATAGCTCTTACACAGCCAAGCTGTATGCCAGCGGTACCAAGCGTATTGCACAGAAGGTGGGCGAGGAAGGCGTAGAAACCGCCCTGGCCGCCACGGTGAACGATCGCGAAGAGCTGACCAACGAAGCTTCCGACCTGATTTACCACCTGCTGGTGCTGTTGCAGGATCAGGAGCTGGATTTGAGCAAGGTGATTGGCCGCCTGCGCGAACGGCACGAGAAGAAATAATCCTGTTTTGCAGGAAATAAAAAAGCCGCCGGGCGTTAACCTCGGCGGCTTTTTTTATCGTTCAACGTGCGGGATTATTCCATCCATTCGGTATGGAATACGCCTTCTTTGTCGGTACGCTTATAAGTGTGAGCACCGAAGTAGTCACGCTGCGCCTGGATCAGGTTGGCAGGCAGTACAGCAGAACGGTAGCTGTCGTAGTACGCGATGGCCGCAGAGAAGGTTGGCGTTGGGATGCCGTTCTGCACCGCATAGGAAACCACGTCACGCAGCGCCTGCTGATACTCATCGGCGATTTGCTTGAAGTAAGGTGCCAGCAGCAGGTTGGCGATGTCGGCATTCTCAACGTAGGCATCGGTGATCTTCTGCAGGAACTGAGCGCGGATGATGCAGCCGGCACGGAAGATCTTGGCAATTTCGCCGTAGTTCAGATCCCAGTTGTTTTCCTTGGAGGCCGCTTTCAACTGAGAGAAGCCCTGTGCATAAGAAACGATTTTACCCAGGTACAGAGCGCGACGAACTTTCTCGACAAACTCGGCTTTCTCGCCGCTGAAGGCTGCAACCTTCGGGCCGGTCAGGACTTTAGAAGCCGCTACGCGCTGGTCTTTCAGAGAAGACAAGTAACGCGCAAACACCGACTCGGTGATCAATGACAGTGGCTCGCCCAGATCCAGAGAGCTCTGGCTGGTCCATTTGCCGGTGCCTTTGTTGGCCGCTTCATCCAAGATCACATCAACCAGGTATTTACCCTCTTCGTCTTTCTTGGTGAAGATGTCTTTGGTGATGTCGATCAGGTAGCTGTTCAGTTCGCCCTTGTTCCACTCGGCGAAGGTTTCAGCCAGCTGCTCGTTGTTCAGATTCAGCGCCTGCTTCAGCAAGGAGTAGGCTTCTGCGATCAGCTGCATGTCGCCATATTCGATACCGTTGTGCACCATCTTCACGTAGTGGCCAGCACCGTCGGCACCGATATAGGCCACGCATGGCTCACCTTCGGCCACAGCAGCGATTTTCTTCAGGATGGGTGCCACCAGCTCGTAAGCTTCTTTCTGGCCACCAGGCATGATTGAAGGCCCTTTCAGCGCCCCTTCTTCGCCACCGGAAACGCCGGTGCCAATAAAGTTGAAGCCCTGAGCAGACAGCTCGCGGTTACGACGGATAGTGTCCTGATAGTAGGTGTTACCACCGTCTATCAGGATATCGCCTTTATCCAGGTGCGGAGTCAGCGAGGCAATGGTCTTGTCCGTAGCTTCGCCCGCTTTTACCATCAGCAAAATGCGGCGCGGTGTTTCCAGCGATGCAACAAACTCTTCGACGGTATAGTGCGGCACCAGGTTTTTGCCCGGGTTCTCTGCGATAACTTCGTCAGTCTTGTCGCCTGAACGGTTAAAGATAGAAACGGTGTAGCCACGGCTTTCGATGTTCAAAGCCAGATTGCGGCCCATCACCGCCATGCCGACAACGCCGATTTGCTGTTTGGACATTAGGAACTCCTGTCTGAGGATGACACCTGTATCACGGCTCTTGGCCAACAGGTTTTTGATGTGGCCAACATGTTAACTCAGGATTGTGTTCGCTGGGTAGTGATTGGTGCGATAGGTCACATAATTGCATAAAGAGTATACTTGGGCGATTGACTTCAAGTTCTCATCTACTGGACGCTTGGTTAGTCACTACTTTTTCATAAAGTGTTTTTCAAAGACGTGCCATGAAAGCGAAGCCATCACTAATGTTAAGGCTAAAACTAGCGTGAGCGACTGCCCATGGGATAGCCAATCAAGTTTTTTGACTGATAGCAGAATGGGTAGATGCCATAAGAGATAGTGCCGCAATAGTAAAGAGGATATAAAACTCTCTTAAGAATCGGTGTTACTTTAAGAGAACACAGAGACAGAATTATCATGCCGAATGCTGATGCCAACAACGTTCGGAAAAATACCACCATCCATGGATAGTTCCAGTACGCAATCGCCTTTTCATAAAGGACGATATGAATTTTTCTTTCCCATTGTTCTCCAGCTGTTTAAAAACAGACATAGCAATAACAAAACCCGAAATCACAAAAAACATGTCAACGCCCATCCAAACAAATCGGAACCAAAGAAGAGGTCCGCTGATAGGAAATGATGACCAATTGAAGTGCTCGATCACATGGTAAACAACGACAGATATTGCAGCGAAACCTCTTAAAATATCTATAGAGTCAAAGTGATATTTGACATTTATCTTTTCGGCTTTGGCCACAGACATTTTTATTATTACTTTTAATAAGAGAGCCAACAAGGAACGACATACTATTTTGATCGATTACATCTGTAGTAAGAAAACGCCTACCAATACCGAGTTACTTTATTTATCATCCTCAACACGAGTAAATTGCGGCATGTTATTTTCAGCTCTAGGGAGTTTACTTAAACAACGATTGTTTAAATCTGTTCTTTGTTGATCGAAGAACCATCCCCATTTATTGAAGTATTTCACGGCAGAAATAATATGGTAAGCCAAAAAACGCTTATCTCTGTAAGAACGCCGCTGCGACTCGTGAACAACAACCGAGTCAGGGCAATAGCTTACCTTATGGCCTTCGCAAATTCTTCTTGATAAATCAACATCTTCAAGATAGAGAAAGAAGCGCGTATCAAAATAACCAACGTCACGAATAGCCTTATTACTCACCAACATAAAACAACCAGAAAGCGAAGGTGCAAAGAATGCTTTACTATAATCCGCAGCATGGAGTTCGTAGTCTTGATTTAGCGAACTTGTAAATTGAGAGATAAATCTCCGCATAAACAATTGATAAGGTGATGGCAATGTTTTACACGCATGTTGTAAGCGCCCGTCAGGGTAAACAATTTTGGGAACAGCCAAGTCAATATTACCTTGTAAGCAAAACTGATATAGCTTATCCACTTCACCTTTTTTAAAATCAATATCTGGATTACAAATTAAAAAATGGCCTGAATGCTCTTGGAAGCGAGAAAACACCTGATTATGACCAGCACCGAAGCCTGCATTCTCCTCAACACGAATAACTTCAATTTTGGGATTATCCAGTTCTAGCAACCAGTGGCAATGCGCGCCATTATCTACAATAACCAGCTTTGAAACACTATCCTCCTCTAACAAGGAAGTCAAGGTTCTGCTTACAGATTGATACTCATGTCGATACAACACAAGAGATGCAATTATTTTCACTTAAAACACCAAATTAAGTACGTGGGTATTCTGGCGAACACATAACGACTCCATCATGTTACCTCCTAAAAATCCAATATGTGTCATCCAAAAAATCATATAACAGCCAGTATCAATTATAGTTTAAAATCAGGTAGTTAAAAACCTTCATCATCAAGAAAAGAAAAAAGCCCTGTATTTGGTAAACGTTTGGTTTAATACAGGGCATAGATAATTAATCAGATATTTTAGTTTAGAAAGCGGCGCTTGATGCCTTTAATACCTTCATTCTTAAGCACTTCCCACCCTCTTTTACCCAGAGTCATACCAACCCGTGGATTTGTCAGGGAACGCTTTATCATACTCACAAACCGGTCTTTATCGAATTCGGCATTACCACCACGGAAACCAGGCGTCAGAACAATACTAAATTGGCGTAAAGCTTCATCTTTGGTTTGTGGATCAAACAGCTCTGGATACTCTTTTGCACCTTGCGTAATCCACCACTGATTATAGGTAGTGACGTCAAAAGGCGTTGGGAAAGCATTTTGTAGGTCAATTCGTTCGCGGTAAACGATACGTTGCGCTTTAGAAATAGCCGATCCGTCAGAGTGCTGACCGTATGCCCAAACCACCTTAGCTAATGGATCTTGAGCCAAGTTCTTGGTTTGATCGTCATACCAATCAATAAGCTTATGCACATCCGAGTTTTCACCCGCATTTTTGGATGCCATGATCCTATGCGCACCACTGTCGAAACCGGTAAAGTGGTAGAAACCTAATGGTTCACCATCAACAAAATAGTTACCTTGAGAATCAATAGTAAATTCACGGGTCGTCAGGTTCCATGTCGCAACGTTGTGACGGCTAGAACGCATAATCGCAACATCAGTAAAGAATGCAGGTACCAGATCAATCCAGCGCTGGTCGGTAAACAAACCATTAGGAATGTCCGCACGGCAGAAGTGATAGATGCGCTCCCCCCACCATTTAGCGAATGACAGGCCCACATCAGTCGCGGCAACTGCGCAGAATCCAAGGTTGTAAACACCGTGCTTCAGGCTGCAAATTTCATTATCCATTACCGCTGACAACGAAGTCTCTGGCTTGGTTTGATGTGGAGTCAACACCACATTCGCTGAATCAAGAGCTTCCAGGATATCATCCAGGCGTGAGAAAACCACTGTGTCTGGATCAAGATAGATAACTTTCTTGCAGCCTGGTAACTGTAACAACCGCGCTAACATGAAAGGCTTGATGGCCGTCGCCAGTTCAACGATGGTATGGCAATAAGCCCAACCTTTCCAATCAGGTATATCCAATTCAGAAACGGAAACAACTTCATCAAAAGGCTCGTTGCTCAAGTCAATTTCGGGCCTTTTTTCATCGGCTAAAGCAAGATGGATAGTCCATTCTGGGTGATATTTCCTAATGGACTGAAAAAGCATTCTCACTTTAGGAATGTAATTGAATGCCGCACTGGTAAAAACATGAACTTCAGACATATCTGCCTCATTGGATTGAATATACTTGCCGGTGAAATTTTACCAACTCTTGCAACACGATTCCAGCTGACATAGAAGACAAGACTAAACCATCTTGATAAGTTCTAAGGCGTTCGGCTGGAGCTCCCAGATCAAAACTAGCAACAGGGTAACCTAGCTCCATCATTTCCTGAACCACATAAGAAAACGTTTCAGGCCAAATAGATGGGAATAAAATGATATTAACACCATGCTTTTCAAGCAAACTTGGCAACTCCTCATGCTTGTATGCCCCAGTTTGAGTAACAATATCTGCAGGACAGGATGATTCAACAGTGCCAATAATAACTATTTCCGCAGGGTATTGCTTATCTTTTATTTCTTGAGCCAACTCCTTAACAATTTGCGCCCCCTTATGATAGCCAATTATTCCGACGACACCTATTTTCAACTGCTGTGTCTGCTCTATATTCGCCTTAGCTGGGAGATAATCTACAGTATGAGGAATAACAACTGCATTTTCTTCTTGGATCTGCGGGTAAACACGCCGATAGAGATCCAGAGTGTTTTGAGAAAAAGTAACAATTTTGTCAGAGGCGATCATCAATCCCCCCACTTGTCTCGCCACTCTTCTATATCATTTGATTCAAATAAAGTAGTAAATCCAAAGGTATTGTTACGTAAACATGAAGCGCAAACTGACGGATCCGGTATGTCACAATACTTCCCTTGGTCGTTAATCAGGAAGTGGGATGGACATAACGGGAAGAGATCATGGGCCTGAGTTATCAGTTGAGCATTAGTTTTCATTTTCAAACCGATAAGAAAACCCGGTATTTCTTCCGGACTCGTAAATGAAACTCCTGTATTATAGATGATCTCTTTTATTTTAACGAAGGCAAGCAGGTCATAGATAAATTTATAACCAGGTATTTTAAACTTAAACTCGCCTTTTTCACCGCGAACGATCAATTTATAAGATAATGTGGTTATATCAAAAGAAAGCACCAGTGCCGAGTAACCAGCACTCATCTTCTCTTGAATCAATCGATTTCTATAATGGTTAACTCCACCACCCAAATCATGATCGATTAAAAAGATGACTCGTTCTCTCTCCGCTGGATTGAGAAATGCAACAATATCGTCAGCTGAGCCAAGGTTTTTACTCGGGGTTTTATTTTTATATCGGCTGAACTTTTCATATAACAATGAAAATTTGCCAGATTTTATCAACATGAAGGCACGTTTGAGCAACACCGTAAACTGTTTAAAAATCAGTTTCTTCGATGTTGCTCCGCCACTATCTACATCTATAGCCACATTTAAACAACTATTTGGTATGTCAACGCTCTCAGTCGAACCATCTGAATAGGTACATAACAATTTTAGATCTGCAATCTTAGCTTCTGAGCCAAATGAACCATAAATAATATATCCGGAATGCTTGGCTTGCTTAAAGCTTGAAAAATAAGCACCAACATCATCCCTGCACTTCCCATAGTCGATTTTCAGAACATTATCAGTATCACTTTCAGGCAAAGATAAACAAAGCTTGGTAATACTTTTATCTTCATGAAAAATCCATCCATAGCTGAAGATAGTACCATTTTGTTGAACAAAGTAATCGATCGACCAATGCAGTTTGCTCATTTCAGTTCCTATTACCTTTAATGAGTCTGGATAATTTCCCTAAAATTCCAGACTGATACATCTGTAACTCTGCTTCCAACTTATGAATTTTATCTAATCGGTCATATGCAAAACTTTCAGCAATATCTTTTGCACTGTGCAAAGCTGCAATTTCAGCGAGCCTGTCATGAGCCAGTTTTTCCGCAATGTCTTTGGATTGCTGCTGGCTGGCAATCACTTCTTTCGCTTGGTGCAAGTTCTCTTTTATCTGGGCAAAAGACATGGAAACACATTCAGCATCATTCACCTCATAGAGACCGGGTAAAACATGTTCCGGGTACCAGGTTATGAGTGAACTTTCCTGTTCACCAGTTGAGAAAGCATGTAATGCAGACTCTAGCTGAAGATAATCGTCAAGTAAGGATTTATCAGCAGAGAAAGACAATGCCTCAAAAAGCTGCTGGATGAACTCTCCCCGTGTAAGAGAAGAGCCAGAATCAGGAATTGCGAAGCAAGATATCTTACCTAGTAGGGACAAGGCCGCACGGAAAACCAAGTGGCCAACAGTTAACCCTTCTTTTGCCAACCATTCACGTTCAAAATAGCGTGGCTGCCCTTCTGCATCGATGACAAAGTTGGAAGGAATAGCATCCAGATAAGTCGGTGGTAACATGGTACTCTGGGTAAATTCATCATAGCTCACCCCTTCACCACGCAGTGCTATTTCCAGACACTCGATATAATAACGGAAATAGCCAGCTACGTACTCCATCGACCACCCCGGAGTCGTCACAATCTTGATAAACTCTGTCGATAATGAGGGGCCTTTGATATAGGTTTCATAACCATCAAGTCTAAAGCCGATAAGTTTATCATCCGGAGCCAAGACGTCACTCAGCAACTCTCTTTTAACAACAACCTGATTTTCCGCGGTATATTTAAAAACCGTCTTTTTGCTAAATGGACGGTGCCTTTCCCCACCATAATGCACAGCAAGTAGATTTTTATCTAAAACTTCCGCAGCGGTATTACTGGCAACCAATAGGAAAGAGTTGCTCATTTCAACCGCTAGCTTGTTATTGAAAACAACGGGCCATGCCAGCTCAGGAATTAAATGCAGCTTCTCTGGCAACTGCATATCGGCACGAACTGACTGAGTGGCAAAAACAGAGGCATCAAACTCATCACTGTTGGCTCCTACCTCCGTTACCACCGATACGGGCAGTTTATAATCAGGGAAAGGCAATAACGTCTGTACTGAAGATAACCCTACCGTAGCAAGCTTCTCTAGCAAGACATGATGACCGTAGGTTTCAGCCTGCTGTTTCGTATAGCGACCTTCAATGCCATACATAACCTGCCCAATATGATCCTCCCGCGCACCAGCAAAATATTTGAGGCCCAACTGGTTTTCGATCGCGATCAACAGTTTACCATCAGGTTTGAGACGCGCTTTGATGTTGTTAAGCATGCTGATAGCACTATCACTACCTTGGCTGAACAAATTGGAGTATTCAAGTACGCCAATCAAGGTAATCACATCAAATTTTTCTTCACATTCAAAGTCGTCGAAACGTTCACTGACAACGGTTACATTGGCAAGGTCCAGCGTTCTGGCTCGTGCTATTGCAGCACGTCTTAAGCTCCCTTCAAGAGCAAGAACCTCGGCTCCCGACTCCCCCAAGAAACGAGTAATCGCACCACAGCCGGCACCTATTTCAAGTATTTTGACGCCTGGGGTGAAGAGCGAATTTAATGGCCGCAGTAAATTAGAACGTAAGCTGGAAAAATGATAGGTGGTTACCCAATCTGAACACCGAGCTCTAAGTTCCGGAGATGATACGCTGCGATCTTTAGTATTGCTGACGATATTTAATAGTAGATTCTCTTGAGCATCGCCATCACTATAAGGAATACCGGTGTAATCAACACGAGCCCAGATACCTGAAGCTTCGCGAAAAGAATAAAGATTAGTATCTAAAAACATAATTATTTACCAAATGAAGAGTTAATTTTTAGGTTTAATTCTAAGTTTGTCATCCCTGAAAAAGATTCCACAGTTGGCACAAGGAAATGAATTACATCGTATCGCCTATCATGCGGTACCACCTCATTATCCTTCATAGAGGCGATCCCTAAAGAAATGAAATAATCACCAGCGCCTAGTTTGTTATCGAATTCAAATTCAACAATTGAGTGGGTGTTTTCCCTACCATGTTGAAGGGTATCTTCATTTAGCAAATGTGAATTTGTATTATATACCGTCACTCCTTCCTTGGTTTTCACTGCAAAACCAATGATAGGGTTATGTATATTTTTTTCGAAATAAATTGAACAACGAATTTTTATTTTTTCGTCAGCATAGACAGTTGCTGGGTTAAGGCGTTCCCCAGCAAATAATTGATAATCTAGCCAAGAAGCGGCACGATCACCCCAGCGATATTCGTTTTTATTATAATTAGCCTTGGTATTAAAGCAGTCTGTATCCAAGCTCAACCCCGCCGCAACAGATGACGCTGAGTTTTGGGTATTGTTTCCTAGGGCACTAGCTTCAGTTACCACATCATCTTTGGCTGGACTCTGGGTTTTGCCAAACAGTATGTCCATATATTTGTTGACAGCGACTTTAGGAGAACCTTGATATAACTTATTCCCACCACTAAGAAGGACCGCTTTGTCGCAATGCGTGACAATCTGCTCACCAGAGTGGGTCACTAACAGGATACTGGTTCCATTATTCTTCAACTGTCTTAAACGGTCAAAACACTTCGCTTGAAACTTAGCATCGCCAACAGCCAAAGCTTCATCGACAATAAGGATATCAGGATCGACTTGTGCCTGCACTGCAAAGGCCAGCCTGACCACCATACCGCTAGAGTAGGTTTTGACCGGCTGCTCAATAAAGTCTCCGATATCAGCAAAGGCGGCAATAGCATCGAATTTATTATCGATTTCCGATTTGGAAAGACCCAAAATTGCAGCGTTAAGATAGATATTCTCTCTGCCGGTAAACTCAGGGTTGAACCCTGAGCCTAACTCAAGTAGGGCAGCTATTCGGCCTGTAGTCTCCACTGTACCACTTGTCGCAGTCAACGTACCGCAAATAACCTGCAAAAGGGTGGATTTTCCACTGCCATTTTTGCCAATAAGACCAACGGTTTCGCCTTTCATAACGTCAAAAGAGATACCATTTAACGCCCAGAATTCTTTATAGTAGTTTTCTGACTCACTAGTGATAAGGCGTTTTAATTTCGGCAATACAAACTGTTTTAATCTGTCATGCGGATTATTATAGACATAGAAACATTTTCTTATATCTTTAATGCTGATGGCTATATTATCAGAGGACATCTGCAAATCCCTTTCTCGTTTTTTGGAAAACAAAAAAACCGAACCAGGCAAAAACCAAGCAACCAACTAAATAGATGATATAACTAACCGATGAAGGAATAACACCAAAATACATGACATCTCGGAATTGTGCGATAGCAGGTGCTAAAGGATTAAGGTTTAGCAGTGGCCTATACTTTTCTGGAATAGCGGTGATTGGATAAAAAATAGGTGATAAGAACATGAGTGCAGTGACCAAGATCGTAATCATTTGCCCTACATCTCGCAAAAATACGCCTAAAGAAGACAGCAACCAACCTACACCGGTAACAAAAATGAACAATGGTAATAATATAACTGGAAGCAGAAACACAGTGATATGTGGAATGCCAGCTTCGATAGTATAAAAGATCAGCCAAACAACAATACTGATTGCCGCATGAAACAATGCGGAACATGCGCTAATTATGGGTAATATTTCTAATGGAAAAATCACCTTCTTGACATAGTTTACATTAGATAATATTAATCCTGGTGATTTTATTGCACACTCGCTGAAAAAGTTAAAAACAATCAACCCTGCAAATAACACCAATGCAAATTCAGCTCTGGAGGTACTCTCTGTACTCCAGCGTGCGTTGAAGATAAAACTAAAAACAAAAGTATAAACCACCAGCATAAAGATAGGGTTAAAGAAAGACCAAAGAATGCCAAAGACCGAACCTTTATATCTGCCAGACACTTCTCTTTTGGTTAGATTAAGAATAAGTTTTCTATGCAGCCAAAAGCTCGATACTATAGCGATTGGTGATGAACTGTTGCTTTTTTTCATCAAAATATTCCAATGATTATTGCTGAACTCACACAAATACTGACAAGGTTACTTGGAAATGCCTCACGTGGGTTTATATATCAAATAATAATTGGTCATTCATAAACCTTAAATGTATATGAGTAATTTACTAGAAACGATAACCGGTTGGTTTTATCTCCATCCCCTACCATAATAGAGGATACTTGTCATGTTCATTAGTTCCCCTACGGTTTATGCCATTTAAAAATCGAATCAACACCCCACAAAATGAAACACTATTAATACATAAAAACCAAATAGTCAATAAGAAAAATCCCATTAACGTTCCATTTTGAATATCACATCAACACCATGAAAATTCGGTATTTTCAACAAATATACCCACCAGATTGCCAAAAAAAAGCACGCTACCGCCCTTGGCATGCAGTAGCCAATAGATATATCTCAACTTTAGAGTGGATTTTTCCCCGAGAAAAGCCCGACTACTTGCCATAAAAGCCAAAATAGACTAATAGGGTTCGTCCACACAAAACTTCGGGCCATATGCTACCACCATATCGATTAAAACACCTTTAGATTCTTGATAGTTTCAGTATGTTCTTAATTGAATTGCAGTAAAAACAACCAACTCACTAGCAGTGATATGGACCACGGCTTCTATTGAGTAAGGAAACATCTTCGAGTAGGTGTTCAGTTGACAAATGACGGAGGGATACTGAGAGGGGTTTTATTGAATACTATCATAGGGATATGGGTTATTAGATGTTAGGAGAACAGTATATTAAACGTAGTCGCGGTGCCCAGCCGGTTCGCTGGGCACGACGCAATGCACTTATTGACTTCCTATGCTGGTTCTGAACAGCTCTTGACTACACTGCCGACTCTATCTTGCCACTGGGATAGCACAACCCCACACGCTTTGATTTTTTCGCAATTTAACAGCGAATACTTAGGTCTTTGTGCAGGAGTTGGGTATTGATCGGTGGTGATAGCGTTAACCGTCGGGCTACGGGTCAAAAGACCTTGCTCAAACGCAGAGGTGAAGATAAATTCGGCGAATTCGTTCCAAGTAACATCTTTGTCACCGCAAAAATGATAAATGCCACCTTCCGCATCAGCTTTCAACAGGTCGATGATGGCAGCAGCAATATCACCAGCGTAAGTTGGGCAACCGCGCTGGTCTGATACAATGCCCAAAACGTCGCGATCTTGCGCCAGACGCAGCATTGTTTTCACGAAATTATTGCCATACTCACTGAATACCCAAGCGGTGCGGATAATGATAGCTTCTGGCTGGGTAACCATGACAGCAATCTCACCATCTAGTTTAGTCTTACCATAAACCCCTAACGGGTTAGTTATGTCATTTTCGCAGTAAGGTGTATCAGCCAGACCATCAAAGACATAGTCTGTTGATACATGAACTAGACGGCAATCGGCGATTTTGGCAGCCAAAGCCAGGTTTTTAGGCCCTTGCTCATTGATCAACTTGGCCATTTCACAATCATTTTCCGCTTTATCTACGGCGGTATAGGCTGCTGCATTCACTATCACATCAGGCAGAAAGGTGAGTGTGGTCTTCTTAACCTTTTCGAAATCAGTAATATCCAAAGAATCACTGTCGGTTGCCAGTATTTCCCAACCTGCAGGTAGGCGATCGATAAAGCAACGCCCCAATTGCCCATTGGCACCAGTCAACAAAACCTTCATTGGCCTAACTCCTTAAAAAGTTTGCCAATTTTATCTTTTTCAGAAAGTAGCGGGTTCTCTAATGGCCATTCGATTCCCACCGCTGGATCGTTCCATAACAAACAGCCTTCATGTGCAGGATTGTAATAGTCCGTACATTTATATTCAAAGTCTGCGACATCAGAAAGCACAACAAAACCATGAGCCAAGCCCGGTGGGACCCAAAACTGGGTTTTGTTTTCTTCGGAAAGGATCACCCCTTCCCAAGCACCGTACGTTGGAGAGCCTGGACGGATATCAACCGCGACATCAAACACTTCACCACGCACTACACGCACTAGTTTGCCCTGAGGATTTATCTTTTGGAAATGCAGGCCACGCAGCACACCGCGTGATGAACGCGAGTGGTTATCCTGAACAAAATCCAGATCGATATCTAACATTTCCTGGTAGCGTCTCTTTTCAAACGTCTCAAGGAAAAAGCCTCGTGCATCGCCAAATACCTTGGGTTGAATAATCTTCACACCATCGATTTTGGTATCTGTGACTTGCATTCTATTTCTCCAAACTCAGTTGCAATAAATACTGCCCGTACAGGGTCTTGCTAAGCAGTTTAGCCTCAGCCTCTACTTGCTCACGAGTCAGCCACCCTTTGCGGTAGGCGATCTCTTCCAAGCAAGCAACTTTGAACCCTTGGCGATTTTCGATCGTATGTACAAACTGGGAAGCCTCAATCAGACTATCGTGAGTACCGGTATCCAACCACGCAAAACCGCGCCCAAGCAACTCAACGTTGAGAGCCTCTTTATCCAGATACATCTGGTTGAGAGTGGTGATCTCTAGTTCACCACGTGCGGATGGCTTGACCTGCTTCGCCATCTCAACAACATGATGATCATAGAAGTAAAGCCCGGTAACGGCCCAATTGGATTTAGGTTTCGCTGGCTTTTCTTCCAGAGATAATGCCCGGAAGTCATCATCAAATTCCACCACGCCAAAGCGTTCAGGATCCATGACCTGGTAGCCAAATACGGTTGCACCCTGGTTACGATCAACTACAGACGTCAACTTCTTGCCAAAACTCTGGCCAAAGAAAATATTGTCCCCTAATACCAGAGCACAACTGTCCCCATTGATGAACTCTTCGCCAATCAGGAATGCCTGCGCTAATCCATCCGGGCTAGGTTGAATGGCATAGCTCAATGAGATGCCAAAACGACTCCCGTCGCCGAGTAACCGCTTAAATGACGGCATATCCTCTGGCGTGGAGATAATCAGAATGTCGCGGATCCCCGCCAGCATCAATACTGAAAGCGGATAGTAAATCATCGGCTTATCGTAGATCGGCAAGAGCTGCTTTGAAACACCACGAGTAATAGGATAAAGACGTGTGCCTGACCCACCCGCTAAAACAATACCTTTCATTTTCACACCTTAAATTAGCGGGTTAGACCCAGACGTTCCCCGGCATATGAACCATCTTTAACACGGCTCCACCAAGCTTGGTTAGCCAGATACCACTCAACCGTTTTTCTAATGCCGCTCTCGAAGGTTTCTTGAGGCTTCCAGCCCAATTCACGATCAATTTTTGAGGCATCAATGGCATAGCGCATGTCGTGACCAGGACGATCGGTAACAAAGGTGATCAGGTCTTCATACTTAGCCAGATTACCTGGCTTATTCGGCACCAATTCGTCTAGCAAACGGCAGATCGTTTGCACAACTTCGATATTTTTACGCTCGTTATGACCGCCAATGTTGTAGGTTTCACCGACTTCACCTTCACAGACCACTTTGTACAGTGCTCGTGCGTGATCTTCCACATACAGCCAATCACGCACTTGAGTACCGTTGCCATAGATCGGCAACACTTTACCTTCAAGAGCGTTAAGAATGGTTAGCGGGATTAGCTTTTCCGGGAAGTGGTAAGGACCGTAGTTGTTAGAACAATTCGTTACGATAGTTGGCAGACCATAAGTGCGCAACCAAGCCCTGACAAGGTGATCGCTTGAGGCTTTCGAAGCTGAATAAGGGCTGCTTGGCGCATAAGGTGTGGTTTCCGTGAACAGATCATCGGTACCGTGCAGATCGCCGTAAACTTCATCAGTGGAGATATGATGGAAGCGGAATGCCTTCTTGGCCTGCTCACCTAAAGTTTGCCAGTACTGACGGGCCGCTTCCAACAGGGTATAGGTACCCACAATATTGGTTTCAATAAATGCGGCGGGACCATCAATGGAACGATCGACGTGGCTCTCGGCTGCCAAGTGCATAACAGCATCAGGCTGGAACTCGGCAAAGACACGGTCCAGTTCCTGACGATTACAGATATCCACCTCTGCAAACTGGTAACGTTCGCTGCTTGCTATTGGCGCTAAAGACTCGAGATTGCCAGCATATGTCAGGCTATCTAAGATCAAGATTTGGTCTTGGGTGTCGTTGATGATGTGCCGCGCAACGGCGGAACCAATGAAGCCAGCGCCACCGGTAATGATAATTTTCATATAACCCTCTAAACAGCCAAGCGTGGCCCTTTGCAGCCACGCCAGTGTCTATGATTTCAAATTAACCAAACGTTACTCTGTAGTAACTTGGCTATAGTGACCTTAGTACTCAATCACTTAAAAATCAATAAACTACAGCATTACTTATGTTAAAGAAGCGTAATATTGTACAAGAACCAACACTCATTCACCATCAGAATACAGGCAATAAAAGTTCAGCATTGAAAATAAAACGCGACTATCAGCGATAGCCTTTTGGGTTCTTGCTTTGCCAATTCCAGGTATCGCGCATCATGGTGTCAATACCCCGAGAGACCTCCCAACCAAGCTCTTTCCTGGCCAGGTTGGCATCGGCCCAGAACGCAGGCAAATCACCATCACGACGCGGCAAGATCTGATAAGGGATAGCGACACCTGAAGCTTTCTCAAAAGCATGCACCATCTCCAGCACAGAGAACCCAACACCGGCCCCCAGATTATAAGCTTTGAACCCTTCGACCTTCTTCAAATGATCCATCGCCATCAGGTGGCCTTCAGCCAGATCCATCACGTGGATGTAGTCACGCACGCCGGTACCATCTTCCGTTGGATAATCACCACCGAAAACACCCAGCGTCTCTAGCTTGCCGATAGCAACCTGCGAAATGTAAGGCAACAGGTTATTAGGGATGCCATTGGGATCTTCACCAATCAGGCCAGACTCATGAGCACCGACTGGGTTGAAGTAACGTAGAGCGATAATCGAGAACTGCGGCTCAGCCTTGGCGAAGTCCTGCAGGATTTGCTCAACCATCAGTTTGGATGTGCCATACGGGCTCGTCGTACCACCAATAGGCGTGGTTTCAACATAAGGTACTGGGGAGTTAGCCCCATAAACTGTGGCTGAGGAACTGAAGATAAACTGATTAACTCCGGCACGACGCATCTCATCCAGGAGCACTAGAGTGCCAGAGACGTTGTTCTGATAATACTCTAACGGTTTGCGGGTGGACTCCCCTACCGCTTTGAGGCCAGCAAAGTGAATCACCGCCGAGATACGGTGACCATCGAAGATGCGGTTCAGACATTCCGGATCTTGGATATCGCCTTGGTAGAAGATGGCTGCCTTGCCTGTTAGTTGCTCCACTCGGTGCAGCGACTCTTCGGATGAGTTCGAGAGGTTGTCTAGAACCACAACCTCCTCTCCCCGTTCCAGCAAGGCCAGAACGGTGTGGGAGCCGATATAGCCGGCTCCGCCGGTGACTAGAATTGCCATCTGAACTCCTTGCAAGCGCCTGATGCGCTGAAAATGAATATTTTGAGCTGCTATTCTAACCTTCTGGTCACTAAGAGTATTGAGTCATGATAAAAATTTTACTTAAAAAAAAGGCCACATCTCTGCAGCCTTCTCGAAGTCTTCCGTTTCAAGGTCATTCACTATGCCCACTGCGCCCATTATAGTTGCGTGGAAGGAATTAGATGAATTTAACAATTACTTAGGCTGAATGGTGATAATCTCGTCAATGCGATCCTTCCACGGTGACAAGATGACACCTTGGTTTTGTATTTTTTCGCAGTTAAGGACGGAGTACTTTGGCCTTCTGGCTGGCGTGGGATACTGTGACGTTGTAATCCCATTAACTATCGGTGCCTTGGCTAAAACGCCTTGCTTGATTGCTGCTGAAAAAATAGCTTCAGCAAACTCACTCCAGGCCACAGTTTCATCGCCACAGAAATGATAGACCCCACCTGCTGCATTTCTCTGCAAGAGCTCGATAATTGCCTGAGCAATATCGCCTGCATAGGTAGGGCAGCCAAACTGGTCGGATACCACACCTAAAGTGTCACGATCCTGCGCAAGCATTAGCATAGTTTTAACGAAATTATTTCCGTACTCACTAAAAACCCAGGCTGTACGAATAATCAACGCATTCGGTAGGTGGTGGCTAACCGCAATTTCGCCGTCCAGTTTAGTTTTGCCATACACCCCTAGCGGGTTAGTGGGTGCGGTTTCAATATAGGGAGTAGTAGCCTCACCATCAAAAACGTAATCCGTAGAAACATGGACCAGGCGAGCCCCAACTTCATTGGCCGCCAAAGCCAAATTCTTCGGACCTACTTCATTAATCAATGCCGCGATTTCATGGTCAGTTTCTGCTTTATCAACAGCAGTGAATGCCGCAGCATTCACGATAACATTAGGTCGATAATCAACTACAGCACTTTTTACCTTAGCAAGATCAGTGATATCAAGCACATCTGCATCAGTTGCCCACACATCCCACCCGGCTGGTAAGCGATCCTGGAAGCAACTTCCCAGTTGCCCTTTCGCGCCAGTTAGTAAGATTCTCATAGCCCTAGATCCTGGAATAACATGCCGACTTTATCTTTTTCGGACAACAATGGATTATCGATCGGCCATTCAATACCAACTTGTGGATCATTCCATAGCAGACAGCCTTCATGTGCTGGATTATAATAATCGGTGCATTTATATTCGAAATCTGCAACATCGGAAAGCACAACGAAACCATGAGCCAAACCCGGCGGAACCCAGAACTGGGTTTTGTTTTCTTCGGAGAGGATAACCCCCTCCCAAGCACCGTAAGTTGGAGAGCCATGACGGATATCTACCGCAACGTCAAACACTTCGCCACGCACAACACGAACCAGTTTGCCCTGAGGATTTATCTTTTGGAAATGAAGGCCACGCAATACACCACGCACAGAGCGCGAGTGGTTATCCTGAACAAAATCAAGGTCAATATCTAGCATTTCTTGATAACGTTTCTTTTCAAACGTTTCGAGGAAAAAACCCCGAGCATCGCCAAATACTTTCGGCTGGATGATTTTCACACCATCGATTTTTGTGTCTATTACCTGCATCTTATAACTCCCCAATTAGATGCGACAAATACTGGCCGTAGAGTGTTTTGCCAAGTAATCTTGCTTCTTCAGCAACTTGCTCACGAGAAAGCCAACCCTTGCGGAAAGCGATCTCTTCCAGACAAGCAACTTTAAAACCCTGACGTTTTTCAATGGTATGGATAAATTGAGATGCCTCGACCAAGCTGTCGTGAGTACCAGTATCTAACCAAGCAAAACCCCGGCCAAGCAACTCAACATTTAGCTTACCTGCGTCCAGGTACATTTGATTAAGCGTAGTTATCTCTAACTCACCACGGTGGGATGGTTTAACCTGTTTTGCCATTTCAACGACTTCATTATCGTAAAAATACAAGCCGGTAACCGCCCAGTTAGATTTCGGTACAGTTGGCTTTTCTTCAAGGGATAATGCGCGGAAATTGTCATCAAACTCAACCACGCCAAAACGTTCAGGGTCCATTACTTGATAGCCAAACACCGTAGCTCCGGAATTTTTTTCGACCACATTTTCAAGTTTTTTGCCAAAACTTTGGCCAAAATAAATATTATCCCCCAGAACCAATGCACAACGATCACCATTGATGAACTCTTCACCAATCAGGAAGGCCTGAGCCAGACCGTCAGGGCTTGGCTGGATTGCATAGCTCAGCTTAATACCAAAGCGACTTCCGTCGCCCAATAAGCGTTTGAACGAAGGCATATCTTCAGGGGTAGATATAATTAAAATATCGCGAATACCTGCCAGCATTAACACTGAGATCGGGTAATAAACCATCGGTTTATCATAAATTGGTAACAGTTGCTTAGAAACACCACGTGTAATCGGATACAAACGAGTACCTGAACCACCCGCGAGTACAATTCCTTTCATTTCAGATTCCTAAATCAGATTAATGGGTTAACCCCAGACGCTCACCAGCATATGAACCATCTTTAACGCGGCTCCACCAGGCTTCGTTAGCCAAATACCACTCAACCGTTTTTCTAATACCGCTCTCGAAGGTTTCTTGCGGTTTCCAGCCCAGTTCACGGTCAATTTTCGTGGCATCAATCGCATAGCGCATGTCGTGACCAGGGCGGTCAGTCACATAGGTGATCAAATCTTCATACTTGAGCAGATTACCAGGCTTGTTAGGGACCAATTCGTCCAGCAATCGGCAGATGGTCTGCACCACGTCTATATTCTTACGTTCGTTATGACCGCCAATGTTATAGGTTTCCCCGATTTCACCTTCACAAACAACCTTGTACAAAGCCCGTGCGTGATCTTCTACATACAACCAATCCCGAACTTGAGCACCATTACCGTATACCGGTAAAGCTTTACCCTCGAGCGCATTGAGGATCGTCAACGGTATCAACTTTTCGGGGAAGTGATAAGGGCCATAATTGTTTGAACAGTTGGTCACAATAGTCGGTAAGCCATAGGTACGCAGCCAAGCTCTGACAAGATGATCACTTGAGGCTTTCGAGGCTGAGTAAGGACTACTTGGCGCATAAGGCGTGGTTTCGGTAAACAGGTCTTCCGTCCCGTGTAAATCGCCATAAACCTCATCGGTTGAGATATGATGGAAACGGAAAGCTTTTTTAGCCGAGTCATCCAAAGCTAGCCAGTACTGACGCGCAGCTTCTAAAAGAGTATAGGTACCTACAATATTGGTTTCGATAAATGCGGCAGGACCATCAATGGAACGATCAACATGGCTCTCGGCGGCCAGGTGCATAACCGCATCAGGCTGGAACTCGGCAAATACACGGTCCAACTCTTGACGATTACAAATATCTACATATTCAAATTTGTAGCGTTCGCTGGTAGCGATTGTGTCTAAAGACTCTAGATTCCCGGCATATGTCAGGCTATCTAAAATCAATATTTGATCCTGAGTATTGTTGATAATATGACGTGCAACGGCTGAGCCAATAAAACCGGCACCACCAGTAACTATAATTTTCATAAGCCCTCTATAAATAGCATGATGCGGCCTGAATAACCACCCTGTCATTTAAAATAATAAGTTAATCTCACTCACAAGTACTAATTTACACAATGAATTTTAAAACACGATGACAACGTCATTGTCATAGATAAAAGGGAACATACCATATTTAGATAGAAAATACATGTTGTGATTATATTACTTAACAAAATTGCCATCAAATATCACAGCGCAATTATATACATGATGAGTATAGTATACTACATAGGCATATTTAATTTTAATATGCACCATCTCTTTTTAAGACAACATTAATCGTTTTAAAAAGAATAGCAATATCATTCCATAACGACCAGTTTTTCACGTACCAAGCATCAAAATATACGCGGGTGTCATAATCAACATCATTTCGTCCGCTTACTTGCCATAAGCCCGTCATACCAGGCTTTGCCATCAGATAGTAATCAACATCTCCCGCATAACGCTCTAATTCAGCTTCAATAACGGGACGTGGCCCAACCAGACTCATTTCACCTTTCAAAACATTAAAAAGCTGCGGCAACTCATCGAGGCTTGTTTTACGAATAAATTTACCAACACGAGTGATTCGAGGGTCATTTTTAAGTTTAAAATCTCTATCCCATTCAGCTCTTGCGTCAGGATCATTACTCAAAAGCTCTTTAAGTACTTCCTGTGAATTCATAACCATCGAACGAAATTTCAAGCACTTAAACTTATTACCATCTCGTCCTATTCTCTCATGCCCGTAAATTGCTTGCCCGCCATCTTTAGATACAAGATATGTTAAAGCCAATAAAATTGGTGATAACAAGGTGATGATTAAACTAGCCCCCAAAATATCAAATGTTCTTTTTAGAAAACGTGAAGTTCTTTTTGCTAAATTATTACTTATTCTTAGGATCATTACCTCATGACTAAAAATAAAAGACATTTCAGTTCCATAAAGAGGGACACCACGCAATGTAGGTATTACCGAGACAGAACGACAACGGTGTTTTGAAAGTTTCTTTAACCACAAGTCTCGTAAAAAATGCTCCTCAAACTCCAATGCGACAATGAATTGAGTTGTTTCAGGATCACATTTCATCCATAAGTCGTCTTCATTACAAATAACTTGAACACCAAATATTTCTTTTTCGCATTCATCTTGGCTTGAATAAAAACCACATATTGCAAATCCCAACACTTCTTCACTTTGAAGTGCAGCATAAGCATCGCGAGCATTTCTACCCGATCCTATAATAATAGTATGCTTCTGCCACATACCAAATTTAATTAATAACTTTTTTGTTATAGAACGAGCCAAAGGTACTAAAATCAACGCAGAGCACCATGTAAACACCCAAACATAACGCGAGAATTGCCACTTAGAAAATGCGACTAGTGCTAAATCCAGCACAGCAAAAATAAGAATAGTTCTAAAAACCTCTTTCAATTCGAACCAGAATGGTTTGCGATAGCTATAATGACGTAATCTGACCCAAAACCATGCAACACAAAGAACTGCCAGCATAATATGTGTAAGTATTCTGGCAGGCATTTCAGATGAAGGTATATACTTATTTACATCTTTCTCAAAAAAAACAATGACTGTAATTGCCAACACCAGTGATAGTATAAAAGAAATAAAATCTGAAATAGCCAATAAAAACTTAACAACTGTTGTTTTCTTTGAGTAACTTAGAGCACTCATATGATCATCCTTTCTTAGGCAAAACTGTCAATCTATCACACTATCCCAGTAACGCTTGTGCATACTTAATGCACGCCTTAATTTTAAAGGAAGTTTAGTATAATTCTGACCAAATTTATAGCCTAATAACTTTGCACCATTGCTAATAAATGCTTGAGGTATAGATATCGGAGAATTTTTCAATAAATATTTTAGCTCAGAAATAATAAATTTTTTCCCCTCGCCACCCGCCCCTCCAAATGATTCCCTTATCCATTTTTCATCATTATGAAAGACACCAATATCAAAGTAGCGTTTAAATTCCTCAGTACATGAGTAGTTATGAGAGTGCCTTACTTCTGCGTCAGATACGTAAGCTATTTTATATCCAGCTAAGATTAGTTTAGCTGCAAAAAACATGTCTTCACAAAGAATTGTGTTGTTAGGGAAACAACCAAGTTCTTTAAAAGAAGATATCCGATATGCCGAAAATGAATTTGATATAAATGCGGCTTTTATTCCCATCGTTGGTATCAGATTCTTTTCACTAACATAACTGTGCTCTTTATAGTTAAATAAACGCGCATGCGTAGCAAGATGATTAGCATTTAAGTGAGGTAACTGTCTTCCATAAGCTGCTGCTATGTCATCGTTATTAATAAAGACATCTATAATCCTTTCCAAAGCATTCGCATTATTAAGAATAGCATCTTGAGTTAAAAAAACCACAATATCAGCGTCACCAGCCATTTTGACAGCTAGATTTCTCGTACCACCATGATTGAACTCTTCTTTTTTTATTTTAACTACATTGAAAGAAAAATCTGACGCTATATTTGTAGTCTCATCACCTGAATCAGAATCAACTATAATAGTTTTATAAGGTGTAATAGTTTGCGTCATTATCGAGTTCAAAAGTTCTAACCAATGACCGCCTTTAACTGCATTATAAGTTGGTATAAATAGTAATACTTTCATAGATAACCTTAACTTTAGCTAAAAATCAACTTCCCGTTAACCTTAATCTTAATAAAAATAAAGAAATAAAATATAAACTGGCCAATGAAATTTAAGTTAGTGAAATTATCAGAATATATTGACAAAACACATGCGGTCGATATTGTAATCAGAGAAAAGAAAGCAAGTGCAGTTTTGCCACAAGAATAAATGACGCCGGAAACAAACCCAAGAAGTACCATTAAGATATTTATGCCGAACCAACCATTATCGATATAAGGTTGTAACATCGCAGTTGATACGTTGAAGGCCTCACTTTCGAACCAAGAACCAACATTTGACGCAGCTGCGGCAAAATTATATCTGCTATTACCTCCACTGATTAAATCCAAAACAACCGAAGGCACTAAAGAACTCAATGTACGGTTAAAAAACAAATTATACTCTGGGACGGCATTCTGTGTTGCATATACTAAGTTATGTAATGGAGTTGTCATATATAAATACACCCAATTAAACCCTGGGATCATTTCAATGACACTATCACTCGCAAAGCCACCTAACTCATCAATATGACCAGCACCACTCCTAATGTCACCGACGACACCAAAAATTATGACGACTATCAGGCCGATAAGAAAAACTTTAAAAAACTTTGATAAACTAACATTATTCAATGTTAAAAAAACAAATATCCATTGAGTAATGCCCACCATAAATATCTTTCTGCTGACAATTAATACCGCCCATAAAAATGTGTACCCGATAATACATAAATATATTTTTTCCTTGGTTTTTTGATAAAGCAATATAGATATTGTAGATAGACTAAGGAAACCAGCCATTAGTAGACCATGGACAGAAGGAATTCCAAAATCAAAGTGACTAACGTTTGCCCCTTTTATTTTTGAAAGCAGTGGAATATATCCTTCAACCCCAAACTCAAGTATTGATAGTGCTACTAGAGTATAAAAAACAAATTTAACACGGCTTAACTCAAAATTGCTAAACCGCAAAACCATAGTTCTTTTTTTTCCGCCGAGCATATACCTAATCAAGATAACTGCATAATGTGCTACTAGAGCCGGTACAACAACAGCTAGAGAAACAGTTATCACAGCATCCATTGAAAAATATAATCGGGGTGATAGAGATAATAAGTATAAAAAAGAAACTAATATCCATGCTAAAACAAGCATTAATGCTGGATTTATGAAAACCTTTTTCTTAAATATCGCTATTTCAAATGATTTATCATTATTCATTATTACTTTACCTTCGATCCTTGTCGTAAAGATAGGACAAGTTTCCTTATGAGTAAATCAAAGCGAAATTTAATCATAGCAACAAAGTTAGCTTTATAATTTGAATAATGCTTTTCTAATATATACTCTCTAGAAAATATTCCTTTATCAAAACCAGTTGAGATCGAGCCATGACTTTCAATGCAAATAGAAAGCATATCATCAATGTAATAACCTCTGTACTTTTCTGCAAGCCTAATTGCTACTTCCCAATCCTGAAATCTTGGTAAATTCTCATCAAACAATCCAATAGAAATTAATGCATCTTTCCGCACTAACAAACACTGTGTACTAACAAAGTTTTTTTTCAATAATTTAGATAATGTAGGTGCCTTTTCTAAATACTGACAGCCTCCATTGAGATTTCCATGGATTGTAAAATAGCTGTTAACACCCCGAGCAAATGAGTGAACTATATATTCAACGTCATTAATTTTGTTTGCGAATTGTGAAAAAATTTTTTCAACTTTATCCGCTCTCCAGAAATCATCGCTATCATTAAATGCAATCCAATTACCTTTAGCACTTGCTATACCAATATTTCTAGCTGCACAAGCACCTTTTCGTCCTCCTGTGGACAATATCTTTATATCCAAATCTGATATCATTTCCAAACTTTTATCAGTAGAACCGTCATCAACAACAATTACCTCAATACTAATATTTACTTCTGATTGAGATAATACAGATTTTACAGCATCCCTGATGGATGCCTCGCGATTGAAACAAGGTATTACTACACTTAAAATCATAAGAACTTAACCATCCCTAATTTATTTTTTTTAGCATCAGCGAAAGCCCTAATGAAAACAGACCAATTTCGAGGATTTATGAAATTTAGTTTACCTACTCGTATATCTTTAAGAATTTGAATTAAGATAAAGAAAATCATATTTATATAAAAAAGTAGTGTTTTCTTCTTATAACGAATGTCAGTTATGACACCATTTCTAACTGTGTAATATACTCTCATTTCACTCGATTCGGGATCTATAATTGCAGAACCATTTCTATTCACGTGCCAAGACTGGTCAATATCTGTTACTGAAACACTTTTTAGAATAGTTATCATGTATCCTTTATTTCTGATCCTAAGTGAATACTCATAATCATCAGAATATAAGAACAAGTCTTTATCAGGCAAACCGACATCTTCAATTATTGCTCGATCTAAAACCATGCCTCCATAAGGTACAATGTCGGAATAAATATAGTCCTCACTATCTGATTTTTCCTTTTTAAAATAGGACAAAAAATTATATCCAAGAAAACTATCATTCAAATATAAAATATTTTCTTTTTTGTCTAAGGAACATTGCTGAATATTGCGATCTTTTCTATTGGCACAAATAACAATTTTTGAGTTTTTATTTTCATTATACTGATCTGCTATTTTCATTAATCCATTTCGAGATATAACGTTATCGTCATCCAATAATATTACAAAATCTTCCTTCCTATTTTCCAAGAAAAACTTCAATCCTTGACAGTATCCACCTGCAGAACCTATATTTTCATCATTTAAAATAACATTTATTCTTTCGTCGTTACATATCTTTAATAGAGAGGTCCTAGATACTGTATCCTGACCATTACTGACAACAATAATCCCTTTAACATCTTCCATCATTAATGATTGGATAACCTTATCAATAAGGTCAAGTCTTGTACCATATGTGACTATTAATGCGCATATGTTATTTTTATCCACTTCCATCCCCTTCCTCTAACTTGGATAAATACTGACCGCACAATAAACAAGTGCATAAAGTGACGGAAAAATGAAAAACAATGTGGGTTTTAACCCCATCTTGGCTATCGTAATAAAATAGAATAGCGCAATACATATTTCCACCGAAATAAAGGCATACGCCAATCCCAATGCACTAAATCTAGGTACCAAGTATAATGATAAAAACACAATCATTATTAATGAACATATGTTTACTTTTAATATTTTCTTCTGATGTCCGTTGACAATCAGATAACTTGAAAACAAACCATAAGAAAATACAATAAGAACATATAATGATAAAATTCTTAGTATACTTATCGAACCATCATATTTCCCGAAAAAGAAATTAGTAAATATAATCGGAACGATAAAATTGAGACATATATAGATAAAAAATGCTGGTGAAATACATAGTAAAGCAAACTTCCAATTAAATAAAGGCAGTTTATCACTAGAAAAAGTCTGAGTTAATGAGTTGGAAAATGCAAACAATATAAAGACACAAGGCAATACAAATTTTGCAGCTCCGATATATAAACCAGCCTCACTTACCGAACCAAAATATTGTAAAACAAAAACTCCAACTCGATTATATATACCATTAACTATTGATATTGATAAAAATGGTATTAGAAGAACTGCATTTTCAATATATGTCGAAGAACTTACTCGACTGGGTAGATCACCGATACTTCCTTCCGCGGTTCGCCACATTCTATTCAAGTAAATGCTACTGATGGCAACAGGAATTAACCAAAGCATCATTACTTCATGTATGTTAACTTTTAAATTTAGATAGAATGTAATTAAAATAAATAACAGCCTTAGTCCTGCCGTCAACATATCCTTTAGTATCATTTCATTTTTCTTTCCTTTAAAAAGAAAAGTTGCTTGAGCAGGTACTGTCAAAATATAAACGGCAGAAAAAAATAGTGTTATAAGTAGATCAAGATAATTTACATCCTTCAAAACGAAAATGAAAATTATATAAAATATTACTGCGAGTGTTATAGCATTGTATAGTTGAAACTGAAACGAGAACTTGATGTTTGAGAACGGTTCTGATTTTTCTCTTAATTTATTAATGATAAAATTGCGTACCCCTGATTCGCCAATCACCATGAACAATGCGAATATTTCTGTAAGGACACCAACACTACCAAATATCTCAAGTGAGAGCAGACGCATCAAAAGTAGTGTGGAAATAAAATTAAATACCTGTACTGTAATATTACTTAAAGCATATGCGGCAGCACTACCCACAATTTTTTTATTCACACCTTTCCTCAACTATCTCATCGACTTTATTGAGTAAAAAAGAGATATTCTTTTCCCAATCATTGTTTTCAATAATATTATTTCTTATTCTAATCTTAATTTTATCAATATTTATTTTTTTAATGTCAGTTATAAGACTAATAATAAATTCAACTGCATCGTCGGTATCTTTATATATGTACCCTGTAGTATAGTTTTCTATAAGATCATCGGCTCCCGAATTTTGGCTAACAACTGGTATGCAGCATGCATAGCCAGCTTCTACTACAGATAATGGGTAGCCTTCGAATCTTGATGTTAGCAAAAATATATCTGCTTCATTGTAATAACGAGCCAATACTTTCAGATCGGATATTTCTCCGATAAAATTAATTTTTCCACTAACACTAGGGTTATCATAATAAAGTTTATCGATAACATTTTTAAACCCTGAGTCAATTGGTCCAACAATATTTGCGTAAAATTCATGATTTTTCGCGTGCAACTTCAAAAGAATATCTAATGCTTCCTCTGTGTTCTTTTGATAACTTCCAATTCTCCCTACAACTAGCACATTTAACGGAGTAATCTTATTACTTGCTTTAGCTGATAATCTGTCTAATTCTTTGCTTAAATCTTCCGAAACGCCATTCGGAATATATATAGATTTAATTCCTTGTCTTAATAACTCTTGGCCAATATACTTGTGCTCAAAAGTTACAATATCAACTTTTTTGATTAAATGATTTTTAATAAAATCAAACACCCCTTTATTTTTTTTATTGTAAAGTAAACCTTCATTCTTAATCTGATTTAGATCAAAGTCCCCTTTTATAAAGACAACTCCTTTGGGATTGATTAATTTATAAAAGTAGGCATAAATAAGGGAGTACACTCTCACGTGATATAAATTTAGCAATTCAATATTCTTCGCTTGTTGCACAAGCAATAGCAATAGCTTGAAATTTAACTTATACCTTTTCCAAACTGTCTCTATTCTTCTAATTTTCACACCAGGTAATGAATTGCTTATTTCACAAAAACTCCATAGCTCTGCATTATATTTTTTGTTTTTACTGATATAATACAATATTTGCCCAACATCTTTATTGAGATGTACATTTTCCGCGCGTTCGAATATTGTTACAACATTCATGTTAGGGACTACCATGATAAAGTATAGATGCTGAAATAAACAGCATCTATCTGTTTAAAAGTTATTTATAAGAATACACATAATTGCCGTAAGCATAACTCGTAGAGGCTTTTTTAACTATAGCATTTATAATTACACCTCTAACATCAATTCCATTTTGTTCAAAACGCCGGATTCCAACTTCTATCTCTTTGATAGTATTCACTCCAAATCTTGCAACTAAGAGTGTAGTCCCAACATGGCGTCCTATAACTGCAGCATCAGTTACTGCCAAAATAGGGGGGGTGTCAACAACAACAAAATCATAATTCTTGCTTGCCCAATCGAGAAGATCTGAGAAACTCTTATTCATCAATAGCTCAGACGGATTAGGAGGAATCATACCTCTAGGTATAAAGTCAAGGTTAGCCAACTGGGTTTTCTTTATAGCAGTGCTATGTGAAATAACGCCACTTAACGTTTCAGATAACCCATTGTTGTGTTCTGAATTCAAAATACTATGTAAATATCCCTTGCGCATGTCAGCATCAATGACCAAAACCTTTTTATCTGACATTGCTATTATTGCAGCCAAATTCGTACTGACGAAAGATTTACCTATACCTGGGCTGGCACCTGAAATCATAAGAACATTATTTTTAGCTTCCATCATAGCAAAATGTAGACTCGTTCTAAGACTTCTAATCGCTTCGATTGCTAAATCTGCAGGATTTCCTATTGCTAACAACATATTAGATTTTGTTGTTTTTGATCGAGTTACAAGCTTTTTATCCTCCTTCATCTGCCATTCAGAGAGAGGAATATTAGCATAAACATTTATCCCAATCTCCTCAAGTTGTTCAGCACTTTCAACACCCTTATGGAGAACTGTTTTAAGAATCGCATAGCCAGCACTTAGTATAATACCTAACATGGCAAACAGTAGAATAGATACAGGCTTATTGGGTTTAACTGGTTTCGGTTGAGTGATTGCAGAGTCGACAATTCGTACGTTACCTACAGTACTAGCTTTTGTTATACTCAACTCTTGCTGTTTGTTTAACATCTGCATATAAACTTCTTGCCCAGCATTAACATCTCGAGTCAACCTAAGAATCTCTTGCTGGGTTTTTGGTAATCCACTGATCTTTTTATTAAGCTTACCTTTTTCGTCTTCTAAGGTTTTTCTTTTTTCCATTAAAGCTTTATAGGATGGGTGCTCTTTTGTATATAATTTAGATATCTCAGCCTCTTTAAATGTAAGTTCATTTAGTTGAGTATCTAATGCAACACCAGATTCTAAGGCTGCTTTTGCCTCAAGAGATAAATCAACCGAATCATTTTGCTGCCTATATTTGTTTAACTTTGTTTCAGCATCATCGAGAGCCCCCCTAACTTCAGGTAACTGTTCTTTAAGGAAAGTTAAACTTCTAGCTGCCTCTTCAGATTTTCTTTCAACATTTTGGAGCAGATAATTTTGGCTAATCGAATTCAGTATCTTTTTTATTTCTGATGGATCACTTCCTGTTAAACTTAGTGACAATACGCCTGTATCCTTTCCTTTATCGGTAACCGTTAAATCGTTCAGAATCTCATTTATAGCTTCTAACTTAGAAATCTTCTTGATTTCAAAAACTTCGCCATCATCAAATTTTGCGTCACTGATAAGGACTGTAACATGCTCATTTTTCAGAAGCTGCCCTACATTACCTTTGGCTATATCCTCACCATCTTTTGTAATTGAAAACTGAGAATCATCTAATAACTTTATTTCAAAATATTGATTTATATCATTTTCAGAAACTTCAAATCTACTCAATGCTAATTCTGACTTTGGTTTTCCAACTATTCTTGCAAACCCTTTGCCAAAAATAGGGAAAAACTTTTGCTCAACTACAACATCTAAATTCAAGTCATCTACAGTTTTGCCCAGAACCATTCTAGATTTGATTAGCTCAATTTCTGCCGCTGAAGGTGGTTGGTTTGATGGAAGGATTTCTGACAAATTACTTAAAATAGAGTTTCCAGAGTTTTGTTCAACTTGAATTAGAGCATCGGCGCGATAAATCGGGGTTGAAAATAGTACATAAAGGGTACCAATAACTGTAAACAGTGCAGTCATGCCCAAGATCATCCAGCGATGATCGACCAAGCTGCCCCAAATTCTACCTATATCGATACCTTCATTTTCTTGCTGGAAGGTAGATTCACGTTTTTTATCTGACATAGCAATCTCTAGTTATCGATTCAAAGCTCTGACCCATTCACGAGTCGCATCATTAAGTTGCTTAAACACAAAACTGAATGCTTCTTTACTTTTTTTGTATGGATCGGGAATATCTTGCCCTCCAATCCAGTGTCCAAAAAGCATTATTTTCCCTCTGGACTCAGGTGCAATGTTGCAAACTGCTTCGATATGCTTCCTCTCCATTACCAGGATTAGATCATATTCTCTACATAACTTTGAAGTCAGCTGTTTTGCTATATGCCCATCCAAAGAAATATCATTTTCACCAGCTATCTCAGCTGCATATTCATCTGCAGAATGGCCAACTAAAGCACCCAATCCAGCTGATGAAATCTTTATCTCAGGCAAGGATTCTTTTAGTAAACGTTCCCCTGTTGGGGAACGACATATATTTCCGATGCAAACAACAAGTATCGATTTAAACATCATGCGTTCCTATGGCCAATTTCTTATACGCAAGCTACCTTCTGTCAGTTCGTTAAAACCAGAAATTGTCGGTACTAATTGACTAATTACACGATTCCATCGAACGATTGGAGCGGTAGTAACATATACAATATCATAGGGTTGTAGATGGAATTCAGTACCCATAACCATCGCAGCTGCATCCGATGCGTTTAATTGATAAATAGACGCTAGCTTATTTCCTTCTGTACCACGCAGCGGTCGAATGACAAATACGCCAGTTGCATCAGCAAAACTTTGATCCATCCCTTCCGCATTCCCTAATGCTTCAGTTAATGTCATACCACTTCGGTCCATTTTCAAAGTGGTTTGTTTTTTAACCTCTCCCATTACGAATACTTTTAAATCATCGTTCCGAGGAATATAGAGAATATCACCTGGATGGAGGAGCCTATTTTGATTCAGATCACCACGCTGCATTAGTGCTTGAAGAGATATATGTTGCTCTTTACCATCATGAGTTAATACTACATTTCGCCAATCAGCATTCTCAGATAGTCCTCCAGCTGAGTTTATCGCATCCATAATTGTCAGTGGCACATTAGTTATTGGCTGTTGCCCTGATTTCTCAACTTCCCCTGTGACATAAACCTTTTGCGAACGGAAAGCAGCGATACTCACATCTACTTGAGGACTTTCTATGTATTGAGCCAATCTACCTGCAATCTCAGTACGAATTTGTGCCATTGTTTTCCCTACGACTTTCACTTTTCCTATGTAGGGATAAAAAATTGTACCATCAGAATTAACCCAGTTTCCGGTATCGCTCGCACTACGGTACTGACCTGCAGGAGTAGTCAATTCTGGGTGATCCCAAACGGTCACCATCAGTACATCTCCTACACCAATACGATATTCGTAGTTCTGCAGCTCAACTTCTAGCGCGGGATTGGTTTGTGCGATAACTGGCTTTGGCCTCATTTTTTCGACCAAGCTTGGTGTCATCGGATAGATATCAACTAACTTATCGAGATTAAAGTCGCTGTCTTGCTGCTTGACAACGTTTTTCCCACTGGTCGACAGGTGGGTGCCCGGAACGACAGTACAGCCGCTAATCACACTGATCGATACCAAGAGCGGTATCAGCTTCCATTGTTTCTTTGCCATCGAATTTTCATCACTTTCAAAGTAAGTAAACTTGCAATGCTAAACACCTGGCCAACCGTGGCCACTTGGGGGGGGCTTAGCAAAATTTTTTGTTTGCGCTATGTACGGCAGTCCTGCGATACAGGCATGAAAGCACTCATTGAGCAAACGTTGAGCCTGGGTTTGCTATGATGCCTCTCAAACTCGTAGTGAGTGGCGCATGCACCAGGAGTGTTTTCATGTGCGAACGGTCTCGAATAAGCCAAAAGGCCCGCTGAGATTTCCGCAGGCCTCTAACTATAAAGATTTTTCTGCTCTTTTTCAGTACAAATTACTACAATTTTAGCTTCTCGGCCCATTCACGGAATGCTTTGCCCTGCGTTGGGTGGCGTAAGCCATAGGTAACAAAGGCTCGCAGATAGCCTAGTTTTTCACCGCAGTTGAACGATTCTCCCACCAGTTCCATCGCTTCTACCGTCTGTTGTTTCATCAGGTCAGCAATCGCATCAGTCAGTTGAATTCGGCCCCAGGCGCCTGGCTGAGTTTTTTCCAAAATCGGCCAGATGTCGGCAGAGAGCACATAACGGCCTACAGCAGAATAATTGGATTTCAGTTTCACTTCACGGCTTGGCTTCTCAATAATCGAAGTCATGCGTGAACTTTCCCCTGGTTGCAGGGTAGTGGTCTCACATTCCGCCACCGAGTAATCATGCAGCACATTCTCATCTGCAGGCTGCACCAGCACCTGGCTCAGCCCGTTATCTTCGAAGCGGGCAATCATATGCGCCAGGTTGTCTTTGTGCATATCCGCCTTGGCGTCATCCAGCAGCACGTCCGGCAGCACCACCACGAAAGGTGAATCACCTACCAGTGGTTTGGCACAAAGTACCGCATGCCCCAACCCTTTCGGTTGTCCTTGGCGGATGTGCATCAGGGTTACGCCCTTCGGCGTAATGGATTTAACTTCATCCAGCAGCTGACGCTTCACGCGCGCTTCCAGCATCGCCTCAAGCTCATAAGACGTGTCGAAATGGTTTTCGATCGCGTTCTTGGAGGAGTGGGTAACCAGAATGATTTCCTTTATCCCGGCAGCCACGCATTCGTTGACGATATATTGGATCAACGGCTTATCAACGATCGGCAGCATCTCTTTTGGGATCGCCTTGGTCGCAGGCAACATGCGCATACCCAGACCAGCAACAGGAATGACGGCTTTCAACTTCTTCGACATGGTGTTCCTCTTAAAATCTTGTGGTCGTGCTAACCGGCTCAGGCAATTACTTGCTGTTCAGGGTCTGTTTCATCCACTGGGTAAAGTTTTCGCCTTCGGAAGGGTGGCGCAGGGCATACTGTACAAACGCCTTCATATAGCCCAGTTTGTCACCACAGTCGTGGGATTTGCCGCTCATATGGAAAGCTTCTACCGTTTCCTGCTCCATCAGCATGGCAATGGCGTCGGTCAGTTGGATTTCATCGCCTGCTCCCGGAGGCGTTTTCTCCAGCAACGGCCAGATATCGGCTGAGAGGACATAACGCCCTACCACTGCCAGGTTAGATGGCGCATCTTCCCGCGCAGGTTTCTCTACCACCGCGGTCATTGGCGTACTTGCACCCGCGGCTAACGCCACGCCGCCGCAATCGACCACACCGTATTTGGAAACGTCCTCTTCTGGCACTGGCTCAACCATAATCTGGCTAAAGCCGGTTTGCTCAAAACGCTGGATCATTTTGGCCAGGTTTTCTTTCTGCAGATCGGCGGTAGAGTCATCCAATAACACGTCCGGCAACAGCACCACAAATGGGTTATCCCCAATCATTGGTTGAGCGCATAACACCGCGTGACCCAGCCCTTTGGCTTGCCCTTGACGTACCTGCATCACCGTTACATCTGGCGGGCAGATACTTTGTACTTCAGCAAGCAACTGGCGTTTTACCCGAGCTTCCAACGTCGCTTCCAGCTCAAAGGAGGTATCAAAGTGGTTTTCGATCGCGTTTTTCGATGAGTGCGTAACCAGTACGATATCTTTGATGCCAGCTGCAACGCATTCGCTCACGATGTACTGAATCAATGGCTTATCGACCACAGGCAGCATTTCTTTAGGGATCGCCTTGGTTGCGGGCAGCATACGCGTGCCCAAACCTGCTACTGGGATAACGGCCTTCAATCTTTTTTGCATAAATTTCTTCCACCGACAAATAACAAGTAAGTGTAACAGAGCCAGGAAAAGTGGTTAACCCTAACGTCACAATGAGATTTAACTATAAAAATCAATTAATTAAAATCATAAGGTGACGCTTTAGGCACGCTACCGCCCTTGGCTTGCAGCTACCAATGCACTGTAGACAATGTTTTAACTAACAAGCGTGCAACCGACTCCACGCTCGTAGATGAACCTGAGGTTCTGTTCAGAATCTAATGAGAGGCAAGTCGCAGAGTAAGGAAAAGGCGGCGCCTTCCTGGCCAAGTGGTCAGTCTTGCTATCATTTATAGGATGCTAAGATTCTTATACTATTGACCCGGTGAAACAAGTCTTAGTGGCTGCATTAAGACCTTTTCAGAATAAGACTACTAAGGATACGCGACTTTTAAGATTTTACTCGTTTAACTAGTTTATAACAAATTGATTATAATGCTTATTATCTAAGCGCAGAATTTATAAGCAGCTATTTGTTCTATGTTTTCTGGTGCTTACCCCCAATGACCAGATCCTGACACTGTCTAATTATTCTACTAACATAGATTACCCGCACCCAGTGCGGATTTAATGTTGAAATCCCCTCCCTCAGCGTCCATCATTCTCAATGCGGCATAAGCCGTCGAACTAAAAGGTGAAATTAGGCGTATGGAATGGATCGCAGATCCAACAATTTGGGCCGGCTTGGCCACCCTGGTTGTACTGGAAATCGTACTGGGCATTGACAACCTGATCTTTATCGCCATTTTGGCGGAGAAATTACCTAAAAAACAACGTGATAAAGCCCGCATTGTCGGTCTTTTACTGGCGTTGGTGATGCGCCTGGCGCTGCTTGCCTCGATATCCTGGCTAGCCACCCTGACCAAACCGCTGTTTGTGGCCATGGGGCACGCTTTCAGTGGCCGCGACCTGATAATGCTGGTCGGGGGTATCTTCCTGCTGTTTAAAGCCACCATGGAGCTGAACGAGCGGCTGGAGGGTAAAGACGAAGAACACCATGGGTCACGCAAAGGAGCGCGTTTCTGGCCGGTGGTCGCGCAGATTGTGGTGTTGGATGCCGTCTTCTCGCTGGATTCGGTGATCACCGCCGTCGGGATGGTCGATCATCTGGCCGTGATGATGATCGCAGTATGTATCGCCATTGGTTTGATGTTGCTGGCCAGCAAACCGCTCACGCGCTTTGTGAATGCCCACCCCACCATTGTTATTCTGTGCCTCAGCTTCTTGCTGATGATTGGTTTCAGCCTGGTGGCCGAAGGCTTTGGCTATGCCATTCCGAAGGGCTATCTCTACGCAGCGATCGGTTTCTCGGTGATGATCGAAGCCTTGAACCAGTTTGCCCAATTTAACCGCCGCCGTTTCCTTTCCAAGGTGCGGCCTTTGCGTGAACGTACCGCAGAAGCCGTATTGCGCATGTTAAGCGGTAAGCATGAAGAGGCCGAGATCGACAGCCATTCGGCACATCTGCTGGCAGACAGCTATAACGAGAATGGTGAAATCTTCAACCAGCAGGAACGCCATATGATCGAGCGGGTGCTGGGCATGGCACAGCGCACCGTCAGCAGTATCATGACTTCGCGGCACGATGTGGAATACCTTGGGCTTAACGGTCCGCTGGATAAATTGACGCAGCTGTTGGAGAAAAACCAGCATACGCGCATCGTGGTAACCGAAAATAGCGCCAGCGATGAGCCATTAGGAGTGATCCACACCATTGATGTGCTGAAACAACAGTTGCAGCAATCACCGCTGGATCTGCGGGCCTTGGTGCGCCAGCCGCTGATCTTCCCGGAGCAGTTAACGTTGCTGTCTGCGTTGGAGCAGTTCCGCCAGGCCAAAACCCACTTTGCGTTTGTAGTGGATGAGTTTGGTTCGGTCGAAGGTGTGGTGACGTTAACCGACGTGATGGAAACCATCGCTGGTAATCTGCCTGAGGCCGATGAAGAGGTTGATGCACGCCATGATATCCAACAAACCAGCGAAGGTTACTGGATTGCCAATGGCCATATGCCACTGGAAGATCTGGTGCTGTATGTACCACTGCCGATAGAAGAAAAGCGGGAATATCATACCTTGGCAGGCTTGCTGATGGAGCATTGCCAGCGCATTCCACGCGAAGGGGAACAGCTGAAGATTGGCGACTATCTTTTTGAACCATTGGAAATCAATAGCCACCGCATCGTGAAGGTGAAGATCACGACGTTAGTGACACCTAACGAAGAGTAGCCCAATACCGGGCAATAACCCAGAGTGCCCGGTATTATTTATAAGTGAATTCGTTATAATAATTATGAAAATAAAAATCCATCTAAAGACTAAAAATTGACAAGAGGCAAGTAATATGAAAGAAAGAAGAAATTTTTTACGCAGCGCCCTACTTTCTTTAATAGCGGCCCCAAGCCTTATCAATGCAAAAAAAAACAGCAGTGACCTTCAAACAGATACCAGTGACAAAGTGAATCCATCAGAAAAAACCATTAAAAAAGAACACTTTAGCACTGATAGTGTTAATGTTAAAGATTTCGGAGCGGTCGGAGATTGGGACCCAATAACATCTACAGGGCATGACGACACAATCGCATTCCAAAAAGCTATCGATTATGCACAAAAAAACCAACTGCCTCTCAAAATACCCAAGGCGAGGTATGCTGTTTCAAAGATTACATTCTCAAGCATTTATAACTACATAATTTGCGACGGAGCAAGAATATATGGAATATCGAAAAAAAAGGTAGACTGTATAATATCTTTTTACAACTCAAGAGAAACAATTCTAACAGGTTCCGTAATTATAACCAGTGATGGTGACAAGATTGATAGTACATATCATAATAATTATGAATGCGCATTGCGAATCCACTCAGAAACATCCAGCAAAAACAAATCTCAAATGATGTGGTTTGACAACATCATGATATCTAACTTTAAAAATGGACTTGTCATTGGGAATAGTTTTGGGGTTTCGGAGCAACCATACCTACCGCAATCGGAAATTTGGTTCACAGCGTTCCAAACGCGTGGAGTTTTAAGACCAATATATTGTAATGCATCTAATAGCATAACTTATTTTGATAAGTCTCTAATTCTCTCACAAAAAAATGAAGCATCTGATTCCTGGTGGGATGATGAAGTCGGCTGGTGTGTAAGATGCGATGTAGGTACTTTGGTTTTCTCTAATTGTGAACTTCAGAGAGCCAGCCGCAAGGGATATTGCATTTATGGTAAGGATATGTTTTTTTTCTCAGGAATCCATGAATATAGCTGTTCCAACTATATAACCGGCACCGTTGAAATAAAAAATATCGTTAATGGCTTTTTTGGAAGCGGTGGTGTAACACCTTTTATAATTAGCGAAAAAGCATCTGGCCGATTATTGTTAGATGATATAAGAGTACGCAGATCTAATAAGGTCTCCCAAAATGACTATACAAACCTTATTGAGTGTCACTCACACAACTTCTCGTTAGATATTATAAACTGTTTATTTCATGAGTTCTCACTGGACTTAGTCAGCGGAAATGGATGGTTTATACGCGGGGGTAATTTAAACATAAGGAACTCAAGACTAAGCAATGAAACCATAGAGAAAGCAATAATCAATTTAAATAACAGCGTCAACATACTTAACTCCGTTGATCCTACAGGGTTTAGCATTAAGGATAATAAAAAAATAGATGAATCAGGATGGTTTGTCACAGAAAAAACAAAAAATTCCAATTTCGAGGTGAGTAGCTCTACATTATTTAACGGGACCCAACAGTCATACTCTCTGTCCTCGGAAGAAGGAATGATTACTATAACAAGTAAAGAGTTTAAAATTATTAATAACGAATTTATTTTAGAATTAGATATTTACTTCAACCAATCTTCTTTAACGAATGGTACACTAGTTATATCTATGCGGCTATTTGATTTCAGAATGAACGAAATCACACCTAAACTAATACTGATAAAGAAAGAATCAAAAGACATAAATTTAAATGAAAACACAACCAAGATTAGAGTTTTCGGAAAAAAAAACACTACAGCTTTTTATGCTAAGATCGTGATTGAAACTCATAATTTTAACATTTTAAACTTTACGAATATAAAAATTCTTCAATAATTTACGAATGGAAGAGAAAAAATTCTAACTGCTATTCCTCTTCCATTCTATGAATCTAATTTCAGTGCACAGGCACCAACAACTCAGTAGCCACAATCACCACCACCAGCCCGACAATCACCGGTACCGAGGTGCGTTTCACCACTTCGAACGGTGAGATTTTTGCCATACCGGAAACCGCTACCACTACACCAGAAACCGGCGAGAGCGTACGGCCCAGGTTGGAAGCCTGCAGCATCGGGATCACCAGGTAAGCCGGGTTAACCCCCATCTGTGCCGCCAGTTTCGGGATCAGCTCAACAAACGCATAGAACGGCGCATTACCAGAGCCGGTCGTCATCGCCGCCAGCATGGTGATCACTACCAGAACCAGCATCATGATGATACCGCCGGTGCCAAATGACTGTGCCAGGCTGATCAAGCCGCTGATGAAGCCAACGGTGCTCAAGCCTTGGGCAAACACCCCTGCCGCGACCAACAGCATCACCACGCTGGCAAACGCATCGGCCATGCCACGGTAAGCCACTTCTAAACCGGCAAACACCGTTTTGGCATTGAAGCTGCGTATAAACTCGATCACCGCGGCCATGAACATACAAATCACCAATACGGTAATGATGTGCAGCTCCGGCCCCCATTTACCATCAAAGACCAGTACCCCCAGGATCGGGGTAAACGGCAAGATGGCGTAAAAACCGGGCGCATTGGTAGTGATTTCACTCACGTCCATGATGTGATGCTGTTCGTTGGCTTTACGGTCGAGGTAGCGCTGCCAGAAGAAGTGGGCAATCGCCATACAGACAATGGCGGCGATGGAGATAGGCAGCGTGGTTTTGAAGGCGAAATCCACCAGCGGCATTTCGGCCGCCTTGGCTGCCAGCACCACATCACCCGAAGTAGGCGAAAGGATAATGGCTGCAGGAGAAGCACAGATAGCCGCCGCCGCACCGCGGCTGATCCCCACGTTAACCATCAGCGGGAACAGCGTTGCCATCAGTAGCACGCCCAGCCCTGTCGCCGAAGAGACGGCCAGTGACATCAGGCAGGCAACAAAGTAGGCCGCAATCATCAGCAAATACGGGGAGTTGATCATCTGCAGTGGGCGGGAAGCCAGCTTGACCACCACGTCATTGGCGCCAATGTGCGTCATATAGGCGGCAAAGCCACACAGCATCATGATCATCATGCCGAGATCGCCACCGCGGCTCATCAGCAGGATTTTGACATATTCGAAAATATCGGTGGCGCGCCAGCCGGTCGAAGTCGCACTGGCGGGCAGCAGATTTTTGCCCATAAATGCACTCACCGCCAGCAGCACCAGGCCGCCAACCATTAACACCCCGGTGGCAGAATAGCCCTTGATGATGTAACGGCCAACGAACACCGCCACCAAGGCTCCTATCAGAAGTTCCATTGTTATCCCTCGATTTAATTATTTTATTTCAGCTCATCGCCCGATAGCAGCCGAATAACGCCACACTCTGCCGAAAATCAGTACAGGATATTATGACATTCATCAATGTTGCGGGGGGAAACTATCAACAAATCGTGAAATTCCAAGCCAGGTCGCTTTGGCGATAGCCTTCCACCTGTCGGGTAGATACCGGAAACTGCAGCCAGACAGCCCAGAGTAAGCCAACTGACCATCCAGTCGAATAATAATTGATTTAATTTCAATAAATTAAATGACTCATCGCTCCCCTATCTTGCATACAGCCGACATAACATTGTGATCATGATCTGAATTTGTAGAATCTTTACGCCAGATGTTAACGATGTGTGAGTTTGATCAAACAAATGTTTTCTCCAGTTTGGTTATATGATCGCCAATGTTCACGTTGTCATTTTTGGTAAATCGTTCAAATTTGTTCATAAGATAATGAATGATATAACTTAAATAAGCATTATCCTTTTTATTTCACTAAAAATGACAACGTCAACATTGGTTTCGTATCGCTATCTAGCATGATAATGGAGAGGAAAATGAGTCAGTTACCCGAAAAGATGAGCGCGGTAGTTTGCCATGGCCCGCAGGATTACCGGTTTGAACAAGTCCCTACCCCACTACCTAAAGCCAAGGAGTTGGTGATCAAGGTCGAAGGTTGCGGGATCTGTGCCGGCGATTGTAAGTGTAAAAATGGTGCCCAGATGTTTTGGGGTGAAAACCCTTGGGTAAAACCGCCGGTAGTGCCCGGCCACGAATTCTACGGCCGCATTGTTGCCATGGGAGAAGGCACAGAGCAGAAGTACAAGATTGGCGAACGCGTCATTGCCGAACAGATCGTGCCCTGCTGGGAGTGCCGTTATTGTAAGTCCGGCAGCTATTGGATGTGCGAAACGCACAATATCTACGGCTTCCAAAAGGACGTGGCCGAGGGAGGAATGTCGGAATACATGCGTTTTTCCGCTAATGCCATCGTGCACAAGATCCCGGAAAGCCTCAGCCATGAAGATGCCGTGCTGATCGAGCCGATGGCCTGTGCCATCCACACCGTTGCCCGTGGGGATATCCAGTTAGACGACGTTGTGGTGCTGGCCGGTGCTGGGCCGTTGGGTCTGTGTATGGTGCAGGTTGCCAAGTTGAAAACACCGAAAAAGCTGATCGTGATTGATGCCATCGACGAACGTTTAGAGCTGGCAAAAGCGTTCGGTGCCGACGTGGTCATCAACCCGCTCAAGGAAGATGCCGATAAAATCGTCAAGGCATTAACCGACGGCTACGGTTGTGATGTTTACATCGAAGCAACCGGCGCACCGATCGGCGTGACCCAAGGATTGCAGATGATCCGTAAGCTCGGCCGCTTTGTCGAGTTCAGCGTGTTTGGCAAGGAAACCACCGTAGACTGGTCCATTATCGGCGATCGCAAAGAGTTGGATATTCGCGGTGCGCACCTGGCACCTTACAGCTATGAAATTGCCATCGATCTTTTTGAACGCGGTCTGGTGACCTCCAAAGGCGTGGTGACCCACAGTTATTCACTAAAAGAGTGGGATCAGGCATTCGCCCTGGCCGATTCAACGGATTCCATCAAGGTTATTTTAGTTCCTTAATATTGAGTGATTAGTTTTAAGCAAACAATGATAACGCCCTTTGATGGCGAGGCCGACCTCTGGCCGATAACCACCTAATTATTATAAATAACACTGAAAGAAAAATACCGCCCCTACAACAGGAGAATAAACTATGTTTTCATTATTCAAGAAAACCTTACCCGTGATGCTCGCCGGCGGCATGCTGCTGGCCAGCCAATCGGCATTAGCCAAACAGATCACCATTGGCGTTTCATTCCAGGAAATGAATAACGACTATTTTGTCTCCATGAAACAGGCATTAGAGCAGGCCGCCGGTGATATTGGCGCCAAGCTGTATATTGCGGATGCCCATCATGACGTCTCAAAGCAGATTAATGATGTGGAAGATATGCTGCAAAAGAAAGTCGATATTTTACTGATTAACCCTACAGATTCGGTTGGCGTGCAGTCGGCAGTGATCTCGGCCCACAAGGCCGGAGCGGTGGTCGTGGCGATCGATGCCCAGGCCGAAGGCCCGTTGGATTCCTTTGTCGGTTCGGAAAACTATGATGCCGGTTTCCAGGCAGGTGAATACCTGGCCAAATCCCTGGGCAACAAAGGCAAAGTGGCGATCCTGGACGGTATCCCGGTGGTGCCGATCCTGGAACGCGTCCGTGGTTTTGAAGACGCCATTAAAAAGCACCCGGAAATGAAGATTGTCACCAAGCAGAACGGCAAGCAAGAGCGTGATACCGCACTGACCGTAACCGAAAACATGCTGCAATCCACTCCCGATCTGGCCGGTATCTTTAGCGTCAACGACGTAGGTGCCCTGGGCGCATTGGCAGCCATTGAGAGTAACGGTGCCAAGGTCAAGTTGGTCAGCGTCGATGGCCAGCCTGAAGCGATTAAGGAGATCCTGAAACCGAACTCGCCGTTTATCGCCACCTCCGCCCAGTTCCCACGCGACCAGGCACGTATTGCCTTGGGGATTGCTCTGGCCCGCTACTGGGGTGCCAACGTGCCAAGCACAATTCCGGTGAAAGTAAAGCTGATCGACAGCAGCAACGCCAAAGGCTTTAGCTGGTAAACACCCGGCCTCGAGTTTGATGACCACGCGGCAATGCTGCTGAATGTGTAGTTTGCCTCAAACCAACGCATTGATTATCAAAGCGGGCGCAGAATACGGCGCCCCTACAACACAACGAGCCGGTTGAGGTTTGTACCCGCCCCATTTCACAACGGTGGGTATAAAACCCGAAGGAGTTAACCGTGACGGCGTTATTAGAATTAAAACAGATCAAGAAGTCCTTTCCGGGCGTGAAGGCATTGGACGGTATTGACCTCACCATTCAACACGGCCAAATACACGCCTTGCTAGGGGAAAACGGAGCCGGTAAATCGACGTTGGTGAAAATCCTGTGTGGTATTCACCAACCGGACTCTGGCGAAATAATCATGGAGGGTACCAGCCGCCAGTTTGATAATTATCGGCAGGCCATTAACGCCGGAGTGGGGATCATATTTCAGGAATTCTCGCTTATTCCTTATATGAACGCTCTGGACAATATTTTCCTCAACCGGGAAATCAGGAACCGCTGGGGATTATTAGATCGAAAAGCGATGCGCAAGAAAGCCGAAGCTATTTTCAAGCGGCTGACGGTGAATATCGATCTGGATTGCCCGGTGGCGCAGTTGAGCGTGGCGCAGCAGCAGTTTGTCGAGATTGCCAAGGCGCTGTCGCTGGACGCCCGCATACTGGTGCTGGATGAGCCTACCGCCACCTTGACGCCGGGCGAAGCCGATCACCTGTTCAGCGTAATGAACGATCTGAAACTGCTGGGCGTCGGCATGATTTTCATCTCACACCACCTGGATGAAATCTTCACTATCTGCGACCAGATCACCGTCTTGCGCGACGGCACCTATGTGCAAACGCTGCCCACGGCCGACACCAACGTGGATGAACTGGTCAAGCTGATGGTCGGGCGCAAAATCGAAAATGCCTTCCCGGTGAAATCGCACCCTGTCGATACCTCGGTTCGCTTGCTGGAAGCCAGCATTCAGCGCTCCAAGCATCAGCAGGAAGATCGCTTCCACTTGTTCAAAGGCGAGATCCTGGGATTTGCCGGATTAGTGGGCTCGGGCCGTACCGAGACGGTCTCTGCGCTGATCGGTGCCAGCGCCTGCTATCGCAAGCAGGTCAGCCTTAGTGGGCAACCAACCACCCTGCGGAACCCGGCTTTGGCATTGAAGCAAGGCATTGGCCTACTGCCGGAAAGCCGTAAAACCGAAGGGTTGGTGCTGCCTTTTTCCGTAGCACAAAACATCACCCTCAACCGCCACGAGCGGTTCGGCAAGATATTCGTTAACGCCCGCAAGGACGACGATATCGTTCAGCGCCTGATCCGCGCGGTAGGCGTGAAAACCCCGGACGCGGATACCGCCGTCAGCACCCTGAGCGGCGGCAACCAGCAAAAAGTGGTCATTGCCCGCTGGCTGAACAATGACTGCAACATCCTTATTTTTGATGAGCCTACCCGTGGCATTGACGTCGGCGCCAAATCCGAAATCTATCAGCTGATGCAACAGCTCACGCAGAAAGGCATTTCTATCATCATGATTTCATCCGAATTACCGGAAATTATCGGCGTTTGCGATCGCGTGCTGGTGTTCCGTGGCGGCCACATTGTTGCCGAATTGGCAGGGGATGAAATCGAATCTCATAACATCATGCTTCATGCAACCGGGAGTGCATTATGATCGGAATTGAACAATCCCCACCTACCCACGCGGCCCAGAAGCAGAGCCTCGGCAAGCGCTGGGAGAAGTTGCTGCACCACCCCGCGATGCTGCCTTTTATCGGCTTCGCCATTCTGTTCCTGCTGATGAGCGGGCTTAATGACAGCTTCCTGACGGTCAACAACCTGACCAACGTGGCACGCCAGGTGTCGATCAACGCCATTATTGCCGTGGGCATGACCTGCGCAATCCTGACTGGGGGCATCGATCTCTCGGTCGGGCCGGTGATGGCACTGTCCGGTTCCATTGCCGCTGGCCTGATGCTGGGAGGGATCCCTATTCCTCTGGCGATGGTCGCCGCGTTGGCGATCGGCGCCCTGTTTGGCCTGGCCAACGGTGCCTGCATTGCCTATCTGCGCATGCCGCCGATTATCGTCACCCTCGCCTCAATGGGGATCGCTCGTGGTTTAGCACTGCTGTACACCGGCGGCTACCCGATTTCTGGCTTGCCGGACATGTTCTCCTTCTTCGGCCGCGGTTCCGTATTAGGTATTCAAGTACCGGTGCTGATCATGGTCGGCGTTTATATTCTGGCCTACCTGATGCTTAACCACCTGCCGTTTGGCCGCTATGTCTACGCCATTGGCGGCAACGAAGAAGCCGCGCGCCTGAGCGGGATCCGCGTGCCCCGTTACAAAGTCCTGGTGTATGTGGTGAGCGGAACGACCGCCGCACTGGCTGGGTTGGTACTCACTTCACGCCTGATGAGCGGGCAGCCCAACGCCGGTGAAGGTTTTGAACTGGATGCCATCGCCGCCGTAGTGCTTGGTGGGGCCGCCATCTCAGGAGGCAGAGGCGCCATTATCGGCACGCTGGTAGGAGCCATGATGCTTGGCGTACTGAATAACGGCCTCAACCTGATGAGCGTGTCGCCTTACATCCAGAACGTGGTCAAGGGCGGCATTATCCTCGCCGCTATCTACCTCAGTTCCAGCCGCCGTAAATAAGCTAAGGAGAACCGATATGGGATATTTTCTGGGCATTGATATTGGCGGCACGCTGATCAAGGCAGGTCTATACCGAGCTAACGGTGAAGAAATTGCCGTAGCGGAGTGTGATGGGGAAACTGTTTCCCCACAACCCGGTTTCTCTGAGCGCGAGATGGAACCCTTGTGGCGTGACCTTTGCCAGACCATTCGTCAGGTACTCAACCTAGCGGATATAACCGGCGATCGGGTGCGTGGCGTAAGCTTCTCATCACACGGCAAAGGGCTATATGCGATTGATAAAAAGGGCCAGCCGGTCCGCAACGGCATCGTTTCTTCGGATACTCGTGCCGGGGCGATGGTGGTTGAGTTACAGCAGCAAGGTATTGAAGCCGTCACCTACCCCCGTAGCCTGCAACCCATTTGGAACAGCCATCCGGCAGTGCTGTTACGTTGGTTGAAACAGCATGAGCCCGCGCAATATGAGGCGATTGATCGAGTGTTGATGGCTCATGACTACCTGCGCTTTCGCCTGACGGGTGAAGCAACGGCGGAGATCACCAACATCTCCGGCAGCAACCTGTTCAACCAGCAAACGGCCGACTACGACCCAGTGTTGATGGCGGCATTCGGCATTGAGGAAGTGGCCGACAAAACCGCGCCACTGCTAGGTTCCGCCGAGCTTGCCGGGCAAGTGACCTCTACTGCTGCCGCCCAATGCGGATTACCGGCAGGAACGGCGGTGTATGGCGGCCTGTTTGATGTGGTTGGCGCGGCCTTGTGCTCGGGAGTGGTCGACGATCGCACCCTGAGCGCCGTGGCGGGTACCTGGTCGATCGCTACCTGCGTAACGGAGAACCTGATCCCCTCCTCCCATCCTTTTGCCTGGGGGCGTTATTGCATGGAGGGCCGCTACTTTGTTCACGAAGGCAGCCCAACCTCGGCGAGCAATCTGGCCTGGTTCTTACGGCAGTTTTGCGACAACGATCATCAGCGTTATGCGCAGTTCAACCGTTGGGTACAAGAACGCAGCAAGCAGCCGAGCGACATCACATTCCTGCCGTACCTGTTCGGCTCCAACCTCGGTAGCAATCTGCCGGGCGGGCTGATTGGCCTGGGCGGGCACCATGACATGGCCGATATCGTGCATGCGATCTATCAAGGCATCGTGTTCTCTCATCTGGTTCATCAGGATCGTCTGGTGGCGCTAAATCCACGCGTAGAGCGTATTCGCATGACCGGCGGCCCCACACAGTCCGACGTCTGGATGCAGATGTTTGCCAACGCCGGTAATTTGCCGCTGGAGGTGGTGAATATCCAGCAAAGTGGCTGCCGTGCCGCAGCGATCTGTGCCGCCGTGGGTGCCGGGGAGTACAGCAGCTTTACCGAGGCCGTGCTGGTTATTCAGCCTGAAGTACATACCTATTACCCCGACGCGGCGGCTAACCGACGCTTACGCGATCGCTTTGCGGGCTACCTGAATATCGCCCAAGCATTAAATGAGGCCAACCAGCATGCAAACCACTAATAACGTCTCGCTTGGGCTGTACGAAAAAGCCTTGCCAGCGGATCTTGATTGGGCACAACGCCTGGGTATCGCCAGCGAACTGGGCTTCCAGTTTATGGAGATCTCCATTGATGAGCAGCCGGAGCGTCAGCAGCGCCTGGACTGGGATCGTCAGCAGCGGCTGGCGCTGATCAACGCCCGTTTTGACAGTGGCATCACGGTGCCCAGCATGTGCTTATCCGCCCATCGTCGTTATCCGTTTGGCAGCAACGACGCCGCCATCCGCCAACAGGCGCGCACGTTGATGGAAAAGGCGTTGGATTTCGCCGTCGACGTCGGGATCAGGAATATTCAGCTAGCGGGTTATGACGTCTATTACGAAACTGCCGATCGCCATACACGCCAGCGTTTTATCGAAGGTATGCAATGGGCGGTAGAGCTGGCGGCCAAGGCACAGGTGATGCTGTCCGTGGAGATCATGGATACCACCTTTATCAACAGCATCAGCAAATGGCGCGAATTTGCCAGGCAGATTGAAAGCCCGTGGTTTACCGTCTATCCCGATATCGGCAACCTCAGCGCCTGGGGCAATGACGTCGATTTTGAGCTGGAGCAAGGCATCGACAAGATCACCGCCATCCATTTAAAAGATACTTTGCCAGTGCTGCCTGGCACCACAGGGCAATTCCGCGATGTGCCTTTCGGCAGCGGCTGCGTGGACTTTGCCCATACCTTTGCCGTGTTGAACCGGCTCAACTATCGCGGCCCATTCCTGCTGGAAATGTGGACGCGCAACGATGGCCAGGATATCCAGCATATCACCCAGGCCAAGAGCTGGATCGAGCAGCAGATGAAACAGGGAGGCATCACATGTTAAGCGAGTTGAAACAGCAGGTATTGGCGGCCAATCTCAGCCTGCCGGGTTATGGTTTGGTGACCTTTACCTGGGGTAACGTGTCGGCGATCGATCGCCAGCAGGGGCTGGTGGTGATCAAGCCTTCGGGGATCGCCTATGAGGTAATGACGGTGGATGACCTAGTGGTGGTGGATTTGGACGGAGTTATCCAAGAAGGGCAGCGTAAACCGTCCTCGGATACCGATACTCATTTGGCGCTGTATCGCGCCTTTCCCGCTATCGGCGGCATCGTTCATACCCACAGCCGTAATGCCACCATCTGGGCACAGGCTGGCCAGGCGATCCCGGCCCTGGGAACCACCCATGCCGACTATTTTTATGGCGACATTCCCTGTACCCGCCCCATGCGTGAAGACGAGATTGCTGGCGACTATGAGCGGGAAACTGGCCAGGTGATTATCGAGACGTTCCAACAGGCGAAGCGCGATCCGCAACAGGTGCCGGGGGTGTTGGTCTATTCTCATGGGCCGTTCGCCTGGGGAAAAACGGCGGCGGATGCGGTGCATAATGCGGTGGTGATGGAGGAAGTGGCAGCAATGGCGATGGCTACGCGGCAATTGACTCCGACGATCCCACCCATGCAACCCGCGCTGCTGGATAAGCACTTTTTACGCAAGCACGGTAAAAATGCTTACTATGGGCAGTAATGGGGTGGATTAGCCTGATATTTCAGCGAATTACCCCTCACCCTAACCCTCACCCACAGGGAGAGGGGACCGAACGTGCCACTGATTAATCTAGGGTGTCTACTTTGGCTAGACCAGAACATAAGCCCCTGCTCGGCACCAATTAGGCCACAGACAACCCTCTGAACCTGATTGGCTACCCCTTTGGGATGCCACAGATTAGCTTTCGCACCCAATAACATCACTGGAGCAGCTCCCTCTCCCTGTGGGAGAGGGTTGGGGTGAGGGGCCACATCACTCGACAAGCAACATCCCGGTAAAGAATTCCCGCCTCAATGGCTGATCGCTGTGATTATTTTTAATCGCATTAAACAATAACTCCGCCGCGATTTCCCCTAACACCTGCGTATCGTGATAAACCCCGGCAATATGCTGCCCATAATCCCGCGCCTTGGGCGGTTCATCGATCGAGAAAAATTTCACCCGATGGTAAATACCCAACTGATGGCATAAAGAAATTGCACCCAATGTGATAATACCGTTGAGGCCAACAATATAATCTGGTTGATGCTGTTCATCGGCAAGATATTCTTTTACCCGTGCCGCCTGCGAAATAAAATCATAGTCGCCATGGATAATGGTGATTTTACTCCCCTTCTCATCCAGAGCATCAATAATCCCCTGGGTTCGTGCCAAGGTAATTTCCGAGTCGGCCGGGCCGCCCAGGATCAGGATATTACTTTCCGGCTGCTCGGCCAGATATTTCCCGGCCAGTTTGCCTATCTCTTGGTTGTTGAGGAACACGCCACTAAGCTGTTGATTATAAATGTCCCTGTCGATCAGGATCAGCGGAGTATGATAGCGTTCGGCCTGATCAAGGTAGGCGGGTTGATAGTGCCGATCGTCGCGTACGGCAGAAAGCAAAATGCCCCGCGCCTTATAACCGAACAGCGCCTGTACCGCCTGCATTTCAGCCTCTTCGCTGCCGTCGGTATCAAACAGCATAATCTGATAGCCCTGCATGCGGGCAATGCGCGATACGGTTTGGATCAGGTTGGAATAAAAAGGGTTATACATGCTGCTGGTAACAATGCCGATAATTTGGCTGCTGCTTTTCTTTAATCCCTGAGCGAAAGCATTGGGAACATAATTAAGCTCTTTGGCAATAGCATGAATTTTCTCTAGCGTTTCAGACTTTACCAGTTCGGGTTTATTAAAAGCACGGGAGACAGTGATATTGGTCACGTTGGCTCGGCGGGCAATATCCACAATGGTGGCATTAGAATTCGCTTTTGACACCGTCAATCCTTGCTTTATTCATTAACAGATCCCTTATTGTAGGGAAGCCATCAGCAGTATGCCAGATGAATATCAAAGGTATCGATTTTGTCATTTGGGGGGCAAACCCGCGCTCACCATAACCTAAAGAGAGCGCGGCCAGTGTTTGATAAGGTTTACAGCTTATCGAGCAGCTTTTTCAGATCCTGGCCATCCTGGGAGCCTTTATTCTTCTCCGCCCACTTGTTCAAGGCGTCTTTGGCACGATCCTGCAGCTTTTTACGCAATAGCTGATCGACCTGTAGCTGATAATTGAGCTGATCCCAAGGGCCATAGACACGCAGTGGGATCGGCGTTTCGCGCAGTTGTGCGATTAACGCATTGTTGCCCTGCCAACCCCCAGTTACCAGTACGTTCATGGTTAAATCGCACTGTTTGCCAGGCATATTAAGCGTACCGCTACCGGTCAGGCTCATCACCGGCGACTCTGCCTGTAACTCGCTGAGCGTGATCTGCCCCTTGCTCAAGCTGGCCTTGGCGCTCATTTGTTGCACCGCGGTGTAGCGCTGGTTGTTATCCTCACCACGCACGCTACTGTCATTACGCGCCACGGCTTGCTGGATAAGCTGTTGAATATTCAAACCATGAAGTTGCGCATTCTGCATGGACAGCTCCGCCGTTCCTTGCCAGCGATGTTCGAAAGCCTTGGCATTGAGACGGTCGCCGCTCAAATCGCCCTGCATGTTGAACGTGCCGGTCAACGCCGATGGCATGTCGAAGGCCTTGAGTACCTCGCCCAGCTCAATTTGCCGTAACTGTGGCTGCAGTTTAATCAGCGGCTTATCAGTTCGCGCATCCATCGAACCAGGCAGGGAGAAATCACCACTGGCCAACTTGCCAGACAGCGTAGTCACCGTCATTAATCCCTGTTGGTTGCTTGCCTGCACCGCCAGCTGATTAATCGACATCCCACGGTAGGTAACCTGGTCCGCCTTCAGCTTGAGTTGCGCGTTGAAGTCACGTAACACCTGTAAATTCTGTTGCGGATCGTCCGCCTGATTGGCAATCACCGGGGATGCAGTCACCGGCGGCGGCAGCTTCTCCTCATCAGGGGTTTTTGTCTGCCAGCCCGAGAGTGCATCCAGATTGAGTTGTGTGGCACTGAGATCCAAGGTGTAAGCAGGCACTGGTCCGAACTGCGCGCTAGCACTCCCAGTCAACTGGCTATCATTGGCACTGAGCATCAGTTGGCTCAAGACAATCTGCTGAGAAGCCTGCTGATAAACCGCCTGTACGCTCCCTTCCCCCTTGATGGCACCGGCAAGAATATCTGCGCCCTCAAGCTGGTAGCTAAACTGCGTGACCTGCGCGCCTATCTGGCGGGGAAACTGTTGCAGATCGAGATTGGCCGCCAGGTTGAAGCTCAGATCGCGTTGGTCGCGATTCACCCTGCTGGAAAGCTCTATCTGCGCCTGATGCTTGTCATTCTGCTGCAGGGTCAGATTGATATCGCGAACGTTAATCTGCTCGTTGTTGGCTCGCTGCCAGATCAGCAGGCTGTCTACCACCCGCAGGTTGTCGATATCAAATTTCCACAGGGATCCCGAGCCATCATCTGCCTGGTTACCACCAGGGGCGATAGGGGCATCGGGCTGGTTTTGTTCTGCGCTGTCGGGGGTCAGGCGGATGACGGCATTTTTCAGCATCACCTGCTTAACGTAAAGCTGGTGGGAGAGAAGCGGCAGCAGTTTGACGTCCAGACGCATATTATCTGCGCTGACCGCCGGAGCCGCTGCCCCTGGCGCCGTCAGCGTCATTCGCCCGGCAAGAATGCTCAACTGTGGCCAGACGTGCCAACGAAGGTCGCCTTCCAGCGTCAGATGATAGCCGCTGCTCTGCTCAACCTTCTTGATCATATAGCCGCGGAAATCATTCGGATTAACCAACAGCACCAAGGCAGACATCCCTGCCACCAGCACCACCAGCAAAATCACCAAAGTCGTCAGTAGTCTTCTCATGCCATCCTCGTGTCAGCGTAATACCGGTTCGCTGTTAATCCTTGTCAATACGACTGGCCACGGCCCCTTGCTGATCCCTGTATTTCGCGTCCTGGCGGCTATTGTATGGCCGTGCCGCAGGCCCGGAAAGCGGTTCAAAACTCAGCGCACCGATCAACATGCCAGGGCGTAATGCCAACGGCAGCTTACCTGAATTATAGAACTCCAGCACAATGCAGCCTTGCCAGCCTGGATCGATACGGTGTGCGGTAACGTGCACCATCAATCCCAGGCGGGCTAACGAAGAGCGGCCATCGAGCCAGCCAACCAGATCGTTAGGGATGGTAACCGACTCCAGCGTCACCGCCAGCGCCAGTTCACCTGGATGAAGGAAGAAGGCTTCGCCTTCCGGCAGCACGATTTCATCGCTCATTACGCGGTCGAGGGCGGCGCTCACTTCATCCTTTGGGCCACTGAGATCGATAAAGGCAGCGGTATGACCACGGAACACACGGAACTGATTGCCCAGACGGACATCCACTGTGGCCCCGTTAATACGCTCAATGGGAGGACGCGGTGAAATCACCAGTTTTCCGTTATCCAGCCAGGCTTCGATATCGCGGTCGCACAGTCTCATTATTTTCTCCATTCCATCAAGGCGCATAAACTTATACGAAAATTGCCACACAACGGGCTCAAGGTCTATGTCAGGGCTCAAATAGTTCGCTAAAGGCCAGCAAAAACAGGCTGGCCTGTTAATGAGTTATTCAAAGAATTGGCTGATTTTTGCCTTCAGGATATCTATCGCGATACGGTTTTTACCCCCGCGCGGTACGATAATATCGGCGTATTGCTTTGAAGGCTCAATAAACTGCAGGAACATTGGGCGGACGGTTTTCTGGTACTGCGCCATCACGGAATCCATGGAGCGGCCACGCTCATTCACGTCGCGCTTCATACGGCGCATCAGGCAAATATCCAGCGGGGTATCGACGAAGATCGAGAAGTTCATTTCCTGGCGCAGGCGGATATCCGTCAATAACAGGATCCCTTCCAGGATGATGACTTTCTTGGGCTCGAGATGGATCGTCTCTTTCTTACGCGTATGTTCGGTGTAGCTATACAGCGGCAGCTCAATCGCCTGGCCGGATTTCAGCATTTGCAGATGCTGGAACAGCAGATTGTGATCCATGGCGCTGGGGTGGTCATAGTTGGTTTTGACCCGCTCTTCCATGGTCAGGTGCGTCTGGTCTTTGTAGTAACTGTCTTCCGGGATCACACCGATATGTTGATCGCCAACCTGATCGCGAAGTTCGCGGTATAACGTACTGGCAATAAGGCTTTTTCCGGAGGCTGATGCGCCAGCTATACCAATAATGACGCACTGATGCGACTTGTCAGTCATAAAATTAAAGACCTGATTTCATATGTGGGGAAAGGGGGTATAAAACAGGTCAATTATAGGGAGTTAGTGCTCCCGGCGCCAGCGTTTAGACGGTAAGGCGGGAGATTATCCCCACAAACCGGCGTAATTGACATGCAGAGTATCTTTTGCCGCGGGATTTAAGATTTTTTACGCTACTGCAAATCGGCGACTCAGGGTACAATTCACGCCATCATCAAGACCGTCTTCGATCCTATTTCTTAGAGTACAACCGCACATGAACTGGCATTTTCTGACTTTTTTTGGTGACAGCATGCTGCTGCTGCCCTGCGCAGCCATCGTCTTTATTATTTTACTCCTGTCCCCTACCAGCAGAAAACCAACCTGGCAATGGATGCTATTGTTTGGCGGCGTGGGTGCCGTAGTTTGCGTATCGAAGCTGGCGTTTATGGGTTGGGGCATCGGCAGCCGCCACTGGGATTTTACCGGGTTCAGTGGCCACTCGGCCCTGTCTGCCAGTATCTGGCCGGTTTTGCTGTGGTTGCTCTGTGGGCGTTTCTCGTCGCCAGTAAGACGCACCGCGGTGATCGTCGGTTATCTGTTGGCCGCCGTAGTCGGTTATTCACGTTTGGTGATCCACGCCCATTCCACTTCTGAGGTGATCACCGGCCTGGCACTCGGCTTTATCGTCAGCAGCACCTTCTTAATACTACAACGTGGCACGCAGCCACCGCGGCTGTCCTACCGCAAAATCGCCGTTACGCTGGCGCTGCCCCTTGTCCTGATCAATTCCGGCACTGCGGCACCGACCCAGGGGTTACTGGAAAGGATTGCCGTGACTATTGCGCCGGTAGAAAAACCTTTTGTCCGGGCTGATTTGCACAAAAAACCACAGGTTTCAGCACCTCAGAGTCGTTAATGACCCCTCACCCTAACCCTCTCCCACAGGGCTGAGGAATCCCCAGAAAAATTTAGACGAGAAATAGGCTGTTTTTTACCCAAAACCGGACTAAAAAATAGCCTCAAGCAGACGAGAAGAAGTGGTTCGTCATTCTCTCACTGCCAATTTACGAACAAAATGGAACGGATTGATCGTAAAACACTCGCTCTAATTCTCTGAAACCACTAAGAAAAAATTAGTGGGGATTCCTCAGCCCACAGGGAGAGGGAACCGATCGAGTTAGGTTGAAAGTGTAGTGATTCCTCATCAGTACCAGCTGACTGACCCTGTTCATCCTGGTTAAAGTGACGGTCGAGCTGCCTGATCACCTTATTACTTCCAAAAGAGCAGGGGCTATCAGCTCCCTCTCCCTGTGGGAGAGGGTTGGGGTGAGGGGCAGACGAGAGCACTAAACTAACAATTTAATGCAGGGCAATCACAGAGCGCGGAAGGAGATCTCGGTAGGGATGGCTTCCCCCTGCCAATACATCTGAGCCGCAACGCGCCCCGCCAGTTGACGGTACATCTCGGCAAACTCGCTGTCCGGGCGGCTGACCACGGTCGGTTGCCCGCGATCCAGATCTTCCCGCAACGAGATATGCAACGGCATCTGCCCCAACAGGCGGCTATGGTATTTCTGCACCAGTTTCTCTGCCCCACCAGTGCCGAAAATTGGCTCGTGGTGACCACAGTTGCTGCACACATGCATGCTCATGTTTTCAACGATGCCCAATACTGGCACATGCACCTTTTCGAACATCACAATGCCTTTGGCGGCATCAAGCAGGGCGATATCCTGTGGTGTCGTTACCACCAGCGCACCGGTCACCGGGATATTCTGCGACAGGGTCAGTTGGATATCCCCTGTCCCCGGCGGCATATCCAGCACCAGATAATCCAGATCCGGCCACAGCGTATCCTGCAACAGTTGCAGCAGCGCCTTGCTGGCCATCGGCCCGCGCCACACCATGGCGTTGTCGTCGGTCACCAGGTAGCCGATAGAGTTGGTCGCTAAACCGTGCGCCATGATCGGAGCCATATGCTGGCCGTCCGGCGAGGTTGGGCGTTCATGTTCAGTCCCCAGCATGTTGGGGATCGACGGGCCATAAATGTCCGCATCCAGGATCCCCACTTTGGCACCTTCGGCGATCAGTGCCAGCGCCAGGTTGACTGCGGTGCTGGATTTCCCCACCCCGCCTTTGCCTGAGCTGACGGCAATTATGTTACGCACTCCCTTCACACCGGCCTGGTCATTGGCACGTTTCAAGGTGGTGATATCGTGTTTCAGCTTCCATTCGATAGCCTGAACGCCGGTCACGCGCAGCAGTTCGGCGCTTACCGACTCTTTCAGCGCCTCAAACCCGCTTTGCCAGGCAAACGGCATGACCAATTCGATATGCAGGACATTGTCCAGCAGCGTGCAGTGGTGGATGGCTTTCAGTGCGGTCAGATTGTTTTTTAACGTCGGGTGTTCGAAGGCGGCCAATACTCCGGTCACCAGGGCGCGCAGAACTTCAGGGTTGGTCTGCTCAGGGGATTTGGCGTTCATCCCGGCTCCTTGATTTTGAATGGATAGCAACCTGATAAGCATATCAGAACTGCAGGGTAACTCGCTCGTATAACCCGAAAGAAACCGCCCTAGCAGCAGAGAGCGCGATCGGGTAACATCAAAGACCCTTTTCACTCATTAAAGAAAGCAACTTTTCATTATGGCTCAAGTCGCGAAAAAATTATTGGTGACGTGCGCGCTACCGTACGCAAATGGTTCCATCCATCTCGGCCACATGCTCGAGCACATCCAGGCAGATATCTGGGTTCGTTACCAACGAATGCGCGGCAACGAAGTTCATTTCATCTGTGCGGATGACGCGCACGGTACGCCAATCATGCTCAAAGCGCAGCAGATGGGTATCCCGCCGGAAGAGATGATCGCGGAAATGAGCCGCGAGCACCAACAGGATTTCGCCGGTTTTGGCATCAGCTATGAGAATTATCATTCGACCCATAGCGAAGAAAACCGTGAACTGTCAGGTGTGATCTATGGCCGCTTGAAAGAGAACGGTCATATCAAGCGACGCACCATTTCTCAGCTTTACGATCCCGAGAAAGGCATGTTCCTGCCGGATCGTTTTGTGAAGGGCACCTGCCCGAAATGTAAATCTCCGGATCAATATGGCGATAACTGCGAAGTTTGTGGCGCAACCTACAGCCCAACCGAGCTGATCGACCCTAAATCCGTGGTTTCCGGCGCTACCCCGGAAATGCGTGATTCTGAGCACTATTTCTTCGACCTGCCTGCTTTCAGCGACATGCTGCAAGCCTGGACACGCTCCGGCGCGCTGCAAGAGCAGGTGGCAAACAAGATGCAGGAATGGTTCGAATCCGGCCTGCAACAGTGGGATATCTCCCGTGATGCACCGTATTTCGGCTTCGAAATTCCGGATGCCCCAGGCAAATATTTCTACGTCTGGCTGGATGCGCCAATCGGTTACATGGGCTCGTTCAAGAACCTGTGCGACAAGCGCGGCGATCTGGATTTTGACGAGTTCTGGCGTAAAAACTCCACTACCGAGCTGTATCACTTCATCGGTAAGGATATCGTCTACTTCCACAGCCTGTTCTGGCCGGCAATGTTGGAAGGCAGTGATTTCCGCAAGCCAACCAGCCTGTTTGTGCACGGCTATGTGACGGTGAACGGCGCCAAGATGTCCAAGTCGCGCGGCACCTTCATTAAAGCTGGTACCTACCTCAAGCACCTGGATGCCGATTGCCTGCGTTATTACTACGCCGCCAAGCTCTCTTCACGCATCGACGATATCGACCTGAATCTGGAAGACTTCGTGCAGCGCGTGAATGCGGATATCGTGAACAAAGTGGTCAACCTGGCTTCCCGTAACGCTGGCTTTATCAACAAGCGTTTTGCCGGGCAGTTAGCCGATCACCTGGCCGACCCTGCGCTGTACCAGACCTTTGTTGATGCTGCCACCAGCATTGCGCAGGCCTATGCCAGCCGTGAAACCAGCCGGGCGATCCGCGAGATCATGGCGCTGGCCGATCTGGCCAACCGCTATGTCGATGAGCAGGCTCCTTGGGTCGTAGCGAAAGAAGAAGGCCGCGACGCCGATCTGCAAGCTATCTGTTCGATGGGCATCAACCTGTTCCGCGTGCTGATGACCTACCTGAAGCCGGTACTGCCTGCGTTGACCGAACGTGCCGAAGCGTTCCTCAACTGCGAACTGAGCTGGGATGGCATTGAGCAGCCGCTGCTGGGCCATCAGGTGAGCACCTTCAAGGCGTTGTTCAACCGTATCGATCTCGACAAAGTGAATGAAATGGTAAATGCATCAAAAGAAGATCTGGCCGCCAGCCAGAAGGTTGTCAGCGGCCCGCTGGCGGACGATCCGATCCAGGACACCATCAGCTTTGACGATTTTGCCAAGGTCGATATGCGCATCGCGCTGATCAAGAGCGCCGAGTTTGTTGAAGGCTCCGACAAGCTGCTGAAGCTGCAGTTGGATCTGGGCGGTGAATCACGCCAGATCTTCTCCGGTATTCGCTCTGCCTACCCTGATCCTTCACTGCTGGAAGGGCGTTTGACGATTATGGTGGCCAACCTGGCACCGCGTAAAATGCGCTTTGGCGTTTCCGAAGGGATGGTGATGGCGGCTGGCCCTGGCGGCAAGGAGATCTTCCTGCTCAGCCCGGACAGCGGCGCACAGCCTGGCATGCAGGTTAAGTAAGCTTTTGTAATATCGAGCAAAGTCCCCTCACCCTAACCCTCTCCCACAGGGAGAGGGGACTGATCGAGTTCGTTGATTTTCCTGAGTAATACCCAGCCTTTCTTCTTACTCCTTACTTTCCGAAGCCGCACGGACTAACTATACGCTCCGGACAACTCCGTCGCCCTCAAGGGGACTGATCGAGTTCGTTGATTTCTCTGAGTCATACCCAACCTTTCTTCTTATTCATTTCTTTCCGAAGCAGCACGGGCTAACTATATGCTCCGGGCAGCTCCCTCGCCCTACGGGAGAGGGTTGGGGTGAGGGGTATCTCAGAAGCCAGAATGAGGGGACATACGACCCTGCAGATGCCATAAAATCACCTGTCTCACGCCCTCCCAATTAAGTAAAACCTCATCATTCCAAAAACGAATCACGGTAAAACCTTGCTGCTTTAGAAAATGGGTACGCTGCTGATCATAAGCCACCTGCACCGAATGCTGGCCGCCATCCAGCTCAACAATCAGCCTCGCCTGCCAACACGCAAAATCGGCAAAGAAAGGCCCAACCGGAAATTGTCGCCGAAACTTAAACCCCGCCAAGCGGCGATCGCGCAGCTGCAGCCACAAGGCTAGTTCTGCCTCGGTCATATCAGATCTTAAACGGCGTGCCTTAATCAGCGTGATTGCACTCTTCATCAGCCAAGATTACCGCCACCAGCACCGTCGATCTCCCGGCTCCTGCCAAAACTGCGCACCCCATCCAAACCAATCGTTATAACACCTGAGAAAAATTCATAAGCCGGTGGATTCCCAATTGCCAGGCATCTGGTTATGATGCTGCATTGCATAAAATAGACGTCCAGACGGAAAGATATCTAAAACATCCAATTTTGCCGGGAACTCTTCACCTGCTTCGGAGCCAATCATGAAAACAATAAAGACCTCACTGCTCGCCCTCAGCCTGCTAACCAGCCTGCCCCTGCTGGCCGCTGAAGCCACGCTTGCCCCCGTTCCTGACGCTATTGCCCAGCATCAAGGGCAGATCCGCGTGGCGGTGATCCGTAACCTGGGTTCCGATGACAACACCACCCAGTTTTTGGCCGGAGCAATCCAGGAGGGGCGCAAGCTCGGTTTCAAGGTCGATACCTTTCTGAGCAACGGCGATGACGCGCGTTTTCAGGACTTCGTCAACCAGGCCATCAGCCAGAAGTATGACGGCATCATTCTTTCTCAAGGCCGCGCGCCCTATTCCACCGATCTGGTTAAGCGCATCGCTGCGGCAGGTATCGCGGTGTCGGCCTTTGATACCGACGTTAGCGGCGAGATCCCCGGCGTCACCGTTTCCCAACAGGATGATGCCTCGCTGGCCAATGAATCCTTCGGCCAGTTGATTAAAGACTTCGACGGCAAGGCCAACATTATCAAGCTGTGGGTTGCTGGCTTCCCGCCGATGGAGCGCCGCCAGGCCGCTTACCAGCAGTTGCTCAAGCAAAATCCGGGCATTCATGAGTTGGAATCGATCGGGGCGGTTTCCTCCGACGTCCAGGGCGATACCGCCAATAAAGTCGGTGCGGTGCTGGCCAAATACCCGAAAGGCAAAATCGACGCCATCTGGGGCACCTGGGATGCCTTCAGCCAGGGAGCCTATAAGGCGCTGCAAGAAAATGGCCGCACCGAGATCAAGCTCTACAGCATCGATATCTCCAACCAGGATCTGCAACTGATGCGCGAAGCTGGTAGCCCGTGGAAGGTCAGCGTCGCGGTAGATACCAAGCTGATCGGGGCCGTCAACCTGCGCCTGATTGCCAACAAGCTGGCGGGCGAGCCAACGCCTGCCACCTATCAGTTTAAAGCCGCCGCCATCCCGCAGGCCTTGCTGGTCAGCCAGACCGGTCCAATCAACGTAGCCTCGCTGGGTAAAATTATTCCAGGCTGGGGCAGCAGCGAGGACTTCATCCAACCCTGGTTTGCCACCCTGCAGGCCAAATCCGGTAAATAATGCTGTTTTACCTAGGGGCTACAGACGTAGCCTCTTTTTTTTAAACAATTTTTCCGTTCGCCCCTTCTCTGCACCACAAAATAAGCTACTGTAGTTGCACTGGCGTAATAACTGTATGCATCAACAGGTTTGGTTATGAAGGGATTCCCCCCACTGATTAAAATATTGCTGGCAAGTTCGCTGGTGCTGACCATTGGCCGTGGCGTCACGCTGCCCTTTATCACCATTTACCTGACCGAGCACTTCCACCTGCTGCCGAAAAGCGTGGGCATTATCTTGGGCGTCAGCCTGACTATCGGCATCATCAGCAGCTTTTATGGCGGCTATCTGGTCGATCGCTTTAATAAAAATCCGCTGATCCTGCTCGCCATCCTGCTATTTTCGCTGAGCTTTTTTGCTATCCCATGGGTCACGCACCCCGCTGGCGTTATCCTGGTGCTGGCCATCTTGCATACCGCCTATGCGGTGCTCAGCATCGCCATCAAGGCCTGCTTTGCCAGTTGGTTGCCGGTAAATCAGCGTATCAAGGCGTTCTCGATCAACTATACGCTGGTGAACGTTGGCTGGGCCGTCGGCTCATCGTTGGGTGTGATGGTAGCCGGTTACAGCCCACTGCTGCCTTTCTACCTGTCCGGTGGGTTGGCGTTACTGACTGTGATAACCCTGAGCTTCCGCCTGCGCAGCTATCCATCGCCACCGATAGAAGACACTGGCAACACTCCACCGTCGGTTCTCAACTTCCGCCAGACGTTGAAGGTGCTACGCGGCGATCGGCGGCTGATTTATTTCACCCTTGGCAGCACGTTAGGCGCGGTGGTGTTTGGCCAATTTACCGGCTATCTGTCGCAGTATCTGATCATCGTTAGCGATGCCGAATTTGCTTACAAAGTGATTGGCGTGGTGATGATCGTCAACGCCTGCATCGTCATCGCCCTGCAGTATCTGCTGAGCCGCGGTATGCGCCAGGACAACATGCTGCGCTGGCTGATGCTGGGCACGCTGTTCTTCGTCCTGGGGCTGATCGGCTTTATGCTGGCAGGCCTTTCGATATGGCTATGGGTGCTGGCCATGGCGATTTTCACCCTGGGGGAAATCATCGTCATTCCGGTCGAATATATGTTTATCGACTTTATCGCCCCGCCTCACCTGAAAGGCAGCTATTACGGCGTGCAGAGCCTGAGTAATCTGGGAGGTGCCATCAACCCGGTGATGTGCGGTTTCCTGCTGAGCTATGCGCCACCGCCGGTCATGTTCCTGGTGTTGATCGCCGCTGCGTTGTTCAGCCTGCTGTTCTTTTTCCTCGGCCATCGTTTGGCGGAACAGCAAAAGCCGCTTGCCAGCCTGAGCAACACGGAATAGCCTGGCCCGCTACACTTAAGGCGGGCCGTAATCTTGCCAAAATGGCATGATAGGCATAGCGAGAATTCATGATGCGTTTTGTGGCGTAGCTCACAGTTTAATTGTATGATGAATGCATCAACATCAACGAGAATGCACTATGGGCAACCTATTTAACCTGTGTTGGAAATATGTCAGGGCGATCGTGCTGATCTACCTCAGCCTGTTCGCCGGTAACGCCATTGCGGCGGTGCTGCCGATCGCCATTCCCGGCAGCATTATCGGGATGTTGATCCTGTTTGCCCTGCTCTCTTCACAAATTCTACCGGCCAAATGGGTCAAGCCTGGCTGCCATCTGTTTATCCGCTATATGGTGCTGCTGTTCGTGCCAATCGGCGTCGGTATCATGAAGTATTACGACCAGATAGTTGACGATTTGGCTCCGCTAATCGTGTCTTGCCTGATCAGTACGCTGCTGGTGTTTGTGGTGGTTGGCTATACTTCACATTACTTCCACCGCGAGCGTCCCATCCTCGGTAAAGCAAAAGATGCGGGGGATGAGCAATGATGCAAAATATCTGGTGGTCCTTACCACTGACCCTGGTGGTGTTTTACGCGGCACGCAAGCTGGCGCAAAAGCTCCACATGCCGTTGCTGAACCCATTATTGGTCTCGATGGCGGTGATTATCCCGCTGCTGTTGCTGACCGGCATTCCGTATGAACGCTATTTTCAAGGCAGCAAAATCCTCAACGATCTGCTGCAACCGGCGGTGGTCGCCCTTGCCTTTCCGCTATACGAGCAGATCCATCAGATCCGCGCGCGTTGGAAATCCATCATCACCGTCTGTTTTATTGGCAGCATGACCGCAATGATCAGCGGCGGTGCCATTGCCCTGCTGATGGGGGCCAAACCCGAGATTGCCGCCTCGATCTTGCCCAAATCGGTGACGACTCCGATAGCCATGGCGGTAGCCGAGTCGATTGGCGGCATCCCGGCCATCAGCGCGGTGTGCGTAATTTTTGTCGGTATTCTGGGGGCGGTTTTTGGCCATTCGCTGCTTAGCCTGTTGCGGATCAACACCAATTCATCGCGCGGTTTGGCGATGGGTACCGCCTCGCATGCGTTGGGTACAGCACGCTGCGTAGAAATGGATTACCAACAGGGCGCATTCAGTTCGCTGGCTCTGGTTATCTGCGGGATTATCACTTCCCTGACCGCGCCGTTTGTGTTCCCGATATTGTTGCGACTGTTTGGTTAACGGCTAAAAACTTGCGATATGTCTCGCATTTATGGTTTTCATTGCACTGGTTTCATTAAAAAATAGATATAAATCACATTTTGTTGTGGGCCGGTTGCCTAGAATGTTAACCCGTTAACTTGTAGAGAGACTTCCTTATGCATTCTCGCTTTCACTCCGCCTACAGCGAATTGCCTGCGGCCTTGCAATCCGCCCTGCTGCCCTATTTAGATGCACCTGATTTCGCAGCCATGTTCAAGGCCGAGCAGATTGCGGCGATCAAGCAACAGTGCGGGTTGGATGACGATGCTCTGGCCTTTGCTCTGCTGCCATTGGCGGCGGCCTGCTCGTTAACGCCGATTTCGCATTTCCACGTTGGGGCGGTGGCACGTGGCGTCAGCGGCAACTGGTATTTTGGTGGCAACATGGAATTCCGTGGTGCGCCTATGCAACAAACCGTGCATGCGGAACAGTGCGCTGTCACGCATGCTTGGTTGCGTGGCGAAGCCAAACTGGTTGCGGTCACCGTCAACTACTCACCCTGCGGCCACTGCCGCCAGTTTATGAATGAGCTTAACAGCGGCACCGAGTTGGAGATCCACCTGCCTGCACGGGCAACCGCCACGCTGGGTGATTACCTGCCTTACTCCTTCGGCCCGAAAGATCTGCAAATCAGCGAGTTGCTGATGGATCCGGTCGATCACGGTTTCCAACTGACGCTGGATGATGAACTGGCGAAAGCTGCCCTGGATGCCGCCAACCGCAGCCATGCCCCTTACAGCACTGCCCATAGCGGCGTAGCGCTGGAAGCCGAAGACGGCAAGGTTTACGCTGGCCGCTATGCAGAAAATGCCGCGTTCAACCCTAGCCTGCCGCCATTGCAGGCCGCCCTGATCCTGATGAATGTCTCCGGTGGCGATTGCCAGAAAATCCGTCGTGCCGTATTGGCAGAAGCGGAAGGCGCAATCCTGACCCAGTGGGATGCCACCCGCGCCACCCTGGCGGCCTTGGGCTGCGAAGACGTCCAACGCGTCACCTTCTGATCCCTCAGGCGGAGCCACCGTGCTCCGCCGCAATCCGTCTAAAAAACCAGCAACAAGCGACAATTCCTCATTATTTACTAACAAATGCTGTACATATTTTGCCGATCTCTTAGGATCGGCAGTAATAAAGCTTACCCTAGGCAAAGAGTAAAACTGATGGAACTGGAATACGAAAGCAAACGCCCTCTCTACATCCCCTACGCTGGCCCCATTCTGTTGGAGTTCCCGTTACTGAACAAAGGCAGCGCCTTTTCCGAAGAAGAGCGCAGTAACTTCAACCTGCACGGCCTGCTGCCGGAAGCGATAGAAACCATCGAAGAACAGGTGGAACGCGCTTACCGTCAGTATCAGGATTTCAAGAACGATAACGACAAGCACATCTACCTGCGCAATATCCAGGACACCAACGAAACGCTGTTCTATCGCCTGCTGGATTCGCACCTGAGCGAGATGATGCCCATCATCTATACGCCAACCGTGGGCGAAGCCTGTGAGCATTTCTCTGATATCTATCGCCGCGCACGTGGGCTGTTTATCTCCTACCCGAACCGCGATCGCATCGACGATATGCTGCAAAACGCCACCAAGCAGAACGTTAAGGTGATTGTGGTCACCGACGGGGAACGCATCCTTGGCCTGGGCGACCAGGGCATCGGGGGCATGGGTATTCCAATCGGTAAACTCTCTCTGTACACCGCCTGTGGCGGCATCAGCCCGGCCTATACCTTGCCGGTGGTGCTGGACGTGGGTACCAACAACCCGCAGCGCCTGAACGATCCGCTCTATATGGGGTGGCGTCATCCGCGTATTTCTGGCGATGAATATCACGCCTTTGTGGAAGAATTCATCCAGGCGGTGAAACGCCGTTGGCCGAACGTGCTGTTACAGTTTGAAGATTTCGCCCAGAACAACGCCACACCGCTGCTTAATCGCTATCGTGATGAGCTGTGCTGCTTTAACGACGATATCCAAGGCACCGCCGCCGTGACGCTGGGCAGCCTGATTGCCGCCAGCCGTGCTGCTGGTAGCCAACTACGCGATCAAACCGTTGCCTTCCTGGGTGCCGGTTCCGCAGGTTGTGGTATTGCCGAGCAGATCATTGCCCAGATGAAATCCGAAGGATTGAGCGAAGAAGAAGCCCGCGCCCGCGTGTTCATGGTTGACCGCTTTGGCCTGCTGACGGATAAGCTGCCGAACCTGCTCGATTTCCAGAGCAAACTGGTGCAGAAAAGTGCCAGTCTGCAGCAATGGCAGGTGGAGAGCGATGCGATCTCCCTGCTGGAAGTAGTGCGCAACGCCAAGCCGACCGTGCTGATCGGCGTCTCTGGCCAGCCGGGGCTGTTTACCGAAGAGCTGATCCGTGAGATGCACCAGCATTGCCCGCGCCCGATCGTGATGCCGCTGTCCAACCCAACTTCCCGCGTGGAAGCCCGGCCAGAAGATATCATCAACTGGACCGACGGTGCCGCACTGGTCGCCACCGGTAGCCCGTTCTCACCGGTAACCTATAAAGACCAGTTGTTCCCGATTGCCCAGTGCAACAACTCCTATATCTTCCCGGGGATTGGGCTTGGCGTATTGGCTGCAGGGGCAAAACGGGTCACCGATGCCATGCTGATGGCTGCCAGCCGTGCCCTAGCCGACTGCTCTCCTCTAGCTACCGACGGCCACGGCGCACTGCTGCCGAATATCGATGATATTCAGGGCGTATCCAAATGCATCGCGATGGAAGTGGGTAAAGCCGCTCAGTTGCAGGGTGTCGCCGTGGTGACGTCGGAAGAGGCGTTGTCTAAAGCCATTGAGCATAACTTCTGGCGTCCGCAGTATCGTATCTACAAGCGTACCTCGTTCTAAGTTCCTCACCGGGCCTGTTAGTCAGGCCCGGTTCTCACGCCTAGACAAGATTATGCTGAAAAATGCAGCGTAACCGCTGCGGTAAACGGCTCATTGCTTGCGTCTGCCGGGCAGGTAAAGTAGCCTTGAGTCTTACTTTAGCCCTCGTTCGCGCAAGGCATCAACATGTGGAAACGCCTGATAATTAGCCTGTTCATCATCATTTCGGTGCTGATGCTGTCGGCTATCGCGCTCGATCGCTGGATAAGCTGGAAAACCGCGCCTTACATTTACGAAGAAATGCAAACGCTACCACACCGTCAGGTGGGGGTGGTGCTTGGCACCTCCAAATATTACCGTACCGGAGTGCTTAACCAATATTACCGCTACCGTATTCAAGGGGCGATCAACGCCTATAACAGCGGCAAGGTGAAGTACCTGCTGCTGAGCGGCGATAATGCCCAGCAAAGCTACAACGAGCCGATGACCATGCGCCGCGATCTGCTGGCCGCTGGCGTTGCGCCTAGCGATATCGTGCTCGACTACGCCGGTTTCCGTACCCTCGACTCCATCGTTCGTACGCGCAAGGTGTTCGATACCAACGACTTCATCATCATCACCCAGCGATTCCACTGCGAGCGCGCCCTGTTTATCGCCCTGCATATGGGCATTCAGGCGCAATGCTATGCGGTACCTTCGCCAAAAAACATGATGACGGTGCGCGTACGCGAGATCTTTGCCCGCCTGGGAGCCTTGACCGATCTGTATATCCTCAAGCGTGAGCCCCGCTTCCTTGGCCCATTAATCCCGATATCTGCGATGCACAAGGTGCCGGAAGATGCGCCGGGTTACCCGGCTGTGTCGCCGGAGCAGTTGGTAGAGCTGGAGCACAAGCTGGCGGCAGAAAAGGTTAAGGCTCAGCAGCAGAAGAAAAGCTGAGTTTGACCTCACGCTTCAGCGATCGCCCCTCACCCTAACCCTCTCCCAAAGGGCGAGGGGACCGTACGTGCCACAGATTAACTCCTGCGTCTGACCACAACACCGAATGCGTCATGGCCACAAATAAACTCCTGTCCCTGAACGCAGCTCCGTTCTGCCCCCTCTCCTTTTTGGGGAGAGGGTTGGGGTGAGGGGGAACAGCGACGACTGGAATAACACTAAGATGGCATATCTGCCGTGTTACATAGCAAAAGCAAAACGGCCAGCAGATGCTGGCCGTTATCGTAAAGCGCAAAACAGACTTATTTTTTCTTGGCGTACTTCAGGGAGTCCAACGCTACCGCGAAGATGATAATGCTACCCTTGATAATGTACTGCCAGTAAGGGTTCACGCCGATATAGGTCAGGCCGTAGTTGATGACGGTAAAGATGATCACCCCGGTCACCACGCCCAGCACCGTACCTACCCCACCGGCGAACGACACCCCGCCGACCACACAGGCCGCGATGGCATCCAGTTCATACATAAAGCCGAGGTTGTTGGTGGCACTACCGATACGGCCCGCCTCCAGTAAACCGCCAAAGGCATAGAACACCCCGGACAGCGCATAAATCATGATCAGGTTCAGCGGGACGTTGACGCCAGAGACTTTCGCCGCTTCCGGGTTGCCGCCGATGGCGAAGATATTCTTGCCGAAGCGGGTTTTATTCCACAGCACCCAGACAAAGGCGATCGCAATAATGGCGTAGAAGGTGATATATGACAGCTTGAAGTCACCGAATCGCAAGAATCCTTGGGCAAAGGTGGAGAATTTCGGATCGAAACCGGCCACCGGTGAAGCCCCCACGTAATCGTAATACAGGGAGTTGATCCCATAAACGATGATCATGGTGCCCAACGTGGTGATAAACGGCGTCACGTTGAGATAGGCGATAATCAAGCCGTTGACCAGGCCAATCACCGCGCCCACGGCGCAAACCAGCAAGATCACCAGCGGGATCGACCAGGTTTCCATCTGCGGGAACACTTTGTTGACGTTATCCATCGATTGCAGCAGGGTCGCGGCAATCACCGCTGCCAACCCTACCTGACGCCCGGCGGAAAGGTCTGTCCCCTGCGTGACGATCAGCCCGGCCACGCCCAGCGCAATGATAATACGCACCGAGGATTGGGTCAGGATATTACTCAGGTTCATCAGGCTTAAAAAGGTTGGGTCCTGGATAATAATAATCGCCAGTAACACCAACAGGACCAGATAAATGCCACCCTCTTTAAAATAGGTGAACAAGGTTTTTTTATTTAGTGCGCTCATAATTACGATCCTTAAAGATGCAAGGAGGCTAGCCGCAATATTTCATTTTGCGAGGTCTGTTTGGTATTCACAATGCCCGCAACCTGACCATTACTCATCACCAATATTCTGTCGGTAATTCCCAAAAGCTCCGGCATTTCGGAAGAGATTATAATGATCCCCTTGCCCTTCTTCGCCAATTCGGTCATTAACTGGTAAATTTCAAACTTGGCCCCCACGTCGATACCGCGCGTTGGCTCATCCATCATCAGGATTTCCGGCTGTGTCAGCAGCCAGCGACCAATGATCACCTTTTGCTGATTACCGCCGGAAAGCGAACCGATATTGGTATGGTGGCCCGGCGTTTTCACCCGCATGGCATCGATCACCCATTGGGTGTCGCTTTTCATCCGGTTATTATCCAGCAGGCCCATCTTGTTTTTGTATTGCCGAATATTGGCAATCAACGAGTTAAAGCCAATATTCAGGTAAGCATAAATACCGGTGGAACGACGCTCTTCCGTCACCAGGGCAAAACCGTGGTTGATGGCTTCGTTAGCACTGTTATTGTTGATATTTTTACCGTGCAGCTTGATGGTGCCGGCCACCTTCTCGCGGATGCCAAACAGGGTTTCCACAATGTCGGTGCGCTTGGCGCCCACCAGCCCGGCAATGCCCAGGATCTCCCCCTGATGCAGATCGAAAGAGATATCGCGGATCGAAGGCTGGCGCAAAGAGGTCAGGCCTTTCACCTCTAAAATCACCTCTCCCGGCGTATTCTGACGATCGGGGAAACGCTGGCTCAGCGAACGCCCAACCATCATCGAGATAATCTTGTCCATATCCAGCCCTTCCAGCGGCTGGGTGGCGATCCATTGGCCGTCGCGCAGAATGGTGATTTCATCGCATAGCTGGAAGATCTCCTCCATCTTGTGCGAGATATACACGATGCCGCAGCCACGGTCTTTCAGCTTACGGATAATGGTGAACAGATGATTCACCTCCTTCTCGGTCAGAGAAGAAGTTGGCTCATCCATAATCACAATTTTAGCGTTGTAGGAGAACGCCTTGGCAATTTCGATCATCTGCATCTGGGATACCGACAGCGTGCCGACTTTGGCACGGGGATCGATATCGATATCCAGTTCGTCGAAAATTTCCTTGGTGTCTTTGTACATCTTGTCCTGATCGACAAACAGCCCTTTGGTCGGGTAGCGCCCCAGCCACATGTTGTCCATCACGGTACGTTGCAACACCAGGTTCAGTTCCTGGTGCACCATCGAAACGCCCTGCTCCAACGCCTCTTTGGAACTTTTGAAATCGACTTCCTGCCCCTGAAACAGAATACTGCCGGAGTCTTTTTTATAAATGCCAAACAGGCATTTTAATAAGGTGGATTTTCCGGCGCCGTTCTCCCCCATTAGTGCATGAATGGAGTTTGGACGTACGCGTAAATTCACTTTGTCTAATGCCTTTACGCCGGGAAACGACTTACTGATATCCGTCATTTCCAGTAGCCACTCACGAGAGTTTTCGGCCATAAATAGTCCTGGCTAATTCTGGAACCAGCACTCTCCCAAGCTGGCTTGCAGCAGTGGAGAATTAACGGGTTCTTCTAATAAGTTCCCCCGCCTAAATACCGGCGGGGGCATTTCTCTCTATCTCGGTTTATTTCACGAACTGAGACAGGTTATCTTTATCTACACCCACGTAAGGAATACGCACGATTTTATCGACGATCTTCCATTGGGTGCCGTCAGCGGCAGGTTTGCCCGCGGCTAAGTTCTTCGCCAGATCGAAGGTCGCCTTTGCCTGATTGTCGGCATCGTTCAGCACGGTACCGGCCATCGCCCCGGATTTCACCATTGCCAGTGCTTCTGGCAGGGCATCGACACCAAAGACCGGAATGCTGCTCTTGTTGTGAGCTTTCAGGGCTTCAACCGCCCCCATGGCCATCGCATCGTTGTTGGCGATTACCACTTCGATCTTGTTGGCGTTAGGGCCAGACAGCCAGGCGTCCATCTTGTCTTTTGCCTGAGCGGTATCCCACATCGCGGTGTCCATCTGCAGTTGCTGAGTCTTGTCGCCTTTTTCATTCAGCGTTTTGATCACGTAGGTGGTACGCGCTTCTGCATCCGGGTGGCCCGGCTCACCTTTCAACAGCACATATTGGATCTGGCCGTCTTTGTTCAGATCCCAGGCAGGGTTGGCTTTCCAGTGTTTGGCAATCAGTTCGCCCTGGATCACGCCAGACTCTTTAGAGTCGGTACCGACGTAATAGGCTTTGTCGTAGCTATCCAACGCCTTGCGAGAAGGTTCTTTGTTGTAGAACACCACCGGGATATCGTTGGCACGCGCCTTGTCAATCACCACCGGAGCAGCGGCAGGGTCCACCAGGTTGATCGCCAGCGCTTTTACGCCTTTGGCAATCAGCACGTCGATCTGGTCATTCTGCTTGGACTGGTCATTCTGTGAGTCATTCATCAGCAGCGTGACATCCGGAGAAGCCTTGGCATCTTTCTCGATCGCCTTACGCACCACCGACATAAAGTTGTCGTCATATTTGTAAATCGTGACGCCAATGCGGGTATCAGCATGCGCAGCTGCGCCAAACATCATGCTTGCGGCCAGCGCGGCCAGGGTGAAAACCTTCTTATTCATTGTCTGTCTCCGGTTTGTAGAGGGTCGTACTCGGTATTAAGCCTTTAGCCACAATGCACACAGTTGGGCGTGGCAGTTTCAAAAGAATTCCTGTCATCCATGTTGCTTGTTATTCCTGTGATGCTGTGTCAGCGCCAGATTAAAAGTTTGGCTGGCAAGAGCCTTTGCGCTGGAAAACGACTAGAGCATAGACGGCACTATGTTAATAATCTGTGAATTTTCTCACAGATTGAAAACGGTTACACAATATTAAATGTTCAGAGAGTGACCGAAGCCTCACTTTGCCACGGCGCGACAGAGTGGCGGCGTACCAGCGTCGGCATGAACAGGTGTGAAGCCTGAGGTTCAAGCAGCCCGGCAGCGCCCTTCAGCGCCAGCTCCGTAGCCAGGGTGGCCATTGAAACGATCGGATAACGGATGGTGGTCAGCTTGGGGCTGGTATAGCGGGCAATGGGGATATCATCAAACCCCACCAGCGAGAAATGCTGCGGCACTGTGATACCGTTTTCTTTCAGCACCGCCATCGCACCGGCTGCCATGGCGTCGTTATAGGCGAATACCGCGCTCAGGTGCAGGTTGCGGCCCAGCAGTTCAACCATTGCCGCTTCACCGCCTTGCAAATCCGGTGAGCCGTAGGCCCGCCAGCTATCCGGTGGGGAAAAACCGGCCGCGGCCATCGCCTGGCTATAGCCTTGCTGGCGCAGCGGGCCGTCTTCGATGGGGTGATCGGAACCCAGATAACCGATCCGCTGATGCCCCTGCGAGAGCAGCAAGCGCATGGCAACTTCTGCGCCAAACACATTGTTCAGGCCAACGCAGCGGTGCTCATAGCCCGTTACAATTCTGTTAATTAACACCATGCCCGGGATCTGATCCATAAAGGCGATCAGTTCCGCGTCGCCTAACGCTTTTGCATGAACAATCAAGGCATTGCAGCGTTGACGGATCAGCACCTCGATGGCATGGCGTTCTTTGTCCGCCTGATGGTAACTGTTGCCGATCAGCAGATATTTGTGGTTTTGCTGCGCCACCGTGTCTACCGCTTTCACTAACGCGCCGAAGAACGGATCGGAGACATCCATCACCACCACGCCCAGCGTTTCACTGCTCTGGGTAGCCAACGCCTGCGCGTTGGCGTTTGGCCGATAACCCAGTTCCGCCACCGCCTTCAGCACCTGTTCGCGGGTCTCTTTGCTGGTCAGGGCACTGTTGTTCAACACTCGCGAGACGGTAGCGACGGACACACCCGCACGCTTCGCCACATCGCGAATGGTGGTTGAATGCACAGAATTCATGAAACGTCCCGAGGTCGACAGAGTAGACAGTGGCGCTATCCTACCCCGTTTGTCATCCTCCTCAGCGTGAATTCCGTCACAGGAAAGAAAACGTTTACATACAATTTTTTAACCTACCTGCGCCAGATCTCATTTTGTCGGCTGACGGAGACTTTCGCCCGCAGCAAGGGAAGTGAGCTTGCGCCATAGCCATTCCATCGGGCCCTGTGCGAAGTAACGCAGCCACAGCGTGGAAAACAGCAGGTTGGCCAGCCACACCAAGGGAACGACCGCCAATAGCTGCAAACGGTCGAGCTGTTGATAGAGGCCAAAATGAAAGAATAGCGTGCTGCAAATCAGGGTTTGTAGCAGGTAATTACTTAGCGCCATCCGCCCAACCTGGGTTAACCAGTGGCTGATACGCAGGCGGGAAAGCGTTGGCCAAAAACCGTAGACCAGAGCCAGGTAGCCAATGGCCTGCAGCGGCGAACCCAACTCACGCGGCACCTGCAACAGAAAGCCACTCCAGCGATAATCCCAATTCAGCTGCCACTGCAACAGCACACCGGGCAACTGGATCAGCAATGAAAGCGGTATCAGCCAGGCGGCCTGACGGCGGTAGTAAGCCGGTGAATAGCTGTTACGCAGCCAACCGCTGCGCATCATGCCTGCACCAAACAGCATCAGCCCGGCCAATTGCCAGCCATACTGCGCACCGATGGCTATCAGGCTGGAAGAGAGCAGATCCAGACGGCTGCGCCAGGCTTCCGGGCCGCCTTGCAGCTTCCAGAACTTCTCATACTGCAATTCGGCCACGCTCGGCTGCCAGAAACTGCCCGGCTCACCGTGAGAGATAAACCCTAGCAGCAGCAACACCGCCACGCCGATCAGATACAGCACCGCACCGGTTTTCAACAGGGTGAAGGTATTCTGTGCGTCACGGATCATCCGCCAGCACACCAGGCCGATCAGCCCGTAGGCCAGCAGGATGTCCCCATCCCATAAGAAAATGGCGTGCCCGAGACCAATCAGGACCAACCAGGATAACCGGGCGCGGATCCAGACTTTGCCCCGCCGTAGCAGCAGTTGCAGCCCGGCCCCAAACAGCAGCGCGAACATGGCAAGGAACTTGACCTGAGCGAACAGATCCAACAGTGCCCAGGTCCAGACATCGCGTGTAGAGGGCATCCCCAGATAGGCAGGGTTGAGGTAGGCGACTTTCGGCAGGCCAAATGCGCTGATATTCAGCAGCAGAATGCCAAGGATGGCGATACCGCGTACGCAGTCCAGCGTAGCAATGCGTGGTAGCCGGGGAGTTTCGTTAGCGTTCATGTTATTCCGCTGTATTTCTATCAGTAAAAAGGCGCCCACAGGCGCCTTCATCGTCACAGCTCAGCCATCAACCGTGATGGTGACGCACCGCACGCAGGAACTCCTGGCGCGTATTCTGGCTGGATTTGAACAGCCCGCCCAGCGACGTGGTAGTGGTAGCACTGGTAGCGTCACGAATACCACGAGCTTTAACACAGTAATGCACTGCATCGATCGATACCGCCACGTTGTTGGTGCCTAACAGCGTTTGCAACGCCACCAGGATCTGCTGAGTCAGCCGCTCCTGTACCTGTGGGCGACGGGCAAAGAACTGCACGATGCGGTTGATTTTCGACAGGCCAATCACCGAGTCTTTAGGAATATACGCCACGGTGGCTTTACCATCGATGGTGACAAAGTGATGTTCGCAGGTGCTGGTCAAGGTAATATCACGCACCGTTACCATTTCGTCCACTTTCATCTTGTTTTCGATGACGGTGATCTTCGGGAAGTTGGCGTAATCCAGACCGGAGAAGATCTCATCGACATACATTTTCGCAATACGGTGTGGCGTTTCTGCCAGGCTGTCGTCGGACAGATCGAGGTTCAACAGCTGCATGATTTCCGTCATGTGCTCTTTGATACGGCGCTTGCGCGTCTCGCGATCCAACACTTCCCCACATAACGGGGTTTCCAGGCCGCGCGCTTCAAGCGCCGCGTGCACCAGTGCAGCTTCATTACTTAACGATGTCATGGCGATGTATCTCCAGCAGGCGGCCCCGGCAATATCCCCGTGGTCTTTCAAATTGCAGCGTTATTATTGGCTGTTGGTTACTTGCCCCGTGTGATGAGGACGCAGTATACAGCGCCCCTACAAATCCAGGGAAAGAGCTAACTGCAGCTTGAAAGACGACGGATAGATAACGTGAACCCGATCAATATTTTCCCCCACTCTAGAGGAGAGTGAGACGTTTATCCAGTGATTGTGTTTCATCCTGGTATGAAAAATCCGCATCCAGCCCGTAGCAGGCTGGCTGCGGCTATCCCACATTTTTTGTATGTATTTTACTCAAGATAAAGTTGGCTTGTTTGCCGTGGCCCGCGCCGGGGTATTGATCACCAGCACACCGGCGATCACCAGCCCCAGTACCGCCACATACAGCGCGGGTTCCAGGCGATGCGTCAGTGCCGTTGACACCGCCGAGAGCATCGGGCCAACCAACTGGCCGATGGCATAACCCGTGGTCAACAACCCGGCCATATAACGTGCGTGATTCGGAGCCAATTCCCTACCGTGCTGGATAGATAGCTGTACCACGCTGAGGAACCCACCGCCGGTTAGCATAGCCCCTATTGCCAGGCCGGTAACGCCCGGCACCACTTCGGCACAAAGCACGCCCAGCGCCTGTACCCACAGCGTGATCGCCAGGCGGGTCTGCGTGGTGAGCCGATGACGGGTTGCAATCCCGATGATAATCCCCAGCACCGCCGCACCGCCAAAAATCGGCCAGACAAACTGGGCGAACAGGCTTTCAGGGAAGCGGGCCGCCGCCATCTGTGACAGGAAGGTCGCAGGCAGGATATAGCCAAAGCCCGCCAGGCTGTAGCTCCACACCAGGCGCTTTAATGCCGGGGTGAGCACCAGTGGCTCAGGCTTCACATCGGGACGATGCAGCTCCCCTGCCCTTGGCAAATTAATGCTGATCGCGGCAATTAACACTAATGCCAATGCGCCATATACCAGCCAGGCCTGCGAAGCGCTCAAGCCCCAACTGTTGATCGCCACCGCCAGCATGCCGCTGATGAATATCCCGGCCCCAGGCCCGGCAAATACCGCCGCACTCAACGCGGGGCGGCCATAATGCGCCAACCGCTCGTTAGTCCAGGCCGCCACCAACACCATCGACCAACCGCTGGCCCAACCAATCGCAAAGCGCACTGCACCGTGCAACCACTCCCCCGATACCAAGGCAGACAGCAGCGTCAGTGCCACCGCTCCCCACACGCCAAGCCAAAGGCGGCGCTCCACATGGCGGCTGGCACGCATCGCATCATAGGCACCGCACAGGTAGCCCAGGTAGTTCAACGCCGCTACCAGCCCGGCCCCGGTCAGAGTGAACTGGTGCTCAGCAATCATCAGCGGCACCTGCGGGGTAAAGGCAAACCGGCCAATCCCCATCGCCACGATCAAAGCAATAAAACCACTCAAGGCTATTTTTAGCGCCATCGCTGTATCCAACCTGTTAAAAGAAAGTTGCGGCTAGCATGCCGCAGTATTACACTCACAAAAACTGAATAATACTCATCAAGTTCATCACGAAAAGAGAAGGTTATGGATCTCACCCAACTGCGCATGTTCTGCTGCGTGGCCGAAACTGGCTCCGTCGCCCGTGCCGCCGAGCAACTGCACCGCGTGCCGTCAAACTTGACCACGCGCCTGCGCCAGCTCGAGCAGGAACTGGGCACCGATCTGTTTATCCGTGAGAAGCAGCGTCTGCGTCTCTCGCCGATGGGCCATAATTTTCTCTGCTACGCCCACCGCATTCTGGCGCTGAGTGAAGAAGCCATGAGCATCACCCATGCCGGGGAACCGGCCGGTAACTTTGCGCTTGGCTCGATGGAAAGCACCGCCGCCACCCGGCTACCTACTTTGCTGGCAGCTTATCATCAGCGATTCCCGCAGGTTTCCCTTTCGCTGGCTACCGGCACCTCCGGGGAAATCATCGAGCGTGTACGCGCGGGAACCTTGGCTGCCGCCTTGGTAGATGGCCCGTTGCAACATGATGAACTGAACGGCTGTGTCGCTTTCCCCGAACGCATGGTGGTGATCACCTGCCTGGATCATCCGCCCATTCACAGCGCTCAGGATGTCAAAGGGGAAACCCTGTTTGCCTTCCGCGCCAGCTGCTCTTATCGCCTGCGCCTGGAGTCCTGGTTCAAGCGTGACGGTTCATTGCCAGGCACCATCATGGAGATCCAGTCTTATCACTCCATGCTGGCCTGCGTGGCCAGCGGTGCCGGGCTGGCGATGATCCCATATTCGGTGCTCAACCTGCTGCCCGGCTACAAGCGAGTCAAAGTTCATTCACTCCCTGCCGACATTGCCGAAACTGCTACCTGGCTGTTATGGCGGCGTGATGCGTTTGGGCCAAACGTCCGCGTGTTAAAACAACTGATTATAGAACAGGCTGAAAGTTCGGAGGCGGATGCTGAGTCCATCCTCCTGACAGAGTAGTGGCGCCGCAAGTGCTGCCCATTCAGATATCAATGAATTAATTCGGGTCGAACATGTTCGACCCCCTAAAAGTAACGATTAGGAGAACATGATGGAATTTATCAAAACCCGTGCTGCCGTGGCTTGGGGACCTAACCAGCCGCTGAAGATTGAAGAAGTCGATCTGATGCCGCCACAGAAAGGTGAAGTGCTGGTGCGCATCGTCGCTACCGGCGTTTGCCATACCGATGCCTATACCCTGTCAGGCAAAGATCCGGAAGGCGTGTTCCCGGCGATCCTGGGCCACGAAGGCGGCGGCATAGTCGAAGCGATCGGCGAAGGCGTGACCAGCGTTGCCGTCGGCGACCACGTGATCCCGCTGTACACCCCAGAATGCGGCGAGTGCAAATTCTGTAAATCCGGCAAAACCAACCTGTGTCAGGCCATCCGTGCCACCCAGGGCAAGGGTCTGATGCCAGACGGCACCACTCGCTTCTTTAAAGACGGCAAGCCGATTTTCCACTACATGGGCACCTCCACCTTTGCTGAACGCACCGTAGTACCAGAAATCTCACTGGCAAAAATCAGCAAAGAAGCGCCGTTGGAAGAGGTTTGTCTACTTGGTTGTGGCGTCACCACCGGCATGGGTGCAGTGATCAACACCGCCAAGGTCAAGGCTGGCGATACCGTGGCTATCTTCGGCCTGGGCGGCATCGGGCTGTCGGCGATTATCGGCGCTCAGATGGCCGGTGCCAGCCGCATCATCGGTATCGATCTCAACACCAGCAAGTTCGAACTGGCTCGCAAGCTGGGCGCGACCGACCTGATCAATCCAAAAGATTACGATAAACCTATCCAGGACGTGATCGTCGAGCTGACCGACGGCGGGGTCGACTTCTCCTTTGAATGTATCGGCAACGTCAACGTGATGCGTTCAGCGCTGGAGTGCTGCCACAAGGGCTGGGGTGAGTCGGTCATTATCGGCGTTGCCGGTGCCGGCGAAGAGATCGCGACCCGTCCGTTCCAACTGGTGACTGGCCGCGTCTGGCGCGGTTCCGCCTTTGGTGGCGTGAAAGGCCGCAGCCAACTGCCGGGGATCGTGCAGCGTTATCTGGACGGCGAGTTCGCACTGAACGACTTTATCACTCATACCATGGGGCTGGAGCAGATCAACGAAGCGTTCGATCTGATGCATGAAGGCAAATCGATCCGTTCCGTGATCCATTTCGATAAATAAGCCAGGAGGCAGAGGATGACGATGTCATTAGAACTTCTCGAAGAGCACCGCATGTTCGGTGGTTGGCAACAACGTTACCGTCACGCGGCGCAGAGCCTGAATTGCAACATGACGTTCAGTATCTATCTGCCACCACCGCGCGACGATAACCCGCCGCCGGTGCTGTATTGGCTGTCGGGGCTGACCTGCAATGATGAAAACTTCACGTTGAAGGCCGGTGCCCAGCGCGTTGCCGCAGAATTAGGGTTGGTGCTGGTGATGGCAGATACCAGCCCACGCGGCGATGAGGTGCCGAATGACGAAGGTTACGATCTGGGCCAGGGGGCGGGGTTCTACCTCAATGCCACTCAGGCACCTTGGGATCAGCACTTTCGCATGTATGACTACATCAGCGATGAACTGCCAGCGCTGATCAAGCAGCATTTCAGCGTCAGCGATCGTCAATCCATTGCGGGCCACTCGATGGGCGGCCATGGTGCGTTAATGATGGCAATGCGTAATCCGCAGCGTTTTCGTTCGGCGTCGGCCTTTGCGCCGATCGTCAACCCTTGCCAGGTGCCTTGGGGCCGTAAAGCCTTTGCGGCCTATCTGGGGGATGACGAAACGCAGTGGCTGCAATATGACAGTTGCCATTTGCTGGCCAGAGGGGCGGAACAGTTGCCGATGTTGATTGACCAAGGAGATGGGGATCAGTTTCTGGCGGATCAGCTGCAACCGGCCAAGCTGGCGGAGTTGGCACGCCAGCGCGACTGGCCACTAACCCTGCGCATCCAGCCGGGTTACGACCACAGCTACTTCACCATCGCTACCTTTATCGAAGATCATCTGCGTTTTCATGCCGAGCATCTGTTTAAATAGTCGATACCCCCCTCACCCTAACCCTCTCCCTCAAGGGAGAGGGGACCGATCGAGTAAGTTTGAAAATGCAGTGACGCACCTTGGATGAAGGAGTGATCGAATTTGCTGAGATAGCCTCTTTAACTTCCAAAAGAGCAGGGACTTTCAGCTCCCTCTCCCTGTGGGAGAGGGTTGGGGTGAGGGGTCATCCCTTCAGTTTCGGATCCAATGCATCACGTAGCCCATCGCCTAACAGGTTAAACGCCAGTACGGTAAAAAAGATTGCCAGGCTGGGGAAAATCGCCACATGCGGGGCAATCACCATATCCGCCCGCGCTTCATTGAGCATCGCGCCCCATTCCGGCGTTGGCGGCTGCGCCCCCAATCCCAAGAACGACAGGCTGGCAGCAGTAATGATTGAAGTACCGATACGCATGGTGAAATAAACCACGATCGACGAGATGGTGCCCGGCAAGATATGCCGCAGGATGATGGTCCAGTCCGAAGCGCCGATGCTGCGCGCCGATTCAATGTAGGTCAGGTGCTTCAGCACCAGAGTATTGCCACGCACCAGGCGCGCAAACGCCGGAATGCTGAAGATGGCCACGGCGACAATCACGTTGGCCATGCCGCTGCCCATGATCGCCACCACGCCAATCGCCAGCAGAATACCGGGGAAGGCAAACAGCACATCGCTGATACGCATAACGATGCGATCCCACCAGCCTTCGTAATAGCCCGCCAGCAGCCCGAGCACCGTGCCAATCACGCTGCCAACCAGCACCGAGAACACCCCGGCGGCCAAAGAGATCCGCGCGCCCATCAGAATACGGCTGAAAATATCCCGGCCCAGCGAATCTACCCCGAGCCAGTGCACCAGCGAAGGCCCCTCATTGAGCCGATCGTAATCAAAGAAGTTTTCCGCATCAAAAGGCACCAGATGCGGTGCCAGCAGCGCAGCGGCCACCAGCAGCAACACAAACACGCCGGCCACCATTGCGACCTGCTGGCGACGAAAGCGCCGCCAGAACTCATGCCAAGGCGTACGCACCGCGTTGGGATTAATCACCGGCATTGCCTTGAGCGCGGCATTACGCCGCCAATACTTCATCATACGGCCTGCCTATTGGTAACGAATCGAAGGGTTGATTGCCGCATACAGCATATCCACCAACAGATTAATCAGAATAAATTCCAGCGAGAACAGCAGCACTTCGGCCTGGATCACCGGGTAATCGCGCATTTCTACCGAATCCACCAGCAGGCGCCCCAACCCCGGCCAGTTAAATACCTTCTCGACCACGATCGAGCCACCCAGCAGGAAACCAAACTGTAGGCCCATCATGGTGATCACCGGGATCATGGCGTTGCGTAGCCCGTGTTTGACGATCACCAGTGTCTCCGGCACGCCCTTGGCGCGGGCGGTGCGCATGTAATCTTCCTGCATCACCTCAACGAACGAGGCGCGGGTGAAGCGGGCCATCACCGCCGCTACCGCAGCGCCCAGCGTGATTGAAGGCAAGATGTAATGCAGCCAAGTATCCGCTCCGACCGTCGGCAGCCAGCCGAGGTTGACCGAGAACACCTGCATCAGCAACATCCCCAACGCAAAGGCCGGGAAAGAGATGCCCGACACGGCCAGCGTCATCCCCAGCCGATCCGGCCAGCGGTTGCGCCATACGGCGGAAATCATGCCGATCGCCATGCCAAAAATCACCGCCCACACCATGCTGGCGATGGTCAGCCAGAAGGTTGGCATAAAGCGCGAAGCGATCTCTTCACTGACCGGGCGTTTTGACACCATCGACGTGCCGAAATCGCCCTGCAAAATATTGACAAAGAAATGCACAAACTGCTGTGGCAACGGCTTGTCCAGCCCCAGATCCTGGCGCACCAGTTGGACGACGGCTTCGTCGGCCTCCGGCCCCGCGGCCAACCGCGCCGGATCGCCCGGCAGCATGTGGACAAACAAGAACACCAGCACGGCCACGATCAGCAGCGTCGGGATCAGGCCCAGCAGGCGTTTTAGAAAATAATTAAGCATTCCCCTCACCCTAACCCTCTCCCACAGGGAGAGGGGACTGAATGTGCTACTAATTAAGTTCCGTTGCTAACCTCACCACCGGAACAGTGCCATAAATTAACGCCTGTAACTGTTCACAACACCCATCTGCTCTCTCCCACAAGGAGAGGGGACTGAATGTGCTACTAATTAAGTTCCGTTGCTAACCTCACCACCGGAACAGTGCCATAAATTAACGCCTGTAACTGTTCACAACACCCATCTGCTCTCTCCCACAAGGAGAGGGGACTGAATGTGCTACTGATTAAGTTCCGTTGCTAACCTCACCACCGGAACAGTGCCATAAATTAACGCCTGTAACAGCTCACAACACCCATCTGCTCCCTCTCCCTGTGGGAGAGGGTTGGGGTGAGGGCTTATTTCAAGTCCGCGTTATCAAAGTTAAACGAGGTGTCCGGCATCACATAGAAGCCGCTCAGCTGTTTGTTGTTGGCAGACAGCAGGCGCTCGGTCACCAGGAAAATCCATGGTGCGTCGGCCCAGATGCGGTCTTGTGCATCTTTGTACAGCGCCTGTTTCTGGGCACGATCGGTGGTGGCCAACGCGTCGGCCAGATCCTTATCGACCTGCGGATTGCTGTAGAACGCAGTGTTGAATTGCTTAGGCGGTGCAGATTGAGTGGCGAACAGCGGCGTCAGCGCCCAATCGGCTTCGCCGGTCGAGGCAGACCAGCCGGTATAGAACATACGCACGCCGGTATCCTTCACGCCCACGCTTTCCACCTGCGCCGCACGTTGGCCCGCATCCATCGCGGTGACGGTCACTTTGACCCCGACCTGCGCCAGCTGCTGTTGAGCAAACTGCAACACTTTCTGCGCGGTACTGTGGTTATGGGAAGACCACAGCGTGGTAGTAAACCCATTCGGATAGCCCGCTTCTTTCAGCAGCTCACGCGCCTTGGCTGGATCGTATGGCCAAGCGTTGTAGCGGGTAGCAAAATCAATGGCCGGAGGCACCGGACCTTCCGCCGGCACGGCAAAGCCGGAGAACGCCACCTTAATCAGCGCGTCCTTGTTGATCGCATAGTTCAGTGCCTGGCGCACCTTCGGGTTATCGAACGGCTTCTGCGTCACGTTCATGCTGATGTAGCGTTGCAGGATCGACGGCGCGGCCACCAAATCCAGCTTGCTGTTTTTCTCCAGCACCTTGGCTTGCTCATAAGGGATTGGGAAAGCAAAGGTCGCTTCGCCGGTTTGCAGCATCGCCGCACGGGTGTTGTTATCCACTACTGGCCGCCAGGTGATGCTGTCCAGCTTCGGTAAGCCCGCTTTCCAATAGCCGTCGAATTTCTTCACTTTCACATAGTCGGTCTGGTTCCAGGTTTCGAACTGGTAAGGGCCGGTACCCACCGGATGGAAACCGATCTCCTTGCCATACTGCTTGAGGGCCGCCGGGGAAATCATCGCCGCCGCCGGGTGCGCCAGGTTGTTGATAAACGCCGAGAATGGAGCTTTCAGCACGACCTTGACCGTGGTGGGATCGACCACTTCGGTTTTATCGAGCATCTTGAACAGGTTGTAGCGTTTCAGGCGATTATCCGGGTTACTGGCGCGATCCAGGTTAACCTTGACCGCTTCGGCATCGAATGCGCTGCCGTCGTGGAATTTAACCCCCGGCTGGAGCTTGATGGTGTAGGTCAGACCGTCTTTGCTGACGTCGTAACTGTCCGCCAGGACGTTCACCAGCTTCATATCCTTATCAAAGCCAAACAGCCCCTGATAGAAGGATTTGGCGACCGCCTGCGACAAGGTGTCGTTGGCATCGTACGGGTCGAGCGTGGTGAAGTTGGACGCTACGGCAATCACCGCATCTTTGGCAGCCCAAGCCGGGCCAGCAGCGGCAGCCAGCAGTACGGCGGCCAAAACATTACGCTTGAATGTGTGCTTAGTCATATCGCTTAACTCTCCTGAGGCAAGGCTAAAAAGCACCGGCAATAGGGTGACGGGCCACAAAGTGCCCTGGCCCTACCTGCACTAAAGGTGCGGTAACGGGTTCATCGTGCAGCCCACGGATCGGGCTGGGTATTTCATCCACCAGCAACGGCTGACGTTTATGCGCATGGGTTGGATCGGCCACCGGCACGGCGGCCATCAGCTTACGGGTATAGGCATGCTGCGGGTTTTCAAACACCGCGCGGCGTGGGCCGATCTCAACAATCTGGCCCAGATACATCACCGCGACGCGATGGCAGACTCGTTCCACTACTGCCATATCGTGGGAAATAAACAGAAATGCGATGCCCAATTCACGCTGTAAATCGAGCAGCAGATTGACAATTTGCGCCTGAATCGACACGTCCAGCGCGGAGACCGCCTCATCGGCAATCACCACTTTCGGATTGAGTGCCAACGCGCGGGCAATGCAGATACGCTGGCGTTGGCCACCGGAGAACTCATGCGGATAACGCCGCGCATGCTCCGGCTTCAGCCCTACCCGCTCCAATAGCCAGGCCACCCGTTTTTCAGCCTCCGCCCCGCGAGCAACGTTGTGCACCAGCAACGGCTCCATGATGGAGAAACCAACGGTAAGCCGTGGGTCCAGGGAAGCGTAAGGGTCTTGAAAGATAAACTGAATATCACGGCGTAAATGCTGTAAGGCAGAGCCTTTCAAGCGGTTGATCTGTTGGCCGTTGAAGGTAATGGTGCCGCGTTGGCTATCGACCAGTTTTAACAGTGAGCGGCCGGTGGTGGATTTGCCACAGCCGGATTCGCCGACCAACCCCAACGTTTCGCTGGGATAGAGGTCGAAGCTGATATTTTCCACCGCATGCACACGGCGCGTGACGCGGTTGAGAATGCCGCTGCGCAGATCGAAGCGCGTGACCAGATTTTCTACCTGCAAGATCGGCGTAGCTCCTGCGGGTATGGTGTCTTGCGGCTGGTCGTTATCGTCAACACCAGCTAACGGAAATTTTGCCGGGAAGTCTTTATCTGCCATCGCGCCCAGCTGTGGCACGGCGGCCAACAAAGCTTGAGTGTAAGGCTGCTGTGGAGCGGCGAACAGCGAGCGCACCTCCCCCTGTTCCACCTTTTCGCCTTGGTGCATCACCAGTACCCGATCGGCAATCTCCGCCACCACGCCCATATCGTGGGTAATGAAGATCACCCCCATGTGCATTTCCTGCTGCAACACGCGGATCAGTTGCAGGATTTGCGCCTGAATGGTGACGTCCAGCGCAGTGGTGGGTTCATCGGCAATCAGCAGCGCCGGTTTGCACGACAGCGCCATGGCAATCATCACCCGCTGGCGCATCCCGCCAGACAGTTGATGCGGATAGCGGCCAAGGACGTTTTTGGCCTCGGGAATACGTACCAGATCGAGCATACGCAGCGCTTCGCGGTTAGCGCTGCGGTGATCCATCCCCTGATGCAGACGCAGAGATTCGGCGATCTGCTCCCCCACCGGAAACACCGGGTTGAGCGAGGTCATCGGTTCTTGAAAAATCATCGCCATATCGGCGCCGCGTAAGGTTCGCAAGGTGCTCTGCTTTGCCTTGGCCAGATCGAGCACCTGACCGTTACGCCGGCGAAAATGCATCGCGCCGCTGGTCAACTCACCGCCGCCCTGCTCGACCAGACGCATCAACGCCAGTGAGGTGACCGACTTGCCGGAGCCGGATTCTCCAACGATCGCCAGTGTTTCGCCACGGTCGACGTCGAAATCCAGATGGCGCACCGCCTCAACGACGTCGCCTTCTTGGCGAAATTGTACGCACAGATCGCTCACCGCCAAGACGCGCTCGGGCGGTAAAATCAGCCCACGTTCTGCCTGTGGCTGGATGGCAGTATCGGTCATGCGCCCTCCCGGCAAGCATTCAGCGGTAGATACCCACGGAAGGGGCATCGCCGACATAGCCGAAACCGCGATACATTCCTTCACTGTTAAATGGCAGTGCGACGTTGCCAAAACGATCGATGGCAATCAGCCCGCCGCTGCCGCCCAGCGCCAACAGCTTTTCCATCACCACTTTGTCGCAGGCCTGTTGCAGGGTTAGACCGGCATATTCAATCAGAGCAGAAACGTCGTAGGCCGCGACGGTACGCATAAAGATTTCGCCGGTACCGGTGCTGGAAACCGCCACCGTAGCGTTGTTGGCATAGCAACCGGCGCCAATAATCGGCGTATCGCCAATGCGCCCTGCCGCCTTGTTGGTCATGCCACCGGTTGAGGTAGCCGCTGCCAGGTTGCCCAAAGCATCCAGCGCTACCGCACCCACGGTGCCAAATTTGCGATCGGGATCCAGTGGGTCGCCGCTGAGCGCCGCCGCGCCGTCGTGATCGAGCAACACCCGACCCTGCTCTGCCTGAGCACGGTGCAATTGGTCAAAACGTTCCTGGGTAAAGAAGAAATCGGGATCGACCATTTCCAGACCGTGATTGGCGGCAAATCTTTCTGCCCCTTCCCCGCCAAACAGCACATGAGTGCTATTTTCCAGCACCGTACGCGCGGCCAGTACCGGGTTGCGTATCCGGCTGACCCCGGCGACCGCCCCGGCATCACAGGTTCGGCCATCCATCACGCAGGCATCCAGCTCATGGGTGCCCTGGTGGGTAAATACCGCGCCTTTGCCTGCGTTGAACAGCGGGCACTCTTCCAGCAGCCTGACGGCCTCCGTTACCGCGTCCAGTGCGCTGCCGCCTGCAGCCAAAATAGCCTGCCCGGCAGCCACAATGTCGGAAAGCGCCTGGATATAATCTTGTTCCTTCTCTGCACTCAATGCCGCACGGGTAATTGCGCCCGCACCACCATGAATGGCAATCACTGGTTTGCTCATTGACCTGACACCTGTGTCTATCCGCGGCAATTCAAGCAGGTACCGCATGAAAATGGAGAGAGAATTATTATTTAGTCTTTTTCGACTATATTTAGCCCGGCAATCGATGTAAAGCACAAACTCGTCGCCAAGCATTAAGCGTAGCCTGCTTAGACTATTTTGTGCATTGAAAGAGCTAAATGGTATAAAAACAGAGGGTTATCGGGGTTTTCATTTACCGCTGACAGATTTAACCGGCCTATTGGCGGAGGCAGAAAATAGGCCGGCTCGGTTCATGTTTAATAAGCGTTATCCCATTCCCTCTCCGCTATTCCCCGCCTACACGCCAATGAAAAATATTCAGAAACCCGATCCCGGTTGCTGCAGAAATTCCTGCTCCTCAAACGTAGATTTCCGGCCTAATATCTCGTTACGATGGGGATAACGTCCAAAACGATCGATTATGGCCTTATGACGTATTTCAAACTCCAACTGATCGCCATTATTTAATTGGCGAAACAGCTCCAACGCCTGCTGGTGGATCAAGGCGGATTCGGAATGCATAAACGGCAAATAGAGGAAGCCGCGCTGCTCGACCGTCAGGTTTTCACATAATCCAGTGGCGATCGCTTCCTGAGCCAGCACCAGCGCCATTCCGTCACAAGCAAAGGAGCGTGGCGTGTTGCGAAACAGATTACGGCTGAACTGATCGAGTACGATGATTTCCGCCAGTCGTCCTTTGATGGTCGCACGCCAATGTGCCAGTTCACCTTGGGACGCCGCCTGCCACAGTTGGCCAAAGCGGGTGTGCAGTACACGATCGAACTCATCGTCCTTTTTAAACCACATGGCTGGGTCGATCTCTTCGAACCAAAAATCCAGTACGTGCTGGTGCATGGCTGTCTCCTGTTATTGATTTCAATACGTTAACCTGGTTTCTCCACCACGGCGTTATCTGCCATAATAGCCCTACTTTGCCGAAAAATTCGCGCACGCCGATTACGGAGTTTTGTTTATGGATCACTGTCATACTTCTGACCTCATTTCTCTTGAGCAGGCACTGGAGAAAATGCTCTCCCAGATCGCGCCACTGCAACAGAGCGAATCTATCGCCTTGACCAGCGCAGCCGGACGCATTACTGCCACCCCGGTGGTCTCCCCTATCGATGTCCCGCCCTTCGCCAACTCGGCGATGGACGGCTACGCGGTACGTCTCAGTGACCTGAACGGCAACTCTCCGTTACCGGTAGCGGGTAAAGCCTTTGCCGGTGCACCGTTTACGGATGCCTGGCCTGCCAACACCTGCGTACGCATCATGACCGGAGCGCCAATTCCAGCCGGTGCGGATGCGGTGATCATGCAAGAACAGGCTGAAGTAACCGAGGCTGGAGTGCGTTTCAACGCCCCGGTAACCGCTGGGCAAAATATCCGTTTGGCGGGTGAAGATATCCTTCGTGGGGCGAGCGTGCTGCCCGCCGGGATCACGTTGGGGGCCGCACAGTTGCCGTTACTAGCTTCATTGGGCGTGGCCGATGTGCGGGTGATGCGTAAATTGAAGGTGGCGGTATTCTCCACCGGTGACGAATTACAGCCGGTCGGCCAGCCGCTACAAGCCGGGCAGATCTACGACACCAACCGCTTTGCCGTACGCCTGATGCTGGAACAGCTCGGCTGCACGGTGATCGATCTGGGGATTATTCGTGATAATCAGGAAGCATTACGCGCGGCGTTTATCCAGGCGGATAGCGAGGCCGACGTGGTGATCAGCAGCGGCGGCGTTTCCGTTGGTGAAGCCGATTACACCAAGCAGATGCTGGATGAACTCGGCAAAGTCAGCTTCTGGAAGCTGGCCATCAAACCGGGCAAACCTTTTGCTTTCGGCAAGCTCCAGCACGCCTGGTTCTGTGGCCTACCTGGCAACCCGGTCTCTGCGGCTTTGACCTTCTATCAACTGGTGCAACCGCTGCTGGCCAAGCTGGCCGGTCACACCGAATGGCAACTGCCACCCCGCCTGAAAGCTCGCGCCCTGACGCCACTGAAAAAGTCGCCGGGTCGCCTCGATTTCCAGCGCGGCATCTTCACCAGCAATGCCCAGGGCGAGCTGGAAGTGAGCACCACTGGCCATCAGGGTTCCCATGTGTTTAGCTCATTCAGCCAGGGTAACTGCTTTATCGTGCTGGAGCGTGAACGTGGCTCGGTAGCCGCTGGAGAGACAGTAGAGATCGAACCTTTCAATGCGTTGCTGAGGAACTGAACATGCTGCCGGAATTAACCGATGCACAAGCGCTGCGCTACAACCGCCAGATCGTACTGCGGGGTTTCGACTTCGACGGTCAGGAAAAGCTGCAGGCGGCGCACGTGCTGATCGTTGGGCTTGGCGGGCTGGGCTGTGCGGCGGCGCCTTATTTGGCTGCCGCTGGCGTAGGCCATCTGACGCTGGTTGATTTCGACACGGTTTCCCTCTCCAATCTACAGCGCCAGATCCTGCACCGGGATGATCGCATTGGTATGGCGAAGGTCGAATCTGCCCGCATTGAGCTGAGCTCCATCAATCCTCATATCCGTATTGATACCCTGGACACACAGCTGGATGACGAGCAAATGGCGGCGCAGATTGCCGCCTGCGACGTGGTGCTGGACTGTACCGATAACGTGGCAACCCGCGATCTGCTCAACCGCCTGTGCCATGCACAGCGTAAACCGCTGGTCTCAGGGGCTGCCATCCGTATGGAGGGCCAGCTCAGCGTCTTTACCTATCAGCCGGAACAGCCCTGTTATCGCTGCCTGAGCAGGCTGTTTGGGGAAAATGCGCTGACCTGCGTTGAGGCTGGCGTGATGGCGCCTTTAGTCGGCACTATCGGTACGCTGCAGGCGATGGAAGCCATCAAGCTGTTGGCAAACTATGGCCAGCCTTTGGTAGGGAAGTTGTTGATGTTTGATGCGATGAGCATGCAGTTCCGGGAGATGAAGCTGCCGAAGGATCCGCGGTGTGAAGTGTGTAGCGGCAACCCCTTGTAGACATTCGCTAAATCAAAAACATAGCGATGCAGCTCAAATGTAACTGTATTTATCCCCACCTCCCTAAAGCCCTCCCTCCAACCCGCATATGGCGTGTCTTACACGCCAACAAAACCTACTGGAAAAACCTCAGCGGTACGCCCATTACACAGCGCAGTGGCACCACAGATACAATCTCATGACTGTGGATGTCCTGCCATCCACAGCACAATGTAAATGCCGAGAGTTTAAGCCGGGTATATGGAATATTAGCCACACACCAAATTCACCATTACCTAAAAGGAAATATTATGTCTAGTGTTAATTCACCTATCGAAGGCACCATCATGATTGCAGGTACTCTGTATGGTGGTGTCGCTTTCTCTCAAGACAATCAGAATGTCGTTGGCAAATCCAGCCCGGTAAATATCGTACATTGTGGCAATAACGCAATGGTATACGATGATGTTGTTTCCGCCACCGACGACGTTGACTTCCCCAACATCGGTGGAAGAATAGCAACAACGGGCGAAAACTCGTACATTACAGGCGGCAACGAGTCGTTGACCTCGGCATTGGGTTCTTCTTCTTCTATCATGCTTGGATATCTCTACCCTGACGTAGAACAATTGACATTAACACAAGCCGTTGCCGTTACTGCTAATACAAATGGCACTATTAAAACAGCGGGCTATGTGGATAATTCTGTTTTAATGGCAGCTGGAGATACAAGCCAGATTATTGATCGTGGTAACAACAACGTACTCTTCTCCTCTGGAGCGGATAACACCATTCAGTCCGATGGTGGAAGCGGTGCTGTTATTTTTACCGCAAAAAACCCCCGCTATTTTACCCTCAATGAGCAAGGTGTTGCGGCTATTACCTGGCATGATGGTATTCGTACTCGCGTCACCGTTATTTACGAAGGGGAAAATGGAATCGAAAAAGGTGAGATGTATCGCCTGGATGAAAACGGCAGTGTCGTTGCCGTCTGATTAAGTACTCGATGAGTATAAGAACCGCCTTATTGAAGTGAATTCCATTTATTGGACACTTTATCTGGCGGTTTTTTGCGATTGTGTACGCGGTAAAACGTAGGGCTCTATTATCTCCCGTGTTTCATTCAGCGTTTTGAACTGCCAAAGCACCCGAAAACCACGTTTTTCAGGTGTTTGTCATCATAATGATGGGCCGTTTTATCGACCCATATTCTTCAGCAAGTACCGGATCAGTTGATACCCTGGCTACGCAGATAGTCTTCGTAGTTGCCGGTAAAGTCGATCACCTTGTTCGGGGTCATTTCAAGAACACGGGTGGCCAACGAGCTAACGAACTCACGGTCGTGGGAAACGAAGATCAGGGTGCCTTCATACATTTCCAACGCCATGTTCAGTGACTCGATGGATTCCATATCCATGTGGTTGGTCGGTTCATCCATGATCAGGATGTTCGGACGCTGCATCATGATCTTGCCGAACAGCATACGGCCCTTCTCACCACCGGAAAGCACTTTTACGCGCTTCTTGATATCGTCCTGGCTGAACAACAGGCGGCCAAGAATGCTGCGTACCGCCTGCTCATCGTCCTTTTCCTGCTTCCACTGGCTCATCCAGTCGAACACGCTCAGGGTTTCATCAAACTCGTATTCGTGATCCTGTGCGTAGTAACCGATCTTGGCGTTTTCGGACCATTTCACGGTGCCGTGATCCGGCTGCAGGTCACCCACCAGCGTTTTCAGCAGGGTGGATTTACCGATACCGTTGGCACCCAGGATCGCCACTTTCTCGCCCACTTCAACCATCAGGTTGAGTTTGCTGAACAGCGGGCCGTTGTCGAAGCCTTTGGCCAGCGCTTCCACTTCCAGCGCGTTACGGAACAGCTTCTTGTCCTGCTCAAAACGGATGAACGGGTTCTGACGGCTGGAGGCTTTCACCTCTTCCAACTGGATCTTGTCAATCTGGCGGGCACGAGAGGTAGCCTGCTTGGATTTTGAGGCGTTGGCGCTGAAGCGGCTAACGAAGGACTGCAATTCGTTAATCTGTGCCTTCTTCTTGGCGTTATCAGACATCAGGCGCTCACGAGCCTGGGTAGCCGCCGTCATGTATTCGTCGTAGTTGCCTGGGTAGACACGCAGTTCGCCGTAGTCCAGATCCGCCATGTGGGTACAAACCATGTTCAGGAAGTGACGGTCGTGCGAAATGATGATCATGGTGCTGTTACGCTCGTTCAGCACCTGCTCCAGCCAGCGAATGGTATCGATGTCCAGGTTGTTCGTTGGTTCGTCGAGCAGCAGGATTTCCGGATCGGAGAACAGGGCCTGAGCCAACAGAACACGCAGTTTGAAGCCGGGAGCGATCTCGCTCATCGGGCCATAATGCTGTTCTACCGGAATACCTACGCCGAGCAGCAACTCACCGGCACGTGCTTCTGCGGTGTAGCCGTCCATCTCGCCATAGGCCACTTCCAGATCGGCCACTTTATAGCCGTCTTCTTCGCTCATCTCCGCCATGGCGTAGATGCGGTCACGCTCTTCCTTCACCGCCCACAGTTCGGTGTGGCCCATGATCACGGTGTCCAGCACGCTGAACTGTTCAAAAGCGAACTGATCCTGGCGCAGTTTACCCAGGCGCTCATTCGGATCCAGGAACACGTTACCGCCGCTCGGCGCCAGATCGCCACCGAGGATTTTCATGAACGTCGATTTACCGCAGCCGTTGGCTCCGATCAGACCATAGCGGTTACCGCCGCCAAATTTGACAGAGATGTTTTCAAACAACGGCTTACTGCCGAACTGCATAGTGATGTTGTTAGTGCTTAACACAGCGCTCGCTCTTAATTTGATTGGGAATGTGATTTGGCGCGCATTATGCCATAACGGCGGTCAGAGATCGCGAGGATTTTTGGTTGATTTTTGAGCACGGGTCAGCATTAACCGTAATGCGGACAATAACCATACAAAGCACAATGTCATAACAGCACTTATCTTTGATTATTAGTCTGCCACGAGTAATGCAGGCTAATAATTTTTATCAATGGGTATAATATAAGTTAATGCGATTGAAACAATTATTGTGCCACTGATGTAAAGCACCCTCTCCATTATTGTGTCAAAATGAAAAAAGAAATACACGCATAGTAGAAAACAGATGGAGCCTAGCAAGTGAATCAAAGTGTTTGCTATAGTGAAACACACTTTGTCTTTAAGTTTTTTTCCCATTTAGCTCTTTCTCAACAAGTGATACTATTTTATTAAACGGTTCTTGCCCCTGTTTCTGTCTAACAGAGAGCGCATCAATAAACGGATCAACAAATGGTTGAATCAAGAAATAAAGAAAGTCTAAATCACCTTTATGTCTGAGAGCATAGTACACTGAGAGATTTTTATCTTTCAACTCTTCTGACTTGTAAATGCTTCTTGTCGCTAGGCCACCAGTCAACAAAATAGTGCTAACTGTGCTAATTCTAAACGCTAACAGTCTAGAGTAGACGGCTGTTTTAAGAATTATATTTGCTAATTTACCACTAAGATATGCATTTGTTATCATCCTTCCTGCTATAGAGCCAACAGTTTTTGCATAAATTGAATCTTGTGTTTCTTTAGATGCGTTTTTATCAAATTCATCAAGTACGGTTTTAATGCTTTCTACTAGGTTTTCATTCTCAAGTATACCGCACTTAATAGCTTTCATCATTCGCATCGTGTCACCTTGATTGCGAGATCTATTCTCCGTGTCAATATATCCATAAGCAAGATAACCAAAATCAATAGGTACGCTTGCTACTCCGTGTGCTAGTCCTACGAGCATCTCTGGCGTCAGTATCACCTGCACTATTCGCTTAGCTATTGCTTGATATTCCATATCATCCCCTTTTGACGCAGCCATCATACAATATGATTAATGTGTTATCAATCTGCATCATGCCCCATGAATAAATGGGGCGTTATACATAAAAAAGCATAGCCCTGTATTCATGAAAGTCCTAAGTGGGCGCAGCATGCAGCGCCCCTACAAAAGGTAGCTGGTTGAGGAATGTTACAGGTGATTTTATATTTATAACTTATTTATTCGAATAAGAATTCCACATCTATAAAACCATAAAAATAATGATCCAGGGTATTTTAAGTTCCACTGCTAGTAAATTCGCGTGTTGGCGTTCTGCATCATCCCCACCTGCTGCACCATTACGCTCAGCTATTTAGATGTTCTCCCCCTGAGATCCGCCATCCGCACCTTAAATTTCCAATGTCCGCTCATGCAGCATTTCAATAAATGCCCGTGAAGCGGCGCTGCGGTAACCCTCTTTGCGTTGCAGCACCACGGCGTGGCGCTCGGGCATGGGAACCGACAGCTTGATAGGCAGCAGCAGCGGATTACTCCGTGCGATGGCCTGCGGCAGAATGGTCGCGAACTGGCCGTGGCGAACAATCTCGACGATGCCGCTAATCGCATTCGCCTCCATGGCAACCTGAGGATAAATCGCGTGCTGCTGGAAATATTCATCTACATAATGACGCGTGGCGAAGTCGCCGTTGAGTAGCACCAACGGCACCTGTTGCACCTCTGCTACGCTCAAGGCGGCGCGGCGCTTGGCAAGCTGATGCCCCTTCCCTATCATCAGTTGCAGCCGCTCCGTGAACAACCTGGCAGCGGCTATATCCGCAGAGTGAACCGGCTCGAAGGCAATCCCCAGATCCAATTGGTCATCGCACAATAACGCCTCCATCTTATCCTGCGTCATCTCACGGATGTTCAGCGTAATCCCCGGGTAGCGCCGGAAAAAGCCGTCGACCAACGGTCCAATCAGGTAGGAGGTAAAGGTCGGCGTCATCGCCAAACGCAGGTTACCGCGTTCCAACGTCGCGACATCCTGAATGGCCCGCTTGCCAGCCTCCAGATCCTGTAATGCTAGTCGGGCATAGCGCATCCATGCCTGACCCGCATCGGTGAGTTGCACCCTACGCCCGGAACGGTCGAACAGCTCTACCTGTAACGTCTCTTCCAACTGTTTGATCTGCTGTGACAAGGTCGGCTGAGAAACATGCAGCACCTCCGCCGCCCGGGTGAAGTTCCCCTGCTCCGCCACCGCCAGAAAGTAACGTATGTGCCGCAGTAACATAACGCCTCAACTATTAGTTATCCCTATCGTGACGATTATAAATGAGTCTTGGAACCTATAGCTAGAAAAGTCCATTCTTGCCTCCATTGAAAGCGAGCCACACATTGATGGAGTCACCATGCAAGAGGTTATTGACGGTTTTCTGAAGTTCCAGCGCGAGGCTTTTGTTGAGCGCACAGAACTGTTCAAACGTCTGGCCACCAGCCAGAGCCCACGCACCCTATTTATCTCATGTTCCGACAGCCGATTGGTGCCGGAGCTGATCACCCAACGCGAGCCGGGCGACCTGTTCGTCATCCGCAACGCGGGCAATATTGTCCCTTCTTTCGGGCCTGAGCCCGGTGGCGTTTCGGCCTCTGTGGAATATGCCGTTGCCGCACTAGGCGTAGAGGATATCGTGATTTGCGGCCACTCCGATTGCGGCGCCATGACCGCCATCGCCACCTGCAAATGCCTGGATCATATGCCCACCGTAGCCAACTGGCTGCGCTATGCCGATGCCGCCAAGGCAGTCAATCAGGCCAATGAACACGCCAGCGAGCACGATCGCATTAACTCGATGGTGCGTGAAAACGTCATCGCCCAACTGACCAACCTGAAAACACACCCTTCGGTCGCGCTGGCGCTCGATCGAGGCAATCTGCGACTGCATGGCTGGATCTACGATATCGCTACCGGCTGTATTGATGCATTAGATGGCAATACCCGCCGTTTCGTGCCGCTGGCGAGCAACCCAAGCGTCACCGCCAGCCCAGCTATACAACGCTTCTAATCTACCAAACCTATTGGAGTCAACATGACACAGTCTCTACATAACACTTCCGCACGTCAGAACCTGACCGACATCATCATGGAGGCTAAAGTCCGTAAAGGCCTGACCTTCGAAGCCATTAATCAAGACACCGGCTTGAGCTTGGCGTTTGTGACCGCCGCACTACTTGGCCAGCATCCGTTGCCGGAACAGGCCGCCCGTATAGTAGCCGCAAAGCTGGATTTGGATGAAGATGCGGTGCGCCTGCTGCAAACCATCCCGGTGCGCGGCAGTATTCCCGGCGGTGTGCCGACCGATCCGACCATCTATCGTTTCTACGAGATGGTGCAGATCTACGGCTCAACCCTGCGGGCGCTGGTGCATGAACAATTTGGTGACGGGGTGATCAGCGCCATCAACTTCAAGCTGGATATCAAAAAGGTCCAAGACCCCGATGGCGGTGAACGCGCGGTGATCACGCTGGATGGTAAGTACCTGCCAACCAAGCCATTCTAGGCCGTTAAGTCATCAAATTATTAAGTTAATGTAATCCAGCGCCTGAACCTCGGCGCTGGAACACTCAACCATGAAAATGGCGGCTATCCGCCGGAGCCTGCTCACGCGGTTCCAAGCCATCATCCCGCACCACCTCGGCCACCCGCAGCCGGTAATATTCCAACACCTCATGCCTGCCACGCGCCTGGGCTTGACGGTGTTGCTCCAGGTTGCGCCACTGCTGTACCGCCGCCTTGTCACGCCAGAACGACAGCGATAACAATTTGTCCGGTTCACTCAGGCTTTGAAAACGTTCGATAGAGATAAAGCCATCAATTTCCGCCAGCAACGGTTTCAGCTCCGCCGCCAACTCAAGATAGGTTTCCCGCTGCCCAGCGGCAGCACGTAGTTCAAAAATCACCGCGATCATGATTGTTCTCCTCGGCAGTATAAAATTCAGGTACACACGCATTTTGCGAAACACGCCAGCGAAAATGGCTTAACAGTTCGGGCTTAAAGTTGAGTTTGGACAAATGATCGATCCCCGCCAAGGCGATCAACCGTGCCCACCGTTCTCCTGGGCAGCGATGAGCACCATGACCAAAGGCAAAACTCTCTTGCGGCGTTTTCAACTGCACCAATACGCTCTGCCCCACCGCCAGCGGTTGGCCATCAAGCCACGTAGCCTGTCGCGCAAACCTGCGGGTAGTATGGATCGGCGGAGTTTGCTGCAACACCGCCAAGATCAACGCTTCTGCCGGTTGATGGCGCTGATTTGCCAGCAGCAGTGTCTGGCCGATTAATCCGGCGGTGCCCTCACAGGCCTGGAACAAAAGCCCGATGGCATTGGCTATCGCCAGCGAACGATCGCCAATGTGTTGGCACAGTAGTTCAAACAACGGTCCATCTGCCCGTTGCATCCGGATCTGCAACTTCCCGGCGGCTACCGCCCCCGCAGCCATCTGCTCTACGCTGCCGCCAGGAGCAATACAGCACACAAAGTCCAACACCTCATCCACCAAGGTAGATCGATCCTGATGTGTCACGCCCAATAAGTCAGCCAGTACGCAAATCGGCAAAGCGTAGTTAAACCGGGTGAGTTGCTCTGCCGTTGTCAAACTAGCCGCTAGCCGTTGAGCCACGTAAACCGTCGTTTGGCGGATCTCATCGTCAGTGATCGCGGCCAGAGCCGCCTCGATCGCCCCCTTTAATTCACGCTGCCCGGCACCATCATTCATACGTACCAGAGAGGCGAAAATCGATTGGGCGGGCGTCCCAATCAAAGCAGTGGGTACCGGCTCATCCGTGGGGCGAACACCGAGGTGAGGATGGGTTAAGGCTTCACGCACCGCTTGCCGCGATGCAACAGAAAAGGGGCAGGCCGTCATGGCAATTTCCTTCCGATAAGAATAGAGAACAGCCATTGTCGGGTTAGACGAGCAGCAATACTTCGGTTACTCTCGAAGTATGAATGACAATACGCTTGAAGACCGCCTGGCCGCATTGACGGCCGCTATCGCCGATCGCACCCGAGCGCGCATGCTATGCCTGCTGATGGATGGGCGCGCCTATACCGCAACGGAGCTGAGTGCTGCGGTGGACGTCGCTGCCTCCACCGCCAGCAGCCATCTGGCACGTTTGCAGGAGCAAAACCTGATCGGCTGTGTCAAACAGGGCCGCAATCGCTTTTACCGTCTGGCGGGCAAACCGGTGGCCGATATGCTGGAAAGCCTGATGGCGTTGGCCGGTGTAGAACGCCCGACGGTGAAAAGCAGCACTCCGGCCTCATTGCGTTATGCACGCACCTGCTATGACCACATGGCAGGTGAGATCGCGGTTCAAATACATCATCAGTTGCTGGCGCGGGCCTGGTTAATCGGAGATAACGACTATCAGCTCAGTGAGTCCGGGCAGGCTGCCTTGACACAGTTGGGTATCGACTGCTCCCCGGCCCCGACCCGGCGGCGTTTTGCCTGCGATTGTCTGGACTGGAGCGAACGCAAGGCTCATCTCGGTGGCGCTCTGGGCGCTGCCATGTTGGCCGCATTTGAAAAACGTGGATGGGTTCAGCGCCAGCTAGATAGCCGTGAGCTGCAACTGACCGCCGCTGGTAGAAAAGCGCTGAGCGCACATTTTGGCCTGGCGCTTTGAATGCCTGACAAGCTAGCTTAGCTGCCATACTCAATGGGTTTACCTGTTGACGATCCCGTCATATCCGAGGAGTTATCATGTCCGATATTAACCAATTCCCGATCGCCAAACGTTGGCCCGCCAAGCATCCTGAACGTTTACAACTCTACTCGCTGCCGACCCCTAATGGGGTGAAAGTCTCCATCATGCTCGAAGAGATCGGCCTGCCCTATGAGGCGCATCTGATCGACATCGGCAAAAATGAAACCTGGACGCCGGAGTTCCTGTCGCTCAATCCTAACGGTAAAATCCCGGCGATCCTCGATCCTGCGGGCCCAGACGGTAAGCCGTTAGCGCTGTTCGAATCCGGGGCTATCCTGCTGTATCTGGCAGAGAAATGCGGCCAGTTGTTACCCAAGGATCCCGCCCAGCGTTATGAAACCATCCAGTGGGTGTTTTTCCAGATGGCATCCGTTGGGCCGATGTTTGGCCAGCTAGGCTTCTTCCACAAATTCGCCGGACGTGAATATGAAGACAAACGGCCATTTGAACGCTACCAAAAGGAGTCCAAACGGCTGCTGGGTGTGCTGGAAGAACGGCTGCAAGGGCGTGATTGGATCATGGGTGCGGAATACACCATTGCCGATATCTCCCTGCTTGGCTGGGTACGCAACCTGATTGGTTTTTATGAAGCGCGCGACGTGGTGGAGTTCGACAGCTTCCCGCTCGTGGGCCAATGGCTGGAACGTGGACTGGCAAGGCCAGCCGTACAGCGCGGTATCAATATTCCTGCCCGCCAAGCCTGATAAGCTATTGGGATAGCCAGGAAAGGCTATCCCTTTTCCCACCTGACGCGTCATAAAAATGTCACTTTCCTGCTCTACTCTCCCGTGTAACAAAATAATGCCAACCCTATTTTTGTATTACGACAAGGAGCCCTACCCATGCAGCAGTCCGTTTCCCTGATCGCCGGTGCCGTATTATCCGCTCTGTTATGTTCCACCGCCCTCGCTGATAATAATCAACCCACCAACCGCGCGGCTCGTGGCGATATTACCGAACCCGGCGGTGCACGCCGTTTGGCAGGCGATCAAACCGCTGCACTGCAAGCGTCGCTGTCGAATAAAACCGCTAAAAACGTGATCCTGCTGATCGGCGACGGCATGGGCGATTCGGAAATCACTGGCGCACGTAACTATGCCGAAGGCGCAGGCGGTTACTTCAAAGGGATCGATGCCCTGCCGCTGACCGGCCAATACACCCACTACTCGCTGGATAAGAAAAGCCATAAGCCGGACTATGTCACCGACTCTGCAGCCTCGGCCACCGCTTGGGCTACCGGCGTCAAGACCTATAACGGCGCGTTGGGCGTGGATGTGAATGGCAAAGATCAACCGACGATTCTGGAACTGGCCAAGGCCGCAGGTAAAGCCACAGGCAACGTCTCCACGGCGGAACTGCAAGATGCCACACCGGCGGCACTGGTTTCGCACGTAACCTCGCGCAAGTGCTACGGCCCAGAGGAGACCAGTGAGCAATGTGCCAGCAACGCGTTAGAAAACGGCGGGCATGGATCGATCACCGAGCAGTTGATTAAAACCCGCGCCGACGTCACGCTGGGCGGCGGGGCAAAATCCTTCGCTCAGTTGGCGAAAAGCGGCGAATGGCAGGGGAAAACGCTGAAAGCCCAGGCCGCCGCATTAGGCTACCAATGGGTGGAGGATGCCGAAAGTCTGAACGCGATTAACCTCGCCAATCAGCAAAAGCCGCTACTGGGCCTGTTTGCGCCAGGCAATATGCCAGTACGCTGGAAGGGACCGAAAGCGTCCTACCACGGTAATCTCGATCAGCCTGCGGTAACCTGTGAGAATAATCCAGAACGCGGCGCCAATGTGCCAACGCTGGCGGCGATGACCGAGAAAGCCATCGAGCTGCTGAAGAACAACCCGAACGGTTTCTTCCTGCAGGTGGAAGGGGCGTCCATCGACAAACAGGATCATGATGCCAACCCATGCGGCCAGTTTGGCGAAACGGTCGATCTGGATGAGGCAGTACAAAAAGCGTTGGAGTTCGCCCGCGCCGATGGTAATACCCTGGTGATCGTCACCGCCGACCACGCCCACTCCAGCCAGATTATTGCCGCCAAGGCCAAGGCGCCGGGGATAACCCAATCATTGACCACCAAGGACGGCGCTGTGATGACCATCAGCTATGGCAACTCGGAAGAAGGCTCCCAGGGCCATACCGGTACTCAGTTGCGCGTTGCCGCTTATGGCCCACATGCTGCCAACATCGTGGGGCTGACCGATCAGACCGATCTGTTCTTCACCATGCGCGACGCCATGAACATCAAGTAACTAACAGGCTCATTCCCCTCACCCTAACCCTCTCCCAAAAGGAGAGGGGACCGATCGAGTTCGCTGATTTTTCTGCGTAATACTTCATCCATCTTCTTTCTCATCACGTTCCAGAGCAGCACAGCCTCATCAGCGACGCCGGACAACTCCCTCTCCCAAAAGGAGAGGGGACCGATCGAGTTCGCTGATTTTTCTGCGTAATACTTCTTCCATCTTCTTTCTCATCACGTTTCGGAGCAGCACAGCCTCATCAGCGACGCCGGACAACTCCCTCTCCCAAAAGGAGAGGAGACCGAACGAGTTCGCTGATTTTTCTGCGTAATACTTCATCCATCTTCTTTCTCATCACGTTTCGGAGCAGCACAGCCTCATCAGAGATACCGGGCAGCTCCCTCTCCCTGTGGGAGAGGGTTGGGGTGAGGGGAAACTAAACCCCTACCCCTTGCGGAGCATTTTTCGCCACGTCAATTATCCAAGTTTACCCTTGCGTAACCGCCAAGGCGCGCCTATTATCAAAGAATAAACTTGGATTATTAAGTCCCATTTGACTGTGACCCGAATGTCGTCGCTGCAGGAGAATTAAACCAATGGATCGCGCCAATATCATTCACGACTTGCTGAACTGGATCGAAAACCACCTGGATCAACCGCTGCTGCTGGATAACGTGGCAGCAAAATCTGGCTACTCCAAATGGCATCTGCAACGTATGTTCCGCAGTACCACTGGCCATGCGCTCGGCAGCTATATCCGCGAGCGCCGTTTGTCCAAGGCCGCACAGGCACTACGCGCCACGCCGCGTCCCATTCTGGATATCGCCCTGCAGTTCCATTTTGATTCCCAGCCTTCATTTTCCCGGGCCTTTAAAAAGCAGTTTGGTGAAACGCCGGCGGTCTATCGCCGCACGCCGCAGCAAGATGAAGTGGCGCTCTCCTCAGAGCACAGCTATCGGCACAGCACACCGAGCCTGCATTCACTGTACAAACGCCAATGCGTAGACGAAGGCTGCACCAACTGGGTCGGCCAGCGTTAAAAGCAAAAAAGGCCAACGGGATATAAACCCATTGGCCTCAGATTGATGACAAAGTGGCAATATTGCTGAATGGGTCGGGATCTATCTTTACCAGTATTTGCTAACCCATTGATTATCCAGACGGGCGCAGCATGCAGCGCCCCTACATTGTAAGCCCGGTGAGGGTTTGTCAGCAGTCTCAGGCCAACGGGGTATAAAACCATTGGCCTTATTGTTTGGTAAATGGACGCTGTATACAGCGCCCGTCTTGAACTGGCTGACGTCTTATCAGTTATATTCGAGGGTAAAGGTGGCAATCGACTTGATGGTGCCGCCCTTCATTTTCGCTGCGGTCTGATAGTAACGCGCCTTGAGCGGCAAGGTGATGGTATTGGTCTGGTTGGCAATGGTATGCCCGGCATACACCGCCGTGCCGCTAGTGATTGGCGTTGAGTTATTGCCGGTCAGCAGTTGGACACCGACGCCGCTGGCAGCATTGCTATCCTGTACCGGCTGGAGCACGCCCGGTGCATTCGAGGCATCGCGGGTATAGTCAAAACGTACGTTCACCAGCCCTTCCCCTGTGCCGCCAGGTAACAGTTCCGTCCCCGTCCCCCCCACACAGTTGATGTTAATCGAAAAGTCCTGCTCTGCAGCGGTACTGCCCACGCCTTTAAACGCCGCAGTAGCCACCGTACTCAGGTTGATCACCTTGTTTTTGGAACCGGCGTCCACCGAACAGGACGAGGTGACAATGGTGATACTGTTCGCCAACACGTGGGAGATCAGGATCGGTCTTGAAGGACCCGTCCCATCCGCATAGTAAGAAGAATACTGCCCGGGGGCTAACGAGCCGGTACCGGTATTCTGGGCAATTTTGATCACCTCAACCACAAAATACCCCTCAGCCAGATACACCCTGCCGTTACGATAGATCTCGTGCGGATAATAGGCACCTTCCTGCGTACCGATCTGGCGATAGAGCCGCAGCCCCACGCCCGGCACGTTGGTGGTCCAGATTTTGTCGCTGATGGAACTCGGGCCGCCTTGTAAAATGCGACCGTACAACGTGCTATTACCGCTGCAAGAAATATTGTCATCCCGGCGGATATCGAACTTGCCGGTGGCCAAGATATCGCCCACCTTGGTATTCGGCGTAATCAATACTCTGCCGACGTTCATAATGATGTCCTGCGGCCTGGTCGTGTTAACCCGACATTGAGCATATGCCTGTTGCCCGGCCATCATCAGTAACAAAAACAACATGGCTTGTTTAGGGTGCTGGCGCATGGCGGTGAATTTATGGATAACGTTGATCATTTGCAGCTCGCCTCGATAATTTCGTAATCAGTGCTGTTTTGTGTTTTGGCCTGGTAGTTCACGGCACACTGTTGTGTCGGCTGAGTACCCCATTTCACCAATAGCAGCCCCTGTAACGCTTCGGTACGCAGATAGATGCGGCTGCCCTGGCCGACGATCCCGATCACCTGGTTACGGGTATCCAATACTTCGGCACCAAAAGGTAATGCCGTGTTGTTCGGGCCCAGCGCATGAATAATCAGCGCCTGACCTTTGATGGTCTTGAACTCCAGCTTGGCAATCGCACCGGCATAAGGCGCTACCTGCTGGCTGCTGCTTTCAAGCTCAACATCGCGTGACATGCCGTTAGGATCCAGCGTGACGTTGGTCATGCGGTATGGGGCAACATAAGGCACCACTGCATAGCCGTTATCATCGATTCGCACCCCAGGAGAGTTGGTAACAATCGCCCCTGCGGCATCCGGCGCTTCAACCAATACCATGGTCTGGCCACGCTGAGGCGTCATGGTCACGCCACCGCTATGGGCCACAATGCTGCCGGAAGCCCCAATGGACGACTGGCGGAAATCGCGGCCATAGCTGTAAGAACCGTTCATGGTAGCGAAACGACTGCGATATTCCCCATTCACACTGGTGTTGGTCCCACCGCTTTGGTCGTTAGCCAAAGTGGCGCTGTAGCTGATGTTGTTATCCTCCCCAGTGGAGCCGTTAATCCCGATGCGGCTGCTGTCGTAGCCTTGGTCGTTGTAGGCCAGTGCGCTGTTCAGGCTGATGTTTTGCGAGCCAATGTTGAATGGGATCGAGAAGTTCAGGAAGTAACGGGTTTCATCGTGGTTATAAGTATCGGTGGTACGCATGGCGGACAAACCGTAAGTAACTCGGCCAATGAAGTTGTTGTAACCCACCTGATACTGTTTGGAGGTACCGCCACGGTTCCAGTAATCGCGCACCGAACCGGTGATATACAGCGATCCCAGATTGGCACCCAGCCCCTGGTTCAGCGTGAGCTGATATTCACTGCGCTGGCGGTTAACCGCATCGGCACTTAAGCCCCGGCTCTCATTATCACGGGCATACACCGCATCACGCAGTGACAGATAGCCGGAAGTCGAGTAGCGATAGGCCGCAATGGTGAAGTTGGTATTGGTTTCCGACATCAGTTTGCTATAGCTGATCTTGTAGCTCTGGCCGGACATATCACCCTGTTTCAGGCGGGTGTTAGCCTGAGTCACGTCGACGGCAAAAGCCCCCAACGGTGTTGCCACCGCACTCCCCAGCAGCACTGCACTGTAACCGTCACTCACGGTCGCCCCGGTGTAACCGGTCAGAATATTGGTAAACCCGCGCTGATAAGTCGCCTGGAACATCTCGGGCTTAGTATGTAAATTATCATCGCGAACTTGGCCAGCAGTTAACGCATAGCGCTGGATCCCCGGGCGCAACATCTGTGCCACCGAAGCATAGGGAACACTGAACTGGCGCACGGAACCGTCGGCCTCATTGACCGTGACGTCCAGATCGCCGCCGTAGCCGGTAGGGAACAGATCGTTAATCACGAACTCGCCCGGCGCTACGGTGGTTTGATAGATCAACTGGTTGTTCTGGCGAACTTCCACCAAGGCGTTGCTTTGTGCCACACCGCGCACCACGGGTGCATAGCCGTTAAGGGAGTCCGGCAGCATGCGATCGTCGGAGCTCAGTTGCGCACCGCGAAAACCGATCGAATCAAAGAAATCCCCGCTGGTAAAGGCATCTCCCAAGGTCAGCATACCGCGCACAGCCGGAATGGCACGCTGTGCATAGGTGGCCGTGTTCTGCCAATGGGTGCTTTCCTGACTACGCCAGTTCACGTTAGAGTCATGGCGCAGCTGCCAACCGGCAATGTTCACCCCGGCGTTCATCGTCAGATAAGCGTTGGTCGAGTCCGAGTTGCCACCGGAATTGGAGCTGTGCGAATTAAAGGCGTTGAAGTTATAGGACAGAAAACCAGCGGTGATGCCGCGATCCCAGAATTTCGGATCGACATAACCACGTGCGGTACGGCGCAGCGCGACCTGGGGAACGCTGACATCCATACGCAAGGTGCTGGTATTGAGGCGGTAAGACGCTTCCGGCACCCATTCCCCCAGCGGCTTGCAGCTGCTGGTCGTCACCGCCGGATCGCTACCCATTGCCGCAGTATCGACGCCAAACTCTTCCAGAGACAGCAGGCTAAAGCAGGTATCGGCACTGTCTTTACCCGGCACGCTCTTGAATTCGATGTTCTTTTTGCCCTTCCATTCCCCGTTGACGTAAACATCCAGAGAATATTTCCCCGCCAATACCGGGTTGCCATCACGAAAGCGCGAAAGATCCACGCCCTGCGCCTGGCCAACCAGGAAATTGCTGTTGAAAGTGGCTTCGACCGGTGCAGCGGCCTGGTTGGCATCGTTTTGAGCCGCTGCCAGCGAAAATGCCGGGGTGGTCAGGCAAAGGGCACTACCGGTCAACAGCAGGATGGATCTGTAATTGAAAAGTGCCGACTTTACGGCGGAAGAGATAGGTAACTCGTTCATATCCATGCATTCCTTTACCAAATTAAGCGTCCCCGCCGGCTGACTTCACCTCGCGGCATGGGGCTTTCCAGGAGTTACTTTTGCTGATTTTTGCTGCGTTGAACCCGGCCACCAAAGTCATTGATGGTGGTGTACTCAATATCAGCGATCCGCGAACTGTCACCGGTAAAGGCCAGCGTTTTTTCCTGGCCAGGGGCCAGCATGTCGCCATGCGGTGCCAACGTGACTTTCTTGCGATTGGCAACGGCATTGATTTCGGTGAAGGAGACATAAAACGGCGTGGGATTTTTCACTTTCACACCGCCCGCCACGAAGCTCCACTGCAGTTTTTCTGGCGCGTCATTGGCTACGCCGCTCAGGCCTTGCGGGCGATAGAACAACTTCACACGGGTTCTGAAGGCCACCTGCAGGAAGTTTTCTGGCGTGGTGTCGGCAGCTGCTCCGGTTGGTGCAGGGGGAATTTCCAGCACGTTCAACCAGAACAGAGATTCTTTGTCTTGCGTCAACGCCGTAGTGGTCAGCGAAACGCGCAGCGCCTGGCCGCCGTTGGGCTCAATACGGCTGATCGGAGGCGAAATAATAAAAGGAGCCTTGCTGTTTTCTGGCGTCGTTTCGGCGTTGCCCTCATCGATCCAGGCCTGGACCAGCGCCGGGGCGGTCCCATTGTTGGATAGTTGGACGGTCACTTCCCGCTGTTTGGCCGGATAAATAACGCGTGTGCCGTTCACAATAACGCTGGCAAAAGCGCTGCTGCTGAAAAGCACGGCCATCAGCAATACGCTGTATTTCTTAAACGATTTTTTCATTTTAATATCACTACTATAGAAATACAGCGGGGGAAAAGTTTCCACCCGCCAGAATAAATACCCGATGATTTTCACTCCCTGAAATTAGAGGCTATCAGGGCGAAAAAAATCGCCCCGAAAGGTCACAGGGAGGAAACAACATTTAACTAGAAAAGGGACGGGTAATAACTTATTGGTAGATGATGGTGTATTGTACGTTTGAGGTCACATCACCAGCGCCCGCCGCTGCGGTTGCGAAATATTCCGCATAGTAGTTCAGGTCAGCTGAATCACCTTCATTGGCAACGGTAACCCACTGGGAGTTGGCCTGTGCGCCGTTGTTGGTAGCAGCCAGAATTGGCAGGAACTGGTTGTTGCTACCCAGCAGCTGGATTTGCACGTTGGTCGCGGCGTTGGTTTTGGTTTGGTTATTCAAACGACCCGTTTTGAAATCAACGGTTGAACCTGGTTCGAAATAGGTTGCTACCTGGCCTTTAGAGCATTTGGTCAGGTTGATTGCGAATGGAGTACGGCCCGCAGTAGCGCTAACTGCATTCAGGGTAGAAGAAGATACGGTTGGCAGAGTAACGGTAAAATCTTTACCACCCGGGGTGCTGATAGTACAGGTCTGGTCGGTCACTTTACCGTTGAAAGTAATAGTACCATCGGCAGCCTGTGCTGAAAGAGAAGGAATGGCGGTGGCGCATACAGTCAGTGCTAATACAGCGGACAGCTTAGAGATTTTCATATTTTCGACTCTCGGTGAATTAATACATCCGTTAAGTACATTCAACGATGCTACTCCCTGTCAGGAATGAAGCCCGATGAATCCATTGCCCGGCGAAATATAGTCCAAGAACATTCTCATTGATAAATCGTTTAAAACATTCATAACGCCCCTCATGATAGGAAAAAACTATCAACAAATACATATCGATCGATGTTGACGATTTACCCAGTTCGTAATAATCTTAGTTCGTCAACTTTATCGGTCAAAAAATTCGATAAAACGCCTAAAAACCAGAATATAACTCTGTTAATGCGCTTTCAGCCATCTTGAACGCAAGCGTGTTCCCTCTGAAATTTCAATCTTTTAGAGGAATTTACCACCAGGTAAGATGATTCTTTCTTTAATAAGATTATTACCAATAAACAGCCATTTATTTCTTTGTTTATTGTTTAAAATCATACAGATAAATTTAAATCAAAGGATTGAGAAATGCGCAGCGCTTTTAACGATAAAAATAACGGCATTAATTATGTTTTCCAGCCTATGTTTGCCAAATCTGGGCAACTGCTGGCCGTTGAATGTTTATCGCGCTTCTCTTTCGATAGCGAATTTGCGCATTTCTCTCCAGAACAATTCTTTCAGCAGGCCGACAGGGAAACCCGCGTCGAGATCCTGCATCAACAAATTGAATTGATAGAAAAATACCGTGACTGGTTTCAACAACACCAAATCATTGCCACCATCAATGTCGACGACCATTCGCTGCAGGCGCTGGCAAACGGTGCGTTGGCCGATAAAATCCGCGCGATGAATTGTCTGCATTTCGAAATCAACGAAAACGCCAGCAGGCTGGTAAAAAACCGCGTCCATAACGACCCCTCTCTGAATAATTATTCATTTTGGCTCGATGATTTTGGTTCTGGCTATGCCGGGTTTTCCGCCTTGTATAACAGCCGTTTCCGCTTCGTTAAACTCGATCGACAACTGCTGTGGGACTTTATGAAAAAGCCCGGCGGTGAGGGGTTGATGCGCGCATTGTTGCGTTTTTTTCACCTGAATCATTACCGGGTGATTATCGAAGGAGTTGAAACGCACGAACAAAAAAAATGGCTGGACGAAATGCCTTACTATGCACTGCAGGGGAAGTTGTGGCAGGAATCCAGCATCAACGATTTAAATCAGCTGCTTGCTGCTGAATACTTTTAACTCATTATGGGTATCCCCAATATGTCTAAAAACAATGTCCTGGTGATTAGTGAGTGTAAGTACAGCTATGTCGGGCTTTCAATGCTGTTGAAAAAGCATTATGGCAAGTACGATATCAAGCTGTTTTCGGACTTTATGCACGGTGGTGCGAAGGCGGAGAAAATTATCAAGCATGATATTGCGTTGATTTTCACCTCGCAAAATCTGGAACAAAGCGTCAACGTGATCGAAAGCCTGGTGTCTGTGCATCAGCAACACATGAGCTCAACGCGTATTCTGGTGTTTTATGATGATGAGCGGGTGGCGAAACTGTTGACGATCCTGGGGATCTCGGTGGAACTGGTATCGGCGCGCATGCCGCTTTATTTACTAGAAGAAAAAGTGGAAAACCTGCTGGCGAGCGAAGAGTCGGGGCAATTGAAGGTGCAGAAAACCCGCGAACTCAGCCCGGCAGAAAGCGATGTGATCTTCAACCTGTTGCGCGGCGATAGTCTGCTGAACATTGCAGCCAAGCGCGGAACCCATCCGAAAACCATTTTTTCACAGAAATACAGTGCATTAAAGAAGTTGCGTCTACGAAATATGAGCACCATTTTCGTCGCTGGCAATTGAGCAACAGGGGCGGACTCAGCAATTGAGCGCGCCCCTTGCCGTACCAGAGACAGGATAACTGGCGGTCATCGGCACCTTTACTGGCTCATAGCGTCTTTCTTCATACCCTCTTTAGCCATGGAGTCCTTTTTCATCCCGTCTTTGGCCATAGAGTCCTTCTTCATGCCATCTTTGGCCATGGAGTCCTTCTTCACGCAGTCTTTATCCATACACTCTTTTTTCATGCCCTGTTTAGCCATCCCATCGTGCGACATCTGGCTCATACCGTCCTTTTTCATTGCGTCCTTGCCCATGCTGTCGGCCGCATTGGCTCCGGTGATACCCAGCATCAGTGCGCTACACATCATCATGGCAAATAACTTTTTCATGGTATTTCCTTTTCTTGGTTAACCGGCACGCGTCGTGCCATGAAACTGCATCGGCGGCAATCAACTACCGCCAAACCAGTTGTAGCCTTGGTCTTCCCAGTAGCCGCCGGGAAAGTGGTTGGTGACTTCGATCACTTGAATATGTTTGGGATTCTTGTAACCCAGCTTGGTGGGCATCCGCAGTTTCATCGGATAGCCGTATTTACGCGGCAAAATCTGCCCGTCGTAGGTCAGCGCCATCAGCGTTTGCGGATGCAACGCCGTGGCCATATCGATGCTGGTGTAGTAGTCGTCGGCACACTTAAAGCCGATGTAGCGGGCGTTAAGATCTGCGCCAATCGCTTTCAGGAAGGTGGCAAATGGCACTCCACCCCATTTGCCGATGGCGCTCCAGCCCTCCACACAGATGTGCCTGGTGATCTGGCTGATTTGCGTCATTTGATGCAACTGTGCCAACGTCCAGGGCTGCTTGTGCAGCACCAACCCCGCCACTTCCAACCGATAATCGTCGCCATTGATATCCGGCGCCTGATCCTCGCTATAGAAAGCATTAAACGGGAATGGCCGAGTGATCATCGATTCGGCATACTCTGGTGCCAGATGGTTGGCATTGAACAGCCAGCCCTGAACCCGATCGTTAAAGCGTGAGATGCGGCTCAAGGCCTGATCTACCTGAGCGTTATCGCTGAGATCGCAGCCGGTCAGCATCGCTACGCCCCCCAGGGTCAAGCCATTGCGCAGAAAACGGCGGCGTGACGACGATGCCAACTGGCGCGCTAACAGGCGCTGTGCCTCTTTAACGATATCCTGGCCTTCACTGAGGCTGAGAGGGGGTTTTTCCATTTTCATCGGTGTCTCCTTAGCGTCCACGCAACATGGCCAGCAACGTACGTGGCACCAGGGCCACCATCACCAGATGGATCACCACGAAGCCAACCAGCGCCGTCATGGCAAAAAAGTGCACATAGCGGGCCGCGTCGTAGCCCCCAAGCAGGGTGCGTAACAGGGGAAACTGCACCGACTTCCACAACACCAACCCAGAGAGCACCATCAGGACGCTAACCACGATAGCCACCAGATAGGCCACACGCTGCACCATGTTGTAGTGGCGCAGATCGGCATGTGACAACTTGCCGCACAGTGCGGCCCAAAGATCGGCCACAAACTGCCTGGGGCTGAGCGGCCAGAATTGTCGTTTAAAGCGGCCACTGAACAGGTTGATCAGCAGATAGCACAGGCCATTGATGCCAAACAGCCACATACCGGCAAAATGCCATTGCAGCGCGCCCCCCAGCCAACCGCCTAGCGTCAGCTCGTTGATAAAACTAAAGTTAAACAACGGGGAAGCGTTATAAATGCGCCAACCGCTGGTAACCATAATCAGCATGGCAAGTGCGTTCAACCAGTGTGTCAGCCTTAGCCACAGCGGGTGGATAAGGGTCTGTTTCGCCGTGATCATCGCTGCTCTCCTGCCCCGTATCGGTTCGATGTCGGCAGTATTCAACGGATTTGTTCCCCAAGACCTCACGCAAAGTTAAATAAAATGTGATCACTTCCAAGGTGGGGGTTGTGTAGACTTCAGGTAGGCCAGTTAACTGCGGTAGAGAAAATGGAAAAGGCAAAACGAATCTTGATCGTCGAAGACGACGGCCATATCGCCGAACTGTTGCAACTGCATCTGCGCGATGAAGGCTATGACATCAGCCACGCGGCCGATGGCAATCAGGGCATGGCAATGCTGGAACAAGGAGGTTGGGACGCGCTGATCCTCGATCTGATGCTGCCGGGCATCGATGGCCTGGAAATCTGCCGCCGCGCACGCAATATGACGCGCTATACGCCAATCATTATCACCAGCGCCCGCTCTAGTGAAGTCCACCGGGTGCTGGGGTTGGAACTGGGTGCAGACGACTATTTGGCCAAACCCTTTTCCATGCTGGAGCTGGTCGCACGCGTCAAAGCCCTGTTCCGCCGCCAAGAGGCGATGACCCGTAACCTTCGGATGGAGGCGGGAACGTTAAGCATGAACGGGCTAGTGATCGATCCCATCGCCCGCGAAGTTCTTCTAAACCAGCAAACGGTGGAACTGACACCACGCGAGTTCGACCTGCTGTATTTCTTCGCCCGCCACCCCGGCAAAGTGTTTTCCCGCCTCAGCCTGCTCAATCAGGTCTGGGGCTATGAACATGAAGGGTATGAACACACGGTGAATACCCACATTAACCGGCTACGGATCAAGATTGAGCGCAACCCGGCAGAACCCGAGCACATCCTCACCGTGTGGGGTAAGGGCTATAAATTCGCGGCTTCGCCGCAAGGGTAAATGATGAAAAATCTCACGCTGACACAACGCCTGACTCTGGTTTTCGCCCTGCTGCTGCTCATCTGCTGTTCGATCTCCGGATGGCTACAGGTACGCAGCAGCACGCAATATAGCCAGGCGGTGATCCAACGGCTTTCCACCAATCTGGCGCAGCATATTGCCACCAGCAACCCGCTGTTGAGTTCACAGGGCTGGAACGATCGGTCGGTGCATACCCTGTTCGATAAACTGATGGCGGTTAATCCGAGCGTTGAGGTTTATCTGCTGGATAAACAAGGCAATATCGTCGGCAACGCGGCACCTGCCGGGCACATGAAACGCCAAAAGGTCGATCTGTTACCGATACAGACATTGTTGAACGGGGCCGAAATGCCCCTCTATGGCGACGATCCGCGCAATCTTAATAACCAAAAAGTCTTCAGCGCCGCGCCGCTGCGGGTAAATGGCGAGATTGAAGGCTATTTGTACGTGGTGCTGCTGGGGGAAGATTATGATGCGCTGGCCAATAGCGCCCAGATCAATTCTGCCATTTATACCGCGCTGTGGTCGATGGGGCTGGTGGCGCTGTTCGGGCTGCTGGCTGGGGGCTTTGCCTTCCACTGGGTAACACGGCCGATCCGCCGTCTGACCCAGCAGGTTAGTGCTCTGGATAGCGACGGCATCGCAGCACTGCAAACCTATGCCAATACCCCTGCGGAGAGTCACAGCCGTGATGAGGTCAGCCAGTTGCAGCAGGCATTCCGCCGTATGGCGCAACGCATTACCGAGCAGTGGCAAACCCTGTCGCAACAGGACCAGCAACGGCGCGAGTTTATCGCCAATATCTCTCACGATCTGCGTACTCCATTGACCTCGCTGCATGGTTATCTGGAAACGCTGTCGGTGAAATCCGCCAGCCTGACACCCACCGACCGTCAACGCTATCTGGAGATCGCCCTGGCACAGAGCCGTAAAGTCGGGCGGCTGGCGCAAGAGCTGTTTGAGCTGGCAAGGCTAGAGTACGGCGTAGTGAAGCCTCAGAAAGAACCTTTCTCTCTCAGTGAGTTAGTGCAGGACGTATTCCAGAAGTTCGAATTGGCCGCCGAGGCTCGCCAACAGCGCCTGCTTGCCGATATTCAGCCGGGCATCCCCCAGGTGTTTGCCGATCTGAGCATGATGGAACGGGTGCTGACTAACCTGCTGGATAACGCGATCCGCCATACGCCAAGCGGTGGAGAGATTGAAGTGCGCCTGTGGCCGCAGGGTAATAAGGTGATGGTTCAGGTCAATGACAGCGGGCCTGGCATTCCCTTGGAACTGCGCCCAGATCTGTTTATCCGTCCGTCAATTCTCAACCATGCTCGCCGCCACGCAGGGGGTTTGGGGCTGATGATTGTCAAACGCATTCTGCAGTTACACGACAGTGACATTACGCTAGTGGATCAGCAGCATGCTGGCGCCTGCTTTCGTTTCTCCCTGTCGGTAATCTAGCTAAAGTGCCGGCAACCAGCCTCCAGAGAAGGGCTTATGGCGTGCCGGCACCCAGTATGATTTCCACCTGTTGCCCTCTTCGGCACAGCTATTTAGTTGAGCAACTCATAATAGGATAAGGCCCCTAATGTCGGCACTTTAACGACTTCATTGGCTGGTTCACCAAACTCCCTCTCTTGGCCTATCTCATCATTGACCACGTTGACCTGGTAAGGAATGAGATTGGGGATAATGGCATAACCGCGACTGTCGGTAACCACATCAACCTGCTCGGGGATCGTCGCATTGGGATGCTTTTTGCTATAAACCAGTGCGTTAGTGTCACCTAACGTTGGCCCTAGGGTAATCCCCGCCTGGTGGGCAACCAATGAACCTGAGCTGTTCGCCGAGTAAAGCGCATAGTTTGTTCCAGACTGGTATCTGATAGCCGATTCACCCGCAGCATAGCGGTAATTGGCACTCGCCTGATAACTTGCCTTGCTCTGTTTGCCCTTGCGGCTAGTCACCCGGTAGTTAAGGTTGTTATCTAAATGTCTACCGCTAACGCCAAGCTCAGTTTGATAGTGATCATAGGGGTTATAGCTGTATCCCAGATTCAGGCTGGTGTTATCAACCCCCATTCTCTTTAAGGGTATCCTGAAGGTAATACCAAACAGCATTTCATTTTTTTGCGTAGGGTATTGATAATAGGACAGGTCAAGGTCATAGGATAAGTTGACGGTGTTTTGCATAAACTTCAGCGAGTAGAACGTCCGCTTACCTTGATCTTCTTTGTATTTTTCCTGGTTGATATTTAACGACAAGCTCTGTGAGGTACCGATCAATGCGCTTAGCGAAAAATCAAAACCATATTCTTTTTTATAATAATCACAGCAATAATAATCTGTTTTAGCATTATACGCGTAATTATTGAAATCATTAAAATGAGGTTGCAGATAATACTCGCCATTTAACCTGATGCTGGCATTGGCCTTGTTGAAATTAGCCACATAGTGTAAACGCAACTTCTCACCATTCACCTGACCCTGCTCTGCCGATGTTATACTGCTGTACTGATGATTAAAGGTAACATCACCGAATTGATTGAGTCGCTGACCAATACCTAGTGAGTGGCTATAGTAATTTTGCGATATCAACGCGCCACCAAATAAAGAGCTTTGTGCAGTGAGGCCATATCCAGCGCCCCCCTGAAAGAAAATGGGGTTAGACTCTTCCATTCTCTCACTACTCATAAACTTGCCGAATGAGATATCATATTTCCACATATTCTTATCCAGGATATTGTCCAGCCGACTCCAGGGCACGTCATAATAAATGATGCTACCGTCGCTTTCTCTCACCGTCATGGTAATAGAACCCGACTTGTCAAACAGTTTGATATTTCTCAGCACGAAATCCCCGGTTTGAACCATCGTACGGTAAACCGGTTGGCCGTTCTGCCGGATCTCCACTTCAGCATCACTAGTGGCCACACCGTATACCCAAGGCAACACCGGCCCCTGTGACGAAGGAAACATATTATCGTCCGAGGACAATTTTATCCCGCGATAGGGGAAAGGATCCAGATAGAAAGTATTATTGTAGCCCTCACCAAAATGCAAGCGAGAGTTCATCTCGGGGATATCTCTTTCAGCATAGAGATCGGAAAACCTTATCCGTTGCTGTAGCATATCCTCATTATCATGAAACTGCCGTGATCTTAACCGCCAGTGTTGATAGTTGATGCCAGACTCTAACTCAACGACTAAGTTATCTTTTCTTTTCCTTCTGATATAACGCTCTCCATGATATTTTTTATAGTTAACATCATAGTTTATCAGGATAGCTGGAATACCCTCATCTCTATACTCGATAGCCAAGCGAGGATCGGCCTTGACCTCCGTCGACTCTAAGAATGTAAAAAAAAGAAAATTCACCTTATCAATTAAGGTAACGGTAATATTTAATGGATAAAGATCTTTAACTTTGATACAGCCGGTTTCTGGTACCTCACTCATGTTTGTTGGTGAGAGGATTTCCCATTCCATAAGCTTTTGTCTATCAAAGCACGGGAAACCGTCATCCGCCATGTCCAATTCAATATGACCTATATCCCGATCCCCTTGGGAGATATAAAAATACTCCCCTGCATTGGCAAACCAGGCTGCCATTAATAAACTAGGGAAAACGAATGAAGTTTTATTCATATTGTTCGGTGGGAATAATAGAATTTATAAAAATGCACCGGCAGTCATAATTAAACAGGCCGGTACATTATTATTTAATTAAAACAGTTTATTTACCTTCAACAGAAGGCAGAACCGCTTCCAATTTATCCAACTCACTCATCATAGCACGATAAACATAGAGTTTAGACTGAGCATGGCGCCCATCTAATTTGTTTGTTGCGCCAAGATCACGCAGCTTTTTGAGCAATTTCTGGGTATTGGGTTGGTTGGCATCGGCCTTGGGAATGGCGCTATATTCTGCAAAGAGATCCTGCCACTCTGCATCCCAAGCCTCTTGCTGGTTATACCCTGGCGTGATTGCAGTTCTGGTTTTAGCGGCAACTGAACTGCAGTACTTATGCGCGCCACCGAGTGTGCCATAAATAACCCAGAGAGGTGATTTAACCCTAGGATCATTGCCATATTGCTGGATATCACTGATGCACTTGGTAACTTCATTACGCATGCGTTGCTCTTGACTGCTGATACCAGCAAAAGCATTGGCTGAGAACACCAGAGCACCGAGCATTAAAAGCCCAATTTTACTTTTATTCATCTATATAGATCCTTCTAAAATAATTAATTAACAACATGAATACGCCGTTCTTAAAGGCAGAAGGACCTTAATTTATAGCATTTATTAAGACAATAAAATTCAGCTGAAATGTTTTACTTTCGGATCTTTCATGAGAAATTTTTTATTACAACCAGTAAATTCTCAAATTAACCTCGGAAATGATAATATTATCACGCTATTAATAATGCCAGGCCTGCTTGATTTACAACCAGCCGTAACGCGAAACAACGACCTACTTCGCTCACAAGTGATAAATATATATCGTTATAAAAGCGCCAAAATTAAGAGTAAACTTAGAAAAAAGGCGGCCTGCACTGATTTGGCCAGACCGGTTGACAGAGGAATTGTTTGAACTAGCGGAGCTGGCGTACCCTCAGAAAGAAGCCTTCTCTCTTAGTGAGGTGGAGCAGGATGTATTCCAGAAATGACAGTTTCATCCCAATATCGGGTTCTGAACGCCAACAGCAGCATCATAAAGCCAACCTGATTCAGCCCCAGCTTGCGCATAATATTCAGCTTATGGGTGCAAACGGTCTTATAGCTGCGCCCGATAAGCTGAGCGGCATGCTGCGCATTGGCTCCGCCAACCATCAACCCCAAGATACGCCATTCGCAACCTGATAATGGCAGCTGCCTCTGCGACAGCAACTGCCGCATCGCTGGGCTACGATAACTGGAAGTGGGATGGGCCGCCGAAATGGCTGCCAGCAAATAATTCACATTATCCCGCTTGGCAACTAATGAGAGGTGTTTTTGCGCGGCAAGCAGCGATAAAATATCGGGATTGATGATATCGGTGAAAACCACCAGGGACGCCTTTGGCCAAAGCTTACCGGCGGTCAACACGAATCGCACTACCTGATAAATGTCTTCGGTATGATGGTAGAGCTCCATAATAACCGTTTGCTGTTCGTTATTATGGAGTGACGAGACAATCTCTTTCAGGCTACATAGACGGCTGATTTTTTTATTTTTCGGGTCAATCAATGCTTGCAGGCCGATATTCACCAAAGGATGGGGATCAAAGATAATAAAAGTCTCGTTATAAAAGGCATGCATAATTAATTATCCCATTGAAAATATTATATTTTTTAGTTTATAAAATCCACCTGAAACCAGCGTTTCCTGCCGAACGGTCAATAAAATCTTGCTATTTAAATGCAACTTTTATCCACGTTAATAAACTTGTCGTTATAAATAATAAATTTCTGACCTTGTAGTTTGATACCCGGATGCGACAGCGTATCTCCTGGGCGTAAATATTCGGTGATCCCTTCTTCATCGGTGCTATCACAACCGGGTTTCAGCAGAAACTTAAAAAAGGTATTGCCGGTGTTTTTGAGCGTGCCGCGCTGCTTATCGAGTTGGTAGGAAAACCGGGTTTCACGTGGTCTGACAACCAGAATGGTATCCATCACCACGATCGGCTCAAGGTTGGCACCGGCTTTCCTGCTCTGCCCGCTGGTCAATAGGTTAGTCGGTACCTCGCGAAATGAGACGCGATAATAACGCTCTTTATTGTCCTTCGGCCCATGGTAATAGAACTTGTAATACTCCCCCTGTCCCGCCTGCAACGTCAGTTGTTTGGGGGCGAACAAAAGCTCACCCTCTGCCGGACGGGTTCGCACCTCTTGCTCCCCTGGCCGATCGATGGCACGAATGGAAACCTGATAAAACCGGGCGCTGGCGTTATTGTTCAACACCCGCTTGGCGACAAAGGACTGATCCTGATCCATCGCAAACGTCATGGTACCCACGTTGATCGCCCCGGCGGTAAAGGGCAGGAAGATTAGCCATAGCAGCAGAGTTTTCACATCATCCCCTTAATTGATATTGCGCCAAGTTGCCTCAACGTGAATTTCACCGGCGGCATGCACATCGCCATACCAGGCGTTACCTTCCACCGTTTTCAGCGAGATAGGATCGTTCATCGGGATCCTGAACTTGACCTTGGTCTTGTTCATCACCCCCACGTCACCGGAAATATCATTCCATGGGGTGCTGCTCCATAGGGCGTTGGTCATATCGTGCCACTGGCTGTCACAACCGGCATCAAACACCTGCTCCGTCCCGGTGCTGGTGGTGATACTGAGCTGGGCCGGGAATGGAACCTGCGTAGTATTGTCTGGAGAGGAGAAAATACAGTAGTTGATCCCCCGCAGTGACTGCGTTGGGCCAGTCGCCATCACCCTTACCTGATCGGCATTGGTCTTGGCGCTGGTGGTCACAATATAGCCAAACTCCAACGGTGGCTCTGAGGGGCCAACATACCCTTCCCGATGCGGGCTGTTATCGAAATCCTCGGAAATAATGCTGATACTGAAATCACGAGGCTTGATGATCAGTTGGTTAGAAGTCGAGAACTCATACCATCCCGATTCCGGCGAGGTGATGTTCTGGAAACGGAAGTTAATCAGATCGTGCGTGCCGCCGTCGGTGATCCCCAGTCTGACCATCTGTTTGAAGAAATTACTGGCAAAAAATACGTAAACGGCATTGCTGCTCTTCAACTCGTTAAACGTATAGTAGCTGCCGGTACCCGAGGTATTTTTCCAACTGTTGCCATTCAAACTGAATTGCAGATCGGCCGCATTAACCGCCGATGACAGTGCGGCATGGTTGATCGACGGAAAAATATGGATCGAGGTGTTACTGACGCTGCCATCCGTTTGCAGATCGTAGCTGACCATCTTGCACATGATACCGCTGCGGGCACCGACGGTTTGGTTGCGGCAGTCCGCATTACCTTCACCGATGATCGGTATCCCATCACTGTTGACGAACACTTCCGATACCGCATTGGTATTGATAAAACGCAGGTGTGCCGCCTTGGCATGGGTGACGGTACGTCGATACCAGGTGCCACGGGCCTGATCCTGGCAGCGTTCGCCGTTGCTGGCATTGTAGACAACGTTGGTCTGACAACCGTTGATCTGCATGCTGAACGAACTACCCGTTCCCATCTGTTTCAGGTATTGATAAAAACTCGGCGACATCATGCCATGCATCCATTTTGCCCCGCCGGAGGTGACGACTGCACCGTAAAACCCTTTTTCATCAGTGGTTTCAGGCAAGATCAGACTGGTATCCATATTGCAGCCGGCATACCAGTTGATGCAACGCAAGCCAAGGAATGGGCTTTTAATAGGCGCATTTTCCAGCCACATATCAAAGCGGTTGTTAGCCGTCAGCAAATAGTTATAGCCATTATCGACGTAGCCCAGGCTCTGCTGGTAAATGGTGCCGGAACCACCATATTTCAGGCCGGTCCATTTATTGGCACCGGTCAGACGCGGCTCGAGCCCCCCTGCCGGGGTTACAAAGAAGTTATCGTCCGCATTGTTCTCAACAAAGACAAACTTCATCGTTGCGGCATCTCCCAGATTGGTCGGGTTCACCGCCTGCGCCGGGGCGATGCTCAGCAGGCCGCCAATCAACAGTGCCAAACGTATGTTATTAGCCTTCATTGCTCATATCTCCTGGTTGGCTCACTTTGGCGTAGGACTTCAAGCCGCGGCAAACCACGTCGCCGACCCAGACCGCACCCTGTGCCTTGCTCAGATCCAGCGCCACCTCACAGCTTTGATTGTGGCGGTAGGTAAAATCGATTACCGGGAATTTCTTATCCACATCCATCACGAACTCCCCTTTTTCATCCGTACGGGTACGCCCGATATGGTTGTTGATATTGGCGTTGGCCAGCAGCGTGCCGTCCTCGGCCTTGATACGGCCAAATACCGTGACCATCTGTTTGATTTGCGGTTCGATGACCGCCACGTTGCCCGGGTACAGCGTCAGGCTGTTCTTACGATTGGTGACGATATCGAAGCTTTCCGCCGAGTTTTTGTTGTTCATCAGCTCCACGACATACTGACCATAAGGGGACAGTGGCAGATAGTTCTTGTCGCCGGTCAGCTTTACGACGCGGCCATCCACGCGCGCGGTCAGCATGCCTTCATTTTCCAGGCCGGTATTGATAATGATCCCTGAGTTACCTTCATTGCGCCCGCTTGCCGCGATATGACGCCCCTGCCAACCGACGCTACCGTTAGCGGTCAGGCTGGTATTCACGTAGCCGTCTGCGGAACTGCTAACGTTGACGGTGCCGGTAGAATACTTGGTGTCAAAACGGGCGTAGGCGCCGCCGTTAAAGCTGTTATCCCCGTTGGTGTCCCCTGAGATTGCGCGCGATAGGTTTGCCCCCACGGTACGGATCGGCCCATCGGCGATCTCTTTACGCGCCGCAATATTGGCCGTGGTGTAGCCGTTCTGGTTAGAAACCCCGGCGCTGAACCAATTGCCCAGCGGCAATGAGAAATCGAGCGCAATGTACTTACCGGTATTGCCGCCGGAATGACCATTATTGTATCGCTGTACCCCGGCACGTATGCCCAGCGTGCCGTAACGGCCGGTGAACAGATTCTGGTAGTAATCTACGTTGTAGTAATGGCTGCTATTTTTCTTGTCATCGTTATAACTGACGCTGAGCGTGCCGAGGTGAGGCACAATCGCCCCCAAGTTCAGCGAGCCGCCGATCGCCCGGTTATGGGCATCGTTTTGGCGCAGTTTGTTGCCGATCACCGTTTTTTCTTCGTTGGCCCACAGCGTACTGAAACCGCCGGGCAGCGTGGCGCTCACAGTGTTGATCAGCGTCCAGGATCGGTCTGTGGCTACCATGCTCTGCGTGCTAACCTGCACCGCATCGATGATCGGTATGCTTAAACGGCCTTCCGCCACCGAAGTGCTGTCCAGGGAATAGCCGGACAGCGCCCAGTTAAAGCGAGACAGGTTGCCAGAGGCTGAAGCCCCCAACAGGTAGCTATCTTTAGCCTCAGCGAAGCGATCGTTGTCGCCACGCCACTCATCCATACGCACCATGCCGCCCCAATACTGCCAGAACATCGGCGCACCCGCGGCGTGCAGCGGACTATAGAGTTTGTTAACCCGCTGCATACGGCGGTTGATCACCTGACCATTGACGATCACCTCAACCTGCACATCATAAATACCAAAAGGCAGCGTGCCGGTATCCACTTCGTGGTTACCCATAGAGAAATTCTGTACGCTGAGCAGGCGGCCATCACGTGACAGGTGAACTTCACCCGCCGAGGGGAAGAAGGCGACAATCGGCGTTAACGACTGGCTATTATCAAACACCGTCGAATTGGCCCGGCTGCCATAGGACATGCCGTAGATTTTGCTCGAATTGATGGTGGTCACTGGCCCCAGCGATTGCAGGTTCCAGCTGTCGAGCATGCCTGCGGCAAAGCGTCGGCCAGCGAAGTCACGCTCATACATCAGCTTATACAGCGTCGAATCCTGGTTGCTGCTGCCAATCCCATAGACAGAACCGTTCACTTCCACATGATGCTCACGCAGAGAGGTGACGTTATTCAGCGATAAATAGCTGGAGGTAAAACCTTCACTGGCTTTGGTGCGGTTGTCGTAAACGCCCAGGTTATAGGCCAGCGTGCTGCTTATCTCATCAACACTCGACGCACCAATATCGCTGGCACGCTCACGCAATACCGTACCCAAGGCTGATTGCTTCACTACCAATTGCAGGTTCAACTGGCGGAAATCCAACGCCAGCCAGGCATCATCCGACAGCGTAATGCGTTGCTTATCATCAAAGTTGGCGTCATTGAGCGCATTGAGCTGCTTGGTGATCGCGGCGGTCAGCTGTGCGCCACCCTCGTTATCTTCCAGGGTAATTTCGCTAATTTTCAGATGATTGTCATCAAGCACCAGCAATGCGCGCCCAATGCGTTGGTCGTCTTTCAAGGTGTTGTTTTGTTCAAAATGCAGCAATAACGGGATACTCATCCCCTCACGCAATGCCATGCTGAAAGTCTGGGGGATCAACACGCCATCAATTTGGGTTAGCCCGGCGGCAAGTGCCGACTGCCCAGGGATCATCACGGCCGGGATAACGCTCATCCCCACCGCTACTGATATCTTGAGTAATGCACTATCCAGTGCTAGTTTCACGTCTAACTCCTTGAACTATTATGCATTCCTTTACTGCAACATCCTGTGGCAGCCCAACTCGGTGTTATTTGACTTGAATAAATTGCTCTCCATACCAAAGCGCAACGTGGCTTTTCTTATCATTGATATCCACTTTTGACAGACCACGATCTTTACCTGGCATGACAAAGTAGTTTTCCTTGCAGCTGCTGCCTTCTTTCTTATTCTTGCAGGGGCCGTAGGCCACCATTTTGAAGGTGGCGTTGCCGGTATTGGCGACTTTGTTATTGGTAAACTGATGATTAAAATTAACCTGGCGTGGCGTAACGACTAAAATGGTGCCAATACGCGCCGAGGTGGTGGCCACGCCATTGCGTTTGGCGGTATTCTGCCCCGCATCCGTTAATGCCTGATCGAACCAGACAATCCGGTAATAGCGTTCTTGATTATCTTCTGGGCCCTTATAATAAAAACGGATCACGTCCCTGGCGTTGGCTGGCATCATCAGGCTGGCCGGTGACAACAGCATTTCGTCTTTCGTCGCCATCGGGATCACCACGCCGGATTCGGTCGGGTCGGAAATCCTTTCTATTTTTATATTCACCAGCCGGCCGCTATCCGTTGTATTTTTAATTTCTTTACTTAGCGTCGCGCTATTACTGGGCATAAAGGAACTGACCGCGCCAACATCCAGCGCCAAAGCGCTATGGCAAAGGGACAGCAACAGGGGAATAGAAAAATAGAAACGATTCATAGCGGTATTCCAAACTCTTTAGCTGACAAAAACAGGGGGTTTCCCCCCTGTTAAAACGCATTACTCTGGGGAAATGATTATGCGGTAGTCCAGGTAGCGTTGAACTCTACGCTCACGTCGCCACTCCAGATACCTTCAGGCAGGGTGCTGAAATCAGTCACAGCAGTTGCGCCATCAGCCGTTGCGCCGATGATGGTGAAGGTGAACTGATCTTGTGCACTGGTACGAACAGCTTTGTCGTAAGCGCCAGACAGTGCGCTCAGGTTGCCACCCAGAATACCGGCTTTAACATCGATCATAGGGGTTTCAGCGGTTTTCTCTACGGCAGCACCGTTATAGTTAACGCCCACTTCCAGGGTAGAACCAGAGGTATCGAGCTGAGTCAGAGTGTTGGATACCAGCTTGGAGGTCAGTTTAAAATCGGTGGCGGTTCCTTCGCCCTCGATAGTCACGTCGAACAGACCTTTCTGGCTGTTGAAGCCTTTGATGCCTTCAGCATATTGGAAAGACAGGCTGCCGATTGGCGTCACAACCAACTTGCTGGTGGTATCTTTCTTGGCAGTGGCTGACCAGGTAGCCAAGGCTTGTGCGGTAACGTCTGCTGCCTGAGCGGTGCCCACTACTGCGAATGCTGAAACGATTGCCAGAGCAAGTGTGATCTTTTTCATGGTAAAACTCCCTAAGTTATAGATTTCTATTGTCCGTTAAATGTGCCGATCTTTGTCATCTCCACTCACTCCGGTATTGCCAGTTGCTAGCGGGATAACGCCAAGTGTTGATAAGCAACGTGAGTATGCCTCTCGTCCCACCTGGCGAGAAAAATCTTAACCCAAACCAATCTTAATATAATCATTAACTATTAAATGTGAAATATTTAGATTTAAATCCTGTTATTAATCTTTTTAATACCAGATTAAGGATAAAAAAACCGCACACATAAAGTGAGTAGCAGAATAATCCTAGATTAATTCGATCAACCATTAACCCGTTTATGACCACCGTTATTCAGTAACCTTTCAAGTGAAAAAATCAGCCTGTACATTTAAAACTTGTCAGTTAAGGCAACCCATTTCCCCTCACCCCAACCCTCTCCCAAAGGGCGAGGGAGCTGGTACGGTGCCGTGTTCAGGTACGGAGGTGAGCTGCGACAGGGTTGATGCAAAGGCGGAGTGCCGTAATAAAGTTCGGTCCCTTCTCCTTTTGGACTAGGGAGCCATTACGCTGCCGTATTCAGGTGCAAAGGTGAGCGGCGACAAGGTTGATGCAAAGGCGGAGTGCCGTAATAAAATTGTGCACATTCTGTCCCCTCTCCTTTTTGGGCGAGGGAGCTGGTACGGTGCCGTGTTCAGGTGCGGAGGTAAGCTGCGACAGGGTTGATGCAAAGGTGGAGTGCCGTAATAAAATTGTGCACGTTCGGTCCCTTCTCCTTTTGGACTAGGGAGCCGTTACGCTGCCATGTTCTGGTGCAGAGATGATCTGCAAAAGAGTTGATGCAGAGGTGATCGGCAAAAAGGTTGAGTGCCGTAATTACATCGTGGCACGTTCGGTCTCCTCTCCTTTTGGGAGAGGGCTAGCGTGAGGAGCATTACTGTTTCAGGGTAGTCAGCCAGCGGAATAATAAGGGGGATAAATCACTGCAGCGATCGTACTTGAGGGAAAATAACGTTAGTAAAGTGGTTAAATCTCAGGCCATGATGTTCTGGCTGTCGGTCGGTCGTTTATCCCGCCAGCCAATCATCATTATTCATTTAAAGGGAGGATTCGCTTTCCAGACCAGAACAAAGTTCAATCTTATGTTCTCGCAAAATCTTGCAGCGGAGAAAAAATAGCCGTGAGATGCCAGAAATGTACGACTTCACCTGATTGCCACGCATCAGTAACAGGTATTCATCCGGTTGGCATTGGATTTTTTGCCTTGCCACCTGCACCAACACATCATCGCTGAATGCCGGATCTGCCCGAACCGTGGAGTTCGACATAAATACCGCACAGTTACCCGATTTGCCCAGATAGCTCTCTTGCCGGATGCTTGGATTGAAAATATAGAACGTGATGCCGGCCAACACCACACACACAAAGCCCACTATCCCCCAACCATAGCGCAAGGAAGCACGTGAAAACACCTTGCCTACCACCACGGGTATGGTTTTAGCGGCTGATACCGGCGGTTCGGCATCAAGGATCGGCGTATCCTTTTCATCCTCACAAGACACAATCTGGATTTCGCTGTGCAGCATAAAACCCACCTTGGGAACCGTGACGATCACTTCCTCATCAATTCCCAGCGCCTTGATCACTCTACGTAACTTGCTCACGCACTGGTTAAGATTATTGTTACTGGAAATCATCCCATAATCATCCCACACCTTTTTGAAGATCACTTCACGGCTCACAGCATCGCCCTGGTGGACAATCAGTAACTGTAGCAAGCGCTTGGATGGGTTGGAGATGGTGACAGTATCGTCAAACAGATCGCTCAAACTCAGCGTTCCGCTATCGACATCGAAGATAATACGGTCATTAAGTTTATATTTCATTATATTCACGACTTTCACTATAAAAACAGACAGCCCAGGCATTAATCGTTAATAAAATCATTTAATTGAAATTAAAAAAAAAAGCCTGCGTGAACGTTTTTATCGCTAGTAAATAGACCGCGGGTAATTGTCATTAACTGTGGCATTTTTCCTTCTCCCTGGAATAAGAATTTTCTCATGACCAAAACAAAGATTATCGAAACACGCTGATTATTGATATATTGATTCGTTAAATTCCATAAGGTTAGATTTTTATGCTGCCAAAAATATGTTTTTAGAGAAAAACTTCACAAAAACACCTTGCCGAGCCTATTTTAATGTAAAAATATCGCAGATTTAACCATCACTAAGATCTTACAGGGCTGGGAAAGTCGGTGTTTTCGGCTAGCATTGATAACCTTTATCGTTTAAATCAATGGTTTTAACCTGCCACACTGCCAGATAACTGCCTTAGCATGACACTGGCTTTACATAGCGATATAACCTGGTGTTACCCATACTCATTAGGATGTAGACCAGCACCACATTAAGGTGGATCCTTAAAAATAACTTATTAATTTTTTATGGGTAAATATTATGTGGTAGCAGGCTGACGGTGCCACTGACTGGTACCTGGACGTGATGGAATTATTGCAGTTCAATACTTGGTATTATCTGCTGTGGAGAGTGCGGCCACGATCTGGGCAGCGATAGCCACCCCGATGTTTATCAGATTCGCGGGATTGAAGGTCACGGCACCGCAGTAAGCAACGTAATATTTGCCTGCATAATCGCCTCACGCGCCGCATCCGGCAGGTGATCGTCAGTGATGATCACCTCAAAGACCGAAATCGGCAGCGCCAGATAGGTGGCCACCTTGCCATATTTGGAAGTATCACTCAGCAAAATGCGGCGGCGGCTGGCCTCAACGATGGCGTTTTTCACCACCACCTTATCCTCGTTCGGAGTAGACAAACCCCGCATGCTCCATGAAGAAGCAGAGATAAACGCCAGATCGATAAACAGATTACGTAAAGCCTGAGCCGCAGCGGCCCCCACGCAGGAACGGTTTTCCCGGCATACCGTACCGCCGGTGTGGATCAGCTTGCACTGGCTGTGTTCGAGCAAATAGGCGGCGATAACAAAATCGTTGGTCACCACGGTGATATCGTCACGGTCGCCGAGCTGACGAGCCAGGGCCAACGTGGTGGTGCCTGCGTCCAGATAGATGCAACTGTTGGCCGGGATCTGCCGCGCGGCCAGTTGCCCAATAGCGGCTTTCTGCTGGCTGAACATCCCTTCCTTATCCTGATGCGAAGGCTCAATCGCCACGCGCTCGGCCGCCTGTACGCCGCCGGAGACGGACAGTACACTGCCCTGCTCTTCCAGTTTTTGCAGATCGCGCCGGATGGTCATGTGCGAGACCCCCAACCTTTCGGTCAGTTCAGCTATGCTGACTGCGCCGCGCTCGGACACCAGCGCCAAAATTTGTTGGTGGCGTTCAACAGGTATCACGGTTTCCCCCCCTCAGACTGCGATGATAATAATTGTGATTTTACGTCAATTTTCGTGCGACGGCAGTAAAGCTTTTCAGGCTGTGAAGCCGGTCATAATCATAAAAAACATTTAAAAGCATTATGTTAGCAAGAGTAACCGTTTTTGCGACCGTCCGTTGTATTGTTAATAATTGTGAAGGCGATCACCGATATCCGCGCCAATAACGCTTACATTTAACACATCAAAACAAATAATCACTAAAATTAACAGAGGTGCATCATGGCACAACCAGGAAACTACGCAGTTTGTATCGTCGGTTTGGGTTCAATGGGCATGGGCGCGGCAACATCCTGCATCAATGCCGGGCTGACTACCTATGGTGTCGATCTCAACCCACAGGCACTGGCAGCGCTACAACAAGCCGGTGCCAAACAGGCCGCCACCAGCGCAGCAGACTTTGCAACCGAACTGGATGCGGTGCTGCTGTTGGTGGTTAATGCCAACCAGGTAAAACAGATCCTGTTTGGGGAAAACGGCCTGGCGGCACAGTTGAAACCGAATACGCCGGTGATGGTGTCATCCACCATTGCGGCTGCGGATGCCAAGGAGATCGAACAGAAACTGTTGGCGTATAACCTGCCGATGCTGGATGCCCCGGTTTCCGGCGGTGCAGCCAAGGCAGCGGCTGGCCAAATGACCGTGATGGCCTCGGGCAGTGAGAGCACCTTCGCCCAGTTGCAACCGGTGCTGGATGCCGTGGCCGGGAAAGTGTACCGCATCGGCGACGAGATTGGCCTGGGTGCAACGGTCAAGATCATCCATCAACTGTTGGCAGGCGTACATATTGCCGCCGGTGCCGAAGCGATGGCGCTGGCCGCTCGCGCCGGTATCCCGCTGGACGTGATGTACGATGTGGTCACCAACGCCGCAGGCAACTCCTGGATGTTTGAGAACCGTATGCGCCACGTGGTCGATGGCGACTACTCACCAAAATCTGCAGTAGATATCTTCGTCAAGGATCTTGGGCTGGTGGCCGATACCGCCAAAGCGCTGCACTTCCCGCTGCCTTTGGCCTCCACGGCGTTCAACATGTTTACTTCCGCCAGCAACGCAGGTTTCGGCAAGGAAGATGACAGCGCAGTGATCAAGATCTTCGCCGGGATCGAACTGCCGAAGAATAAGGAGAACTCATAATGTTACTCGGAGTGATTGCAGACGACTTTACCGGCGCCACCGATATCGCCAGCTTCCTGGTGGAAAACGGTTTGCCTACGGTCCAGCTCAATGGCGTGCCGCAGGATGATACCCCTGTCGACTCGCAGGCGGTGGTGATCAGCCTGAAATCGCGCTCCTGCCCGGTCGACCAGGCGGTCGAGCAGTCGTTGCAGGCTTTAGCCTGGCTACAGCGCCAGGGTTGCCGCCAGTTCTACTTTAAATACTGTTCCACCTTCGACAGCACAGCCCAGGGCAATATCGGACCGGTTACCGATGCCTTGCTCGATGCGCTTGGCGAACAGCAAACGGTGATTTCTCCTGCGCTACCGGTAAATGGCCGCACGGTATATCAAGGCTATCTGTTCGTGATGGACCAGTTGCTGTCGGAATCCGGTATGCGCAACCATCCGGTGACGCCAATGACCGACAGTAATCTGATGCGGCTGATGGAGGCCCAGGCCAGCGGCCGTTGCGGGCTGGTCAACGCAGTAGAGATGGATCGTGGTGCCGATTCGGTGCAGGAGAAACTGCAACAGTTGGCGCAACAAGGTGTGCGCTACGCGGTATTGGATACTCTGAACGAACAGCATCTGCTGACCCAGGGCGAAGCGCTGAAAACCATGAAGTTGGTCACCGGAGGTTCAGGGCTGGCGATCGGCATTGCCCGCCAATGGGCGCAGCCAGGTCAGGAAAAAGCTCAATCAGCCGGAGCGCCACAGGGGAAGAAAGCCGTGGTACTTTCCGGCTCCTGCTCCACCATGACCAACAAGCAGGTAGCACGCTACCGCCAACAGGCTCCAGCACAGAGTATTGATGTCTCGCGCTGCATCACAGCAGGCGATCGCAGCGCCTACGCAGCCGAGCTAAGCGCTTGGGTAGAACAGCAGGCCGAACAGCCACTAGCCCCGTTGCTGTACGCCACCGCCGAACCGGAGCAACTGCAAAAAACCCAGCAGCAATACGGCACCGAAGCCGCCAGCCAGGCGGTTGAAGCCCTGTTTGCTGAAGTGGTTAAACGCCTGCAACAACAGGGTTTCAGCCGCTTTATCGTCGCCGGTGGTGAAACCTCTGGCGTGGTCACCCAGGCATTGGGGATCCGCGGCTTCCATATCGGCCCATGCATTTCTCCAGGCGTGCCTTGGGTACGCGCAATTGAACAACCGGTATCACTGGCCCTGAAATCGGGCAACTTCGGCGATGAAAACTTTTTCGCCAGAGCACAAACGGAGTTTTCAGTATGACGATGACCGCTGACACTGAACAGCTGGCAAGGGAAGAGATGGTGCGCCTGGGGGCTTCGTTCTTCCAGCGCGGCTACGCTACCGGTTCAGCAGGCAACCTTTCGCTGTTGTTGCCAGATGGTACCCTGCTTGCCACCCCCACCGGCTCTTGCCTGGGGGAGTTGCAGGTAGACAAACTGTCGAAAGTCAGCCTGAGCGGTGAATGGATTTCTGGCGACAAGCCCTCGAAAGAGATCAGCTTTCACCGCGCGCTGTACCAGAACAACCCGGCGTGCAAGGCAGTAGTGCACCTGCATTGCACCTATCTGACCGCGCTTTCCTGCCTGCAAGGGCTGGATACGGCAAATGCCATCAAGCCGTTCACCCCTTATGTGGTGATGCGCGTCGGCCAGGTGCCGGTGGTGCCTTACTACCGCCCCGGCGATCTGCGGCTGGCGGAAGATCTGGGCAAGCTGGCCCCAAGCTACAAGGCTTTCCTGTTGGCGAACCACGGCCCCGTGGTCACCGGCGAGAGCCTGCGGGAAGCCGCGAACAATACCGAAGAAATGGAAGATGCGGCCAAGCTGATTTTCACCCTCGGCAACCGCCCAATTCGCTATTTAACCGATGATGAAATTGCCGAGTTACGGAGCTGAACCATGCCAAAATTTGCTGCCAATTTATCGATGATGTTTACCGAGCATTCGTTTCTGGATCGTTTTGATGCCGCTGCGGCGGCCGGATTTAAAGCGGTAGAGTTCCTGTTCCCTTATGATTACCCCGCCGATCTACTGGCGGAGAAACTGCAACAAAATGGTCTACAGCAGGTGTTGTTCAATACCGCGCCGGGCGATGTGGGCGCAGGTGAATGGGGGCTGGCAGCGTTACCGGGCCGCGAGCAGGATGCCCGCGCGGATATCGATCGTGCTCTGGAATATGCCATCGCCCTCAAGTGCCCTAACGTTCACGTGATGGCTGGCGTAGTGCCGCCAGGGGAAGATATTGCCCGCTATCGGGAAACCTTCATCAGCAATATCCGTTACGCCGCCGACGCCTTCGCCCCTCACGGCATCAAGGTGTTGATCGAAGCGCTCAGCCCACCGATCAAGCCCAACTACCTGTTCTCCAGCCAGCATCAGGCGGCGGAACTGGTAGCCACCATCGATCGCCCGAACGTGTTTATTCAGTTCGACTTCTTCCACGCGCAACTGGTGGACGGCAATATCAGTAATCTGATTGCAACGCTTGCCGGGCGCTATGCCCATATCCAGATCGCCTCGGTGCCAGACCGTAATGAACCCGATGACGGTGAGCTGAATTATCCTTGGCTATTCGCCCAACTCGACAAGGTGGGTTACCAAGGGTGGATCGGTTGTGAATATAAACCTCGTGGAGAAACGACGGCGGGTCTGGGTTGGGTGAAACCTTACCTGTAATCAACAACTCGTAGTGCCAACACCAGTTTCAATAATATAAAAAATAAACGCACCCGTATCGCCCCAGGGCGATCGCGGTGCCGGACTCTTACCTGAATTAAAGGCTATGCTATGTCTCCAACTATGCTACTGATCATTGCCGTACTGGGTGTCGTACTGCTGCTATTGATGGTCATCAAGGCGAAGGTTCAGCCGTTTGTCGCCCTGCTGGTCGTTAGTCTACTGGTCGCGCTTGCCAGCGGGATCCCAACCGGTGAAGTCATGAAAGTGATGACCGCCGGGATGGGCGGTGTACTCGGCTCGGTGACCATTATCATCGGCCTGGGTGCCATGCTGGGTAGAATGATCGAACATTCGGGCGGCGCTGAATCCCTGGCGCAACGTTTCAGCAAAGCGCTGGGGCCAAAACGCACCATTGCCGCGCTAACCAGTGCCGCGTTCGTCCTGGGTATTCCGGTGTTTTTCGACGTCGGCTTTATCATCCTGGCACCGATCATCTATGGCTTTGCCAAAGTGGCAAAAGTCTCACCATTGAAGTTTGGCTTGCCGATGGCCGGTGTGATGCTGACGGTCCACGTTGCTCTGCCACCACACCCAGGCCCGGTCGCGGCTGCGGGGCTGTTGAATGCGGATATCGGTTGGTTGACCATTATCGGCCTGGTCATCTGTATCCCAGTGGGGATTATTGGTTACTTCGCGGCGAAATATCTTAACCGTAAAGCCTACCCCCTCTCCATTGAGGTGTTGGAACAGCTGCAACTGGCATCCCCAGAACCGGCACCGGAAGACAGAGCCCCACTCAGCGATCGGATCAATCCTCCGAGCGCCGGGTTGATTACCGCGCTGATCGTGATCCCTATCGCCATCATTATGCTGGGTACCGTTTCTGCAACCTTGTTACCTGCCGGTTCACCAATCCGTGATGCCTTGTCATTAATCGGCTCGCCGGGCGTAGCGTTAATGATCGCTCTGGTATTGGCATTCTATTTCCTGGCAATCCGCCGTGGCTGGAGCTTGCAACACACTAGCGATGTGATGGGAGGCGCGTTACCGACAGCAGCGGTGGTCATTATGGTTACCGGTGCGGGTGGGGTGTTTGGCAAGGTGCTGGTCGAGTCTGGCGTAGGTAAAGCGCTGGCAGATGTGCTGACCACCATTGGCCTGCCATTGATCCCGGCGGCATTTATCATCTCGCTGGCACTGCGTGCCTCGCAGGGGTCGGCTACCGTCGCCATTCTGACGACCGGCGGGTTGCTGTCCGAAGCGGTTATCGGGCTTAACTCGATGCAGTTGGTGTTAGTCACGCTCGCCACTTGCTTCGGCGGCCTGGGGCTATCCCACGTTAACGACTCCGGTTTCTGGATTGTCACCAAATACCTTGGCCTGTCAGTGGCTGATGGCCTGAAAACCTGGACGGTATTAACCACCCTGCTCGGTTTAAGTGGCTTCGCCTTTACCTGGCTGCTGTGGCTGGTAGTGTAACTTCCCGGTATTGCTAGAGCCAAAACAGTTCGGCTACAGTAATGAGTATCTTGAGGCGTTGCTCCGGCAGCGCCTTTTCTCTTGTTCAGGAAGGAAGCCATGCCCACTCACACCGTTGCCCCCACCTTGATCACCGAACGTCTGATCCTGGATGCCCACCGGCTGGAAGACTTTGACGATTTGGCCGCTATGTGGGCCGATCCTGCGGTAGTGCGCTATATCGGCAGCACGCCACGCGACAAGGAGGACAGCTGGGGCCGCCTGTTGCGCTACATCGGCCACTGGAAATTGCTGGGGTATGGCTACTGGGCGGTGCGGGAGAAAAACACCGGCAGGTATATCGGCGGCATTGGCTTCGCCGATTTTCACCGTGATATTCAACCCGCACTCGATGTCCCCGAAATGGGCTGGACGCTGATCACGGCTGCGCACGGTAAAGGTTATGCCACCGAAGCCTTGAATGCCGCACTAGTCTGGGCCAAAGAGAATTTCTCACAGGACAAAGTCGTTTGTATCATCTCGCCGGATAACCGCCCTTCGCTTGGCCTGGCGAAGAAAGTCGGCTTTGTGGCAAGCCACCGCAGCGAATACCACCAGCTGCCAACGGTGGTGTTATACCGGCCGCTGTGAGTTCAAGATATCTTGGATAAAATTATCCCGTAGCGCATCAGGCCGCTGCGGGTTCCACGCCAGCCCAACCTGCCACTGCGTCTGCTCGCCGCTTAACGGCAGAATATCGACCCCAGCCGGAGCAATAAACGCAATGCTTTGCGGCAACAGCGCCACGCCTATCCCCGCCGCCACCAGCGCCAACAAGGTTTGGATATCCTCTGCCTGCTGCACCACGTTGGCCCGCAGCCCCTGGGCGGCAATAAAACGCAAAGCCTGCTCACTCAACCCTCGGCCACGCGAAGGCTCCAACTGTAACAGAGGAAAACGGTGGAAATCCGTCAACAGACTCTCCTCCTGCAACGCCATCGTTCGCGGCGCGGCCAGCACCAGCCGATCGTTCAGCAAAGGCAGAGCCTGCAAGGGAGCAACAACGGGTAAGCGCACAAATCCAGCCTGTAGATCGCCGCTTAGCAACAACTGGCATTGCCGTTCAGAAGGAAGATCCTCCAAGCCAACCACCACCGACGGAAAGCGCTGGCGAAATGCCGCCACCCGTTGCGGCGCCAGATGAAAGCTGGAAAGCCCAAAGCCTAAGGCCAGGCGCCCGGTTTCCCCCTTCACCACCTGCACCGCGTACAGATGAAACTGCTCGTATTGGGTCAATAACTCCCGCGCTCTGGGGAGCAGTGCAGCACCGTTGGCCGTCACTCGCGCACCTTGACGGCCCCGTTCAAACAGGCGGGTGCCCAGTTGCAGTTCGATGGCTTGAATTTGCTTGCTCAACGCGGGCTGGGTGATGCACAGCCGCTCGGCGGCCAGGTGATAGCGCCCCAGTTCGGCCAACGCGACAAAGGCACGTAGTTGACGATTATCCATTCCATTAAGTTATCAAAAGAGGATTTTAATTGATTATACAGTAATCGATGCGGCTGCTGTAATTAGCGAACAAAAACCCCACAGGAGCTTGCTATGACCACGACCCTTCGTGCTGCGTCGGTACAATTTCAACACCGCGCCAACGACAAGAACTACAATCTCGGCATTATGGAAGACTTTATCGCCCAAGCCGCCGCCGACAACGTACAGGTCCTCGCTTTCCCGGAAATGTGCATTACCGGCTACTGGCACGTACGCCATCTGGCGGACAGCGAAATCACCGCTTTAGCTGAGCCTATCGCCACCAGCCCCTCACTGGCACGCATCCGCCCGCTGGCAGAGCGGTATCGAATGGCCATCGGCGTTGGGCTGATTGAGCTGGGTGAAGACGGCCAGCTGTACAACGCTTATGCGGTTTGCCTGCCGGATGGCCAAACCCATGTGCACCGCAAGCTCCATCCTTTTGAACATCCGCTAATCGCTAAAGGCGATAGTTATACCGTGTTTGACACCCCTTGGGGCGTACGCATGGGGATCCTGATCTGCTGGGACAACAACCTGGTAGAGAACGCCCGTGCCACTACGCTGCTGGGTGCCGATATTCTGTTCGCCCCTCACCAGACCGGGGGGACAAATTCACGCAGCCCGCACGGCATGAAGCCGATACCGCTGCCGTTATGGCAGCAACGTAAAGAAAATCCGGCGGCGATCGAAGAGGCTTTTCGCGGCGAAATTGGCCGCGGTTGGCTGCTGCGCTGGTTGCCTTCTCGCGCCCATGATAATGGCCTGTTTATTCTGTTCAGCAACGGTGTGGGGCGAGACGATGATGAGGTGCGCACCGGCAATGCGATGCTGCTGGATCCTTATGGCCGTATCCTGTCAGAGACCTGGGCAGCGCAGGACGCCATGGTCACCGCCGATCTGGATCTGAGCTTAATCCCCATGAGCAGCGGGCGGCGTTGGATCCACGGCCGTCGGCCAGAGCTCTATGGATTGTTGACCGAGCCGCAGGGATATGAGCGCGATCCCCGTACGGCGCGTTTTTCATTGCAACCGACCACGGTATTGGGCAAGCCCAATAAATCGATGGATTAGCTAGAGGAGAAATTAGACGGGTACCACATTCAACTAAACGGGCACAGCATGCAGCGCCCCTACCTATGGAGTCGGCTAACGCTAGAGGTTTGTCGATCGTTTCAATAAGTTACCGGCAAAAAAAATCCGCCCCTAAAAGGCGGATTTTCATTGAGCATGACCAATAGGGTCACACGCTCATGCCCGAAGGCATGGGGAAATCTTAGAAGCGGTAACCTACACCCACATTCCAGGTGCCAACGTCAACGCTGCGGATACGGCTCTGCTCGTAACCCACGTCCAGAGCAACCTGTTGCATTGGGTTGAACTGCAGACCAGCACCGTAGGTGAAACCGTAGTCGCTGGTGTTGTTGTGGTCTGAACCGTCTTGAGCGTTGGAAGTGAATTTACCATAGCCCACACCGATCACACCGTAGATGCTCGCCCAATCGTTGAAACGATAAGCAGGACCCGCAGTGATGGAGTTGTATTGTGCTTTGTTGTAGAAGCCGTCTTCAGAGTTGTTCTTTTCCAGGTGGGTGAAAGAACCGATCACACCCAGTGGGCTGTTGTCGTACTCGTAACGGTACTTCAGGTTGAAACCACCGGCCTTGTTGGCAACGCCTTGGAGATCGCCCTGGGCATAGCCAGCGGATACGGTGCTCTCACCAGCAAATGCGGTACCTGCTGTTACGGCCAATACACAAGCTGCTACTGCGGAAAGACATGCAATTTTTTTCATAACCACCTCAAACGCGTTTTATTATTAAAGTGCTTCAATTTCTCATACATTGAAAATATAGCAAAAATTAGCGTGAAACTCTGCCTTTAAATGAGTGTCTAAATCTTTGTATCGTGTAACAGAAGATTTCAAGAACACTATAGCATGCTAATTTTCCTATATTTTTCGCGAATTATACTCCTTTTTGTGACGCTAATCACCTATCTGAGTTCCAGAATACTCTTAAAAAAAGCGCACTTATTGGTTGCTTGAACCAAGTTGGCGCATATTTTTGACAGATTCAACCCGGTCCCCCGTTTTTCGTCAACACCTTGCTGCCAATTCCTTTACACTGTGCAACACCTGAACTCATTACCTTCCCAGACGCTGGGGAGTTCCATAAGGCCAGAAAGGATGTCTTCGTCTGTAACCACTAAAGCGTCTTCCACGCTGGTGCCCGTGTGTTTACTGATCATTGCCATGATCTCGATCCAGAGCGGGGCTTCATTAGCCAAAAGCCTGTTCCCGCTGGTGGGTGCCGAAGGCATCACCACCCTGCGCCTGAGCATAGGTACGCTGATCCTGTTTATCATTTTCCGTCCGTGGCGCATGCGTTTCGCCGCCGGTAGCCGGTTGCCCTTGCTGATCTATGGTCTGTCACTGGGGGCGATGAACTACCTGTTTTATCTTTCTTTACGCACGGTGCCGCTGGGCATTGCGGTGGCACTGGAGTTTACCGGCCCGCTGGCGGTGGCAATGTTCTCTTCCCGCCGCCCGATCGATTTTATCTGGGTGGCGCTGGCCATTGCCGGTTTGTGGTTCCTGCTGCCGCTTGGCCACGATATGGGCAGTATCGATCCAGTGGGGGCAGCTTGTGCGTTGGGTGCCGGTGCCTGCTGGGCGATATACATTATTTTCGGCCAGAAGGCCGGGGGAGATCACGGGCCGGGCACCGTAGCCGTGGGGTCATTGATCGCCGCTATCGTGTTCTGCCCGATCGGTGCCTGGCAAGCCGGCAGTGCGCTGTTGAACGTGGATATTCTACCGGTGGCGTTGGCCGTCGCGGTGCTGTCTACCGCGTTGCCTTACTCATTGGAAATTATCGCGTTACCCAAGATCCCCGCCCGTACCTTTGGCACCCTGATGAGCCTGGAACCGGCAATGGCCGCCCTTTCCGGCATGATCTTCCTCAACGAACATCTTAACCAAACGCAATGGTTGGCATTGGCCGCCATCATTACCGCCTCCATGGGGGCCACGTTAACCATCAAACCCAAGCCACAGGTTGAAAGCCTCTCGTAAGCCCGCTGGCGCCTGGCGGAAAGTCCCCGGCGCCACGCTCAAAAGGTTGCATGATTGCAAGCCAGTTAACTTTTTTCCTGAACAATAATAGACATACTCTCAGCAAGTCTTTTATTTATTAGGGAGCATCAGGATGATCTATGGCAGTTTGTACAACCCCCGCTTTGGACGTGGTCTCTCACCCGCTTTAGCCAATATCCTCAATACCGTACGTCAGTATGATTTGCCTAACCTGCCGTTGGGCCGGCACGAGATCGATGGCGAACGGGTGTTTATGAACGTGATGGAGCTGATGACGGAGCCAGCAGAAAGCAAACGCGCCGAGCTTCACCAGGAGTATCTGGATATCCAGATCCTGATCGGCGGTGAAGAGCGGATCGATTTTGGCCTGCCAGACAGTTGGGAAAGCAACGATCTTTACGATGAAAGCAAAGATCTGCAATGGCTGGATATCAAACGCAGCCCGCAAACCCTGAACCTAATGCCGGGTATGTATGTGATCTTCTTCCCACTGGAGCCACACAAACCCGGCTGCCAGATAACTGAGCCGAAAAACATCAAGAAAGTGGTGGTGAAAGTCCACTACGAACTGCTGCTTTGACGCCAAAGAGCCGGTCGCTTGACCGGCTCCCCCTCACCAGAGGCTATTCCACCGCAATTGGAGTATCGACGAGTTTAACTTCACGGTCACCTTGCAGCGTTTTTATCTTGTTTTGGTACTCTTTTACTTGTTCAGCATTGTTCAGCAAAGTGTAAGTCAGCTCGAAATCGGTACTCTTCCCAGGCTGTAATTGTTTGATTCGCCCCTGCTCACGTTCGATTTTTACCGGATACGCGTAGCTGGTCCCTGGCTCAATCCCGGTAACATAGCCCTGGCGTTCAGTATCCGTGTTTTTCCACAACGTCAAAACTGGCAACTGGTGAGTATCAAAACCAATTGCAACTCCCCGATCCGCTTTCTTGTTGTTCATCATCGCCAGGGTTTTTCCTTGAGAATCACTGTAAGGCACGATATTGAACACCATCTCATCAAAGCCTTTGGTAGGCCCCAGGTAAGTATGCCAATCTTTCAAACCGCCCTTGGCATAATCATTAAACGGCGAAATCTCCTTGATTGCCGCACTGAACACCGCTCCCTCTTCCAGCAGCGGCTTACCGAAGTTACTGTGATAAATAATCTGATAGTCACGCGGATAATCAGCATGATTGGTTAGACGATCGTGAACCGTAAACTGCTGCGCACCAGGGACGTAACGCAGTTCAGTCCAGGTTTCCAGATTACTTTTCTTAAAGGTATTTTCTTTCAGCAGACCGCGGATACGGATTTCATATGGTGCTTTTTCTGCAATCTCTACCACCACCTTGGAAGCCGGGGTATTTCCTGCACGGCCATGTAACGTATACAGCGTGCCGTTTTCTACGCCCGGGTGCCCGGTCCATTCGTAGCCGCAGCGCACCAGCATTTCGTTAAAACCGTCAAGCCAACCCACACCGTTGCGACTCTCCAGGTTGATATAAGCCGGGTTGACTACCTCGGTCACCGGCGAATCCCACCCCAACCTTACGCCGGAACCGTTGACATGCAGAATATCCATACCGCGCGTTGGGCTAAGGGTGATGGTCAACCCCTCACTGGTCAGGGTAAGGACTTTCGATCCCTCTTGCTTGCCACCATGCAAGACTTGCTGTTGCAAGCTGAAGCGCGGAGCGGGAATTTTCAGCTGTGAGCTGTCAATCCGCCAATTGCCAAGTTCAATACCGTTCTCACTGTCGGTTAATACGATAGTTTGAGCACCGGCATACCCAGAAATCAAAGAGATAGCGAGCGAAAGCACAGTAAGCTTGTTCATTTATTGTTCCTTCCTGGTTAGCTGAATGGTTTTAGCAAAACCATCACAAACTAAGTTCTTAGCCCACTTGAAAATGCGATGAGGGTCACTTTTTCTACAATGAGGATGGATAAAACAAAAATTTCGTGACTTACAGCGAGAAAAATCATGAATATTGAAGCTTATCTGACAAATTAATCAGATGAAGATCATGTTCCAGGCTGAAGTAGATTCAGCCTGGAACAGAGGCTCATGCCTAGCGAATATAAAAAGCTGAATCGAATAAAGCTCTCTAACAGAGGCTTGCCAGAAAAGCCGCTGTTTCCGCCGGAGAGCGCAGTTGGATAAAACGAATATGGCGATTGGCTGGGTCCTGCTGGTCCGCCAGATACTTTATACGATTCTTGCGGTAGGTTTTGATGGTCCACAGGATGATCGACTCACGGCTAAAGAAAGAGCGGCGAAAGCTCTCACAATTGCCGGTATCGGACCAGAGCTCAGTCTTGTGCCAAGCCCGCACCGACGCGCGGCGAACGGCCTGCCATAGCGTGCGACAGAATCCGTAGTCAACCCAGACAACCCAGTCAACGTCCCGCCATTTCACGGCTTTGGTCCGGGTATAGTTGCCATCCAATACCCACCCCGCAGGGGCTGATACCAACGCCTGTTCGACCAGGTGCAAGAACTCGTCATCTGAGGCATTTTGCCAGTGTGGCCGCCAGTAAAGCTTATCCATTTCGATATAAGGTACGGCCAGCTTTTGCGCCAATTGGCGGGCAACGGTGCTTTTACCGCTGCCACTGGTGCCCACCACGTTAATTTTCATGCTTTCCGTCGGTATCCATTTTAACTGACTTATAGACACCTGATATTACAATAGGTCTGCTGCATTTCACTCATGAGGGTTTATAGAATTAACCTTAAATGTCAGTCTATGCTCAGACCCAATAAAACTTCTGACACCCTCCGCATCGGGTAATGCTGATAAAGCTCCTTTTTGTGTCGTCGCCAGCGCGCCACAGGCGCTGGCTTGCGTCAGGGCTAATTTCAATTGTTCAAAATCCTGCAAACCATTTCCGAAAGAGATATTTGCCAACAATCCAGCGATAAAGGCATCTCCTGCCCCCGTCGTATCTAAACTATTCACCTTGTACGAGTCTACGTGTATGACCAGATCTTGCCATAAGGCGATAGCCCCTTGGATACCACGGGTGACAATTTTAAGGCTAGAAGGAAATCGCTTTACTCTTTCCAGCGCTTTTTCATAATGAGTCGTACCGGTTATCCAGTATAATTCTTCTTCTGAGAGTTTTAAAATATCTGACTGATGAGCAAATTCAGTGACCGTTGCCAGCATCTCCTGTGGATTTCCCCACATTTTCTCCCGCAGGTTGACATCAAAGCTCAAGATGCCACCGCGTTGCTTTAGTAAACTTATCGCCTTGACCAAGGTCTCACGGCTCTGCTTGGCAACCAGAGCCAACGAACAAAAGTGCAATATATCATCACCAAAATCGGGTAGATTTTTAGAGGATAAAAACTGGTCGGCAGAAGGATTCACCAGAAATGTAAAACTGCGATCGCCATCATTCCCCAGCGCTACCAGCACGGTACTGGTATGATATTGCTCATCAAATTGTATATACTGCGTTTCGACTCCCTCTGAATAGAGCGTTTGCTGGAGAAAGTGGCCAAATGGATCATCACCAACTCTGCCAATAAAACCACAATCACATCCCAAACGAGCTGCACCCACAGCAACATTTAACGGCGCACCACCAGCGCAAGCTTTATATTGCCTATCTGGCTGAGGTAATAAATCGATTACCGCATCACCAACCGTCCACAGTTTCATGGTATTTCCTTAACGACACAATTTTAGAATAAATATTTGAAGCGCACCCTCATGCCATAGCGCATATCGGTGTCACCTGGATTTATCGTCGAAGCATCCAGCCAGGAAGCATAAGCCCCTAGGTAGGTATTAAAGTTTGGCATATCCATAATATTCGGCAGTTGCCAGGAGGTATGAATGGTGTGGATATCGTAGTTTCCTGGTGCCAGGATCGCGCAATCGCCGTCGCATTCAGCATTCACACTGTCCATATTGAAACGGTCGATTTTATTATGCGCGTAGATATAGCCTAGCTCAACGCGATGCCATAGCGCATTGATACCAGCGCTGAAGTTCTTTTCATCCGTCGCATCAAGATATGCGGTACTCAGGTTCACCACCGCCCCGTTCTGCGCATCGGTTTTCAGCGTGTTCCAGCTCATGGTCATGCCGTAGCCGGTACGCCTGGACTGATCGACCCAAAGGCCCTGCTGATTCTGATAGCCGTAGGCATTATTAACGAGGTTGCTCTCCAGCGCGGCAGCCACCGACCACTCGCCGGATTGCCACGCGGCTACAGGGCGCACGTAAACGACGTTTTTACGGCTATCCAGCGCGTTGCCGTGATAGTTCTGGTCGACAAACAGCGAACTACCGTCCTCCACCAGCGTATTCACTTCAAAATACCAGTTATCAAGCGTTTTACTGAACAGGAAGTTGCCGCCGCTGCTGCTGCGCCCGCGCCCCTCTTTCATCATGTAAATGTAGCCGTAGCCGTCGGAATACAGGTCGTTGGCCGTATTACCAGAATATTCAATAAAGGTATCCTGATTAAGCGGAAAAATATCAAATGCTTCAAAACGGCCCATTTTAATCTTCCAGTCATCCTGCTGGCCGAAGAAAAATGCCGCATCGTCAAGATTCATTTTTCCATTCATATCCGCAAGCGGCTGTACGCTGAAACCGGCATATTTCCCATTCGACCCTTTACGTAATCCATCAAAGCCAAGCAGTATACGCCCGTTAATATCCCAGCGTTCTTTATCGCCCGGCGCCCAGTTTTTATTAGCGCTGGTTTTCAACGAGGTTAGACTGCCGGTACGGCTAGCGCCATCCATATTAAACTCAACGTCACCATAGAATTTTAATTCACCATAGTCATTAAGCTGTAATGCTGGCTTGGTCGGCGTCACATTGGCCACCGTGACCGGTGTATCCTGCCGTTTCAGCGCACGAATCTCCGTCTCCGCACGGACGGCCCGCTGCTCGGTCTCGTTCAGCCGCTGTTCCAGGTACGCCAAACGCTCCTCGATGGATAGAGGTGCTTGGGCGTTCGCGTAAGCGCTTGCTAAAAGCGTGAGCAAACATCCGGCCCGGACTTTTTTCACATGTAAACCATCATTATTTTTCATCGTTAATCCATTATTATTTAATTTATATTTATGGGTAAAACTCGATGATAAAGACAATAATTACCCACCCGTCATGACAAACGGGTTATTAACATATTTAAAACCTATGCTTTAAATCGTTCGGGATGTGATACCAGCGTGCGCAATACTTTAGTTACCACATCCCTGACATATAAATAGATTATTCGAGCTGCCAGGCCCCCGCCTCGAATAGGGAAGCCGAACCGCTCCAGGCAAATAGCATTAGCTCACGGCGCGCAGCGTCCGGATAAATACGGCTACTGAGGCACGCTTCACCATCATTAGCAAAAACTTCCACGGAGGAGCTATCAAAGAACAACCGCAGTTTAAGCGATGCTCCTGCTGTCAACGGTACGCTTCGTACCCCGCACAGGCCATACTGCGGATAACGGCGCTCCAGAACCAGACGCTGCATCTGCGCATCAACATAAACGCGCAGACCGTCGCCGAAGCTGATGCCATACTGTTCTGCGCTGCTGTTAGCACAATCCCAGTTTAGGATCACCTCCATCGCTTCACAGTTTTCCACCATCGTGGTCTGCTGATTTTTCAACGTACTCACTGGCCATGGGAACCACGCGCCACGCAGGCCCTCTACCTCTTTGGCCGGGCGCATTTGCAGACGGTTGTCTGCGCCGAGGCTCAGTTCTCGCGGAAGAGAGAGCATTCCCGCCCAGCCATCTTGCTGTTCGGGCAACGGCGATTCCCACATATCCAGCCAGCCGATAACGATGCGGCGGCCATCGGGAGTCAGGAAGCTTTGCGGTGCATAAAAATCGTGGCCGTGGTCGAGTTCAATAAACTCGCTTTTGCGAACAAACGGCTGCCCCGGTTGCCACTCACCAAGCAGATAGCCGCTCTGGAACAGATTACGGTTGTTGAAACCTTCAGCCGCCATCCCCTGGGGAGAAAACATCAGGATGCGTTTATCCTCGAGGGTGAAGAAGTCCGGGCACTCCCACATATAGCCCATCTCTGTTTCCGCCTCATCAAGGACTCCGGCATCGTGCCACTGATGCAGGTCGGCGGAACGGTACAGGCGCACCTGGCCGGTCTCGCCATCGCGAGCGCCGACTATCATGTACCAGCTATCTCCTTCTCGCCACACCTTCGGATCGCGGAAATGGTGCAGACCCGGTGGAGTATCCACCACGATCCCCTGGCGCTCGAAGTAGACGCCGTCGCGGCTAGTAGCAAGACACTGCACCTGATAAAGGTTAGCCTCATCGCTGGCGTCGCCATGGAATTTATGCCCGGTATAAATCAACGCCAGCGTGTCGCCATCAACAACCGCCGAGCCAGAGAAACAACCGTCTTTATCTTCCGGGCCTTCCGGAGCCAGCGCGATCGGCAGGTGCTCCCAATGAACCAGATCTTTACTGCGCGCATGGCCCCAGTGCATCGGCCCCCACTGCGTGGAATACGGATGATGCTGGTAAAAAGCGTGATACCACCCGTCAAACCAGACCAGACCGTTAGGATCGTTAATCCAGCCCGCGCGTGCGGCAAGATGGTAGCGCGGATACCAACGCAAGTTCAGCGTTTCACGTTTAGCCTGCAGTTCCTGTTCAGCCTTGGATATTGAATACGTCATAGTCTTTACTCTTTTCAATCATATAGCGGAAGGTTGCGGCATCAGAGGATCTGAAGATAACTTACTGGAGCGCAACAGGAAGATGGAGATAAAGGTGGTGCAGAACACCAGGAGTCCCATAATCAGATAGGACTGGGCAAAGCCGTATTTTTCGTAGCTATAGCCTGCCAGCGGCGACAGTACCGAAGCGATAACCGAGCTGGTGCAGGCGAACCCCACCAGATAGAGGGTGGCAGACAGGCGTTTGTCGAAATTCAAGCTGTTGTATTTAAAGATAGCGACCAGCAGGATCGGCAGCTCTACCGCGTGCAACAGTTTAGTGATGGAAATCAGCAGCGGCCCTTCCACCAACCCGGAGGCCACCATACGCAACGCCATTACCATCCCGGCGAAAATCAGACCATTTTTCGCGCCGATGCGGTTCACTAACCACGGGGCGCAAAACATCCCGGCGGCTTCGAGGAACACCTGGAACGAGTTGAGATAACCGTACATGGCGTTGCCTTCCTGCAACGTGGCGAATTGTGAAGAGAAGTAAACCGGGAACTGCTGATCGTAAACGCCGTAAATACAGGTACCGATGACGAAAAACACCAGCGCCCAAAAGCGCGGTAGCGTCAGCAGACGCAGCACATCATCCAGCTTCACTTTGCCACCGGACACCGCCTCCTGCATCGCGTGCGGTGCAGAAGACACCCGCAACCGCGCCAGCAGGATAAAGAACACCAGCCCGGCACAGCTGGAGACCGCGAAGTTGAGTTTCGGGTTGATGTTAAACAGGAGCCCTGCGAAGAACGTCGCCACCGCCCAACCCAGCGATCCCCACATCCGCGCCTTGCCGAATTCGAACTGGCTCTGGCGCGCCACGCGTTCGGTGTACGATTCGAGCACGCCTATACCGCCGTTAAAGGTTATGCCGATATAGATCCCACCGAAGAGACTCCCGAGCAATATATTGATTTGTAACAGATAACTGAACAGCAAATAGGCAGGCCCGGAAAGGATTAACAGCCCGGTAAGGGTCCAGAGCAGGTTTTTACGCAGGCCGAGTTTATCTTGGATAAAGCCGTAGAAGATTTGCGCCAGTAGTGCGGAGACGGAAAGCACCGCGTAGATAATCCCGGTGTCTCCCGCTTTCAACCCCACTTCCTGGTGCAACCAGATAGAGAGTAAAGAGCCAGTAGAGGACCATGACACGAAAAAGAAGAACAGTAATGCACTGAGTAGTGGGTAGCTGTGAGAGTGATGCGCTTTCATAATGGCATTCTCGTGTTGAAGTAATGCTCGCATGGTAACGTTAACAAATAAAAAAGCGCTTGTCGTTTTGCTGAGATTCATGATGTTAATCACAAAAGTTAACGTTAACATAAAAAAAGTGAGATCGCGATCATAAATTACTCGCTACGGTTCTTTCGCTTTCTACGACAGAATAGCCGCTGAACCTTTTACATCAGTAACTTCGTCGTATAGCCTGTTACCTGAAAGCAATGAAGAGAGTAATAGATATGGCTTCTCTAAAGGATGTGGCGAAACTGGCCAATGTGTCGCTCATGACGGTCTCCCGCGCGCTCAATAGCCCGGAAAGGCTCAAGCCTGAGACCTTGGCACGCGTGCAGCTCGCCATCAATGAGACCAATTACGTTCCCGATTTGTCAGCGAAAAAAATGCGTGGTGCTCATGCTACGCCGAATACTATCGGGGTGCTGGCTCTCGATACTGTTACCACGCCATTCTCGGTGGAAATCACTCTGTCGATCGAAGAGACCGCCCGGGCGTATGGCTGGAACAGTTTCGTGGTAAATATGTTCTCTGACGATAATCCAGATACCATTGTCGACCTTTTGCTTTCACACCGGCCGGACGGCATCATCTACACCACCATGGGGTTACGTCAGGTGCCACTGCCGACCAAACTGCTCACCCTCCCGTGCGTGCTGGCCAACTGTGAAAGTTTGCACGATCCTGTCGCCAGCTACATTCCGGACGACGAACAAGGTCAGTTCGAGGCGGTCCAGGCTCTGCTCGCGGCAGGTCATCGTCAACCACTCTGCCTGCATCTGCCAAAACACCATCTTGCCACCTTGCGTCGCCGTCAGGGACTGGAGCGCGCCTGCCGGCAAGCAGGTATCAATCCTGACACCCTCATGCATGTCTATATGGAGCATGGCGATGAGCATTACCGTGATATCCCAGCCATTGTGCTAGCGCATATCAAGCAGGGTAATCCGATGTTCGACTCGGTCATATGCGGCAACGATCGTATCGCCTTTATGGTCTATCAGACACTACTGGCGCAGGGCCTGCGCATCCCACAAGATGTGGCAGTCGTGGGTTACGACAATATGGTCGGCATTGGCGAGCTATTCTTGCCGCCGCTCTCGACGGTACAACTGCCACATTACGAAATAGGTCGTCATGCTGCGCTGCATATTATCCAGGGCAAGACGCAGACCGATACGGTCAAGATACCCGCGCCCTTGCTCAACAGAGACTCGATCCATAGCAAACTGTGATGGTACAAAAAAGAGTTACGGCGCACACCCTGGGGATAATTGGCTATCAATATGAATTAATGGAAAAAACAAGCCCTATTTCAACGCTCAGAAACACCCTGCAATAATTGCGCATTGAAATATCCCTTCAATCGGTGTCTATTATTAGTGGGGGATCTCAACCCTTATCCTCTAAAAGCTTAAAAACGTTTCTTATCAACACATCACGAATCATAAAATATGCCATACGCCTTTCTACTGAAAATATCCAGCGGTTATTGCCTATTTATTTAATCGCCCTTTTCGCCCTGCAAAATAAATTTAAGCTGCTATAATTTCTCCCGTAACAAAATAGGAAGAATACCCTATGGATTTCAAGTTGCAGCTAGGCGACAAGCTATCTCATCCCCAGGAGCTTACGTTTAGTAAGTGACTGGGGTGAGATAGTGCAGGTAACAACGCTGCAGCTTGAAAGACGACGGGTATACACCCATCAAGAAGAGGATATCTATATGAGTACCGCTAAACTGGTGAAAACGAAATCTTCTGACCTGTTGTACACACGTAATGACGTGGATGAGCAAACCAAGCAGGCCGCAATCAAGGCGCTGAACCATCAGGTTGTGCAGTTCATCGATCTGTCGTTGATCACCAAGCAGGCGCATTGGAACATGCGTGGTGCCAATTTTATTGCCGTGCATGAAATGCTCGACGGCTTCCGCACCGCCATCACCGACCATCAAGATACTTTTGCAGAACGTGTCGTACAGCTCGGTGGCGTTGCGCTGGGTACGGTACAGGTGGTGAATGACAAAACCCCGCTGAAAAGCTACCCGACCAATATTCACAGCGTGCAAGATCACCTGAAAGCGCTGGCCGATCGTTATGCAGCCGTCGCCAACGACATCCGCCAAGCCATCACGGAAGTTCCGGATGAAGACACCGCAGACATGTTCACCGCTGCATCGCGCGATCTGGACAAGTTCCTGTGGTTTATCGAATCCAATATCGAATAAAGCCAGGCATATTGGCACGAAACAACAGGTTGTGGGCCTTGCCCCAGCCTGTTTTTTTATCTGCAAGCCGAGTTGTATAAAAAACAGGCTGGATTACACTGATTATGATCCAATCAGGGTTGCAAGCATTCACAGGTTCAATAGTGAGGTGGTCATGGCAGGCGGATGGACAGCGGACGGCGCGGTGCAGGATCAAATCGACTCAACGGTAGATGATGCCGTACAACGTGCTCGTCAGGCGCTCGGCCACGGCGAAAGCGAACACTATTGCCAGGAATGTGGCACAGAGATCCCCGAAGCCCGGCGTCTGGCGCTACAAGGGGTGCGTTACTGTGTTAACTGCCAGGCTGAAATGGATAAAAAACAGGCCGACAGCAGCCTGTTCAATCGCCGGGGCAGCAAAGACAGCCAGCTGCGTTAACCCGACGTCCCTTCAAAACACGCCTGTTTGCACCAAATGAAATCGGACTATGGCTATAAAGTTAGAGTTAGTTATCATTATTGATCGATAATTGTTAATTATCGGTTGTTTCCCGGCTATTGTTTAGTTGATGATAGCTCAGTTGCACCACCACGGTCGCGCCGCACCATTTTGGTGCCCACCCATGGTGCATAAAAATTATAATTGGCTATCCAAACCCAACATCACAACGCAACCCCTTGTTTTTATAATGATTGCAAACTTGGCACGATTCTTCCATAGCACAAAATGCAACATAAAAAATGGGTAATCCGCAACCTGTACAGGAATTCCTCTCATGAAGTCTATTTTTAAAGTTTCCCTGGCCGCACTTTCCCTGGCCTTCGCCGTTAGCTCTCACGCAGCAGACAAGCTGGTTGTCGCCACGGACACCGCTTTCGTGCCGTTTGAATTCAAACAAGGTGACCAATACGTCGGTTTCGATATCGACCTGTGGGCAGCGATTGCCAAAGAGCTGAAGCTGGATTACACCCTGAAGCCAATGGACTTTAGCGGCATCATTCCTGCGCTGCAAACCAAGAACGTCGATCTGGCGCTGGCCGGTATCACCATTACCGACGAACGCAAAAAAGCGATCGACTTCTCCGACGGCTACTATAAAAGCGGCCTGCTGGTGATGGTCAACGCTAACAATGACAGCGTGAAAGGCATCCAGGATCTGGACGGCAAAGTGGTGGCAGTGAAGAGCGGCACCGGCTCGGTGGATTACGCCAAGCAGCACATCAAAACCAAAGATCTGCGTCAGTTCCCGAACATCGACAACGCCTATATGGAACTGGGCACCAAGCGTGCTGACGCCGTGCTGCACGATACGCCAAACATCCTGTACTTCATCAAAACTGCAGGCGCTGGCAAGTTCAAAACCGTAGGCGAATCCCTTGAAGCCCAGCAGTATGGCATCGCCTTCCCGAAAGGCAGCGACGAGCTGCGTGAAAAGGTCAACGCCGCACTGAAAACGCTGCGCGACAACGGGACTTACAACGAAATCTATAAAAAATGGTTTGGTACCGAACCTAAGTAATTGATGAAGTTAATAAGCCAATAAGTTAATAGTTAAGCACAGGGGAGGTGTACCCGCCCCCTGTGCTTTGTTGTTTATTGATCCCCTTGCTTGGATCACCGGGAGATAACACTATGCAATTCGACTGGAGCGCCATTTGGCCCGCCATCCCAATTTTGTTAGAAGGCGCCAAGATGACCCTGTGGATTTCGGTCCTCGGTCTGATTGGCGGCCTGATCATCGGCCTGGTTGCCGGCTTCGCCCGCACCTATGGCGGCTGGATCGCCAACCATGTGGCACTGGTATTCATTGAAGTGATCCGCGGTACGCCGATTGTGGTACAGGTGATGTTTATCTACTTCGCCCTGCCAATGGCCTTTAGCGATTTCCGCATTGATCCTTTCACCGCCGCCGTGGTCACCATCATGATCAACTCGGGCGCCTATATTGCGGAAATTACCCGTGGTGCGGTGTTGTCGATCCACAGCGGTTTCCGCGAAGCCGGGCTGGCGCTGGGGCTGTCACGCCGCGAGACCATTCGCTATGTCATCATGCCGCTGGCACTGCGCCGCATGCTGCCGCCATTGGGAAACCAGTGGATCATCAGCATCAAGGATACTTCGCTGTTCATCGTGATCGGTGTAGCGGAACTGACCCGTCAGGGGCAGGAAATTATTGCCGGTAACTTCCGTGCGCTGGAAATCTGGAGCGCCGTTGCGGTGGTGTACCTGATTATTACCCTGATGCTTAGCTTCGTGCTGCGTCGTCTGGAAAGAAGGATGAAAATCCTGTGATTGAATTTAGAAACGTCTCCAAGCACTTTGGCCCGACCCAGGTGCTGCACAATATCGATCTGCATATCAAACAGGGTGAAGTGGTGGTGATCATCGGGCCTTCTGGTTCCGGTAAATCAACCCTGCTGCGCTGCATCAACAAGCTTGAAGAGATCACCAGCGGTGAACTGGTGGTCGACGGCCTGAGGGTGAACGATCCGAAGGTGGACGACCGCCTGATCCGCCAGGAAGCCGGTATGGTGTTCCAACAGTTCTACCTGTTCCCGCACCTGACGGCGCTGGAAAACGTGGCCTTTGGCCCAATCCGCGTACGCGGTTTGAAAAAGGCCGATGCCGAAAAGCTGGCACACACGCTGTTAGCCAAGGTTGGGTTGGCCGAGCGTTCTCACCACTACCCTTCCGAGCTTTCGGGTGGGCAGCAGCAGCGGGTGGCCATTGCCCGGGCGTTGGCGGTGAAGCCTAAAATGATGCTGTTCGATGAACCCACCTCGGCGCTCGATCCGGAATTGCGCCACGAGGTGCTGAAGGTTATGCAGGATCTGGCCGAAGAAGGCATGACGATGGTGATCGTGACTCACGAAGTCGGCTTTGCCGAAAAGGTGGCCTCACGCCTGATCTTTATCGACAAAGGCCGGATTGCCGAAGATGGCAACCCTCATGACCTGATCAACAACCCGCCAAGCCCACGCCTGCGCGAGTTCTTGCAGCACGTTTCCTGAAGCGATAAACAAAAAGCCCCGCAAGGGGCTTGAGACTGCTGACAAACCCTCACCGGGCTTACAATGTAGGGGCGCTGCATGCTGCGCCCGTCTGGATAATCAATGGGTTAGCAAATACTGGTAAAGATAGATCCCGACCCATTCAGCAATATTGCCACTTTGTCATCAATCTGAAGCCCCGCAAGGGGCTTTTTATTGATGGCAATTTTGCTCAATCACATGTTCAACCGCAGAATCATGCTCGCTGCCCCCGTTTAACAGTATGCAACTCTGCAAAACCTCAGTGGATCACATCACCCTGTTTGACCGAGGTAAACGCCTGCATCAGCTTGACCACGTCCTGCATACCCACATTGACCTGATTGATCACCTCTCCCGCATCCTTGGCTAGCGCCACGCCGCCGCCCGCCTGCTCCACACAGGTCACCATCTTGTTGATAGCCGCCGTTACCCCTTGCTGAATGGTCTTGGTGACTTGCTCAATTTCGCTGGCGGCTTTACGGGACTGCTCGGCCAAGGTACGCACCTCATTAGCCACTACGGAGAAACCGCGCCCATGCTCGCCCGCATGCGCTGCTTCAATCGAGGCGTTAATCGCCAGTAGATTGGTCTGGGCGGCAATTTTGCGGATCGCCTCAACCATATTGCCAATCTGTTGCGAACAGCGCCCCAAGTCGCTGACCACGTCCGAAGTCTGCCGCGCGGCCATCTCCACCTGCTGCATCCCCTGCACCGCCTGCTGAACAATGATCGCCCCTTGGGCAGCGGTTTTATCGGTCCCCATGGAGAGATGGTGGACATTTCGCACCATTTCCTCTTCATGCTGCTGTTGGAAAGTCTGGCGGGTGATGTCCTGGGCGATTTTCACCACCTTTAATACCCGCCCTTCATTGTCGATGATTGGGTTATAGCTGGCCTCCAGCCATACCCGCTCCCCACGCCGGTTGAGGCGTTCGAAACGCCCGGTCAAAAACTCCCCCTGGGCCAACCGTTGCCAGTGCTGATGATACTCGTCAGAGCCGGCGAACTCCGGCGTACAAAGTATGCTGTGCGCCTGGCCGCGTGCCTCTTCCAGCCGATAGCCCATCAGATCGAGCATATTGTCGTTGGCATCCAGGATGATGCCGGTTGGCGAGAAGGTGATCATCGCCATTGAGCGATTCAGCGCCGTTAACAGGCTCTGATGCTCCTGGGCCTGAGTGATACGGCTGGTCACCTCGCTGGCAATCTTGATGATCTCCACCACCTCACCGTACTTATTTAACACCGGGGTATAAGTTCCCTGCAGCCAGACCACTTCACCATCCTTGCGAATGCGTCTGATATTATCGGTAATGGCTTCGCCGCTATTTAACTTTTGCCAGTGGCGCTGGTAGGCCGGGCTGGCGACATAGCTTTGATCGCAGAAAATACGATGATGCTGACCAATGACTTCCTGGCGCTCAAACCCCATCGTTTGCAAGAACAGATCGTTGGCACGTAATACGGTGCCGTCGGGTTTAAATACGATCATCGCTACCGCGTCTTCAATGGCTGCCAATTCAGCATGCCACGGGCTATTCGACTGACGGAGGTTTAAAAACATCGGGTAAATCCTTCTGGCAGATGGAGTTAACGGCAAGCACTCTCTATTTTTTCTGCATCTATTGCTCGCCAGTAAGCGCGCTATCGCCCTGAACATTGCGCACGACAATGCTCCAGATTAACTGGATAAAAACGGTTATTAAGCTAGGTAATTATTGTTTTTTTAACTAATGAGCAGCGTGGGAATTTATTAACAGTATTGAGGATAACGCAAGCCAGACAGAATGAAAGGAACCAAAGAATAAATAATCGTTGCCGGCACGATCGCCGGCAACGGTCGGGCAATTACTGCCAGCGTTCTGCCGCCCAGGCGGCTTGCTGCTCGGCATCAAGGAAGGTCCAGGCCACAAAGCGGCTAATCTTCTGCCCCTGTGCCATTTCGATGGTGCGCACCTCAGCGGCCCCGGCCTGCTTGAGCGCGTAGTAAATGGCAGGCAGCGTGGTGTTTTTCGAGATCAGCGAGGTGAACCACAGGCAGTTCTGCGCTTTGCCGACGCTCTCTTCCACCATCTTGCGAACAAAGGCCTCTTCGCCTCCTTCGCACCACAGTTCGTTGTTCTTGCCACCGAAGTTCTGCACCGGCTTTTCTGCCACCGCCCCTTTGCCCAACTTATGCAACTTGAGGCGAGTGCTGGCGCGCGCTTCCTGCTCGGAACCGTGGAAAGGCGGGTTACACAAGGTGGCATCGAAGCGCTCGGCAACGCCGATAATGCCGTTGAAGATACACTCCAGCTGTTTCTGTTGGCGCAGGCGCACGGTATTTTTTAACGTCGGGTTCATGGCCACGATCATCTTGGCTGCCCCCAGCGAGACCGGATCGGTTTCCGAGCCGGTAAAGCGCCAGCCATATTCGCGCTGGCCGATGATCGGGTAAATACAGTTGGCCCCCACGCCGATATCCAGGATCGCCACGCCTTTACCACGCGGGATCTCGCCGCCGTTGCTAGTCGCCAGCAGATCGGCCAGGTGATGCAGATAATCGGCACGCCCCGGGATTGGCGGGCAAAGATAGTCGGCAGGGATATCCCAATGTTCGATGCCGTAAAAGTGCATCAGCAAGGCACGGTTGAGCATTTTCACCGCGGCAGGATCGGCGAAATCCACCGAGATATCGCCCCAGGCGTTGGGCTTCACAAAGGGTTCCAATCCCGGACAGGTAGCGATCAAGGTAGGGAAATCATAGCGTGAGCGATGGCGATTGCGCGGATGCAGGCCGCTTTTCTGCTGCGGGAAACTTTTCTTTTTTTCCACCGTGACGGGCTCTCTGAAAGGGTTTTCTGGCGCGTAAGATAGCACAAAGCCCGGCGAGGCGCTTGCCGCTGAGGTGAGAAGCGCCAAAATGGTAAGAATGCGGGACTGGTGAATGGCCCCTCACCCTAACCCTCTCCCAAGGAGAGGGGACCGATCGAGTTGGCTTAAAGTTCGAGTGAATCACCTTAGATGAGGGGGTGATCGAGTTTGCTGAGACTACATCTTTACTTCCAAACGAGCAGGGGCTATCAGCTCCCTCTCCCTGTGGGAGAGGGTTGGGGTGAGGGGACAAGTTGGCTGCGCTGCGCCCAGTAGGCCAGCAGGTGCAGGCTGGCAGAATAGTAGTCCTCATCAGGCGCCAGGCGATCTTTCAGCGGCCCCCGATCTCCCACCGTCAGATCCCTGACCGCCCTCATTCCCGGACTTTGATTATACTCTGAGCGTTGGCCGCTAAGCACATCCAGCCAGGCCGGTGTCGCCCGGCGATCAAAGCCGCGCCAAAAGCTGGCAAACGGACTCAGTGACAGGCTGTCGGCCTTGTCCCAATAGAGATAGAGCGGAACCCGCACCGCATCAAAACCAAAGCGCGGCGCCCAGTCGCTAGCCGGAGCCATTTGCCCATTGGCCTGTAGCGTGACCCAGTCGCTGGGCAGATGCTGTTTGCCAAAGCGCATTCTGCTGACCATGGTCATGCTATCGTCGATAAGCTTTTTCCACGCCGGCAAATGGCTTTCCTGGTAAAACGCGTGCCAGGCGGGAAAGACAAAATAGGAAGGATTAACGATCACCGAACCGTTTTGCCTGAAACCGTTAGCACCGGGTAACATCACCCTATAACCGCCGTAGTCGATCACAGTATGTTTGAGCAGGGCCTGCTGTATCTGCGCCGAGGAGGCTAGGTAGGCAGGCACATTCCAGCGTTTCCCCGCCTTCAACAAGGCCCAGGCGATTAGGATATCGCCATCGGTGGCATTATTTTTATCGGCTATCGGCACCGCCTTCCCCGGCTCATAGCGCCAGGAAAACAGGCCGATATCCTGGCGATACAAGGTGTTGCGGGTCCATTGCCAGACGTTGTCAAACGCAGGACGGTCGTCATTGTAGACCGCCAACAGCATGGCAAACCCTTGCCCTTCGGTATGGCTGACGTTGTTATTACCGGTATCGACAATCCGTCCGTCAGCTAACAGGAAACGCTGTTTGTATTGCGCCCAACCGCTGTCGGCAGCCTGGGCACCAAGGGAAAACACCAACCCCAGCCAAAGCAGGAGTACGCGGAGCCTACCAAACCTGCTTTTCGTCATCATGTTTACCTGCGTTGCTCGTTTCTGTAGCAAAAGACCAGGGTGTTATCTTTGGCCGGGCTGCGCCAGCGCAGGGAAACATGCGGCTCACCGCCCTGAGCCAGCAGCCAGGTGTCATAGGCCCCCTCAAGCACCGTGGCAAAAGAGAGTGCCCAGACGTCCTCGTTGGCCGGATCGGCACTGTGCGGGTAGGCATAATGGGTCAGGATCATCTGTTCGCCATTCGCCTCAATCTGCACCCTGCCCCAGTCAAACTGACGTAGTAAGGCATTGAGAGCATCCTCCAACTCTCCCACCGTTTCCGCCTCCGGCAATGGCAGCTTCTTCGCCAGGTTACTCCCCATCAAACGCAGAAAATCGCGGCTGTCCGTATCATCAGCAGAAGCAAGAATGCCGGAGAACACCACTTCGATCAGATCCTGCCAACCCGCCTTAAACTGACGCTGGCGATAATAATCAAGCTCATACCAGGTATTATTAATATCTTGCATGGTTATTTTCCATCTAACAGATATTTAAAATAGAGCAAAGCCGTGCTCTCGGAATAGCTGCCGAAAGTGTCATAACCCAACTGCCCCCCAACCAACACGCTTGGCGTAACCTTATAGGTTCCCCCCGCCTTCAGGCTGTAACCAATACCACTCTTGTCCTCGCTGGCATACCTGGCTTCAGCGCCGTAACCCTGGCTGACCAGGCTTTCCAACTGAGACTGGAGCTCCGGATCGTTCGGGTAATACAGGCTTTCCTGATTGTTATAGGTCTGATAACCGACGTTGCCACTCAGAATATAGGTGAAGTTATCCTGCCTTTTGGTGTACTCCACCGGCAGCGAGATGCTGAGATAGTCCTGCGGGCTGAAGTAACCCCCTTGGCCGTAGCTGAAGTAGCTGAGGTTTTTGTCAAAATCCATATAGTTGACGTTAACGCCCACCTTCAGCTCGCTATCATCATCCTTATAAGGGCGGATGTAGGCCCCCAGGATGCCGGTCACGCTATGGTTATCCGCCACGTTATCACCCACGTAGCTGTAATATCCCGCGCCACCGTAAGCTCCGAGCACGCCATCATCGTATCCAAGATTTACGCCGCCGCCGTTCTTGGTCACCGCCCCCCATTTCTTGCCGGTAATGGTATCTTCGGTCCCGACATAGGAGAGCAGGCTATCTTTTACCGCGCGGCGTTCAAGCGTCATATCCAGCGTTGAGTGCTCGGTCAGCTTGGGCGACCATTTCACCCCGCCCACCACCGAACTGATGCCGCTGCCCATCGGCGTACTGCCAACGTCCAGTTTATAGCTGTCACCGCTTAGTGCTAACGCCAGCTCTACCCCGGTATCTTGCTGCTGCCCCGGTGAATCGGCATAGATATCGTTCGGGCCAAAGGTCTTCGGCTGCGTCACCAGGCCAGCCAGCGTCTGCCTTTCGTTAAAGGCCTGATCCTGCGCCACCGTGGCGGCGGCACACTCCGGCGAAGTGGCGTCAATAGAACACATACTATCGCGGGTGGCATGCAGTTGCTGATAACGCAAATCGGCGGCCTGTGCAGCAGCAATCGAGGTCTGTGAGGCAATGACGGAGGCTTGCGTCGCGGCCTCGATAGCCCTGGCCTGTTGCAGAGCCCCGGTACCAAAACGACTGTTGGCGCTGTCGGATGGCGTACCCGATTTCAGCATCACCGGCGTGACATCAAAACTGATCCTGCCATTATCGAACGGCATGCCTGACAGGGTGATCGGGCTTCTCACTTCCGTGATATTACTCAGGCCGTTTTCACCGCTGCTGTTATCGCGCAGAGAAATGTTTCCCTGTACCCAGGTGGCAGTCTTGCCCTGCACCTCGTCCATCAACTTATCAATCTGCTGCAAGGTAGGATTTTTCGCCACCGCAGCTGGAGCGCGGGCATAGCCCGGAGCTGCAACCTGCCAAGGCAGCACCTCGCCATAAGCCGAGGAAGAGGTATTCACGCTCGACGAGGCCGTGCTCTGCGCGGCAAACGGGTTATCCGCCAGCCGCAAACCGCCAATCACTGCCGGTCCCCCGCTTGGCGCACCGGTTACACCATTGACCCGGTTTTTCGCCTCGCGCAGAAACACCATCGCCTGCGGATAGTTACCGTCCGCTTGAGCAACGCGCGCGGCCAGCAGCAACTGATCCGGCGTTTTCAGCGCAGGCAAGCCACGCAGCAACTGTTTGGCCCGATCGACATCGCCTTCGGATAACGCGACCCCAACGGCACCTTCGCGCGCGCCCTGGTTCAGGCTATCGCGGCTGAGCAGGTAGTTGTAAACCTGCCCGGCCTCTTTATTCATGTTGCCAGACTGATAGAGTCGCCCCATCGCCAGCATGATATCGGCATTTTGCGGATCGTTTTGCAGCGCGCCGATCAGCTTGTCATACGCGGCACTGTATTGCCCCTGCAAACGCAGTTTATCCGCCTCATTGATCACGCTGGCGTTGCGCAGTTGGCCAATCTCGCGGGTTGAACTGCGCGCCCGCAGAGCCGGGTTATTCAGCCAGGCATCGGCCTCCTGGCTTAACCCAGCCTGATTGAGCACCGCGATCTGGGCCGCGTAATCACCCGCATTGCCTTTAACTCCCAGGCGCATGTTGTCACGCACCAGCTGTACCGCCGTTGAGGTGTCCCCCACCGTCATCAAATCTTTTGCCAGTTCCCCAAGGGCTGCCGGTTCAGTCGGCGGCTTTTGCGCCAGCTGCCGCAAGATGACCGCCGCGCTGGCCGTGTTGCCCTGGCGAAGATAACTTTCTGCGCTGGCTCGCTGCTGGTTGGCCGACGCGGTGGCCGCCAGAGCCCGCATGCTGCTGTTCTGCCTCCCTTGCGGAATACGCGCCATCAGGGTGGAAACGTTCAGCCAGTCGTTACGTTCTGAGGCAAACAGCGCTGCCGCATACAGGCTATCTGGCGAAGCGCCAACCTGCATCAGCGGGGAGATCAAAGTTTGCGCCTGCAACTCTTGCCCCTGTTTATTCAGGATGCGTGCCATATCCAGCCGCACCCAAACGTTCGAGGGCTGCTTTTCCAGCGCCTGTTGCAGGATCATCATCGCACGCTGCGGATCGCCATTCTGCATGGCGGCCTCGGCCTGCCTGCGCTGAGGATCGACATTTACCCCCACTACCGCCTGCGGAACTTTAGGCCGTTGATCGGCTGGAATAGTTTGCAGGATCTGTGCGGCTTCAGGGCCTTTGTCACGCTGTTGCTGCAACAGATAATACAACCCCAGCCTGGCGTCATTATTCTGCGGATTTTGCGTCAGCAAGCCGCGATACATCTGCTCAGACGCCGTGAAATCCCCTTTCTTGCGAGCCAGATCGGCCCGGAACAGCGTCGCCGCATTGCCTTTATCCCCTGTGGCACGGCTCAGGGGTGCACTGATCGCCAAGGCTTCATCCAATTGGCCTGCGTTGGCAGCCTGCTTGGCTTTGTCCAATGTCGCGTAAAACGCCGCTTCCTGAGCCAAAGCTCCCCACTGCGCACTCTGTGGGCCGCCCTGTTTTGCCGCCTGGGTGAGGTAGTTTTCTGCCTGCGCGAAGTCTCCGCTGCGCATCGCCGTAAATCCCATCCCGGCCAGTGCATCCGCATCATTCGGATTGCTGGCAAGAATAGCGGCAAACTGGTCCTTGGCGCTGCCCAGATCCCCTTTATTCAGTTCGGAGAACCCAACGCCTTTGGCCGAGCCGGCAATATTCTGCTGATAATAGGCTGCCACGGCCTTGTCTGCCGGGTGCCGTTGCTGATAGGCATCATACAGTGGCTTGTCAGCCGGAAGCGGAGCCAGCCACAGCAGCGCCTGTTTCAACGCCTGATCCGCTTCATTATTGTTCGGGGCCATCGCCGCCAACATATCGATCCCCTCACGACGGGTCGATTCCTGATAGGTCAGCACCTTGCCCAGCACCACGCGGGTTTGCGTGTCATTGGGTTGCATAGCCAGCCGCTGCTTGAGGCCATCAATCGCCTCCTGCCTGCCCGCCGGTGACCCCGCCAAGGTGAGGTAATACTCATTGGCAAGGTTATCGATCGGTGTCTTGCCGTTGAACACCGTCTGATAGGCCGCAGCCGCCTGGGCAAACTCCCCTTTCGCCGCCAGCTGCCGGGCCTGCGCCAACAGATTCTTGGAGACCGACGGAGCCGCTTCGGTGCTGCTCAATGCCTGGAGACGAGGATCGTTAGGCGCGACGGCACTCAGTTTTTTGCGCCAGATTTCGGCCTTGGCCTTATCCCCGCCCTGCATGGCATACAGGGAAAGCAGATACATCGCCTCGGCGTTGTTCTCGTCGATCAGCAGGACTTTTTGCAACGCTCCCTGGGCCAGTTCGTCATGCGATTTGTCATGCCAGTAAGCCGCCTGTTGAAACAGGGCTTTCAGCGCCGGGTTATTGTCATCCGCCAACGCCGACACCGAAAAAATCGTCAGCCCGGCCAGAGAGACCCAATACAGTTTCTTTTTCAGCAATAGGTTCATTGGCGGCTCCTGTCTAGCTTCTGGTCGAGACGTGTTTTAACGTTCATCTTCTGCATCTCTCCCCAGGCGTTTGGCGGCATGCTTGCGTAGCAAAATATACAGCCCCAGCCCCAACACCACGGAAATCCCCAACACGGTCAGGGATAAAAGCACCACATGTTTACTGGCATACCAGATAAAGATCAGATACCAGGGCAGCTCCCCGCTCGGGAACTGTTCGCCAACCTGGAAACTGCGTACGCCGTTCTGATCGGTGATCACCGCCAGATCGCCACGCACCCCGGCGTTGATCCGGGCAGATTTCAGATCGCCATAGATCTTGTTCAGGCCATCGTCGGAAGAGGCGCTGGCCACCACCACCACCCGCTGCGGATCCCAACCGGAGCGGAAGCTGAAAAATCCACGCCAGTCCGTCAACGAGGAGAGATAACGATCGGCGTCGATGCCCTGGGTCCGCCAGTTACCTTTCAGGTAGGACTGCAGTTTTTCCAGCGTAGACTGGGCCTTCACCGCCAGCGCGCCGCTATCGTTTAGCGCAAAAGGCACCTGTTGCAACAGCCGCTGATAGAAGGCGCTCTGAGCCAGTGAGGCGACCACCAGCACATCCTTGCCCTTGAAGTCGTCTAACTCGTTCTCGTTGCCCCGCAAGCCAAAGCGAATATCCACGTTACCCACAGAGCTGCCAGTAGCCGCACCGGAACGAGCAGTCAGGTTCAACAGCGCACGCACTTCGTTGGCCGTAGGCTTTTCCGCCATTAACAGCACGGTTTGCGAGAAGTCCGCCAGCTTGGAGAATGGGAAGGAGGCCCCGACGTAATAAGAGAGATTGGGCAACTCGGCGAAATGGTAGGTATCGCTCAGATCAATATACGAGTTGGGCCCGATATGGCTCTTGAGGGTGTTGCTATCCGCCGGATCGCAGGAGGAGCCGTTTTTCGGCACGATAGAGAAATAAAGCTCCAGCATGTTGTCGCCGTAAATCAGATACGGTGGCAGGGCCAAGGTGTATTGTTCCTGGCGAATATCACCGCCAAACTGGTGCCACAGCAGCTCCAGCAGCCCGCGTTTGTTCACCGACAGGTTACGCAGGAAGGTGCCATTCAGCGTGGCACTGAGCTGGGATTTATTTTCATCGATCCAGTTATCGGTGGGAAAACGGTAGTTGATTTGCAGCGGGACGTTTCTACCATCCCACATAAACAGGTCCGGGGCGGCACGGAAAGCAATGCGCACCGCGTCATGGTAAACGCCCGTGACGGTCAGTTCCTCAGTACTGGCCACCAGCTTATCAAAGCTGACCGGCTTGCTGGTATCGATCCAGCGCGGGGCGTCGTAGGGCTGGCGCACCGGAATAGTCACCGGCTTCACCGCCAGCGAAGCCGTTTTCTCCGGCAACGGCTGGCTGACCAGACGATAGGCAGCCTGGCGCATCTCGGTGGCGTTACGTCCCATCACCAACAGCAGCTTGTAAACCGGGTTCAGCGGATTATCAATCATCTGAATGGTCGGGCCGTCGGCCTGTGGCAGAGTCAACTGGCCAATCTGCTCGCCGGGGCGCGCAAAGATAATGCCGTTCTGCTCAGGCAAGCTGTCCTGCAACACCTGGAAGTTCAGGTTGTTATGGCGCGTCATTTTCCCCAGATAAGAGCTGACGATAGCGGCTGCAGCCACCTCCTCCGGCCGTTTTTCCTGGCCGAAAATCACATCAACCTGGGTGGGTTGCATGGCCTGAGGATCGAAGAACGGATTGGGGAAACGGCCGAGGTTCGGGCTGATATTCAGCACCTGGTTTTCCAGATGCAACTGGCTGGTTGGCAGCACCTTGAGCCAATATTTGTTAGCCGCCCCCTTCTCGCACAACATGGCCGCATTGCTGCCATTGCCGATGCTGAAACTCAGGTTGTTGCGCGCTACGATCATGGCAGCCGGGATCGGTACCTGCAAACTTACCTTGCCTTCATGCAATTGGTTCAGCTTCTGGGTGCTCAAGGGTTGCCCATTGAGCATCAGTTGCAGTTCGGTATCGGTTCCCATCAGGGCCGGGGAAATGTCGAGATCCAGCACCAGATTGCCGTCCGTTACCACCCAGTCCGAAGGTAAGGTAAAGGTGAAGCCGGACTGCTGTTGCCAGTTGCTCAACGTCAATCCTGTGGTTTGCCCCATCTCGCCCACGCTGAGCGTGGAAGCGAGCGACTGATTGAAGACGGTAACCGGTGGCGTAGCGATATCAAGCGGAGCTGCTTGCGTAGCCGGTTGCTCAGCACTGCTCGGCACTGCACCCGCTGGTGGCGCATCAGTTGGCCGCGGCAAGGTAGGAAAACCTGGCATCTCGACACCCTCGCTGGCATAGGACGGCGCAGGTTGCGGATCGGCTGCAATCGCGAGACCAGAAAGCCCCATCCCCAACAGCAGGCCGCTGACCAGGACAATGAACGTAGATCTGCCTGTTGACAACTTGGTATTCACCCGGCTCATAGGGCTTGTTCCTTATCCCGCTTTAGCTCAGGCCGTTTCTGCTGCTTCTTGGCCCGACGATCGCGCCAGGAAAAATAGAACAACTCGAAAATGCAGCGCAGGACGCCCAGCAACGAACGCAGTGGCCGATCCTGCGGGAAAGGTTTGGTCTGGATCCAGGCATCTGCCCGCGCCAATACCACCCGTACCAACTCCCGCCGTTTTTCAATCGGCATCTCTTTGAACATTAAGCGGGTCACCGACTTGTCGGCATCGATCAGCTCAACCGGGAAACAGACGGCGCCGGACTTGAGCGATATTTCCACCTCTTCGATCGTATCGTTGAGGAAACGTTCGTCCGGCGTTTTCAATTTGACCCCGCCCATCGAAAGATCCAGGGTTTCGGTACGCATCGCCGCGCCGCTGGCAAAATACAGCACCGCGGGCAAAGTGGCATCGATACGGATGGTTTTCCGGACCTGGCGCGTTTCCCGCGCTACGGCAATGGCGGCCAGCAGGATAATCATGCTGAAGCTGGCCCAGGCAATATTTAGCCAGATAACCTGCGGGTTAGCGCCATAGTGATCCGGCATCACCAGACGGATCACGCCCCAGGCGGTACCGATTAACAGCAAGGACACGGCGATAATATGCGGCCGGACAATATGGGAATCGAAATAGTTAACGTCCAGCAACGCGCCTTTATCCGTCACGTTAAACTTGCCGTGCTTTGGCGAGATCATCGTCAGCAGGGTCGGTATCACCAGATGGAAACACATCACCGTTTCATAGATTTCCCCCCAGAACGAATAGCGATAACGTCCGTTGGCTCTGGAGTTGATATAGATCGACATCACCAGATGCGGTAACACATAGGCGAAAATCAGCCCCGCGGAGGAGGCAATGATATTGAGGTTGAACAGCAGATAAACCAGCGGTGCCACGCAGAATATCACCCGGGGTAAGCCGTACTGGAAATGCAGCATGGCGTTCAAATAGCATAAACGTTGCTGCCAGGTCAGGCCGCGCCCCAGCAAGGGGTTATCCACCCGGAAGATCTGCGTCATGCCACGCGCCCAGCGGGTACGTTGGATCACGTGCAGCCCCAAGCGTTCGGTGGCCAGCCCGGCTGCCAATGGCAATGCCAGGAATGCCGTGTTCCAGCCCCGGCGCTGCATCTTCAAGGCGGTGTGGGCATCTTCGGTCACGGTTTCTACCGCAAAGCCGCCCACCTCTTCCAGCGCCGAACGGCGGATCACGGCACAGGAGCCACAGAAGAAAGTGGCGTTCCAGTTATCATTACCCTGCTGCACCGGCCCATAGAACAGCGCACCTTCGTTAGGGACTTTGCTCGCCTCTGACAGGTTGCGTTCAAACGGATCCGGGGAATAGAAATAGTGCGGGGTCTGGATCAACGCCAGGCGCTCATCCACCAGGAAGCTGCCGACCGTTGCCTGCAAGAAGGCACGGGTTGCCACGTGATCGCAGTCAAACACGGTGATCAATTCACCCTGAGTCACTTTCATCGCGTTATTCAGATTACCCGCTTTGGCATGAAGGTTATTATTGCGGGTAATATAGCCCACGCCTGCATCGGCACAGAATACGGCAAATTCATTGCGCTTACCGTCATCCAGCACGTAGATTTTCATTTTGTCTTTCGGGTAGTCAATACACTGCGCCGCCAGGATGGTGTCGCGCACCACGTCCATACTTTCGTTGTAAGTAGGAATATAGACATCTACCGTTGGCCATAGCGACGTGTCGTCAGGCAGCGGTTCAATAGTGCGTTTTAATGACCAGGTGGTCTGAATATAACCAAACAGCAATATCACCAGGGCATACAGCTCGGTGATAAACAGGGCAATACCTAGCACAGCCTCCAGAGTACTGTTGAAATGCAGGGTTTCTGTCGCGCGCCAGTAGATGTAACGTAATGACATCAAGGTCGACATCACAATCATTACCAGGGTAACTTTTTTGCTTTTACTTACCCCTAAAATAAACACGATCGCAATACAGATCAGGCCAAAGATATACTGATTATCACTGCTCATGGGGGCAATGATAATCAACAGGATAAAAGGTAAGGCTAACAGCAGTAAGAAATAAAAGAGTATTTTATTCATAACTAACCAGACAATCCTTACGAAGAGCCATAAATAGACGTAGTATGATGATACGTACCATCTCCAACACTAAGCCCTAAAATTACCGCGACCTTTTTACTTATCTGCTCAATATCAAATGCAGCGGCCGACACCGGGCTTATATCCATGATCGCCCGTTGCGATGCGTTGGCCTCTGGGACGCACTCATCGCGGTGGATGGTTCCCAGCAGTTTGTCTTGCAGACGCTGCTCAAAAAATTGCGTCACGTCCCTGCTCAGGGTGCGCCGCATGTCACTCTGGTTTACCACATAATACTCGCCAACTTCATTGCTGACGGGCGCACTCATAAACTTATGCTGCTCAATGTTGGGCAATAGACTGAGCGATGCGGTATCGGCCAGCAACACCATAATGCGCATGTCCGCCGCGGCCTGCATGGCCTGCACTGCCGCGTTGCGCCCCGGCGGCATATCGGCGATCACCACCATGCCGGGGATCTTCAGCACCGCACTCAGGCCACGTTGAATGAACATGGGCTCATTGAGCAGATTGTCATCGAACTGAAGGCGCTGCTCATCGGTAACGTCACCGTAAGGTAAAACGAACAGGTTCGGCCCGACCTTGAGAATAAACTGGCTCCAATCGGATAAACTTGCCGACTGGGCAACAAAACCTCGGTTATCGGAAATAGGCACGCCAAAATGCAGCCTTAACGCATTCTGCGTGTCGAAGTCGACAACCAACACCTTACTGCCGCTACGGGCCAATGCATAAGCCAGATTAGCAGTAACAGTGGTTTTCCCTACCCCTCCTTTCGGAGAACAAACACAGACTAACGGCATGAGGCAATAGACTCTAAAAGTGGTTTAAGTAATGTATTACGGCCAGCGTCCATCACTTCACCGGCAGAGGACGTTTTCTTGCTGAACATCTGCTTAAAACGTTGGTTCTCTGGCTGCGGAGCGGACGGCGGAACGCTTGCAGGGGAATTAACAGGGTTACCCTGAGCAAGAACGTCACGCGGGCTTTCCGGTTGGGCGGTTTTAGTGAGTTTAGACTCCACCGGTGGAGCAAAACGCTCAAAATTATGAGGAATGTGGCCGGGCAAGGCGGTATTTTCTGTTATCACAGCCTTGGGTTGTGCAGGAGGCACGAACCCTAAAGGTGCATTGGAAGAGAGATCCGTACTAGTGATCGGCGTTGGCTGCGAGATGCTGGCAGGGATGCCACCATTACCTGCCACTTGATCAACAATAGACCAACGGTGCGGAGCCGATGCCACATCGTCGCGAGGAAATTCTTTATAATCAAGCCCTTTGAGATTTGTCTTATCTTTAAATCCTTGGACATCATCATATTTACTCATAATCCAGACCTATAAGATTACACTTGGCACTGTATGAATACATACAAATCACGAATACAAAATAACGTGATCTATAACCCAAATACATAATGGAAAACGTCTATGTATTTTAAGCGCTTCTCTTCTTATGGTTTAGATAGAGTAGCTTACAAGTCCCTTTTTACAACCAAGACGGAGCAAACCTCCGCAATCGATGGAAAATCCTGCAAGACCCCAAAGCTGATGGGCTGAGTGTAATCTACTTCTTTAAAGTTATACACTGAGTTTTAAACGTTTTTACCCCGCTTTATCACATATCCCACCAGCTTATGCCATAATTTAAGTGGTTAGTAATATATAGTTTGGCATTTGAGATTTTTTTTACTCAAAATAACCAGCACAACAGTGATAAATACTCGGGGCAAAGGTTTTCGCCCCTGGTAATAAAGGTAATTAGGCAGATTATCGCAGTCTGACCAGCCCCTGCTCCAATGTCTCCACTTGGCCGGCAGCGACCAGACAACAAGCAACCTGTCGAGCGATAGGCTCGGGAATGGCAACCTCGCCAGCCAGACAACGTTCCGTCCAACGCGCCGTGGTTGCAGCATCCTTGGCGGCAGGCACCTCAGCTAACGCATCCAGTTCTGGCCGTTCCAGCAAAATATGCTGCTCACCACCGACGATATAGTGGATTTTTGGACAGCGTTGCGGATTGGCGTAAGCCTCCCCTTCGGTGCCATGCATCAGTAATCCCCGTGCACCGATCTGGCAGAAAAATGAGGCAACGCGCTCGACGTATTCCGGATGAGAAACGCTGGCGATGCGCAGCACGTCCTGCTCACCAAATGGCGTCGCCAATTTTGCCAGCGTGTGGGCGCTGTTACGCACGCCCATCTTCCAACGCAAGCCAAGCTGGTTTTCCAACGCTGGCGCAAGCGCCGACACAGGGATAAACACCGCATCTCCGCCGTCCAAACGCTGTTGGGCAGTCTGAGGATCTTCAGACCACGGCACCCCAAGCTCACGGAAAATCTCTGCGCTGGTGACACGCGTGCAGTCGTTCACGACACCGTGAACCACTACCGGCAGCCCGACTTTGGCCAACAACAGCGCCAGTAATGGCGTCAGGTTGGCCTGTTTACGAGCACCATTGTAACTGGGTAGCACCACCGGCATCGGGCGGCCCTGCGGGGGTTGCAGCCGCATCACCTGCTGTTGCATCGCCTGATAGAAGCCAAGCATTTCCTCCTCGGCTTCCCCCTTGATACGCATGGCGATCAGGATAGCTCCCAACTCCAGGGGCGGCACGGCATCGGCCAGCATCGCCTGATAGAGCTCAAAAGCCGTTTGCCGATCCAGATCGCGCGCATGGTTCTTGCCACGGCCTATTTCTTTGATAATTTTGCTGTAATCCATTGCTCGCTCCGCTGATTCGGTTTGCGATAAGCATACCTTATCCGCGACGGCGCTCAACCCCGGTAGATTGGCCCGCACCAAGGCTGGCTAGACCTAGCAAGATTTACCAGCCATAGCGGAATAAGATAGTATCCGTAAACATACAATGGAATGATGTATTCCCCCGTCAAACATGGAATGAAAAATGGAAATTTATATCGCTGTGGCCGCGATCGCCGTGGTGCTGATCTGGGCCATGATGACTTATAACCGCTTTATCTCACTGCGCCGTTTCAAAGACGACGCATGGAGCGGTATAGCGGTGCAGCTCAAACGCCGCCACGATCTGGCCCCCAACCTGTTAACCCTGGTAAAGCGCTACGCTCTGCATGAGAAAGAGCTGTTTGAAACACTCTCGCGCCAGCGCAGAGACCTGGTTAGCAACACCCCTCAGGTTGCCGAGAGTGAAAAAGAGTTTTCTGGTGCTTTGAGCCGCATTTTTGCGCTGGCAGAAGCCTACCCAGAGCTTAAAGCCAACGAGAACTTCCTCTCCCTGCAACAATCCCTGGCAGAGATCGAAGAGCAACTGCAAATGGCACGCCGCTATTTCAACGGTACGGTGCGCGATTTCAATATTCTGGTGGAGTCGTTCCCCAGTTTAATCCTGGCTCGCCTGTTTAATTTTAAAGCGGATGCGTTCTTCGAACTCGAAGATCCCGAAGAAGCTAAAGTGCCACGGATGGACTAGCGCGATGGCTGCAATATCTGGTTGGGTAGTACGCGTTTTATGGGTGTTATCGCTATTGATGGCAGGAGCCGCGCCGGCTACGGCTGATGATATCGCCGTTGGGGCAGCTCCCGTTGCAGAGGCCCCAGACAGAGAGGCGGCACCAAGTGATCCCCGTTGGGTGCGCGCCTATGAGCATATTCTCTCATTTGATACCCAGGCGCACTTTAACCCGGACGGCAGCATGGAGATGCGGGAAAACATCAAGGTGCTGTCTTTAGGGCAAGAGATACGCCGTGGGATTTTCCGCACTCTGCCGCTCACCTGGAACCGCCAGGACGGCAAGATTTTCAGCGTCGATTATCATATTAAAGAAGTGTTGCGCGACGGAGTCGCCGAACCCTATAGCCTGGATAAGTCTTCGAAAACGCTGACGGTGCGTATTGGCAGCGCTGAGCACATCCTGCAACCGGCGATCTATAACTACCAGATCCGCTATCAGGTCAGCAACCACTTCAGCCGCTTCCCCGAATGGGACGAGCTCTACTGGAACGTCACGGGTAACGATTGGGCCTACCCGATCACCAAAGCCAGCTTCCAACTGGAACTGCCAGACACCAGCAATTATCTGGATAACGAAGGCAGAGATACCCGGCTGCGCACTATTGATGTGTATACCGGAGCGCGGGGAGCGAAAGAGCACAACGCCAGAATACTTCCCAACGGTGGAGTGCAAACCACGCAACCGCTGGACCAAGGCGAAGGGCTAACCGTGGTCTACACCTGGCCACGAGATATTCTAGCCGGTGCCGCCGCCCCACAAGCTTCTTCACCGTTGGTACACCTGCTATTGCCCACTCTGGCAACCAGTGCACTCTGGATACCGGTGCTGCTGCTCGCAGTCTATTGTTTATGGTGGTGGCAAAAAAACGTGACCGCCATCGGCTTGAAGATGCCGCCGGTTGTGCCGCTGTATGCGATGCCTACCACCATGTCGCCAGGCTATCTGCGGTTTATTACCCAGCGTAAGTACGACGACGTGGCCTTCAGCAGCGATCTGTTGGATCTGGTCGCCAAACGCGGCGCGGCGATCACGCTCAAAGCGAGCAAATCCTCAGGCCCGTGGTTTTCCAAGTTTCAGTCGGCGGATGAACAATGGCTATCGTACCAATCGGATAACAATAACCAGCGGTTGACCACCAGCGATAAGCAGTTACTCGGCCTGCTGTTTAGCGGCAGCCGCAAAAATATCAACCTCGGCCTGGCCTATCAGCGGCCAATGCAAAATGCCCGTAAATGGTTGGAAAAGCGCAGTGAGGACCAGCGTGAGATATTATTCAACAAATGGGGTAAACCGGTGCGCCGCGCGGTTTATCTCATGCTGCTGATCCCGGTGATCTGCGGAGCGTTGTTTAATCTCGGCGCGGCAGTGATCACCATTCCTGCCCTGATATTCCTGCTGCTCGGGATCTCGCTACTCTCTTTACCGCTGAGATTTTTATTTAGCCCGAGAAAAACCTGGAATACTTTTGGCTTCATCCCTTTGGTTATTTCGCTGATATTTGGCCCGCTAGCTACCTTTGGCGGTGGCGCTTTCTTGTTTGGCATGTTGCCCCTGACTCAGTTTCCAGCCGGCTATATTGGCGCGCTGCTGGTCGCCATTCTGCTATGCATAGCTTTTGGCTTGATGATCCCGCGATACACCCAACGGGGGCTGAATGATTTGGCCACTGCGCAAGGGCTGAAACTGTACCTGGGCACGGCCGAGCGGAATCGCTATCAGGCGCTTTACCCACCCGATCAGTTGGTTGCCCACTTTGAGAGCTTGCTACCGGCTGCGCTAGCGCTCGGCGTGGGCAAGACTTGGGCCAACACCTTTGCCGAATATCTCAGTAAATCCGGAGCTATGTCGGAAGCCTTTGCCGACGCAGACTGGCAGCGCGTGAATCGCTTTAGCCGCTCCTGTACCGCATCGTCTATGGCTACACCCAGCAGCAGTTCAAGTTCCGGTTCAAGTTCATCAGGCTCCAGCTCTCGGGGTTCTGGATCGTCGGGTGGGGGCTCATCCGGTGGGGGTTCCGGCGGCGGAGGTGGTGGTGGCTGGTAAATGGTAACGCAGCGCCGGGCAAACCGGCGCGATAATGCTTTAACCGCCCCTGCCTAGCTGCCGGTGGGTGTAGAGCAGCAACACCAAGGCAACCAGCATCGCCAGCAGGTTGTAACCCATAGCACCAGCAAAGGCTCTGGCATAGTGCTGTGGCTCTGCGCCCCCGGCCAGCAGCGGAACAAAGAACATACCGCTGGCCGCTATCCCCAGAGCACCGCCTACCTGCTGCACCGTTGACACCAAGCCTGCCGCCATACCGGCCTGATGCTCCTTCGCCAGGCCAAGCACCCAATTAAGCAAGGGCGTCATACTCAATGCCTGACCAAAGCCCAAAATCATCAGGCCGGGTAAAAGTTGTAACGGATGGCTGAACGCCCGTCCCCATAGCACCTCCACCATCAACAATACCAAGCCACTGGCGTAGACCACCACCCCGCCAGCCAACACAATATTCCCCCAGCGTTGCACCCAGCCCGGAGCCAAAAAGGAGGCCAGCATAAAGGCGGCGCTGGCCGGAGCGAACAGGCAACCCGCCTGGAACGGCGTCAGCCCTATTCCGGCCTGTAACAGCAGGGCAAAACAAAGAAAGAATGAGGATGCGGTGGAGTAAATCGCCAGCACAATTGCCGTGCCACGGGCAAAGTGACCTTGGCGAAATAGCGCCGGATCGAGCACCGCATCACCGGAATGACGGGCAAGTTGCCGTTCCCAACGGACAAACCAGGCTAATAGCGCCACTGCCAGCACCATCATCGGCACAGTCCACCAAGGCCAGTGGCGCGATGGGCCTTCCAGTAACGGGAACAGTAACAGCAGCAAACCGCCAGCGGCCAGCTGCAGGCCTTTAGCATCCAGCCGCTGGGCCTGCGCCAGTCTGGACTCAGGAATGCGTCGCGCCGCCATCACCGCCAGCACGCCAATCGGCAGGTTGATCAGAAAGATCATGCGCCAACTGCTGCCCAGAATATTAGCCTCGATAATAAAACCACCTAACACCTGGCCACAAATCGCCGCCAACCCCAGCGTCATCCCCAAACGAGCAAAGGCTCGCCGCCGCTGCTCTTCACCATACAGCACGCGCAATAAGGCATAAATTTGTGGAAACAGCAGCGCGGCCGCTGCGCCTTGCAAAAAGCGGGCAACAATCAGCACCCACAGCGAACCCGCCAGACCGCAAAGCGTCGAGGTCAGCGCAAAAGCCAACATGCCATAGCTGAACATACGCCGCCGGCCGAAGCGGTCTCCCAAGCGTCCGCCAGCAATCAGCAAGATGCCAAAAGCCAGTTCATAACCGGCGATAATCAACCCAACCCCGGCAAAGCTGGCGTTGAACTGTTGCTGGATCACCGGCACCGCCACGTTAACCACAAACAAATCGAACATAGTGACGAACCCACCGAGTAGCAACACCGGCAGCCCAGGTAATCCAGCCTTGCTGTTAGAAAAACTCTGTTCCATAACGCCCCCTGATATCATGATGGCGGCAGTATGGAACATGCTTTAAACTGTTACTATATAGCCAGTTATACTATTACTAAGAGTAACAGGACCCGTCGATGCCACCACGTACCCTTAACCGAACCCGCCAAGAGTTGGCAGATTTTCTGCGTATGAAGCGTGAAAAACTCTCTCCCCAGGCCGTTGGCCTGCCGAGCGGTACGCGGCGGCGTACGCCTGGGCTAAGACGTGAAGAGGTTGCCGCATTAGCTGGCGTGGGCCTGACCTGGTACACCTGGCTGGAACAGGGGCGGGAAATCAATGCTTCGGTGGAGTTTTTGGAGGATCTGGCACGGGTTCTGAAGCTGGATGCGACCGAACGCTATCATCTGTTTTTACTGGCGCATCAGCGGCCCCCGGTGGTAGCAGGCCATCAATGGTGCCAGGTTACCCCCTTAGTACGCCGCTTGCTGGACGATCTCACCCTGCGCCCGGCCTATGTGATGAACCTGAGTTGGGATATTATCGCCTGGAACCCGGCGGCAGACCGCCTGTTTACCATCGCTGAGCGTCAGCCACAGCAGCGCAATATGCTGTGGATGCTGTTTGCCGATCCCGAACTCAATCAGCGGTTGATGGAATGGCAGGAGCAAGCCCCGCAAATCCTGGCCAGCTTTCGACGTGATTACGCCCGCGCCCCGCAAGATGCCACCATGTTGCAACGCATTCAGGCTCTGAGCAATGTGTCACCCCAATTTCGCCAACTGTGGCAGCAGCACGATATTCATGGCCGCTGCCAGGGGCAACGCACTTTCCTGGTTGCAGGGGCAGGCGAAGTCACGTTTGAACACGCCTCGTTTATTGTCGATGAAGACAACCACCTGCGGCTGGTCATGTACAGCGCACAACCTGATTGCCCCACCAGTGCCGCGTTTGAAGCAATGCTGTAATCAGCGGGTACGGCGGCGAGCAAACGGATTTTTGCGCTTTTTCTCTTTCTTGGTGGCCTCTGCCGCAGATTTTAACGCCGCCTTATGGGCTTTGTCCGCTTCCGGCACCTCGCGCTGTTCGATCGGGAACACCGGCAGCGCCGCCAACAGGCGTGAACCATAGCTCTTGGTCAACAGGCGGCGGTCATAAATCACGATTTCACCGTGGCACTCGTTGCTTCGGATCAGGCGGCCCACCTGTTGGATCAGGTTAAACGACGCGCTTGGCAAACTCTGCACCTCAAACGGATAACGATTGAGGGATTTAAGCCATTCGCCCTCGGTGAGGATCACCGGGCTGTCGATCGGCGGGAAAGCTATCTTGTGGATATGCACCTGGGTCAGCAGTTCACCTTTCAGATCCAAACCTTCGGCAAATGACTGTAGCCCGACCAACACGCTGGCAGTGCCCTTCTCTACCCGCTTACGGTGTTCTTCCACTAGCCGGTAGCGCGGCTGATCGCCCTGCACCAGTAACATCAGACGCAGATCGGTGACATAGCTGAGGAAGGTCTGCATCGCACGGTGGCTGCTGAACAGGATCAGCATCCCCTTATGCTGGCCGCTGGCCTGCTCGCCACGGAAAAAGCGCGCCATCTCTTCCAGATGCTCGGCCTCGTTGGCCATCGCCGGTTCAAAACGCATTTTGGGAATGACGATTTTACCCTGTTCGACGTGATTAAACGGCGAAGACAGCGTTTCGAAGCGATCGCCCGCTTTTTCGCTCAGCCCGCTCATCTCTTGCAACCGTGAAAAGCTATTCAATGAGCGTAACGTTGCCGAGGTGATCACCACGTGCGGCACCTTGCGCCACAGCAGTTTTTCCAACTGATCGCTGACACGGATGCCCACGCAATGCAGATAAAGATGGGTAACGTTATCGCGCAGCTCACGCGCAATCCATTTGGAGATCGGCGCGTTGGAGGATTTATCCATTGCCGCCAACCGCCACAGTTTGCTCATCGCTTCAAGGTAGCCCAGCGTGCGGCTCATCTGGATGATGGTACGATGCAACCGCACAATGTCGTGCTTGCCGGTCTGCTCGGTGAGGTCGTTAAGAATAAATTCGGCCAGGCCGCGCAGGCCGTCCGTCAGTTTGAACAGACGCGCGCAGATCTCAACCATCTCCGCAGGCAGTTCGCCCATTTCGAAGCGATATTCGGCGTTACCGCTATCTGGCGGCAGGTAGGCATTGGCCTGGTGCTCAAAAATCTGGATCAGCTCGCGCAATTCTTCGCAGTGGTTTTTTAGCCGTTCGCTATTGGCCAACCCCGGCGGGTTCTTTGGCCGGTACTGTGTCATGCACTGTTCTACCTGGCGCACGATCATATCGAGCTGGAGGTTGGTTGACAGCGCGGTGATCTCACCGTCAATCTCCAGCGCATCCCGTGCCACCTCCGGCAAATGATGGCCTTCGTCCAGCACCAGCAGCAGCTCTTTTGGGTTCGGCAATACCGACTCGGTTTCCAGCGCCGCCATCACCAACGCGTGGTTGGCTACCACCACGTCGGCGGTTTCAATTTCTTTGCGGGCGATGTAGAACGGGCATTCACGAATATAGTGGCAGTTGCGCCCCAGGCAGTTGGCCTTGTCGGTACTCAGCTTGCCCCATAGGGGGTCATCGATCGATAGCTGGTAGTGATCGCGCAGGCCATCCCATTCATGGCGCGCCAGGGCTTTCGCCAGCTTTTGGCACAGCGCCTGCTCTTCACCGCTAGATGGCGCCAGCTCGTCTTCGTCCAGGTACAGCATCAGATCGCCCTGCTCGACCACGTCGGTGCTCATCGCCGCCAGATTGCGCGGGCAAACATAGCGCCCACGGCCAAACGCGCCGGTGAATTTCAGATCGGGAATGATCTTTTTCAACAGCGGTAAATCTTTGCTGTAGATCTGATCCTGCAGCGCCACGTTGGCGGTACTGACCACCAGCGGTTTGCTTTCGGCACGGCCAACGGCAATACCCGGTATCAGGTACGAGAGCGTTTTACCCACGCCGGTTGGCGCTTCGATCGCCAGATGGCGTGGGTAATCTCCGGCCAGGGTCTTCGCCACTTCGGCAATCATCTGCCGCTGAGGGGCACGCGAAATAAAATCCGGTATTTGCTGCTGCAGGGCTTTGTACCACTGGCCGATCTGATCTTTAACTGCGGGGGAAAGCGCCATTCAACTCTTATCTAAACGAAATGATGGCGCTATTGTCCCACAGACCGTCCGCGGCGTCAGCCCGAGTTACGATTGGCTGGTCAACATTGCGAAACGCACCTCAAGGAGGCCCCTTCTCCCACAGTGGGACATCGAATTTTTTGCGCATAATCTCGCATGTTTGCACAACAGAACCCCTCTCATCTGCAACAAAAAATGCATCTCCTGGGTTTATTTTCACTATTCAATATCCATTTACCTGGCCTGTCATAAATACATCACACAACTGCGGTAAAAAATCTGCGCTGCGCTAGCTCCGGCAGCAAAGTAGCATCGTAATAAAACAGATGATCAGCGTCTTTCAATCATATAAAGCAGGGAACACCATGAAACCTAATCTTCTTGCCGTTATTGCGGCACTTTTCATTGCCCAGACTGCACAGGCAGCAGAGATCTACAATAAAGATGGCAACAAGCTTGATTTTTATGGCCGGGTAAAAGCACTGCACTATTTCTCTGACGATACCAGCAATGATGGTGATAAAACCTACGTACGTATCGGCTTTAAAGGGGCAACCCAGATTAACGATATGCTGACCGGCTATGGCCAGTGGGAATATCAGATCGCCGCCAACCATAGCGAATCGGATGGCACTAAAGACACTAAAACCCGTCTTGGTTTTGCTGGCTTGAAAGTGAAAAACTTTGGTTCATTCGACTATGGCCGTAACTACGGCGTTATTTACGACGTTGCCGCCTGGACGGATATGCTGCCGGAATTTGGCGATGATACCTATATCAAAACCGACAACTTTATGACCGGGCGCGCCAACGGCGTGGCTACCTACCGTAACAACGACTTCTTCGGCCTGGTCGACGGCCTGAAGTTCGCGTTGCAGTATCAGGGCAAGAACGAAAACGATGCCCGCGCTAACAGCAAAGCTAACGGCGACGGCTTCGGTCTGTCTTCCAGCTACGAGATCATCGATGGCGTCAGCGTTACCGCTGCCTATGCCTCTTCTAACCGGACTACCGGCCAGAAACAGAGCAGCTATGGCAAGGGCGATAAAGCCGACGTGTGGGCAACCGGCCTGAAATACGACGCCAACAGCGTGTATCTGGCCGCTACCTATGCAGAAACTCATAACCTGACGCCAATTTCCGGCACTGCGACCATTAATAATGCCGCGACCTCCGTAAGCGGGTTTGCCAATAAAACCCAGAACGTGGAAGTGGTTGCGCAATATCAGTTCGACTTTGGCCTACGCCCGTCACTGGCTTATGTCCAGTCCAAGGCTAAAGACATTGAAAATATCGGTGACACCGACCTGGTGAAATATATTGATGTGGGTGCTTACTATTACTTCAATAAAAACATGTCCACCTATGTGGATTATAAAATCAACCAACTCGATGACAACAACAAGCTAGGTCTGAAAACCGACGACGTGATTGCCGTGGCTCTGACCTATCAGTTCTGATTTACGCTGTGACACATAACCACTACTGCAATTTATAGCTACGGCTATTTCTGAAGTGACTTCGCCGGGCAAATTCGCCCGGCTTTTTCATCACGACTCTTCAGCCAGAACCACACATGCCGCCGAAACTGCAGAGCCTGCTATTAGACGGGCGCAGCATGCGTCGCCCCTACGGTCGAACATGTTCCCCCCCACAGGTTTGTGGCGTAAAGCTTGCCTGTTAATCTATTCCCGGCTAAATGTATAGCTTTGGTTATTTGCTTTGGAACCGTCATGCCTATCGATAGTCAGTTCGAGTTTCACACCGCTTTGCCCTACAGCAGTATGCAGTTGGCGCAAATACTCAGCCACTGTTTTGAGAACTACATTGTTCCCTTTGTGATCGACGGCGAAACCTTTAGCAGCCGCTTTGCCGCCGAAGACCTCAGCCTGAATCACAGCATTGTCGTCACCCACCAGCAGCACCCGGTGGCTCTGGCCCTGATCGCGCGCCGGGGCCAACATAGCCGTGTAGCGGCCTTGTCTATCCGCCCGGAAATGCGTGGCAGAGGGTTAGGCAGGACGTTGATGCAACGCATTATCACGGATGCCCGTACGCGAGGCGATCGCCAGCTTTCGCTGGAAGTGATCGCCGGTAATCAAGCGGCACTGGCGCTGTATCAACAGGCTGGCTTGGCCATCACCCGTACGCTATTGGGATTTCACGCCCCCTTGGCAACCCCGGAACCCTCGGCAACCTTGCAACCGATCGACCCGTTGGCACTTGCCCAGCAAATGACCGCCGACGGCCAGCATGGCTTGCCGTGGCTGATCGCCCCAGAGTCACTGTACAAGCTGCCCGGTACCCCACGCGCCTTCACTCTGGACCAGCAGGCTTTTGCTTTGGTGATGCCGGGCGCACAACAGTGCCATCTGCGCATGATTTATGTGCCACCAGCGCTACGCGGCCAAGGCCAGGCGCGCCGTCTGTTGCAAGCGCTGCAAGCACAGTTTGCCCCACTGGCGCTGTCGGCCAATGTGTTTGTCCCAGACGACATCGCTCCCTTCTTCCAGCACCTTGGCTGGCGCGAAGATCCGTTGCGTCAGTTTGAAATGACAATGGCAATGTGATGCTCTCCCCCTAATTGATCCAGGGGGAAAATTGTGGGGCGTGGGTTACAGCAGTGTACGTAGCAGAATAAACATCAGCATACTCAACACCACGACCGCCAGCGTATTACGCAGGAAAACGGCCAGAACAATGGCGAACACGGCTCCCCATAGATAAGGGTTTTCGGGCAGTGCACGCCACTCATCCCCGTTGAAAGCGATGATTGGTCCGCAGATGGCGGTCAGTACTGCAGGTACCGAGAAGCTCAACAGTGTCCTCATCCGTTGCGATAAGCGCACCGGCAGGCCAGGTGCCAGGAAACAGTAGCGGTTGAAGAAGACGATCACGCCCATCAACACAATGGTCAGCCAGATCATTCTTTCCCCCTACTGCACAGCAGCCCAACCAGCATCGCCACCACGGTGGTAATAATCAATGCCCCAGGCACCTGATAATGGTGCAAACCAATCGACAGCACCAAGGATGTCAAAACGCAGGCCAGCACCGGCAGATTACGTACCAGCGGCACAATGATGGCGATAAAGGTCGCGGCGATCGAGAAATCAAGCCCGTAGCGATCCAGATCGATGCTGCTGGCCGCCACTACGCCGAGCAAAGTGGCAAAGAACCAGCTCAAATAAAACGCCAGCCCAGCCCCCAATGCATACCAACGGTTAAAGCGTGCCGGGCCATGATCGCCGGTCAGGGCAAACAGCTCATCGGTCAGCAAAAACGCCAGTGCGACACGCCATCTCAACGGTAACGGAGCAATACATTCCCGCAGGCGCAGGCCGTAGAGGAAGTGCTGGGCGGTGACAAAAAAAGTGGAGATCAGGATCGCCAGCATACCGGCACCGGTCTTGATCATCCCCATCGCCACCAGTTGGGAGGCCCCGGCAAAAACAATCGCCGACATCCCCAGCCCCTCTGCCGCCGTCAGGCCACTCTGGATCGCCATTGAACCTGCCAGGATCCCCCAGGGCAATACCGCCAGGCACAGCGGCAGGATCGCCACCGCACCTTGCAAGGCCGGGCGCAGGCGCAACGTTGGCGGCTCCGTGAGTGTTGATTGGTAAGTCATTATTTTCTCCTTCGAACGAAGGAGTAGAATAGCGCAGGAAAGAGGGCGAGTATTGTATCCGCTTGCGTATTTATCTCAACGATTTGACGTAGTCACCGGGCGTCACGCCGATGGACTTGCGGAAATGACGGTGGAAATGGCTCTGATCGTGAAAACCGCAGGCCAGTGCCGTCTCCAATACGCCATTGCCCGCCTTTAACAGCTGGCGCCCTTTACGTAAACGCGCCTGGATCTGATAGGCATGGGGCGGCAAACCGGTCGCCTGTTGAAACTGACGCAGCAGATAATAAGGGCTCAGCCCGGCCTTCTCTGCTAATTCCAGCAGGGAGATATTAGCCTCGGGGAAATCATCCAGGAAGGCTTTGATCCGCGCTATCTGGCTTTGCGCCTTACTTTGCGTGGCAGGCTCTATGCGGCTTTTGCCGTGACGCAGCATTAACCAGGTCAGCGCCGAAAACACCAATGTCTCCTTCACCAGACGGTTTTCGTTACTGCGCATCATGCCAAAGGCTAAGCGTAATTGTCCGGCGAGCCCGGCATCCTGCACCACTGGGTTAGGGAAATAGGGGGTGGCCCCGGCGACGGTTTTCAGATCGCGGGATAAGAACGCCAACAGCTCCGGTTTGGGGTACATGGCCTGATAGGACCAACCGTCTTCGCTGGCGGAACTGCCGGTATGGATATCATCGGCGTTGACCAGGATCACACTGCCCAACGGCGCGACATGCTCGCCGCCAGTACGGTAAAAACGCTGGGCTCCATCATCAATCACGCCTACGCAGAACCCCTCGTGACTGTGGCGGGAGAAGGTCTGGCGGCGATAGGTGGCCTGCAACACTTCCAGCCCGCCGAGATCGTCGACGTGCATGAAATTAGCCTGTTCCTGACGCCCTTTCCTGCTCACGCTCTCTGCCATACTTACCTTCCACGCGGATTGAAACTCATTCTAGCACTCGGCAAGATCGGGCGTTTGTACAAAATTGCCCATATCCCCCTGCAGCTAAATAGCTGGGTTTAATGGTGCAACAGGTAAGAAGCATGTAGAACGCCGACACGCAGTGGCTCCGTCCATGAAGGCTCATACCGCGCATCCATGCGCTTAACGGTCGTCTAACCTGCACGCTTCCCACCGGTTTCACACTTAAATGAGTATTAAACGGCTAAATGATAAAATTAAAACATCTATTTTAGTCTATTCAGTTAAACCTTCTAATAATATTATCAACCTTAGTGCCATCCTAATAGGAAGTTAGATTATCTATGGAATTTAAAAACATATTACATTTTAAACTTACGACAACCATTAAAAATAAAAATATCACAATCATCCCCTCAAAAAACCATTGATATACGATTATGGATGAGTTAATAATAACTTGCATTTAGAAAAATACACTCAAAAAACACCTCATCAAAAGGAGTTTCCTATGGAAGTTATTGACTTATCGTTATTAGGCTATGTAGCTGGCGGACGAGGTAATAATGGTGGAGATCGTTCGGATAACGGCGGAGGAAATCGCAATAACCGTGGAAATAATAGTGCCGGAAATAGCTCCGGCGGTTTCTATAACAAGTATGGCAATACCGATTGTATCGAAGGCATGCTGGCAAACATGGCTAAAGGTACTGTTGGTGGTCCGGGAGGTATGGCTGCTGGCCTGGCTTATGGCGCTGCGACCGGCGGCTGTTTCAAAGATGGTGGCCGAGGAGGTGGTAATGTCGGCACTGGCCCTGGCGGAAATAAAAGCTCTGGCAGTTGCAGTGGCAAAAATGGCAGCGGCGGTTGCAGCTGGTAAGAAAAAATGAATAAACTCTATTGGATCGTCTCTGTCGTCATCGGGCTGGTTTTATCCTCAATTTTTCTGTCCGGCGCCGGAATTGAAGCTAATCGTTTCTACTCGGCCCCTGAGAGAATATCCAAACTTGTCGTCTCAATGGTTTTTTCAATTTACTTTATCATGGTACTCCATAAAGTTATTTGTGCCATCTTTAAAAAAAACAAACCCTAAAGGCCTCCATCCATCGGCAACCGCATGGATGGAGGCTACGTTAAATAACGGAGATTCCTACTGCACCACTTAGGTCTGAGGCCGTTACTAAGGAAAAACATGAAAAAAACCTATTGGACCCTTTCTGTCGTCATCGGCCTGGTTTTATCTTCATTTTTTACATCCGGTGCAGGTATCGGTGTTAACTCTCTCTACTCTGCCCCAGCGGGAATATCCAAACTTATCGTCTCGGTATTTTTTTCAATTGCCGTGATCATAGTTATACATAAGTTTATTTTCGCCATCTTGCAAAAACCGCCATCTATGGATGGCGGCTGATTAATTTAGCTCACTCACCCTTTCGTTATCAGGAAGTCGATGTGCTCGGAGAATGACTAGACTCCTCGGCTGGCTGGCTAATGGCCGCACTGCGCCAGGCGCTGTAGATCGCCAACAGTGGGGCCAAGGCAAACAGCAGGAACAGCCAATGAGCAGCGGAGGCCGCGCCCTCAATGCCACCCGGCGTGGTAAATCCGGCCAGGTTGGTGACCATCCCCGCCAATGCCGCGCCAAACGCCGTGGCGAACAGCTGCACCGTGGTGATGGAGGCCCCGGCGATATCCTTATCGGCCTGCGGGGCCACCTGCAAAATGCGTGTCAGCAGGTGCGGCCAGCCAAAACCGATACCGAAACCGACCAACGTCAAAGCCAGCACGATCGGCCCCAGCGCCTGCCAGTGGCCGTTAGAAGGAATTGGCATCAGCACTGCCAACCCCAGCAAACCAAGCAGTACCAGGATCGGCCCGCTGATTATCGCCAAACGGATCCCCACGCCGCGCCAACCGGAGCTAAGGATTTCTGAGAGGGTCCAACCCGCTGCCATAGTGGCTGCGATATAGCCGGAAATCAGCGGTGACTGACCATGCAAGGTTTGCAAAAAGTAAGGCACAAAGATCTCGCTGGTCATGCCGATCACCAATAGCGTTACCGTAACGTACAACGAAGCCAGCGCTGAACCACGACGCAGTGCCTGATATGGCAGCAGGCGGGCGCGGGAATGTCCCTCACGCCGGATTAACCCAATCAACAACAGCAACGCCAGCACGATGCCGCCCACGTTTAGCCAACCGCTATCTGCCAGGCTGCCAGCCGATACCACCAATACCGCGCCAGCCAGCAGCAGCAACTGCATCAACGGTAACGGCGTTGGCCGCTGCTGCGGTTTACCTTTGGGCAGGATACGGAACGTAAAGGCGGCGTACAGCACCATGATCGGCAACAGAATACCGAACGCCCAGCGCCAGGCGTTCAATTCGGCAAAAATCCCGCCGACGGCAGGGCCCACCAACGTGGCAATCCCCCACATCGCGGAGATTAGCGCCATGGCGCGTGGCCAGAGTTTCTGTTCAAACACCAGGTTAATCATCGCGTAGGACAGTGCAAAGATCAGGCCGCCGCCAAACCCCTGTACCGTGCGGCCAATCAACATCACCGGCATGGAGGGGGCCAGCGCACACAGCATCGCGCCCACGATGAAGAACAGCGACGCCACCAGATAAGCACTACGCGCCCCGTAGCCACTCAGCAAACGTGCCGACAGCGCCGAGCCTAATATCGAGGCCACCACAAACAGGGTGGTGTTCCAGGCATAGAGATCCAACCCACCGATGTCCTGCACCACTGAAGGTAAAATGGTGGTCGCCACCAGAATATTGATCGCATGCAAGGCGACGCCGAGCGACAGTGCGATGGCACTGGCGGCATTTTTGCCGGAAAAGAGATCGCTCCAACGGCTATTATCATCGGTTATCACGGTTATCGTCCTGTTTTCAGAGGAATGGCATTGAGTTGATCTTGCTATTAGGCTAAATTTAACAAGCAATATCTTGGAATAATTAAGGGCGAGGCGCTGTAATATGTCAAGAATTAACTTGGAAAATGGCGAATGCACCGCACATTCGGTCAGTGACCGCTTGCTGAAGCTGTTGAAAACCCACGGTCCGCAGCAAGCCTCAGAAGCGGGAAAAGTCCTCGGCACCACCGGTGAAGCCGCTCGTCAGCAATTCGTCAAGCTGGCAAAAGAAGGCCTGGTGGAAGCCAAGGCCGAAACCCGCGGCGTTGGCCGCCCAGTTCAGCTCTGGCAGTTGACCGCCGCAGGTAACGCCCACTTTCCCGACGCCCATGCCGAATTAACCGCCCAACTGTTACGCACGGTGCGTGACAAGCTGGGTGAACAGGCGATGGACCTGCTGATCGACAGTCGAGAGCAGGAAACTCGAATTAATTATAAACAGGCGATGATCGGTGCAGCCGATTTACGTGAACGTGTTGCTCGTCTGGCAGCCATCCGTTGCCGTGAAGGGTATATGGCCGAGTGGAGTGAAGAGAAAGACGGCGAGTTTCTGCTGGTGGAAAATCACTGCCCTATTTGCAGCGCCGCAGCGGTTTGCCAAGGATTTTGCCGCGCCGAACTAAACGTATTTACCGAGGTGCTGCAAGCCAAGGTTGAGCGCAGCGAACATATTCTTACCGGGGCCCGCCGCTGCGCCTACCAGATCTCCCAGTCGTAATCCCTTGATTGTAGGCCAGGGACTGGCAGCCTCCCCCGGTATCACGACATCACTAAACGAGTAGAAAAGCATTGCTTATCGGCCATGGCTTAAGGTTTACTGAGTGTCCTAACGATTTTTCACCCTACCGAATAAAAACCCATGCTGAGCCAACAAAATCGTCATCTCCTGCCGTTAATCGGGGCGCTGTTTACGTTATATATTGTCTGGGGATCGACCTACTTCGCTATCCGCGTGGGGGTAGCAAGCTGGCCCCCTTTGATGATGGCGGGCATTCGCTTTCTGATTGCCGGTATCATCCTGTTCGTTTTCCTGTTGCAGCGGGGCCATGCCCTGCCCACCCTGAAACAATGGGTCGCCGCTGGCACCATTGGCATTCTATTGCTGGCCGTGGGTAACGGCCTGGTCACGGTAGCCGAGCATCAGGATGTGCCTTCCGGCATTGCCGCGGTGATGGTCGCTACGGTTCCGCTGTTCACCCTATGCTTCAGCATGTTTTGGGGTATCCGCAATACTAAGCTGGAATGGACCGGCATCGCCCTTGGCCTGGTGGGCATTGTGTTGCTCAACACCGGCAATAACCTGGTGGGTAACCCGACCGGCGCGCTGTTAATCCTGTTGGCTTCGGCCAGTTGGGCTTTTGGTTCGGTACTCGGCTCACGCATTTCGCTCCCTGCCGGGCCGATGGCCGGTGCCGCAGAAATGCTGGTGGCCGGCGTGGTGCTGACCATCGCCAGCCAACTGAGCGGTGAGCATTTGGATAAAATGCCTACCTTCAGTGGCTTCATGGCGCTCGGTTATCTGATTGTTTTCGGTTCAATGCTGGCGATCAGCGCCTATATGTTCCTGCTGAAAAACGTACGCCCGGCGGTAGCAACCAGCTATGCCTACGTCAATCCGGTGGTGGCGGTGCTGCTCGGCGTCGGTTTTGCTGGCGAATCCCTGGGCCCGCGCGAGTGGCTAGCGTTGGTGATTATCGTCTCGGCGGTGGTGTTGGTGACGCTGGGTAAATACCTGTTTGCCCGCCCGGCCAAGGTGCAACCAGCCGTCAAGTAAAGCATTACTCCTAACTTCTCCCCAAGGGGGAGGTTAGGTCTGCTAGTTGTTATTCCAGCCTCAGCCTAACCACTAATGAATAATAAACTCGGGGGTCACTAGACCTACCGCCGATGTTAGTGGCGGATTTGCGCCAAATCGTCCGCGGAAAGACCGGTCAACTTCATTACCATGGCACGATCAAAGCCTTCAGCCAGCATGGAACTCGCTATTTCCAGCACGGTTTCCCGCCCTTTTTCCATGCCTTGCTCAATGCCTTTCTCCATGCCTTGCTTAATCCCTTTCTCGAACCCTTTTTGCTCGAGATATTCTGCAATAGTCATCAATTCCTCCTCATGCCGCGGCGCGCGTCTGGCCAACTCACGGATCAACGTCTCCGGCTCGGTTGCTTTCCCCACCAACAGCATATAGTTCACCAATGATATGAGTTGCTCTTTAGTAGTGTATCCGGCCAACAACAATGTGACCAGTTGTTCTAACAGCTCAACCAGGTCGCGCTGGCGTACATGCTTTTGTAACAGCTCAAGAATGGCCATGCGGCGGTGCTGCATGATTTCATCGTCCGGAATGACGGTAACGTCAACCAACGGAAAATGCCCCGCATAGAGCTGCCTGGCTAGTTCAGGCTCACTAAATTCCTCTAACCAACTCATTGAATAGGGATAAGGCGTCACCTGACCGTGATAAAACAGCATAGGAATAACCAGAGGAAGCTGGTCGTACCCTGCCTCAAGGTGGCGTTGCATTGCCGCAATGGCATAGCGTATTAAACGAAATGCCATATGTTTGTCGGGTGAGCTTTGATGTTCGATCAAAACGTACACATAACCATCCCCTCTCTCGGTTCGCAACGAGTAAAGTACGTCAGAGTAATGGGCACGCAGGTCGCTCTCGATAAAACTACCGGGTTCCAGCTTTAGCGTGTTCAGATCGCAATACTGCAGTAAGGCAGGCGGCACATGTAATTCCAAGAAATCACGGGCCGTGTCTGGATGGGTGAGGAACTGCTTAAATAAAGCATCATGCGGGGTGGAGGTGGCTTTTTTCATGTCGGTCATCCTTGGACTTAACATAAAAAACCTACCATAGGCTGTCATCGGCGCACATTATGAGCGAATGGGTTCTGAATCCGCCTCGCAAAACCTTTGAACCTCAGTTGCGAACCTGATCCTGCCCAAAAAGACCAGAGGATCGGTGCAGTCCGCATACCCCCAATTAAACGAGTGTTGTTTCACCCGGGGAAGGGGCTATAATTCCCGCTGTTCTGGACAACCTGCGAAATCATCATTATGCGGAAAAAAGCGTTCCTCATCGTCATCGCCTTATGTGCCTTCGGCTCTCTGAGCGGCGTGTTCCTGGCCGGGCTGAATATGTACACCCGTTCCACTACGCCACAAGAAGAGACCACAACCACCAACGATGCCGCTACCGATAGCGCCCCAACGGCCACTATCCAAGCGAAATAACCCGCTTTATAACGCCGTGACGCCAGCGTTGGCCGCTAGCCTTTCAAGCTCGGCCACCCGCTGATAAGCGGCACGCGGCACCAGACTAAAATCGCCGATCAGTAGGCTTTCACTGGCCGTATGGTTGACCATGGCACTGGCCGCGGTGCGCAGGATTGCCAATTGTGAGTCTGGCGTTCCGGCCGCCGTGATCAACGGCAAGCCTGGTACTGCAGCGGTACGGCCAATAATCTTCAGCCCAGCAACGGCTTGTGGCCTTGCCCGTTTCAACAGGGCAAAGCTGATGCAGTCAATGGCCGCAATATCCGCCTGCCCCTCCAGGATCATCTCCAATGAGCGATAGTGGCTACCAGAGGCGATCGCCTGGCGGAAAAACCGCCCTTCTCGCGCCAACGGTGCAATCAAGGCTCGCAGGCTGTTATACCCCGACTGTGAATCACGGCTGTTATACGCCACCACGCGATCGCGAAAATCTTCCAGACGGTCAGCCGGTTCATCCTCACGCACCACCAGCCAACTGCTATAGTTCGCTCCGCTGCAACCCTCCACGCGGTAATGGTAAGTGCCCACCAGCTGTACCTGTGGTAACACCGTCACCAATGGATAACCGCAGGTCTGGCTAAGTAGCAGATCCGGCCGTTGCCAGTGTTGCGGCAAATCCTGCGGCCAACTCAGCGTCTGGGGAACCTCCGCCATACCCAGTTGCTGCAGCTTATCGCGTAGCGCCTGCCAGAACGGTTCCACCTGTTGGTGGCTAACGCCGTACATCGGTAAAGAGACTATCGCCATGGAAGTTACCCCGCAGAAGATGAGACAGTCAGCCGTTGCTGACGCCAGGCGGTGAGGTAGCCTACCCAGCGTTCGAACAGCATGTCGGTAATGATCGCCAACAACGCCACTACCACCGCTCCCTGGATCACATACGCCGTATTGAAGCCGCTCAGGCCAATAATGATCGGCGTTCCCAGCGTTTTGGTGCCCACCGTCGAGGCTATCGCCGCCGTGCCGATATTGATAATCACCGAAGTACGGATCCCCGCGACGATCACCGGGGCCGCCAACGGCAACTCAACGCGCCACAAAACTTGCCAGCGGCTCATCCCCACCCCTTGAGCCACTTCACGCGTACCCGCCGGAACCGACTCTATCCCGGTCAAGGTGCCTTGCAGGATCGGTAATAAACCATACAGCACCAGCGCAATAATCGCTGGCTGTTCACTAAAGCCCATTACCGGTACCGCCACCGCCAATACCGCGACCGGTGGAAAAGTCTGCCCAACGGCAACCACGGTTTCCACCAATGAGCGAAACTCCCTCCCGGCAGCGCGCGTCACCGCAATGCCAGCGGTTACGCCAATCATTACCGCAATCAGGCTCGATACGGCTACCAGCGATAAGTGCGCAACAACCAGCGAGAAGAAGCTGTCCTGCTGATACACCGGCCGCTCCAACTGTGGGAACCAAGCGGCAAACAGGCCGTGCAGATGGTTCATGCCGAAGACCAACGCCACTAGCAGAGCAAATGTCCACGGCAGAGGATCGCGCCACCCGCGCGTGATATTCATGATAGCGCCTTGTGTGTAATCAAATCGCTGAAATGCAACACGCCAAGCGCTTGCCCCTGTTCGTCAACCACCGGCAAACGTTCGCTGCCTCGGGCAACAAACACCGAAAGCGCCTCACGCAGGCTCATCATGGCCTGGATAGGTTCCCCTTCCGCTTCGCCCGGCCGCACCCTTTCGGCTACCGTGCCCAACGCCAACAGCTTGATCCCCCGATCGCTGCGGCCAAAGAAGTCACGCACAAAATCATTCACCGGGTTGGTCAGCAGCTCCAACGGAGTGCCCTGCTGCACCACTCGCCCCTGATCGAGCAGCACGATCCGATCGGCCAGCCCCAGCGCTTCATCGATATCGTGCGTCACCAATACGATGGTGCGGCCAGAAAGTTGATGAATGCGGGCAATCTCCGCCTGCAACGAGGCCCGGGTAACCGGATCGAGCGCACCAAAGGGTTCATCCATCAGCAACACCTCTGGATCGGCGGCCAGCGCTCGTGCCACCCCAACCCGCTGCTGCTGTCCGCCGGAAAGCTGATGTGGATAGCGGCGGCGGAACAGGTCCGGCTCCAGTTGCAGCAGCTCCATCAGCTCAGTCACCCGATCGCGGATCCGCGCCCGTGGCCACTTCAGCAACTGCGGCACCGTGGCGATGTTCTCTTCCACCGTCCAATGAGGGAACAGGCCGATCGACTGGATGGCATAGCCCATACGGCGGCGCAAATCCTGTGGCTTGAACTTATGGATCTCCTCACCGGCAAACCTGATCTTGCCTTTATCATGCTCGATCAGGCGGTTGATCATCTTCAAAGTGGTGGATTTGCCAGAGCCAGAAGTGCCGATCAGCACGGTAAACTCCCCTTCCGCCATGCTCAACGAGAGATCGTCCACCGCCGGTTTCCCCTGAAAAATCTTGCTTACCCGGTCAAAGTTAATCATCTGGCAGTCACTTCCAACATTGAAATTATGAATTTAAACAGCGAATCGACGATCACCGCCATGGCGATCACCGGGATCACCCCGAGCAGCACCAGATCCAGCGCGCTGCTGAGTAATCCTTGAAACACGATCGCACCAAAACCCCCTGCCCCGATCAGCGCTGCCACCACCGCCATTCCCACGGTTTGTACCGCCAGGATCCGCACGCCGGTCAGGAACAGTGGCAATGCCAGTGGCAGCTGTACGCCAAAGAAAATCTGCCCGCGCGTCATTCCCATGCCGCTGGCGGATTCAATCACGCTGGCGGGCACGCTTTGCAAACCGGCGACCACGCTGCGCACCAGCGGCAGCAGGGCATAGAGCACCAATGCCACAATCGCCGGGGCCATGCCGATACCGCTGATGCCTAAGTTAGCCAACCAAGGGAGCGCCGCCGCCAGCCCGGCCAACGGGGCGATCAACAGGCCAAACAGCGCAATGGAGGGTACGGTCTGGATGATATTCAGCGTAGAGAAGATCGGGCCCTGCCAGCGGGTTGAACGAAAACACAGCACGCCCAACGGTACGCCAATCAGCAGAGCCGGTACCAAGGTAGCCAGCAAGATGGTCAAATGCTGGAGTAACGCAGCGTCAAACACCTCTTGCCGGTTGTGGTACTCCTTCATCAGGGAAAGCTGGTCCAACTGATGGGTAAACAGCAACAGCGCGGCAGGTAGCATCACCAAAGCGTTACCCAGAATGCGCCACAGGTGCGAGGGGGTGATCCGCGTCATGGCATCTGCGGCGATCAGGCCGCTCAATGCTGCCATTAGCGCACAGCCGCTGCTCCAGGAAGTCCGCGCCAACGGCGAGCCCTGCAATGCCAGTTGCTGCGCGGTATAGCCGCTCAACCAAAAGATCATCGCCAATAGAACAGCGGCAACGCAGGCGGTCAGCCGCGCCCGATTGCGCGTGGGGGTCAACAGGCTGAGCACGGCCAACGCCAGTAATGGCAGCAGCAGCCACAGCGCTGGGCCATGCAACAGTGAAATCAGAGAGATACTCTTGCCAGACAGCAGGCGATTAGGGGCATAACTGAGGAACGGCAGGCCAAAGGCCGCAAGCAGCAGCAAAACAAACAGTGTCAGTAATACGCGGTTTTTCAAGACAATAATCAAAATCACTCCCAGGGTCTAATCAGCCAGTTAAGCGCAGAATGCATAGCTACGCGTAAGCTGACGTCCCCTCACCCTAACCCTCTCCCACAGGGAGAGGGGACTGAACGTGCCACAAATGGGCTCCTGCACCTAATCCCAATGCCGCATCCGTTCCATCTCCTGCGGGGAGGGGATTAAACGTTCTAAAGATTGAATCCTGCCCTTAATGGCTGCTCTATACCAGCTCCCTCTCTCTGTGGGAGAGGGGACTGAACGTGCCACAAATGGGCTCCAGCACCTAATCCCAACGCCGCATCTTTCCATCTCCTGCGGGGAGGGGATTAAACGTTTTAAAGATTGAATCCTGCCCTCAATCGATGCTCCGTATCAGCATCCTCTCTCTTTGGGAGAGCATTGGGATGAGGAGCAATATCAGATTCAGTCGTCAAATCAAGGTTACTTAATCAACCCTTTCTGTTTCAGGTAATTGACCGCTACCTGTTTGGCATCCTGGCCTTCTACGGCGATCTGCGCGTTCAACTGCTGCAAGGTTGGGCCGTCTAACGTAGCGAATACCGGTTTGAGCAGTTCGGCGATATTGGCGTGCTGCTGCAGCGTTGCCTCACGAATAATCGGAGCCGGGGCGTAAATCGGCTGCACGCCCTGTGGGTCTTCCAACGTTTGCAGGCCCAGCGCGGCTACCGGGCCATCGGTCCCATAGGCCATTGCCGCATTCACCCCAGAGGTTTGTTCCGCCGCCGCCTTGATGGTCACCGCCGTGTCACCGCCAGCCAGTGACAGCAACTGATCCTGATTAAGCTTGAAGCCATAAGCATTCTGGAAGGCCGGTAGCGCGTCCGGGCGTTCGATAAACTCTGCCGATGCCGCCAGTTTGAACTTACCACCGTCGTTGATCCACTTGGCCAGGTCTGCCAGGGTTTTCAGATGGTTGGCCTGTGCCACGTCCTGGCGAACGGCGATCGTCCAGGTGTTGTTTGCCGGGGCGGCATCCAGCCAGACGATCTTGTTCTGGTCATAGTCGAGCTTTTTGACCTTCTCGAACCCGGCCTGAGCGTTTTTCCACGCCGGATCTTTTTCATCGGAGAAGAAGAAGGCACCGTTACCGGTGTACTCCGGGTAGATATCAATCTCGCCGGAGGTGATCGCACCACGCAGCACCTTGGTGGTGCCTAGCTGCAGTTTGTTGGTGGTTTTTATGCCATTGGCTTCCAGCACCTGCACAATGATATTGCCAAGCAACGAGCCTTCGGTATCAATTTTAGAACCCACGCGTACCGTATCGGCCGCCTGTGCAACACCGCTGGCTCCTGCCAGAACGGTCAAAGCCAATGCCAAAAAACGTGCGCGTAATGGGGTAATAGCCATGCTTTATCCTCTTTGATGATGCTTTCCGGCTATTTCGCCAGATCGATTGGAAAATCCTGCGCGGTATGGGTCCAGCGTATCACATGCTGTTTCCCGACACTCTCCTGTTCAAACGGGTGTACTTCAACGGCAATCGGCGTCACGGCATGATCGACAAACCAGTTGCCATAGCCCTGTACCACAAACCCCTGGCTGCGTTGCCGGTAGGCCTGCTGCTCTGCCAGATAGACTTTTCGCAGCCCATACCAAGGCAAACCGGGTAAATCATGATGCACTAAATGATAGTTCAGATTAAGAAACAGCAGCCGCCACGGCCAAGAGGCCTCATTAATAATAGAACGTGCCTGCGGAGCGTCCACCGCGCGATGCTCGTAAAACGAACGGATCTTGGTCAACCCCAGCGCCGGGTAGCTCACCGCCAGCAGATAAAAGGCGGCAGAAATGCCCTGCGTTTGCAGCCAGGCAAGCAGAGCCACCAACAGTGCACCCTGTACCAGCCACATCGCCAAAGTCCGCAGATCCCCAGCCAGTATGGCTTTCAAGGCATTGGCCAGCGTGGCGGCAATATCCCATGCCGGGCCAAGCGTGACTCGCCCAATCAGGGTGTTACGCACCTTGGCCAACAGAGGCAGCAAAACAGGAAAACGCTGCCACTGCGCCCGGCTGAAATAGTAACTTTCCGGATCTGCGGCAGGTTGGGTCAGATGATCGTCGCGATGATGCTGAATATGGCTGTCACGGTACAGCCCATAGGGATACCACACCGCCAGGGGAAGCAGGCCGAACAGTTGGTTGAGCCGTGGCCAGCGGGTGGGATGGCCGTGGATCAGCTCATGCTGCAACGAGAGATACCAAGTGGTCGCCACAGTCAGCAGCGGTGCGCCCAGCCAGGGGCCAAGCTGCTGCCAATAATGCACCACACCGAACCAACTACCGTAAACCAGCAGCATAATTCCCCAGGTCGGCAGTTCCAGCCGCCAGACCCATTGCCGGTTAAGCTGTTGGATCCACGCTCGTTGTTCGCCGTGCAGATAGTGGCTATGGGGTTTGGCTGAAGACATTTTCCGGCTCGCTGACGGCTATTTTTCTCAGTATCAACCAGGCAGATCGGCGCTCAAAATAACAAAAGTGGCAAAGCAAAGTTGAAAATCAGCGGGTTGTACAGATCCCAACCTTAAACCATGTAAACTACATGGATTATTATTACCCGAAGCCAAGGAAACGTTATGCAACCCATACATCAGGTCAGGAAAATTTTGGCCGTGCTCTTAGCCACATTGCTGTTACCCACGGCAGTATCGGCAACCCAAACTTTGGTCTATACCGATCATGAACCGCTGGGCGGGATGCGCACGCGGTTTATTCAAGAGGTATTTTTCCCTGCTATTGAAAAAGAATCCCAAGGACGTCTGAAAATAGAAGCTCATTGGGATAGCAAACTCGCTACCGGTTATGATGCCCTCAGCGTGGTGGGCAAACCAGGTACGGCGGATATGGCCATTGTGGTGCCCGAATACTCCGCTAAAACGCTGCCCCTGCACCAAATATTCAAAAGCTTCCCCACTGGCCCAACTGGTGACCAGCAGGTTGCCTTCTTCCGCCATGTCTATGCGGAAATCCCCGCGTTCCCTGCTGAGTTAGCCAAACAAAACGCCGTCAATCTGTTGTTCAGCACCGGCTATCCGGTGGCCTTTTTCAGCACCAAGCCGTTAGACCGTCTGGAGGATATAAAAGGGCAAAAGTGGCGTTCCGCCAGCTTCTGGCATCAGGACTTTTTGCGTAATGCCGGAGCCACCCCGGTTTCCATGCCTTGGGGAGACGAGATCTACCAAGCCATGCGAGCCGGTAAGCTGGATGGGTTAATGGTGAACGTGGACGGCGGTTATCAGCTAAACGTGCATAAAGTCGCTCCCAACGTCCTGTACTCCGAAAAGCTTTGGATGGGGCACGTCTATCTGTTGGTGATGAACAAGGACACCTGGGATAAGCTGGCACAGCAGGATAAGCAAGCCATTGAGCGCGCTGCCGCAACCGCCTATCAAACCTTGGGCACGGTGATGAACGCCAGCTTTGACGCTCAGGTAGCCGAGCTGAAAAAAGACGGCATAAGCATTCGCACGCTGCAACCCAAGGAGCTGGAGCAATGGCAGGCAGCTACCCGCTATCGGGAAGTTCAGGCTGCCTGGGTGAAGGAGCAGGAAGGAAAAGGGCTTAAGGAGGCTGGACCTGTCCTGCAACAGGTCGGTGAAATGGTGAATGACGCCATGCAATAGCGTCAGGCTATCGGTTTATTGTGGTGGTTGACAGCCTCCCCGGTGCCCCTACAGATAACGCATCAGTTGCAGTTTCGTTAGCCGCCTATGCAAGTTACAGAGTCAATCGCGGTTGATATCCAGCCAGCGGCGCTGTTCGGCGGAGGCGGCAATCGCATCCAGCACGCAGGATACCTTCCAGCCTTCCTCAAAATCTGGCCACATCCGATCACCCGCTGCAATGCCATTGACCAAATCGCGGATCTCCACCGTTTTCTGATCGTTAAAGCCGATACCATGCCCGGCGCTGATGCAGAATGCGGCATAATCCGGATGCTTTGGCCCTACCATGATGGTTTTGAAGCCCTGCCGCTCCGCCGGTTCATCATGGCGATACAGTTTCAGTTCGGCCATACGTTCCTGAGTGAAACTCAGGGTGCCCTTGGTGCCGGTCACCACATAGGTCAGACCCATTTTGCGCCCGCAGGCAATGCGTGAGGTTTCTATGGTGCCCATCGCGCCATTGGCAAAGCGCACCAGCGCGCTGGCCTGATCTTCGTTTTCAACTTGGCACATCTTGGCCGGGTTGTTCGGATCGGGCCGCTGTTTGATCAGGGTTTGCATATCGCCCGATACCGCAACAATATCCCCCACCAGATAATGCGCCATGTTCACGATATGCGCCGCCAGATCGCCCAACGCCCCCAACCCAGCGGTGGCTTTGCGGCAGTGCCAGTCGATCGGCGTACGCGGGTCGGCCAGATAATCTTCATTATGCGTACCGTAAAAATGCACCACCTCGCCAATTTCACCGTTAGCGATGATTTCCCGTGCCAACTGGCTGGTTGGGTTTTTCATATAGTTGAACCCAACCAGGGTTTTGACCCCTTTGGCCCGCGCGGCCTGCACCATCTCGGCGGCGTCTTGCGCATTCAGCGCCAGCGGCTTCTCGGAATAAACATGCTTGCCCTGTGCAATTGCCGCCAGGGCCATCTCTTTATGCAGGAAGTTCGGGGCACAGATATCCACCACGTCGATGGCAGGGTCGGCCACCAGTTCGCGCCAGTCACCGGTTGAACGAACGAAGCCAAACTCCGCCGCGCGCAGGGCTGCCAGCTCGGGTGTGACCTCCGCCAACATCTCCAACACCAACTCCCCTTTCAGCGGGAACACCGTGCCAGCCTGTGCATAGGCGATAGCATGACAGCGGCCAATATAGCCGGTACCGATCAATCCAACGCGCACCTGTTTCATCGTTTTCTCCCTTGCCTATCTTTGGAAAATAAAAATCATTATGTATTTATATGAAATTTAAATTTCATTAACAAGCCGATAATCAACTTTGCCACGGATCCGTGACTGCCCTCATAAAACGCGGTGGATAAAGAACACAGGGTTAGCAAAATAGTGGGGAGGTACGGCTGGTATTAAGCTAAACCGCGCTGCTATTATAAAGCCGCGCGTGTGGGCCTTGATGCCACACTTTCGCCCCCTCAACAGAAGACACCTCATGCCGCCGAAAATCTTGCTCAGTGCCTGCCTGGCCGGTTTCAACGTACGTTATAACGCCTCCAGCAAAACCGTTATCGATACCACCTTACAGCAGTGGCAAAAGGAGGGGCGATTGGTGGTGTGCTGCCCCGAATTGGCCGCAGGTTTCTCCACGCCGCGCCCGCCAGCAGAGATTGCGGCCGCTGCTAATGGCGCTGAGGTGATAGCCAACCAGGCCAGAGTGATCGACGCGCAAGGGAACGACGTTACCGACCAGTATCTGTTGGGTGCCCATCTGGCGCTGGATACCGCTCGCCTGCATGGCTGCCGTTTTGCCCTATTGAGCGATCGCAGTCCTTCCTGCGGGAGCCAGACCATTTACAACGGTGCATTCAACGGTCAAACCCAGCCCGGCAGCGGCGTCACCGCTGAGCTGCTACGCCAACATGGCATCGAAGTATTTTCCGAGCATCAGGTCGACGCGTTGATCGAGCGTGTCCGGTTAGTCGAGCTGGGCCAGACGATCCGCTAACCGCTGACGCAGATGGGCAATGCCCTGCGGGTGCCGTACAAATTCATCCGCAGGCATCATTTGCCAGCACTGCCCTTCATTACCGAAGCGGATCGCCGCAATCTGTGCGAGAGTGATTTCACCTACCATAAACCAGGTGGGCGGCGAGCCAGGCTTGATCCCGGCGTAACGCTGCTGCCAGACAATTTGCCGGGCGGGCAATAGAATACCGAACTCCTCCTCGGTTTCCCGTTGCACACATTGCACCGGGGTTTCGTCCCCTTCACGTCCGCCGCCGGGCAAGTCCCAGCAGCCGGGCCAGGGGATTGCCGGGTTGTCATCGCGCAGGTAAACCAGCACCTGGCCGCCGTACAGCAAGGCGATTTTCGCCCCGCCAAAGTCTTGGTCAATCATCTGCCCTGCCCCCTTTCAAACCGCAGCATACCAATATGCAAGATCGTTGAGGTATAGTGAAAACCTTCTTTGTCCTGACAGGCGAACAATAACCATGAACTCTGCTTTTTTAGTGACCGCGCAATGGCTTGAGCAACATATCAACGATGAAAATCTGACGCTGGTTGACGTGCGTATGGCACCTGTCGGTCAGGTGCCGAAGCAAGACATGTTGGCCGAATTTGAGCGGGGCCATATACCCGGTGCGGTGTATTTCGATATTGATGACGTCGCGGATAAAAATACGACGCTGCCGCATATGCTGCCCACGGCAGAAGCCTTTGCCGCCGCCGTAGGTAAACTGGGCATCAATGACCAACAGACCATTGTTTTCTATGATGGAGGCAATCAGTTCTCTGCCCCACGCGGTTGGTGGACGTTCCGTAATTTCGGTGCACAAAATGTATTCGTGCTCGATGAAGGTTTGCAAGGTTGGACATCACGCGGTAACGCCTTGGAAACCGGCCCCGCACAGCCTACCCCTGCCATCTTCCGCTCACACTTTAATGCCGAAGCGGTGGTGGATATGCAGCAGGTGGAACAGGCGATGAACGACCAGCGGCAAATCCTCGACGCCCGTGCCGCACCACGTTTCTATGCCCAAGCCCCGGAACCCCGCCCTGGCCTGCACCGTGGCCATATTCCGGGCAGCATCAATATTCCATATGGCGATCTGCTTGAGAACGGGCGTTTCAAATCACTCGAAGCGCTGAAAAAAACCTTCGATGAAAAAGGGGTCGATATCAACGCCCCCACCATCGTCAGCTGTGGTTCTGGCGTCACCGCCGCGGTGCTGGCCTTTGGCCTGCAATCACTGGGTGCCAAGCAGGTGAAACTCTATGACGGTGCCTGGAGCGAATGGGGTGCATTGAGCGGCAAGCAGCCGATCGCCCAAGATGAGTCAACTGACCACTAACAAAGAGGCTATCGTGTTCACGATCCGTCAAGCGTTGCCCGCTGATTTAGCGACCGTGCGGGAAATCGGGATTGCCAGCTACCTCGCTCACTTTGCTGAACTTTGGCAAAACCAGCAGGAGTTGCAGGCGTTTCTGAGCAAGGATTTTGCCGAACAGGCGTTGGAGCCCTCATTGCAAGACCGCGATACCTGCTGGCTGCTTGCCTATGAGGGGGAGACGCCGGTAGGCTTTGCCAAGCTTAATTTCGACAGCCTGCAGGCAGCAACCGCAACCCTCGGGGCCGAGCTGCAGAAGATTTATTTCCTGCCGCAGTTTGCCGGACGCGGCTATGGGGAACGGCTATATGCCGAAATACAGCGACGAGCCATTGAGAGAGGGCAATCCATCCTGTGGCTGGACGTGCTGAAAAGCAACTTGGCTGGCCAACGCTTTTATCAGCGGCAAGGCATGGCGATCGTGGGTGAGGAAAGCTATACCAGCGTCAGCCAATCCGTGGCCATGTGGGTGATGGCGAAAAACCTATAGCCACTTGGCGTTATGGGTAAAGGAGATGGTCAGCCAGCGGTGCGGGCTATCTTCACCAATGGCGTCGGCTATCTGGTCACGGATTTTATCCAGCTTGTGCACGCCGCTGTGTTCCATCTCTGGCGGGATCACGATGTGGATCTCAATAAACAGCCCGCGGCCAACGCGGGTGGCGTAATTGGAATAATCCAGGAAGCCATACTCCAGCGTCAACTGAGCCATAATGGCTTCCACCTTGGCATCCAGGCTGTCCGGCGTCATCTGCAGCACCTCCTGAATGGCAGATTTTACCGTTTTGATCGGCACCGGGATCAATACCAGCGTCAACAGTGCCAACGCAAAGGGGTCGGCATAGACGTTGAGGTATTCATAACGGGTTCCTTCCATTAGCCAGGAAAGAATAAAAGCCACCAATAGCGCCGAACTGATGCAGGCCGACATCAGCCAGCTTTTGTTATCCAGCGCGATCAGTTCCGATTTAACCTGCTTATTCAGCCGGGTTTGCTTAACATAGAGAGTGAAGCAGAAAACGCTGACGGTAACGGCATAGACAATCGCCCAGCCCAGCTCGAGTTCGCGCCCTCCGTCGGCAATCCCTTTGACGGCATTCACAAAGGCATACAGACACAACAACGTCAGTAAACTGCCGTTAAATGCCAGCACCAGCGGTTCGACATGCCAGAACCCATACTGAAAACGGCGGCTATGGGGTTGCCCCAGCAGGCGGGATACCAGCAAGGATAATGAACACATGCCCGCATCCAACGCCGAGAACATACCGTCAAACACGATCGACATGGAACCGCAGACAATCCCGAACACGATCCCGGCACTGGCGATAAACAGCGTGCAGAAGATCGACCTGCGCAGGATTTTTTGTTCTATTGCCGTGCTGGTTAACACTGGTGGCAACGTCGTGGGTGCTGTCGTCATAATTCCCTTATTTCAGTCGGAAAGTTCGGACATGTACTGCCGCAAAGTGACATCGTACTGAGTATGATCGACAAATGCAGGGTACACAAAAAAAGCGCCCTTAATGAGGGCGCCTGATGCCTTGCTACGCGGGATTATGCGCCGCGGATGCGCTGGGTCAGCCCTTTCAGGAAGTAGCGCAGCATCTGATCGCCACATGGGCGGTAGTTTTTGGTGCCTTCTTTGCGGAACAGCGCGCTCAGCTCAGGCTTGGAGATACGGAATTCCACCGCGGTAAAAATCTGGTGCAGATCGACATCTTTCAGTTCAAACGCCACACGCAGCTTTTTCAGCACCAGGTTGTTGGTGATCGGCAGCTCTACCGCCGGCGCCGGGAATTTATCGTCTTTGCCACGCTTGAAGAACACCAGGCCATTGAGGAAATGGGCCATCACTTCGTCGGGGCAGTTGGCAAAACCCGGCTCGCCTTCCTTGATCATGTAGGTCCCCATGGCTGCGACATCGACGTCAAAACCGTCCAGCTTGACGATTTCTACCATCTTCGAGTCATTAATAGCCAGCATGTAGCGCACGCTGCGCAGCACATCATTGTTAATCATGGAATAGCCTTTCGCTTGTCAATCAGGAGAGGCGTGCAGCGCTGCACACCTTGCATGGCGGCAGTATAGGGATCCGGCGGGGGTTTCTCAATGGAATTTCCACGGGCAAACCAGGGTTTACCCGCAGAGGTTAATGATTTTTCGGGTAAAGCGGAATTTCTTCACCAACGATATATTTGTTACGCAGGATGGCGGAGATCTTGTCCATCAGCATCACGATCACCACCAGGATCAGGGTGATAAACATCACGACGTCCCAGTTCCACAGCCGCATGTTCTCGGCATAGACCAGGCCGATCCCCCCAGCGCCGACAAAACCGAGCACCGCCGCCGAACGGGTATTGGACTCAATCTGGTACAGGCTCAGCGCCAGGAAGGTCGGGAAGGATTGGGTGAAAATGCCATAACGGTGTTTTTGCAGCCCATTAGCGCCCACCGCCGTCAGCCCACGACTGGGAGATTTATCCACCGCTTCGTGGCCTTCGGCATACAGCTTGCCAAGCAGGCCGATATCCTGCATCACGATGGCCAACACCCCGGCCAGCGGCCCCATGCCCACGGCACGCACAAAAATCAGACCCCAGATAGCCATATCAATCCCCCGCAGAATATCCAACAGGCGGCGAACCAGCGTCGCAATTGGCCGTAGCACAGGCGAGGACATTACGTTGCGCGCGGCAAGAAACGACAGCGGTAAAGCGAGCAGCGTTGCCGTAATAGTGCCAGCAAACACGATCGCCAGAGTGATAAAGATCTGTTGGAAATAATAGCCAAACGGCCAGTTGGCAAAGTCATGCCAGACAAACATGCGCATAAAGTAGCGGCTAATCTGTTGGCAACCGTTGGCAAACTGCGGCCAGGAAATGCCACACACCAGGAAGAAGAAGACGTAATACAACACAATCGCCACGGTAATCATGCCTAGGGTACGCAGATAGCGCCCTTGGCGTGAGAAGATTTCCGGGTTCTGCTGCTTGAGTTGCTGCAGATTGGTGGCAGAGATCGGCTGAACGGACATTAGGCTTTCCCCTCGACAACGCGTTTACGTAATTCACCGGAGGCGTAATCCAGCAGCGAAACCACCACGATAATCAGCAGCAGCGTCATGCTGACCTGATCGTAACGGTCGAGTTTGATATTGGTCATCAGCTCCTGACCAATTCCGCCTGCTCCTACCAGGCCGAGGATGGTCGACTGGCGGAAGTTGATCTCCAGTCGCATAAAGCTGTAGGACAGGAAGATCGGTTTGACCTGCGGCCACAGGCCAAAACGCATGCGCTGTAACGGCGTGGCCCCACAGGCGGCCAGCCCGCGCACCGGCTTGTTGGAGGCGGTTTCGATCGATTCATAGAACAGCTTGGTCAGGCTGCCGATGGTGTGTAGCGCCAACGCCATAAAACCGGGAATGGCACCGATGCCAAACGCCATCACAAACATCACCGCCCAGGCCAGCTCCGGCATGGTACGCAGGAACGCCACCAGCGTGCGGATGGCAAAGCGCAACGTCGCCGGGCTGTGGGTGTTATTGGCCGCCAAAAAGGCCAGCCCGCCTGCCACCAGCACGGAAAGAATGGTCGCCGCCAGCGCCAGTTGTAAGGTTTCCCAGATCAGCGGTAATTGGATATGTAACCGGTAGCCCCAATAGGCGAAGGAGCCTTCGGTATGACCGTCGGCGAACAGCAGCGGCCAGTGCAGCACCGGGATGGTTTCTGCCAGATAGTCAAAGAAATGGGGGATCGACACCCAGACGGTATGCAGGTTGAACTCGGCAATATTGCCTGCGCCAAGATAAAGCGCTACCAGCCCGAGCGACCAGAGCAGGGTTTCACGCTTCTGCTTACTGCGGATCCGTTGGTAGTAGTGTGCAAAGTCGGTATTCAAAATCGCTTTCCATCTTCTTGTAGTGGAGAGTATTGTCCCCTCACCCCAACCCTCTCCCACAGGGAGAGGGAGCTGATGCAGTGTTGCCATCAGGTACAGAGTTCGGTCTTGGGCCCATTCCTACGCAACTCTCTTCGAAGTAGAAGGCGCAGGTTCAGATATGACATTCCCCTCACCCCTACCCTCTCCCACAGGGAGAGGGAGCGGCCCGGAGCGCTTGGTTAGCCCCCACTACTCCGGAAAGTAGGGAGTAAAAACCAGAAAGGCAAGGTATTGCGCAGAGCAATCAACAAGCTCGATCGGTCCCCTCTCCCTGTGGGAGAGGGTTAGGGTGAGGACCGGGAACGAAGCCGCCTTAGCGATCGCCCTTGGTCAGCTCACGCTTCATATCGATAATGGTCTGGTATTCCGCCAGCGTGACCTCGCCAATGTGCTGCTTGCCGCCCATCGCCTTGATAAAGCACTGATGGTTGTCGGTATCCAGCTTCTTGATGGCGGTGACCACCTTGGCTTTGAAATCCGCAGGCAGGGAGTTGCTCACCAGGATCGGGCCATTAGGGATCAGCGGCGACTGCCAGATAATGCGGATCTGCTTCATCAAATCCGGATGATCCATACGGATCATCCGATTGAAGGCTCCGCTGGTATAGCCGGTGTTGTAATCGCCAATCATCGAGGCCCAGGTGACCGCGCCTTCAAACTGGCCGTTCAACACGCCGAGTACGTCCTGCTCATGGCCACCAGAGAAGGTGACACTGGAGAAGAAGTTGTTGTATTTGTTATCCGGCGTGCCGCCAAACTGCTTCTTGAACACCTGGTTTGGCACCAGGAAACCGGAGGTCGAATCCGGATCCGCAAAGCCGAAGGATTTGCCTTTCAGATCTTCCAGCTTTTTGTAAGGGCTGTCGGCTTTCACCACCACCACCGAGTGATAACCGCGTGACTGATCGGTATCATCCACCGCGATCCCCACCAGATCGACCGCCTTGGGATCCTTGATATACACCGAAGCAAACGACGAAGGCGACATGCTTAACACCAGATCGATCTTGCCCCCGAGCAGGCCCTGGATCACGCCAGAGTAGTCGGAAGAGTTACGCAGCTTGGTGTCTACGTTCAGCTCTTTATCGAGAAAATCTTTCACACACTGGTTATCACCAATCTGTTGGGTGGCGTTCTGTCCACCCAGGATCCCCAGGTTCAACTCTTTCGGCGCATCCGCTGCACCTGCAGTAAATACCATCATTACGCCGGCCATCATGGTGGTCAGTGTGAATACTTTTTTCATTGCGCATGCCCTGTGTGTAAAGGTGACGTTCAAGTGATTAATGGATCTGATTGGCTTCTTCGCCATACAGCTGCTGCAAAACACGTTCATTAAGCTGCGACGGGTGGCCGTCGAAAATGATTTTGCCCTGGGCGATGCCAATCACCCGGGTGCAGTATTCCCTCACCAGTTCGACCGAGTGCAGGTTCACCATCACCGCGATATCGTTCTCGCTGACTTTCTGTAGCGCATCCATAATGCGGCGGGTGTTTTTCGGATCGAGCGAGGCAACCGGCTCATCGGCCAGCAGAATTTTGGGGTTTTGCATCAGCGCGCGGCAGATGGCGACGCGCTGCATTTGGCCGCCGGACAGATTTTCGGCACGTTGCAGCGCATGTGGCAGCATATTCAGCCATTGCAGTAGCTCGATGGCCCGCGCACGATCGGCATCGTCGAACACTTTGAAGAAGGATTTCAGCGTTGAGGTGTGGCTGAGGCGGCCAAGCAGCACGTTGGTGATCACATCCAATCGGGGAACCAGGCAAAAGTCCTGGAAGATCATGCCACAGCGGGCACGCCACTGGCGCATCTGGCGGGCTGAGAGCTGCGCGATATCCTGTGCAACCCCATCGTCCTCAAAATGCAGCATCTCGCCACAGCTGGAAGGAATGGTGCCGTTCAGCGTATGCAGCAGGGTTGATTTGCCGGCCCCGGAGCGGCCTATTACCGCCACAAACTCCCCGGCGTGCAGATCAAAATTGATGTCGTCGAGGACGCGTTGCTGAGATTGATAAGCCTTACCCAGCCCTTTTACCGCTAATACCTTGCGTAACGGGATCGGTTGCTGCCCTGGATAGTCGGTCGGTGCCAGTTTTAACAGTGCCTGCGCCATATGATTTCTCTGATTTCAGTGGCTAATCTTATGGGCACCTATTAACGAATAACTGTATGACACGCAGATGATGGTTTTATGGCCGGGAAATGACGTTCAACGCCATTTCCCGTGATTGGCAGGATTAAAATAAGCGAGTAGAGGTTTTATCGGCGTTCTATTTCGCTCAATGCCGCACGCATCCCGTGGTCAAGAATGGCTTGCAGATCGGTGGTCACGGCAACAGTCAGCCCAGGAACGGCATTGAGATTTTGCCCCCAGTGCGCTTCATCTGCCAGCACGCTTTCTACCAACGCCGCGAGCGTCAGGTCGTGATGTTCCACTCCAGCCCACAGCGTTGCGAACCTCGTCAGCCAATGGGCGTCATCCTGTAATGCATAGCTACCCGCCTGTCGTTCGCCACGATAGAAGGCCAACAACGCGGCCAAGGCAAAGGTCAGCCGTTTCGGCAGCGCGGCATTTTTCTGTTGGCCAGCCAGCAACTGCGGCAAAATACGCGTGCGGAATTTGGTCATGCCGTTCAGCGCAATCGACAGCAACTGATGCTGAATAAACGGGTTACGGAAACGGTTCTGTACCGCTTCGGCAAATGGCCGTAACTCTTCCTGCGGCAGATCGAGCACCGGCATAATCTCTTCGGCAATGGTGTTCGCCACATAGCCGCCGATCTGCTCATCGCTCATGGCCTCGCCCACGGTATTCAAACCGGCCAGGAATGCCACCGGCACCAGTGCCGTATGCGCCCCATTGAGGATCGCTACCTTGCGTTCTTTATAAGGTTTGATGTCATCGACGATGTGGACATTCAGATCCAACTTATCCAGATGCAGCTCTTGCGCCAGCCACTGCGGGCCCTGGATCACAAACAGGTAGAAATGTTCCGCCGTGTCGAGGAAGCTATCTTGATAACCCAACTGCTGTTGCCACTGATCTACTTCATCGCGTGGGTAGCCCGTGACGATACGATCGACCAGCGTTGAGCAGAAGGTGTTGCAGTCGTTCAGCCAATCGGTAAACGCCTGCGGTAACTGCCACTGTTGTGTATAGCGCAACACGTACTCTTTCAGCGCTTCGCCGTTGTAATCGATCAGCTCACACGGCAGCAGTACCCAGCCCTTGTCTGCGGCACCGTCAAAATGGCTGAAACGCTCAAACAGCAACCGCGTCAGCTTGGCCGGGAAGCTGGCCGCCGGAGCGTCGGTGAACTTATCGTCTGGTAAATAACTGATCCCCGCCTCGGTGGTGTTGGAGAACACGAAGCGGATCGCCGGATCCCGTGCCAATGCCAGATAGCTGTCGTACTGGTGATAAACGTTGATTTCCCGGTTGACCGAACGGATCAGGCGCGGCTCGCAAACCGCTTCCCCCTGCTCATTCAGCCCACGGATAATGGTGGTATACAAGCCATCCTGAGTATTAAGCGAAGGCGGCTGCTGGCTGTCAATTGGCCGCACTACCACCACGCCAGCATTCAACCCGGTATGCTGGTTTAGCAGGTCGATTTGCCAATCGACAAAGGCGCGCAAGAAATTACCTTCACCGAATTGGATAATGCGATCGGGATATTGCGCGCCAGGAAATTCGCTACGATTAAGTTGTTTCATTATTGCTCCTTGCATCCGGTGATCCCCCAGGTCGTAAATTACTCTCGGCAAGACCTGGGGAGTAATCAAGTTAATTAAAATGAATCACGCCTTTAATCAGCTGCTTATTATTAATTACTTCCGCTTCATAAATATCTGCCAGCGTGGAAAACTCGAATTGATGGGAAAGCATCATCCCGGCTGTTATTTTTCCGGCAGCCATTAAGCGCCCAACCTTGATAAAGTCTTCTTTGGTCGCATTGCGGCTCCCCATCATGGTGGTTTCCTTTTTATGGAATTCCGGATCGGAGAACTGCAGATCGCCCTTGAACAAGCCGACAAACGTAATGCTGCCACCATGGCGGATCAGGTTGACGCTATGGTTCATCGCATGCTGATTGCCGGTGGCATCAATGATTTTTGCCGCCAACATGCCGGAAAACTGGGCTCTTAAGGCCGCGTCAAAACCGTCGTCCGATGGATCTAACGTGGTCAGCCCAAGCATTTTTTCCACATGACTTCGGCGCTCTGCGCTGGTATCGGCCACGATCACGGTTGCCCCGTCCGCCTTGGCGATAGCCGCAACCCCTAGGCCAATCGGCCCTGCTCCTACCACCAATAGATGATCGCCCTGCTCAATGGCCGCTCGGCGTACGGCGTGAGCACTGATAGAAAATGGTTCAATCAGCGCCGCCGCTTGGGGCTCCACATCATCCACGGCCAGCAGGTTACTCACCGGCACGCTTAAAAACTCGCTAAAACCGCCGTCTTGATGCACGCCAATCACCGAGATATTTTCGCAGCAATTGGGTCTGCCGCTGGTGCATGCTCCGCAGTGATGACAGGAAACATAAGGGATCACCGCCACACGCTGCCCGACGCGCAATTCACTAACCTGGCTACCGACGCTGACAATCTCGCCGCATATTTCATGCCCCAGCACCCGCGGGTAGCTGAAGAAGGGTTGCTGACCAGACCAGGCGTGGATATCGGTACCGCAAATGCCTACCGTCAGTATTTTTAGTACCGCTTCGTCCTGCGCAGGCTGCGGTACCGGCCTTTGTTGGTAAACCAGCCGGGTCGGCTCCAGACAAACTAGCGTATTCATTGTGGTCATGATCCCTCCTCCTGTGATGTGGCGCTGTTATCCCGCAAAAAGAACAGGCGTATTGAGCTGATGTGGAGAATTTGTGAGTCAGCACAAATTAAACCGGTTTAAATGGGTTTTAAATGCTTAAAAAACAGCTAAACCCACAGAGGGATCTCATGAGCAGAACGCAAAACCTCCGCCAGAACGTGGTTAATCAGATGATCGACGGCATCATCAAGGGCCATATCCGCTCACCGCTGCCTTCCCAGGCGGGGCTGGCAGAAATGTATAACATCAGCCGCACCACGGTGCGCCATACGCTCACGCACCTGCATCAACGCGGGGTACTGGAGAAGGTCAATGATGATTATGTGATCCTGCGCATGCCGCTGGCAGAAGACGGTTTTGAATGCATGAGCCACTCACTGGACGAGCAAGGCAAGCTGTTTGAGAAAGCGTTCTATCAGATGATTAACCAAAAGCAGCTGCGCGCGGGGGATTCGTTCACCGAATTGCAACTTTCACGCGCGGTTAACGTCAGCCCGGTAGTGGTGCGGGAATTCCTGCTGCGCTTCAGCCGCTTTGACCTTATCGACAACGTACGACGCGGCCAATGGAGCATGAAAAAGTTTGATCAGAACTATGCCGAGCAGCTATTTGAACTCCGTCAAATGCTGGAAACCCACGCGCTATCACGCTTTATCAACCTGCCCGCACAGGATAGCCGCTGGTTGCAGGCCAAAGAGTTGTTAAACCGCCATCGCGAGCTGCGCGACACCATCAGCGACAATTATCGATTATTTTCCCAGTTGGATCGTGACTTCCATACCCTGATCCTGTCGGCTGCCAACAACCCGTTTTTCAATCAGTCGCTGGAAATCATTTCGGTGATTTTTCACTTCCACTATCAATGGGATGAAACCGATCTGAAGCAAAGAAATATTATTGCGATTGAAGAGCATATGGCCATTTTAAGCGCCCTGATCTGCCGCAGCGATCAGGAGGCCGCCCGTGAGCTGCACCGCCATCTTGATACCGCCAAACAGTCGATGATCCGTTCTATCAAACAGGATGCTGGCTGATTTTTATTGATAAAAAACCGAAGAAAACGGGATTTAAAACCGATTAAAAACAGCAAAATCGTAACCGCCGCACGGAACCGATTAAAAAAAGCACCAGGAAACATTTTCGCCGCCTAGGCTCACTGCCGAAAGACATACCGTTGTTAACACCGAACCAGGGCCATGCCCCGGAAGAATAACTATTATTAATACGGAATATAGAGGCGAGTGATGGAAAAGATAACCACCGTGAGCACTGGAAAAGAACCGGCGGACAGTTATTCAGATAGCATTAATCCTATACCCAAGGGCGGCATAGTAGAGCGCTCTGAAAAAATTAAAAAAATCCAGAATACGGCAATGATCCTGTTATTTTTTGCTGCCGTGATTAATTTTCTGGATCGCAGTTCTCTGTCCGTCGCCAACTCCACCATTCGTGAAGAAATGGGGTTGAGCGGTACCGAGATCGGCCTGCTACTTTCCGCCTTTTCGCTGGCCTATGGGATTGCCCAATTACCCTGTGGACCGCTGCTGGATCGCAAAGGCCCGCGTATCATGCTGGGTCTGGGAATGTTTATCTGGTCTGCGTTCCAGACGATGTCTGGCATGATCCACAACTTTACCCAGTTTATCTGGGTGCGTATCGGCCTGGGGATCGGCGAAGCGCCAATGAACCCTTGCGGCGTGAAAGTCATCAACGATTGGTTCAACATCAAAGATCGCGGCATGCCGATGGGGATCTTTAACTCAGCCTCCACCATCGGGTTAGCCATCAGCCCACCCATCCTCACCGCCATGATGCTGTTGTTAGGCTGGCGCGGGATGTTCATCACCATTGGTTTACTGGGCATTGTCCTGTCCATTGCATGGTACATGCTGTATCGCAACCGCGAAGACATCAAGCTCAGCGAACAGGAGCAAAGCTATCTCAACGCCGGTAGCGTCAGCGCACGCCGTGAGCCGATGAACTTCAAGGAATGGCGGTCGCTGTTCAAAAACCGCACCATGTGGGGGATGATGATTGGCTTTAGCGGCATCAACTACACCGCCTGGCTGTATCTGGCCTGGCTGCCGGGCTACCTGCAGACCACCTACCATCTGGATTTGAAAAGTACCGGTATGTTGGCGGCAATCCCGTTCCTGTTTGGGGCGGCGGGCATGCTGTCAAACGGCTTTGTCACCGACTTCCTGGTGCGCCGCGGCATGGCTCCGCTCAAGAGCCGTAAAATCTGTATCGTCGCCGGTATGCTGCTTTCCGCAGGTTTTACCTCCGTCGTGGCACAAGCCACCACCACCACCAGTGCGGTGGCGTTAATCAGTATGGCGTTGTTCTGTATCCACTTTGCCGGTACCTCCTGCTGGGGGCTGATCCACGTGGCGGTCACTTCCCGTATGACCGCCTCGGTGGGCAGCATTCAAAACTTTGCCAGCTTTGTGTTCGCTTCGTTTGCCCCGGTGATCACCGGCTGGATCCTGGATACTACCAACTCATTCAGCCTGGCACTGACCATTTGTTCCTGCGTTACCCTGATCGGGGCGCTGTCCTACGTGTTTATCGTCAAACACCCGATCACCGACAGCGCGGCTTGATCGTCAGACTTTCCCTCTCCAACCGGAGAGGGATACTCAATCCAAGGCAAAAAAATCCAGACCCAGCGCGGATTTGACCTGTGCCAAGGTGCCCTGGGTCACCTGATTAGCCCGCTGGCTACCTTCTCTCAGGATGCGCATTAGCTCGCCCTTATCGGCGCTGTACTCGGCCCGCCGGGTGCGGATAGGCTCCAGCAGCGTTTGCAGGCAATCTTCCAGCAACCGTTTAATCTTCACGTCACCTAACCCGCCCTGACGATAGTGATCCTTCAGCTGTGCCACCAACGCCGCATCCTCGCAAAACGCGTCCAGATAGGTGAACACCATATTGCCTTCCACCTGTCCGGGGTCGCTGACGTTCAGGTGGTTGGGATCGGTAAACATACTCATCACCGCCTTATGCACTTCGTCAGCGCTGGCCCCCAGCATGATGGTATTGCCGCGTGATTTCGACATCTTGCCCTGCCCGTCCAGCCCCGGCAGCCGACCCACGCGGCTCAGCAACGGCTGGCACTCCACCAACACCTCGCGATCGACGATGCGGTTAAAGCGCCGGACAATCTCGTTGGTTTGCTCCAGCATTGGCAACTGATCTTCGCCGACCGGCACGTGAGTCGCCCCAAAAGCGGTGATATCCGCCGCTTGGCTGACCGGGTAAATCAGGAATCCGGCAGGCAGGCTGCGTGAAAAGTCTTTTTCGATGATTTCGCTTTTCACCGTAGGGTTACGTTCCAGGCGGGCAACGGTGACCAGATTGAGGTAATACATCGTCAGTTCTGCCAGCGCCGGAAGCGCCGATTGCAGGCACAGCGTGGTCTTGGCAGGATCGATCCCCACCGCCAGATAGTCGGCCACCACGTTTAGCACGTTGGCACTGATTTTTTGCGGATTGCTGCCGTTATCGGTCAGTCCTTGCAGATCGGCCACCATCACCGTTTGCTGATGATGATGCTGTAGCTCAACGCGCTGGCGCAGTGAACCGACGTAATGACCCAAATGCAGTGAACCGGTGGCGCGATCGCCAGTCAGAATGGTGTAACTCATAGCCTTGCTCCTGGAAGTATACAGACCGCCGGATCAACGCTATAAAAATGCCGCCAAAACCGGCGGCATTAAAAAAGAGGGATGAATACCCGTGCCGCCCTTAGAAAAGGCGCCACCAGCTAAAACAAGATGTGAACTGCGGGAAGATATTCATTCGGCTACGTTACACCCCGCTCAGAACCGCGTCAAGAGCGACATCCGGCTCAGAAACTCACTTCAGCTGTAGGCACGGCGCGGATCGCTACACCAAAACTTTCGATACTCGACAAGGTGGCATTATGGTGAGTACGGATCTGTAGCCCACTGGCGTGGGGTTTGTCATGGCTGGTATGTGCATCTGCCGCCAGCACCACCGGGTAACCCAGGCCAGCGGCCCGGCGGGTGGTGGTATCGACGCAGTATTCCGTGGAATAGCCGCAGATCACCAGTTGTGTGACCCCTTCGGCAATCAGCAGCTTGCCCAGATTGGTGCATAAAAAGGAATCCGGCGTGGTTTTATCAACCCGATGATCCCCTGCCTGCACCTGCAGCTCCGAATGGATCTGCCAGGCTGCGCTGCCTGCTGACAGCTCTTCATGAGCCGTCTGATGCTGAATAAAAATCACCGGTGCGCCAGCTTGCCGGGCACGTTCACTCAGTTGATTAATCCGCGTAAGCACCTGCTCGGCCTCTGCCGGTGGGGGATTAAACAGGCCCTGCTGCACATCGATAACTAACAACGCTGACTTCATAGCTGGCTCCAAAAGCGATCATTAAATAGACAATACCCCGCCCTCGTTAAACGAGAGGCTGACGCGGGCGGAAGATATGATCGACCCCCTGTTCACGCAGCATTTTTACCAAATCGTGACCACCGTTGGGCGTGGCCTGAGCCAATTCCCGCTCGGTGGCAAACACCGGGCTGGCCCAGAAAATATTCACCGTATCACCATATTGTTTAGGCAATACCAAGTGCTCACTGTAGGGATAAAATGACGAAGAGAGCACATAGCCTTCATAACCCTGCGGAGCTACCGCCGACGCCAGCGTATGCCCTTCGCCAAACCAGGTGATGTTCGCCCAGGGCACATGGGCAAATCCCGCTAATGCGCTGGCCATCTGCACCGCATTCTCTTCGGTCATATACTGCCCATCGATGGCGATTGCCATCTCCATCCGGCGGAACCTGGCGGCATCGTCGTTGAACAGAATCTCTACCCACGGCATTGGCCGGATGCTGGCCCCCATGGTCAGGAAATAGTAAACCCCGTCGCGCTCATGCTGGGTGATGGCCATCGGCGGCCATTTGCCCTGATCGATAGCGTAATACTTCACCGAAGGGCCAAAGTGTTGTTCGTACTGTGCCTGGTAATCGCTCTGCATTTTTGGCCAGGGATTACCCTCTTCCCGCTGCCAGCTACGCCAGAACTGCCGGGTATTTTCCGCCAGCGCATATTGCGTATTGGTGGATGCGGAGCCCAGCGGATAGGCCAATGGATTCTCTTTGATGCAGCTTGCCGAATAGCAGACCGAGTGATCGATGTATAAACTCCAGCCGGGGATCACTGCTAGCAGTTGCCCGTGATACCACAGGGCAGCCCCGTCGTCGCTTTCCGTCCAGATCACCATCAGCCCAGCGGGATCCAATGGCGCTTCGCCTTCCAGATTACGGCAAAACTCGGCCGCCAACATTGGGGGAAGACCGGCTTCCATAGCGGCGCGATCTTCCTGCTGCGGAGCCGTAGCCAGGTTGCGCAGCCAACAGGCACGCACCTGAAAACGTTCACTGTACTCTTCCGTTGGGTAGATATAAAAATAGGCGGCCCGGCTATCTTGCTGAACCACCGCGACCAGCGTTTGATTCTCGTTATTCACTTCAGCAAGTACGTTTGACTCGTTCATATCACCTCAAGGAGTTGCTGGCGCACAAATAGGCTGTACGCTAAAAATAGAATATTTCTCTGGGCCAGTGTAGAACGCATCGTCAATCGGGATCACGGGCAATAGTCTCAAAAGTGGCCGCGCTGGCTAACATTGCGCTGATGCGCTCTTATTCATGCGCCGCATCGCCCGATGGTAGGAGCCATTGCGTACCGAAGAGCGCAGCACCCGCCCAACACCGCCAACGCCAATACGCACGCACCGCCGCCGGGTCGCTCCAGGGGTAAATCCCAACTGTTGCTGCGCCCAGTCCGGCAACAGATCGATCCCTGCCTGCATCACCAATGCGCCGAATGGCCGGGCCAGCGCGCTGGGAGGCGGGGCCGCCAGCAGAATGCGCGCCACTTCCAGCGTGCGTTCATCGCAAACCAACTGCGGGCGCATCTGTTGCAGATAATCGTCAACCGCTGCACAGGATTTTGGGACATCGCGCGCGCCCAAGGCTTCCGCGACGAGAGCCGCTTCACGGTAATAGGTATCCTGTTGAACAAGGGACAGATGCGGATTGCGGTAACGCAGGTGCGAGGCCAGGAAACGACTGCTTTCGGCGACATGGACCCAGGTGAGCAGATGCGGATCGCTGGCGGCATAAGGCTGGCCGTTATTATCGGTGCCGTTGACCTGTAAATGGATGGCTTTGACTTTGTCGATCAGGCGTTGCGCCTCTGCACTGGGGCCAAACGTGGTGACAGAGATAAACTGGCTGGTACGACGCAGGCGGCCCAGCATATCCTCGCGGAAGTTGGAATGATCCCACACGCCCGCCAAAGCCAACGGGTGCAGCATCTGCAACAGCAGCGCACTGACGCCGCCGCAAAGCATGGAGGTGAAGTCACCATGCACTTGCCAGGTGACCGACTGCGGGCCAAACAGCCCCGGATCGCCAGCTGGATTTTCAAAGTCAATCCCGCCGAGTGCCAGCCCGGTCAGGCTGAGCACCTGTTTCTCTATCGCTGCGCGTATCACTTCCATCCCCCTGTCCACGGCCTATGGCGCAGTTTATCATAGTGAGGGGCTGAGACTGCTCAACTCGCTATGTGGATAGCTTGACGAACAATGACAATAGATTGGGAATGTCGATGATAACGATAAGAACGCGTGTGGCTGCGGATAACGTGCAGCTAGTAGAAATCTGGCAGCGTTCGGTGCGCGCCACCCATCACTTCCTGGCCGAAGAGGATATTGCGCGCCTGTATCCGCTGATCCTCAACGACTATCTCCCGGCGGTTCACGTCTGGGTGGCCGAAGATGCTGCCGGGCAGCTATGTGGTTTTATCGGCCTGGATGGCAACAAAGTGGAAATGCTGTTTATTGACGCCGATCGGCGTGGCGAAGGTATTGGCAAGGCCCTGCTGGCCGAGGTTGAGTCCATGCATCAGGAACTGCTGCTGGACGTCAATGAGCAGAATCCGCAGGCATTGGCGTTTTATCAGCATTACGGTTTTGTGGTGACGGGCCGCAGCGAGCTGGATGGCCAAGGCAAGCCTTTCCCATTACTGCATATGATGCTTAATGGCTAGCAATCACACATGTCCGAACGTAGGGGCGCCGCATGCTGCGCCCCTTGTTTTCAGCCTGTTGGGCTTTCAACAGCCCCGATCAAACTTTATTGCCCACCTGGCTCAAACGCGGCCATACCATCATGGTGGTATCCAGCAACCGCAACAGATCTTCACGGCTGGCCCCTTCACGCGCCTGGGCGGACATTCCGGCAATCATGCAAATAATGTACTTCGCCAATAATCCTGTATCCGTTTTTGCCAGCAACTCCCCCTGTTGTACCTTGCGGTCAAAGCAGGCTTTCAGGCTGGTTTCCTGCGCAAAATGCTTGTTGCGCAGCATCTCGGCCAGATCGTTTGAAGAGTCGGACAAGGCTGCGTTGGCGCATACCATAAAACAACCAGCAGGGTTTTCCGGATCGGTGAACACCTCTGCCGAGGTGCGCAAATAGGCTTCGACGATGTCGGCGATCGGTAACTCCTGGGCCAGCAGGCGGTTGTAACATTCTACGTAGCGGCTCAGATAGCGCTCAACCGCGGCGCGAAACAGCCCCTCTTTGTTACCAAACTCCGCATACAGCGTAGGCGCTTTAGCCCCGGTCGCTTCCACCAGATCGGCCAACGAGGTGGATTCATAGCCATGGCGCCAGAACAGCTCAAGCGCCTGCTCAACGGCCTGATCGCGATCAAACTGCTTCGGCCTGCCGCGTGATTTCTTCGCGCATGCGTCTTCATTATTGATACTCATAGACCCCTCACTTTCCCGGTGGCCCAACGCGGGCACAATCATTAAATTATCGATCGGTATAAAAAATAGTACGCCGCCGATGATAAGCGAGCAACTTTTAATTAGCGATCGGTAAGCAATGTGTCCAATGACGCCCCCTGCCGGGCAAAAAACGGCGTTCAATCCGGGTTGCGTCTTGCTACAGGATGACGAAAAATACGAGAAAACATTAGAATTCAGATTAAATAACAACAAGTTAATTTAAAATCCTATCTTAACATCCCTTCCCCATCGGCCCGCGGCTTGAGCGGGATAGCACGAATTAATTAACGACCAATAAAAAAACATTTGCAATCGTTCGGGCAGGAGCCTACCATTAAGTTATCGACCGTTAAGTAATTAAACGGGATAACACCAAAACTTTATTGCTCATGTAGAGATAGGAAACCAAATCATGAAAAACCTGAAAATGACCGTCGCCGCCATCGCACTAGCTTCTGTATCTTTCGGTAGCTTCGCCGCAGAGTTGGTCAGCAGCCAACCCACCGATCTGCAACAATCAGGCGTGATCACCGTGAGTGGCGCTTCTGACCTGACATCACTGGAAAATAAACTGGCGGCTAAAGCGGATGCAGCTGGCGCCAAATCCTTCCAGATCATCGCAACCACCGGCAGTAACAAACTGCACGGCACCGCGATTATCTATAACTAATCATAAACTCGTCGGCCGGAAGGGCGCAGCATGCAGCGCCCCTACGTTTTGAGCCGGTGGGAGAATGTTTGCAGTATCAGGCGGCCTTGGTGCCGCCTTTTGCTATTTACCCCTCAGCCAAACCAGCCCAATAGCCCGAACCATAGATAATCCAACGGTACCAACAGCCCAAAGGTTAACAAGGCCAGCAGCAGACACAGTTTCAGTCCTTCACGCGGCGGAACTTTCCCCATCCCCATTGCCACCACAATCGGTGATGCCTGATACGGCAGCAGCGGCGTGGCATAGCCAATCACCTGCGTCATCAATACCGTGGTTAGCGGCAAGCCACTCCCCTCTGACAGAACCTGTGCCAGCGGCGTGAACAGCGCGGGTACGCCATTGGCCGTCACAACAAAATTCAACAGCGTCGTAATACCGATCAACAGGCCAAAAGCGGTAAATGGCCGATCCTGTGTTTGCGGTATGACGTTCAGCAACGCACTGCCTAACCAATCCCCCAACCCGGAGTGGCTCACCAAAGCCGTCAACCCAAGGATCCCCGCCACATAGAGACAGGTGCGGATGTTGACACCGGCTGCAAACTGCTCCCCCGTCAGGAAACCAATACGCGGCAACAGGCAAACGCAGGCGGCAGCCAGCCCTACCCAGGCGGGAGCGATGCCGTGCCAACTATCGGTGATCCACAACAGCACCGTGATCAGTAGCAGCGCGATCAACCGCCATTCCGCTACGCTAAGTGCACTCTGCTCGGAGGTTTTTTCCACCGGCTGCGGTTTGGCGCGGAACAGCCAGCAGATGCATAACGTCAGCAACGCGCCTTTTGCCAGCCCCAGGATCGGCGCATGCAGCAGCAGATAAGACAGGTAGGTGAAGTGAATACCATAGGCGCTTTCTGCCGCCCCGCTCATCACCAGATTAGGTACGTTGGCAGGCAGAATGCTGGCGGAAAGTTGGAAGGTACCAAACCCTACCGCCAACGCCAGGCCATAGCGGCCACGCGATCCTTCCGCCAACCCGGCACGTTCGGCTAACGCCATGATGATCGGCATCAGCAGGGTAATACGCCCCATATTCGACGGCATGACAAAGGCCAGCGCATAGCTGATGGCCACTACTCCGCCCACCAATCGTGGCCAGGAGCCAGCCAGTAGCGGCAGAATACGGTTGGCCAGCCGATCGGCCAGCCCCGTAGAACGAATGGCCGTCCCCAGCACAAAGCCGCTCAATACCAGCCAGAATGCCGATGAGGCAAACCCGGAAAACACCACTGCCGTCGGCGCTAGCTGTAACACCATCACCGCAGCAAAAAACAGCAGCGCAACCAGATACTCCGGCAAACGCGACGTTGCCCATAAGGCGATCACCACCAAAGTCACCAGCGCGGAAACGCCCATCGGGTAATCCATCATCCCTTCTCCCTGTCATCGTTAGTTTTTTGTTATCAACTGGTTATATCTTCACATAACGGAAACGCCCGAACGGTGAAACGGCTCACAGTTCACGGGCGGCGGCCAAATCGGCCATACTCTCCCCGCGCCAAGAGGCTACTCTGCTTGCAGGCTAGCGCCAGCTATTTTCCCTTTTGCCAAAAGTGGCCCATGCTTAGAGGGGCCGAGCATTTGGCACACGTTTACTGACGAACCGGGGTACTGACTGATGACGAAAAAGACCACGCTGTTACAGTTTTTCCATTGGTACTACCCGGATGGCGGCAAGCTATGGCAGGAGGTCACCGAACGTGCCCCCGCCCTGGCCGAGCTAGGAGTAACCGATCTATGGCTGCCACCAGCCTATAAAGGGGCTGCTGGTGGCTATTCGGTGGGGTATGACAGCTACGATCTGTTCGATCTGGGGGAGTTTGATCAAAAAGGCACCCGCGCCACCAAATACGGCGACAAAGAGGCGTTGACGCAGGCCGTTAATAGCCTGCGCGAACACCAGATCCGGGTGATCTATGACGTGGTGTTCAACCACAAGATCGGCGCCGATGAAAAAGAGCAGGTGCACGTCTATAAGGTCGATGAAGATAACCGTAACGATATCGCAGAGGTTGGCATCGACGCGCTGGCCTACACTCGCTTTACCTTCCCAGGGCGGCAAGGGGCCTATTCCAAATTTATCTGGGACTATACCTGCTTTAGCGGCGTCGATTATATCGAGCAACCGGATGACAAAGGCATCTTCAAGATAGCCAATGACCATGGCGAAGAGGGTTGGAGCGATCAGGTTGACGACGAAAACGGCAACTTTGACTATTTGATGGGCGCCAACGTGGAGTTCCGTAACCAGGCCGTCGTCGAGGAGCTAAAATACTGGGCACGCTGGTTGATGGAAATCCTGCCTTGCGACGGGTTCCGGTTGGATGCCACCAAACATATCCCAGCCTGGTTCTTTAAAGACTGGGCAGATCACGTGCGCGATGCGGCACAGCGCGATCTGTTTATCGTGGCCGAATACTGGTCACACGATCTGGCGGCATTACAACAGTATTTAACACTGGTCGATGGTAAGGTGATGCTGTTCGACGTGCCGCTACAGCTGAAATTCCATCTGGCGTCAAAACAGGGCGATGGTTACGATATGTCGCAGCTGTTTACCGATACGCTGGTCGCCGTCGACCCTGCCCATGCGGTAACTCTGGTGGCAAACCATGACACTCAGCCGTTGCAATCGCTTGAAGCGCCGGTCGAACCCTGGTTCAAACCGCTGGCCTACGCCCTGATCCTGCTGCGTGAACAAGGCGTTCCTTGCCTGTTTTACCCGGATCTGTACGGTGCCAGTTATAGCGATCAAGGCGATGACGGCCAGCAATACCAGATTGACATGCCGGTGATTGCCGAACTGGAGAAGCTGATCCAGGCGCGTCAACGCTTTGCTAACGGCGAACAACACGACTATTTTGACGATCCGCACTGCATCGCCTTCAGCCGCAGTGGCACTGCCGAGCAACCCGGTTGCGTGGTGGTGATGACCAACGGGGCTGAAAGCAGTAAAACCGTCGCGCTGGGCGAAAATTTTGCGCATAAATCCTGGCGTGACTTCCTCGGCAACCGCGAGGACGATATTATGACAGATGAGCACGGTAACGCCGCCTTCCCGGTCAACGGCGGCAGCGTTAGCGTCTGGGTCATGGCCGAAGCAGAGTAAGGTCCTCCGGGGAGGCAATGTACCACCCCGGCGGCAAAACCCATTTTTGCCTTTTTGGTCCGATTTTTCATTAAGACCATAAGCAAATATTCACAGCGGAGCCTAAATAGGGTACAAGGCTGCATGAAAATTCCAAAACGACTCCAGCCATTGGTAGATGATGGTTTAATCGACGACGTCATCCGCCGTTTGAAAAGTGGCAAAGAAGCCGACGTATTTATCGTGCGTTGCGGTAAAGAGATCCGCTGCGCCAAAGTGTACAAAGAAGCCGATAAACGCAACTTCAAGCAGGCCGTGAACTACCAGGAAGGCCGCAAGGTGCGCAATAGCCGCGACGCCCGCGCCATGAGTAAAGGCTCCAAATTTGGCCGCCAACAGCAGGAAGAGGCCTGGCAGAATACCGAAGTGGACGCGCTATACCTGCTGGCCAAGGCCGGCGTACGTGTGCCACAGCCGGATATCTGCCTGGACGGTGTATTACTGATGGAGCTGATCACCGATGAAGAAGGTCTGGTAGCCCCACGCCTGAGTGACGTCACGTTAACGCCGGAACAGGCGTTGAACGATCATGCCTTGATGATGAACTATGCCGTGCGCATGCTCTGTGTTGGGCTGGTTCACGGCGATCTGTCAGAGTTCAACGTGCTGATGGATAAAGACGGGCCGGTGATTATCGATTTGCCGCAGGTGGTAGATGCCGCCGCCAACAACCATGCCAAAAGCATGTTTGAACGCGATATCAACAATATGACTCACTACTACGGCCAGTATGCGCCGCAGCTGCTGGGCAGCAAGTATGCCAAAGAGATTTGGGCGCTGTACCAGGAAGGCAACCTGACGCCGGAGACGGAGTTGACCGGTAAATTTGTTGAAACCAGCAAGCGGGCCGACGTTGACTCGGTGCTGGAAGAGATCCAGGCGGCCAGCGATGAGCACCAGCGGCAACTGATGGCGCGTAACGAAGAAGAAGATTGAGATCCAGCATCAAAATGACCCCTCACCCTAACCCTCTCCCACAGGGAGAGGGGACCGATCGAGTTCGCTATCAGTATAGAAATTTACCTAATCACGGCACTAAATCAGCTCTCTGTTGCAGTGAAATAGCTGGTTCGCGGTACCTGACGACAACGCCGAATCAGCTCCCTCTCCCTGTGGGAGAGGGTTGGGGTGAGGGGCCTGCTGGCTGGAATAACTACTCAAAGCCAACGCCTTACCCGGCGGCAAAACACATCGTAGTCTTGCCCAAAGTTGGCTCGTAGGAACGTCTCTTCACGCGGGATCTGCACGCGATCCAGATAGGCAAAAAATAACCCCCACCATAACCAGACGCCGATACCTCCCAGCAACAGTCCCCAAGCCGCCAACAGCAGGACCTGCCCTAGATACACCGGATTACGGCTGAAACGGAAAACGCCGTTAACCAGCAACGCGCTGACCTGCTGAAATTTTTGTGGATGCAACGTGGTGCCAGCCCGGTGAAAAGCATAACTGGCACTAAACATAATTAGCACGGAAGCCACCGCTAATGCACCAGCAGTCCAGAGCATAACCCGGTTATCTTGCCAGCCCTCCTCGGCTAGCCAGCGGGTTGCCGTCATCCCCGCAGCACAAACTGCCATCACCATCGGCGGCAAAACTAACCGCTGCAACCACGCTACCATTTTCTTGCTCCCTCTCGACCACGCAATGCTATTTGCGCTATAACAAGCTCTCCCCGTAACAACGCCAGAGAAGAGACCATGAGCCAATATGCCCCACAGTTCTGGCGTGATGAACGCCTGCCGTTCGTTGAGGCCCGCCACGTCGAAGATGGCCGCAAGCTCTGTTATGCGCTGCATAGCCACGAGTTCTTCTGTATTGGTACCATCACCGCCGGCACCAGCACCTATGTTAACGGCGACCAGCACCTACAGGTTAAAACCGGTGACGTGGTGATCATCAACCCGCAGCAGGCGCACGGCTGCAACCCCATTGGTGACCAGCGTTGGGCCTATACCATGTTTTATATCGACCAGCACTGGTTGGCAACGCTACAGCAGGACCCTAGCAGCGGCTTTGTGCCATTCAAGCAGATTATCAGCCAGGATAAGGCGCTGTTTAGCGGCCTGAATCAACTGTATGGGGTACTGACCGATCCACTCTGTTGCCATCTGGAAAAGCAGATCGCCCTGGTGGATTACTTCAGTAACCTGCCGCAGTTACTTGGCGAGTCTCCGGTTTTACAGCAGGATATGACCCCTAAATTGGAAATGGCTGCGGCGTTTATCCGTGCTCATTGTACCCAGTCGCTGACGTTGGAGGCGATCTGCCAAGCGTCGGCCCTCTCCCCTTCTTATCTGATCCGCGCTTTCAAGAAGCGCTACGGCATGACTCCTCATGCCTACCTGGTCAATCAGCGCGTGCAGCACGGCCAGCGGCTACTGAAACAGGGCTTATCCATTGCGGCCGCCGCCAACGAAAGCGGTTTTGCCGATCAGGCGCACTTTCAGCGCACCTTCAAGCAGTTGCTGGCAGCCACCCCCGGCCAGTATCAGATCCCTTCGGCCAGCAAGTAACAGGCGCTGAACGCCAGCAGCAGCGCCATCAAACGGTTAAAGCGGCGCAGATTGTGCGCCCGTTGCAACAGGCCGCTAAGCATCGCCCCAGCGTAGGCCCAACAGGCTATCGACAGGTAGCAAATCACAAAGTAGAGCGCAGCAAATTGCCACAGCAGATGCATCTCCCCATCACCGACAAAGGCTCCCATACTGGCAACAGAAGCCAGCCAAGCCTTGGGGTTCAGCAATTGCAGCAAGGCACCATACCAATAAGAGGGAGTTTGTTGCCGATTGCCCTGGCTTAGTGTCCCGTCATCCGCTGCAAGCTGATAGGCCATATAGAGCAGAAAGGCTACGCCGCCCCAGAGGATCACGGTGGTCAGCCCCGGCCATAAGGTAAGCACTTCATGCATTCCCAAGCCAACCGACACCAGCAATAACGTGAAACCCAAGGTCGCACCGGTCACATGCCGCAGGCTGGTCGTAAAGCCAAACTGCGCGCCACAGCTAAGTGCCACGATGTTTACCGGACCAGGAGTAATAGAGGAGGCCAACGCAAAAGCGGCCATAGAGAGGTAAAGCGTCATAGTCAGCACCTGTAGAAGATAATTACAGGTGCCAGCGTGCCGGGTTACCACGGGGGAGTATTGAAGGAAATTACCCTAACGAGGCCATCAAATTCTCAGTTGGTCCTTTGCCAGGCGATAAAGCTCCATATTGGTAATAATACCGAACTTTCTCATCAGGTTACGTTTATGATGACTGAGTGTTTTAATGCTTCTGCCATCCAGGCAGGCCAGTGTCGACAAGCTGACCCCTTTCATCACGGAATCAAACACCGTGATTTCACAAGGCGTCATGGAGATCTTTTCCACGCGGTCATAGGTGGAGCTTTCTCTCTCCTGCGAGATGGCTTTGGTTATCAAACTTTCACTGCTGGATACGGCGAAGATTAGTCCAATCAATTCATCAATGGGATCTCTGATCGTCGCAATGCCGTTGGCAAGCCCATTACTGGTCAATTTAAAGTAAATACTTGAATGGCAGGATAATATCACGATGATTTTTGCTTCGGGATTTTTACAACGAAAAACCTGCAGCAAACGGAATGATTCAAAGTAATTATCCCGAATATCAACGATCACCACCGTGTTTTCAAGGTTGTACTCGTCACAGGCTTTTAACGAATGGTATTCCAGACATCTTCCGCTACTTTCGGTTTTCTGTTCATACAAACATCTAAGCCCCAGCAATAAGTACTGGCAACCACTGATGAGCATCAGGTTATTCATTTTACCCCTCACGGACTAGTAACAGCATCACATCCCTGACTACCTAATCAATGAATCTGATTTCAATTTGAAATAAAGTTCGGTAATGGTTCTAACATGAAACTTGCTATAGATATTAGAGCGGTGCGTGCCCACCGTTTTACTGCTAATAAATAACTCATCAGCAATTTCCTTGTTCTTCATGCCGGAGAGAATTCTTTTCAGAATGTCATTCTCTCTTTTGGTCAGTGCGAAGAAACGCATATTCCCTATATGGCTGATGACATTATGAAGTTCGCTATACGGGTTATCCATTTTAGTCAACAACTTTTCTATGGTACGCGTAATAGTTTCAACATCCGATTTTTTCTTCAAGACAACATCAGAAAAAAGTGATAGCAGTTGATAATTATCGCTCGCATCATCATCTTTACATAACGTAACGATAACACTCCCCTGATTATTGCCCTTTAGTTTATTAATGAAGTCAATACGATCGGAATAAAAAATATCATCCACGTCTAAAATCACCATGGAGTTCTCTTTTTGTATGACTTCATCCGTCACGCTGGAAATGCTTTTACACAGAGTGATGTTAACTTCTTTACCAAGATATTTATTTGATGAGACTAAATCATCAACTAATTTATTAAATGCATAACGAATGAGTTCACAATCACTAAACATGATAATATTTAACATCATCTTTCCATTTTACGTAAAACTGCGCATCCCGGCTAACGAGGAAATTTTATTGAGAATTTTCCTTCATTTTTAACACTATCTCTTAATGCGTCAAAAGAGTCATTAAGAATACATTTATTAAAAATAGGAAAAATCCCATAAATAAAATTGCAGTTACCCAACGTGCTTGATAACGTCATTAAACGCGCAAGACACCTTCACGGCAAACCAGGGAGTAAAAATGTGTTTTTTGATTTTTTAAAAATCATTATAAATCATGGTATTATGAAAGAAATACCCTAAGAACCTTCCTGATTACATATCAATAATGATTCGCACGTCCCTGTTTCTACGATTTTCACATAAATATGTTAGACATAATGACTGCTAGTCCTGACGTCTCCCTTCCGCTACCCGCCTATACTTTCAGCTGAATCTGAAATTTTCAATCAGCTAACAGATGTCTTTTGATGTAAGTAAACATTTCTAAAAGTCACTCACTTCAATACTATACTTGAAGACGCCGTAACAAGATGGCGGGAAGCACAGTTGGTAAAGGGATAGACCCACTCTCTGGCAAGCGATAACAAGGTTAAGGTCCATGACTCACAATATGAACGATGAAAAAAATCCTAGATTAGACTTAAATCTGTTAACCATCTTGAGCAGCGTGATAGAAACAGGCAGTGCCACACTAGCCGCGGAGCGGCTTGGGCTCAGTAGCTCATCTATCAGCTACGCGCTCAACAAACTCAGAGAGCATTTCTCTGATCCTATCGTGATCCGCACCAGCAGCGGTGTCAAACCGACACTATTGGCAATGAACCTCTACAACAACACCCAGCCACTGCTCGATGAACTGAATGCAACGCTGAAGACACTCGATCTTGGAGGCAACTCCACCTCTTCATCACAGATAAGAACCATCCGTATTAGAACTAACTCAATATTTGATTTTTGGCTATCACATCAAATACTTAATGATGAAAAATATCAAAATGGCTATACCTTTGAGTTCTACTCATACCCTAATGATGCGGAACAATGTCTGGAGCAGTTAAGAAGCAAACAGATCGATATGGATATAGGGTTTCATCTGGGCAATGACCGGTCCATCGTAAAAAAACCCTTACCTGCGATCAAACTAGTGGCATTATTTAGAAATGATCATCCAAGGATCAATAATAAGTCTGGCATGGAGCAGTTGGCGCAGGAAAAAAAATTTGGTTGGATGAGTCGTGACGGTGTGAATTCGGCAGAAAATCCCTTACTCGCCTGGTTCACGGAAAAAAGCATCCGCAGAACCTACCTGAGTGACTCACTGATTAATGCGGTTTTGCACACTTCGCACTCAGATGCCATCACCATTGTCCCTGAGTTTGTCGCCCCTTTATTTTGTGACTTATTCTCAATGCAATCCTTGGATTGCAATATTTTCGACAATGATAAATACGCCCTCTATTGTCATATCCACAGAAACGATCGCGATGATCCGGTGCTGAATGACATTATCAATATTATGACAGGGATATAGAAAGGGGCTCGGTGGTTAACCACTGGGCCCCTCGATAAGATAGAGATCACTTACGTTTTTTGGATGCCTTACCTTTAGGTTCGGCATTAGTCGCCGCGCGGCTAAAGTAGGGCACATCAAGATAGTAGTCTTTACCTAGCAGCTTGCCATTGCCAAACCAGGTAATGCCTTTAACTTCCAGCTCAAACGCCCCCTGGGAGAAAGACATCACGTAACCCTTGTCATCCATCACGCGGTAATCACTGTTTGACAGGCTGAGTACGGTAATATCCCCCTTCTTGCCACCATACAGCTGCTTAACACGATCCAGGTAGAACGGAGCCAATTCGGTAAACATGTCGAAAATCTGGTTTTTATACGCGGCGTAACTCATATTCCCCTTGTCAGCCAAGGCATTGCCCATCAACGAATAAAACTCTGCATTGGCTTCGGCAATTGCCATCCGGGTACGCATAACCTGATTAAGCTTATCCTGGTCAACCTCTTGTTTCACGCTGAGGGTTTTGTCTTTATTGGCAACATTAACCCCTTGGTACAAGTATTTGTTATCCCCAGGCAGGATCACCGAGGTGGCAATATAGCTGGCACACGCGGCTTTCTGTTTCTGAGTTTCACCATTCACCAATAACGACAAGGCATTTCCGCTGGCTGGAATTTGGCTGACGTCGACACCGTTTCTTTGCAGATAAGTGTCTACCTCAGCCTGACTCTTCTCATTTCTAGCCAGATCGCACACCAGCTTCATCATCAGGTCATTACGCTCATTATTGACCGATGGCGTCATTTCCAGCAGCGTTTCGCTGATTAATGATGAACTAGGATAAGAAACAACATAATCCCTGCTCGCTGCCTGAGCACTAAAACCCCAAACGCTGGCTAGTAATAATACGGCAGACCTGGCTAAAAATTTCGATTTCATCTTATCTGTCCTGAATAGCTTATTTGCTGGTGAACTCAATCACGATCCGGCGGTTAGGTGCCAAACACTCAACCACTTTCGCCGATTTTTTGCCTGGGCAAGCGACTAACGGCTCGGAGGCTCCTGCCCCCTCCACCTGAATAATCTGACGGCTGATGCCGTTTGACACCAACAGATCGCGCACAGATTCGGCACGCTTTAAGGAAAGCTGCTGATTATAAGCTTTGCTACCCAGACGATCGGTATGGCCGATAATGATGATGCTCTTTTCATTCAGGTTGGTTTGCTTGATTTTGTTCGCAAACCCCGTCAGTTCATTAACCCCTGCCGCCGACAATACCGCGCTGTTAAAACCAAACAGCATGTTGGCATTGAAAGTCACCGGTGAAGATGGAGCCTCATGCTTCACGACAGTTGGAGCCGCCTTCAATTTTTCCAGGCAGTTTTCTGGTTGGAAGAAGAAGGACTGCGCGATCAGATCCTGATCGAACACCACTTTGTACTGACAAACCAAATCATTACCGCTGGCCATTCTGAACTTCAGAATGTAATCCCACTCTTTCACACCGAATACCCCCTCAGAGAAATGAGGCGCACCGATCAGTTGATAGAGTTGGTTTTTGGTCATGCCCGGCTTGATCATATTGAGGTTATCCAGATTGACGTAGCTCCCCTCTTTACGGGTTGCGTTGTCCATCTGCGGGAAAACCGGGTTTGCGGTATGCCCGGCATTGTCTACCTGGCTGATACTACGAGTACATCCCGACATGGAGAGCACAATGGCTGCCGCCAGAACCACACGAGCGCTTTTGGAAAAAGAAAACATAAGTCCGCCTAGTTTAAGAGTTTTTACTGTTGCTCTGGTGACGTTGCCGCCACCAGAGCTTGTACATTACGGTTATCGATTAAATTAACGTTTTACCATTGATAACCTACCCCTACTGCGACACCTACATCCCCTTGCGTGGTCGTGGTCCCTTGCAGTTTGGTCACCCACTTGCCGTTGTCGGAAATGGTTGACACACCCATTGCTACTGCACCCTGGCTACCGTAGCTGGCGCCACCCATGCTGAACATGCTGGCCCCTGCTGAGTATGGCTGTGGCATACTTGCCATCGCCATCGCACCGGCAATCCCGCCTTCCAACTTGTCGTTTTGCTTATCAACCTGGTTTTTCAGGTCGCTAAACTTGCTGTTGGTATACTCTTTCGACTCGTTGATACCGCTGGTCAACTGGTTGACGTTAACGCCATCCGTGCCTTTGGTACCGGCTGCCACGTTGGTGATCTGACGTTCGTTACCGGCAGAACCGACAGACACGCTGTTGGTTCTATCCGCTACCGAGCCAGAACCCAGAGCGACCGAGTTCTCCGCAGTGGCAGAAGACCCGTTACCCAACGCGACTGAGTTGGCACCAGAGGCTGTGGACGACGTGCCCACCGCCATGCTGTTGTTACCCGACGCTTTGGAGCCCGCACCACCGGCAACCGAGTTATTACCCGTCACACTCGGTTTCGGCAGGTTGTCAGTATTCTTAACCTGGAACATGCCGTCGGTACCGTTTTGGATATTGGTGATATCCGTGCTGTTCTGCTTCACTGAGTTGTCGATATTGGTGATATCACCCGATACCTGCTTCAACTGAGCCAGGTTCACCGCATCGGTATCCTCAGTACCCGCAGCCACGTTGGTGATCTGGCGTTCCTTACCTTTGGAGCCCACAGAAACCGAGTTCATCCGATCCGCAACCGATCCAGCCCCCAGCGCCACAGCGTTATCCGCCGTTACGATGGCACCATCGCCAATTGCCGTACCGGTCTTACCGGTCACGCTGCTTGAACCACCGATAGCCACTGAATGGTCAGTGCTGGTCTGAGCATTGCTGCCCATGGCGATGGAACTCACACCGGAAGCTTGTGCATTACCCCCCACCGCAATTGACTCGGCGCTCACAGCTTTGGAGTCAGCCGCCGTTGAGTTGGCGTGGAAGTACTTGACCCCATTGTTAGTGATGTTGGTGATTTCAGTCTGCAAGCCAAACAGCTGCGAACCGTTCACCGCATCGGTACTGGTGGCACTAATATCCCCTGCAGCGACGTAGGTGATCTTGGCAGGGCCATTACCCATATGGTTGGCACTGTAAGCCCCTTTGCCCCCGTTGGCTTTGGCATCCCACTGCAACGCATCATCCTTCAACCCATTAATGTCATTGGTGTTGTTAGTGATATTGGTGGTGTTGATGGCCACCTGGTTATTGGTCTCGGTCAATTGAGAGTAGTTAACCGCGTCGCTTGGTGCTTTACCGTCCGCCACGTTAGTGATGGTGGTACCGCCGGTGTGCGTGCTGTTGTCGTAAGTGGTGCCGCCCAGGGTAATGTTGTTATGGGTGCTGTTGTCATACATCACCGCATCGGCAACCGCACCGGAGGTCACTTGTTTCAGCTGCGCGACGTTCACCGCATCTGCATCGTCCGCACCGGCAGACAGCCCGGTAATACGACGATCGCCCACGTTCACTTCACCCTTCGCAGTCCCGCCAACCAGATACGCCTGGTGAGACAAAGTGCTGCCGTTGGCCAGAGAACCTGCGCCCAAAGCGATACTGCCATCAGCACTGGCGACTGCGCCCATACCGATTGCTACTGCATCAATGCCCGTGGCGACAGAATCCGTGCCGGTAGAGTTGGCGTGGAAGTACTTGGTGCCCTTGTTGTTGATGTTGGTAACGGTATCACCCAGGTTGGTGATGTTGGTGTTGGTTTCGGTCAGCTGTGAATAGTTCACCGCATCGCTTGGTGCCTTACCGTCCGCCACGTTAGTGATGGTGGTACCACCGGTATGCGTGCTGTTGTCGTAAGTGTTGCCATCCAAGGTGATGTTGTTGTGGGTACTGTTGTCATATTTAACAACATCGGCAACCGATTCAGTGGCAACCTGTTTCAGTTGTGCCACGTTGACCGCATCCGCGTCGTCAGCACCGGCAGCCAACCCGGTAATACGACGATCGCCCACGTTCACTTCCCCCTTCGCTGTGCCACCTACCAGGTAGGCTTCATGTGCCAGCGTGCTGCCATCGGCCAGAGAACCTGCGCCCAAAGCAACGCTGCCGTCAGCACTGGCCACTGCGCCCATACCGATTGCCACTGCATCAATCCCCGAAGCCACAGAATCCGTGCCAGTTGAGTTGGCGTGGAAGTACTTGGTGCCGTGGTCGTTGATGTTGGTAACGGTATCGCCGAGGTTGGTAACAGTGTCACCCAGGTTGGTAACGGTATCGCCCAGATTGGTCACGTTGTTGTTGGTTTCGGTCAACTGCGAGAAGTTAACCGCGTCGCTTGGTGCCTTACCATCCGCCACGTTGGTGATAGTGGTGCCACCGGTGTGGGTGCTGTTGTCGTAGGTGTCGCCACCCAACGTTACGTTGTTGTAGTTCACCGTGCCGTCAGTATGCTTATCATACTGAACGCTGCCGCCTTGCAGGCCATCGATCGCCTGGTTGGTGGCAAACAGTTGTGAACCGTTCACCGCATCGGTGCTGTCACCATTCAGACGGCCTGCGGCCACGTTGGTGATAGTCCGTTCTGCGCCCACAGCTCCTACGCTGACCGAACTGGTCGGTGTAGTCCCGGCGAAGGCATAGTCTTTACCGTTGAGGGTCACACCCGTCGTTGCCACAGCAGCGCTGGCCGTAGAGCTATCGCCCAGCACGACCGCTCCATCCAATCCGGCGTCGACTTTCACGTTACTACCGACAACAAAGACTTTGTTGGAGTCAATAAGGTTGTCGTTACCCAGTGAATAGCTGTCATCACCGTTGACCACGGTTGGATCACCAATCGCCGCCGAGCGTGCACCATTAACGACGGTGCCGTAGCCCAGGCTGATTGAATGGCTCCCATTTGCCATTGCAGCCACACCAGTAGCAACCGATCCGTCTCCTCTCGCTGCGGCGTTGATACCTGCAGCAATTGAGTTGGCCCCTGTCGCGCCAGCGTTGTCGTAGTTGATATCGTGAGTGCCCGCATCATTAAAGCTGTAATAATGGTTCACTACGGCGGCCAACTGCTCCACGTTCACCGCATCCGTTGCGTCTGCACCAGCAGCCACCCCGGTAATACGGCGATTACCCACGTTCACTTCACCCTTCGCAGTCCCACCGACCAGATACGCCTGGTGAGACAAGGTGCTGCCGTTGGCCAGAGAACCTGCGCCCAAGGCAATGCTGTTATCCGCACTGGCAATAGCGCCCATGCCGATGGCTACCGCATCCAGACCCGAGGCTACAGAATCCGTACCGGTGGAGTTGGCGTGGAAGTACTTGGTCCCGGTGGTGTAGATGTTATTAACGGTGTCGCCCAGGTTGGTGACGCTGTTGTTGGTTTCGGTCAGTTGTGAGAAGTTCACCGCATCGCTTGGCGCTACGCCATCAGCCACGTTGGTGATAGTAGTGCCACCGGTGTGGGTGCTGTTGTCGTAGGTGTCGCCACCCAGAGTGATGTTGTTGTGGGTGCTGTTGTCATACATCACCGCATCGGCAACCGATTCAGTGGCAACCTGTTTCAGCTGTGCCACGTTGACCGCGTCCGTATCGTCTGCACCGGCAGCCAGCCCGGTAATACGACGATCGCCCACGTTCACTTCACCCTTCGCTGTGCCGCCTACCAGGTACGCTTCATGAGACAAGGTGCTGCCATCTGCCAGCGAACCGGCACCCAGAGCGATGCTGCCATCGGCACTGGCAATAGCGCCCATACCAATTGCTACCGCATCCAGACCAGAGGCCACAGAGTCCGTGCCGGTAGAGTTGGCATGGAAGTACTTGGTCCCGGTGTTGTAGATATTCTCTACGGTATCGCCCAGGTTGGTGATAGCTGTGGTGTTACCCGCGATATTGGTGGTGTTGATATCCACCTGATCGTTGGTCGCTTTCAGCTGTGAACCATTGACCGCGTCGGTGCTGGTATCCGTCAGGTCACCCGCAGCTACGTTGGTGATCTTGGCCGGGCCGTTGCCCATATGGTCGGCGCTGTAGGCATTCAGAGACGCATCCCACTGCAGGGCATCATCCTTCAACCCATTAATGTTGGTGGTGTTGTTGGCGATGTTGGTGGTGTTCGTCGTTACCTGGTTATTGGTTTCGGTCAGCTGTGAATAGTTCACCGCATCGCTTGGCGCTACGCCATCCGCCACGTTAGTGATAGTGGTACCACCGGTGTGCGTACTGTTGTCGTAAGTATTGCCACCTAGGGTAATGTTGTTGTGGGTGCTGTTGTCATACATCACCGCATCGGCGACAGAACCCGCAGCTGTGGCTTTCAGCTGTGCCACGTTGACCGCATCCGTATCGTCTGCACCGGCAGACAGCCCGGTAATACGACGATCTCCTACGTTCACTTCACCTTTCGCTGTGCCGCCGACCAGGTACGCTTCATGAGACAAGGTGCTGCCGTCTGCCAGCGAACCGGCACCCAGAGCGATGCTGCCATCGGCACTGGCGATAGCACCCATACCGATGGCTACCGCATCCAGACCCGAGGCCACAGAGTCCGTGCCGGTAGAGTTGGCATGGAAGTACTTGGTCCCGGTGTTGTAGATGTTGTCTACGGTATCGCCCAGGTTGGTGATCGCTGTGGTGTTACCCGCGATGTTGGTGGTGTTAATGTCCAGCTGATCGTTGGTCGCTTTCAGCTGTGAACCATTGACCGCGTCGGTGCTGGTATCCGTCAGGTCACCCGCAGCTACGTTGGTGATCTTGGCCGGGCCATTGCCTTTGTGGTTGGCACTGTAAGCTCCTGCACCGCCGTTCGCGGCCGGATCCCACTGCAACGCATCATCCTTCAACTCATTAATATTGTTGGTGTTACCCGCAATATTCGTGGTGTTGTTGGCGATGTTGGTGGTATTGGTCGCGATATTGGTGGTGTTGGTCTCAACCTGCGTACCCAGCGTATCGATAGACTGGTTAGTCGCAAACAGCTGTGAACCGTTCACCGCATCAGTACTGTCCGCATTCAGACGACCTGCGGCCACGTTAGTGATGGTACGTTCTGCGCCGACATCACCCACGCTGACGGTGCTGCTTGGGGTAGTCCCAGCAAAGGTGTACTTGTCACCGTTGATGGTAGTCCCAGCAGTTCCGACTGCTGCTGTCGTTTTAGAACCTGCACCCAGTGCCACATCGTTGTCATGCGTCGAGATAGCGCCCATACCAATCGCCACGGAATCCTGACCCAGCGCAGATGAATCTGTGCCGGTAGAATTAGCATGGAAGTACTTGGTGCCGTGGTCGTTGATATTGGTAATAGTGTCGCCCAGGTTGGTAACGGTATCGCCCAGGTTAGTCACGTTGTTGTTGGTTTCGGTCAGTTGTGAGAAGTTCACCGCATCGCTTGGTGCTACGCCATCAGCCACGTTGGTGATAGTGGTACCACCGGTGTGCGTGCTGTTGTCATAGGTATTACCACCCAGAGTGATGTTGTTGTGGGTGCTGTTGTCATACATCACCGCATCGGCGACAGAACCCGCTGCCGTGGCTTTCAGCTGTGCCACGTTGACCGCATCCGTATCGTCCGCACCGGCAGACAGCCCGGTAAGACGACGATCGCCAACGTTCACTTCACCCTTCGCTTTGCCGCCTACCAGATACGCTTCATGAGACAGCGTGCTGCCGTCTGCCAGCGAACCGGCCCCCAGAGCGATGCTGCCATCTGCGCTGGCAATAGCGCCCATACCGATGGCCACCGCATCCTGACCCAGCGCAGACGAATCTGTCCCGGTAGAGTTGGCGTGGAAGTACTTGGTCCCGGTGTTGTAGATATTCTCTACGGTATCGCCCAGGTTGGTGATATCGGTGGTGTTGGTCGCGATGTTGGTGGTGTTGATGTCCACCTGATCGTTGGTTGCCTTCAGCTGTGAACCATTGACCGCGTCGGTGCTGGTATCCGTCAGATCGCCCGCAGTAACGTTGGTGATCTTGGACGTGCCATTGCCTTTGTGGTTGGCACTGTAAGCTCCTGCACCGCCGTTCGCGGCCGGATCCCACTGCAACGCATCATCCTTCAACCCATTAATATCGGTGGTGTTGATATCTACCTGGTCGTTGGTGGCTTTCAGCTGTGAACCGTTCACCGCATCGGTACTGGTATCACTCAGGCGACCGGCGGCCACGTTGGTGATGGTACGTTCTGCGCCGACATCACCCACGCTGACAGTGCTGGTTGGTGCCGTACCGGCGAAGGTATAGCTATTCCCACCAATAGTGGCACCGGTGGTCGCCACGGCTGCAGCAGTCACAGAACCAGCACCCAGGGCAACATCATTGTCATGGGTAGAAATCGCGCCCATACCGATGGCTACCGCATCCAGGCCAGAGGCCACAGAGTCAGTGCCGGTAGAGTTGGCGTGGAAGTACTTGGTCCCGGTGTTGTAGATATTCTCTACGGTATCGCCCAGGTTGGTGATATCGGTGGTGTTGGTCGCGATGTTGGTGGTGTTGATGTCCACCTGATCGTTGGTCGCTTTCAACTGTGAACCGTTCACCGCATCGGTGCTGGTATCCGTCAGATCGCCCGCAGTAACGTTGGTGATCTTGGACGTACCATTACCTTTGTGGTTGGCGCTGTAAGCACCCGCACCGCCGTTCGCGGCCGGATCCCACTGCAACGCATCATCCTTCAACCCATTAATATCGGTGGTGTTGTTGGTGATGTTGGTAGTGTTGATACCTACCTGGTCGTTGGTGGCTTTCAGCTGTGAACCGTTCACCGCATCGGTACTGGTATCACTCAGGCGGCCTGCGGCGACGTTGGTGATGGTACGTTCTGCGCCGACATCGCCCACGCTGACAGTGCTGGTTGGTGTAGTCCCGGCGAAGGTATAGCTATTCCCACCAATGGTGGCACCGGTGGTCGCTACGGCTGCGGCGGTAACAGAACCGGCCCCCAAGGCGACATCGTTATCATGGGTAGAAATCGCGCCCATACCGATTGCCACCGCATCCTGACCCAGCGCAGACGAATCTGTACCAGTAGAGTTGGCGTGGAAATACTTGGTCCCGGTGTTGTAGATATTCTCTACGGTATCGCCCAGGTTGGTGATATCGGTGGTGTTGGTTGCGATGTTGGTGGTGTTGATGTCCACCTGATCGTTGGTGGCCTTCAGCTGTGAACCGTTCACCGCATCGGTGCTGGTAGCCGTCAGATCGCCCGCTGTGACGTTGGTGATCTTGGACGTGCCATTGCCTTTGTGGTTGGCGCTGTAAGCACCCGCACCGCCGTTCGCAGCCGGATCCCATTGCAACGCATCATCCTTCAACCCATCAATATCGGTGGTGTTGTTGGTGATGTTGGTGGTGTTGATGTCTACCTGATCGTTGGTCGCTTTCAGTTGGGAACCGTTCACCGCATCGGTACTGGTATCGCTCAGGCGGCCTGCGGCCACGTTGGTGATGGTACGCTCTGCGCCGACATCGCCCACGCTGACGGTGCTGGTTGGTGCAGTCCCGGCGAAGGTATAGCTATTCCCACCAATAGTGGCACCGGTGGTCGCTACGGCTGCGGCAGTCACAGAACCAGCACCCAGGGCAACATCATTGTCATGGGTAGAAATCGCGCCCATACCGATGGCCACCGCATCCTGACCCAACGCAGACGAATCTGTCCCGGTAGAGTTGGCGTGGAAGTACTTGGTCCCGGTGTTGTAGATATTCTCTACGGTATCGCCCAGGTTGGTGATATCGGTGGTGTTGGTTGCGATGTTGGTGGTGTTGATGTCCACCTGATCGTTGGTGGCCTTCAGCTGTGAACCGTTCACCGCATCGGTGCTGGTAGCCGTCAGATCGCCCGCTGTGACGTTGGTGATCTTGGACGTGCCATTGCCTTTGTGGTTGGCGCTGTAAGCACCCGCACCGCCGTTCGCAGCTGGATCCCACTGCAACGCATCATCCTTCAACCCATTAATATCGGTGGTGTTGTTGGTGATGTTGGTGGTGTTGATATCTACCTGGTCGTTGGTGGCTTTCAGCTGTGAACCGTTCACCGCATCGGTACTGGTATCACTCAGGCGGCCTGCGGCCACGTTGGTGATGGTACGTTCTGCGCCGACATCGCCCACGCTGACAGTGCTGGTTGGTGTAGTCCCGGCGAAGGTATAGCTATTCCCACCAATGGTGGCTCCGGTAGTCGCCACGGTAGCGGCGGTAACAGAACCGGCACCCAGGGCAACATCATTGTCATGGGTAGAAATCGCGCCCATACCAATCGCCACCGCATCCTGACCCAATACAGACGAATCTGTACCGGTAGAGTTGGCGTGGAAGTACTTGGTCCCGGTGTTGTAGATGTTGGTGACGGTATCGCCCAGGTTGGTAATATCGGTGGTGTTGGTCGCGATGTTGGTGGTGTTGATATCCACCTGATCGTTGGTTTTCTTCAACTGTGAACCGTTGATTGCATCGGTACTGGTGTCAGTCACATCCCCCGCGGCTACGTTGGTGATCTTGGCTGGACCATTACCCATATGGTCGGCACTGTAGGCATTCAGAGAAGGATCCCACTGCAACGCATCATCCTTCAACCCATTAATATCGGTGGTGTTGTTGGTGATGTTGGTGGTGTTGATATCTACCTGGTCGTTGGTGGCTTTCAGCTGTGAACCGTTCACCGCATCGGTACTGGTATCGCTCAGACGGCCAGCCGCCACGTTGGTGATGGTACGTTCTGCGCCGACATCGCCCACGCTGACGGTGCTGGTTGGCGCCGTACCTGCAAAGGCATGAGGGTTGCCGCCGATGGTAGCACCGGTGGTCGCCACGGCTGCAGCGGTAACAGAACCAGCACCCAGAGCCACATCGCCTACGTTGTGAGAAATAGCACCGGTACCGATCGCCACGGCAGACTCACCGTTTGCCGTCGCACCCACACCTTGGGCAAGGCTAGACTCGCCCGCAGCATGGGAATTATTACCCATAGCCACAGAGCCTTCGCCTGCTCCGTTAGCACCAATACCCGCAGCCAAGGCATTCAGCCCGGTTGCGCCGTCGTTATTATAGTTGGCCCCCTGTACACCGTTGTCATTGACGCTGTAGTAATGGGTTTTATTATCGTCGATAGCCTGGTTGGTTGCTGCTAGTTGCGAACCATTGACCGCATCAGTACTGGTACTGTCAACGCGCCCAGCGGCCACGTTGGTAATGGTACGCTCTGTGCCCACATTACCCACACTGACGGTGCTGGTTGGGGCAATACCGGCGTAATCATAAGTTTTTCCTGCGATTACACCCGTTGGGGTTGCAACGGTTATATCGCTAACGGACTTAGCACCCAATGCAACATCGTTTTCATTCTGTGCGTTTGCAAACCAACCCAACGCTACAGCGCCATCTCTCCTGGCAGCACTCCATGTGCCTATCGAGATACCATTTGCTGATTGGGCTGCAACAAAGTTCCCTTGACCAATGGCAATACTGCTATAACCGTATGCTGCGTTACCTGTACCCAACGCAATAGAACCATCTCCAGTCGCTGTAGAAGTGGCACCAATAGCTGTGGAGTTTGGCCCAAAAGCCCTGGCTCCTGAACCTACCGCCGTCGAGAGACTGCTCCCTGTAGCTTGCGAGGAAACACCAATAGCAATGTTGTGATCCCCACTTGCCACGGCTTGATGACCAACCGCCGTGGCAGAGATGCCAGAAGCTTCTGCCTCTACACCTGCGGCCAGAGCACCCTCGCCGGTTGCACCGTCGTTATTGTAGTTGGTAGTCTGCGCACCGTTATCGTTGACGCTGTAGTAATGGGTTTTATTGTCGGCGATCGCCTGATTGGTGGCTGCCAGTTGTGAGCCGTTGATAGCATCGGTGCTGGTGGTACTGACACGGCCAGCAGCTACGTTGGTGATAGTACGTTCAGCCCCCACTGTACCCACGCTAACGGTGCTGGTTGGTGTAATACCGGCGTAATCATAAGTTTTCCCTGCGATCACACCCGCTGGGGTTGCAACGGTGGCGCTGGTAATAGAATTAGAACCCAATGCGACATCGTGTTCATACATTGCATGAGAATTCCAACCCAGTGCAATTGCAGCGTCACTGTCGACGCTACTCCATGCGCCTATCGCAATACCACCAACTGACGTGGCGCCAATAACATTCCGTTCACCAATGGCGATACTGCTATCACCGTATGCTGCGTTGCCTGTACCCAACGCAATAGAACTATTTCCGGTTGCTGTAGAATTGGCACCAATAGCGGTGGCATAACTCCCATTCGCTCTGGATCCAGAGCCTAGCGCTGTCGAGTAACTGTTCCCAGTAGCTTGCGAGGAATAACCGATAGCAATGTTTTGCGGCCCGTTTGCCAAGGTATTATAACCAACCGCCGTGGCATAATCGCCAGCCGCCGCCGCCCCTGCCCCCGCGGCCAGAGCATTCGCGCCGGTTGCACCGTCGTTATTGTAGTTGGTAGTCTGCGCACCGTTATCATTCACGCTGTAGTAATGGGTCAACCCCGAAGCGACAGATTTCAATTGGGATACGTTAACCGCATCGGTGTCTTGTGCTCCCGCAGCCACGTTGATGATGCGGCGCTCATTACCCGCTGAACCAATAGAGACTTCGCCTACCGGTGCAGTACCCGCCAAGGTAAACAAGCTATTTGGATTATAAGCCGCGCTTGCCAGAGTGCTGCCATCTGATACGGCACCGGCACCCAATGCAACATTATTCTTACCGCTTACAGCGGTGTTTTTACCCACAGCAATACTGTTGTCTGCCCCGGTAGCAACACGTGCAGAAGTACCGATGCCAACGGCATCTTTGGCCTGGTTTTGCACATCGTAACCCAAGGCAACGCCATCAAGCGCGTTAGCTTGGGCACCTTGCCCCAACGCCAAGCTATAGTTGCCTGCGGCAATACTGTATTGACCCGCAGCAATACCACCCACGCCAGAAGCCGTTGCCCGGTTACCCATGGCAAGAGAATAAGCGCCGGTACTTTCTGAAGACATACCTAGTGCGGTACTACCGCCGCCGCTAGCTTTTGAGAAATAACCCACCGCAGTGTCAGCAGTTTTAGCTGCGGAGGTATATACCCCCAGAGCGGTAGAGTTTTGGCCGCCAGCATACGCACCGTAGCCATAAGCGGAAGCGCCACCAGAGCCTGCAGCATGGGCATTGTCCCCTACCGCCGTGCCAGCACTTTGATCGGCAAGTGCCTGGTAACCAATGGCAACGCCAAAATCACCAGAGGTTTTCGCGGCATTACCAATGGCTACGCTGCTGGCTAAAGTCGCCTGGGCACCATAACCGATGGCCACACTTTGATCGCCACCGGTGCTGGAAGCACGCCCTATAGCCACGCTGCCTTGTCCTGCTGCATTATTCAATGAACCGACTGCGGTTGCATATAAACCGGTGGCTGAAGAACCGTCGCCCAATGCGGTAGAGCGGGCTCCGGTAGCGCTAGTGTTATTACCAACAGCGGTAGACCGCTCACCAGCCGCCGATGCATTACTACCGATGGCCGTAGCAAGACCTAACCCTGAGGAAGCAGTACCATCGGCGACAGCCCCGCTTCCAATCGCGGTGTTAGTTGCCATGTTAGTATCCGAAGCTGCGGTGCCACCGTTGAGAACATTGGTAGGGTTAACGGTCCAGGCTTCTACCGGTTCAATACTGACCAGCGCCGCTGCAAACACACCAGCCATACTGCCTGCACGCATCAGTGCGCGCCGAGCACGGCGAGTACTGCTGCCATCTTTGCCCTTGCCTTTGGCCGACGCGAACTCGCTGGCGACAACCCAGGCTTGCTGCGCGGCACTCCAGACTAAACGATATATCGTATTCATAAGTTTGTTCCAATAAAAAGTATTTAGCACGCGTATTGCTTCGCGTGATTATGCTAATCATGTGTAATCAAAAAAGTTGATTCTCAGATTAGATTCCCTGGGTGTTGCTCACTTACTTTAATTTCCATGTAAAATCCCCCTTCACGTTACTAGCGTCTTACTAACAAATCAGACATGCTTTTTACGCCAAAAATTTCAAGGCGTTTATCTTATGGCTGGTGATAGCATTAACACTTTAATCACGTATTAAGGTGATATCGTCGAGTGAAGCCCTCGTTTGATATCGCTCGAGGCACTTAATTCTGACGTAGTTGATCTTCTTTTATAAAATTCATCACACCGGTATTGATTACCGCCCCCTTTAATCGCCGTCTTTGATGACTTGATTAAACGCAAAAAACCCCCTACCGGCAAACCAGGGAGTAAAAATGTGTTTTCTAATTTATAAAAAACACTGATAAAACCTACAGTTAAGTAATGAAGTATCATAGGAACATTCTCAACAAGGTATCGATAACGATACGTTTTTCCCTGTTTAATTACCTTTACCGGTGCGAACTTGGTAGCGGCGACTCAGACCCACTGCGCTCACTGATCCTAGCCTCCATGTAAAACCGGCCTTCACGCCATTAGCGTCTGATTAATAAATCAGACATACTTTTCACACCCAATTTTTTCAAAGCGTTTATCTTATGGCTGGTTATCGTTTTAACACTTCGATTACGTGTCAAGGCAATATCGACGAGAGAAACGCCTTGTATAATGTCGTTCAGGGTACTTAATTCTGGTGTAGTTAACTTTCTTTTATAAAAATCATAACAACGAAACTGACCACAGCGCTCAGCCGGTAAGTTACTGCTCATTGCTGATTCTATTCTTCTGATAAAAACGAGGAATTGATGCCTAAACAAGTTAATCTCGACATCCTTATCGATACAAACGATTGATTCATCCTGAGTGTCATTCATTAACGTCGTCAGATATTTTTTATCATGCAGAAAAGCACAATGGGTGGTCACTTCCTCATCGCTAAACTGCTGAGAAAGACTTTCAAAAAGCTTGACCAAATCAAAGAAGTTACCGCAACTATCAATAACAACGCCGTTGTAACAGGGGTTATCATTCAAGTGAGACCTAAAGGCCCGGTAGTCGTTAAAAAAGACCAGCTTTACCTCAGGTAAAAAGCTACCCTCCCTTTTTAACCTTGATGAAACATACAGTAACGCCTGTCTGAGATAGTAGTTACTGGTAACACAAGCAATCCTTACCTGGTTCATAATCAAGTCCGTTTTATTGATGCTGCCCTAGCCCTGAAGAAACGCCGGTTGTCCCGTTTTTCCAAGCTCTCCGGCCAGATGTTGTCTTACCACCCTTTGAGACTGAGGTTATTAGATAGGAACAAACTTAGATAAGCTGTAAGACAAGGTTGATACTTTCTAGGAAAATTCTCTAAAAAATATTTTTAGTCAATAAAATCATAAGGATAATTAAAATGTATGTTTTATACACCTCAATGCTAATTAGGATTCATGGTCGGTTTCACGTTGTTATTCTGAATTCAAAAATAAAATAGCAATCAAAGTAGGAGTTATTATCACTGACCTTAAGTATAAACAACATGGTTACTCTATAAGTGTAACGTTTGGTTAACTTAATATCATTGATTGGCGGGATGATGGGTAGCCACCCCCGAAAGGGTGGCAAATGCTTACAGCATGGAAGGGACTAGCGGGGGAGATTACTTAAACCAACCAAACACGGTGTTGATCAGCAGCGACGAAATGGTGAAGTCAGGGTCGGCAAAGGTCACACCATTGGCACCCAGGCCAGCGAACAGATGCAGAGTCAGCGCTGGGAACACGCACAACAGCAGGCCGTTGATGGTACTGGCAATGATAGCCCCACGGAACCCACCGGTCGCGTTACCGAATATCGCCGCTGCGCCACCGGTAATAAAGCTGGCCATAATACCGGGTACAATAATCGGCAAACCGATAAACGGGAAAATCAGGATACAGACCAGTTCCACCAGGAAACTGACCAGGAAGCCGATCAGGGTGGCATTAGGCGCCTTGGTAAACAGCACCATCACATCCACTGCTGGCACCGCACCTGGGGCAAACACTTTGGCAAACCCTTTGAACGCCGGCACGATCTCTGCGGTAAACATGTTAACGCCAGCCTTGGCCATATACAGGCCGCAAGCGAAAATCGCCGATTGTTCGAGTACAAAGATCAGTACGTTTTTATCCGCAGCCCCGGCACCATAAACCATGGCCATGGCGTCCTTAACCTGCGGTTGTGTGGCGAAGATGCTGGAGATGACCAGCAGGATTAACATCGTTAACAGCGTAGCGACGTTAGGCTCACGGATAAAGTCAAACTTGTTGCTGATCACCACGTGTTCGGTATCGTGCTTTTTATTACCGAACCATTTCCCCATATAAGAACCGATAATATAGGAGGAGATCGCCGCATGGGAAATAGCGTAATCGTTAGAACCGATAATATCCCGGCTGAACTTGCTCAATATATACGGCGATATGGCCATATAACAGCCAATGAAGATTGAAGCGATAGTCACGATAGCAACATGGCTGTAGCCCAGCTCGGCCAGCACCGCCGTCAGCGCAAAGGCCATAAACAGCACCAGATGCAGGGAAAGATAGATATTTTTAAAGCGGGTAAAACGCGCCAGCAAAATATTCAGCACCATCGAGAACAGCAGGATCACCGCCGCTGTTGCCCCCAGCTTATCAATGGTCGCTGCCATAATCGCTTCGTTGCTCGGCACCACGCCAACAATGTTAAATGCGTTAGAAAACAGTGAACTAAATGCGGTCAGCACTTTCATCAGAATGCTGCCACCGACCTTGATCATGGTAAAACCAATGAAGGAGAGCAATGTCCCGGTGATAATCCTTGAAATCGGTGCTCGTTGAAAAATCAGCCCCAGGAAAGCGACGATCGCAATGATAACCGATGGTGTTTTTACCAAACTAAGCAATATGTCCACGATATCCCTCATTATTTACATTATTTATGCAGGAAGGACGGATTTCTTGTTACCCAATAGATCCCAAGCCGCAGTTTGCTAGGGCAAAACGCGCCCTGGCCTACGGTGCTCTAGCTTGAAAGGTGAAGGGAGCAATGTGCCTTCGATGGGCACATTGATACCATGCTGGATTTTGTTTTACTCCCGGTACGTGATTGATTCGAGATCTCAATCACGAAAAATGAAACATTGTTTTATTTATGTAAAACACCTTTTCATTTTTAGTTTTACCCGATGAGGCGCCTTGTGAAAACGTTGACCATGATGCGTCTAACTGGCGAGCAGACCAGCGGTTTAGCTACTTGAGGCATAAGCTTATGCAAAAATGTCTTTTTACCTTCTTCACCCCGCCAACCCGCGCCAACCGGTGATCCAAGTGATTGCTCCCCTGTAGAAACAGTGTAACCACCGCAGATGGATTTATTCGCCGCTCATTGCTACGTAAATTGTGATCCCGATCACTCGTACAGCTGTCGTACGACGTGCATATTCACCTGAGATGAGCGCTACTATGTTGAATAATAAAGATAAACCTGCATCATCACCGTGGCTGGCGATCTTCTCGCTGACGGTCGCCTGTTTTGTCATGGTCACCACCGAGTTTCTGCCCATCGGGCTACTCACCAACATCGCCCCTTCCCTGGACGTCAGCACCGGTAAAGCTGGCCTGATGGTCACCATCCCCGGCGTGGTTGCCGCCGTGGCCGCACCGGTCCTAAGTCTGCTCTCTGGGCGACTCGATCGGCGGTTGCTGATGCTGGGCCTGTCCGCGCTGCTGATTATTTCCAACCTGGTTTCCGCGCTGGCGGTGAACTTCCCGATGATGCTGCTTGGCCGTGTGCTGTTGGGCGTCTGCGTCGGGGGATTCTGGTCTTTCGCCGCCAACTATGGCCGCCACCTGGTGCCGGTTGCTAGCCAAGGCCGGGCGACCGCGCTGATCCTGAGCGGCATATCGGTCGGTGCCGTCTGTGGCGTACCCGCAGGAGCATTGATCGGCGATCTGTTCGGCTGGCGTGCGGCCTTCTTTGGCAGCTCAGTATTAGCGGGTATCGTGCTGCTGGCACAAATGCGTCTGCTGACGTCGGTGCCAGCAAGCCGCCCGGTGACCCCGAGCGATCTACTATCACCGCTGCGCCTGCCAATGGCTCGTATTGGGTTAATCGCCATCGTGTTGCTGTTTGTCGGGCACTTTGCCGCCTATACCTACCTGCGCCCACTGTTGCAGCAGGTGTTTGTCCTTAGCCCTTCAGCGATTTCGCTGCAACTGCTTGCCTATGGCGCTATCGGCCTGCTTGGCACTTTCCTGGGTGAGCGGTTGGCGGAACATAGCCTGCGCGCCACCTTTATCCTGATCACCGCCATGCTGGCCAGCATTCTGATTGTTTCCCCTTTCCTCAGCGGGATCCCTGGTGCCACCCTGATGGTGTTGGTTTGGGGGCTAGCATTTGGCGCGGTGCCAGTCTGTGCCACCAACTGGATGTTTGCAGCGGTACCCCAGGCACCGGAGGCCGGGCAAGCCTTATTGGTGAGCGTGATTCAGATTGCTCTGGCCTCGGGCGCATTGCTCGGCGGGGAAGTGGTTGACTGGCAAGGCGTCAGCAGCGCAATGCTGTTCGGTGGTGCCCTGATCCTTTCGGCTATGCTGGTGTTCGGCTGGTCATTACGTAGCGGCATGATTAGCGTTAAGCAGCCATAATCATTATTCCCCTAGAGAAACATGCCCCGGAAAATTGCCGGGGCACATTATTGAGAGCGCTATGGATCACCATCTGCTAGCTATTCGCGTGTTTAATCGCGTGGTGGAAACCGGCGGCTTTACTCGTGCCGCCGATTCGCTGCGTATGCCAAAAGCCACCGTCACCAAACTGATCCAGAGCCTGGAAAACCACCTGCAAACCAAGCTGTTCCAACGCACCACCCGCAGCGTTTCGGTCACTTCAGAGGGAGAATGTTATTACCGCCGCACGGTAAAATGGCTGGCGGAGTTGGAGCAGATGGAAGGCTGTATGACCGAATCGCAATCCGCACCACAGGGTGTGTTACGCATTGATGCCGGAGGTTCCACCGCACGGTTGGTGCTGTTACCTGCACTACCCGAGTTTATCGCCCGCTACCCCCAGATCCAGATCGACCTTGGCGTGGGCGATCGCAACATCGATTTAATCAACGACAGCGCAGACTGCGTGATCCGCAGTGGTCCTTTAGCTGACTCCAGCCTGATCGCCCGGCGGTTGTTCGCATTACAATGGGTGACCTGTGCAACACCAGCCTACCTAGCCCGCCACGGCACTCCGCAGCACCCTTGCGATCTGGAGCAGGGATACCCGTTGGCGCACTATCGCCACGCACTGAACGATCGCATTCAGCCGCTGCAATTTGTCGATCAGGGCAAAACCATCGATATCCAGCACCGCTACCAGGTTAGCGTTAATGAAAGTAATGCCCATCTTGCCTCCGGATTGGCGGGCCTGGGCATCATTCAAATACCGCGTTTTATGGCACAGCCGCATCTGGACAACGGCGAACTGATCAGCCTGTTGGATAACTGGCAACCGCCGGATGAACAGATGTATGTGGTTTACCCTTCAAACCGCCATCTCAGTGCCAAACTGCGGGTCTTTATCGACTGGGCGGTAGAACGATTCCACTAGCCTGTCTGCGTGCGGTTTGTGGTAATATTGAGCGCAATATTATTCTGATCCAGTAGGTGCCCACATGGCATACATTCCAAAAAACTACGCGAGACTGGAAACCGGTTACCGCGAAAAAGCACTGAAAATCTTCCCGTGGGTCTGCGGGCGCTGTTCACGCGAATTTGTTTACTCCAATCTGCGTGAACTAACGGTGCATCACATCGATCATGACCACAGCAACAACCCGGAAGACGGTAGCAACTGGGAAATGCTGTGCCTGTACTGCCACGATCATGAACACTCCAAATACACTGAAGCCGATCAGTATGGCTCCACGGTGGTCGCCGGTGAAGATGCACAGAAAGACGTAGGGTTAGCCACACATAACCCCTTCGCCAATCTGAAAAACATGATGAAAAAATAAGACCGCAGATCACCATGAGTAGGAGCGACTGTAGGGGTCAATAATTGGGGGTGGAGGGGAAACTACGATCTCTGGCCAACCATTGATTATCCGGACGGGCGCAGCATGCAGCGCCCCTACGTTTTGAGTCCAGTGAGAAAATATCGGCCTTCTTCACTTCACAAGATAACAACCTGATAAGCTATTAACTTAGCCAAACCCAACACCTATCAGAATCCACGAACACACCTCAACCAAGCCGCAATCTATGCCGTAGGGGCGCCGCATGCTGCGCCCGGTGAGCAGCTTTACCATCAATCCTGGCTGCCTTCCCCTTCAATTAAAACTTATCAAGCTAGTAAGTTATTAAACAAATAAACACGCAAGTTGAGACTTTACCTACTTGGCAAGCCGCTGCCAATGGGGCATATTGTCGTCATACGCACTTGTTAACTCATTTAATTACCAACCTAGCAAGCGCATTAACTTATTAAGTTAGTTAATTGATAAGTTATCCGCTTGGCAACTTGAGAGATGGCAACATGATTGTTTTGATTGGTTCGCAGAAAGGCGGCGTCGGCAAATCGACCATGGCGGTAAACATCGCCGGATATCTGATCCTGCAGCAGAAGAAAACGGCCATTATCGTCGATGCCGACGACCAGAAATCCATCATGACCTGGTTCAACGACCGTCAAAATGTCGAAGGGCTTCCGCAGATCCCGGTGGTGGCTGCCTCAGGCAAGATTAAAGAAACCCTGCTGGAACTGAACCGTCACTACGATTATGTGATTGTCGATACCGCTGGCCGCGACAGCGCAGAATTACGCTCCGGGCTGCTGGCCGCCGATCTGTTTATCTCGCCGTTGCGCCCTTCGCAGATGGACCTGGATACTATCGGCTACCTGTCCGAGATGTTCTCCACCGCCCAGGAATACAATGAAAAGGTAAAAGGCCACATTGTGCTCAACCTGTGCCCAACCAACATCTTCATTAACGAAGCCAACGAAGCGGCCGAAGTGCTAAGCGAATACCCGGAACTGAAGTTGGTAAACAACCGCCTGTGCGATCGCAAAATTTATCGCGATGCCTGGGGCGAAGCGCTAACCGTGCATGAAGCGCACAATGAAAAAGCGCAGCACGAAATCGAAAGCCTGGTAACAGAGGTGATCCTGTGAAAAAACGTACGCCAACCCACCGCATGTCGGAAGATGAATTTATCAACAGCGCCACTTCACATACGTTGATTGTTCCCGCTCCTGCCGCCGTTGCCGAAAAGCCCCAGGGCCGTAAGCGCGTTTATAAAGCGCTGTCCGTCAGCCTGACGGATAACCATGTGGAGATGATCGACGAAGTGATCGGCCATGCGGCGCGTAACGGCATCGTGCGCATCACCCGTTCCGATGTGATCAAGTTAGCCATCGACACTTTGGCCGACAAGAGCGAGGCGCAATTGCTGGCCCTGCTAAAGAAGATCTGAGCAACTCAATAAATTGCCAGCTTAGCAAGTTAACAAACGAGTAAGCTGGCAAGCTCAATAAGCAAGTTACCAAACTGTTACATTATTAAGCTAGTAACTTAATGTTGTTGATAGTAAAGCATTAGTCTAACGCCAGCATGCCCATACGCTGTAAAATCCTCTGCCCTCTAACACCCAGAATAAAGGCCACCAACTCCTCTGCAACCATACAACCTTCATCCAATAGACACAGGCCATAGGTCACTTTGAAGTCGAGGGCAGCAGGTAACATTCGTACTTTTACCTGCGGGCAAGCAGCTAGCGCAGCTGCATAGCTGGCATAACCCAGAAAAATATCCGCCTGACTTTCTGCAATCAGATACTCAGCCGCTAACCGGCCCGCCGGTATTGGCGCAGAATCTGGCCCACCAACCAGCGCCACTGCCCGGCTTCGCAATGCGCTCCCCTGCCCCGGCAATAACCGCTCCAGGTGATCGAACAACTGTTGCGCATAGTCACCGGAAGGATCGGCTAGCGGCGTTGAGGTGCCGACACGCCATTGTGGGTCACACAGTAACGTCAGCAAATCCGGTTGAGTTAACTCCGGGATATTACGCACCGTGGCGCATAGGCGATTGCGGGTAAACGGCTGTACCGCCTGCGCAAAATCGAGTGCCACCAGCCGCTGTGGATGTTCAAGATTGGCAGAGGCAAACACCTGCGGCCTTTCCCATCGCTCAATCCGTTCCCGCAGCATCCCTGCCGGGCCAAAGGTGGCCTCGACCTGGTGACCGCTCTCCTGCTCAAACGCCGCCAACAGCGGAGTGAACGCCAGCCGCAAACTGCCTGCGGCAAAAAGAGTCATGTTATTCACGATTGCGCTCCCGCTGGCTGTGGAAGATGGGCACCAACGTTTCCAACTGGCTGCCAGCAAAGGGAATGGATACCCGTTCAATCGGCAAATGGAACAGCGGCGAAAGATTGTCTGCCGTCAGTACCTGCTGGCAACTGCCCAACTGATGTCGCCCTTCTGCCCCCAGCAAGAGTGCACGGCCTGCCACGGCATGAGCATGATTAGGTTGGTGAGTCGAGAATATCACCGCCATCTGCCGGTCACCCGCCAGTTGGTCGATCAGGGTCAGCACCCGGTCCTGATGGTGTAAGTCCAGTGCCGAGGTCGGCTCATCGAGGATCAGCACTTCACAGGCCATTGCCAACGCCCGGGCTATCAGCACCAATTGGCGCTGCCCACCGGAAAGGCTGCCAAACTCACGATCGGCAAATGCCAGCATATCCAGCGAATAAAGGGCCTGTTTGGCTAACTGATGATCCTCAGCCGAAGGGGCACGAAACAGCCCTACATGCCGAGCCCGGCCCATCAACACAATATCCAACACCTTGTAGGCAAAGGGCGGCGTGAAATACTGCGGCACAAACCCTAATCCGCAATGGGCGACAACGCTCCCTTGCTGTAACGGCAAAGTGCCCAACAAGAGTTGCATCAAGGTGCTTTTGCCACGCCCGTTGGGGCCAAGCACCGCCAGCACTTCCCCCCGCTGTAACTGCAAATCAAGTTGTTGGAACAACTTGGGTTGTCCTGGCCAGCCAAAGCTCAGGTTGCTGACCTGTAGCAGCGTTTCAACCATTCCAGCCCCTTACCTGCGCACGCCGTAGCAGCAAGGCAAACAAAGGAGCGCCGATCAGAGCGGTGAGAATACCCAGAGGAATTTCACTGCTGCTTAAGGTGCGCGCCAAATCGTCGATCAGCACCATATATAGCGCCCCAAGGCACATAGCTGCAGGTAATAAACGCCGATGGTCCGGCCCCACCAGCAGGCGGGCCAGATGCGGGATCAGCAACCCCACCCAGCCAATACTGCCGCTGACTGCCACCTGTGCTGCCACAATCACCGCGCACAGCGTCAAAATCAGCCAACGGGTGCGTTCAACGTTAATCCCTAATGCAGCCGCATCCTCATCTCCCAAAGAAAGCAGGTTAATACGCCAACGCAGTGCCAATAACAGGCCACCGGCCAGCAGTAGCGGCAGGAACAACATCAGCAACTTATGGCTATCCGCCGTGGCAAAGCTGCCTAGCAGCCAGAACACGATGCTGGGCAGCTTCTCTTCGCTATCGGCCAGATACTGCACCAGGCTGACGCAGGCAGAAAAGAAGCCGCTGAGGATCACCCCGGCCAGCACCAAAGAAAGAATATTCCTCCGGGCAACGGCGCTGGTGATGGCAAAAATCAGCAACAGCGCCAACATGCCAAAGACGAAGGCACTCAGCAACAGCATCAATACCGGCAGGCCAAGCAGGATCGCCAAGGTGCCGCCAAAAGCGGCTCCAGAAGAAACTCCAATAATATGTGGATCGACCAACGGGTTACGAAAGACCCCTTGCAAGGCCGCCCCACACAGCGCCAAAGCCGAGCCCGCCCCCATCGCCAACAGCACGCGTGGCACACGCACGCCGAGGATCACCTGCCGTTCGATCTCCGTGATATCTGCATGCTGGCCTATAATCGGTTCCAACAAAATCATCAGGCTATGACCAGCCGTAACCGGATAGCGGCCAAAACCCAGGGAGAGCAATGCGCAGCAGGCGGTGAGCAGGAGCAACAACCCCAGTTTCATTTGCCGCTCTGGCAGCAACTGGCGCGGTAATAGCGTTGGTAGTAGTTGTCTACGTGCTGTTGCAGATCAACATCGGTGAAACGCTGTGGGTAGAGCGTTTTTGCCATCCACAATTCCCCAAGCGCCAGTGCTTCCGGCATTGGGTAGCCCCAGGCTTTGGCATATTCCGGCATCAGGTAAACCCGTTTGTGTTTCACCGCCTCGATCGGCTGCCACTGTGGCGAGGTGAGGATCTGCTGCACCACGTCGGGATAACGTTCCTGCACAAAGATCACCGCCGGGTTCCACTTCAGCACGTCTTCGATGGAAATCTGCTTAAAACCCTGAATGTCTTTGGCCGCGACGTTCACGGCACCGGCATGTTGCATCATCAGGCCGGTGTATTTACCCGAACCGTAAGTAGTGAGATCCGGGTTGGCCATATAGACCCGCACCCGTTGATCCTCTGGGATATCCTGCAGACGCTTGGCCACCAACGCGCGCTGTTGGAAAACATCTTTCACCATCGCATCCGCCTGTGCCTCGCGGCCCATCACCTTGCCAATCAGGCGAATACCATCCTGCAGGCCAAGGTTATAAACCCGATCTTCATTTTCTAGTACCGGATTGATTTTCCCAGCCTGAGCCGCCGGTTCACGGCGCAGCGAGATTGCCACCACCGGAATACCTGCCTGCTCGATCTGGGCGATCATATCCGCCGGGGCATAGTTGGCCACAAACACTACCTGCGGGTGCAGAGCCAGCAGGCTTTCAATATTGACCGCCGTAAGATCGCCCGGCATGGGCATCTTGGCCAGGCTGGGAGCCAGCCGTAAATAGTTCGGCCCGAGCTGTTTCTGCCAACTGCTGAGCACGCCAACCACCTGCGGCATGGCGTCTAGTTGTACCAGCAGGTTTAACGTCTGATGTTGTAGCACCACGGCACGGGTAATGTGGTCCGGCAGCGTGACGGTGCGGTTGAGTTGATCGGTGACCTGGCGATCCGCCAAGGCGGCGGATGAGAAAAGAAGAGCAAGCAGTAATAGGCGTTTGAACATGGGAGTTTCCGGTGGACTGTCGTTATATACAAAATAATATAGCGATAACCACAATGAAACAATCTGCCGGATCAAACAACGCGTTGAAAAGGGAAATTGCTAGCGGTTAACGGAGCGAGCTATGCGGGTATAGGTGTGGCGTACACCGCGGATCGCCACGCTGTAGGCAAAGATATTCTCCGGTAACGCCAAGCCAAGATAGCCGGTATCGCCAATATGGTGCAGATCGGCTCCGGCCATTTTGCTCATCAGGGCAATCTGGCGAATGGTTTGCACATCGGCCCCCTCCTGAGAAGTGCCGATAGCGGTCATCGCCAGCGCGCCCTGTTGCTGAGTAAACGTAATCAGCTCGGCGACCTTTTCCTGCGACATTCCGGGGATGGTGCCCGGTGCAGGTAATAGAACAATGTCAGCCCCGTTTTCAATAAACAGCGCAATATCTTGTTCGGTGATCAACTGACTGCCGCTTTCACGCACAATCCCTGCGCCGTGCATTTTCCCGGTCACCAGCACCAGCTTATCGCCCACTTCGTCACGAATGTGCTTCAGCGCCTCGGCGATGGCCTGGTTGCTGACGCCGTTATTCGGGTTACCGGTCAAGACCACCATGCGAGCGCCAAGCTCATACAGTTTTCGGGCGTTTTCCGCCGTGGCCGCGCGCCCCGCTGTCATCTGCCAAAACTCATTGTGCGTGGTGGCAAACGCCGGATCGACGGCTTCCAGATTGACCCCGATGACGCGCCCGGTCAGCCGTTGCAGTTCGCGTATGGCTTCTTCTGGTGGTACATCGGCAGGCAGCCCGGCAATGTGCGGCTGATTGACATCAAACAGGTTCAGTAGCAGGATGTCGGCCCCCTGGCTGGCAGCCAGTTCGGCATTGGTGACGTTATTGAGCAGCGGCTGGGTTACCGCAATGGTCTCACTGACCAGAATGCGCCCTTCGCTGGCACGGATGGCGTAGATCAGATCGTCTTTGCTGATGTTGGCCAGATCGCTGGCGCTACAGTCCAGATATCTTTTCATGGTGCAATCTCCGGTGATTTTTTCTGTGTGCTGCTTGGCGTTTTACGAGGGGGACTGTCCGAACTAAAAACCGCCTCCTGCGTCTGACCTCAACACCGAATACGTTAAACGGGCGCAGCATGCGGCGCCCCTACGCCGTCCTGACCACAACACCGTTTCGGCTCCCTCTCCCTGTGGGAGAGGGTTGGGGTGAGGGGAAAACAGCGAAAGTAAACGCTCACAAACTTATTTCAGGGTAAAGCTCTGCTGTTGCAGGTTGTCCGAATCCAGGCCAACAAACACGTTGAATTTACCCGGCTCCGCGCCCCATTTCAGGCTGGCGTTATAAAACTTCAAATCGTCCTCGGTAATCGGTAATTCCACCCGCTGTTCCTGCCCGGCACGCAACGTCACCTTCTTGAAGTTACGCAGCTCCTTGATCGGGCGGCTGACCGAGGCGGTCACATCCTGCACATACAGCTGTACCACGGTGGCACCGTTATATTTACCGGTGTTTTTCAGCATCACGCTGGCGGTAATTTTGCCGTCGCGCGCCATCTCTGGGCTGGAGAGCTTGAAGTCCGACAGGGCAAACTGGCTATAGCTCAGACCATACCCAAACGGATACAGCGGGCCATTCGGCGAATCAAAGTAACGCGAGGTGTACTTGCCCGGGTTTTCCTTGCCGAACGGTCGGCCAGTGTTGAGATGGTTGTAGTAAATCGGGATCTGCCCCACCGAACGCGGGAAGGTCATTGGCAGCTTGCCGGAAGGGTTGTAGTCACCAAACAGCACGTCGGCGATGGCATTCCCACCTTCGGTGCCGCTGTACCAGGTTTCCAGCATCGCATCTGCCTGTTCACTTTCCCAGCTCAAGGCCAACGGACGACCATTCATCAGCACCAGAACCAGCGGTTTACCGGTGGCTTTTAACGCCGCGATCAGGTCACGCTGGCTTTGTGGAATGGTGATATCCGCCCGGCTGGAGGCTTCATGAGCCATTCCCTGCGCCTCACCCACTACCGCCACGACCACATCGGCCTGTTTAGCGATCTTTACCGCTTCATCGATCATCTGTTGTGGCGAACGCGTATCAAAGGCCACCGCAGTTTCATACTCGTTCAGATAATCAACAATGCTCTTGTCCTGAGTAATGTTGGCCCCTTTGGCGTACAGGATGCTGGCCTTATCGCCCACCGCATTCTGCAACCCTTCACGCACGGTGATCGACTGCTTCACCACGCCTGCTGCCGACCAGCTCCCCATGATATCGCGCTGGCTGTCGGCCATCGGCCCGATCAACGCAATGGTGCCCTGCTTTTGCAATGGCAACGTCTGCTTGTCATTTTTCAGCAACACCATGGTCTTGCGGGCAATCACGCGGGCTTCCGCACGGTGCAGACGGCTTTCGGCATTGGTATCCTGCAGGTCGGAGCCTACCGGACCGAGGTGGTTATACGGATCTTTAAACAGGCCCATATCATATTTGGTGTTCAGCACGTCACGGCAGGCCCGGTCGATCTCGCTTTCAGCAACCAGACCTTCCTTCACCAGCCCCGGCAAGTATTGGTCGTAATACTCGTCGCTCATGCTCATATCGACGCCGGAGGTGATCGCCAAACGCACCGCATCACGCGCATCCTGAGCCACGCCATGCTTAATCAACTCTTTAATCGCGCCGTGATCGCTGATGGTGATGCCTTTGAAGCCCCACTGGTCACGCAGCAGATCTTTCAGCAGCCATGGGTTGGCCGTCGCTGGTACGCCGTTGATTGAGTTAAGCGAAACCATCACGCCACCGCTACCAGCATCTACCGCCGCCTTATACGGCGGCAGGTAATCCTGATGCATACGCAACGGGCTCATATCAACGGTGTTGTAGTCACGGCCCCCTTCAACTGCGCCATACAGGGCAAAGTGCTTCACGCTGGCCATCACCGAACCCGGCTTGGACGGATCGCCATTCTGGTAAGCATCCACCATCACTTTGGCAATCTTCGATACCAGCCAGGTATCCTCTCCAAACCCTTCAGAGACCCGGCCCCAACGCGGATCGCGGGTAATATCCACCATCGGCGAGAAGGTCATGTTCAGGCCGTCATCACTGGCTTCCTGCGCTGAAACACGCCCGCTCAGGGCGATAGCCTCCAGATCAAAGCTCGCCGCCAGCCCCAGGCTGATCGGGAACACGGTACGCTGGCCGTGGACCACGTCATAAGCAAAAAACAGTGGGATCTTCAGGCGACTGAGCTGCATGGCCTGATCCTGCATTACGCGGATATCTGGCCGGGTCACGGTGTTGAAGATCGCCCCGATCTGGCCTTTGCTGATACCATCACGGATGGCCTCTTTCGGGTTATCTGGCCCCACGCTGATCAAACGTAGCTGGCCGATTTTCTCTTCCAGCGTCATCTGCTTCATCAGGTTGGAGACAAAGGCATCACGCTCCTGAGCATAGATCCCTTGGGTCGCACTGCTTTCCTGCGCAAAAACCGGGCTGATAGCCAGGCCGGACAACATACTCACCACACAAAGCCATTTCATAGTTTGATTCTCAGGCACGTCCCCGCCAGCAATGTCGGCCAGGAGGCATTAATAGATGTGAGCACGCAGTTTGCCATACTCTTTTTGTTTGCAGAATCAATTCGTCTGCGTTGTTGTTAGCAGATGATGCAGTCTGGTCCGGCTGGCTTGCGCCTCTGCCCCCAGCCACTCCACCAGCCGGGTTAAAGCCGCAGGCACCACCGCATGTTCGGGGTAAACCAGATAATAGGCGGCACCGCTGACCACGCTGATCGGGAACGGCGTAATAATGCGATTGGCCTGAATATCCTCCTCCAGCAGGCACAGATCGCCGATGGCGATACCACAGCCCTGTAATGCGGCGCTCATCGCCAGATCGAGCGTATCAAAATGCTGTGACTTGGCGGAAGGCAAAGCCGCCTGCCCCGCCGCTTTCAACCATAGCAACCAATCACGGCGATCGCGCGTGGGATGCAGCAAGGTTGTCTCCGCCAGATCGGCAGGTTCTGGTGGCCTAACCTGCTCGGGCAGATAGTTTGGCGTGCAGACCGGCGTCAGGATCTCATCAAACAGATGGTGCACCACCAGCCGTTTGCCCTGAGGTTTGCCAAACACCACCGCCGCATCAAAATGTTCGCTGCCAAAATCCAGCCCGTGCGACACCGACGCGGTCAGTTCGATATGCATCTCTGGCCGTTCATTCTGCAGGCGAATAATACGCGGCAATACCCAGCGCATCGCACAGGTTGGGCATTTGACGCGTAGCGTACCCGGCTGTTCCCCGGCCTTGGCCAGCGCTTGCGCCAATTGCTCTAACGCCAGCTGCACCGGCGCCAACAGCAGCGCGCCCTGTGGCGTTAGCGTTAGCCCACGCGCGCGGCGGCTGAACAGCGGATAACCCAGTTGCTGTTCCAACCCCAGGATCTGGCGGCTGACCGCACCCTGCGTCAGATGCAGCGTCTGGGCGGCATGGGTGAAATTGAGACGCTCAGCGACCACCACAAAGGTTTTCAGCACGTCGAGCGACGGCAGCGATGTTTGCATAATAAATCCCGATACCTGCATTTATTTTCACTGTCAGCCATGATCTGGCTGCATGGCAAGCATGACGAATTTTCTCTTGTTAGCCCATCCTAACTGATGCTTAATCATTCGACACTCGAATCTTTTGCCAGGAGCCCCCATGCACAGCGCCTGCTCGCAACGCTCTAAACTGCCGGACGTTGGCACTACCATTTTCACCGTGATTGGCCAACTGAGCGCCGAACATCAAGCTCTGAATCTTTCGCAGGGCGCCCCCAATTTTGCCTGCGATATACAACTGATCGAAGGCGTCGCCCAAGCCATGCGCACAGGTCATAACCAGTACGCCCCAATGAGCGGCGTAGCGGCACTGCGTCATGCACTGGCGGAAAAAGTTGAGCGGCTGTATGGCGCCCGCTATGACGCCGACGACGAAATCACGGTGATCGCCAGCGCCAGTGAAGGGTTGTACTCCGCCATCAGCGCGCTGGTGCATCCCGGCGATGAGGTGATCTATTTCGAACCCGCCTTCGACAGCTACGCCCCGATTGTGCGTCTGCAAGGGGCGACCCCGGTTGCCATCAAGCTTTCGCTGCAAGATTTAACCATCGACTGGAATGAGGTGGCGGCGGCAATCAACAGCAAAACCCGCATGATCATCGTCAACAGCCCGCACAACCCTACCGGCAGCGTATTCGATGAACACGATATCGAGCGCCTGACCGCCCTGACCCGCAATACCGATATCGTCATTCTTTCCGATGAAGTATATGAGCACGTGGTCTTCGACGGCGGCATTCACCACAGCATGGCCTGCCATCCCGCTCTGGCAGAGCGCAGCGTGATCGTCTCTTCCTTTGGCAAGACCTATCACGTTACCGGCTGGCGCGTCGGTTACTGCATGGCACCGGCAGCGCTGATGGATGAAATCCGCAAGGTGCACCAATTTATGGTGTTCTCTGCCGATACGCCGATGCAATATGCCTTTGCCACCGCGCTGAATAATCCACAGAGCTACCTGGGGTTGGCGGAGTTTTACCAGCAAAAACGCGATCTGCTGGCAGCCGCGTTGCAAAAATCACGCTTTGAGTTACTGCCCAGCCGTGGCAGCTTCTTTATGCTGGCCCGCTTTAGCGGTTTCAGTAATGAAAGCGACAACGACTTTGCGGTGCGCTTGATCCGCGAAGCCAAGGTGGCAACCATCCCGCTGTCGGCGTTTTACAGCGACGGCACCAATACCGGCATTATCCGGCTTAGTTTCTCGAAAGATAATGACACCCTGCAGGAAGGCGCTCGCCGACTGTGTCTGGTGTGATCCATTGATTTTTACCATGGGGAAGCAACAACAATGAAAAAAACACTGAAAACGCTGATCGCGGCGGGATGTTTACTGGCAGCCGGTTCCACACTGGCGGCAGAGAATAGCCTGCGTTTTGGCCTTGAAGCGCTATACCCGCCTTTCGAGTCCAAATCCGCCAGCGGCCAGTTGGAAGGGTTTGATATCGATCTGGGTAACGCCGTGTGCGCCGCCGCACAGGTCAAATGCAGCTGGGTAGAAACCTCGTTCGACAGCCTGATCCCGGCACTACAGGCCCGCAAATTTGACGTGATTAACTCGGCGATGAACGTCACCGAGCAGCGTAGGCAGGCGATTGCGTTTACCGATTCGATTTATCAGGTGCCAAACCGCCTGATTGCCAAGGCCGACAGCGGCCTGAAACCCGATGCCAAATCGCTGGCGGGGAAACACGTCGGCGTGTTGCAGGGTTCCATTCAGGAAAACTATGCCAAGGCACACTGGGCACCGGAAGGGGTTGATGTCGTATCCTATCAGGATCAAAACCAGGTCTATCTGGATCTGACCGCTGGCCGCCTGGATGCCACCTTGATCATGGCCCCTGCCGGGCAGAGCGGTTTCCTGGCTCATCCAGATGGTAAAGGCTTCGCATTTGTTGGTGATGCGGTACAGGACGATAAAATCCTGGGTGAAGGCATCGCCTTCGGTCTGCGTAAAGACGACACCGCGACGCTGAAAAAGCTCAACGAAGCCATCGCCAAGGTGAAGCAGCAAGGCACCATTGGCGAACTGTCCAAGAAGTATTTTGGCGATATCGATGTGACGGTGAAATAAACCGTTGTCTTCTGGCACTCTTCAACTCGGAGAGTGCCAGGAAAACACCATTTACTTGCTGTCAAACACCGAGCTGTTCAGCCCGCGATCTTGCTGATGGCGCTCAAGAGCCAGCTCAATCAACGCGGTGATCAACTGGGTATAGCTCACCCCGCTGGCTCCCCACAGTTTTGGATACATGCTGATATTGGTGAAGCCAGGCAACGTATTAATCTCGTTGATAATCACGTTATTATCCGGCGTCAGGAATACGTCGACGCGCGCCATACCCAAGCAATCCAGCGCCTTGAAGGCTTGCAATGCCACTTCGCGGATTTTATCGCTGACTTCCTGATCGATCGCCGCCGGTACCACCACCTGAGCGCCCTGCTCATTAATGTACTTGGTGTCGTAAGAGTAGAACTCATCGCTAAGGATGATTTCGCCACAGACGCTGGCCTGTGGATTATCGTTGCCCAATACCGCGCATTCGATCTCACGGCCCACAATAGCCGACTCCACCAGCACTTTATGGTCGAAACTGAATGCCAGGGCGATAGCCTGCTCGAACTCAGCCTGGTTATGTACCTTACTGACGCCAACGGAGGAACCCTGGTTCGCCGGTTTAACAAACAGCGGTAACCCCAGGCTTTCACTTAATTGCGCAAAACCGTACTTGTTGCGGTTGGAACGCGTTAACGTGACGAACGGGGCTACTGCCAGCCCAGCATCCCGCAGCAGGCGTTTGGTCACGTCTTTGTCCATGCTGACGGCAGAGCCCAACACGCCCGCTCCTACGAACGGCATATTTGCCATCCGCAGTAGCCCTTGCAGCGAGCCATCCTCCCCCAAGGTGCCATGGACGATCGGGAACACCACGTCGAGCTGGCCCAGCGCACCGGCCCCATCAGCCTCTATCAGTTGCTGTTTCTCATACCCAGGGACCAGCGCCACGTTTTTATTCGAGTGGTTCAGCGCGATCAACGCCGGGTTTTCCGCATTCAACAGGAAGTTGGAGGCATCGTTAAGGTGCCACTGCCCCTGCTTATCAATGCCCAGCAGCGTGACGTCAAACTTCTCTTTGTCGATGGCATCCAGAATATTTTTTGCCGACTGCAGCGAAACCTCATGCTCCGCCGATTTGCCCCCAAAGATCACCCCAACACGTAGTTTAGTCACGCCCTAAATCCTTCTTAAAAAAGTCATGGCAACAAAGCCGACGATCACAATAAACGCATTGTGCGACCCCGGCAATGACCATTCGGCCTAAAATGCCTGCGCCACAGAATGCCAAACCCACAGCATCCAAAACGTATACACTCCGTATATTGTTCGCTTACGGAGTCTGCTATGGGGATCGTAAAAATCTCGGAGACGCTACATGACGATCTCAGGCTCGCCAGCCTGACCATGTCGCGTTCTATTAACGCACAGGCGGAACACTGGATCAGGATCGGTATGCTGGCAGAGCTGAACCCGGAGCTGACCTATCCGCAACTGGTAAAGAAAATGATGAAAGATAACGCGCTGACGCTGAAGGAGATTGTTGGGTGAAAGATATTGTGATTAAAACGCCGCAGGAGATAGCCATCATGCGCCACTCCGGCGCGCTGCTGGCCAAGGTGTTTGCCATGCTCGATGAGGTGATCTGCGAAGGGATCACCACCATGGAGATCAATGACCGTACCGAAGCCTTTATCGTCAATGAGCTGAAATCGCGCCCTGCCAGCAAGGGCCAGTATGATTTCCCCTACGTGCTCAATACCTCGATCGACGAAGTGATCTGCCACGGCATCCCATCGGCCAGCAAAATTCTGCGTTCCGGGATGATCGTCAATGTCGATATCACCTTGGAAAATAATGGCTTTATTGCCGATTCCAGCAAGATGTACTGCATCGGTCAAACCACCCCGCTCGCCAAGCGCCTGGTCAACAATGTCTACGAGTCAATGTGGCAAGGCATTCGGGCTGTGAAACCCGGTGCTACGCTAGGTGACATCGGCCACGCCATACAGCAACATGCAGAGCAGGCCGGTTACAGCGTAGTACGGGAATATTGTGGGCATGGCATTGGCCGTGAAATGCACGAAGGCCCAGCGGTGCTACACTTCGGCCAGCCAGGCACCGGTACGGTGTTGCAGGAAGGGATGGTGTTTACCATCGAACCGATGATTAACCAAGGCGACCACCGCATCAAACAGAAGAAAGATGGCTGGACCGTGGTCACCCGCGATAAAAAGCTTTCCGCCCAATGGGAGCACACCGTGGCAGTTACCGCTGACGGCGTGGAGATCCTGACGTTGCGCGCAGAAGAACGTGAGGCGGGATATCAGGAACGCTATTAAACATTAAACCCCGTTGCAGCCAGGCGGGGACATGGAGATGGGCATGACGCAGGCATTTATCACTCAGTTGAAGAATATCGTTGGCAACGCGCAAGTGCTGACCGGCGAGCGTAGCACCGAACGTTATCGCAAAGGTTTCCGCTCCGGCGGTGGCAAGGCATTGGCCGTAGTGTTCCCTACCCGTCTGCTGCAACTGTGGCAGATCCTGCAAGCCTGCGTCGCCGCCGATAAGATTGTGATTATGCAGGCAGCCAACACCGGCTTGACCGAAGGCTCTACCCCCAGCGGCCAGGATTATGACCGTGAGATTGTGATTGTCAGCACCTTACGGCTCGATCATATTCAGGTGTTGGATAACGGCAAGCAGGTAGTCGGCTTCCCCGGCAGCACGCTCAATAAGCTGGAAAGGCTGTTGAAACCTTATGGCCGTGAACCACATTCGGTGATCGGCTCTTCATGCATTGGTGCTTCGGTGATCGGTGGCATATGCAACAACTCCGGGGGGGCGCTGGTCAAACGCGGCCCGGCCTATACCGAAATGGCGCTGTACGCCAAGCTGGACGCCGATGGTCAGTTACGGTTGGTCAATCATCTGGGGATTAACCTGGGCGATACGCCGGAAGAGATCCTTACGCGGTTGGAAAAGGGCGATTACCGACCAACCGATGTTGAACATGGCGAGCTGCGCGCTTCGGACAACGAATACGCCAGCCGGGTGCGCGATGTCGATGCCGATACCCCTTCCCGCTTTAACGCCGATAAACGCCGCCTGTTTGAAGCTTCCGGCTGTGCCGGTAAGCTGGCGGTGTTTGCGGTACGTCTGGACACCTTTGCCAAAGAAGATAAAGAGCAGGTGTTCTATATCGGCACCAACGACACCGCAGTATTAACCGAGTTGCGCCGCCATATGCTTAGCCAGTTTGAAAATCTGCCGGTGGCCGGGGAATATATGCACCGCGATATTTTCGATATCGCCGAGGTGTATGGCAAAGACACCTTTATGATGATCGACAAGCTGGGCACCGACCAAATGCCGCGCTTCTTCACCCTGAAAGGCCGGGTGGATGCCACGCTGAACAAACTGCCACTGATACCGCACAACCTCACCGATAACCTGATGCAGAAGCTGAGCAAGCTGGCCCCTAACCATCTGCCGCCGCGCATGAAAGAATATCGCCAACGCTTTGAACACCACCTGCTGCTGAAAATGGCCGGACCGGGTGTGGCAGAGGCCGAACAGTATCTGAAAAGCTACTTTGCCCAGGCCGAAGGTGACTTTTTCGTCTGTACGCCTGAAGAAGGCAAGAAAGCGTTCCTGCACCGCTTTGCCGCAGCGGGCGCCGCCGTGCGCTATCACGCGGTACATGCCGATCAGGTCGAGGACATTCTGGCGCTGGATATCGCCCTGCGCCGCAACGATACCGAGTGGTTTGAAACTCTGCCGCCGGAGATCGACAACCAGTTGGTGCACAAGCTGTATTACGGCCACTTTATGTGCCACGTGTTCCACCAGGATTATGTGGTGAAAAAAGGCGCGGACAGCCATGCGCTGAAAGAACAGATGTTGGCGATCCTCAATCAGCGTGGTGCGGAGTATCCGGCCGAGCACAACGTCGGCCATCTGTATCATGCCAAGCCGGATTTGCAGGCGTTCTATCAGAATGCCGATCCCACCAACAGTTTTAATCCCGGCATTGGCAAAACCAGCAAGCAAAAACACTGGGGTAATAACATTCAGTAACATTTTATTCTACCCCCCTCACCCCAACCCTCTCTCACAGGGAGAGGGAGCTGGTAGAGCTTGCCCTTTTGGGGGCAAAGGCTCATCTCAGCACAACTCGTATTAAGCCTCTGCATGCGGGGCACTGGCGCACGATCGCCCTTTATGCACCTCCTTCGCAGCCCTGTCGTCTAGACTTAACGTTCTGAATAAGGCGTCTGTCAGGCGTCAACATGAGCGACGAAAGGAGCACTTCATGCCATACCAGACAGTAAACCCCTTTAACAATCAGCTGATTAAAGAATATACCCCGCATAACGACGATCAGGTGGAGCTGGCGCTGGCCCAAGCCGATGCGCTGTATCACTCCGACTGGGCCAAGGGTGAAATCATCCAGCGCTTACCCGTGTTGCATAAGCTGGCCGATCTGATGGAGAGCCGGGTAGAGGAACTGGCGAACATTGCCAGCGTTGAGATGGGTAAGCTGATCGAGCAAAGCCGTGGCGAAGTAAAACTGTGTGGCCAGATTGCCCGTTACTACGCCAATAATGCGCAAAAATTCCTGGCCCCGGTAAGCTATGAGTCCAGCCTGGGTGAGGCCTGGGTCGAGCATCATCCCATCGGGGTGTTGATGGCGGTCGAGCCTTGGAACTTTCCTTTCTACCAACTGATGCGCGTACTCGCCCCTAACCTGGCGGCCGGTAACCCGGTAGTGGTCAAGCACGCCAGCATCGTGCCGCACTGCGCCGAAGCGTTCGAGAAGCTGGTGCATGAGGCTGGAGCGCCCAAAGGGGCCTATACCAACCTGTATATTTCCCAGGATCAGGTGGCCAGCATCATCGCCGACGATCGGGTGCAAGGTGTGGCGCTGACCGGTTCTGAAAAAGCAGGCAGCATCGTGGCGGCTCAGGCGGCCAAGAAGCTGAAAAAGGCCACGCTGGAACTGGGGGGTAACGACGTTTTCGTCGTGCTCGACGATTGCGATCTCGAGAAGGCCGTCAAAGTGGGGGCAGAGGCACGGCTGAACAATGCCGGGCAGGTCTGTACCGCCGCCAAGCGTTTTATCGTGCAGGAGAAAGTGGCGAAGGCCTTCCTGCAACAGCTCACCGAGCATTTCAAGAATGTGAAAATGGGCGATCCGCTGGATGAAACCACCACCTTAGGGCCGCTATCCTCCAAGTCTGCCCTGGAAGGGCTTATCGAGCAGGTCAATGACGCGGTGAAACAAGGGGCCAAACTACACCTGGGCGGCAAGGCGTTACAGCACGAAGGCAACTTCTTTGAACCCACCATCCTCACGCATATCAGCCGCGATAATCCGGCCTATTTTACCGAGTTCTTCGGCCCGGTGGCGCAGGTCTATGTGGTGAGCGATGACGAGGAGATCGTCAAACTGGCCAATGACTCCCACTACGGGCTAGGCGGGGCCATCTTCAGTACTGATATTGAACGAGCCAAAAAGCTGGCCTCACGTATTGAAACCGGCATGGTGTATATCAACTCATTAACCGATACCGCACCTGAGCTGCCGTTTGGCGGTGTGAAACGTTCCGGCTTTGGCCGTGAACTGTCAGATCTGGGGATTAAGGAGTTTGTGAACCAGAAACTGGTGGTGGTTAGCCATAGCTGAGGTTTTATACTGGAGGGGCGCAGTATGCTGCGCCCACTATAAAATCAATCGGTTAGTTTAGCCAACCCTGCGACGGCCATTTCAAGATAGGCGCGCGGGCAACCCAGATTGATGCGGATAAAACCCTGCCCCTGCTCGCCAAATCCGCAGCCCATCGAAGGCGCAATCTTGGCCTGTTGGCGCATGGCTAGCTGCAAAGCTTCATCATCCAACCCCAACGCACGGCAATCCAGCCAGGCCAGATAAGTGCCTTGTACTGACATCATCCGGCACCAGGGAGCCGCCTGCTCCAACGCCTGTGCAAACCAGCGCCGGTTCTCGGCCAAATAAGCCAACAAGGCATCAAGCCACGGGCCGCCCTGCTGGTAAGCCGTCGTCGCCGCCGTCATGGCAAGCGCGTTGAAAACGTCTAACCCGTGCGCATTGAGCCGTTCGACAAATTGCTCACGCAGCGCCGTATTCGGGATCAGGAAATTGGAGATGCGTAGCGACGACAACCCAAAGGTTTTACTGGCAGAGGTAGCCACAATCACCCTATCGTGCCACTGCGGTCCCAGGTGTAACACTGAGGTAAAGCGCTCCTCTGGCAGGATCAAATCCGCCCAGATCTCATCAGAGATCACCGTCACCCCGTGTTGCTGGCATAGCGTCAGCAATTGCGTCAGCTCCTGCTGGTTCCAGCAGCGGCCGGTTGGGTTATGCGGATTGCACAACACCAGCAACGGCGGCTTCTCCCGCTGCAACAGCTCGGCCAACTGGGTAAAGTCAAAGTGATACTCCCCTTCCCGCTCCTGCAATGGGTTCTCTAGTACCCGCCGACCATTGAGGGTGATCACCTTCTTAAAGGAGCCGTAATAAGGCCCCTGCACCACGACACCCTCACCAGGTTGGCTGAGCATCTGGATCAGCAGCGCAATCCCCGGCACAACCCCTTCGATCGAGGTAAACCATTGCCGTTCCAGCAGAAGTTGGTGGCGTTGGGCAAACCACTCAATCGCAGCCCGGTAGTAATCCTCATCGCGTTCGCTATAGCCAAATACGCCATGATCGACACGCGTATGCAGCGCCTGCTGCACTGCAGGCGGGCAAGGAAAGTCAAAGTCAGATACCCACATCGGCAACAGGTTGGTTTCATGCAATTGCAGATAATGCCCCATGAAATCCCATTTTACCGAGCTGGTATGGTGGCGATCGACCACCTGGTTGAAATCAGGCTGTTTCATTTGGCATCTCCTGTTGTTGAGCCTCTGGCGTCACTCTGGCGATGCCAAAACCGGTAAAACCGTAAATCAAAGCGAAGAAGACCGCCGCGTAACACTGCACCGCCCAAGGCAGCAGATCCAGCGTGTTAACTCCCAACGTTGTCGCCATGTAAACACCGGCCGCCGTCCAGGGAATGAGGGGTTCAATCACCGTACCGGCATCTTCGATGGTGCGCGACAGGTTGGTGTTGTCCAAGCCCATGCGGCGATAGGCGTCCTTATACAGCTCTGCCGGGATCAGCAGCGCCAACTTGCCATCGCTGGTCGCTCCGGTAACCAGAATGGTGGTTCCCACCGTGGCGGCAATCAGTTGGCCCGTGGTACGTACCACTTTCAGCAACCGGTTGATAATCACCGTCAGCGCACCGGTCAAGGTCAGTGCACCAGCAAACGAGAAGGCACACAGTACCAGCAGGATGGTGCTCATCATTGAGAACATGCCACCCCGGTTAAGCAAGCGCGGAACATCGGCGATCACGCCGCTGATGTCATGCCCGCGTTCAGCAAACATCGATAGGTTGAAGCCGTCCATCAGCGCGTTCAGACCCTGTTTCAGGCTAAAGCCCTGCATCACCACGGCGAGGCCGATCGCTAGCACACAGGCCGCCAGCATGACCGGGATCACCGGCCGTTTGGTCACCGCCCCCCACAGCACCAGCACCGGTGGCAGGATCAGCAACAGGTTGAAATGGTATAGGCTTTCCAACCCAATAATGATGTCAGTGACCCGCTGTGGCGTAGCAACCGTTCCCACCACGCTGCTATGACCGGCGATCAGGTAAACGGTGGCTGCCAGCACAAAGCTGGGCAGTGTGGTGTACATCAGGTGTTTGATATGCGCATAGAGATCGGTTTCGGCCACGATAGCGGCAAAGTTGGTCGAATCCGACAGCGGAGAGATTTTATCGCCGAAATAGGCACCGGAAACCACCGCGCCCGCCGCCGCCGCCAACGGCACATCCAGCCCCGCGGCAACGCCCATCAGTGCTACACCGACGGTACCCGCAGACCCCCATGAGGTGCCGGTACAGACGGAAATCACGCTGGTGAGGAAGAAGGCTGCGATCAGAATATATTGCGGACTGATCACTTTCAGCCCCCAGTACACCATGTAAGGAATAGTGCCGCTGATCATCCAGGTGCCAATCAGCCCGCCGACGCAGATCAGGATCATGATCACCGGCATGGCCTTCGCCAGTTTGCTGACGATCGAGTTGATAATGTCATCCCAGCTATAGCCCTGCCACAGTGCCAGCCCGGCAGCAACGGCCGCTGAAAGCAGTAACAGCGGTTCAATACGTAATTCCCATACCCCATAGCCGACGATCAACAGCGTCAGCATGGCAACGATTGGCAGCAAAGCCAGCCAAAGGTTGAGCGTTTTTTTACCATCCATAGGTCACCCCGAGTTGTTATTGATGTGCCGCTAGCGTAGTGAATCCTGATTTACCGGGGTGTGAGCTAGCGCCTCAAGCCATGTAACCGCTTTCATGGAGAATAGCTTTGTGATGCAGATCTCAGAACGACCTCTGGACAAGCTATCCCTGCCAGCGAGTGACCGAGTCACGCAGCACCAATTCAGCGCTAAACATATTATTTTGCGGCGGTAACCCTTGCTGTTGCTGGCTCAGCAGCGCCAGCTTGGCTGCCCGCTTGGCCATACGCTCGATGGGATAATGCAGGGTGCTTAACGCCGGATAGAGATAACGCGCCAGCACCACATCATCAAAGCCGATAATCGACAGTTGCTCCGGCAAGGGGATTTGCCGCTGGTGCAAGGCTCGCATCATGCCGGCGGCCATCACGTCATTAAACGTCACTGCGGCCGTAAAGTGATGACGGCTGGAAAGTATCTGCTCTGCGGCCAATTCTCCCCCCTCTTCATCAAAGGACACGCTGATCACCCATTCCCCCGGAACGTCGATCCCCGCCTGTGCCATCGCATTGCGATAGCCCTGTAAACGCTGCTTGCGATCGTCGATGGGTAAATCGGCGGTCACACAGGCAATGCGCCGATGCCCCTGTTGCAGCAAATATTCGGTCGAGGCCTGAGCCGCACTGACGTTATCCAACCACACGCAACGGTTCGCAATGGCAGGAAAGTAGCGATTGATAATCACTAAACCGGGGGTATGAGCAGCATAGCGCAGTACATCGGCATCGCTCATGCGGGTGACGTGGGCGACAATCGCCTCACAGCCCTGATTAATCAGAAAATCCAACCCGGCCTTTTCGCGCTCCGCCTGGTGCCCACCGCTGCACACCATCAGCTTGGCCCCTTCTTTGCGGGTCACCTCTTCCACCCCACGCGCTAGGCGCGAGAAAAAGGGATCGGCCAGATTGCCGGTCAGCAATCCCAGCATGTTGCCACTGCGTTTGGCTAACGCCAGGGCCGCCGCATTGCGGTGGTAATTGAACTCGCGCATCGCTTTTTCGACACGTTCGCGGGTAACCGGCTCAACATAGGCGGTATTGTTAATCACCCGAGAGACCGTCGCAGCGGAAACCCCGGCTCGCTGCGCCACCTCTTTCATTGTCGCCATCAATTATTCCAGTCGGTATCATTTAATAAGTTGATAATAAGCAGGCGGGAACAACAAATCCAGATGGGCGAGTTCGGCTCCTTTAAACAAAAGCCCCCCATACCGCAGGGTATGAGGGGCAACAATCACGCTAACTTCAGAATAACCAGGAACCATACCCCCACAGTAATACCGTCAGACCGAGCAACAGCTCAAGCAACAGGATGCCCATAGCCAATGTCGAGCTGGAGAAGATAAACCCTTCTTTGCGATCGATATTCAGGAAATGCGGAATACCGAGATACAGCAGATAGCCCGAATAGGCCAGACCGATAACCCCGACAAACAGGCACAGCCAAACTACAGGGTACAGCGCCACTAATCCGCTGAGGAACATCGGAGTCGCCACATAGCCCGCAAAGACCATACATAGATGCAGGCTTGGCCGTGACTCATAACGCCGCGCCATCCAGTGGATCACCTTGCCCATGATCGCCACGCCAGCCAGCATCAACAGATAAAACGCCACGGCGGTGTAGAAAGCGGTGAACATATCCAGGCGGATTGCCTGCCCCTGACCAGAGAGCCAGCCCAACTGCGTGGTACCGATAAACGCGCTGACCACCGGTATCAACGCCATTAGCAACACGTGGTGGGTATACAGGTGCGAGACGGATTCATTCTCGCTTTTGATCTGTTTCAACTCGACGTTGGGATGGGCCAGCAGACCCCAGACATGATTGACCATGAGACACCTCCTCATTTCGCCGCCAACCGCGATCGGCGAACGGAAAACACACCACTGGCGGTTCAGACACCGCGCAAGGGTTGCGGCTATCAGGCTCTCTGCCCTGTATCAATTATAGTCTTTGGTTGAAAAAACGTACGCTGTCAGCGGCCTGTGGGTTACTCTGCACTATAATCAATATGTTGCGTTACTTGATGGAGGGAGACCATGACAACCAAGATCCGCACCCGCCAAAGCGGGATTAATAACGTGCAGGCCGGGCAGAACGTGATGGTGATCGAGCCCAGCAACCTGTATGGCTGCCAGTTGGGGGACGACGTGTTTGTCGGCCCGTTTGTCGAGATCCAGAAGAACGTCTGCGTGGGCGCGCGCAGCAAGATCCAGTCGCATAGCTTTATCTGTGAATACGTGACCTTGGGCGAAGATTGCTTTATTGGCCACGGCGTGATGTTTGCCAACGATCTGTTCAAAGGGGGCACCCCAAATGCCGACCCGGCAAGCTGGGGACACACTCGGCTCGGCAACCGGGTTTCTGTAGGTTCTGGCGCCACCATACTGGCCGTGGAAATCTGCGATGACGTGGTGATTGGGGCTGGTGCAGTAGTCAGCAAGAGCATCACCCGCAAAGGCATTTATGCGGGCAACCCCGCCAGGCTGCTAAGGGAGCTGGAATAATTGCATCAGGCGATCGGCATCGAAATCATCAGCGAACTCCCCTTCGGTTACCTGGAATACGGTGACTTTTCCTTTGCCGTCTCCTGTTACGCTCAGCCCTGTTTTGATAAGCCGGTCGAGCTGTGGCCGACCCAGCCAGTGGCTCCTTTCAATAAAGTCTACCCGCTGGCCCCGTTCCTCAATGACGATGGGGAGACCTTCCTCGCTCGTTACCAAGGGGAAGCCGTAGGGCATATCACACTCAGCAAAAACTGGAACGACTATACGCTGATCGAGGAGATTGCCGTCAGCCGCCACGCTCGCCGCCAAGGCATAGCCACGGCGCTATTGGATGCCGCACGTCATTGGGCACGGGAGCAGGACACCGCCGGGCTGATGCTGGAAACCCAAAACAATAATCTGACTGCCTGCAGTTGCTATCAGCGTTATGGCTTTGTGCTCGGTGGCATCGATCATTTACTCTATCGTGGCCAACCGGACATTGCCGATCATGAGATCGCGCTGTTCTGGTATCTGCCATTCAATAATGAAGTGGGCTATTGATTTACCGCTTTTTGGGTGACGCTGGGTTTACCTTGCGTACGCCATACTGGCCGAACCAATGATCGCTTGGGAGAGAGGGATGCGTGGCTTGGCCCTGATAATATTGTGTACGACGCTGATGGGTTGCAGCGGTAAACAACCGGCCAAAATCCCGGTAGAATCACTACCGCAACAGGTGAAACCTCTGACAATGGCGATAGTAATGGACGATTACACAGTAAACAAACTGCAGGCAGCGCTGGCTCTGCATGCGGCGGTGCCGGATATCGATAAAGGGCGGGCCATCGAGCTGCTCTCACAGACTTTCCTGGAAACCCCTTACGTAGCCAACCGGCTGATCGGTTCCGCCACCACTGCGGAACAATTGGTGATCGATTTCCGTGGGGTGGATTGCTTTACCTATCTGGATTACGTGCAGGCGCTCAGAACCGCCACCAGCGAAAACGAATTCGTCGAAAATGTGATTCAGACGCGCTATATCAATGGTGACGTCAGTTTCCAGCAGCGCAAGCATTTCTTCACCGACTGGGCGCACACCCGCCAGATCCTTGCCGACGACGTCACCGCACAACTCAGCCCGCATGCCATCACCGTGGTCAAACAGCTCAACCGCAAAGCGGATGGCGAACTCTATCTGCCCGGCATCGCGGTCACCGAGCGCAGCGTGACCTATATCCCCAGCGAATTTATTGATGAGCAGGTGATTAGCCAATTACAGACCGGCGACTATATCGGCATCTATACCAAGCTGGCTGGGCTGGACGTTACCCATACCGGCTTCTTTATCATGACCCAAAATGGGCCGGTGCTGCGCCATGCTTCCTCACGCCCGGAAAACCACAAAGTGATGGACTCGGCGTTTGCCAGCTATGTGCTGAATACGCCGGGCATCGTGGTGTTACGGCCGCGCTGATCGCCGCGTTATGAGCTATAAGAAATTGTGCTTAACCAGGATTTGACTTGGCTACGGCCATAGGTTTAGCTGTTGGCACAACACTGACCGATCTTATTGTTTTTACAGGGAGTCACTCATGGCAATTGTTTGGCGCTGCACCGCCTTGGCCGCAGCATTAGCAGCAACGTTGTTATTACAAGGGTGCGATCAGAAGGTCGATCAAAACCATATCAAGGTTGGCGTCATTAACGGCGCCGAGCAGGACGTGGCAGAGGTCGCCAAACGGGTGGCCAAAGAGAAATATGGCCTGGACGTGGAGCTGATTGGCTTTAGCGGTTCGTTGCTGCCCAATGATGCCACCGACAAAGGCGAACTGGATGCCAACGTATTCCAGCACCGCCCCTTCCTGGAACAGCAAAATAAAGATCACGGCTACAAACTGGTGGTGGTAGGCAATACCTTTGTGTTCCCCATGGCTGGCTATTCGAAAAAGATCAAATCGCTGTCAGAGTTGCAGGACGGCGCGGTAATTGCCATCCCGAACGATCCTACCAACCTGGGCCGCGCCCTGTTGCTGTTGAAAAAGGTTGGGCTGATCGAGCTCAAGCAGGGCAAAGGCCTGCTGCCAACCTCGCTGGATATCAGTGCCAACCCGCACAACTACCAGATTATGGAACTGGAAGGTGCGCAACTGCCCCAGGTATTGGACGATCCTAAAGTCGCGGTGGCAGTGATCAGCACCACCTACATCAACCAGATTGGCCTGACGCCGACCAAAGACGGGATTTTTATCGAGGATAAAGATTCGCCGTACACCAATATCGTGGTGGCGCGCGAAGATAATAAAGATGCGCTGAACGTGCAGAACTTCGTGAAAGCCTACGAGTCCGATGAAGTCGCCAAAGCGGCAGAGAAGATCTTCAACGGCGGTGCCGTCAAAGGCTGGTAACTTCCCCGCGATCTTGTTGCAGGTGCCGGTTGTTGGTGCCTGCAACGCGTCACAAAAATTCCCCCATCTCCCTGCTTGACCCTCACGTAACGTCAGGCTGTAGTATCTCAGCTCACACCAGGGAGATAACCAGCATGTTACTGAAAGTCGGCGAACTGGCCCGCCGTTCGGGCATCACCATAAGAACCTTACATTATTACCACAGCATTGGGCTGCTGGTTCCCTCCGCACGTTCCGATGCCGGGTATCGCCTCTACAATCGGGAAGATATTACTCGCCTGCACCATATTCAAGCCTTGCGGCGAATGGGAGTTGCACTGGCAGAAATCGACTCGATTCTGGCGCACTCGGGGCTGGCGTTACCAGCGGTTATTGAACAGCAAATTGCCATGCTCGATCGGCAACTGACACAGATAACCACGCTGCGCAGTCGCTTACAGCATATGCACGCCCAATTGACCCAAGGCAGTGAACCCGAACTGAATGATTGGCTGATCACGTTGGAGATGATGACCATGTACGATAAATACTTTACCGCCGACGAACTGGCGCAGTTGCCGTTCTATCAGGCCGACGAAGCGCGTAATCGGGAATGGCAGGAGATGGTGAGCACGGTACAAGAGCTGATGAACGATGGGGCAAGTGCCGAGGATCCGCGTGCTCAGGCTATTGCGCGCCGCTGGATGTGCACGCTGGAGCGTGATACCGCAGGCAATCCGGCATTTCTGACCCGTCTCAACGCCATGCACGCCGATGAGCCTTCGATGCGCGCACAAACGGGGATCACACCGGCCATGACCGATTACATCACCCGTGCCTTTGCCGAAACCAAGCTGGCGATCTATCAAAAATACCTGTCTGATACCGAATATGCCTATGTCCGCGCTCACTATTTTGATCGCATTCAGGAATGGCCAGCGCTCATTGCCCAATTCCAGCAAGCGATGCAGCAGGAGGTTGCACCTGCATCGACACAGGCTAAACAGTTGGCGGCCCTTTGGCTAGAGCTGTTCCAGTCCTATGCCAGTGACAATCCAGCCACCCAGATGAAGATCCGCCAGGCGATGGAGCAAGAGCCGACCTTGACCGAGGGTACCTGGCTCACCCCGGAGCTGTTGGACTATCTGCGCCAGTGTGTCACGCAACTGATGCGGGGGTAACCTGTGTGCCCTCACCCCAACCCTCTCCCACAGGGAGAGGGAGCTAGAGCAGGGTCGTCGTCAGGTGTGGGAGATGGTCTATGACTTCACCTAACAAGGCATGATTTGAGTCAGATGCGGACGTTAATCTATAGCACGTAAGTTGCCGTTCGCTAATAGGAAGCCGAAGTTAGGCACGGAAACAGATTTGTGGCACGTTCTGTCCCCTCTCCCTGTGGGAGAGGGCTAGGGTGAGGGGCAACACCTAACGCAATAACATACCTTTCTTCACTTAACAGATTTCTCCGCATGAAAATGCCATCATTTTTTCTTATCCCCACCAGACAAAAAGCCAATTTATCTTGTCGCCAGGCGCGGTGCATAATGCCTTGGTACTCTGATTTATCATCATAAAAGGGAGCACTATGTCACTTGCAACCCCACCGCTGGCAACGCTAAGCGTCTCCGATGCCAGCACTGAGGATATGGCGGCCATTCAACAAATTTATGCTCATCATGTGCTTTACGGGCCAGCCTCGTTCGAAGAAACGCCCCCAACGTTGGAGGAGATGCAACAGCGCCGCCACAACGTCTTGGCTGCTGGGTTGCCATGGCTGGTGGCGAAGATGCAAGACCGCGTCGTGGGCTATTGCTATGCCACGCCGTATCGGCCACGACCGGCTTATCGCTACACCATCGAGAATTCGGTCTATGTTGCCGAAGGCCTGCAAGGGCACGGTATTGGCAAGACATTACTCGGCGCATTGATTGCCCGCTGTGAACACGGCCCGTGGCGGCAAATGCTGGCAACGATTGGCGATGCTGCTGGCAATGCAGGCTCCCTTGCCCTGCACCGCAAGCTAGGCTTCACCAGCATCGGCACCCTAAGCGGCGTCGGGTTTAAATTTGGCGGTTGGCTGGATACCCACATTATGCAGCGGCCACTGAATGGCGGCAGCCATACGCTGCCTTAGGCCCTTTCCGGGCAAGCTGCTGATTTTCATCTATAGTTAATTCTGTCGTGGCTTAGCGATCTCAGCGTGCATTCACGCATTCACTAAACATAAACAGTCGGGAGAGACGGATGAAAATTTTTCTGTGGATTATTGCGATTATCTTTATTGTTGGCCTACTGACCATTACCGGTGTGTTCAAACTGATCTTCTAGTTCTCACCACCATTGGGCGCTTCAATGCGCCCTGCATTACTCTGCAGTGATGTAAGCATATCAATGAGCTCAGATTATTTTCGAGCCGCTTCCCAACTCTCTAATATTGTTGTCAAAAACCGCTAAAAATCGTGTTGAATGCCTTCATTGCTACGTTAAAGAGAGCACAGGATGGCCTCAATTCATCACCTAACTCTTCCGTATCCTTTGGAAATCAACCGAGACTACGGAAAGCCCTACGTCACTGGTACATTTGAAGTTGGAGGCAAGCTATTTCTTGTGGTGTTCAACAAAATAGCCACAGCGACAGAGGCTCGAACCAAAGGCTACGGTATCAACGTGCCTGACATACCTTTTCCGTCCAATGGTATGGTAGAAATCTTTTTCGACGCTCTGAGCGTACCTGAAGAATACGGCCAATTTAGACACGTGCCGTTGCCGGGTGAAAACGGATCCAGGGTCTTGTTCAACGTTGCCAAGCTGGTGAGACTTCATTATAGTGTTTGCAAACCTGGTGGATATTTGTTCTATGCAGCGCCTGATGTTCACAGTGAACGCAAAGTTGATCTGGTCGTCATCTATAATAGCCTGCTAGGGTTACGGAACCCGCAAAGGGCCCAAAGTCATACCAGACTCTGTCGATTGCCAGCTGGCTGGCATGCTTATAACGGACTGTGCGCAGATGGGAGGGGTTATGTCATTACTTGCTGAAAAACCTGTGGTTAACAAAATATTGGCCCGTCAGCGCCTGATGATGCAGATGGCTGCGACCCAGGTTGTGAACCAGAAATTATTGACCGGGGAGTTTGAGTTGCGTGATGGGAAAATCACCAAAGGGAAAAACTTCCCTGAGCCCCACAATCCGCAACTTTACAGCGAATGCTAAACCTGCCGGCAAAACGCCCTGTTGCCGACAGCGCCAACGTTAAAAAAGCCCCAACTTTTCTGAGTTCACTACCAACCCCCGAAAAAACACATTTCGGGGGTTGGTCATTAATCTGCGGCATCAAGCCTTAAAACGAGCCCGCACCGAACTAATCCCAGAGACCACCAGCATCACAACGCCACCGGCGATCAGGCCAAACACTGCATTCAGCAGCGTAGGGGTGAGGCCCCCCAGGATCGCACCTACGCCAGGTACCACCGCAGAATAACTCGCCCAGTCGGTAAACAGGTGATGCACAGGCGGTAAGCCGTGGGTCAAAATCCCGCCCCCCACCATAAACATGGCCAGGGTCCCCACCACCGACAGCGTTTTCATCAGATAAGGTGCCGCACTGACGATACCGCGCCCTAACGATTGTGCTAACGCGCTACTCTTACGAGCTAAGTAAAACCCCAGATCGTCCAGCTTGACGATGCCTGCCACGATGCCGTATACCCCAACCGTCATCACAATGGCGATGCCACACAGCACTATCACCTGCTGGCTAAAGGTGGCTCCGGCTACGGTCCCCAGCGTGATGGCAATAATCTCGGCGGAGAGTACAAAGTCGGTACGAATGGCGCCTTTGATTTTGCGCTGTTCATAGACCGCAACGTCCTCACTGGTATCCAGTTCCGCTTTCTCTTCTGCCTCTGCGCCCTTGCGGTGCGTCAGGCTGTGGTAAACCTTTTCAAACCCTTCATAGCAAAGGTAAGCCCCACCGACCATCAGCAGCGGTGTAATCGCCCAAGGGGCAAAAGCGCTGATCAGCAATGCCAGCGGTACCAGGATCGTCTTGTTGATAAACGAGCCCTTGGCCACCTTCCACACCACGGGGATTTCACGATCGGCCTTAACACCGCTGACCTGTTGGGCATTGAGCGCCAGATCGTCTCCCAGTACCCCGGCGGTCTTTTTGGCCGCCATTTTCGTCATCAGTGAAACATCATCCAGTAACGAAGCGATGTCGTCGATCAGGGTTAATAAGCTACTGCCTGCCAAAATGCACTTTCCTTATCAAAGGGTGGGATAGCCATACCGGTTTAGCATAGCGGGTTGAAAACATGAAGAGGGAAAATCTTAATGATTTTACTGTAGCTGCGGGCTTAAGTCGTGAATTTTGCAGAAGGGGACAGTGATAGCCTGCCGCGACAGGCGGCAGGCTAATAAGTCACGTTTTATTCCGTGTCATTCTTCGCCAAGGCGGCATCTTTCTGGCGGCGATAATCCCGTGCCGCCGCCGGGATCGGCGTTACTTTGCCGGTTTCAATCCAGGTACGCAGGCGGCTAGCGTCCGCAAAATGGGTATATTTGCCAAAGGCGTCCAACACCACCAGCGAAACGGAGCGGTTACCGATCACGGTACGCATCGCCAGGCAATGCCCGGCCTGGTTGGTAAAGCCGGTTTTGGTCAGCTGGATATTCCATTTCTGGTTGTAGACCAGATGGTTGGTATTGCGAAACGGCAGCGTATAGTTGGGATCCTTGAAGGTCGCCATCCGTTCGGTAGTGGTGCTCAACTGGCCGATCAGCGGGTACTGCTTGGTCGCCAACATCAGCTTGGTCAGGTCACGCGCAGTGGACACGTTATGAATCGATAGCCCGGTCGGTTCAACGTAACGGGTATTAGTCATGCCTAGCGCTTTCGCCTTGGCATTCATCGCCTTGATAAAGGCGTTATAGCCCCCTGGATAATGATGCGCCAAGCTGGCCGCGGCCCGGTTTTCCGACGACATCAGCGCCAACAGCAACATATCCTTGCGGCTGATTTCGCTGTTCAACCGCACCCGGGAGTAGACCCCTTTCATTTCTGGCGTCTGGCTGATATCGACCGACAGCATTTCGTCCAGCGGCAGGCGGGCATCCAACGTCACCATCGCCGTCATCAGCTTGGTGATCGAGGCGATAGGCACCACTTCATCGGGGTTACGTGAATAAATCACCCGATGCGTTTGCATATCCAGCACCATGGCACTGCCAGAAGCCAACTCAGGCTGGGAGGCCTGCACTGCGGCGGTTTTATTGCTGGCTAATGCACTCGGCACCAGTCCAGTACCGGCTTGCAACGCGAGCAGGGTTAGAACCAAAACACGGATTTTCACATGTATTACTCTGTAACGGAGGAGAGAACCGACTGCGTTGAATTATAAGTGAGGGGTATAGAATTGCACTGTGATTGTGAGTAGCGATTTGTGACAAAATCTATCGGCGCAAAATTTATGCAACCCGCGAGCGTACTGGGTTGTACGCCCGCAGGGTAAAAGTTACAGCGCTGGCTGCCAGGCAGATTGCGGCAACAGGTACAATCCGGCAGCATGCTGCTCACCGGCCCCCACAATATGCCCGATACCGGCGGCCATCACGGCCAGGGTCACATCGAAGGCATTCAGGCTATCACCGTAGCCTGCCGTCAGGTTGAACATCGACCCGTTGGCCAGCAGATACAGCGTTTTGTCTGCCAGTTGGTAAGCATTCACAAATGGCATTGGCTCACTGTGCGGAAGGCCTTGCAGGAAACCGACATCGATCTCTTCCGCCACATGCCCAACGTTGAGGATAAACATCCCATCCTTGGCCCGCTCCAGGTGCCGTGCAGACAGCACGTTTTTGGCTCCGGTGGCAGTGGCAATAACATCGGCCTGCTCTACGGCAGTGGCTAAATCGACTACCGCCCAACCATCGTAGCGCGCTTGCAAAGCCCGGGCCGGATCGATTTCCGCCACGATAACTTGCCCGCCATAAGCCTTGGCAGAAGCGGCTACGCCCTGGCCTACCAGCCCATAACCAATCACCACCACACATTTTTCATGCAGCGTCAGATGGGTGGTCTGGAAGAAAGTATGCCAGGCGGTCAGCCCAACCATGTGGCGATTATGCAGCCCTTCTTTTACCGGCAGGTCATCCCAGTTAAAGATCGGATAACGTGGCGCGATGCCCCCCAAACGGCTGATGCCTGAACCGGTCGCTTCCAGCCCAGCCTTGATCTGTGGGCCATTGGCAGATTGATGCAGGCGAGTGGTCAGATCGGCTCCCATCTCACACAGATGAGTCGGCTCCCAGGCCAGCGCTCGGTCGAAAGATTCAGACCAGTCGGCATCGCTCATATCACGCCAGGCGTGCGCTTGGGCACCGTGACGTTCCAGCCAGGCCACTACGTCATCCTGCACCGTCGTCGGGTTACAGGTGGTGAGATAAATGGCCGCGCCCTTATCCAACAGCCCGGCTACCAGCGGGGCCATTTTCAGATCCAGGTGCATGTTACACGCCAGGCGCACGCCGTGCAGATCCGGTAACGCCGCTACTGCCGCGCGGGTACGTGGCATATGGCGCATGGCCCACTTCAACTCACTGTCAAAATCCTGATACATCGGTTACTCCTCTACTACGCCACGCCGCCAGGGCATGGCAGAATGATTAATCTGCATCGCATGGCGGCTATTATCACTTATCTCACCGCAAAAAACCGAGGTGACTGTCATGACAGCAGTATGAGTGATGGTTTTTCCGATCTATCAGGGGGAAGAACTTCCGGACGGATTGTTCAGCAGGTACAGGCCGCGATGGCGAAACTCACGGCCCGGTATCAATGATAAGGTTAGAACAGGTAACGCACACCTAAGGCAAACTCACTGGAAACCAGGCGCGCTTTCATTTGCTCATCTTTTAACCCACGGGCATTGGTAAAGTTATTGTAACCACTTTCAATCTTGCCCATATCCACGTAGCGGTAGCCCAAATCAAGATTGAGCCGCTCCATAGCCGCATAGCTGATCCCTGCGCCAATAGAGTAAGCCAGATTATTTTGCGTGCTTGCCGCGTATTGGCGCGAGGTATTCCCCTGCCAGCCGTCGGATTTCACTTTGGCGATACCCAGGCCAACCGTGCCATAAACCGAGAAGTCATACCCTAGCGCGTAGTCACGATAGGCATTGAGCATCAGGCGCTGAGCGTCCACTTTGTGGTGATTGTAGCTGCTGGCAAAGGTGGTTGAGCCGCTGGTGTATTCGCTTTTCTTTTTGAACACATACTCTGCCTCACTGCGCCAGCCATTGCCAAATTGATAGCCTGCGGCGATGGCCCCGTTATAGAAATTATGCTTTTCGTCACCGCTGACAAAATCACCCACGCCTGGGCGGCTGCTGGTATCCATATCTTCTGCCGACTGTCTGGCGTGCAATAGTTTTATCGCCCCATAGTATCCCTCTAAATAATCATCGGCTAAAACATTACCGGAAACAACGGAGAGGGAAACCAGCAGTACCAGAGGTTTAATATTCATGCGATCCTCGCTTGAAAGGTTATTTATGAAGAACAATGAAGGTTCAGCTAAAATAACCAACGCGCAAAAGTGTCGCAATTCGGTTGAATACCTAAGGCTCTAGGTATTTTTACTTAACTCTTGTTGAAGAAAACAGCTCACCATAGACTTTCATTAACTTCACCGACGAGTTGATCGCCAGCTTGGCAAATAAATTGGCGCGATGGGCCTCTACCGTGCGCGGTGAAAGCTCCAGCTCCTGAGCAATTTCCTTACTGGATTTCCCTTGCATAATCAGCCCAGTGACCTCCAGTTCCCGGGCTGACAGCGCATTGAGCCTCTCTTGCAACTCGGCAGTTGCTTGCCGCTGTTGTTGCAACATTCGCTGATGTTCCAATGCCCCAGCAACAGTTTCGATCAACAGATCGGCATCAATGGGCTTGGTCAAGAATTCAAAAGCCCCGTTTTTGAAGGCCCGCCGACATAAATCAATATTTCCGTGGCCGGTCATGATGATAACGGGGATCTCCAGACCCTGTTGTTGCCACTCTTCCAGTAGCGTGATGCCGCTTTTGCCCGGCATACGAATATCCAGCAGCAAGCAACCGCACAGCGCCTGCGGTTCCCCCATCCGCTGTTGAAAATCCAGACTATTTTCATAAGCCAGCGTTTGCCAGCCCATGGTTGCCAATAGTGAAGTTAGCGAACTACGGATGGCCCGATCGTCATCAATCAGATAAATAAACTGTTCCATCACTCCTCCTGAGTGTTAAAGGGAAACCACAGGGTAAAACGCGCCCCCTGATCGGCCATATTTTCCACCGTAATAGTGCCGTTCAGGCGCTGCACCAGAGTTTCCGTCAGCGCCATGCCCAGCCCCAATCCCTCTTGGCGAGTCGTGAAGAAGGGAATAAAGACCTGTTGTAATGCGGGTTCAGAAAGCCCTGGCCCACCATCGGTAATCATCAGTTGGATCCCTTGCTTCGAGTATTCAGCATCGATTGCCACCCAACCTGGCTCCGGCTGATTGGGCTGTTGTGCCTGAATGGCGTTGGTCACTATGTTATGGAAGATTTGTTCAACCCAGAGAGGATCGGCTCGTAGAGTGGGTAACGCATCGGGCATCCGGTTAACGATCCTGACCTTGCCCTTGTTGATCTCATCTTCCAGCAGCATAGTGACGCGCAACCAGACCTTATGCAGATTGACCTCTTGCAATACTACCTGCTCATGCGCCAACTTTTGCCGAAATTGCAGCAGCAACGTGCTGATGCGTTTGATTTGTATCACTGCCGCATCAAGCAACGGCACGGCTTTATCCTGCTGCTGTTGATCTAACAGGCGCAGGGCAGCCTGGTTATAACTTAACACCGCAGTCAGCGGCTGGTTGAGTTCGTGAACCATACTGGCCGTGATTTCCCCCATGGCGTTAAGCCGCGTCAATTGCGAGAAGTGTTCACGCAAAACGGCAATATTGCGTTGGCGTTTTTGAATACGGTATTGGTCGATAAAATAGACGACACCAGCCCAGAAAACCGGCAGCAGCAATAACAGCAACCAAGGCAAACGCGCCCAATCAGGGTCGTTTCGGGCGGATAATGCAAAAGGCTGAGAGGCACTGCTGATCCACTTGTCCCATTGCCAATACGCTGGTTGAGCATGATCCCCCTGCTCAAATAAAGGTTTGTTGTGCCAGCTCAGGCCGATCTGCCGGAAATCATGACGCTGTGGAATGTCCGTAAATAGCAGCGCAGGATCGATCAACAACGCAAAATGTTGGTGTGCCAGCCAGTAAGTTCCCTCTCCCGTTGGCGTTAAAGTCGGGATTGGCTGTGCCTGTGGCATACGTTTCCAAGCCACAATCTGCGGGAATTTTTGCTGGACGATGGCGGGATCGCTGGACACCGACAGTAAGGAAAGCACCGTCTCAAGCTGGGATAATTTAACCGTAACCTCACGATATAAAATACGATAGGTAACTGATTGCTCTTCATATTGCTGTTGCAAAGCATAAATTATCATCCCGCTCCCTGAAAACAGAGATAGAACCAACCAGAGAGCAACCTTGAGCATAATATCTCCATATCATTGGCAGACGAGTTTATTAATAGCGGATTAAACACTATGCGAATGCAAGAATCTATTATTAACATCGGGCCGTTTCAATTCACCTCCCGCTGCGGGGACAGGGTGTTATAATCCTATTTCATCGCAATAAAGGAACAACAATGACGGATTTGGCCCACTACATTACACAATATGGCTACTGGGCACTGCTGATTGGCTGCCTGCTCGAAGGGGAAACCATCACCCTGCTGGGAGGAATTGCGGCACACAACGGATTGCTGCGCCTGCCGCTAGTGATTGCAGTGGTTGCCATTGGCGGCGCCTTGGGCGATCAGGTGCTCTATTTTGCCGGGCGCCATTTTGGTGGGCGGGTGCTTGCCCGCATCGAGAGCCAACAAGCCCGCATTGAACGCGCCCAAAAGCTGATTGCCAGCCACCCGATTTTATTTGTGATTGGCGTGCGTTTTATGTACGGGTTCCGGCTTATCGGCCCGGTGCTGATCGGTGCCAGCAAGCTGCCCCCCTCGCGCTTTATCCCGCTGAATATTCTGGGGGCTATCCTGTGGGCCACGCTATTTGTACTGCTTGGCTATTTTGGTGGCCAGGCCATCAGCAGTTTTGTCAGCGGTAGTGACAAAAAGCTGTATAGCCTGCTGTTCTGCGTGGTGGTGATAGCCGCTATTCTGCTGCTTCGCTACTGGTGGCGGAGGCGTCACGCACAATAAGACTATTTGTTGAGCATCAGCTTCAGGCCCAGTAAGGCCAGCACGCTGCCGCCCAGGCGATCGAACCAGGCTTTGAAGCGCAGGTAGACGCGGCGCGGGCGCGGTGATGACAGCACAAACGCCACAAAGGCATACCACAGCAGATCGACGGCCAGAGCAATCAGCGGCAGCACGATATACAGCACCATGGGGATCTTATGGCTGAGCAACGCCGCAAACACGCTGCCGAATACGATAGCGGTGTTCGGGTTGCCCAACTGGGTTAGCAGCCCGGTGGTGAACGCCCGACGAAAGCCTAGCTGCTGGCCGCCAACCGCTTCGATCATCAACGGCTGATTGGCTCCGCGCAGCATTTTGAACGCCAGATAGATCAGATAGGCCCCTCCCAGCATTTTCAGCGTGGTATACAGCCAAGGCAGCGCCAGCAGCAGCGATTGCAGCCCCAACAAGGCGATTAGTGCGAAGATAAAACAGCCGATCCCCATCCCCAATGCTACCGCCATCCCATCGCGCCGTGACGAAGCCACCGCCGTTCGCGCCACCAGAATAAAGCTTTGCCCTGGGCTCATCGCGCCAAGCGTAATAGCCCCGGTAATGCTGAGTACCGATAATAGCGTTTCGTTGATCATGCCCTTTCCCCTTGCCTGACTCCATCATTCAAATTAACGCGCTGGCCAAAATAAAAGCAATAGAAACGTAAGGATACGGGGTTAAAACTGCCCCTCACCCCAACCCTCTCCCACAGGGAGAGGGAGCTAGTTCGGTGTTGCCGTCAGGTACAGAAGCTAGTCTGTGGCATGGCTGATATTGAGGATGAATGCCGTTGTTAATTTGTGGCTCGATCAGTCCCCTTCCCTGTGGGAGAAATACAGAGGTTAGTCTGTGGCATGGTTGGTGTTGAGGATGAATACCGTTGTTAATTTATGGCTCGATCGGTCCCCTCTCCCTGTGGGAGAGGGTTAGGGTGAGGGGCCCATCATCAACGCCACCAACTCCCTGGCCGCCTTCTGTTGCGGCTGGTGCTTCAGCCAAATCAGGTGCACCGGCAGACGCAGTTCGTTTTTGGTATTTTTAAATTTCAGGCGGATCAACCGGCCCTGTTCCAGCAACGGCGCAGTTAACGACAGCGGAAAGTTGCCCCACCCCAGCCCGGCTTCCACCATGCTTAACGCCATCGGCAAACTGTCAGTACGCCAAAAGGATTCCGCTACCTGTGGGCGTTTATCGGCCATAGGCAAATCCCGGCTGGCCACCATGATCTGCCGCACGTTGACCAGTTCCTCCAGAAACAACTCGGCACCACCAGCGCCCAGGGCTGAATGTTGCGCCGCAATGGTTGCCACCAACGACTCGCTACCCACATAGTGAAAATGTTCCTGGCTGTTAACGTCCAGCCCGCCGAATGCCAGGCACAGGCTGACCCGCTGTTGATGCAGCATATGCAAAACATCATCTTGTGGGGCAGTCAGCACCTCGATATCCAACAGCGGGTAGCGTTCCGCCAACGCTTTCACCGCCGCCAATAGACCGCTGCTGTTGATATCAGATGCCACACCGATCGACAGCCTGCTTTCCAGCCCTTGAGAAAGCTCAATGGCGTGGTTCTGCAGCTGCTTGAGCTGCTCGGCAATCAAGCGCGCGTGGGGAGCCAGTGCCAATGCCAGCGCGGTGGGCACCGGTTCACGGTGCGAGCGGTCAAACAGCTGAAAACCCAGCTCCGCCTCCATATTGGCGATCCCCATGCTGACCGCCGAAGGCACCCGCCGCAACGCCCTGGCTGCCGCCGAGAATGAGCCGCGATCCAACACGGCCAAAAACAGTTCGATATTGTCACTGGAAAAATTCATCGCCTCACCTGTCAGTAAAATTGACAGCTCCTGACTTTTTCTATCAATAGCATTGACGTTATCTTACGCATCGTGTTGCCTGACGTCATCAGGCACGAAAAATAAAGCAGGAGAAAAGCATGCAAGGCGTGAAACGCAAACTGGTCTATGTGACCGCTTATGAAGTTATCGGTATGGTCATTTCGGCCCTTGGGTTGGCACTACTCTCCGGCTCCGCCCCGAGCAGCACCGGGCCGTTGGCGGTGATCATCACCACCATCGCCGTCACTTGGAACCTGATTTACAACTACTTGTACGAATTCTGGGAAAGCCGCCAGGCATCACGCACCCGCACGCTGAAGCGCCGCATTCTGCACGCGGTGGGCTTTCAACTGACGCTGGTGGTTTACCTGATCCCGCTGATCGCCTGGTGGATGGAGATTTCCCTGCTGCAGGCCTTGCTGTTGGATATGGCGCTGATCGTGATTATTCCCTGCTATACCTTTGTGTTTAACTGGGCCTTCGACAAAATATTCGGGCTGCCGACCTCTGCCCTGCCTGCCGCCGAATCGGCCTGAGTGACACCCTCTTCCTCTGAACCGCAGTTTTTTTGCCTCAATTCCTTAGAACGGGTAGCATGCCTCGCCGTTATTTAACGGCGTTGGTATCAACCAAAACTGCGGAATGTTGCCATGACCTCATTCCCATGATGCAAACAGACAGGAACAGGACAAATAATGCACTCAGACAAAACGACTGCACATGACAAGCAGGCGGCGAGAAAGCGTTGGTTGGACTCACACGAGTCCGGTTACCACAAAAGCATGGGTAAACGGCAGATACAGATGATCGCCATTGGCGGCTCTATCGGCACGGGCCTATTCCTTGGCACCGGTGCACGTCTTCAGATGGCGGGTCCGGCACTGGCGCTGGTGTATCTGGTATGTGGCGTGTTTTCTTTTTTCATCCTACGCGCCTTGGGCGAGCTGGTATTACACCGCCCATCCAGCGGCAGTTTCGTTTCCTATGCACGCGAATTTCTCGGTGAAAAGGCCTCCTACGTTGCAGGCTGGATGTACTTTCTTAATTGGGCGATGACCGGCATTGTCGATATCACCGCAGTAGCGCTGTATATGCATTATTGGGGTACCTTCGCCGAGGTTCCCCAGTGGCTGTTTGCCCTGGGGGCGCTTGGAATTGTGGCTACCATGAATATGATCGGCGTGAAATGGTTCGCCGAAATGGAGTTCTGGTTTGCGTTGATCAAGGTCGCCGCCATCTCTCTGTTCCTGGTCGTGGGGGTCATCTTCCTTGGCGTCGGCACACCGGTAGCGGGTAATACAACCGGCATCCACCTGATCACCGATAACGGCGGCATGTTCCCACATGGTCTGTTGCCTGCTTTGGTATTGGTACAAGGGGTGATTTTCGCCTTTGCCGGTATCGAACTGATAGGCACCGCCGCTGGCGAGTGTAAAGATCCGGAAAAAATGATGCCAAAAGCGATCAACAGCGTGATCTGGCGTATCGGTTTGTTCTATGTCGGCTCGGTGGTACTGCTGGTTCTGCTGTTACCCTGGAACGCCTATCAGCCTGGGCAAAGCCCGTTTGTCACCTTCTTTTCCAAGCTTGGCGTACCCTACATCGGTACCATCATGAATATCGTGGTGCTGACCGCCGCCCTTTCCAGCCTGAACTCTGGCCTGTACTCAACAGGCCGTATCCTGCGCTCACTCTCCATGGGGGGATCAGCACCAAAGCTGATGGCTAAAATGAGCAGCCAGCAGGTACCTTACGCCGGTATTCTGGTGACCTGCGGCATCTATGTGATTGGCGTGGTGCTGAATTATCTGGTGCCATCGCAGGTGTTCGAGATCGTGCTGAATATCGCTTCGCTGGGCATCATCTGTTCTTGGGCGTTTATTATCGTTTGCCAGATGCAACTGCGTAAGGCGATCAAGGCGGGGAAAGCCAAACCGGTGGCGTTTAAAATGCCAGGAGCACCGGTCACCTCGTGGCTGACGCTGTTGTTCCTGTTCGCGGTGGTGATCATGATGGCCTTTGATTACCCGAACGGTACCTGGACTATTGCCACCATCCCAGTGCTGGCCGTGTTACTGCTACTTGGCTGGTTTGGCCTGCGCAAGCGTGCTGCACAGGTGAAGCTTGAACAACAGGCTCACGAGCAACACAACGGCCAATAAGGGTTAACTTATTAGGTTTACCTAGCACTTTCGCTGGGTAAACCTGGCAACGACACGAAGTGGCATCTTTAATTACAGTTCACCCATAGAAAATCAGAACTGACGATTTCTTGCAAAGTTACAGCTTGGCCAGATGGCGCAGCATGCCGCGCCCACCAGCGGTTTACTGCGCCGTATAACCCCCATCAATGCTGTAAAAGGCCCCGGTGGTAAAACTGCTGTCTGTAGAAAGCAAAAAAACCACCGTTTTCGCTACCTCTTCACGCGTAGCCATACGCCCCATCGGATGGGAGGCAGCCATTTTCTCCCGCACCAAGGCTGGTAATCTGGCCATCGAAGGCGTATCGACATAACCAGGCCCGACGGCGTTGATGCGTATCCCCCGATCGGCAAACTCCAGAGCGGCGGCCCTCGTCAAACCGATAATGCCGTGCTTGGCCGCGGTATAAGGCGCAATACCGGCAATGCCGACTATGCCATTGGCGGAAGAGAGGTTCACTACCGCGCCACCGCCTGCTGCCACAATAGCGGGCAACCCGTACTTCATCCCATAGAAGGTGCCGCTGAGATCGGTTTCAATCACCGCGTGCCAATCATCAATGGAATATTCATTCAGCGGCACATCGTGCGGCCCGGTAATACCGGCATTGTTGACCAGCAGATGCAATTGCCCGCCAAGGGCCAGCGTTTGCGCTACCGCACTGCGCACCGATTCAGGATCGCGAGCATCCATCACCAACGGAAATACCGATTTGCCTGTCGGATCCATACGTTGTGCCGTTGCTACCAGTCTTGCGCGATTTCTGGCGGTGATCGCTACCTTCGCTCCGCGATCGACCAACTCTTGAGCAATAGCTTCACCAATACCAGTGGAAGCACCGGTCACCAACGCCACTTTACCCGTAAAATCTTGCATAACGCCCCCAGATAACTTTAGTGAGGCGTTCAGGATAAGGCTTGGGCATGACAGTTTCTGGCAGTGGCTATCCGCCAAAAGGTGCTGGAGCGTCACCATCCAGGTCACAGCCTGGCAAAAGGATATACAATAAATATCCTCCGGCATAGCCGGAGGTTTTTCATATGCGCCTATAAGGCTCTCTTGCCAGCCGCGCCCTAACAGGCGCATCGCGATCTGACATTTGCATCTATGGATTACTTACGGCCCGTAAACGGGCTACCCGGATAGGGGATCGACAACTGCTCACCCATCTTATCCTCTTCCAGTTGGTGCTTTATGTATTCTTGTATCCTGGTTGTATTTTTACCAACCGTATCAACGTAATACCCTCGACACCAAAACTCCCTGTTACGATATTTGAACTTCAAATCGCCAAACTGCTCATAAAGCATCAGGCTGCTCTTTCCCTTCAGATATCCCATAAAACCCGACACACTCATCTTGGGTGGGATTTCCAGAAGCATATGGATGTGATCCACACAGCATTCCGCCTCCACAATATTCACGTTCTTCCATTCGCACAGCTTTCTTAAGATGCTGCCAATCGCTTTGCGTTTTTCCCCGTAGAACACCTGTCTTCGGTACTTCGGCGCAAATACTATGTGATATTTACAGTTCCATCGCGTGTGCGCTAAGCTCTTTTCGTCCCTCATTGGGACCCCCTTTTGATTTCTTGTTGAACGTTTGCAGTTGCCAGACCGCAAACTGTTTTAACAAATCAAAAGGGGTTTTTATAACTGGTTCAAAGCTGAAAGCTTTACGGAACCTCCAGCCTAGCTGGAGGTTTTCTGTGCACAAAAAAGCCCTGACAATATTTGCCAGGGCTTTTAGGTTACTGCATTTTTAAAATTCAACATTAATCAACTTACTAACTGGGTACTACTTTCGATACTGCTTAAAATGTACTTGTTTATCACAGATAATATTGGGTATTGAAAAGCTAACTACATCCTCCCCTATACTGGCTGATTTACAAATTCGACTTACCTACCTCACAATAATTAGCCGAGATAAAGCAAGCTAAACTGGTACATTCCCCCTCGCGATATAAACTTTTGACGCATGGCTTTACTTTCATTGCAACAAACTTACAGGATAAAATTAACAAGTTGCAACATTAACACTTGAGAAACAGAGCCTTACATCATCGCGTTATGGTACACACCCTGCGATCGTCGGTACTGACTACGTGGCCTTAAAGCATTGTCGTTTGAGTCCGAACTGGCTACTCAACGACGACTTCCCCATACAACAGAACTTCGTGGCCTTTATCGCAATATCACTAAATAACTTATTAAAGATAACCTTTCAATCTGTTATTTAGCTAAGCAGCTAACTATCAATTTCCTGCTGCTGGATACTAATCTACGACTTTTTCAAACTATGTCAATACTGTTTTTAACAACATACGTTTATTGGCTAAATCGCTAATTTTAAACGGAGTGAAATCGATTAGCGTTTACCTTGCTGGTTAATTACAGACGGCTCTCACATGCTTGCAAGCTCGGTGGCCACGACCTGTCAGGAAGACGAGTGTAACGCAATGGCACAAGCGGCTCTTTTCGGCACCGCACATATTGCTTCCCCGACTGCCACAATTCCCGCTAATTTATGCAAAATTTCCCGTATAGCGAGAATTCTGGTGGACATACCACGCTACCTGCAACACATCGGCTTCACAGGCACACCACAAGCCGACCTGCAAACTCTGCAACAGTTGCATCGCTGCCATATGCTGGCGGTGCCCTTCGAGAATTTGAGCATTATCTATCATCAGGGGATCGATCTTAGCGAGACCGGGCTGTTCAGCAAAATCGTCGAGCATAATCGCGGGGGGTTTTGCTATGAATTGAACCGGATATTCGCCCTACTGTTGCAGCAGATCGGCTTTCAGGTAGCGTTTATATCCGGGGAAATCCACGCCAGAGACGGCTCTTTTGGCCCGCCGTTTGACCATATGGCGCTGGTGGTGACCCTGGATCAGCCGTATCTGGTCGATGTAGGGTTTGGCGATTCTTTCCTCGCCCCGCTGAAAATCACCACCACCGATCAACAACCGCAGGCCAGCGGCACCTTTCATCTTGAGCAAGACGGTGAGTGGTATCATCTGGAGCGCCGCAACGGCGATCGGACTTCCCACGCCAAGACGCTTTATCGCTTTACCCTGCAACCCCGGCAGCCGGAAGAATTTAACGATATGTGCCACTATCACAGCACTTCCCCACTGTCGCACTTTACCCAAAAGCTGGTGTGCTCCCGCCCCACAGAGGATGGCCGCATCACCCTCAGCGAGTTAAAGCTGATCGTGACCCAAGACCATCACCGTAAGGAGTCTACTCTGCATTCGGAGGAAGAACGGTTGGAGGCGTTGCGGCACTATTTCGCCATTGAACTAAGGGGTTAGCGGCAAATCACCCGAGCAATATCCTTGGAGTTGTTTAACGTGCGGATCTCGGTAAACAGCTCAGTGGCTTCCTGATACTCTTTGCGCAGGTAGCTGAGCCACTGTTTGATACGGGCAACGTGGTATAAACCGGTATCGCCCTGCTTTTCCAGATGCACATACTTTTGCAATAGCTGCACCACCTGCGGCCAAGGCATACGCGGTTCGTTATATTTCACCACCCGGCTCAGGTTGGGGATGTTCAACGCCCCACGGCCCAGCATTACCGCATCGCAGCCGGTGGCCTGCATACAGGCCTGCGCACTTTGATAGTCCCAGATTTCCCCGTTGGCAATCACCGGGATGGTCAAACGCTGGCGGATCTCACCGATCGCCTGCCAGTTGATGCGATCGGCTTTATAACCGTCCTCTTTGGTACGGCCATGGATGGTGATTTCGGTCGCCCCCGCTTGCTGCACCGCATCGGCAATTTCAAAGCTACGGGAATCTGAATCCCAACCCAAGCGCACTTTTACCGTCACCGGCAGATGCGCTGGCACCGCGGCGCGCATCGCTTTGGCACCCTGATAAATCAGTTCGGGATCTTTGAGCAAGGTGGCCCCGCCGCCGCTGCCGTTGACATGTTTGGACGGGCAGCCGCAGTTCAGATCGACACCGTAAGAACCCAGTTCGACTGCCTGAGCAGCGTTTTCCGCCAGCCATTCGGGATACTGGCCCAGCAGTTGCACCCGCACCTGGGTGCCAGATGGCGTTCTGCTGGCATGGTGCAGTTCCGGGCATAGCCGGTAGAAGGATTTGGCTGGCAGCCGCTGATCGATCACCCGCAGGAATTCGGTGATGCAGAGATCGTAATCGTTCACCTCGGTGAGCAATTCCCGCACCAGAGAGTCGAGTACCCCCTCCATTGGAGCCAATAATACGCGCATGCCTACCCCTGTAATCAAAGAGGGCGCAATGATACGGGCGAAAGGCGGTGCCAACAAGCCTCCCGCCGATAAAATTAGCCTAGCTTGCGCAGCGGCTCGCCGGCAATAAAAGCCTGGATATCGGCAATCGCTTCCCGGAAATAGGTGCGGTAGTTATCATCCGCCACATAGCCCACATGCGGCGTAGCCAGCACGTTGGGCAAGCGGCGCAATGGGTGATCGGCTGGTAGTGGCTCTACTTCAAACACGTCCAGCCCGGCACCGGCGATCTGCCCGATTTGCAGTGCTTCAATCAGGGCTTGCTGATCGACAATCGCTGCGCGCGAGGTGTTAATCAGGAAAGCGCTGTTTTTCATCTGCGCCAGCGCCTGACGGTCGATCAGCCCACGGCTGCGATCGCTTAACACCAGATGCACCGAAACAAAGTCACTCGCTGCCAGTAACGCCTGTTTTGACTCGGCAAGTTGCACACCGAATTCCTGTGCCCTTTCAGCCGTCATATTTTGGCTCCAGGCAACGACGTTCATGCCAAACGCCTGTGCTACCTTCGCCATCTGGCCGCCGATCTTGCCCAGCCCCAGTAGGCCTAACGTTTTTCCATGCAAGGTGATGCCAACATGTTGCTGCCAAGGCCCGTTGGCACGCAATCCGCTGCTTTCAGCCACCAGATGCTTGGCCAAACCGAGGATTAGCGCCCAGGTCAGTTCCATCGGCGCTTCAGAGCCGCTGGCGGTGCCGCAAACGGTAACACCATGCCGAGCTGCCGCTGGCAGATCGATCGAAGCGTTGCGCATGCCTGAGGTGATCAGCAATTGCAGTTTTGGCAAACGGGCAAGCAATGCGGCGGTGAACGGCGTACGTTCTCGCATAATCACCACGATCTCGCAGTCTTTGATGCGGCTCACCAGTTGGTCTTCATCGTCAATATGCTCGCGCAGGGAGAAGACCTCAACCTGCTCGCCAAGGACGGACCAATCTGCCATCGTCAGCGCTACACCCTGGTAATCATCAAGAATTGCACACTTCAATTTCATCGGTAACTCCTGGAAGACAGGCGAAAAAAAACCGCCAATAATTGGCGGTTCAGTATAGATCAACTAAATACCCGTCGTCTTTCAAGCCGCAGCGTTGTTACCTGCACTTGCCCACCCCAGTCATTTACAATAGTAAACTCCTGGGGATGGGCAAGCTTGTCGCCTAGCTGCGGCTTGAAATCCATAGGGTATAGAAGGTTACTCAGACGGTTTACGGCTATGCGGACGGCGCGATGGAGCACCTGAACGTGGTTTGCCGTCACCCTGCGGGCGAGCACTGCCGCCGCCGCGATTTTCACGCTGACCGCCGCCATTGCCACTACGCTGGCCGCCACCGTTACCGGTACGCGGAGCGCCGCCGCCGTTGCCACGTGGAGCACCACGGCCACCGCCAGCCTGACGGCCATTGATGATCGGTTCGGCTTTGATGCTTGGGTCCGGCTCATAGCCTGGCAGGGCAATGCGTGGAATTTCACGCTTGAGCAGGCGCTCAATATCACGCAGCAGTTTGTGCTCATCCACACAGACCAACGAGATCGCCTCACCGGTACGTTCGGCACGGCCGGTACGGCCAATGCGGTGGACGTAATCTTCCGGTACGTTTGGCAGTTCGTAGTTCACTACGTGTGGCAACTGATCGATATCCAGGCCACGTGCAGCGATGTCTGTTGCTACCAGCACGCGGATTTTGCCATCTTTAAAGTCGGCGAGTGCGCGGGTACGTGCGCCCTGGCTTTTGTTACCGTGGATAGCCGCAGCGGTGATGCCATCTTTATTCAGCTGTTCAGCCAAATGGTTGGCACCGTGCTTGGTACGGTTAAATACCAGCACCTGCTTCCAGTCACCTTCGCCGATCATCTGGGAAAGCAGTTCACGCTTGCGCTTCTTATCAACAAAGTGAACGCTCTGTTCAATTTGCTCAGATGCGGTGTTGCGGCGAGCCACTTCTACCGAGGCCGGGTTGGTCAGCAGTTTACTGGCCAGCCCTTTGATCTCATCAGAGAAGGTCGCGGAGAACAGCAGGTTCTGACGCTTGGCAGGCAGCTTGGACAGCACGCGGCGGATATCATGGATAAAGCCCATATCCAGCATGCGGTCGGCTTCGTCCAGCACCAGAATTTCAATTTTGGACAGATCAACCGCGTTCTGATGTTCCAGATCCAGCAGGCGACCTGGCGTTGCCACCAGGATATCGACGCCGCCGCGCAGCTTCATCATCTGCGGGTTGATGCTCACACCACCAAACACCACCAGCGAACGCAGGCGCAGGTGTTTGCTGTAAGCCTCAACGTTTTCACCGATTTGTGCAGCCAGTTCACGGGTTGGCGTCAGGATCAACGCGCGCACCGGGCGGCGGCCTTTGATTGGGTGATCGTGTTTGCTCAGCAGCTGTAATAGCGGCAAGGTAAAACCAGCTGTTTTACCGGTGCCGGTCTGGGCGCTGGCCATCAGGTCACGGCCTGCCAATACCACCGGGATTGCCTGGCGTTGAATTGGCGTAGGTTCGCGATAGCCCTGTTCTTCAACAGCGCGCAGAATTTCAGCACTTAAGCCGAGGGTTTCAAATGACATAGTAGAGAAAAACTCCAGATCCCCCCTAACCTAAACAAATGTTCGGTGCAGTTTCCGGGAGGATTATCAGACGGGGCATAAGGAGGTACTCGCACTTTTTTGCGGCACATCCTCGGCATGACCTCGAGGGATTGGCACAAACTGCAGTGCACCAAGCGCGAGAGTGTAGCAGAAATCGAACAAGAAAAGGCAATTTTACGTGTTCACAGCACTTTTCGCCGAGCAAGCTCACGGAAAAGCAAAATGTTCTGGCCTGTGGTTTACATTTTAACCCGCCCGGCCTAAAGTTAATCATATGATTGATTAACTTTTCGGGTAAACCCATGTCCTCTGCAGAAAACCCGCCGCTAAGCCCTCTCAAACGGGGTGAGCAAGCGCGTCAACAACTGCTCACCGCCGCGATTGAAGTGTTCGGCGAATATGGCCTTTCGGGGGCCACCACGCGGCAAATCGCCCAGCGTGCTGGGCAAAACATTGCCGCCATCACTTATTACTTCAACTCGAAAGAGGGGTTATATCTGGCGGTAGCCCAGTGGATTGCCGACTTTATCCAGCAAAGCTTCCGCCCACTGAGCGAAGAAATCGAACGTTTCTATCAACTGCCGGCAGAGCAACGCCAGCCGGAACACTACCTGTACCATCTCAAAAGCGGGTTGCTGGCCTTCAGCCAACTGATGACCGAGCCCCATACGCTCAACCTGAGCAAGATTATGTCTCGCGAACAGCTTTCACCAACCGATGCCTACCCGCTGATCCACCAGCAGGTGATAGCCCCGCTGCATCACTTACTGTGTCGCCTGTTGGCGGGCTATACCGGCATCGATGCGCGCTCCACCAAAATCATCTTGCATACCCATGCGCTGATCGGTGAGGTTCTGGCATTCCGCGTTGGCCGGGAAACCCTGCTACGTCAGGCAGGCTGGCATCAGATCGCAGCAGAAGAAGCCAAGCAGATTAGCGAGGTGCTGGCCGAACATATCGACATTCTGGTTAACGGGCTACGCCAGCGTTACGCCGTCTAACTTTCCGTCTTGCTAGTAAGGAACAGTATGAACAAGAAAAGAGTTGCCATTGTGGGTGTAGCGATTGTGCTGATCGCCGCTGCGGCCTACGGTTTCTGGTCTTACCAACGCCAGCAGGACAAGCCTTTGACGCTGTATGGCAATGTGGATATCCGCACGGTCAACCTGGGTTTCCGCGTTAATGGCCGGTTGGCCTCACTGGCGGTAGACGAAGGGGACAGCGTGCAACAGGGGCAGTTGCTGGGCAAACTGGACGATGCCCCTTACCAGAACGCGTTGCTACAGGCACAGGCCAACGTTGCCAGCGCCAAAGCCAAGCTGGATTTATTGCAGGCAGGCTACCGCAACGAGGAGATTGCCCAGGTGCGATCCGAAGTAGCTCAACGGCAGTCGGCCTTTAGCTATGCCGACAGCTTCTTCCAACGTCAGCAGGGATTATGGGCGAAAAAGGCTACTTCAGCCGATGCCCTGGAAGATGCCCGCACCGCGCGTAATCAGGCGCAGGCAAATTTGCAGGCGTCGAAAGACAAACTGTCGCAATACCTGACCGGTAATCGCCCGCAGGAAATTGAAGAAGCCAACGCCAATCTGGCACTGGCCGAGGCGGCACTGGCGCAGGCCCAGTTGGATCTGCATGACACCACCCTGCTCTCTCCGTCCGTTGGTACGGTAATGACGCGAGCCGTGGAGCCAGGCACCATGCTCAGCGCTGGCAGCACAGTGTTTACCCTATCGTTGACGCGGCCGGTATGGGTTCGTGCCTACATCAATGAAGCCAGCCTGGGTAGCGCTACGCCAGGTACCGAAGTCTTGATCGAGACCGACAGCCGCCCTGGCAAGCCTTATCACGGCAAGATCGGCTTTGTTTCCCCCACCGCGGAGTTCACCCCCAAAAGCGTAGAAACGCCGGATCTGCGTACCGATCTGGTCTACCGCCTGCGGATCATCGTCAACGATGCCGATGATGCCTTGCGTCAGGGGATGCCGGTTACCGTCCATTTCACACAACCGTAAGGAACCGTGATGGCACAGGCACATACGATTGAACTGGTTGCGTTGGAAAAACGCTTTCCATCACTCGATAAACCGGCGGTGGCCAGCCTGACGACCACGTTGCGCAGTGGCGCGGTGACCGGGCTGGTTGGCCCCGATGGCGCGGGCAAAACTACCCTGCTGCGCATGTTGGCAGGATTGCTGCTACCCAGCAGCGGCAAGCTGACCGTCGCCGGGTTGGATCCGATCGCACAGGATCGCCAGTTGCACGCCATTCTCGGTTACATGCCGCAAAAGTTCGGGCTGTATGAAGATCTGACGGTGATGGAAAATCTCACGCTGTATGCCGATCTGCGCGGAGTCACCGGCGATCTGCGTAAGCAAACCTTTGAGCGGTTGCTGACGTTTACCGATCTGACCCGCTTTACCGAACGGCTGGCGGGCAAGCTTTCCGGCGGGATGAAGCAAAAGCTCGGGCTGGCCTGTACGCTGCTTGGCCAACCTCAGGTGTTGCTGCTGGATGAGCCCGGCGTCGGTGTCGATCCCATTTCTCGTCGTGAACTGTGGCGAATGGTGCATGAGCTGGCCAACGACGGCATGCTGATCCTGTGGAGTACCTCCTATCTCGACGAAGCCGAGCAGTGCCGCGAAGTGCTGCTGATGAACGAAGGCGAGTTGCTGTTCAGCGGTGCGCCACAGGATCTTACCCAACGTATGGCTGGCCGCACCATCCTGATCGATACCCCAGCCGGTAGCCACCGGGCGCTGTTGCAACGGGCGATCTGTCTGCCTGCGGTTAGCGACGGGGTGATCCAGGGGAAATATCTGCGGCTGATCCTCAAGCCGGGTGAAGATCACCAGCAAGTATTGCGGGATCTGGATCTGCCACAGGCCGAATTAACCGAAGCCGATCCACGTTTTGAGGATGCGTTTATCGATCTGCTGGGCGGCGGCCCGAACAGCAAATCCGCCCTGGCCGAGATCATGCCTACGGTAACGGGCGACAGCTCGGAAACGGTGATTGAGGCGCAAGGGTTGACCAAAAAATTCGGCGATTTTGCGGCTACCGATCATGTAGATTTCAAAGTGCAACGCGGCGAGATTTTTGGCCTACTTGGCCCCAACGGCGCGGGTAAATCCACCACCTTCAAGATGATGTGTGGCCTGCTGGTGCCTAGCGATGGCAAAGCACTGGTGCTGGGTATGGATCTAAAAACCAGCTCGGGAAAAGCGCGCCAGCATCTGGGTTATATGGCGCAGAAATTTTCGCTGTATGGCAACCTGACGGTGGCCCAGAACCTGAAATTTTTCTCCGGCGTTTATGGGCTGAGCGGCAAGAGCCAGCGCGATAAAATTGACGAGATGTCTCGCGCCTTCAACTTCGCCCCGATCCTCAACCAAACGCCGGACTCGCTACCGCTCGGCTTCAAACAGCGGCTGGCGCTGGCCTGCGCGCTGATGCATGAGCCAGATATTCTGTTTCTTGATGAGCCCACCTCGGGCGTCGATCCCCTGACCCGGCGCGAGTTCTGGTTGCACATCAACGGCATGGTGGATAAAGGTGTGACGGTGATGGTCACCACCCACTTTATGGATGAAGCGGAATACTGCGATCGTATCGGCCTGGTGTATCGCGGCAAAATCATCGCAGCCGGTACGCCGGACGATCTCAAGCAGCAGATAGCCAACGAGCAAAACCCCAACCCTTCGATGGAAGAGGCGTTTATCGAACTGGTGCAGGGCTACGATCGGGAGGAGACAGCATGAGCAACGACAACGGCTTTTCCTGGCGGCGGCTGCGGGCACTGTGCCTGAAAGAAACCCGGCAGATATTGCGCGATCCCAGCAGTGGACTGATTGCCTTCGTCATTCCGCTGATGCTGCTGTTTATCTTTGGCTACGGCATCAACCTGGATTCCAGCAAGCTGCGGCTGGGGATCTTGATGGAACAGCAAAGCGAAGAGGCCCGCGATCTGGCCAATGCCTTTATCGGCTCACCCTATATTGAACCGACCGTCAGCGATAACCGCCAGCAGTTGATCCAGATGATGCAGGCTGGCAGCATCCGCGGCCTGGTGGTGATCCCCAGCGATTTTGCCGAGCATTTGGCAAGGCCTAACGACCGCGCTCCGTTGCAGGTGATTACTGACGGCAGCGAGCCCAATACCGCCAACTTTGTGCAAGGCTATACCCAAGGGATCTGGCAAATCTGGCAGCAGCAGCGTGCCACCGATCTCGGGCGTGATGACAAGCCGCTGATTGAAGTCCAAGTGCGCTACTGGTTTAACCCGGCGGCCATCAGCCAGCACTTTATTATTCCGGGGGCCATTACCATTATCATGACGGTGATCGGTGCCATTCTGACCTCGTTGGTGATCGCCCGAGAATGGGAGCGTGGCACCATGGAGGCGCTGCTTTCTACCCAGGTCACGCGCAGCGAGCTGCTGCTGTCCAAGCTGGTGCCGTACTATTTCCTGGGTATGATCGCCATGGTGCTGTGTATGGTGGTTTCGGTATTTGTACTCGGCGTGCCCTACCGTGGCTCCCTGCTGCTGCTGTTCGTGATCAGTAGCCTGTTCCTGGCCAGCACGCTCGGCATGGGGCTGTTAATCTCGACCATCACCCGCAACCAGTTTAACGCGGCAATGGTGGCCCTGAACGCCGCCTTTTTACCGTCAATTATGCTGTCTGGATTTATCTTCCAGATCGACAGCATGCCCGCCGTGGTACGTGCGGTGACCTATATCATTCCGGCGCGCTACTTTGTCAGTACGCTGCAAACGCTGTTCCTGGCGGGCAATATCGGCACCGTGCTGGTGATTAACCTGCTGTTTTTGATCGCCTCGGCGGTGGTGTTTATCGGCCTGACGGCCTGGAAAACCCAGCGGCGGCTGGATTAAGGGGAAGCCATGTTTCACCGTCTCTGGACGTTGATTGTTAAAGAAATGCAGTCGCTACTGCGCGATCCGCAGACCCGCGCGATCCTGATTATGCCGGTGTTGTTGCAGGTGGTGCTGTTCCCGTTTGCCGCCACGCTGGAAGTCACCAACGCCACTATCGCGGTATACAGCGAAGACAGCGGCCAGCACTCCATTGAGCTAACTCAGCGCCTTGCCAAGGCCAAAGCCTTTTCTCACGTGCTGTTGTTACGCAGCCCGCAGGAGATTAGAACCACCATTGATAATCAGAAGGCGCTGCTGCTGGTTCGCTTCCCGGCCAACTTCTCACGGGATATCGCCAGCGGTAATACCGCGCCGTTGCAGCTGATCCTCGATGGCCGTAACTCCAACAGCGCGCAGATCGCCGCCAACTATGTGCAACAGATCGTGCAGGACTACCAGAATGAGCTGATTGGGCAGCGTACCAAGCCCAACAACAGCGAACTGGTGGTACGCAACTGGTATAACCCGAATCTGGATTACAAATGGTTCGTGGTGCCTTCGCTGATCGCGATGATCACCACCATCGGCGTGTTGATCGTTACCTCGCTTTCCGTCGCGCGTGAACGTGAGCAAGGTACCTTAGAGCAGTTGTTGGTTTCGCCTTTAACCACCTGGCAGATCTTTATTGGCAAAGCGGTACCGGCCCTGATCATTGCCACCTTCCAGGCTTCGATCGTGCTGTTGATCGGTATCTTTGCCTATCAGATCCCGTTTGCCGGTTCGTTGCTGCTGTTCTACGGCACCATGCTGGTTTACGGGCTGTCTTTGGTGGGCTTCGGGCTGCTGATTTCTTCGCTGTGCGCGACACAGCAGCAGGCGTTTATCGGGGTGTTTGTGTTTATGATGCCGGCGATACTGCTTTCTGGCTATGTCTCGCCGGTGGAGAATATGCCGGTTTGGCTTCAGCATCTCACCTGGGCCAACCCTATCCGCCACTTCACCGATATCACCAAGCAGATCTACCTCAAGGATGCCGGTTTCGGCATCATCTGGCACAGCCTGTGGCCGTTACTGGTGATCACCGCCACCACCGGCAGCGCGGCCTATGCCATGTTCCGGCGCAAGATTGCCTGAATTTCGGGCGTAAAAAAACCGACGGGTGAGGTCGGTTTTTTACACTTCCTAGCATGAAACTAATGCCTCTAGCCGGAATGGAACGGTCTTTAACTAACGGTTAAATAATACGTTAATAATGGTTTATTTTTCAATAAGATGAGATATCGTTCGTAGACAGTGCCCGCACTAAAAAGCTGTTCCATTAACTTTCTATATGGATAACTGAAAGAACAAAAGACTCCACGATACCCTATGGATTTCAAGTTGCAGCTAGGCGCCAAGCTATCTCATCCCCAGGAGCTTACGTTTAGTAAGTGACTGGGGTGAGATAGTGCAGGTAACAACGCTGCGGCTTGAAAGACGACGGGTATTAGCGGCGGTTGCCGAAGATACGCAATAGCATCAGGAACAGGTTGATAAAATCGAGATACAGCGTCAATGCGCCAACGATGGCGTATTTGCGGAAGCTGTCTTTATCATCGGCATTCAGTTGTTCACCCATCGCTTTCAGTTTCTGGGTGTCGTACGCCGTCAGGCCCACAAATACCAGCACACCGATATAGGTGATCGCCCACATCAGCGCCGGGCTTTTCAGCCAGATGTTCACCAGTGAAGCCAGCACAATACCAATCAGCCCCATAAACAGCATACTACCGAAACCGCTCAAATCGCGTTTGGTGGTGTAGCCGTACAGGCTCATCGCGCCGAACATACCCGCAGTGACCACGAAGGTGCTGGCGATCGAGCTATAGGTGTAGGCAATGAAGATGCTCGATAGCGTTAACCCGGTCAGCGCCGAGTAGAGCATAAATAGCCCAGTGGCCATGGTGCCGCTCAGGCGGTTAACCATGCCGGAAATCACAAACACCAGGCCCAGCTGTAGAATAATCAGCCCAAAGAAGGTGATCTGGCTAGAGAAAATAAAGTTGATGATCGCAGGCGTATGCGCTGCATACCAGGAAACAAATGCGGTCAACAGCAAGCCACAGGTCATCCAGCCATACACCTGCGCCATATAAGCCTGAATGCCGCTGTTGGCACGTTCAACGATCGAACCATTACGTGGATATCGGTCCATGACGGTTACCTTTTACATGTGAGCCAAGTTTCGGGGAACTTCCCCTGCCAATAATAAGCGTACCACAGAAAACACCGCGCGAAACGGACAAAGGTATTGATTTATTTCCGCTGTTGAGGCGGTATTTACCAACGCTTGGCGGCTTGTTTATCCGTATCGCGAGCTTCTACCCAGCGCTCCCCCTGCCCGGTCGCCTCACGCTTCCAGAAGGGAGCTCGGGTTTTCAGATAATCCATAATAAATTGTGCCGCCTCGAAAGCCATGCTGCGGTGGGCGCTGGTCACGCCGACAAACACAATTTCATCACCAGGGAAGAGATCACCGATGCGATGGATCACCGTTGCCCGCTGCAATGGCCAACGGGATCGCGCTTCTGCAACGATCTCTTCAAGGGCTTTTTCAGTCATGCCAGGGTAATGCTCCAACGACAAGGCACTGACGTCATCCCCCAAATTGTGATTGCGTACCTTGCCGGTAAAAGTCACCACTGCGCCATCATCATCACACTGTGCCAGCCACTGGTATTCTTCACCTACGCTAAAAGTTGCCTGGCCAACGCGGATACGAGTATTTTCCACTGTTAACCTCCGGTTACCGGTGGAAAGAAAGCCACTTCATCACCGGCTTGCAGCTGATGCTCGGCGGCCACCAGCGATTGGTTGACCGCCGTCAGCAATTTACCGGGCTCCAGCGCCAGCGCCCAACGATCGCCACGCTCGCACAGCGATTTACGCAGCTCTTCAACCGTTAGGTACTGTGCTGGCAGGCTCAGCGTGCTGGTGCCGACCAGTTCACGTACCTGCGCGAAAAACAGAATAGTGATCATAATTCCACCTTAAAATCACCGGACTTGCCGCCGCTTTTTGCCAGCAGCCGCACCGGGCCAATTACCATATCTTTCTGCACCGCTTTGCACATGTCGTAGATGGTGAGCGCGGCCACCGAAGCGGCAGTCAACGCCTCCATTTCAACCCCGGTTTTACCGGTCAAACGGCAGCAGGTTTCGATACGCACGCGGTTAAATTCCGGCTGCGCTTCGAGCTGTACTTCCACCTTGCTTAACATCAACGGATGGCAAAGAGGGATCAGTTCCCAGGTGCGCTTCGCCGCTTGAATTCCAGCAATACGCGCCGTGGCGAATACGTCGCCTTTATGGTGGCTGCCGTCGATAATCATCGCCAGCGTTGCCGCCTGCATTTCAACAAAAGCCTCGGCACGGGCTTCACGTACCGTCTCCGCTTTGGCAGAGACATCGACCATATGGGCCTCGCCAGCGGCGTTAATGTGGGTTAGCTGCGTCATGGATTATTTCTTTAAATGAGGTAAGAAGTTGCACGGGCGATGGCGCGCGTCCAGTTGTTCTTCAATAATGCGTTCCCAAGCGGTACGGCAGGCTCGGGTGGAACCCGGCATGGCGAAGATCACCGTCTGGTTGGCAATACCGGCCAGAGCACGGGACTGAATGGTCGCGGTGCCGATCTCTTCGTATGACACCATACGGAACAGTTCGCCGAACCCTTCCACTTCGCGGTCAAACAGCGGCAATAGCGCTTCTGGCGTATTGTCCCCAGAGGTAAAGCCGGTGCCGCCGTTAATCAACACGGCCTGCACGTCATCGCTGGCAATCCATGCGGAAACCTGCGCACGGATCTGATAAATATTGTCTTTGACCAAGGCACGTGCCACGACCTGATGGCCGGTTTCCTGCACGGCTTCTTGTAGATATTGCCCGGAGGTATCGTCCGCTGCAGTGCGGCGATCAGAAACGGTCAGAATGGCAATCCTGGCCGCAATAAATTCACTGCTGGTTTGGCTCATTGTGTGTTGTGCTCCTTATTGTCGATGGCCCCTCACCCTAACCCTCTCCTTTAGTGAGAGGGGACCGTTCGAGTTAAAGCTAGCCGCCGATAAACGATAAGTTCTGCGTGAGACCGCTATTGCCCTGATGCAGGAAGTGGGTCTGCTTTTTGGTTTGCAGCCCGCTTTGAATGCGCATTTTCAGCTGTTCCAACTGGCCGTCATCCGCCAGCAGATCGCGCAGGGTAATCCCTTGCTCACCAAACAGGCACAGATGCAGATTGCCGATGGCGGAAACCCGCAGGCGGTTGCAACTGGCACAGAAATCTTTTTCGTACGGCATGATCAGCCCTATCTCGCCCTGATAATCCGGGTGGCTGAATACCTGCGCCGGGCCATCGCTGCGGCCACGGACTTGGCGCTGCCAGCCCTGCTGCTCCAACTGCAGGCGGATCACTTCGCCAGATACATGGTGCTTGCGGAACAGATCGCTGCCATCGCCGGTTTCCATCAGTTCGATAAACCGCAGTTGGATTGGCCGATCCTTGATCCAGTTAAGGAAGCTGCCCAGTTGCTGGTGATTGACATCACGCATCAGCACCGCATTCACCTTCACCTTGCTGTAACCGGCGGTAAAGGCGGCATCGATGCCCTCCATCACCTGGCGGAACTTGTCCTGGCCGGTGATGGCATGAAACTGGCGCGCATCAAGGCTGTCTACGCTGACGTTAATCGCCGTGAGGCCCGCATCACGCCAACTGGCCACATCACGCGCCAGGCGGTAGCCATTGGTAGTCACGGCCAGGGTACGGATCGCTGGGTTTTCGCGTACGGCGGCAATGATGTCGGTAAAATCGCGGCGTAAAGAAGGCTCACCGCCGGTCAGGCGTACTTTTTCGGTACCCAGTTCGGCAAAGGCACGGCTGACGCGCCGAATTTCATCCAGAGAGAGGAAAGTCTTGGGGCTGCCGCTCGGTTTATAGCCATCCGGCAGACAGTAAGTGCAACGAAAGTTACACACGTCGGTGATCGACAGGCGCAAATAATAGAATTTGCGCTCAAAAGCATCAATGAGTTGCGGCACCTGTAACACCTTCCAAATACGGGAGATGCGAGCGTTTCCACTCTGCACCCTGGTGGCTGACATCGCCACGGCCAGGAGACCTTATCGCTCTAATGAACAACGTAGGTATCAAGGCTAGGAGTTTTGATCTCATTCCCACTACCTCAAGTAGCCGGAACAAAACCGTGGTTTTCCTGAGAATTCTAGCGCTAAACAGCCGCGATAGCCAATGTGGATTTACGCTATATACTTGTGTATACAGCGATTTTTCACCCTCTCAAGTCTTGATAACCATAATAAACAACCGTTACGCCAGCGAATTGACCAGAATCACGCAAATCGCACTCTTTATCGCGTTTTTGTGTCAAATCCGCTACTTTATGCAGGCAGTCTACCTACCCTGAGTTAAGGAATTTTATGCGTAACCGTACCCTGGCCGATCTTGATCGCGTCGTGGCACTAGGTGGTGGTCACGGTCTTGGCCGTGTGATGTCTTCGCTGTCGTCGTTGGGCTCTCGCCTGACCGGCATTGTGACCACTACCGATAACGGCGGTTCTACCGGCCGCATCCGCCGTTCTGAAGGCGGCATTGCCTGGGGTGACACCCGTAATTGCCTCAATCAGCTGATTACCGAGCCTAGCGTCGCCTCGGCGATGTTTGAATACCGTTTTAGCGGCAACGGCGAACTGGCGGGCCATAACCTGGGGAATCTGATGCTGAAAGCCTTGGATCACCTGAGCGTTCGCCCGCTGGAGGCGATCAATCTGGTGCGTAGTCTGCTAAAGATCGACGCGGCGCTGATCCCGATGTCGGAACAGCCGGTCGATCTGATGGCCCACGATCATGAGGGGCACCAGGTCTACGGTGAAGTCAATATCGATCAACTGAGGATCATGCCGCAAGAGCTGATGCTCTCCCCGCCGGTACACGCCACCCGCGAAGCGGTTGAAGCAATCGCGCAAGCCGATCTGATCCTGATCGGGCCAGGCAGTTTTCTTACCAGCCTGATGCCACTGTTGCTGCTTGAGGATCTGACTCAGGCCCTGCGCCGCAGTAGCGCCAATATGGTGTATATCGGTAACCTGGGCCGCGAGCTGAGCGTCGCCGCAGCCGCATTGACGCTGCAAGACAAACTGGCGCTGATGGAAGAGAAGATCGGCCGTAAAATGATTGACGCGGTGATCGTTGGCCCGGCGGTGGATACCAGCGCCATGCAGGATCGCATTGTGGTGCAACAACCGCTGGAAGCCAGCGATATCCCGTATCGCCACGATCGCCAACTATTACGCCAGGCGCTGGATACCGCGTTGGTGCAGCTAGCTAGCCGCGGTTAATCTTGACCCCGGAGCCAAGGATTATCGCTAACGCTGTCGATGTAGAGATCTTCCACCTGCTTGCGTGCCCACGGGGTGCGGCGCAAGAACTTGAGGCTGGATTTGATGCTCGGATCGCTGCTGAAGCAGTTGATGCGAATACGCTCTGCCAGCCCGTTCCAGCCATATTGGGCTACCAGCTTGTTCAGCAGTTGCTCCAGCGTAATGCCGTGTAACGGGTCTTTGGATGGGGTTGCGGTCATGGCGGCTACTCGTCTCAATACTTGGGGCGCACACCTTAATCAGCAAACGGGCGTACGGCAAGAAAATTTACCGGGGCGTGCATACCACGCCCCTTGGGTTCACTATGATAGCGCGATAAATTGCTCGCGCAGCTGGTGGATTTCATCACGCACCGCAGCGGCCTGCTCGAACTCCAGATTCTGTGCATGAGAATACATCTGTGCCTCCAACTCCTGGATTTTTTGCTCCAGCGCTTTGGGGGTGAGCAGTTGGTATTGCGCCGCACTCTCTGCCGCTTTGCCCTTCCCTTTGTGCTTGCCACGGCTGCTTGGTTGCCCAAGCTGCAGAATATCCGAAACCTTCTTGTTCAGGCCCTGAGGTACGATACCGTTGGCTTCGTTATGCGCCTGCTGCTTGGCACGGCGGCGTTCCGTTTCGCCGATCGCCTTGGCCATGGAATCGGTGATCCTGTCGCCATACAGGATCGCTTTACCGTTGAGGTTACGCGCCGCTCGGCCAATGGTCTGGATCAGTGAACGCTCAGAACGCAGGAACCCTTCCTTGTCTGCGTCCAGGATCGCTACCAGCGACACCTCTGGCATGTCCAGGCCTTCCCTTAACAGGTTGATGCCCACCAGCACGTCAAACTCACCCAGGCGCAAATCACGGATGATTTCGACACGTTCTACCGTATCAATGTCCGAGTGCAGATAACGCACCCGCTCCCCGTGTTCTTCCAGATATTCCGTCAGGTCTTCTGCCATGCGTTTGGTCAACGTGGTGACCAGTACGCGCTCGTTGATGGCAACGCGCTTGCGGATCTCGGAAAGCAGATCGTCCACCTGAGTGGTGACCGGACGCACTTCCACGATCGGATCCAGCAGGCCGGTTGGGCGCACCACCTGATCGATAATATCGCTGCCGGATTTCTCCAGCTCATATTTGCCCGGCGTGGCGGATACGTAGATGGTCTGCGGTGCCGCAGCGGCAAACTCTTCAAAACGCATCGGCCGGTTATCCAGCGCCGAAGGCAGACGGAAGCCGTACTCCACCAGCGTCTCTTTACGCGAGCGGTCACCTTTGAACATGCCGCCAATCTGCGGGATGGTGACGTGGGATTCATCTACCACCAGCAATCCGTCTGCTGGCAGGTAGTCAAACAGGGTTGGCGGTGGCTCGCCCTCACCGCGCCCGGAAAGATAGCGCGAGTAGTTTTCGATACCGGAGCAGTAACCCAACTCGTTCATCATCTCCAGATCGAACTGGGTACGCTGCGTCAACCGCTGCTCTTCCAACAGCTTGTTGTTTTCCAGCAGCACTTTGCGCCGCTGGGCCAGTTCCACCTTGATCTCTTCCATCGCCTGCACGATACGTTCACGCGGGGTAACGTAGTGAGATTTGGGATAGATGGTAAAGCGTGGCACCACCTGCTCAATCTGGCCGGTTAGCGGATCGAACAGGGACAGGCGTTCGACCTCTTCGTCAAACAGCTCAACGCGCAGCGCCAACTCGTCCGATTCCGCCGGGAAAATGTCGATCACTTCGCCACGTACGCGGAAGGTGGCACGCTGGAAGGCCTGATCGTTGCGGGTATATTGCAGCTCGGCCAGACGGCGCAGGATCGAACGCTGATCGATGATCATGCCCTTAGTCAGGTGCAGCATCATTTTCAGGTACAGATCCGGATCGCCCAGGCCGTAGATCGCAGAAACCGAAGCCACCACCACTACGTCACGCCGCTCCAGCAGCGCTTTGGTGGCCGACAGACGCATCTGCTCGATATGTTCGTTGACCGAAGCATCTTTCTCGATAAAGGTATCGGAGCTAGGTACATAGGCTTCTGGCTGGTAGTAATCGTAGTAGGAGACAAAATATTCCACCGCATTCTCGGGAAAGAACTCTTTCATCTCGCCATACAGCTGTGCCGCCAGGGTCTTGTTGGGCGCCAGCACCATGGTGGGCCGGTTGAGATCGGCAATCACATTGGCGATGGTAAAGGTTTTACCCGAGCCGGTCACCCCCAGCAGCGTTTGGTGCGCCAGGCCGTCTTCCAGGCCCTCTTCCAGCTTTTGGATGGCTTGCGGCTGATCGCCGGCCGGTTTGAATTCGGAATGCAGTTTGAAATGTTTGCTCATATCCCCATCATCTTTCAGGTTTGCGGCCAGGCGGTAGCGGCCTAATTATGGAAAGACCGGAAGATTTCCGCCAGTGCCCATGATACTGGATATAAAACCAGCTTCAAGCGGATTTACGCTATTGCGTCCGTTAACGGAGCGCGAACGCACCGGCAAGGTGACAATACCATGACATTTTTATTGTCAATCACCCTGTTATCCCCAGATTGCGTCACGAATTAACTTTTGGCCGTGATTTCGCTGAAAAACCGCCCATCGGCACGTTAACGATATCCGTTGGCTTGATTTTAAATAACCTATTGATATTAAATTAATTTAATAAAAAGACGAGAATGCGGACAACCTGCGCACAACCCGCGCCCGCTCTCTGTTCACACCGCTTTTCTAAGTATAATGCACAAGGTTATCCACAGGAATAGTGGATAACTCTCACTACCCCACGGGGGACGGGAGTTGCGGAAAGAACGCTTTTCCCAATGAAACGTCAACGGAGCCGGTTTTTTAGTTATTTTTTTACAATAATTCTGCTTTGGTTATGCCGATTAATGCTAAAAGCCGTGATAACGAAAACACTCTTTTCGCTATTTTGCTTTTCAGGGGTTGCAAGTTGCGGCAACAACCTTTAGGGCTTGCACCAACAGCTTGCCATGCCGCACGCTAACGGTGCAAAAAACGCCCAAGTTAACCTTCTGGCCCTGGCAGAGCCCCCTGCGTACCGGGCCCAAATACAGTTAACAAAACAGTAACAAACCGTTTTTTTTGTTGCGCAACACCTGATGGCCTGGGAATTGCATTTCCTGATCCGGGGGCGTTACCTTGCAGAAGAACCGGCAAATTCTGGCGAAAACCGGCCACAGCCAGCTCGGTTATCTGCGGCGAAAAAGTTCATTGCATACCAAAAACCCCCCCTAGAGCCGCCAAACGACCGGTAGCGGCCATTTTCCAATTTTTAGCCTGAGCCGCGATTAGGGTAATCAGCACAGCATTTGCCACACCCGGGAGAGACACCGCTTGCTGCGGTCAACGTTATCCATACGTGAATATCGGTCTTGGAGGAGATGCCAAATGTTAAGCTTAAGGGCGGTAAACCAATATTATGGGCAACAGCATACGCTGTGGGATGTCAGCCTTGAGTTACCTCGTGGGCAATGCACCCTGTTGCTTGGCCGCAATGGAGTGGGCAAAACCACGCTGATCAATTGCATCATGGGACACCTGCCGATCGTCAGCGGCAGCATGACCTGGCAGTTGGCGGATGAGCCACCGCAAAACCTGTTGCCACAGCCGGTAGAAAACCGGGCATTACTGGGCATTGGTTACGTGCCACAAGGGCGGCAAATCTTTTCCCAACTGAGCGTAGAAGAGAACCTGCAGGTGGCCTTGCTGGCCGGGCGTGACAAGGTCCGCCGTATGCCCCCCATCATTTACAATCTGTTCCCCCGGCTGCAGGCGATGCGTATGCGCCGTGCGGGTGACCTGTGCCAAAGTGAGCAACAGCAGTTGGCATTAGGCCGCGCTTTGATGCTGGAACCGGAACTGCTGATCCTGGATGAACCCACCGCCGGTATGTCACCTTCCCTGGCGACGGAGATCGGCCAGGTGCTCCGTAAGCTGAATCAGGAGTTGGGCATGACCATTTTGCTGGTTGAGCACCAACTCCCCTTTGCCCGCCATCTGGCAGACCGCTTCTGTCTGATGGATAAAGGCCGTAGCGTGGCAAATGGTACACTGGGGCAGTTGGATGAAGGGCTGATTGATACCTATCTGACGGAGTGATTCTGGCCCCTCCGTGGGCCATCAGGTTAAGGGTTCAACCTGGTTAAATCGAGATACTGTCCCAGTGCCTGCTGCTCTACCTGCGGTAAATGTGGGATCTCGCCCAACAGGGGCGCGGGCAATAGGCGGCAAAGAGTGGCAAGGTACTCTTGATGTCGTTTTCCCGGCAGGGTGACGTCATTGGCGATCCAGCCTGCCAGAGTCAGACCTGACTGTTGGATCGCCAGCGCAGTCAATAGAGCATGATTGATGCAGCCCAGCTTGATGCCCACCACCAGGATCACCGGCAATTGCTCCTGCTGCACCCAGTCGGCAAAGGTTTCATGCTCAGAAAGCGGCGTAAACCAACCGCCTGCGCCCTCTACTAAAAGCCAGTCTGCACGTTGCTCAAGATGACGTAAACCAGTGGAAAGCCGTGTTAGCGAAATGGGCCGTCCTTCGGTCTGGCTGACGATATGCGGCGAGGTCGGTTCGGCAAAGGTGTAAGGGTTCACTACGGCGTAATCCAGCGCTACGCTGCTGTTTCTCTGCAGCAACAGCGCATCGCCGTTGCGCAACCCTTCATCGGTCATCTCACTACCTGACGCCACCGGTTTATAGCCAGCACAGCGCCATCCCGCCGCGCTGGCGGCCTGTAACAAGGCGCTGCTGGCCACGGTTTTACCCACTTCGGTGTCGGTTCCGGTAACGAACCAGCGCTTAATCACGATAAATCACTCCATAAACCAGATGATAACTGAGAGGAAACTGCCCGTCCCGGCAAGGATAAGCAGCCTGCAATGCGGCAAGCCGCTGGCGGGAAAGCAGGCCAGCCTCGCGCCCTTGGTGCAGATGAGTCGCACCGATGCCCTTTAGCGATCGCATCAGCGTCATCACGTCGGGATAACTGAGCGTTTGCCAATCGGCCGTAAGCTGGTGCCGATAGGGATGACAGGCGGCGGCGATGTTAGCTGGCGGCAGGAAGTCATTAACATGACGCTCGCCATCGACTTGCTGCCAGGCGTCGCCTAACTCGTGTAAAGCCCCTTGTGCCAAAGTAGAAAACAGGATCAGTCCACCGGGCCGCGTCACCCGATACAACTCAGCCAACGCCAGAGGCAGATCGCTGCACCACTGCACCACCAGGCTGCTAAAACAGATATCCACCGAGGCGGTCGGCAAAGGGATGTGTTCGATATCCCCCAGCAGATAGCGATCCGCCGCTTGCTGCTGGCGGGCAAAAGCCAGCATGCCCGGAGCCAGATCCAGCGCGCTGACCTGCTTGCCCAGCTCGCGCCAGCGACGGCTGAAATAGCCCGTGCCGCAACCGGCATCCAATACCTGTTGGCCAGGATGAGACAGTCCCATCCCCAGTAAGCGTTCACCAACCTCCCGTTGCAGCACCGCTGCGGTATCGTAACTCGTCGCTGCCCGGCTGAAGGCGGCGGCCACCGCCTGCTTGTTCACCGCATCAATGGCAGACGTCATGCAATACCTCCAACAAGCGATCGATATCCTGTGGCTGGTGTGCCGCAGTGAGCGTAATGCGTAACCGCGCGCCCCCCGGTGGTACCGTTGGTGGGCGGATGGCGCTGACCCACAATCCCTGCTCTCGCAGGCGCTGCGCCAAATCCAGCGCCTGTTGGTTATCCCCCACCAGCAACGGTTGGATAGCGGTATCCGACGCGGTTAGCGTTAACGGCAGACCCGCCAACCCGGCACGAAAATGCTGGATGTGTTTTTGCAGCCGACTACGTAGTTCATCCCCTTGCTGAATACAGCTTAACGCCGCTTGCAAGGCACAGGCTTGGGCGGGCGGCATCGCAGTGCTGTAAATCAGATGGCGGGCGAACTGCAGCAGATATTCCGCCAACGGTTCATCGCAGAGGATCGCCGCGCCGCTGACGCCGAATGCCTTGCCAAAGGTGGCGACCAACACCTCCGGGCGCACACCTTGCTGCCAGCAACTGCCGCGCCCCTGTTCGCCACGTACGCCAATGCCGTGCGCATCATCCACCATCAACCAGGCACCTGCCTGCTGCGTCAACCGATGTAGTTCGGTCAACGGTGCGCTATCACCGTCCATGCTGAACACCCCTTCGGTGATCGCCAACTGTTGGCCTGCACAGGTTTTTTGCAGCAAGGTGGCCAATGCCTGGGGCTGGTTATGCCGAAAGCGCCGCAGTTGTGCCGGTGAGTGAGTGGCCGCTTCCAATATAGAGGCGTGGCTGAGCTTATCCGCCAGAATGCGATCGTCGGCCTGCATCAGGGCAGCCAGCAATGCCTGATTGGCCGCGTAGCCGGAAATAAACAGCAACGCCCGCGGGTAGCCTAGCCACTCTGCCAGTTGCTGCTCGAGCTCATGATGAGCATGGCAAAAACCGGTGACGTGACCGGAACCGCCACTACCCACACCGTAGCGCTGTGCCCCCTGCTGCCAGGCGGCGATCACCTCAGGATGTTGGCTCAGGCCCAGATAGTCGTTACCGGAAAAATTCACATAGCGCTGACCGTCGAGTTGCAGATAGCGGCCATTACCGCCTTGATTCACCTGCCGTTGGCGATAAGCGGCTGCTCCTCGCCGCTCCTCCAGCGCCTGTTCGATCCGTTGCTGCCAGCTCATTACAGCGCCGCGTTGTAGAATTCGGCGGTATCGGCGTGCAGCAACTGCTCGGTGAGCACCTGCTGCTGCTGATTGTCACCCTGTTCGGTGGCGGTTTGCTGCGGATTCAGGCCCAGCTTGCGGAACAGTTGCAGATCCTTGTCCTCTTCCGGATTGGGCGTGGTCAGCAATTTGCAGCCATAGAAGATGGAGTTGGCCCCGGCCATAAAGCACATCGCCTGAGTCTGCTCGCTCATCTGTTCACGGCCTGCCGACAGGCGGACATAGGATGTCGGCATCATGATGCGGGCAATGGCAATGGTGCGGATAAAGTCGAACGGATCGACGTCGTCATTATCGGCCAATGGCGTACCTTTCACCTTCACCAGCATATTGATCGGCACGCTCTCCGGTGGCTTGGGCAGATTGGCCAGTTGCACCAACAGCCCAGCGCGGTCACGCACCGTTTCGCCCAGCCCGACAATCCCACCGGAGCACACTTTGATCCCGGCGTTACGCACCTTATCCAGGGTATCCAGACGTTCCTGATAGCTGCGAGTGGTGATGATGTTGCCGTAGAATTCCGGCGAGGTGTCCAGGTTATGGTTGTAATAATCCAGCCCCGCTTCGGCCAGCCGTTCTGCCTGCGCGCCATCCAGCGTGCCCAGCGTCATGCAGGTTTCCATTCCCATCGCCTTGACGCCCTGCACCATCTGTTGCAGATAAGGCATATCGCGCTCGTGCGGGTTTTTCCAGGCGGCCCCCATACAGAAACGGCTCGAACCGGCCGCTTTGGCCTTGCGCGCCGATTCCAGTACCTGTTCCACCTGCATCAGCCGCTCGGATTCCAGGCCGGTTTTGTAGCGCGAACTTTGCGGGCAGTACTTACAGTCTTCCGGGCAGGCACCGGTTTTGATCGACAGCAGCGTGCTGACCTGCACCTGTTGCGGATCAAAATGTTGGCGGTGAACGGTCTGTGCTTCGAACAGCAGTTCGAGTAGGGGTTTATCAAACAGGGCCTGGGCTTGCCCTACTGTCCAGTGAATGCGATCGGCCATTTACGGCGTCTCCAAAAGGGAAAAAAGTGTCGTCAGTGTAGAGTTTGCGATTATACTGTCAACCATTCTATTAAAATTTGGTTTACGGTTAATGTCTGTTTCTCCCTGCGATATTGAATTCGATCGACGCCACATCTGGCACCCTTACACCTCCATGACCCAGCCCTTGCCTTGCTATCCGGTGGTGTCCGCCAGCGGCGTCGAGCTGCAACTGGACGATGGCCGCCTGCTGGTGGATGGCATGTCTTCCTGGTGGGCGGCGATCCACGGTTACAATCATCCACAGTTGAATCAGGCAGCCGTACAGCAGTTGGAAAAAATGTCGCACGTGATGTTCGGTGGCATCACTCATCCCGCCGCTATTGAACTGTGTCGCAAGCTGGTAGCGATGACCCCGGAAGCTTTACAGTGCGTATTCCTGGCAGATTCTGGATCGGTGGCGGTCGAAGTGGCGTTAAAGATGGCGCTGCAATATTGGCAGGCCCGTGGTGAACGGCGGCAACGCATTCTGACCTTACGCCATGGCTATCACGGCGATACCTTTGGCGCGATGTCGGTCTGCGATCCGGACAACTCCATGCATAGCCTGTATCAGGGCTATTTGGCCACCCACCTGTTTGCCACTGCGCCGCAGTGCCGTTTTGACCAGCCTTGGGACGAACAGGACATTGTGCCGTTTGCCGAATTACTGGAGCAGCACGCCGGGGAAATAGCCGCGGTGATCCTGGAGCCGGTGGTGCAAGGAGCCGGTGGGATGCGGATCTATCATCCAACCTATCTGCAACGCGTGCGGGAGCTATGCGATCGCTACCAAATCCTGCTGATTGCCGACGAGATCGCCACCGGTTTTGGCCGCACTGGCAAACTGTTTGCCTGTAAACATGCCGACGTGGTGCCGGATATTCTTTGCCTGGGCAAAGCGCTAACCGGTGGCTATATGACCCTTTCCGCCACACTGACCACGCGCCACATAGCAGAAACGATCAGTAACGGGGCCGCAGGCTGCTTTATGCATGGGCCAACCTTTATGGGCAACCCGCTGGCCTGTGCCGTCGCCTGCGCCAGCCTGACCTTGCTGGAGGAAAATAGCTGGCAACATCAGGTCGCCGCTATTGAAACACAGCTTAAACAGCAACTCTTACCGCTGGTGGCATCACCCAAGGTGGCCGACGTGCGGGTGCTTGGGGCAATTGGCGTGGTGGAGATGCATCAGCCGGTGGATGTGGCGTTGCTGCAACGCGGATTTGTCGAACGCGGCGTGTGGATCCGGCCGTTCGGTAAACTGATCTACCTGATGCCGCCTTATATCATCACGCCAGAACAACTCACCCGGCTGACGGCGGCGATCGCCGCGGCGGTGGAGTAACGGTTTTAAGGTTGTATTGTGGCGGCAAACCGATCTAGCTTAGGGGTTCGGTATTTTAGACAACTGGGAGTCATTATGGCTTTTCGTTTGTACAGCAACGATCTGCAAGACGGCGCAAAAATGCCTGAACGGCAGGTATTTAACGGCATGGGCTACCACGGGGATAACCTCTCCCCTCATCTGGCCTGGGAAGATGCACCAGCGGGCACCAAGAGCTTTGCCATCACGGTTTACGATCCCGATGCCCCTACCGGCTCCGGCTGGTGGCACTGGGTGGTCGCGAATATCCCGGCAAACGTAGATGAACTGCCGCAAGGTGCGGGTTCCGGCAAACCGGGGCTACCCGCTGGCTCAGTGCAAACCCGTACCGATTTCGGTAAGGCCGGTTACGGTGGCGCGGCTCCGCCGCAGGGTGAAAGCCATCGTTATCAGTTCACCGTGCATGCGTTGGACGTAGAAAGCATCCCAGTGGACGCAGAAGCGAGCGGCGCGATGGTCGGTTTTAACATCCACTTCCATAGCCTTGGCAAAGCGACGTTGACGGTAAAATACAGCTGAGATACGTTGAGGGGCGAAGCGCTTCGCCCCGATTTTTAACACATTATTTTGCCAGCACGCTCACCCACATTGGGCCTTTGCCCACCGGGTAACGCGCCAGGTCCGTCAGCTCACCGCTGTCTTGGTCAATCTGATACACGCCAATATGGCCAGATTTCTGCCCTGCCGCAATCACGAAGCGACCGCTGTGATCGATGTTGAAACCACGTGGCTGTTCTTCTGTGGCATGGTGGCCAACCACCACAATCTGGCCGCCATCTTCCGACACGCTGAATACGGTTAAAATGCTGGCGGTGCGATCGCTGGTATACAGGAAACGGCCGTTTGGCGTGAGGTGGATATCCGCCGCCCAACGCGTGCCGGTGAAATCGGCAGGCATCATGTCCAGGCTTTGCACCAGCGTATATTTGCCACCGTTGGCTTCGATGGCGAACACGTCCACCGTGCCATCCAATTCATTGACGCAGTAAGCGAATTTATCGTTGCCATGGAATGCCATATGGCGAGGGCCTGCTCCGCTTGCCGTTGCTACGGCCTCTTGGCCGTGTGGCGTCAGTTGGCCCTGCTGGCTCAGATTGAACAGGCGGATGCGGTCTTCCTTCAGGCACGGCACCAGCAGCAATTGATTGGTCGGGTCAATATTGGCCGAATGCGGCGCGGTCAGGCCATCGATCTGCTGGGTAGGCGCAAGCACCACACCATCATGGCCAATCGGGCTGATGCTGGCACAGTTGCCGCTGTAAGAGGCGGAGAACAGATAACGGCCCTGCAAATCGGTGGAAATATGGGTTGGGCTGCCTGGTAGCGGTGCCATCCCTGCCTCATGCAATGTGCCATCGTCCGCGATACGGTAGCTGACAATGCCAAACGCCGGACGCACACCAACATACAGATGAGTCTTGTCCGGGTGGATCGCCATCGGCTGTACCTGCCCCGCGACCTCGACCGTTTGCAGCAGCGCCAGTGCGCCCTTGTCGTCTAACTGCCACACGTGGATCTGCTGGCTCTCCGGGCTGGCGACATAAACGATTTGCTTCATTTGCTCTCCTTAATGAGAAAGGGTAACCGGTTTCAGTTTGTTCTAGCTTACGCGACATTTGTGACATGGCAACCCTGGCAGGTTACGCAGTTTTATCGAACGGTTATCCGGTGTACCATCGAGGTAATTTTCTTGCTAACTATAATGAGACCGCTATGAGCTACCGTGTTATTGCCCTCGATTTAGACGGCACTTTGCTAGACAACCAGAAACGTATCTTACCGCAGTCGCTGGCCGCACTGGGGGAAGCCCGTGCCGCCGGGGTGAAAGTCGTGGTGGTCACCGGCCGCCATCACGTGGCTATCCATCCGTTTTATCAGGCACTGCAAATCGATACGCCAGCCATTTGTTGTAACGGCACCTATCTGTACGACTTCCAGCAGAAAAAGGTACTGGCTTCCGATCCGCTGGCAAAAGAGCAGGCCAAGCAGGTACTGCAACTGCTCAAGCAAAACGATATTCACGGCCTGATGTATGTTGACGACGCCATGCTGTATCAGGAGACAAGCGGTCATGTGATCCGTTCGCTGGCCTGGTCAGAGACTTTGCCGGTAGCCCAGCGCCCAACGTTGTTGCAGGTCAACAGCCTGATGCAGGCGGCGGATGACGCGCAGGCTATCTGGAAGTTTGCCACGTCACATAGCGATCTCCCAGCGCTGCGCAGCTTTGCCGAAATGGTAGAAAAAGAGCTGGGCCTGGCCTGTGAATGGTCCTGGCACGATCAGGTGGACATTGCCAAAGGCGGCAACAGCAAGGGCAAACGCCTGCAGCAGTGGGTGGAGTCACAGGGGTTGAGCATGGATCAGGTGGTCGCCTTTGGTGACAACTACAACGACCTGAGCATGCTTGAGGCCGTTGGGCTGGGCGTTGCCATGGGTAATGCCGATAATGCCATCAAGGAACGTGCGGATCTGGTGATTGCCGACCATCTGCAGCCGGGTATTGCCGAGGTTATCCGTTCTCGCGTGTTGAATTAAAAAGATACCCCTCACCCTAACCCTCTCCCACAGGGAGAGGGAACCGATCGAGTGGGTTGAAAGTATCGTGATCCTTCATGATCCCCGGCTGATTCACCTTGGATGAAGGTGCGATCGCAGTTGCTGAAATGACCTATTTACGACCAAAAGAGGATCGTGACTCTTCATGAGTACCCGTTGATTCACCTTGGTTGCAGGAGCGATCTCCATTGCCAAGATCATCTCTTTACTTCCAAAAGAGCAGGGGCTAATAGCTCCCTCTCCCTGTGGGCTGAGGAATCCCCAGAAAAATTGAGACGAGAAATAGGCTGTTTTTTACCCAAAAACGGACTAAAAAACAGCCTCAAGCAGACGAGAAGAAGTGGTTCGTCATTCTCTCACTGCCAATTTACGAACAAAATGGAACAGATTGATCGTAAAACACTCGCTCTAATTCTCTGAAATCACTAAGAAAAAATTAGTGGGGATTCCTCAGCCCTGTGGGAGAGGGTTGGGGTGAGGGGCCATCACGGCTGATCGACACGCTCTTGACCTGTGCATACAGCCACTGGCCGGGCCTGATAGCCAGATCGTCACGTGCCCATGGGGTGATGCGCGCCCAGAGGATATTTTCCCCGACCATCAGCTTCACCTCAACCTGCCCTGCCACATCCAGACACTCCACCACCTTGGCGGGCAGAATATTACGGATACTGCTGTTGGCTGGCGGTTGTAGCACTAAAGAAACGTCGGCGGCGTTGATACGAATACGCATTTGGCTGCCCACCGGCGCTTCAATACCGCCGACCCACAGCCGCTGATCGCCCAATGCCAGCGCGGTCATGGCATAGCGCGGGTGATGCTCAATCACGCTAACGCTCAACACGCTACTCTGATCTTCACGTTGTAGCCAAGGCCGCAGCGCGCTGCTGGCCCAAACCTCCTCCAACCCGCCGTACGCCCGCACCTGGCCGTGATCCAACACCATCACCTGCTCTGCCAGGCGTAAAATCTCGTCCATGCTGTGGCTGACATAGAGGATGGGGATGTTGACGTCTTGCGCCAGCCGCTCCAGATACGGCAACAACTCACGCTTGCGTGGCATATCGAGCGAGGCCAGCGGTTCATCCATCAGCAACAGTTCCGGCGCAGTCAGCAGCGCCCGACCAATCGCGACGCGCTGTTTCTCACCGCCGGAGAGGGTCAAAGGCAAGCGGTTGAGCAACGGCGCAATCCCCAACAGTTCGACAATGCTGTCAAACTGGCCGCGCATACTGGCCGCCATACCGTATTGCAGATTGCCGCGTACCCGATAATGTGGGAACAGGCGCGCATCCTGGAAAACATAGCCAACCCGGCGTTTTTCCGGTGGCAAACAGACACCGCTGGCGGTATCCACCAGCGTGCGGCCATTAAGCACAATACGCCCCTGCTGCACCAGCGTCAGGCCACCGATGGCATTGATCAAGGAGGTTTTACCGGCCCCGGAAAGCCCGAAGATCGCGGTGATCCCCTGAGCTGGCAGATTAGCCTGCACGTTGAGATTGAGATCGCCAAGCTGCTGGGAGAAATCCAGTTCTAACATCTATAAGCCCATACGCTTGCGGCCCCAGCGGGCCAGCCATTCGGAAACCATCAAAGCAGCCAGTGCCAACACGATGGCAATCACGCACAAACGCGCTGCCGCCGCCTCGGCCCCTGGCGTTTCGATCAGGGTATACATTGCCAACGGGATGGTACGGGTTTCACCAGGGATATTGGAAACAAAGGTGATGGTGGCGCCAAACTCGCCCAAAGAGCGGGCAAAGGCCAGCACCACACCAACGATCACACCGGGCAGCGAAAGCGGTAAGGTGATGGTGAAAAACACTCGCCACGGATTGGCGCCCAAGGTGCGGGCTGCCTGTTCCAAACGGGTATCCACCGCTTCCAGCGACATGCGGATAGCTCGCACCATCAGCGGGAATGCTACCACCGCCGAAGCCAAGGCAGCACCACGCCAGCTGAAACTGAAGCTGAAACCAAACCAGTTGTACAGCCATTCGCCGATAAAGCCGCGCCGCCCCATGGCGATCAGCAGCAGATAGCCCACCACCACCGGTGGCAGGACTAACGGCAGATGAATAATGCTATCCAACAACGATTTACCGGGGAAATTGCAGCGAACCAGGATCCAGGCCATCAAAATACCCAGCGGCAAACTGCAGATCACCGCCAGGCTGGAGACTTTCAGGCTCAGTTCGACCGCCTGCCATTCATACTCACTTAATATCATTTACGCGGGGTGAATCCATAACGTTCGAAGATAGCCGCAGCAGCCGGTGTCTTCAGGTAATCGTAGAAAGCCGTCACGGCTGGCGTTTGGTGATCTTTAACGATGGCCATTGGATACTCAACCGGCTTGTGGCTGTCTTCCGGGAAGATGGCAATCACTTTGACCTTGTCGCTCGCCACGGCGTCAGAGCCATAAACGATGCCCAGCGGGGCTTCTTCACGCTCAACCATGGCCATGGCGCTGCGCACGTTATTAGCCCGCGCCAGCCGTGGTTCCAGCGTGGTCCAGGCCCCCAGGTTCTGCAACGCTTCTTTGGCGTAGATGCCCGCAGGAACATGATCCGGATCGCCTACGGACAAGCGGCCACCGTTGAGCAATTTGGCCCAGTCGGTTTGCTTGTTGATAGTGATTTTATCTTGTTTGGCCGATTTGGCAGCGATCAGCACCAGTTCGTTACCTAACAGGGTATAACGGGTGTCTTTCACCATCTGCTGCTTATCGATGGCGTAATCCATCCATTGCTGATCGGCAGAGATAAACATATCCGCAGGTGCCCCTTGCTCAATCTGGCGTGCCAGCGTTGAGGAGGAAGCAAAAGAGGAGACGACTTCGACGTCTTTGCCTTTCTGGTATTCAGTGGCGATATCTTGTAAGGCGTTGGTCAGCGAGGCTGCGGCAAACACGGTGATTTTCTCCGCCGCAGAAACCTGTGCCACCAGCCCGCAAGCCAAGGCCACACCGCCAACCCAGTTAATCCATTGCTGTTTCATTGTTTTCTCCGCAAGTTAACTCTCATCACATCGCTATGTAAAAAATAATATAACGCAGCGAGAACGATTGTCATGCGGTTTATCGGCAAAGCGAGAGATAACTTGAGAAATACCCGCCAAGAGAGCTCAGCGGGCATTTGGGAGGGGATTAGCTGCGGTTTTCTTTAGGATGGCCAACTTTGGAGAAGAGGTTAAACACCTCGCCCAAGCCATAAATCAAGCCTAAAATAATGGCCATCACTACCGGCACCATTACCACGGCAAACAACAGACTTTTCAATAATTCTAACATCGTAGCCTCACTTGACTGCTTTAAACCGCTGCGTAGGCTTCACTGTAAACCAAAACGCAGGCGAAAACGCGGTTATTTTACCGACTGCGGGAAATTTGTAACCGGCTAAACGTGCTCAGTTGGCGCTTTGCGGCAAATCGGCGACAATAGCCTGACTTACTGCCTTATAAGGACCCATCATGCAGGCCGAGATCCTCCTTACCTTAAAGCTGCAGCAGAAACTGTTCGCTGACCCACGCCGCATCGCGCTGCTCAAGCAAGTGGTGCATACCGGCTCGATCAGCCAGGGAGCCAAACTGGCGGGGATCAGCTACAAAAGCGCCTGGGATGCCATCAACGAGATGAATCAGCTGGCCGAGCAGACGGTGGTCGAACGTGCTACCGGCGGCAAAGGCGGCGGCGGTGCGCAGGTGACCCGTTATGGCCTGCGGCTGATCCAACTTTACGATCTGCTGGGCCAAATCCAGCAGAAGGCCTTTGACGTGTTGCAGAAGGACAATTTGCCGTTGGACAGCCTGTTGGCCGCCATCGCCCGTTTCTCGTTGCAAACCAGCGCCCGCAACCAGTTTTTCGGCACCGTGATTGAACGCGACCATCAGCAGGTCCAACAGCATATCAGCCTGCTGCTGGCCGACGGCCACACCCGCCTGACCGCTGCCGTCACTCAGCAAAGCGCCGACCGGCTACAGTTGACGCCGGGCAAAGAGGTATTGGCCCTGATTAAAGCGCCTTGGGTGAAGCTGAGCACCGATCCGGCTTCGACTGGCCTGGCCGATAACGCGCTGCCGGGTTCCGTTGCCAGCATTCAGCCTGGTAGCGATCACAGTGAGGTTCTGGTGACGCTCAACGGCGGAGAAACGCTGTGCGCCACCGTCAGCAACCAGGAACTGGCGCAGTTGAAACTGAGCGTCGGCACGCCGATACACGCCTTGTTCAACGCCGATCGGGTGATTGTCGCGACGTTGTGTTAAACGCAACGTCACGTTGCAGTATTGCCGATTGACATCTTTTCCGCTTGCGCCTATTTCTAAAGCGAAACATTGCAGAATAGGGATTAGAAGATGTCGTCGTTGCACATTTCGCAAGGTTCATTTCGTTTAAGCGATACCCGCACGCTGGAGCTGGATCGGCTTGATATTCAGTCCGGCGATAGCTGGGCGTTCGTCGGAGCTAACGGCAGTGGGAAATCTGCGCTAGCCCGGGCGCTGGCCGGTGAGCTGACGTTACTGAAAGGCGAACGCCACAGTGATTTTCGCCACGTAGTACGGCTCTCCTTTGAGCAGTTGCAAAAGCTGGTCAGCGATGAATGGCAGCGCAACAATACCGACCTGCTCAGCGCGGACGAAGACGACACCGGCCGCACCACGGCGGAAATCATTCAGGAAGAGCACAAAGATCCCGCTCGCTGCGCACAGTTGGCCGAGCAGTTTGGCATCACGCCCCTGCTTACGCGCCGCTTCAAATATCTCTCTACCGGTGAGACCCGTAAAACCCTGCTGTGTCGCGCCCTGATGGCCAAACCCGATTTATTGATCCTCGATGAGCCGTTCGACGGGCTGGACGTCAATTCACGCGCTCAGCTCGCCACCCTGCTTGGCAAACTTTCACAGCAGGGTTATACCGTGGTCCTGGTGCTCAACCGGTTTGATGAAATCCCAGGTTTCATTGAGCGGGTCGGCGTGCTGGCCGATTGCACCCTCACCAGCCAAGGGCCACGGGAGCAGGTGATGGCCGACGCGCTGGTCGCCCAGCTGGCTCACAGTGAAAATCTCAACGGCTTGACGCTGCCAGAAACCGAAGATCCCACCCAGGTCATCAGGCTGCCGGACGATCGGCCACTGATCGTTCTGCGTGATGGCGTAGTGAGCTACAACGATCGCCCCATCCTCAACCAACTCAGTTGGCAGGTTAATCCCGGTGAACACTGGCAGATCGTCGGCCCGAACGGGGCGGGAAAATCCACCCTGCTCAGCCTGATCACCGGAGATCATCCGCAAGGCTATAGCAACGATCTGACGCTGTTTGGCCGCCGACGCGGCAGTGGGGAAACCATCTGGGATATCAAACGCCATATCGGCTACGTCAGCAGCAGCCTGCATCTGGACTACCGGGTCAGCTCCAGCGTGCGTAACGTGATCCTGTCCGGCTTCTTTGATTCGATCGGCATTTATCAGGCAGTTTCCGATCGTCAGCATCAGTTGACCTCGCAATGGCTGGCGCTGCTCGGGCTTGGCGCTATGGGCGATGCCCCCTTCCAAAGCCTGTCCTGGGGGCAACAACGCCTGGCGCTGATCGCCCGGGCGTTAGTCAAACATCCGGCGCTGCTGATCCTCGATGAGCCACTGCAAGGCTTGGATCCGCTAAACCGCCAGTTGGTAAGGCGCTTCGTGGATGTGCTGATCCAACAGGGCTCGACCCAGTTGCTGTTTGTTTCACACCACGCAGAAGATGCGCCGCAATGCATCACCCACCGTTTCTCCTTCATCCCTGAAGGCGATGGCTACCGCTATCAGCAAGACGTCCTGGCTTAACCTACTCAGGATGAGTGCTACAGCGCTCATCCTGGGGACATATCCGGCAACACTTCCTCCATAACGCATCACATTTGGCCTTTTATCATTAAAGGATACAGAGACGTTTTTGGAGAAGGTATGTCCGCCGCGCTGATGATTATTGACCTGATTGAAGATCTGGCTGGTCCTAAAGGGCGGGCGAATCACTGCCGCGAACAGATCGTAACGCGTGATGTGATCGCACACGTCAATGCTGCTGCGGCCTACGCGCGGGTGCGTAAAATCCCGGTGATTTGGTTACGTACCGGTTTTGCCGACAATTACCACGATATTCCCCGACACTCACCGCTGTTCAATCAGCTCAAACATATCGGCGCGCTGCGCTTAAGCAACGAGGGATGTCATTGGCTGGCCGGTCTGGAGGTAAAAACCGAGGATCTGTGCCTGGAAAAGAAAGGGCTTAGCGCCTTTGCCGGTAACAATTTGTTAGCCTGGTTACAGCAACATCGCTGCCACCACCTGTTATTGGGCGGTATCAGCACCCCGCTAGCCATTGAGAGCACCGCCCGGCAGGCGCACGATGCAGGTTTACAGGTAACGGTGCTACAAGATTTATGCGCCGCCCCAACGGAAGAGATCCACCAGCAAAGCCTGGAGACCTTGCAGAACCTTGGGGAGGTTATGCGTTCGCAGGCGTGGATGCGCGGTTAAAACCACGACACCATAAGTTTGAGACAGGAGGGAGTCATGCAGGTTAACCCACCGTTGAGCGCATGGATGCGCGACTCGAGCCCCCAGGGACGGGTTTACGGCGTGTCGGTGATCTGCATGACTCCCTCCTGCAGCACAATTAGAAACAGCTAGTTAGCCGTTATAAGCACGATTAACTACTGTCCCGACCTTTACTAGCGCTAGCTTGTGCTACTATCCCAATTAGTGCTCATTTAACCAGACATTAACACGCCGGACTTCCGGCATTGAGCGCCGTGTATCTATTTTAAAGGGATAGCTATCATGTGGGGCGTACTTTCGGCTTCGTTGTTTTTTTTGCCATTTAATCGGCTGATTGCCTCGGTAGTATTGGCTGCGGCCGCCGCAATGGGGATTTACCATCATATCCTGACGCCCGTCGGGCTGGGTTATCTGGCTGTTATCGCCATTGCCATCTGGCTTCATCAGCATTATCGCCAACAGCGCAGCATCACGCTCGCGCTGGAAGTGTTTTTAGTCGCCTGCTCAATTGCGCTGTTTTATCACCTGATACCGGGCTTCAATAACCAATTGATGGTCGATCAGGACAAAGTGGGCCCGATGAGCTCGCTGTATTCCATGTATTACAACTTCGATAAGGCACTGGTGCCCTTTCTGCTGGTAGCCTGCCTGCCAACGCTGTTTAACGCGGGTAAACCCGACAAACAAGTAGGCCTCAGCGCCTGGCTGATCCTGGTGCTCTGCGTACCTGCTGTGTTGCTGTTGGCGGTGGCGCTCGGTGGGCTCAAAGTTGAGTTGCACCTGCCCTCCTGGATCCTGGCTTTCATTATGGCCAACCTGTTTTTTGTTTCGATGGCAGAAGAAGCGCTGTTCCGTGGCTATTTGCAACAGCGCCTGCGCCAGTGGCTGGGTGCCTATCCGGCACTGATTATCACCGCCCTGCTGTTTGGTGCCGCTCACTTTGCTGGCGGCACGTTGATGATGGCATTTGCCACGCTGGCGGGGGTGATTTATGGCCTGGCCTGGATGTGGAGCGGCCGCCTGTGGGTGCCCATTCTCTTCCACTTTGGGCTAAATCTGGTCCATTTGCTGTTCTTTACCTACCCGGCTTACCAATATTAGTCCCCTACAGGCTGGCAGATTTCACTGCCAGCCTGCATCGTGTAATCGCTACCACTTAACCAACCCCACCGCCTTACCTACCTCAACCGGATTAAAGCCTCAATCGATGTAAGCGATTCCATTTTTCGCGCTAGATCACCTTTTTCTCACCGCGACCGTGCTATCTTCTAGCCATTATTTTCCAAAATGCACTCGGCTAAAGTCGGTCACACAGCAGGTGAAAGCGATTACAACTAGCCCCGTCGCGAGATAAAGGAAGCGCAATGCCTGATTTCAATCCTATCGATCATCCACATCGCCGTTTTAATCCCCTTACCGGGCAATGGGTGCTGGTATCTCCGCACCGGGCCAAACGCCCGTGGCAGGGCCAGCAGGAATCCCCCGCTCAGGAAACACTGCCAGCCCACGATCCTGACTGCTTCCTTTGCCCCGGCAACACGCGCGTGACCGGTGATAAAAACCCTGACTATCCGGGCACCTACGTGTTCACCAATGATTTTGCCGCACTAATGCAAGATACCCCGCAGGCACCGGAAAGTGACGATCCACTGATGCGTTGCCAAAGTGCCCGTGGCACCAGCCGGGTGATCTGCTTCTCCCCCGATCACAGTAAAACGCTACCGCAGCTGACGCTACCCGCGCTGGAGCAGGTGATCGCCACCTGGCAGGAACAGACCGCCGATCTGGGGCGCAGCTACCCCTGGGTGCAGGTGTTTGAAAATAAAGGGGCCGCGATGGGCTGTTCCAATCCTCATCCACACGGTCAGGTATGGGCCAACAGCTTCCTACCGAATGAAGCCGAACGAGAAGATCGCCTGCAACAGGAGTATTTCAGCCAGCATCAATCCGCCATGCTGGTGGACTATGCTCAGCGCGAGCAGGCCGATGGTAGCCGTACGGTGGTGGAAACCGAGCACTGGTTGGCGGTTGTCCCTTACTGGGCAGCCTGGCCATTTGAAACGCTGTTGCTGCCAAAAGCGCCGGTACAACGCCTGACCGACCTTAGTGCAGCACAAAGCCGCGATCTGGCCATCGCGCTGAAGAAACTCACCAGCCGCTATGACAACCTGTTCCAATGCTCTTTCCCTTATTCCATGGGCTGGCACGGCGCGCCCTTCAACCAGGCCGATAACCGCCACTGGCAACTGCATGCCCACTTCTACCCGCCGTTACTACGCAGCGCCACGGTGCGCAAATTTATGGTGGGCTATGAAATGCTGGCGGAAACCCAACGCGACCTGACCGCAGAACAAGCCGCTGAACGCCTGCGTGCGGTCAGTGATATCCATTACCGCGAAGCCGGAGTGAAATAATGAGTCTAAAACAACTTACCCAAGCCCTGTTTACCGAACACTTTGGCTACGCACCCACCCTGACGATCCAGGCTCCGGGCCGAGTCAATCTGATCGGTGAACACACCGATTACAACGACGGCTTCGTCCTGCCCTGCGCCATTGATTATCAAACCGTGATCAGCGGAGCTCCACGTAACGATCGCCAGATCCGCGTATTGGCCGCCGATTACGAGAACCAGCAGGATCAGTTTTCGCTGGATGAGCCGATCGTCAGCCACGCCAATCTGCGCTGGGCCGATTATGTACGCGGCGTGGTGAAACACCTGCAGACCCGCGATGCCAGTTTTGGCGGTGCCGATCTGGTGATCAGCGGCAACGTCCCGCAGGGCGCCGGGCTTAGCTCTTCCGCCTCACTGGAAGTTGCCGTCGGGCAGGTGTTGCAGGCGCTCTATCAATTGCCGTTGGACGGCGTAGCGCTGGCGCTCAATGGCCAGGAAGCAGAAAACCAGTTTGTCGGCTGCAACTGCGGCATTATGGATCAGCTGATTTCTGCGTTGGGCAAGAAAGACCACGCCCTGCTGATCGACTGCCGCTCTTTGGAAACTCGGGCGGTGCCAATGCCAGCCGATGTCGCGGTGGTGATCATCAACTCCAACGTCAAACGCGGCCTGGTTGACAGCGAATACAACACCCGCCGGCAACAGTGCGAAGCGGCAGCTCGCTTCTTCGGCGTCAAGGCGCTGCGCGACGTCAGCCCGGATCTGTTTTTCCCGATCATGCATGAACTGGATCCGATCGTGGCCAAACGGGCGCGCCATGTGATCACCGAAAACGATCGCACCTTGGCCGCTGCCGATGCCTTGGCCGCTGGCAACCTGAAGCTGATGGGCAAACTGATGGCCGAATCGCACGCGTCGATGCGTGATGACTTTGCCATCACCGTGCCCCCTATCGATACGCTGGTCGAGATTGTTAAAGAGGTCATTGGCGATCGTGGCGGTGTGCGCATGACCGGAGGGGGCTTTGGGGGTTGCATCGTGGCCCTGATGCCGCAGGATCTGGTAGAGTCGGTACGTACGGCGGTAGCTCGCGAATATCCATTGCGAACCAACGGCCTGCAAGAAACCTTCTACGTCTGCAAAGCTTCACAAGGATCCGGCCTATGCTGAGCGATAATTCCGCCGTTGCCCCAGACGGCCAGCCCTTTATTCTCACCACCCTGCGAAATGCCGCGGGAATGACGGTCACGTTTATGGATTGGGGCGCAACCTGGCTTTCCGCCGTGCTGCCCTTAAAATCAGGGGAACAACGTGAGTTGCTGCTGGGATGCCAAACCCCGCAGGACTACCTGCATCAGGGAGCTTATCTCGGGGCCACGGTCGGGCGCTATGCCAACCGTATTGCACATGCCAGCCTGAGCATCGATGGCAAGCCACACCCGCTGATCGCCAATCAAGGGGAGCATCAGTTGCACGGCGGGCCAAACGGCTTCCACGCTCGCCGCTGGCAGATTGTGAAGCAGGATGAGCAGCAGGTGATTTATCAGCTCCATTCACCAGACGGCGACCAGGGCTTCCCTGGCAACCTCGACGTAACGCTGACTTATCGACTCACCGCCGATCACCGGCTGGAGATTGAGTATCAGGCACAGACCGATCGCGCCTGCCCGGTCAATCTGACCAACCATGCCTATTTCAATCTGGATGGTGCAGGCCACGACGCCCGACAACAGCGCTTGCAGCTGTTCGCCGACCGTTATCTGCCCGTAGATGGCGATGGCATCCCCAGTGCCGATCTGACGGCGGTTGCAGGCACAGGGATGGATTTCCGCCAGCCGAAGACCCTGCAGCAAGATTTATTGCGCGACCGCGATCAGCAACGGGTAAAGGGTTACGACCATGCTTACCTGTTGCACGATACCTGCCACGGGTTGGCAAGCCCGGCGGCTCACCTGTGGTCTGCAGACGGCAAGGTCGCGATGACGGTATTCACCACCGCACCAGCGCTCCAGCTATACAGCGGCAATTATCTGGGTGGCACACCTGCGCGTGACGGTGGTAGCTACCAAAATTACGCCGGGGTGGCGCTAGAAAGCGAGTTCCTGCCGGACAGCCCGAACCATCCCGAATGGCCACAGCCGGATTGTTGGCTACAACCTGGCCAGCGTTATCAGAGCGCAACGCACTATCAGCTTATTCCTATCTGAGCCGCCACGCCCCTTGTCATGCGGTAAGGGGCGTGATTGTTATAATTGCTTACATTGCGCCCCCAGGCCGTTACCTTTCCTTATTGCCATCCCCGCACTAGAATCAGGCTACCGTGGTATGCACAAGTCCGTGAGTGATATCACAATTTTCGGCCCGTTGGCCGTTCAATAGCTGAAGGAACACCTAATGCGTCTGATCACTGCACTTCCATTACTGGCAGGTTTACTGCTGAGCACCAACCTGATGGCTGCCGACACCGCAGCAAAAACGCCTTCTCCGGCGCAGGCTGCCCAGCAAAAACGCATGACCGATTGTAATCAACAGGCTACCACCCAATCGCTGAAAGGTTCTGACCGCACCACCTTCATGAGCACCTGCCTGAAGGCCGAAGGCCACCATACCGAGAAGGCCCTGACGCCGCAGCAGCAGAAGATGAAAGACTGTAATGCCGACGCCGCTAAAAAGAGCCTGAAAGGTGACGAGCGCAAAACCTTCATGAGTAGCTGCCTGAAAAAAACCGCCTGATCGCATTAACGCTGTGGCGCGAGTGAATAGCTCTCATTCGCGCCCTTCGACCAGCCTGAACGATTCAGCTTTTTCCTTTGCGCCCCTCTTACCCTGCGGCCAAAAATTGGCTATGGTTAACACTATGCCCAGTGGCAGTAAGGGTTAGACAATGTCGCATGTCGTACGAAACCCTCGCCTTTTAGTGGATATATTCACGGGTATATCGATTGCCGAGTAAGTAGCAGCGGAATATAATGATATTCGTTATCATTAAACCTTCAGATTATTAAGGAGTTAAGCTATGGCTGTAACTAAGCTGGTTCTGGTGCGCCACGGCGAAAGCCAGTGGAACAACGAAAACCGCTTCACCGGTTGGTATGATGTCGATCTGTCCGACAAAGGCCGTACCGAAGCAAAAGCAGCGGGCAAGCTGTTGAAAGACGAAGGCTTCTCTTTCGATTTCGCTTACACCTCCGTACTGAAGCGTGCTATCCACACTCTGTGGAACATTCTGGACGAGTTGGACCAGGCCTGGCTGCCTACCGAAAAGTCCTGGAAGCTGAACGAACGCCATTATGGCGCGCTGCAGGGTCTGAACAAGGCTGAAACCGCAGAAAAATACGGTGACGAGCAGGTCAAGCAATGGCGCCGCGGCTTCGCAGTCACTCCACCAGAGCTGACCAAAGAAGATGAGCGCTACCCGGGTCACGATCCGCGTTATTCGGCGCTGAGCGACAAAGAGTTGCCGCTGACCGAAAGCCTGGCGCTGACCATCGATCGCGTTATCCCTTACTGGGACGAAGAGATCCTGCCACGCATCAAGAGCGGCGAGCGCGTGATCGTCGCGGCTCACGGTAACTCCCTGCGTGCGCTAGTGAAATATCTGGATAACCTGAGCGAAGACGAAATCCTCGAGCTGAACATCCCAACCGGCGTGCCGTTGGTGTATGAGTTCGATGAGAACTTCAAGCCAATCAAGCGTTACTACCTGGGTAATGCCGATGAGATTGCAGCCAAAGCTGCGGCCGTCGCCAACCAGGGTAAAGCGAAGTAAGTTTCGCCCCTAAAAAGCAACAAGCCCCCGGTGTTGAGCCGGGGGCTTTTTTATTGCTCTTTGATCCTGGCCGCTTCGATAGCCTGCAAACGCGCCTGCATCCCTGGATGGGTACTTAACCACTCCGGCACCTCTAGTGCCACGGTTGACGTACTTGCCGCCTGTTGCAATGCGCGGTAAAGATCTTCCATCGCCAATAACGAACGCCCCTGGCGTTGCATTTCTGCGATTGCCCAGTCGTCTGCCTCACGCTCCACGCTGCGGGAGAACTGCATTTCATGCATAAATGAGGCTGATTGCAGCAAGGTATCACCAATGCCGCTGACATCGCCGGTCATCCACATAAACGTCAGTGCCACCAGGGATGAACGCACCACCATGCGCATGGGATGACGGTACGCATGATGCCCCATTTCATGGAGCATCACCGCAGCCAGACCGTCGTCATTGGTCGCCAACTTGGCCAGATCGTCGGTGATCACCAAAGTCCCGTCAGGTAACATGAACGCATTGGCAACCTCTGGCACCGCCAGCAATTTCAACTTGAGCGGAGTGCGCTCGTGCCGCATCTGCTCCGGCATCACCTGCAGGAATAGCTTCTGTATCGCCTGCTGTTTCTCGGTGGGCAATTGCGACGGCTTGAAGCCACTGGTTTGCAGGAAATCGAGCGTATGTTTACCCAGTTTCTGTTCGGCCGCGGTAGGAATGCGCATGGCGATTTCACTGCTCGCCCAAGGGAGAACCAGGAAAACATAAACCAGGGTCAACAGAACGGTTAGCAACAACGTCAGCAACACGCCACGCTTATAACGCTCTAAGCGGTGCACCAACCCCGGTGAACGGCGTTGATAAAACCACTGGCGGAATGACGCGTCATCGGCGGGCACAAACCGGCCACCGTCTGGGAAAGTCAGGGTCAGCGGAATGCGACCCAATGACTCGGAAACGGTAATTTGCGCTAAAGAAAAATAGCGATGTTCGCCATCATATTGCAGCGTTACCCCGTCGCCCATATCGTTTAACAGCAGCCGGGCCGCCTGTTGGGCGGCCCGGCCAGGGCACTGATAGTGTCCTTCAAGGATCATCAGTCTTTACTCAAAAACTGGTGCTCAGATCGAGCGCCTGTACGGCTTCTTCAGCGATAGCGGTATTGGCCGTATCGTGATGAGCCTGTACCGACAACAGCGACAGATCGCCTTCAACCTGAGTTGACTCAGCAATATAGCGAGCATGACGTACGTGAGCCACCGGGGCTGCAAGGCCCAATGAGAACACGGTGATCAGGCTGTTGGTGATCAACAGTCCCATATACGGCAGAGTCTGCATGGAAGAACGCAGTTTAACCTCACCTTGCAAGGTGGTTTGGTTAAACACGTAGTTACGCTGAGCGACAACCATATAACTGCTGGACACCATCACACCTAGCAACAGCACCAACATCATCATGAACAGGCTACCAATATTATTTGCCATCTGGGCTTGCAGCATTGCATCGGACATCCCGCCAAACAGCGCCATTTGGAATAAGCTGACAAAGAATGAGCCAACCAATACCAAGGCGATGACCAGGAATGGCAAGAAGATCAGCAGGCTGAACAGCGCAATCTTAATGAACTCCGCTTTCTTGAATTTGGCCACAAATGGTGAAGTGCCAAAACGTAGGTTGTTCACATACAGATCATGTTGCAGGGTCGCCAAGATACCATTGATTGCGGCCAGCATCGGCACAAACAGGATGACCGTAATAGCTGCCAACACAATGATCGCAGTCGGGCTGCCCAAACTGCTGCCAATCACACCCAATACGATCATAACCGCATACAGACCAATCACTAGCAGTATCGGGCAGAACAGTAATACCCAGTAGGCGCGCCCGGTTTGGCATAAGTAATTGAAGCGAACACCACGATAGCTAGACATAATCGCGTTATAACGCCAGCTACGGATAATAATCCAAGGGATCAACGCAAGGAGTGCCAGCATGGCTACCATACCAAGCAATGGGTTGATAAATAAAAGAATATAGAACAGGATCACGGCGCCGATCACCAGCAGACGGCCCTTGAGGATTTGCATTGGCTGCGCGTGGTAATCAAAGCGGTCGCCATTCAATTCGGTATTGCCATAAAAATAACGACGACGACGCACCGTTGCCCAAGCTGAGTATATTCCCAACGTAATAGCCGTCAGTAATATGTTAACCAGCCAGATTGCGAAATACTCCCCACCCGTACCACGAAAATAAATTTGATGCCGAGAACTATTGTTTTCCATCAGCTATTCATCCTGAAATTAAAGTCATTCACCATAATGCCCTTATTTTTAGATTGGGTATTTTGGTTGTAAAAAACGCATCATCATAATCATACCGTGCGGCAAGAGCAAATTGTGTTTAACGAGTAACAGTTACGCAAGATGAAAACCGCGGCGGGCCAAATAAGATGTTTCCTGGAAATAAAAAGTATAGCCGGTAACACCGACTTATTATCATCAGAAAAGGCCCAGCAGAACGAGGAAAGCTCTACAAAATTAGTATAACGTCAGATTTTGTTCTGGTGATATTGTTGCATGAGGAATTTCTTAAAACCACACTAAACTTGGCCCCGCAGCAATGCTGCAGGGCCACAAACACGGGTAGCTTATCGGCTACGGCGCGCCTTCACCGCTGCGGCCAGATCGCGCAGTACGGTTTCGGTATCTTCCCAGCCAATACAGGCATCGGTCACGCTTTTGCCGTAAACCAGCGGCTCGCCGCTTTCCAGGTTTTGATTTCCTTCCACCAGGTGGCTTTCGATCATCACCCCGATAATGGCTTTTTCACCACCACGCAGCTGCTGGCAAACGTCCGCGTTCACCTCCAGCTGTTTTTTAAACTGCTTGCTGCTGTTGGCGTGGCTGAAGTCGATCATCACCTGTGCAGGCAGGCCCGCTTTGGCCAGACCCTCTTTCACTTCTTTCACATGGGCTGCGCTGTAGTTTGGCTCTTTGCCGCCACGCAGAATAATGTGGCAGTCGCCATTGCCGCTGGTGTTAACAATCGCGGAATGACCCCATTTGGTGACGGACAGGAAACAGTGCGGTGCGCCAGCGGCATTGATAGCATCGATCGCGACCTTGATGGTGCCGTCGGTGCCATTTTTGAAGCCCACCGGGCAAGACAGGCCAGAGGCCAGTTCACGATGCACCTGGGATTCCGTGGTGCGTGCACCGATAGCTCCCCAGCTCATCAAATCTGCCAGGTATTGCGGAGTGATCATATCCAGGAACTCGCCCGCAGCAGGCAAACCGCCGTCATTGATATCGAGCAGCAGCTTACGCGCCAGGCGCAGGCCTTCGTTAATCTGGAAGCTGTTATCCATCTGCGGATCGTTGATCAGCCCTTTCCAGCCAACGGTGGTACGTGGTTTTTCGAAATAGACCCGCATCACCACTTCCAGCTCACCGTTGAGCTCCTGGCGCAGGGTCATCAGGCGCGCGGCATACTCTTTCGCCGCTTTGGTATCATGAATGGAACAAGGCCCAATCACCACCAACAGGCGGTCGTCATTGCCACGCAGGATGTTGTGGATCGATTGGCGAGCCAGTGACACCGTCTCTGCTGCCTGAGCCGAAGCCGGAAACTTTTCCAACAGGGCCACCGGCGGCAGGAGTTCCTTGATTTCTTTAATACGTAAGTCGTCGTTTTGGTAATTCATCACTTTTCCATTCGGTATCGGGTGTATCGCACAGCGCGTAAAGTAGATTTTACCAATCTAGCTTGTGAGGCTGGCGCTGTAAATCACCTTTAGATCCCATAATCGCCACCGGCAAATATTCAGCTCTCTACCAAGGCCGCCTATAATGAGCTAAGTAACGGCCAAACTTAGACTTTGGCACCCGACAAATTTTGCAAAAGGATAAGTAATGTCTGGAGCTTCCCATGCCCATCAGCCTAAAGACGGCAACAGTAAGCGCCTACTAGCCGCATTTTTAGTCACTACCCTGTTCATGGTTGTTGAGGCCATTGGCGGATTACTTTCTGGCTCACTGGCGCTGCTGGCAGACGCCGGGCATATGCTGACGGATTCCGCAGCCCTGCTCGTCGCACTGATGGCGGTGCACTTCTCGCAGCGAAAACCCAACGCCCGCCATACTTTTGGCTATCTGCGCCTGACCACCTTGGCCGCCTTTATCAATGCTGCCGCATTACTGCTGATCGTCGTATTCATCCTGTGGGAGGCCATACGGCGTTTCTTCGAACCACAGCCAGTGATGGGTACCCCAATGCTGGTGATCGCCGTAGCGGGTCTGCTGGCTAACCTGTTCGCCTTCTGGCTGCTGCACCGCGGCAATGAAGAGAAAAATATCAACGTGCGTGCCGCCGCCCTACATGTTCTTGGCGACCTGCTTGGCTCAGTCGGGGCGATCGCAGCAGCCATCATCATTCTCACTACCGGCTGGACCCCCATCGATCCGATACTCTCGGTACTGGTTTCCTGCCTGGTATTGCGCAGCGCCTGGCGCCTGCTGAAGGAGAGTTTCCATGAACTGCTGGAGGGAACACCGCAGGAGGTAGATATCAATAAACTGCAAAAGGATTTGTGCCTGAATATTCCGGAAGTGCGCAACATCCATCACGTGCATGTCTGGCAGATTGGCGAACAAAAGCTGATGACGCTCCACGCCCAGGTGATCCCACCCCACGATCATGACGGGCTGTTACGCCGTATCCAGGCCTATTTGCTGGAGCATTACCAGATTGGCCATGCGACGATCCAGATGGAGTACCAGCATTGTGATACCCCTGACTGCGGCATTGCGAGTGACCACTCACACTCCGGCCATCTGGGGCATCATCATTAACATCCAGGGGTGCTTGGTGCGCCCCTGGCGTACTAAGGTGCTGAAGAAAACGGTTGGGAGTGATTCTTCGCGGCGCTGCGTATCCATAGCCAAGAGCCATTGAGCGCAATCAGCGTCAAAATGACGTATTCCAGCGCCATGGCGTACACGCCCTGGTAAGCAAAGATTGCCACGCTGATCACATCAATCACTACCCACAGCAGCCAGTTTTCGACGTATTTTCGCGTCATCAGGATCATGGCGACGATAGACAGCACCATCATGGCAGAATCCCAGAACGGGAAAGCGTCCGGTTGCAGTTCTGGCATCTGTACGTTAAGACCCAGCCCCTGCATGACCGCCACCGCAATTTGTGTCAGGTAGGCAAATACCCGGTCGATATTAAACGTCATCAACGCGATACCAACCACGCACACCGCCCCCCATGCCAATGCTTTAGGCAGTGGCAACCAACGTATCTGCAATTCCGCCTGATTATCCTGCGTCTGGCGGCTCCAGGCGTACCAGCCGTAAATATTGGCCACGAAGAAAAACAGTTGCAGCAACAGGCTGGCGTACAGCTGGATCTGAAAGAAGATCACCGCAAACAGCGTGACGTTGATCAGCCCAAACAGATAGTTGATAATTTTCTCTTTGCTGGCATACCAGATACAGAGTAAACCAAACAGCGTACCGATGGCCTCAATCCACGACAGGTCATACCCCCCTGCACCAATCGGAATATGGACCAGAATGTTGCCGGTGCTGAAAAAGCTCATATGTCTTCCTTATAAAAACGTCAGCCTGGATTCAGGCGTTGCCTTTAACCTGCATTTTCAACTGCGCTGCAAAGTCCAGCATGCGGTTGAGCGGAATAAGCGCCTGCTCACGCAGTGCGCCATCAACAAAAATCTCATGCTGTGAACCGCCTTGTTCCAACCCTTCGGCAATGGCCTTCAGGCCGTTCATCGCCATCCACGGGCAGTGGGCACAGCTGCGACAGGTAGCCCCCTCGCCAGCAGTAGGAGCTTCAAACAGTTCTTTATCCGGACAAGCTTGCTGCATCTTGTAGAAGATACCGCGATCGGTAGCCACGATCAGTTGCCGGTTGGGCAAGGTTACCGCCGCCTGGATCAGTTGGCTGGTCGAACCGACGGCATCAGCCAGATCGACAATCGCCTGCGGTGACTCTGGATGCACCAGTATCGCGGCCTCCGGATATAGGGCTTTCATACGTATCAGTGCCTGGGTTTTAAACTCGTCATGGACGATACAGGCCCCCTGCCAGCATAGTACGTCTGCGCCGGTCTGCTTCTGTACATAGTTGCCCAGATGGCGATCCGGCGCCCAGATGATTTTCTCCCCCAGGCTATCGAGATGTTCAATCAGCTCAACGGCAATGCTGGAAGTGACCACCCAATCGGCACGCGCTTTGACGGCTGCTGAGGTATTGGCGTAAACCACCACTGTCCGATCAGGATGGCTGTCGCAGAACGCGGCAAACTCCGCCTCAGGACAACCGAGGTCCAGCGAGCACTCGGCATGCAGCGTTGGCATCAGCACCTGTTTTTCCGGGCTGAGGATTTTGGCCGTTTCCCCCATAAAACGCACGCCAGCAACCAGCAAAGTAGACGCAGGATGTTGGCTGCCGAAACGCGCCATCTCCAGTGAATCGGCGACACAGCCACCAGTCTCTTCGGCCAGTGCCTGGATCTCCGGATCGGTGTAGTAATGGGCTACCAGGACCGCATCACGCTGCTTGAGCAAGGTTTTGATCTTCTGCCGATAAAAAGCCTTCTCTGCGACGTCTAACGGCACCGGTTTCGGCGGGAATGGATATATCGCCGCATTGACATCAAACATTTCACTCATCGCTGTTATCTCTATGCTAGGCTGTGGGTCTGCTTTTTAGGCTGTATCTTGCCGCTTGCTCAACCGCCTCGTTTTATATACTAAACAAAATACCTAATTTTTGGCTAAAAGTCGCTGAACATTTCTTTTTTTGGCTTTATTTGTTTATTAGATTGAAAATTTCGGGTTGTAAAAGGGAGTGGCGGCTGGCAATACACAGGCTGAGCAAAGTACGGGCGCTGCATGCTGCGCCCACCTGACCGATAAATTGGCGAGATTAAGTGTTGAGGAATTAAAGGCAAGTTAGACGGGAGTACGATTAAAGAACTGGTGGATCTGGCAGGATGACCGGCTGCCGCCGTTGTCTCGCAAGCGAGACTCGAACCTGAGCGCAGGATCTCACCTACACGACTGGTGCAATATGCGATTTTATTGCTGGGATTTTATTATTGAGAATTCTTTGAGATGGTGGGCCTGGCAGGATGACCGGCTGCCGCCGTTGTCTCGCAAGCGAGACTCGAACCTGAGCGCAGGATCTCACCCGCACGACCGGTGCGATATGCGATTTTATTGCTGGGATTTTATTATTGAGAATTCTTGAAGATGGCGGGTCTGACAGGATGACCGGCTGCCGCCGTTGTCTCGCAAGCGAGACTCGAACCTGAGCGCAGGATCTCACCCGCACGACCGGTGCGATATGCGATTTTATTGCTGGGATTTTATTATTGAGAATTCTTGAAGATGGTGGGTCGTGCAGGATTCGAACCTGCGACCAATTGATTAAAAGTCAACTGCTCTACCAACTGAGCTAACGACCCACTGATGTGGTTTACTGCTGAACCGCGTTAGCAACGAGAGGACTCGACTGCAATGCTTTACCAATTCATCAAGAATTGGTGGGTCGTGCAGGATTCGAACCTGCGACCAATTGATTAAAAGTCAACTGCTCTACCAACTGAGCTAACGACCCACTGACGTGGTTTACTTCTTAATACGAGAGCAACGAGGAAGGACTCGAATGCACATAATGGTGGGTCTGGCAGGATTAACGGCTATTGCCGTTGTCTCGCTTCGCTCGGCTCGAACTTTTAACGGTTCTCATCCTCACGATTTGACTCACAAATAAATCTTAAAAATGGTGGGTCGTGCAGGATTCGAACCTGCGACCAATTGATTAAAAGTCAACTGCTCTACCAACTGAGCTAACGACCCACTGTAGTGGTGGGTGATGACGGGCTCGAACCGCCGACCCCCTCCGTGTAAAGGAGATGCTCTACCAACTGAGCTAATCACCCACTGTCGTGGTTACTACTCCACTCTTTACCAATTCACTATGAATTGGTGGGTCGTGCAGGATTCGAACCTGCGACCAATTGATTAAAAGTCAACTGCTCTACCAACTGAGCTAACGACCCACTGATGTGGTTACTGCTGAACTACAAAATTCTAACTTCACAATTCGACAACGATATCTCATTACGAATTGGCGGGTTTGCAGGATTACCGGCTGTCGCCGTTGTCTCGCTGCCGCTCGGCTCGAACCTGCGACCAATTGATTAAAAGTCAACTGCTCTACCAACTGAGCTAACGACCCAATTTCCTAGCTGCTTTAACATCTTGCAAGTTGTCTTGGCAACGGCGGCATATATTACTAATTTATCTCAGCAGCGCAACCTAAATTTTGGCGCAATAGGTTCAACTGCTTGTTCTTCACGCGAATGAGCCCAGAATTCGGTCAAATCGACTAACTTCTGGGCTCGATTTTTACTTACAAACTCGCTTCGCGTTTCTTGGCCTGCTTGGCCGCATCGCTGGTCGGGTACGATTTGATCACCTGCTGGTAAACGGCTTTGGCTTTATCAGCCTGCCCTTTTTCCTGCATGATCACCCCAACTTTATACATTGCGTCCGGCGCCTTGGGTGATTTTGGGTAACTCTTAACCACCACTGCATAATAGTATGCCGCGTCTTCCTTCTTACCCTTGTTGTAGTACAACTGGCCCAGCCAATAGTTGGCATTAGGCAGGTAATTGGATTTCGGATACTGCTTTATGAAAGCCTGAAAAGCGGAGATCGCCTGGTCATACTGCTTTTTTTCCAGCGCCAGTGAAACAGCGGCGTTGTAGTCGCTGTTTTCATCGCCCGTACTAGCCGCAGCGGCTGTCGCACCCGCAGGAGCGCTGCCAGCGCCGTCAGAAGACGCCGCGGCGGCTGTACCACCTGCGGCCCCTGCTGCTGCACCAGCGGAATTCTGTGCGCCACCCTGGCTAAGGCTATCCATCTGTTGATAGATCTGTTTCTGGCGTTCAACTACCTGATTCAACTGATACTGACTTTCCTGGATCTGCCCACGGAGCGTATCGATATCGCGTTGGTTGTCAGAGAGTTGTTGCTGGAGTTGGTTCAAAAGCTGGCCCTGAGCATTACTGATACGCTCAAGTGATGTGACACGGTCTTCGACCGAGCCGGACCCGACATTACTGATTGGCGCTTGGGCAGTAGCGGCCCATGGGACCGCTACGCCAACCAGTAACGCCAGACTCAACAAGTGACGTCTGAAGTTACTGTTCATGCGATTCTCTTAGTAAACCAGAACGGCACGACGGTTTTTAGCATAGGCTGCTTCGTCGTGGCCCAGTACTGCTGGTTTTTCTTTACCGTAAGAAACGATAGAGATTTGGTCAGCAGAAACGCCTTTGCCTTGCAGGTACATTTTAACTGCATTAGCACGACGCTCACCCAGAGCGATGTTGTATTCTGGCGTGCCGCGCTCATCCGCGTGACCTTCAACAGTCACTTTGTAGGATGGGTTGTTACGCAGGAAAGCAGCATGCGCATCCAGCATCTGAGCGAACTCAGAGCTGACGTCATATTTGTCCAGGCCGAAGTAAACAATGTTGTTACGTTGCAGTTCTTGCATCTGCAGACGTGCTTGTTCTTCAGAAGACAGGTTGCTGCTGCCGTTTTCTGTACCAGTGCCAGCGCCCATACCGGATTGATCGTTATTAGCGCTTTTGTTAGAACTACAAGCTGCTACAGCCAGAACTGGCAGTGCCAGCAGAAGCCCTTTCAGCACTTTGTTCAGTTGCATTTCTTTGATCCTTTTATAGTTTTTGCCATACATATTTTAAACATGCATCACAGATACGGCGACCAGGCAGGGAATTTGACCTGTCCATCGGTTGCCGGAAGACGCGCTTTGAAGCGCCCATCAGTCGATACCAACTGCAGCACGGAGCCCATACCTTGCGTGGAGCTATAGATCACCATGGTGCCGTTTGGTGCGATACTAGGCGTTTCATCCAGGAACGTGTCCGTTAACATTTGAACGGCTCCCGATCCGAGATCTTGTTTGGCGATATGCTGAACCCCATTATTGGAGCTCACCATCACCAGGAATTTACCGTCGAAGCTGACATCAGAGTCCTGATTCTGGGCACCTTCCCAGGTCAGACGCTGTGGTGCGCCGCCGTTGGCACCAACCTTATAAATCTGTGGGCGACCGCCCTGGTCAGAGGTATAAGCCAGAGATTGACCATCTGGGAACCAGCTTGGTTCGGTGTTGTTGCTACGACCATCGGTGATCTGGCTGATTTGGCCAGAGCCCAGGTTCATCACGTACAGATTCAGGCTGCCAGTTTTAGACAGCGCGAATGCCAGGCGGCTACCATCTGGAGAGAAAGCAGGAGCACCGTTGTGACGTGGGAATGAAGCTACCTGACGGATAGCACCATCAGACAGATTCTGGATCACCAGCGCAGATTTGCCGCTCTCAAAGGTCACGTAGGCCAGTTTGCTGCCATCCGGCGACCAGGCTGGTGACATCAGTGGCTCTGGTGAACGATGCACTGGAACCTGGTTATAGCCGTCGTAATCCGATACGCGCAGCTCGTACGGGAATTTCCCGCCGTTGGTCTGCACCACGTAAGCGATACGGGTACGGAATGCGCCTTTGATACCGGTCAGCTTCTCAAATACGCCATCGCTGGCGGTATGAGCAGCATAACGCAGCCACTGTTTGGTCACTTTAAACTGGTTTTGTGCCAATACGGTGCCAGGCGAACCTGAAGTATCGACCAGTTGGTAGGAAACCAGATAGCTGCCGTCGGCACCAGGCTGAACCTGGCCAACCACTACGGCATCGATGCCCAGCGCAGTCCAGGCCGCCGGCGTTACTTCAGACGCGGTGGTAGGCTGCTGCGGCATACGTGCCACATCAATCGGGTTGAATTTGCCACTGTTACGGAGATCTGCGCCAACGATCTGGCCAACATCTTCCGGAGGCGTGCCTGGACCCGCCCATTTGAATGGCACCACGCCAATTGGACGAGCAGAGTCGACCCCTTGGGTGATTTCAATGCGAACTTCCGCGTGCAGCACGGATGCCCACAGAACAATAAGACCTAACGCTACTCGAAATGCCTGCTTCATCTCATCTCCCTTATCCAGGCGGTATGCCTGCGATAATTTAGCAGAATTTTAACAAACCAACGCCAACAACACTACATATTCCCTGTTGGTTACCTTGGTACATCCATGCGTTTAACTCGGTTTAAGACAATCATTATTGAGGCTTAAATGTAAGAGGAGCATTCTTAAATGCCTCATACACCGCCTGGCTAGGTGGCTTTGGAATACGAGCCTGCTTAGCTGCCGCCAATGCGGCCTGACACAAGGCAGGATCCCCACCTTCAGCCTTAACATCAATCAACAAGCCATCCGGTGCCAATTTAATCCGTAAATCGCAGGTCCTTCCTTTGTAAAGGTCAGCATCGTAAAACTTGCTCTGTATTGCGGCAGTAATCTGCCCCAGGTAACCATTAATCTCGGCACCGCTTGCCCCTGCAGTTTTGGCATTACCCTGCCCTGCTGGTTTGCCGTCACCTTTAGCCTTGGCACCGCCACCTTTCGGCGCGTTTTTACCATCGGCCAAGCTACCGAATAAGTCATCTACATCAGCAGACTGTTTGGCTGCTTCAGCAGCGGCCTTCTTCTTGGCATCTGCGGCTTTCTTGGCGGCAGCAGCCTTCTCGGCAGCGGCGGCTTTTTTCGCTTCTTCTGCGGCAGCTTTTTTCTCAGCGTCGGCAGCGGCTTTCTTCTCTGCAGCCTCAGCTGCTTTCTGTTCAGCGGCCGCGGCGGCTTCTTTCTTCGCCTCTTCCGCCTGCTTTTTAGCAGCGGCGGCAGCGGCAGCTTCTTTCTTGGCTTCCGCTTCGGCTTTCTTCTGTGCGTCTGCCTGCGCCTTGGCTATTTTATCCGCCTCAGCTTTAGCTTTTGCCGCAGCTTGCTCAGCTGCCTTCTGTTGTTCTTTGGCCTTCGCCGCAGCGGCTTCTGCTGCTTTCTGCTGCTCAGCGGCCTGCTGTTGCTGCTCAGCGGCTTTCTTCTGCTGTTCGGCCTGTGCCTTGGCGTCCTGCGCGGCTTTTTCCTGCGCGGCCAAACGCTCTTGTTCCAGTTCTTTCAGGCGCTGCTGTTCCGCCGCCTGCTTCTGCTGCAGCTCTTCAGCCTGTTGCTCCGCCTTCTTCTGGCGCTGCTTTTCTGCACGCTGTGCATCACTGCTCTGTTGTTGCTGGCGATTGTACTGCTCTACCACCGCCCCTGGATCGACCATCACGGCCCCGACCACGGAACCATCACCGCCGCCGCCTGCACTACTCATTTCAGTATTTTCGTACAGCGAACCCCAAATCAACAGGGCAATCAATAGAATGTGCAGAACCACCGATACAATCACGGAGCGGTTCAGCTTATCATTTTGCTCAGTTGCCTTTACCAAAATAGAATCCCAAAAACTGCTGCTTAAACGGGGTTCCTGCGCCACAGGGCAGGAACCGGGTTGCCACTGACCTTACGGTTAGATTGGCTGGGTCATCAACCCTACGGAAGCGACACCCGCCTGATGCAGAATATTCAATGCCTTGATAATCTCATCGTACGGTACTTCCTTGGCCCCACCGATCAAAAACACCGTCTTCGGATTAGCTGCCAGACGCGACTTGGCTTCGGCCGCCACCTGCTCAGGCGGCAACAGCTCCATACGGTTGTGATCAACCACCAGGGTGTACTGACCTACGCCGGAAACTTCCAGGATCACCGGTGGATTATCGTCACTGGACACCGTCTTGGAATCGGTGGCATCAGGCAAATCAACTTCAACGCTTTGGGTGATGATTGGCGCGGTTGCCATAAAGATCAGCAACAGCACCAACAAGACGTCCAGCAGAGGAACAATGTTGATTTCCGACTTCAGCTCACGCTTGTTACGACCACGAACTCTCGCCATGCTACCCTCCTACTTCTTATTTGCTGTCGCTGGAGAAGGCCTGACGATGCAGAATAGCGGTGAACTCTTCCATAAAGTTGTCGTAATTCTGCTCAAGCTTGTTAACGCGCTGGTTTAGGCGGTTATAGGCCATAACGGCAGGGATCGCGGCAAACAGACCGATGGCCGTGGCGATCAACGCTTCGGCGATACCCGGTGCTACCATCTGCAAGGTGGCTTGTTTTACCGCGCCCAGGGCGATAAAGGCGTGCATGATCCCCCACACAGTACCAAACAGGCCGATATACGGGCTGATGGAACCCACGGTGCCGAGGAAAGGAATATGGTTTTCCAGCGTTTCCAGCTCACGATTCATCGAAATACGCATCGCACGCGTTGCGCCTTCGATCACCGACTCCGGCGCATGGCTGTTAGCGCGGTGCAAACGGGCAAACTCTTTGAAACCGGAATGGAAAATCTGCTCTGAGCCAGTCAGGCTATCGCGGCGCGCCTGGCTTTCCTGATACAGACGGGAAAGCTCGATACCAGACCAGAATTTGTCTTCGAAGGCTTCGGCGTCGCGAGTGGCCGCATTGAGGATGCGGGTCCGCTGGATGATGATCGCCCAAGAAGCCACTGAAAAGCATATCAAAATCAGCATGATAAACTTGACCAGCAGGCTCGCCTTCAAGAATAGATCTAGGATGTTCATGTCAGTCACTGCTTAAACTCCGCGACAATAGACTTAGGAAGCGCTATCGGCTTCATTTGGTGTGGATCAATGCATGCAATCAATACATCGGCCTGACTCAAGAGAGTACCGTCAGAATTAACAATGCGTTGAGCAAACGTAAGAGAAGCCCCGCGTATTGAGGTGATTTTGCTCTGCACTTCCAGCAGATCGTCAAGACGAGCTGGTGACAGATAATCCACCGTCATACGCCGGACAGCGAAAGCGACATGTTCTTCACTGAGCAGCTGCTGTTGATGAAAGTTATGTTGACGCAGCATCTCGGTGCGCGCTCTTTCATAAAAAGCGACGTAACGGGCGTGGTAGACCACACCACCGGCATCTGTGTCTTCAAAGTAAACACGAACCGGCCATCGAAACAACTTATTACTCACGAGACTTCCAAACCAAGGCAATTGAACGATTGCTACTATACGCAAGACGGATCGGGTTGGGAATGGGTTACTGAATGGGAATGAAAATAATTATGGGCCTGAACGGCCCATAACATGGGGGATGCGTAATAGATTATAAAGAAACGTAAAGTAATCCTGCGGCCAGGATCACAATTGCAGGTAATGGCGCGAAAAATGCACGCCAAAACGTGCTCTGTGACCGGAAGCCGACACCGTGAACGATGCCCGCACATACCGCCCAGATCAGCAAGATGCCCTGCCAGATCTCTAACGAGCTGGTACGTGCTGCAAAACGGCTAGGATCCCAAAAGACACATCCCGCCAAAATCACCGCCAGCACCAATGAAAGGGCCCGAACCGGGCCCTTGTCGGTGATAGCGTACAGCTTATCCACCAGTGACGAACTCATCACTTACCGTCTTGCTGCGCTTTTGAATCTTCACTGTGCTCAAGCGCCAGCGCCGTGATGATACCGAAGGCACAGGCAAGAAGCGTTCCGAGGATCCAGGCAAAATACCACATGGTTTAGCTCCTTTTGCTTAGTACAGCGAATGCTTATTTTTTTCGATGAAGTTCTTATCCAGGCGACCAAACATTTTGTAGTACGCCCAAGCGGTGTACGCCAGAACGATTGGCACGAAGATAATGGCAACAACGGTCATCACCTGCAGCGTGAACAGGCTGGAAGTCGCATCCCACATGGTCAGGCTGACGTTAGGCACGGTGCTTGATGGCATAACGAACGGGAACATGGTTACCCCAGCCGTCAGGATCACACAGGCAATCGTCAGTGATGAACTCAGGAACGCCATCGCAGCTTTGTCCAAACGGGCAAACAGGATAGTGAACAGTGGCAGAACCACGCCCAACGCCGGCAGTGCCCACAGGATTGGATACTTGTTGTAGTTGATCAACCAGGCACCCGCCTGATGAGCCACTTCTTTACGCAGTGGGTTGGATTCCGCTGCCGTATCCAGTGCTGAGGTGATCACGAAACCGTCGATACCTTTCACCAGCCAGATACCCGCCAACAGGAAGCATACGCCCATCACCAGCGCAGAAATCTGCGCCGCAGCGCGTGAGCGCAGGTGAATCTCGGCAGTGGTACGCATCTGCAGGTAGGTTGCCCCCTGAGTCACCAGCATGGTCAGGCTGACAATACCGGCCAGCAAACCAAACGGGTTCAACAGTTGGAAGAAGTTGCCGGTATAGAACAGACGCAGATATTCATCGATATGGAACGGCACGCCCTGTAACAGGTTACCGAACGCCACGCCGAACACCACCGCAGGCACGAAGCTACCGACAAAGATGCCCCAGTCCCACATGTTACGCCAGGTGCTGTTTTCCAGCTTCGAGCGGTAGTCAAAACCGACCGGGCGGAAGAACAAGGCAGCCAGCACCAGGATCATGGCCACATAGAAACCAGAGAACGCGGCAGCATAAACCATTGGCCAGGCGGCAAACAATGCGCCACCGGCGGTGATCAACCACACCTGGTTACCGTCCCAGTGCGGGGCAATGGCGTTGATCATTACCCGGCGCTCGGTATCGGTTTTACCGATGATGCGCATCAGAATACCGACACCCATATCGAAACCATCGGTGACGGCGAAACCGATCAGCAAGATGCCAACCAGGAGCCACCAGATAAATCGCAGTACTTCGTAATCAAACATATCTTGGACTCCTGTTTAGCGCGCTTCCTGCACGGCGGCAGTCGGTTGTTCAAAGTGGTAGCGGCCAGTTTTCAGGCTGCTTGGACCCAGACGTGCAAACTTGAACATCAGGTACATTTCAGCCACCAGGAACAGGGTGTACAAGCCGCATATCAGCCCCATTGAGAACAGAATGTCGCCTGCGGTCAGCGAAGAGGTGGCGACTGCGGTTGGCAGCACCTCACCTATCGCCCACGGCTGACGGCCATACTCTGCCACGAACCAGCCCGCTTCAACGGCAATCCATGGTAATGGCAGGCCGAACAGCGCAGCGCGAAGCAGCCATTTCTTCTGACCGATACGACCACGTACCACGCTCAAGAATGACAGGCCGATGATAAACAGCATCAACACGCCAGCCGCCACCATGATACGGAAGGCGAAGTACAGTGGAGCAACGCGCGGGATAGAATCTTTGGTTGCCTGCTGGATCTGCGCTTCCGTTGCGTCGGTGACGTTTTCGGTATAGCGCTTGAGCAGCATGCCGTAGCCCAGATCCTGTTTGGTATCGTTGAATGCGGTACGCACTGCCGGATCGGTATTACCGCCACGCAGCTCTTCCAGCAGTTGGTAAGCCTTCATACCGTTACGGATACGCACCTGGTGCTGTGCCATCAGATCGCGCAGGCCGATAACCGGGGTGTCGATAGAACGGGTAGCAATCAGGCCGAGCGCCCAAGGAATTTGAATTGCGAAGGAGTTCTCCATTTTCTCCTGGTTCGGAATACCGAACAGGGTAAATGCGGCCGGAGCCGGTTGAGTTTCCCATTCGGCTTCAATGGCAGCCAGTTTGGTTTTCTGCACGTCCCCCATTTCGTAACCGGATTCATCACCCAGCACGATAACGGAAAGGATAGCAGCCATACCGAAGCTGGCAGCAATGGCGAACGAACGCTTGGCAAAAGCAACGTCACGCCCTTTCAGCAGATAGTAAGAGCTGATACCCAGCACGAACATCGCGCCGGTGGTGTAGCCAGCAGCTACGGTGTGAACGAACTTCACCTGTGCAACCGGGTTGAAGACCAGCTCGGAGAAGCTGAGCATCTCCATACGCATGGTTTCAAAGTTGAAGTCGGAGGCGATTGGGTTTTGCATCCAGCCGTTGGCGACCAGGATCCACAGCGCAGACAGGTTTGAGCCGAGGGCAACAAACCAGGTGACCGTCATGTGCTGGATCTTGCTCAGGCGATCCCAGCCGAAGAAGAACAGACCGACCAGCGTCGATTCCAGGAAGAACGCCATCAGACCTTCGATAGCCAGCGGGGCCCCGAAGATGTCACCGACGTAATGAGAGAAGTACGACCAGTTGGTCCCGAACTGGAACTCCATGGTCAACCCGGTGGCCACACCCAGAGCAAAGTTGATTGCAAATAACTTGCCCCAGAATTTGGTCATATCTTTATAAATTTGTTTGCCGGACAGCACATATACCGTTTCCATAATTGCCAGCAAAAACGCCATACCCAGCGTTAATGGGACAAATAGGAAGTGGTACATCGCCGTTAAAGCAAACTGTAAGCGCGACAGTTCGACAATATCAAACATCTTGACTCCTTGCTCCTCGCAGGAAGACTCCGACTTGCGGTTATCGGTATTACTCCCGAAAGAGTAGCCGGTAACGCCCCGCAGTGAATGCCCTTAAACACAACAAAATTTGATCCAGCCTCTCCGCTTTCAACCGTACGTTCAGAGCCAGACCACGAGGGGCGGGAGCAAAACGCACCAATGAAAACCGACAGCGGGTAACAAATGCAACAAGATCAACCATCCATAATTACACAATGGCATGATACTCGCCAAAGCCCATACAATAAATAGGTATTTGCGTGACGCAGGTTGGACTTTTGGCTACAGGTCAAAAATCAGCCTAAATAGGTAGCCAGGCCAATATTGATCTAAAACAATTTAAGCCTATCTGCATATTATTGCTAGGCTCATTACACATTTTACTGTAATTTCCCAGCGCCCATGTTAAGCAATGGTTTAATTGTTTTTTATTGATATCTTTGTGTTAAATAAATGTAATTTAAAATACCCCCAATTGTATTACTTCAGCATTACCATTCGATAGATATTAACTTTTTATTTTCAATGGCAATTGCAGTGAGTTAACTCACAAATCTGCTTTTTGCTAAGTAATCATAGACCATGTTGCGAGGTTGATCCCAGAACCTGCAAGCATTGAGTGATCAGCTCTCACCTCCCGCAACAATGCCTTGCAAAACGCCCTTCTCTCTCAGTGACATACATAAAAAAGGCCGCCCAAAGGCGGCCAAACATGTCGAGATATTATTATTTGCTATACGGTACTAACGATTCAGGATCGCCTTCACTGCATCACCGATATCAGCCAGGCTGCGTACGGTTTTCACCCCTGCCGCTTCCAGAGCCGCGAACTTCTCATCCGCAGTCCCTTTGCCGCCGGCAATGATGGCGCCAGCATGGCCCATACGCTTGCCTTTAGGTGCAGTAACACCAGCGATATAACCGACTACCGGCTTGGTGACGTGCTCTTTGATATAGGCCGCCGCTTCTTCTTCCGCGCTGCCGCCAATCTCACCGATCATCACGATAGCTTCGGTCTGTGGATCTTCCTGGAACAACTTCAGGATATCGATAAAGTTGGAACCCGGGATCGGGTCACCACCGATACCGACGCAGGTAGACTGCCCCAGACCGGCGTCAGTGGTTTGTTTTACCGCTTCATAGGTCAGGGTACCTGAACGGGAAACGATGCCCACCTTGCCTGGCAGGTGAATATGGCCAGGCATGATACCGATCTTACATTCGCCTGGGGTGATCACACCAGGGCAGTTCGGGCCAATCATGCGCACGCCGGCTTCATCCAGCTTCACTTTCACGGTCAGCATATCCAGGGTCGGGATGCCTTCGGTGATGGTGATGATCAGTTTGATGCCTGCATCGATGGCTTCCAGAATAGAATCTTTGCAGAATGGCGCTGGCACGTAGATAACAGACGCGGTAGCGCCAGTCGCTTCAACAGCCTCACGCACGGTGTTGAACACTGGCAGACCCAGGTGCTGAGTACCGCCTTTGCCCGGAGTCACGCCACCCACCATTTTGGTGCCGTAAGCGATAGCTTGTTCGGAGTGGAAGGTACCCTGGCTACCGGTGAAACCCTGGCAGATTACTTTGGTGTTCTTATCGATTAAAATGGACATTATTTACCCTCCACTGCCGCAACAACTTGCTGAGCCGCATCAGTCAGGCTGGTCGCAGCAATGATATTCAAACCGCTGTCCGCCAGTTTCTTGGCGCCCAGTTCGGCGTTGTTCCCTTCCAAGCGCACTACCACCGGGACGTTAACGCCCACTTCAGCTACCGCGCCAATGATACCGTCTGCGATCAGATCGCAACGCACAATGCCACCAAAGATGTTAACCAGTACCGCTTTCACCTTGTCGTCAGACAGGATGATTTTGAAGGCTTCGGTCACGCGCTCTTTGGTTGCGCCACCGCCCACATCCAGGAAGTTGGCTGGTTCGCCACCGTGCAGTTTCACGATGTCCATGGTACCCATCGCCAGACCGGCACCGTTCACCATACAACCGATGTTACCGTCGAGGGCGACATAGTTCAGTTCCCACTGGGCCGCACGGGATTCACGCTCATCTTCCTGAGAAAGGTCACGCATTTCACGCAGTTCGGACTGGCGGAACAGGGCGTTGCCATCAGCACCCAGCTTACCATCCAGGCAGATCAGATCGCCCTGCTTGGTCACTACCAGCGGGTTGATCTCAACCATCGCCAGATCGCGCTCCAGGAACAGCGTTGCCAGACCCATAAAGATTTTGGCAAATTGGCCGACTTGCTTACCGGTCAGGCCCAGTTTGAACGCCAGCTCACGACCCTGGTAAGGCTGTGGGCCTGCCAGTGGATCGATGGTCATTTTGTGGATCAGTTCCGGGGTCTCTTCCGCAACTTTCTCAATTTCAACGCCGCCTTCGGTGGAAGCCATAAACACTACGCGACGGCTGGCACGGTCAACTACCGCACCCAGATACAGCTCTTTGTCGATGTCGGTGGCCGCTTCTACCAGGATCTGGTGAACCGGCTGGCCCAGCGCATCGGTCTGGTAGGTCACCAAGCGTTTACCCAGCCAGGCTTCGGCAAAAGCACGGATATCTTCTTTGCTGTTAACGACTTTAACGCCACCAGCTTTACCACGGCCGCCAGCATGAACCTGACATTTTACCACCCACGGGCCGGAGCCGATTTTAGATGCGGCTTCTTCTGCTTCACGCGGAGTGGTACAGGCGTAACCGGTTGGTGCTGGCATGCCATACCGAGCAAACAGCTGTTTTGCCTGATATTCGTGTAAATTCATGATGTTCTATCCATTCAGGTCAGAAAGTTTTAGCCGGGTCACTTTCGCGGTATTCCGCATGACTTATCGGCCACATAGCACAGGGTGTGGGCGCGGCAAAAACCGCGCCCTTGCAGGGATTAAACGTCCAGCAGCAGACGAGCCGGATCTTCCAGCATGTCTTTCACCGTCACCAGATAACTCACCGACTCTTTGCCATCGATCAGACGATGATCGTAAGACAGAGCCAGATACATCATCGGCTGGATCACGACCTGACCATTGACCGCCATTGGGCGATCCTTGATGGCGTGCATACCCAGAATGGCGCTCTGCGGTGGGTTGATGATCGGGGTAGACATCAATGAACCGAACACGCCGCCGTTGGTAATAGTGAAGTTACCGCCAGTCAGCTCTTCCACGGTCAATTTGCCGTCACGGCCTTTGATCGCCAGCTCTTTGATTTTCTTCTCGATGTCCGCCATGCTCATGGAATCAACGTCACGCAGTACCGGGGTTACCAGGCCACGCGGGGTTGATACCGCAATGCTGATATCGAAGTAGTTGTGGTAAACCACATCGCTACCGTCGATAGAGGCGTTCACTTCCGGGAAGCGTTTCAGCGCTTCGACTACCGCTTTGATGTAGAAGGACATAAAGCCCAGACGTACACCGTGGCGTTTTTCGAAGGCTTCGCCGTACTGCTTGCGCAGATCCATGATCGGCTGCATGTTGATTTCGTTGAAGGTGGTCAGCATCGCGGTGCTGTTCTTCGCTTCCAACAGGCGCTCGGCCACGCGTTTGCGCAGACGGGTCATAGGAACACGTTTTTCGCTACGGCCGCCCAAGGCTGGCTGAGGTGCCGCCGCTGGGGCTGCTGCCGGTGCCGCTTTCTTGCTGGCAGCCAGGTGCGCTTCTACGTCTTCACGCGTGATACGGCCACCCACGCCGCTGCCTTTGATGGCGGCAGCATCGAGATCGTGTTCGGCAATCAGGCGGCGGATCGCCGGGCTGAGTGCGTCGTTGTTTTCTTCTTCCAGGCTAGCGGTTGCGCGCTGTGCCGGAGTTGATTCAACGCTCTGAGCTTTCGCTTCGGTCGGCTTGCCAGAGCTGTCACCCTGACGGATGCGCCCGAGAAGCTGACGTGAAGTCACGGTTGCGCCTTCGTCTTCCAGGATCGCTTCCAGTACACCGGCTTCACTGGCTGGCACTTCCAATACAACTTTGTCGGTTTCAATCTCAACCAGCACTTCGTCACGCTGAACGGTATCACCCGGTTTTTTATGCCAGGTGGCGACGGTCGCATCGGCAACGGATTCAGGGAGGTCAGGAACCAGAATATCTACGCTACTCATTAGCTTTCCTTTAAATTTTTTCTTCAATATTCAGCGCGTCATTCACCAGAGCCTGCTGCTGCTTCTGGTGTACGGACATATAACCTACCGCCGGAGAGGCAGAGGCTGGACGTCCTGCGTAACGTAAAGAGGCCCCAAACGGGATCACTTCACGGAAATTGTGTTGGCTGCAATACCAGGCGCCCTGGTTCAACGGCTCTTCCTGACACCAGACGAAATCATGCACGTGGGCATACTGTTCCAATACCGCCTGAACGGCCTGATGCGGGAACGGATACAGTTGCTCGATACGTACGATGGCCACGTCTTTCTGGTCGTTCTTGCGGCGTTGTTCCAGCAGATCGTAATAAACCTTACCAGAACACAGCACCACGCGTTTCACCGCTTTGGCATCCAGCTCGTCAATTTCGCCGATGGCCGGTTGGAAGGTGCCGTTTGCCAGTTCTTCCAGGGAAGAGACTGCCAGCGGATGACGCAGCAGGGACTTCGGTGACATCACCACCAGCGGACGGCGCATACCGCGCAACGCCTGACGGCGCAGCATATGGTAGACCTGTGCCGGAGTGGATGGGATGCACACCTGCATGTTCTGTTCTGCACACAGCTGCAGGTAACGTTCCAGACGCGCAGAGGAGTGCTCTGGGCCCTGGCCTTCGTAACCGTGCGGCAGCAGCATCACCAGGCCACACATACGGCCCCATTTCTGCTCACCGGAGCTGATGAACTGGTCGATCACTACCTGAGCACCGTTGGCAAAGTCACCAAACTGCGCTTCCCAGATGGTCAGGGTGCGCGGCTCTGCGGTGGCGTAGCCATATTCAAATGCCAGAACGGCTTCTTCAGACAGCACCGAGTCCCAGACTTTGAATTCGCCCTGGCCGCTGTGGATATTCGCCAGCGGGACATAGACAGAACCATTTTTCTGGTTGTGCACCACCGCATGACGGTGGAAGAAGGTGCCACGGCCAGCATCTTCACCGGAAATACGGATCGGGATGCCTTCATCAGCCATGGTGGCGTAAGCCAGCGTTTCCGCTGCGCCCCAGTCGAACGGTTTGTTGCCTGCAGCCATCTCGGCACGATCGCCATAGATTTTCGCGACGCGCGACTGCATTTCGATCGCTTCCGGTACGCTGCTGATGCGGCGAGCCAGTTCCTGCAGGCGCTTCATCTCAACCTTGCTTGGGTACTCTTCGTCCCACTCATGGTTCAGGTATGGCGACCAGGTGAAGGAGTGCAGGTTCATCGGACGCCACTCTTCAACCACACAGTCACCGCGGTCGAGAGCATCGCGATACAGGTTGACCATTTCCGTGGCATCTTCCAGGCTGGCAACCTTCTGTTCGGTCAGCACGTCAGCGTAGAGTTTGCGTGGCGTTGGGTGTTTCTTGATCTTCTGATACATCACCGGCTGGGTTGCACTTGGCTCATCGGCCTCGTTATGCCCATGGCGACGGTAGCAGACCAGATCGATCATCACGTCACGTTTAAAGGTGTTACGGAAATCCAACGCCAGACGGGTGACAAAGGCCACCGCTTCCGGATCATCGGCATTCACGTGGAAAATTGGAGCCTGCACCATCTTGGCGATATCGGTACAGTATTGGGTGGAACGCGCGTCCAACGGGTTGGAGGTAGTGAAACCAACCTGGTTGTTGATGACGATACGCACCGTGCCGCCCACTTCATAACCGCGAGCCTGCGACATGTTCAGGGTTTCCTGAACCACGCCCTGCCCGGTGATTGCTGCGTCACCATGAATGGTGATTGGCAGAACCATGTTGCTGCGCGCTTCGTCCAGACGGTCACGGCGGGCACGTACAGACCCCATGACAACCGGGCTGACGATTTCCAGGTGCGACGGGTTAAACGCCAGCGCCAGGTGAACCATGCCGCCTTCGGTTTCCACGTCGGAAGAGAAGCCCTGGTGATATTTCACGTCACCGGTGCCCAGGTGTTCTTTATGCTTGCCGGCAAACTCGTCGAACAGGTCGGCCGGTTTTTTACCCAGCACGTTGATCAACACGTTCAGACGGCCACGGTGGGCCATACCCAGCACCACTTCACGCGTGCCGTTTTTGCCCGCGTGACGCACCATTTCTTTCAGCATCGGCACCAACGCGTCGCCACCTTCCAGCGAGAAACGTTTGGCCCCAGGGAATTTGGCACCCAGGTAACGCTCCAGCCCTTCGGCTGCTGTCAGTTCGCTCAGGAAACGGCGTTTCTCATCGGTGGTGAAGCTGGCACGCCCCGCTACCGATTCAATGCGCTGCTGGATCCAGCGTTTCTCTTCGGTGTTGGTGATGTGCATATACTCGGCACCGATCGAACCGCAGTAGGTCTGCTTCAGCGCCGCGTACAGATCGCTCAGCTTCATGGTTTCTTTGCCGATGGCAAAAGAACCCACGTTGAAGGTTTCCTGGAAGTCGGCTTCGGTCAGGTTGTGGTACGCCGGATCGAGATCGGGAACGCGCTCCTGTTTCCACAGGTCTAACGGGTCGAGGTTAGCGTGCTGATGCCCACGGAAGCGGAAGGCGTTGATCAGCTGCAATACCTTGACCTGCTTGGCATCGGTTTCAGGATCGTTGATGGTGGTGTTATAACGAGCAGAATCTTTCGCCAGGCGGCGGAAGTAATCTCGCGTTTGGGAGTGGAGCTGATCGGGTTTGACACCCGCAGTTGGTAGTTGCTGGAAAATCGAACGCCAACTATCTTCAACGGAACTCGGATCGGTTAAAAAGTCTTCATAGAGCTGCTCTATGTAGGACTGGTTCGCGCCCGCCAGATAGGAGGAATCCAGCCAGGCCTTCATTGCGCCGTTCTGCATTTTGATCCCTTAAGCTTTAAAGCTTCAGTTTTCGCCGTGGTTAACATAATTACCGTAATGGTACGCTTAACGGTTCACTAGACGTGCTTATACAAGTGCACGTTCTGTTTTGGACCTTGCGGCCCCATACAAGGAACCTCTAAAAACCGGCGGGACAAACCTGATTGCCTTTAACCACAATCACGGGTCAGTTTTTAGAGATCCCCTCTTGGGATGTGCGCCGGTAAAGACACCGGCGCAGCATCTCGTTCTGTTTATGCGCCGCGTTGCAGCAGCATAGACTTGATATGACCAATTGCACGGGTCGGATTCAAGCCCTTAGGACATACACTGACACAATTCATAATGCTATGGCAGCGGAAAACACTGAAAGCGTCGTTCAGATCGTCCAATCGTGCTTCAGTTTCCGTATCACGGCTGTCGATCAGGAAGCGGTACGCCGCCAACAGACCGGCCGGGCCAACAAACTTGTCAGGGTTCCACCAGAACGATGGGCAAGAGGTGGAGCAACAGGCACAGAGAATACATTCGTACAATCCATCCAGTTTTTCCCGCTGATCCGGCGTTTGCAGGTGCTCACGCGCCGGAGGATTCTTGCCATCATTAATCAAGAACGGCTTGATCTTTTCATACTGGGTATAGAACTGCCCCATATCCACCACCAGATCGCGCACCACCGGTAACCCCGGCAGCGGGCGGATCACAATCTTGTTGTTGCCTTTACGCAACGACGAGACTGGGGTGATACAGGCTAGGCCATTCTTACCGTTCATATTGATGCCGTCTGAACCGCACACGCCTTCACGGCAAGAGCGGCGGAAAGATAAGGTCGGGTCCTTTTCTTTCAGCTGGATCAACGCATCCAGCAGCATCATGTCACGGCCTTCTTCCGCTTCCAGGCTGTAGTCCTGCATATGCGGGGCGCTATCAACATCCGGATTGTAGCGATAGATAGAGAATTCAAGTTTCATCAATCGAGCTCCGCAATTAGTAAGAACGCACTTTCGGCGGGAATGCCGCGCGCAGCTTCGGTTGCATGTTCACTTCACGACGCGTCATGCTTTCCGATTGCGGCAGATACAGCGAATGGCACAGCCAGTTGGCATCGTCACGCTCCGGGTAGTCGAAGCGGCTATGCGCGCCACGGCTCTCGGTACGGAAGTTGGCCGACACGGCGGTGGAATACGCGGTCTCCATCAAGTTATCCAACTCCAGGCATTCGATGCGCTGGGTGTTGAATTCGCTGGAGGTATCATCCAGGCGTGCGTTCTTCAGACGTTCACGGATCACTTTCAGCTCTTCCAACCCTTTCGCCATCGCATCACCTTCGCGGAACACCGAGAAGTTATGCTGCATACAGGATTGCAGTGCCTTACGAATTTCCACCGGATCTTCACCAGAACGGGTGTTGTTCCAACGGTTCAGACGATCCAGCGAAGCTTCGACGTCCGATTCGCTGGCTTCGCGGCTTTCGCCCTGCTCTGCCAACGACTCTTGCAGGTGCATACCGGCAGAGCGACCAAACACCACCAGATCCAGCAGCGAGTTGCCACCCAGACGGTTGGCGCCGTGTACCGATACGCAGGCAATTTCGCCGACCGCGAACAGACCCGGGATCACCACGTCTTCGCCTTTCTCGTTCACGGTCAGCGCCTGGCCGGTTACTTTGGTCGGAATACCGCCCATCATATAGTGGCAGGTTGGAATAACCGGGATCGGCTCTTTCACCGGATCGACGTGAGCGAAGGTACGGGACAGCTCCAGAATGCCCGGCAGGCGGGACTCCAGCACTTCTTTGCCCAGGTGATCCAGTTTCAGTTTGGCATGTGGGCCCCATGGACCGTCACAGCCGCGGCCTTCACGGATCTCAATCATGATCGAACGTGCCACAACGTCACGGCCCGCCAGATCTTTGGCATTTGGCGCATAACGTTCCATGAAACGTTCGCCATGTTTGTTCAGCAGGTAACCACCTTCACCGCGACAACCTTCGGTGACCAGTACGCCAGCCCCGGCAATACCGGTTGGGTGGAACTGCCACATTTCCATATCCTGCACCGGTACACCGGCACGCAGCGCCATACCGACACCGTCACCGGTATTGATGTGGGCGTTGGTGGTGGATTGGTAAATACGGCCTGCCCCACCGGTAGCCAGAATGGTTGCCTTGGCCTTGAAGTACACGACTTCACCGGTTTCGATACAGATAGCGGTGGTACCGACTACCGCACCATCCTGGTTTTTCACCAGATCCAGCGCATACCACTCGGAGAAGATGGTGGTGTGGTTTTTCAGGTTCTGCTGATAAAGGGTGTGCAACAACGCGTGACCGGTACGGTCTGCCGCCGCAGCGGTACGGGCCGCCTGCTCGCCACCAAAGTTCAGTGACTGGCCGCCAAACGGGCGTTGATAAATGCGGCCATCGTCCAGACGGGAGAACGGCAGGCCCATGTGTTCCAACTCCAGAATCGCTTCCGGGCCGGTTTTACACATATATTCAATGGCGTCCTGGTCACCGATATAGTCGGAACCTTTCACCGTGTCGTACATATGCCATTCCCAGTTGTCTTCGTGGTTATTGCCCAAGGCTACGGTAATGCCGCCTTGTGCAGACACGGTATGGGAACGGGTCGGGAATACTTTGGAAAGCAGGGCACAGGTTGAGCCCGCCTGGGAAATCTGCAGCGCCGCGCGCATACCTGCGCCACCAGCACCGATAACAACTGCATCAAACTCTCTGATTGGCAGTTTCATTTAAGCACCCCACACTACGATTGTTCCGTACAGTAAATAGACCAGCAACGTGACGACAATCGCCAGTTGCAGCACCAGGCGTAACGCCAGTGGCTTGATATAGTCCGTCAGCACCTGCCACATTCCCACCCAGGCGTGAACCAGGATCGATAGCAATGTCAGCAAGGTGAATACTTTCGTAATGGAGGTGGCGAAGAAGCCGCGCCAGATTTCATAGGTGATGTCCGGAGCCGTAGCCACGAAGCCCAGGATATAGAGAACATACAGGGTGATGACGATAGCGGAAGCACGCAGTAACAACCAGTCGTGTACGCCGTTACGTCCTAATGCAGAAACGTTGCTTACCATACGAGGACTCCAGCCAGAATTGACAGCACGACGGTCAGACCGAACGCCACCTGGGCAGAACGGGTACCTGCGGCTAAACTCTCTTCGATATAGCCAAAATCCATTAACAAGTGACGAATGCCACCGCAAATGTGATAGGCCAACGCGGTGAGGATCCCCCAGAAAATGAATTTCACGAAGAAGCTATTCATGATGGCGGCAGCGTGCAGGAAGCCCTCTTGAGAAGAGAGAGAGATACCCAGCAGCCAGAGGAGAATGCCCACGGCAACGAAAGTAATTACGCCAGAGACTCGGTGTAAGATGGACGCTATCGCAGTTACAGGAAACCGGATCGTTTGCAGATCCAGATTGACAGGTCTTTGTTTTTTCACGGTTTTGCCCACACAGCTCTTATTATTTTCCTTCCTCCGGACCTGGGTGGGGATCAGACAGCGTCCAAGAGTTTTCACTCTTACACCTCACGCGCTCAAACATCGATATCCTAGTGCTTAAACGGCGCGTAGTGATAACGCTGGGTGCTCCTACTTCAGGGTAATCCGGAGACCTGGCGGCAGTATAGGAGGTTCACATTCTTATTACAATTCCCATACAATCCCTTTGGTCACATTTCCCCAGAACAGTGATTTAGATCACGATTATTACATTTAGCACGAAATTAATTATCTGATTTGACAAGAGATCAACATTTCCATTACAAATAGGGCAGCAATCAACCCTATGATGCACTAGCGGTCACCGGATACACTTCCCCCTAAGCACAAGTTATGCAACAGTGTAGCGATAGTGTATGTGGTTAACATTCCAAACAGATCGTAGGTAATGATTAAAAGAAAATAACGAATCCCGATGAATCGTTAACGGCTGCTAACCCGTCTTGTTCGCCTGGTGCAAACTCTGTCCCCTACCGGCGCAAATGCGCTGTCGCTCACAGAGTTAGCGTTCGCTCGACTTTATTGCGGGCAACCTGCGGAGATTTAAGGTATTTCAGTTGTTAGAGGTTTTTAAAATAAGGCGTTAAGGAGACTGTAAATGACTGATAAGAAAGCGACGCTAAGCATCAACAACGGCGAAGCTCCGATCGAACTGGGCGTGCTCACCCCTTCACTGGGCCCTGATGTGATTGACGTACGCGCCCTGGGCTCCAAAGGTTATTTCACATTTGATCCCGGCTTTACTTCTACCGCTTCCTGTGAATCCAAAATCACGTTCATCGACGGCGACAAAGGTATCCTGCTGCACCGCGGCTTCCCGATTGAGCAGTTGGCAAAAGAGTCCTCCTACCTGGAGGTGTGCTACATCCTGCTGTACGGCGAAACCCCGAGCGCTGAAGAGTTCGAAACTTTCAAAACCACGGTAACCCGCCACACCATGATCCACGACCAGATCACCCATCTGTTCCGTGGTTTCCGCCGTGACTCGCACCCAATGGCGGTGCTGTGCGGCGTGACAGGTGCCCTGGCTGCGTTCTATCACGATGCGCTGGACGTCAACAATGAACGTCACCGTGAGATCACCGCGTTCCGCCTGCTGTCCAAAATGCCTACCGTGGCAGCGATGTGTTACAAGTATTCTCTCGGCCAGCCGTTTGTTTATCCACGCAACGACCTGTCCTACGCCGGTAACTTCCTGCGCATGATGTTTGCTACACCTTGCGAAGAGTACGTGGTGAATCCAGTGCTGGAACGCGCCATGGATCGTATTCTGATCCTGCATGCCGACCATGAGCAGAACGCGTCCACCTCCACCGTGCGTACCGCCGGTTCATCAGGTGCCAACCCGTTTGCCTGTATCGCGGCCGGTATCGCTTCCCTGTGGGGGCCAGCGCACGGCGGTGCCAACGAAGCAGCACTGAAGATGCTCGAAGAGATCAAAACCGTTGAGCACATCCCTGAGTTCATCAAACGCGCCAAAGACAAGAATGACTCGTTCCGTCTGATGGGCTTTGGCCACCGCGTGTACAAAAACTACGATCCACGCGCCACCGTGATGCGTGAAACCTGTCACGAAGTGCTGAAAGAACTGAACAAGAAAGACGACAACCTGCTGCAGGTGGCGATGGAGCTGGAACACATCGCGTTGAACGACCCGTACTTCATCGAGAAGAAACTGTACCCGAACGTCGATTTCTATTCAGGTATCATCCTGAAAGCAATGGGTATTCCTTCTTCCATGTTTACGGTGATCTTCGCAATTGCCCGTACCATTGGCTGGATTGCCCACTGGAACGAAATGCACGACGAAGGCATCAAGATCGCTCGTCCGCGTCAGCTGTATACCGGCTATGCCGAGCGTGAGTTCAAGTCTCAGGTTAAGAAGTAAGCTTTAGCAGGGGCGTCATATTCGCCCCAACTCGGCTAATGACCCAATCGACTTGACGCTGCCCCACTGGCAGCGTTTTTTTATGGGTTACTTCTGGCAAACCGGGCACCAATAAAACGGTCGCGAAGATAGCGCCGTTTTCTCGATCATTGCCCCACAGCGCGGACAAGGCTCACCGCTGCGATGAAACACCTTGAAGCTGAACAGTGTGCCGTGATGGCGATTTTCATCTACCTGACCACGGGTCTGATATGAAATGCGTGGAATATCCAACAGCGCCTGCGCCAACTGATGTAGCGCATCAGGGGTGAGATCCTGCGGTTTATGCTTGGGTGCAAGTTCTGCCTGCCACAAAATCTCGGCTCGCAGGTAGTTGCCCAGGCCAGCCAGAAAAGACTGATCCAGCAGCATCCCGCCTAACTGGCGCTTACAAAACGCCGGCGATAACAACCGCTGTTCCACCTGCTCTACGGTCAGAGCCATATCCAGCACGTCAGGGCCAATACGTTTTAAAAACGGGTGCTGCTCGATCTCACCGCGCGGCGCAATGGTGATATCCGAAGCGCTGTACAACAAAATCGCCCACTCGGCCGTCTCCAATCGCACCCGCAAATCGCGCTTGGTTTCTGGCGTTTCGCCAGCTAGCACCACCTTCCACACGCCATAGAGCTGGTTGTGGCTGTACATGGTCAAACCGTTGGAGAAATCGGTTAACAAGGCTTTACCACGCGGTTCGATGGCGGTGATACGTTCACCGACCAGCTCGACCTGATAGTGTTTCAGTTGCGGGAAAGCAAACCAGACTTCGGTCAGTGGTTGCTCGATCATCACCGCCGCCAGCTTATCTGCCGCCCGGCGGATCTCCGGCCCTTCTGGCATGGACAAACTCCTTGATTGAAAAGGGTCCGGCAAGCCGAACCCTAGGGTTAACATGGAGGTAGCATAAATGACCTCAGTGCGTGGCGCCACCCACCACTTTCAAGTCATGCTCTACCTGCAAGGCAATCGAAATTGCCATTTCCAAAGCAAACAGCACCGTCTGGGCTGCCATGCTCGGTGCACCAGGATGCTGTGCCGCTTGCTCAGGCAGGTAAGGGATATGGATAAAGCCGCCCTTCACCGCCTGCTGCCCGCTCAAGCGGTGCAACAGACCGTACATCACATGGTTGCAGACATAGGTCCCGGCGGTTTGTGATACCGAGGCCGGAATGCCAGCCTCACGCATCGCATTCACCACCGCCTTGATCGGCAAGGTGCTGAAATAGGCCGCCGGGCCATCTGCCACAATGACCTGGTCGATCGGCTGTTGCCCCTGATTATCGGGAATACGCGCATCATCGACGTTAATAGCGACGCGCTCCAGCGTGATGTCGGTACGCCCGCCCGCCTGGCCGATCGCCAACACCATCGCTGGCTGAACTTCGTCAATGGCCGCGTTCAGCACCGTCAACGCCTCTCCGAAGACGCAAGGTAGCTGGCGCGCGATAATGTGCGCCCCACCAAGCTCCAGATCGTTAAGCTGCTTCACCACCTCCCAGGATGGGTTGACACGCTCGCCGCCAAACGGCTCAAAGCCGGTAATCAATACTTTCTGCATGCGTTCTCCTAGAGGAACATCAGGAAATAAAGCAGGAATACGTTAACCAGCAGCAACGTGACCCCGGTCGGTATCTGCGCCTTGATGACCGCATTCTTGTCCGGCAACTCCAGTAACGCCGCCGGTACAATATTAAAGTTAGCAGCCATTGGCGTCATCAACGTGCCGCAATAGCCGGAGAACATGCCGATAGCCGCCATCACCGCGGGGTTACCGCCGTGTTGCAGTACCAGGATCGGGATACCGATACCCGCAGTGACAATTGGGAAAGCCGCAAACGCGTTCCCCATGATCATGGTTAATACGGCCATGCCGATGGCATACACCGCTACGGCGATAAAGCGGTTATCTACCGCCAGGTATTCCTGCGTTAAATGGGAGATAGCCGTGCCGACGCCCGCAACGGTGAACAGCAGGCCAAGAGTAGCCAGGATTTGCGGCAGGATGAAGGCCCAGCCGATGGAATCCAGCAGACGACGAGCTTCCTGCACTGGCTGCGACATTTTCTCACGGGTCATCTTCACCGCAATAACCAGGCCAAGCAAGCAGCCGAGGGTCATGGAGAACAACGTGATCAAGGTGGAGTGGTTACCGCTGCCAAACACCGCCTGTTGCAAGGCTGGGATGTTATTGAACAGCAGCACGCCGATCACCGTGACGACAGGGATCGCCAGCGCCGGGATAAACAGACGGTTGCCCAGGCGTTTGGCACTGGTTTCGCGCTCTTGCTGGCTGCGCTGATGATAGCTACCAAGACGCACACCGCCAAAACCGGCGATCAAAGCCATCACCACCACCAGCACGCCCACGGTGATATGCAGTTGACGTTTGGCTTCGGCCCCTGAACCAAATAGCCCATAGGTCCAATCCCCCACCAGGAAGATCAATCCATACAAGGCCCAGAACAGACCGGTAGAGATACGACGTGGGTTGGCCTTATCGCCAAACGACATCGCGGCGACGATCAGTAATACCGCACCCGCCAGCCAATAGAGATATTGTTGTTGGAATATCATTGGCCTTCTCCCTTGGCCTGCAACGCAGCCTGGTTAAGTTTGCTCAGTTCAGCGTTGAGTTGTTTGTCCATGCGGTACAAACGGAACGAGTGGATCAGGAAGGCAAAGATCGCCGTTGGGATCCCCCACAGCGCAATGTGCAGCGGTTCGGTCTGAATGCCGCCGGATTCCAGCATAAAGTTATGCATAAAGATGATCGCGCCAAAGGCGACAAAAATATCTTCACCAAAGAACAGCCCGACGTTATCGGTCGCAGCAGACATTGCCCGCAGACGATAGCGCACACGCTCCGGCAGTTCCCCATAGCGGTTTTCCGTAGCCCCCTCTGCCATCGGTGCCAACAGCGGACGTACCATCTGAGGTTGGCCGCCCAGGCTGGTCAGCCCCATTGCCGCCGTTACTTCACGCACAAACAGGTAGACGATCAGTAAACGCCCGGCGGTAGCGCTTTTGATTTTGGCAATCCACGCCTGCGCACGTTCTTTCAAACCGTGGCGCTCTAACAGCCCGATAATCGGCAGCGGTAACAGCAGGATCAGCGGCAGGTTACGGGTATTGAGGAAGCCCTCGCCGAGCTTTTCCAAAATGACATCCAGCGGCATCAATGCCGCCAGCCCGGTGATAATACCGGCGGCGATCACCACCAGCACCGGGTTAAAACGTAATACAAATCCAACCACGATGGCAGCGATGCCTATCAGTGGCCAGAGGTTTACCGCTTGTTCCATATTCACTTCCCTCTTGTCGCCCTCGGTCTTGCGGGCAATGTTGTGTTTGCTGTAGTCATTATTTTTTTATGCGGCGCTGACGCCAATCTGCTGCTGAGCAAAGCTCTCTCTCAGCTTCCTGGCATAGGCCAGTGCATGTTCCCCGTCGCCGTGCAGGCAAACGGTTTCAGCCTTGACGGAGGCCCAGCCCCCCTCAACGGTTCGTACACGCTGGTGGCGAACCATTTCCAGCGTCTGTTGCAATGCCAGTTCATCACTGGCGATCAGTGCTCCTGGTTGCCCACGAGGCACCAATGTTCCATCGGCCTGATAGCCGCGATCGGCAAACACTTCCTGCCGCGTCGCCAACCCCAGTTTTTCACCTGCGCGGATCAGCTCACTGCCAGCCAACCCCACCAAGCGTAACGAAGGGTCTACCGCCAACACCGCGCGAGCAATGGCTTCGGCCAATTCCGGCTCCACCGCCGCCTGGTTGTAGAGCATGCCGTGCGGTTTCACATGGACCATCACGCCGCCTTCAGCACGGGTAATGGCAGCCAGTGCACCCAACTGATACACCACTTGGGCATACACCGTTTCTACCGGTAACTGCATCCGGGTGCGGCCGAAGTTTTCCCGATCCGGGAAACTGGGATGGGCACCAATCGCCACACCGTATTGCAACGCCCAGCGCACCGATTGGCGCATGGTCTGGGCATCCCCGGCATGGAAACCGCAGGCAATATTGGCCGAGCTGACCAACTGCAACAACGCTTCATCATTGGCGCAGCCTTCACCGAGATCGGCATTTAAATCGACGATCATTGAACCCCCCAGGCAATCTGTTGAATAAAGTGATCCTGCTCGGCCTTGGCGCGCTGCGCCTCTGCCAGGGTGCAGGGGATAAAGTGAAGCGCATCCCCCAGACGGATCTGCGCCAAGTGGAACAGATCGGCCTCGATCACGCAGGCAATCCGCGGGTAACCCCCGGTAGTCTGGGCATCGGCCATCAAGACGATCGGCTGGCCGTTGTGTGGAACCTGGATGACACCGGGTATCAGGCCATGGGAGAGCATTTCCCGTTCAGTGGTGCGCGTCAGAGCGCTGCCACCGTGCAGGCGATAACCCATGCGGTTACTCTGCGGGCTGAGCTGCCAGGCGGTACGCCAGAAGTCATCCTGTGCCTGTTGGCTGAACTCGTCATATTCCGGCCCGGTCAACACCCTGATCCGGTTGCTGAACAGCGGCTGTTTCACGCCGATAACCGTAGTCGGCAGCGCCTGCGGCTTACCCGCTGGCAGCAGGTCGCCTTCCTTCAACTGTCGGCCTTCCAGTCCACCAAAGCCCGCTTTCAGATCGGTGCTGCGTGAGCCCAGCATCTCCGGGACATTGATGCCGCCAGACACCGCCAGATAGCTGCGCATCCCGCGTTTAGGCATCTTAAGCGTCAGTTGCTGGCCTTTTTTTACCGGATAGCGCCAGCCCGTCCACAAAGATTTTCCGTCCAGCTGAGCATCGCAGCCCGCGCCGGTCAGCGCAATCCACCCATTATGGGTAAATTCGGCACTGAATTGCCCCAGCGTGATCTCCAACCCGGCCGCTTCGGGCGAGTTGCCCACCAGCAGGTTGGCTATTTTCAGCGCGGGGATATCCAGAGCACCGCCCTGGCTGATGCCCAAACGCCGGAAACCGTTACGCCCCAAGTCCTGGACGGTGGTGTAAATACCGGCTCGCAAGATCTTCAGCATACGCCCCCCTTTTGCGGCACAAAGCGCACGTTGTCGCCTGGGCGCAGCAGCGTCGGCGGCATTTCATTAGGATTAAACAGCGCCAGCGGCGTGCGGCCAATCAGTTGCCAACCGCCCGGCGTAACCAGCGGATAGATCCCCGTCTGGCCGCCACCGATCCCCACAGAACCCGCAGCAACAGACAGGCGCGGTTCCGCTCGGCGAGGAGTGGCCAGACGCTCCGGCATCCCCCCCAAGTAGGTAAAACCAGGTTGAAAGCCCAGGAAATAAACCACATACGCGGTGGACGAATGGCATTCCACCACCTGTTGCGGCGTCATGCCGGTATGGCGCGCCACCTCATCCAGGTCGGGGCCATATTCGCCGCCATAGATCACCGGGATATCGACATCGCGGGACTCTGGCACCAGACTTTCGTTACCCTCCCATCCTTGACGCAGCAGTTCCAGCATCGCCTCGGCATCGGCCTGCGGCGTATACAGCAACAGCGTCAGGTTATTCATTCCCGGCACCACTTCCCGTACGTCAGTGTGGTGATTCAACTTTTCTGCCAATGCCCAGATGCGCTGCTGACTTTGCAGCGTCACCGGAGGTGCCAATTCAAGCACTACAGCGCGTTCCCCTAGCAGGTAATATTGTGCTCGTTGCACCCCTATCTCCTTATACTCGTCGTGTTTCAAGCCGCAGCATGACTGACCGCTCACGAACGAATGAGCGGGTCGCTGGGTAGCAACTTGAAGTTCACAGGGTATTTTATTATTTGAAAAGCGTATCAGTTATGCGGGACGTAACGTCGGCTGTCAAGAGAGCAACCTTCGGGAATATAAGGGATTAGCAGCGCTAAAGGGTTCGTTTTACCGAACCCATAGGCAAATCAGGCCGGATTGGGGATATCGATAAAGGTGACGTCAAAGCCGTGATGTTGCGCTAACCACTCGCCTAACGCCTTGATCCCACCGCGTTCCGTCGCGTGATGGCCGGCGGCAAAAAAGTGCACCCCCATCTCCCGCGCCGTATGAATAGTTTGCTCAGAAACTTCACCGCTGATAAACGCATCAACGCCAAATCGCGCCGCGCTGTCGATAAATCCCTGGCCGCCACCGGTACACCAGGCCACCCGACGGATTGCCTGCGGAGCATTATCGCCACAGTGCAGCACCGCACGGCCAAGACGGCTTTCGATACGCTGTTGCAGTTCACCCGCGCTGAGCGGTTGCTCAAATTCTCCGTGCGGCACCAAAGGCTCGATCTCGCCGATCACGCGGATGCCCAGCGCCTTTGCCAACTGCGCGTTATTACCCAGTTCCGGGTGTGCATCCAGCGGCAAGTGGTAGCCATACAGGTTGATATCGTTGCTCAGCAGAGTTTTCAGCCGGTTACGCTTCATGCCGCGTACCGCGGGTGCTTCGTTTTTCCAGAAGTAACCATGATGCACCAGTATGGCATCCGCCTGATGTTCCACCGCCGCATCCAACAACGCCTGGCAGGCCGTCACTCCCGTCACGATGCGCTGCACATGTGCCCGCCCTTCCACCTGCAAGCCATTTGGCGCGTAGTCCTGGAAGGCCGCACAGTTGAGTTCGCTGTTGATCAGATGTTCCAGATCGAGGTTACGCATAGTCATCTCACTCTCATTCAAAATTGTTGCCGATCGCCCTGTTCCATCAGGATAAATTTCACGCCCAGATCGTTGCCCTGATCCAGCTGTTGTTTGATGGTAGCACGCACATCTTCCCCCTGTTTCAGGCTGGGCTTGATGTGGCTGATGATCACCGGCAGATCTTTTAACGATCCCTCTCCGCCGCTGTACTGCTGGAGGTTTTTCAGCTCCTTCAGTAGCCAGGCCGGGGTCAGATGACCATACAGGTGTTTGTCATCCACCTCGTTCGGGTAAGAGGTTTCGATAATCATGCCCTTTAGCTTCTTCTGCTCAATCAGCGGCCCCAGCTCGCGCCAGGCGTTATCCAGATTACGTGACTGCTCCAGCGCGTCCGGCCCGGTATCGCCAAAGTAGGCAAATGATCCTTCACGGTCGGCCACCAGCAACATCGAAGAGGGGTAGCGATCGTGGCTAAGTGGGTACATCACCCCGCTCAAACCGGTCAGGCCCAGGGTGACTCGCTGCAGCGGGCGCACCGTTTGCAAGCGGTAAGTACCCAGCCGCGAGCCATTACCGGCATCGGTAAAGTTAGGCCAGGCTTTCCAGTTAAAATAATGATTGCGCAGCGTCAATACGGTATCGGCCTGCGCATAAACGGTTTTCTTACTGTCTTCCGGTGAACCGAGGATCAACCCAGCGACGTGATCCAGATGGCCATGGCTAATGAAGTAACCGCCAATCAGCTGACGGAAAATATAGCCCTGAGGGGTGAAGGGAGCGGCCAGCTCGGGCGTGACCTGTGGAAAACTGCCCTTTTCCAGCCCTTTGGCAATCCCCGGCAGCAGCGTTCCGGCATCCAGTGCCAGATACTGCGTCTGGCTATCACTGCGGATAAGATAAGAAGTCAGATTGCCGTCGCTGACGCCACCGTCGACGCCCAGCGCCACTACGTCAAAACCGGCCACGGCCAACGCGGAATAGCCGCCCAGGCACAGGGCCAGTAGTTTCTTCATCATCAGGAAGCTCCTTGCTGTTACTTTAAAGTCCCCCTCGCTTGGCCGCTTCAAAAGCCGCCAACGTCTCCAGCCGAGCCTGCTGGTGTTGGACTATCGGCGGCGGATAATGCAGAACCTGCTGCTGCTTTTCCGCCCAGCGATGGGGTTGATGGAGCTCATTGTCCGGTACATCCGCCAGTTCAGGCAACCATTTACGGATAAAAGTGCCTTTTGGATCAAAACGTTCGCCCTGAGTGGTCGGGTTAAAGATGCGAAAATAAGGTGCGGCATCGGTACCGGTAGAAGCGGCCCACTGCCAGCCACCGTTGTTGGCAGCCAGATCGCCATCCAGCAATTGGGACATGAAATACTGTTCACCGGCGCGCCAGTCGATCAGCAAATCCTTGACCAGGAAACTGGCCACGATCATCCGCAGGCGATTATGCATCCAGCCGGTTTGATTGAGCTGACGCATGGCAGCATCGACAATCGGGTAACCGGTATTGCCCTGTTGCCAGGCCAGTAACGCCGCGTCGTTGCGTTGCCAGCATACCTTATCCGTCCAGGTGATAAAGGGACGGTGCTTGCATAACGCAGGATACGCCACCATCAGGTGACGATAAAATTCTCGCCAGATCAGCTCATTAAGCCAACAGAAAGCACCACTTTGCGGATCTTCCAGCACATCAGGGCACTCAACGCGCAGACGGTTGACGCTCTGGCGGGGGGAGATAACGCCAATAGCCAGATAGGGTGACAGATTGCTGGTGCCGGCAATGGCGGGCAAATCGCGCTGTGTCGCATAGTCTTGCACCTGCTCGCGGCAGAAAGCACGCAGCCTGTGCAATGCAGCCTCTTCGCCCGCGGGATAGCCCTCTCCCACCTCAACCAAAGGATAATCGAACGCCGCAGCTGCGGTAAAACCAACGGCTTCCCCACGCGGGCGTGGGGCTGGCAGAGAGCTCACGTCGGACTCGGTCAACCGCTGGAGAAAGGCTTTGCGAAAAGGCGTATACACCTTGTACATCTCACCGTTGCCGGTTTGCACGCTGCCGGGGGGCAACAGCAGGCTATCATCAAAACTGTGGCAACTCACCTGCCCGGTCAATGCCTGCTCAAGGCGGGCGTCACGTTGACGCTCATTGATTTCATACTGACGGTTATAAAACAGGGCTGTGACCTGCTGGCGCTGGCAGAACTCCACCAGCCAGTTAATCGAACCGGCAAAATCGTCGCCCTGATGGCAAATCAGTTCAATGCCCCGAGCTGCCAGAGCCGCTTGCACCTGCAGCAAATTAGCGTGGATAAACGCCGCCTGACGTGGTGCCATATGGTGCTGGCGCCATTGCGCGGGGGTGGCGATAAATACCGCCAGCACCTTGGCTTGCGGATCGCTACAGGCGGCAGAGAGGGCTTTATTGTCCGTAATGCGCAGATCGTTACGCAACCAGACCAGATGCGTGGTCATAACACTCCTTGCGGGTTAATGGCCGTAGCGCAGGCGCAGCGCCTCCGGGTAGGGCTCAAAATAGCGCTGTTGCGCCAGATAGCTATCAGGATATTCGGCCATGTCATGTTTTAACAGCGTAATCGGTGCCAGCAGCGGTTGCATCCCCTGGCGATAGTGGTCGATAAGCCTAGCCAGTTCCTGGCGCTGAGAGCTGCTGAGCTGGCGGCGGAAGTAGCCCTGCACATGCATCAAGACGTTGGTGTGGTTGCGCCGGGTCGCCTTGTGTTGCAACAGCCTCATTAGGCGCTGGCGATATTCCACCGCAAAAGCCTCCAGCGATTCCCAGCATTCGATATCTGCGACGAAACGCCCCAGCTCCCGGTACTCCGGCTGTGAGTGCGCCAGCAGTGAAAGTTTATAACGACTATGAAAAGCAATTAGCCCGCCACGAGTTAACCCCTGGCGCCACAGCATATTCAGTTCATAAAGGGCAAACACCCGTTCGACAAAGTTTTCCCGCAGCACGGGATCGGTCAGACGACCGTCTTCTTCTACCGGCAACCACGGCATTTGCTGGAGCAGCTCGGCGGCAAACAGCCCGACGCCACTTTTATGCGCCCCCTGGCCGTTCTCGTCCCAGAGCTTGACCCGTTCCATGCCGCAAGTAGGTGATTTTGCGCAGACTATGTAGCCGCATAAATGTTGCAACTGGCTAACCCGACGCTCGGAGAACTGTTGCATCCGTTCGGTAAGATCTACATTGGGGTCATTGCTGTGGAGCAACCGCGTCTGCTGTTGGCTTTTAACCAAACGCAGCGCAGGCCGTGGCGTTGGCAAGCCAATCGCCATTTCGGGACAAATCGGCTCAAACTCTACATAGGGTGCCAATTGTTCCACGGCAAATTCACAGCGTTTATGTCCACCATCGAAACGCACCGCGCTGCCCAACAGGCAGGCGCTGATCCCGATAGGGATCTTATTGCCCATATCTTGTCTCCCACCAACGGGTTAATGCTAGAAGTGTAGAGGAGTTAATGCGTTATTGCGGCTTAAAACGCAAAAACCCCCGCCAGAGGGGCGAGGGTTCGTCGTAGTGCGACGGGCCAGGATTAATAAAAATCGCAGGACGCCGTTTCTGCCTGTTGCAGCCAGACCGGTTTATTGCTGGTTTTTGTCCAGACGCGGTGTAAATAGCTGTAAAAACGTGCGCGATCGGCACGGAACAGCATCACCGGCAAAGCAAGAACACCGACCAGAATCACTGCGCTACGGCGCAGGAGGACCCGATGCAACGGATAGGCTTGGTAGTTAGACATACGAACCTCCTTAAAAACATCCGCGCCAGGTTGTCAGGACCCGACGCAATGCGAAACGATAAATGATGGCCAATTGGAAACTGAGCAAAATATTACCGCACATGGTGTAATTTTACAACTCATCCGACCACTAAAATGCGCAAAAAGAGCACAAAAAAGGCCTCCACAACGTAATTTTGTTACATCAAGGTTAATAACTAACTTAACATTGGTTACATTGTGGTTATTGCCAGCGTTAAGCTAGGAAATACCTGTAACGCCCCTCACCCTAACCCTCTCCCAAAGGGAGAGGGAACCGATCGAGTCCGCTGAATTTTCTGCGTAACACCCTGACTTTCGTTTTACTTACTCCACACTTACCGAAGCAGCACAACCTCATCAAAAACACCGGGCAGCTCCCTCTCCCTGTGCTGTCTCTTATACACATCTCAAGTTGCGGTCAAATGACCGTAATTTGAGAAACATAGCAGGCTGATTTTAAAGAGAATTTTTCCGAGCGCCCTATTGATGCGCTTGAAATAATTCCCATAAAAAACAGTAAGATGCCGAGTTGTGTATAAGAGACAGCTCCCTGTGGGAGAGGGCAGGAGTGAGGGGCGACTGATAGCCTTAACTGATAAACCATACGTTTTCTGTCTATATTTCAATCATTTTTATACTTTTTTTACACCCGGCCCCGCTATTTTTTCATCTTCTTTCTACTGCCCTCCCTACACTCAGGCTATCAAAAACAACACCTCTGGAGGTGTCCCGTGAGTTTCAGCGTTATTGGTGGTGCGCTGTTGGTCCTGCTGCTGTTGGGCTATCTGGTTTATGCCCTGTTTAATGCGGAGGACTTCTGATGGCAGCTTCAGCCTTCTTGTTGATCGCCAGCTTTGTGCTGGTGCTTCTGGTGCTGGCTCGTCCCCTGGGCAGCTTTATAGCTCGCCTGATCGAGGGAGAGCCACTACCGGTGCTGCGCCATGTGGAAGCAGCCGTCTGGCGTTGCTGCGGTAATGACACCGCCGAGATGACCTGGTGGCAATACGCACTGGCGATCCTATGGTTCAATATCCTCGGTTTGGTGCTGCTGTTGGTGCTGCTGATGGCACAGGGTTCCTTACCGCTCAACCCGCAAGGGTTCCCCGGTTTATCTTGGGATCTGGCGTTCAATACCGCCGTCAGCTTCGTCACCAATACCAACTGGCAGGCCTACAGTGGGGAAAACACCCTCAGCTATCTCAGCCAGATGGCCGGATTGACGGTACAGAACTTCCTGTCTGCCGCCACCGGTATCGCCGTTGCCTTTGCCCTGATCCGGGCCTTTGCCCGCCGTTCCAGCGCCACCATCGGTAACGCCTGGATCGATATTCTGCGCATTACCCTGTATGTGCTGTTGCCGCTGTCGCTGCTGATCGCGCTGTTCTTCGTCAGCCAGGGGACATTGCAGAACTTTCTGCCTTACCTGCATGTGACCACGCTGGAAGGGGCACAGCAGACCTTGCCGATGGGGCCAGTGGCCTCGCAGGAAGCAATCAAGATGCTCGGCACCAACGGTGGCGGCTTCTTCGGTGCCAACTCGGCGCATCCGTTTGAAAACCCGACCGTATTGACCAACTTTGTACAGATGCTGGCGATCTTCCTGATCCCTTGCGCCCTGTGCTTCGCCTTTGGTCAGGTCGCCGGTGAAAACCGTCAGGGTCACGCGCTGATCTGGGCCATGGCGCTGATCTTTATCGTTGCGGTGATCGTGGTGATGAATGCTGAACTGGCTGGCAACCCGCATCTGAGCGCGCTTGGCAGTAGCAGCAACATCAATATGGAAGGTAAAGAGTCCCGCTTTGGCATTCTCGCTAGCAGCATGTTCTCGGTGGTAACCACTGCGGCCTCCTGCGGTGCCGTCAACGCCATGCATGATTCCTTTACCGCGCTGGGTGGCATGGTGCCGATGTGGCTGATGCAGATTGGCGAAGTGGTGTTCGGCGGCGTCGGTTCCGGCCTGTACGGCATGCTGCTGTTCGTACTGCTGACGGTATTTATCGCCGGGCTGATGATTGGCCGCACGCCGGAATATCTCGGCAAGAAGATCGATGTTTATGACATGAAGATGACCGCGCTGGCAATCCTGGTGACGCCAACCTTGGTACTGCTGGGCACCGCGTTGGCGATTGCTACCGACGCTGGCCGTGCTGGCATCCTCAACCCAGGGGCGCATGGCTTCAGTGAAGTGCTGTATGCCTTCTCTTCGGCAGCCAACAACAACGGTAGCGCCTTTGCTGGCCTGAGCGTCAACACGCCGTTCTACAACCTGCTGCTGGCCTTGGCGATGTTTGTTGGCCGTTTCGGGGTGATCCTACCGGTGCTGGCCATTGCGGGTTCGCTGTGTGTCAAAAAACGCCAACCGGCGGGGAACGGCACGCTGCCAACCTACGGGCCACTGTTTATCGGCCTGCTGGTCGGTACCATCCTGCTCGTCGGTGCCTTGACATTCGTTCCTGCACTGGCACTAGGCCCGGTAGCCGAACATTTACAACTGTGGTTGGCCAATTAACAGTCATAACAGAGAGAAGAACAAGATGACTCGCAAACAACGCGCACTGTTTGAACCGGCACTGATGCGTACCGCGCTGATCGATGCGGTGAAAAAGCTGGACCCACGCGTTCAGTGGCGTAACCCGGTGATGTTCGTGGTGTACCTCGGCAGTATCCTGACTTCGGTCATTTGGCTGGCGGTGCTTTCAGGCAACGCTGAAGGTAGCGCGGCCTTTACCGGCAGCATCGCTATGTGGCTGTGGTTTACCGTACTGTTCGCCAACTTTGCCGAAGCGCTGGCGGAAGGACGCAGCAAAGCTCAGGCAGAAAGCCTGAAGGGCACCAAGAAAACCAGTTGGGCGAAGAAACTCGCCACGCCGAAGCGTGATGGCGCCACCGAGCAAGTCTCGGCCGAGAGCCTGCGTAAAGGGGATATCGTGCTAGTGGAAGCCGGTGACACCATTCCTTGCGATGGCGAAGTGCTGGAAGGCGGTGCCTCGGTCGATGAAAGCGCCATCACCGGTGAATCTGCACCAGTGATCCGTGAATCCGGCGGTGACTTCTCCTCCGTGACCGGCGGGACGCGTATCCTGTCCGACTGGCTGGTGGTGCAGTGTAGCGTCAACCCGGGCGAAACCTTCCTCGATCGCATGATCGCTATGGTCGAAGGTGCCAAACGCCGTAAAACCCCAAATGAAGTGGCACTGACCATTTTGCTGGTGGCATTGACTATCGTGTTTGTACTGGCGACCGCTACCCTGTTCCCTTACTCGCAATACAGTGTGGAAGCCGCAGGCAGCGGCAGCATAGTGTCGATCACCGTGTTGGTTGCCTTGCTGGTCTGCCTGATCCCGACCACCATCGGTGGGCTGTTGTCCGCTATCGGCGTCGCCGGGATGAGCCGTATGCTGGGTGCCAACGTGATCGCCACCAGCGGGCGCGCCGTTGAGGCCGCCGGTGATGTTGACGTATTGCTGTTGGACAAGACCGGTACCATCACCCTCGGTAACCGTCAGGCATCAGAATTCCTGCCGGCACCCGGGGTAAAAGAGCAAGAGCTGGCCGATGCCGCCCAACTCTCTTCGTTAGCCGATGAAACGCCGGAAGGCCGCAGTATCGTGGTGCTGGCCAAGCAGCGCTTCAATCTGCGCGAACGCGATTTGCAGGCGTTGAACGCCACCTTCGTGCCTTTCTCTGCGCAAACCCGCATGAGCGGTGTCAACGTGCAGGACCGGATGATCCGTAAAGGGGCGGTGGACGCCATTCGCCGCCACGTCGAATCCAACAATGGCCACTTCCCACGAGCGGTGGACGAGTTGGTGGAAAGCGTCGCTCGTACCGGCGGTACGCCGTTGGTGGTCGCCGAAGGGCCACGCGTGCTGGGGGTAGTGGCGCTGAAAGACATCGTCAAAGGCGGGATTAAAGAACGCTTTGCCGAACTGCGCAAGATGGGCATCAAGACGGTGATGATCACCGGGGATAACCGCCTGACCGCCGCCGCCATTGCAGCCGAAGCCGGCGTGGATGACTTCCTGTCGGAAGCCACACCAGAGGCCAAACTGGCGCTGATCCGTCAGTATCAGGCGGAAGGACGCCTGGTCGCGATGACCGGCGACGGCACCAACGACGCCCCAGCACTGGCGCAGGCCGACGTGGCAGTTGCCATGAACTCGGGGACGCAGGCAGCCAAGGAAGCGGGCAACATGGTCGATCTGGACTCCAACCCGACCAAGCTGATCGAAGTGGTGCATATCGGCAAGCAGATGCTGATGACGCGCGGTTCATTGACCACCTTCAGTATCGCCAACGATGTGGCGAAGTACTTTGCCATTATCCCGGCGGCCTTCGCGGCAACCTATCCGCAGTTGAATGCGCTGAACGTAATGCAACTGCACTCCCCCGCCTCGGCGATTATGTCGGCGGTGATCTTCAACGCTCTGGTGATCGTCTTCCTGATCCCGCTGGCGTTGAAAGGGGTGAGCTATAAGGCAATGAGCGCCGCCGCACTGCTGCGTCGTAACCTGTGGCTGTATGGTGTGGGTGGCCTGCTGGTACCGTTCGTAGGTATCAAGCTGATCGACCTGCTGCTGACCGCGCTGAATATGGCCGGCTAAGAAAATAAGGAATTCATGATGTCTTATTTACGTCCTTCTTTAGTTATGCTGATCCTGCTGACGGCGATCACCGGTATTGCTTATCCATTACTCACCACTGGGCTGTCACAGTTGCTGTTCAGCGGGACGGCCAATGGCTCGTTGCTCTATCAAGGGGATAAAGCGGTCGGCTCGGCGTTGATTGGCCAGCATTTTACCCAACCGGGTTATTTCTGGGGGCGCCCTTCTGCCACCAGCGATTCGGCCTATAATGCGATGGCATCCGGCGGCAGTAATCTGGCCGCCACCAACCCGGCGCTGGATAAAGCAATCGGTGAGCGGGCAACGCAGCTGCGCCAGGCGAATCCGGCGATGAGCGGGCCGATCCCGGTCGACCTGCTGACCGCTTCCGGCAGTGGCCTGGATCCGCAGATTTCGCTGGCCGCCGCCAAGTACCAGTTAGCGCGTGTCGCCAACGCTCGTCAGTTGCCACAGGAACAAATTGCCAAGCTGATTGATGAAAATACCGAGCGCGCCACGCCCAATTTTATGGGGGAATCGGTGGTCAACGTGCTGAAGCTGAATATGGCGCTGGATGCGTTGAAATAAGGCTAACTAGCCGTGTTTAATACCGCGACACCAAAAGCTTGAGGCAGGTGGAAGTCATGCAGGTTAACCGACCGTTGAGCGCAAGGATGCGCGATTCGAGCCCCCATGGACGGGTTCACGGCGTGTCGGTGATCTGCATGACTTCCACCTGTAACACGATTAGGTGCAGCAATCAGGTTAAGACCGACAAGGAAATTTGATGGTGGATGACGAACTGCAACGCCCCGATCCAGACAGCCTGCTGGCGTTAGCCAATGAAAAGCCACGCGGAAAACTGAAGGTCTTCTTCGGGGCCTGCGCCGGGGTAGGTAAAACCTATGCCATGTTGCAGGAGGCTCAGCGGCAACGAGCACAGGGGCTAGACGTGCTGATTGGCGTGGTGGAAACCCATGGCCGCCAGGAAACGGCGGCGTTGCTGCAAGGGCTGTCGATCCTGCCAGCAAAACGCATCCAACATCGTGGCCGCCAGGTGCAGGAATTCGATCTCGATGCCGCTTTAGCACGCCACCCGGCCCTGATCCTGATGGATGAGCTGGCACACAGTAACGCCCAGGGTTCACGCCATCCCAAACGTTGGCAGGATGTAGACGAACTGCTGGATGCCGGTATCGATGTGCTGACCACGGTTAACGTCCAGCATCTGGAAAGCCTGAACGACGTTGTCGGCGGTATCACCGGGGTGCGGGTCAGGGAAACCGTGCCTGACCACGTGTTTGACGAGGCCACCGAAGTGGTGTTGGTGGACTTGCCCCCAGACGATCTGCGTCAGCGGCTCAACGAAGGTAAGGTCTATATCCCAGGCCAGGCCGAACGCGCCATCGAGCATTTCTTCCGTAAAGGTAACCTGATCGCTCTACGTGAGCTGGCACTACGCCGCACCGCCGACCGCGTTGACGATCAGATGCGGGCCTTCCGCGATAACCAGGGGCGTGAAAAAGTCTGGCACACCCGAGACAGCATCCTGCTGTGCGTCGGCCATAACAGCGGTAGCGAAAAACTGGTGCGCATCGCAGCAAGGCTCGCGGCGCGCCTCGGTTGCCACTGGCATGCCGTGTATGTCGAAACCCCCAAGCTGCACCGTCTGCCGGAAAACCAACGGCGAGCCATTCTGCGGGCCTTGCGGCTGGCGCAAGAATTAGGGGCTGAAACCGCCACCCTTTCCGATCCTTCTGAAGAACGTGCGGTACTGCGCTATGCCCGGGAACATAACCTGGGCAAAATCATTATTGGCCGCCGTGGCGAACAGCGCTGGAAGCTGCGCGGCAGCTTTGCCGATCGCCTTGGCCAGCTTGGGCCGGATCTCGACCTGGTGATTGTAGCGCTGGAAAACGATACGCCGCAGCCGCAGGCCAAAGAGCATGATAACCGCACCTTTAGCGAAAAATGGCGATTCCAGCTGCGGGGCTGCGCCGTTGCCGTCATTTTATGTGCCATCATCACGCTGCTGTCGCAATGGCTACTGCCGGGCATTGATTCGGCTAACCTGGTGATGGTTTATCTGTTGGGCGTGGCACTTGTCGCCCTGTTCTTTGGCCGTTGGCCTTCGGTGCTGGCCGCGGTGATCAACGTCGCCAGCTTCGATCTGTTCTTCGTACAGCCCGAATGGTCGTTCGCCGTCAGTGATATGCAATACCTGCTGACCTTTGCCGTGATGCTGATCGTCGGTATCACCATTGGTAATCTGACCGCCGGGGTGCGTTATCAGGCCCGGGTGGCACGCTATCGCGAACAACGGGCGCGCCATTTATATGAGATGTCTCGTGGGCTCAGCCAAGCGTTGAGCAGAGAAGATATTGCCAAAACCAGCCGTCATTTTATCTCCAGCAGCTTCCAGGCCAAAACCGTGCTGCTGCTGCCGCAGGAAGATGGCTCCCTGCAACAGATGGTGGGTGAAGAAGGTGGCTTGCTGTCGGTGGATGAAGCCATCGCCCGCTGGAGCTATGGCAAAGGCTTACCCGCCGGGGCCGGTACCGACACCCTGCCCGGTGTGCCGTACCAACTGCTGCCGCTCAGCACCTCCAAACAGACCTTTGGCCTGCTGGCGATTGAACCGAACAACCTGCGTCAGCTGATGGTGCCAGAGCAACAGCGCCTGTTACAGACCTTTGCGGTGCTGATCGCCAGCGCGCTGGAGCGCCTGCATCTGGCCCGCAGCGCCGAAGAAGCCAAGCTGGATGCCGAACGCGAACAGCTACGTAACTCGCTGCTGGCCGCCCTTTCTCACGATCTGCGTACTCCGCTTACCGTGCTGTTTGGTCAGGCCGAGATCCTAACGCTGGATCTGGCCACCGAAGGCTCCAGCCACGCCCCACAGGCCAGCCAAATCCGCCAGCAGGTGCTCAGTACCACCCGCCTGGTAAACAATCTGCTGGATATGGCGCGCATTCAGTCCGGTGGTTTTAACCTGCGTAAAGAGTGGCAATCGCTGGAAGAGATCGTCGGTGCCTCGCTGCATATGCTGGAACCGCTGCTGGTATTACACGAAATTAAGGTGGAGTTGCCGCCAGAGATGGTGTTGATCAACTGTGATGGCAGCCTGTTAGAGCGGGTATTCACCAACCTGGTGGAAAATGCCAATAAATATGCCGGTGCCGATGCTATCATCGGGATCCGCGCCCACGCAGTTAAAGACTGGCTGGAAGTGGAGGTTTGGGATAATGGCCCCGGCATCCCGGAGGAACAGACCCAACTGATATTTGACAAGTTCTCCCGTGGCAATAAAGAATCGGCGATCCCCGGCGTCGGCTTGGGGTTAGCGATTTGTCGTGCCATTATTGAAGTACACGGCGGCCGCATCTGGGCGGAGAACCGCGCCGAAGGCGGAGCCAGTTTCCACTTTATGCTGCCGTTGGAAAAGCCCCCCGAACTGGATGGAGCAGATTTTGACTTGTAACCCAAGAGTAGAGGCCCCGTGACCACATCACCGACTAACATTCTGATTGTGGAAGACGAGAAAGAGATCCGTCGCTTCGTGCGCACCGCGCTGGAGAGCGAAGGGCTACGGGTGTTTGAAAGTGAAACCTTGCAGCGTGGGCTGATAGAGGCCGGCACGCGCAAGCCGGATCTGATCATTCTTGATTTGGGGTTACCCGATGGCGACGGGCTGGACTACATTCGCGATCTGCGCCAATGGAGCGCCATGCCGGTGATTGTCCTTTCCGCTCGCCATGCCGAAGAGGACAAGATTGCCGCGCTGGATGCGGGTGCCGATGACTATCTGAGCAAGCCGTTCGGCATTGGTGAACTGCTGGCTCGGGTGCGGGTTGCGCTTCGCCGCCACGCCAATAGCCAACAGGAAAGCCCGTTGGTCAGCTTCTCCGATATCACCGTCGATCTGATCAACCGCAGCGTCTTGCGTAACGGTGAAGATCTGCATCTAACGCCCATCGAGTTCCGCTTACTGTCCGAGTTGCTGGCCAACTCCGGTAAGGTGATCACCCAGCGGCAGTTACTCAGCCACGTCTGGGGACCCAATTACGTCGAACACAGCCACTATCTGCGCATCTATATGGGCCATCTGCGGCAAAAGCTGGAAACCGATCCGGCGCGGCCCAGGCATTTGCTCACTGAGACCGGCGTCGGCTATCGGTTTATGCCTTAATCCTGCGACGATGTGGGCCCTTTCTTCAGACCGATCATAAATTCTTTAAACGAGTCACGCAGTGGCTCAAACAGCGGATGCTTGCGGTTTTCTATCATCACTTCAGAGAACAGCTTGAGCCCGACGGCAAAGGCCGCGCTGTTCTGTTCGCCAAAGTTCAGATCCTCTCGCCCTTGAATGCGCTCTACAATGGCCAGAATATCGTCGTGATTTTCCACCTCAAACACCAACTCCGGCTTGTCGACGGGTTCACCTTTACGGTCTGTCAGGGCTTCTACGGTAATGCGGAAACGGTGACCTGGCATCAGTTATCCTCCTGTGGCTGTTTTGGCGATACCATTTCGGCTTCGATAGCCTCCACGGCGGTCAGTAGTGCCTGATTGATACGCCCGACCTGCTCCTGAGACAAATCCGCACGCATCATGTTGCCGCGCAGCAGATAGCGCAGGCGATTCATCACTTCGGAGATCCCTTCGGCCAGATTGCCCTCATGGCGATGGTCACGCCCAGCGCCAGCCAGGCGAGCAAAAATCACTTCGATGGCCGCCTGATGCTTTTGCAGCTCCTGCTTGCCGAGTTCGGTAATTTGGTAGCTCTTACGGCCATTACCAGCTACCGCCGGTTCCAGGAAGTCTTGCTCCTCCAACAGCGTGAGGGTTGGGTAAATCACGCCTGGGCTTGGCACATACAGGCCGGAAGAAGCCTCTTCGATCGCCTTGATCAGCTCGTAGCCGTGGCTAGGTTTACGCTCTACCAGCGCCAGTAGCACCAGGCGCAGATCGCCGTGCTCAAACAGGCGATGACGCCCGCGCCCGCCCCGGCCATGTTCTTCACCACCACGGCCGTGTTCCCCGCGGCCAGCAAAATGATGACGGCCGCCACGGCGGTGGTGGCAATGCCCCTCTTCCCGTTGGTCGTGGTGGCGTGCAAATCGATTAAACATCATGGTTGTTACCTCTTGATTGATGATTTGAGTATCGACGCATTTAGATATATCTAAACCACGTCGATGGCTCTAATCTAGATCGATATATCTAAATGCGCAAGAGGTAACCTGAAATTAGATATATCTAAATTGCAGGCATAAAAAAAGCGCTGTAAAAACAGCGCTTTTTCATTATCGAAGGAGAGATTACTTGGCTGAAGCTAACACTTCGCTGACGATCTCGACCGCTTCATGCTCGATCTTCTCGCGGTGCTCGGCACCCAGGAAGCTTTCGCAGTAAATCTTGTAAGCCTCTTCGGTACCCGATGGGCGAGCGGCAAACCAGCCGTTGTCGGTCATCACTTTCAGACCTCCGATGGAAGCGCCGTTACCCGGAGCTGCCGTCAGACGCGCGGTAATAGGATCGCCCGCCAGCGTGCTGGCCTTGACCATTTCCGGTGACAGCTTGGACAACGCCGCTTTCTGCGCGGAGGTTGCCGGAGCCTGGATACGGTTGTAGCTTGGCGCACCGAAGCGTTTGGCCAGATCGTTATAGTGATGCTGCGGGTTTTCACCGGTAACGGCGGTGATCTCGGCCGCCAGCAGACACATGATGATGCCGTCTTTATCGGTAGACCAAGGCGTGCCGTCGAAGCGCAGGAACGAAGCACCGGCGCTCTCTTCGCCGCCGAAGCCGAAGCTACCGTCGAACAGGCCGTCAACAAACCATTTGAAACCGACTGGCACTTCCACCAGTTTGCGGCCCAGATCGGCCACAACGCGGTCAATCATCGCGCTGGAAACCAACGTTTTACCCACGGCAACGTTGGCACCCCATTGCGGGCGATGCTGGAACAGGTAATTGATGGCAACGGCCAGGTAGTGGTTCGGGTTCATCAGGCCCGCAGGCGTGACGATACCGTGGCGGTCATAGTCAGGATCGTTGGCAAACGCCAGATCGAACTTGTCGCGCAGGGCCAGCAGGCCAGCCATTGCCGATTCGGACGAGCAGTCCATACGGATGATGCCGTCATGGTCCAGATGCATAAAGCGGAAGGTCTGATCGATGGAATCATTCACCAACGTCAGATCCAGCTTATAGTGCTCGGCAATGCGCTGCCAGTAGGCAATGCCGGAACCGCCAAGCGGGTCAACGCCCAGTTTCATGCCCGCACGCTGAATGGCTGGCATATCGACAATGTCCACCAGCCCTTCCACGTAAGGCTGCACCAGATCCTGCGCATGCAGATGGCCGCCAGTCCAGGCTTTATCCAGAGATTGACGCTGCACGCCCTGCAGCTTGAGGCTCAGCAGTTCGTTGGCACGCTTTTCAATCACGGAAGTCAGGTTGGTATCGGCTGGGCCACCGTTTGGCGGGTTATATTTGATGCCGCCGTCTTCAGGTGGGTTATGCGAAGGGGTAATCACGATGCCGTCTGCCTGCGCGCCCCCTTTACGGTTGAAGCACAAGATAGCGTGTGACACGGCAGGGGTTGGCGTAAAGCCGTTGTTTTCCTGCACCACCACGTCAACGCCGTTGGCGGTCAGCACTTCCAGCACGGAAATAAAGGCGGGTTCGGACAGCGCATGGGTGTCTTTACCCACGTAGCAAGGGCCAGTGGTGCCCTGTTGACGACGCACTTCGGCAATGGCCTGAGCGATCGCCAGGATATGTGCTTCGTTAAAGCTCTGACGAAGCGCGCTGCCGCGATGCCCTGAGGTCCCGAATTTCACCGCGTGTGCAGCATTACCGGCCTCTGGTTGCAGCACATAGTACTGCGACGTCAGCTGGGCTACGTTGATCAAATCACTTTGCTGAGCGGGTTGCCCGGCACGTGGGTCATTAGCCATCGACTACTCCCTAAAATGCCAGTACTGTGGCCGGGCAATGAGTCGCTTACGGCCACCGTGACGGGCTGTTCGCTAAATTAGACGGTGCCGCAAACTTTCTCGATCAGTTCCGCTGGGAACTGCATGGCCAGCATGATGTGTTCGATCATGCTGCGTTTACGACCAGTGTTGGTATTGGTGATCACCCAGTAAGGCGTACCTGGCACATGCTTGGGCTTGGTATGCGTTCCGTTGGCCAACAGCGTTTGCTGATCGCCAGCAAAATAGGTACGGGTACGGCCATGCAACGAATCCGTTGCCGCAGCAAAGCCCGCCGCATCGAGGGTGTACAAGGTGGAAAGTACCAGCATAAAACGATTTACAGCTTTGTTCTGTTCGGCATATTCGTCCGACAGCAGCAGCTCACGCACCGCACGTACGCGATCGCGCGGACGCTGTGCGGCAACAGCAACCGCTGACGGCTCTGCCTGGCCACTGGCAAGCACAGGGGCCGTGCGCACAGGCTGGCCTGCGGTAAACTTCAACATACGCCGTAAAATATCAGACGCACTTTCACCGATATGTTGCGTGTGGCTGGCAATATAGCGGTAAAGTTCTTCGTCGACTTCAATAGTTTTCATCTTTATCCAGTACGTTTTTTCTACTTATGAACCTGAAGCCAATTGGTGCATTCAAGCCATGGGATTATAAGGTTAAAAGCGCGGGTGCGAACACTACAATGTTCTCCCAAACGGCAAAAGCAGACTTTAGCCAACCGCCTTGGCCGCCAACCCCTCACCATACCATGAAATATCGGCAAAATTCTGCGAACAAACCAATATCTCTGCAATCATGATAACCTAACTCATTATCTCAACATCATGAACTTCACCATGAAATTACATTATCAATTACTGGCCGCAGAGGCTGCTACGCCAGCGAGCCTACCGATCGTGCTGATCCACGGTCTGTTCGGTAATCTGGATAATCTGGGCGTGCTGGCGCGCGACCTGAACCAGCAGCATACGGTGATCAAGGTCGATCTGCGCAATCACGGGCTGTCACCGCGCGCGGCGGAGATGACCTACCCGGCGATGGCGCAGGATCTGTTGACGCTGTTAGACGACTTGCAAATCGAGCGAGCCATCGTGATCGGCCACTCAATGGGCGGCAAGGCGGCGATGGCATTGACCGCGCTAGCCCCGGAGCGGATTGAACGGCTGGTGGCGATCGATATCGCCCCGGTGGATTACGACACTCGCCGCCATGACCAGATCTTTACCGCACTGCAAGCCGTCACCGATGCGGGCATCACCCAGCGTCAACAGGCTGCGCAGCTCATGCGGGCCACGCTGGATGAAGAAGGCGTGATCCAGTTTCTGTTGAAATCTTTCCATGCTGGCAGTTGGCGGTTCAACCTGCCGGTGTTGATCGAGCAATATGAGAACATTATCGGCTGGCAAGAGGTTCCACCCTGGCCGCACCCGACGCTGTTTATCCGTGGTGGCCTCTCGCCTTACGTGCAGGATAGCTACCGCGATGACATCGCCCGCCAGTTCCCGCAGGCACGCGCCTATGTGGTTGCAGGCTCCGGTCACTGGGTCCATGCGGAGAAACCGGACGCCGTATTACGGGCAATCCACCGCTTTATTGACCAGCCCTGAGCTCAAGTGGCGAAAAAACGCGCTAGAGAGAATAGCTTAGCGCGTTTGTAGCTAAGTTAGGCATTGTCGTCGCTCCATCTGCTGGGGTAATATGGCGCGCTATAATTTTGCCACCCTGTCCAGGTGTGAAGCTGCGCTTGGCTGGGGGTGAATTTGGGTTAGGGTTTATTGGCCCGAATTGTGTAAATCGAACCGTCTGGAAGCGTAAACCGCTTTTTGATGCAAACTCCCTTGCAGTAGCGCAACAATGGCAAAAGAACAAACGGATCGCACGACGCTGGATCTGTTCGCAGATGAACGCCGTCCAGGGCGCCCGAAAACCAACCCGCTTTCCCGTGATGAACAGCTTAGAATTAATAAGCGCAATCAGCTACGACGGGACAAAGTGCGTGGATTACGGCGTGTGGAGCTGAAAATCAACGCAGACGCGGTAGATGCTCTCAACAAACTGGCCGACCAGCGCAATATCAGCCGCAGCGAATTGATCGAACAAATGCTGTTGGCTCAACTGGCAGAAGAACAGCCAGAACACTGATCTCTGCTGTCGCATAGGCGGCACGGCGTTAAGGATGACGCCAGATCGGTTCCACCTCCGCAGAGGCATCGCATAAACGCGATAAAACCTCAGGGCAAATTTCTGGCATGATACGCATTTACGGCTGAGCAAGCCTGCCCTTGGCAGCGCCTCAGGCCGCGTTTACGCAACACATTCATTTGAATTAAAAGGTTATCTTTACTATGGCTCATGTAGGCATTTTCTTTGGCAGCGACACTGGCAATACCGAAAACATTGCCAAGATGATCCAAAAGACGCTTCAGCAAAAATTCGGCAACGACGTGGCAGAAATCCACGACATCGCCAAAAGCAGCAAAGAAGATCTGGCAGCGTTTGATATCCTGCTGCTCGGTATCCCAACCTGGTACTATGGCGAAGCCCAGTGCGACTGGGATGATTTCTTCCCGACGCTGGAAGACATCGACTTTAACGGCAAGCTGGTGGCGCTGTTTGGCTGTGGCGATCAGGAAGACTACGCGGAATATTTCTGCGATGCGATGGGCACCATCCGCGACATCATTGAACCACGCGGTGCGGCCATCGTCGGCCACTGGCCAACCAAAGGCTACCATTTTGAAGCCTCCAAGGGTCTGGCAGACGATGACCACTTTGTCGGGCTGGCCATTGACGAAGATCGTCAACCTGAGCTGACCAACGAACGTGTAGACGCCTGGGTCAAGCAAATCACTGAAGAGCTGAGCCTGGCCGAGATCGTCGGCTAAGCCTCTGCCCCGGCGGATAGGTAACACATAGTAAGGGCGCCGTAGAGCGCGCCCTTCTGTTATCGGCATCACGGATTAGAGCAATAGAAGCTACAAGTTTGTAACTTCCTACCTCGCCACGGTAGACTGAGATATCGGTTTATCCCATCCATCAAAGCTTTGCATGATTACCCTGTAAACGTGCAAAGATATGTTTGTTAACAACCGGCGGTTTCTATTTGCAGCAACCGGTTCTATAATGAGACGCAATTAACGCTTTGTGCCAACCGATGCCATAGGCGAGAACGCCTCAACTTGATTAGCATAGTAACAGGACTGAATCCGCATGACTGATAACAACTCCGCATTGAAGAAGGCTGGCTTAAAAGTCACTCTTCCGCGACTCAAAATCCTGGAAGTCTTGCAGGATCCGGCATGCCATCACGTCAGTGCGGAAGATCTGTACAAAAAACTGATAGATATGGGTGAAGAAATTGGTCTGGCCACGGTATACCGCGTGCTGAACCAGTTTGACGACGCAGGTATTGTGACCCGCCACAATTTTGAAGGTGGCAAGTCGGTTTTCGAACTGACTCAGCAACACCACCACGATCACCTGATTTGCCTGGACTGCGGCAAAGTGATCGAGTTCAGCGACGAATCCATCGAAGTGCGTCAGCGCGATATCGCCAAGCAACACGGTATCAAGCTCACCAACCACAGCCTGTACCTGTACGGCCACTGTGAAACCGGTGATTGCCGCGAGAACGAAACGCTGCACAACAAGAACTGATTCTGGCCAGCCAGAACGCGAAAACCGCCTAAATGGCGGTTTTTTTATGCCCGGATGATAGGCAAAAAAATCCCCGGACAGGCCGGGGAAAAATATCCACTCAATTATCACAATTGCAGTTTGCTCTCACCTCGCACTATCTCCGCCCCTCTACCGACACGTAGGTGGGCGGAGTTCTCACTTACGCTTTCACTGGCTCGGCACGGCTGAAGCGTTTGCCATCCGGGCTGATTGCACGGATTTGCACGTCACCCGCTACGGATGGGCGTGCTTTATCGTCATAACGCTGCCACTGTTTGCCGCCGTCGGTGGAATATTCAATTCCCAGGCCCGGCAGAGCGATATTCGCCTCCAACTTGCCACCGATGATGCGTGCACCTGGGACCGGCAGGCGATAGCTCACACCCGCTTTATCCATCTTGGCCAGCTCACGTTGGCCAATCAGGTTGGCAAAGCGCAGCCAGTCCTGATCCAGAGTTTTGGTATCGACCTGATGGGTTTCGCCACCTTTGTACTCACGGCCAGCTTTGTAATCCTGCTCCCAGCTGGCGCGGTGCCATGCACGTTCTGCCAGCGACACAGCACGTGGGTAAATCATGTATTCCATCTGCTGGTCGGTACGCACCACTTCGCTCCACAGTTGGGCGGAAAGACCATATGCGCCCGGCCATGGTTTGTCGCTCTTGGCGGTGAAGTGGTTACCGTCACGGTCAACCGAGGTTTCGGCGTTCTGCGGCAGGTTGTTCGGCGCAAAGCTGAAGATCTTCTGCTCGTCGCTGAAACGGGTGCCCCAGTAGTAACCGTGCTCGTCCGGGCTGACTTCATACGGGAAGTCCATGTAGACGTAGTCCGGGTTAGAGATCACCACGTCATATCCCTTGTTCGCCCAGTCGTTAGCCGAGTCGAAACCACCCCAGTACAGGGTATCCCAGAAGTTCACCGCCACATGCTTGGTCGCGAAGGCCTTCGAGTCTTTGGCATCTTTCAGGCCGTCCTGCCACGCCTGCATTCTGTCAATGCCGTGCGCTTTCACCAACTGGCTGACTTCCAGACCGAAGTAGCTTGGCAAGTGTTCCATATCTTCCACTTTGCCGTCTTTGATGATGGCCTGACAAACCTGCGATTTGGCCCACGGCTTGTCTTCTTTGCTCAGATCGAGGATGCCCTTGCCCGCTTCCGGGTTTTTCACGTCGGTATAGCCAGCGCCCAGACGGATGTTCTTCGCTTCGTCCCCACCAAAGTGCCAGGTTTTCAGCGGCTGACCGGCCTCTTTGTGCATCTGAGCCACTTCGCCAATCACTTTGTCCACGAAGTTCTTGGAGGAATCCAGGCATGGGTTCAGGTAGCTCTGACGGTTGAAGTACTGTACAGAGGTGGTATTGGAGGTATCGGTCGGATCCACCAGGCGGAACTCGTTGGCCTCTTTCTCTTTCCCTTCGGCCAGCAGCTTCTTGTAGCGAGCTTCCATGGAAGTAATCGCCGCACGGGCGTGCGCCGGCATGTCGATTTCAGGGATCACTTCAATCTGGCGTGCCTGAGCATATTTAACGATGTCGATATAGTCCTGACGGGAGAAGAAGCCACCGTGCGGTGCCGGGCCAGAGCCGTATTGTGGCATCAGGCAGGTGGTCTCGCTCAGGTCATGACAACGCTGGCCGCCCACTTCGGTCAACTCTGGCAGGCCAGGGATCTCAATGCGCCAACCTTCGTCATCCGTCAGGTGGAAGTGGAATTTGTTCAGCTTGTAGGCTGCCATTTGATCCAGCAGGCGCAATACGGCGTCTTTTTGGTGGAAGTTACGCGCTACGTCCAGGAAAATGCCGCGGTATTGGAAGCGCGGTGCATCTTTGGCATCCAGAGTCGCGATCTTCTTGCTGCCGTCGGATGGGATCAGCGACAGGATGGATTGCAGACCATAGAACACGCCGGTCTGATCGAAACCAACGATCTCGGCACCTTTCTCGCCAATCTTCAGTTGGTAGGCACCTGGCACGGCCTGATCGCCTTTGAATGCCGCTGGCTTGATATCCGTCTTGATCGGATAACCGTTCGCCTGGCTCTCAATGCCCAGCAAGGCAAAACGCTCGGCTGCAGCATCTGCCGCTGGCTTGGTCAACGCGCTCAGCTCCAGCGCCACGCCTTTGCTCAGGTCAATATCCTTCGCATGGACTTTAACTTCCATCGGGGTTGGGATGATTTGCCCACGCAGCGATGCCATCGGCAACACTTTCAGATCCTGGTTCTTGGTGAAGCGGCTTTCTGGCACCATCAGAATGTTGTTGTCATCCTTGGTACGCTTCCACTGGTCACCGGTGAACGGGGCCACAAACTGGTTAACATCTTCGGTATCGGTATTTGACAGGATCTTCGGCTGAGCATCGCCGGAAGTGGCATACCAGCGCGGCAGGAAGTCGGTGCGGAACAGCTGCCAGTATTCAGCGATAATCGGGATTTCCACCGCCTGATTGGCCGGGAAGCTGGTGAATTTGTCCGTCGGTTCCAGCTTATACAGATCGCCGGTAATGTGGGTGATTTTGAACTGGTCGTTATCGACCTTCAACGTTTGGCGCGGGCTGTGGAAATAGATCGCCCAGTCTTTATCTTTGATTTCCTGATTGCCGTTGGTCAAGGTGATCAGCACCTTGTGGCAGGACGCCCAGTCGGCACCCAGCTTGGCACAGTCCACGCCGTTCTCAGCGGCACGGTTGTCCAACATCTTCAGATTGACCTGCAACTGGCTGAGTTGATCAACCACCTGCTGGTTGGCCATGGCAGAACCTACGCTGCCCAATAGTCCAACGGTAGCCGTCAGGGCGGCGAGAGCACTCATCTTAAACTTGTTCATCTGCAACCTCTTGCGTAATCAGTTGTTGTTTGCGCGAATTTCTTTCCAAATCTTGCCGCATTTGGCGTCATACGCCTGGCCATTGCCGGTATGGGCAGCCTGGATGCAGCTTTGGTAATCCAGCACCCGCACGGTTTCCTGCTCAGCGAACTGTTGGTGCTGTTTCTCTTGCTTCAACACGTTCAGCACCGCCTGGCAGGCCTGCAATTTCTCTGGTGAACCTTCCGCGGTATTGATACAGGCGCTGTAGGCCTGGCGCAGCTTGACATCTTCCGGTGGCGCGGCCGATTGCGAGCAGGCGCTAAGCCCGGCAACCGCAGCGATAATCAGCATCAGTTTTTTCATGGTTAAAGTCCTGTGGCATTTCCCCGGCAGCCTGGCCACCGGGGAGCGCATTAGAAGATAGTGAACGGTGCGATAACGATGAATTTGACGTCTTTCTCGTCCTGGAAGATGTTGCCGTAACCGCCGCCCCAGCTTGGAATATCGGAATGGTTGTCATACTGCGTGAAGTGCAGTTTGAACAGGGTGCCTTTGGCGCGCCCGTCCTGCATGGTGTACATCGCATCCAGGCTGTAAGCGCTCTCTCTCAGGCGCTGGCTCTGATCGTAAATCGGGTTGGTGCTTGGCTTGGCGTCCCAGGCGTAAACGTAGGAAGCGCCGACGGCCATACCAGGCAGGTTCCAGTTGCTCAGGTCATACATCACGCCACCAAACACGGCTTTTTCACCGTTGGCGTTAAAGTCGGAGCGGTTATCCCACCAGATATCGAGGCGGCCGTTTGAGGAGGCGTAGGTCGGGGTCATACGCTGCAGGAAGAAGCCTTGGTTACCTTCCGCCTTGACCATGGTGCCTTCCAGACGCCAGTTGAACTGGCCGGTGGTATAACCGAAGGTCAGCGCCTGCAACCATGCCAGACCATCATAGATGCTGTTCGGATCGCTATTGTCACCGATACGATCTTCAGCACCGTAGAACTGGTAGCTGGTAGTCATCGGGTTACCGGCCAGGTCAAACTTGTAAGATGCCTTGGTGAAATACTGATTCACGTAGCCTTGCGCCTGGCCAAATGCGGCTTCCAGCACCAGATCGTTTTTGAAATCGTATTTGGCACCCAGTGAGTGCAGATAGGAAACGTCGGTCTTGCGATCGTTCTGACGGAAGTCGTCCATCTCGATGTGCCAAGGCGCTTTGTACTTGTTGGTCCACATGTAGGAGAAACTCAACGCACCTGAATCGCCATAGTCAAAGTTGGCACCGGCTTCAGCACCCTGGTAGGTACCCGGCATAAAGCTCCAGTGCGGGGCCAGCAACGTTTGCCCGCTTGGCTGGATATAACCGGCACGCGCCCAGACCGGGCCGTACTTGAACTTACCGGCCGCTTTATACAGGCTGATACCGCTTTTATCGCCGGAGTAATCTTCATCATAGGTACGGTTACGGCTGGAGAACGCGATTTCGTTCGGGTGGCCACTCTCGCTGGATTCGGCCATTTCGATGGCGGTGAACGCCGCCACATCGATGCCAAACATGTCCGCCGCATAGCCGGAGTTGAAATCCAGGTTGGCGTTCCAGGTGGAGTGAGAGAGGTTGGTTTTAAAATCACCGGTTTCAACGTCTTTGCGATCGCGTTGACGTTGCCAGTAATAGACCCCACCGGTCAGCGTAGAATCGTCGATAAACCCTTCGGCTTGCGCTTCTGGGGCCATGACGAATCCGCTTCCTAATATTGCACCCGCGACTGCGAGCGCCAGCGTTTTACGCTGAGCACCGTGCGTACCCATAAGAAAATTCCTCTTTGACTTTGACTTTAAAGTGCGCCCGCCTGCGTTCACCACTGCCCTGCACGGTCGCTAATAAAAAAACCCTAATCGGGTAAAATTGTGCCGGATGATAAAATTCACCTCGGCCTTGATACTGTAGCTAGACTATTTTTCGCGACGCGAATTATCAAATGAAAAATGAGAGAGATTTGTCAAAGTATGACAAGGTGCACACATTGATGATAATTCGTTACAATAATGAGCAAGGTCACTATTTATAAATAATTACCAATAAAATCATATAATAAAAGCTTAAAAAAGCTAATCCCCTGTGGATTGAAAGGTTTCAGCAAGCGGAATACGCCGATTGGCGCCAAAAATGAGAGCGCTCTACAAATGATATTAATTCGCATCGCGAATATATAAGTCGAGATGATGAAAAATGATACGCGGTGACAACCAAGTTAATTCTTAGAAAAAAACAAGCGTGATCACCGCTAACACCAACGCAAGGGAGGGTTGGTTTTAGGGATAAAAAAAGCCGAAACGGACGCAGCATGTACACTGGTTTAGGTGCGGGATTTGTAGGGACGAACATGTTCGTCCCAAGTGGGTCAGGCAGTTAACCCTCCGTCGAGGATCAGGTTCTGTCCTGTCATATAACGACTGTCATCACCTATCAGAAATACCGCCGCCCTGGCGACTTCGCTGGCCTTGCCCAAACGCCGCAATGGGATTTGTTTGCGCAGCGCCTTCAGCGCCTCCGGTGGGATCGCGTCTGTCATCTCACTGTGAATGATCCCAGGCAGCAGGCAATTCACCCGTATGTTAAAGCGCGCCACCTCCAACGCCAGTGACTTGGCCAGGCCTATCATCGCCGATTTGCTGGCAGCGTAAGCCGTTTGCCCTACATTGCCCTTGATCCCCGTTATCGAAGACATCAGTACGATGGCACCTTCGCCCTGCCCCATCATGGCTGGCAGCAGGTGGCGGTTCCAGTAGAATACGGCATTGAGGTTAGTGTCCATCACCTGGCGCCAGCGCTCACTCGTTTGTTGGATGTGCAGACTGTCTTGGGCGATCCCCGCATTATGGATCACCGCCAAAGGCGCACCGAGGCGGGCCAACAGATCTGGCGCTACAAGGTTCACCGCCTGTTCATCACTGCCATCACAAGCAACGCTTTCCACCCAGCCAGGCAAACCGGCGCAGGCCTCAATCACCTCGGCTGAGGGCGACCGATCGCTACGGCAGGTCAACACCACGTTCCACCGTTTGGCCAACTCTTCCACCAGCGCGCGGCCAATCCCCCGGCTACCGCCGGTCACTAATACCCATTGTCTGGTCATAGGCTTATTCTTGCTGTTCGGCCAGAGATTGGCACAGTTCACCCAGTGTCATATTGGGTTTATCGATAAACATTTCGGCACTCAACGTAGCCCCGAATTCACGCTTGGCCAGCACCATCAGTTCGACGTAATCCAGGCTGTCGAGTTTGAGCTGATGCAAGGGCATCTCTGGCGAGAGGTCGTCCATCTCGAGATCTTTGGCATCACAGATCATTTCGCTGACGGTGAGGTAAACTTGTTGGTACTTTTCCATGGTATGTCCTTATGTTGTTAACTGACCAACGGCCAGGTTTTCAAGGTGACTGCCGTTGTTATCAGCGGCTGCGGCAGCGTGTTAGCCTGGATCTCCGCCCGTAACACCAGGCCGCTGTGTTTATCCCCCATGATCAGCATGGGCGAAATCTGGTAGTACAGCCGCTCTTCAAGATGAAAATGGGGATCGGGGGTAAAAAGTTGGGCGCTAAAGTGGGTTTCATGGTGTGTCTGCACCACCGGGATCTGTGCGAACACGTCGAGCAGCGTCTCGGCAGCCAGTTCGGGAAACGCTGCACTGAGCGTCGCCAGCGTTGCCGGGGATTGCACCAACAACTGAAATAACAGCGCATCAAAGAACCCCCAGGTCTGAGTGATATCAGAGACCTCTCCGGGAAACAGGCGGGCTAGTGCCATCACTTCAGCCACCGTCAGCGAGTGTTCCTTCACGCCAGCACTCAATGGCAAGAGTGGGGCCGAAGTCAGCGTGCTGCTAAAACAGCGTTCCTGCGTGGTACTGTCCAGCAGCGCACCGGTCACCGAGCTTCCCTTGCTGGCAATTTGCAACTGATACGACGTCTGGCACAACACTGGCTGGCGCAAACGTGCGCGGAAGGTACAGCCCTCCTGATCCGGCGCTGTAGCCAACAGGGCTGTGCTCAGGTGACGTTTCATATCCAGCATCGCACGCATGCCATGTACGCTCAGTTGCGCCACACCGATCTTGCGCGCCTGTTGCAGGTCAAAATGGATCGGATTGTAATCGCCAGAAAATGCGGCCCAGGCTTCAGCATCTTGCACGCTATAAGTGAGATCCATACTCATGCCTGCCCAATCACCAAGGCCGCATTGGCGCCGCCAAAACCAAAGCTCAGATTCAACGTATTTTGTAACGATGCAGAGCGATGCCCCTCACCGATGTAATCCAGATCGCATTGTGGATCGGCATTCGTCAGGTGGCAGGTCGCGGGCATCACCTGATGCTGCATGGCTTGCAGGCAGATGATGGATTCAAAACTGCCCGCCGCCGCAATAAGATGCCCGGAGTATGATTTGGTGCTGGAAAGTGGTGTGCTAAAAGCGGCTTCACCGAAGGCCAGTTTGATGGCCTGCGTTTCGTTCAAATCGTTGAGCGGCGTAGAGGTGCCATGCGCATTGATATAGTCGATATCAGCCGCCGCCAATCCCGCCTGGTCCAATGCTCGCGCGATAGTCTTGACCCGGGCAAGCTTGTCTTCGGCTGGGGCAGTAAAATCGACGGCATCGGAATAATTACCGTAGCCTTTGATCTCGCCAAGGATAGTTGCCCCACGAGCCAGCGCGGCTTCCCGTTCTTCCAGGCACAAAACGGCCGCCCCTTCAGACAGCACAAAACCGTTGCGATCCAGGCTGAACGGGCAGCAGGCCTTGCGGATATCTTCCTGCTCGCTCGCCAACGCGCGAAGGATATCGATGTTCCACACGGCGGCATCGGTACGCAGCGACTCCCCGGCTCCGGCAAGCATCATGGAGGCACGTCCACTGCGGATCACCTCAAAAGCATCCCCGATGGCGATCGTCCCGGTCGCACAGGCCGCAATCGGGCTGTTTTGATAACCGCGCAGGCCCCAGAACAGGCTGCATGCCGCCGTAGCCGCATTCGGCATCGACAGGAAACAGCCAAACGGTGACCCCAACCCCGTGCGCAGATAGCCTTCATAATTCATATGGGTTTCATCCTGCCCCGCCCAGCCGCTGCCCATAATCGTGCCGCACTCCAGCAGATCGTAATAGGCCGCCGGGCTTTCACCCTGAAACGCCATGCCCATCGCCTCACGGGCCGCGGCCAACACCAGCCGGGCAAAACGCGGCAGGCGACGACGGATCGCCGCAGGAACCCCTTTCAAGCTAGGCTCCTCGTCGATCAGCCCCAGAAAACGTGACTGGATCCCGACGCTGGATTTATCGTAATAACGGTAACCTAGCTGATAATCCATGATCGCTGCCCAGCTTTGCGCTGCATTCATTCCCAGCGGCGTCACCGCCCCGTAACCGGTGACCACCACTCGGCGCGGCATTAAACCTTTATTCATGATTTCCCCTTTCCCTGTCATTGTCTTTTGCCACACCACCGCCCAATGCCAGCCAGAGTTTCATGGTGGCATTGAGGTAGCTGTACTGCAGATCCGCCAGATTATTTTCAATGGTCAGCAGGGCATCTTCTGCATCCAGCAGAGTCTGGAAAGAAACGGCTCCCGCCTGGTATTGGCTAGTCGCCAGCGCTAAACGCTGCTGGCCTAGCTGCAGATTTTGCTGCTGGTTTTTTCTTTGCTGCTGATAGCCAAGCCGCTGCGTCATGGCGTTATCCACATCGGACAAGGCGCTGTAGACCGTGCTGCGAAACACAATCGCCGCCTGCTTGACATCCAGATCCGACTTTTCGATGGTCAGTTGTACGGTGTTCCATTCCACAAACGGTAAGGCAGCGTTAGCACCCAATGTTCTGGCCGGATTGCTGAACCACTGCTGGAAAACATTACTGGCAGCGCCGAGTGATGCACTCAACGAAAGCGTCGGATAAAAGCCTAGGCGGGCCACATCCGAACCCGCCAACGCCGCGCGCAGCTGGCTTTCCGCCGCTTTCACATCCGGGCGGTGGGCGATAACCTCAACCGGCAGCATCTTGGCTATTGGCACATCCTGGTGAGTGTCCAGAGAAGCTCGCTCTACCTGACGATCGGTGGGCGAACGGTTGAACAGGATGGCCAACGCGTTGCGGGCCTCCTCGCGCTGTTGTTGCAACAGGCGTAGCCGGTTTTCACGTTCGATCACCGATTGCTGCGCCTGCAATACATCAAGTTGCCCAGCCGCGCCCGCTGCGTAGCGGGATTGCAACATGTCGAGCGTCTGCTTACTGATTTGCAGCCCGGTCTGCTGTTGCGCGATCTGCTGATTGAGGCTGGCGATCTGCCAGTAATAGCGCGCGGTATCACCGATCAATATCAGCGCGGTGTTTTGCCGATCCTGCTCCGAGGCCTCAACCTGCCACTGGGCCTGCTCTCTGGCCCGCGCCAGCTTGCCCCACAAATCCAATTCATAGCTCAGATCCAGCGAGGTACGGTAAGACTCCGTCGGGGTGGTATTGCTGCGCAGGTTTTTTTCATTGCTTGCGCCGCCGCTAACCGCAACGTCCGGTGTAAGGTTGGTATTGGTTAACCCCGCCGCCAATCGCGCCTGCTGTAGCTGCAATCCGGCAATCGCCAAATCGTTGTTACTGGTCAGCACCCGACCAATCAGTGTCGAGAGTTGTGGATCGTCAAAGCTGTCCCACCAGCGTTGGCTGTGCTGTAAATAACCTGCCCCGCTCTCCTGCTGCCGCCATTCGGAGGGCACAGAAAGCATGGGCTGCTGATAGTCGCTTTTGACTAATGAGCCACATCCCGTCAGCAATAAGGGGAATAACAGTGTCCAGGAAAGTCTGCCCATCATCATTCGCGTGCCAACGCCTCCGTAGGGTGAAGGCGCGCGGCATTACTCGCAGGGAAAAAGCCAAACCCCAGGCCGATCAGCGCCGAGAACCCGCAGGCCAGCACCATCGGTGGCCAGGTAAAGATCATGGAAAACTCCTGCGTTACCCAGGAGAAAATCACCCCGGCCAGCCCGGCACCGATAATGCCAATCAGCCCACCCAGCGAGCAGATCACCATCGCTTCGATCAGGAACTGGCGCATAATATCCGCAGGACGCGCCCCAACCGACAGGCGGATGCCGATCTCATGGGTTCGTTCTGTCACGGATACCAGCATGATATTCATTACGCCAACGCCCCCCACCAGCAGGGAAATTCCGGCGATGGCGGTGATCAGCAGCGTCATGGAATCCGACGCCTTACGGATGGCCTGCGTCATCTGGTCATTGGTTTGGGTGAAAAAGTCACGCTGGCCATGCGCCTGCTCCAGTAATGCTTCTACCCGGCCTTGCACCTCACGCAATGAAATACCATCGTTGACCCGCAGGGTTATTGATTCGATCGGCATATTGCCGGACATACGCTCCAGCAACGCGGTGTAAGGCATCCACGCCCCAAGCATCATGCCGCTAAACTTACCGCCCTTACGCTCGGCTATACCGATCACCCGGTAAGGCGTACCCGCCAATTGGATGATCTCCCCCTCGGGCAGCTCATCTGGCTCAAACAGCGTGGCGCGCAGTTCCGGATCGATGATCACCACCGGTTCACGCTCGTCCAGATCACGCCCGGTAAAGCCGTTGCCGGAGAGGAAATGCAGGCCCTGCACGCGAAAATACGCGTTGCTGATGCCGGAAATCGACACCATAGCCTGCTTGCCTCCACGTACCGCTTTTACCGTATTGCTGACCAACGGCGAGACGCTATCGACATAAGGTTGCTCCGCCAGCAGTTCGACATCAGATACCGTAAGCGCCCGCGCAAAGTCGGGGCGGAGATTATCCCAGCCCAGCCCCGGCCGGATCTCCAGCGTGCTGGTGCCCAGTTGGCTGATTTCATTCAGAATACTTTGCCTGGCCCCTTCCCCGACCGCCATGGATGACACCACCGAAGAGATACCGATGATGATACCCAGCATCGACAGAAAGGCCCGTGCACGGTGCCCTAACAAGGCCCGCCAGGCCATCTTGACGGCCTCTTTCACGCTTTGCCAAAACCTTGTGCGGCCAGTAGCCACGGCAACCGGCAGCGCTGGCGGGGTCTCCAACGGCGCGACGGCATAGTTGGCCTGGTCGGAAATAATCTCACCGTCGCTGATTTCAATGATGCGCTGTGCCTGATTGGCAATATCACGATCGTGGGTCACGATAATCAGAGTGTGTCCTGCCTGGTGCAGCGCGTGCAGGATCCCCATTAACTCTTGGCCGCTGGCACGATCGAGCGCCCCCGTCGGTTCGTCAGCCAGAATGATTTCCGCCCCGTTCATCAGTGCCCGGGCGATACTGACCCGCTGTTGCTGCCCACCGGAAAGCTGGGCCGGTTTGTAATGAATACGCTGCTGCAACCCAAGCCGGGTCAGTAAATACTCGGCCCGTTGCTGACGCTCAGCCGTCGGCATCGCCGTATACAGAGCTGGTATGGCGACGTTTTCAGCGGCGCTGAGGTACGGCATCAGATGATAGCGCTGGAAAATAAACCCAATGTACTGGCTGCGTAATTGAGCCAGCTGTTCGCTACTGGCCTCTGGGGTGGAAATACCCTTGATGGACATCTCCCCCTGCGTCGGCTTATCCAGGCAGCCAATGATATTCATCAGCGTGGATTTCCCCGATCCGGAAGCGCCAATGATCGCCACCATTTCGCCCCGCTGAATGGTGAGTGAGATAGCTTTCAACACCGCCACCGTCTGCAATCCGGACACAAAATGGCGAGATACGCCGCGCAGGGCGATCAAAGGCTCACTATGTTCAGCCATGATGATCGCTTCCCGTCACTGAGGAGCTCAGCACCACGCGATCTCCCTCGTTGAGCCCTTCTTTGACTTCGGCAAACTGCCGGTCATTAAGTCCAATACGGACCCAGCGTAGCTCAAGCTGCTTGCCATTCATCACACGCACCTGATAGTGGTCTGCATCCCGCTGTGCACCAAAGGCGGCAACCGGCACACGCAGGATATTCCTGGCCTGTTCGGTGATGATAAACACCTGAGCAGTCATTGAGGTTCGAAGCAAACGCTGGGCGTTGGCGATCACAAATACGCCGTTGTAATACACCGCAGAGGCTTGTTGGCTGGAGGACGTCGCGAGGCTGTCGTCCAGCAAGGCCTCGCTAGGCGCATCCTGGATCGAGCCCATCACGCTTTCATAGCGCTTTTTCGGATCGGCAACCACGTAAAACCACAGTGGCTGCCCAACGCGAACCTTGAGGATGTCCGTTTCTGAAATGCGGGTATGCACTGACATGGTATCGACATCCGCCAATACCAAAATGGTGGGTACGGTTTGAGAAGAGACAATGGTTTGCCCCTCTTTGGTGACAATCCCCAACACTTCGCCATCTATCGGCGCGACAATGCGGGTAAAGCCCAGGTTGGCGCGGGCCGTTTCCAGCTCCATCTGTGCCTGAACGATTTGGGCATCATTCACCTTTAGCTGGGCGACCTGCGTCTGGAGCTGGGCCTGGGCTTTCTGCAACTCACTTTTTACGCCGGAACCTTCGCGATCCATTCTGCGCTGCCGGGTCAACTCCTGCTGATACTGTTTGAGCATCGCCTGAGTGACCTGCTTCTGCGCCTGAGCGCTTTGTAATGCCGCTTCTGATTTACGCAACGCATTCTGCTGCAACGTGGGGTCAATCTCTGCCAACAGTTGCCCGCGAGTGACGCGATCCCCCTGTTTCACATACAGCTTTTGCAGTTGCCCGTTGACCTGCGCCCCGACGCTGACCTGTAGCAATGGTTTAAGTATCCCGGTAGCCAGCACCGTTTTCTCAATATCACCACGGGTAATTTCGGCAGTATTGAGGGCACCCTCTGAAGTTGGCGTCATGGCATACCAGACAACCGCACCGCTCAATGCGGCCAATGCCAGCACAGCCATCAGCAACTTCTTCCCTGTCATTTTAATTTTCATGAGTATGCTGCCGCTGTCAGGTCTGGTTGCGATGCGAACAGGGTATCAACCTGCGCCATCCCCCCATTGTCCATGCGATAAACCCGATCAAACATCGACAGCACGCTTTCGCTGTGTGTCACGGTGATCAGCGTTTTGTGCTGTTCACGGCAATGGTCCAGCAAGGTCGTCATCACTTGATGCGCCGTATTTTCATCCAGGTTAGCCGTGGGCTCATCCAGCACCAGCACCGGGCAATTGCTGTACATTGCCCGAGCTAATAACAGGCGTTGGCGCTGCCCCAGGGACAACCCGGCATGGCTTTCACGGATCAGGGCATTGAGCCCACCCGGCAGTTTTTCTACTACCGAGTGCAGGTTCAGCCCCTCAAGGGAACGCTTAATCCGCTGGTGTCGATGCTCATCCACGTTCTCATCAAACAGCGTGATGTTCTCTAGCACCGAGGCATTGAACAGAATATCTTCCTGACTTTGCAGGAAGAACAAGGTGTGTATCTGCCGATAATCGACCGGCTGACCATCGACCACCACCTCACCTTGCTGCGGTGCCATCAGACCGGTCATCACTTTCAGCAGCGTGCTTTTGCCCGTCCCCGATTCACCGACAATGGCAATCCGTTGGCCGGGTTGCAGCGATATCGACAAATCATGCAGCACCGGCAGTTGGGCATCGTAGGCAAAGACAATATGGCGAAAACTCAACCGAGAGCTGAACTGCGGGAGCGTTTTAGGTGCTGCTTCATGCTCTGAGTTGGCAGGAAACAGATCCCGCGCACGGGTATCGATGACGTGCAGCTGGTTCTTCTGCAAAATGGCGTAGAATATTTTGGTGATATACGAGGTGAAAATCTCCCGCACAAAACTGTAGGCAAAAAACTCCCCTAGCGTCAGGACACCCTTTTTCAGTAATGGCAACGCCAGCAGCATGAAAAACACCATCTCCAGGCTGCCGATCAGCTGATACAGGCTGCTTTTGACCTGCTCATAGATCCTCTGCTGTTGCTGGCAGGTAAACAGGGATAGCGCGTAGCGGGCAAACACGCTTTTGCGCTGGCTATCCAACCCAGCGGATTTGATGGTGGAAAAACCCTGAATGCTTTCCAGAATAAAGTCGCTTTGCTCCGCCGTTTTTACCTGCAACTGCTGGGTGTAATAGCGATCGCGGTAGATGGCCCAGACGCTGATCAATCCCATTAGCGTAACGCCAACGCCAGAGACCATCGCCAGCAGCGGGCTCATGTAACACATGACGCCTAACGCGATAGCGCCGATAATCCAATCGGTACGCAGGCCGTTATCCAGCTCGATCTTGATGCCGGACGCCTGCTGCCAGTTAGAGAAGCGGCTGAACACGTCGCCCGGTGCGCGTTTGGCAAAGAAGTTGAGCGAATTACCGAGTAACCGCGAGAAACCGGCTACGCTGTTGACCACCACAAAGCGTTTGATAAACCGCTCCGTAACCCAACGCACGGCAAAGGCCAGCAGGGTAGAAACAAAAAACGCCAGCAGGAAATAGAAATACGGGAAGTCGGCGTCACCCGCCGAGGAGTAAACCTGATTGATGGCGCTGCCTACCATCGTCGGCATGATGAACAGGGTTAAGGAAATCAGAAAGGCCAGCACCATCAGCCGATAGATACCCGGCATCCTGGCGGTCTCTTTCAGGCTCATACACTCCAAGGCTTTGAAACCCGTACTGCGCTTTTTATCAGCCTGTGCCTGTGGGTCGGGTTGGTTTTCACTGTCCAGCACCAGCGCGTAGCCGCTGATTTCCAGTTTTAATGCATCGATGGGCAACAGTTGCTGGCCTATCGCCGGGTTCATCACGCAGACATAGTTGCCTTGGCGGTACGCCAACAGCACATAGTGGCTGGCACCATAGTGTAAAATGGCAGGCAGGGGCAGCTCCGCCAGCTCACCATGATCGAAAATCACCGGGTAAGCGGGTATGGCCAGCTCAGAGAGAATGGTGCATAACGTGGTCAACGAGGTGCCATGCTGCGACGCTGGATAGCGTTCACGCAAGTTCTCCAGCGGGGCATCGATGCCCTGCGTCTGCGCCAGCATGGTGATACAGGCCAACCCACACTCATTGGTTTCACCTTGAAAAACCTGCGTCGGGATTATCTTTTCCATGATCTGACTTCTTCAATTTCCAGATTATTCATTGATAAAAAATAACGAATGCGAGTGCCATAACAGCCAGTCTTCAGGATGCCGGGCTATCGACGTTTCAATGATTTCCGGCAGCCTGGCTTTCAAGCTGCGAGCCTGCACCGGCGGCTCAATATGGATTTTTAGTTCCTGGTCGTAATACAGGTAATAAAAAACCACCTGTGCCGATAACGCCCGGGCAATGCGTATCACTCCGCTGTGCAGATTGGCAGGGCGATCAAAAAGCCGACAAGGTAGTTTTGCCGTTGCTGCCGTATTGGCATTGACGGTGTAATCGGGGGTGATATCAGGGAAGATCATGATGTTCCGCCGATGATCCGCTGCCTCCATGATCGCCGCCATCAGGTTGCCAGCAATTTCCCGGCTATCGTCATGGATAGAACAATAAGCAAGATTGACCTTCCCTAGCTGACGGACTTTTTCCTGATAGATTTCCACACTGCTGGAAACGATCACCGTTGCCTGACCAGGGAAAGCCGCGCCCCCAACCATCCCGGCCAACACATCGGAAACCATATGCAACGGAGCTAGCACCACCGGTGAACCGGCTTGATGCAAAGGCTCCACCACGGCATTCAACTGCGCTTTACAACGCTCCATCTGAGCCTGTATCTGTGGGCTTTGCCCATAGGTGGCGGCCAGATCCAGTAGCCGCCGACGATAGCTCACCCCGGCAAAATCCAATTTACGGCCATCGCCAAGCAGGCACTGCTTATTGGCGGCGGCTACAAATGCACGCCTACGCTCCCCTCGATCGCCCAGCCGCAACCTTCTGCCCCATGCCGCCAACGCAAGAAACCAACGATAATCACCGTGCTGCAATAACCAACAGGCGGCGCTCCTCTGTGCTTTGCGCAAGGGAGCCATAGTACGCGTCAGCGTTGCCAGGCTATTTCGCCATGCCAGATAGGCCCACACAGCAAAGAAACGCATTAGGGCTCCAGCGGTTTGTCATGCTGTAACAACGACAACAGGTGGTCAGCAAACTCGGGGAACTCACGATCCTGTAATGCCAGCCATTTCCTGTTGACGATAAAGCTCGGCGTTGCGTCTATGTTGTAATAGCGGGTGACATCGGTCATATAGCTCAGTAAAGCTTTAACCTGTGGGGTCTGGCTAACACGGTTGTACTCCGCGAGATCGATGTTTTGTTCCTGAAGCCAGATATCACGATTTTTTGGGTTACTCAGGTCGATCTTGTCCCGGATAATCGCGTCATAGGCGCTCTGACGGTGCTGCGGTTCAATGCCCATCACCGTTAGCGTCGCAAACAATGAGGAAAAACTGGCCAAACCATTCATCTGCTCGTTATTGATATGCAAACGGATCAACTTGCTCCCGGCAGGCATCCGCGCTTCCAGCTTATCGATATTTTCTTCATTCAGGGCGCAGTAGTGGCAGCCATAAGAGAAGAGCTCGATAAGGGTATTGTCTTCGTTGATCGGACTATTGTTAGCATTGTTATTATCGAAAGCGACCAGGCTTTGCTGTTCGTCATTAGTGTTCAATACAAAATAGTGAAAATAGGCTGTCGTCACGAGGGATGAGACAATAATAACCACTAACGTATACAGGGTAATAAAAAGAGGGGTTCTGAACATAAAAAACGCGTCCTAAAAAGGCCTGGCAATGAGCTTTATTGTTGCGAAACAGGCTGACACGAAAAAAACCTCGCATCAGCACTGAAATAAACGCTGAATAATGATCCATGCCTTACCCGCCCTTACTGGACACAGGGTTGAGCGTGACTCTGGCTCAATAACCATCTACTCAAGGGTAGTAAGGACGGTGGCAACAGGATACTGTTACTCAGTATTACTTCTCAATGATACCGCAATTGGCCAATGCGGTAGGTTTAGAGTCCTGGCTGATGACTTTACCGGTTTTATCGGTACAGGTCGTTACCATATTGCACTTGAAACCAGAGGCGATATATTTGGTAGAACAGGTTTTGCAGGTACCGCCGACAATTGAGTTGGCTTGAGAAACAGTAAGCTTTTTCACAACATAATCCTTATATAGTGAGTATAAATCAGCCTTGGCATTATCTATCCCGATAGAAAAAAGCCATGCTTAGTATAAAGGCACAATAAACTATGCCTTTATTAAAGCATGCTGATTTTTATTATTTACCATCCTGTATTTCTGGCAAGAATAGCCGAACAACTAACGCAGATCAATAAATTTGTGGCTAATACGCAGAGCGAAAAAATATAAGTATAAGTGGTCGCAACCTCCCGTTATTTCGATATTTAGTAATAGGAATAAGCCAAGGTGAACGACTCAGAATTTACGCAATATTAAGTGCAGGCCAGATAAATCCGACGAGTTTATTACCACATTTTTTTATGGTCTTATGGTTGCAGGTAAAAACGCGGGCTAAATAACCAAAATCAGGGACAGTAAGCGGGATGGGAAGTGACATGAGGGTAGTATTCAGAGCAAAACTGGAGATGTCTCTTGACCAGAAGATCCGATCAAGAGACAAACAGGCAAGGAAACGCGCTAGGCTTGGCTAAGCTTAAGCGCCAATCTTGGCCCAGGTATCACGCAGGCCTACGGTGCGGTTAAACACCAAGCGCTCGGCTGTAGAATAGCGGCTGTCGGCGCAGAAATAACCTTCACGCTCGAACTGATAGGCTTTTTCCGGCTGGGCAGTTGCCAGGCTTGGCTCGACAAAGCCTTGCTTGATAACCAGCGATTCCGGGTTGATGGTGGCGAGGAAGTCCTCTGCCGCCGCCGGGTTAGCCACGCTGAACAGACGATCGTACAGGCGAATTTCTGCCGGTAAGGCGTGTGCCGCAGACACCCAGTGGATCACGCCTTTCACCTTGCGGCCATCGGCAGGATCTTTACTCAGTGTATCTGGGTCGTAGGTGCAGAAAATGGTGGTGATTTCACCCTCCGCATCCTTCTCCACGCGTTCCGCCTTGATCACATACGCATTACGCAGGCGCACTTCTTTGCCCAGCACCAGGCGTTTGTACTGCTTGTTGGCTTCTTCGCGGAAGTCTGCACGGTCGATGTACACTTCGCGGCTGAACGGCACTTCACGGCTGCCCATTTCCGGCTGGTTCGGGTGGTTAGGCATGGTCACCATTTCCACGTCTTGCGACATGTTCTCGATGATCACCTTCACCGGATCCAGCACGGCCATGGCACGCGGTGCGTGCTCATTCAGATCGTCACGAATACAGGACTCCAGCGCCATCATCTCGACGTTATTGTCTTGTTTGGTGACGCCGATACGCAGGCAGAATTCGCGAATGGAGGCGGCCGTATAGCCACGACGACGCAGACCGGACACGGTTGGCATACGTGGGTCATCCCAGCCTTCAACAATCTTCTCGGTGACCAGCTGGCTCAGCTTACGCTTGGACATGATGGCGTATTCGAGATTCAGGCGTGAGAACTCGTACTGACGCGGATGGCAAGGGATGGTGATGTTATCCAGCACCCAGTCGTACAGGCGGCGGTTATCCTGGAACTCCAGGGTACACAGCGAATGGGTGATCCCTTCCAGCGCATCGGAAATGCAGTGGGTGAAATCGTACATCGGGTAGATGCACCATTTGTTGCCGGTCTGATGGTGTTCCGCAAACTTGATGCGGTAGATCACCGGATCGCGCATCACGATAAACGGCGAGGCCATATCGATCTTGGCGCGCAGGCAAGCAGTGCCCTCGGCAAACTCGCCGTTACGCATCTTTTCAAACAGCGCCAGGTTCTCTTCAACCGTGCGGGTACGGTACGGGCTGTCTTTGCCCGGAGCCGTCAGCGAGCCACGATATTCACGGATCTGCTCGGGAGAAAGCTCGTCAACATAGGCCAGACCTTTGTTGATCAGCTCAACCGCATACTGGTGCAGTTGATCGAAATAGTCCGAGGAATAACGAACGTCGCCGCTCCAGGTAAAGCCTAACCACTCCACATCGTGCTTGATGGAGTCGACAAATTCGATGTCTTCTTTTACCGGGTTGGTGTCATCGAAGCGCAGGTTACATTGGCCCTGATAATCCTTGGCGATACCAAAGTTCAGACAAATGGACTTGGCATGGCCGATATGCAGATAGCCATTAGGCTCCGGTGGGAAACGTGTATGAACCGACGTATGCTTCCCTGATGCCAGATCTTCATCAATGATCTGACGGATAAAATTGGTTGGGCGGGCTTCTGCCTCACTCATGTCACTATTCCTCAAATGCAAAGCGCTACACATATAACCTTCTATGTTCCAATAAGCCGCGCCCAGAAACAACCGTTATTCGTCAAGTTCCCATGGTGCAAAAACAAAAAAAGCGGGAAAAGATCGCTCTTTTCCCGCTGATACTGCTTACCGCCCGTTTAACGCCCGGGCGGAGTCAGGGTTAAACCCAACTTATTTCTGGATCTCGAACAGCTTGGTCTGGCCAGCAACGACATTGCCGGTTGCCAGCGCCGTCAGGCCAGCATAGTCATCAGCATTGCTGACCACTACCGGGCTGATCATCGAACGCGCATTGGCGTTCAGGTATTCCAGATCCATTTCCAGGATAGGTTGACCTGCTTTCACCTCAGCACCCTCTTCCACCAGGCGTTTGAAGCCCTGACCGTTCAGCGCCACGGTGTCGATACCCATGTGCACGACGATCTCCGCGCCCTTGTCTGTTTCCAGGCAGAAAGCGTGGTTGGTGTTGAAGATTTTCACCACGGTGCCATCAGCTGGCGCCACGACGGTTTTATCGGTTGGGCGAATCGCCACACCGTCACCGACCGCTTTGCTGGCGAAGGCTTCGTCCGGCACCTGATCCAGAGCAACCACTTCACCGGTTACCGGCGCCACCAGCGCTTCCAACACGGTTTTAGCAACGTTAGGTACGGCCTGCGGTTTAACTTCTGCCGCAGCGGCTGCGGCCGCTGGAGCAGAGGCTGCCGCTACCGGGCCTGCTGCAATCACTTTGGTCATCGCACTGGCAATCAGTTCGGCACGAGTCCCGACAATCACCTGCACGCTTTGTTTGTTCAGACGGATCACGCCAGAAGCACCCAGGCGTTTAGCCAGAGCATCGTTCACCAACGCAGAATCTTTAACGTTCAGACGCAGACGGGTGATACAGGCATCGATCCCGGTCAGGTTGTCAGAACCCCCGATGGCGCTCACATAGCGACGAGCCAGGGTAGTGGTTTCATCTTCGTTCTTACCAGCAGCGGTATCCACGTCATAACCGTCGGTTTCGTCACCGGCAACCGCCAGTTCACGGCCTGGGGTCATCAGGTTGAATTTTTTGATGGTGAAGCGGAAGACCACGTAGTAGATAGCGAAGAACACCAGGCCTTGCGGGATCAGCATGAACCAGTGGGTCGCCAGTGGGTTACGCGTTGACAACGCCATATCCACCAGACCGGCACTGAAGCCAAAACCGGCAATCCACTGCATGCTGGCCGCGATGTACACGGAGATACCAGTCAGAATAGCGTGGATCACATACAGCACAGGAGCAACGAACATGAAGGAGAATTCCAGCGGCTCGGTGATCCCGGTGAAGAAGGCAGCGAACGCCCCCGCCATCATGATACCCAGCACTTTCGCTTTGTTCTCTGGACGTGCGCAGTGGTAGATGGCCAGTGCTGCACCCGGCAGACCGAACATCATGATTGGGAAGAAGCCTGCCTGGTAACGACCGGTGATACCGATAGTCGCTTTACCCGCTTCGATAGACTGCGAACCACCCAGGAAGTTAGGAATATCGTTAATACCGGCAACGTCAAACCAGAATACCGAGTTCAGCGCATGGTGCAGACCGACCGGAATCAACAGACGGTTGAAGAAGGCGTAGATACCGGCACCGGCAGAGCCGAGCTTTTGGATCTGCTCACCGAAGCTGACCAGACCGTTGAACACTACCGGCCAGATGTACATCAGGATGAAGGCAACCAGGATCATCAGGAAGGAGATCAGGATTGGCACCAGACGGCGGCCGCTGAAGAATGACAGCGCTTTCGGCAGTTCAACACCGCTGAAACGGTTGTAGACTTCGGCAGAAATGATACCCACCAGGATACCCACGAACTGGTTCTCGATTTTGCCAAAGGCGGCTGGAACCTGATCGAGAGGGATCTTTTGAATCATTGACACGGCGGCAGGTGAACACAGCGTGGTCACTACCAGGAAGCCGACAAAACCGGTCAGTGCAGCAGCACCGTCTTTGTCTTTGGACATACCGTAAGCCACACCAATGGCGAACAGGACCGACATATGATCGATAATGGCCGAACCAGATTTGATGAACAAGGCTGCCAGAGCATTGTCCCCACCCCAGCTAACCGGGTCAATCCAGTAGCCGACACCCATCAGGATGGCCGCGGCAGGCAGTGTGGCTACCGGAACCATCAAGGCCCGACCCACCTTTTGTAAATAACTAAGAATGTTCACCTTTTCCCCCTATTCGTCCGATGCCGGACCCTATTGGCAGTTTATTGAGATAACTCACTACCTTTTTAGAAATAACGCTTGGCACGTATCACTCATGCGGAGTGTAAAAAAATTATTTCGTATCGCAAATTAAAACCTCCTTTTTTGTGACAAATGTCACCAAAAAGTAGTGTTAAACTGCCACATTGCTAGCCATCGCACAAAACTTATTTTATCATTCAAAAAATCAACGGACAGTAATCCCGAATACCAGCTTCACAAAGCTGAGTTACGCTTTAAGCTACGGTTGTTGCCCGTACCAGTATAGACACAGTTTATTCTACCTAGAGGTGTACGATGAGACTTATCCCACTACAAGACACTACTCAAGTCGGCAAATGGGCCGCACGCCATATCGTTCAGCGTATCAACGCCTTCAAACCGACCGCAGATCGCCCGTTCGTCCTTGGCCTGCCAACCGGTGGCACCCCGCTGGAAGCCTACAAACACCTGATCGCGATGCACAAAGCCGGTGAAGTCAGCTTCAAGCACGTCGTGACCTTCAACATGGATGAATATGTTGGCCTGCCGCAGGAACACCCGGAAAGCTACCACACCTTCATGTACCGTAACTTCTTCGACCACGTTGATATCCCACGTGAAAATATCAACCTGCTGAACGGCAACGCACCAGACGTTGACGAAGAGTGCCGTCAGTACGAAGCCAAAATGAAATCCTACGGCAAAGTTAACCTGTTCATGGGCGGTGTAGGCTTCGATGGCCACATTGCGTTCAACGAACCAGCGTCTTCCCTGGCTTCACGCACCCGCATCAAAACGCTGACCGAAGAAACCCGTATCGCCAACTCCCGCTTCTTCGACGGTGACGTGAGCCAGGTGCCAAAATATGCCCTGACCGTCGGCGTAGGTACCCTGCTGGATGCGGAAGAAGTGATGATCCTGGTCACTGGCCGTGGCAAAGCACAGGCGCTGGAAGCCGCAGTGGAAGGCAGCATCAACCACCTGTGGACCATTAGCTGCCTGCAGCTGCATGCCAAAGCCGTGGTGGTTTGTGACGAACCGTCCACCATGGAACTGAAGGTGAAAACCGTTAAGTATTTCCGCGAGTTGGAAGCGGAAAGCGTTAATAGTCTTTAATTTTTTGCAGGGGGCTACATGTTCGCTTTAACCCAATGCCGGATTTTTACCGGCCACGACGTGCTTGATGACCATGCGGTAGTGATTGCTGATGGCCTGATTGAACGAGTCTGCCCACTGGCCGAGCTGCCAGCAGGCATCGAAACGCGCGATCTGGGTGGCGCCATCCTAGCCCCCGGTTTTATCGACGTGCAGCTTAACGGCTGCGGCGGCGTGCAATTTAACGACTCACTGGAAGCCATCTCGGAAACCACGCTGGAAATCATGCAGCGCGCCAACGAGAAATCCGGCTGTACCAGCTATCTGCCAACGCTGATCACCTGCAGCGACGATTATATGAAGCACGGCATCAATGTGATGCGCGCTTATCTGAAGAACCATCCCAATCAGGCCCTTGGCCTGCATCTGGAAGGGCCGTACCTGAGCCTGGAGAAGAAAGGCACCCACAACCCGGCGTTTATCCGCAAGCCTACCAGCGAGATGATCGACTACCTGTGTGCCAATGCCGACGTGATCAGCAAAGTGACCCTGGCGCCAGAAATGGTGGAACCACACTTTATCAAACAGTTGAGCGACGCCGGTATCGTAGTGTCCGCTGGCCACTCCAATGCCACTTACGATCAGGCACGCGTTGGTTTCGCCGCAGGCATTACCTTCGCCACCCATCTGTACAATGCCATGCCGTACATCAGTGGCCGCGAACCGGGCCTGATGGGCGCGATCTTCGACACGCCAGAAGTGTATACCGGCATCATTGCCGATGGGCACCACGTGGCCTGGGCGAGTATCCGTAACGCCAAGCGGGTAAAAGGTGATAAATTGGTGCTGGTTACCGATGCTACTGCACCAGCAGGCGCGGATATCGATCAGTTTATTTTTGCGGGTAAAACCATTTATTATCGTGACGGCCTGTGCGTTGACGAAAACGGCACTCTGAGCGGCTCCGCACTGACCATGATCGAAGCGGTGCAGAACAGCGTAGAGCATGTCGGTATCGCACTGGACGAAGCACTGCGTATGGCAACGCTCTACCCGGCTCGCGCTATCGGTGTCGAACAACGTTTAGGCACCATCGAAGCCGGCAAGGTCGCCAACCTGACCGCCTTTACCCGTGATTATCAAATCACCAAGACCCTCGTTAACGGCAACGAGGTTTAATCCATGAACAGCGAGTAGAATTATTGATGAGCACTGGCGGACAAGCACAAATAGGGAATGTTGACTTAGTTAAGCAACTTAACGGCGCAGCAGTGTATCGCCTGATCGACCAGCAAGGCCCGATCTCGCGCATTCAGATTGCCGAACTCAGCCAGCTTGCCCCCGCCAGCGTCACTAAAATTACTCGCCAACTGTTGGAGCGCGGGCTGATCAAAGAGGTCGATCAGCAAGCCTCCACCGGTGGCCGCCGTGCCATTTCCATTGTCAGTGAAACCCGCAATTTCCACACCGTTGCCGTCCGCCTGGGCCGCCATGATGCCACTATCACTCTGTACGATATGGGCGGTAAGTCGCTCGGAGAGGAGCACTATCCTCTGCCGGAACGCACCCAGGAGACACTGGAAAACGCACTGCTCAACGCCATTGCGCAGTTTATCGATAGCTACCAGCGCAAACTGCGCGAACTGATCGCCATTGCCGTGATCCTGCCTGGCCTGGTCGATCCGGCTTTAGGCGTAGTGCGCTACATGCCGCACATCAGCGTCGATAACTGGGCGTTAGTCGATCATCTTCAGCAACGCTTCAACGTCACCAGTTTTGTCGGCCACGATATCCGCAGCCTGGCCTTGGCGGAGCACTACTTCGGGGCTACCCGGGATTGTGAAGACTCCATTCTGGTGCGCCTGCACCGGGGCACCGGCGCCGGGATCATCGTCAACGGCAAAATCTTCCTCGGTAATAACGGCAACGTGGGGGAGATTGGTCATATTCAAATCGATCCCCTCGGCGAGCGCTGCCACTGCGGTAACTTCGGCTGCCTGGAAACCGTGGCAGCCAACGCTGCTATCGAACAACGCGTACGCCACCTGCTGAGTCAGGGCTACCCAAGCAAAATGACGCTGGACGACTGTAGCATTGCCGCCATCTGCAAAGCCGCCAATCGCGGAGATTTGCTGGCCAGCGAAGTGATCGAACACGTTGGTCGCTATCTGGGCAAGGCGGTAGCCATCGCCATCAACCTGTTCAACCCGCAAAAAGTGGTGATCGCCGGTGAAATCACCGAAGCGGACAAAGTGCTGTTACCCGCCATCCAAAGCTGCATCAACACCCAGGTACTGAAGGATTTCCGCAGAAACCTGCCGGTGGTCACTTCCGAACTCAATCATCGTTCAGCGATCGGTGCTTTTGCCCTGGCTAAACGGGCAATGCTCAACGGTGTACTTCTCCAACGGCTGCTAGAAAGTTAAACTGCCTGTTTGGCAGGGATGCACTTCTGGCTTTTTTGCCCTGCCGTTTATCATGAGACCAGCAACAATGACTATCAAAAACGTGATATGTGACATCGACGGCGTGCTGCTGCATGACAATACCCCGATCCCTGGAGCCGATCTGTTCCTGGCTCGTATTCAGGAGCAGGGGATGCCGCTGGTGGTGCTAACCAACTACCCTTCGCAAACCGCCCAGGATCTGGCCAACCGCTTTGCCGCCGCAGGCCTGGACGTGCCAGAAAGCGCGTTTTATACCTCAGCGATGGCGACGGCCGATTTCCTGCGCCGCCAGGAAGGTAAAAAAGCCTATGTGGTAGGCGAAGGCGCACTGATCCACGAACTCTACAAAGCCGGCTTTACCATCACCGATATCAACCCGGATTTCGTGATCGTGGGTGAAACCCGTTCCTACAACTGGGACATGATGCATAAAGCGGCCTTCTTCGTGAACAACGGGGCACGCTTTATTGCCACCAACCCGGATACCCATGGCCATGGTTTCACACCGGCCTGTGGGGCTCTGTGCGCGCCGATCGAGAAGATCACTGGCCGTAAGCCGTTTTATGTCGGCAAGCCTAGCCCGTGGATTATCCGCGCCGCGCTGAACAAGATGCAGGGCCACTCGGAAGAAACGGTGATTGTCGGGGACAACCTGCGCACCGATATCCTGGCTGGCTTCCAGGCCGGGCTGGAAACCGTGCTGGTGCTGTCTGGCGTCTCAAATCTGAACGATGTTGAATCCATGCCGTTCCGCCCGAGCTATATCTTCCCTTCCGTGGCGGATATCACTATTTTTTAAGCCGCAAGCAATGGCCCCTCACCCTAACCCTCTCCCACAGGGAGAGGGGACCGACCCAGCTCGTTGATCGCTTGACGTAATACCTTACCTTGCTGTTCTTACACTCTACTTTCCGAAGTCGCACAAGCTAATCAAGATCTCCGGACAGGTCCCTCTCCCTGTGGGAGAGGGTTGGGGTGAGGGGAAACATCGATCATCAAAAAGCCTGAAAATTTATCTCGCCCTCGCCTCATTCGGCAATAAATTATATATTCGACAATTTTTACCGCTAAAAAATGAATATTCTCTAATTTTAGCACCCCACCCCAAGACTATTTTTCAGCGTAACGTTAAATTGCTTGCATCTACCTCAGCTTTTGACGCATTTTCATTATCAGAAGGCAGCAAAGCCGCACCGTTACTGATCTTACAGGCGCGCTGCACATCACATCACCGCCATAAAATGTCGTTAGGAGAGTTTGTATGTGTTCTATTTTCGGTGTGCTCGATCTGAAGTCCGATCCGGTTGAATTGCGTAAAAGAGCGTTGGAACTGTCGCGCCTTATGCGCCATCGCGGCCCAGACTGGTCCGGCGTCTACGCCAGCGATAAAGCCATTCTGGTTCACGAGCGCCTGTCGATTGTTGACGTGAATAACGGTGCCCAACCGCTGTACAACGCTGCGCACACCCACGTATTGGCGGTTAACGGTGAAATTTATAACCATCAGGCCCTGCGTCAGCAGTTGGGTGAGCATTATCAATTCCAGACTGGCTCCGACTGCGAAGTGATCCTGGCGCTGTATCAGGAAAAAGGCCCGAACTTCCTGGACGATCTGCAAGGTATGTTCGCCTTTGCCCTATACGACACGGAAAAAGACGCTTACCTGATTGGCCGTGACCACCTCGGCATCATCCCGCTGTATATGGGGCACGATGAGCACGGCAACCTGTATGTCGCTTCTGAGATGAAGGCGCTGGTGCCGGTCTGCCGTAGCATTAAGGAATTCCCGGCGGGCAGCTACCTGTGGAGCCAGGACGGTGAAATCCGCGAATACTACCAGCGCGACTGGTTCGACTATGACAACGTCAAAGACAACGTCACCGATGCCAACGCTCTGCGCAACGCACTGGAAGAGTCGGTCAAAAGCCACCTGATGTCCGACGTGCCTTACGGCGTACTGCTCTCCGGCGGGCTGGATTCCTCGGTGATCTCTGCCATCACCAAAAAATATGCCGCACGCCGGGTAGAAGATGATGAACGCAGTGAAGCCTGGTGGCCGCAGCTGCACTCCTTCGCCGTCGGGCTGGAAGGTTCCCCGGATCTGCGCGCAGCCCAAGAGGTCGCTAACCACCTTGGCACTGTCCACCATGAAATCCACTTCACGGTGCAGGAAGGCCTGGATGCCATCCGCGATGTGATCTACCACATCGAAACTTATGACGTCACCACCATCCGCGCCTCCACGCCGATGTATCTGATGTCGCGCAAGATTAAAGCGATGGGCATCAAGATGGTGCTGTCTGGCGAAGGGGCCGATGAGGTGTTCGGTGGTTACCTGTACTTCCATAAGGCGCCAAATGCCAAAGAATTCCACGAGGAAACCGTACGCAAACTGCTGGCGCTGCATATGTACGACTGCGCACGTGCCAACAAAGCGATGTCTGCCTGGGGGGTAGAAGCCCGCGTGCCGTTCCTGGATAAAAACTTCCTGGACGTGGCGATGCGCATCAACCCGCAGGATAAAATGTGCGGTAACGGCAAGATGGAGAAGCACATTATTCGCCAATGCTTCGAGTCTTATCTGCCAGCTAGCGTGGCCTGGCGCCAGAAAGAGCAGTTCTCCGACGGTGTCGGTTACAGCTGGATCGATACGCTAAAAGAAGTCGCTGCCAAGCAGGTTAGCGATCAACAGCTTGAAACCGCACGTTTCCGCTTCCCGTACAACACGCCAAACAGCAAAGAAGGCTACCTGTACCGCGAGATTTTCGAAGAACTGTTCCCACTGCCGAGCGCGGCGGAATGTGTCCCTGGCGGCCCTTCCGTAGCCTGCTCATCGGCAAAAGCCATTGAATGGGACGAATCCTTCAAAAAGATGGATGACCCATCAGGCCGTGCCGTAGGCGTACACCAATCAGCCTATAAGTAAACCGTCACCGTTTTACCTTCGGCGGGCCTGATGGCCCGCTTTTTTGTGGATGTTTTCAACCGCTAACCCTCCGAATTGCCGTTTTTATCACCATACTGTTCACAACCCAGACAAACAAGCCGCCCAGTCGCTTTTTCGGGAAAAAACTAGTTGACGCAAATCGGCCATATACGCATAATGCGCCCCGCAACGCCGATGAAGGTTGAGCGAAAAAGATGGCTACGTAGCTCAGTTGGTTAGAGCACATCACTCATAATGATGGGGTCACAGGTTCGAATCCCGTCGTAGCCACCAATCTTTTTTGCGGGAGTGGCGAAATTGGTAGACGCACTAGATTTAGGTTCTAGCGCCGCAAGGTGTGCGAGTTCAAGTCTCGCCTCCCGCACCATTTTCTTTCATCAGTCGCGCATACAGCAGGTGGGGTATCGCCAAGCGGTAAGGCACTGGTTTTTGATACCAGCATTCCCTGGTTCGAATCCAGGTACCCCAGCCATCTTTTCAGATGGAACGCTGTAAAAAAGTTGATTATGCTATTGGGGTATCGCCAAGCGGTAAGGCACTGGTTTTTGATACCAGCATTCCCTGGTTCGAATCCAGGTACCCCAGCCATCTTTTCCGGATGGGGCGCAGTAAAAAAAGTTAATTGTGTTATTGGGGTATCGCCAAGCGGTAAGGCACTGGTTTTTGATACCAGCATTCCCTGGTTCGAATCCAGGTACCCCAGCCATACAACACCGTTAACCAGCAACATAAAATGGCTACGTAGCTCAGCTGGTTAGAGCACATCACTCATAATGATGGGGTCACAGGTTCAAATCCCGTCGTAGCCACCATGCTTTCTGCTTTACAATTGGGGTGTCGCCAAGCGGTAAGGCTCTGGTTTCTGATACCAGCATACCCAGGTTCGAATCCTGGCACCCCAGCCAAATTTAGAAAAGCTCGCTTCGGCGGGCTTTTTGCTTTTCTGAGTTTCTGCGTTTGGATTAATGGGCGCAACATGCGGCGCCCCATGTCATCACAGACCTAATGCATACTTCAGCGCCCGCTCTTTCAGCTTGCCCGCCCTTTCCGCCACCATCAGTGCCAGATTGCGCGCCACGCCCAGCGGAGCCAGGTTATTGCTGAAGGCGGTATAGAACAGATCCATGCCGCTTTGCATCAGCAGGTTATCGGTACGACGACGGCGCTGATAGCGCATCAGCACTTCTTCGCTAGCCCAATCCTCTCCCTGCTCACGGGCGTCGCCCACGATCTCCAGCAACGCATCCACATCGCGATAGCCAAGGTTCACGCCCTGCCCGGCCAGCGGGTTGATGGTATGCGCGGCATCGCCGAGCAGCACCAGCCCGGATTGCACATAGCGTTGCGCGTGGCGGCGCACCAGTGGGAAAGATCCGGCGGCATGAGCTTTCACAGCCCCCAAGCGGGATGGGAAAGCTGCCGCAATCTCTTGTTCGAGCTGCGCCATAGGTAACGCCTGCAACTGGCGAATACGCTGCGGGCTGTCATACCACACCAGCGTTGCCCACTGGTCGTACAGCGGCAGGAACGCGCGTGGGCCAGAGGGAAGGAATTGCTGCCAGGTCACATCCTGCTGCGGTTGATCGGTTTCCACGGTGATCAACATACACGCCTGGCGGTATTGCCAACCGCTGGTGCCAATCGCCGCCAGCTTGCGTACCTGTGAGTGAGCACCATCGGCACCCACCACCAAATGCGTCTGTAGGGTCTCTGACGAGCTTAACGTCACCTGCCATTGGTCATCGGCTCGATGCATCGCCTGTAGCCTTGCAGGGCAGTACAGCGTTAAATTCTCGCACTGTGCCAACTGCTGCCATAAAGCGAGCTGCAAAATACGGTTCTCGACCATGAAACCCAACTCTGGCAGCCCCAGCGTGGCCGCATCAAACGCCACCCGAGAGGACTCCCATTCCCAGGTTTCCAGCCTGCGATACGGTGCCGATCTCATCTGCAACACCGCAGGCCAGGCATCAAGCTGCTTCAACAAGCCAACGGAGGTGCAGCCAATAGCGGAGATCCGCAGGTCCGGCGGGCTTTGGGGATCGAACGTCTCGGGAGCCTCGTGCTCTAACAAAGCGACCGACAACCCAGCGCGAGCCAGCCCCAGCGCGGCGGCGGCTCCTACCATCCCACCGCCAACCACCACGGCATCAAAGCGTTTTTGAGAAGTGTTCATTTTGGCTATACTTTTGGTTAATTAGGCATCTTGGCTCAGTGTACCGGATTTTTAATCTGGCTTCAGGTCGCATGCTACTGCCACGTCGCTGGTCACCAGCGCGCCAAATGATTACAATGGCCTTCCTGCATGGCGCGTAACGCAACTTTCTCTCCGCACTGAGTAATGGCAAGTCAATGACGAAAAAACTACATATTAAAACCTGGGGCTGCCAGATGAATGAGTACGACTCATCAAAAATGGCAGATTTACTGGGAAGCACACACGGCTTCGAGTGGACTGAAAACGCTGAAGAAGCGGACGTGTTGCTGCTCAATACCTGCTCGATCCGCGAGAAGGCGCAGGAAAAGGTTTTCGCGTTGTTGGGCCGTTGGAAGCAACTGAAAAAGAACAACCCCGATCTGATTATTGGCGTCGGCGGCTGCGTTGCTTCACAGGAAGGGGAACATCTGCGCCAGCGCGCGCCCTGCGTTGACATCGTTTTTGGCCCGCAGACATTGCACCGCCTGCCGGAGATGATCAACCACGTGCGCGGTTCGCATAGCCCAATCGTGGACATCAGCTTCCCAGAAATCGAAAAGTTCGACCGCCTGCCGGAACCCCGTGCCGATGGGCCAACCGCCTTCGTCTCGATCATGGAAGGCTGCAACAAATACTGTACTTTCTGCGTGGTGCCTTACACCCGCGGTGAGGAAGTCAGCCGCCCAAGCGATGATGTCCTGTTTGAAGTCGCTCAGTTGGCCGCCCAGGGTGTTCGTGAAGTGAACCTGCTGGGCCAGAACGTCAACGCCTATCGTGGCGCAACCTTTGATGGTGGCATCTGCTCATTTGCCGAACTGCTGCGCCTGGTGGCCTCTATCGACGGGATCGATCGCATCCGCTTTACCACCAGCCACCCGATTGAGTTCAGCGATGACATTATCGCGGTATATGAAGATACGCCCGAGCTGGTCAGCTTCCTGCATCTGCCGGTACAAAGCGGTTCAGATCGCATTCTGACCATGATGAAACGTGCCCACACGGCGCTGGAATACAAAGCGATTATTCGTAAGCTGCGTCAGGCTCGGCCCAATATCCAGTTCAGCTCCGATTTCATTATCGGTTTCCCAGGGGAAACCCAGGCCGACTTTGAACAGACCATGAACCTGATTGCCCAGGTGAATTTCGACACCAGCTTCAGCTTTATCTACTCTTCGCGTCCCGGCACTCCGGCGGCAGACATGGTTGACGACGTCAGCGAAGAAGAGAAAAAACAGCGTCTGTATCTGCTGCAAGAACGGATCAACCAGCAGGTGATGCAGTTCAGCCGCCGTATGCTGGGCACCGTGCAGCGTATTCTGGTCGAGGGCACCTCACGCAAGAGCTTGATGGAACTCTCTGGCCGCACCGAATGCAACCGGACGGTCAACTTTGAAGGCACCCCAGATTTGATCGGCCAGTTCGTCGACGTCGAAATTACCGAAGTGTTAACCAATTCTCTGCGCGGTACCCTGATCCGCACCGAACAGCAGATGGAACTGCGCGTGCATCAATCCCCTCAAGCGGTGATTGCACGTACCCGTAAGGAAGATGAGCTGGGCGTCGGTAGTTACCAACCCTGATCGCCCCGCCACCTTGGCATTTTCCTTTTTCTCTGCCGGGCAGTCATTGTCCGGTAATTTTGTTTTTTATTTTGATTATGAGGCGACACAATAATGCAACTCCCACACTGCCCGAAGTGCAATTCCGAATACACCTACCAGGATAACGCCCTGTTCATCTGCCCTGAGTGCGCCCATGAGTGGAGCGACAGCGCGGCCGTTGAAGATGCCGATACCCTGATTGTCAAAGATGCCAACGGTAACCTGCTGGCCGATGGCGATGCGGTGACCGTGGTCAAGGATCTGAAGGTCAAAGGCAGTTCTTCCATGTTGAAGATCGGCACCAAGGTGAAGAACATCCGCCTGGTCGAAGGCGATCACAACATCGATTGTAAAATCGACGGCTTTGGCCCGATGAAGCTGAAATCCGAATTTGTGAAGAAGAGCTGATTTCCGCTGTTAACCACGGGGCGGATGTATGCGCCCCCTACCATTTCAGGGCGAATGTATTCGCCCTCCCCCCTTGAATTCCCTTCACTGCGCACAGATAGATCAGAGGTAAACTTGCGCCGGTGCGGTACACCATGAATAATTCAGGGTAGAGCTGTTCGGGGGTTGCCCTGAATGCCCGCGCTGAAATCGCGTTACGTGACATCAACCAGGCCCTGTTGAGCCTTGAGGAATCGTTTGAACGTCGCAACACAAGAAATCCTGTTGGAGCCCGCAGATAACCAACGCCTGTTGAGCCTGTGCGGCCCGTTTGATGACAACATCAAACAACTCGAACGTCGGCTGGGGATTGAAATCAACCGCCGTGACAACCGTTTCAAGCTGGTCGGTAAAAACCTGTGCGTGGTTGCCGCCGCCGATATTCTGCGCCATCTGTATGTGGATACCGCGCCGATCCGTGGCGTGACACCAGATATCGATCCGGAACAGATCCACCTGGCAATCAAAGAGAGCCGGGTGCTGGAGCAGGTGGCAGACAGCGTGCCGGATTACGGCAAATCGGTCACCATCAAGACCAAACGCGGCATGGTGAAGCCCCGCACGCCTAACCAGGCGCAATACATCGCCAATATTTTCGCCCATGACATCACCTTTGGCGTTGGCCCGGCGGGTACCGGTAAAACCTATCTGGCGGTTGCGGCTGCGGTAGATGCTCTGGAGCGCCAGGAAATCCGGCGTATCCTGCTGACCCGCCCGGCGGTTGAGGCTGGCGAGAAGCTGGGCTTCCTGCCGGGGGATCTGAGCCAGAAAGTCGACCCGTATCTGCGCCCGCTGTATGACGCCCTGTTTGAAATGCTGGGCTTCGAACGCGTGGAAAAGCTGATCGAGCGTAACGTGATCGAAGTTGCGCCGCTGGCCTACATGCGTGGCCGTACGCTGAATGACGCCTTTATCATTCTCGATGAAAGCCAGAACACCACCATCGAACAGATGAAGATGTTCCTGACGCGTATCGGTTTCAATTCGAAAGCGGTGATCACCGGCGACGTGACCCAGATCGACCTGCCCCGTAATCAGAAATCCGGCCTGCGCCATGCGGTGGAAGTGCTGTCTGAGGTGGAAGAGATCAGCTTTAACTTCTTCCACAGCGAAGACGTGGTGCGCCACCCGGTAGTGGCCCGTGTAGTGGTCGCCTATGAAGCTTGGGAAGCCGCCGAACAAAAACGCAAAGATGCCATCGCCGAACAACGTAGACGTGAGGCACCGGTTGCCTCCGAACAGGAAACACCATGAGCCAGGTTATTCTGGATTTACAAATTGCCTGCGCCAGCAGTGAAGGATTACCGGATGAAGCCACCTTCCAGCGCTGGCTGGAAGGGGTATTACCACAGTTTCAGGAAGAGGCCGAAGTCACCATCCGCCTGGTGGATGAGGCGGAAAGCAATGAGCTGAATCTGACCTATCGTGGTAAAGACAAGCCCACCAACGTGTTATCATTCCCGTTCGAGGCACCGCCGGAAGTCGAACTGCCGCTGTTGGGTGATTTGATTATTTGCCGTCAAGTGGTTGAACAGGAAGCGGTTGAACAACAGAAAGCGCTGGAAGCACACTGGGCGCATATGGTTGTTCACGGTAGCCTTCATCTGCTAGGGTATGACCACATCGAAGACGATGAAGCCGAAGAAATGGAATCTTTGGAAACCGAGATAATGCAGGAGATGGGTTACCCAGACCCTTACCTCGCGGAAAAAGATCCCATCTGATGTTAGCTGAGCACCCCGCAGCCCCGATTGGGGCTGTCGCTAATTTTGATAACTCAATAGAGTGATATTAACTAAAACGCCATGAGCGACGACCATTCACAAAGCAATGACAGCCCCAGTCCCAAGAAGGGGTTCTTTACTCTTATCCTTAACCAGCTGTTCCACGGTGAACCAAAAAACCGTGGCGATCTGGTAGAGCTGATCCGTGATTCCGAGCAAAACGACCTGATCGATCCCGATACCCGTGACATGCTGGAAGGCGTGATGGATATCGCCGAGCAGCGCGTGCGCGACATCATGATACCACGCTCCCAGATGGTGACGCTCAAGCGTAACCAGACGCTGGAAGAGTGCCTGGACGTGATTATCGAATCCGCCCACTCGCGCTTCCCGGTGATCAGCGAAGATAAAGATCACATCGAAGGCATTCTGATGGCCAAGGACCTGCTGCCATTTATGCGCGCAGACTCCGAGCCGTTCAGCATCGACAAGGTGCTGCGTACCGCCGTGGTGGTACCGGAAAGCAAGCGGGTTGACCGGATGCTGAAGGAGTTCCGCTCCCAGCGTTATCACATGGCGATTGTCATTGATGAATTCGGCGGTGTCTCTGGCCTGGTGACCATCGAAGACATTCTGGAGCTGATTGTCGGGGAAATTGAGGACGAATATGACGATGAAGAAGATCGTGACGTTCGCCAACTGAGCCGCCACATGTTCACCGTGCGGGCGCTGGCGCCGATCGAAGACTTCAACGACATCTTCGGCACCCATTTCAGCGACGATGAGGTGGACACCATCGGCGGCCTGGTGATGCAGGCCTTCGGCCACCTGCCAGCGCGCGGGGAAACCATTGAAATCGAAGGTTACCTCTTTAAAGTTGCGATGGCCGACAGTCGACGTATCATCCAGGTTCATGTCAAAATTCCGGACGACGCCCCGCAACCGAAACTGGAAGAATAACTTACACATGGCTAAAGCCTCATTACTAGATCGCCAGCGGGTTCGCGCCCTGCTGGCGCTTTTGACCGGTGCCTGTGGCACGCTGGCCTTCTCCCCTTACGATATCTGGCCTGCGGCCATTGTTTCGCTGTGCGGCCTGTTGGCCGTGACCCTCAACCGCACTACCAAACAATCCGCCCTGCTCGGTTTCTGCTGGGGTATGGGGCTGTTTGGTAGCGGCGTGAACTGGGTTTACGTCAGCATTGCCGATTTCGGCGGTATGCCGTTTGCCATCAATATTTTCCTGGTCGTGCTGCTGGCCGCCTATCTTTCGCTGTATACCGGGTTATTCGCCGGTTTGCTGACGCGGATCTGGCCACGGACCACCTGGTGGCGGCTGGCCATTGCCGCCCCGGCTCTATGGCAACTGACCGAGTTCCTGCGCGGTTGGGTGCTGACCGGTTTCCCCTGGTTGCAATTTGGTTATACCCAGATCGATGGTCCGCTGAAAGGCATTGCGCCATTGCTCGGCGTGGACGCGATCACGCTGATGCTGATGTCCCTCAGCGGCCTGCTGGTATTTGCCCTCAACCAGCGGCGCATCACCCCGGCGGTCATTGCTATCGCCATGCTGTTACTGCCGTGGCCGCTGCGCCAGATCCACTGGTTTACGCCGCAGCCGGATAAAGCGGTGAACGTCGCCATGGTGCAGGGCAATATCGAGCAGTCGATGAAGTGGGATCCGAAGGCGTTGCTCAGTACGCTGCAAACCTATCTGGATGAGAGCCGTCCGCTGATGGGCAAAGTGCCGATCATCATCTGGCCGGAGTCCGCCATTCCCGATGTAGAGAGCAATCAGAACGGTTTCCTTACCATGATGGACGATCTGATGCGCGCCAAGAACAGCAGCCTGATCACCGGTATCGTGGACGCTCGTGCTACGCAACAAGGTACGCAGTTCTTCAACAGCGTGATCGTGCTTGGCGAGGAACAGCCTTACAGCTACCCGGCAGCCAATCGCTATGACAAACATCACCTGGTGCCCTTTGGTGAGTTTGTGCCCTTGGAAACGCTGCTGCGCCCATTGGCTCCGTTATTCGACCTGCCGATGTCCTCGTTCAGCCGTGGTAATTATGTGCAGCCACAGCTCAGCGTACGCGGTTACAACCTGACGGCAGCCATCTGCTATGAAATCGTGCTGGGCCAGCAGGTGCGCGATAACTTCCGTCCGGATACCAACTTCCTGCTGACCGTGTCCAACGATGCCTGGTTCGGCCATTCCATCGGCCCATGGCAGCACTTCCAGATGGCGCGTATGCGTTCATTGGAGCTGGGCAGGCCGTTGCTGCGTAGCACCAATAACGGTATCACCGCCGTCGTTGGCCCAACCGGCGAAGTGTTGGCATCCATCCCACAGTTCACCCGCAAGGTGCTGGAAGTGAAGGTGACACCAACTACCGGCATCACGCCGTATGCCCGCCTTGGCTCTGCGCCAGTGTGGATCATCACCGTGCTGCTGGGTGGCATCGCGCTGCTCATTAGCTGGCGCCGCAGATAAGTTCTCTTTGGGCACGGTGCCTTACCGTGCCCTCTTCATTTCTTGTTGCCCCTTCCCTTCTGATGTTTCTGGCATGCTCCTTGCTTTAATTACCCTGTAGAACGTTGCTGATTTACTTTAACTGACATCTTGTCGCATCCGTGCACAACTCCAGCGCAAGTCTCGCACCCCAGTGGTGCATCAGGGGTTTATTGCATTCATTTGGTGCGCGTGATGTCGCAAAAAATGAAACAACTTAGTTTCATCTTGTTCACAATCGGTTATTTTCTATCGTAAATCGGCATTAGGACTATCTTTATAGCTCAGCCGTATTAACCCGCCCTCCCTGAGTGCGGGCAATCACAACAGCACAGGAGTTGGACCATGCAAATACGCAAATTGGCGTTATCGTTACTGCTGATCGGGATGGCGAGTAGCGTAGCCCATGCGGAAGAACTGACCGGTACGCTGAAGAAAATCAAAGATAACGGCGTGATTGTTGTTGGCCACCGTGAATCCTCAGTTCCGTTCTCCTACTACGATAATCAGCAGAAAGTTGTGGGTTACTCCCAGGACTATTCCAACCAAATCGTTGATGCCATCAAGAAGAAATTGAACGAGCCTAATCTGCAGGTGAAAATGCTGCCGATCACCTCGCAAAACCGCATTCCATTGTTGCAAAACGGCACCTTCGATTTTGAGTGTGGCTCCACCACCAACAACCTCGAGCGCCAGAAACAGGCCGCATTCTCTGATACCATCTTCGTCGTCGGTACCCGTCTGCTGGTCAAGAAAGGCTCCGACATCAAAGACTTTAAAGATCTGGCCGGTAAAGCCGTGGTTGTCACTTCAGGCACCACTTCCGAAGTGTTGCTCAACAAGCTGAACGACAAAGATCAGATGAAAATGCGCATCATCAGTGCCAAAGACCACGGCGATTCCTTCCGCACTCTGGAAAGTGGCCGTGCGGTGGCGTTTATGATGGATGATGCCCTGCTGGCAGGCGAACGCGCCAAGGCCAAACAGCCGGATCAGTGGGAAATCATTGCCACTCCACAGTCCAAAGAAGCCTATGGCTGCATGATGCGTAAAGACGATCCAGAGTTCAAAAAACTGGTGGATGAAACTATCGCTCAAGCTCAGACCTCTGGCCAGGCAGCCAAATGGTTTGAGGTCTGGTTCAAACAGCCAATCCCACCGAAAAACCTCAACATGAACTTCGAACTGTCTGACGACATGAAGCAGTTGTTTAAAGAACCAAACGACAAAGCACTGAACTAAACTAAAAATAAAGATCAAGCCAGCCAAGCTGGCTGTTGTAGATGACTGTAATAGGGCAGACAGGTATGCGGGGGGCCGTTCCCCTCCCGCATTCTTTCCTAAACACGACTCAAGGCACACCAAAAAGCCAGCCTGACTGGCGTGCGCCACGATTGAACGGTCATCAAGTTGTAAGGTTTGTAAGGTGTTTTGCACCTGTTTGCCGGAGTTCGTTATGTCAATAGATTGGAACTGGGGTATCTTTCTGCAGCAGGCCCCGTTTGGGAATACCACCTACCTGGGCTGGATCTGGTCCGGCTTTCAGGTTACGGTCGCCCTCTCCGTCTGTGCATGGATTATTGCCTTCTTTGTCGGTTCACTGTTCGGTATCTTGCGTACCGTACCCAACCGTTTTCTCTCCTCACTAGGTACCTGTTACGTTGAGCTATTCCGTAACGTGCCGCTAATCGTGCAATTCTTTACCTGGTATCTGGTGATGCCGGAGCTGCTGCCAGCCGATCTCGGCATGTGGTTCAAGAGCGAGCTCGATCCCAACGTGCAATTCTTTGTTTCTTCCATGCTGTGCCTTGGGCTGTTTACCGCTGCGCGCGTTTGCGAACAGGTGCGTGCCGCAATCCAATCCCTGCCCCGCGGCCAGCAGGCGGCCGGGCTGGCAATGGGCCTGACGCTGCCACAAACCTATCGCTACGTGCTGCTGCCCAACGCCTATCGAGTGATCGTGCCGCCGATGACCTCGGAAATGCTCAACCTGGTAAAAAACTCCGCCATTGCCTCAACCATCGGGCTGGTGGATATGGCCGCTCAGGCCGGGAAGCTGCTGGATTACTCCGCACACGCCTATGAATCCTTTACTGCCATCACCCTCGCCTATGTCGCTATCAACGCCGTCATCATGCTGTTTATGCGTATTGTCGAGAAGAAAGTGCAGTTACCTGGCCATATGGGGAGTAAATAATGTACCAATTTGATTGGGGATCGATCGTCCCAAGCTTCCCGTATCTGCTGCAAGGGCTGGTCGTCACGCTGAAAATCACCGTGACGGCTATTGTGTTCGGTATCCTCTGGGGCACCGTTCTGGCGGTGATGCGCCTGTCGCCGATCAAGCCGATCAGCTGGTTTGCGGCGCTGTACGTCAACCTGTTCCGCTCCGTGCCGCTGGTGATGGTGCTGCTGTGGTTCTATCTGGTGGTTCCAAGCTTATTACAACAAGTTCTTGGGCTGTCACCGAAAACCGATATTCGCCTTATCTCGGCTATGGTAGCCTTTTCGCTGTTTGAAGCCGCCTACTACTCGGAAATTATCCGGGCAGGTATTGAAAGCGTGTCGCGCGGTCAGTCCTCTGCCTCGCTGGCGTTGGGCATGACCCAGTGGCAATCGATGCGGCTGGTGATCTTGCCGCAAGCGTTCCGCGCCATGGTGCCGCTGCTGCTGACCCAGGGGATCGTGTTGTTCCAGGATACCTCCCTGGTGTACGTACTAAGCCTGGCCGACTTCTTCCGCACCGCGTCAACCATTGGTGAGCGTGACGGTACACAGGTGGAAATGATCCTGTTCGCCGGTTTGGTCTATTTTGTTATCAGTCTCGCCGCCTCGGCGCTGGTAAGCTATTTGAAGAAAAGGACTGTTTGATGATATCCCTGAAAAATGTTTCTAAGTGGTACGGTCACTTTCAGGTTCTGACCGACTGCACCACCGAAGTCAAAAAAGGCGAAGTGGTGGTGGTCTGCGGTCCTTCCGGTTCAGGCAAATCGACCCTGATTAAAACCGTCAACGGGCTCGAGCCGATCCAGAAAGGCGATATCGAGGTTAACGGCATTCAGGTCAACAACAAGAGCACCAACTTGGCGCAACTGCGCTCCAAAGTGGGGATGGTGTTCCAGCATTTTGAACTGTTCCCTCACCTGTCGATCATTGAAAACCTGACGCTGGCGCAGGTTAAAGTGCTCAAGCGCGACAAGGCAGCCTCACGCGATAAAGCCCTGAAACTGCTGGAGCGCGTGGGCCTGTCGGCACATGCCGAAAAGTTCCCTGGGCAGCTCTCTGGTGGCCAGCAGCAGCGTGTGGCGATTGCCCGTGCGCTGTGTATGGATCCGATCGCCATGCTGTTTGATGAGCCCACCTCGGCGCTCGATCCGGAAATGATCAACGAAGTGCTGGACGTGATGGTCAAGCTGGCGCAGGAAGGGATGACCATGATGGTGGTGACCCACGAAATGGGCTTTGCCCGTAAGGTGGCCCACCGGGTGATCTTTATGGATGAAGGGAAGATTGTGGAAGACACCAATAAAGATGACTTCTTCAACAACCCGCAGTCAGAACGTGCCAAAGACTTCCTGGCCAAAATCCTGCATTGATGTACCAGATGCGCCCTGCCCCCCAGGGCGCATCAATAGTGCTTGTTTGTTTCGCACTTTCCCCCGATCCTCATAGACCCCGATGAACTTAAAGCTGCCGCTAGCAAGACGACACGTAAATACCCTATAGATTTCAAGTTGCAGCTAGGCGACAAGCTATCTCATCCCCAGGAGCTTACGTTTTTGTAAGTGACTGGGGTGAGATAGCGCAGGTAACAACGCTGCAGCTTGAAAGATGACGGGTATAACGATAACGCTGAAGGAGAAAGTGATGTCCCGCCCTATTATTATCGATTGTGATCCAGGTCTTGATGACGCTATTGCCCTTGCCATGGCACTACGCGCCCCTACGTTAGATGTTAAAGCCGTCACCACTTCCGCTGGTAACCAGACACCGCAAAAAACCCTGCATAACGCCCTTGGCCTGCTGACGCTAATGCAACGGCAAGATGTCCTGGTCGCTGGCGGTGCCGCCAAGCCCTTGATGCGCGATCTGGTGATTGCCGATTACGTGCACGGTGATACCGGTATGGGCAACACCCATCTGCCAGCACCGGATTTCCAGCCTGTAAAACAAACTGCGGTCGAGTTGATTGCCGATCTGCTGCGTACCAGCCCAGAGCCGATTACGCTGGTAGTCACCGGCCCGATGACCAATATTGCCTTGCTGCTGTCACAGCACTCAGAGTTGAAAAGCAAGATTGAACGCATCGTGTTTATGGGCGGTGGGATGAATGCAGGCAACACCACGCCGGTGGCCGAATTCAATATCTACGTCGATCCGGAAGCGGCCGAAATCGTGCTGCAATCCGGCGTACCGCTGACCATGGCCGGGTTGAACGTCACCCATCAGGCATTGGTGTTACCGCAGGATATCGAACGCATCCGCAGCATTAATAATCCGGTGGCGGCAGCGGTAGCCAGCATGCTCGATTTCTACCTGCCGTTGTATCTCAGCCACCCGCGTGGCCTGCCGGGTGCCGCCATGCACGACCCTTGCACCATCGCCTGGCTGCTGGCCCCGGAGCTGTTTGAAAGCCGTGAGCTGTGGGTGGGTGTGGAGACCCAAGGTCAATACACCGTGGGCATGACGGTAGTGGATGAGTTTGGCCAAAACGGTAAACCGGCCAACGTCGAGGTGTTGACCCATATCAACCGCCAAGGCTTTATCGATCTGATGGTCGAGTGCGTTTCACGTTATTAAATGACCCCTCACCCTAACCCTCTCCCACAGGGAGAGGGAACCGATCGAGTGTGCTGATTGCCCTGTGTAATACCTTGTATTTCTTGTTCTTATGCCCTACTTTCCGAAGCCGCACAGCCTTATCAAAGATGCCGGGCAGCCCCCTCGCCCTGTGGGAGAGGGTTGGGGTGAGGGGACGGAACGTGCCACAACTCAATCACGTCACCTATGTCAGCCCTGTAACAAACTAACACCTGCACCAGAACATAATTCCGAACCCGCCTTTTACCGCGACTCCGAAGCCTCTGATAGGTGGGGATCATGCAGGTTAGCCGACCGTTGAGCGCAAGGATGCGCGATTCGAGCCTCCAAGGACGGATTCACGGCGTGTCGGCGTTCTGCATGATCCCCACCTGTGGCACCAGTAATCACAGCTATTGAGGTTTTGATGACGTAATATGTAAATGGGCGCAGTATGCAGCGCCCCTACATCAGTAGCATCTCTGCTGATATATCAAGGCTCAAACGGCCTACGTTGGAACTGATCGTGACCACACTTCGGGCACAGAGGCAGCACTTCCGGCGTATAGAAAGCCAGATGGTGATGGCATTTCTCACACACCAGATTGCCCAGCCCAACCACCTCACCGCTGTGGTAGACGCCGTGATGGCTAACATCTTTAAACACCTCACGCCACTCCAACTGGGTTTTATCGGTGATATCCGCCAGTTCCTGCCACAGGCTTTCTTTAATCACGCGCATAAACACGCTGTCGGTGAATTCCTCCCGGCTCTCTTCATAGCTGCGGGCGAACTCTTCCAGATCGCGGCGCACCGCCCGGGTCAACTGCTCTACTTCCGTACGGCTGAGATCCTCCACCTCGTTCAAGCGTTTCTCGGCACTGGCGACCAACTGGTCAATGTCACGCTCACCGTTCTTTAAACGTTCCGTCAGCGATGTCACCAACTCGCGGTAATACTGAGCAACCTTGTTCATAGCGTCTCCTAGATGAACTACTGCGACAGGACTTCTCCCCTAAAATTAGGCTGTGTCCCTCAATTGTCCATGGGCCGCTGGCGGTCATTTGAGCACATGACATGAGGTTTGATGAGCTAAATATGAGTACCGTACCAGCATGCTCAAATGACCCCCAGCCCAAAGGGTCGCGCCCCAAAAACCCGTTCTCTGCGTTGTCGGGCTTGAACGTAGACCCACTATGCCCTTCCCCCTCCGCCTTGATAACGGGCTTTTGTGTCTGCGACGGCACCACGCCCAATTGAGAAACACAGCCTATCCGTAATTATTTTAGTCGTAAATCACTGATGTGGCTTGGCTAGATGAGGTTTTGGCAGATTGTGAGTCACATCATGGCACAGATATTTTTTTAATACGTCGAGTCGGGCCGCTTGGTGTTGTTGCTGGCAGGTCTTATCAGCTATGCTATGCAGATCTAAAGATACTCACAGAATGCTACGGATGTAGCTGTTACACACCTACAGGACCATCGGCCGCCATGCAAGAGCAATACCGCCCCGAAGAGATAGAATCGAACGTACAGCTTCACTGGCAAGAGAAGCAAACTTTCAAGGTTACCGAAGACGCCAGCAAGGAAAAGTATTACTGCCTATCCATGCTGCCATACCCTTCTGGTCGTCTGCACATGGGTCATGTTCGGAACTACACCATTGGCGACGTGATCTCCCGCTACCAGCGCATGCTGGGCAAAAACGTGCTACAGCCAATTGGCTGGGATGCGTTTGGCCTGCCAGCCGAAGGCGCGGCGGTAAAAAATAAAACCGCACCGGCACCTTGGACCTACGACAACATCGAATATATGAAGAACCAGCTGAAACTGCTGGGCTTCGGCTATGACTGGGACCGCGAGATCGCAACCTGCGATCCTGACTACTACCGTTGGGAACAGTGGTTCTTCACCAAGCTGTACGAAAAAGGCATGGTCTACAAGAAGACCTCGGCGGTGAACTGGTGCCCACACGATCTGACCGTACTGGCCAACGAACAGGTGATCGACGGCTGCTGCTGGCGCTGTGATACCAAGGTTGAGCGTAAAGAGATCCCACAGTGGTTTATTAAAATCACCGGTTACGCCGATCAACTGCTCAACGACCTGGACACGCTGGAAAGCTGGCCAGAGCAGGTGAAAACCATGCAGCGCAACTGGATTGGCCGTTCCGAAGGGGTAGAAATCACCTTCGACGTTGCCGACTGCGCTGAGAAAGTTACCGTTTACACCACCCGCCCAGACACCTTTATGGGTGCTACCTATGTCGCCGTTGCCGCAGGTCACCCGCTGGCACAGCAGGGCGCGGTCAACAACCCGGCGCTGACAGACTTCATCGACGAATGCCGCAACACCAAGGTTGCCGAAGCCGAAATGGCCACCATGGAGAAGAAAGGCATGGCCACCGGCCTGTTTGCCATTCATCCGTTGAGTGGTGAGAAACTGCCAATCTGGGTAGCCAACTTCGTCCTGATGGAATACGGCACCGGTGCGGTAATGGCCGTCCCTGGCCACGATCAGCGTGACTGGGAGTTCGCTACCAAATACGATCTGCAGATCAAACCGGTCATTTTGAACCTGGACGGCAGCAAGCCAGACGTCAGCGCCGAAGCGATGACCGAAAAAGGCACCCTGTTCAACTCCGGCGAATTCGACGGACTGGATCACCTGGCGGGCTTTAACGCCATCGCCGACAAGCTGGTGGCCAAAGGCGTCGGCCAGCGCAAGGTGAACTACCGTCTGCGCGACTGGGGCGTGTCCCGCCAGCGCTACTGGGGTGCTCCAATCCCAATGGTGACCCTGGAAGACGGCACCGTAATGCCAACGCCAGAAGACCAACTGCCGGTGATCCTGCCGGAAGATGTCGTAATGGACGGCATCACCAGCCCGATCAAAGCCGATCCCGAGTGGGCAAAAACCACCGTTAACGGCCAGCCTGCGCTGCGTGAAACCGACACCTTCGACACCTTTATGGAATCTTCCTGGTACTACGCGCGTTACACCTGCCCGCAGTACGATAAAGGCATGCTGGATCCGGCTGCGGCCAACTACTGGCTGCCGGTCGATCAATATGTTGGCGGGATCGAACACGCCATCATGCACCTGATGTATTTCCGCTTCTTCCACAAGCTGATGCGCGACGCTGGCCTGGTCGATTCAGACGAGCCTGCCAAACGCCTGCTGTGCCAAGGCATGGTATTGGCCGATGCCTTCTACTACACCGGCACCAGCGGCGAACGCGTCTGGGTATCCCCGGTTGATGCCACCGTCGAACGTGACGAGAAAGGCCGCATTGTCAAAGCGACCGATCCTGAAGGCCGCGAACTGGTCTATGCTGGCATGAGCAAAATGTCGAAGTCGAAGAACAACGGCATCGACCCGCAGGTGATGGTAGAGAAATACGGCGCGGATACCGTGCGTCTGTTTATGATGTTTGCTTCCCCGGCAGAAATGACGCTGGAATGGCAAGAATCTGGCGTTGAAGGGGCAAACCGCTTCCTCAAGCGCGTCTGGAAGCTGGCTTACGACCACGTTGGGCAAGGAGCCGTTCAGCCACTGAACGTCAGCGAGCTCAATGAAGATCAGAAAGCCCTGCGCCGCGACGTGCATAAAACCATCGCCAAAGTGACCGACGATATCGGCCGCCGCCAGACCTTCAACACCGCCATCGCCGCCGTGATGGAGCTGATGAACAAGCTGGGCCGTGCGCCGCAGGAAAGTGAACAGGATCGCGCGCTGCTGCAAGAAGCCTTGCTGGCCGTGGTACGTATGCTGTATCCGTTCACACCACACGTCTGTTTCACCCTGTGGCAGGCGTTGAACGCCGAAGGCGACGTAGACACTGCGCCATGGCCAGTGGCAGACGAAGCCGCCATGGTGGAAGATTCCAAACTGGTGGTGGTACAGGTTAACGGCAAGGTGCGGGCAAAAGTCACCGTGCCTGCCGATGCCACCGAAGAACAAGTACGTGAGCGCGCCGCCCAGGACCATCTGGTGGCCAAATATCTGGAAGGGGTCACGGTACGTAAAGTGATCTATGTTCCAGGCAAATTGCTTAACCTGGTTGTGGGTTAACTCAAGGAGGCTTTGTGCGACTTCGTATTCTGACGTTGTTGCTGGGGTTGGCGGTGCTTGTCACCGCCGGCTGCGGTTTTCATCTGCGCGGCACCGCGCAGGTGCCCACAGAATTGCATACGCTGATCCTGGACAGCTACGATCCCTTTGGCCCACTGACCCGTGCCGTGCGCGAGCAATTGCGTCTAAGCGGGGCTACCGTGGTCAAATACGATCCGGCCCACAAGGAAGTCCCGTCACTGCGCATCGTCAATTCGACGCAAAGCCAGGATACGGTTTCGATCTTCCAGGATGGTAAAACGGCGGAGTATCAATTGGTGATGACGGTGCAGGCTCAGGTGCTGATCCCGGGGCATGATATTTACCCGATCAACGTCAAAGTGTTCCGTTCGTTCTTTGATAACCCGTTGACTGCGTTGGCCAAAGACTCCGAGCAGGACATCATCATGCAGGAAATGCGTGAGCAGGCTGCCCAGCAAATTCTGCGTAAGATGCTGGCAGTGCACGCGGCGGTGCAAGAAACGCAAGAAAAAGCCGCTATCGCTGGTGAAAAAGCGGCCAGTACCCCAGCACAATGATCCGTCTTTATCCTGAACAACTTGCCGCGCAGCTCCGAGAGGGGCTGCGCGCTTGTTATTTATTGAGCGGAAATGAACCCTTGTTGCTGCAGGAAAGCCAAGATCTGATCCGCCAGGCCGCCCAACAGCAAGAGTTCACCGAGCATTACAGCATTTCCCTGGATGTCCATACCGACTGGGATGCCATCTTCAGCATCTGCCAGGCTATGAGCCTGTTTGCCAGCCGGCAAACCCTGCTGCTGATTTTCCCCGAGAACGGCCCAACGGCCCCGATCGGCGAGCAACTGGTCAAGCTGGCCGCTTTGCTGCATGACGATATCCTGTTGGTACTGCGCGGCCCGCGCCTGACCAAAGCCCAGGAGAACAGCGCCTGGTTCAAGGCTCTCAGCGCTAATGGCGTCATGGTCAGTTGCCAAACGCCGGAACAGGCACAGCTGCCGCGCTGGGTCGCCCAGCGAGCCAAATCCATGCAGTTGGATCTCGATGACGCAGCCAATCAACTACTGTGTTACTGCTATGAAGGCAACCTGCTGGCACTTTCGCAGGCGTTAGAACGGTTATCACTGCTGCACCCCGATGGTAAACTGACGCTGCCCCGCGTAGAGCAGGCGGTAAACGATGCTGCCCACTTCAGCCCGTTCCACTGGCTGGATGCCCTACTGGCAGGCAAAAGCAAACGTGCCTGGCATATCTTGCGGCAACTCCAGCAAGAGGATGTCGAGCCGGTGATCTTGCTGCGCACCCTGCAACGGGAACTGCTGATGCTGCTGAACCTGCAACGCCGCATGGCGCACACCCCACTACGTACGCTATTCGATCAGCTCAAGGTCTGGCAAAACCGCCGCAGCCTGATCACTCAGGCTCTGCAACGCCTGTCGGGTCAACAATTGCGGCAGGCGGTGCACCTGTTGGCGCAAATTGAGCTCACCCTCAAGAAAGACTACGGCCAGTCGGTTTGGCCGGAGCTGGAAACCCTGTCGATGCTGCTTTGCGGCAAACCTCTGGCGACGAGTGTCACCGATGCCTACTAGCCCGCAACAGCCGCATACCCTGCACGCCTTTTTCGGTGGCACTTTTGACCCAATCCACTATGGCCATCTGCGCCCGGTGGCGGCCTTGGCTGAAGAAGTCGGCCTTGAGAAGGTCACGTTGTTGCCCAACCATGTGCCTCCCCATCGGCCACAGCCGGAGGCTAACGCGCAGCAGCGGCTAGCCATGGTCGAGCTGGCCATCGCCGGTAACCCATTGTTTACCGTGGACGATCGTGAATTGCACCGCACCACCGCGTCTTACACCATCGAGACTTTCGAAACGATTCGTAAAGAACGTGGCGCCGCAGCGCCTCTGGCGTTTATTATTGGCCAGGATTCACTGCTGAGCCTGCACAAATGGCATCGCTGGCAAGACCTGTTGCACTTCTGCCACCTGTTGGTGCTGGCGCGCCCGGGTTATAACCAGCAGATGGATACGCCAGAGCTGCAACGCTGGCTGGAACAGCACCAGATCGCCGATGCCGCCCTGCTCAGCCGCCAGCCGCACGGGTTTATCTACCTGGCTGATACCCCATTACTGGAGATATCCGCCACCGAGATACGCCAGCGCCGTCACCAAGGCATCAGCTGTGACGATTTGCTGCCGCGCCCGGTGCAGCGTTATATCGAGTTACAGGGTTTATATCGATAGGCCGCATGCTATACTGCGCCGCTATTTTTCAGGTATCCGCTGAAAACCCCAAGGATCTTGGCTAGCTGGGCAAAACCAGCAGGCTTTCAGCGGCATCCTGCCGAAACCATCACGATTCAGGCCAGTGACTTTGGGCAGTTGCCCTCAGCTTCCTGATGAACAGAACAACCCGAGGGGGAACCTTTGCAAGGTAAAGCGCTCCAAGATTTCGTTATCGATAAAATTGATGACATGAAAGGCCAAGATATTGTCGCTCTGGATGTTCAGGGCAAATCCAGCATCACCGACTGCATGATCATCTGTACCGGCACCTCAAGCCGTCATGTGATGTCGATTGCCGAACACGTCGTGCAAGAAGCCCGCGATGCCGGTATGGAACTGTATGGCATGAAAGGCCAGGCCGTTTCCGATTGGGTAGTGGTCGATCTGGGCGAAGTGATCGTGCACGTGATGCAGGAAGAAAGTCGCCAATTGTACGAACTGGAAAAGCTCTGGGGTTAAGCGGTGAAACTGCAATTGGTTGCAGTCGGCACCAAAATGCCCGACTGGGTGCAGACCGGCTTTATGGATTACCTGCATCGCTTTCCGAAAGATATGCCGTTTGAACTGACCGAGATCCCGGCGGGCAAACGCGGCAAGAATGCTGATATCAAACGCATTCTGGAAAAGGAAGGCGAGCAGATGCTGGCAGCGGTGGGCAAAGGTAACCGCATCGTTACGTTGGATATCCCAGGCACCCCGTGGGAAACGCCCCAGTTGGCACAACAGCTCGAACGCTGGAAACAGGATGGCCGCAACGTCAGCCTGTTGATTGGCGGCCCTGAGGGGCTGGCTCCGGCCTGTAAAGCCGCCGCTGAGCAAAGCTGGTCGCTTTCCCCGTTAACGTTACCGCATCCTTTAGTGCGTGTTTTGGTGGCAGAGAGCCTCTACCGCGCCTGGAGTATTACTACAAATCATCCTTACCACCGGGAGTAACCGGTGGTGACAGTAACAGAGTGAAAAAAAGCAGCGGGATGAAAATAGAACGTAACCCTTTTCGCGACTATACGGCCGAGTCTGCCCTGTTTGTACGCCGCGCCGTGGTGGCGTTTTTTATCATTCTGGTGCTGACAGGCATCCTGATTGCCAATCTGTATAATCTGCAAATCGTGCGTTTTGAAGATTACCGCACCCGCTCCAATGAAAACCGCATCAAGCTGCTGCCTATCGCACCCAGCCGCGGCATAATTTACGATCGCAACGGCACGCCGCTGGCGCTTAACCGCACCATTTACCAGTTGGAACTGATGCCGGAGAAGGTGGACGATCTGAAAGCCACGCTGGATGCCTTGCGCCCGGTGGTCGATCTCACCGACGACGATATCGCCAACTTTGAAAAAGAGCGCAAGCGCTCGCGCCGTTTCGTCTCGATCCCGGTGAAAACCCCGCTGACCGAAGTGCAGGTGGCCCGTTTTGCCGTCAATCAATTCCGCTTCCCTGGTGCGGAAGTCAAAGGCTATCAACGCCGCTATTATCCTTATGGGTCTGCCCTCACCCACGTGATCGGTTACGTGTCGAAAATTAACGACCGCGACCTCGAACGCCTGGACAAAGACGGCCAGCTACGCAACTATGCCGCCACCCATGATATCGGCAAGCTGGGTATCGAACGTTACTATGAAGATGTTCTGCATGGCAAAACCGGCTATGAAGAGGTTGAAGTCAACAACCGTGGCCGGGTGATCCGCCAATTACATGAACAACCGCCTTCCGCCGGTAAAGACGTTTATCTGACGCTGGATCTCAACCTGCAACGCTATATCGAGCAGTTGCTGGTCGGTAGCCGTGCCGCCGTGGTGGTCAGCGATCCGCGCACCGGGGGAATTTTGGCGATGGTTTCCAACCCAAGCTACGATCCCAACCTGTTTGTTGATGGTATCTCCAACAAGGATTATCAGGGGCTGCTCAACGATCCGAACCGCCCGCTGATCAACCGTGCCACCCAAGGGGTATACCCTCCAGCCTCCACGGTTAAACCCTATATTGCCGTTTCCGCTCTCAGTGCCGGGGTGATCACCAAAAATACCGTCGTGTTCGATCCGGGCTGGTGGCAATTGCCTGGGTCAGAGAAACGCTTCCGCGACTGGAAAAAATGGGGCCATGGCCGCCTCAACGTCACCAAAGCGCTGGAAGAATCTGCGGATACCTACTTCTATCAGGTAGCGTACGACATGGGGATCGATCGCCTGTCCACCTGGCTGACCAAATTCGGCTACGGCGAATATACCGGTATCGATCTTTCCGAAGAGCGTTCCGGCCTGATGCCAACGCGCGACTGGAAATTCAAACGTTACAAGAAACCGTGGTATCAGGGCGACACCATTCCGGTGGGCATCGGCCAGGGCTACTGGACCGCTACGCCGATCCAGATGTCCAAGGCGCTGAACACCCTGATTAACGACGGCAACGTCAAAGATCCGCATCTGCTGCAAAGTACCAAGATCAACGGCGTGTTGGTGCCGTTCAAGCAAAAAGAGAGCAAGCAGATCGGCGATATCCATTCAGGCTTCTGGGAAATAGCCAAAGACGGCATGTACGGCGTTGCCAACCGGCCTAACGGCACGGCGCGCAAGTTCTTTGCAGGAACGCCGTATAAAGCCGCGGCAAAATCGGGTACCGCGCAGGTATTCGGCTATGAAACCTATAACGCCCATAAGCTCGCAGAACATCTGCGGGACCATAAATTGATGACCGCCTTTGCCCCATTTGATAACCCAACGGTGTCAGTGGCCATCATTTTGGAGAACGGCGGTTCAGGGCCGGCGGTAGGCACCATTACCCGTCAGATCCTCGACCATATCCTGCTGGGCGACAACAATACGCAATTACCGGATGCAGAACCGCTGCCGCCAGGTATAGAAGGTGATTAAGGTAGAACATGACTGAAAGCCAACAAAAGGGCTCTATCTGGACCAAAATCCATATCGACCCCACATTCCTGTTATTTATTCTGGCCTTGCTGATCTACAGCGCCGTTGTGATGTGGAGCGCTAGCGGCCAGGATATGGGCATGATGGAGCGCAAAATCGGCCAGATCCTGATGGGGCTGATCGTGATGGGCGTGATGGCGCAAATCCCACCGCGGGTTTATGAAAGCTGGGCCCCCTACCTGTATATTTTCTGCGTGATATTGCTGATCCTGGTGGATGCCTTTGGCCAAATCAGTAAAGGCGCACAGCGCTGGCTGGATCTGGGCTTTGTGCGCTTCCAGCCTTCGGAAATCGCCAAGATCGCCGTGCCGCTGATGGTGGCACGCTTTATGAACCGTGACGTGTGCCCACCTTCGCTGAAGAATACCGGCATCGCGCTGGTGCTGATCTTCCTACCCACCTTGCTGGTTGCTGCACAACCCGATCTGGGCACTTCAATCCTGATCGCCGCCTCTGGCCTGTTTGTGCTGTTCCTGTCGGGGATGAGCTGGAAGCTGATTGCCGTGGCTGCCGTGGCGTTGGCCGCCTTTATTCCAGTGTTGTGGTTCTTCCTGATGCACGGCTATCAGCGTGACCGCGTGATGATGCTGCTCGATCCGGAAAGCGATCCGTTAGGGGCTGGTTACCATATTATTCAGTCGAAAATCGCCATCGGCTCTGGCGGCCTATCGGGTAAAGGCTGGCTGCACGGCACTCAGTCTCAGCTCGAATTCCTGCCGGAACGCCACACCGACTTTATCTTCGCGGTGTTGGCGGAAGAACTTGGCCTGATCGGCGTATTAGTGCTGCTGGTGCTGTATCTGCTGGTGATTATCCGCGGGCTGATGATCGCCGCCCGCGCACAGACCACCTTTGGCCGCGTAATGGTCGGTGGGCTGATGCTGATCCTGTTCGTCTATGTGTTTGTTAACATTGGTATGGTCAGTGGCATTTTACCGGTAGTTGGCGTACCTTTGCCTTTGGTCAGTTACGGGGGTTCGGCGCTGATCGTACTCATGGCTGGGTTCGGCATCGTGATGTCGATCCACACGCATCGGAAAATGTTGTCTAAAAATCTATAAGAGGTGTGCAATGCGTAAGGAATGGCTTTGGGTCGGCGCGGTTGCTGCTGCGGTATTACTTTCCGCCTGTACCACCACGACGGAAGAAACACAGGCTCCGGTGCAACAAGCCTACAACGGGCCGGTGACCGAGATCGGCGGCGTGGAGCCTCACTATGAACCCTATAACCCTGGCACTCTGCAGGATTATAAGGTTAATGGCGACACTTATCGCATCGTGCAAGATCCGCAGAACTTCTCGCAAACCGGCCTGGCAGCCTGGTACGGCGAAGAAGCCAACGGCAACACTACCGCTATTGGTGAGCAGTTCGATCCCAATGCGCTGACCGCTGCACATCCCACCTTGCCTATTCCTAGCTATGTACGCGTCACCAACCTGGCCAATGGCCGTCAACTGGTGGTACGCGTGAACGATCGCGGCCCTTATACCTCTGGCCGGATTATCGATCTGTCCAAAGCTGCCGCCGATCGCCTCAACCTGTCCAGCAACACCAAGGTGAAGGTCGACTTTATCAAGGTTGCTCCAGATGGCACGTTGAGCGGCCCTGGTACCGTGGGTACCGTCGTCGCCAAACAGAGCTACGCCCTGCCTCCACGCCCGGATCTCAGTTCCGGCGGCGGTATGGATACACCGATGCAGCAATCGGCACCGGTTGCCGCCCCTGCCGCACAAGCGATTGACAACGGCAGCATGAACTACAACGACAGTAGCGCAACCCCTGCCGCCTCCACTGGCCGTAGCGGTGGTTTCCTTGGTGCGCCGCAGCCGTTAGCCCCAGGCGTATTGGAAGGGTCAGAACCCCAGCCGGTCATCAGCGCGCCAACTGCAGCCCCGGTTGCGGCCACCGCAGCTGCAACCAGTGCCAGCGGTAGCTATGTCGTTCAGGTAGGTGCCCTGAGTAATGCCGAGCGTGCGCAAAGCTGGCAACAGCAGTTGAGCCAGCAGTTCGGCGTTCCTGGTAAGGTCGCCGCCAACGGCGCCGTCTACCGCGTGCAGCTTGGCCCGTTCAGCAATCGTCAACAGGCCGCACAGTTGCAACAGCGTCTGGCCACTGAGGCACAACAACAGTCCTTTATCACTGCCGCACCCTAGTCGTGAAACTCGGCAGGCCGATGCCGCCGACAGCAGGTCGTTGACTTATCTGAAACATTTTCTTTCAGGTAAATCTGTGTAAACCCCCTACTGTCGGCCGAATGGCTAATGCCTGCCGGGGCCCCGTCTGCTATAGTGTGACTCGTTTTTTAACTTAACTTTTACGGATGTTGTAGTCCCGATCATGAAACAGGTAACCTCTTTTCGCTTAATCAAAAGCCTCACGCTTGGCACTGCCATCGCGCTCAGCGCAGCGTCAGTTGCCCACGCAGACGACGTTAATATTAAAACCATGATCCCAGGTGTACCGCAGATTGATGCTGAGGCCTACATCCTGATTGATTACAACTCCGGTAAAGTGTTGGCGGAATCGAACGCCGACGCACGCCGCGACCCTGCCAGCCTGACCAAAATGATGACCAGCTACGTCATCGGCCAGGCGCTGAAATCCGGCAAGATTGGCCAGGACGATATGGTCACCGTAGGTCAGGATGCCTGGGCCACCGGCAACCCGGTGTTCAAAGGCTCCTCGCTGATGTTCCTCAAGCCGGGCGACCGCGTGCCAGTTTCCAAGCTGACTCGTGGTATCAACCTGCAATCCGGTAACGATGCCTGTGTCGCCATGGCGGACTACGTCGCGGGTAGCCAGGACGCATTCGTTAACCTGATGAATACCTACGTCAAACAGCTGGGCCTGCAAAATACCCACTTCCAAACCGTACACGGCCTGGATGCGGAAGGCCAGTTCAGCTCGGCGCGTGATATGGCGTTGATCGGCCAGGCGCTGATCCGCGATGTGCCAGACGAATACGCTATCTATAAAGAAAAAGAGTTCACCTTCAACAATATCCGTCAGCTGAACCGTAACGGTCTGCTGTGGGATACCAGCCTGAACGTCGATGGGATTAAAACCGGCCACACCAATGCGGCGGGTTATAACCTGGTGGCTTCAGCGACGGAAGGCCAGATGCGTCTGATCTCCGCCGTGCTGGGTGGCCGTACCTACAAAGGCCGCGAAACCGAAAGCAAAAAACTGCTGACCTGGGGCTTCCGCTTCTTTGAAACCGTCGCACCGCTGAAAGCAGGCAAAGAGTTCGCTTCTGAACCGGTTTGGTTCGGTGATGCCGATCGCGTCGAGCTGGGCGTAGACAAAGATGCCTATCTGACCATCCCACGCGGCCGGATGAAAGATCTGAAAGCCAGCTACGTGCTGAACACCCCGGAAATTCATGCTCCGCTGGCCAAAAACCAGGTGGTTGGCACCATCAATTTCCAGCTGGATGGCAAAACCATCGATCAGCGCCCACTGGTGGTGCTGAACGAAGTGAAAGAAGGTGGCTTCTTCGGCCGCATCGTGGATTATATCCGCCTGATGTTCCATCACTGGTTCGGCTAACCCTTGAATCGGCTGAGTTCGGCCCCATATAACAATTAACACTAACTCCCGCCCCGGCGGGAGTTATAATTTAGAGATCCGCCACAGCTGGAGCGCACCCACATGCAAAAGACTAAACTGAACGAACTGCTCGAATTCCCCTGTACCTTTACCTACAAGGTAATGGGCCTGGCACACCCCGAGCTGGTAGACCAGGTGGTTGAAGTGGTGCAACGCCATGCTCCAGGGGATTACAACCCGCAGGTCAAACCGAGCAGCAAAGGCAACTACCACTCCGTTTCCATCACCATCACCGCCACCCATATCGATCAGGTGGAAACGTTGTATGAAGAGTTGGGCAATATTGAAATTGTCCGTATGGTGCTGTAATTACAGCATAACTCCCTGCCAGCCAACCTGGTTCAGCACAAGCGCTGTCCGGGTTGCTCTGGTTCGCCAGGGATAAATGCTGGTCGCGGGCCAGAGCGCCCGGTATAATGTTTTTTACCACTTCTGTAACCTGACGATGCCCCGCTTGCAACACAATAAGATCATTCTCCGTCAGCTAGGGTTGCAGCCCTATGAGCCTGTATCCCAAGCCATGCACAGCTTCACCAATCACCGCGATGAGTCCACGCTTGATGAATTGTGGCTGGTGCAGCATCAAGCCGTGTTCACCCAAGGCCAGGCCGGTAAGGCAGAACATCTGCTGATGCCAGGCGATATCCCGGTGATCCAGAGCGATCGCGGCGGCCAGGTTACCTATCATGGTCCAGGCCAGCAGGTGCTGTACGTGATGGTGGATCTGAAACGCAATAAAGTAGGTGTTCGCCAACTCGTCACGGCCTTGGAAGAGACCGTTATTAATACCCTCGCCCATTTCAAGATCGAATCACGCGCCCGCCCGGATGCGCCCGGCGTGTACGTGGGCGAACAAAAGATTTGTTCATTAGGTTTGCGGATCCGCAAAGGTAGCTCATTTCATGGCCTGGCCCTGAATGTCGCCATGGATCTCACCCCTTTCCAACGCATCAACCCCTGCGGTTATGCCGGAATGCAGATGACACAGGTCAGCGCGCTGGCACCAGGTGTCGGGATTGCCGATGTGCATCCCATTCTGGTACAGGAATTTGTTCATTTACTCGGCTATCAGACGGTCGAGCTTCGTAACTGGAACCTGCACGATTATGAGTAAACCGATTCAGATGGAACGCGGCGTCAAATACCGCGATGCAGACAAAATGGCGTTAATCCCGGTAAAAACGGTGGCCACCGAACGCCAAGAGCTGTTACGCAAACCCGAGTGGATGAAGATCAAGCTCCCTGCCGACTCTACGCGCATTCAAGGCATCAAGGCCGCGATGCGCAAAAATGGCCTGCATTCGGTCTGCGAAGAGGCGTCATGCCCAAACCTGTCTGAGTGCTTTAACCACGGTACCGCCACCTTCATGATCCTGGGGGCCATCTGTACCCGCCGTTGCCCATTCTGCGACGTGGCTCATGGCCGCCCGGTGGCTCCCGATGCCAACGAGCCGGAAAAGCTGGGACAAACCATTGCCGACATGGCATTGCGCTATGTGGTGATCACCTCGGTTGACCGTGACGATTTACGTGACGGTGGCGCACAGCACTTTGCCGACTGCATTACCGCCATCCGTGCCAAGAGCCCGAACATCAAGATCGAAACCCTGGTGCCAGACTTCCGTGGCCGTATGGATCGTGCGCTGGAAATCCTTACCGCTACGCCGCCAGACGTGTTTAACCATAACCTGGAAAACGTGCCGCGTGTTTATCGTCAGGTACGCCCAGGGGCTAATTACGAGTGGTCACTGAAGTTGCTGGAGCGCTTTAAAGAAGCTCACCCGTCTATTCCGACCAAGTCAGGCCTGATGGTGGGTTTGGGTGAAACCAACGCGGAAATCGTGGAAGTGATGCGCGATCTGCGCCGTCATGGCGTAACCATGCTGACGCTGGGGCAATATCTGCAGCCAAGCCGTCACCATCTGCCAGTGCAGCGCTATGTCAGCCCGGCGGAGTTTGACGAAATGAAAGAAGAAGCGATGGCAATGGGCTTTACCCATGCTGCCTGCGGCCCGTTTGTGCGTTCGTCCTATCATGCGGACTTGCAGGCCAAAGGGCTGGAAGTGAAGTAACCGCGGTAATCTTTTGTTACGCTTCACCCGCGATTAACGCCAAAAAACGGATGTCCTTACGGCATCCGTTTTTTTATGGCTCAACGGCAGAGGCGGTTAAATGTCTTTCTTTTCGACGCTCTGCTGCGCGGTAGGCGTTTCAGCCGTATTCTGTGCAGGAGAGGTGTCATCGCCCACCGCTTTTTTGAAGCCTTTCAGCGCAGCCCCCAGATCCGCGCCCAGAGTACGCAGTTTGCTGGTGCCGAACAGCAACACGATCAACACCGCAATTACCAGCAGCTTGGTAATACTGATACCTTCCATATTCACCTTCTTTATTCATTTATGGCTGCAGGACGCAGCACGGGAACAAACTTTGTCTATAGGTATTTAGCGACTTTCTTTCGGCTATAACAACAACCAGTTGTAACAAGGTGAGATCTACCTGAGATGATCTATGCTTAGATTATAAGGAATATTCTTGGCTATTCGCTTTTTCCGGCTCCAGACCGGCTGCATAATTCATCACAGGGAAACATGGGATGCCTACAGCTCCATCGGCTTTTAACACCCGGCGTGCAGGCCTCAACTTCGCCAGGCGCCTCTACCTGCCACGTATTGTCGGCCTGGCGATTGGTTTCTGGTGCGTACTTACGGCGCTCTATCCAGGACACCAGCCGGTTGGCGTGTGGATCTTGCTGGCAGTGAATGGCTTTATCTGGCCACATATCGCTTATCAGTGGTCTATCCGCAGCGAAGCCCCCTACGCCACCGAGATCCGCAACCTGCTCATCGATGCACTGTTAGGTGGGATGTGGGTCGCCATCATGGGTTTCAATGCACTCCCCTCCGTGGTGATCCTATCGATGATGGGGATGAACAATATCGCCTCCGGCGGGCCGTCTCTGTATTTCAAAGGGCTGATGGCGCAAATTATCGGGGCGCTGGTTACCAGTGCGATACTCGGCTTCCCGTTTACGCCACAATCCACACCGCTGCAGGTTTATCTGTGTCTGCCGATGATCTTCATCTACCCAGTCTTCCTGGGTTATGTGACCTACCAGACCGCCAAGCGGCTGGCAGAAAAGCAACAGGAGTTATTGCGTATCAGCACGCGTGATGGCTTGACCGGCGTGTTTAACCGCCGCCATTGGGAACACCTGCTGCACAATGAGTTTGATAGCTGCCGGCGCTATAATCATACGGCTACGCTGATCCTGATGGATATTGACCATTTCAAAGCCATCAACGACACCTTTGGCCATGGGCTGGGGGATGAGGCGCTGATCGTGCTGGCGGAAGAGTTGGTGCTGGGGCTGCGGGCGATGGATATCGTTGGCCGCTACGGCGGTGATGAGTTTGGCACGGTGTTGCCCAATACCAGTGCCGAACAGGCCAGCCTGGCGCTCCACCGCATTCAGGAGCGCCTGAACGAGGTCGTCTTCCGTGAAGCCCCTGAGTTAAAGCTGAATATCAGCGCTGGGATCGCCGATTACCAGCCCGAGATGCCCGGCTACCAGGAGTGGTTGAAGGCCGCCGATATCGCACTGTATCGGGCAAAAAATAATGGCCGCAACCGGCAGGAACTCGCCGTACATCATTGCTAACCCACTAGTTTATTAAGCTAATAACTTGATGGGTGGATAAGTTGCTAGCGTAATCAGGTGTTCGTCAGCTCCCCTCACCCTAGCCCTCTCCCACAGGGAGAGGGGACCGGACGTGCCACAGATTAGCTCCTGCGCCGGACCACAACACCGGACTGGCTCCCTCTCCTTTTTGGGGAGAGGGTTGGAGTGAGGGGGAACAGCGATGGCAGAATTGTTAGCAATACCCATCCAGCTAGCAAAACCACAGCGACAAGGTGTAAAATCTGCCCCGTGCGATTGCTTCGTGCCAACAAACGGAGATGACATTCCTCCATAACCGCCTTTCACAGGCTGATGATGTCTACGTAACCTCTCAGAGAGGTGCGTAGGCGCTTGCCTGAACCTTTCTGAGCCTCTTCCATCTTTAGATAGGGTTTATCACCATGTGGAGTTCTTTACTGGCTGTGTTTATTGGCGGTGGTTTGGGTAGCGTATTACGCTGGGCAGTGAGCCTTAAGCTAAACCCTCTACATCCGCATATTCCATTAGGCACTTTGACCGTCAACCTGGTGGGGGGGTTTATCATCGGGCTGGCACTGGCGCTGTTTATCCGTATGACACACATTGATCCGGTTTGGAAGCTGCTGATCACTACCGGATTTTGCGGCGGGTTGACTACCTTCTCTACCTTCTCACTCGAAGTGGTTTATCTGTTGCAGGACGGGCGTGTTGTCTGGGCCATCACCAATATGCTGCTCAACCTGGCGGGTTCGCTGGCGATGACGCTGTTGGCCTTTATGCTGGTCAGAGCGTTCTACGGCCAATGAAATCTCGGGGCTTAATGTTTTCTTAATCTGCCATCGGGATAATCCTCGCTCAGTAACCTGTGCTGAGTGAGGAATTGAATGTTTAACCTGCCAAAAACCACTACTGAATGGATTGTCACCCTGACGTGCGTGTTGATCGTCCTGGCCTTCATCAAGGTTTACCTGTTCCCTTAACCGCTCCCAGCCTGAAAAAAAAGCATAAAAAACCCGCTCATGGAGCGGGTTTTAACAATTTTGGCTACTGTAGCTTAGATAGCGATAACGTTAGCAGCAGATGGCCCTTTGGCACCGTTCGTGATTTCAAATTCTACACGCTGGCCTTCAGCAAGAGTTTTGAAACCATTGCTAGCGATGGCAGAGAAGTGAACGAAAACGTCCTTGCTACCATCTTCTGGAGTAATGAAACCGAAACCTTTAGATTCATTAAACCACTTAACGCTACCTTTAATCTTAGACATCAAACTTACCTTTAACGTGAATGTAAGACACAAAATGTGTGTCCAATACAGTACAGCAATTAGACGGGATTTTGTCCACAACACAGATCACATAAAATCGATAAAAAGTGAAAAAGTCGGTTATTTGCCATGTAAATTGATGTCCGCGGTTACCAGAGATGTCCGAGGCAGCCCAATCCGCCAAAAAACCGTTGAGCGACCGATTAAACACCTCTAAGGCCCATTGTTGCCCCTCAACCCTTTTCGTCTTACTGATGAAACACCGTCCCCCTGTCACTGCACGGCATTACGCGTTATCATTAGCGCTGTTACGAACGACCTGATGAGAATGACCATGAACGGCAAGATAACGACTTTTTTTGAAGACAAAGGCTTCGGTTTTATCACCGACGAGAACGGGGAAAATCGTTATTTTCACGTGATTAAAGTGCAAAACCCAGAGCTGATTAAGAAAAATGCGCTGGTAACCTTTGAGCCAACCAACAATACCAAAGGGCCCTCGGCCTATGCGGTAAAGGTACAGGCACCAAGCAAGTACATCACCATCGCCAACGAGAGGATCAAAATCTCCAGCATCAAGTCCTTCGATACCTTCACCAAAGAAGTGCCGGTCAAGGTGGAGGTCGATAAAGAGAACACCGTGTTGTCCGTTGGTTTGCTGATGAACCGTATCCGTCCGCAAGTAGCCGAAGCGCCACAGACCGCCACGGAAACGCTGCGTATGCTGTCAGTTACCACCTTCCAGAACGCGACTCACGTCTTCTCTGAGCATGAAATCGATATCGATGAAACCGTGCAGGCGTTGAAGACCCTATAGCCCCTGAAAACATTCGAAGCTATTTAATAGCACCTGTGTTAGCGTGGGTTTTCACCTGACACAGGTACGCGATATGTCTGAATCCACCAGCGTTAAAGGTTACAATAACCGCACCACTCAAATTGCCTGCCCAAAGTGTGCTTATGTTACCGAACAGCAATGTTCAAAACTGCGTAAACTCAGCACCTTGATTTGCCCCAACTGCGGCACGCAATTCGCACCAAAGCAGGGCTGAAACGCTATTTGAATATGACATGGTTGAGGCTGTTACCGCTGACCATGTTAAACGATTCTACGCAGTTGCGGCCTTGGGACTTGGCGCGATAAAGCGCAATGTCCGCCATATTCATCAACTGTTCCAGTGATTTATCCTCATTCATTGCCAAACTCGCCACGCCCACACTAATCGTGATCCGTAATGGCGCTTTGCCGTTCGGGTTCAGTTCGGCACTTTCTATCCGCCGGCGCAAATGTTCCCCCAGGGCCACCGCCTGCGTCCCCAGCGCTCGCGGCAGCATAATGGCAAACTCTTCCCCCCCCAGACGACCAAATAGCTGGTCGTGGCGCAGCTCACGTCGCAAAATATGGGCGAATGCTGCCAGAACATGGTCACCGATGGCATGACCATGGGTATCATTGATCAGTTTGAAGTGATCGATATCGATTAACAACAGCGACACCGCCTCCTTCGTGCGCTGCTTCTGTTCCAGCATTTCCCTGCCTTTGCGCGTTAAAGCACTACGCGCCAGTGTCCCGGTAAGGAAGTCGTGGTTCGCACTGTGCTCCAACCGGCGCAGCAGTTTACGGCTAACGGCAATCGAGCTGGACAAAATCAGCGGCCCCATCACCAACATGGCAATCCCCAAACGGGCTGACATCAGGCTGTCCATGACCGCCCCTCGCGCTCCCGGCGTTTCATACAGCATCAGATTGGCAGAAATGCTGACAATCTCCGTCACGCCGGTGAGAAACGTCAGCAAGGTGACGGTAAATAAATGATAACGCACGGCGCACCATAGCAGTGCGGGGATGGGGAAGGCTATCGCGCCCGGCCCACCGATATACACGCTAAGCGCCAACGAAAGCAACAACGCCAGCAAAGGCAGGCTGGAACGCAATTGCCAGCCAAACTGCAGGCTCAGCAATTGCTTTAAGCGTGGCGCGGCCAGCACCACCGGCAGGATTAACAGGTTGGTCGAGAACTGTTCGCTAAACCAGGACATCCAGGCAATGATCAGCGTATTGTTGTATTGACTGTCAGTGCGCAACACTGACAGCGTTGCCGATAGCGCGGCCCCCAGCAGACAGGCGGTAAACATATACAAAATCGCCTGGGGCTTGCCCATACGCCGTTGAGACTTGGGCAGCATCGACATCACGGCATAGCCGGTGGCAATCAGCGCCATATTGCAGGCATTTAGCCAAAGTGCCAGTGGCCAGTTTCCGCCGGCGCTGAAATCGGCAGCAATCATGCCAAGATAGGTGCCAATCCATCCCAACATCGTCGCATAGCCAGGTTTACGCAGCATCAGGCCAAGCAAAATAGCATTCACCGGCCAAAACAGAGAGAGTGACCCTAACGGGCGGGTGAAGATGCCAAACAAGGAAAGCAGGTAGGCCAATAAAAATACATTGACCAGCAGAACCGTCGCTGGCAAACGCTGTCTTTCTACGCTCATGAAATAACCTGCGAGGCAATAATAACAACACTGACTATAAGCATGCTTTCTTTCCCCAAAAAAGTAACAACGAACCACAACGCCCATTAAAATGGTCAATTAAATCAATCAAAAACCCTATCGTGTCTTATTAGTTTAATTCGCCGCTGACAATGTAAAACCCTGTTCGCTGGACTCATCCTTTTAACGAACATGGTTGTTAACAGCATAGTCTAAATTGTTAACGCTATTGAAATAACAAACTATGAGAAATTATAAGGGTATAAGGTTAAGACTCTTCTTACTTACGGGTTATTTTCCTGCAATGCCAGCAGAAGCGCAATGAGAAAAGCCCGTAAAGAGCTGCAGGCTGGCTGGAGGTCGAAAACTAAATGGACAGTTACGGCGCAGGCCCACAGGCCAGCACGGGTAGTGATGGTAAAGCAGCAAGCTTAGACGTAAAAAAGCCCGGCTAGGAACCGGGCATAAAGTGTCGAAATGCAGTGTTAGCCCAAACGGGCTAATAACCGGCATATCATAATCCTCAATTGTGCAGAAAAAGTGGATCCCCCCAAGCTCTCCCCTCTTTAACCGGCAAGTCACCACGCTATCTAACCGCTTCCAGACAGACTAACGCATTGAGCACGCCCGACGCGCAAAAAAAATCCCGCACAAGGCGGGATAAAATCAAAGGGATGGTAATACACTACAGGACTAACACAACATCATCGGGCTGGAATAACCTTACCAGCGCGAGTGTATAGAAATGTCATGCTTGGGTAAGGATGATGTGCCAGATGTAACGCCTGATAGAAGGCACTGACAAACCTGTGGTTTTACTCTGACAGGACATTAATTGTAACCAATGGCAACATGGTTTTTTATGGTGGGTGCGGCACACCAATCGCCGCTCACAGGGTGAATTGCGGGCCTTGCATTACAAACCCTTTGGCGACGCCATTGCGTCGGGGTTTATTAATGAGCTATCCCTGTCGTAATAAAAGCCAATCTGTAACAACGTTATTTTCTTTAAGAAGTTACCCCATGTTTTATTTTGCAGGTTAGTGCTATATTTTTTAGGCACAAACCAACCCTACTTCATGATGGGAAGTATATGAAAAAAAATCGTTTTGGCGTTGCCGCGGCCGTATTAGCTGCGGGTATATTGTTAGCGGGATGTTCCTCAAAGGTGGCAGAAACCACTCAGTACTCTGGGTTCCTGCAGGATTATAGCAAACTACAAAAAACAACAACCCCTAGCGGGCATGAGGTTTTACGCTGGATAGCCCCTGATTTTAATGTGTCTGATTACCGTGGTATCTACGTCCAGCCAGTTGCCTTTTACCCGCCAGCCAAACCGAATGCGCGCGTAAGCCAGGCAACGCTGGATCAAGTCAGGGAATACGCCAACTCACGCCTCAAAGCCGCCATCGCTCAGCGTGCAACCGTGTTACCTAACGCATCTGGTAAGCGCGTATTGGTCGCCAATGTGGCCGTTACCGCAATCGTTGCTGAAAACGAAGACCTGCAGTTCTATGAAGTCGTCCCGGTAGCCGCCGTGATCGCGACCACCATGGCAGCCAGCGGGCACAGAACGCAGAATGCCGCATTATTCCTTGAAGCTAAACTGGTCGATCAGGATACCGGCAAAACGGTACTGGCCGTGGTCCGTAAAGGTTATGGTAAAACTGTCGGCAACAGTACCGCACCAATCACCTTTGCGGACGTGAAAAAAGGTATTGATGACATGATTGACGATATTGTGAACTTCCCAAAATAATAATTAGTGCTGCAAAAGATGGGGAATTAGCTTTCCCCATCTTTTCCCCCATTAAATCTGTGAGTGCCATCACATCACCACCCTGCCGATAAACAAGCTGGGACAAATGTCCCGAGCAATATTCTAATATCAGAGCCAGCTTCCAGTTTTACGCCCTTTTTGACATTGCTGTCGGACTGGCGTCCTGTCCTTACCTGCCGAGGAACTTTATAGTTAACGCTATGCAGAACGACAAAAAAAGCAGTGAATGGTTGAGCGTTGTCGAGTTGGTTACCGGTGACGCCATACTTTACGACCTGCTGAAATATTGCCCGTTGGCTATATTACGCCGTTGGCAGTTACAACAGGTCAGACCCGGCACACTGATCTGCCAACAGCATGAAATTTGTCATGAATTTCATCTGATAGCGCAGGGTAACGTGGACGTTTTTATTCACGCCGACGATGGGCGTAAATATTTACAGGCGCGCTACCATGCCGGAGATATGCTGGGTGAGCTCGAGATCTTTGAGCAACGGCCGTATATCTGCTCGGTAGAAGCGACCAGTGAGGTGACATTGCTGACGCTTTCACGCAGCGATTTTTGCCATTGGCTGACGGTCGACAATTACTTCAACCAGAAAATCATTCAGTCGTTCAGCAGCCAGTACTACCAGCTATCGAAAAAAGCTGGCGAAGACAGTCTCTATTCATTGCACCAGCGCGTCTGCCATGCGCTGTGGCAAAGCTACCAACACCAGGGAGCCCAAAATGAAGGAGAAATTACCATTAATAAACAACAGCTCAGCGAACAGTTTGCCGTGGCCCCACGCAGTATCAACCGCATCCTGTTTGAACTGCGCGAGCAGCAAATTATTACGGTCAACGGTGAACGCATTGCGGTAATCGACCCAGTCCGGTTACACCAACAGGCCGGGTTTTAATTTCTGCGGTATTCGATTTACACCGCCGAACAGGAAATCCACCTATACCCTATGGATTTCAAGCTGCAGCTAGGCGACAAGCTATCCCAGCCCCAGGAGCTTACTTTTAGTAAGTGACTGGGGTGGGATAGTGCAGGTAACAACGCTGCAGTTTGAAAGACGACGGGTATAAATTTAGGTAAGTTCCATGACTCAACTACAACCACACATCCGGCTTAGCCGGCAGATGACACACGCCCATTACGCACTGTTACCGGGCGATCCGCAACGCGTCGAACACGTTGCCCGCTTTCTGGATCAGGTGGAGGATTTTGGCCAAAATCGCGAATACCGGGCGCTGCGCGGTTGGTTTCGTGGCGTGGAAGTCCTGGTGATTTCCACCGGCATGGGTGGCCCTTCAACCGCCATCGCCGCCGAAGAACTACATCAGATCGGCGTAGACTGCCTGGTGCGTATTGGCAGCTGCGGCGCGATGCAAAGTTCAATGAAGTTGGGCGATCTGGTGATTGCCAGCGCGGCGGTACGCGATGAGGGCACCGGCAATGCCTATATTCCCGCTGCCTACCCGGCCAGTGCCGACTGCGGTCTGGTTTATCTGCTGCGCCAGCAGGCACAAAAACTGGGATACAGTACACACTGTGGCTATGTGCGTAGCCATGACAGTTTCTACACGGATCGCGAACAGGAGATCACCGATTTTTGGTCGGCCAAAGGTATTCTCGCCGCCGATATGGAAACCGCCCCGCTGATGGTCGTTGGCGCACTGCGTAATATGCGCATTGCCTCTATCCTGAACGTGGTGGTGGAACACCAGGGCTGCCTGGAACAGAGCATCAACGACTATCAACAGCAGGAGCATTCCTGCCAACGTGGCGAGGAACGCGAAATCGTGCTCGCGCTCGAAACGCTGTATCAGGATCATCTTGAGAGGACGCAATAATGGATTTTTTCAGCATCAATAACGTTATGGTCAACATTCCTCTGGGCGAAGGTGGTTATGCCCTGTCATGGATCGAAGCCATAGGTACGGTGTTTGGCCTGCTGTGCATCTGGTTTGCCAGCAAAGAGAAGATTATCAATTACCTGTTTGGTTTGATTAACGTCACGCTGTTTGCCGCTATCTTCTTCCAGATCCAGCTGTACGCCAGCCTGCTGTTGCAGGTGTTTTTCTTCGTCGCCAACCTGTACGGCTGGTATGCCTGGAGCCGTCAGAACGAAAATAATGAAGCCGCGCTGAAAATTCGCTGGTTGCCACGGCAAAAGGCCCTCACGCTGCTGGTAGTTTGCGTGGTGGCCATCGGCCTGATGTCGCTGTTTATCGATCCGGTATTCGCCGTGCTGACGCGCATTGCCATCGGCATTATGCAGGGAATGGGGCTTTCAGTGGTGATGCCTGAACTGCAGCCAGATGCCTTCCCACTGTGGGATTCCACCATGCTGGTGCTGTCAATCGCCGCCATGGTGCTGATGACGCGCAAATACGTCGAGAACTGGCTGCTGTGGGTACTGATTGACGTGATCAGCGTAGTGATTTACGCCATTCAGGGAGTTTATGCCATGTCGTTGGAGTATATTTTACTGACGGTGATTGCGCTGATGGGATCGTTTGCCTGGATCAACAGTGCGCGCCAAAATGGCTCAAAGCCGTTGCAATAAGGGACAGCACTCAAGGCAATGCCTTGAAAATGGCGGGCATCCCCCCCATGTAACCTGTGTTGTCTGCCATTTCGGTAGGTCTAGCGAAAGGAAATGAATATGTTAGAGAATTATTTTGGCTCTGGGATCGCTCCAACTGAAGAGCAAAAACGCAGATTACTGGCGGTGCAGGCAGCACTGGAACTGTTGAAGGCAACGCTGTCTGACACCAACGACGGCAACGGTGTCGAATACCAGCTGAAAACGGCAGAAAAGCACGTCAGCTCTCTGGCAGATGCCATCCAGGCAGCCGTAGAGAAGAAGTAACGTCCTTGCCTTGCTGGCCCCTGTACAATTCACGTTGTGCGGGGGTTTTTATTGGCTGCTCTCCTCAAAAAAACCTCTTGCCTCCCCCGCTGTCTTTACCCGCAATTCATATTTGTGCCAGCACTCACATATTTAACCAGGGAATTTTTGATTCCCATTCACAACATATCCCCTCTTCCTATAGTGTGAAAATTAATCACCAAGAGGGCGATAACTAAAAATACACAACTTGGATTTCCTTATCAGCATTAAATCATGTGCGGCGCAGGTTGCTCATTGGCACGCTATTTTCTGTTCATTATTAAATAAATTAAATTCATTACCTCCGGCACAAGTCGTTAGAGAGATTAATGCATCCAACTCATTATTTTTAAGTGAGTCGCTTTAGTTCGCCTCATATTTATAAAAAACAAGAAAATGACTTACCTTACACAGGATCATAATAATGAAAACAATACCTCTGGCATTACTCCTTCCTGCCCTGCTAGCCACCAGCGCCGCCGAGGCGGTGACGGTCTATAACAGTAAAGGAACACAACTCGATATTTATGGCCGTATCGAGGCACAAACCGGCAATGAATGGACAGATGAACACACCAATGCCACCAACCTGACCGGCCGTCTTGGCTTTGAAGCCAAACAAAAGCTCGATGAGCAATTCGGCCTGTTTGGCAAGTTGGAATGGCAGGTTAACACTCAGAAGAACGATACCGAGGTCGCCGAAGATAACTGGGATATTCGTTATGGTTATATCGGGATTGACGGTAAGGATCTGGGGAAATTGATGGTTGGGCGTACGCGCAACCCGATGTACCAGTGGATGGGCATTACCGATCGTTACATGAACTACACGGCTAACGTTTACTCCAACTGGGTCGGCACGCGTATCGACTCCTCCTATCAATGGAACCGTCAGGACGGCACATTACAATATGAATATACGAATGGCGGGCTGGACGTTCGCACCGCCTACGTGATGGGTAACGGTGCCAGCGACAGCACCGTTGACGATGGTTATATGGCCAGCCTCGGCTACGCTTTTGAATTCCCGGTGATGGGTATGCCACTAAAAATCAAACCGGTGATCGCCTGGCAGAAAATGACCAAAGACCCCAAAAATACCAGCCTAAGCGGCAACTATACCGATTACACCCAAAAAGGGGTTGGCATACGCCTCAGCTACGACAAAGCTTATCTTGGTATCAACGTTGGCCGACAAACCTACGAGCAAACCGGCCAGCCAGACAAAGATTATGATGCCTTCGACTCGCTGGCCGAATACTGGTTTACCAGCAAAGTCGCGTTACGTGGTGGCTATTCTCAGTTGATCGAGTCTGAAAATGACTACGTCCATCGCAAACAGTGGATCTCCGAATTGGAATACCGACTGAAAAAAGATGTGCATCTTTCTGCCACCTATATTTATGACGATCGGGAAAGCTACGATTCGGCAGAAAATCTGTGGGTACTTGGGTTACGTTACGAATTTTAATCACTGAACAAGGATGAAAATCATGAACAGCAAACTCAGTTTATTCGCCGTGTTAGCGTTGAGTGCCAGCCTCAGCCATGCGGCCCCCCTGCCAAAAGAGAGCGGTAGTTTCGATTTCACCGTGCCACAAACCGGCAAGAAGATGGAAGTCTTCAGCTACCAGCCTCCTGGAGCCAACGCCAACACCCCGGTGGTGTTTGTCCTGACCGGGCTGAACCGTAACGCCGCTGAGTACCGCGACTCATGGGTAGAGAATGCCAAGAAAAACAAACTTATCGTCATCGCTCCGCTGTTCTCCGAAGCCGATTATCCCGGTAACGACGGCTATAATCTGGGGAATATTGAGAATGCCAAAACCCACCAGGTCAACCCTAAAGGGGAATGGGCCTTCACGGTCATTGACGATCTGTTTGCCGATATGCAAAAACAAGGGGTCACCAAACAACAAGACTATTATTTATTTGGCAACAGCGCTGGCTGCCAGTTTGTTCACCGGATGCTGACCTTTGTTCCTGAGGCCAATGTCAAAGCCGCCATTTGTGCAGCAGCGGGATGGTGGACCATGCCAGATGTGGAAAACCCATGGCCCTATGGGCTGGACAATGCGCCAGTGAAAGTGACGCAAAAACAGCTGGCCGACTATTTTGCCAAACCCGTGCTGATCACCGTCGGTGAAAAAGATAACGATCCGTATCACCCTTTGCTGCGCCGTTCTTATGAAGCCATGGCGCAGGGGGATAGCCGGTTAACCCGTGCACAAAGCTATTTCCTGACGGCGCAGCAGAAAGCCAAACGCTATAAGGTCGACTTCAACTGGCGCTTTACGACCTTACCCGATGTAGGGCATAGCGGCTCGAAGATGTCTGCCTATGGCGCCGAGCAATTTGCCTGGTTTGAACAGCATGGCGAGTTCAAGGTACAACCGTAATTCGAGGAGAACGCGCTACTGCCAAAGCAAGCGGTAGCGCGGGTCAGAAGGGAATGAGAGATGACACACACTTCTGACAAGGGAATTTTTGATTCCCCTTTTTTCTGCCTTGGGTTTTGTTATTAATGAAGGAAGAAATTACGTAGAGGGGAAAACTGACATGAACAGAGCGGAATTCACTCAACGTATTGCTGACATTGATAATCTGACCGAAACGGATCGGCGTATCATCGACTATTTTGACAAACACTTTGAGTCCATTCCCTACAGCAAAGTGATTGATGTTTGTCATGAAATCAACATCGCCAAGTCTACCTTGGGGCGATTTATGATGAAGCTCGGCTTCACCGGCTTTCGCGACTTCAAAGAGTCCACCATCGAGCCTGAGCAACGCAGAAACATCTCCCCCATAGAACGCTTCGACAACAGCAAAAACAGAAAAAACGGCATCGAATTCATTGAAAAACACTGCAGCGAGATCACCGATAATATCAACAATACGTTGAAAAACATCAATCGCCAGCATTTGGAGAAAACCATCGCGCTGATTTGCGATCCGGAAAAAAGGCTGTATGTGATTGGCAGCGCAACGGCACATGCCTTGGCCGAGTATTTTTATCTGCTTGGCCGCTATATCAAAAAAGACATTGTGCTGCTGGATGCCAATATTGCCAATTTACCGCATAAGCTAATCGACTCGAGAAAGGGCGATGTGCTACTGGCGATTTCTTATTATCGTTTTTCCAGCGTGACGACAAGGTTAATAAAATGGTTTTATCAAAATCGTGGCGATACCATCGTCATCACCGATAATGCCGTCAATCCGTTCAGCCACTTCGCCACGGCGATGTTGCTGATGGAGAGCCAGCATAGCGGGCTGTTCAGCAGCCGTAGCGCTGGCTTCGTATTAATCGAGGCGCTGGTTAATTATATGGGCGAAGTGAAAAGCAACGAATTAAACGAGAACTTCAACGTCATGGAGTCGTTATTCGAGGCATTTAACGTTTTTAATAAATAACACCAACACCAGGCAGTGTGAATATTCATCAACCATCTTTATAGCCCTGTTGCTTCAGGGCTAAGCATTGACTCACCAGAATGCCATGTAGCAATCCATCTCTGGCGTTTATTTAATGAAAAGAGGCTTTATCATGAGCAGTGAAAACAGCGCAATCCCTGTTTGCCCTGAGCAGCAAATTCTACGTACCTCACAGGGGAATTTATCTTTCCGCGCTTGCGGTGAGGGCGAAACCCTGATCTTTTTACACGGTATTCTGGGCAGCTCGAAGGCCTGGCCATTCCAGTTTGCCGCCTTTTCTCCCCACTACCGCGTCATGGCCTGGGATGCGCCCGGTTATGCCGACTCCGCGCTGGTTCCGGCCGATATCGACGCTTTTGTGCAGATGCTGCATGAGTGGGTGCAACACTGCGGGGCAGAGAAAGTTTCCCTCGTCGGGCACTCAATGGGCGGCTCCGTTGCCAGCCGCTACGCCGCCCGCTATCCAGAGCGGGTAAAAAACCTGGTGTTGTCCTGCACCCATCCCGGCTATGGCGCGCCAGAGTCGGCACCCAGCTCGGAAAAGCTGGAAAAGCGGCTGAAAGAGCTCGCCGAAATTGGCCGCGAAGCCTACGGCAGAAACCGCGCACGTGATCTGCTGCCGTTCCCAGATGTACCTGCGGCAGTGCTGGACTATGCGGCAGAAATTGCAGCAGGCACCAACCTGGAAGGCCTGAGGCGTGCCACTCGCATGTTGCAGCTAGCCGACAACCGCCCGCTACTGCCCCAGCTCAAGATGCCAACGCTGATCCTCACCGGTGAAAAAGACGCCGTGGTGCAACCACAGCTCAAAGCCGATCTGCTGGCGCTGGTGCCCTACACCCAACATATCGAGATGCCCGGGATGGGCCATGCGCCTTATTTCCAGGCTCCGGATTATTACAACACGCTATTGCATGAGTTTTTTGCCAAACACTCATAAGGGGACATGATGACTGGATTTATCATCGGGATGATCGTTACCGTATTGGCGGCCTGGTTTATTATCAAAAACTACCAGCCGCAAACCGTGTTACTGCTGGCGGGGCTGAGCCTGCTGCTGATCACGGCGGTGTTCTTTCCCGATCAATCGATATTGTACGGCAAGGCCAAATCCATCGGCTGGGTTGGCGGGGATATTTTCGCGTTCGTGAAAGAGTCTTTGACCACCCAGGTGGCGGGCATCGGTTTGATCATTATGGCGGCGGGCGGTTTTGCCGATTATATGGATCACATCAAAGCGTCGAACTCGATGGTAAATCTGTGCATCAAACCCTTGCAGATGATCAAGGCTCCTTACCTGATCCTGGCGATCGGCTACATATTATCCCAGTTGCTGCACGTGGCGATTTCCAGCGCGGCCGGTCTGGCGATGCTGCTGTTGGTCACCTTCTTCCCGGTGTTGGTGCGGCTTGGAGTCAGTAAAGCCGCCGCCGCCTCGATGATCGGTATGTCGGCGTTTATGGATCTCGGCCCGGCAGTGGGCACCGCCAACCTGGCAGCCAAACATGCCGGTATGGAAACCGCAGTCTACTTTGCCCACTACCAACTGCCGGTCGCCACCGGCGTGATGCTGGCGGTAGCGGTACTGATCTTCTTCACCGCACGCTACTTTGACGCCAAAGACGGGCATATCGTTACCCAACTGCAGGTGGAACAGCCAACCAGCGAAGATACAGCCAAGGTACCGGCATTCTACGCTTTCCTGCCGGTGTTCCCGGTGATACTGGTGATCGTCTTCAGCCCGCTGGTGATCAGCAGCATCAAGATTGACGTGGTGACGGCGATGATTATCGGCACCCTGTTGGCATTTTTCTGCGAGTTGCTGGTACGGAGGGATTTCAAAACCGCCTGCAAGGGCATCCAGGTGTTCTTCAAAGGCATGGGCACCATGTTTACCAGCATCGTTTCCCTGCTGGTGTGTGCCGACGTTTTCGCCCAGGGCTTGCAGATCATCGGGGCCGTTGACTTCATTATTCACACCGTTCAGGCCGCGGGCTTCGGTTTTGGCAATATGACGATAGTGATGGCCCTGCTGGTCTGCGTGACCGCGGCGCTGACCGGCTCCGGCGTGGCTGCGTTCTTCTCCTTCTCCGGGCTGGCTCCAGGCATTGCCGCCAAATTTGGCGAAAGCGCCGTCAGCATGATCCTGCCAATGCAACTGATGGCCGGTATGGGAAGATCGATTTCCCCGGTGGCCGGGGTGATCATTGCCGTCAGCAAGGCCGGTGAATGCTCGCCGTTTATGATTGTCCGCCGTACTCTTATCCCCGCTGTAGGCGGGATGATCACCATGCTGGTGCTAAACGGCATCCTGAATTAATGTCGTGTTAAAACTCGGGGCAGGGAAATCTCTGCCCTATCATCAAACCCTCGCCAACTGTCCATTTATTGACCATAAACCTGGTCTTTTCTGAAATGTTTCACCGCCTCTATATCGCCTGGTTATCCCCCTGTACACTGCCTGAAAATCGTCCTTAATCCGGGCAGGGATACCGTTTTATTAACAAGGAGTGTTGATATCATGTTCTCAAAGATCATGTTTATTCTGTTTTCCGCCACCGTGGTATTGGTGCTGATTAACTGGGAACGCCTGTGGGACTATATCCGCCCAATGGTGTAACCCGCGTAAAGTGCAGGCCAGCCAACTGGCCTGTCTAGTCCCATGTTCACCTCTGCCAATCCCACCGTATTGCTCCCCTCACCGTCTCAACCTCTCTCGCTCCTGGCTATTTCCTCTGTGGTAAAGCCTTCCTGTAGCGAAATTTCGTGAATGACCTCGCAAAGTGATTAATAAAACGACGAGTGAGCTTGCAGTTGTCAATGGCTAGTGATAGAAAAATACTACTTTACGAAAAATCGTGAAGAAGGAAAGTACATTACAGAACCATTGACCAAGGACACCTCATGTCAGAACTTAAATTCGCCACCCGTTTGAACTCCTTTGCCTCAGGAGCCAATCTTTACTGGCCAGAACTAAAAGGCAAACCCTCTGTATCGCAAATGATTGAGCGGGCCGGAACGGTCAAGGGATTGACCCACCTGGATTTAAACTACCCTCAGCACATCAATGAGGATGTCAAAACCATGAGCCAAAAGATCGAAGCGGCTGGCCTGGCGGTGAATGGCATGCAAATGCGCTGGGATGCGCCAGAATTCAAGATTGGGGCGTTCACCAATCCGGACCCAAAAATCCGCCGCCAGGCGATCGAACTGACCAAGCGTGGGATAGATGCGGGCCGTGAGTTTGGTGCCAGTTTAATGACCCTGTGGATGGGCCAGGATGGTTTTGATTATTGCTTCCAGGCAGATTACAAAAAAATCTGGGAAGACGCCGTCTCCGCGGTACGTGAAGTGGCCGAATATGCTCCAGATGTCGATATCAGTATCGAATACAAACCTAATGAGCCACGGGCCTACAGCATTTTTCCCAACGTCACCACCTGCCTGCTGGCGGTTGAAGAAGCTGGCTGTGCGAATCTGGGTATCACGCTCGACTTTGCCCACGTGCTGTTTGCCAACGAGATCCCGGCCTTTGCCGCCGCCATGGTCGCCCGCCGCTCTCGCCTTATGGGTCTTGATCTGAACGATGGTTGGGGCAAACGCGACGATGGCCTGATGGTGGCTTCGGTCAACCCACGGGCGACGCTGGAATTCCTCTGGCAGATGCAGCGTGACGGCTACACGGGGGCTTACTATTTTGACACCTTCCCAGACGCCAGCGGCCTGGATCCGGTGCGTGAAGCCGAAACCAATATCGCAACGGTGACCCGCCTGCTGAAACTGTGCAAGCAGCTCGACAATAACCCTGAGTTGATGAGCGCCATCAGCAAGCAAGACGCCGTTGCCTCACAGCAAATTGTTAACGACATCATGCTGGCGAAATAGAACCAGCAACCGGGCGCCCAACGGGTGCCTCTAATAATAACTCACAGCACCAAGGATAGAAGAAGATGAAAAAGCACTTACTTTCTGTACTCGCCTCTACCCTGTTTTGCACCAGTGTCTATGCTGCCGATCTGCCACCGTTACAGTCTGATACCGAACCCGACCGTACCGATTGGACCGAGCTTAGTGCCAAATATGGCCCCATGCCAGCGGTGGACAGCAAGCTGAAGATCGGCGGCGTATCCAAAACGCTTACCAACGAATATTGGCGTTCCCTGGGGGAAGGCTACCAAACCACGGCCAAAAAGTACGGCTTTATGGTGGCCTATCAGGCCGCAGCCAATGAAGACGATCAGCTAGGCCAACTCTCGATCGCGGAAACATTGATTTCCCAAGGCTTTAATGGCCTGCTGGTTTCTCCACAAACGGACGCCAACCTGCAACCCGCCTATGAAGTAGCGAAAAGCAAGGGCATCCCGGTAGTCAACGTCAACGACGCCGTCATGCCCAGTGCCGCCCATTACGTAGGTAACGTACAGAAAGATAACGGTGTCCGGGTCGCCAACTGGTTTATCCAGCATCATCCGGAAGGTGGCAAAGTCGCGGTGATCGAAGGCCAGGCTGGCGTTTATGCCGCCACACAGCGAACCAAGGGGTTCAAGGAAACCATTGGTGCCAACGGCAAGTTCACCGTAGTCGCCAGCGTGCCAGCCAACTGGAGCCGGGAAAATGCCTATAACGCCGCCACCACTATCTTGCAGCAGCATCCGGATATGGTTGGTTTCTACGCCAACAACGACGGTATGGCACTCGGAGTGGTTGAAGCGGTTCGCGCACAGGGTAAAACCAACCAGGTCGCAGTGTTTGGTACCGATGGGATTTCCGATGCCTATGCTTCCATCAAACGCGGTGAGTTGACCGGCACAGTGGACAGCTTCCCAGTACTGACTGGCGAAGTGGCGATGGAAGTAATGTTGCGCCTTATCGACGGGCAGAAAATTTCACGCGTAGTCTCCACCCCACAGGCTTTGATCACCAAAGAAAACGCGGATGCTTTCTCCACCAAAGACAACGAGAAACTGCGCCAACTGCTGGTACAGCAATAAGCCAGGCGACGGAGGGTTTATGGAACAGTTTTGTTTAACGATGCGTGGCATTAATAAAACCTACGGCAGCGCGGCTGCGGTTCAGGACGTAGATTTTTCGGTCAGGCACGGGGAAGTCCATGCCTTAATCGGGGAAAACGGCGCAGGGAAATCGACGCTGCTGAATATTCTCTCTGGAGTACGGGCAGCTGACTCTGGTGAAATCCAGGTTGAAGGTCAAACGATCCTGATGAAAAACCCGCTTTCCGCACGCCAGGCGGGGATCGCCATGATCCACCAGGAATTGCAGCATGTTCCTGAACTCTCCGTAGCGCAGAATATGTTTCTTGGCAGGCCGCTGACCCAGTGCCAGGGCCTGTTCGTGGATAAGAAAGCCCAGTACGCAAGGGCAAAGGCGATCCTGAGACGGCTCGATCCCACCATCGACCCGAACGAGCCAATCAAGAATCTGAAGGTCTCTCAGCAGCAGATCGTCGAAATTGCCCGGGCATTACTGGATGAGGCCAAAATCATTGCGATGGATGAGCCAACGTCCAGCCTGACGCCAAGGGAATTTGATCGGCTGGCCGAGTTGATCGCCGATCTTAAATCGATGAACGTCGCGCTGATTTATGTCTCGCATAAGATGAATGAGATTTTTAAAGTCTGCGATCGCGCCACGATTTTACGCGATGGTAAACAGGTCGGCGTGGTCAATATCTGCGACGAAACGGAAGAAACCATCGTCACCAAAATGGTCGGACGCAAGATTGAGAAAGTGCAGCATCACTCTTATGTCACCGACAAAGAAATTTTGCGCGTAGAAGACCTTGGACGCGACAAAGCCGTACTGTCAGCCAGCTTCAGCGTACAGGCAGGAGAAGTTCTGGGGATCGCAGGCCTGGTCGGCGCAGGCCGTACCGAGCTACTGAAGCTGATCGCCGGTATCGACGCCAAAACCAGCGGCCAAGTGTTGGTTGAAGGCTCGCCGGTGAAAAAGCTTAATGTCAGCTCGGCAATCAAGGCTGGCATCGGTTTGGTGCCGGAAGATCGCAAAAAAGAGGGTATTATTAAAGAGCGAGCGGTAAAAATGAATATGGCGCTGCCCTCGATGAGTAACTTCACCCGTTACGGCTGGTTAAAAAAAACCAAACTAAACCAGTTGGCCCTGGAAGTGATGTCCGACTTAAACCTGCGCCCGCTGAATATTGATAAACCCATCGGCACCTTGAGTGGCGGTAATCAGCAAAAGGTCATTATTGGCCGGTGGGTCGCGGCAGATAATAAAGTATTTTTATTTGATGAGCCCACGCGTGGGATCGATATCGGCGCCAAATCAGAAATTTATAATTTAATCGAAAAACTCGCCAAGCAAGGAAAGGCTATTGTAGTGGTCTCATCCGAAATGCCAGAAATTATTCGTATCTCCGATCGGGTACTGGTGATGCGCGAAGGGAAAATTACCCGGGAACTCAAAGGCGACGATATTACAGAAGAAAATATCGCTCGTTATGCGATTAACGATCTGAATTAAAAACGGCTTCTGTATCTTATATTTTTATTAAGGCAATCATTATGATAACTCAGGGTAAGGCTCAGCCTAAAGTGCCGTCCTCGGCGCTATTCAAGTTTAATTTGCGTGATGCGGGCACACTGATTGGTTTACTGATCATTGTGGTCACCTTCTCGCTGCTGTCACCGGGTTTTTTAACGGTGCCTAACCTGCTGAATATTTTACAGCAATCGTCGATCAACGGCATTATTGCCCTGGGCATGACGCTGGTGATTATCTCCGGCGGTATCGACCTCTCGGTGGGGCCAACGGCGGCGTTATCCGCGGTGCTGGGTGCTACGCTGATGGTCGCTGGGGTGCCCGTACCGCTGGCGATAATGGCAACCTTGGGTGTGGGCGCACTGTGTGGGGTTTTCAGCGGCACGCTGGTAGCCTACGCCGGATTACAGCCTTTCATTGTCACCCTGGGCGGCCTCTCGCTGTTCCGGGCCATGGCACTGATCTTTACCAACGGCAACCCTATCTTTGGCATCCCAATGGAGTTTCGTAATTTCATCAACAGCGAAATTTTCGGTGTGCCAAGCCCGATCGTGATTGTGGTTACCATCGCCATCATCCTGTGGGTGGTGATGAATAAAACTCCGCTGGGGGAATATATTCTGGCGGTTGGCGGTAACGAAGAGGCTGCACGCGTAGCCGGTGTACCGGTAAAAAGAACCAAAGTGACGGTGTTTGTGATTTCCGGCGTGTTGGCCTCGCTGGCTTCACTGATCCTGATTGGCCGCCTGGGTGCTGCCGAACCGACAATGGGCAACCTGTGGGAATTGGATGCCATCGCGGCTGCCGCTATAGGTGGGGCATCCTTGATGGGGGGCAAAGGCAGTGTGATCGGCACGCTGATCGGCGCCATCATTCTGGGCTCGTTACGTAACGGATTGACGTTGCTAAATATTCAGGCGTTTTATCAATTGCTTGCCACAGGGCTTATTATTATCATAGCCATGTTGATTGACCGAGCGACAAGAGGCAAGTAATGAAGCAGGATCCGCGAGCAATTGGCGCTCAAATTCGCATGAGATTGCCACAACTGACGCCACTGGAAAGAAAAGTGGTGGACTCGATCACCTCGAAAACTGATTTATCCGAGCAAACCTCATTAAAAGAGATTGCGCTGGAAAATAAAGTTTCTGAGGGGATGGTAGTTAAACTGGCAAAAAAGCTCAACTTCTCTGGCTTCAGAGAGTTCAGAAGCAGTTTGATTTACTATAACTATTCTGAAGTAGCAAGTTTGCATGCAGAAATTGAGCCTGATGATTCGTCGGAGCAATTACTGGAAAAGGTATTCAAAACGTCGATTCAGGCAATAGAAGAAACCATTTCTATTCTAGACGTTTCTGAATTTAACCGCGCCGCAGATATTCTGTTCAAGGCTCGGCACATCGATCTCTATGCCGTCGGTGGTTCGGCCACCATTGCCCGCGATCTGGCGCATAAGCTGCTAAAGATCGGGATTAAATCGACGGTCTACGATGATGCCCACACCATGCTGATGTCTGCTGCGATCTTATCGGATGATGATGCCGTGGTGGCAATCAGCCATTCCGGCGCTACCCGTGCGGTCAACGATCCCATTAAGCTGGCCGCGCGCAACGGTGCCAAGGTGATTGCCATCAGCAATTATGCCGAGTCGCCCATTGCGCGTAATGCGCATGTGGTTCTCAATTCAACCTCACAGGGTTCGCATTTGCTTGGGGAAAACGCAGCGGCACGCATTGCTCAACTTAATATCCTTGATGCACTGTTTGTGGCGATTGCGAAAAAGGATTTGAAGCAGGCTGAAAAGAATCTGATGAAAACCCAGCAGGCGGTCCGTGATTTAAGAGAATACTAACATGAGTAAAATCGTAGTCGCTGGCAGTCTTCATTACGACATTATGCTGCAGGCGCCCCATCGGCCAGAAAAAGGCGAAACGGTGATCGGTAGCAGTTGCGCCTATAAATTTGGTGGCAAAGGGGGCAATCAAGCGGTTTCGGCAGCCAAGGCGGGGGCGCAGGTCAGCTTCGTTGGCGCGGTAGGCGCTGACGATCCGGGTAGATTCCTGCTCGCGGTGCTAATGGAAAACCAGGTTGATACGCGCCACGTCGAGATAACCTCGGCGGCACCTTCCGGTATGAGCGTCGCTATTATGGATGCCGAAGGTGATTATGGTGCAGTGGTGGTCTCGAATGCCAACAACCTGATCGCTCCCCAGCAGTTGGATCAGGGTAGCCTCTGGCAAGATACCGGCATGCTGTTACTACAAAACGAAGTGCCCGAAGCGATTAACCTGGTTGCCGCCAAACAGGCCAAAAATCACGGTGCGTTGGTCTGCCTGAACGCCGCTCCGGCCCGTGAACTCAGCGCACAGCTCCAGGCTTGCATCGATCTGCTGGTGGTCAATGCGGTTGAAGCACGCGATCTTAGTGGCATTACGGTCAACGATTTGCAGCAGGCCTGTATGGCTGCCGAGGCATTGAGCGCTAGTTTTAAGGCCGTGGTGGTCACTGCGGGTGAACATGGCGTCGCCTTCTGTGAGGCCGGTAGCAGCAGCCAATCCCTTCCGGCGCTGAAGGTCGAGCTGGTCAGCACTCACGGTGCCGGTGACTGTTTTATGGGCATGTTGTGCGCCTCATTGTTACAAGGGCAAACATTACCGCAGGCAGTGGCTAGAGCGAACAAGGCTGCCGCCGAACACGTTTCCCACCCCACCCGCTGAATTCGGCGCCCCCTCTCTTGCGCGGAAAGGGGGCTATCAACTCACGGCGCCTTATTAATGGTGCAGTTCCATTGCTGGTTCACCACGCTCTGATTAGCGACGATCTGTAACGACAGTGCAGCATCCTGAGTATGAGTGATGCTGTATTCAAGTACCACATCGTCCAGATTACTGGCGGTCCGCTCAACCCTGAACAAAGCCGAGCCTTGCTCGATGTTCAGCAAGCTGGCCAGTTTGGCATCGCAGATCATCGGTAAATAACGTTCCGTTGCCTTGGTTGGAGAATAACCGAACGTTTCTCGTAGTTGTTCATACAGCGGGCTGCTTCCGTCAACATGACTCAGATCGTTATACACCCGTCCATTCAAGTGGGTGATCGAATGGCCCACCACTTTCTCCCCCTGCATGAACAACCGCTCAAGACGCATCAGTTGGTGGCCTAAATCCAGATGCATCCGCTCAGCCACCTCTTGATCGGCCATGGTCGATAACAGGGAAAGGATTTCTACTTCAACCGGCATAGCCGAATTAAAGCTCAGCAGGACATCTGGCAGATCGGTGTAGTGTTTATGCAACGCATCACGATTGATGAAGGTCCCTTTGCCCTGCTCCCGATGCACCATGCCAACACTGGCCAGTGAATCGATCGCTTGCTTGATGGTCCCGCGGGCGACCTTAAACTCATCGGCAAGCAGTAACTCGCCGGGGAGTTTATCGTCATAGGTAAAGGTGATAATCCGTTGCAGGATAATGCCTTTTATCCTGAGATACAGTGGCAGTCCATCCGACTCAAACATACTGATGCTCCGCTCAGAGGTAGTGTATTTGGCTCCTGTAAGCGTCAAGTATATCCTGATTTATCTGCTGATTGCCGTCTATGTTTGCGCTTGCCAGGATCGGCGGAGTGCGCTGTTTCTGCTGCATCAGTTCACAGATCCGCAGTACCAGACTGTTGGCAATAGTTGCCCCCATAATGGTTGAGAGCGGTGCCGCCTTCTGGGCCAATCCCGGCAGGCTGACGGCGGCATCACCATACTCGCATTGGTTATCAATGGTGATATCGGCGATATCCACCAACAGCTTGCCGCTGGAGTGTCGGGATGTCACCCTGGCCGCGGTGGCCAGACTGGTGATGGCAATCACCTTCGCGCCAACCTTCAGAGCGGCCAGCGCGACATCGATGGTAATGGCGTTGCGGCCAGAAACCGAGTGGATCAGCAGCGTATCCCCCGCTTGCAGCGGTGATTGCTCGATCAACACCCGTCCCAGGCCTTCAACGTTTTCCACCGCGCTGGTCAGCGTCAATGGCCGGACATTGAGCATCAGTGCAGGGGTAAATAAAGGATTAACGATAGCCAAGCCACCGGCCCGGTAGCTCATCTCCTCGGCCAGAATGCCGGCATGGCTGGCACCGAAAACGAACAGATCCCTCTCGGCCAGCACCGTGTCCGCCATCATCTGCGCCGCACGGTTTATCGTGTCTGGCTGCGATTCCAACTGGGCCAGCTTCTGCCGGATTTGCTCATAATACTGGGTCAACGCTTTACTCATAGCCTTCCCTCTCAACATCAGAATGTTAGCAGCCTGGTTAAAGCCGCAATCAGCGGTGCCAGCACAAACATATCGCTGTCACCGGCCCACAGAGCGGTGTCGGGAATGGTGTCGTTGATAAAATAGCTGACACAGAAATATTGCCCCCAGGCCACCACGGTCGAGGTAATAAATCCGGCCAACAGCGCCCCTTTATAGCCGCCGGTGATATTGCCAAATACCCCTGCCGTACCGGCATGGAAGAAAATCACGATCATGCTGGGGATAAACACGTAGCCGGTATAGCGGCCGATCAGGGTGAGCCACAACAGCGAGCCGATAAAGGCACCGACAAAGCCTAACACCACCGCATTGGGGGCAAAGTTGAACAGGATTGGGCAGTCGAGTGCAGGTTTGGCTCCGGGCACCAGGCGTGAACCGATACCGTTAAACGCTGGCACCATTTCACCGATGAACATCCGCACGCCGAGCAACACCACGGCAATACCACCGGTAAACATCAGTGACTGTTTCAGCGCATAGATGTAGAAACTCAGGTCGCCAGACTGCGCCAGGATTTCAGCCGCTTTTGGCGTACCTTTGATTTGCAGAATAAAGGTCCCAATAAAGAACAGCAGCGACATGGTCAATGCGGTCACCACGTTAGAATCCCGCAGAAATCCCAGTTTTTTCGGTACTTTGATATCTTCAGAGCTGATTTTGTTGGCCGCGAAAATCTGGCCAAACAACGCCCCTAGCAAAGCCACAGAGGCAGAGGTGTGCCCCAATGCCACGTTGTCGTTGCCGGTGATCTTGCGCACCCAGGGTTGTACCAGCGCTGGCTGCAACGTCCAGTAAAGCCCCATGATCACCGTCAGCATCAACGTCAGTTGCAGGCCGGAAATGGCCGGATTACTGTTAACCATCACCCCGGCAAAAATCATCGTGGTCCAGAACATCATGTGGCCAGTCAGATAGATATATTTAAAGCGGGTCAGCCGAGCCAGCAGCAGGTTAAGCGCAAACCCGCCAGCAATGGCGATAGTTACGCTGCTGCCATAGCGTTCGGAGAAATGTACCTGGCCGATAATATTCGTCAGATTCATCGAACTCAGGCCAAACACTTCCGTCCAAATGGGCTGGAAGATGAGCAAGGCCGAGACGATAATCCCCGCCCCTGCCCCGATAATCAGAAACCCCAAAATGCCTTTCAAGGTACCAGAAACAATATCCGCCAGCGGTTTACCTTGTAACACCAAGCCCAGCAGCACAATCAGGCCGATTAGAATAGACGCTTCCCCAAAAATATTGACCGTGATCCAGCGCAATACCCCCAGAAATTCGCTCATGGCTATTCCCCCTGCTTAATAATGCCGGCCTGTTCCAGCGCCAGGGCGATCTCTTTGCTGTCGATGTAGTTATTGACGACCGACACCGGGCAAGAGAGATGCTGCAGGTTATCCACCAGCTCGGCATTGGTGATCACCAGATCGGCACTGGCCGAGGCCGCCGAAGAGACATCCATATGTTCCACCGAAGCCTGGATCCCATGCTGTTTTAATACCGCTTCCACGTTCATTTTTAATATCAGGCTTGATCCCATGCCTAAACCGCATACCGTCAGAATTTTCATTAGTATTCGCTCCGAGTTGAACCTTCAAAATCGCTACCCTGGGGATTTCAAGTGACAGTTGAACCGTGAGGAGAGTTACCCCGCGCCGGCTATCAGTTGATAAAGCTGCTCAGGGTCGCGGGAATTCATTAGGGTTTGCAGGTTATTTTCGTCTGCCAGCAGGGTGACGATATGCTGGATCAGTTGAATATGCCGCTCGCTGCTGGTAGCTGACAGCCCCAGCAAAACCTGTACCGGATCGTTTTCTGTGTGGCCAAACGCTACCGGTTCACGCAGCCGCACCAGACTCAACTGCGCTTTAATCGCCCCTTGCTCTGGACGGGCATGCGGCATGGCCAATCCAGGGGCAATCACAAAATAAGGACCAAACTCCTGGTAGCTGGCCACCATTGCCTCAACATATTCCGGGCGGCAAGCACCAGACTGGCAAAGCGCCTGACCCGCTGCCTGAATCGCGTCTGCGGCAGTACTGGCCGAGTTATCAATAAGTATTGCCTGGCGAACGATCATCAGTGCCTCCTGCAGCTAAATGGTGACGGATGGAAGCCAGAGTTGTCTGCAAGGCGTGCTTTACCAAAGCCAGCCCTTTTTCCTCGCTGGCGCAGCCTGGATCGCCTAGTACCGCATAGTCGGAAAACTCCGTCCAGTGCACGGGCTGATAGCGGAAATTCTCTGGAAATTCTGGGTAGTGCGAACGTGCCAGCGTCATCTCGACGTGTTCGGGGGCCAATGCCAGCATCAACGAGGTTTCAATCTCGTCTGCATGCATATAGCCGGGATAGGCAACCGCAGAAGTTCTTAACCGCTGGGCGCAGCTGTCCATCCCGGCCCAGCTATAGCTGAGCAACGTGATACCCTCCTCCTTCAACTGCCTGGCGGCGGCCTTGATGGCATCAAAATTGCCGTAGTGCGCATTGATTACCGCAGTGGTGGTAATCGCGTAACCGGCCATATTGCGTGCTAGCGAGAGCAATAATTGCGTCAACAGATCGTTACCAATATCGATCGCTCCTGCGTGCCCACGCAGTGACCACACCTGGCTGTAGGACACCACCGGCAGGCTTAGCACTGCCTCCCCCAGTTGCTCATCCAGCAAGGCGCAAAATCGCTCAGCCAATAAATTATCGGTATCCAACGGCAGGTGGTCGCCATGAGGCTCCACTGCACCTAGCGGCAACAATGCTATCTGTGCTTTCGCCAACGCCTGCCTGGCCTGCTGCTCGTTCAACTCATGCAGTTTCATGAGGCCTCCTTAGCCAAAAGCAAAGTAGCGTGCCGGATTTTCTACGAAGAAATCATGCAGCAATGCTTCGCCATCAAACCCTGCCTCTTGGGCCTCCTCGATAAATCTTGGCCGCCAGTCGGCCAGAATAAACTTCAGCCCCAGACCGCCTTTACCGTAGTGGGCACTCATGGATTTACGGGCGAAATCACCGCCGATGAGAATTTGTTTCTGGTAGCCACGTTGGCACAGCGCCAAGATGGCCTGGGTGCGGATATGTTCTGGGTAATATTTTATCCGGCTCATACCGTCAAAAGAGAGAAATGCCCCGGTGTTGGCAATCTGACGGTGGAGCCACGGATCGGGGTTACGATCCATATGAGCGAAGCACAGGCGGGACAAATCCAACCCCAAACCTTGAAATATCTGCGCCTGCTCTAATCCCATAGTGCCCATTTCCGTATGGCTATGCATCGGGGCTCCAGTACAAAGCTGTGCCCTTACGATGACTTCCATGGTTTTCCGTTCCAGCGGGGAGATGGTGTTATAGCCGGTGCCGCATTTCACCACGCCAGCGCGATAATCGCTGCCTTCGATACCTTCAGTGACTTCACGGCTAACGTGTTCAACCAGTTCATCAATCGAAGCCCCTTCGATCCATTCTGCAAAGCTTTGCGTCGATCCAGGCCGCTTGCTGCTCCACAGGAACCCTTTGTTAAACCCGGCGGTGGCAATGATATGCACCTGCTGCCGCTTGGCCATTTCGGCTACGGCAACCACCTGACGGCCATAATCGGGAGCCGTGGCGTCATAAATGGCATTGCCGCCGGCCTGATGGAAATCTGCCAGTTCTTGCTCTGAAGCCTGCGGATCATCCAGTAATAGATCGTAATCCCCACGCTCTGCCCAGTAGGGAGGAATACAGTAAATATGATCGTGGCTGTAGGTTACGCCGAGCTGGCTGGCGGCAATATCACCATTTAACGTGCGGATGGATCCCATGAGAACGGCTCCCTGGAACGGAAAAGAAGGTAGCTTCAACATAGGCCAGGATCACTTGATCAGTCAAGTGATCAAGTTCGCAAATTAACCAATCTGCTAGCGAACCACTTGCCTGATAAACAATAATGGCCACGCCATAGCGCAGCCATCAAGAGAAAGTAAAATAGTCAGACTCGTCAGGCGACTTCACTCACCGTCTTGGCGTTCTTGGCCAGTTTGTAAAACAGTATCCAAGTGGCGATCAGCCCCGAAAACGCCGCAAACATCAGCCAGTAGGCGGGGGAACTTTTGCTACCCGTGATCTCCACCAGGCCGGTTGAAACGATCGGCGTCAGGCCGCCAAACACCGCAGTTGCCAGGCTAAACGCCAGCGAGAAGCCTACCGTTCGTACATAGACCGGCATTACCTCGGTCAATGCCGCCACCATCGCGCCGTTATACATGCCAAAGAAAAATGACAGCCACAGCAACACTATCGTCATGCGTTCAAAGCTCGGCGCCTGGGTCAGCCATTCCAACGCCGGGTAAGTGGTCAGTAACGCCAGCACCGTGATGGTCATTAATACCGCTCTGCGGCCAATACGATCGGAAATGGCCCCGCCGATCGGTAACCAGAAGAAGTTGGATAACCCCACCAGCATGGTGACGATCAGACTGTCTTCCGCGCTAAGGTGCAGCACGCTTTTGCCATAGGTGGGCGTATAAACGGTAATAAAGTAGAAGGTAGTCGTGGTCATCGCCACCAATAGCATACCGGCCAAGATCACCTTCCAGTTCTGTACCACCGTATAAAGGATCTCTTTGGTATCAGGCCGATGTTTCCGATTAAGGAATTCTTCGGTTTCCACTAGCGAACGGCGTAATACGAAAATCAAGGGGATGATCATACAGCCAATAAAGAACGGAATACGCCAGCCCCATGCTGATATTTCTTCCGGCGTCAGATTGGCATTCAGATAATAACCAATCAGAGCCGCCGAAATAATAGCAATTTGCTGACTGGCGGATTGCCAACTGGTATAAAAGCCTTTATTTCCCGGAGTGGAAATTTCGGCCAGATAAACCGAGACACCGCCCAGCTCCACGCCGGCAGAGAACCCTTGCAGCAGACGGCCCAGCAACACCAGTACCGGAGCCAACAGGCCAATGGTGGCATAGCCGGGTACCAGGGCAATCAACAAAGTCCCGCAGGCCATGATGGACAACGTTACCATCAGCCCTTTACGCCGGCCAATCCGGTCAATATAGGCCCCGAGCACGATAGCCCCGATTGGGCGCATCAGAAACCCGGCGCCAAATACCGCGAATGTCAGCATCAGCGAAGCAAATTCATTATCGGTTGGGAAAAAGGTTTTAGCGATATAGGTGGCATAAAACCCGAACAGAAAGAAATCGAATTGCTCAAGGAAATTCCCACTGGTTACGCGCAGTATCGCACCCAGCTTGGCAAAGCGCGGGTTAACCGATTTAACAGTATTTTCAACCATTGTATAAACTCTCCATGGCAATCATTTGTCGCCATATTTATATAGTTATGTAGGGTAGATTTATTAAACACGTTGAAAGTCGAATCAGGCTTTACGCCTTTTTTCTATCGCCCACTTTAATAACGCCGCGGTACGATAAAAACCATGGGCAAACTTGCCGTAAGGCAGGGTTAAAAACAGCGCCATCACGGCCCCCAGATGCACCGCCAGTAATGCCCCCATCAGCGAAGTATCACGGCCAACCAGCAAGGCGATACCGGTAATACTCACCAACAGCAATAACAGGATAAAACCCCGGTCCATCGGCTTTTGTGCCGCATCACCGTGGGCCGGGTTGCGGCGCAAGTTAAGCCACAGCAGGCCTGCCGGGCCAATAATCAGCCCTATGCCCCCCAGCGTGCCCAAGATCACCGGTAAACTCAGCAAGTCATATGGCGCTTCTTGCCCCAGCAAAAAGTGATAGCCGGTGGCCACTATGGTTGAGGCAAAGCACAGCATAAAGCCGTAAAACGTGCAGTGATGAAAACGGCGCCGCCGCAGGGTGAAGGCGTCGTCCTCATCGTTACAGCCCTCGCCGTGTCCGCCATCCAGATAGGTTAGCGTCAGCACATTACGGGTGGTTTCTGCCAGCGCAGGCAGGCTGCCCGCCACCGATGAGATCTCCCGCCAGAACTTTCGGGTGCTGAACAGTAACGAACACAGCGAAAATACAAATACGCTGCCAAACATCCCCGCCAGTAAGTTATGGGGGAATATCTGATAAAAATCACCGGCCAGCGGTTGATGGAGCAGGCTGCCGTTAAGTGCCATCACCAACAGCAGAAACAGCCCGATGCCAAAGGCCAATGCCAGCACCACCGCCATTCCCGCCCGCTTGTACAACATGCCAAAGCTGGCTGGCCAGGCGTATTCCTGATAGGTCTCGACGCGTACCTTAGCCATCCCCTGCGGCACATTAACGCCAAACTCATGAGGTGGCGCATACTGGCAGGCGTGCAGACAGGCACCGCAGTTATGGCACAGGTTGGCCAGATAGTTGATATCAGCCTTGCCGAACGTCAGCCGGTAGGTCATGGCGGGAAAGACGGCACAAAAGCCCTCACAGTAGCGGCAGGCGTTGCAGATTTGCATCACCCGCTCGACCTCCTGCTCGTTGTCGGTCAGGGATTGCGCCTCGCGGATTAACGACTCAAGCTGTTTCATAATTAGCCTCTCGCTGTGCGGCCAGTGCCGATTGATGACCGGCGATACGGCCAAAGACAGTGCCAATAGACATTCCCACACCAGCGGTGTAGCCCTTACCCAGCACGTTGCCAGCCATCATTTCTCCGGCCACAAACAGGTTGCGGCTAGGTTGGCCGTTAAAATGCACGGCGGCATGTTCATTCACTTTCAGCCCCAAATAGGTAAAGGTGATGCCGGGTCGTAAGGCGTAACCAAAGAAAGGTGGCGTGTCGATAGGCAAAGCCCAATGCGTTTTCGCCGGAGTAAGACCTTCGGTACGGCAATCGTCCAACAGGGTATGATTGAACGTACCTGGCTGACATGCGCGGTTATAGGTTTCGATGGTTTTTACAAACTGGGCGGGATCCAGCTCTAATTGCATGGCAAGATCGTGCAGGTTATCGGCTTTCACACCTGGGAAGACCGGTGGCATAAAGCGCCCGATGGCTTTGCTATCAATGATGGAATAGCCGATTTGGCCGGGCTGCTGCGCAACCAGACGGCCCCAGATCGCATAGCGTTTAGGCCAGAAATCCTCCCCTTCATCATAAAAACGCTGCGCCTGACGATTGAGCATGATCCCCAGCGAAACACAGTCGACGCGGGTGCAAATCCCGCCGTCATACAACGGGGCGCGAGCATCAATAGCCACGCAGTGAGATTGGGAAGGGTCACCAATCACATCGGCCCCCGCCTCCATCATAAACTTGAGCAACACCCCTTGATTAAAACGGGTACCACGGATCAGAAAGTTATCTGCCGGCCATTCACCTGCGTCATTCTTCCCCCAGGCCTCACGCAGCCACTCACGGTTGGATTCAAACCCACCCGCGGCTAGCACACAGGCGCGGGCTTCAATTCGTTGGTCGCCAATCCGTACCGCAACAAATTGCCCATCTTGTAACTCGATGGCATCAACCGGGCTGAGATAGCGGATCACTACGCCCATTTTTTCAGCACTGCGGTAGTAAGCGTTCACCAAGGCCTTGCCCCCACCCATAAAGAAGGCATTGGTACGGGCCACATGCAAGGCGCCGGACAGTGGCGGCTGAAAATGGACGCCGTGCTTTTTCATCCAGCCCCGGCAGGTCGATGACGCCCGGATCACCATTCTGGCCAGCGGTTCGTTGGTCAGTCCACCGGTGACCTTCAGCAGGTCTTGCCAGTACTCTTCTTCGGGATAGCTGCCCACCAACACATCCTGCGGCGCATCGTGCATGCAGCGTAAATTACGGGTATGTTGAGAATTACCACCGCGCCACTCCTTGGGAGCCGCCTCCAACAGCAATACTGAGGCCCCCCTTTCCCGCGCGGTGAGGGCGGCACACAGTGCCGCATTGCCCCCGCCAATGACCACAACATCAAACATAGTCACACTCTCGGTGTTATCCTTTTGTGACTAAAATGTAACCTTTGGCATAAAGACCAGCTAGCGGGCAATGCTTAACGGGGGTTTAGGGATGGTAAAGGGTCGCGCCTGGCCAGTTGCCCTGCGTTACCAGTTGACGGATCACGCTTTGCAGCACCACCCTGGCGGCCAGGCCAACCGGCGAGAGTTCATCATCGGAAAGGCTGACCAGGAAATTGGGGCGGCTTAATACCGGGTTATCAATTTCTATCACTTTCAGGCTGTCATCCAGAATGCGGGAGATGGCCGCTCCGGGCTGAATGGTAGCTCCCAGCCCCTGGCGAACGGCGTCCATCAAAATCGCCAGCCCGTCGATCTCCGCCACAACGGTTAATTCCAACTGCTGGCGTGCAAAGCTGGTATTGAGCAACGCCCGCAGGCCATGAGTCTGACTGGGTAAAATCAACGGCAGCGAACAAAAGGCTTCGGGCGTAATAGGCTCATCCTGAAATCGTCCGACAATCTCTTGGGTGCCAATCAAGAACAACCGCTCTTCCAACACTGGGATCGCGCTCCAGGTCTGCAGCTTTTTATGTTGGAATACCACCGCCAAATCCAACTGGCGGACCTTGATCATCGACGCCAGATTTCCGGACAGGCTTTCTACCACATGCAGACGGATATCAGCATAGCGCTCACGCATTGCCAGAATAAACGGCAGACCGAGTACTGAGGCAGTACTTGGGGCCATTCCTACGCTGACGTGCCCAGATAAGCGGGCCTGCTTGGCGGCCCGCACGGCGTCATCGGCATGGCGCAGGGCCAATTGAGCCTGAGAAAAAAAGGCCAGACCGGCGTCGGTGGCAACAATCCCACGCGAGGTACGTTGCAATAGGCGGATAGCCAGCTCGCTTTCGAGCCGACTTATCTGCTGGCTCAAGGCCGAGACACCAATATTCAGGTCAAGCGCGGCCTGGCCCATGCTACCTAATTCAACGGTGCGAACAAAATAACGTAACTGTCTCAGTTCCACCCTTCTCTCCCATTAACCCCCAGCGTTACCCTATACTTATCATGGAAAAGCTAACAGAGAAGAGCAAAGTCTGGCGTAGCGGTAAATTTTATCATCGCACAAACAAGAAATAGCAGGCCAGCCTGGCTGACCTGCTTAGGCTTAGCGGGAACGCAGATCCAGCGCCACGTCGACGATCATATCTTCCTGGCCACCCACCATGCGGCGCTTACCCAGCTCGACCAGAATATCCACTGCGTTGATGCCGTATTTCGCCGCGGCCACTTCACAGTGGCGTAGGAAACTGGAGTAAACCCCGGCGTAGCCCAGCGCCAACGTTTCACGATCGACGCGAACGGGCCGATCCTGTAACGGGCGCACCAGATCGTCAGCCGCATCCATCAAGGCATACAGATCCGTGCCATGGTGCCAACCAAGTTTATCCGCCGCCGCAATAAACACCTCAAGCGGTGCGTTACCGGCTCCGGCCCCCATCCCTGCCAAACTGGCATCCACACGATCGCACCCTTCTTCTACTGCCACCATCGAGTTAGCGACCCCAAGGCTGAGGTTATGGTGCGCATGCATGCCGGTATGCGTCTCTGGCTGCAACACCGCTTTCAAGGCACGGAAACGGGCTCGGATATCATTCATATTCATCGCGCCGCCAGAATCCACCACGTAGATGCAGGTTGCCCCATAACTTTCCATCAGCTTGGCCTGGCTGGCCAGATTTTCCGGCGTCGTCATATGGCTCATCATCAGGAAACCCACGGTATCCATGCCAAGCTCACGAGCATAGGCGATATGCTGTTTGGAGACATCGGCTTCGGTACAGTGAGTGGCGACACGCACCACCCGCGCGCCGGCATTATAGGCATCCTTCAGATCGTGAATGGTGCCAATGCCCGGCAGCAGTAAGGTGGCGATTTTAGCGTGAGTGGTCACGTCCGCTGCCGCCGCAATCCATTCCAGATCGGTATGTGCGCCAAAGCCGTAGTTGAAGCTGGAACCCTGCAGACCATCGCCATGCGCCACTTCAATCGAATCCACCTTCGCTGCATCCAGCGCCCTGGCAATGTCCTGCACATTTTGCAGCGTATATTGGTGACGAATCGCGTGCATACCGTCACGCAGGGTCACATCCGAGATAGTGATTTTTTTCTCGTTCATAGCCGTTCTCCAGCAACGTGTGCCATGGCCTGAGCCATCCGCTCGGCGGTCGCCAGCGCAGCGGAAGTCATGATATCAAGGTTGCCTGCATAGGCAGGCAGGTAGTGCGCCGCACCTTCAACCTCCAGAAACACCGAGGTTTTCAGGCCGGAAAAACGGCCAATCCCCGGTAAGTTAAGCGGTGCATCGGCAGGGATGACATCAAACTGCACTTTCTGCTTCAGCCGATAGCCTGGCACATAGGCCTGCACGGCCGCCGCCATTTCGTTGATTGAAGCTTCAACCTTGGCTTGATCTACGGCTTCACTCAGCACATAGACGGTATCGCGCATCATTAAGGACGGTTCCGCCGGGTTCAACACGATAATCGCTTTGCCCCTCTCTGCCCCGCCAACCACCTCGATCGCCTTGCTGGTGGTTTCGGTAAACTCATCAATATTGGCGCGAGTGCCCGGCCCGGCAGACTTGCTGGCAATAGAGGCAATAATTTCGGCGTAATGGACTTTGGCTACCCTTGAGACCGCAGCCACCATCGGGATAGTTGCCTGCCCGCCGCAGGTCACCATATTGACGTTAACCTGGTTGAGATTTTGTTCCAGATTGACCACCGGCACGCAGTAAGGACCCATCGCCGCAGGTGTCAGATCGATCAGCCGGATCCCCGGTTTGGCCGCCCGCAGGATGGCATCATTTTTAACATGAGCGCTCGCGCTGGTGGCATCAAAGACAAAATCAATGTCGGCGAACTCCGGCATCAGGATCAGCCCGTTAACGCCGGTATGACAGGTCGCAACCCCCATCCGGCGAGCACGAGCCAAGCCGTCCGATTCAGGATCGATCCCCACCATCGCCCCCATCTCCAGATGCTTGGCGTTACGCAGGATTTTAATCATCAAATCGGTACCGATATTGCCGGAACCGATGATCGCCACTTTTCTCTTGCTCATCATTGGCTATCCTCATAGAAGTGGGCCGAAACCGTGCCGACGCCTTCAATTATTGCCGTAAAACTGTCACCTGCTTGCACCGGCACCATCGGGCCCAATGCTCCGGTCAGCACTACATCGCCTGCTCGTAACGGCGTGCCGAGACTGGCCATTTTGCGTGCCAACCAGACGGCAGCATTGATCGGATGCCCAAGACATTCACTGCCACGCCCGCTAGACACCACCTCGTTATTGCGCGTCATGCTCATGCCGCAATGTTGCAGATCCACCTCATCGATCCGACGCACCGGGCCACCCAGCACGTACACACCACAGGAAGCGTTATCCGCCACGGTATCGACAAACGCGATCGACCAGTCCTTGATACGGCTGCCCACCACTTCCAGCGCGGGCAATACCCATTCCACTGCGCCACATAACTCATCGAACGTAGTGTCGGCATGCGGTAAATCACGAGCCAGCACCAACGCAATCTCCGCTTCGATACGTGGCTGCATCACCCGCGAAAATGGAATGCCCTGGTTGGTGCCGTAGCACATGTCGGCGAACAGGGTGCCGAAGTCCGGCTGGTCAACTCCCAGCTGTTGCTGAACCTTGGGATGGGTGAGCCCTACTTTGCGCCCCACCACTCGGCGGCCAGCAGCCTGCCAATGCTGTACGTTCAATTGCTGGATGGCGTAGGCCGCCTCGCCGTTATCGAGGCCAAGGCGATCGCGCAAGGGCTCAATCACCTTGCCGCTGGCCTCGGACTGCCGTAACGCCTCAGCCAATTGCTCCAAATTGTAATCACTCATCATTCGCTCCCTGATTAATGCTTGAGGAAATCCACAACCATGCGGTTAAAGGTGTCGGCATGTTCCCACTGCGCCCAATGCCCACAGTTGCTGAACACATGCAGTTGTGACCCGGCAATGCCCGCCAGCAGACGCAGCCCGGTGTCCATCGGTACAAAGCGATCGTTACGCCCCCAGACAATCAGCGTCTGGGCTTTGATTTCGCCCAGGCGTGGGCTGAAATCCGGGAACTGTTTCGGATTAATGGACAGGCTCTTGACGAAGTTTTCCAGGTGGTCACGATGCGCCAGAATATTGTCGAGGCGGGTTTTGAACAGCGCTTCGGTCAGATCGCTGGGATCGTAAACAAAAATGTTCATCATTTTGCGCAGGTTCTCGATATTTGGCTCGCGATAAAGCCCCTGCAACAGCTTGATCCCTTCCGTTGGCATCGGTACAAACGGGCTAGCACCACCGGTACCGCCCCCCATCAACACCAGTTTGCCAACGCGCTCAGGCCAGGTCAGGGTAAATGCCACGGCGCTGTGGCCGCCCATCGAGTTCCCCAGCAGATGTACCTGCTGCAGATCCAGCGCGTCCACCAGCCCTTTCAAAATGCGGGCATTGAGGTCCGAGCGGGAACCGGTACTGACAATCGAATCGCTCTTGCTCCAGCCAGGGAAATCCAACAGGATCACGCGATAACCCGCCGTCACCAGCGGTTCAATATTACGGCTGAAGTTCGCCCAGCCGCTGGCTCCGGGGCCGGAACCGTGCAGCATCACCACGGTTTGTGCACCGTTGCCACAATCGTTGTAATGGATACGCAGGCTGGCTTCACCCTCTTGGATCTGCACGAAGCGGCTGGTATTTTCTTCAGTAAGGTCAAAAGATTGCGATGTCATGATGGTGTTCCTTTATCGTTATTATTTCCGCGGTGCGGCGCTAATTGAGCCGAACCCGGCGATCCACTCGGGAAGCTCGCGGTAATAGCGCCCCTCGGTCTGATAAGGACCAAATGCCGATAGTGCAGCAAAGGCGGCCATCCAGGCTTTAACCTCATGGGTTGAGCGACCAGCGATCGCCGACAGTTCGTCATTGCCCAGCCCATCCAGTTCCGCCAACTGTCCGCCGGAAAGAATGTCCATAAACTGGTTGTCCCAGACCGGGTTGAGAGGATGTAAGGTGCTCTGATCCTGCACAAAAGCACGGGCAGCAGAGATAACACGGTGCTGGCGTAATTGGCGCTCGTCTGGCGGTAATTGGCGGCCACTGCCCAACAGGCGGTCACGCATATGAGCGTCGGCCCCGGCCAACTGAGGTACCGGCGGCTGGTGCGAAAGCCCGCCGGAGCCCAGGATCAACACTCGTTTATCCAGGCCACGGGCAAAACGCCCGATAGCTTCCCCCAACAGGCGCGTACGCTTGAAGCCAGGCAAGGGTGGCGCGACGCCATTGATAAATACCGGCAGCACCGGGCAGTTCGCCAGGCCACCGAGCAGATACTCCAGCGGCTGGGCAAAACCATGATCCACCTGCATGCAGTAGGAAACCGCAACGTCGACCCCTGCATCCAACACCGATTGAGCGCAGGCCTCGGCCAGCTTCGCAGGCACCGGCAGCTCGCCAGCGGCACTGTTGAAGTCACCAATTGCCGTAGCGGCCATACCAATGCAGAACGGCGGCATGATGTCGTAGAAAAAGCCGTTGTAATGATCTGGCGCGAACAGGATCACCAGTTCAGGATCAAATGCCTGTATCCGCTGCCGTGCATCGGCAATGGTTTTTTCCACTTCGGCCAGCACCGCTGGGGCCGGATCAACGTAGCCCACCAGCGGGGAATGAGAGAGGCAATGGAGATAAGCGTTCATATCGAGTCACCTTGTTTTTAATTTTTAGAGTGTTTGGCGCGGAACGGAGCGAAACGGCTATTCCAGACGGTCCCTGGTTCCGGGCGTAAAAGCCCCTCCTCACCTGCTCGCGACACCAGATCAACTCCCTCTCCTGCGTAAGAGAGTGGGGTGAGAAGGGGAAACCGCTTAGCCTTGGCGGGGCTAAATCAAGCTCTTTAGTGCCACAAGTGGATCGGTCAACAGCTTTTCATCCACCACGTTCCCTTGCTGGATCAGTCTGCGCAGATGGCGCATTTCCCGGCCCTGGTTCAGCGTGATGGCCCCCACCAACCGACCCTCTTGCAACGCAAACCAGATGGCGTTGTGCGCCTCTACGCTGCCGCGCACCAACCAATGTTCGCTCTGCATGGCCCCGATAAACTGAATATTGCTGTCGAACTGATCGGTCCAGAACCATACCGGCACCGTCGCCGGTAACGGCTGCGCCAACATGGCGCAGGCCGCCACCAGTGCCTGCTGGTTGGCGTTATCCCAGGTTTCAAGGCGGACAAGTTGCTCCCCCTGACGGCGTAAGGTGACATCGCCAGCCGCATAAATATTGGCAACCGAAGTGCGGCAATGATCATCGACAATGATGCCGTTGGCAGTCGCTAACCCTGCCTGGATAGCCAGACGATCGTTGGCTTCAATACCAACGCCATAAATCACCGCGTCTCCGATCAGGCGTTCCCCGTCCTGCAACGTCAGCACCACGTTTTCCTGTTCCAGTGCGGCGTGCTCAATCTGGGCATTGAGGCAAAGACGCACTTGATGCTGTTGATGCAGGCTCATCAGATAATCGCGCACCGGCGGTGGAGCATTGCGCCCCATCACCATCGCTGCCTGCTCAATCACCGTCACCTCACAGCCACTCTGCTTCGCACTGGCTGCCAACTCGAGGCCAATGGTGCCAGCACCGACAATCAGGATCCGTTGGTTGGCAATCAGTGCGCCACGTAATCGCCTGGCATCTGCCGCTGTGCGCAAGGTATGAGATTTATCACCCAACGCATCCAGCGAGGTAAGCCGTCGTGCCTTGGCCCCGGTCGCCAGCAGCAACCGGTCCCACTCCAGTTCTTCACCATCAGCCAGCAGCACCGAGTGCTGTAAGGTATCGATCGCGACAACCTGCGTATTGCGGCGCAGGACAATGGCATTCTCCTCATAGAAGGAAGCAGGCAGAATGTCTTGCAACTGCGGGGTGGGCGACAGCAACATGGCTTTCGACAAAGGCGGACGTTCGTACGGAATTTCCGACTCTTCGCTGATCAAGGTAATACCACCGGTAAACCGCTGTGCACGTAGGGCTGCGGCCGCCATAGCTCCGGCCTGACCACCGCCGATAATCACTATCTGTTTCATGTTGGCTCCTATAGCTGCAATCCACCCGCCACGTGGCGAATACCCCGAATGGCCAGGCCCGCATCGGCATTGATCATCACGCCACTCAACGTCCGGTTGTTACGGCGCGAGGCCAGCATCAGGTAAGGGCCGGTAAAATCTTCCGGCGCTGGGGAGAACTGCAACGGCAGAATGGCGGCTATCTTTTCCGGCGTCAGCGATTGCATAATCGAGGTGTCCTGCTGCCCAAGCGCCTGTGGGCCACGCAAGTCACTGGCCATGCCACAGGGCCCGACGCCATTGACCCGAACCTTAGGGGCCAGTTCGTAAGCCAACTGACGGATCAGCCCAACGTCAGCATGCTTGCTGGCGGTATATAGCGGGCCGCCGCCGCCGGGGTACCAGGCCGCATTGGAAAGCGTGAAGATCATACTGCCGCAGGAGTGGATCAATGCCGGAGCACTGGCTTTGGCGCCCAACAGATAGCCTTTGACGTTAACGGCAAACAGCTCGTTAAAGCCGGATTCCAACTGCTCCGCCGGTGTCGCCAGCAACGAGGCATTATGATCCCAGATACCGGCATTGCCGATAAAACAGTCCAGACGCCCAAAGCGGGACAGCGCCATTGCCACCGCACGTTGGTTATCGGCAAAGGAAGTTACGTCCCCCTGCACGACGACCACCTGCTCGCCAAACTGCTGCTGTAACAGGCTGACCTTTTCCGCTGAACGTTCCAGGGTCGCCACCCTGGCACCCTCCTCGATAAAGCGCGCCACCAGAGCCAGCCCCAAGCCTGAGCCGCCACCGGTTATCAGCACTACGTCATCTTTAAGATCGGACATCAGACGCCCTCCGGTAAATCGATAAACACGGCCCCCTCTAACACGGTGACCTGATAGGTTTGCAGCGCCTCCGTGGCGGGCATGCACAGTGCTTTACCGGTCTTCAGGCAAAAGCTGGCCGAGTGCAGTGGGCATTCCACGGTCGCGTCATCCTCGATATAGCCCTCAGACATCGACGCATTACCGTGGCTGCAACGATCGTTGATCGCGTAATATTCACCGCCCACGTGAAACAACGCGATCGTCGGCTCAGTATCGAGCCGGAGAGCTTCCCCCTCCGGCAACGCCCCAACAGAACAAGCATGGATTCGTTTCATCAGAACAGGATGCTCATGTTGTGGGAGGTGATAACCGCCTGATCGAGAATGATTTCACGCCCACACAGTCCCCAGCCCTCTTCGGTTGAACGGCGACGCAGCAGATCGGTACGGGTGCCAACGTAGATGGTTTCATCACGCTCTTTTTGCGACCGGTAAAGCAGGTAGTTCACTCGCACGGAGAACACATCGGCCTGTGCCGTTTCGCTGATAATGCAGTTGTTGACCATATGGCGAGTACGGGACGGCGGCTCTTCAGCCCAGGCCATCCCGGTTTCCAGACGCGCGATCCGGCGTTCAAGCTGTGATTTGGTGTCGTTGAAAATCCAGGTGGTCGGTGGTTGAACGCATTTGCGCCGATCGCGAGTCTGGGCATTAACCCTAGTGCGCATGGTGTAGCTCAAATCATCGTCAAGCAGTTCCAGCCAGGCACGGAACGCCCAATCATCTAACAGGGAGGCTTCGTGGTAGAGAAACTGGGTAATCTGATGCTGGAGTTCCATAGAGATCGGATGGCTCATTTCATCACCTCCTGCTGGTAGGCTGCGGTTTTCTCTTGGACTTCCTGCCAGGTATCGCTGCTCAGCAAATCCGCCCAACGTTGGTACATGCCGCGCGCGGCGGTTTCAGAAAAGATGTAGTTGGTAATACCGGGGATACCGTCTTCACGGCGTTTTTCCTGATTCAGCCCCATCTCCAGGCACAATGGATTGTGACGGGCCTGGTGGCCTTTGAGCAGTTTCTGGATCTCAGCCCAGTTTTCCGAATCATCCTGCTCAAGGAAACCGGCAGGGCCAAAGGCTCGAGTGGCGCTATTTTCAAACGCCGCTTTGGTTTCCGGCGAGGCGGCCTTGTCGGCAATGCAGAACGCCCAGACTTCTACCTGATCTGGCCCACGGGGATGCCAGACACGCATAGTGGCGGTGCCATTGAGCCAGGAAAGCGTAGGGAAAATATTGTTATGCCCCGCCAGGCGCAAGGCGCGGATTTTGCCCAGACGCTGTTCGGCTTCGGGGTAGCTTTCCCGGTAGTAGCGCGAGACTTCACCATCAACCCACACGTTGGCGTCCGGCTTTTCGGTAAAGAAGAAGCCGCAGCCGTGGCCGTCCTGGCCGAATTGCACCGCGTCTTTGGCGGTTTCCCACACCGGGCGTGCGGTCTGGTCATTACCCAGTTTTTTATCACTGCCATCCTGCATGCCGCCCAAGACCTGTACCGCCGAGACATGGCTGAACAGGGCATGATACTGATCGCTGGCGAACTGCTCGGCCGGGAACTTCCAGTTGCAGTTAATTACCCACTTCTGCACGCCACCGACAATTTCGGTGCCGCCTTCCCGCCGATCCAGCAAACCATCCAGATACCAGGCCATATCCCCCAGATATTCTTTGAGTGGCGGAGCACTGGTATCCCAGTTGCCAAATATCAGGCCTTTATAGCTTTCGACACCGGGTACTTCCTTCAGCCCCCAATGCGATTTGCACAAGCCTTGTGGATAGGCGCGCGGCTCCAATGGCACCTCGGTCAATTCGCCATCGATGCCATAAGACCAGCCGTGATAAGGGCAGGTAAAAGCACGGGTATTGCCACTGTCCGCGTAGCTGACACGCATCGCGCGATGGCGACACTGGTTGAGAAACGCTTTGATGGAGCCATCTTTCTGGCGGATAACGACGACTGCGTCTTCCCCCATGTAAGTGTTAAAGAAATCGCCTGGTTTTGGTATTTGGCTTTCATGGGCCAGAAACAGCCAGCAACGGCCAAATATCCGCTCCAGTTCTAATTGATAAATTTCCGGGTCGGTATAAATACGGGGCATAACCTGCCCATTTCGGGTGTCGATCAGGCTATAAACATCTAATTTTGCGTTGGTGGTCATATTATTTGATCCTCATCCAAGAGATGTGTTGACCTTCGTAGGGGTTACGCAAAGGATGTTGCTTTCTAGTTACTATTTTGTGAAATAGTAAAAATCGACCGTATCAGACATTTTTTCTATGGTGGGATAAAAAGGCATGGAGCTAAGACACTTACGTTATTTTGTCGCGGTAGCTGAAGAACTCAATTTCACCCGGGCCGCCGAGAGGCTACATACATCGCAGCCCTCATTGAGCAGCCAGATAAAAGATCTTGAGGGTTGTGTCGGCGCGCCATTATTAATAAGAAATAATCGTCAGGTTTCGCTAACCCGCGCCGGAGAGGTATTTTTACATCAGGCGATCAATATTCTTGAATTGTCAGAGCAGGCAAAACAGCTGGCGCGTAAGGCCATGGAGCAACAGGTTCGGCTGATCATTGGCTTTGTGCCCTGTGCGGAAGTGAATATCCTGCCCGACGTTCTGCCCCAGTTACGCCTGCAGTTACCGGCGTCCAGTATCGAACTGGTGAGTATCATTACCACTCAGCAAGAAGATAAGTTATTGAAAGGAGAGATTGACGTTGGTTTTATGCGCCGCCCGATTATCAGTAATCAGTTGAACTACCGGGTGGTTTATCGTGAGCCCTTGGTGGTGGTGATGCCCATCGATCACCCACTGAGTAAAGAATCGCAGCTAGAACCGCATCATCTTGATGGCGAAAATTTTATCAGCACCGATCCGGCACATTCCGGCGCTTTGCATCAGATGGTGACAGCCTACCTCGCCGAATTCCACAGCAAACCCAAGATCGTGCAGGCAGCAACCAACATTCTGGTCACCATGAATCTGGTAGGAATGGGGCTAGGCTTGTCTATTGTGCCGCGCTATGTCAGCCATTTTCAGTCCTCTAACGTGGTCTTCCGCCCGCTACCGGCCAGTGCACCACAGATTGAATTATTGATGGCCTGGCACAGAGAGAATAGCAGCCCGGCGCTGGCACAGATGATTGACCTGGTGGAAGAACAACCAGAGGGTTAGCCGCATCCAGACCTTTTTTCTTTCAGTCTCAGAACCCACCACTTGGGCGGGTCTTTGAGAGATTGCTAGGCGATAGCTTCGCGCTTTTCCTTACGCACCACGTTGACCCGCCAGATACCAAAGCACACCAGCACCAGCGCCACGGCATAACGCCATTCCATGATGCTTTCCTGTAAGAAAATGGCCGACAGCACCGCGCCGGAAACCGGGATCAGGAAGTTGAACGGTGCAATCATGCCCACGCGGTTATATTTCAGCAGCAGGCTCCAGAGCGCGAAAGCGACCGAGGACAGCAGCGCCAGGTAGCTCAGGATCGCCACCGATGCCCAACCGTGGAACTCCAGGCGTCCTCCGGCCAAGTAGCCCCCCACCGTCAGCATCACACCACCGATGGCCAGTTGCCAACCGGTCATGATAGTCGGATCGACGGTCTGCGAAATGCGTTTGCCATACAGCGTAGCGGCCGAAAGGATAAACGCGGCGATCACCACAAAACCGTCCCCCAGCCAGCTAAAGTTGAAGTCCATCAGTTGAGTGTTGAAGTTCACCACCATCACCCCGGCAAAACCCACCACGCAGCCGACGATTTTATTCATGCTAAGGCGATCGTTTTTATAAATAAAATGCGCCAGCAACACGCTAAAGAAGGTGCCGGTCGCGTTCATGATCGATCCTTTTACCCCGGTGGTGTAGGCCAGACCGATATAGAAGAAGACGTATTGCAGCGCCGTTTGCGTGCTCCCTAACACCACCAACTGTGAATACTGGCGCCGTGACAAACGGCCGATGGGTTTACCCTGCAACATGGCAAACAGCAGCAATAAGGCCCCGGCAATCACAAAACGGTAACCGGCAAAGACGATCTTGCCGGGGAGATCGTCGGTGGCGATCTGGAAAATTTCATAACCATTTTTAATCGCCGGGTAGGCACTGCCCCACAGCAAACAGCAGAAAGCCGCACACAGCCAAACGAACTTCGGCTGGGTAAACAACGACAGATTAGTCTTCACGCCCCTTTCCTTTCAAAAAATTAAAATCCCGTTTCATAAATACGTATTATCCGTAAAAACAAAAAAATAGCCCGTTGTTTAATCAATAATTTGGCTGAACCCTTCGCCGTCATAACGCGTTATGATAGGGCCGGAAAATCAACACTCAGGAGAACATGGCGTGTCTACCGCAACCTTTAGCCGTTTAACTTCCCTTCTTGACCAACAGCAAGCGCGCTATCGCGTAGTTGATCATCCCAAGGCAGGGAAATCCGAAGAAGTCGCCAAGATACGCGGCACCCAGTTAGGTCAAGGGGCGAAAGCGTTGGTGTGTCACGTTAAGGGGAATGGCATCAAACAGCATGTGCTGGCCATCCTGCCCGCCGACCAACAGGCCGATCTCGGCGCGTTGGCACAGGGTGTTGGCGGTACTCGCGCCTCACTGGCCAGCCCGGTTGAAGTCGACCAACTGACCGACTGCGTCTTTGGCGCGATCCCGCCATTCAGCTTCCACCCGGACTTGCTGCTGGTGGCCGACCCGCTGCTGTTTGAGCGCTTTGACGAGCTGGCCTTTAATGCCGGCACGCTGGAGCGTTCTCTAATCCTCAACACTGGGGATTACCAGCGCATTGCTCAGCCCAAGCTGGTGAAGTTTATCCGCGTGGAATGATCTCCGGCCCCCTCACCCCAACCCTCTCCCCCAGGAGAGGGAGCTGATCGGCGTCGTAATCAGGCTGTGCTGCTTCGGGAAGTAATGCGTAAGAAGAATGGCAATCGTCCCCTAATCCAATGTGGATCACCGGATTTTCAGACTCACTCGATCGGTCCCCTCTCCCTGTGGGAGAGGGTTAGGGTGAGGGGCAATCGCTCAATTTTATTGATTATTTAACAACAGTTTAGCCATATTAATGGCCTCAATCAGCTGTGGCCGGTTAACTCGTGGCGACTGGCTGTCCAACAGACGTTGCCACAAGCTTATCGCCTTGGCATATTCCGTATGCAAAAAGGCATCGGCAGCCAGCAACATCAGCGCCGAGACCTCATCCTTATCCAGTGCCAAGGCCTTTGCTATATTGCTCTCCACCTGCGGGGTAATACGCTGCCCAGCCTGGTAATAAAGCACCGTTGCCAACGCCGAGTACAGTTCGGCATTCGCCCCCCGCAGTGCCAATGCCCGCTGATAGGCCGCCTGCGCATCGGCAAAATTATCGTTAAACAGATAATATTCCCCCAGCTGTGCCCACAACACGCTGTCTTGCGGTGACTGGTCGATCTGTTGCTGTAACTGCTGAAACTCGCTTTCGGCCTGCTCTTGAGGCGTGAGTGGTTGGACAGGCAAGCTGCGCTTATGCTGTTCGGCCAACACAGTCGCCGGGCGGCCGCTGGCCACATACCAACATGCGGTGAGGCCAAGCACCAGCACGATAAACAACAGAGGGTAACAACGCGATTTCATTCCGCTTTCCTCCGCCGCCATAACACCAGCCCGATCGTCCCTAACATCAGCGGTGGCAGCCCCCAAAGTAACAACGTAGAGGCCTCAAATGCGGGTTGATAGCGGACAAAGTTGCCGTAGCGTGCCGTCATAAAATTCATGATTTCCGCCTGCGTTTTGCCTTGTTCGGTCATGGCAAACACCTCATGGCGCATGGCGACCGCCGCAGGGGCATTGGACTCCAGCAGGCTCTGATTCTGGCATTGCGGGCAACGGATCTGGCCTGCAACTGCCAACGCTCTCTCCTGTATTTCCGGCGAGGTAAATGCCCAGGTATCGACGATCTGGGCCGCCAGCGGCAACGTGATGATCCCCCACAACAGCAGAGCGGTTAACCAGCGCATGCTCGCCTCCTTTGCCAACCGGTAGCCAACACGCCAATCATCATCAGCGCCCCACCCCACCAGATCCAACGGATGCCGGTCTGTACATAAAAACGCATGGCATAACGCTGCTCGCCGCTTTTTTCGCCCATCACCACGTACCAGTCATGGAAAGCGTTCCAGTCAATGCCGGGTTCAAACATCTGTTGGCGGCGGGCGGTATAAAACCGCCTTTCAGGCGTCAACTGGGCCACGGGCTTGCCTTGCCGGGTAACCTCAATCACCGCCTGTTCACTGGTGAAATTAGCCTGAGCCTGTAGATCTACCGAACGCAGCGTAAATTGGTATCCCGCCAGGCTGACCGTCTCGCCCACGGTGACGTTCAGGCTGATTTCATGGCGTTGCAGCGCCGAACTGGCGATACCTAATGCCGTCAGCAGCACTCCGGCGTGAGCGATCCACTGGCCATAGCGCCGCTGCCTAAACCCGCCGTAGCACATCAATACCAATCCCAGCAGCCCAAACGGCAGCAGCACCAGATTGAAATAAGGCGCGCCGACCGAGATCTGCCCCCATCCCATCATCCGATAGAGCATCGGGTACAAAGTGCCCACCAGCACGATCAGGGCGGCGGAGCTGAGAAGCAACAACGCGCCGAGCAACGCAGGTTTCACCGGGGACGTAACGGCTTTCCCCCGGTTGGCGCGTAAGGCATAGATTAAAAATGACGACCCGCTAAGAAAGGCAAACAGGATAAACAGCGGCAAGGCGCGCTGCTCATCCAGCGCAAAGGCGTGTACTGAAACCAGAATGCCTGAACGCACAATCAGGGTGCCCAACAGGCTGAGAACAAAGGTGCCCAACGTCAGCAATAGCGACCAATGCCGCAACCCACCGTTACGCTGGCCGACCGCCAAACTGTGTAACAAAGCGGTCGCGGTCAGCCAAGGGAGCAGCGAAGCATTCTCCACCGGATCCCAGAACCACCAGCCGCCCCAGCCCAACTCGCTGTATGCCCACCAGGACCCCAAAATGATCCCGGCAGTGAGGAAACACCAGGCCGGTTTGGCCCAGCGTAGGCACTGCCCGGCAATCTCGGCGCTAAACTCCCCTCGCAGCAAGGCGGCCAGCATCAGAGCACTGCAGGTGGCAAACCCGGCATAGCCCAAATAGAGCAGCGGAGGGTGGAGGATCAGGCCGATATGTTGCAGCATCGGGTTCAAATCGCGCCCCTGTACCGCCGCAGGGAAGAGCCGAACGAAAGGATCGGAGAAGAACAGGATGAAAAGCAGAAAACAGCCGACGATCAGCGCCAGAATGGCCAACGTAAGTGGCTGTAGTGAGCGTACCGATTTGGGGCTGAACAAGGCAAAGCAGGCAGACCAACCGGCCAGGCACAGCAGCCAGAGCAGCAGCGAGCCTTCATGCCCACCCCACAGCGCCCCGGCCTTCATCAGCGGTGGCAACTGGCTGTGACCATGTTGTGCTACGTACATTACCGAGAAGTCATTACTCAAAAACAGCTGGAGCAGAATGGCGAAAGACAGTGCGATTAACACAAAAATGCTCAGGCTCCAGCCACGCGCTGGCAACAGCCCACCCCAACGGCGATCCATCAACGTCAACAGCGTGATGCCAGCCAGCAGCAGCGACGCCGTGCAGGCCAGCAATAACGCAATAAATCCCAGCTCGGGTAACCACAACACATCTACCGCCTTATTCTGCTACAACATGCCTTCAAGCAACTGTCATCTGCCCGGCATACAGAATGAAATAACGCAGCAACAGCACGCCACACAGGCTAGCGCCGCTGATCAACAGGATATGGAAACGCGCTTTCCCCCAGCCCAAGGCCTTCAGCAGCAATGGCATAATCAGCCCACAGCCGACGACGCCCAACCAGAACCACCAGGACCAGAACCCACCGCCAAGCGCGGCCGACAAGGCACGGAGTTTGCCGTCATCCCCCAGCCACAGGCCGATGAAGAACGCCGCCAGCAAGAAGATCTCCAGCCACACCACCGGCGTCTCCAGGCGATGCAGGAAATGCACTTCCCGGCTGTGCAGATGACCTTTAGGGCCGAAGGCCGCCACCAGCAGTGCCACCGCGATCCCGGACGAAACGCCCGAGAACAGGAACAGCACCGGTAACAATGGGTTATTCAGCATCGGATACGACTTCAGCGCCGAAAGCAGGAAGCCGGTATAAGCCCCCAACAGCACCGCCAACACCAGCATCACCGTTTCTATTGGCCGCAACAACGGCAGCAAGCGCTGCAGCAGACGCGGGATCACCGCCAACTTTGGTAACCAACGCTGTTGTAGCGCCGCCACCTCGTCACGGAAGATCAGCGCCAACCAGACCACCAGCACTACCATGTAGACCTGGAACAGCATCACCCCCATCGACATCACCGAGGTGAAGCTATAGTGGAACATCAGTTTCCAGAAGGTCCACGGACGGGTCAGGTGGAAAATCAGGATCACCAGCCCAAGCATGACCGAGGTTGGCGCGACAAACAGCGTGGTCAACATCACCCGGCTGTTGGATGCCCCCTCCTCTGGATGATAGCGGCGCAACAGGATAGCCAGAGTGACCAGACCGGCGGAGATGCCGATCAGGAACAGGTAAATCGCAATGGGCCAGTCCCAGACCAGAGAGTCAAAATGAAAGGCAGAAGTCATTGACTTGTCTCCCCATATTTAAACGGCACGCGATACATTTTTGGCCGTGTCCCTAACGCTATCTTGTAGCGATAAGTGGTCTTTTGCTGCAACAGCCGCGAAATATCACTGTGTGGATCGTCGAGATTGCCAAAGGTTAATGCCTTGGTGGGACATGACAATACACAGGCTGGCTGCTTGCCCTGCCGCAGGTTGGTCTTGCGGCAAAAATCGCATTTATCCGCCGTTTTGCTCACCGGATGAATAAAGCGTACCCGGTAAGGGCACGCAGCGATGCAGTATTGGCAACCGACACAGAGATCCGGGTTCACGTCGACAATGCCGCTGGCGGCATCGATAAACGAGGCACCCGTTGGGCAGACATGCACACAGGGAGCGTCATCGCAATGCTGGCACGAATGGCGGAAAAACCGGTACTTCACGTCCGGAAATTGGCCTATCGGTTCGCTACGGATGATCTCCAGCCGTGAAACGCCCACCGGCACCTGATTGACTTCGCGGCAGGCATCGATACAGGCGGTACAGCCGATGCAACGCGACTCATCGTGGATCATGCCGTAACGGATGCCATTGACGTTCATGGTATGCGCCAGCAGCTTTTCCGTCAGGGTCGAGCCAGCCGCCAACACGCCAATGCCTACGATAAAACGGCGCCGTGAGCAGCTCATGGCTGCCCCTTATCCAGTCTTACGGACGCTGGATTAAACGCGGGATCATCCTGTTGTTGACGGTGGCAGTCCACGCAGAGCTTGATGCGCCCCTTGTCGTTCAGCCCTTGTACCTTATCTTGCTGCGGGTGCAACGTATGGCAGCTGGCGCAGCTCACCTTGGCCAAATGCACATCATGTGGCCAGAAGGCTTTTTGCAACGTCTCTGGCAGGTGGCAGGACATGCAAACGCTGTTTTGCTGTTCGACGCCGAACATTGGCTCGTTGAAACGCATCACATCCTTCACGCCCTCACGGTGATGCAGTGAAGGTGAACCGTGACAGTTGGTGCAGGTCAGCGGCAATTTGTTATTCGGGTTAATGGCTCCCGCATGTTTACCGTGCATCGCATTCTGTTGCGGCTTATGGCAGCGCAGGCAGGCCTCATCCGGATTACGTTGCAAGGTGACTTCCGCCGATTGCTGTTGAACCGCGGGGCTGTCGGTCTGGGCCGATACCGGTAATACTGTCAGCCAAAGGCTACAGGCAAGCACCCCGGTAGTTAATAACGAACGCAGTACGCTCATATTGACTCCATTTATTTACGCCCCGCGCACGGGGCGGAGGGGTTATTTGCCTAACAGCCCGGTTTTACGTGCCTGTTCTTCCCACTGCGGTACCACCGTCTTGAGGAATTCCTGCTTTTCGGCGTTCAGCTGCGGCATGTCCATACCCAGCGCCAACTGTGCCTTTTCCTTGGTGGAAATGTCCGGCAACTTGACTTCAGTGGTGATGCCCTTGGTCGCTAGCAGACGGATCAACTGAGTCCGAGCCTGTGCAGCCTGATCGAGCGCGGTGCCCAAAATGCGCAATGCAACTTCTGGCGCATGCATTTGAATACCGTGGGAAGCAATGGAAAAATCCCAGCGCCATTGCGCATGACGGATGTGGGTCAAGATAGGCTTCATCTCGGCTTCGGTGGCACCGGCATCCCAGGCCGCTTTCGCTTCAAAGTGCGCGTGAACCAGTTGGTCTTCTACCTTCAGCTTGATCTCGTTGATATCCTGCTTACGTTTTTCGACCACCGCCTGCATGCTGGCTTTATCCTGGGTGTGGCAGTTCTTGCAGGTTTGTTCGAAGTTATCGAACGGGTTGCCAATTTTGTGATCGGTATAGATCTTGCCTTCGGCGTTTTGCACTTTCGGCATATGGCAGTCGATACAGGTGACGTTGTTCTTACCATGAATACCCGCGCTCCAGGTTTCATATTCTGGATGTTGGGCTTTCAGCATTGGCGTCTTGGACAGCGGGTTGGTCCAGTCGGAGAATTCGATATTGTCGTAATACACTTCCATGTCATCGACCGTGGTGCCCTTGTCCCAAGGGAATTTCACCGCTTTGTCTTTACCATCAAAGTAATACTCAACGTGGCACTGCCCACACACCATCGATTGCTGATCGAAGCGGCCTGCCTTGTCAAACGGCTTACCTATCGTTTCCATGGCACGAGCCGCGTAAGGGCGGGACAGGTGTAGCGCAGGTTTACCAGCGGCAAAATCAGCGGAAGCGGTATTGTGGCAATCCGCACAGCCGAGATTATTAACGATTTCCGGCCCGCCACGCGCCCATTTACCGTGGAAGTAGGCCGCTTCGCCCTGTTCGGCGATCACCCTGGCAACGTCCGGGCTTTTACAACTCCAGCAGGCCATCGGCAACGGACCATCTTCTGCCGTTTTTGGTGCACCCGTTCGCAAGGATTCACGAATATCCGTGATGGCATAGGCATGCCCACGCGGCTTGTTGTAATCCTTGGCAAACGGGTATCCGGCCCAGAGAATGACCAGACGCGGGTCGCCAGCCAAAGCGTCTACCCGATCGGACTGCTCGGAAGTCGCCTGCCAGGACTTATATTGGTCAGGGTGAGGTGCAGAGAAGGTTTCATTCTTGGCTTCAACCTTCTGCGGCGTGGCGGCAGGTGTCGCCTCTGCCTGTGCCGAGAAAGAGAGAAAAACCGCGTACATCCCTGCCAGAAATAGCATCAATAACTTGCTTACCTTATTCATAAGCATCCCATCCATTTAGCCTGCTTGAGAGCAGTGCTTTTATTAGTCGTTAAGTTCTTGTTAGAACAGATTCTCGCCATTACTCCGTGCGTAGGGATACCATAGACCACACAAAAAATGTTGTCTTTGGTCAAGTTCCGGCAGGTTGTTCAGTTGTTGATTGAATTTTGCGAGGCAGCGCAAACCCGAACTAACTCTAATTAGTTATTGAAAGATAAGGGGTTGGATGGGGAAACAAAATGATGACACGTACTCGATGTTTCCCCTCCCCCCAAAAAGGAGAGGTGACTAGTTCGGAGCGGTAGTCAGATACGGAAGGTAATCTGCGGAATATCCACCCCGGCCATTGCGTGCAAAAAAGCTGCATTTTTTTGTTGACTGACCGTCAGTCAATTAATACCGTAGCGCTACTCCATACGAAAAAGAGGGATTTAATATGGTACGTACTGTGAAAACGCCAGAGGTGCGCCGGGCTGAAATTTTGCAGGCGGCAAGCGAGCTGTTTCAGGAAATCGGTTATGAGTCGACCTCTGTTGATTCCATCGTCCGCAGTGCAGGCATCGCCAAGGGGACGTTTTATTACTACTTCAAATCTAAAGATGAAGTCCTGGCAGCACTGGCACAGCAACTGTGTGCCGAGATGGTTGCCCGTTCACAAATCATTGCTGACGATCCGCAACTGGGGGCGATTGAAAAGTTCTGCGCCATCATCGCCTCGCAGAATCAAACCGTAGAAGCCGGGCAGGCTTTGGTTGAGGACTTACACCGCCCAGAGAACCGCGCATTGCATGAGCGCAGCAATATTGAAACGGTGTTGGCCTTTGGGCCAATTCTTGCGGCAGTGGTCGAGCAGGGAAACCAGGAAGGCGTATTTCAGGTTGATGATCCGCTATCGACGGTGCAGTTCATTCTCGCCGGTTCGCTGTTCCTGTTCGGCCACCAGATGTTTAGCTGGACGCCTGAAGAGCAAGCCGCACGTATGCAGGCCATGCTGTTGCTGATTGAGCGCGCCTTCGGTGCCGTTGCCGGGTCATTTGCCGCCGTATTAGGAGCCAGTATCCAAGGGGAAGAATAAAATGGCCCCGGTACAATCTATTATTTTCTGCAACGCTAATGGCGGCGTTGCTTATTTACATTAAACAGGAGGCTGTTAAAAATAAAACAATAACATTTCATTAGCGTATCAATAAAAACCTGAACTTTAGTTATCGGCTCATTAGCGGCTGATGGCTACCTTTTGACCTAACTCTGGGATATTTATCATGATGGATTATTCTTCTTTATCTACTCGCACGTCATTTTTAATGGTTAAACCATTCTCGCTGGCGGCCATATTATTAACGGGCAATGCCTATGCTGGTGATTGGTCGGTAGGTGCTGGCGTTCTGGCGGAACAGTTACCCTATCGCGACTATGATGCACAATATATACCGCTGCCGATTGTGACTTATCAAGGAGAGCAGTTTTTTATTAATAGCCAAGGGATCGGCATTAATCTTCTGAGTTCCGAGAAGCATAATCTGCATTTGGCGGTTAACTACTCCCCGCTAAGCTTTAAGCCTGAGGATAGCGACGATCCGGCGATGAGGAAGCTGGATAAGCGGCGAGCGACCGCCATGGCAGGCATCGGTTATCAGTATCATGCCGATTGGGGGAGCCTTAACGCTGATATTGCAACTGACGTGCTGGGCTATAGCGACGGTGTAATTGCCGATGTCGGCTATCAATACCGCTTCCAGTTTGGCAAATTTCAGCTGGTACCCGGTTTCGGCATGCGCTGGCAAAACCGCGCCTTCAATAATTACTATTTTGGTATCAGCGAACCGGAGTCACAGCGCAGCGGAATGCAACAATACCGAGCGAAAAGTGGCGTCACATCTTACATTTCTCTCGCCAGCTATTATGCCATTAATAACGACTGGCAGCTGTTCCTGATAGGGTTTAATGAACAGATGAGCGACACGGTGAAAGATAGCCCGATGACCAACCGTGATTATAGTATCAATGCAGTGGCCGGTGTTTTATATAGTTTCTGATCGACTCACTATTTGATAAAACCAGCGATGACTCCCAATACGCATTTATGGGAAGGGGCTGTTTTCGCCATAACCCACTGCACCTTAATTTGTGACTAGCCAACTTTAAGGTGCAGTTTACTCTCTGCCAGTGTAAGAAAATTTTAGGCACCAAGATCCCCAAATCACTCCCGGTAAAGCAAATCCCCATAAATCCCGGTCAGCACCCCACCCGGAGCGAACTGCTTTTTGATCCACTGGGTGACCTGCCCGGTTGCCGCATGCTGCGTCGCCAGCAACATGCTGGAATCCTGCCGTGGGTTATGAATGGCGCGGGTAGCCAATAGCCCTTCCGCTACCGGCTCACGCGCCATATATTCCGGCAAGAAGCCAATCCCCTCCCCTAAAATCTGGCATTGGCACTTGGTGTTAAAGTCCGGCACCAGGATCGCTTCCTGCCCGTGCAGCAACCACCCCACCTTCTTGTTGATGGTATGCGCGGTGTCTTCCACCATGATGTTGGGATAAAGCCGTAGCTGGCTCTCAGAGATCGGCTCTGGCATAAACGCCAATGGATGATCGGGCGCAATGGCGAACACCCAACGGATGGCGCCGATCTCGGTGTAATCAATGCCGCCGCCGTCCAGCAACGTATCCGGTGCACCAATGGCGATATTGGCCTGGTTGTTGATGATGGAATCCCAGACGCCGTTGTACACCTCGGTGGTCACCGTGATGTGGCAGGTGGGGAATTGCTTCTTCAACACCTGTAGCAGCCGGGCGGTATGCCGAGGGGTGTAGAGCAACTGATTGATACAGATGCGCACCCGCGCCTCTATACCCTGAGAGATGGTATCTATACCGCGCTTGATGGCATGGAAGTCGTTAAGCAGGTCGGTTGCTTTACGGTAGAAGTAAAAGCCGGACTCGGTGAGTTCGATGCTGCGCGTGCTGCGGTTAAACAGCACGACGTCCAGCCCGGTTTCCATCCGTTTGATGGTATAGCTGATGGCCGAGGTCGTCAGATCCAGCTCCTTGGCCGCCTTGCTGAAGCTGCCAAAACGCGCCGTGGTGGTAAATGCCAACAGATTTTCTTCGGTAAAAATAGAATTCATAGACCCCTCACCCTAACCCTCTCCCACAGGGAGAGGGGACCGATCGAGTGTGTTTGAAATTATCGTGACTCACTTTGGCTAGGTCACAACATACCTCGCCTTTCTTGTTTTCACTCCCTACTTTCCGAAGCTGAACGGTCCAACCACGCACTCCGGGCAGCTCGCACTCCCTGTGGGGAAAGGGACCGATCGAGTTTGCTGATTTTTTGCGTAAAACCTCATCCACCTTCTTTTTGCACCCCACTTTCCGAAGCTGCACGGGCTCGCCATGCACTCGGGGCAGCTCCCTCTCCCTATGGAAACAGATCGATTTCGATGATCACCCATCCACCTTCTTTTTGCACCACACTTTCCGAAGCTGAACGGTCCAACCACGCACTCCGGGCAGCTCCCTCTCCCTGCGGGGAAAGGGACCGATCGAGTTTGCTGATTTTTTGCGTAAAACCTCATTCACCTTCTTTTTGCATCCCACTTTCCGAAGCTGCACAGGCTAGCCATGCACTCGGGGCAGCTCCCTCTCCCTGTGGGAGAGGGTTGGGGTGAGGGGCCGCCGCATTGTTGAATGTATTTGTAAATCCTATGGCACGCAACCAGTATTGAACAAAATTTAACACTGCGATCACAACTGATTTGAAGACAATCACACTTCTGATTATTAGTTTGGAGCCTGATGTGGCGCGAGGTGAAAGCCCATTCCCCGCAGAGACGTTTGCCGTGGCAAAAGGCGCAAAACATAAGAGAAAGATTGCGCCGACGCACAGTTTGTCTTTATTGTTGAATTATTTTCAACAATTACACCCTTTGCGATGAATGATTCTTAAGCGGATGTTTTTATCCAGCATCTGTTGCTATTCTCAGTAGCAATGAAAGCATCCAATCCCACTAAAAAAACAGGGAGCTAGAATATGTCTGATAAAGCGCTAATCACAGAGTTTCTTTTTGCGGCGGAAAAGGGTGACAGCGACGCGCTGAAAAGCTGCCTGACTGAAGGTGCGGATATCAATGCCACCAACCGCCAGGGCCGCACCGCAATTACGCTTGCCAGCTTGAATAAACATTACGACTGCGTGGAATTATTAATCGCTGCCGGTGCCGATATTGATAAGCAGGATCAGACCTGTTTTAACCCCTTCCTGCTGAGCTGCCTGAATAACGATTTAACGCTGCTACGCCTGGTATTGCCAGCAAACCCGGATTTGGACCGCTTAACACGCTTTGGCGGCGTAGGTATTACCCCGGCCAGTGAAAAAGGCCACGTCGATATTGTGCGTGAATTGTTAACGCGTACCGAAATTAACGTCAATCACACCAACTTTGTCGGTTGGACGCCGCTGCTGGAAGCCATAGTGTTGAATGATGGCGGTGCGAAACAGCAAGAGATTGTCAAATTACTGCTCGAGCACGGTGCTAATCCACATATGACCGACAAATATGGTAAATCGCCTCTGACGCTGGCCCGTGAAAAAGGCTATCACGAAATTGCTGAACTGCTGGTTGCCGCCGGCGCTTAACAGAGGAGAAATGCCATCGCACAGCCGCAACGGCAGTGCATTACAGCGTTATCGGCGGAGGTGGCGTTCCCCCGCCAGAGGCTAAGTGGGCAGGTCGAACAGGTTTTTTCCCGCGCGGTAAACCTGTTCGTCCCCGAGCAGAACATGCTCTACACGTTATTAAGCGACGAGTACGATAACGCCCCCAATAGTTGCCGCATAGCGCTCAGGCACTGTGACCAGATATTTAGCCCAGGAGATCGCGTCGAGTTCTCTCAGGGCGGCATTGAAATAGGTAAACATTGTTGGGTTGATTTTTCCCACTGCGATATATGGCAGCAACCTGACCTGTATTTAACCGATAAAAACCGGGCATCTATTGACTGGTTACAATGGGGAGAATGCATTAATCAACAGGCTTCATCCGGTAATTCGCTGTTTAATTACCGTGGCGATAATATATTTTATCGGGAAATGGCCAGGTTATTACAACTGCATCGTGATGCGTTATTTCTGGCTATACGGCGCGATGAAGATCCCGACGAGGCCTTACATTCCCTCATTGGTTTGGGAATTGGCCTGACGCCTTCTGGGGATGATTATCTGGTTGGGCTTTGCTCTATATTACTGTTGCCCGGTCATCCGGCACAAAAGTATCGCGAGGTTTTTCTGGCGGTGCTGGAAAAAGCACAACATAAAACCACGCTGCTAAGCGCTATTACCTTAGAGGCGGCAATCAATCAGCGTTACCGACAGGTGATAAGTCACCTGTTAGAAAAATTAATACACGACGATCGTCACCTTATTATCGATACCATTAACAAGATTAAACAGATTGGTTCAAGTTCGGGTTGCGACATGCTGTATGGCATGGCCGATGCCTGCCTCTTGACCTCATATTTTGGAGAAAAATATGTCCATCAGGATAGTGGTAAAAAACAACACCTGGTTTGACTCTGTTTCGCTGATGTCTATTTCCACTAAAGCGAACAAACTTGAAGGCGTTGAACAAGCGTTTGTGGCCATGGCCACGGAGATGAACAAAGGGGTGCTGGAGAATCTGGGCTTGTTAACCCCAGAGCTGGAAGCCGCCAAAAACGGCGATCTGATGATCGTGATTAAGGGCGCCAGCGATGAAGCTAATGAGGCAACCCTGCAAGCGATCGAAGCCTTGTTCACCCACAAAGATAAAGGTGGCCGCCACGAAGCGCGCTACGCCACCCTCGCCAGTGCGAAAACGCATATCCCGGAGAGCAACCTCGCGGTGATCTCGGTCAACGGGTTGTACGCGGCACGTGAAGCTCGTCAAGCGCTGGAAAACGATCTCAACGTAATGCTGTTCTCCGATAACGTCTCCATCGAGGACGAATTGGCGCTGAAACAGTTGGCGCATGAAAAAGGCCTGCTGATGATGGGGCCAGACTGCGGCACCGCCATTATTAATGGCACCGCCCTGTGTTTTGGTAACGCGGTTCGCCGTGGCAACATCGGTATTATCGGCGCATCCGGCACCGGTAGCCAGGAGCTGAGCGTACGTATCCATGAGTTTGGCGGCGGCATTTCGCAGCTGATTGGCACCGGCGGGCGCGATCTGAGTGAAAAGATCGGCGGCCGGATGATGCTGGATGCGATAGAGATGCTAGAGAACGACAACGGTACAGAGGTGATTGTACTGGTCTCCAAACCCCCTGCCCCAGCCGTGGCACACACCGTGCTCGAGCGCGCCCGTGCCTGCCGTAAACCCGTAGTGGTTTGCTTCCTTGGGCGCAATGAGCCACCAGCCGATGAGCCAGGGTTACAGTTTGCGCGTGCAACCAAGCAGGCAGCGTTAAAGGCCGTGCTGCTTACCGGCATCAAAGAAGAGTCCCTCGACCTGCATCCACTCAACTGGCCGCTGATTGAAGAAGTCCGTGCCAAGCTGACGCCGCAGCAAAAATACATTCGTGGCCTGTTCTGTGGCGGCACCCTGTGCGACGAAGCGATGTTTGCCGCACTGGAAAAATACGACGATGTCTACAGCAATATTCAACCCGACCCGGCCATGCGCCTGCAAGACCTTAACCGCAGTGTGGCACACACCTTCCTCGACTTTGGCGATGACGACTTCACCAATGGCAAACCACACCCGATGATCGACCCGACCAACCGCATCCAACGTCTGTTGCAGGAAGCGCGCGACCCAGAAGTTGGCGTGATCGTGATGGACTTCGTGCTGGGCTTTGGCTCTCACGAAGATCCGGTGGGCGTAATGATCGAGGCGATCACAGAGGCCAAAGCCATTGCGGCCAGCGAGAGCCGACCGTTGGAGATCCTTGGCTATGTGCTGGGCACCGATCTCGATACGCCGTCGCTACAGCAGCAGTGCCAGATGCTCACCGATGCGGGCGTGATCTGGGCGAGCAGCAGCACCAATACCGGATTGCTGGCGCGTGAATTTGTCTGTAAAGGAGGGAAAGCCTGATGAGCCACTCGTTATTTAACCAACCGCTGAACGTGATTAACGTCGGTATCGCCATGTTCAGTGATGACCTGAAAAAACAGCATGTGCCAGTGACCCAGCTCGATTGGACTCCGCCGGGCCAAGGTAATATGGCGGTGGTTGAGGCCCTCGATCAGATTGCCTCCCCCGCGCTTGCCGAGAAAGTGGCTGCCGCCAACAAACTGGCGCTGGAACGCATTATTCAGTCGCATCCGGTGCTGGTAGGTTATGACCAGGCGATCAACGTCGTCCCAGGTATGACGCGCAACACCATTTTACATGCAGGCCCACCGATCACCTGGCAGAAGATGTGCGGTGGGATGAAGGGCGCGGTCACCGGTGCGCTGGTGTTTGAAGGACTGGCGGCCAACCTCGACGAAGCCGCAGAATTGGCAGCCTCCGGGGAAATCATCTTCTCGCCGTGCCATGAACACGACTGCGTTGGCTCGATGGCGGGCGTGACTTCTGCATCAATGTTTATGCATATCGTCGAAAATAAAACCTACGGCAACCGCGCTTATACCAATATGAGCGAGCAGATGGCGAAGATCCTGCGCATGGGGGCCAATGACCAGAGCGTGATCGACCGACTGAACTGGATGCGCGATGTGCAAGGCCCGATGCTGCGCGATGCGATGAAGCTGGCCGGTGAGATCGACTTGCGGCTGATGCTGGCACAGGCGCTGCATATGGGTGACGAGTGCCACAACCGCAACAATGCGGGCACTACGCTGCTGATCCAGGCGCTGACGCCGTGGATTATCCAGGCGGGCTACCCGGTTGAACAGCAGCGCGAGGTCTTCGACTTTGTCGCCAGCAGCGATTACTTCTCCGGCCCAACCTGGATGGCAATGTGTAAAGCGGCAATGGATGCGGCGCACGGTATTGAGTACAGCACCGTGGTTACCACCATGGCACGTAACGGCGTTGAGTTTGGTCTGCGCATCAGCGGGCTACCGGGCCAGTGGTTTACCGGCCCGGCACAGCAGGTTATCGGCCCGATGTTTGCAGGTTATAAACCTGAAGACTCGGGGCTGGATATCGGCGACAGCGCCATCACCGAAACCTACGGCATTGGTGGTTTTGCCATGGCGACCGCTCCGGCCATCGTCGCACTGGTAGGGGGCACGGTGGATGAAGCGATTGATTTCTCGCGCCAGATGCGTGAAATCACCCTGGGCGAAAACCCCAACGTCACCATTCCCCTGCTGTCGTTTATGGGGATCCCAACGGCGATCGATATTACCAAGGTCGGCAGCAGCGGCATCCTGCCGGTGATCAACACCGCCATCGCCCATAAGGATGCAGGGATCGGCATGATCGGTGCCGGGATTGTGCACCCGCCGTTCACCTGTTTTGAGAAAGCAATACTGAGTTATCGCGACCACTACTGCCAATAAAAAAATAACGGGGCTAACCCAGCGTTAGCCCCACCTGACACCAGAGAGTTGTTCACCTGCAGGACCAATGGCGATCCCGTGGATCGTCGAGAGTTGTTAAACGACCTGTGAAGGATTTTCCATGAACAAAATGAAATTAGAGTGGAAACGCGGTGACTGGGCAGCCTACTTCGGGCTGATGACCAATAACCTGACCAACCTGCTCACCATGATGGGGTTACTCATCTTCGTGGTGGGTATCCCCAAAGAGATTGTCTACGGACGCATAGCCCCGGCCTTTGGCCTGGCCGTGATGATGGCCAGCATCTGTTACACCTGGTTCGGCCTGCAAATGGCTCGCCAGACCGGGCGGAGCGATGTGACCGCGCTGCCTTCCGGCCCGAGCGCACCTTCCATTTTTACCGTGACCTTCCTGGTGCTGATGCCGGTTTATCAGTCCACCGGCGATGCGGACTTTGCCATTTCGATCGGCCTGGTGTGGTGCTTTGTTGAAGCACTGATCCTGGTGGGCGGCTCATTCCTCGGCGAAACCATCCGCAAGATGATCCCGCGCACCGTGCTGCTTTCTTGCCTTTCCGGCCTGGGGCTGTTGCTGCTGGCGATGAACCCGATGCTGCAAGCGTTCGAAGCTCCGACCGTTTCGTTCATCGTGCTGCTGCTGATCTTTATCAACTGGTTTGGCAAAAAGCCTATATTCGCCCGCATTCCGACCGGTTTGCTGCTGTTGATCGCCGGTACCGCGCTGGCGTGGATCTCCGGCCTGCAAAGCCCGGATGCGATTAAAGCCTCGATGTCTTCCTTTGGCTTTAACCCGCCAGGGTTCCATGTCGATAGCTTTATGCAGGGCCTGCCGCACGCGCTGCCGTATCTGGCCTCTGCCGTTCCGCTGGGGCTGGCGAACTACATCTTTGACCTGGAGAACATCGAGAGTGCGCACGCCGCCGGGGATGAATACAACACCCGCAAAGTGATGATGGCCAACGGCCTTTCCTCCATGTTCGGCTGCCTGCTGGGTAACCCGTTCCCGGTGACCGTATATGTGGGCCACGCCGGTTGGAAAGCGATGGGCGCCAGTATCGGTTACACCTTGGCTTCCGGCGTGACAATGTTCCTGGTACCGCTGTTCGGGCTGGGTGCCTTTATGCTGGCCGTGATCCCGATGACGGCGATCGTGCCAATCCTGGTATTTATCGGCGTGGTCACCGCCAACCAGGTGGTGAGGGAAACGCCGAAGATCGAGGTCCCGGTGATCTTCATCTGCCTGTTCCCGTGGATCGCCAACTGGGGATTAACCATGGTCAACAGCGTGCTGGGGGCGGCGGGCACCTCGGGAGCCAAGCTGGGCGCAGAGTTGCTGCATAGCAAAGGCGTGTATTACCAGGGGCTGGTGCATTTGGGTAGCGGTGCGCCGCTGGCCAGTATGCTGTGGGGATGTGTCGCGATTTTCGCCATCATCAACAAACCGCTGCGTGGTGCGGTGGCGGCGGCAACCGGCGCACTGCTGGCGCTGTTCGGCGTGATCCATGCGCCAGCCGTGGGCTTTGCCGAGGGAAGCTCGTTGCTGTTCACGCTGGCTTACCTGATGATGGCGGCCATGTTTGTGCTGAAACATTTTCTCGATAGCCGTGAAACGGTGGCCGCCGCAGTTCAGGAGCCAACCAAGACCGCCTGACCCCTCACCCCAACCCTCTCCCACAGGGAGAGGGAGCTGCCCCGAGCGCATGGCAAGCCCGTGCAGCTTCGGAAAGTAAGGAGTAATAAAAGGAGGGTATCACACGGAAAAATCAACGGACTCAGTTGGGTGAAAAAACAAGGTGGATGAGTTATTACGCAGAAAAATCAACGAACTCGATCGGTTCCCTCTCCCTGTGGGAGAGGGTTAGGGTGAGGGGCAATCACCAGCTCCCGCCCCTATTTAAACGGCCTTTTTAATCGGAAAACCCAGATGAAAGAACTCGTCGTCGTCGCCATTGGTGGCAACAGCATTATCAAAGACAACGCCAGCCAGACAGTGGAACATCAGGCCGAGGCGGTGAAAAAGGTCGCAGACTCGGTGCTGGAAATGCTGGCATCGGATTACCACATCGTCCTCACCCACGGCAACGGCCCGCAGGTGGGGCTGGAATTGCGCCGTGCCGAAGTGGCCCACGAACATGAAGGCCTGCCGCTGACCCCGCTGGCCAACTGCGTGGCGGATACCCAAGGCGGTATCGGCTATCTCATTCAGCAGGCACTCAATAACCGCCTGGCACAGCATGGCGGGCAGAAAGCGGTAACCGTCATCACGCAGGTTGAAGTGGATAAACAGGATCCCGGTTTCACCAACCCCACCAAACCGATCGGCGCTTTCTTTAGCGAACAACAGCGCGATGCGTTATTGCAGCAATACCCCACCTGGCGTTTTGTAGAAGACTCCGGGCGCGGCTATCGCCGGGTGGTCGCCTCACCGGAACCCATCAGGATCGTGGAGGCCGACGCAATCAAGGCACTCACGCAACAGGGGTTTGTGGTGATCGGAGCAGGCGGCGGTGGCATCCCTGTAGCGCGTAATTCACAAGGGGATTACCAAAGCGTCGATGCGGTGATCGATAAAGATCTGTCCACTGCCCTGCTCGCCAGGGAAATCCGTGCCGACGTACTGGTGATCACCACTGGCGTAGAGAAAGTGTGCATTCACTTTGGCAAACCGAATCAGCAAGCGTTAGGCCAGGTGAACGTGGCCGAAATGACCCGCTATATGGCAGAAGGCCACTTCCCTGCTGGCAGCATGCTGCCGAAGATCGTCGCCAGCCTGGCGTTCTTACGCGATGGCGGCAAACGCGTCGTCATCACCTCGCCGGATTGCCTCCCCGCCGCACTGCGCGGTGAAACGGGCACCCATATCGTTAACCTCTGAGAGGCAACAACAGATGAATGAGAACAAAAGCCGCCGTGAGTTTTTAAGCCATAGTGGCAAAGTAGCTGCGGCCTGCGCACTATTGGGCGCAACCTCCTCCGTCGGTTATGCTGCTAACCCGGCAACCACGAACTGTGAGGCAGACCAGCGCATGAAAATTACCGACCCGCACTATTATCTGGATAACGTGCTGCTAGAGGCGGGTTTTGAGTTTGACGGGGCAACCCCGGTCAGCACCCGCACCGAACTGAAAACGCTGGAGATCAACCAGGGCAAGATCGTTGCGTTGCGCGATAACCGCCAGCATGCGGACAGTACGCTGCCGGTCTACGACGCTGGCGGCAAACTGATGCTGCCCGCCATGCGTGATATGCACATCCATCTGGACAAAACTTTTTACGGCGGCCCATGGCGTTCGCTGAATCGCCCAGCGGGCACCACCATCAAAGATATGATTCGGCTGGAGCAGAAGCTGTTGCCGGAACTGCAACCTTACACCCAAGAGCGGGCCGAAAAGCTGATCGATCTGATTCAGTCCTACGGTTCCACCACCGCTCGCAGCCATTGCAACGTTGAGCCGACCTCCGGCCTGAAAAACCTGGAGAATCTGCAAGAAGTGTTGGCTCGCTGCAAATCCGGTTTTGACTGCGAAATTGTCGCGTTCCCACAGCATGGCTTGCTGTATTCGAAATCAGAGCCGCTGATGCGTGAGGCAATGCAGGCAGGAGCGCACTACGTTGGTGGGCTGGATCCAACCAATGTCGATGGCGCCATGGAAAAGTCGCTCGATAGCATGTTCCAGATCGCACTGGATTATAACAAAGGGGTGGACATCCACCTGCACGAAACCAGCCCGGCAGGCATTGCGGCGGTGAATTACATGGTGGCAACCGTTGAGAAAACGCCACAGTTAAAGGGCAAGCTGACCATTAGCCACGCCTTTGCGCTGGCAATGATGAATGAACAGCAGGTGGATGAGATTGCTACCCGTATGGCAGCACAGCAGATCACCATTGCCACCACGGTGCCTATTGGCACTATGCACATGCCGCTCAGCCAACTGCGTGAAAAAGGCGTGTTTTTGATGACCGGCACCGACAGCGTGATCGACCACTGGTCGCCGTATGGTTTGGGCGACATGTTGGAGAAAGCCAACCTTTACGCTCAGCTTTACGTCCGCCCGAATGAGGGAACCCTGTCACGTTCGTTGGCGCTCGCCACCGGTGATGTCTTGCCGCTGAATGATAAGGGTGAACGCGTATGGCCGAAAGCCCAGGACGATGCCAGTTTTGTGCTGGTAGATGCCTCCTGCTCCGCCGAAGCGGTAGCGCGTATTTCCCCAAGAACCGCCACGTTCCATAAGGGCGAGATGGTCTGGGGCCGCGTTGGGAAAGGTAGTAAGGCCTGATAGATGTCGTGACACCTAGGGGCGCAGCATGCTGCGCCCATTTAAATCATCACTGGCTTACCCCGTACTTGCATTAACAATCCACCAATAGAACAGACCGAGCAAGACCAAAAATACCAATACGGTGATTAACACCCGTATCCGCCTGCGCCCTTTGGTAAACGAGTAAATGCAATTCACAATTTCGTAGATCGCTTCCAGTATCCCAAAAATAATTCTAAATACCACACTTGCCAAGTCGCTGATAATGTCAAACATTCCCTGTTCCTTGCTATCCATAAAGGCAATACCGTACCAGCTAGTCGCATGATAAACCACTGACCTGCGCTAGCAGACCAACTGATTGCCCCACTCTTACCAGCGCATTGTTGGCTCGCACGGATCATAGTGTGCACACCAGTATAAACTTATCTCTCTTCACTCAGGCAAATCGGTTAAAAACCGAGGATCGGTGGGAAATAATGCGTTTGCTTCGTGGTGTAAACGCCGGTAGGTGGCGGTATCCTGCTGATATTGTGCGATAGCTAACCATGAGGCATAAACATTTTTATCGATCCGTCGTGCAAGATAGCCCTGAGCCCATTGGGCATAGTTTTCAAGCAGGCGGGGATCGCGGGTCTGGTTATACATTAGCAACGCATGGGTCTGTTGATCGTAATGCCAGCGTTCGGTATTCACCCAGGGGTCAAACGCCATCGCACGGCGAGCAGGTTGAATATCCGCGAAGTGATTATGCTCAAAGGCGGTTAAAGACAAATTGGCATACAGCCCAATACTGGCCACTATGAAAACGATGGCTGAAGCCATGGGCACTACAGCTCGTAAAAATGAGGGAGTTATCAAAGGAAAAGTAGTGCGTTCTGTGGCCTTATCGGTTTGGCGATCCCACTGTGCCAGCAGCAGTAAAAAAATGGCCCAATGTGCGCTAGACAGTATAAACGGATATTCCGTTTGGCTATGTAACAGCAAAGGGAGAAGCGCGATGACCAGCGCCAGGCTTACACCATGTTTTCGCCAAGATAGCCAGAACAGCCTGAAACCAGCACACAGTAAGATCGCCATGCCTGCCAAGGCAGCTATGCCCCCTTCAACCCACCACAGCAAGATTTCATTATGCGGATGGCGCACCACGCCAAGACCCAATGTGGATAATCCGGCAGCCAGACGATAGTGCTGAAAGCCGTATTCGAATCCGCCGTAGCCCCAACCCAGCCAAGGCTTTTCGACAATCATCTTTAGGCTGTCCTGCAACATGATCAGCCGGGCCTGATTTGACGCGGCGTGTTCAACCGTTTCAACCCCTCCATTTATTTGAAAAATCAGGGCAATAGTGATACCAACAAGCATTAAACCTGTTGCGATCCCCGTAAGCTTTTTTGCCTGCCGCCATCCCAACCAGAGCAACAGCGCCCCGCTGATACCGCCGCCAAGCCAGCCTATCCGTGACTGTAACCACACCAGTAACGCGGGGAACAGCACCAGCACCAACCCCAAGGAATATCGTCTGCCTCGTTCTGCTTTTGGCTGAGTTAAGGAAAAATCAGGCAACAACAACAGCATCAATGCCAGTGCCAATCCGCAAGCGATAAAGCTGGCCAGCACATTCACCTGTTGGAAAACCCCATAAGGCCGACCGTTTTTCATTGGGTAGTCAAACCAAGCCGGTACGGTTCCCGGTAAGGTCAATTGTAAAAGAGCGATCACCCCCTGGAATACAGCGGCCAGCAGAATGGCGTAAAATAGCCAATGTCGTGCAAAGTGCGGTGGGCGATATTGCATCCATGAGACGTAAAAAATCCAACCGCCAGCCAACCCAAGCCAGCGTGCCAGCCCAGCACTCTGCCAATGGGGGGAGGTATATAATAGGGGAATTGCCAGGATCACCACGGCCAGCAGCAGCCAACGAGCCGTTACGCTAAGGGAGATGGGAGAGTTAGCCGGTAGTGTCAACCAGAGAGTGGCAGTGACGGCAGCCATCACCGCCCAAGTCAGGATATTTTGCGGTAGTTTCAGGCCACTTCCGCCCATATTAGGTAGGGCGAGTGGGCTAAGTAATATCAGCCAAATCATTAGTAACCCTAGAGGCAATAAAGATAACCCCATTGGGCTAGCCAATGGTAAAGGACTTTGTGGATGACGCATTTTTTCACCTGATAAAATAAGCTTCAGTGCCAAGAACTACGGTATGGCTCTTTTATGCCTATCACTCTTCAATTTAGGGGGGGCTAGTCACCCTAATTGTAACAAGATTCAGGGGCCTGAAGTCAAATAAGATAACTCATACTTTATATTTTCCTCCCTGAGCTGGATAACCCGCCTTGTAACAGCCAATGGAATAATTCTTGGTTGCGCTTGAAATTCAGTTTTCTCATCGCTGAACGCTTATACCCACTTATGGTTTTGACGTGAAGCCTCATCACATTTGCCGTTTCTTCGTGCGATTTACCTTGTCTCAGATAGCGCAGCACTTCACTTTCGCGGAAAGTGAAGCCCTTGGTGACGGGCGTTGTACTCGGAGACAGGCATCCTTGCACAGATATCGCCTCTTCGAGCATGCTCTTGACAACATCGATCGGTTGATTTCGATATAATGTCCCATTTTTTCGTACCGATTGAAATAAATGTGATGGCAAGCGATTTTTTTGGTCCCGAATCAGGAAAAATAACGGAGTCTGCCCTTTCGAAGGTAGGGGGTGCCAAACGTTAAACATGGCACCATAGTCGATCGCTTGAAAAATGATATCTGCCGAGAACCCAGCTACTGGCCGAGTAATAAATTGCACCTCAATACCCTTACTGCGGTAAAAACCAGAAATTATGTGGCATAAACCGATGGTAAAATAGTTATCCCTATCGATTATCAGAACTTTGATTATTTTGGCCGACGCTGCCATCGTAGTATTACCCCGTTCAATACATTAAATATCTAAAATCTTCGATAGACTTCATACGTTAACTTATAGCCATTGATATAAAATAGATTATAGTGATATAACAAACCTATCAATTTAATTTCCTCACCCCCTAATAATGTGAGGTTTAATTCTTTTTTAAAGAAAAAAATAGATATTTAATTTAAAATTAACCGTGGAATTAAACTTGTGAACGTACATGAAAGCATGGATTAAATGGCCCCATCTGATTGATAGTATTGAATCCACTATTTTTATTGTACAACCGTGACGAACAAGTTTGTCTATGGCTTGTGAATAGACAGTCATCATGATTGCTATAAAATTCTGTTGTTCGAAAGCAGACCTACACCTACCGGAACCATGCATTACACGCGAGAAAAGCCTCCCTCAAGCATTTAATCGCCTAAGCCAATCAAGATGCATCAACGTCGATTCCCCCCGAAGCTAGAACCACCTCAAGAAACCTCCTAGAAAAAATTTGTTAACTATAATTACCGGTGATTTTTTCGTCATAAAAATGCAATGCAGCCCCAAATTGTTATCTTAAAGATAACAAAAAATTAAATTTAATGACTTTAATTGTTAAAATAATGATAAAAACATTAAAGCCATCAAGAGCTAGCGACCTTAACTTAAGAAAATACTGAAATTTAGTATCAATACTATTCACATAAAAGTTAACAATCACGCTAAATAAGTGCTGCAGATAGTTTGCGCGGAACTTAATTCTTAATATGGTTATTTTTCAAATTATTATATCGCGATATGAAAAATATCAGTATTATTGATTTGCAAGAGAGATGGGCTCTCTTCGATATTACATATGGTTGTTCATGCCACTTTTATCTGTAGTGAAAGTCGTCTGAACGAACTGTTTTATCGTAACTTTATGAAGGACGAATCATGTTTAACGCCAAAAAGAATATTTTCATTATTGCCATGTCAGCATTGGTATCTTCTTCCGCTTTCGCTGATGCCCCTGTAGGTGCTGACCAAGGGTCAGGCCGTATTCATTTCACGGGTACCGTGATCAACGCACCTTGCTCCGTGGCTCCGGGTGATGCAGATATCAACGTCGATATGGGTCAGGTAGCGAATAAGGTACTTGAAACCGGCAACAAATATTCTCAAAACGTTAGCTACACCATTCATCTGCAAGATTGTGATTTGTCTTCACAAACTGCAGGTGCTGTGGAATATCCAGCTATGTCAAAAGTGGGCGTTTCTTTTGGTGGCACCGCAGACAGCAGCGTTGCTGAACTGGTCGCAAACACCGGAAGTGCAAAGGGTGCAGCAATCCGTTTGATCGATGCTAATGGCGATCTACTGAAGGTGGGCGATACCTCAAAAGATATCAATCTGGTCACCGGTAACAATGAGCTGGTCTTTGCAGCCCGTGTTGAAGCAAACAATCAGCCGGTTTCTACGGGGACTATCGTTTCCCAAGCGACATACGCACTAAACTATAAATAATATTTTAGCTATCATCAGGTAAACATCCTTAATAATTGCAGTTGTATTTTTACTGAGGCAACTGCAATTATAAAGCGTATTGAGGAGAGAGCACCTCAATAAACAGCACCTCAATAAACAGCATCACCATTAATTTTCTATAGCAAAGTTCTAACTTTCTCTAAAAACATAAAAAGTGATTTCACTATGTATTTTACATTGAATCGGATCTCAATGGGTCTTAGGCTGACAAGATTAGTTATCTTGACCTTGGCTGGGATAGGTATGTCTACAGCAAGCCAAGCCGTCGAATTCAACACCCATATTATCGACGCTAAAGATCGAGAAAACATTGACCTATCACGTTTTGAAGTGGCGAACTACATTCTGCCAGGAGAGTATCTGCTGGATATTGTGATCAATGGTCACTTATTGCCAGAACAACGCTTAATAAAATATATTGCTACTGAAAGTAAAAAAAATAGCCGAGTGTGCCTTACGCCAGAATTAGTCGAACAATTCGATTTGACTGATAGTTTCCGTTCTTCGTTGACCACGTGGCATGGCCAGCAATGCCTCTCGCTGGACCAGGATCCTGAAGTTACAGCCCGCTATGATCAAGAGAAACAGACCCTAACGATTACGATACCTCAGGCCTGGCTCAATTATCGCGATCAGAACTGGGTTCCCCCCTCACAGTGGGACGAGGGAGTCCCTGGTTTCTTGCTGGACTACAACCTGCTAGGCAGCAAATTCGTCCCCAAAGAGGGCGCGCGCTCAACCAATTTCAGTAGTTACGGAACTACCGGTGCCAATATGGGGCCATGGCGTCTACGTGGCGATTACCAGTATACCAATAGTCACTCGTCAAACGGGCCAAGGAGTGACCAATTTACCTGGGCGCAGGTCTACCTGTATCGTGCAATACCAGCGTTGGGCGCAAAATTGAGCGGTGGGCAAACCTACCTTAACTCGGACATATTCGATTCATTCCGCTTTGCAGGGGTATCACTGAATAGCGATCAACGTATGTTACCGCCGTCCCTGCGTGGTTACGCACCGCAGGTCACTGGCATAGCAAAAACCAATGCCAGGGTGATTATCAGTCAAAATAGCCGGATTATTTATCAGGCCAACGTGCCCCCAGGGCCGTTTGTTATTCAGGATCTGAGTGAAGCGGTACAAGGCGCACTCGATGTACGTATTGAAGAGGAAAACGGTAGCGTGACCTCCTATCAGGTCAGCACGGCAACCATTCCCTTCCTGACCAGAAAAGGAAGCGTTCGGTTTAAAACCGCACTGGGTAAACCGACAGAGGGACGAAACAATCACGCCATCGACCCAGCGTTCTATAGCGGTGAGCTTTCCTGGGGGATACTGAATAATTTGTCGCTGTACGGCGGAGTGATTACCACCAACGGTGACTATCAGGCACAAGCGTTGGGCATAGGCCAAAACCTGCAAAGCTTTGGGGCTGTCTCTTTCGACGTTACCCGTTCGGCTGCAAATCTGGCGCACCAGAACAAGCAGACGGGATACAGCGTTCGGGCCAATTATGCCAAGCGTTTTGAGGCCACCGGCAGCCAGATCACGTTCGCCGGATATCGCTTTTCAGAAAAAACGTTTATGTCGTTGAATCAGTACCTTGACAAAGTCAGTGGCAATACCTATTCAAGGGATGACAAACAAACGTATACGATAACCGCGAACCAATACGTGCCATGGCCAGATGTCACGCTCTATTTGTCGGCCACGCACAAAATTTATTGGAATGATTCATCGACCAATAATTACAGCATGTCGGCGAGCAAAATTTTCGATATCGGCCCATTCAGAGGGATATCGACCACGCTGACCGCCAGCAAATTGAAATATCGCTATGAGGACGAGGATCAGATATTCCTGTCATTCAGCTTACCAATCTCTGCCGGGCAACAGATCAGTTATGACGCGCAGCAAAGCTCTAGCGGGGGCTTCAGTCAGGCCGTTTCTTATTACAATAGCCAGGACATTAATAACACTTGGCGGGTCAGTGCGGGGGGCAACAGCCCTGATATCCAGAAAGGCAATGGCGTGTTCCGTGGTAATTATCAGCACAATACGCCACATGGGCAATTTGGCTTGAATGGTAGTGTCAAAAATAATGATTATCGTTCACTCAGCGGCAACTGGTACGGTTCATTGACGGCGACGCCTTACGGGGCAGCACTACACCAAAACAGCGCAGGCGATGAACCAAGGATCATGCTGGCTGCGCAGGTAAAAGGGATCCCAATCAATAACGGGTCTGGTGTCACCAACGACTACGGCATTGCCGTGGCTAATGGCGTATCAAGTTATCAAACATCGGACGTATGGATTGATGTCAATAATCTACCTGTCGATGTCGAAGTTTATAGTTCCGTTGTCAGTAAGACTCTAACCGAAGGTGCTATTGGCTACCGAAAAATTCGTGCCATAAAAGGCCAGCAACTGATGGCGGTGATCCGGTTACAGGATGGCAGTTTTCCTCCGTTGGGCTCTGTGGTAACGGATAACAGCACTGGGTTCGAATCCGGCTTGGTTGGTGAAAATGGACTGGTTTATCTTGCGGGTATTTCTGCAGAGAAGAAACTGACTGTACGATGGGGTGAAAATAAACAATGTCGCATCCACGCACCCGATGATAGTTCTATTTATTCCGGTCAGGTTTTATTGCCATGTCAATAGGCATATGTTTCACGACTGCGCCACTTTATTAGGGATGAAATGAAGAAATGAAAAAAAATTTACGCTTAGCCATATTGGCTATGACTATTTTAGCCTGCAATGCCACCTTTGCTGCAATTAACCTGGACAGAACTCGCGTGATATTCGGGAGTAACGATCAATCTGTCAGCGTCATGCTTGAAAATCAGAGTAAAAGCTTGCCCTATCTGGCACAAGTTTGGCTTGAGAATGCCGCCGGGGAAAAAATCCCCAGTCCGCTAGTCGCTCTGCCGCCAATGCAGCGTATCGACTCAGGCCAAAAAAGCCTGGTCAGGATCCTGCAACTGGCAGATGCGAAAGCATTACCTAAGGATCGTGAGTCGATTTTTTATTTCAATGTCAGAGAAGTGCCGCCGAAGAGCGAACTAAACAACGTGATGCAGGTAGCGATCCAAAGCCGGATAAAAGTGTTCTTCCGACCTGCGGCAATTACGCCAAAGCAAGGGGATATCTGGCAGGAGAAGATCGCGGTGACGGCGCAAAATGGCACGGTAAAAATGGCTAACCCGACCCCCTTCTACATCACAATTGGCTATTTAAGCCAGGATAATCGCGGCAATTTCCCTGGTTTTGACAGCGTCATGATCGCTCCATACTCGACAGAAACGGTGGCTACCGGTGGCTATAGTGGCGAACGCTATAGCATTGGGTATATGGATGACTATGGCGGTCTGCAGATCAATGAGTATCAGTGCCGAAACAGCCAATGTGAAAAAATCAACAATAAGAGCCGATAAAGCGGAGGATGGCATGAAGCTTAACCGCACATATAGTGTACTGGCATTACTGTTATGCATTTTCGTTGGGACCGCGGCGGCTAGCCCAGCGCACCAATCAGCGGAAGGAATGCGCGGGAAACTGTCATTTTCCGGTGCGGTGATCACCTCGCCTTGTCACATTGAAATGGCTAGCGATGAACAGGTTATCCCTTTAGGGGTTATTAGCAACGCAACGTTTAACCGAGTGGGTGCTCACTCTTCACCCATTCCTTTAAAAATACATGTCGTCAACTGCGTCATGGAAAAACACTCCGCCTTCGATAAGGTAAAAATGAACGAAGAAAGTGCCAACAATGGCTATCTGGTTTCAATAACTTTTTACGGTGAAAGCGCCTCCTCGACGCGACAGGATTTATTGGGTGGGAAGGATATGAAGCATGGGGTTGGCTTGGCTATTGAGAACGAACAGGGAGAACGGGTGATTTTAGGCGAGGAAAGCCAACTATTCCGGCTACAAGATAATAACGATGTACTGCAATTGTTCGTCATGTTGGAAAGTTATGAACAACTAGATCGTATTCAACTAGGTAATTTCTATACACAAGCTACCTTTAGGCTTAGCTATAAATAATAAAAACTCTAGCGCCGATTTTAAATCAGGATAAAAAATGCATACTCAAAGAAAATGGTGTTCACTTCACCTCATATCACTATTGCTCAGTTTATTATTTATGAGCCAGACAGCTAAGGCTTTAGACTGTGTTGAAAAAGGCACTCAGTTGGTGAATATGCCACCAATCCCCGTCGGTAAACTGGCGATCCCTTCCAATGTGCCTATCGGAACCAAAATATGGGAATCCAATGAAATCAGTATGACGGCCTATTGTGATAATGTTCTTGGCACAATCACTGACGTAGTGCATTTTTATTTCAACCCAAAATCCCAGTCGTTGGGAGAAGGACTGAAGCTCGGTGTGAGTTATAATGGCCAGGATCTTGAGGAAAATGCACAAAGTTTGAGCACCGGTAGTGCACCTATCAAAAAAGGTCAGAATGTCACTATCCCAATTACGTTCAGGCTCTATATCAAATTGGCAGGTAACGCACCAAGCAATGGGACCTATAAAGGAAACGATCAATTCATTGTATTCCAATTAGATGGCAGCCGCGGCCTGAATAATTCCGCCAACGCAAAAAACGTAAAATATACGCTATCAGGCCTGCAAGGAGTCCGCTTTCTGGCCTGTGGCTCAGATTTAAAAGTCTATCCTGAATCGCAAATAGTCAACTTTTCCGCTATCCAGAAGAATTTGTTAACGGGAACCTCTGGCGTAAGCATGCCTTTCGCTATTCAAGCAATAAAGCAAGGTTGTCTCGATAACTTCTCGCTACAGGCTGAATTCTCTACCCCAAGTCCATTGATTGGTGATGATGCAATAGACTTACAGAATGGGACTAAATTAACCCTATACAACGATTTACAACAGGCTATCAAATTTAATCGCTACGATGATTTTGCAGAGTTAAATAATGTCAATCAAGTCACGAAAGACTTTATAGCGACAATAAGTGCAATTCCAGGAAGAGACATTGCCCTGGGTCAATTTGATACCTCAGTGATTGTAAAAGTCAACTACTACTAATACTTGGAGATAACATGGCGGTTTGGCAAGAAATAAATGACTTGGAACCAATGAGTCAGGGATCGTGCTTTATTGTTTTTTTTAATGATTTTTGTACGGAGATGGGGCTTAATTATTTGTTGGAGAATGCGTATTCTGAGCTAGGCGTTTATAAAATGCAGCGTTCTATCCAGCAGTATACTATGCCGACTTATGATTTAATTAATTATTTTTCAGCCTTAAAAAGAGATTGCATTAATAACAGAGTCATTATTTTAACCGAGAGTAAAGAGATGGAGATTTTACATTCCCTTACTTCATTTAAAATGTTCCATTTATTGTCAAAAAAAGAGACCCTACAGTTTATCCATCGTGTTGTTACTCAGTCCGTCAATACTAATAACCAATATGCTAGCCCAGGCATTATTGAAAAGAAAGAAGCTAATGGTGCTAATAAACCCCTCTCACAGCGGGAGTGGTTTGTATTAAACAGTTTGGCTCGAAAAATAACGCCTGCGGCCATTGGCAAGATGGCAGGAATAAATATTAAAACCGTCAGCGCGCATAAAATGAACGCCATGAGAAAGTTAGGACTTACCTCGCCACAGTTCCTTCAATTATTAGTGGGACTTTCCGAAGTTAAAAATATTAGCACGATGGTACTGAAAGAACCGCCAAAATGATATTTATACTGAGAGTAGGCCAGACCAATATCATTGGTTTGGATGAGGAAGGTCTTCAATGGAGTTTAGAAACAATGCCAGATCGCTGGTGAAAGCACTGGAAGATCCGCGAGTTCAGTACGACGATCAAAAATTGAAAGAAGAGGTTGAGTTAGAGTATATTCTACAAAAAATGCGTGAAGAAGCGGGATTAAGCCAGGCAGAAGTCGCAAAAAGACTGGGAGTCACACCACCAGCAATTAGCCGTTTGGAAAAGAAACCGACACACGCCAGCTTTAAAACGCTCAAACGCTATGCATTGGCATGTGGTTTTAGCCTGTACTTTTATTATCGATAGGCGTTGATTTCTGCTAGTTTCCCAAGAAATTTAATGATACACACACATCATAAAAGGTGACTGATTATTCGAAATTAAAATAGTATTCTCGGTTTTCGGTTTAATCACTACTATATCGTTATAGCCCACTTTGAACATGCTGTCAAACATGACAAGGCTTGCGAAATTGTTATCAATATTATCGATTGCATTGACATCGATACGCTCACTGTTCAATGTATAAGTATGCTGTCTAACACTCTCAACTCGATAACTATAGTAAATATTTCTTAAGATCGTTTGCTTTTTTATGACTTCATTTTTTTCATTATACATTGTCGCGGTGCCACTTATTGCGTAAATAATATTGTGCGAATTCAAGAATGAGAAGTAAACATTGGCATTCATAGTCACAAGTTTGTCATTGTATATGCTTTCCACACTAATATTACCACGACAACCGTAGTTATAAATGGGCTCATCCACGCGATTGTTTTGGTAACTGAATACGGTATAAATAGCATATAGAACAAGTACTGCCGTCACCAATACAGTAGAGATTATTATGTTTTTTGTTTTTATATTACTCATTGCATTTCCTATCATTTCTATAAAAACTCTGGCATGATTCTATGCGGTTGTCTTTACCCACCTCGCATCTTGCCATAAACTCACGAAAGGAGCCGGTGTTAATAGGAGATAACGTTGATTCAGTATGAAATATGAAGGCATCATTACTTTTGCAAACCATATTTTTATCGGCCATAAAACATTTGGCTCGAGCTATAAATTTTTCATTTTCACTCTTAGTAATGGGTGTCACAGAGTACAATTTACACTCACCAAAATTTGCAACAAAATGGTTAAGTTGCATAGGTTTTTTATCGTAACTTAAGATTACAAAAAATGAGATTAAACAAAAGCTTAGAGCGAGAAAAAGATAAACCACGACAGATTTTTTGATATTATTTTTGTTATTTATATCGACAACTGGAGTTGGCTTTTCTTTAAGCAAAACGGTTTCATGTGATTTATCATCATGAATTAAAGGCTTTTCATCAAGGATTTCCTGCTTTTCAGATTCAAGATAAACTTGCACTTTGGTTTCTTTCTTGATCAAGAAACCAATTTTAGGAATGGTTACGATAAATTCTGATTCGATACCTAAGCTGGAAATGATTTTCCGCAATTTACTGATACATTGATTGAGATTGTTATTGCTTGAAATCAAACCATAATCATCCCAAACCTTCTGGAACAGAGTCTCGCGTAGTACGATGGAACCATGCTGTTCGATAAGCAAGGCCAGGACACGCCGAGCCGGATTAGAAATGATTATTTTCTCATTCCCATCCTCAAGAAGCGTAAACGCGTTTTCATCCATATTGAAAAGCACGCGATTTTCAATGATATAAATCATTCATAAGATACCTTTATCTTTCATTCTAACAAGTATATCCCAGTGAATCATAACTTCAAGCGTAGGCGAAATCTTGGAGAGTGCAAAAGCTGCTAGATGGGGATAAAAAACAGCCCTGCAAGCAGGGCTATTTCGCAATAATATTAAATCAGCTTAAATCAACATCCTTGCTGCCAAACAACCAGGTCAGAATAAAGCCGGCGATATAGGAGATCAAAATACCGGCGACATACACCAGCATGCCGGCAAAAATCCCGTTGGCTGAGGTCATTAATGGGATCGACACCAGGCCCGAAGGACCAAACACCGTATTCAGCCCCACCGGCAACCCCATCCAGGCAACCAGACCGATAAAGAACCCACCGACCGCGCCCCCAAGACAGGCAGTAACGAAAGGCTTCAGACGCGGTAAGGTGACGCCGTAAATCAGCGGCTCACCAATCCCCAGCAGGCCGGGGAAAATGGCACCTTTAATCTGGGTACGAAGCAGAGAGCCTTTAGGAGAGCGAGCAAATAGCGCCAGTGACGCCCCCACCTGCCCTGCACCGGCCATCGCCAGAATAGGGAACAGCGAGTTGAAGCCCTGCGCATCCATCAAGGCAAAGTAAACCGGCACAAAGCCCTGATGAATGCCAAACACAACGGCGATCAGGAACAACCCGGCCAGAATGGCGGTACCGAACGGGTTGCCGTTCAAGTGCATAAACAGCCATGACATGCCCTTAAACAACTCACCGCCAACCGGCATAATCACCACAAAGGTAATGGCGCCAGTGATCAGCAGGGTAATTGACGAAGTCAGGATCATATCCAGATTATCGGGGATCACCCGGCGCACCTGCCTTTCGATCCATGCGCCCAAGATACAGGCCAGTAGCACCCCAATAATGTTACCGCGTGGGTCGATCGCCAGCCCAAAAAAGTCGCTCATCCCTGCGTAGTAGCCGGTAGTTCCTTCCGGTACATAGCGTAAAACAAACAGCGAAGCGATGATCGCACCGTTAACCCCGGTGCCACCAAAGGCCTTCTGAGTATTAAAGCCAATCAGGATACTAAGGAAGGTAAACAAACCGATGCTGAACACTTTCATGTAAGCGATCAGCCCTTTGAGCCATGCGGCCGGTGCCACTCCCTCCACGATCAGCGTTTGCTGCATCAGGGTAGCGATCCCCAACAACAGCCCTGCGGCAATAAAACCTGGGATCAACGGCGTAAAAATCGTGGCAAATTTAGTCAGGAAATTATGCACCGCGCTATTTTGCTTGGCTTTCATCTGCTGCTTGTTTTCACTTGCCAGGGCCTGCAAGTCAGCTTGCTCGGCATTCCCCCGTTCCTGCTGCGGCTGCGCCGTTAACAACGCATTCATCATCTCGCTGGCAGTTTGCGCTTTGCCAGGGCCGAGGATAACCTGCAGTTGATCGTCGCCGTTAACTACCCCCATCACGCCAGGGATCTTCTTCAACTCTTCAAGCCGTATTTGCTGACGATCTTTTAACGTCAGACGCAGCCTGGTCATGCAGTTACCGCAGATAATGATATTTTTACTGCCGCCTACCAGAAGTAAAATTTGCTCTATCATCGGAACGGTTATTTTCGCCATGGTTATGCCTGTATCCCTTGCAGTGCTTGACGGATAAATCCTTTGTTTTTACTCAAAACCGCGCTGGCCTCAGGTGCAGACAAGCCGCCGAGGATCATCACAATCGCGGTTTTGCAGTGGCGCTGACATTGATTAAGTGCCTCTTCCGCCTCTTCAGGGCTGCACTCCGTGGCTTCGACCACGATATTGACCTGGCGCTGTATCAGCTTGGCGTTGGTGGCTTCCACGTCGACCATCAGGTTGCTGTAAACCTTGCCGCTGCGGATCATCGCCCCGGTGGTGATCATATTCAGGATTAACTTCTGCGCCGTTCCCGCTTTCATCCGCGATGAACCTGTCACCACTTCTGGGCCTACCACCGGTTCAATCGCGATATCGGCTGCCTGACCCATTTCGCTATTCGGATTGCATGAGATGGCTACGGCAGTCGCCCCAACGCTACGGGCATAAGCTATTGCCCCCAGCACATAAGGGGTGCGGCCGCTCGCTGCGATGCCGACCAACACATCACGCGCGTTGAAATCGAGATTACGCAGATCCTGCTCGCCCATTTGCGGACTATCTTCGGCATTTTCCACCGCCTGCAAAATCGCGGCATGGCCCCCGGCAATCAGACCAACTACCTGCTCACGCGGCGTGCCGTAAGTAGGTGGGCACTCACTGGCATCCAGGATCCCCAACCGGCCAGAGGTGCCCGCTCCGCAATAAATCAATCGGCCACCGTTGGCAAAAGCCTCCACCACCAGATCCACTACCCTGGCGATTTCTGGCAAGGTGGCGGCTACCGCCAGCGGCACTTTTTGGTCTTCGCTGTTGATCACGGCGAGCATATCCAGTGTGGGCAGCGTATCAATTTGCGAACTGGCCGGGTTGCGGCTTTCCGTCACCATCTGGCTTAAATTTATCTTCATAGGGGCTTCCAATGGGTTAAGATTTTCGACAATGTTAAGGAATTATTTATTCGGCAAATGTGATAATCGTCACGGTAAATCTATTCTCGCCGAGAGCTAAATCAGGAATAAAGCGGAAAAACAACCGCCATTTAAAATTTAATTTCCAACAATTTCAAATAAATAAGTCAAAGGAATGAAAAGCCCCCTAACTGGAATAATCTATTACACACAGTGGAGATATTGTTGATGTCAGTCCTGAACGAAATCACCTGGTTGTTGCCAAGCCTGGCCGAAAACCAGCAAAAAATCGCTAAATATATCCTTGATAACCCGGAAGCCGTCCTGGGCATGTCTTCTTCCCAGTTTGCTGAAGATGCGGGGGTCAGCCAGTCTGCCATCGTCAAGTTTAGCCAGAAAATCGGTATGAAAGGCTTCCCTGCCCTGAAAATTGCCATCAGTGAGGAGCTGGGTAGAAATAACCTGTTCAAGTCCTCTCCGCACAAGGCCTTGCATAACGCCATCTCGTCGGAAGATTCATTGATGGTTGTGGCACAAAAGCTGGCCCATGAGAAAAATGCCGCAATCGTCGAGACGACAAAAAGGATCAATTTCGCCATTTTCCAACAGGTGGTCGATGCCATCGATAACGCCCAGCGCGTGCAGATCGTCGGCATTTGGGGCTCTGGCCTCACCGCCAAAGATCTGAGCTATAAATTACAAAAGATCGGTATCCTGAGCCTGGTGGAAGCCGATCTTCACGTCCAGATTGCCACCGCGCAGGCGCTAACCGCCAAAGACGTACAAATCGTGATTTCTTTCAGTGGCCGCAGGAAAGATATGCATATCGCCGCCTCCATGGCAAAAGCACAGGGAGCGACAGTGGTCGCCATAACCGGCAGCAAAGATAATCCTTTAGCCAAAATAGCCGATTATGTATTGGAAAGTGTCTCTGATGAAAACGAGTGGCGTAGCTCTTCGATTTCGTCCAGAACCGCACAGAATACCCTGACGGATTTGATTTTCCTGGCGTTAATGCAACAACGCAAAGAGAGCGCCAAACCTCTGGTGCTGAATGCGAGCATGACCATTAATAACCTGGACGACTGACCCCCAGAAAAAACCGAATACCATTAAAACAATGACAAGAATTATCTTAACTTTTTATGACGAGATTAAAATAATTATCGCAAGATATTCTTGCCCTTAAAGGGTTATTCTTTGCTCGCCCCCTTTACCAATCAAGCTGCGCGATACAATGCTGGTATAAAAAACCGGCATTATTCCTTTGCGCATCACAAACACGAATCGATCAACTGTGATAATTATCACTTTATTACCTGCTTTGGAATGTACAATCGCCGGAAATTGATACCTCGGAGTCATCCCATGAAAAAAATAATACCGGCCATATTTTTATTTAGTGCCGGAAGCTATGCTGCCGCTATTCCTGAAACCCAACTAAAAGAGATGTGGCTCTCCCCCAAAGGCGCAGCTGAAAAGATCATTGCCGACATGAGTTTGGCGGAAAAACTCGGACAAATGTTGATGGTGGACATTCGTTCCTGGGATGAAAACGGCAGCGAAAGCAAAACCCCTTTTACCGAGATGAATACCAACGTCAGTAAAATGATGACGGACTATCATTTAGGCTCGGTGATCCTGTTCCGTGAAAACCTGATTAATACCCCACAAACGGTTGAGTTGATTAATAATTTCCAGCACGCACGGAGTAACTTACCGCTGTTTATCAGTACCGATCAGGAAGGTGGGTATGTTACCCGCCTGCGTGTGGGCACTGAGATGCCGGGCAATATGGCCTTGGGGGCTACCGGTGTGGCCGATTTAGCCAAACAGGCTGGGAATATTCATGGTTATGAGTTAACCAGCCTTGGGTTTAACTTTAACTTTGGGCCTGTAGTGGATGTGAATAACAACCAGAATAATCCAGTCATCGGCGTTCGCTCTTATTCCGACGATCCAATTCTGGTTGGACAATTAGCTCGAAGCTATATCGAAGGTATTCACCAATATCCGGTGCTCACCTCTCTGAAGCACTTCCCTGGGCACGGCAACGTCGCCTCAGATACCCATTTTGCACTCCCCAGCGTCAACACGGATAAGGCTTCATGGCAACAGACCGAACTGAAACCCTTTGTCGACGTGATGCCCGATACCGATGCCATCATGACCGCCCATGTGGTGGTGCCAGCGCTTGATAGCACCATCCTGACCAACATCAAGGGAGAGAAAATCGGTACCCCGGCGACCTTATCCAAAGCGATCTTGACCGATACCCTGCGTAATCAACTCAAGTTTGACGGGCTGATCCTGACGGATGCCATGGACATGGGAGCCATTACCGGCAATTTTGACCGTCATTGGTCCATCAAGCAGGCTATTTTAGCCGGTAATGATATTGTCTTGATGCCAATAGGAATTAAAGACAGTGCCAGCATTGAACAACTCGGCGAACTGTACGCTTATTTGCAGGCCGAAGCGGAAAAAGACCCGGTGCTGAAGCAACGCATTGAAGATTCCGCCCAGCGGGTGATTTATACCAAGCTCAGTAAACGCATCTCCCCTGCGCCTCATAATGCTGCCACGGCTGAAAGCATTGTCGCTTCCAAGGCGCACAAGGATCTGGAAAACGCCATTTCGGAGCGGGCCATTACGCTGATCAAAAACGATCGGGTCCTGCCTTATCCGCTTAAAGCACAAAACAACATTATGGTCTTTTCGGACGAAGGCCCACGCAATGAGTTAATCAACAAGCATTTAGCTCAGATTGCCGACGAGTTGAAAGTGGGCTTAAACGTCAAAGATCAGGTGGTCAAACTGGATCAGGACACGTTGACGACCGAAGAAATTGAGCAGCAACTGCAAGGTCAGCAGTTGGTTATCCTGGCTACCTACAACCTGAAGCTCAACCCAGCCAATGCGCAGCGCATCATCGACGTAGCCAACAAGCAAAACATTCCTCTGGTGGTTATTGCTACGCGTAATCCCTATGACATCGCTTATTTATCGGGCGTAAAGGCTAACATTGCGATTTATGGTATCACCGGTTTTGATGTCACCAATAACGTCCGCAACAGCCTGGAAACCAATATTCGCAGTGGTTTAAGAACGCTGTTCAAGGGGCCAGCAGGGGATAGCCTTGCAACGCCTCACGGTAAATTGCCGGTTGATATTAAAACACCAGATAATAATAACGTGCTCTACCCACGCGGTTACGGATTAACAGCATTATAATATCTCTGAAGGTAAAACATGAAGATCTTAACAGGGCTAGTGATTTTCAGTGCCATTCTCATGGCACAACCGGTATTGGCTGATGAGTCTGAGACGGATTATGATCAGGAGATCATCAAACTCAATAAACGCATTCAGCAAATAGAAAAAGAAAAGAAAGAGGCACAGGATAAAGTTCACCAACAAACCTGGCGCTTTGATACCTATATTGGTACCGAGCAGGAGATAGACAGTGACGATCGCTGGAAATATATCCGTGGCAGCGTAGCTACCTCGCCTTATGTCGGTGCCTTTATTTACCAGAATGATTCATTATGGCTGTATGACGTTCAGTTTTTGAAAACCTATCTGGATAATACGCCAGAATATGACCGCACACGTTGGCAGGCAGGCGTCACCAGAACCTTTCCCTTTACTCTGGCAGGGAAAACTGGCAACACCAAATTACGCCTCGGTTATCGTAACGACAACTGGCATTATCCATCCATCAGCAACCCGGCACTGGCCGATCCAGAATACAAAGGGGATATCCGCAAGGGTGAGGAGCGACACGAGATCTGGATCCGTCCGCAAGCTTATTATAAGTACTCTGATAGCCTGAGTTTTAATGCCAGCCTCTCCTTCCGCCTGATTGACCGCAAGTTGGATTATGCGCGGGCAAAAGGAGATTATGGGGTTTACAAACGCGACTGGAGCCAGATCAATGAGCACTTCGCGGGGGCAAACCTGACGTTTAACCAGAAAAACTCCCTCTGGCTGAACTATCTGTATATCGATGAGCAACTGGTCAATACGCTGTATAACAAGGAGCATTTCCTGTGGGCGATTTACCGTTACAAGTTCGATAGTGGCGTGATGTTAATGCCTTATACCCGCCTGGCGTTGACTAAAGGGACGCAAAGCTTCCGCGACTCCAGAAACCAGGAAACGGTGTATAAAGAGAAAGACCGAAGCCGCTACGGCTTCCAGGCAATCTATCCGTTTACCAAGCAGACGTCGCTGTTTGTCGACAGTTACTACCGCCCGGAACAAACCTGGATGAACGGTGATAAAACCAGCAACAACTTCTGGTTCTGGGCGCTGGAACTGCGGCATAACTTCTGACGGGCAATTGATCCCATTAATAGAGAGAAATAAGGAATGAGGCATCTGCTACTGACAGTGTTATTCCTGTGCTCGTCGTTTGCTCTCAGCGCTGGCTATGCCAGCGCTGTACCAGGCATAGTGCTCGGCGTCGACCAGGAACAAACCTATGGGCCACTGCTCAAAAATAAGCGCGTCGGCCTGATGGTGAACCAAAGCTCAATCAATAAACAGGGCCAACACACCATCGACAAATTGCTCGCCGAGCAGGAAAAATATCAATTTACCGTGACCACTCTGTTCTCGGTAGAACACGGTATCCGTGGTAATGCCGATGCCGGGCTGGGCGACGATAACCATATCGATAAGCACAGCGGCCTGCCGATCGTGTCTTTGTATGGCAGGGATGAGGATGGACGTTCTCGAGCCCATCCCACCGAGGCACAGTTAGCCAATGTCGATATCGTTATTTACGATCTGCAGGATGTGGGCGTTCGTTTCTTTACCTACACCATTTCCCTGCACCATATGCTGGAAAGCCTGCAAAAATACCATAAGAAAATGATGGTATTCGACCGGCCCAATCCGCTCGGCAGCCATGTGTATGGCCCTATTCTTGAGGAGGCATACATCTCGGGGATTGGTATGCATCCGATACCAATGGTGCACGGACTCACCTCCGGGGAGTTTGCCCGCATGATCACCGGCGAAGGTTGGCTGACGAATTTCAACGATACCCACTGGCAGGCCTTTGGCAACAAACACCATCAGTTGCCCGCTGAAGACCTGATGGTTATCAGCATGGCTAACTACCAGCATGACACCCCTTATTCACTGCCAGTACGGCCATCACCGAACCTGCGCAGCGATCTGGCTATCCAGCTTTACCCTTCTTTGGGGCTGTTTGAAGCCACCAGCGTCAACATGGGCAGAGGTTCAGACCATCCATTTGAACAACTGGGTTTCCCTACGCGCCAGTTTTACGTCAATACCTGCTATCAGGTGGATATTAACCAGCAGAAAACCGGCTGGCCCCAGGCCGGAAAGGAAGTGTGCGGGGAGATTTTGACCGCTACCGATATCAGCCAGGTTAAACCAACGATACGTTACCTGGTCGACTGGTGGTTCAAGTTCAAGACTGCGGGCTATGAGATGGTGATCCCTGCGGCAAAAGAAGCGCAGTACCTGGATTATCAGGAGGAGTTCTTCTTGATACGCCCTCAGTGGCTGGCCAAGCTCACCGGCACCAGCAAACTGGTTACGTTGCTGAATGACGCAAGCGAAAGAAAACTGTCCGTTGATGAAACGGTCCAGTTCATCGAAGCCCAGTGGCAACCAGCGGTGGATAGCTATTTGCAGTTGCGTGAGAAATATAAGCTTTACCCTTAACGAGACTGCTATGGCGCAAGGGGCGCCACATTTTGCGCCCCTTACATTCAGCCATTGCCACGTTGTCATTAACCTTTCCCTTTTCCTATGACTTTGACTTTTGGTGGCGGTAGTCTTTGCCACCTCTTTTTTTGTCAGTACCGGTTATGGGGCGCAGCATGCCGTTGAAATGAGATTTCTATGGCCCCTCTCTGTTCTATCTTTAACCCAGCTCAGCGCCAGAACGGACGGCTGTAGTCTCGCTTGATATCATCCCGGCGTAGACCGATATCCTTTAGCTGATCGCCATTCAGCCTTGCCAGGGTATTGGCAGCTTTGCGCCGCTCATTCCAACGCTTTGCCCATCTGTATGCTTTTAGCCATAAACGGGCAACAATAGAATAGTGTTTCGTTGTTGCTCCCTCAGCCGATAAGCAGCCACCATCAATTTGATTTTCAACAATATTACTCATAATCAGCTCCCCGTCAGTCGATGAGCCCTTAGCATGATGCTTGGCTGAAAAACATTACAGATGCAAATAGCGGCTATTATTTCCATACAGATATATGCTAAACAGTCTGAATGGCAAAAATCAGCGCCATCTGTACTGGTCCTTCTCTCTTTATCAGGTGATATCCATGACTCGCTACCAACAATTGGCCAATATCCTTAGCCAACGCATCAAAGAAGGGCTGTATGTGCCCGGAGAGCGGCTGCCTTCCGTTCGGGTGTTGAGTGACGAGCACGGAGTGAGTATCAGCACCGTACAGCAGGCCTATCGGCAGCTCGAAGAGTGCCTGCTGATCGAGTCGCGGCCGAAATCGGGATACTTCGTGCGCTGTAGCTCAAATCTTCCTGCTTTACCCGCGCTATGCAGCCATGCACAACGGCCTGTCGAGATTTCTCAGTGGGAAAATACGCTGGAGTTTTTACGGGGGAGCACTCAAAAGAATGTGCTACATCTGGGCGTCGGCACACCGGACCTGTCTGGCCCAGGCCTGAAAATACTCAACCGTTTGCTAGCCCGTATCAGCCTGCATCAAAGTGAGGAAGTACTGGATTACGACAGTATTTACGGCACGACGACGCTGCGTGAGCAGATTGCCCGCCTGATGCTGGACAGCGGCAATCATCAATCGGCAGACAATATCATTATTACCTCTGGCTGCCATGGCGCACTGGCTATTGCGCTAGGGGCCGTTTGCCAGCCTGGCGACATTGTGGCGGTGGATTCCCCCAGCTTTCATGGTGCGATGCAGACCCTGAAAGGGATGGGGATGAAGGTGATTGAAATCCCCACCGATCCTGTGGTGGGGATCAGCCTGGAAGCGTTGGAAATGGCGCTGGATCAGTGGCCGATTAAAGCCATCCAACTGACTCCGACCTGCAATAACCCCTTGGGTTACAACATGCCGGATGAGCGCAAGAAAGCGCTGCTGACATTGGCTCAACGCTATGACGTGGCCATTATTGAAGACGATGTGTACGGCGCACTCGCTTATCAATACCCACGCCCGCCGACCATTGCCTCGTTTGATGATGATGGCCGTGTATTGCTGTGCAGTTCCTTCTCTAAAACCGTTGCGCCCGGTCTGCGGGTTGGTTGGATTGCGCCGGGGCGTTACTTAGAGAAAGCGTTACATATGAAGTACATTTCCGCTGGGCGGGTCCCCACCTTGCCACAGCTGGCAATGGCTGAATTCATCAAGCAAGGGCATTACCTACAACATTTACGCCGCATGCGCCGCCAATATCAACGTAATCGCGACATTATGACGGGTTGGATCATGAAGTATTTCCCGCCAAATACCTGCCTGAGCAGGCCACAAGGGAGCTTTATGTTATGGGTGGAGCTGCCTTACGGATTCGATAGCCTGCGTCTGAACCGCTGTTTGCTGCCGCAGGGCATACAGATTGCCGTCGGTTTTATCAGTTCTGCTGCCGGAAAATACCGCAATTGCCTACGGCTAAGCTACAGCAAGCCCATGACCCGCGAGATTGAGCAAGCGCTCCAAAAGGTGGGTAACACGATTTTTGAATTGTTGGAGAACCTTAAAAAATGAATGCCGAGGGTTTATGAGTTCCACTACAGCAATCTGAGCCCGCAATTCACATTGCGGACTCAGATTGCTGACAACCCCTCACCGGACTTGCAACGTAGGGGCGCTGCATGCTGCGCCCGTCAGTATAATCAATGGGTTAGCAAATACTGGTATAGATAGATCCCGACCTATTCAGCAATATTGCCACTTTGTCATCAATCTGAGCCCGCAATTCACGTTTCGGGCTTTTTTGTCTCTGCAGCACGATCCTTTGGCACAACTAACCGTTAGTGATCCAGATAGAGATAATGTAGCCAGCTGGTCATACGTAGCAGGACCTTGCGCATGATGGAAAGATGCTCAAAGTGCTCTGTATAGACCGCAGTTTGCGCAGTGACCCCATCAGGCAATTTATCGAGGTCTGGAACAGGGTCTAAATCAATCATCACGTAAATCGGCCTTGTCTCCCTGAGCTAAACGCAGGATCGAGTTTTGACGGAATACCGCCACCACCTGCCGTTTTTGTTGCGGAATAAAAGTCATCACCGGTTTGAAAGGCAGACGCACTGCCGTCGTGCCAGGCCTGGCCAGCACTTGAGTGACGTAACCCTCCCTCGTTTTCAACACTATCGCGAATGTCAAAAAACGGACATGCACCTTTCTCAACGACTACACTTGTAAAATTGGTTTGATGGCGAGTGATCTCTTGATGCTGCGTTGCTTACGAACAACGTTCTCCCTACGATCCCACTAACGGACTTTGTATGAAGATTGAAATTCTTAAGCAGGCGGTTATGGATTCACGAGACGGCATCACCATCTCTGACAATGTCATAGACGACAATCCTTTGATTTTTGTAAATCCGGCTTTTGAGAGAATGACCGGCTACTCCTTCGAAGAAATCACCAACATCAACTGTCGATACCTACAAAATAACGATCGGGAACAGCCAGAGCTGGAGATTGTGCGCAACGCCGTTAAAAAAGGTGAGTACTGCCTTGTAACCTTGCGAAACTACCGCAAGGATGGAACTATGTTTTGGAACGAGTTAAGCATATCGCCAATTCATGATGAGAGTGGGACTGTAACCAATTTTATCGGGATCCAAAAAGACGTAACACCAAGAATGATAATCCAGCAACAGCTTCGTGATGAGCATCGGTCCCTCGAGGAAATGAAAATACACTTCGAGCAACTCTCCATAAAGGATGGACTCACCGGGATTTATAATCGCCGTTTTTTTGATACGCAGTTCGACATTCAATGCAAAATTGCCATCCGTAATGGCGACTCATTGACGCTCGCCATGATCGATGTCGATCACTTCAAATCATTCAATGATATTTATGGACATCAGGCAGGCGATGAAGCGCTAATACGTGTCGCGGATTGCTTGAGCAAGTCCTTCAAGCGGGGGTCTGATTTTGTCGCCAGGTATGGCGGCGAAGAATTTGTCATTCTCTCCAATGGCATGACGAAAGACCAGGCAACGCTGTATGTGCAGACGCTATGCCAACTGGTGCGAGATTTGAGAATACCGCACTCCGCTTCCAGCACTGGATACTTGACTATAAGCATCGGTTTTTCAGTTCATACATTTGGCCAACTGCCCTCGCCTAACGTACTACTGACACATGCCGATAAAGCTCTCTACGTAGCTAAAGCCCGGGGCAAAGATCAGTTTTTCAGTCTTTAGATTCGGTAGTCTAACTGCTTGCCCGCCTGATCTATGACAGAGTTTGTGGGCGGACGGGCCAGCTACACTGTAACCATGCCACCTCCTCCCTTTAACATCACAGAGTGTTTATGCTCTTGGCATTTTGAGAGGAATACGCTAAATTTCCATAATTCTGGAAATATAAAATAAAGGTGCTTATGGAGCTTTCGAAAGCAGCGGATACCCTGAAAGAGCTGGGGCATCCAACACGTCTGAGTGTGTACAGAGAGCTGGTTAAAGCCGGGCATCAGGGGCTGCCTGTAGGAGAACTGCAAAAGCGGCTTGAGATCCCTGCTTCAACATTAAGCCATCATCTGTCAGCACTGATTTCAGTTTCCCTTGTACATCAGGAACGGCAAGGACGAACACTTTTTTGCCATGCTCACTATGAAAGTCTGGATGCGCTGATCGCCTTCCTTACTGAGGAATGTTGCACTGGTACCGCTGATTGTTCCACTACTGCCATAAATCAAAAAAATGGAGAGGTAAAATGACGGACGAGCTTAAGAACGTTGATACAGGTTTATTCGACACGTCAATTAACGAGGGGAGATTCGGTGTTCCTGCCATTCAACATCCTGCCCGCATTCTGATGCTTTATGGTTCTGTACGCGAACGTTCATACAGCCGACTGGCAACTGAGGAAGCTGCAAGATTATTGACTGCGATGGGCGCAGAAGTGCGGATCTTCAATCCTTCTGGCTTGCCTCTTCCTGATGATGCACCTGAATTGCATCCTAAAGTGATGGAGCTACGCGAGCTGGTTCGTTGGTCTGAAGGGATGGTGTGGTGCTCACCTGAGCGGCATGGTGCAATGACCGGCATCATGAAGGCCCAGATTGACTGGATACCCCTATCGGAAGGCGCTGTTCGCCCTTCTCAGGGTAAGACGCTGGCCGTTATGCAGGTCTGCGGTGGCTCTCAGTCTTTCAATGCCGTAAACCAGATGCGCATTCTTGGCCGTTGGATGCGGATGATCACCATTCCAAATCAGTCCTCCGTGGCAAAAGCCTGGCAGGAGTTTGATGAGGATGGACGAATGAAACCGTCGTCTTATTACGACCGCATTGTGGATGTGATGGAAGAGCTCGTGAAATTTACTCTCCTGACCCGGGGCAACTCAGCCTATCTCGTTGATCGCTATAGCGAACGAAAAGAGTCGGCAGAAGAGCTTTCCCGGCGAGTGAATCAGAGCAAGATTTGAGGCCTGACATGAGTGGTATGATTGCTTTCAATTCGTGTGTGGCGTTTTTTCAGACGGCAACATGAGGCGGAACTGTCTCACGTTTTGACATCAACCCACCGGTAAATGGCGAAGTAACATGAAAAAAGCAGGAGGGGAGTTACTTCTCCCCTATTTTCCTAAGCCTGTAGTTTTGGGTTTAAAATTCCTTGTTTTTTTATTATAGTGCCCGCTTAGCTCATGTGACTGGGCTTGATTTGATGGCTGGATGAGTGTGTTTTTACTGGCTAAACACTCTTCTGAAAGTAACTAAAGCAGACTTGAGGCCTAAATTTTTATCATGCGTATTACGCCACCCTGAGTTTTCCCTTCCTTCGTCGTACTGAGCCAGCCTCTGCACGCACTCAATAACATCCCGTCTGCGGATGTGTTTTACCGTACATAAATTTTTGCCCTCAAGGGCTGACTGTATCTAAAAACCGAGAAATAACTATGTTGCTGTCCTCAACGCGTAAGGACTGGCTAGGTAACGTCCGTGGTGACGTACTGGCCGGTATTGTTGTCGCGCTCGCGCTCATTCCAGAATCGATCGCCTTTTCCATTATTGCCGGCGTCGATCCCCAGGTAGGGCTCTACTCTGCTTTCTGTATCCCGGTAGTTATGGCTTTCTTTGGCGGGCGTCCGGCGATGATTTCTTCATCCACAGGTGCAATGGCGCTGCTGATGGTGACGCTGGTTAAAGACCACGGCCTTCAATATCTGTTGGCGGCGTCCATTCTGACGGGGGTCTTCCAACTGATAGCCGGTTATCTGAAATTAGGCAGACTGATGCGTTTGGTCTCACGCTCAGTGGTAACCGGATTCGTCAACGCGCTGGCAATTCTGATCTTTATGGCGCAGTTACCTGAACTGACTAATGTGACCTGGCATGTTTATGCCATGACTGCGGCGGGTCTAGGAATTATTTATCTCTTCCCGTACCTTAACAAAACCATTCCTTCACCACTTGTCTGCATCGTGGTGCTGACTGGCATTGCCATGTGGCTGCATCTGGATGTACGAACTGTAGGTGACATGGGTAAACTTCCGGACAGCCTGCCTGTCTTCCTGCTTCCCGACGTGCCGCTAACTATCCAGACACTGCTCATCATCCTGCCATATTCTGCGGGGCTTGCGGTTGTTGGCCTGCTTGAGTCAATGATGACCGCGACTATCGTGGATGACATGACCGACACCCCCAGTGACAAGAACCGGGAATGCAAAGCGCAGGGTATCGCCAATATCTGTACGCCCTTTATAGGAGGAATGGCAGGGTGTGCGATGATCGGGCAATCGGTTATCAACGTAAAATCAGGCGGGCGTGGTCGGCTTTCTACTCTCACGGCTAGCGTAGTGCTGCTTTGCCTGATTGTGTTCCTGCGTGACTGGGTATCTCAGATCCCCATGGCAGCGCTCGTCGCTGTGATGATTATGGTATCCATCGGGACGTTCTCCTGGCGATCCATTATCAACCTGCGCACACATCCACTTTCAACCAGCGTGGTCATGCTCGCCACTGTCGCTGTCGTGGTTGCAACACATAATCTGGCCTTTGGCGTGCTGACTGGCGTACTGATAGCCTCGCTCAACTTTGCCACTAAAATATCCCGGTTCATGAGAGTCACTTCTGTTCTTGAGGATTCGAGCCGAACCTATACCGTTACCGGCCAGGTTTTTTTTGCCTCGGCAGACCGCTTTACCAGCCACTTTAATTTCCGCGAAGCCATTGAGCATGTGGTGATAGATGTTTCACACGCCCATTTCTGGGATATCACATCCGTCAGCGCTCTGGATAAGGTGGTCATTAAGTTCCGCAGAGAAGGCACGGAAGTTGAGATCCGTGGGATGAACGAAGCTACCTGCACCATCGTTGACCGTTTTGGTGTTCACGATAAACCCGAAGAACTCGAAAAAGCAGGCTTCTGATACTTCGTTAACACGGGTCCCCAGGAAAAAGGGCGAGTATTCTCGCCCTTTCATCATCTCGCCCCTTTAACATACACAATCAACTCAAGCGATGCCCCTTTTCATCGACCACCTTCTCACCGTCTTCTTTAGTAAACGCGCTTTTCTGCACATCCGGAAGAATATCCAGCACGACTTCTGAAGGGCGGCACAGTCGAGTTCCCAGCGGCGTCACGACAATGGGACGGTTAATCAGGATCGGATGCTGCAACATAAAGTCGATTAAACAACGTGAGCACTCAATGGTCGCTCGCTCAATGCGGAGCTGGTGCAGATCGTTCAGGATGCCATGTCCAGGCCTTCACCTGTTATTGGCTACCGTAGCGACACGGAAAAGTTGGCCGCTCAGCAGGCCGAAACCGTCAAGAAGATGGTTTTCGAAATGCTCGTGCAGATGTATGCTGATAAAAAATAATCAGTTAGGACTCTGGGATGAAAAAGATCATCATTGCCATGTTGGCCTTGGCCTCACTACCCGTTAGCGCCGAGTGCTGGGTTGTGTCGAACTTAAAAGGCTCAACATTCATGAAGGATGATGCTTACAAACGAACGGATGACGGTTTTAGCGGCTCGTTCATGATAACAATTGATGAGAAAAACTCCTCCGTTGTGACAAACGGCACGGACGCTGGAGGGATAAAATACACTCCTATATCCCAAAATACGCTTATTGGATTATCTCAGTCTGATTCTGGTGAGGCGGTTGAGACGTGGTCTATCAACAATGATGGAAAGGTAATGATGACAAAAGTCCTAACCGGATGGGGAGGGTTTGACTCCTCCAAAGCATTTGTTGGTGATGTAACAGGCAAGTGCTAAACGCTACGGCCGGGAGCTATATATATAAAATTTTAGCGTTATCTTTGTTACTGGCGCCATGCGTTTCTAATGCTCAATGCTGGGTGGTCTCCAACCTGAAAGGCCAGTCTCAATTCAGTCCTGAGTACAAACTTCAACAAGATGAGGCCGCTGGGACATACCATATTTCTATAAATGGGAATACAGCAAGCCTTACTTCAGTTGGTGATGCATATGAATCAGGACTTACGTACTCACCTGTGTCATCAACTTCTATGGTTGGAGAATCTCACGGTAAAAGTAACTCCTTCATCGAGACATGGGCGATTACACCGGATGGGAAAGTGCTCTACACTAAAACTCGGGCTAGTTCTTCACATTGGAGCCAATTGTCATCTTTCATCGGCGATGTTATTGGAAAGTGTTAGCCATCCATAACTAATTATTAGGGCTTTTTATGGGTAAATTAATTTTGTGCCTTATAGCAATTGTTTTAACTGGCTGCGCTCAATCCACTCAGGTAAACCGCGGCGATGGGAAAGCATAGAAATGGTTCAGCGTTATGCGCACCTCTCCTCCTCTCATTTAACCGAACATGCGAGAAAAATTGACGAAGTCTTGGCAGGCAATGTCACTAATCTAGCACTTTTGGAAAACGTAGCAATATGAATGCCCTACAGGATTCGAATACATCAAGTATTGATATGTTTTATATGGATAAAATCGCGTTCGATAAAATTTGTACCAACATTTATACCAACAGATAAATTTGTTAGAAGATACAGCCTATTATCGCTGGGCTAGCATGCCCGGATAATGCTTGGCAATGATATCATTCATTCTCTCAGTCAGCTCAGGTCGCTTGAATGTCAGATGAGCGGTTCCTTTCTGAAAGTAACGAATGCTGAAAAATGCATCTTCGTAAACATCCTTCGAAGGGTTATCACGAATATGCTCCATTAACCGAGTAGTAACATCACCACGGTTGTCAGGGATGGGTTTTCCATCCAACAGAAACAGCATTCGCTCCAGGTCCGCCAGTTGATCCCGCCGCCAGCCCCAGTTCAAACTAAAGCCCCAGCGGCTATGCGTCATCAGATTGTTGACGATGATCTTTTTACCAAAGCTGCAAGGACTATTGGTTTTGTAATCCCACGACAGCCTTTTAAAGACATTGATAATGCCGCGCTCAAATACATCCATTTTGTTCAGATGTAGCTGCTCAAAAGTACTCAGGATATTCGCTTCGCTGATGGCAGGCAGATCCCCCTCCTCCAGGTTCTTATGCCACTGATCGCGAGCCTGAGCATCCATCAAGGCCATCATGCCAGACTTCAACATTAAATCGCGTCAGATACTGCGATCGATATTGCGGGTGATCGCAGGCAGCGCTTTATCAACCTTTTCGGTCATCCAGCTATCGTAACGGTGCCCGGCTTTCATCGCCCAGTCTTGCGCTGTGCCACCGCCAATTTCTGAGGTTAGCCGTGATATGGCATCAAGCTGCTCAATGATCTGTTGAATCTGCATAAGCGCGGAATCGCGGCCAGTAACAATGCGCTCGATACTGGTCGAAAGGATAAGTTCGTTGTGATCTGTTAACACGTCGGGTTCTGTTTGCATCGTTAATCGTCCATAAAAGCAAACACGCCTGCCGGGAGTGGCAGGCGCATTATGCGATGAATAAAAAGAGTGGAAAGTGCGGAGGTAAAAATCAGGAATGAGACTCGAAAAATTTACGTATTCATCAGCCCGGTAGCACGCCTTGCTCTGAGAATATCGGTGGCGGTCAGAAATGGTGTCTGCTCCTGCGATGTAAACCCTTTGCGGTCAGTGCGAACCAGTTCATAGCGTTCCACCAGAAAATTCACTGCATCGGCTAGGGTGATCCCCGCTTCGATATGCTGTTGAATGGCCGTATCGTCGTGGAATGGCGTGTCGTTGAGTGTCAGGCCGTAATGGTGCTCTAGCAGATACGTTAACAGTTGCTGCCAGACTTGCACGGGTGACAAGCGCGACGCAACCGGCACCGTGGCCGGTACAAATGAAATGTGCATGAGTTGAGTCCTGATAATAGAAGAAGAGAGAAGGTGTTACTGGGTTGGATAAATAGAAATGTAAACGTAGCCGCAGCTACCACGGGTATCAGCTATGCAGGTTAAACCCGCAAGCTGAATGGTCACCTGATGTTGATGGTGTGGATTTAGCTCACCGGAATGCAGCATTGCTTGCAGCAGATCTATAAACAACGGGAAAGCCTGATCCAGTTTCTGTAATTGCTTAGGGTTAAAGCTCCCCGTCAACCCAGCCCTGTCAGCCAGGTAATGCAGCCGGTTACCTTCCTGAACCAATCTTGCGCCAAATCGCGGGGTGATATCGCTTTGTAACCCCCATTCATGAGGTAGTGTTAATGGCATGAAAACCTCCGTTTAAAGCAAACCCTGCTCAGCAAAAGAAACCACTTCATTCCCAACCACAAGATGATCCAGCACTCGCACTTCGACCAGTGCCAACGCTTTTACGATCCGCTGAGTAACATGTTTGTCCTGCTGGCTGATTTCTGTCGTACCTGACGGATGGTTGTGCGCCAGAATTACTGCAGCGGCGTTGTGGCGCAGAGCCGCTTTCACCAGCTCACGGGGATGTACTTCGGTATGGCTGATGGAGCCCGTAAACAACGCTTCGTGCCCCAGCAGGCAATGTTGGTTATCAAGGTACATCACGAGAAATACCTCCCGCTCTTGGCGAGCCAACTGTAATTGCACCCAGCTTTTAGCAACGCTGGCGGCAGTAAACTGTTCACCCGGCTGGCGCTGATATTTCTCCAGCAGGCGCAGGGCTCGCCGGATAACGCGCTGCTCGTTTGCCGGGAATACCTCGGATAGATGAAGTGCAGACATATCAGTTCCTTAAAACACAAAGCCCCGCCGATTTATCGACAGGGCTTGAAGGGAATGAGAGTAAAAGATTCATGAAGCAAGCTGCAGCATATTTTCGGCCATAACCCACAGAGCGCGGTTAAGCTTCACATCACCGTCGATACCTTTTACTGCACGGGTGTGGGCACGTTTGCCTTTGGTCGTTCTCCCCGACAGCCCGCCTTTAATCAGGTTTTCCTGAATACGCTGGTAAGTGGTCCACAGATCATTGTTTTCGTCCTGCCAGCGGCGCGGGGAAAGGATCTGTGATTCCGTCACCGGCTGATGCTCTTCACCAAAGCGATAGGTTAATGCCGCTTTTGCCATTGCCAGTTGGGCCGGTGGCGGTAACAGCAGTGACTGCATGGCATCGCGCTTCTCTTCCACTCGGTCAAATATCCCCAGTATTTCGTAAGCCCCTTCAATGACTTTCTCCACCACATTGCCTTTATGCGGCACGCGCACCTCACCAAAACTCTCACCGCAAATCAGTCCATTTTGACAAACCGATCTAAATAGCCCCGGCAGCATCTGGTATGAGCTGGAGCCGTCATGGCTGTTAAGCAGAATAATTTCTGGCACTTGCTTGCCGGTGATTTGGCCTTCGCGGCGCAGGCGCAGCATGTGTTTGGTGTGTTCACGCTTGCTCTGGTCCCGCACACGGGTCTGACAGGCAAAGAACGGCTGGAAGCCTTCACGCTTCAGGTTATCGAGCAGGGTGATGGTCGGGATGTAGGTGTACCGGTCGCTACGTGATTCATGCTTTTCTTCACTAAATACACTCGGTACGTAATGCGCCAGTTCATCACGGGTTAATGGGCGATCGCGGCGAACGAGGTTCACCGATCCAAAGCGAGATGCTAATCGGGTCATGGTTAGTTCCTTATTCAGAGATTAAAAATGAAAAGGCCATGCTTCCCGAAGGAGGCATGGCCTGATGTGTAGTGAGGGGATTTTGTTAAGTTAAGGTTTGGCAGATGCAAAGATAAGCCAGTTATGATGCCTTATTCCCGGCAACCGATACCGGCAGTGGCTGGTAATATTGTGGATCGAATATAGACAGCGGCAGGTCAATCTGATAACCGTTATGTTCTTCTGTTGCCTTCATGATTTCTACTGAGCTGACGTTTTCCACGCATTCGTTTTCCAGTGATGCTTCCTGAGACCGCATGGCATCACTGTCACCAAACGCGGCTACCTCCATATTCCCCATCGCCAGTGTGTTGCCACTTTTGTCTTTCAGACGCAGGGAAAGGATCAGCGGGCCGAAGCCCTCGCCACTGCCGCCGTTATCTAGACGGAACTGGTAGACGCAAACATTGCCTGGCACCCAGACCGTATCCGTGTTGCGGATACTGATATAGCGTTGTTCGTCAGCATAAGCGGATGACAGGTGGCACAGCATTAAACCGGCGATGACAGGTAAGGCTTTAACAAATTGGCTCATGGGTGGCGCGATTTTGCGGTAAATAGGCTTTGTCCATACCCTTGCAGTCATGAGAGTAGGTATCGCAATAACCTTCTGATAATCCTTTTCCATCGTTCTTTGCCTTTAGTGGTATTGAGAAGAGATCAGCAGTTTCCTGTGCGGCGACATAATTCAGCGAGACTTTGCTGTGCCACCCATTGCTGGAGCTTTCGATCTTCTTCCGAACGTTTAGCAGTCAGAACGGCCTGCTGTTGTTTATTCACACAGTTATCCGGCATGACCATAACTACCTGTGGGCTGAATTGCTGCCTGATTTTAGCCAGCTCGTTTTCCACATTCTCGACGCGAGGATAGCCATAGAGAACATTCTGCTCGGCCTCGTCTCTTGCCCAGAATTTGTTATCAATAATGGCGAAATAACATCCATTTCCGTTATTCTCTCCCTGGTAGACCGTTTCAATATCGTTGTAATTACCGCTAAGTGGATTCAATTTCAGCTGACGGATGGTGTGAGCTTTCTTGTCAGCCAGGAAAATTGCACCGCCGCCACGGACGCGCAGCAGAAACTGTTTCGTCCACGGGTAGTTATCAATCACGCTGGCTTGATAGAGCATGTTGTGCAGCTTATTGTCATCCATACCATCGGCGGATTTCCAGCCGTCAGCCTGCATGTATTGCCAGGCTTTGACTGTGCCGACAGTGTTTCCAGCGTCAGCCGGAAACACAACACCAAAGCAAAAACTGGCGGCCAGCACTGTAGTGGTAAGCAATTTCATTGTGATTATTCCTTCTGAGGTATAAGCCCGCCGTCAGTTGCGACAAGCAATGAATGGAAAAAGCGAAAGTGGGGTAAAGCCTGAAGAAAATCCGGGTGAGAGAGGATGTCGCGCATCACTATATCCGGGGCGAAGCTGCCGTTGTGGAGCGTGACCGCCCGAATATCGGTCAGGGGAAAAACGGCAATCCGGGCCTGATGCTCACCCGTCAGATACCACTCGCCCTCACGCAGAACCAAGCGATAGGGAGCAAGGTCTGTGCAGCGACAACCGCTTCCCAGTAGCGTCACCTTCCGGTGTTCCGATACTGCGCTCACCAGTCGTGTGAACACGCCCAAGTCTGGGGATGACGCTTGGGCCACTCCCTGCCAGATAAGGCAGGGAGACTCACCAGGACCGCTCAACAGTGAAGCGACCAGATGATTATCCATACCAGGAAACAGTGCTTCAACGCCCGACTGGCGGGCAAATGTCATCACAGCCAGCTCTCTCTGGCGGCCGCCGGACAGCAAGCGACACTGACCCTTGCGATACTCTAGATCCAGATACATCAGCCTTTCCCGAAAGTCCCGGCGCAGGGTACGAACCGACACGCCAAATTCAGTTGCCAACGTTCGCAAATCCAGCGTTTCACCCGCAACCAGACGGCTGATAATTAACGACAGCCTGACGGCAAGCCGGTCATGACGGCGTTCAGCCTGAGTCATGAGACAGGTTCTCCAGTGAGATAATTAGCTGAAAATAAAACAGTTATTTTAACGAGGGGCAGGGACAGGGAATGGACACAAGAAGACGTATTTTTTACTGTTGCCGAACTCAACTGTGACGGGGCTTAGAGAGAAAACATACCAAATTCGATAGCTTATAAAACGTCATAACGGACAGGGTATGTCCCTAAGATAACGGCAGGTGTGCCAGCTCAGAAGAAAATCCAGTCCCAGACGGCACGGGCAACGGATACCACGGCCTCGCGGACGGTACGAATGATCGCTTTTAGTGGTGCGGGAATAAATGATGCCACTTCCGCAGAATCAAACACTTCTCCAACCGCATGACCAAAACCCTCACGCGCCTGCTTTTTTACCGGTTCACTGCATAACCTCCCGTGCAGTTGCGTCGCCAGAGGGCTGGTGGCACGGTCAGGCAGGCAACGCATCATGGTTTCGACCATTGACGGTAGATTCCATTCTGTCCTTGCTGAAACAGCGCACACTGGATGGCTCGGTGAAAACAGCTGGCGAATGGAGTCCAGCTTGGACTCGATATTAGCCAACTGGTGCGGTGATGGCGTATTGCTGGTGGCGTTCCATTCATGGCAAGGTTCGATTTTGTCGACCTGGTTAATGACAAACAGTATTCGCTGTTGGTAGCCCGTCATCACTCGCCTGTAGAAACGTTCATCGACGGAGAAAGCACGATCATCGGCTTTGATAACCCACAGGATTAAATCCAGCTCAGGGAGGATACGGCGATACAGAGATTCATATTCGCTATCCCGTTGCTCACTCTCGCCTACACCGGGTAGGTCTACCAGTATCAGGCTATGCTCACCACTGCTCAGCCGCAATCGCAGTACGTCACGGGTGCAGGCTTGGACATCACTGACGGGCGTGACCTCACCCTGGAAAAGCGCATTGTAGAGCGACGATTTTCCTGCACCTGTTTTTCCCATGATACCTATGACAGGTTCGTAGTGAGTGAGCTTTTGAATATGGTCAAGAATATGCTTGCTGATGGCATGGGGGAGTGACGCCAGCGGCTTTTCGATAGCCTGCAAACTTTCTGATTTTTTCATGAAACGACCTCAGACAGAAAAACAAAACCCTCGAGCCTGAATGGTTTCGGGGGTGATTCACAGAGATAATATCTGTCTGAATTTTTTTTGAATATTATTATTTCTTTGCGATTTTATTTTTGTATGCAACCTTAATTGCATGTTCAACTACCTTGTCGTTCGATATGCATCCGTCCAAAGCCAAAGTCCTTAACATTAGATGAGTATCTTCAGAAATGTAGATATTAAGTGGCTTTAGTTTTTTAGTTACTTTGTTTTTCAATCTATTTTTTTGTGTCGCCCATGCACTTTTGAATTTAATTTTAAATAAACTTACAGTATCAGGTGACTCTGAGTTTTTCTTTTTCCATTCGAAGTATAGGGCGTAGCACCATGCAAGAGTTTCGTCTCTAGTATTACCACAAACACGCATACCTGAAGATGGAATATGCTTCTCTAGATAACCTTTTAACCAACCATAAACATCATTTTCTTGAGAGTGAAAATCACTAAAAATATTTTCATGCTCAATTAATTTAGCCCATTCTATTGCTTTAGATTTCATAAACTCCTTAGGTGTTATACTAAGTGGCCAGCTGTGAATTACCTTTCTGATATTCTGTATCCTGACAAGATGATCGGGCGGTAAAGAATCTGGAGACAAAATATCAAGAATCCCCGTTCCCAACGTCATTCCTTGCGTTTTAGAATATAATTCACATGCCAACCACAGGCTCGCACGAGCATCACTTTTAAACCATCCAAGATCAACTTCCGTAGGGAAGGAAAATGATTGATAGCTTTCCACCTCAGCAAAGAAATTGTCTAAATCCTGCTCATTATGACCAAGAGACTGGCAGTGTTTTCTGACACGTTCGAGATAGGTACGATAATTCTTATCACCTGCATGTGATGGGCAATTAATATTGTATCGCTGTAGTGCATTTTCCAGGATTTTTATCATCTCACCATCATTACGAACTACCCGAACCATTTTCAATCTCCCACACCAATAAAATCACTTAGTGATTTACAGTAATTTTAAGTTACATATCATTTTGTTTTACAGGCATTTCACATTTATTTCAAGTGAAAAAATTTGACGTAATCATGGTCTAATGTTACGCAATCACTGGATGCATTGGTATCTGAGTGGTGATTCTATTACAAAAATTTAGCGACAGGAACATCTATCAGGGCGTGGAACAGTTCAAGGATAAGACAGTCATATCCACAAATTCAGGGTGACTCAAAAGTTAGTAAGAACAAAACTGCGGTACTATTACTTTTTTGATGGCATATTCGGTCTATGATCTTGTTGCCAGTTCGTATCCTCCGTCGAGCGTGATTTTCCATCATCCTCGATTATCGCCTCAGAAAAGGGGGTTATGCTGTAAGCAGCCATGATAGGGAATTAAGGTTAATTAATATTATTAAAAGAAGTACATATACCTATCCCCTCCCGTATACGTTAAAGATGATAAGCATGTACTGGATAAACCTATCGACTTATCCAAGTAAAAATTACAGGACTACATCTTCCTTTGAATCACTACTGAGGAAGAAAAATGAAAAGACCATTTAACGCCAACCCAAAGTATGAAATGGATAGTCTATTGCTAACTGATATCAATACGCATATGGAGGCGATGTTCCAGCGCTTTGCAAAATTACTACCTTTCAGGATCGACTTTGCCTATAAAAAGAACTCAGCAAGCTTTGGGCATGCCTGCAAACATTCAATGTATAACGAAGTCCAAATATTGATTAAAGAGTTCGAAAAATCCTTTCCGATTGTGGGCTATTACTGGGTGATAGAGTACACGAAGAGAAAAGGACTGCATGCCCATTTTGTTTGCTATCTGAATGGGCAATTTCAGAACTGTCATTATCCTGTGTCCCGAGCTATGGGGGATATTTGGAAACAAATAACAGATAATGATGGATATCATTACCTTTGTGTCTACAAAGATATTTACAAAATCAAAATTGGCAAGATTATCCGACATTTTGATACAGACGAGATCGATAATCTGCGTTATGTCATTAGCTATCTGGCTAAATGTGAGCAAAAGGAAAATGGCATCATCGCGGGTAAAAGCGTGATACCGGTAAAAAGCAAGCGAGGTAGACCACGCATACGCTGAACAACCTTCACTGACTTTTTACAGATTCACCGGTTGGTATGTTGGAGCTGGCATGAGTAATCATCAACCACGACTCCGGCTAACCCAAATGCTACCGGAGAACTCAATCATGACCATCAAACCTTCCTTATTTGAAGACCAATTTGTCGATATGGCTTTCATTACCCGTCTGTTAGGCGTCAGCAATAAGTGGATATACCGGCTCATCAAAGATGGTGTCTTTCCGAAACCCATCAAGTTGGGGCGCAGTTCCCGCTGGCTACAAAGCGAAATAGAGTCCTGGTTGCAGGAGCGTATCAGCCAGTCTCGTCAGTAATCACCTTTCTGAAAACCATCAGCGTCATCTCCCCAAAGCGCAGTATGACGCTAGTTTGAACACAGCACATACGGATAATTCCCCCATGCAAGATACAATCGCTCGCTATGATTTTTTACTCAAAACTTACCAAAGCTGGCTTACTGACTTGACCAAACTGACTGTCAAGCATGGAATATGCCATCAGAATATTTATCCCAGCCATTACCTTACGCTGTCCACACTTTACTTCCCAGATACCGGCCCTGTACCTGGGATCGTGCCACAGTGCCTGTACCGAATGATCTATAACAAAACCAAACCAGAGCCGTTGAGTATTCAAAATGATTTACGTCTTAGCCTGGAGACTAACGGGCAGCTACTTTTTACTCACGGGGGCCTAGAAGGCGTATTGCTTAGCGAATGCGTCAGACTCAAACAACGCTCACTTGCCAATAAACTGATAAGCCTGCTTCAGCAGTTCAATAACGTGGAGTATCGCCATAAGCTTGTTTGGCTTTTCTGGTATGACCGTATGCTCGGAGCGCCTCTTGATGACTGGCTGGAGAACCTTAAAAAAATGAATGACGAAGAGTTCTGCTTTTGGCTGTTGCAGCGTCAGGAAGAAAACGCAGAGTTAACCCATTTGATGGATGAATATGTGAACTTTACGTACTACTGATTAACGCATAAAACCTTTCCACGTGGCGTTATGTCGAAACCCCATTTGTTGCATCTAACCTCCTTTCTATAGCAATACTTCTATAGCAATACAGATAGTTATGCCACTACATTCAGCAATCCCCCCGTAATCCTTATATGTTTAAAGTGAAATCAGGTGTTTCTCCTGATGCTGCAGCACGTCAGTTATCTGGGGAGGCTGCTCAGGTGTGAGGGCTACGCTTTACATGGAAATGCTTGCAGCGGTACGTTACAACCCGCAATAAATCTTATCTCACATGGTAAACCTAAAAAAATGGCGCTAACCGCCTGTATCAGATAGTTTATTACTATTCTGAATGCAAGGCTTTGTGGTGAGTCGCAGTGCCGATGTGAATGAATTTAACGGACAGAAAAACCTGCCCGTTAAATAGATGAATGATGTGAACAACTTTGGGTTAGTTGTTAGAGCGTTACCAGCTCGGAGAGTTTTTCAGCAATATTTGCCATTGTATCTTCTGCGGTATTTAATCCACTTCGCGAGCCGAGTAAGGGGCTGACTTCGCGGAGAGCTTCATAACTTGTGTCGTGTACAATAGGAACGAGCAGATCACGAGCCAGGAGTGCCGAAAGCTCTTTGTCTGCAATGCCTTCTCCTGCAAGACGCTTCAACAACGCAGGGGTCACCAGCACAATTCCTACTCGCGACTTCACTAGGCCCTTATCTATTTCGCGTAGCAATGTTGCTCCGAGGAGGACATCCTTTTCACTGAACCAAACCGACACACCGCGAGATTCTAGCTCGTCATGCAGTTCTTTGGCTGCTCCTTTGCGGTCATCCCATGCATGGCAAAGAAAGACATCTCGAAGATCAGGTACGGCTGCTCGTTTCTCGACGTTTTCTCGGACTGGTGTGAGCGTTCTCACCTCGGCAGGTGTGTACACCGCGGATGAGCCAGTTCGTGACCAGCGTGGTTTACTGCTGCTACTAGATCCGCCGCCGCTACCAGATCCACTGACACCATTCCCTGAAGAGGGATAGGAAGGAGCCGAATATGAGGAGTACGAGCGATAGCCTGCGTAACGGCTACTGCATGCGGGGCAAGCTGCAGCTCCGCTCGCTGTACGGTGCCCATTTATTGGTGCTGTGCATCTAGCCATGTACTTATCCTTCTAAGAAGTGGTTTGGGTAGTCTGACCTGCATCTCTTTGATTAAAAGGCCATTGCGGATGGATACTGGCTTAATACCCAGCATGGTTGAATATACAGATCAATAACCATTCGATCAACGCTGTTATTTTTCTGAACAGTTGACTTCAAACGTAACAGCTCCCCCATTACGACACATCACTCAATGACATCAGGCCAATAAGTAAGAGCATCACTCCCTTGAGGTATTTGATACTCTGACGGGAACAACAAGGCACATTTCGATATACAGACCGAAGTCGCAAATATGTAGTCAAAGAGGATCGTGTTTATGACGCAGCGTTACACGCCGGAACAAGCCGAGCGGATGAAAAAAAGGCGATATTGGGTATACGTAGATGGCGAATGTTTCAGCAGCGCAGCGTCAGCGAACAAATACGTGGGCGAGAACATTTTTCATGCCGCGTGGCGTGCCGACCTTATTGCTGAATCCGGCGGGGAGGCGATGCAGGTCGGTGACAGAACAAAGTCTGTCCGGCGCGGAGATCATAGCGTTGTGCTGGAGCGTCGGGGCGACCTGTCGGATAAATCCGTCCGTGACTACAACGCCGCGCGCAGAAAGTTGTTGAATGCTGGCTGGCGCGACGATGAGCTTGACGAGATGGATAATGGCGAGCTTTATGCGCTATATAAAAGCGAGTTAGAGCGTGAACTGTTATCGGTGCCGCATTTTTCTGGTTTTGAAAGAAAGTACACTCGAGCTGAGATCCGCCCCGCACAGGGACGTTTCAGACGTGCAGTGATATCAAACTGGGAAAACCAGTGTGCTATTACCGGTACACGGCTCGCTCTCGAGGCCGCCCATATCGTTAGTCACGCTAGCGGGGGTAATGCGAGCGTGGAAAACGGAATCTGCCTTGCTGCGGATTTGCATACGCTGCTGGATTCAGGCCACCTGCTTATTCTTGATGGCATCATTCGCCTATCAGATGAAGCAAAAGACGACCTCCGCTATGCGGCACTGGAAGGCAATATGCTGGGAATACCTCGCGTCAAAGTCCGTTTCCCGACACTTTAACCAACATAAATTTAGAACGTAATATCGTCATTCCGTTTCATCTACGATGCATCAAATGTGAAATTTCTACTAAGGAGAGAACATGTATCTGAAGCACATCAGCGCACGCAACTATCGTGCCTTTGGAGATAGTGCATCCGCACCTGCACTCGACTGGGAGCTCAATCCGGGGCTAAACATCCTTGTAGGAGAAAATGATGCAGGAAAGACCTGTATCGTTGATGCTATCCGCCAGGTGCTGCTGACGACCAGTTATGAGAACATCCGTCTCTTCGAGCAAGATTTTCACATTCACGGCGCGATTCGTTCTAATACCCTTTGTATCGAAGCCACTCTGTGTGGGCTAAGTACCGATCAGGAAGCTTCAGTCCTTGAATGGTTGACACTTGGTGAAGACGGAACTTGTTCCCTTATTCTGCATCTTGAGGCACGATTCCCCCCCCCCCAGGCAACTAAGCGTTCACGTGTTGAAACAATTGTGCGAACTGGAGTAAATGGCAGTGGGCCAGAAGTGGGTTACGCGGTAAGAGAGCTGGTGCGGGCAACTTACTTAAGGCCCCTACGCGATGCTGAGGCGGAGTTAAGCTCAGGGCGCCAATCACGTCTATCCCAGATTCTTGGAGCCCATAATCTTATTGCTGGCCAAGAAGTAAACGACTTCGATCAGACAATGCCAACTAACATTCCTACACAACTAGTCGGCCTGATGGCGTTCACTCAGCACCACCTTGGTCAACATCAAGTTATCAAAAGTGTAGAGAAGGACATCAATGACAACTACTTAAGCCAATTTGCATTTTCCGGAGATGCAATTCAGTCGCGCATCCGTATCACACCCAATCTAGCGCTTACACCTATTCTAGAGAAATTCGAGCTGTCGCTGCTTCCCGGAGCACACATTGCTCCTGACGCTCGTTGCGCTCGCGGTCTTGGGTATAACAATGCATTGTTTATGGCTACTGAACTGGTGCTGCTGCGAGATGGCGAAGAACTGGGCCTCCTTCTCGTTGAGGAACCAGAGGCGCATCTCCACCCTCAGTTGCAAGAGCGCGTGATGGATCTCCTGAAAGAGCACTCTAACGATGATCAGGCGCATAAGCGGGTTCAGGTTATTATGACGACGCACAGCCCTTCTTTGGTATCAACTGCACGCATTGAAGATATAACACTGGTGCACAAGGCACAGACCTTCCCTTTAGCTGTCGGCAAAACGAAACTAAAGCGTACCGACTACTCTTTCCTTCGCCGTTTTATCGATGCAACCAAAGCGAATCTATTTTTTGCACGCGGTGTCATGATGGTGGAAGGGCCTGCTGAAGCAATCTTGCTACCAGCTATTGCAGAGATGTGTGGTCGCTCATTCTCAAAGCACGGTGTATCACTTGTTAACGTTGGAAATACCGGGCTTTACCATTACGCCCGCATTCTCCAGCGAGAAGGTACCGGCCCGGATATCCCAATACCGGTCGTATGCCTGACAGACCGGGACATTGTGCCTGACGTAGCAAAAAGCTACGTCTCAAAACCCGCTAAGGGTAAGCGCTTCGATTCGGATTATGACGCTGATGAAATGAAGCAAGTAGTGCAAAGCAAAAAGGACCGTGCGGAAGGCGGTAACACGATCGTCTGCGTATCTGATAGGTGGACACTCGAATATGATCTTGCCCACTACGGTTGCGCTAAGCTGATGTATCTCGCCATTTCTCTTGCCGTAAAGGCTAAGTCACGTGATGAAAGGTTAGAAGAAAGCGACGAAGTTGAGACACTTGCAGCGGAAGAAACGAACTGGTTAGCGCTGGAGGCTGCGGGTCACTCCGATGAAGCTCTCGCTGCAATTATTTATCAGCCTCTTCAAGAGAAAAAAGCTTCGAAAGCCATAGCTGCTCAGTATGCAGCTGAGCTGGTTTCTACAGGCGCGTATGGCACGAATGACGAACTGTTCAATAAACTACCTCCATACGTGCAAACTGCACTATCACACCTGACGATAGAGCTAAAATCCAAATCCTCTGCGCTGACGGGGGCTGTTACCGGAGCTGCCATATCGACTGGTGCAACTACGGCGGCAGTAACAACAGCCATGTCGGCAAGCTCTACCGTTCCGGCTAACGCGGCAACAAACGGTATCTAGGAGATCATAAATGAGTGCTGTCCATCTCTCTCCAGACGACTTAGTCGAACTGACGACGCTAGCCAGAGACCTGAACTTTGACGATGCTGAACGTCGTTCTGCCCTACTTGAAAACGGATCGCGTGATTTTAATGCAGTACCCGGAAGTGGGAAGACATCGCTGCTTGCAGCAAAACTTTTGTTGCTGGCTAGGAAATGGCCTCATGCACGCCGAGGCATATGTGTTCTAAGTCACACTAACGTTGCTCGCGATGAGATTGCACATCGCCTGGCGGGAACAGTTGAAGGAACCCAGCTTCTGAGCTACCCCCATTTCATTGGTACTATCCATAGCTTCGTCAATCATTTCTTTGCAATGCCCTTACTACGTAGCCTAGGAATGAAGATTGATGTCATTGATGATCAGGTGTTCGCGGACAAAGCTCGCTCCCTACTTCTGACGAGGAAATTTTCAAGCCTTCGCTTTTATCTGGAGAAACAGATGAATGGTGAAGGTATTGCTACTACGCTCTTCTATCGCACGGCAGAGCTTGGAGTGCATGTTGAAAGCGGCAGCCTACCCGCATCGCACACCAAATCATACAATTCATTGATAGAACTAAAAAACATGCTGGCGTGTCAAGGTGTTTTTCGGCATCGTGACATGTTTGCATTTGCTGACCTTGCGCTTCAGACCTGCCCGAGGCTTCTTGATGTTGTCCATCGTCGCTTCCCGATGGTGTTCATCGACGAAATGCAGGATACCTCCTGGGAGCAAGAGTCCTTGTTAAATCGTATTTTCGATGGCCGGTCAGTGATGCAGCGTTTTGGGGATATCGATCAGAAGATTCTCTCTGATGAAGAACAAGCTGAATTACTCACATTCCCACGGGCTGGGTATGGATGTATAAGCACCAGCAAACGGTTCGGTAAATCAATTTCCGATGCTGTAGGGTGTGTCCGTGTCAGTGGCGAGGCTGTTGTTGGTGAGGGCGAAAATTCTAATGCCCCAGTTCTATTACTGTACAAAACGGAGAGTGCTATCAAAGTGGTCGAACACTTTGGTCGAATTGTTATCGACAGACTGAGTGAGGACAACATCGGTTTGCGCGAAGTTAAGGCGATGAGCGCTCGCAAAACCGGTGAGAGCAACGTTGACGCAGGTCGTCATCTCCTTGATTACTGTCCAACCTATGGCGGAGACAAGCTTAGTGCAGGAATACGCTCAGAAAGTTTCTGGAGTCTCATCGGTGACAGTAAAGGGGCTTTGAAAGAAACATCTTTGAGTTCAAGAGTTTCAGACGTTCGCAGAGCGTTATTGATTATTCTGCGTGCATCTGGGGCATCGTGGGCGCAAGACATTCGTGATGCACGAGCGCTTTCACGAGCTGCGAAGGCTGTTACACCCACTGGAACAATTGATAAGTTAACACGGCAGCTTGCATTGTACGGAGAGGAACTTTGTACAGATGGTCAGCGAGATGCACTGACAGAACTGCTCTACACGCAACTTAAGCCATACCTTCCCGAAGAGATAAGCCTTGAAATATTTAAGGGACTGAGCACTTTCGAAGACGCAGGCGAGAGGGGGAGACTAAACACTTCTGCCTCGGCGAGATGTGAAATTAGTTTTCAGGGGAGAAGCCTCGACATTGGACTCGGTACGGTTGCAGGGATGAAAGGCGAAACTCACGCCGCATCTTTAATCCTTGAATCCTACGGTGGGTTCAGTCGTAAGTTCGATGTTGCACTGGGGCTAGAGTATATTGCAGGAACAGCGGCAAAAAAAATTTCAAAGCTTCCTAAAACTCAACAGGCGCAAATGCGCAACCTTTACGTAGCAATGTCTCGACCAGCGAAATTGTTATGTCTTGCAGCGAACGAAAGCCGAGTTTCGCAGACTTTGCGTGATGCGCTGGTACTTAAAGGATGGCATATAGAATATGTGACTTGAAAAAGTACATGCCAGCATGATGCATCAATTCTCTTGATTAAGAAATGCCCGCTTCTTACTCGCAGCGACCGTTTTGTACACGAATGCTGGCAGCGTAGGGCCATACACGGGCATTACAAATAGCACCTTGTATTATCCCAATAAAGCAAAGCAGTGGTTCACAGAACCCTTGTAATACATTCGATTAATATCTAGACATTCAGAAGGTTAGAGCCGCGACAAGGTAGTATTCCGGTCGACCAAGGACGATGTTGTTATCCAAAGATTTCCTTCGGAGCTGGTCTTCTCGATCACATCACGGACTTGAATGTATTGTTGAGTAAGGAAATAACCCGTCAGAGATTGCTGTGTTATATACAACAATTAAGATTAATTATTGTCATTATTAAAATGCTTCTGAACTGAGAAGCATTTAAGCCAGATGGAATTTGAAAGATATTGTCATAACCAACCGAAAACTGTCAGATCAGCTCTAAGTTAATACATGTTTTCTAAGTGATTTTCAAAGAACTGTTTTGAACCCGCCCCATTAAAGAGGCGGTGTTCCTCATAGCATAATACTATTTGGCATTTATCAACTCTAATAATGGAGCATCAGCCACATCATCTGGAATATATGGATCATCGTCATCTAAATTGATACCAATACAATCAACATCATTCAAGCCGATTTCCCATGCCCACCTAACATCTAACGTACTCATTTCTATTCCTAGACTGTCTTTTCGTGGAGAATCAGTAGTAATATTCTTTAACATTGCATCACATCCGAGATAAAATTTTCCGCAGGAATGATAAGCAGCAAGGAATCTATCAAGGTTGACATTGTTATCGGGAGTCATCGTGTTAATTCGGCTGATCATCGTCATTCTTTTAGTCATTGGAGCATTCTTCATATTCTCAGATATCAGTACTCTATAATGAGCTGGTTTTTTAACTGAGATACCTTTGACGATACAAACACGTAATCTGGATTTATTATCTGATAAGCCTACAGATGATATAAGATCTTTAAAAATATCTTCACCCACACCGGAGTCTTTAAATAATAGATATAATCCTGGGTGACATGCTTTGAATTGAACGAAGCCCACCCCTTTCCAGCGTGTCCTATCCCACAGACGAGGTTTGATTAGACTTTGTATGGAATAATCTTTATGTGTTATATTTTCGGAATTAAGTTCCTCTTCAGGCATTCTTCCTTTTCCAAATGTTGGATCATTTATATCCTCGATCTCCAACACTTTCGGAAATTCACTATCCCAGGATTTATCTCTTAGAAGAGGGTAAGTTTTCTTTTCAGCACTTGTGGAATGAATTTTCTTAATTTGTTGATCAATATCATTTCCAAGAACATTTTCAATAGCTTTGATACAGGCACCGAAACTAATTGCTCTGTCGAATGCAGCATCTTCGAATATCATTTTTTCAATGTATTCTGTATTTTTTATAAAAAATAATTCAGGGACAAGATCAAATACTATTTTCTTGAATTCATTGGTGATTTTTCGTTGAGCATCAATTATAAAATCACTTGCATCAAAACCAGAACAATTTATTGTAAGATTTAGTTTTCCACTATTGCTATTTATTTCATGTGATAAGGATAAGTCATCTTCGTCATCTGCTATTACTTCAATAATTAAAAATGCTTCTTTTAGATGGATGTTATCAATCGCACAAGTTGCAAAAGCACTCTCTAAAAGTGATAAGACATTAGTTGAAAACTCTATAAATGGTGACCGATTCGGAAAGTTGATTTCTATGGTGCATCCAAAAATAAAAGATGTATATACTCCTCGTTTGCCATGGTTATCTTTTATGCCTTGACTATTAAATCCTGCATCAAAGTCACGTATTTTTTGCAAAAAATCATTATTATCATAATCTGCAATAACATCGTACTCACGCTCAAAATCTTCAATATAACCTAAAGCATATTTAAGACATCCCGATGATACGAAAAGTCCTAATCTATCCAGTTCATCAGGAATATTACTCTGTAGATTTATTTCCTTTAGATCAGTGTTCAAAATAAGTTGGCTTATGTAAAAATCAATTTGCTGATTTTCTTTATCACCGAACGAGCTATCACTGATATTCTGGTTAATTATTAAAAACAATTCATACCATAAAATGGCATGTGCTAATTTTCCTATTTTTATTTCCGTTAGGCATAAACTATAATAAATCTCAACCTGCTTTAATGATATCTCATCATACTTCCAGTAGTTATCTGTAATCAAAGAAGCGGATAGAAGCAAGCATGAACGTGAACTCCATAGCAACCCAATGGATTCGTAAGCATAAGCTATTGCTTTTAATGCTAATATAAATTTATCTCGTGATTCCTCTTTATAGAGTGGAATAAAAGTTTTTCCTAAATACTTGATTGCCTGATAAGGGTGACCATTTTGAATTCTCTTTATGCCTCTTCGTAGATTTAATAATGCCCCTTTAACTTCACCGCCTCTAAGAGTGGATTGCTCAGTCATATAGTCTAATAAATTCTCATATGCATCAACCTCGAAAAAAATGTCATCTAGTTCGTTCAAAAGTTGGAAGTTTTTCTCAAAAGGATAGCCTATTAAATTTCCACTACTTTTAAAAATTTCATGTAACTCTTCAAATACAACCGAAGCATCTTCTACATCTGAAAACGTTGTCATTTTATAAATGGCTTTGTGAGTTCTCGCTGTAAGTGCATTACTGGGACGAGATTCATCGTCAGCTATCTCATCTAGTTTAGCGAGCATATTACGTTCGATATTCTCAATGTCGATTGTAGATGTTGCGTTGTTAAGTCTAATATAACTTTTATGGACTGTTACTAAGTTTAAAACTTTCTCCCATTTTGAGGAGTTAGTTGATGATGCTATACATTCATACGCTAATTGAAGATTTTCTTCGAAAAGGTTAAAATCTTCCATCCAAAAATGGGCCTTCCAAGCGTATTGATAATACGCATCCAGCAATTGTTGGTTTGTACCAAATTTTTTTGAGATTTTTATAGCTCTTTCAAATAGACCTTGTGTTTCAATTATCGCTTTTTCAAGCTCAGCGCTTAACTCTGCAACTTCTAAGAAAAAGTCCACTTGCTCATATGAAATTCCAGCAGGGTTTATTTTCCCTCTAATATACTCGGTTAGTTCTTCATATTTTTTTTGCTTCTTATAATCATTTTCTCCAAAAATAACCTCTCTATTATATTGTGTTGGAACCGATAATGTATCAATGACCAATTGCTCGAAATGATTTTTGTAGATTTGATCTAGTATCCAATTAATATCTAATATACGGACATCTATTCCTGTTTGTGCTTTTAAGGTATCTTCAACCTCTGAACGAATATTTGACTTAGCCGATTGATTTGTTACGCAAAATATTTTTTTATAACCACGAGCTGTTTCTTTTATTTTAAGCACATCTTCATGACATTTTTTCTTCCAGTCTTTGCGTGTACTTACCGCAAAGGCCCAGCGTTCTTTATTTGATGTTTCATTAACACCTTCTAACCAAAGAAGCTTATTTTGTTCCGAAACAGGGAATGTTTGTGTGTCAGTTTTACCATCCCCCCCAGCTACAGGACCTGTCTGTTCAAGGAGATTAGGGCAAATTATTTTCTCACATATTCTTTTAGCAAAATCTTCGAATTGTAATTCTTGATTTCTTGTATTTAGAGTAGAAAGAAAATGCTCAAGTACAACTCTATCTAAAGACCCTGTCTCTCGAATCGTTGAATCAGAAAATTTTTCAGGGCGACGACGCTTTAGAAATTCTTTAGATGAAAATTTGGCTTCCTGTACTTTCATGATTGTTATGCTCCATTTGTCACCGACATCAAAACCTTGTGTTTATTCACTGGAATTATTATTCATACTGTTTTTTTGAATAAAACACCAGTAGTGTGCTATGTTCAGACAAGCTAGCTATGTAATCACTATACCACTGCATCATTTCTCGCCTCCCTTCCAGATACTGTGCATGGTTGTAAGCCCCACGAACCGCGTTTTAATCCACATGTGCAAGCTGTGACCCAATTTACGTCGAGCTACAGCATTGCTTATAGCGATAGATGCTCATCCTGCAGCTGCAGAAAATTTATGCCTTTTTACGAATATTTACTGCGATTCCCCTAGCCGCCAACCCATCCACATATTCCCCATACCACTGCAACATCTCCCTACGCTGCTCCAAGTACTGCGCATGGTTGTATGTGCCACGAATGGTATTCTTATCCACATGAGCCAGCTGTAACTCAATCCACGCCGTGTTATAGCCTTGTTCATGCAAGATAGTACTCATCGTGTGCCTGAAGCCATGACCTGTCGCCTTCCCGTGATACCCAATCCTTTTTAGTACCTGATTGATACTCGCTTCGCTCATTGGCTTGGTGATGTCGTTACGCCCAGGAAATACAAGGTTATAACGGCCCGTCACTGCCTGGATCTCTCGCAGTGCTGCCACAACTTGATCAGATAGTGGTACAAGGTGAGGACGGCGCATCTTCATCCTTTCAACCGGTACTTCCCAAACTCGCTTGTCGAAATCAAACTCTTTCCATTCAGCCATGCGAAGTTCAATAGTACGAACTCCCGTTAACATCAGAATTTTTGTTGCTAGCCGAGTTATTGGGCTACCCGAATAAGCGGCGAGAGCCTCTAAGAAGGCAGGAAGTTCATCCGCTAACAGATGAGGGTAGTGCACAGATTTTGGCGGGGTTAACGCACTTGCCAGCTCTGAGGCAGGGTTAGTTTCAGCCCGACCGGTGACAATTGCATAGCGAAAGACTTGGTTACAGGCTTGGCGGATTTTGCGAAGCTTATCGAGGACACCACGTTTTTCGAGTTTACGAAGTGAACTGAGGATCTCCAGAGGCTTGATCTCTGCAACTGGGCGCTTACCTATATCAGGGAAGATATCGTTTTCAAACGCTTCCATAATGTCTTCAGCGTAACCCTTCGACCAGTTTGGACGTTTGTACTCATGCCATTCCAGAGCGATCGCTTTGAAGGTATTTTCCACTGTCGCTTTACGAGCTTGTTTCTCAACCTTTTTCTGTTCACTGGGGTCGATAGCGTTAGCGACTTGCCGCTTAGCTTCATCTCTCCGCTGCCTGGCTTCAGATAACGAAATCTCAGGATAGATACCCAACGCCAGCATCTTTTGTTTACCGTCGAAGCGGTACTGCAAGCGCCAGTATTTAGATCCATTGGGATGAACCATTAAATGCATTCCTTCGCCATCGGTAAGCTTGTAAGGCTTATCTGTGGGCTTTGCACTTCTTACCTTTACATCGGTTAACGCCATTTGAGGCCCTCCGTTGCTGGCTGTTGGTACAGGATTTCATTGAACGGGGTTGTACCATCACATATACCAACAGATACTACTTGATGCTGGTGGGTGTAGATAGACTCTGAGAGAGTTTCGACGCGCTAAAATCAGCCAAATCACTGAATTTTAGGAATAAAAAAAGACGTCGGTTGACGTCTATTTACTTCGAAATGGTACGCCCTACAGGGCTCGAACCTGTGACCTACGGCTTAGAAGGCCGTTGCTCTATCCAACTGAGCTAAGGGCGCATTGAAATACGGATGCGGCAACCGAGGTTGCGGAGTTGGATTATACGGTCAGAGGTTATCGAGTCAATGCCTTTTGACGATGTGACGGCGGCAGCGGTGTTTTATGGCGATTTTTCGCACACAAAAGCTATGGTAAGTCACCCTAACGCGATGATCTGGCTACGCTAATCCCCTGCCATAATACCGCCTCATCACCCCCTTGTGGTTCAGCCGCTGGTGCCAATGGGCGTGGGTTTGGCCTTTGCCCTGCTTTTTGCGACATACAGGCACGAGCCGATCGCACCACGGCGTTGATATCCCCCCAATCGGCCTGCGGAACGTTCAGCACATTACAGGTCTGCGCCAGCATTGCCCTAGGCAACTCACTGGCTACCAAGGTATTCATCGATGCCTGACAAAGCGGCGTAGCAAGCAGCAATACCAGCACTAAAGGAACACAACGCATCATTGACGGCCCCTTTTGTACCACTGCGCCATACGTTGGCTCCAGGAAGGACGGCCCTCCTTCGGCTTACAAAGCCGATGTAACGCCTGCAACAACGCCACCTGCGCCGGATGTAGGGAAGAATCAAACACCGTTTCACCAATATGCCGCTGCTCATCTGCTGGATTTCCACCAGGTTGATGCAATGGATAGAGCCGAGTAATCGTCTTCATGATCCTGCCTCCATAGGCCCCAAACGCCAGGGGCGATGGGTTAAGCCTAAAAGACTGGAGGTAAAAAAAGCGTAGAGGATCATTCCGTTGGTGTAAAAAATGTATAAACCGCTACGCAATCGTGTGCTTATTCTCTGCATTAACCCGATCGAAAGCCTGACAGCGCGCCTCTCTTCTGCCAAAATAGCGCCATCCCCCGCTTTTCTTAAATGATGGATTTCCTCACTGATGGCAGCAAAGATTATTGATGGCAAAACGATTGCGCAGCAGGTTAGAAACGAAGTAGCTGAGCAAGTGAAACAACGTCTGGCGGCCGGCAAGCGTGCGCCGGGCCTGGCGGTGGTACTGGTTGGTGAGAATCCGGCTTCGCAGATTTATGTCGCCAGCAAGCGCAAGGCCTGTGAGGAAGTGGGCTTTATCTCCCGCTCTTACGATCTGCCAGCCTCTACCACCGAGCCTGAACTGCTGGCGCTGATCGACAAATTAAACGCCGATAAAGAAATTGACGGCATTCTGGTACAGCTCCCTTTGCCTGCAGGCATTGATAACGTGAAGGTGCTGGAGCGCATCAGCCCGGATAAAGACGTGGACGGTTTCCATCCTTACAACGTCGGCCGCCTGTGCCAGCGCGCGCCTAAACTGCGCCCTTGTACCCCACGCGGCATTGTCACCCTGCTGGAACGCTACAACATTGATACCTATGGCCTGAACGCCGTGGTGGTGGGTGCCTCCAACATCGTTGGCCGCCCGATGAGTATGGAGCTGCTGCTGGCTGGCTGTACCACCACCGTCACGCACCGCTTTACCAAAAACCTGCGCCACCACGTCGAGAATGCCGATCTGCTGATCGTTGCCGTGGGCAAACCTGGGTTTATCCCAGGAGATTGGATCAAACCGGGTGCGATCGTGATCGATGTCGGCATCAACCGCTTGGAAAGTGGTAAAGTAGTCGGCGACGTAGACTTCGAAGCCGCAAGCGAACGTGCGGCCTTCATTACTCCGGTTCCAGGTGGCGTCGGCCCCATGACCGTTGCTACACTGATCCAAAATACCTTGCAAGCCTGCGAGGAATTTCACGACGTTCAACCTAACTAAGTTAAGGCAGTATGGAAATTTTCAATCTGGAAGGTCACCCTCATGTCGAACTGTGCGATCTGCTGAAGTTCCAGGGCTGGTGTGACAGCGGCGGTGCCGCGAAAGAAGTGATCGCCGAAGGGCAGGTCAAAGTAAACGGTCAGGTCGAAACGCGTAAGCGCTGCAAGATCGTTGATGGCCAGAAGGTCAGCTACAAAGGCATGAGCGTCACGGTTAAAGCCTGATTGTTCAACCGCCAGGAAAAAAATGCCGGGTCGGCTAAGCTACCCGGCATTTTTGATCCGCTCAAACCCGCTAATGCTCCAATGCGACGAAGCACACGTGTTGCATAGCACGCAACGAGCCATACAGTTCGTCCAGGGTCGTCCTTTTCCTTACCGTTAGCTTAAAGTTAACTTCAATCTTGTGTTTTTTGACGTCACGTATGGTCATCGCATCAATCAGGTTTCTCTGCTAATTAAGTTGGGCCATCAAGAAAATCGCTTAATAGTAAACTAACCTTTATGTTTTACGGTAAATATTAATATACCAAGTGCAAAAATTGACGTAACCATGGGAATGCTCCAAAAATAAACCCAACCTTCAGTCACATCAACTCCCACCCAATTATTATATGCCATACCACAAACTAAGGAAGCGAATGAGTAACCAATGCCATTAATAAAAAAAATCTTAAAACCTTGCATTTGATGATTATTTTTATCAGATGAGATATTTTTCAACAATATATCAAGTGCTATAAAAAAGAACACCCAAGAAAAACCCTGAATGATAAGAGCAACAACTATCAACACAGTAAAATCATAAACCTCAGCACTAACAATTAATATATTCCTCATGAAGTAGGCAATGGCACCAAAAATTATAATATTTTTTAATTTAAATTTATCAAGAAATAACGACAAGGAAATAATTAAAAAAAGTTCCGAAATTACAGCCAATTGCATTATGCTTGTTGGACTTTTAAAGCCTAGATGTCTAAGATAAATAGGTATATATGCACTATAGGAGACCTGTGAAATCATAAGCAACAAGGCACATATTATTATCACGACCGAGTTTCCTTTTTTAATCGAGTACCATACGCTGCTTAAACCTAAAATAAATCCCTCCTTGACATTTTTTCTTCTCACATTTAATTTTAGATTACCACTTATAGACATGAGTGCCATTAATACTGATAAAAAAGATGCAACCAAATACAGAATATGGTTATCTTCAATTTCATAATATCCGATGACAAATCCAGAGAAGATGAATCCTAGGGTTCCAAATGATCTTATAATAGGAAACAGTTTTTCATTACTTATATTTTGAAATGTTATTGAGTTAACCAAAGATATCGTAGGATAGAATAATATTCCTGTAAGAAAAACAATCCCCATAACAATATTAATATTGCCATAATTAAATGAAATATATAATAATATAAAATTTAGCCCATTCAATAAGTACAGAACTGCTAATATGACTTTCGGCGATGTGATCTTGTCTGAGATATAGCCGACAGCCAAAGGGGATACTATAGTTGCAACTCCTAGTAAAAAGAAAGCTGTTTTAATATTGCTTGCCATGTGATTATTTTCTAATACCAGCCCAAGGGTCATGCTCCATGTTCCCTGGGTAAAAAATTGAAAGAATGTCATGGATGATAGCAGCGTAATATTGCCAATGTTGTATTTCATTTTTGTGATCTTGTTAACATCATTGTAACCACCACATTAGCATTATTGAACTTTGATGACAATGGAGGTGTTATGAATATAGGAATCATTGGCGCTGGGTATTGGGGACGGAACATCATTCGCAATGCTATTAATAATAATGATATTAGTAAAATATTCATTCATGACGTAAATATAAAAATTTCGTCACCTTATGAAAATATTAGTGACAAAATAATTTCAGTTGATTGCTATGAAACCATCCTTCGTGATCAATCTATTGATTCTGTATTCATCATCACCCCAGCACATACCCACTACCGACTTGCTAAGTTGGCTTTAGAAAACAATAAGCATATTTTCGTTGAAAAACCTATCACTCCAAATTCTGAAGAACTGAAGGAATTAATAGATTTAGCAAATAAAAATAGGAAGATAATTTTTTCAAGCCATACATATCTACATACACCCGAAGTTAAAGCCCTGCGTAAAGCGATTAAGGATGAAGTTAATCTAGGCAATCCGATTTTATATCAATCAAACCGTTCAAACTTTGGTAGATTTAGAAAGGATGTAAATGTTCATTGGGACTTGGCCATACATGATCTTTATATTATCAAGTCTTTATTTGGAAAGCGTCCGTTATCTGTTTCGGCCTCAGGCGTTAAAAGTCATTCAGGTTATAATGAAACCTTTTGCCAAATATTGATACGGTATGAGGAGGGATTCAATGCATCTATTGTTGTTAACTGGTTAAGCCCCTGTAAATTTAGGGATACAGTGATTATCGGTTCTAAAGGCTCATTATTCTATGACGACTGCCTATCCGAAAACAAAATCACCATTTATAAAAATGAAATACCAGAAAAGTTAGAAACCATTGATTACAACAGACCTTTATTAAAAGAAAAGATTTATCTAAAAAAAACAGAAGCCATACAGAATCAAATAAATAGCTTTATGAAACTAATAAAGAAAAGAGATTGTAAAAATGATAACGCAATGTTCGCACTGGACATCTTAATTCTATTAGAAAGCATTGATCGGTCTATAGAAAATAATGGTGATTTTGTTCCTGTCAGTACAGTGGAGGTATTATAGATGAAGGTTAAATATTTAGATCTGGTTTCTCAATATAACTCTATAGAAACAGAGATTAACACTGCCATATTGAATGTAGTTAAAAGTGGTCATTATTGTCTTGGTGAACAGGTTTTTCAATTTGAGAGGAATTTTGCCAATTTTTGTAATGTATCCTATGCCGTAGCCTGTAATTCTGGAACAAGCGCGTTACATATGGCTCTTCTCGCAGCTGGTATCCAAGAAGGAGATGAAGTGATCACTACAGCTGCCACATTTGTTGCCACCGTAGCAGCAATCAGGTTATCAAGGGCAGTGCCTGTATTGGTTGATATTTCTGATAAAACGTTGAATATAGATTATGAAAAAATAGAATGCCTGATCACCGATAAAACGAAAGCCATTATCGTTGTTCATCTACACGGTAACCCATGTGAAATAGATAAAATCAGAAATATAAGCCGTAAACATGGACTAGTTCTTATCGAGGATGCTGCTCAAGCACATGATAGCGAATATAAAGGGCATAGGATAGGATCTATAGGAGACATGGCATGCTTTAGCTTTTACCCTGGGAAAAACTTAGGTGCCTACGGAGAGGCGGGAGCTGTAGTTACAAACAATGAAGTGTATGCAGAAAAACTTAAACTAATCCGTGACTGGGGAAGCACTCGAAAATACGAACATAACATTGAAGGTTATAACTATAGAATGGATGCAATACAAGGTGCCATCCTCGATATAAAATTAAAACACTTACCATTATGGACTAGCGCTAGAATAAACAAAGCAAATCTATATAAAAAATACTTATCTAGACTCCCTGTAATCACTAGCACCGTGTTACCTGAGGCAAAGCATGTCTACCATGTCTTTGCAATTAGAACAGAAAAAAGAAATGCATTAAAAGAGTTTTTAACCCTAAACGGAATAGAAACTGGAATCCATTATCCTATCCCTGTACACAATCAACCAGCCTTCGAATTAATATGTAAAAAAAGTAATTGTTTGAAAATATCCGAGATCGCTGCTGAGCAGCTACTTTCATTACCAATATACCCCGAATTATCAAATGAAAGCATTCTTTATACTTGCCAAGTCATTCAAAAATTTTTTGAGGAGGATCGATAATGAGGTATGCTTTTATTAAAAATGCCACATTTAAAAAACTTGAAAAAGGTTCTATATGGCTTAAGCAAATAAATGATGATAACATCATTGATATTAGTTTAAATGTTGGTCAACTTGGCATTCCTTTTTATAAAGATGCCGACAAGGAATTCTTTGATTTCATCAACAGCATTGATGATTACTGTCATGCTTTGGCTGCGCTATTTCCGTTCATATCTATTGAACCACAAGAAAGGTTGCACTCTACTCTTCTCACTATTTTTAACGATACGAGGCCAATATTTGACAGCAAGAAAAGTGAGTTGGTTTTATTTTGTCGAAAAATAGTAAATATTTACAATAAGATAGGAGCACTAAAGATTAAGTTTAAAGATGTGTTGCTAACCTCTAACGGTACGTTGATATTAATTGGAGAATCATCAACACTAATGACTTTTAGAAAGGAGGTATACGATACCATCGCTATCCCACAAGAACTGCATAAAAATATTATACATATCACATTAGGCCGATTACTTGTTGATACTACTAATGATAATATGCTTGACTTATATGATTACTTATTGATGAATGGGCAATTAGATCTTCCGGAACTACTGGTTTCAAAACCAAAATTCGTTGTCTGCAATGACTCATTAGCAACTAAGCATGAAACTCCTTTAACAACTCATTTTAATAAACTGTGGTGAATGTCATCTTAATTATTATGCTTTAAAGCTAAAAAAGCCGGGCCGCTCAAGCGGCCCAGCTCTACTCATGCTCATCAAGAGCCTAGCTTACTTACGGCGCCAGCTAGTCCCCTGCGGGCCATCTTCCAGCACGATATTCATCTCGTTCAACCGATCGCGAGCGGCATCTGCCAGCGCCCAATCTTTGGCGGCACGTGCGTCGTTACGTTGTTTGATCAACGCTTCAATCTCTGCCACTTCCGAGTCGTCCGCTTGCGCACCACCTTGCAGGAACTGTTCTGGCTCCTGTTGCAGCAGGCCCAGTACCTTGGCCAGTTTACGCAGCTCTGCCGCCAACCCATTCGCCGCCGCCATGTCTTCGCTCTTCAGACGATTGACTTCACGCGCCAAGTCGAACAACGCGGAATAGGCTTCTGGGGTGTTAAAGTCGTCGTCCATGGCTTCACGGAAGCGAGCTTCAAACACTTCACCACCAGCGGGTTGAGCATTGGCATCGGTGCCACGCAGCGCAGTGTACAAACGTTCCAGCGAGGCACGCGCCTGCTTGAGGTTGTCTTCGCTGTAGTTCAGTTGGCTGCGGTAGTGGCCAGACATCAGGAAGTAACGCACGGTTTCGGCGTCGTAGTAGCCCAGCACGTCGCGGATAGTAAAGAAGTTGTTCAATGACTTGGACATCTTCTCTCTGTCGATCATCACCATCCCGGAGTGCATCCAGTAATTGACGTACGGGCCATCATGCGCGCAGCTGGATTGGGCAATCTCGTTCTCGTGGTGCGGGAACATCAGATCGGAGCCACCGCCGTGAATGTCAAAATGGGCGCCAAGCTGTTTGCAGTTCATGGCCGAGCATTCGATATGCCAGCCTGGACGGCCTGGGCCCCAAGGCGATTCCCAGCTTGGTTCGCCCGGCTTGGACATCTTCCACAGCACGAAGTCCATCGGGTTGCGTTTCACGTCGTCGATTTCTACGCGCGCACCGGCTTGCAGTTGTTCCAGATCCTGGCGTGACAGCAGGCCGTATTGCGGATCGCTATCGATGGAGAACATCACGTCACCGTTGCTGGCCACATAGGCATGATCACGCGCCAACAGGCGTTGGGTGATCTCGATGATTTCTTCGATATGGTGGGTAGCTCGCGGCTCCTGATCCGGGCGTTCGATCAGCAGCGAATCAAAATCGGCGTGCATCTCTGCCAGCATACGCGTGGTCAGTTGATCGCAGGTTTCGCCGTTTTCTGCCGCGCGGCGGATGATTTTATCGTCCACGTCGGTCACGTTACGCACGTAGTTCAGCGAATAACCGAGGTAACGCAGGTAGCGCGCTACCACGTCGAAAGCAACAAAGGTACGCCCGTGGCCGATATGACACAGGTCATAAATGGTTACCCCGCACACGTACATACCGACTTTACCGGCATGAATGGGCTTAAATTCCTCTTTTTGACGACTCAGGGTATTAAATATCTTTAGCATCAGGGCTGTCCGTGGTGTGCGTGATAACAAACATATCCGCATATTGAAACCCGAAGGCTGCTCTATTGCAAGGTCAAGCCCAAGGATTGCTGAATTGATCGGCAGAAAATTGCGTGAGATCGGAATTAACCTGATCCAGACTAAGATTACAACACGTGTATTTCTGCCGCGGAACTGCCACCCTAGCCACTGCTGACTGATTAATTGAGATATGTTATAAAGTCGGTCTGATTGCTCACACGCCTTCCTATGTGACAGCTCATTTCATCTTGCTAGGACTAAAACTATGGTTACTTTCCACACCAATCACGGCGATATCGTTATCAAGACCTTTGCTGACAAGGCACCGGTTACCGTTGAAAACTTCCTGAACTACTGCCGTGAAGGCTTCTACAACAACACCATCTTCCACCGTGTTATCAACGGCTTTATGGTTCAGGGCGGTGGTTTTGAACCTGGTATGCATCAGAAAGACACCAAAGCAACCATCAAGAACGAAGCTAACAACGGCCTGAAAAACACCCGTGGCACCCTGGCAATGGCTCGTACCAACGATCCACACTCTGCCACCGCCCAGTTCTTCATCAACGTGGTTGATAACGACTTCCTGAACTTCCGCGCTGAAAACTCCCAGGGTTGGGGTTACTGCGTATTTGCCGAAGTAGCAGAAGGCATGGACGTGGTCGAGAAGATCAAAGCGGTAAAAACTGGCCGCAGCGGCATGCACCAGGATGTACCGGTTGAAGATGTAGTGATCACCAGCGTTACCGTCAGCGAGTAATCGCGGCTGCATGAGCACGCTGTTCATCGCAGACCTGCATCTATGCGCACAGGAACCGGCAATTACTGCCGGTTTTCTGCGTTTTTTGCAGCGTGAAGCCGTTCACGCCGATGCGTTATATATCCTGGGCGATCTGTTTGAAGCCTGGATTGGTGATGACGACCCCGAGCCGTTGCATCACGAAATTGCCGCCGCATTAAAGGCGTTGCACCAGGCCGGAGTGCCCTGCTACTTCATCCACGGCAACCGCGATTTCCTGTTGGGTAAGCGCTTTGCCAAGCAGAGCGGTATGATCCTGCTACCTGAAGAGCAGGTCGTCGAGCTGTATGGCCGTAAGATCCTGATCCTGCACGGTGATACCCTGTGTACCGACGATCAGGCCTATCAGGAATTCCGCAAGAAAGTTCATAACACCTGGATCCAACGTGCTTTTCTGGCGCTCCCCCTGCGCTGGCGGTTGAAGATCGCCGCTAAAATGCGTGCGCGCAGCCAACAAAGCAACCAATACAAATCCACCGCGATTATGGACGTCAACCCGCAGGCCGTTGAGCAGGCCATGTTGCGTCACAACGTCCACTGGATGATCCACGGCCACACCCATCGCCCGGCAATCCATCCGCTGGCATTACCAAACGGTGAAGCCCATCGCGCGGTGTTAGGAGCCTGGCATACACAAGGCTCAATGATTAAAGTCACGGCAGATGCCGTCGAACTGATCGAGTTCCCCTTCTAGGTCGTTTTCCTGCTTTTGATGGCAAAAACCGTCGACGCAACCGTTTTCCTCGCCCTGTACCCATGATATGCTCTACGCCCTCATACGGCCTGCCAGCCGACGTTTGTCCACATCACAGGAGCCATGCACTCATGGGAGCCACCGCTACTTCAGCCGCCAACGCTGGGGTTAAAATCGCAATCGTAATGGGTTCAAAAAGTGACTGGGCCACTATGCAGTCCGCGGCCGAAGTTCTGACCACGCTGGATGTCCCGTTCCATGTCGAAGTTGTCTCCGCCCACCGTACGCCGGATAAACTGTTCAGCTTTGCCGAACATGCCAAGGCCATGGGTTTTGACGTGATCATCGCCGGTGCCGGGGGTGCTGCGCATCTGCCAGGCATGTTGGCGGCTAAAACGCTGGTTCCGGTGCTGGGTGTGCCGGTACAAAGCGCTGCATTGAGCGGTGTCGATAGTCTGTATTCCATCGTGCAGATGCCACGCGGCATTCCAGTTGGTACTCTCGCCATCGGTAAAGCCGGGGCGGCCAACGCCGGGTTGCTGGCAGCACAAATTCTGGCGTTGCACGATGCCGGGCTGGCACAGCGATTGGCGCAATGGCGTCAGGCCCAGACCGACGAGGTGCTTAACCACCCGGACCCACGGGAGGACGCATGAAGCCAGTTTGCGTACTGGGTAACGGCCAGTTAGGACGTATGCTGCGTCAGGCCGGTGAGCCGTTGGGGATTGCGGTTTATCCTGTCGGTCTGGATGCCGAGCCGGAAGCGGTTCCCTATCAAAATGCGGTGATCACCGCAGAGATCGAACGCTGGCCAGAAACTGCCCTGACCCGTGAGTTGGCAACTCACAATAACTTCGTCAACCGCGATATCTTCCCGCGTTTGGCCGATCGCCTGACACAGAAACAACTGCTCGATCAGCTTCATCTTGCTACCGCCCCTTGGCAATTGCTGGCAAACGCTAGCGAATGGCCGCAGGTGTTTGCCACCTTGGGTGAGTTGGCAATCGTTAAACGCCGCGTGGGTGGTTATGACGGCCGTGGGCAGTGGCGTTTGCGCCCTGGTCAAGAAGCGGAGTTACCGGCGGATAACTATGGCGAATGTATCGTCGAGCAGGGGATTAATTTCTCTGGCGAAGTGTCGTTGGTGGGTGCCCGTGGTCACGATGGCCAGTCGGTATTCTATCCGTTGACCCACAACCTGCACGAAGAAGGCATTCTGCGTACCAGCGTGGCCCTGCCACAGCCCAACCCGGCGTTGCAACAGCAGGCCGAGCAGATGTTGGCTGCGATCCTCGATGAGTTGAACTACGTGGGCGTGATGGCGATGGAGTGCTTTATCGTCGGCGACAGCCTATTGATCAACGAGCTGGCTCCGCGTGTCCACAACAGTGGCCACTGGACGCAGAACGGCGCTTCCATCAGCCAGTTTGAGCTGCATTTGCGGGCTATCCTGGGGCTGCCGTTGCCTAAGCCGGTGGTGAATACGCCTTCGGTGATGGTCAACCTGATTGGCACGGCAGTTAATCAGCAATGGCTGGCCCTGCCGCTGGTGCATTTGCACTGGTATGAGAAAGAGGTGCGTGAGGGACGTAAGGTGGGTCACCTGAATCTCAACGATCCTGATGCAGCCTCTTTGCAACAGGCGTTGCAGGCGTTAGCGCCGCTGCTACCTGCCGAGTACCAAAGTGGTTTGGCCTGGGCTCAGCAAAAGCTGGGTGATCTTGTAGGGTGATAGGCCTTTAATCTCGGAGTATACCCCTCACCCTAACCCTCTCCCACAGGGAGAGGGGACCGATCGAGTTAGGCCGAAAGGATAGTTATTCTTCATCAGCACTGGCTGATTGACCCTGCTCATCCTGGTTAAAGTGACGATCGAGTTGCTTGATCAGCTCTTTACTTCCAAAAGTGCAGGGGCTATCAGCTCCCTCTCCCTGTGGGAGAGGGTTGGGGTGAGGGGTCAACCTTCGTAGCTGCGGAACAACGCCCGGCCGCGCAGCAGGCGTACACCAAGCCAGCCGCCACACAGCGAGAGCAGCAAGGCACTCAGCAGCGGTAACGCCCACCACAGCACTGGCGTAGGTGCCCACGGGAAGTCGAACACCTTGGTTTGCAACAGCCACAGCGCCGCTTCCGCCCCCACCGCCGCCGCGATCCCGGCCACCAGCCCAAGCAACGCAAACTCGCACCACAGCGTACCGCGCAGCAGGCGTTTGCCAGCGCCTAGCGTGCGGTAGACCACCAGTTCCTGCCTACGCTGCCGCATCCCTACCTGTACCTGTGCCAACAACAGCAGACCGCCGCAGATCACCACCAGCACCACCATCACCTCCAGCGCCCTGCTCACCTGCTGCAACACGCCGCCGACCTGCTTGAGGATCGAACCGATATCCAGCAGGCTCAGGGTTGGGAACTGGCGGTTGAGCTGCGTCAGCACCTTGCCGTCGCCGTCATAGCGGAAGCTGGTCAGCCAGGTTTGTGGCTGGCCGTCCAATGCTCCCGGCGGGAAGATAAAGTAGAAGTTCGGCTTGAGGCTTTCCCAATCTACCTGCCGCAGGCTGGTAACTTTGGCGCTAAACGATTGAGTATCGCCGCTGAACGTCAAAGTATCGCCCAGTTGGATCTTGAGCCTGCCGGCGATCCCTTCATCCATCGAGACCTCGCCGGTTTTCGGTGGCCAGGTGCCTGCCGTCAGTGGGTTATGATCCGGCAGATCGCTTTGCCAGGTCAGATTCAGTTCACGGTTCACCGCCTCGCCACCGGGATCGTCTTCATGCACCCGCTCCGTTGCCACCTGCTGGTTAATTTCAGACAGGCGCACACGTACGATGGGATAGAAGGTTTCCTCATGCAGTTGATGCTGTTGCAAGAAGGCTTTCACCTGGGGAACCTGTGCCGTGGTCATATTCAGCAGGAAATAGTTCGGGCTGTCCGGCGGTAACTGCTGTTGCCAACGATCGAGCAGATCGCCACGCAATACCAGCAGCAGAGCCAGCAACATAAACGACAGTGAGAACGCGGCTAACTGGCTGATCGTCACCCAAGGCTGATGCAACAGGCGATTCACCGCCAACCGCAGCGCCAGATTTTTCAGCGTGATGCGCCGCAGCAGTAACAGGCTGCCCCAGCCTATTCCCCCCAGCAGCAAGGCCAGCACCACCATACCGGCCAGAATGGCCCACAGTAGCGTACTTGCCCCCATTAATACCGTCAGCAGCCCGACCACAATCACCGCAGTGGCTGGCAGGAAGTAACGCAGCGGCCAGACGTTGGCTACCACATCCCGGCGCAGTACGCGCAGCGGCTGAGTCGCCAGCAATTGCCGATACGGACGCAGCCCGACCAGCAGCGAAATCATGACCAGAGCCCCCATCGCCCAGAGCCACGGCCAGCCCCCAGCTGCGGGGAGTTCCCCCGGCAACACTGGTGCCAGCAAGCGGATCAGCACCGCTTCAAACCCAAGACCAATCACGCTGCCGCAGGTTCCCGCCAGCAGTAACACCGCCAGCCACTGGCCAATAATCAGCTTGCTGAGGGCCTTTCTGCCAGCGCCCAGGGTTTTCAGCACCGCAATCAGGTCATAGCGGCTGCGGCAATAGTGGCTCATCGCCACCGCCACAGCGGCGATCGACAGCAGCAAGGTAAGCAGCGCCGAAAGCAGCAGGAACTGTTGGGAACGCTGTAGCGATTTGCCTAGCGCGCTGCCGGACTCCTCCAACCCATACCAGCGCTGATCGGGTTTGAGCTGCGGTTTGAGGCGTTCTTCATAGCGTTGAATATCGGTTGGCGCACCGGCAAACATATAACGGTAGGTCAGGCGGCTGCCCGGCTGTACCGCTCCGGTTTTACCCACATCCGCCAGGTTGATGATAATGCCAGGCGCAGTCTGGAACGGATTGAAGCCAGAATCCGGCTCCTGCACGATTTCACCGGCGATGCGTAACGTGGTATCCCCCACCTCCAGATTGTCGCCGACCTTGATATCCAATAATGCCAACAGGCGCGGAGCCACCAACACGCTGCCCGGCACAGGTTTGAGATTGGCTGGCAGGGTTTCCAACTGCCCATACAGCGGATAGGCCGCATCGGTAGCCTTGACGTTGGCCAGTAGCGGACGATCCCCCGCGTAGGTCATGGTGGTAAAAGAGAGCTGGCGGCTGACTTTCAGCCCCTGTTGCTGGGCATCTAGCAGCCAGCCTTCCGGCACCGGGCGCGCGGTACGCAATACCCGATCCCCGGCGATAAAGTCGCGGCTTTGCTGGCTCAAGCCTTTGTCCATGCGATCGCTGATGCTGCCCAGTGCCAACACGCAGGCGACCGATAACGTCAGCGCCAGCCAGACGATCAGCAGCGAAGGCGAACGCCATTCACGCCAGAACCAACGCCAAATCATGCTTCCTCCCACAGCTTGCCTTCACGCAAGCGCAGCCGCCGCTGACAGCGAGCCGCCAGGGTCTCGTCATGGGTGACCAGTATCAGTGTGGTGGCGAAATCGCGGTTGAGGGAGAACAGCAGATCGGCTATGCGCTCACCGGTCTGGCGATCCAGGTTGCCGGTGGGTTCATCGGCGAACAGCACCCGTGGGCGGCCACTGAACGCCCGTGCCAGCGCCACACGCTGTTGCTCCCCACCGGAAAGTTGCGCTGGCAGGTGGCTAAGACGCTTGCCTAACCCCAACTGTTCCAGCAGTTGCACCGCTTGGTCCCGGCTTTGACGATCGCTTTCACCACGCAGCAGCGCGGGGAGTTGTACGTTTTCCAACGCGTTCAAGGTGGGGACCAGCATGAAAGACTGGAATACAAAGCCGACGTTTTTAGCCCGCAGCGCAGCGCGCCCTTCTTCATCCAGCGCCGTCAGCGATTCCCCCAGCAGGCTAACTTCTCCTTCGCTGCCGTCGTCCAGCCCGGCAAGGATGCCCAACAAGGTCGATTTGCCTGAACCGGACTCGCCGATCAGCGCAATTGTCTGTGCGGGTTTGACAACCAGCTCGACTCCGGTAAGGATGGTAAGCTGATGCTCACCCTGACCAACGTGTTTACTAAGATGATGAACTTCAAGAACGTTTTCCGCTGGCATCTTCCCTTCCTTTTGCTGTTGGGATTATTCAGTTTACGTGCTGTCGCTGCCGATACCTTATTGATTTTGGGCGACAGTTTAAGTGCTGGCTATCGGTTGCCGGTAGCGCAGGCCTGGGCAACTCGCCTGGCCGATGAGTGGCAGAAACAACCTGGCCACCCGACCGTGGTCAATGCCAGTATCAGCGGTGACACCGCCGCTCAGGGGCTGGCACGCTTGCCCGAGCTGTTGAAACAACATCAACCCCGCTGGGTGCTGATCGAGCTGGGTGCCAACGATGGTCTGCGCGGCTTCCCGGCTGCGGATATCGAGCGCGATCTCAACCAGATTATCACGCTGGTTTTGCAGGCGGGGGCCAAACCGCTGCTGATGCAAATTCATATTCCGCCAAACTATGGCCGCCGCTACACCGAGGCTTTCGGTGCGCTGTATCCTGCGTTGGCCAAGCAGTTCGACATTCCGCTGCTGCCGTTTTATATGGAACAGGTGGTGATCAAACCGGAATGGATGCAGGATGACGGTTTGCACCCCAATCAGGATGCCCAGCCGTTTATCGCCACCTGGATGGCGCAACAGTTGGAACCACTAGTTAAACATGAGTCTAACTGAATAGGGTTAGCTACTAGGTAAAGTTATGCAAAAAGCGGTATTGATAACCGGCTGTTCCAGCGGGATAGGATTGATTGCAGCGCAAGATCTGCGTAACCGTGGCTATCGCGTGCTGGCCGCCTGCCGTAAGCCGGAAGACGTGGAAAATATGCGCCAGCTCGGGCTGGAAGGCATCGAACTGGATCTGGACGATAGCGCCAGCGTAGAACGCGCCGCCGCACAGGTGATCGAGCTGACCAACGGGCGGCTGTACGGTCTGTTCAACAATGCCGGTTTCGGCGTTTACGGCCCGCTCAGCTCGATTTCACGCCAACAGCTGGAACGGCAATTCTCCGCCAACCTGTTTGGCACCCACCAGCTCACCCAGTTGCTGCTGCCAGCCATGCTGCCGCACGGTGAAGGGCGCATTATTCAGACCAGTTCGGTGATGGGGTTAATCTCCAGCGCCGGGCGTGGGGCCTATGCCGCCAGCAAATTTGCGCTGGAAGCCTGGTCGGACGCGTTGCGCATGGAGTTGCACGGCAGCGGCATTCAGGTCAGCCTGATCGAGCCAGGCCCGCTGACGACCCATTTCACCCAGAACGTCAATCAGGCGCAAAGCGATAAACCGGTGCACAACCCGAGCATCGCCAAGCGGTTGACGCTGCCTGCCGAAGCGGTGTTACCGAAGCTACGCCATGCGCTGGAAAGCCCCAAAGCCAAGCTGCGCTATCCGGTCACCCTGCTGGCGCATACCATGAGCATCCTGCGCCGCCTGCTGCCGGGCCGTGCGCTGGACTGGCTATTGCGCAGTAATGGTTAAGCAAACGGGGGTTAAGGGTTGAAGCTCGCCGCTTTGCCCCCATTTAGAATAGATTGGCTCCGCAAGATCAGATTAGAGAGAAACCATGCTAGCTCAAGCCGTTGTTGATATTAACGAAACTAACCTGCACCAAACGCTGGAACAGTCCATGTCCCAGCCGGTGCTGTTCTACTTCTGGTCAGATCGCAGCCAGCACTGTCTGCAGCTCACCCCGATACTGGATAAACTGGCGGCGGAATACGCGGGTCAGTTCGTTCTGGCGAAGGTGGATTGCGATGCCGAGCAGGCGATCGCCGCCCAGTTTGGCCTGCGTTCCCTGCCAACCGTCTATCTGTTCAAGGATGGTCAACCGGTTGATGGTTTCCAAGGGCCGCAGCCGGAAGAGATGATCCGCGAATTCCTGCAGCGTTTCCTGCCAAAAGCCGAAGACCTCAAGCTGGCAGAAGCCACCGAACTGTTACAGGAAGACCGTGCTGCAGAAGCTCTGCCTTTGTTGAAAGACGCCTGGAGTCTCAGCAATCAGCGCAGCGATATCGGCCTGACGTTGGCGGAAACCCAGATCGCCCTGAACAAGACGGATGATGCCGAAGCGGTGCTGGCGACCATCCCATTGCAGGATCGCGATACCCGTTACCTCGGCCTTGTCGCGCAGATTGAGCTGATGAAGCAGGCCGCCGATACGCCGGAAATTCAGCAGTTGCAGCAGCAGGTTCAGCAACAGCCGGAAAACGTCGAACTTGCCGTGCAGTTAGCCTTGCAACTGCATCAGGTTGGCCGTAACGAAGAGGCGCTGGAATTGCTGATGGGTCATCTGAAAAAGGATTTGGCGGCGGCTAACGGTAGCGCCCGCAAGACCTTGATGGATATCCTGGCCGCACTGGGGACTGGCGATGCGCTGGCCGCCAAATATCGCCGCCAGCTGTATTCACTGCTGTATTAATCGAACGTGGGCGCAGCCGCACGGTTGCGCCCTGCATCCAACATCAAGCCTCCTGCGCCGGTTTCCCCTCTTTGACGAACAACATAGCGATAAAGCCCACCACCGTGATCATCGCGGCAAAATAGAAGCCCGCATTCAGCGTCCCCGTGCTGTCGGCAATAAAGCCGGTCACGTAAGGCGCAAAGATCGACGCCGCCATACCAAAGAAGTTATACAGCCCGAAAGCGGTACTGAGCGCGGCTCGCGGTGCGTTGTCTGCCACCAGTGCGATCAGTACCGGGTTGAGGCTGATTTTGCCGATAAACCCATACAGCACCAATACGCCAATCAACGCCGCTTCGCTGGTGGAATAGACGATGCCGAAGATCGCCAGCAGTGAGAAAGGCAGCATAAACAGCACCACCGGTTTTCTACGGCCCAGCTTGTCGGAGATATAGCTGCAAATCAGCGTCCCGAGCACCGAGATCCACGGTACGATGGAGGCGATGCTAGCAGCGTGCACAATATCCATACCGCGTTCTTTTTGCAGGTAATACGGCAGCCAGGTAATGATCACGAAGAAGCCGTAGATCGAGCAAAAGATGGTGATGTAGGCCATCAGCAGGTTACGGTTTTTAAACAGATCCAGGAAACTGAATTCGCTCTTTGCTGCCGCCGTTACTGGAGTGTCGCTGGCACTTTGCGGCGCTTTTTCCCGAATGAAAAACAGCATCAGCAGCGCCACAATAAACACCGGAACCGCCATCGCCAGGAACGGCATCTTCCACGAAGTATGAAAGTGTTCGATCATAAAGCTGGAAAGGTAATACCCCAGCGCGATACCGAACGACATCCCACTACCGATCACCGCACTGCCCAAGGTGATCCATTTCTTGGGGATGGCCTCGGAAGAAAGCGCATACTGCGGGCCATAATAGACGCCTTGCGAAGCTCCGGTCAGCATCCACAGTACGATGAAAATCAGAAAGTTGGATGAGATGCTGACGGCAGCGATAAACAGCGCAAACAGCATAAAGCCGCTAACCAGAATGCGTTTTCTGCCCAGACGGTCGCCCAATAGTCCGGCAGGCACCTGTAAAATGGTGTAGGTCAGAAAGAACAGGCTGCTGATTAAGCCCAGATGGCTTTTTGACAGCCCGAACTCGGTTTGGATCTGCGGCATGATGGGGCTAAGTACCGAACGCCCGGCATAGATAACGACCCAGCCGAGAAAGAAAATCACGACGGTTTTAATCCAATAGGGCATTCGCTCTGTTTTTATAGTTTGCATATTCATTTTCCCTTGGTTAATGGGCCGCTCGGCCCATCCAGTATTACGGCGTAATTAATGTCCCCGCAGTGCCTGCCAGTACCGACTCGATATCCTGCAAGGCACCGATATGTGCCACCTTGCCGCTACGCTGCACAAAGCGGCTGACCGCCATGATTTTTGGCCCCATCGAGCCATCGGCTACCGCCATCGGGGCCAGCTCTTGGGTGGTGGCCGAACGAATGGCTTTTTGCTGCGGGGTGCCCCAGTGCTGATACACCGCATCCGCATCGGTAAGGATCACCAGGTGATCGGCATCCAGGGCTTCGGCCAGTAACGCAGAGGCCAGATCCTTGTCGATCACCGCTTCGCTGCCGACCATCCCCTGTGCGCTGGCCACCATCGGAACGCCGCCACCGCCGTTGCAAATCACGATGTGGTTTTTCGCCAGCAGCAGATTGATCGCTTCAATATCGATAATCTTTTTCGGTTCAGGGGAAGGCACCACCCGGCGCAGGTATTTCCCATCCAGCTTCATGCTCCAGCCATACTTATTTTCCAGCTCGGCTTGCTGCTGTGGCTCATAAACCGGCCCGATAAATTTACTGGGTTCCCGATACGCCGGATCTTCGCTGTCCACCAAGACGCGAGTCAGCAATGTGGACACCGGCTGAGCCGGATGGAACGCCCCTAGCTGCTGCGCCAGCATATAGCCGATCATGCCCTGGCTTTCTGCCACCAGAATGTCGAGCGGATAAGGGGGAACATCGCGATAGGACAGGTTTTGTAACGCCAACAGCCCCACCTGTGGGCCGTTACCGTGCACGATGGCGATGCGGTATTTCTTGGCCAGCTTGCCAATGGCATCGGCAATTAACGCAATGCTCTGGTACTGATTCTCTGCAGATAACACCGCGCCACGCTTTAACAGGGCGTTGCCCCCCAAGGCAATTACTAAAGTTTCCATTCAGATACCCATTTTCAAGTAATAGCAGCCCATACCGAACGGCATTCGGCATGGTTTTCCGCTGATAAATTAATAAAGACGATTGATTGCCATCGCGCCCAACCAGACGCCCAATAGCGTGTCCGCACCGGAAAAATGGCCAGTTGCCAACATGTCGTTGATGGCCGCGGGTAATTCTTGAGGCCTGAGTAAGGCGCGTGCCAGAAGTTGTACCGGGGTGGAGAAGATCCCCTGCTCGGCAAACTGCAAATAGTGGACGCTGACCAAGGTGGTCAACTGGTTTAAAGGTTGGCTGGCGGCAAAAAAGGACGGCAACCTTACGACATCCACGCGGCTATCAAGATGAGCCGCCAACAACATGCCCAGCACCGTGTCATCATTGCTTGGCGTCAAGCCAGGGCCTTTGCCAAGCACGGCGCTCCAGTCTACTTTCTGCCCCAACAACCAGGCGGTAAAGTGCTGCTGTAGCTCGCGAATTTCCAGGCAATGCGGCTGGTCAACCAGGCTATCCAGGCGGCCAAACAGGCCGGTCTGGGCGTCAACATCGGCCAGCGCGGCAGCCAATGGCGGCAACGCAATTTCTCCACTCACCTTCAGGCAGAGATCCAAACACCTCCCCTGGCGGTAGATGGCAATGTCCTCGAGCTCAATCCCCGCCGGTGAAAGCTGGCAATGCTGGGCCGCAGGCAGGCTGTCAAAGATTTCATCGAAGTCGTCGTCGCCAATTTCCCAGCCCATCGGGCTAAGCCCACGTCCTTCACGGTGCAGCGTCAGTAACCGATCGTTGGGCGAGAGAAAGTTGATGGCATTGTTGAAACGCCCCACACAGCGTAACGGACCGTAATCTTGCGTGGCATAGCGGCTGATGGCTAACGCGGTGATGTCCATAACTTGCTCCCTAGCCCGGAGTTACCTCCGGGCGAACCGGTTGTTACGCGCTGATGCCCAGCTTTTCTGCCAGCGCTTCGATGGCTTTTTCAAAGCAGCCTAATGGAGCACGCACGGTACCGGCACCAATCTGCCCAACCCCGGCTTCACGGTGGGCAATCCCGGTGTTGATCAACGGCGTAATACCGGTTTCCACCACCCGACGGGCATCCAGCCCCAAGCAGGCGCCTTGGAAGTCCCAGGTTGGGATTTGCAGCATCATGTTGCGTTCCAGGTAAATCTCGGCCATCTCTTCGGAGATATCGGTCGCGGCACTCATGCCACCGGCAGCACCGACAAAGCGGGTCACGCCTGGTGCAGCGACCATGGCCGCGCCGCCAATGCCGAAGGTCTCGGTAATGGCGCTATCGCCAATATCCGGGTTGGCGTCGGCCTGGCTATAGCCGGAGAAGAACAGGCCTTCCGGCGTATTGACCGGCGCGGTAAACCATTGGTCGCCCATGCCGCTGATCTTGATGCCAAAGTTTTTGCCGTTACGGGTCATCACCGTCACGATGGTGCCTTGTTTAATCTCGGCCCCGGCATCCATGGCCGCCTTGCAATAGGCCATCGCCAGGTTGAGGAAGAACTGATCGGTGATGCTGAGGAATTGCATGACCTTGGCCAGCTCAACGTTGTCCCGCTCAAGCAGGCTGATTTTCGGGGCTAACAGACGCATCAGCAGCGCCGACGCCGCGATATTACGCTGGTGGAACTCGTCCCCCATGGTGATGGCCTGAGCCATGACGGCGGTAAGATCGATCCCTTCATCAAAGGTGGCCAGTACCTCTTTCAGTACCGGTGCCAATGAGTCACGCATCCAGCACAGGCGAGCCTGCACGTCTGGCCCATAGGCACCAAAGCGCATCACCTTACCGATCCCTTCGTTCAGGTTGCAGTAGGCATGGTTGCCATGAACGGTGTTTTTCACCACCACCAGCGGCATATGGGCCGAGGTGATGCCCCCCATCGGGCCAACGGCACTGACGTTATGGCAAGGGATGAATTCAATCTCACCCTTTTCCAGCAGCGCCAACGCCTGCTGCTCGCTTTCGGCCCACTGCTCAAACAGGCAGGCCCCAATGCAGGCACCGCGAACCGGGCCACTCATTTCCGCCCAGGTGACCGGCGGGCCGGCATGCAGCAATTTTCTCCCCTGTGCCAACTGCGGGATCAGGTTTTTAGCTAAATCAACATCCTGCCAATGTGGGCGGGCTTCACGGATCCTGGCGATAACGGCAGCGTTTGCTTGTTCAATAGTTGCGTACATATCAATCCCTTACTTTAAATTTTTCAGTATGTTAGCCAATCGTTGATTACCACCGGCCACCGGGGCCCATTGGTAATGCACCACTGAAATTTCGTTGGTTTGCAGATCGTCGGCAAAGCTACGCAAGCCTGCATTGATCACGGAAACACCGGCCAGCATGGCGGGTGCGGGTTCGTTAGTACCCAGCGCAGGAGGGGCGATTAACTGGCAGGCCAGCGCTACCGCTTCAGGCAGCGAATTCATCACGGCAATGCCCGCCTCGTTGAGCGTGGCAATCTGTTTCGAACGCTGCTGGGGATCTTGTTCGGTGCCTGTCACCGTGGCGATAACTGCCAGCGGATGTGCCGCACCACGCTTTTCGCGTACGCGTTTGACTTCGGTAGCCAAGGAATCTGCGGGATCTTCCTGGGCGCCATAGCCAATCACCACATCCAGCAGCAACACGCCAATCTGCGGCTGCTGAGCAAGGCGAGCGATTTCCTGATTACGGGTAGACGGGTCGATCATTGGGTGCGGTTTACCCTGGGTGTAGAAATCGTCCCCCATATCAATAATGCGGTGCCCGTCGGCATTGAGCATTGAGCCATGCTGATGCTTGCTGTCGGCCTCCACGCCCAGCCGATCGGCCAGCAACATGGCGCATTCCGCTGCCAGCGTGCCACCGGCGTACAGACCGGAGATTTTGCCACCGCATACCGCAGGTTGCTGTGCGGCCATTTGCTGCACGTTTGCCAACATCGCTGCCAGGCGTGCAGCCTCATCCAATGTAGTGGCGAAGGTGATGTTATCTTCCTGCTTCAGTGCGTTCCTGGCGCCAAGGAACAACGCGACAACCGGTTTGCCAAGGGTCTTCATCTCATCGATAACCCGTTGACGTACCGCTTCGGCCGGAGGCTTGGAGACAAACGCCAACACCTGGCTTTGCGGATCGGCCGCCAACATACGCAGTGCGGTGATAGCGCTGATACCACCGATTTCGGCGGTTAAATCACGCCCGCCCAAGCCAATGGCATGAGAGACACCCTGCCCGGCCAGGGTAATTTGTGAGGTCAGCTCCTGGATACCCGTTCCCGAGGCGCCAATGATGCCGATCATGCCTTTGGGGGCGACGTTGGCAAAGGCCAGCGGTGCCCCGGCAATATTGGCCGTGCCGCAGTCTGGCCCCATCACAATCAGGCCCTTGTCGCGCGCCTTGGTTTTTAGCGCCACTTCCTGCTCAACGCTGACGTTGTCGGAAAACATCATCACGTTGCAGCCATCGTCCAGCGCCTGATCGGCCAGTTGCGCGGCATATTCCCCTGCAATGGAAATCAGCACCATATTGGCATCCGGCAGCTTCTGTCGCGCCATGCGCCAACTGCGTGCCTTGAGCAGGCGTTTTCCGCCCTGCTGCCCCTGAGCAATGGCTTTCAACGCCAGGTCTAACGCTTCACCGATCTGTGCAGTGATGCTGTCATCGGCAGACTCCGCCTTGATGGCCACGCAAATATCATTGGGGGTCGCTTCACTGAATTGCGGATGCCAGAAACCGGTCGCTTCAAGTAAGGATTTATTGGCCGGTGTCCCCATCATGACCGATATTTCTTCGACGTTGGGTGATTCGCTAAGCTTGCGGGAAATTAGCATCAGGCTGACGGAATCCTGAAAGCTCCCTTTTTTTATAAAAGCATGGATCATAGTGATATCCTTAAAACAGCATGTGAACTTCGCAATGGGCGTTCTCAGATATTTTTAGCAACCTATTTATTTCAGACCCCATATTCTTATTGGCCAAGCTACAAATAAAACCCGTTGACGAAGGTGAGTCTCATCACACTTTGCCCATTGTTAGAAAAAATCATCAAGTCCGGTGGGAATTAATTAAATTCAATCATCAGAAACACGGCGCTTTGTTAAAAATAATCTAACAATGGTAATGCCATTCAATGAAAATTTAAGCCAATAAAACAATAGCCGTCTGGATCACATTATTCCCTTGCTATGTTTATACAGTAGGAGACAGAGATAGTTTAAATAAACCGTAGTAACGAAAGGACTGTCTATGAAAGTCTCTAAGCAGCAACTGCACCAACTGATTCAAAATAAAATTCATTCTGCAGGCCTAAGCCAGGAACACGCCGGGATTGTCGCGGACGTTTTGGTCCATGCGGATGCGCGCGGGATCCATTCCCACGGCGCGGTGAGGGTGGAATATTATTCTGAACGCATCAGCAAAGGCGGCACCAATAACGACCCGCATTTCACCTTTGAAAAAACCGGCCCTTGCAGCGCAGTTTTTGATGGCGACAACGGTGCCGGGCACGTCGCAGCCAAGCTGGGTATGGACCACGCCATCGAAATGGCGAAAGAGAACGGCGTAGCGGTGGTAGGCGTTCGCCGCATCGGCCACAGTGGCGCGCTGTCTTACTTTGTGCAACAGGCCGCCCATGCGGGCATGATTGGCATATCAGTGTGTCAGTCGGATCCGATGGTCGTCCCATATGGCGGTGCAGAGGTCTATTACGGCACCAACCCTATCGCTTTCTCGGCACCGGCCGAAGGCGACGACATCATGACCTTCGATATGGCCACTACGGTTCAAGCCTGGGGCAAGGTGCTGGATGCTCGCTCACGCAACGTGCCAATCCCGGATACCTGGGCGGTAGACAGCGAAGGCAATAACACCACCGATCCTTTCGCCGTCAGCGGTCTGTTGCCTATCGCCGGGCCAAAAGGTTACGGCCTGATGATGATGGTCGATATTCTATCCGGCGTGTTGCTTGGCCTGCCGTTCGGCAAACACGTCAGCTCGATGTATCACGATTTAAGCGCAGGCCGGGAATTGGGCCAACTGCATATCGTGCTCAACCCAAGCTATTTCACCAACGAAGTGACCTTCCGCAAACATATCAGCCAGGTAATGAGAGAACTGAACGAAATCAAACCGGCGCCTGGCGTGAAACAAGTGCTCTACCCTGGCCAGGGTAGCCATATGCGTGAAATAGAAAATGAAAAGAATGGCATCGATATTGTTGACGACATTTATCAATACCTGATTTCTGATGATATTTACCAACGTTCCTACGACCATAAAGATCCGTTCGCCAGTTAATCGTCAGATCAATTAAATCAGGCGGAGAAAAGCTATTTTCACCGCCATTTCCCTTATCAACCCTCCCGACAAAGCTGAGTTGGCGCATGTCTCAGGGACGTTACAAACAGGCAGATAAATATGAAGAATTTCCAACAAGAAATTAGTGAAACTTCTGGCTGGTTATCCAAGATCGGGGCAGCTCCCAGCGGCGGCATGACGCGTTTGCTGTATACCTCTGAGTGGGTGGAAGCCCAACAGGCGCTGAAGCAGGCTTTTGAAACCGCCGGTCTGGCGACCTCTTTTGATGCCGTCGGCAATTTATCCGGCCGCCTGCAGGGCAGCAAATATCCCGATCATGTGATCCTTTCTGGCTCGCACATCGATACGGTCGTCAACGGCGGCAACCTTGATGGTCAATTTGGCATCGAAGCCGCCTATCTGGCGATCAAACATCTCAAAGAGACCTACGGCGCGCCATTGCGCACGCTGGAAGTCATCTCTCTGGCCGAGGAGGAAGGCAGCCGTTTCCCTTACGTTTTCTGGGGCAGTAAAAACATTATCGGCTCCGCTCGCCCGGAAGAAGTCAAAAGCATCTGTGATGCCAAAGGCGTGAATTTCGTTGACGCCATGCATAGCGCAGGCTTTGACTTCCGCCCGCAAGACCAACCGCTGCGCAAAGATATCGCCGCCTTCGTTGAACTGCATATCGAGCAGGGCAAAGTGTTGGAGACCGAAGGAAAAACCATTGGCATAGTCACCAGCATCGTCGGCCAGCGCCGCTACGATATCAAACTCAAGGGCGAGGCCAACCACGCGGGCACCACGCCAATGGGTTACCGCAAAGATACCGTTTATGCCTTCAGCCGGATCTGCTGCGAATCCATCGCCAAGGCCAAAGCGGAAGGCGACCCGCTGGTGCTGACCTTTGGCAAGGTCGAGCCCAAGCCTAACACCGTCAACGTCGTGCCTGGTTTCACTCATTTCACCCTGGATTGCCGCCACACCGACAAAGCAACGCTGCTGCGTTTTACCCAAGAGATCGAAGCCGATATTCAGCGTATCTGTGCCGAAATGAGCATTGAGGTCGAGATCGACCTGTGGATGGATGAAACGCCGATCCCAATGGACAAACAGCTGCTGGCCTGCGTCAGCCACCTGTGTGAAAGCCATAAGATGAACTACCGCATGATCCACAGCGGTGCTGGCCATGACTCACAGATTTTTGCCCCGCACGTGCCGACGGTGATGATGTTTGTGCCAAGCATTGCCGGTATCAGCCATAACCCGGCGGAGAAAACCGAACTGTCCGACCTGGCCGAAGGGGTGAAAATTCTGGCGCATACCTTATACCAACTGGCCTATACCGAGCAGGGAGCCCGCCTATGAGCAACAGCAAAGCCTCTTCCAACACCGGGTTTGACCCGCTGTACTGGAAAAAAATCGTGGTGGTCCTGTGTCTGGGCTGGGCGGTGATCTGGATTTACCGCACGGTGCTGACACCGATCTTCCCTGAGATCCAGGCAACCATCGGCTCGCATTCCAACGCCGAGATGGGCCTGATCGCCAGCTTCTACTTCTTTGCCTATACCGGGATGCAAATCCCCGCCGGGATCCTGGTGGATAAGTTCGGCAAGAAGGTGGTGCTGATCCCAGGCTTTTGCCTGTTTATCATCGCCACCTTGCTGATCGGTAACGCCACCAGCCTGACCATGATCTACGCCGGTAGCCTGCTGGCCGGGATGGGCTGTGGCTCTTACTACGGCTCGGCATACTCGCTGTCATCAGAAAACATTCCGCTGGAACGCCGTGGTTTGGCCACCGCCATTATCAACAGCGGCTCCGCACTGGGGATGGCCATTGGCCTGATCGCCTCCAGCCTGCTGGTGAAAAGCATGGGGATGGACTGGCAAATCATGCTGTTTATCATCACCGGCCTGCTGGTGGTAATGACGGTGGTGTTCTTCCTGGTGATCAAGGGGGGCTCCTACACCGCCTCTCTGGCCGCCAGCCCGGCAGCCTCTGCGGCCACGCCAGTGGAAGAGACCGAGGAAGCCAGTGGGTTGTTCAGCCTGCGGATGATTTCCGCCTACGTGATGTATTTCGCCACCTGCTATGGCTACTACATGATCGTGACCTGGCTGCCTTCCTTCCTGCAACAGGAACGTGGGTTCGAAGGAGTGGCCATCGGCTTCTCTGCCGCGCTGGTGGCCTTTGCCTCCGTGCCAGGGGCGCTGTTCTTCAGCCGCATGTCTGACCGTTTCCGCGCCAAGAAAGTGCAGTTGATCATCTTCTTGCAAATCTGTGCCGCCGTGACGCTGGTCTGCACCGTGATCTCACCGGACTCCACCACCCTGCTGGTCAGCCTGATCCTTTACGGCCTGCTCGGTAAGCTGGCGGTGGATCCGATCATGATCTCCTTCGTGGCAGATAACGCTCCGAAGAAAGGCTACGGCACCAGCTTTGGCGTGTTTAACTTTTTCGGCATGTCCTCTTCAGTGATTGCTCCCTTCCTCACCGGGGTGATCTCCGACAGCACCGGCTCCAAGGTGATGGGGTTCTATATCTCCGCCGCCATCCTGCTGATCGGCACCGTGATCTTCTTTACCGTCAACGTATTGATGAAGCAGAAAAACAATCGCCAAACGGCGGCACAGGCATAATTTTTGTTGTAGGGCTACGGCCCTGACTAATCAGGAGAATTACCGTGGGTTATATCAATAATCAGATTGGCTATCCAAAAGATATCTTGGCTTCGCGCTCCATTATCAAACGCGACAACTATGCCGTGATCCCACCGGATGGCCTGGTGCGTAACATCATTCCTGGCTTTGAGAATTGCGACGTCACCATTCTTGCCACCCCGAAACTGGGCGCCACTTTTGTCGATTATCTGGTGACGCTGCATGATGGCGGCCGTAACCAGCAAGGCTTTGGCGGTGAAAATATAGAAACCTTGGTCTACGTTATCGAAGGTAACATCACCGCGTCAGCCGACAGCACCGATTATCCACTCACCACTGGTGGCTATCTGTATTGCCCTGCCGGCGTGATGCTGCGCCTGGAGAACACCAACGGCGGCAAGCCAAGCCAGCTGTTCCTCTACAAGCGTGTCTACAACCGCATCAAGGGCTATGAAGCCCACGTGGTGAGCAACAACGTCAACAAGCTGGAAAGAATTCACTATGAAGGCATGAGCGATGTGATCCTGCAAGATCTGCTACCGAAGGATCTAGGGTTCGATATGAACATTCATATCCTCTCCTTCAAGCCAGGTGCCAGCCATGGCTATATCGAAACCCACGTGCAGGAACATGGGGCGTATATTCTCAGCGGTGCTGGGGTATATAACCTGGATAACGAGTGGATCCCGGTCAAGAAAGGGGATTACATCTTTATGGCCGCCTACGTTCCACAAGCCGGTTATGCGGTGGGCCAGGAAGAGTTCAGCTATATCTACTCGAAAGACTGCAACCGCGACGTCGACTTCTAAACCCGCTTCAAGGCCACGCTCCATGTAGTGTGGCCTATTTGATTGAAGCAGAGTCTTATTGTTCATTCAGTAATCAATCTTCCCCTCACCCCAACCCTCTCCCTGTACAGACCGGGGACATGGTAGACAGGTGTTCAAGGACATGGTGAACACTTTTTAACATCCTTTACCCATGATGATCGACCTATTTCTCAGGTCGATCGTCCCCACTTTCGTGCTGTACCACCATACCTCGTAGTAGCCCTCTCTCTCACTTTCCTTCAGTCCGACATATTCACCGATAAAGGCCTTGCCCACTTTCAGGCCCATCCCTTTCAGACTCAGTTTTCCACTGACATCCACTTTCCTGACCAGGACCCCCTCGTCATACTCGGCTGCCGCTGGATTACCATTGTACTGTCGCGATGAAGGCTGATAACGGGACGCCGGTACCGCCATTGACAGGGCTTCATGTGGGCGTTCCAGGTTGTAGGTTTCTAGCCAGGCGTCGAACACCTCCTGCAACTGCGCGGCATGGGTAAACCACCGCCCCTGCAGGAGCTCTGCCTTCAGGCTGCGGTGGAAGCGCTCCAGCTTACCCTGAGTCTGAGGATGATAAGGCCGCGAGTGACCCACCCGGATACCCTGACGCATCAGCCACAGTTCCAGTGCGGTCCAACTGCCCGTCGTGTCGCCCCAGGGCGCACCGTTATCCATGGTCATTCTCTCCGGCAAGCCATAACGTTCGAACACCGCTACCAACTGAGACTGCACGGTGACGCGTCGTTCGTCTGGGCAGTGCGCCAGACAGAGCGAGAAGCGTGAATGGTCATCCAGCAGGGTCAGCGGATGGCAACGCCCTTCGGCGAAGGGGAAGTGGCCTTTAAAGTCCATCTGCCAGAGCTGGTTCGGTGCATCATGTTCAAAGCGTCCAACAGTGGGCGCTGGTGATGGGCCACCCGGTAGCAGGTCATGGCGGCGCATCAGGTTATGCACGGTGCTGGCGGCAGGTAACGTATGCCCCTGCATCTCAAGCCACCGCTTGAGCTTGCGCGCCCCCCACATCGGATGGGCCAGATGCGCAGCGCGGAGGTGTTGGACAACGATATCGGGTGTTCTGGAAGGGGAATGGTGTGGCACTCGAGAACGTTCGTTCAGACCGGCCCGCCCATCAGACTGCCAGCGATGTAACCACTTGTATGCGGTAGCAGGCGCTATGCCGAACTGACGGCATAGCGCACGGATATTAGCGCCTTCTTGCGAGGCGAAAAGCACAAACTCGGTACGTAATGACATGGCAGATCTCTCATTCCACGGCATAAGCAGCTCCACTCAGAAGTACTCATACCTATGTTGTAAGTGTCTACCATGTCCCCGAACAAGTGTTCATGATGTCCCCGGTCTGTACACTCCCACAGGGAGAGGGAGCTATTAGCCCTCACTCTTTTGTGGGTAAATAATTCATCTTAGCAAACTCGATCGCCCCTTCAATCAAGCTGAATATGCCGGTGCTCATGAAGAATCACGATACTTTCAGCCCAACTCTATCGGTCCCCTCTTCCTGTGGGAGAGGGAGCTATTAGCCCTCGCTCTTTTGTGGGTAAATAATTCATCTTAGCAAATTCGACCGCCTCCTCATTCGAAGTGAATTACTACAACTTCATACATACTCGATCGGTCCCCTCTCCCTGTGGGTAAATAATTCATCTCAGCAAATTCGACCGCCTCCTCATTCGAAGTGAATTACTACAACTTCATACATACTCGATCGGTCCCCTCTCCCTGTGGGAGAGGGTTAGGGTGAGGGGTCAATACCGGATCACCTGTTACTCATCCCACTATTAATATCGCCACCATAAACATTACCCTCTTCACCATTAGACAATAAAAAAACCATACCCATCTGCCAATGAAATAGATCACTACATAGGCAGAGAGAGCATGGTTTTTTATCAATCGGAGTTACTGTCAGTAACCGATATTCTATTGGATGTTATTTATTAACCAATTTCGCCGGAACGCTATAGGTCAGAATAGCCCCCAGTATCATCATGCTGGATAGCACACACATCGCGACCAGATTACTCTCTGTGGTATTTTTAAAGTAACCAATAATATAGGGGGAGATAAAGCCACCTATATTGGCAATCGAGTTAATTAGCGCTATCCCAGCGGCAGCGCAGGTACCGGTAAAGATAGCATTTGGTAAACTCCAGAACAGGGGCGAAGGGACCAGGCTGGAGGCGACGGCAATACATAATGCCACCATCACGATGACTTTATTGTCTGGGAACAGGCCGATAAAGATCAGCGAAACCGCAGCAATACAGAAAGGAACAATAATATGCCAACGCCTTTCTCGATGTTTGTCAGAGCTGCGTGCAGCCATTAGCATAGCGACAACGGCCAGCATATACGGCAGCATGGTCAGCAAACCAATATCCAACACCGAGCTTACCCCCGTATCGCGGATCATGGTCGGCACCCAGAAGGCCAATCCCCCTTGCCCCATCACCGTGCAGAAACAGATCAACCACATTTTAGTGAAAGCAGAAGACTTCAGCATGGTCTTCATTGTCCACTCCTGCGCAGTACCATCAGCACCCACTTTTTTCGATGTTCCCTGCGCCATATCTTGGGTGATCATCTCTTTTTCTTGTGGACTGAGCCATTTAGCACTCTGATAGGTATTATCCAGGAAGAAGAAAATGACGACCGCAATCAGTAATGCACGCGGGCCACTGATAAAGAATAACCATTGCCAGCCGGACAGCTCAAACATGCCATTCATGTTTTCAATAATCCAACCGCAAAGTGGCCCACCAATGATGTTACTTACCGGTATCCCGCAAACAAACAACGCCGTCATCTTTGCCCGCTGGCTTGAAGGGAACCACAGTGTCAGATAGAGGATCACCCCCGGATAAAAGCCGGCTTCGGCTAACCCCAGCAGGAATCGTGCCAGATAAAACTGCGTGGGATTGGTAATGAAAATACTCAGCATTGAAATCGTGCCCCATACCAACATCAACAGGGCAATGACCTTCCGCGCACCATACTTACTCAGTAAGATATTACTTGGCACACCGGCGATAATATAACCAATAAAAAATACGCCGGCACCAAGGCCATACACCGCCTCCGCCATCGACACATTACCTTGCAGAATATCCGGCATCATTTGGAACTTTGAAAATGATATCCCTACGCGGTCAAGATAACCGACGATATAGCTCATCAGTAATATCGGCATAATTCGCCAGGCTATTTTACGGTAGAGTTTAGCCTTGTCGGGACTGGCCAGAATAGCTTGATCAATCTCAGCATTATTGGTCGCCATATCGGATCTCCTTGGTTGGCATCCTGCTATTTCAGATTTTATTTCAGTGTAATTGGATTGACTCGCCCTGATTATCAAAGTCAGAGCGGTGGGAATTTAAACAATATTGATTAATTGCTGTATTATAAAGGCTAGCGTGGTTTCACCTTATCCCACGGAATACTATTCTCAACCAACACCGCCAGCAGCACGCCAATCAACAGACCATTGCTGAATAGCGGCCTGATAGTGATCGGTACCCCCTGCCAGAAGGAGGAAGGCATACTCATCAGGAATACGCCCAAAAACAGCGGTAGCGCCAGCCGATAAATGTTGCGGCTATTCAGTTCGATCTTGTTGATAAACAGCACCGAGGAGAACAGCAGAGGCAGATAAGAGGCCAGCATAACGGCACTGCTGACCGTGAGCGGAATACTGCAGAAAAATTGCGCTAGCGGCGTCAACATCCCCACCAGCAGGAAGACCACGCTGCCAATAATAAACGAGCGCTGACTGCTGTCTTGCGTCTGGGTCAGCAGGCCAATGGAAGAGACAAAAGGCGAGAAAGGCACCACGCCCAGCGGAGCAGCCAGGCAAGTCAGCCCGCCTGAAACCATAAAGCTACGCCGGAACAGGCTTCTGCCCGCCGGGCCGTCAGCATAAAAAATATCGGTGCCGCGGATGGCAGCAAAGTTATTCGACACGTTGACCAAACCGGTCAGGACGGCGCTGATCACAATCCCCCCATGTAATTCCTGCGGCCACCCGAGTGGGAACAGCACCCAATCGCTGCCCGTGATCGGCGCACCAGAGGGTGCAAACCACCAGCTGTAAACGCCCCAGCCAACCAAGGTGCCGATTAACAGCGCATATTTGCCGAACGCCCGCGGTAAAAAGGCAATAATGGCGATAATCAGCAGCAACACCGTCAATGCCCAGTAAAAGGCCGGGTAGTTAATGGTCACGACGCCGGTATAAACGCCAAAAGGTAACCCCAGCATCCCTTTCATAAAGATGGTGATTAACTGCGCCCCCAGCAAAAACATAAACGTGGCCATCACCGCAGGACGGAACAGGCGCGCCAGGTGAAACCCCAACCCGCTAACCCCAATCAGGATGGTCAAAATGCCAGAGATCAGGATCCCCACCGCAAGGCTGCCACCAATTTCTGGCAGCGGCGTGCCGTTGGCTGCTTCCGCCAGGGTCAGGGTTAAGATGGTCACCCACCACAGGCCCGTTGGCCCTTCCATAATGGCTCGCCGATGGCCCAAAAACACCTGCGCCAGGCAGGCCAGCGCCGTGGAGATAAAGGTATATTGGGTAATACAAAAGGTCACACCAGGGGAGAGGTTAAATGCCGATTGCAGGGTCGGCGGGATCACCACCGTATTGCAGAAAATGAAAAAGAACCACTGCAAACCCGATAACCAACTGCTACGACTGGCACTTAACCCGTTCATGGGTGCTTCCTTCATATCCAATATCTCATCATCCATGCGCCCGCACGGTGGCGGGCGCTGATTAACTTACGTTATTGCTGATGTTTAAGCACAAACTTACCTATCGGACGAACGCCAAAACCCGCCTTGAGATCGTAAATCACTTCGCCACGCAGGATGGTTTTGGCCACCCGTGCGTTGATTTTCCGCCCCACATAAGGGCTGACCTTATGGCGATACTCGAGATCGCCGGTTGCCAGTACGTAGCTGCTGTTGGGCTGAATGAACACCAGGTCGGCATCTTTCCCCACAGCAATGCGCCCCTTGTGCTTCAAACCAAAAATATCGGCGGCGTTGGTCGCCATCAATTTGGCAAACACCGGCAGTGACATGCCCCTTTTCTGCACCGCTTCATCGAACATGATATCGACGCAGTTTTGTATCCCAGCGATCCCGCCCCAAGCCTGCATGATATTGCCCGCTTTCATATCCGGTGGACATGGCGAGTGGTCGGACACCAGGCAGTCGATCTCACCGTTAAACAGCTTATCCCACAGCCCTTTTTGGTTTTGCGCATCGCGGATCGGCGGTGAACACTTGGCCAGGGTGCCAATTTCCTCAAACTGGTCGGTATCCAGCACGAAGTAGTGCGGACAGGACTCACAGGTGACCTGTTGCCCTTCCAGACGAGCGCGAGTCACTTCCGCCACCCCTTCCGGGCTACTGACGTGGCATATGTGCAAGCGGCAACCCGCGACCTTGGCCAGATACAGCACCCGGCGGATCGCTTCAACCTCGGTAAATACCGGGCGAGAGGCGACATAATCGTGCGCCGTTACGCGCCCTTCCGCCTTGGCCTCCTCCCCTAACGCATCGCAAATCAGGGCGTTTTCCGCATGTACCGCCACCAACTGATCCAGCTTGGCCAAGGTCTGCAAGCCTTTGAAGTATTCGAAGTCGTTCACGTCGCGGAAGTCATTGCTGACGCTGCGATCGCCACAGGTCGCGACGAAGCATTTATAGGCCACCACGCCAATCTCATCGAGCTCATGCAGCCGATCCAGGTTGTAGGAAACCAGGCCACCAAACTGGGCCGCATCGATGGTGAGCTTGCCTTCTGCCGCTGAGAACTTCATTTCTATCGAGGCTCTGTCCACCGTGGCTGGCAGCTGGTTCAGCGGCATTTCGACCATGGTGGTGATACCGCCCTTGGCCGCAGCACGCGTACCGGTTTCATACCCTTCCCAATGGGTACGGCCCGGTTCTGACATATGCGCATGGGCATCGATCATGCCCGGTGCCACCACCATTCCGCTGGCATCAATCTCCGTTTTAGCGCCGGTAAGACCATTGCCGATGGCGGCAATCTTGCCCTCTTTAACCGCAATATCGGTAATGATGGCATCATGTTCTAAAACAACCTTACCGTTCTTGATAATTAAATCGTATGACATGGTCATGCTCCTTCGTGAAATTAAAGTATCATATTATTACGCTTAGGGTTATTTACTTCTTTATCATATTCACTTCAGGTATATTCTTGCCGATTAACTACTGTTCTACTTTTGATTAGCGCATATAAACAGAATGCGCTGATAACGCCAACAAACCAGGAAACCCGCGATAACGGTTCGAGTATCTCAATGAACTTACCGCCCAACGACAGCAACACGGCAAACAGCGTTACAACAAATGCTACGCTGTTAAAGCCGTTATCGTAGTATTTATAATTACCGGGTTCGATATATAAAGTATCAAGGTCGATATCACTGCGCATCACTATGAAATAATGCGCCATCATCACGCCAATCACCGGCCCTAAAATTCCTCCGATCACATCCAGGAACAGGTAGATGCTTTCCTGATTTTCCATCAGTTTCCACGGGCAGATAATCAGGCTGATGATGCTGGCAATCACTACGCCATTTTTATAGGTGAGTTTTTTCGGTGCTATGGCAGCAATCTGGTAGCCCGCAGGGATGATGTTACCGGTCGCATTGGTGGAGATGGTAGTCATCAGGATCACCAGCACCGCAAACACCGAGGCGAAAATACTGTCCCATTTCTGCACGATATCCAGCACGTTCCAGGTATCAACCCCGTAATGAATACTGGCCCCGGCCAGGATACAGACGCTGGCAACGGCAAACAGCAGATAGCCAACCACCAATCCCAGCGTTTGCCCCCAGGCCTGCTGGCGGAAGCTGCTGGCATTCTGGGTAAAGTCCGAGGCGCTGACCGCCGGAGCGGCCCATACCGCCACCACCGCATTGATCACCACCAGGAACATAAAGCCGCCATTGTTAGTCGTTATAGCATTGGCGGGTACATAGGCAATGATGTTGTCCAGGCCCGCGATAGAGATAGCCCAAATGGCCATGCCGCCAAACACCACGTAGATGCAAGGGTTGAGGATCGCAGTAAACTTGTTGAGGATGCTGCCGCCTCCCAGGCCGATGGCCACGTTCACCGCCCAGAAGATCAGAAAGGCAATCAGCCCAGGCAGGCCGATCCCCAACAGGTTGAAATCCCCGCCCAAGGTCAGAAACTGTGGCCACAGTTTGCCAATCAGGATCAGGAAGGCCAGCGAGCCTGCGTAACACTGCAAGCCAAACCACATGATGGCGGCCACGCAGCCTCTAAGGATCCCTGGAAACAACGCGCCGCGCACGCCATAGGAGGCACGTAAGATCATGGCAAAAGGAATACCGTATTTCGAACCGGCAGCGCCGTTCATCACCATCACAAAGGCAATAATAAAGGCGCTGAGGATAATGGCGGCCATAATGCTTAAGGTGGAAAGCCCCAGAATAAAGAAGCCCCCGACGGCGACATAGTTGGGAACGTTATGTACCGATCCCATCCACAAGGTAAAATAGTTAATTCCCTTCCAGGTTTTCTTATCTGCTTCTTTGGGTAATAGATCCTCATGATAGCCGCGCCGTTGGTAAATCTCTCTCTGTTTATTGCTAATAGATTCCATGACAGGTCCTTCTTATATTATATAAGAAAATAGCGTAGAGTGTTTTTGCTTATTATCATTACAACAAACTGATGTGCTAATCTTTCTATTAGTCAAATACCAATACGGCCAAGATAGACAGGAATATAACCATTAAACAACTATACGATAACCAGAATTCAAGTTGCAGGCAGAAAGCACCTGCAACTTGTTAAGCCTTACTCTTTAGCCAGCCACTTTATGGTTAGCCATAATTTCCAACGCCTGTACCAACGCGGAATGGTCGAGATCTTTGGCCCCATTGGCGGCACAGAGGTTGAACAGCTCTTGGCAAGTGGCGGTATTAGGTAAACTGAGCGCCAACGACTTCGCCCCCTGCAGCGCCAGATTAAGATCCTTTTGATGCAGGGAGATACGGAAGCCCGGCTCAAACGTCCGTTTGATCATCCGCTCGCCGTGCACTTCCAGAATGCGCGATGAGGCAAAACCACCCATCAGCGCTTCACGGACCCGTGCCGGATCGGCCCCCGCTTTGGAAGCAAATATCAGCGCTTCGGAAACCGCTTCAATCGTCAGGGCCACAATAATCTGGTTGGCAACCTTGCAGGTCTGACCGTCGCCATTGCCGCCGACCAGCGTAATGTTTTTCCCCATCAGGGCCAGCAACGGTTTTACCCGCCCAAAGACGCCTTCGTCACCGCCGACCATAATGGTCAAGCTGCCCTGCTTGGCCCCCACTTCACCACCAGATACCGGCGCATCCAGATAATCGGCACCCAGTTGGTTGATGCGCTTGGCAAACTCCTTGGTCTCCAGAGGCGAGATAGAACTCATATCCACCAGGATCTTGTTTTTGAGCGGTGCTTCGGCACAGCCATTGGCGGCAAACAGCACCTCTTCCACCTGAGGCGTATCAGGCACCATGATAAAAATAACGTCAGCCTGCTCGGCCACCTGCTTGGGAGTAGCACAGGCGATGGCCCCTTTTTCCACCAGCTCCGGCGGAACCTTATTCAAGGTGTTGGCATACAACTGATAGCCGCCTGCGATCAGCTTTTCAGCCATTGGCGTGCCCATGATCCCTAAACCAATAAAGCCTACTTTCATGATATGTCCCTCAATGTTGATATTGCTTAATCCATGACAGGCCGGCAGCCGTCGTTGTCGCAGGTTTGTATTCACAGCCGATCCAACCGCGATAGCCCATCTTGTCCAGCGCGCGGAACAGATAGTCGTAATTGATTTCCCCGGTGCCTGGTTCATGGCGCCCCGGATTATCGGCAACCTGGATATGCGCGATTTTCTGCAACAGCGTTTCCATGGTTTGGGCCAGTTCGCCCTCCATGCGCTGCATGTGATAGATATCGTATTGAATAAACAGGTTAGGGCTCGCGACCCAATCCATCAGCTCCAACGCCTGACGAGTGGTTTGCAGATAGAAGGCGGGCATATCGTATTTATTGATCGGTTCAACCAACAGACGGATATTGGCCTTGGCCAACTCCCTTGCTGCATAGCTCAGGTTAGCGACCACGATCTCATCGGTCTTATGCTGTGCGACGGATTTATCCGGGTTACCGATCAGGCAGTTGATCTGCGCACAGCCCAGCGCACGGGCATATTCCACCGCCAGACCTACGCCATCACGAAACTCAGACTCGCGCCCAGGCAAGCAAGCGATGCCACGCTCACCCGCGGCCCAATCCCCGGCAGGCAGGTTTTGTAATACCTGCGTGAGTTGATTCTCTTCCAGAGCGCCCCTCAAGGCCTGCACGGAATAATCGTAGGGAAACATATATTCAATCGCGGTGAATCCCTGCTCTTTGGCACAGCGAAACCGCTGCATAAAATCGACTTCATTAAACAACATCGATAAGTTGGCTGAAAACTTCGGCATGAGCCTGCTCCTTACTGATAGTTGAAGTAGCTGACCGAGGTCGGCGCATCTTCTGGCGACTCGGCAACGGGTTCGAATTCAGTGACGTTATCCAGCTCAGTCCCCATCGAGATATTGGTGACCCGCTCGAGGATAATCTCCACCACCACCGGAACCTGATGCAGACGCATCAACTCTTGCGCCTGTTGGAAGGCCGGAGCGATATCCTCAGGCTTGACTACACGGATCGCTTTACATCCCAGCCCTTCGACCACCTTGACGTGATCGACACCGTATTCGCCCCCTTCCGGGTTGTTGATGTTTTCATAGGACAGTTGGACGCAGTAATCCATATCGAAACCGCGCTGCGACTGGCGGATCAGCCCCAGGTAGGCGTTGTTGACCACCACGTGGATATACGGCAGCTTGAACTGCGCGCCAACGGCCAACTCTTCGATCATGAACTGGAAGTCGTAGTCACCCGACAGCGCGATCACTTTGCGCTGCGGATCGGCGGCACACACACCCAAAGCAGAAGGAAGAGTCCAACCTAATGGGCCCGCCTGCCCGGCATTAATCCAATGGCGTGGTTTGAACACGTGCAGCATCTGTGCCGCTGCAATCTGCGAAAGCCCGATGGTGGTGACGTAGCAGGCATCACGCCCGAACGCTCGGTTCATCTCTTCGTAAACGCGCTGAGGTTTGATTGGCACGTTATCGAAATGCGTTTTACGCAGCAGAGTTTGTTTGCGCTGGAGGCAGGTTTCCACCCACTGTGAGCGATCTGGCAGCGTCCCTTGATCCGCACGTTCACGAGCTCTTGCCACTAACATTTGCAGGGCGATTTTGGCATCGGAAACAATGCCCAGATCCGGGCAGATCACGCGGCCAAGCTGGGTTGGTTCGATATCGATGTGGATCACCTTACGCCCGGCGGTGTATTTATCTACCGAACCGGTATGGCGGTTAGCCCAACGGTTACCGATGCCAAACACCAGATCCGAATCCAGCAGGTTGGCGTTACCGTAACGGTGTGAGGTTTGTAACCCCGCCATCCCTGCCATCAACGGGTGATCGTCCGGGATACAGCCCCAGCCCATCAGCGTTGGGATCACCGGTACGTTGCAAGTCTCTGCCAGCTCTTGCAGCAGGTCGGCCGCGTCCGCGTTGAAGATCCCGCCACCGGCGATGAACAACGGTTTGCTTGCGGCACACAGCATGTCCAGGGCTTTGTCGATCTGCGCTTCAGTGGCCGCCGGTTTGTAAGCCCCCAGCGAGGAATAGGTGTCCGGATCAAACTCAATCTCGGCCATCTGCACGTCATAAGGCAAATCGATCAGCACCGGGCCAGGGCGGCCAGAGCGCATCAAGTGGAATGCCTGCTGCAACACGCGGGGCACCAGCGCCGGTTCCATGACCGTCACCGCCATTTTGGTGACCGGCTTGGCGATCGATTCAATATCTACCGCCTGAAAATCTTCCTTATGCAAACGCGCCCGAGGAGCCTGGCCGGTGATGCACAAAATGGGAATGGAATCGGCAGAGGCGGAGTAAAGCGCGGTGATCATGTCCGTTCCCGCAGGCCCCGAAGTCCCGAGGCACACCCCGATATTGCCGGGTTTGGCCCTGGTGTAACCTTCCGCCATGTGGGAAGCGCCTTCAACATGACGCGCCAGATAGTGTTTGATGCCGCCGTGTTGACGCATCGCGTTATAGAAAGGGTTGATCGCCGCGCCAGGCACGCCGAATGCGGTATTCACGCCTTCCTTTGCCAACACGTACATTGCCGCATCTACTGCTCGCATAATAGCCATCTAAACGTTCTCCTAAATTTTGGAAAAATTTTCCAAACTTAAAATGAGTTCAAAAAAACCCGTTTAGGTGATAAACGGGGAGGTAACCTCATCCTGCAGCCACGATCGCAACCACAGGCTTTACTTTAAACGTACTATTTCTTGCTGCGCGACTCACCTAGCGCGGTACTGATGTCGTTGGCGACGTCACGCACCAACTCCCCCAGTTCCTTGAAACGATCGCTGCTAACGCGCGAACTAGGCCCTGAAATAGAGATGGCCGCAATGACGTTGTTGCTACGGTCAAAAATCGCCGAAGCCAGGCAATTCAGGCCAAGAGCGTGCTCCTCAGCATCAACGGTATAGCCCTGCGTCTGCGATTGCGCTAAATCCTTACGTAATAAATTTACGCTGGTCAGGGTTTTCGGGGTAAACGAGTGCAGCCCCGAACGTACGAACAAATCCAGCATCTCCTCTTCCGCCAGCGGATACAGCAGCGCTTTCCCAGCCCCGGAGGCGTGCAGCGGTAAGCGGCTGCCAAGTGGCGCGCACATCCGCACCATGGCCTGGCACTCACATTGACGGATCAGCACGGCGTCAAAGTTATTCCTGATGGCCAGATTGGCGGTTTCGCCTGATAGCAACATCAGCCGCCGCATATAAGGGCCCGCCACCGAGACTACGTCCCTGTCATTCATATAGGCCGCACCGACGGTAAACGACTGGATGCCGATATGCCACCAGCCAAGCTGCGGATCCTGAAAAACGAATTCCGATTTTTCTAATACTTTCAATAACCTGAAAGTCGTTGATAGCGGTAACTCCAACTTCTCGGATAGCACGGAAACGGACGAGCTTCCTCCGGCATTGGCCAGAAACTGCAGGATCTCCAACCCACGATCCAACGCCTGCGCGCCTTTCGTCGCCCCTGCTTCTGTCGTTGGTCTTCCCTTTCTGCGTACTTCGTTCATTCAGGCTTTCCTTTATTTAGCTCAAGGTTTCCCCGCTATCATAAACAGCCTATGCGCTTGGGGACAGCGCTATCCAAGCACAACCCGGTAAGTCTCCGGCAATGTTTTGACGATACAGTTGTCGGCACCGCCACGATCGACCGTGAAAAAGTCGGTGATCGCGCCATAAGCAAACAAGGGGTGGTGCCAAACATTGCGGTGGTAGTTCACCCCTTGCTTACCGTTGGTGATAAAGGCGCGCAAAGTATGTAACGGAATTTCGTCCCCTTCCCCGGGTTCAGCAACAATCACCACGAAGCGTTCCCCCTTCATCGGCATAAAAGCCTGCGAGGACAACGGATGTTTCTCCAACACGGAGAACTCCAACGGCAGATCGCAAGGCTCAGATCGGTTGATGCTGACCAGCACCCGATGATCATCAGCCACTTCTACATTGGCAAGGTCATGATATCGTTCTGTTTTACCACCATTAATATGGAAAAAGGGCGCCCCCTCGATCTGCAATACATTCCCATAGGGTGCAAAGGCTTCAGGCGTTAACTCAACGGCAATCAGGTCCATCAGTTTCTCCAGGATCGTTTCAAAAAGGAACATTACCGAATGGGTTCACTCTAGACAGGTCGCCTGAAATTTAAAAGTTAATATTGGAAAAATTTTCCACAACAAGATCCACTGCACATTTTTTGTGCCGAGCTGAAAATATTTAATTAATAATCAAGGCATTAAAAAACACACCACCGCGATACAGTTCGTTAACAGAGTTGTCACTTTCAGCGGTGTGCAGTAGAGGAAGGGCAATAAAGCGTGAGCGAGATCACGGGAAGCGGCTTTATGACTAACCCAAGGCAACTAAGGTAAGTAAATTCTTTTGCAACACTAGGAACACGATGGCCGCACCGGTTAAGGAAGCGCTATGCTGGATCACGAAACAATTCGATCGTTTATCAAAGTCGCGGAATGCCAGAGCTTTTCCCGCGCCGCCGAATTACTGCACAAGACCACTGCCACCATCAGTTACCGCATCAAAACGTTGGAAGAAAGCATCGGCACCCAGCTGTTTATCCGCACCACCCGCAGCGTAAACCTGACCCCCGCTGGTGAATACCTGCTGGAACGTTGCCGCCAATGGCACAACTGGCTCGACTCCATGCCCGATGAGCTACGCCAGATCAACGACGGCGTGGAGCATCAGGTCAATATCGTGATCAACAATCTGCTGTACAACCCGCTAAGCGTCGCCCGGCTGTTAGCCTACCTGCAACAGCGTTATCCCTTCACGCAGTTTCATATCTCGCGTCAGGTGTATATGGGAGTATGGGATTCGTTGTTGCACGGGGATTTTCAGCTGGCCATTGGCACCACCGGCTCTGAATCACTGGCTAATGACGTCAGCGTCTTGAAATTAGGGGGGATCAGTTGGGCTTTTGTGGTTACACCAGATCATCCGCTCGCGGCCTGCCAGGACACGGCACTGCATGAAGATCGGCTGCGCAGCTACCCGGCGATCAACGTGGAAGATACTTCGCGCAACCTGACCAAACGCGTTGCCTGGCTGCTGCCAGGCCAAAAAGAGATCAAGGTGCCAGACCTGCGCAGTAAACTCGAATGCCACCTGCAGGGGCTGGGCGTAGGGTTCTTGCCGAAAAATCTGTGCCAGCCCTATCTGGATAGCGGCCAGTTGATCACCCGTGAAGTGGTCAATCAGCGGCAACCGTCACCGCTCTCCCTGGCCTGGCGTAACGACTGTGGTAAAGCCGTGGAAGAAATTGTCACGCTGTTCCAACGGCGCGATGAACGCATCGCCGGCTTTCTGCAAAGTATTGATTTACCGGTTTAACACGCGATTTTATCGCTTCTGGGCCGCCACCTGGGCCCGGAGTTTCTTAATCGGCGGTGACGGTTCCCGCTTCAGCACGTGCAGGAACTCATACGCCTTGTCATTGGTCGCGTACTCTGCCGGTACGCCAAAGTCCTGGATCATCATCCAGCGCTGGAACAGCTCCGGATTGGACTCTTTGATAAACCACAGCATTTTGACCGCGGTCGTGGCGATGGCCGGAATTGCGGTTACCGTGCCATTCACCCATTTATTCAGGGTGCTGCGCTGCACCCCCAAGAGTATGCACAGTGCAGGCTGCTCAATGCCTAATCGTTCCAGATAGCTTTTAAACTCTGCTTGATTATCCACCCTGCGATTTCCTCTTGCTCTCTACAGACATGCCGCAGTTTAGCACATTAATTCCGTCCCCCACAGCTACGCAAATTCCGACACAAGGTTAATTTAACTCAAATTAAGGAGCTATTAGCTACATGTAAATGTTTCTTGAGATCTGTTCTCAGTAGCTGACAAAAATTGACATTAGTCAACGGAATGGTTAAAACGTGATGCTTGTCTAAGAATATTCTGTAGCATCAGTTCGGTAAATCAACAAACCAGGCTAAACATCGCTTTATTTAGTAGCTAATAGCTTCTAATAAAACGCATAAATAAACACAGGAACACTCCGGTGCCATCCTGACTAACTCGAAGAACTAAAAATGATGATTAGGACACTGTCTACCGTGGTAATTGCCATCTTGCTGGCTGGCTGCACTTCTACGGCGTCGCGCATGGCTGAATGTGAAGCACAGGGCGTTTCCAAAGATACCTGCTATCTGGCCGAACAAAACCGCCAGACCGCCATTTACGCTGCGGCAGAGAAGCAGGCGTTGGAAAATGCGGCAAAACAGTACGCGCAATCGGCAAAGAGCAAGACACTGCAGGCACGCATTGCCGGGATAGACATCAAGATCTCGCCAGATATCAAGCAGGGCTACATTGAGCAAACGGCAGCCGCGTTGACCGAAGAAAACCAGTATGCGCAGGTTTATCAGAAAGGTGTTTACACCGCCATCTGGTACCGACAGAAACACAAGATTGTGTTGCTGCGTGATGGCCAAATCGTCGGCAGCGCCAAAGGATAGCCCTCTTGAAAAAATCCCAAACCGACAGATTCAAACATTTGCCCGAGATGCAGCAATTCGTTTGTCTTAAAGCGCTTCAGCACATCGAGCAGACCGCGCTGCAGTCCGGCGTGATCGGCATGGCAGTCAGCGTGTTGCTGACCGACGGACAAACGGTGACGCTGAGCAAATTCGACGCGGATCCTGAAGAAGTCTCCATTATCACTTCATGGCAGCGTTAAGACGGCCCCAGATAAACCTGATAAAAATGGCGTATTCGCCGTGAGATCCTCAGGTTTTCTGCAAAAAGTAGTCTTATCCTGGTGATGTATTAGGCATTCCCCCTGTCGCTGGCGTAATATCTAGCAATATGTCTGACAGGAGGTTGTGCCATGTTTACCATTATTCCGATCGTGATCGTTGTCGCGCTGATTATCGTCTTCTCGAGCATCAAAATTGTCCCGCAGGGCTTCCAATGGACGGTAGAGCGCTTCGGCCGTTATACCAAAACGCTGATGCCGGGTTTAAACCTGGTAGTGCCTTTTATGGATCGTATTGGCCGCAAGATCAATATGATGGAACAGGTGCTGGATATCCCTTCTCAGGAGATTATCTCGCGCGATAACGCTAACGTGGCAATCGATGCCGTCTGCTTTATCCAGGTAGTCGATCCGGCTCGCGCCGCCTATGAGGTCAGTAACCTCGAGCAGGCGATCGTTAACCTGACCATGACCAACTTCCGTACCGTGCTCGGTTCCATGGAGCTCGACGAAATGCTGTCACAGCGCGATAGCATCAACACCCGCCTGCTGCATATCGTCGATGAAGCCACCAACCCTTGGGGCGTCAAAATTACCCGTATCGAAATCCGTGACGTTCGTCCACCAGCCGAACTGATTGTGGCGATGAACGCCCAGATGAAGGCCGAACGAACCAAACGTGCCGACATCCTGGAAGCAGAGGGGGTGCGTCAAGCCGCGATCCTGCGCGCTGAAGGGGATAAGCAATCACAGATCCTGAAAGCCGAAGGCGAGCGCCAGTCGGCGTTCTTGCAGGCAGAAGCGCGTGAACGTGCCGCCGAAGCAGAAGCACGGGCAACCCAACTGGTATCTGACGCCATCGCCACCGGTAATATCCAGGCGATTAACTACTTCGTAGCCCAGAAATACACCGACGCATTGCAGAAGATTGGCTCGGCCAATAACAGCAAAGTGATCATGATGCCACTGGATGCCAGCAGCCTGCTGGGCTCTATCGGCGGTATTACCGAATTGCTGAAAGACAGCAAAGGTAAGTAATTATGCTGGAACAGATCGCAGCAAACCCACAATGGTTCTGGATCTCGCTAGGCGGGCTGCTGTTGGCCGCGGAAATGCTCGGTGCCAGCGGCTATCTGCTGTGGAGCGGCGTTTCTGCGGTGATTGTCGGGGTGATTATCTGGCTGCTGCCGGAGTTGAGTTGGGAGTGGCAGGGTTCCCTGTTTGCCGTGATGACCATTGCCGTGGCCTACCTGTGGTGGTACTGGCTGCGCAAGCGGCCAGCGGCAACCAGCGGTTCCCCGGTGCTCAACCAGCGTAACCGTCAACTGATCGGCACCCGCGCCACGCTGACCGAGGCGATGCATAACGGCCATGGCCGTATCAATATCGCCGACAGCAGTTGGCGCGCGCAAGCCAACGAGGATCTGCCGATCGGCACCGAAGTTGAAGTGGTGGCGGTCGAAGGCACTACCTTGGTGATCCGCGCCATTACGCGCTAGCCTTTGTGGCAGCAGCCTGCCAGATTATTAATGATCGGGCAGTCTGCTCCTTCATCGCCAGGGCATTGATCCGCCAGCGCCAGCAGGCGTTGGCGCATTTCCCCCAGTTCGCTGATGTGCTTTTCGATATCGGCAACTTTCTGCAGCGTGCGGGCTTTGACATCGGCACTGTGCCGCGCCGGATCGTTGAACAACGCGACCAGTTCACGGCATTCGTCAAGATTGAAGCCCACCTGACGAGCCTGACGCAATAACGTCAGTTCTTCAATATGCCTGGCGCTGTAGCTGCGGTAGCCGTTGTCCGTACGGATCGGGGTGGTCACCAATCCTTTCTCTTCATAAAAACGGATGGCTTTGCTGGTCAAACCGGTTTTTTTGGCAACGTCGCTGATATTCACTTTATCCCCCTTGACCTTACCTTTGCTGGAAGGTCCATGTACCCCACTGCCCCCAAGTGACAGTAGTAACTCAATAAATTATAACCTCATTACTCCCCAATTACCCCCTTTTGACCTTCTGTCTGTGGACGCATAGGGACATGCTAGTAAGAGGATTTAAACTTACCGCATCCGCCCGGCTCCTCGTGTTTTGATAATATCGTCAACCTCCTGGGAAATAGGGTTGCGGCAACGAGGGGCGAAGACACTGGGCAACAGCTCACCAAATTCAGCCCGTATATCGCCTGACGGGGCTGTACCTGAAAAATTGTCATATCTCGATGCTTTCAGTAATACGCAGCAACACGCTCGTAACATATAATTAGGGTTCATTTTTCCTTTTCACGGACGTGGAGTTATGAACATTTGTAGTAAAGTTAATTTACGTATTTTTTTGTGGGCAACTTTCATCGGTGGTGCGATCAGCTCGCTGGTAAAGTCAGGCTCTGAGGCCAATATGCCGCCGCGCATCGTCGGTGAGGCATCGCCGCCCGCCCTTAACATTGATGCCTGGCTTGGCTGGCTGGGAATTAACTCCCATTCTATGGATTATGTTTATCAGAGCGTAACGATCCCCGGAGCAGTGATGCTTTATCACTGGATGTTCAGCTTCATCTTTGCGGGCCTTTACGTTCTGGTTTCGGCTTATACGCCCAAAATCAGGCTCTGGTATGGTGCGGCTTACGGTATTGTGATCACGCTGGTCATGCACGGTTTCCTTATCCCGGCGCTAGGATTCAGGCATCCGGCCTATCTCTCAGGTGAAACTGGCTGGCTCTGGAACCTGAATGGGTATGAATTCTGGAGTGAAATGATCGGTCACATTTGCTGGTCAATCTCCATTGAAGTGAGCCTTATCGCTGTGCTGGCGCTGTTTGCCCGACCAATCACGGGGATGTGGTCAGCGGACAACATGAAGTAAAATATGTCTAAAACGCTTAAACCAGCCTTCGGGCTGGTTTTTTTATAGCCAAAGAAAACCCCGCAAAATTCGGGCCTTATGTCGAAGCGTGGCTGCGTTGTGGACCGCGTTAATAAAAATCCTTTTCTATCAATGTAATATTCTATTGACCTTACCCTTGCTGGAAGGTTTAAGATCATTCTCAATAAAAAGAACCTAGGCGGTCAACCGCCATTATTTTGCGAGGAAAACCATCATGTCACAAACTACCGTGCTGGCGTTGCAGGGACTCTCCTGCATGAACTGCGCGCAAAAGGTGAAAAAAGCCTTGGAAAGTCGCGCAGATGTCGAGCAGGCCAACGTCAACGTTCACTACGCTAAAATCACCGGTGCAGCCCCGGCTGCCGAGCTGATTGACAGCGTCGTTGCCGCTGGCTACCAGGCAGAAATCGCCCATCAGGCAGACACCGAGTTACAACTTTCCGGCCTCTCCTGCATGCATTGCGTGGGCAGCACCCGTAAAGCACTGGAAGCTGTGCCGGGCGTGATCGCCGCCGACGTTACCCTCGAGGGAGCCAAAGTCTATGGCGATGCCACACCAGAGCAGCTCATTGCTGCGGTCGAAGATGCGGGCTATCACGCCAACCAGGCGGGAGCCAATAGCCACCCAAAAACTGAGCCGCTGACTGAATCTGCCCCAACCTTGCCGGAACCCCAGGCAGCGGCCCCCTCTTCACTTCCGGCAAGCGAGACTGACGATAGCGTCCAGCTGTTGCTCAACGGCATGACCTGCGCCAGCTGTGTCAATAAAGTCCAGACGGCGTTACAGAACGTCCCGGGCGTTGAGTTGGCGCGGGTAAACCTGGCGGAGCGCAGCGCACTGATCACCGGTAAGGCCACACCACAGGCGTTGGTCGCTGCGGTAGAAAAAGCTGGCTATGGCGCCGAGATGATCCAGGACGAAACCAAGCGCCGTGAACGCCAACAGCAAACCGCACAGGCTAATATGAAACGCTTTCGCTGGCAGGCCGCATTAGGCTTGGCAGTGGGCGTGCCGTTGATGGCCTGGGGCGTGTTTGGCGGCAGTATGTCGCTGACGCCAGAAACCCAGCGACCGTGGCTGATGGTTGGCATCATTACCCTGGCGGTAATGGTGTTTGCCGGTGGCCACTTCTACCGCAATGCCTGGCGATCGTTGATGAACGGCAGCGCCACCATGGATACGCTGGTCGCCTTGGGGACCGGTGCCGCCTGGCTGTACTCCATCAGCGTCAACCTGTGGCCAGACTTCTTCCCGATGGAGGCACGGCATCTGTATTACGAAGCCAGTGCGATGATCATCGGCCTGATCAACCTTGGTCATGCCATGGAGCAGCGCGCGCGGCAGCGTTCTTCCCAGGCGCTGGAACGGCTACTGGATCTCACTCCGCCAACCGCCAGGCTAGTCACAGAACTGGGTGAACAAAGTATCCCGCTGGCAGACGTGCAATTGGGCATGACGTTGCGCCTGACGACTGGCGATCGCATCCCGGTTGACGGTGAAATCGTGCAGGGCGAAGTGTGGATCGATGAAGCCATGCTGACCGGCGAAGCGTTGCCGCAGCAAAAAGGCGTCGGCGATACGGTGCATGCCGGTACGGTGGTAGACGACGGCAGCGTGCTGTTTCGCGCGGCCGCCATTGGCACCCAAACCACGCTGGCACGTATTATCAAGCTGGTGCGCCAGGCGCAAAGCAGCAAACCGGAAATCGGTAAGCTGGCAGACCGCATCTCGGCGGTATTTGTGCCCACCGTGGTCGCCATCGCCCTGTTCAGCGCCGCCATCTGGTATTTCTTTGGCCCACAACCGCAGTTGGTCTACACCCTGGTGATCGCCACCACGGTGCTAATCATCGCCTGCCCTTGCGCTTTGGGGCTGGCCACGCCGATGTCAATTATCTCTGGCGTTGGCCGGGCCGCGGAGTTTGGCGTGCTGGTGCGTGACGCCGATGCTCTGCAGCAGGCCAGCAATCTCGATACGCTGGTGTTCGATAAAACTGGTACGCTGACGGAAGGCCAGCCGCGCGTGGTGGAAATCATCACCTTTAACCAGGTGGATGAACAGCAGGCCTTACGTTGGGCCGCCGCGCTGGAACAAGGGGCTAACCACCCGCTGGCACGTGCCATCGTCGAACAGGCTAAAGGGCAGACACTGCCTACGGTAGAGCAATTCCGGACGTTGCGCGGCTCAGGAGTCAGCGGTGAGGTCGAGGGCGTACAGCTGTTGCTGGGTAATGCCAAGCTGTTGCAAGAGAATCAGATCGCGACTGATGAGCTCACACATCAGATACAGCAACAGGCTGAACGCGGTATCACGCCGGTACTGTTGGCCGCCAACGGCAAACCTGCCGCTCTGATCGCCATCCGCGATCCGTTACGCAGTGACAGCGTGAGCGCACTACAGCGCCTGCATCAGCAAGGTTATCAACTGGTGATGTTAACGGGCGATAACCCGGTGACCGCTAACGCGATTGCCAAAGAGGCCGGTATCGACCGCGTGATTGCTGGCGTGTTACCCGACGGTAAGGCCGAAGCGATCAAGCAGTTGCAGGCTCAGGGCCACCGGGTAGCGATGGTCGGTGACGGCATCAATGACGCCCCTGCTCTGGCTCAGGCCGATGTCGGGATCGCCATGGGCGGCGGCAGTGATATCGCCATCGAAACTGCGGCGATCACCCTGATGCGTCACAGCCTGAACGGCGTGGCGGACGCGCTGGCCTTGTCGAAGGCGACGCTGCGTAATATGAAGCAGAACCTGCTCGGGGCATTTATCTACAACGCACTTGGCATTCCGATTGCCGCCGGTGTGCTGTACCCGCTGACGGGCACCCTGCTCAGCCCAGTGGTCGCTGGCGCGGCAATGGCTCTCTCCTCCATTACCGTGGTCAGCAACGCCAACCGATTACTGCGTTTTAAACCCAAGCAGTAACCCTCAACCGGGGCGCAACCCATCGCGCTCCGGCCTTTTGAGATAATTCCCCTGCCCTCGGGCTTTATTGTCAGCCACTTAGCGTTTAGCATGGGGAAAAACCAGCGGCCATCCTGCACGCTGGTGGAAAGGATCAGGAGCCAGCTGTATGGGTCAACTGTTACGCCGCATTGCTACCTTTCTCGGTATTATTTCCCCGCAGAGCTACACCTACCCGGCCCTGGACATCAGGCTAACGGGAAATCGCCAACTGCATTTGGTCGGCAGCATTCATATGGGCACCGTCGATATGTCGCCCCTGCCTGCCCGGTTGGCCGCACGCCTGCGCCAGGCCGATGCGCTGATCGTTGAGGCCGATATCACCGGCTCCTCTTCGCCATTTGGCCACGCCGAGCCCCAACTCGAACTTGAACAGCGTCTTGGCGATGAAGAATTCCAACGGTTGCAGGTGCTATGCCAGGAGTTGGGGGCGGATGTAGAGAGCTTCTCTGCCCTTCCTGGCTGGCAAGTAGCGCTGATGATGCAAGCACGGCAGGCACAGCGACTGGGTTTACGCGCCGAATACGGGATTGATTACCAACTATTGCAAGCCGCTAAAGTACAGCAGATGCCAGTGATCGAACTGGAAGGGGCCGAGGAACAGCTGAGCATGCTGGAACAACTGCCAGAAGGCGGTATGGCCCTGCTGCACGATACGTTAGAGCACTGGCACACCAACGCCCGTTTGCTGCAAACCATGGTGAGCTGGTGGCTGGACGCCAAGCCGAACACCACGTTGGAAACGCTGCCCTCCACCTTCAGTGCCGAGCTGTACGACGTCTTGATGCACCGCCGCAATCGCCACTGGCAGCAAAAGCTGGAAGCGTTACCGCCGGGAAACTATGTGGTGGCGGTCGGTGCTTTGCATCTGTATGGCGAAGACAATTTACCGGCCATGCTGCAGGCACGATAAAAAAGTGGCCAATATCGCTATTGGCCAGTCAAAGAGGAATTTTTCATATTTTAGTTATACGCATTGTAACCGTGTTAACGATTACAATAGACAGGGTAGCAACCTGACGAACCTATTGGCAACTGCCTTTCATCCTCATGGGCACAGGTTGCTCATTCGGTTCCATTTTTATCGTTTCGTTGCCACCGATGACAACTTCCCTCAGTTTTGGAAAAGAAATTATGACACCCGCAGTGGTTCTGCTTGAAAAACAAAAAGTGGCCTTCACCCTCCACGCGTATCACCACGATAGCGAAGAAACCAACTTTGGCGACGAGGTGGTAAAAAAGCTGGGGCTGAACGCCGAACAGGTCTACAAAACGCTGTTAGTGGCCCTCAATGGTGATGCAAAGAATCTGGCCGTCGCGGTAACACCGGTCGCGACCCAGTTGGATTTGAAGAAGGTGGCGAAAGCGCTAGGGGCCAAGAAAGCCGAAATGGCCGATCCGACAGTCGCTCAACGTGTGACGGGTTATCTGGTTGGTGGGATCAGCCCACTCGGGCAAAAGAAACGCTTGCCCACGGTGATCGATAGCCCAGCGCAACAGTTTGCCACCATTTTCGTTTCCGGCGGCAAACGCGGGTTGGATATTGAATTGGCAGCCAGCGACCTCTGTCGTCTGCTGTCCGGCACCTTCGCCGAAATCGCCAAACGGGACTGAAACAGTAGGCCGTTACCTTCCTCAGCAACGGCCTATGTCACCTTACTTGTAAACGATCTCGCCTTTAGGTTCGTACGCCGAAGCATCCAGCGGTGAGTGCTTTTCGATATACTGCTTGAGCACTTCCGCATCGATAAAGCCGGTATTGACGTAGCTTGGCAGGGTATCAATCTTCGGATAACCGTCGCCGCCCAAGGCGTTGAAGTTCAGCGTCGCCATACGATAGGTCTTGTCTGCCTGCAAAGGTTCGCCCTTGATCTTGACGTCGCTAACGCCTTTGCCGTCTGCCACCAGGCTGACGTTGGCGAATTGCGCATAGGCCCCAGAATCCACCTTCATATTGGCCACAGCTGCCAGATACGGCTCAACCTCGCTGCCTTTCATATCGACATACACCAGCGTGTTGCCAAACGGCTGCACCTTGAGCACGTTTTTATAGGTGATATCACCGGCCTCGATCGAGTCACGCACGCCACCACCGCTCATCACGGCGAAGTCTGCGTTGGCGCGCTCCATCTGCGCGGCTAGCAGCACGCGCGAAAGGTTGGTCTGCACGAAGCGGACTTTACTGCGATCCCCTTCCAGTTTGCCGTTGACGCTGCCCACCTTCACTTCCAACTGGGCCTTGCCCTTGTCCTGGAACGGCGTCAGCAGCTTCATCATCGACAGATCTTCCTGGATCTGCTGGGTGTAATACACCCGCTCGCTGGTGCCGTCGGCTTTCTCTACCTTTTTCTTCAGGTTGATCGGGATCAGTTGGTAATGCATCAGTTTCAGTTCGCCGTTGCGGAACTGGAAGTCGGCACGACCGACGTATTTACCCCATTCATGAGCCTGGACGATCCAGGTACCGTTTTGGCGATCTGGCGCGCAAGGCGTGCCCGGTATGTAATCCACCTGTTTGTGGTTTTCACTCGCCATACAGACCGGATCTTGCGAATGCCCACCGACAATCATATCCAGGTAGCCCGCAGGCAGGCTACGTGCCATCTCTACGTCCCCCGGCGCGTTGGAGCCATGGTTACCATCGTCGTAGTGCCCCATGTGGGTGGCAGCGATAATCACGTCCGGCTTTTCATCTTTGCGCAGCTGATCCACCACCTGCTTGGCTTCTTGCGCCGGAACACGGAATTCGATATCGGTAAAGTATTCCGGGTTCCCGATTTTTGCAGTGTCATCGGTGGTCAGGCCGATCACCGCAATCTTCACCCCTTGCTTTTCAAACAGGGCATAAGGCTTGAACAAGCGTTGCTGGGTGCTTTTTTGATAAATGTTGGCGGACAGTAGCGGGAAAGAAGCCCACTTTTCCTGCTGGCGCAACACGCTGAGCGGGTTGTCAAATTCGTGGTTGCCGATCGCCATCGCGTCGTAGCCGATCAGCGTCATGCCACGGAAATCGGGTTCTGCATCCTGCAAATCCGACTCTGGTACGCCGGTATTAATGTCCCCACCGGACAGCAGCAGCACGCTGCCACCTTTCGCCGCCACTTCCTGACGGATGCTGTCCACCAGCGTCTTTTGTGCCCCCAGGCCGTACTCACCATGATCGTTCTGCCAGAAATGGCCGTGGTGATCGTTGGTATGCAGGATGGTGATATCGTAGGTTTTGTCCTTTTCCCAGGCACTGACCGTTCCTGAAAACAACGTCAGGGAAACAGCCAACGCACATGCGGTGGTGTGAAGCGAAAAGCGCATGGCAGATCTCCATTGTTAATAATGGGTATTTTTGATGAGGACGAAATTGTAACGCGAATCGACTGCAACAAATTTCAAATTTTTGGGACATACGTCAAATTATGTCAGAAAGGCACGGCCGGTCAGAATTTTATCGGCGATCTGGATAGCACATAATGATCGAGAGAGAATCAGCTACCCCGTTGTAGGACGAAAGATGAACGTTATAAGATGTCGGCTCTTCCCTCTCTCACTTACCAGGCTAATAATAATATGACTGACCGTAGTGAAACGGACATTCCACCGGTAACCAGCAGCGCGGCCAAAGGCACTGCGTTCTCTATTCTCGGTGCTATCAGCGTTTCTCACCTGCTCAACGATATGATGCAATCGCTGATCGTGGCGATTTACCCGATTTTGCAAGCCGATTTTAGCCTCAGCTTTGTGCAGATCGGGATGATCACCCTGACCTATCAGCTCACCGCATCGCTGCTACAACCGCTGATTGGTTATTACACCGATAAGCACCCGCAGCCTTATTCGCTACCCATCGGCATGGGATTCACCCTGTCGGGATTGCTGCTGCTTTCGGTGGCCAACACTTTCCCTCTGGTGCTGCTGGCGGCCGCTTTGGTGGGCACCGGTTCCTCTGTATTCCATCCTGAGTCATCCCGCGTTGCGCGTATGGCATCCGGTGGACGGCACGGTTTGGCCCAGTCGCTGTTCCAGGTGGGCGGCAACTTCGGCAGTTCCCTCGGCCCGCTGTTGGCCGCGCTGATTATCGCCCCCTACGGCAAGGGCAATATCGCCTGGTTCTCACTGGCTGCGCTGCTGGCCATTGTGGTCTTGTTGCAGGTCAGTAAATGGTATCAGCAGCAACATCGGGCAGCCCAAGGCAAGCCAAAAGCCGCTTCCTTGGTCAAAACGCTGCCAAAACGTACCGTTGTGTTCTCCTTAGGCATCCTGCTAGTGCTGATATTCTCCAAATACTTCTACTTGGCGAGCATTAGCAGCTATTACACCTTTTATCTCATACATAAGTTTGGCGTTTCGGTGCAGAATGCCCAATTCCATCTGTTTGCCTTCCTGTTTGCCGTAGCGGCAGGAACCATCATTGGCGGGCCTTTGGGTGATAAATTCGGGCGTAAATATGTCATTTGGGGCTCCATCCTGGGTGCTGCCCCCTTTACCCTGGCTTTACCCCATGCTTCTCTCTACTGGACCGGGATTTTGACGGTGATCATTGGGGTTATTCTGGCCTCGGCTTTCTCGGCCATTCTGGTGTATGCGCAAGAGCTGATCCCCGGCAAAGTGGGGATGGTTTCCGGGCTATTCTTCGGTTTTGCTTTCGGTATGGGCGGGTTAGGCGCGGCAGTTCTTGGTTATGTCGCCGATTTGACCAGCATCGAGTTGGTTTATCAAATCTGTGCATTCCTGCCGCTTATCGGCATTATCACCGCATTGCTACCAAATATGGAGCATAACCAGCAATAACCCTGATAGAACCCCGGTTTAGCGCAGAAGTTAAACCGGGTTATCCACTCCAAAACCCCATTTAATCCGGTCCATTACGCCATAATTCCCCTTACTTCTAGAAAAATAGACGAATAGTCTGCTTTTTTACACAAAAGACTAAATTAGCTAAGCAATGAAAGCACAAATGCAATAAACTAAATGTATCCTTTCGTAACATCCGTGAGCACAACCAGAGGAGTATGGATGCATAATTCAACACCCTTGATCACCACTATTGTTGGAGGGTTAGTACTCGCCTTCCTCTTCGGAATGCTGGCAAACCGCCTGCGCATCTCCCCGTTGGTAGGGTACCTGGCCGCAGGCGTACTAGCCGGCCCGTTTACCCCCGGTTTCGTCGCTGATACCTCGTTAGCGCCGGAACTCGCGGAGATTGGGGTGATCCTGCTGATGTTCGGTGTTGGTCTCCATTTCTCGCTTAAAGATCTCCTCGCTGTAAAAAATATCGCTATCCCAGGGGCCATTGCCCAAATCGCCGTCGCGACGGTGTTGGGGATGGGGTTGTCCAAACTGATGGGCTGGGATTTGGTTTCCGGCCTGGTGTTCGGCCTGTGTCTGTCCACCGCCAGTACCGTGGTACTGCTGCGCGCCCTGGAAGAACGGCAACTGATCGACAGCCAACGCGGGCAGATCGCCATCGGCTGGCTTATTGTCGAAGATTTGGCCATGGTGTTGGCCCTGGTGCTGCTGCCGGCGTTTGCCAATATGCTCAACAGCGATACCGCCAGCACCACACAGCTGCTCACCGAGTTGGCCATCACCATTGGCAAGGTTATCGCCTTTATCGCGCTGATGATTATCGTTGGCCGCCGAGTGGTGCCTTGGATCCTGGCAAAAACCGCCAGTACCGGCTCGCGCGAGCTGTTTACGCTGGCGGTGTTGGCACTGGCGCTGGGTATTGCCTACGGCGCTGTCGGCCTGTTTGACGTCTCATTTGCCCTGGGTGCCTTCTTTGCCGGTATGGTGCTGAACGAATCGGAACTGAGCCACCGCGCAGCGCACGATACGCTGCCGCTGCGTGACGCCTTTGCGGTGCTGTTCTTTGTCTCGGTCGGTATGCTGTTCGATCCGATGATCCTGATCAACCAACCGCTGGCGGTGTTGGCAACGCTGGCGATTATCCTGTTTGGTAAATCGGTGGCGGCCTTCGCGCTAGTCAAAATGTTCGGTCACTCCAAGCGTACCGCGCTGACCATTTCCGCCAGCCTGGCACAGATTGGTGAGTTCGCCTTTATCCTGGCCGGATTGGGGGTCACGCTAGGCATGATGGATCAGCATGGCCGTAATCTGGTGCTGGCCGGGGCGATCCTGTCAATCATGCTCAACCCGCTGCTGTTTACCTTGCTGGAGCGCTATCTGGCCAAGACGGAAACCATCGAGGATCAGATCCTGGAAGAAGCGGTGGAGGAAGAGAAGCAGATCCCGGTCGATATCTGCAATCATGCCGTCGTCGTGGGTTATGGCCGGGTTGGTAGCCTGTTAGGGGCCAAGCTGACCGAAGAAGGCGTCTCGATGGTGGTGATAGAAAACTCTCGCCCACGGGTTGAAGCCCTGCGTGCTCAAGGGATCAAAGCGGTGTTAGGCAACGCGGCAAATCCGGAGATCATGGAACTGGCAAGGCTCGACTGCGCACGCTGGTTGCTGCTGACCATTCCCAACGGTTATGAAGCCGGTGAGATCGTGGCCTCGGCCCGCACCAAGCGCCCTACTCTGGAGATTATCGCCCGCGCTCATTACGACGACGAGGTTTCGTATATTTCCGACCGGGGTGCCGATCAGGTGGTGATGGGTGAACGCGAGATCGCCAACAGCATGTTGAATATCCTCAAGCTGGATTCGCTGTCGGACGAAGAGAAGCTGGCCGCCTGCCCAATCTGACGCCATTAAGCCGGTAAGAGCGCTAAAACAGCGCTCTTACCGGTTGTTGGTTACCGTTCCCAGTAAGACTCTTCCAAACTGTCTTCCCGCTCCGGCAGCCCACGGGTCAAACGTGGCGAGTGCTGGTTAAGTACCTGATAGCTAACGCGGTTGGCATATTTGCATACCTGCGCCAAAGACGAATAGGTCAGGTAGCTACGCACATGCTTGCTGGAGTTTGGCACGTTGTTGCGGTGATAGCCGTTAGCTGCGATATCATGCAGCAGAGCAGACAGCGCACCGTCGCCCGCACCATTGGTATTCATGATCTTTTCCGGGCCGCCCATATACGGGGCGATATGCGAATAGACCTTAAGCGCGTTTTCACAGCTTTCACGACGCATCGCACGGCTGAATTCGAAGCGGTTAAACTCGGCGATATGGCCCGGTAACAGCGGATGCTGGGTCTCACGCTTGTTGGCCTCTTCGGTGTAACCCGCCATATACAGACCGTTTGGCCCAGCGGTACACAGCACCAAATCTACCCAGTCCAATGCCATCTCTGAGGCCATTAGCGGATCGCTCAACCCAGTGAGTTCCAACGCCTCATCTTCATTCATCGCCAGAATGGAAACATGTTCCCTGAGAAAATCACGCCACCACACCGGGTTATCCGCAATAACGTACTTGGTGCCCAGCGTCAGCACTACCGGTACATCATGCTTTTTGGCAAACGCGATCGCCTGCATGGTGGCTTCCGGCATGGGCTCACCGGGTTTGCAACGCACCAGATAGGAGGTCAGTACCAACGCGGCAGCCCCTGCGATCACCTCTTCAGGAATGCTTTCCGGGCGTAGCTGGTTCATCTGCCCTGGGCTGATGGCAAAGGTGCGTTCGCCGCTCTCGCTAATCAGCGTAAAACAGCGGCCAATGGCCCCATCCACCGCTTGCAGGTAGTTAAGATCGGTACGGCTGGAGGTGTTGCACAGATAGCGATAGGCATAGCTGCCAATTTTAACGTTGCTGCACATCACGCCGAGCAGCACGGAACGATCGTCCGCCAGTACCGAGTAATTGTGCAAGGTGTTACCGATGGTGCCACCGGCAAATTGATGAGTGATCAGGTTATTGTCGCTCAGTTCCTGATACAGCGCCTCGGCAACGTCGTCCTCAATGACCAGCGAATGGCCCAGGCTAAGGCCGTAGCGTTCGACAAACGCGTCATCCACTTTAGCTTCGATATCCACCAGCGTCTGATCGATACCGACGACATAAGAGGTACTGACTTCATTTTCAGGCTGTGTCTGCTGCAATAGCGGATCGCGTGCGTTAACCGGAAAATAATGTTTGGATTTACGTTTACCAGGAAATTTCATGTGATTGGCGGTGAGTTGCGGTGAACAGGCAGGAATGTTAGCACATTCCTGCCTGAGGCTGATGACAAAGTAGCAATGTTACCGAATTTGTAGAGGCACCCGAACTAACGCATTGATATCTGAACGGGCGCAGCATGCAGCGCCCCTACAGTAGGGATCTGAGCCTGATTTACAGCCGTTGCCCCACCAGCTGTTGCATCATATCGATATGGGCGGCGTCATCATTAAGTGCCGGGATGTATTCAAACTTCTCGCCCCCCGCCTCCAGGAAGATTTCGCGGTTCTGCTCTTTGATCTCCTCCAGCGTTTCCAGGCAATCCGCAGAAAAGCCGGGGCAGATCAGTTGGATATGCTTCACGCCTTGCGCTGGCAGACTCTTCAGGGTTTCGTCGGTGTACGGCGTCAGCCAAGGCTCCCGACCGAAGCGCGATTGATAGGTCATCATCACCCGATCTGGGGCCAGCGGTATGGCCGCCGCCAGCGCGCGGTAGGTATCTTCGCAGCGTTGCGGGTAATCGTCACCCAAAGTGGCGTAGCGTTTGGGAATCCCGTGGAACGACATCACCAGGCGGTCGGGCTTACCGTGTTCGGCAAATGCCCGCTCAACGCTTTGCTGCAAGGCCAGGATATACGCTGGGTGCTCGGCATAGTCACGGATAAAGCCGATCGATGGCAGGCGGCGATAGCCTTTCAGCACCCGTGCAACACCATCCCAGACTGCGGCGCTGGTCGAACACGAGTATTGCGGATACAGCGGCAACACCACCAGATTGGTCACGCCCTGCGCCAATAGGCTGTCGATCGCCTGTGCCAGGCTGGGTGAACCGTAGCTCATGCCCAGCTCCACCGGGGTATTCGGCATACGCGCTGCCAGCTCCCGCTGTTGGCGGCGGCTATAGACCAGCAACGGCGAACCTTCGTCCATCCAGACGGATTGATAAAGTTTTGCCACACGCGGTGAACGGATCGGCAGAATGATGCCATTAAGAATTGGCCACCAGATCAGCGGCGCAGTGTCGACCACCCGGTTGTCACTGAGAAATTCTTTCAGATAGCGTTTTACCGCCTGCGGGGTAGGTGCCTCTGGCGTACCCAGATTCACCAGCAATACCCCGTGTTTCTCTTGCTTCATTCCGATCCCCTTGTCCTTCCCGGCAAATACCCTGTTATTTCTCAGCGTATTAATAGCCACTCATGCGGCCTATTGTAACGGAAAAGCGCCGGACCGGAACCTATATCAGTAACAGGTAAAACGGGGGTTATTTTTGCGCCAACTGCCAGACGGCAGCCACGTTGCGCGCCGTGACTTCCAGGTTATGGGCCGCGTCCGCCAGCGCCTCTGGCAGCGTCACGATGCGGTCGATCACCGAGAAAGCGGCATCGATGCCGTGTTGATGCACTACCTGATAGTCTTTTGACAGGCTACCGGCAATGGCAATCACCGGTAATTGGTGGCGCTTGGCTACCCGCGCAACGCCGATCGGGGTTTTGCCGTGGATCGACTGGCTGTCGAGCCGCCCTTCGCCAGTGATCACCAGGTCAGCATTACGTACCGCGTCTTCCAGATGCAGCGTTTCGATTACGATTTCGATGCCTGGCCGCAGCTCAGCTGCCAGAAAACCGATCAATGCCGCTCCCATGCCCCCGGCAGCACCCGAGCCTGGCACCTGCAATACCTTGCGCCCGGTGCTCTGCTCCAGGAGCGTGCCGTAATGATGCAGCGCCTTGTCCAGTTGCTGCACCTTCTCCGGCGTGGCCCCTTTTTGTGGGCCGAAGATTGCTGAAGCCCCGTGATCGCCACACAGCGGATTATCCACGTCGCAGGCTACCGTGATCTTCACCTGCTGCAAGCGGGGATCCAGTTGGCTGAGATCGATATGCGCCAGTTGCGCCAACGCCGCGCCACCGGGCCGTAATTCTTGATTGTGGTGGTCGAGGAGCTTAGCGCCCAGCGCCTGCATCATGCCCGCCCCGCCATCATTGGTTGCGCTGCCGCCGATCCCCAAGATGATCGAGTCTACACCGTGTTGCAGTGCTGCCAGGATCAGCTCACCGGTACCAAAGCTGGTGGTCACTAACGGATCGCGTTCGTCACCCGCCACCAGATGCAGCCCGGACGCGGCCGCCATTTCGATAACTGCGGTTTTCCCTTCCCCGAGCAGACCATAAAATGCTGCGGTAGGTTTGCCCTGCGGCCCGCTCACCTGCACATTGACGATTTCCCCACCGGTGGCGGCCACCATCGCATCGACGGTGCCCTCGCCTCCGTCCGCCATGGGCAGCAACACATAGTGCGCCTGCGGATAGATTTGCCGGAAACCACGCTCGATAGCCTCTGCGACACCCTGAGCACTCAGGCTCTCTTTAAAGGAGTCGGGGGCAATTACCACTTTCTGTAGGGTGTTCATCGACAGTGCCTTAATCTTCAGAGGATGCCACTGCATCGGTTAGTGAATACCATACCTTGCCGACAACGGAAATTCTTTAGCGATAGACACAAACAAAATGGTAAAAAAGAACGTTATTTTGTGCATTCACACAATTCAATCCTGCATCAACATACCGATATACAGTTGCAAGACGTCCGCCAATTGATTGATCTTCAGGCCAGTCGTTTTTTCTACGCGCTGTAGGCGGTAACGCAGGGTGTTAACGTGAATATGCAGCTGTGCCGCAGTCTTGGTTTGGTCACAATTCTGATTGAAATAGTGGCGCAGCGTGTTTCTCAGCATCCCTTTTTCATCCTGGGCGCTCAATTGCCGCCAGGGCCGTGAAAGCTCCTGGGCTCGCCAATCCTCCCCTAAATCGCACAGCAGCGAGGGTAGAGGATAGTCATCATAAAACAGCGTATGCTGGACCAGTTTGAGACGGTGCGCCATGGTTTGCACTGCTCTTGCGGTCTGGATAGAGCGGTAGACGCCTTCCTCACCACTGTAAAAGCCCCCGACGATCAACCGCAGGCCAAAGCGTTGCTGGATCTCATGCTGGAGCTGCTGGGCCAGCTTGCGCTCCTGCTGCACGTCCCACACGCCCTGTTTCATACAGGCCGGACGCAAGAGCACCAGTTCATTAAAGCTGGTCATGGTGATAAGCGCCTCACGCTGAGTGATCTCCAGCTCTGCCAGCAAGCCTCTCAGTACCTGCGGCTGCGGTTCATACAGCTCAAGCAGCCAAACAATGCGTGGCTGTTGCAGATCCAGCTCTAAATAGGCCGCCATCGCCTCGCGCGAACCGGGTTCACTGTGCCCTTGCAGCAGTTGGTTGGCCAGCTCTTCCCGGTAACGCTTTTCCCACTGATGTTGATCGAGCATCGCAGCCTGTTCCACCATCAGCTCCGCCGCCATTTTTACCAGTTCGCCATAGGCTCGCACCTGGGCCGGATCGCCGGAAACCCCAATCGCGCCCACCAGTTGATTACGAAAGCTGAACGGCAGATTGATGCCGGGCTGCACGCCCTTCAGATGTTGTGCCGTGGCCTCATCTATCTCCACCACCCGGTTTTCGGTCAGGGCCAATACCGCCCCTTCGTGGCGCTGATACAGGCGCGAGGCGTTGCCGGAAGCAATGATGACACCGTTGCTGTCCATCACGTTGACCGAATGGTGAATGATGCTCATCGCACGTTGCACGATCTGGCGCGCGGTCGCTTCTTGCAAAAAATTTGTCTGCCTGGGCATGCGGCTCTTCCTGTCGAACGAAACGGTGGCACCTGTAAGCTATCATGAAGCGGCAAAAAAAAACGCCGGGCAGCAACAGCAAGCCCAGCGTTTTCTACAGCCTTGACACCGATTAGCCCAGAATGGCCGCCAGCTCAGCGCTCACTTCCGTCACCTTACGGGTGCCATCGATCTTGTGGTAAGACGTATTACCCGCCTCAGCTTCTTTATGATAGTAAGACACCAGCGGCGCGGTCATCTGATGGTATTCCACCAGGCGCTTACGCACGGTCTCTTCCTGATCGTCTTTACGGGTGGTCAGCTCTTCGCCGGTGGCGTCGTCTTTCCCTTCCACCTTCGGCGGATTGAATTTGATGTGGTACACGCGGCCAGATGGCGCATGCACGCGGCGGCCAACGATACGATCGACGATCAGTTCGTCCGGCACGTCGAACTCCAGCACGTAATCCACTTTAATGCCGGCTTCTTTCATCGCATCGGCCTGTGGAATGGTGCGTGGGAAACCGTCCAGCAGGAAACCGTTACGGCAGTCTTCCTGGGTAATACGCTCTTTGACCAGCGCAATAACCAGCTCATCGGTCACCAGCTTGCCGGCGTCCATGATTTCTTTCGCCTTTTTGCCCAGCTCAGAACCGGCCTTAACGGCTGCGCGCAACATATCGCCCGTGGAGATTTGCGGAATGCCGTATTTCTCCATGATGAATTGAGCCTGAGTGCCTTTACCAGCGCCTGGAGCGCCCAGCAGAATGATACGCATTGCGTAAATCCCCTTGCTATGTATTTCCCTTCATTCTTCGGGCCGCGGCCGGAAGTCTATCGGGTTTGAGTTTTTATTAAATTTCGAAAACACTCAACCTTACCATTTCTGAGGGGGGTGGCTCAAGGTAGCGAGAGGAAATCGGTTGCGGAAAGATCGGGCTGAAACGAGGCAAGCAGGAGAAAAATTTGACGGGAATAGAAGAGATTACGCCCCAAACCCTAGGGTCTGGGGCGTATTTTGCTGATTAAGCGGACAACAGTTTATTCATGCGGCGGATAAACTGGTTTGGATCTTCCAGCGTCCCACGCTCTGCCAGCAGGGCCTGATCCAACAGCAGATCGATCCATTCGGCAAATTGTTCGTTATCGCCCACATCGGATGCGCGTTTGACCAACGCATGCTCTGGGTTCAGCTCGAAGATATACTTCACTTCCGGCGCAGCCTGCCCCGCAGCGGCAAACAGTTTGGCCATCTGGGTGCTCATCTCGTCGGCATCGGTGGTGACGATGGCCGGGGTATCCGTCAGGCGGTGCGTCAGACGCACGTCCTTCACGCGCTCACCCAACAGCGTCTTGACCCGCTCGATAAACGGCTCCAACTGCTTCTCGGCTTCTTTCTGCTCTTCGGTTTCATCCGCCAGTTTATCCAGCGCTTCATCCGCTTTGCTGACCGACTGGAACACCTTACCGTCAAACTCAGTCAGGTAGCTCATCATCCACTCGTCGATACGGTCAGACAGCAGCAGGACTTCGATGCCTTTCTTGCGGAACAGCTCCAGGTGCGGGCTGCTCTTGGCGGCGGCATAACTGTCGGCGGTGATGTAGTAAATCTTGTCCTGGCCTTCGGTCATGCGGCCAACGTACTCTTCCAGCGAGACGGTTTGCGCCGAGCTGTCATTGTGCGTAGAAGCAAAGCGCAGCAGTTTGGCGATGGCCTCTTTGTTGCCGCCGTCCTCCGCTGGGCCTTCTTTCAGTACCATACCGAATTGCTGCCAGAACTTCTGGTAGGCTTCCGCATCGTCTTTGGCCAGCTTGTCCAGCATCTGCAACACACGTTTGGTCAGCGCGCCACGCAGGTTCTGGGTAACACGGCTGTCCTGCAGAATTTCGCGCGAAACGTTCAGTGGCAGATCGTTGGAATCGATCAGGCCGCGAACAAAGCGCAGGTAGTTCGGCATGAACTGCTCGGCGTCATCCATGATAAACACGCGCTGAACGTATAGCTTCAGGCCATGTTTGTGATCGCGATTCCACATATCCCACGGCGCCTGCGCCGGGATGTACAGCAGGCTGGTGTACTCCTGCTTACCTTCCACGCGGTTGTGGCTCCAGCTCAGCGGATCGGTAAAGTCATGGGCAATGTGCTTGTAGAACTCTTTGTACTCTTCTTCGGTCACGTCAGCTTTGCTGCGAGTCCACAACGCTTGCGCCTTGTTGATTTTCTCCCAGGTGACGGTGCCGTCTTCTTCATTCTTGGTTTCGATCTCTACCGGCAGCGCAATGTGATCGGAATATTTGCCAATCACCGAGCGCAGACGCCAGCCGTCGAGGTATTCGTCTTCGCCTTCACGCAGGTGCAGGGTAATTTCGCTGCCGCGATCGGCCTTGCTGATATCGGCGATGGTGTAATCACCTTCACCGGCAGACTCCCAGTACACCCCTTGATCTTCCGCAGCACCTGCCGCGCGGGTACGTACGGTGACTTTGTCCGCCACGATGAACGCCGAGTAGAAGCCCACGCCGAACTGACCGATCAGTTGGCTGTCTTTCGCCTGATCGGAGCCGATAGACTCCAGGAAGGCCTTGGTACCAGACTTGGCAATCGTCCCCAGGTTTTCGATCACTTCTTCGCGGCTCATACCGATGCCGTTATCGGCAATCGTCAGAGTACGCTTCTCTTTGTCGAAAGACAGACGCACGCGCAGCTCACCATCACCTTCATACAGTTCCGGCTTGGAAAGCGCGCGGAAACGCAGCTTGTCCGCCGCATCGGAGGCGTTGGAGATCAGCTCACGCAGGAAGATTTCTTTATTGGAGTACAGCGAATGGATCATCAAATGAAGCAGTTGTTTGACTTCAGACTGGAACCCACGGGTTTCTTGACCTTTCATACTCATTGATTACCTCAAAGACAGTAATGACCAAATCATGCAATGAGGATCAGATGGGGTTAACTCTGTGGTTTTTCAAGCGGCTGGCGGAGAATTTTTTGTCAACTGAATGACGGGGCAGAGGGCTGCCCCGTACAGAATCATCAGAATTTGATCGCGTGGCGTCCGGCCAGGGAGTGTGACAGCGTGGTGCCGTCGACCATTTCCAGTTCACCACCTACCGGAACTCCGTGGGCAATGCGGCTGGCAAGCACGCCATACTGGCCACACATCTCGGCGATGTAGTTGGCCGTGGCGTCTCCTTCCACCGTCGGGTTGGTGGCCAGGATCACTTCGGTGATGGTTTCCTTCTCCAGCCGTTGCTCCAGCCGATCCAGGCCGATATCGCCAGGGCCGATGCCGTCTAACGGTGACAGATGGCCCATCAGCACAAAGTAGCGCCCGGCAAACTGGCCGGTCTGCTCGATGGCGTGAATATCCGCCGGGCTCTCCACTACGCAAATCTGGCCGTTTTGCTGACGGCGCACATTATTGCAGATGGTGCAGGTATCCTGCTCGGTGAAGGTACGGCAATCGGCACAATGGCCGATCTCCGACATGGCACGGGTCAGCGCCTGTGCCAGCCGCATCCCACCGCTGCGATCGCGCTGCAGCAGTTGGAACGCCATACGCTGCGCCGACTTCGGGCCAACGCCCGGCAGGCAGCGCAGTGCCTCCATCAATGATTCAAGGAGCGGGCTGGTTTGCATCAGAACGGCATCTTAAAGCCTGGCGGCAACTGCATCCCGCTGGAAACCGACGCCATCTTCTCTTTCTGGGTTTCTTCGATGCGACGTGCTGCGTCATTGAAAGCGGCAGCGATCAGATCTTCCAGCATCTCTTTGTCGTCTTCCATCAGGCTTGGATCGATTTCGACCCGGCGGCAGTTATGCGCACCGTTGATGGTCACTTTCACCAGGCCTGCGCCGGATTCACCAGTCACTTCCAATTTGGCAATTTCTTCCTGCATCTGCTGCATCTTTTCTTGCATTTGCTGGGCTTGCTTCATCAGGTTACCCATACCGCCTTTACCAAACATAGTCGTCTCTCATAGCATTGGCCGCGCACTGTGCGCCGCGTTAAATAGGGCGAATACTCTCTTCATCCAGATCTGCATCGAAGAACCGACGCAGGGTCTGGATATTGGTATCCGCAACGATGGACTGGCGAGCCTGTGCCAGTTTTTCTTCATAAATGGCTTGCCGCCACTCCAGCGGAGTCCGCTCCGCCGGATTATCGTCTTCCACCACGCTGAGTTCAACCGTGCGGCCATGTAACTCACTGAGTGCCTGCGCCAGCGTCTTCTGCGCCGAAGGCGAATTCAGATGACGCTGCGAAGACCGCAGGTGGAGACAAATGCTGTCCGGTGCCAGCTGCTGCTTAAAGGCGTTTAACGCCAGTTGCTGCACCAGTTTCGGTATTTTTAGCTGGTCGATCTCTGCCGCCCAAGGATCGCGCTCGATGGACTCAACCACCAGTTTAGCCGACAGCTCAGGCGTTTTTTCATGTTCGAGCGCCGTACGCAACGCTTTTGGCGTAGCCAGCGGTTCCGGCGCGGCTTCAGGTTCGGTAAGCGCGCGCCAGCGATAGGCCTCCGGCTTGGCCGGTTTCTCCGTCACGATCTTTTCGGCCTGACGCTTCTGGCTGCGTTCGGTTACCGAGGCTAAACGCTCTAGTGCCGAGTTAGCCGGCCGCGCTATTCCTGGCGCCGCCGGCTCATTCTTTTTTGCGGTGGATGCCCCCTGTTGCCGCAGCAACTGGGTTCGCGCTTTAAGTAATTGCGCGGTAGCATCCGGTAAATTGGTTGGTTGAGTATTCTGCGGCGGCGCAGCCTGCCCTAAGGGAGGCGGGGCATCCGGATAGGGTGAAGGTGGCGCAACGGCCATATTCCCCTGTGGCTGTGCGGGCGCGATCTGCACCATGGCCACCGGCTCCGGGATCACCGCTTTTGGGTGAAACGCCAGCGCGCGCAGCAGGGTCATCTCAACGCCCATACGGCGATCCGGCGCATAGGCCAGCTCTTTGCGGCCAACCAGCAAGGTTTGGTAGTAAAGCTGTACGTCCGTTGGCGGCAGGGTGCGCGCCAGCCCACGTAAGCGTTGCTCAATGGCAGCGTAATGGTTATCCAGCACCGCGGGTAGCAGTTGTACCATCGCAATGCGGTGCAGCAACGCCAGCGTTTCCACCAGCAGGTTTTCCCAATCCACGCCGCGTGACGCCGCCTGGGCGACCTGCGCCATCACTTTTTCGCCGTCGGCACTCACCAGGGCTTCCAGGATGGCCAGCGGCTGCTCATCATCCAACGTCCCCAGCATCTGGCTGACGGTGTCGGTCGTCACCTGCCCTTGCCCCATGGCAATCGCCTGGTCGGTCAGGCTGAGGGCATCACGCATACTGCCATCTGCGGCGCGCGCCAGCAGTTGCAACGCGCGGGCATCGCTGGTGATGTGCTCTGCCAACAAGACGGTTTCCAACTGGGTGCGGATTTGTTCCACGTCCATTGCTTTAAGATGGAATTGCAGGCAGCGGGAAAGAATAGTGACCGGCAGCTTCTGCGGATCGGTGGTCGCCAGCAGGAACTTGACGTGTGCAGGCGGCTCTTCCAGCGTTTTCAGCAACGCATTGAAGCTGTGGCGCGAGAGCATGTGGACTTCATCGATCAGGTAAACCTTGAAACGGCCACGCGCCGGGGCGTATTGCACGTTATCGAGCAGATCGCGAGTATCTTCCACTTTGGTTCTGGAGGCGGCATCGATCTCGATCAGATCGACAAAGCGCCCCTGCTCAATCTCACGGCAGTTATCACATTGGCCACAGGGCGTCGCGGTGATGCCTGTTTCGCAGTTCAAACCTTTGGCCAGCAGCCGCGCAATGGTGGTTTTACCCACGCCGCGTGTGCCGGAGAACAGATAGGCGTGATGGATCCGCCCCAGAGAGAGGCCATTAGCCAGCGCCGTCAGGACATGCTCTTGTCCGACAACCTCTGCAAACGTTTGGGGGCGCCACTTACGGGCAAGAACCTGATAGCTCATTAAGACTTCATCACTGATTTATGGAGTAATTTCAACCCAAGTAGTACATCACAACGTCAAGGACATCGCCATGTGAGCAGCCTGCTGGGTACCGAGGTTGAACCGATACCCTTTATCGTCCGATGGCCACTCACACTTTAGTGTAACAGTACGCCCGCCGTCATTCCTATAACTTTGCATCATGCCTGCCAGGTGCAAACCTGTTAGCCCGTCAACATAGGGAGCGCTTTGGCGTTTTTAGCAAGGACTGATGGGGGCGAAACAGAAAATGTCAGAAAACAGCGGAGAATACGAAGAAGTCGTGGTTATACGTCAACCCCGCAGCGAACCGCGGGGTTGTCTATCGAAGGTATCAATGCCCGGCGAAGTCGAGCAGGCAGTAGCAATTAATACCCAGATTATTCAGGCGCGTTTCGCCCCCGAGGTCCGGCAGATTGATAATAAATGCCGCGTCTGTCACTTCACCACCCAAACGGCGGATCAGCGTGGCGGTGGCTTCGATCGTGCCACCGGTGGCCAGCAGATCGTCAACGACCAGGACTTTGTCGCCAGCAACAATAGCGTCGGTGTGAATTTCCAGCTTGTCGGTGCCGTATTCCAGCTCATAGCTTTCGCTCAGCGTCGCACGCGGCAATTTGCCCGGTTTGCGTACCGGCACAAAGCCAACGCCCAGCGCCAACGCCACCGGTGCGCCGAACAGGAAACCACGCGCTTCAGTACCCACCACCTTGGTGACGCCCGTATCGCGGTAACGTTCGACCAGCAGTTCAATACTGGAAGCATACGCCAGCGGGTTTTCCAACAGGCTGGTCACATCACGGAACAGAATACCCGGCTTCGGATAGTCGGGAATGGTTTTGATACTGTCTCTAATATACTGAAGCTGTTGCGCAGTCGCGGTCATAGTTATTGCCTGATAAAACTACCTGATAACTTCCACACAGGCCTTCAACCACCACGCTTTGAACAAAAAAACGGCGGGAGGAAACCTGCGCACGAAAACGCCCAAATCTATGCAAAAAGGCGGATAAATGCAACTGACGCCGCACGATCAGCGCTGTTTTTGTTGCGGCAGGTCAATAACTGGCAGCCGGAGCATAAAGGTCAGCAAAATAACCAGGATCGCCAGCAGTACACCTCGCACCCACCAAAGGTTCACCAACCAGAGGGAAGCGGCAAACGTCACCACAATAACCAGCACCGCTTTCCACTTGGCTCCGGGCGGTAACGCCTTATGCTGTTGCCAATGGCGCAAATAAGAACCGAACCAGGAGCGATACAGCAACCAATGATGAAAACGCGGTGAAGAACGTGCAAAGCACCAGGCAGCCAGCAACAGAAATGGGGTCGTTGGCAGCAGTGGCAGCACCACGCCCAACGTTGCCAGCACCACGGCTAACCAACCCAGTATAATCAACAACCAACGAGTCATGCTGTCTCTTCTTCACCGCTATTTGGTGGCACCCTAGCGCTTGGCGGCCAACTGCAAAAATCACCAAGAGCGCATTACTGATAATGAATTTCACCGAAGTAGTCTGATAAGACACTATAACGGCAATATTCAAAAGGTTCATTCTCATCGCGGAGGAACGTCTGACGTGCGACCGATAACAGCGGCATATCAGCACTAATCTGCAAACGTTCACATAATTCAGGCGAAGGCATAACGGCGTCAATCTTCTCCACCGCAGAACCGATGGTGATCTGATAGCGGTTTTCCAGCAACTGATATAACGATTGCTGTGCCAAATCCTCTGGCACCAGCTGCAAACCGGGGAAAAACGACAGGTTAATGTAAATCTTTTCGTGGTTGAACGGCTTGCCTTTGGCATAGCGAACGCGGGAGATAAACAGATACTTGTTCTTGGCTGGCAGATTCAGACCATCCAGCAATGCCTCTTTGGCACTGCGTGGTGCCACCATCAGGATCTGGTTTTCTATGCGTATCTGGGAAAAGCTCAGGTCAGAGGTGATACCGCGAAACGTGTGGCCATAGCTTACCCCTTCCGGTAATGCGTTCACCACCGAACCCGTGCCGCGCTGCGAGACAATGATCCCGCTGTCTACCAAATCATTCCAGGCCTGTTTGACAACAATGAGCGAAACATCAAACTGACGCGCAATTTCCTTTTGCGTTGGTAAGCGATCGCCGAGGCTATAAGTGCCATCAAGGATCTGATGGCAGATGATCGAATACAACTGCTTATACAGCGGCGTATAGCTCGCCTTGTCTACCACCACCTGATGACCTCATCTTGTTTACTGGGGAAAGAGCCTGCCCCTTCCCCTATCTGGCTTTTATTGCGTGATTGAACCCGCTAACGCCTCCAGAGAAAAGTGGTTCATACGATCCAGGATACTCAGGTAGTCTGCGGGCAATGCTGCTGCACCGTGGAATGCGCCTGAGATGGCACCCACCATGGTAGCAACCGTATCCGTATCATTGCCGATATTAACTGCGGAAACAATAGCATCAACCGGATTGGCGGCGCTGCAGGCGAACAGGCCAAAGGCAGCCGGTACCGCTTCACTGACATGCAACCCGGTGCCGATGATATCGTTAAGTTCGACAATTGCCGTTTCCCAATGCAAGTGGCGTTTGCCAATGGCGACGGCCAACTCGATTCGCCGCCCCACGGATGGCCCGGCTATCGCTGCTGCTCCCTGCTCGGCAGCCAGTACCAGCCCCTTATCGGCACCGTAAATGCCGGCAGCAATAATCGAATCGCGGCTGGCCGAAGTGGATAAGGCCTCGCTGATCGCCGCTGCCATGGCTGCAGCCCCCGACATCGCCAGCACGTTGTTATGGGTAAAGCGGGCAATATCCAGAGCGCATTCGATCGCCCGATCAATCTCTGCCGGGTGTAATACCGCCGCTGGCCAGATTTTCATCGCCGAACCGTTGGTTGCGGCAGCATTGCCTCCGTTGATAATCTGCACCGACTGCTTCTCACCTTCCAGTTCCCCCTGCAAAGAAGTGCGATTATCGTCAAAAATCGCCTTCATCGCCGCACGTGTTGTGGGACCAGTAAAGTTGGCATAAAAAGGATAATCCAGCCAACGTTGGAAGGCTTCCCTCATTGCCTTATCTGAAACCTGACGCCCATGCGCCAGCAGGGCGTCCATAATATATTTCGCCTGAAGGAAGTCATCGGTGCACATCCCAGCCTCGTTACAACGACCAAAGGTATCCGCCGGAGGCTTGAGGAAAGTCGTCACCCAGCCACCAAAAGTGTCCTTGATTTGTTGTTGCGTGCGTACTTCCGTCGCCGCTCCCATCGCATCGGCCGCAGCTGCGCCAATCAGGCAACCCAGTACTTTGTCATAATTTGCGTTCATTCAAGTCTCCTTGGTGTGTCATTTGCAACAGCAGCCTGGCTGGAAGAGGCCGCATGAAACTCCGCCAGTTGTCCAGCAGTAGGTAAAGCAGTCATGGCACCTTTCTGTGTCACCGCCGCAGCGCCGCAATAGTTGGCGGTCAACAGGGCATCGGCCAGTGATTGATGACGCCAGTTCGTTTGTTGTGCCAAGTGGCTCAGCAAACCTCCGACAAAGGCATCCCCGGCTCCCGTGGTATCAATAGCCTGTACCGCAATAGCTGGAGAATAGTGTTCCTGTCCCTGATGGATGACGTAGGCCCCCTCGGCACCGAGAGAGATCACCGTCGTCTTACAGCCCAAATCACGGACATAGTAACGAGCACTTCGCCAGTCCGACTGAGCTGACAGGCGGCACAGCTCGTCGGCAGAAATCTTGCAGATATCGGCCTGCCCGATGGCGCTAGTCACCTGCGGTAGAATCTCCTCAGGCCGATCCCACATCGCCTCTCGCAGATTGACGTCAAACAGCACCGAGCCTCCTGCCCGTTGCATTTGGCGCGTTCCAGCCAGACAGGCGTTACGCGAAGGCTCCCGGATAAGCCCGATGGAGTTGAAATAGAACCACTCATTTGCAGCGAAAACCGGCAGGTCCTGTTCGCAGACAAAGCTATCGGCACTGGGAGTCACCAGATAGCTGAAGGAACGCTCACCGTCATCCTCCAGCGATACGATCAGCACGGCAGTTTTTAATGCGGGATCGAGACGTAGGCTGCTGATATCCACCCCTTCGCGCCGCAGAGTTTGTGCCAGAAAATGGCCGACCGGATCTAGCCCCAAGCGGCCAATAAACCCACACTGCCCTGCCAACCTGGCCACACACACCGCCACATTGGCAGATGCGCCGCCAGGGCATTTCAGATAACGCTGTTGATCATCAGGCACCAGATCAACCGATGCGTCGCCAATCACCCATATCTTGTTGTTACTGCTCATCTCACCCTCGCTTGGCTAAGGCCAGTTTCAACTCAGCATAATAGTGATTATTGATGACATAACGTTTCATCAATAGGCCGATGATTAAATGGAACAACGCCGGAATTATCGTCATCATCATCGCAATACCGGTTAATGCATTGCTGGTCTGCTGAACATCGGGTTGATAGCCGAAATGACTCAGCAGGAATCCTAATAATCCACCAGCGATCCCCATGCCAAATTTTTGGAAGAACAAAATGCCACCAAATGCCAGACCGGAAACTCGTTTGCCGGTTTTATTTTCACCATAATCGACGGCCTCAGCAATGGAGGACCAGAATATCGGCATCTGCATGTCGCAAAAATAGTTAATCAGTAAATAGAATACGAAGGCCAGCCACAGGTTATTTTGTCCCACCAGGAAGAACATGCCCAGGCTTAAAACAAAGGTCATCAGTTGGGTATAACGGAACAGCTTTATTTTATCGTATGCCCGGGTGATATAGGTGGTGGAGATCATGGCCAGTATCGAGGCCACAACCCCTACGGTCAGGAAAGGCGAAATCAGGGCATCGCCACCGTTAAGGTAATACTTGGCATAGTAGGCGGCTACGGAACCGCGGATAACATAGCCGCACATCAGTAACATGATCACTATGCCCAGCAGTAACCACTGATCGTTGCGCAGCAACAGCCTGAACTGCTCGGGCAATCGCATGGTGGGAATTTCTGGGCGGCTGCGTTCACGGGTGGTCATAAAGCAGAAGATGAACAGCACCGCTCCCATCACACCCATCAAGCCCATCGATAGTTGATAACCATGTGCCTTGCTGCCCTGACCAAGCCATACCGCCATTAGCGGCACGACAATGGTCACCAGGAACGCCGCAATTTTGGTCATCACAAACCGGTAACCATTGGCACTCAGCCTCTCCAGCGGGTCGTCGGTAATGACCCCAATCATGGAAATATAGGGAATGGTGATCGCCGTATAGATCACGGTCATTAAAATATAGGTAAAGTAGGCCCACGCCAATTTTGCGGTATAGCCCACATCCGGCGTGATAAACATCAGATAAACGGCAAAACCAAACGGAATGGCGAACCACAATAAGTAGGGACGATAGCGCCCCCAGCGGGTATTGACTTTATCGGTTAATACTCCCATCAGCGGATCGATAATCGCGTCAATCAAGCGCACAACCACAAATAAGACGCCAACGTCAGCGGCATGTAAACCATAAATATCGGTGTAGAAATACGCAAGCAATAACTGCATGGCGATAATAATGATATTAATCGCCATATCACCGGCGCCAAATCCTATCTTTTCGAGGACTGATAATTTCATGTGAGCACCTTTTATTGAGATCTGTTAACGATATCGACTGTTAACAACAGGTCACTTTTTATTGGTCAATGCCAATCGCGAATGCCACATAACGCTTATCCGAACGGCAGTTATCTTCCGCCTTGTTCAACGGTGGATAATTTTCCCTGAAATGTTGGCACAGACTCAGTGTACCCTTAAGGATAAAAACATAAAGGTATACCGTTATGCTTTTTTGATCGACATCACAAAGATTTTCATCCAGAGTATCCGGCTAATGACTTCTGCCCGCTCCCGGTGCGGGTTTGGTAGAAAGACATTTGCCGCTTGTCTGATCGCCCTTTCACGGGCAAGCTTAGGCACTTACTGCCTTATCGAAGGATCTCACGTGACTACGCACCGCTTATTACAGGCGCTTGAACAACAGATCGCCGCCCTGGCCAGCGAAATCCAACCGCGAGGTGATACCCCGATCTCGCAGGCGCGGTTTGACGTTGCCCTGTTCTCCAACCACGGCACGCGGTTACGAGATTATCTGGCCGAGATACAAAAGAACTTTGCCCAGCTACAAACGGCGGTCAAAGACAACCGTACCGCTCACGTCGCCTTTCTGGCAGAAAAGCTGGTGGCACAGCTCACCGCGTTACAGCGCGAAATGGCGACCCAGACAATACGGCGTAAAAATCAGCCAAAGGAAGTGGCGGTGGTCGATTTGTACCATAAGCTCGCCGAACATCAGGATTATGAACGCCGCCTGATCGCCATGATCCAGGACCGTGAAAGTCTGTTAGGGCAACAGACCACCTTCGCCGCGCAGAAGAAATTACAACAGGAACTGGCCGCATTCGAGGGCAGATTAGTGCGTTGTCGGCAAGCGTTGGCGCGCATAGAGCGCAGTATCGAGAGAAAAGAAAACGGTTTTTGAATATTTGTCACATTATTTTAATGATTATTCCCCTCCCCGCGCCAGGTTCACTATACTCAGCCAAAGCACAATCCCGTCTCTCCCGCGTTTAAAACACGGGAAGAACCCTTTACTAACACAAACGTTGGACTTATGTCGCTAGAGAATGCCTCCCCAGAATTACAACTGGCGGTAGACTTGATTTACCTGCTGGAATGCAACGAGATCGATCCGGCAACGGCGCTGGCCGCGCTGGATATCGTCAGAAAAGACTATCAGGAAAAGATGCAGCGTGCGGGCATCACCTCACCATATTTGCCCGCGGGCCAATGATCATGGCCCGCTAGCGTTCTTGTCAGGTTCCTACACCGCGGGTTGATCACCGATGCCTGGAACCTGCGTCCGCTTGACCTCCTGCACTTCGTTGCCCTGCTGATTATGCAGATACACTTCCAACTGGTTGAAGGCGATATTAATGTCGTTCTCACGGCATAGGCGGTCAATCGCCCGGTTCAGTTCATCCACGGTATAGCTACGATCGCGCAGCTCACGCACGTATAACCGCAGCTCATGATCCAGCGTGCTGGCGCCAAAGTTGAGGAAAAAGACCATCGGCTCAGGATCCGTCATCACGCGCGGGTTTTCATGCGCCGCTTGCAACAGCACCGCCTTGACCTTGTCCAGATCGGAGCCATAGGCCACCCCCACTTTAATCAGCACGCGGGTAATGGTGTCTGACAGTGACCAGTTAATCAGCCGCTCGGTGACAAACGCTTTGTTAGGAATGATCACTTCTTTGCGATCAAAGTCCGTAATGGTGGTGGCGCGAATACGGATCTTGCTGACCGTCCCGGAGTACGTGCCGATGGTGATGGTATCGCCGATCCGCACCGGGCGTTCAAACAGAATGATCAGGCCGGAAACAAAGTTGGCAAAAATCTCCTGTAAACCGAAGCCCAAACCTACCGACAGCGCCGCCACCAGCCACTGGAGTTTGTCCCAAGAGACGCCCAGCGATCCTAACGCAGTGATGGTCCCCACCGCCGTAATCAGATAGGTCAGAATGGTGGTGATGGCGTAAGACGCCCCCTGTCGCAGCTGCAGGCGGGATAACACCAGCACTTCCAGCAAACCCGGTAGGTTACGCGTCATGACGTAAGCGACGATCACCGCCAGGACGGCCACCATCATATTGCCCAGCGTTACCGCCTGCGGTATCACACTGCCCGCCACGCTGCTGGAGTAATGCCATAGGGTAACGCTGTCGAGGTAAGAGATCACCGTTACCAGATCCGACCATATCGCATAAAACGCACTGGCGAAGATCAGAAACAACACCATGGTGGTCAAACGCAGCGACTGCTGGTTGATTTGATCCAGCGCCAGAGGGGGTTCCTCTACCGGTTCGTTGCCTTCGGCTCCCTCTTTCTCTTTGGCCTGGTTTTGGCGGCGCGCCAGGGCACGGCGATAGGCCAACCGACGAGCTGCGACGCTCAGGCCACGGATCGCTGCCAGATAAACGATATTCCACAGGAAGTACAGATACAGGCTATCGATCCAACGGCCAGCCAAACGTAACGTGGTATAGAAGTAACCGGCAAACATCAGCCCTAGCAGGATCACCGGTGTGGCAGCCAGCGCGGTGACCATCAGCAACCGCACCTTATGGGAGTCTTTTTCACGCCAATGGTCGCGGCAGATGGGGAACACCAGCACCGCTAGTAGCGCCAATGTCAGGATCACCACCACCTGACCAATGACATCTTCGACCAATCTCAGCGGTGCTTTTTCTCCCAGCACTGACCAGAAGATCAGCGGTAACAGGGCAAGCCCCAACCTTAGGGTCTGGCGGCGATAGTGCGCACAGCGATCGGCCGGGATATTAAAATGCCGCTGCGAAATACCACCCGGAGCCAGCATGCGGAAAGTGAAGCCAAACACCAGCCAGAACAGCGCCAGCTGTTGTGACAAGGCCCAGATAAAGTCGCTGATGCTGAAATCGGCCCGATAGAACCAGAATCCGGCACCGAGCAGCAGTAAAGAACCCGGTAACACCTTTAATAAGGTGAGCAGAATGGCTTTCGGCGTATGCAGTTGGCTATCGCGCTTTAGCTGGCCGACGTCATTGGCCAGCTTTTGCAGATGCCTGTCAATCAGGCGGTAGCGCCAGCGCAGTAGGCCAATCACTACCAGCAATGGGATCAGGAACACCAGGGCATGCAGCCCGCCTAACAGCAACTGCCCGGGTTCGAATTTAAATTCCAGCCCGGCCAGCTGTTCTTTCACCGCGCCAGGCAGCCCCTTGAGCCAAGCGAAATCGATAGGTTTGTTGCTGTTAACCCAGAAAATCTGCTGGGTCAGCGTGTCCTGTACCGAACTATAGACGCTGGTCAGTTGCTGTTGATTAATCTGCAGGTTGATAGCCAACGACAGTTGGTTATTGAGCTGCTTATTCAGTTGATCGAGCAGCTCACGGCGCATATCGACAATTTCATTCAAGGCGTCAAGCACGTCACCGTTGGCCTTTTCCTTACTGTCCGCCACCAGTTTGTTGATGAAGTCATCGCCCTTAAACAACTCATCGCGCTGCTGGTTGATCTCAAACTGCTCCAACCGTAAGTCCGCAATATGGGTACTCATATCCGCTACCAGTGTACCCGGCGGCAGGTTTTGCTGCTGCTGATAAAGAATGCGCGACAGCACCAGACTCCCCTTCAATACCTGGATCTGCTCTTTCAGGTTTTGTTCCGATTGCAGGCCGCGATCGAGCCAGTTTTTCACCTGAATATTTTGCTGGAACAGGGTATTACTCTCTTGCGTGGCGGTGATCAGCCGCTGGCTGATTTGACGGTTGATGTTCAGCTCTTTGCTCACCAGCTTGTCGCTCTGGATATCGCTGGCATCCTCAGGATTCTGCGCCTCTTTCGCCGTTTTTTCCGACAGCGTCAGCCGTTTGCTGTTTACCACATCCTGTAATACCTGCACCCGACGATCCAGGGCGTCGATGTTCATAGTGGTGTAATCGCGCTGCTTCTGGAGCAGATCCTGTAGCGTGGTATTAGCCTCCAACCTTCTTCGTTGCAGGTCTATCTCGTCATTCAGCAACACCTGCTCCGTATTAAGCATGACCTGTTGAGTGTTGCGTAACACCTCTTGCCCCGGCGCGCGATCGCTAAGGAGGTTACGGATTTCCTGCAGGCGCTGGGAGGCGGTGTACATACTACTTTGCACACGTTCGGGCTGGGTCTGTAATGAGATGAGTTGGCTGTTGTAGGTCGAGAGGCTTTCTTGCGTGTCCTGCAGTTCGTCCAACGTTTGGTACAGGCGGCTTTCCAACTGGCGCAGGGACAGCGGCAGCAGTTCGGCTCGCGTTACCGCTTCATCAGCCGGATTCTTCAGCGATTCCAGATCGCGCGTGACCTGCTGTAATTTGGCCGGTGCCTGCTGAACCTGCTGTTTAAGTTGATTGAGTTCTTGCTTGGTGCGTTCGAGGCCGTCCAGCAACTCCATCGTGCGGGTTAAATCCTGCAGGGATAGTTTTTCAACCGGCGTCAGGTTTTTTTGCTTGTTCAGCGCCTCAATCTGGCTCTGAATGTCGCTGCGCGCAGGGAGATCGCCGCTCTGTGCCGCGAACGCGCCCAAAGGCAGAACCAGCGCCGCCAACAACAAAAACCATAGTGTGATATTGCGGAATTGGCCCGCAGCGTAAGACAAGGAAACAGTTTGGACTACGGGGAGAATACGCCTGCGACTCATGATTTAACGTCGGTTTAACAATGAAGCGTCAAGGTTATCACGATCGCAGGTTGGCAATGAATAAGAAAAGCATTGCAGTTAATGAACCACAGGGGATCAGAAAGTCAGCACTTTCTCTGCCGCCAACGTCCACTGGGCCAATTCCACCAGCGTGCCAATTTCTACGCCATCGGCCAGCTTCAGTTGGCTGACGCCACGGGCATCGGCACAGGTTTTACACAGTTTGACCGGCACCTGCTGCGCCGTCAGAATCTCCAGCATCTGCTGCAAATGATAGCCTTCACGCGGCTGCTGCCCGGCAATGCCCGCCACAACCGCATCGGACATCAAAAACAGTTTCAACTGCAGCTCGGGCTGCTGTTCTTTCAGGGTGATCGCCAGACGTAGCGCATTGAATAACGATTCCTGGCCATAAGCCGCACCGTTGGCAATCAGTAACAGAGATGACATTGGGATTCTCCTTATCGAGGTCTACAGGACTGGCGCGTTCACACGTAAAGAAGGGCTAAGCTGCGCCATTTCGAGGAAGCTGTCGACCAAGATACTCGCCTCGGCTTTGAGATCAAAGCTTTCCGGCATAAACAGCCAGTTCTCCATCAGGCCGGTGATGTAAGCACGCAGGATGATTGCGGCCCGGCGGGTATGCAGATCGGCAGGGAGTTGCCCCTGATCCATGCTATTGCGTAAAACGCGTTCGATACGATCATAACCTTCAAGGTAAAGCACCTTGCGAGCGTCATGTAAGGGCATCATTTCACCGATAAATTCGCACTTATGGAACACGATCTCCATCAATGCCCGGCGCCGACAGTCATCTACCGTAGCGGTCAGAATATAAATCAGAATTTCTCTTAAAATACGCAGTGGATTATCGGGATACTTTGCCTGATACTCTAACTCCAGATCGCCTATTTTCGATTCTGAGAGCTCCCAAACTTCATTAAACAGGTCTACCTTGTTCTTGAAGTGCCAGTAAATTGCACCACGCGTAACCCCGGCAGCGGTGGCGATATCAGTCAAAGAGGTTGCCGAAACGCCACGCTCGGAGAATTCCCTCACTGCGGCGTCGAGGATCTGTTGTCGTGTTTCTTGCGCCTGCTGTTTGGTTTTTCGTGCCATGATGTTGTTTTTTAGGGGCGGTGTGATTTACATACATTCGCGAATGTATGTACCATAGCACGCAGATAAAATTAACGCAGCAATGGGTTTTAAAGCTTGTGATCCATTGATCAATTTGAAATCGGACACTTGAGGTTTTTCTATGAACAAAAACAGAGGGTTAACGCCTCTGGCGGCAGTTCTGATGCTTTCAGGCAGCTTAGTGCTTACAGGATGTAATGATAAAGAAACCCAGCAACAGGCCCAACACCAGGCTCCTGCCGTAGGTGTGGTGACGCTGAAAGCTGAACCTCTCAATATTACTACCGATCTTCCTGGTCGTACCGCAGCATACCGCATCGCCGAAGTTCGCCCTCAGGTTAGTGGCATCATCCTGAAACGCAACTTTACTGAAGGCAGCGATATCAAGGCGGGTGTTTCACTGTATCAAATCGATCCAGCGACCTATCAAGCCGCTTATGACAGTGCCAAAGGCGACCTGGCCAAAGCCCAGGCCGCAGCAGAAATCGCGCGTCTGACGGTCAACCGTTACAAGCCTTTACTGGGTACTAGCTACATCAGTAAGCAAGACTTCGATAATGCCAACTCTACCCTGATGCAGGCTAACGCTTCCGTGGTCGCTGCCAAGGCCGCCGTGGAAACCGCCCGTATCAACCTGGCTTACACCAAAGTGACTTCACCAATCTCTGGTCGTATCGGCCTTTCATCGGTAACCGAAGGGGCGCTGGTGACTTCCGGTCAGGCCAATGCGCTGTCTACCGTGCAACAACTGGATCCGATGTATGTCGATGTGACCCAGTCAAGCAACGACTATCTGCGCCTGAAACAGGAATTGGCTAACGGCACCCTGAAACAGGAAAACGGCAAGGCCAAAGTGAAGCTGCTGTTGGAAAACGGCCAGGAATATGCACAAGAAGGTTCGTTGGAATTCTCTGACGTGACCGTGGATGAAACCACCGGTTCCATCACTATTCGTGCCATTTTCCCTAACCCTAACGATGCCTTGCTGCCAGGTATGTTCGTGCGCGCCCGTCTGGACGAAGGCGTACGTAGCGATGCCTTGCTGGTTCCGCAAGAGGGCGTCACCCGTAACCCACGTGGTGAAGCTACCGCAATGGTTGTCGGTGCGGACGATAAAGTGGAAGTACGTACGCTGACCGCCGCGCAGGCGATTGGCAACAAGTGGTTGGTGACGGCTGGTTTGAAACCGGGCGATCGCGTGATTGTCACCGGCCTGCAAAAAATCAGGCCTGGCGTTCAGGTGAAAGCGCAAGAAGCTGATAGCAAGCCACAGACTGCGTCTGAACCCGAGAAGAAGTCATAAAAAGGAGCCGGTAATACATGGCTAAGTTCTTTATAGATCGCCCCATATTTGCATGGGTAATCGCCATCATCATCATGTTGGCGGGCATCTTGTCGATCATGAAGCTGCCTATTGCGCAATATCCGACCATTGCGCCACCAGCAGTCACGATCGCCGCCAACTACCCGGGCGCTGACGCCAAAACGGTGCAGGATACCGTGACTCAGGTTATCGAACAGAATATGAACGGTATCGATAACCTGCTGTACATGTCCTCCAACAGTGATTCGTCCGGTAACGTTCAGATTACGTTGACCTTCAACTCTGGTACCGACCCTGATATCGCTCAGGTGCAGGTGCAGAACAAGCTGCAGTTGGCAATGCCACTGCTGCCGCAAGAAGTGCAACAACAGGGCGTTAGCGTTGAGAAATCAAGCAGCAGCTTCCTGATGGTGGCGGGCTTTATTTCCGAAGACGGTAGCATGACGCAAGAGGATATCGCGGACTATGTAGGTTCCAACATCAAGGATCCTATCAGCCGTACCTCTGGTGTGGGTGACGTTCAACTGTTCGGTTCCCAGTACGCGATGCGTATCTGGCTGGACCCCAACAAACTGAACAACTACCAACTGACACCGGGCGATGTTATCGCTGCGATTAAGGTCCAGAACAACCAGGTTGCTGCAGGCCAGCTCGGTGGGACTCCACCGGTAAAAGGCCAACAGCTGAACGCCTCGATCATCGCGCAAACCCGCCTGACCTCGCCGGAAGAATTCAGCAAGATCCAGCTGAAAGTCAACCCGGACGGCTCGCAGGTGCGTCTGAGAGATGTGGCCAGAGTTGAACTGGGCGGTGAAAGCTACAACGTTATTGCTCGTTTTAACGGTAAGCCTGCTGCTGGTATCGGTATCAAGCTGGCAACCGGTGCCAACGCCCTGAACACGGCGTCAGAAGTCAAGGCAGAACTGGCCAAACTGGAACCGTTCTTCCCTGCAAGTCTGAAAGTTGTTTACCCTTATGACACCACGCCGTTCGTTAAGATTTCCATTAACGAAGTGGTAAAAACCCTGATTGAAGCGATCATCCTGGTGTTCCTGGTGATGTATCTGTTCCTGCAGAACTTCCGCGCTACGCTGATCCCAACGATCGCCGTGCCGGTAGTATTGCTGGGGACGTTCGCCATCCTGGCTGCGTTTGGCTTCTCGATAAACACCCTGACGATGTTCGGCATGGTGTTGGCGATAGGCCTGCTGGTGGATGACGCCATCGTGGTGGTAGAAAACGTTGAGCGTGTCATGGCCGAAGAAGGCCTGCCGCCAAAAGAAGCCACCAAGAAATCGATGGAACAGATCCAGGGTGCATTGGTGGGTATCGCCATGGTGCTGTCAGCGGTATTTATCCCGATGGCCTTCTTCGGTGGGTCAACCGGGGCAATCTATCGCCAGTTCTCGATTACCATCGTTTCCGCCATGGTGCTGTCGGTATTGGTCGCGTTGATCCTGACGCCTGCTCTGTGTGCCACCATGCTCAAACCGATCCCGAAAGGCGATCACGGCATCAAGACCGGCTTCTTTGGCTGGTTCAACCGCCTGTTTGAGAAGAGCACCCATCACTATACCGATAGCGTAGCGAACATTCTGCGTAGCACCGGGCGTTATCTGGTGATCTACCTGCTGATCGTGGTTGGTATGGCAGTACTGTTCATGCGCTTGCCTTCCTCGTTCCTGCCGGACGAAGACCAGGGCATCCTGCTGACCATGGTGCAAATGCCAGCGGGTGCTACTCAGGAACGTACCCAGAAAGTCCTGGACGAAGTTAACCGCTACTACCACGAGAAAGAAGGCGACAACATTAACTCGGTGTTCACCGTTAATGGTTTCGGCTTCAGCGGCCAGGGTCAGAACACCGGTTTGGCGTTTGTCAGCCTGAAAGACTGGTCTGAGCGTAAAGGTGAAGAGAACAAGGTGCCGGCAATTGCTGCCCGTGCAATGGGAGCTTTCTCGCAGATTAAAGACGGCTTGGTATTTGCCTTTAACCTGCCAGCGATTGTGGAACTGGGGACGGCGACCGGCTTCGACTTCCAGCTGATCGATCAGGCTAACCTGGGTCATGAAAAACTGACAGCAGCACGTAACCAGCTGTTGGGCATGGCGGCAGAGCATTCTGATTTGCTGGTCGGCATGCGCCCGAACGGCTTGGAAGACACGCCTCAGTTCAAACTGATCATCGATCAGGAGAAAGCACAGACGCTGGGCGTTTCCCTGAGCGATATTAATACCACCATCGGCACCGCGCTGGGCGGCTCGTATGTGAACGACTTTATCGACCGCGGTCGTGTGAAAAAGGTTTACGTACAGGCTGAAGCCCCGTTCCGTATGCTACCGGAAGATATTAATAACTGGTTTGTTCGTGGTAGCACCGGGCAGATGGTACCGTTCTCCTCCTTCGCCACGGCGAAATGGGAATATGGTTCACCGCGTCTGGAACGTTACAACGGCCTGCCATCGATGGAAATCCTCGGCCAGGCAGCACCGGGTAAGAGTACCGGTGAAGCGATGGATATGATGGAACAGCTGGCGGCGAAACTGCCAAACGGCGTCGGCTATGACTGGACCGGTATGTCCTATCAGGAACGTCTGTCCGGTAACCAGGCTCCGTCACTGTACGCCATTTCTCTGATCGTGGTGTTCTTGTGCCTGGCGGCTCTGTATGAGAGCTGGTCGATTCCGTTCTCCGTTATGTTGGTTGTGCCACTGGGCGTCATCGGTGCCCTGTTGGCCGCGACCATGCGCGGGATGGAGAATGACGTTTACTTCCAGGTAGGCCTGTTGACAACCATTGGGTTGTCGGCGAAGAACGCGATATTAATCGTGGAATTCGCCAAGGACCTGATGGATAAAGAAGGTAAAGGGCTGATCGAATCAACGTTGGAAGCGGTGCGTATGCGTCTGCGTCCAATCCTGATGACATCACTGGCCTTTATCCTCGGGGTTATGCCGCTGGTTATCAGCAGCGGCGCAGGCTCTGGCGCTCAGAACGCGGTAGGTACCGGCGTAATGGGCGGGATGGTGACAGCTACCGTCTTGGCAATCTTCTTTGTACCGGTGTTCTTCGTGGTGGTTCGCCGCCGCTTCAGCAAAAAGACTGAAGATCTGGAACACGCCCATCCGGTTAAGCATCACTGATGCTTTCCTGCTGACAACCAAGGCCGCGCAAGCGGCCTTTTTTATGCCTGCTATTTAGCCAACAGGCTCAACGCTGATTAACGTTATTTGGGGGTTGATCCCGATCCCAGAGAGGTGCATAATAATTGTTATAGTATAACATAACAGTTGAGAGCATCATGAAAACAGGCATCCATCCAGACTACCGTACCGTGGTATTTCACGATCTCAGCGCCGATACCTACTTCAAGGTGGGGTCGACCATCAAAACCGATCGCACTATCGAGCTTGAGGGTAAAAGCTGGCCCTACGTCACCATAGACGTCTCCTCCGCTTCGCATCCTTACTACACCGGCAAGCAGAAAGAGTTCTCAAAAGAAGGCAGTACCGCGCGCTTCCAGCAGCGGTTTGGCCATTTGGTTAACAGCAGAAAATAATCGGGGTTGATGATGCAAGTATTGAGTTCACTGCGTTCGGCGAAGAAACGCCATCCGGATTGCAAGGTTGTGCGCCGCCATGGCCGCATCTTTGTCATTTGTAAGTCCAACCCGCGTTTTAAAGCGGTACAGGGACGTAAGAAGAAACGTTAAGCCAAAGTATCATTAGTAGCCAAAGCCCCGTTGCTGCTCAACGGGGCTTTTTTATTGCCAAATGCCACGGCAAAGAGAAAAACCCACCGCACGCGGTGGGCATAAAATCTACTTCATGCTGCCAACAATGGCCTCGACGTTGTGTTTGAATGCCTGCACATAGCTGGCCGCCGGGCCTTGCGGTTTGGATAGTGCTTCAGGATACAGCTCACCTCCTGCTTTCGCCCCCGTTGCCGCCGCGATCTGCTGCACCAAGCGCGGATCCGTTTGATTCTCAATAAAGTAGGCATGGACTTTTTCCTGCCTGATCTGCTTGATCAACCCGGCGACATCGCTGGCACTGGCTTCAGCCTCGGTAGAAAAACCGACCGGGGCAAGGAAGGTGACGCCGTACTCTTGGCCAAAATAGCCGAAAGCATCATGGCTGGTCAGCACCTTGCGTTTTTGCTGTGGCACCGCCGCGAACTGGGCTTTGGCCCAACTATCAAGCTGCTGAAGCTGTTGAATATATTCACCGCCACGTTGGCGGAAATAGGCGGCGTCTTCAGGATCTGCAGCAATCAGCGCATTCATCACGTTGGTCGCATACTGCACGCCATTGTTCATGCTGTTCCAGGCGTGTGGATCGGTGACCTGTTTGCCCTCTTCTTCCATACTGCGCGAGTCGATCCCTTTGGATGCGGTGATCACCGGCCCCTGATAACCGGAAGCCTTCACCAACCGATCGATCCAACCTTCAAGCCCCAATCCGCTGACAAATACCACATCGGCCTGCGTCAGTTGCTTGCTGTCTTGCGGCGATGGCTCAAAGCTGTGCGGATCGCCATCCGGGCCAACCAGCGTACTGACCTTCACATGTTCGCCCCCCACCTGCTTGACGATATCGCCAAGAATAGAAAAGCTGGCCACGGCCTCAACGGTTTTCGCCTGCGCTAACGGGCTGGCGAGCAGAGCAGCTGCCACCAGCGTTATGGGTAAAGATTTCATGTTTTCTCCTTGCAGATAGCACTTCTCAATGACGCGCACGGCGCAACATCCCGCCACGCGTCCCAAACAAAATCGAAATTAAAAACATCACGCTGGCGCTGAGGACAATCGCCGGGCCTGCGGGCAATGAAGCGTAGTAGGACCACTCCAGACCAACCAGGCTGGCGAGCAACCCAATCCCCATCGCCACGGCCAATGTTTGTGGCAAATCTCGCGCCCAGAACCGGGCGCAGGTCGCCGGTAACATCATCAGCCCCACCGACATCAGGGTGCCAAGGATTTGAAAACCGGCCACCAGGTTGATCACCACCAAGGCGAGAAAAAGCCCGTGGATCCACGCCAGTGAGCCTGGTGCACTGACACGTAAAAAAGTGTTGTCAAAGGATTCAATCACCAGAGCCCGATACAGCACTGCCAGCATCATCAGCGAAATACTGGCGATAATGCCGACCATAACAAGCGCCTGCCCATCCACCGCCAGGATCGAGCCAAACAATACGTGCAGCAGATCAACGCTCGATCCGCGTAAAGAGACCAGTGTGACGCCCAACGCCAGCGACCCCAGATAGAAACCCGCAAAGCTGGCGTCCTCTTTTAACGGGGTTTTGCGGCTCACCAGCCCGGACAGCATGGCTACCGCCAGCCCGGCAATAAATCCCCCTACGCCCATGGCTACCAGCGACATGCCTGAAATCAGATAGCCGATTGCTGCACCGGGTAATACCGCATGAGAAAGCGCATCACCCACCAGGCTCATCCGGCGCAGCAATAAAAACACGCCTAGTGGTGCAGCGCTCAGCGATATTGCCAGGCAGGCAACCAATGCACGGCGCATAAATCCGAAAGAGACAAAAGGATCGAGCAGCAGATGGAATAGCGTCATTACGCGGCCCCCCTCTGATTAGCCGCCGTCGAATAATGCGCTAACACGCGCTCAGCGTTATCCCAATGGCAGCGTTCGGGGGTGAGCAACAGCGCTTCGGGGAAATGGTTGGCTACGGTAGACATATCGTGCAATACGGCAATCACCGTTCTTCCCTGCCGGTGTAACTGCGCAATCACCCGCAACAGCAGCTGAGTGGTTGCCGCATCGATGCCGGTGAAGGGCTCATCCAGTAAAATTAGTGGCGCTTGCTGGACCAACAAACGGGCAAATAGTACGCGTTGCAACTGCCCACCGGATAACTCCCCTACCGCCTCACGCGCCATGGAACTCATGCCCACGGTGTCCAACGCACCGGCAATTTGCTGCATGGAGCGTTTATTCACACCGCCAAACAGGCCGCTTTGCGGCCAGCAACCCATAGCGACCAAATCCTGAACCAGAATAGGAAATTGACGATCCAACTCCACCAGCTGTGGCAAATAGGCCATCGCCGGAGCCTTCCCGCCCGCAAAATGTAGTTTGCCGCCCAGCAGTGGATGCAACCCGGCCAACGACTTCAATAACGTAGATTTGCCGGCGCCGTTAACACCAATCACCGCCGTTAATGAACCGGCGGCAAAACAACCGCATAACGGTGGTAACAAAGGGGTTCGGCCATAACCCACGATGGCATTTTGCAGCGTTATCATGGCAGCACAACCGCCCACGCAATGGCTAGCCATAGTAAGGCCAGCAATACGCTAACGGCTGCGCAGCGCAAAATCGCGGCTGAGGTAAACAGGGTAACGGGAAGGAAAGGCAGCATGGTTATCGCCATAAAGATTACGTAAATGTAATAATATAACATCACATAAACTAGAGATCCTCAAGTCGTTCATGTGCCAATAATGCAACGGAACGTAACATTTTCAGGCTATCGAGCCGGTGCTGCTGGGTGAGTGGCAGAACTATCGAACGGTAAAAATCTCAAAGCTGGGTAAAAAAGCGTTATTCAGTGAAAAGTTTGCCCATCAAGGCTGGAAAAGGAGTAAGATAGAGGCATAGAATGTGATACAACCAGATATCCAAATGCTAGTGACGCTAAGCCGTTGTTCCGAAGTAGACACACTTTCTGTGAAACAATTAAGGAAAGTGGTCGGTAATCAATTATCTGACTTGGTACCGGCGCTCACCAGTGGGCTAAGCTTTTACTCCGAGAATGCACGCTATGTGGAAGGCTCATTAGAAATCATTGAGATTAACTGCATCGGTAATAGCGAGTATTCAATGAGTTACCGCTATCAGTGGTCGATTTTTAACGCATGCCTGGATATCAGTGGTGACGAATACATAAATGATTCTGTCACTTTTACCCTGACGGAAAAGGGTTTGGTGTTTGAGGTTATCGACAACTCACGGCCATCAACCGCTGACGAATTGTAAGTTTCGGTAATAGTAACAAGCTAGATGGCAAAAAATGATTTATATTTAATATGCTGAAAGTTTATTAAGCCTGAGCTAAGCTTTACAGCATATGATGTTAAGTCAATGTACTCACAGAGTGTTATCAACACCGAAATTAAGACTGACGGGGGATGATATGGATGAGTATTCGCCTAAAAGGCACGATATTGCTCAACTCAAATTCTTATGTGAAAATTTGTACGACGAAGGCATCGCTACCTTGGGTGACAGCCACCATGGCTGGGTTAACGATCCAACGTCCGCCGTCAATCTGCAGCTTAATGAGCTGATCGAACATATTGCTTCGTTTGTAATGAGTTTTAAAATTAAATACATGGACGAAGGTGATTTATCGGAACTGGTCGAAGAGTACCTCGACGATACCTATACCCTGTTTAGCAGCTACGGTATTAATGACTCCGATTTGCGTCGCTGGCAAAAAACCAAGGCACGCACATTCAGATTGTTCTCAGGAGAGGGCGTCTGTACCACGATGAAAACTTAGGGGATAATTATCCTCAAATAATTTTATGGTTAATAAGACTAAAGGTTATCATGACAAAAATTGACTATCTGATGCGTTTGCGTAAATGCACCACGATTGAAACCCTTGAGCGAGTGATCGAGAAAAATAAGTACGAACTCTCTGACGATGAGCTAGAGCTGTTCTACTCTGCCGCCGATCATCGCCTGGCCGAACTGACCATGAACAAGCTGTACGATAAAATTCCGGTCGCCGTTTGGAAATTTGTAAGATAATCAAAGTAGCCTTGCGTTGAGCCGATAATATTATCGGCCTCAATGGTCGCGCAGATTAAGCATTATCTTAAAAATTCAAGTTTACTTGCCTCTGAGCTGAAAATCGTGCAGTAGCAACTGGAAACAGTTTTCAATTAAAGGCGAGTGATTTTGTTTTGCGCTGCGCATAAGTGCCACAGTGCGGCTAAGTAATGGCTGTTGCAATTGAATAACGGTTAATTCTTCATCGTTTAAATGCGTCGTATAAAGCTGCGGCAAAATAGCCACCGCTAATTGTGACCGCACCAAACCATACAGCGTTTCCAGAAAATCCACCTGATAACGCGCCGTTAAGTTCAGACGATGGCTTTCCGCCAGTGCCGACACTAATCGACTGCTATTCCCTTTCGAAAATACCGCAATATCTCTGTTAGCCAATTGCCGCCAGGGCAGATGATGTGGATCCGCCAAGGGATCGTCCCGGCGCATCACCGCCACAAACGGATCTTCCTGCAACGGATAAATCTCAAGCCGATCTGGCACCGAGCTGTCCAAAGCCCCTATGCCAAAATCTATCTGCCCATTTTCCAACTGTAGTAGCAGGGAATCATTGGTTTGGTCGTGGAATTCTACGCGTAAACGCGGGAAATGTTGCGCCAGCAATCGCGGTACCGCAGGAAACAGCAGGTTGCTCACCGAAGGCACCAGACCGATACGTAACGTGCCATCCCCTCCGGCCAACATGACACGCTGCATATCATCAAAGGTAGCGTGAGCCACATTCAGCAGCCGTTGCGCATGCGGCAAGATCGCCGTGCCTAGTTCCGTCAGGGTCACCGCAGAGGCCGTTCGATTGACTAACTTCCCGCCAAGCACCGTTTCGACTTGCCGCAGCGCACTGCTTAACGCGGGCTGGCTGATCGCCAGACGGCTGGCGGTATCGGTGAAATGTCGTAACTGCGCCAGGGTCACAAAGTACTGAATTTGCTTGAGGGAAAGCGCGGGTAACCGTCGCCATGGCTCGGACATAGCCTAACCTGCCAGGAAAAGAGGTAAACGTTTGCCACAGCATAAACGTTTCTTATCACGCAATAAATTAAATCATCTGTGCAAAGCTTACGCCCCCGCCTACAGTAACTCCCTTACTCTTATTCCGGGGATTATCATGACCACCTTTTCTGTCAGTAACGGTGAGCGCCAACGTGCCGTACAGGCTGCGCTGGGTAATACGCCGTTTGATCTCTTGCTGACCAATGCCAACCTGATCGACATGGTCACCGGGGAAATCCGCCTGGTTGATATTGGCATTGTCGGCCCGCTGATTTCCAGCGTTCATCCTTGTGGCTCCTTGCCAACGGCACATCGTACACAAGACCTGGAGGGAGCCTACCTCAGCCCAGGTCTGATCGATACCCATGTGCACGTTGAGAGCTCCCACCTGCTGCCAGAACGCTATGCCGAGATCGTCGTCGCGCAAGGTACCACCACTATCTTCTGGGATCCGCATGAATTGGCGAACGTGCTTGGCGTAGCGGGAGTGCGCTACGCGGTGGATGCCAGCCGCAACCTGCCTCTGCGGGTGATCTGTGCGGCCCCCTCCAGCGTGCCTTCGACGCCTGGGCTGGAAATGTCCGGTGCCGACTTTGGCGGCAATGAGATGGATACCATGTTAGCCTGGCCCGAAGTGGGCGGCGTGGCGGAAGTGATGGATATGCACGGCGTGCTGCACGGCAGCGAACGGATGCAGGAGATCCTTAACGCCGGGCTTAACAGCGGTAAATTGATCGAAGGCCATGCGCGTGGTTTGAGCGGCCCGCAGCTGCAAGCCTATCTGGCTGCAGGCGTGACCTCCGATCATGAACTGACCTCTGCTGCCGATGCTCTGGAGAAACTACGCTCCGGGTTGACGCTGGAGATCCGGGGCTCTCATCCTTATCTGCTGCCTGAAATTGTTGCGGCATTAAAATCGCTACCGCATTTCTCCTCCCAAATCACCATCTGCACCGATGATGTGCCACCCGATATGCTGCTGGAGAAAGGCGGCATTATCGCCCTGCTCAATCTGCTGATTGAGCACGGATTACCGGCCACCGATGCGCTACGGATGGCTACGCTCAACGCCGCCATTCGCTTGCAACGTAACGATCTGGGCCTGATTGCCGCAGGAAGGATCGCCGATCTCGTCGTCTTTGACTCCATGGAACACCTCCAGGCCCAGCGGGTTTACGTTGCTGGCCAGTGTCTGGCAGAGCAGGGAAAAATGCTGGCTCCAGTGCAGGCCGCACCTGGCGTATCCGCACCACGTGACACACTCCATCTGCCACCATTGGCCGCAGATGACTTCATCATGCGCGTTGCGGCCATTCGTCACGGTCAGGCCACGTTGCGCCATATCAAAGGGGCACGTTTCACCCAATGGAATGAAACCACGGTAGAAGTGCGCGACGGCAAGGTACAGCTCCCGCCGGGGTTCAGTCTGATTTGGGTACAGCATCGCCACGCCCGGCACCCAGCCAAGCCTCAGTTGGCATTGCTGGAAGGTTGGGGCGAATTACGGGGGGCGATTGCCACCAGCTACTCTCATGATTCGCATAATCTGGTGGTGCTGGGCCGCGATCCTCATGACATGGCGCTGGCCGCCAACTCGCTGATCGCTACCGGCGGCGGCATGGCTCTCAGCCAGAACGGTGAAATATTGGCGCAGGTGGCCATGCCGATCGCCGGTATGCTTTCCGATCTCCCCGCCGCACAGCTGGCGCAGCAGTTTAAAAACCTGCGCGATCTGAGTGCCAAGGTTGCAGACTGGGAACCGCCCTACCGGGTGTTCAAGGCGATTGAGGGCACCTGCCTGGCATGCAATGCCGGACCGCACCTGACGGATTTGGGCCTGACCGACGGCACAACACGCCAGATCGTCGATCCGCTGGTTGCCTGCTGGGAAACCCAGGCATAAACATCAAATAGGTAAGGCATCGGCAGATTGTCGGTGCTTTTTTTTGGGGGGGGGAGGCTAGAAATTGGTGGAGGCCCTGCCAGCTACATCCCGGCACACACGTCACTCGCTACGGCTGCTTCCTTCCGGATCTGACCGAGTTCACCAGTTAGTGTTGCGGGAGAACCAACAGGGCCCCCATTGACGGCTTCTTGAATTGCGAAGCGGTGGGCATTATCGGTGATGGCCAAGCAAATAGCAAGCCAACCGGGAGCAACCGCTGTTTTCTTACCCATCTCGCCTGTGGCACACTAATTAATATTGATGACCCAGTGGAGATATTGCTCAATGGGTAGGGGGCGCCGCATGCCGCGCCCGTTTTACTGTATGCCGCGTTTCCACACATCACAAAGGATAAACAGCCATGCAACCAGAAGATGCTACCTTCAGCCAACGCGTATTCCATATCGTGGCCGCCATTCCTCCTGGCAAGGTAACCACCTACGGCGAAGTTGCGCGGCTGGCAGGCTCACCCCGTGCAGCACGTCAGGTTGGTGGTGTATTACGGCGTTTACCAGAGGGCAGCACCCTGCCCTGGCACCGGGTCATTAACCGCCACGGGCAAATCTCACAGCAGGGTGAAGATTTTCAGCGCCAACGGCAGGCGTTACTGGCTGAGGGAATTATTTTCGGCCCGCAGAGCACGATTGATTTTGAACTGTATGGCTGGCACTGGTAAAAAAACAGCCTTTGGCCAAAGGCGCAAAGGCTGTCAGATGCAGGCATTGCTGCTTACGGAGCTGGAGTTGGTGCGACCTGAACCGGAACGTTTTGTACCGGTACCAATAGCAGATCGGCCTGAGTCCCGTTACGGTTGATCACTTCCTGAATGGTGTCGGTGATAAACATCAACTGGCCATTCACCGTAATCGCCGCGCTCAGGATGATACGCGCATTAGGCTGAATGTCCGCAGGGTTATACGGTAGCGTAAAGCGGAACGGACTCTGCAGACCTTCGGTACGCATCGCCTGCTGTGAAATCACTCGTGAAGGGGCATCAGCAAGTGATGCATCGGACAGGGTCACGGTCAGTACCGCATCCGGTGGCAGCGCGATACGCTGGCGAATATTAACTGAGCCCTGCACCACCGGGCCTTGGATCTGCGTTTGCGAGGCCGCAGCGTTAGCCGTCTGCGTTGGCACATCCGCATTCTTGTGGGCACAGCCTGCCAGTGTGATCGTCAATGCGGCTGCTCCCCCTACCATTTGCCAGAGTTTCATGGGTCGGTCTCCTTTATTATTAGTCACATGTTGGTGGCTTAAACCACTACACTGATTAAACCTAGCACAAAATACTAACAACTGCCTATCGGACTAGGCCTAAATAGCCCTAAGGCCTCATGACAAAGGCCCTGGCTGCGACAGCTGCCGCCGCAGAAATAACGCAATATATTGACGTCCTGCCATCATATTCAGCACACTGCGCAACATGATGACTAAAAGGATCGCCACTTTATGAGCCAGGCACTGCACAACCTCCTCGAACTGCTGGATTTGGAAAAAATTGAAGAAGGTTTATTTCGTGGCCAAAGCGAAGATCTGGGGTTACGCCAGGTCTTTGGCGGTCAGGTGGTCGGCCAGGCGCTGTATGCTGCCAAGCAAACCGTTCCTGCGGAGCGTATCGTTCACTCCTTCCACAGCTATTTCCTGCGTCCTGGGGATAGCAGTAAACCGATTGTTTATGACGTAGAAACCCTGCGCGACGGCAATAGCTTCAGCGCGCGCCGCGTTAGCGCCATTCAAAATGGCAAACCCATTTTCTACATGACGGCCTCTTTCCAAAGCCCAGAGCAGGGTTTTGAACATCAAAACACCATGCCGGATGTCCCGCCGCCGGAAGGATTGATGTCGGAGTCAGAAATTGCACAAAAGCTGTCGCATATGCTGCCGGAAAAAGTGCGCGACAAGTTCATTGGCCCGAAGCCGATCGAAATGCGCCCGGTGAAATTCCACAACCCGCTGAAAGGCAGCGTGGAAGAACCTTATCGCCATGTGTGGTTCCGCGCCAATGGCACCATGCCAGATGACCTGCGGATCCATCAGTATCTGCTTGGCTACGCCTCTGACTTCCACTTCCTGCTGACGGCACTACAGCCACATGGCGTCGGTTTCCTCGAGCCGGGCATGCAGGTTGCGACCATTGACCACTCCATGTGGTTCCACCGCCCGTTCCGCATGGACGACTGGCTGCTGTATGCGGTAGAAAGCACCTCAGCCTCCGGTGCCCGTGGCTTTGTGCGCGGCCAGTTCTACACCCGCGACGGTGTGCTGGTAGCGACGACGGTGCAAGAAGGCGTGATCCGCAAGCGCGATGTTTAATTGAAAAAGGGGCGATGTTTCCATCGCCCCCTCAGAGTTTAATTCAACGTATTTTACTGGTTATAAGCATTCTCGCCGTGGCTATTCACATCCAGGCCTTCGCGTTCCTGCTCTTCCGGTACGCGCAGCCCCACCACGGCCCCGGCGACCTTAAAGGCGATAAACGCGGCCACGCTTGACCACACCAGCGTTACAACAACGCTCAGCAACTGGATCCACACCTGATGCCCCATGGTGACGCCAGCGGCGTAACCCGTTCCACCCAGTGATGAAGCGGTAAAGACGCCGGTCAACAGACAGCCAACGATACCGCACACCCCGTGCACACCAAACACATCGCAGGTGTCGTCCACTTTCAGCCATTTCTTCAGCGTAACCACGCCCCACAGCCCCGCGACACCGCCTACCAGGCCAATAATCAGCGCACCACCTACACCCACGGTACCCGCCGCTGGCGTAATCGCAACCAGACCCGCGATACAGCCCGAGCAAGCTCCCAGCAGAGAAGGTTTACCGCGCACGACCCACTCGGCAAAGGTCCAGGAGAGGATTGCACCGGCAGTGGCTATTACCGTGTTGAGGAACGCCAGCGCCGCAATACCGTTGGCCGCACTGGCCGAACCGGCGTTGAAGCCAAACCAGCCGATATACAGGATAGAAGCTCCGGTAAATACCATCGGCAGGTTGTGTGGCTTGAAGGCCTCTTTGCCATAGCCGGCACGTTTACCCAACAGATAAGCCCCTACCAGACCAGCGCTCGCGGCGTTGATATGCACCACGGTACCGCCCGCAAAGTCCAACGCGCCGTCGGCTGCCAGGAAACCACCGCCCCAAACCATATGCGCAATCGGCAGGTAGGAAATCGTGAACCAGATGGCGGCAAAAATAACCACCGCAGAGAAGCGGATGCGTTCGGCAAAGCCGCCCACCACCAACGCCACGGTAATACAGGCGAAGGAGCACTGGAACGCCACGTGGATCATCTGGCTAAAGGTGCCGGTCAGGCTGTCTATCCCGATCCCTTTGAGCATCACCGTCTGGAAGCCACCGAAGAAGGCGTTACCTTCGCTGAACGCCAGGCTGTAGCCGTAAATGACCCACAGCACGCACACCAGGGCAAAGGTGACGGTCACCTGAGTCAACATTGAGAGGACGTTCTTCGAGCGCAGCAGGCCGCCGTAAAACAGCGCCACGCCCGGTAAGGTCATAAACAGCACCAGCGCGGTGCAAATCATCATAAAGGCGTTGTCCGCCTTGTCTGCCACCGCCGGAGCGGCCAGTGCCAAAGAAGGAACCAGGGTTACCAAACTCAGGCCCAACGTGGATAACAGTCTTTTCATTATCAATCCATCCCCATTCAGTTGACTGAGCCTGCGTCACAGAGCCGCTTCGTCGGTTTCGCCGGTACGAATTCGAATCACACGTTGCAATTCGGCAACGAAAATTTTGCCGTCACCAATTTTGCCGGTGTAGGCCGCCTTGCTAATCACATCAACCACTTCATCCAGTTGGTCATCGGCAATAGCGATATCAATTTTGACCTTAGGTAAGAAATTGACGCTGTACTCTGCTCCGCGATAGAGCTCGGCATGACCCTTCTGACGGCCAAAGCCTTTGACTTCGGTTACGGTCAGCCCCTGAATACCTACAGAGGATAAGGCTTCACGCACGTCCTCTAACTTGAATGGTTTGATCACCACGGTAACCAGCTTCATATTGCCTCTCCACGATTAAGCCCAAAAACTTACCCCCGGTACGAGTCATATAAAGCAAAGGCTGTGCCACAAATTATTTTTCATTTAAATTCAATTAATTATATAGAAATACCCACAATCAGAGGCCAGCGCTGGACGAAAGCAGAGATCGCCACCTGGAGATTGCGCACCTTTTTGGTGCATTACGCGTTGGGAAAGTGCAGTAGGAGGGAGTTGAAAAGCGCTATTGCCTGTTGGTGGTGCGGGCTCCTGGAGCGGAGCCCTTGCTTAAGATTATGCGGGCTGAGTTTCGTCGCGCGTCGTAGCTGCCAACTCTTCACCCACCAGCTGTAGCTGATACATCTGGTAGTAGCGGCCCTGCTGTGCCAACAACTGCTGATGGTTCCCCTGCTCCACGGCATGACCGCGATGCAGTACCAGAATAGAGTCGGCATCCACAATGGTTGAAAGGCGGTGGGCGATCACCACCAGCGTCGTCTGCTCGCGGATCAGCCGTAAGGCACGCTGGATCGCCTGCTCGGTGCCAGAGTCGATGTTTGCGGTCGCTTCATCCAGGATCAGGATCTGCGGTGCCTGGACCAGCACGCGCGCCAAAGCCAACAACTGCTTCTGTCCTACGGACAGATTATTCCCCTGCTCCCCCAGGCGCGTATGGATGCCCTGTGGGAAGCTACGTACCAGTTCCCCCAGTTGCACTGTTTCCAGCGCCTGCCAGACCGCCTCTTCACCGATGGAGCGACCAAGCGTGACGTTTGCCAGCACCGATTCCGCCATCACCACCGGATCTTGCTGCACCATAGCAATGCCTTGGCGCAGGGTGTGATGTGAAAGGCTGGACAACGGGCGACCATCCAGACGAATTTCCCCTTCGCTCAGCGGGTAATAGCCCATCAACAGGTTAGCCAGGGTACTCTTTCCGCTGCCGGTATGCCCCACCAGGGCAACAAAACCCCGTGACGGTACCTGCAAAGAGATGTGCTGCAGCACTTTCTTGTCGCTGCGGTAGGCAAAGCTCAGGTCGCTGATATCGATGCGGCCGCTCGCCAGCGGACGATCGTCACTGCCATAGCTCTGCTGGCTGCGATCCATCAGTTCGAAAATACGCTCACCGGCCACCACGGCCTGCTGCAAAATCGATTGCTGGGCGGTCAGCTCAATCAACGGTTCGTTCAAACGGCCAAGATAGTTGATGAAGGCATACAGCACCCCCACGCCAATCGCGCCCTCACCGCTGAAGCCAAACAGCATCAACAGGCCACATAGTACCAGGGCAGAGAACAGGCTAAGCAGCGGCCGCAACAGGAAACCATCCAGCCGCAGCGTCTGCATCCGGGCGGTATAATGCGAGCGGCTGGCTGCACTCATACGCTCACCAAACCGCATCTGCTGGCGGAACTGCTGGATCACCCCCATGCCGCTAATCACTTCGTTGAAGCCGTCGTTGATATCCGCCAGGTAGCTACGCATCCGCCGCACGATCGGCGTGCTGTAATATTGATAGATCCCCATCACCACCAGCACCGCCGGGAAGATGCAGATCGCCACCAGCGCCATGCGCCAGTCCAGGCTGAACATCGCCACCAGCATCGCCCCGATCAGCGCCGCACTTTTCAGTACCGTGGACACCACCATCACATACAGATCTTTGATCACTTCGGTATCGTTGGTTACCCGCGAGATCAATTGCCCGACAGGCTGGGTATCAAACGCGCTCAGCGGTTGGCGCAGGGCCGCGTCCATCACGTCGGTGCGCAACCGTTGTACCACCCCAACCGCCACCCGATTAAACAGGATGGCCTGGAAATAGTGCAACGCCGCAGCGAGCAGTTCCAGCAGGATATAAGCCACCGCCAGGGAGCTGACAATCATCAGCGGCAGCTGCCCTTTGGCAACGTAGTTATCAATAAAGTAGCCGATCAGAATTGGCCCGGCGACTTCCGCCGCCGCCGCTACCCACAGCATCAATACCGCCAACCCCAAGGGTTTACGATAAGGCGAGCCATAGGCCAGCAAACGTTTCAGCGTTGGCCACATATTTTGTATCTTACTCATCGGCCAAAACCTCCTCGGTGCTATCAGGAGCCTCATCCAACGCGGCTTCCAGCTGCTGATAGCGATACATGTCGCGATACCAGCCAGGCTCGCTAGCCAATTGCCCATGCTGCCCACGCTGTACCACCGAGCCGTGTTGCATCACCAGGATTTCGCTGGCTTCCGTCAGGGCCGAAAGGCGGTGCGCACTGATGATCACCGTGCGATTTTGCCCCCAACTGCGCAGGTTATGCAGGATCTGGTGTTCAGTGCGCCCATCCACCGCCGAAAGAGCATCGTCGAGGATCAGAATTTCCGCTTCCAACAGTAACGCCCGCGCGATGGAAATACGCTGTTTCTGGCCACCAGAAAGCATCACGCCTCGCTCACCCACCTCGGTCTCGTAACCCTGAGGCAAACGCAGAATATCTTCATGCACGCTGGCCAGGCGCGCTGCCTGTTCAATCTGTTCCTGAGTGGCCGCCGGGTTGCCCAAGGCGATATTATTGGCCACGCTATCGGAGAACAGGAAAGGCGTCTGGCTAACGACCGACAGGCGTGAACGCCACTCGTCGAGCTTGATCTGGGTAAGTGGCAAGCCGTGATAACTGATATGGCCGTCATCAATATCGAACTGGCGCTGGATTAACGAAAGCAACGTCGATTTGCCCGAGCCGGTAGGCCCACACAATCCCAACATTTGCCCAGGCTGCAGCTGTAACGCCACGTCATGCAGCGCGGGTTTATTGGTTTGCGGATAATGGAAGGCGTTGATTTCTACACTCAGGTTGCCGCGCCCGGCGGGCAGATCGAGTTCACCATCCTTCACGGCCGGTGCCTCTTCCAGCAGGCTGCGGATACGGCTATAGGCGGCACTGCCGCGCTCGACGATGTTGAACATCCAGGCCAGTGCCAGCATCGGCCAAATCATCAGGCCGAGGTACATGACAAAGCTGGTCAGTTGGCCCAGCGTGAGGGAACCGTTAACCACCATCCAGCTACCACCGCCGATCGCCAGCAAGTTGGCCGCACCGATAGCGATGTAAATCGTCGGGTCAAAGCGCGCGTCAATTCGCGCCACGTGCATATTCTTCGCGCCGGTTTGCGCGGCCACTTCGGCAAACTGGTTGGACTGATGATCCTCCAGGCCAAAAGCCTTGATCATACGGATACTGGTCATGCTCTCCTGTGCCTGATCGTTAAGGCTGGAGAACGCGGCCTGCGCCGACTTGAAACGCTGGTGCAGCTGATCGCCATAATATTTGATGACGATCGCCATGATCGGCATCGGGATCAGGGAAAGCAGGGTCAATTGCCAACTGATCTGGGTGCTCATGACAATCAGCACCGCCAGCCCCATGACCAGAGAGTCCACCAGCGTCAGCACGCCTTCACCGGCGGCAAACACCACACGGTCGACGTCATTGGTCGCTCTGGCCATCAGATCGCCAGTTCGGTGACGCAGATAGAAGGCCGGGTTCTGACGGCTGAGTTGGCGATAGAAGTTTTCCCGCAGTTCAACGGCCAACTGGTAGGAAGCCCCAAACAGCAGCACTCGCCACACATAACGCAGCAGATAAACCACAATGGCGGTACCAATCATCAACCCCAGCCAGGCCATCAGTACCTTGCTGGACATCTGATCCTTGGTGACACCATCAACAATGATGCCAACCAGCTTAGGCGGCAGCAATTGCAGTATGGCAATGGCAATCAGTAGCACCACGGCCCCGAGGTAGCGGCGCCACTCGCGGCGGAAATACCAGCCGATTTGAGCAAAGAGTCTCACGCAGTTTTATTCCAGACAGTATCCGACAAATTACCGGCTGCAGCCCTGCAACCTTAACATTCAACAGTTGAGTGACGATTTCACTCTGGCACGGGTAGCGCCGTGGTGTATTTGATTTTTTCCATCGCGAAGCTGGAAGTGACATCAATCAGCCCCGGCACGCCGGTCACCAGGCGTTTATAGAAATTGTCATAGCTTTTCATGTCCGCCACCTCGACCTGCATCAGGTAATCATACTCCCCCGCCATACGGTAAAACGCCAACACTTCCGGCATCTGCGCGGTGAGATCGACAAATTTCTGATACCACTCGCTGCTGTGCTGCTGGGTTTTTATCAGCACAAACGCCGTCAGGCCAAGCCCGAGCTTTTCATTATCCAGCAGCGCGACACGCGCACGAATGTAACCTTCATCTTCCAGCCTTTTTAGCCGTTTCCAGCAAGGCGTTGAGGTCAGATTCACCGCTTCGGCCAGCACTTGCAGTGATTGCGTACAGTCCTGTTGCAGCATGCACAACAGTTTACGGTCTGTTTTATCCAACATAGGGTGATTTCATAGAAAATATTTCTCCCATTAGGCGATTAAACAGGAAAAATGGCAATCCTTTTTTCTCGCTGAACCGCTATGCTACACCTCAAACATCCCTGCTGGATTTCAAGCTACAGCTTGCAAAGCGGCGGGTTTAAGCCCCCTATTTTGAGGCCAGATTATGACAAACGCTTGGGTAAAATATGCTATTGGTGAAATAGAAGCGGATTTCCAACGCTCCGCCGATACGCACTTGATCCGCCTGAACCTGCCGGAATTTCCAGGCATCTATCTCTACCTGAAAGATGAAAGCACCCATCCCACCGGCAGTCTGAAACACCGCCTGGCGCGTTCGCTGTTCCTTTATGGGCTGTGTAACGGTTGGATCAACCAGAACACGCCGATTATTGAAGCCTCTTCGGGCAGCACGGCGGTATCTGAAGCCTATTTTGCCCGCCTGCTCGGCCTGCCGTTTATCGCGGTGATGCCTTCCTGCACCGCCAAACGTAAAGTCGAGCAAATTGCCTTTTACGGTGGCCGCAGCCATTTTGTCGATCATGCGGCCCAGATTTATGCGGTGTCAGAAGAGTTGGCCAAAGAGCTGAACGGCCATTATATGGATCAGTTCACTTTTGCCGAACGTGCTACCGACTGGCGTGGCAACAACAACATCGCCGACAGTATTTTCCGCCAGATGGAGCGCGAACCGCACCCGGTTCCGAAACACATCGTGATGAGTGCCGGTACTGGTGGCACCTCAGCAACGCTGGGGCGCTACATTCGCTATCAAGGGCATGATACGCAGCTCACGGTGGTCGATCCGGAAAACTCGGTGTTTTACGACTGCTTCCATCATGGCGATCGCACCATTATCGGCAGCTGTGGCAGCCGCATCGAAGGGATTGGCCGCCCACGCGCCGAACCGTCGTTTATCCCTTCGGTGATCGACAACATGCTGCGCGTGCCAGATGCCGCCAGTATCGCCACCATTTATTGGTTGGAAAACATTTTGGGTCGCAAGGTAGGTGCTTCAACCGGGACCAACGTCTGGGGAGCGCTGCAACTGGCCAAGCAGATGCGGGACAAAGGCGAGCAAGGTGCCATCGTTACCCTGCTATGCGACAGCGGCGAGCGCTATCTGGATACCTATTACAATAGCGACTGGGTCAACAACAATATCGGTGACTTGACACCTTATGCCGTTCAGTTAACCAAGCTTTGAGTGAATAACCCTCCCCAATGGATTTCAAGTTGTAGCTAGGCGGCAAGGACACTCATCCCCAGGAGCTTACTTTTGTAAGTGACTGGGGTGCGGGTACGCTGCCAACAACGCTACAGCTTGAAAGACGAAGGGGAAAAAAAAGCCGGGTAGTCATACCCGGCCGGCTGTAATAGTAATACCTCAGAATTCGGGGGAATAGGTGAGGTGTGGTGAACGCAGCCAATGTTGTAAATAGTGAGCCACCGCCTGCTGTTCGCAGTGGCCGATAACCTGTAGTTGGGGCAGTAACGATTTCAACTGTGGCAGAGCATTGCCCATCACCACGCCGTGCCCTACTCCCGCCAGCATTTCCTTATCATTCATCGCATCGCCGAAGGCCATACAATCAGCCAACGTCAGCCCCAGATGGTGGCTCAGCCTATCCAATGCCGTTCCCTTGTTGCAGCCCTTTGGCAGCACTTCGAGGCAATCATAGGCCGAGAAGCAAAGGTCAGCACGGGTGCCGAAATGCTCACTCAACTGTGCCTGCAGTTTGACCAGTTCTTCATGGGGGGCACAGAAACAGACCTTACTGTTGCCAAACGCGGGCAGACGGCGCAAGTCGGTGAGTTGGAAATGAAAGCCACTGAGATGATGTGCAGCCAGCATTTCCGGCACCGCAGTTTCGGTCAACCACCCCTCATCACGAAACACATGCATGCTGGCAGAGGTGCGCCAGTGGGTATGCAGCACCTCTTCGGCAATCTCCGCCGGTAAGTCGGTAGCATGCAGTTGCAGCCCTTGCTGGTCATAGACGCGAGTACCGTTACCGGTGATCAGGTAACCTTGCAGCCCCAGTTGCGCCATGATCGGCTGGGCATCGAGGTAATGCCGCCCGGTGGCAAAGGTCACCACCATCTCCCTGTCGATAAGCTGCTTCAACGCGCTCAGCGTTTCCGGCCCGACACGGTGATCGGGAGTCAGCAGGGTGCCGTCCATATCGAAAGCAGCCAGGCGATACATAGGAACCTCGTAAATGTGAGCACAATGGCAATCACCGCAGTATGGGGTGGTATTTGCGGAAGTAATAGTGAACAATTTGCCTAAACGCTTCCTGATTTATCTTTCATCGCTTGCAACACCTAGGATACCGCTATGCGCCTGGTTCATCGCCTCGGTCAGTATCAACGTTTGTACCACCAGCTAGGCAGCTCGCCGGTGGCGATCACGATCGGTGAATTAGCTGCGATCTTCTATTGCAGCGAGCGGCATGCTCGCACCCTGGTGCAGCAGTTGCAGCAACAAGGCTGGCTAAGTTGGCAATCACAGGCCGGAAGGGGGAAACGCGCGCAGTTGCAGTGCCTGAAAACCCCCGATGAACTGCGGACTGCGCATCTCCAACGTTTACTGCAACTGGGCGATCATCAGGGAGCCTTGGAAATGGCGCAGCTGGCGCCAGAGCATCTGCAAGAGTTGCTGAGCCCCCACCTCGGCGGCCAATGGCAGGAAGGCAGCCCTACGCTGCGTATCCCTTATTACCGTACGTTGGAAAAGCTCGATCCGTTGACGCTAAGCGGCCGTGCGGAACAGCATCTGGTCGCGACCGTCTATGCCGGTTTGACACGCTTCAATACCGGTTGCCCAGAACCGCAGCCCGATCTTGCCCATCACTGGCAGATTAGCGAAGACGGCCTGCGTTGGCAGTTCTTTCTGCGTAGTCAGCTGCGATGGCATAACGGTGAGGCCTTAACGGGCCAACAGCTATTGCAAACCCTCAACGCCCTGCAACACCATCCGCGCAGCCAGCCATTATTGAGCAGCGTGGCGGCAATCAGCCTGCCGCATGCGCTATGCATCCAGTTCGATCTGCAAATGCCCGATTATTGGCTGGCGCACCGGCTGGCAGAACTGCCCTGCCTGATAACGCACCCAGAGTTACCGAACCTCGGTGCAGGTCCCTTTAAGTTGGCACTAAACGAGCCGCATATGGTGCGGTTGGAACAACATCCTTACTACCATCTGCAACATCCTTATCTGGAAAGCATCGAATATTGGATCACGCCAGAGTTACCAACCCGCAGTACCGACACCAGTTGCCAGCACCCGGTACGTATCACCATCGGCCAGCAGGGAGAACTGGCACAGGCACGGCCGGTACAACGCAGTATGAGCCAAGGGTGGTGCTATCTGGCGATTAACCAGCGCCGTGGTGTACTGAGTGAGGCCCAAGGGCAAAAGCTGCTGATGCTGATCCAGCGCTCCGGCCTGCTGGCCAGCTTGCCCATCCAGCAGGGCGTGATCATGCCAAGCCATGAAATGCTGCCCGGCTGGGCGATCCCTGAACATGATGTCAGACAGGATGTTGAGCTCCCCCCTCGGTTGACGCTGCTGTACCATCCACCGATCGAATTAGAGAGCGTGACTCAGGCTTTGCAACAATTGCTGGCGGAGCATGGCTGCCAATTAGAGATCCGCTATTATTCCGGCAAACGTTGGCAAAGTACCGAGCAGATAGCCCAAGCAGATCTGTTGCTGGCCGATAACCTGATTGGTGAAGCTCCGGAAGCGACGTTAGAAAGTTGGCTACGTCGCGATTTGCTGTGGCAAGGGATTTTGCAAGAAGAGGATTGGCAACACCAACAGCGGACCCTGCAACAAATCCAGCAATGCCCAGCACCGCAGCAGCGCTTCAGCCAGCTAAAAGCGTATTATCAACAGTTGATGGGGGCCGCGATCCTCACTCCCCTATTCAACTATCAGTATCAGGTCAGTGCCCCTCCCCGCATACATGGTGTGATGCTCACCGCCTACGGCTGGTTTGATTTTTGCCAGGCTTGGCTGCCACCGCCGCTGGATGATTAGGTTGCCCTACGCTGTGGCGAGCATTTCTGATAGCATCCCCACATGTGTCATGAAGCCCAATAGCGTCAGGCTCAGACCGGCAACACTGTAGCCTGACAACAAAGGGCATAAACCGGCCGCCCGAATGTGCATCGGGAATGGCCCTAGCCAGAAGGTAGATTTATGAAACGCGCAGTCGTCGTTTTTAGCGGTGGACAAGACTCCACGACCTGCTTGATCCAGGCATTGCAACAGTATGATGAAGTTCACTGCATCACGTTCGATTACGGCCAGCGTCATCGCGCCGAAATCGAGGTGGCCCAGGCCTTATGCCAAACTCTGGGAGCCAAGGCGCACAAGGTTCTGGACGTTGGGTTGCTCAATGAGTTGGCCATCAGCAGCCTGACTCGCGATAACATTCCAGTACCCGCCTACGACAGTTCCCAGACCGATGCCTTGCCAAGCACCTTTGTGCCGGGGCGCAACATCCTGTTCCTCACCCTGGCGGCGATTTATGCCTACCAGGTGGAAGCCGAAGCCGTGATCACCGGCGTGTGCGAGACTGATTTCTCGGGCTATCCGGATTGCCGCGACGAGTTTGTTAAGGCCTTGAATCAGGCCATCGTGCTGGGGATCGCACGTGATATTCGCTTTGAAACCCCGCTGATGTGGCTCAACAAGGCTGAGACTTGGGCGCTGGCGGACTATTACCAGCAGTTGGAACGTATCCGCCATGAGACGCTCACCTGTTATAACGGCGTTCAAGGCGACGGCTGTGGTGAATGTGCGGCCTGTCACCTGCGCGCCAACGGGTTGCAGCAGTATCAGCAGGACAAGGTCGGCGTGATGGCCAGCCTGAAGCGGAAAACCGGCTTGGTTTAAGCCAGTTCATGGGCGGCTGTAATGCCGCTCAATAAGTCAGATTAAGCCATCGTTGGGTCCCCTCACCCCAACCCTCTCCCACAGGGAGAGGGAGCTAGTGCAGAGCCGGAATTGGGAACGGAGTTTATCTGTAGTAATTGCAAGATCCCCTCACCCCAGCCCTCTCCCGATGTAAAGACAGGGGTCTACATGGACACCTGTAAAGGGAGAGGGTACAGAGTTGCCATCAAGGCAAGAGCTATCCCTTACATGTGCCATGTACGATGTTGTCATCGGGTACTGAGTTATCCCTGTAGCACCGACCCTTTCATTTACCGATGGTCAGGCCGTGAGAGAAATACCCGCTGGCACGTTCGGTCCCCTCTCCCTGTGGGAGTGTACAGACCGGGGCCATGACCAGCACGATGCTTAATCAGGCCTCAGCATCTTTCTGCTGTAGTGCCACCAGGTGTTCACGCAGTGCGCCTTCAATCGGCAGTGCCCGCTGGGTTTTCAAATCGATACAGACAAAGGTCAGCGTCGCGTCGGCAACCACTGTCCCCTCCGGCTCCAGCAATACCTGCTGGCTCAGTACACCGCTCTTGCCATTGAGTTGCAGCATCTGGCTATCGATACGCAACTTATCCCCCAATACGGCAGGCTTACGATAATTGATATTGATGTTCACCACGATAAACGCGATGTTGTTTTGCGTCATCCAGTGGAAAGCATCCAGATCCTCCAGCCACTCCCAGCGCGCTTCCTCCAGGAACTCCAGATACCGGGCATTATTAACGTGTTGATAGACATCAAGATGATAGCCACGAACTTTGATATAAGTCTGCATAGTGAAACAACCGCTCCTGCTCTGGTGATAGCGAATTAATACCGGCATACCCGTTCAGTGTTATCCCTCCTTGCTGGCAGCATGCTTATACAGCAGGGTTTGGCAAAGAGTTTGCGATGGATGACTGGTATGACCTGTAAAATGTAGCAGAGCAGCGCGGCTGCGAGGCCACTTTGCCACGCAGCCGCGAGCGGGATCACATTTTCAGCCGATCACGATTCCTTTCCACCAGGGAGGGACCGATCCCCGGCACCTCCTGTAGCTGGTCTATTTCGCTAAACGGCCCGTTCTGTTCGCGGTAGCGCACTATGGCCTCTGCCTTTTTCAGCCCTACGCCGTTCAACACGGTGGCTAGCGCCTCGGCATCTGCCTGGTTAATGCTGACCTGGGCTTCACCCTCGCTTTGCGCTTCAGGGATGACCTTAGGCGATACCGCAGCAGCCTGTGGTTGTCCCTGAGAGGGTTTCTCTGCGGCAATGGCCGAGCTCCCTATCAGGCCAAACAGCGCCGCCGCCAAGAGTAGCTGGCAGATAACGGTAAAACGGATAATGGCTTTATTTTCGCTAAGTTGCATGCTGTATCCTCCTTGTGTTTGACAGCAAGGTTACCTTGCCGCAGCGGCGGAAGATCGGCAAATGGCAGAGTTTAAATGTGGAAAAGGCCGCGAAAGCGGCCTTTGAGTCTTTCAAGCTGTTGCAAAAAAATGCGGTGCGAGTCCCCGTCGTCTTTCAAGCTGCAGCGTTGTTACCTGCACTTGCTCACCCCAGTCACTTACGAAAAGTAAGCTCCTGGGGATGAACAAGCTTGTCGCCTAGCTGCAACTTGAAATCCATAGGGGACAAGTTACGGCTGTTGCTGCTCAGCGGCACCCATTTTGATCTTGGCTTCTTTGCGCAGGTTAGTCAGCAAGGCATCGAAGGTCACGCTAGCGCTTCCTTTCTCCATGTTGCTGACGAAGGTTTTCATTTCGTCTGCTGGCAAGGTGCCTGGCTTAACGCTATCCAGGGCGATCAACACCACGTTCCCTTGAGCATCCTGTGACATGCCGTAAACCACTTTACCGGCTTCCGGGTGCGGCAGAGCGAATACGGCTTCCACCAGTTGGCTGTCTTCCGGGGCGCGCGCCATTTTCTGTACGCTGCCGAAGCTCAGACCAGCGGCTTTCATCGCCTCATCGCCTTTGCCCTGCTTCAACTCAACCAGCAGTTTTTCACCCTGCAGCTTGGCTTCTTGCAGTGCCTTGTTGTGTTTGACCATCGCGGTTACGCGATCTTTCACCTTGTCGAAAGGTTCAATCCCTTCCGGCTCATGGGCCACAACGCGAACCACGAACGCACGATCACCGTCAACGGTGATGACGTCAGAGTTGCTGCCTGGTGCGCCGTTCTCGCCAATCAGCGAACCATCGAAGATGGCCTGCACAACCGGCTTGAAGTTCAACGCAGCAGGAACCGAGTCACGGGTAAACCATTCGGTGCTAGCCGCCTTAATACCTGCAGCTTCTTCCGCTGAGGCCAGGGACTCGTTATCGCTGGTCGCCGCCTCGCTGACTTTCTGCTGCAGCGCATAGTAGGCATCTACCGCTTTTTCCTGCTTGAGCTGCTTGGCGATAGCATCATGTACTTCGCTCAATGGCTTCACCAGCGCTGGCTTGATATCGTCCAGGCGCACGATCAGGTAACCCACTGAAGACTTCACTACGCCAGAAAGTTGGCCTTTCTCGGTCAGGTTAGCCTGTTTCAGTTCGTCAGCCGTGGTGTCTGGCTCCATCCAGTCCATTTCACCACCGGTACGGCGCGAGATGATGTCGGTGGATTTCTCTTTCGCCAACGCAGCGAAATCACCACCGTTTTTCAGCTCTTCCAATACCGCTTTGGCATCCGCTTCGGTTTTCAGCTGGATCACGCTGAATTTTTTGCGTTCCGGCTGGCCAAAGCTGCTTTGATGCTCGTCGTAATAGGCGCTGATATCCGCTTCGGTAACGGTCACTTTATCCTGCAATGCTGCGGCATCCAGCGGGATAAAGCTCACTTTCACCTTCTCTGGTGCGATGAAGCTGTTCTTGTTCTGCTCGAAGAAGGCCTTCAGCTCTTCGTCGGTGACGGTTTGCTTGGCCATCATGGCATTGAGATCGATCGTCGCCAGACGCACCTCGCGCTCTTGCAGAACCAGAGCAACCATAGACTGTGCTTCGCTTGGTGGGACGATATCGGAACCGCCGAAGCCCTGGATCATCTGCTGATTGATTAACCGCTGGCGCGTGTATTGCGCATATTGATCTGCGCTAAAGCCCGAACGGTTAATCAGGTCGAGATATTTGGCGTTGTCGAACTTGCCGTCAGTCTGGAAATAGGCTTCTTGACGGATGGCATCTTTCACCTGATCGTCACTGGCACTCAGGCCCAGCGTCTTCGCGTACTGGTCCAGCAGCGACTTGTCGATCAGTTGAGACAGCACCTGCTGGCGCATCTGCTGCATATAACCTTCGTTGCCAGCCATGGCAGAGAAACGGTCGCCCAGTTCCTGCTGCATACGGCTACGTTCACTCTGGAAAGCCTGTTCCAGCTGGGCACGTTCGATCACCTGGCCATTTACTTTCGCAGCGTAATCGCCGGCACTTCCCTGATAGCTGACCACCCCAGTCAAAAGAAATGACAAGATAATCAGCCCCAGGATGATTTTTAGCACGACGTGGTTAGCAGCCGCGCGTAAATTGTCCATCATAGTGTGACAACACTCCGCTGTGATGTGGATTAACAACCCTTGTGCAGGCGCGTTCCCTGCGACAAAAATAAAAAAAGCGCATCAACCTGATGCGCCTTATATCTTACCTTACCAATACCGCTGCGTCAGGTGATTGTTTACCGGCGACGCGATGCGATTAAACGCGGTAATCAGTTTACTGCGTCTTTCAGGGCTTTCCCTGCACGGAAAGCCGGAACTTTGGCTGCCGCGATTTTGATCTCTTTACCCGTTTGCGGGTTACGGCCGGTACGAGCTGAACGCTCACGCACGGTGAAAGAACCGAAACCAACCAGAGCCACGTCATCCCCTTCTTTCAAGGAATCGGTAACGGAAGCAATAATTGCGTCCAAAGCACGCCCTGCTGCCGCTTTAGAAATATCAGCACCCGCGGCAATTTTGTCGATCAGTTGTGACTTATTCACTCTATCATCCCCTCTAGAATTCAAAACGTCGCACCGAAAAAATCCCTACGGTTACGACAGCGCTGCTGTTATATCAATCCCGTCGTGCCTTGGCAAGCCACCAAACGGCGACGAAACGCGAGCCGACAGGGATCTAACTTAGCGGCACAAAAAAATACTGGCAAGTCCGAATTGGCTTGCCAGCATGAGTTTTATCAATGGTTTTTGCTATACGTCACTATTTTACCGCTACCGGCTGTGCGCCGAAGGCCGGATTGACCAGTGCAATGTTCAAAACTTCATCGATTCGCTGTACCGGGTGGATCTCCAGATCGGCAATGACGTTGTCCGGGATCTCCTCCAAATCGCGCTTGTTCTCGTAAGGGATCAGCACGGTTTTGATACCGCCACGGTGTGCCGCCAGCAGCTTCTCTTTCAGGCCGCCAATCGGCAACACATGACCACGCAAGGTGATCTCACCGGTCATCGCCACATCGGCGCGCACCGGGTTGCCTGTCAGGCAGGAAACCAGCGCGGTACACATGGCAATACCGGCGCTTGGGCCGTCTTTCGGCGTCGCCCCTTCCGGCACGTGGACGTGGATATCACGTTTTTCATAGAAATCGGCGTTGATGCCCAACTTCTCTGCACGTGCACGTACCACGGTCAACGCAGCCTGGATCGACTCCTGCATCACTTCACCCAAAGAACCGGTGTAGGTCAGCTTGCCTTTGCCCGGTACGCAGGCGGTTTCAATAGTCAGCAGATCGCCGCCCACTTCCGTCCACGCCAGCCCGGTTACCTGGCCTACGCGGTTTTCGGTGTCTGCACGGCCGTAATCAACACGCTGAACGCCCAGATAGTCCTTGAGGTTCTCGCCGTTGATCTCGATGTGCTTGAGCTTCTTGTCCATCAGCAGCGACTTGACCGCTTTACGGCACAGCTTGGAAATTTCACGCTCCAGGCTACGCACCCCGGCTTCACGGGTGTAATAGCGGATGATGCCGATAATGGCACTGTCATCTACCGTCAATTCGCCTTTCTTCAACGCGTTGCGTTCAAGCTGCTTTGGCAACAGGTGCTGTTTGGCGATGTTCAGCTTTTCGTCTTCGGTGTAGCCGGAAAGACGGATCACTTCCATACGGTCCAGCAGCGGTGCCGGGATGTTCATCGAGTTCGAGGTCGCCACGAACATCACGTCGGACAGATCGTAATCCACTTCCAGATAGTGATCGTTAAACGCCACGTTCTGTTCCGGATCCAGCACTTCCAGCAGGGCTGAAGCCGGATCGCCACGCATGTCGGATGACATCTTGTCGATCTCATCGAGCAGGAACAGCGGGTTTTTCACCCCAACCTTGGCCATTTTCTGGATCAGTTTACCCGGCATGGAGCCGATGTAAGTCCGGCGGTGACCGCGGATCTCCGCTTCGTCACGTACGCCGCCCAGCGCCATACGGACATATTGGCGGCCGGTCGCACGAGCGATCGACTGCCCCAGCGAGGTTTTACCCACGCCAGGAGGCCCTACCAGACACAGGATTGGCCCCTTGATTTTGCTGACGCGGCTCTGCACTGCAAGATACTCAAGGATGCGGTCTTTGACGCGTTCCAGGCCGTAGTGATCGGTATCGAGCACTTCCTGCGCCTTGAGCAGGTCTTTTTTCACCTTGCTGCGCGCATTCCACGGCACCTGGATCATCCAGTCGATATAGCCACGCACGACGGTCGCCTCCGCAGACATCGGCGACATCATTTTCAGCTTTTGCAGTTCCGCTTCGGTTTTCTCACGCGCTTCTTTCGGCATTTTGGCCGCTTCGATCTTGCGCTTCAACGCCTCGTGTTCATCCGGCGTGTCGTCCATCTCGCCCAGTTCTTTCTGAATCGCCTTCATCTGCTCATTCAGATAGTACTCGCGCTGGCTCTTTTCCATCTGTTTCTTGACGCGGTTACGGATACGCTTCTCAACCTGCAACAGGTCGATCTCCGACTCCATCATCGCCATCAGGTACTCAAGACGCTCGGTGATATCGAACATCTCCAGCACCGACTGCTTGTCGCTGAGCTTCAGCGGCATATGCGCGGCGATGGTATCCGCCAGGCGCGCAGCGTCGTCGATGCTGTTCAATGAAGTCAGCACCTCCGGTGGAATTTTTTTGTTCAGTTTGATGTAGCCTTCAAACTGATTGATCGCCGTGCGCACCAGGACTTCCTGCTCACGCTCGTCGATAGCCGGTGATTCAAGATATTCAGCCTGGGCAGCGAAGTGCTCGCCGCTGTCGGAGAGCGTGGTAATACGCGCACGCTGTAAACCTTCGACCAGCACCTTGACCGTGCCGTCCGGCAGTTTCAGCATCTGTAAAATCGATGCAACGGTACCGACCGAGAACAGATCGTTAATGCCCGGTTCATCCGTCGAGGCCTCTTTCTGCGCCACCAGCATGATCTTTTTATCGTGATCCATTGCGGCTTCGAGGCACCGAATCGATTTTTCCCGGCCAACAAACAACGGGATCACCATGTGCGGATAAACCACCACGTCGCGCAATGGCAACACGGGGATTTCAATGCGTTCGGAACGCTCAGGGTTCATAGAGCTCTCTCTTAGTTTAATTTCCGCCAGGATTAGGGGGATCTCATGAGACGCAAGCATCAAACGTTTCACAAAATCTGGATTATGAGTATATGGGGATGAATCTCTGACATTCAACGGTAACAATGTAGAGAAAAAGAAAAGGGGGATAAAATCCCCCTTTTACGATTAACTTTCTGGTTTGACTGGCTAATTATTCGCCAGAAGCCTGCGCTTCCGGCTTGCCGTAAATCAATAACGGCTTGGATTGGCCAGCGATCACAGATTCGTCGATCACCACTTTATCTACGCTTTCAAGCGACGGCAGATCGTACATGGTGTCCAGCAACGCGCCTTCGACAATCGAACGCAGACCACGGGCACCCGTTTTACGCGTCATAGCCTTCTTGGCGATGGCATTCAGCGCTTCCTCACGGAATTCCAGATCTACCCCTTCCAGATTGAACAACGCCTGATACTGCTTGGTCAGGGCGTTTTTCGGCTCTTTCAGGATCTGGATCAGTGCCTCTTCGCTCAGTTCGCTGAGGGTGGCAACCACCGGCAGACGACCGATGAATTCCGGGATCAGGCCAAACTTGATCAAGTCTTCCGGCTCTGCCTGCAACAGCAGTTCGCCTTCGGTGGCTTTTTCAGATTCACCCTTCACCGTGGCACCAAAACCGATACCGGAGCCGGTGTTAACACGCTGGCCAATCACCTTATCCAGGCCGGCAAACGCACCGCCACAGATAAACAGGATCTTGGAGGTGTCTACCTGCAGGAATTCCTGCTGCGGATGTTTACGCCCACCCTGTGGTGGAACCGCCGCAATCGTGCCTTCGATCAGCTTCAGCAACGCCTGCTGCACGCCTTCGCCCGAAACGTCACGGGTGATGGACGGGTTGTCTGACTTACGTGAAATCTTGTCAATTTCATCGATATAGACGATGCCGCGCTGGGCTTTTTGCACGTCGTAGTCGCATTTCTGCAACAGTTTCTGGATGATGTTTTCCACATCCTCACCCACGTAACCAGCTTCGGTCAACGTCGTGGCATCGGCCATGGTGAAAGGCACATCCAGGAAACGTGCCAGCGTCTCTGCCAGCAAGGTTTTGCCGCTACCGGTTGGGCCGATCAGCAAGATATTGCTTTTGCCCAGTTCGATGCCATTGCTGGTATCGCCGTTACGCAGGCGTTTGTAGTGGTTATAGACCGCCACAGCCAGAACTTTTTTCGCCTGTTCCTGGCCGATAACATAATCGTCCAGGTGGTGACGAATTTCGTGCGGTGTCGGCAATGAATTACGCTCGCGATGCGGCGCAACCTCTTTAATCTCTTCGCGAATAATGTCGTTACACAGATCAACACATTCATCGCAGATATACACTGACGGACCGGCAATCAGCTTACGCACTTCATGCTGGCTTTTGCCGCAGAAAGAGCAGTACAGCAGCTTTCCTGAACCGTCTTTGCGCTTATCTGTCATGAGTCAAACCTCTTCTTTTGTCTTTGTCCCGCACCATTACGCGGCGACAATGCGCCCAAACTTTATACCGGGAACGCCGATAACGCTGTTTAAAGCGAGCCAGGCCCGCTCTGAATACTATAGCCTATCGGCCCGCAAGCCGCGCGCTACCCATAACCCTTCAGGCGGCAGGTACGCACTACAGCTTGCGACCCTTTGGGTATAGTTTTAGCTGCGGTGCGTCAGAATGCTGTCGACCAGACCGTATTCTACCGATTCTTCCGCCGTCATGAAGCGGTCACGTTCGGTATCACGTTCGATCTGTTCCAGCGATTGGCCGGTATGCTGTGCCATCAACTCATTCATGCGAGCCTTCACCTTCAGGATCTCACGCGCATGGATTTCAATATCCGTTGCCTGACCCTGGTAGCCGCCCAGCGGCTGGTGGATCATCACTCTGGAGTTTGGCAGGCAGAAACGCTTGCCCTTGGTGCCTGCCGTCAGCAGGAACGACCCCATGGAACACGCCTGCCCCATACAGATGGTGCTGACGTCCGGTTTGATAAACTGCATGGTGTCATAGATTGACATGCCAGCCGTGATCACGCCGCCCGGTGAGTTGATATACAGGAAAATATCTTTTTCTGGGCTTTCTGCCTCGAGGAACAACATCTGCGCCACGATCAGATTAGCCATATGATCTTCAACCTGGCCGGTCAGGAAGATAATGCGCTCTTTCAGCAGGCGGGAATAAATATCGTAAGAACGCTCCCCGCGCGAAGTCTGCTCTACCACCATCGGCACCAGTGCCATGTTAGGTGCAAATTGGTCTCGTTCGCCACTGTATGACATTACCGTCTCCTAATAGAAATTGCCTTGGCGCCATTGTCTGTCGATTCTACTTGAGAACGGCCATCATGACTACGTTCAAGCCATCGACAGGCTCCACACTGATTTGACGGCGCTATCATTCCGCCAGGCGGATAAAGCGGCCCATACTGTTGTAGGAATTGGGGGGTCACAGAGCGAATTTCAAGCCCGGTGAACAATTTCACCAACATCCCTGTGTGGCAGGCAAGGTCACAACCACTGTCCTTCCACCGCCGCCATTCATCCTCGACCCAATAAATATAGTGCATATTGCCACAGTTAAGCCGAGATTAATCAGTCACGTGGCAAAAGAAAAGCCCGTAACCAAAGTTACGGGCCTTATAAGGAACTCCCAGCTACGGCAATGGACCTGCCATCAGGTCGCTCCTGGCATCAACCAGCATTACGCTTGTTGAGTCTGGTTCATCAGCTCGCTGAAGGTAGTGGCTTTTTCAGTCACTTTCGCTTTAGCCAGCAGGGCTTCTACCGCTTGTTCTTCCAGAGCAACGTTACGCATGTTGTTCATCAGCTCTTTGTTTTTGCTGTAGAACTCAACAACTTCGCTCGGATCTTCGTAGGCGGAAGCCATTTCTTCGATCAGGGTCTTAACGCGATCTTCATCGGCTTTCAGATCGTTGGTGCTGATCACTTCGCCCAACAGCAGACCGACCACAACGCGACGTTTGGCTTGCTCTTCGAACAGTTCGCGTGGCAGTTCCAACGCTTGTTGCTCGTTGCCACCAAAACGCTGTGCAGCTTGACGACGCAGAACGTCGACTTCGCCGTCGATCAGTGCCGCTGGCACGTCGATTTCGTTAGCGTTGACCAGACCGTCGATAGCCTGAGTCTTGATGCGGTTACGCACGGCGCCTTTCAGTTCGCGCTCCATGTTTTTACGCACTTCAGTACGCAGACCCGCGAGAGAACCATCAGCCACGCCGAAACGCTTGATGAATTCTTCGGTCAGTTCTGGCAGCTCGCGCTGTTCAACTTTCTTCAACACGATAGCGAACTTGGCCGCTTTCCCTTTCAGGTTTTCTGCGTGGTAATCTTCTGGGAAGTTGACGTCGATGGTGAACTCTTCACCGGCTTTATGACCCACCAGACCTTCTTCGAAGCCTGGGATCATGCGGCCCTGGCCCATAGCCAGAACGAAATCGGCAGCTTTACCGCCTTCAAACTCTTCACCGTCGATAGAGCCGGTGAAGTCAACGGTCACGCGGTCTTCAGCAGTGGCTGCGCCGTCGGTGTCTTTCCAGGTCGCTTGCTGCTTACGCAGAGTTTCCAGCATGGTATCCACATCGGCGTCGTTAACTTCAACCACAGGTTTTTCAACCTCGATGCTTTCCAGGCCTTTCAGCTCAACTTCTGGATAGACTTCGAATTCCACGGTGAAAGCGAAATCTTCGCCTTCTTTATACTCGCCCGGTACGTAGTTTGGTGCGCCGGCCGGGTTGATTTTCTCTTTGATGATCGCGTCAACAAAGTTGCGCTGCATCAGATCGCCCAGCACGTCCTGACGGACGGAGGCGCCATAACGCTGTTCGACGATGTTCATCGGCACTTTGCCTTTACGGAAACCGTCGATACGTACGCTTTTAGCTGCGTTGATCAGCTCTTTCTTTACTGCCTGATTGATAACATCAGCGGGTACAGTAATAGAGAGACGGCGCCCAAGGCCTTGAGTGGTTTCTACTGAAACTTGCATCTTGTTACCTCAAAAAAATCACAGTGCTCGGTCAACTCCGTTCCAAGAACCAGGACGGCTACATTAAAAACCGAGTTCCCTGATGTCGAGAGCGTTCCGAAACCATTCCGGAAAAAATAGACGCGACATTATAGCGGCGCAAGCGTAGCTAGTCGAGGATGGCAAGGCAGCACTGGCGCGTTAAAAATCACACTTTTGCCGATTTTTCGCCCAAATACCTTGATGCCATGGCCATCAGAGCTGCAAACGCCTTCGGCTTTGTCGTCGTCAAAAACAGCAACGGCCCGCAGGCCGTTGCAAAATTCGTCAGTAGTAATACCTTAAATACGGGTAAAAGTTCCACTGATACCGTAAATTTTAGGTATTAAGCCAATGTGCCCGCCCCACGACAAGGTGGTGAGGCCGGAACCGTATCCTGCAACCCTTCCCACTCTTTCAGGGTATAGGTATGCAATGCCAGCGCGTGTACGCCGTTTTCCAGTTCCTCCGCCAACACGCCATAAATGGAGCGATGCCGGGTCAGGAACCGTTCGCCGACAAAGCGGTCGCTCACCAACACCACTTTGAAATGACTTTCGGATCCAGCAGGAACGTTATGCCGATAGCTCTCATCAGTCACTTCCAGATACGCGGGTTCAAACGCCGCCCTTAACTTTGCTTCTATTTGCTCGCGGATCATAGGATCTCCTTACAACACCGGCAGGCTACCAGGTTCTACTTTAATATTAGTCGGTTTTGCCCTCGCCAGAACATGGCTATCGTAAATCGCACCGCTCTTCGCTGTAAAAAGCATCAATAAAGCGGCTCAGTTGAGGTTTATCCGATTGAGCCTCACGAAAAAGCCTGTTTTTATCCTGGTTGAGGAAAAATTTACGTCACGGCCACCTTCAACACTTCCCCCCGTTGTTGGCAATGCTATGATGGCGGCAATTTATCGTTGACTCTAGCGCTTTGATTATCAAGCACCCACAACCCTGCCCGCGGGCTTGAACAGCACCGGGTATAAAACCACGATTGATGAGACAGTAATAATGTTAAAAAAACTTTGTCTTCCGCTGCTGGCTGTACTTCTGTTGGCTGGCTGTGCTACCAGCACCAATACGCTGAACGTAACCCCGAAGATCGTGTTGCCACAGCAGGATCCCACCCTGCAAGGGATCACCATCAGCATTAACGGTGCAGACCAACGCCCCGATCAGGCACTGGCAAAAGTGAACCGTGACGGCCAACTGATCACCCTGACCCCATCACGCGATCTGCGCTTCCTGCTACAAGAAGTGCTGGAAAAGCAAATGGGCGCGCGTGGCTATATGATTGGGCCATCCGGTGCGGTTGATTTGCAGATCGTGGTCAATACGCTGTTTGCCGACGTTTCCCAAGGCAACCTGCGCTACAACATCACCACCAAAGCGGATATTTCAATCATCGCGCAGGCCAAAAACGGCAACAAGCAGGTGAAGAACTACCGTTCTACCTATAACGTGCAGGGTGCCTTCACCGCCAGCAATGAAAAAATCACCGATGCGGTCAACACCGTGCTGGGTGACGTCATCGCCGATATGGCTCAAGACACCAGCGTCAACGACTTTATCAAGCAAAACGCACGTTAATCAGGCAATGCCTCGCGCTGCTCGGTTTACAGGGCAGCGCAGATCGGGATCTCATGTCGAAACAGTATCTGAATATTTTTACCCAGCGTAATTCCGTCATCCTGTTGGTGTTGGGCTTTGCCTCGGGGCTGCCGTTGGCATTAACCTCCGGCACGCTGCAAGCCTGGATGACCGTCGAAGGCCTCGATCTGAAAACCATTGGTATCTTTTCGCTGGTAGGTCAGGCCTACGTGTTCAAGTTCCTCTGGTCACCGTTTATGGATCGCTACACTCCCCCGTTCCTTGGGCGGCGGCGTGGCTGGCTGTTGATCAGCCAGTTGCTGCTGGTAGTGGCCATCGTGGCGATGGGGTTTATGAATCCGTCACAGCATCTATGGTGGCTGGCCACGCTGGCGGTGGTGGTGGCATTCTGTTCTGCCTCACAGGATATTGTTTTTGACGCCTACAAAACCGATCTGCTGGCGGCCGAAGAACGCGGGGCCGGGGCTGCAGTGTCGGTACTGGGTTATCGCCTGGCAATGCTGGTCTCCGGCGGGCTGGCCCTGTGGCTGGCCGATCGCTATTTCGGCTGGCAGGCAACTTACTGGTTAATGGCCGGGCTGATGCTAATCGGCGTAGCCGCTACGCTGATGGCACCGGAACCGGACGACAGCATTCCTGCGCCGCGTACCCTTGAGATGGCTGTAGTCGCTCCGCTGCGTGACTTCTTCGCCCGAAACAATGCCTGGCTGATCCTGTTGCTGATCGTGATGTATAAGATGGGTGACGCTTTTGCCGGAAGTTTGAGCACCACCTTTCTGATCCGCGGCGTCGGCTTCGATGCCGGCGAGGTCGGTCTGGTAAATAAAACGCTCGGTCTGTTTGCCACCATCGTCGGGGCCCTGTTCGGCGGCGTCTTGATGCAGCGTCTCAGCCTGTTCCGAGCGCTGATGCTGTTCGGCATTTTGCAGGCGGTTTCCAACATCGGTTACTGGCTGTTGGCGATCACCGCTAAAAACATCCTCACAATGGGCAGCGCCATTTTCCTGGAAAACCTGTGCGGCGGCATGGGCACGGCAGCCTTTGTCGCCCTGCTGATGACCCTGTGCAACAAATCCTTCTCCGCCACCCAGTTTGCCCTGCTCTCGGCGCTCTCCGCCGTTGGCCGTGTTTACGTCGGGCCGATTGCCGGTTGGTTCGTGACCGCTCATGGCTGGCCACTGTTTTACCTGTTCTCCATCGCGGCAGCGGTTCCAGGCCTGCTGCTGCTGTTAATCTGCCGCCAGACATTGGAGTACACGCAACGTACCGACAACTTTATGCCACGTACCGAGTTTCGTGCCGCCTATCGCTGGGCACTACGCCTGCTGGGCGCCGGTTGCTCGCTGCTAGGCGTATGGTTGCTGCTGCTGATCGCCAACGCGCTGGATTGGACCGACTGGCCCAACCTCGCCGTGCAGCTGCTGCAAACCGGTGCCATGCTGAGCCTGGTGGGGATTATCATGGGTAGCCTGTTGGACTACCTGGCGTTGCGCCGAACGCAATTAGCGTGATTTTTTTGTTGGCCGATAAAATTCGGCCAACAAAAAAGCATCAGAAAAACGAATTTATTTCGTTAAAAATTTAATATTTTCGCCTAAGCTATTTTTTTACCCGAGTAAAACGCTCGGAAATAGATTTTAATTCACCTCAACAAAACAAAAATTTTACATTAAATAAACCTTTTTGCGCCTATTCAAACATCGCCACCGCTGACGCAATATCCTGACATACCCTTGGTTTTCCATGACATAGCATCCCCCCGGAACGATTCAGCTCGCCAACACGTTGTTGCCATTAGTAAATTGTCACCTTACGTTACATGTGTGACCCCCTTAACAGAAAGTGTCAACAAGCCGCTGACACTCTCTTAAGTATGTTTACAGTACTGCAACCTTCCCGTAAAATGCCCGCACACATGAAACGACAATATAGAGCCTTGGTAATTGGGGTCGTTAGATGAGACTTAAGAAATACAATAAAAGTATTGGGATGTTATCCTTAATTGTCGCCACCGTTATGCTAAGCGGTTGCGATATGGTGTTGATGGATCCCAAAGGAGCAATAGGTGTTGAGCAACGAAGACTGATCCTCACGGCAATCGGCTTGATGCTGATCGTTGTGGTGCCAGTGATCTTCATGGCATTTGCCTTTGCCTGGAAGTATCGTGCTTCCAACAAGAGCGCCAAGTACAGTCCGAATTGGTCACACTCCAACAAGATTGAAGCGGTCGTCTGGACCATTCCAATCATTATCATCGCCATCCTTGGCACCATAACCTGGAAAACAACCCACGCGCTGGATCCATTCAAGCCGATTGTCGCCGACAAAAAGCCAATGACCATCGAAGTGGTGTCGTTAGACTGGAAGTGGCTGTTCATCTACCCAGAGCAGGGTATCGCGACCGTTAATGAGCTGGCTTTCCCGAAAGATGTTCCAGTCGAATTCAAAGTCACCTCTAACTCGGTAATGAACTCGTTCTTTATTCCTCAGTTAGGTGGGCAGATTTATGCGATGGCCGGGATGCAGACCAAACTGCACCTGATCGGCAACGAAGCAGGCAAATACGACGGTATTTCCAGCAGCTTCAGTGGCCGCGGGTTCTCCGGCATGAAATTCACCGCCATTGTCACCCCGACCGAAGGCGACTTCGATCAGTGGGTAGCCAAGGTGAAAGAATCGTCTAATACCCTTAACGCCACCAGCGATTTTAACAAACTGGCAGAGCCGAGTGAAAACAACCCGGTTGAGTACTTCTCCAGTGTCAAACCGAATTTGTTCAAAGAGACTATTGGCAAATTCATGGGTGATATGCACATGCACAAAGGCGCAGAAGCTTCCGCGCACCAGGGCATGGACATGAGCCAGGGTATGGACATGAGTGAACATGCTCACGCCGGAGCCGAGGAATAATCTGATGTTGGGAAAATTAACACTTGATGCGGTTCCGTTGCATGAACCGATCATCATGGTCACCGTTGCTGCAATCATCGTTGGCGGGCTAGCCCTGCTGGCGCTGATCACGTATTTCGGCAAATGGAAGTGGCTGTGGAGCGAATGGCTGACTTCGGTCGACCATAAAAAAATTGGTATCATGTACATCATCGTGGCCATGGTTATGCTGCTGCGTGGTTTTGCTGATGCCATCATGATGCGTAGCCAGCAGGCGCTCGCGTCTGCCGGTGAGGCCGGATTCCTGCCGCCGCACCACTACGACCAGATCTTTACCGCGCACGGCGTCATCATGATCTTCTTCATGGCGATGCCATTCGTCGTGGGTCTGATGAACGTGGTGGTCCCGTTGCAAATCGGTGCGCGCGACGTTGCCTTCCCGTTCCTGAACTCCCTGAGCTTCTGGTTCTTCGTGGTCGGCGTGGTCTTGATCAACATCTCGCTGGGTGTCGGTGAATTCGCGCAGACCGGCTGGTTGGCCTATCCGCCGTTATCAGGCAAGGAATACAGCCCTGGCGTCGGGGTCGATTACTGGATCTGGAGTCTACAGATTTCCGGTCTGGGTACCCTGTTGACCGGTGTGAACTTCTTCGCCACCATCCTGAAGATGCGTGCCCCTGGCATGCCGATGATGAAGATGCCAGTGTTCACCTGGGCAGCACTGTGTACCAACGTGCTGATCATCGTCTCCTTCCCAATTCTGACCGTCACCGTCGCGTTGCTGACCCTGGATCGCTATCTGGGCACCCATTTCTTTACCAATGATATGGGCGGCAACATGATGATGTACATCAACCTGATTTGGGCCTGGGGTCACCCAGAGGTGTATATCCTGGTTCTGCCAGTGTTCGGTGTCTTCTCTGAAGTGACCGCCACCTTCTCGAAGAAACGCCTGTTCGGCTATACCTCACTGGTATGGGCAACCATCGCGATCACCGTCCTGTCGTTTATCGTTTGGCTGCACCACTTCTTTACCATGGGGTCAGGCGCCAACGTTAACGCCTTCTTCGGGATTGCCACGATGATCATTTCCATCCCGACCGGGGTGAAAATCTTCAACTGGCTGTTCACCATGTACCAGGGCCGTATTCAGCTTAACTCCGCGATGCTGTGGACCGTGGGCTTCATCATCACCTTCTCCATCGGTGGGATGACCGGCGTACTGCTGGCGGTACCGGGTGCCAACTTCGTGCTGCACAACAGCCTGTTCCTGATTGCCCACTTCCATAACGTAATTATCGGTGGTGTGGTGTTCGGTTGCTTCGCTGGCCTGACCTACTGGTTCCCTAAATCCTTCGGCTTCCGTCTGAATGAGACCTGGGGTATCCGCGCATTCTGGTTCTGGATCATCGGTTTCTTCGTCGCCTTTATGCCGCTGTATGCACTGGGCTTCATGGGGATGACCCGCCGTATCAGCCAGAATATCAATCCTGAGTTCCACCCTCTGCTGCTGGTTGCGGCTGGCGGTGCAGCGCTGATTGCCTGCGGTATCCTGTGCCAAGTGATCCAGGTTTACGTCAGTATCCGCGACCGCGAGCAAAACCGCGATCTGACCGGTGACCCATGGGGTGCACGTACGCTGGAGTGGTCAACTTCTTCACCACCTCCGTTCTATAACTTCGCCGTAGTGCCAGAAATTCACGATCGTGATGCGTTCTGGGACATGAAAGAAAAAGGCGAAGCCTATAAGAAACCCGCGAAGTACGAGCCGATTCATATGCCGAAGAATACCGGCGCCGGTGTGATTATTGCTGGCTTCAGCCTGGTATTTGGTTTCGCGATGATCTGGGATATCTGGTGGATGGCGATTGCTGGCTTCGTCGGCATGATCGTGACCTGGATCGTCAAGAGCTTCGATGAAGATGTTGATTACTATGTGCCGGTTGATGAGATCGAGCGCATTGAAAACCAACACTATGAACAAATCAGCAAAGCAGGCGTGAAACATGTCAACTGATACTCTGACCAACCATAGCGCAGCCCATGCCGAGCATGGGCACCACGACGCAGGAGAAACCAAGGTCTTCGGATTCTGGGTTTACCTGATGAGCGACTGTATTTTGTTTGCGAGCTTGTTCGCAACCTATGCAGTACTGGTGAATGGGACCGCTGGCGGTCCCACTGGGAAAGATATCTTCGACCTGAATTTTGTACTGGTTGAAACTTTCCTCCTGCTGTTCAGCTCCATCACCTACGGTATGGCGATGATCGGCATGAACAAGGGCAAGGTAAGCAGCGTTAACACCTGGCTGTTCCTGACCTTCCTGTTTGGCGTCGGCTTCGTGGCGATGGAGATCTATGAATTCCATCACCTGATCGCCGAAGGTTACGGCCCAGACCGCAGTGCGTTCCTCTCCAGCTTCTTTGCGCTGGTGGGTACTCACGGTCTGCACGTAACCACCGGTCTGATCTGGATCATCATCATGATGATTCAGGTGAGCAAGCGTGGCCTGAACCCAACCAATAAAACCCGTCTGATGTGTCTGAGCCTGTTCTGGCACTTCCTGGACGTGGTCTGGATCTGCGTATTTACCGTTGTCTACCTGCTGGGGGTAATGTAAATGAGCCATTCATCCCATGATACCTCTCACGGCGGCGCAAGCCACGGTAGCGTGAAGTCATATCTGACCGGCTTTATCCTGTCGGTCATCCTGACGGTAATTCCATTTGCGATGGTGATGAGCGGCAGCGCCTCTCACTCCACCATCCTGGCGGTTGTGGTCGGCATGGCGGTTATCCAGGTGATCGTTCACCTGGTTTACTTCCTGCATATGAACACCTCATCGGAAGAGCGCTGGAACCTGGTGGCATTGCTGTTCACCGCTATGATCATCGGTATCGTTGTTGTGGGTTCACTCTGGATTATGTACAACCTCAACATCAACATGATGGTCGATTAAGAGCAGAGCTGGACGTGATGATTAAGCAATACCTGCAAGTAACTAAACCAGGAATTATTTTCGGTAATTTAATTTCTGTCGTCGGGGGATTCCTGCTCGCTTCCAAAGGGAGCATCGACTATCCCCTGTTTCTCGCCACCCTGTTAGGGGTCTCGTTGGTGGTTGCCTCGGGCTGTGTATTTAACAACTACATTGACCGCGACATCGACAAGAAAATGGAGAGAACGAAGAACCGGGTGCTGGTAAAAGGCCTGATCGCGCCGAGTGTGAGCCTGGTTTACGCTACCTTGCTGGGTATTGCTGGTTTTGCACTGCTGTATATCGCGGCCAACCCGCTGGCCATGTGGCTGGCGGTGATGGGCTTTGTGGTTTATGTCGGCGTTTACAGCCTGTACATGAAACGCCACTCGGTATACGGCACGCTGATCGGCAGCCTGTCTGGGGCCGCGCCGCCGGTGATTGGCTACTGCGCGGTCACCAACGAGTTTGATGCTGGTGCATTGATCCTGCTGGCTATCTTCAGCCTGTGGCAGATGCCGCATTCCTATGCGATTGCCATCTTCCGCTTTAAAGATTACCAGGCAGCCAATATCCCGGTACTGCCGGTGGTGAAAGGCATCTCTGTTGCCAAAAACCACATCACGCTCTACATCCTGGCGTTTATGATCGCCACGCTGATGCTGACCCTGGGCGGTTATGCTGGCTACAAATACCTGATCGTCGCAGCGGCGGTGAGCGTGTGGTGGCTAGGCATGGCGTTACGCGGTTACAAAGCGGAAAATGACAGCGTCTGGGCGCGCAAACTGTTTGTGTTCTCAATCGTGGCCATTACTTCACTTAGCGTAATGATGTCGATCGATTTCAGTGCCAGTGCTACACCAGAAACCCTGTTAACCTACGCTTGGTAAACAGCGGATGTCTGCGAATGGGCCGCTTAGCGGCCCATTTTATTTGTTTCGGAGAAAAGCACGCCAACTGTAATATCTGTTAAACAACATTCGATTTACCCCCCCTGCCCTACGCACTAGAATGACGCAACTTTGCCGAGGCTATTCCAACTGGCTAAGTCCCCCCTACTTAACCCGTTGGAATAGGTTCGATACCCTATGAATTTCAAGTTGCAGCTAGGCGACAAGCTTGCTCATCCCCAGGAGCTTACTTTTGTAAGTGACTGGGGTGAGCAAGTGCAGGTAACAACGCTGCAACTTGAAAGGCGACGGGTTAACTGAGGTTTAGATGAACGACAATATTATGACGCCCCAAGAACGCCGCGCGACCTGGGGCTTGGGAACCGTGTTCTCTCTGCGCATGCTTGGCATGTTTATGGTGTTACCGGTACTGACCACCTATGGGATGGCGCTGCACGGTGCCAGTGAGGCACTGATCGGCCTGGCTATCGGTATTTATGGCCTAGCGCAGGCGGTATTTCAGATCCCCTTCGGCCTGATTTCCGACCGCGTTGGCCGTAAACCACTGATCGTCGGCGGGCTGTTGATCTTCGCCCTTGGCAGCGTTATCGCGGCCTTAAGCGACTCCATTTGGGGCATCATTCTTGGCCGAGCATTGCAGGGCTCCGGGGCGATAGCTGCTGCGGTGATGGCGCTGCTGTCGGATTTGACCCGCGAACAGAACCGTACCAAGGCGATGGCGTTTATCGGCATCAGCTTCGGTATCACCTTTGCTATCGCCATGGTGGTAGGCCCGATAGTGACCCATGCTTTCGGTTTGCATGCGCTGTTCTGGATGATTGCCGTGCTGTCACTAGCCGGTATCGCTATTACCTTGCTGGTCGTCCCTTCTGCCGACGAACACGTGCTGAACCGGGAATCGAGTATCGTACGGGGCAGTTTCAGCAAGGTGCTGAACAATTCGCGGCTGTTGAAACTCAACTTTGGCATCCTGTGCCTGCATATCCTGCTGATGTCCAGCTTTGTCGCCCTACCGTTGGCGATGGAAAAAGCCGGGCTGGCCGCTGCGGACCACTGGAAAGTCTATCTGGTCACCATGCTGGTTTCCTTCATTGCCGTAGTGCCGTTTATCATTTATGCGGAGAAATACCGCCGTATGAAGCAGGTCTTTATGGGCTGCGTGGCAGTGCTGTTTTGCGCCGAGGTAGTGCTGTGGTTTTCTGGCCAGCACCTTTGGGGCATCATTGCCGGGGTGCAACTGTTCTTTATGGCGTTTAACGTCATGGAGGCCATTCTGCCTTCGTTAATCAGCAAAGAGTCCCCTGCGGGTTATAAAGGCACAGCGATGGGGGTTTACTCCACCAGCCAGTTTATTGGCGTGGCCATCGGCGGCAGCGTGGGCGGCTGGTTATATGGTTTTCAGGGAGCAGGGTTGGTGTTTATCGCCGGTGCGGTACTTGCCGCCGTCTGGTTTGTGGTCAGCAGCACCATGAAAGAGCCGCCTTACGTCAGCAGCCTGCGTATCACGTTGTCTGAACTGGCGGTAAAAGATTCGGCGTTACAAAGCCGCTTGCTGGCTCAGCCGGGCGTAGCAGAAGCGGTTGTGGTTCCCGAGGAGCGCAGCGCTTACGTGAAGGTAGATACCAAACAGACCAATCGCGGTCAGTTGGAAGCCCTGATCGCAGCGCTTTAAGGATGCCCATCTACTTTGGCTTGATCGTCTGTTGTTCCCCCTCACCCCAACCCTCTCCCACAGGGAGAGGGAGCCGTACGGAGCTGCATTTAAGTACAGGAGTTAATCTGTCACACTGCGTACGGGGACAAGACGTATTAAGTGTTGAAGTCAGGTGCGGGAGTTAATTCTTGGCACGGTCGGTCCCCAAAAATGCGAGGGAGCTGGTACGGCATTATAGTCAGGCACAACACTCTGTCTGTAGCATGTTCAGTTGAATATTTGACGCGGGATTGCAGACTGGAACAGACGTAAAGTTGTAGCACGATCGGTCCCTTCCCCAAAAAGGATAAGGGGCTGGTACGGCTTTATAGTCAGGCACAACACTCTGTCTGTAGCATGCTCAGTTGAATATTTGACGCGGGATTGCAGACTGGAACAGACGTAAAGTTGTAGCACGATCGGTCCCTTCCCCAAAAAGGATAAGGGGCTGGTACGGCATTATAGTCAGGCACAACACTCTGTCTGTGGCATGCTCAGTTGAATATTTGACGCGGGATTGCAGACTGGAACAGACGTAAAGTTGTAGCACGATCGGTCCCCTCTCCCTGTGGGAGAGGGTTAGGGTGAGGGGCTATCCCCCAGACCGGCACAACTTAATCGCGGAAGTTTTTAAACTGGAACGGCTGCCCCAGATCGGCACCACGGATCAGCGCCATCACGCTTTGCAGATCGTCGCGCGCCTTACCGGTAACGCGGATTTCATCACCCTGGATCTGCGCCTGTACCTTCAGCTTGCTGTCTTTGATCAGCTTGACGATCTTCTTCGCCATTGAGCTTTCGATCCCCTGCTTGAGCTTGGCATCCACGCTGTAGGTTTTGCCACTGTGGGTCAGCTCTTCCGGGATTTCCAGCGCGCCGCCTTCAATGCTGCGTTTCATCAGTTTTTCGCGCAGGATATCCAGCAGTTGCTGCACCTGGAAGTCAGACTCGCTGGCGACCTTAATGCTTTCGTCTTTCTCGTTCAGCTCAAAGCTGGCCGGTACGTTACGGAAATCCCAACGGGTGCTGAGATCGCGGGTAGCGTTATCAACGGCGTTGCGAACTTCCTGCATATCAATTTCGGAAACGATGTCGAAAGATGGCATACTTCTCTTCCTCCTGAATGGGTGCTGTATGATTTCGTTGCCGTGCATGATACCCGCTTTGCGGTTTCAGGCAAAATTCAGATATACGCCTGAACAAGACGTTCAACAACAGAAAAGCCTATAATCAAAAGGATGCATCAGTGGTCTTTCCGAAAACCAGGGAGATGAAATGAAAATAACCATTCTTGGTTGCGGCGCGCTCGGACAACTGTGGCTAGCCAAACTCTATCAGCAGGGCCACGATGTACAAGGATGGTTACGGGTGCCCCAGCCATTTTGTGCGGTCAACGTCATTGAACCCGACGGCACATCGTTTAACCGTAATTTGCCCACCAACGATCCCGAACACCTGCGGCAAAGTGAGTTGCTGCTGGTCACGCTGAAAGCCTGGCAGGTTTCCAGCGCGGTGACGGCATTGCTGCCAAAATTAAACCCTCGCTGTGCCATTTTGCTGCTGCATAACGGCATAGGGACTCAAGAGGAGTTGCCACCGCATAGCCAGCCTGTGCTACAGGGCATCACCACCCATGCCGCACGCCACGATGGTAACACTATTGTGCACGTCGCCAACGGCACCACCCATATCGGCCCAACGACCCAGCAAGCGACCCATCTCAGCCATCTGGCAGAAATTCTGCATCAGGCCCTGCCAGACGTTGCCTGGCATAACAATATTGCTTCGGCCAGTTGGCGCAAGCTGGCGGTCAACTGCGTCATCAACCCGCTAACCGTACTGTATGACTGCCGTAACGGCGATCTACAACGCTACCCTGAGCAGATAGAGCTTATCTGCCGTGAAGTGGCTAGCGTGATGGAGATGGAAGGTCACCACACCTCGTGCGAAAGCCTGGTGTTCTATGTGATGCAAGTGATCCAGTCAACGGCGGATAACACCTCCTCGATGCTGCAGGATATCCGTTCTCAGCGGCACACCGAGATCGACTACATTACCGGTTATTTGCTGCGTCGCGGACGCAGTCACGGCATTCCCCTGCCAGAAAATACCCGGCTGTTTGAAATCATTAAACGCAAGGAAAATAGCTATGAGCGCATCGGTATTGGTCTGCCTGGCACCTGGTAGTGAAGAAACCGAGGCCGTAACCACCATCGACCTGCTGGTTCGTGCCGGTGTCAAAGTAACGACCGCCAGCGTTGCCAGTGACGGTGGCCTGACCATCGTCTGCTCACGCGGCGTGAAGCTGCTGGCAGACGCCCCCTTAGTGGCAATTGTTGACGACCACTTTGACGCCATCGTCTTACCTGGCGGTATCAAGGGTGCAGAGTGTTTTCGCGATAGCCCGTTACTGGTGGAAAAAGTCCGCCAGATGCATCTGCAAGGCAATATTGTCGCCGCCATCTGTGCGGCACCGGCCTTGGTATTGCAGCATCACCAACTGTTCCCGATCGGCAATATGACCGGCTTCCCCGGCCTGAAAGAGCAGATCCCGGAAGGCCAGTGGATGGAAAGACGCGTCGTGTTCGACCCACGCGTCAACCTGCTCACCAGTCAAGGGCCAGGCACCTCGATGGAGTTTGCCCTGAAACTGATCGATTTGCTGTTGGGTAAGGCCAAAGCGGCTGAGATAGCGGCGCAGCTGGTACTGATCCCCGGCATGTACGACTTCCGCGATTGAAGCAATATCGGCAGGCCGGTTGGCCTGCCAAGCCAATGGCTTATTCGTTGATGGTAAAGGTCAGCGTTGAAAGCAACACGGATTCATCACATTTCGCCTTATCCACATAAGGCAGTTTATGTTCGGTTTCGACTACCCAATATCCCGCCTTCAGCGGGTAAACATTGACTTTGCCCTTGCCGTCGGTCTGATTCAAAAAAGCTTTGGCATGACTATGAGTATGCCCGTGGTGCTCGTGTTGGTCGCCAAAACCGGCAAACGTCGCCGTCACATCGGCATTCTTTAGCGGTTTCCCGTCATACAATACCTGTATTGGCAACGGCTGCCCTGGCTTGATGGTGGCCGGGTTGGCTAACGGGATAATTTCCAACTGCAACCCCTGCGGCTGGCTGATGACTGCGGTCTCTGTCGCCCCATCGATGTTCACAATGGTTTTGCCAAACATGGAAGCCCGCTCGCAGTACAGCGCATCTGGCATTTCCGTCCTGCTCTGCTGTTGCCATCCCGCTTTATTTTTCGACCAATAGGTGGGTTTATAGATAGCGATAGCGGCATAGCTGCCCTTGGCTAACGGTTTTTCCGTCACGAACTGGTAATTCTCTTTACCAGGCTTCAGCATCAGATCCCCATCCTTCCCGATCAGCTGTGCCGGTGCGAAAATGTGCAGGCGATCTTCAGGGATCGCTTCTGCGGAAGGGAACTCATCTCCATAACCGAGCTCTATCGTGCTCTGCCCGCCCGCAGCAGGTAGCGCATTAACCCATAATGAATGAGCCTGTGAATAGCTGACAAACCAAAAAGGCAGTATCGCCACCAACTTTTTTAACTGCATTAACCTGCTCCTTTCCCAATCAATAAAAAGATATGTTATAACGTAACAATAGATAAACCAAAGTAAGCCACTATGTCAAAGTTATTCGAGGGGAAAGAGAAAAAAAGAGGATCAAACAGGGGAAGTGGTTAAGGATAGCAACACCAGAGAAACGGCATTGCTACCCTGCAACGCAGATTACGGGCGGTAGACTTTAACGTTAGCGTAGCCCTGCTCCAGCAGGTACAGCGCTTGCAAACGGCTCATCACGCCGCGCTCACAGTACAGCAGATAGGTTTTGCTCTGATCGAGATCGGCAAACTGCGTGCCTAACTTGTAGAACGGCAGCAGTTTGACTTCCACCTGCGCCAGTTGCAGCGGCTTCTCTTCCTGCTCGTCCACCGAACGGATATCCAGGATCACTTCGTCAGCGCTGAATTCAGCCACGGTTTCTACTTCGGCAACCTGCTGACTGGTTTCTTCTGCGATAGTGCGGATATCGACGTTACGTGCTTCGCGCACCACGCGATCGAGGATTTCGAAGTCAAAGTGCCCTTCTTCCTCTTCAATCCTGGTTTTGATTGCCTTGACCGTCGGGCTTTTTGAGATCACACCACAATACTCCGGCATGGTCTTGGCGAAGTCTTCGGTGCCGATTTCACGCGCCACGTTGATGATGTGCTCTTTATCATGTGAGATCAGCGGGCGCAGGATCAGGGTATCGGAGGCGTTATCGATCAGGCGCAGGTTGGTCAGGGTCTGACTGGAAACCTGGCCCAGCGCTTCGCCGGTCACCAAAGCCTGGACGCCATAACGTTCAGCAACCTGGGAAGCGGCACGCACCATCATGCGTTTGAGCACCACGCCCATCTGGCCGTCATCGACCTTTTCCAGGATCTCACCGACCACCGGTTCGAAATCGATCGCCACAAAGCGCACCTTGTGCGAGCTGCCGAAGCGGTTCCACAGATAGTAGGCAACCTGCTTGACGCCAATTTCGTGCGCCGCGCCACCCAGATTAAAGAAGCAATAATGTACGCGACAGCCACGGCGCATCAGCATATAGCTGGAAACACCAGAGTCAAAACCGCCGGAAATCAGTGACAGCACATCTTCCTGGGTGCCGATCGGGTAGCCGCCAATACCTTCGCGGCGCGCCTTGACCAGCATCAGCTTATCGTCATCGATCTCCAGGTTCACCGTGACCTGAGGATGAGAAAGTTTGACGCGCGCGCTTTCAATATGCTGGTTCAAACCGCCGCCAACGTAGCGCTCTACATCCTGCGAGCTGAACTCATGCTTGCCACGGCGTTTCACCCGCACGCAGAAGGTCTTGCCTTCCAGTTGCTCGCGGTAGGTTTCCAGCGTCTGCTCAAAGATGTGGTGGACATCGGTATAGGCGCGATCTTCCACTTCCAGGATATGGTGAATGCCGGGAATACGCGTCAGGGCATCGGCAATCACCGGACGCTGATCTTCATCTTTGGCACGCACCTCGATAAAATCCCAGTGACGGACAACCGCCAGAGTTTCATCATACTGCTTCAGGACGTTACGGATGTTGGTAGTCAGGATCTTAATGAAGCGCAAGCGCACAGATTGACTCTTGATGGTGATTTCCGGGAACAATTTAATGATAAACTTCATGGCGGTCTTTATAGTCTGATGAAAATGAGGCAATACCTCTGCCCTATGGGGTTCAGCGGCGGCGGTTAGCTGCCACTGCAAGGCTATTAGGTATACAATGGCGATAAGATTGATAAAATCGCGGGCTGGCCGAGCTTTTATCAATCTTATCTGGGCGCGAAGTATATCACTATCTGCACGCGTGCCGTGCACAAAACCACATAGACGTGCCATGATTTGCTAATCAAGATCCGCTAGGATAGGCTCGGGCCCCACTGTTCACATGATGATGTAAAAAGAAAACTATGGCGAAAAAACCTGCACAATCAGACAGTAAAGAGCAAAGCATCAGCTTTGAGAATTCTCTGAGCGAACTCGAGAGTATCGTAACCCGTTTGGAATCCGGCGAGTTGCCGCTGGAAGATGCGCTCAACGAGTTTGAACGTGGCGTCCAATTGGCTCGTCAGGGCCAACAAAAGCTGCAACAGGCGGAGCAGCGCGTACAGATCCTGCTCAACGACCAGAACGACGATGCCGCACTGACCCCTTTTACCCCGGACGCTGAGTAATTACGATGTCTGAGTTCCACGATCAGTTACAGGCCTTCCATCAGCGCAGCGATCGCGCACTGCTTGGCTATATCGCTCCGCTGCCGTTCAATGATGGCAAAATGGTTGAGGCGATGCGTCACGGCGCCTTGCTGGGCGGTAAACGGCTACGGCCTTTCCTGGTCTACGCCACCGGGCAAATGTTTGGCCTGAGCCTGGAGAATCTGGATGCCCCAGCGGCGGCGGTGGAGTGCATCCATGCCTATTCGCTGATCCATGACGACCTGCCAGCGATGGATGACGACGATCTGCGCCGTGGGCAACCAACCTGCCATATCAAATTTGGGGAAGCTAACGCGATTCTGGCGGGCGACGCCCTGCAAACGCTGGCTTTCTCGATCCTGGCTGACGCCGACATGCCCGATGTGGCACTGCGCGATCGGCTGGCGATGATTTCCGAACTGGCCAAAGCCAGCGGCGTTGCCGGTATGTGCGGTGGCCAGTCGCTGGATCTGGAAGCCGAAGGTAAGCAGATCGATCTACAGGCACTAGAACAGATCCACCGCCATAAAACCGGCGCGCTGATCCGTGCTGCGGTTCGCTTGGGGGCATTGGCCGCCGGTGAGCCGGGCCGTGCTGCACTCCCTGAACTTGACCGTTACGCGGCGGCCATCGGCCTGGCGTTTCAGGTGCAGGACGATATTCTTGACGTCGTGGGCGAAACCGAAAAAATCGGTAAACGCCAAGGCTCCGACCAACAGCTTGGCAAGAGTACCTACCCGGCCCTACTTGGGCTTGACAGCGCCAAGTTAAAAGCGTGGGATCTCTATCAGGAAGCCTTGGCCTCATTAGACTCGTTGGCCACACAATCTTATAACACTGCACCATTACGTGCATTGGCCAACTTCATTATTGAACGCGACAATTAACTCCTCTGATATGAGTACTGAATGAGTCTTGATATAGCCAAATACCCGACCTTGGCCTTAGCGGAAAATCCTGAAGAGCTCCGCTCATTGCCAAAAGAAAGCCTGCCGAAGTTGTGTGATGAACTGCGGCAATACCTGCTGGACAGCGTCAGCCGTTCCAGTGGCCACTTTGCGTCTGGGCTGGGTACCGTCGAGCTGACGGTGGCACTGCATTACGTCTACAACACCCCTTTCGATCACCTGGTTTGGGACGTTGGTCATCAGGCTTACCCACACAAGATCCTGACCGGACGGCGTGACCGCATCTCGACCATCCGCCAGAAAAACGGCCTGCACCCGTTCCCGTGGCGCGCCGAAAGTGAATATGACGTGTTGTCCGTTGGCCACTCTTCAACCTCGATCAGCGCAGGTCTTGGCATGGCCGTGGCCGCCGCGCGTGAGGGCAAAAACCGCCGCACCGTCTGCGTAATTGGCGACGGTGCCATCACCGCAGGCATGGCGTTCGAAGCCATGAATCATGCGGGTGATATCACCCCGGATATGCTGGTAGTGCTGAACGACAACGAAATGTCGATCTCCGAAAACGTCGGAGCATTGAATAATCATCTGGCACAGCTGCTGTCTGGCAAGCTCTACTCCACGCTGCGCGAAGGCGGCAAGAAGGTGCTCTCCGGCGTACCGCCGATCAAAGAACTGCTCAAGCGTACCGAAGAACACCTCAAAGGCATGGTAGTCCCCGGCACGCTGTTTGAAGAGCTGGGCTTTAACTACATTGGCCCGGTAGACGGGCATGACGTGCAGGGATTGGCCGCTACGCTAAAAAATATGCGTGACCTGAAAGGCCCGCAGTTACTGCATATCATGACCAAGAAAGGCCGTGGCTATGCTCCGGCAGAAAAGGATCCGATCAGCTTCCACGCGGTGCCAAAATTCGATCCGGCCAGCGGCACTCTGCCAAAAAGCGCTGGCGGCCTGCCAACCTATTCCAAGATCTTTGGTGAATGGCTGTGTGAAACGGCGGCCAAAGACAGCCAACTGATGGCGATCACGCCAGCCATGCGCGAAGGTTCCGGCATGGTGCAATTCTCTCGCGACTATCCGCAGCAGTATTTCGACGTGGCGATCGCCGAGCAGCATGCGGTGACTTTCGCCGCCGGGTTGGCGATCGGCGGTTACAAGCCGGTGGTGGCGATCTACTCCACCTTCCTGCAGCGCGCCTACGATCAGGTGATCCACGACGTGGCGATCCAGCAGTTGCCGGTGATGTTTGCCATCGATCGCGGCGGGATTGTCGGTGCAGATGGCCAGACCCACCAGGGCGCCTTTGATATTTCGTTCCTGCGCTGTATCCCGAACATGGTGATCATGACGCCGAGCGATGAAAACGAATGCCGCCAGATGCTGTACACCGGTTATCACCATAATACGGGCCCAAGTGCGGTACGCTACCCACGGGGCAACGGTACGGGTGCACCGCTGGAACCTCTGGCTGCACTGCCGCTCGGTAAGGGCATAGTGCGCCGCGAAGGGGAAAAGATTGCCATCCTCAACTTTGGTACCCTGTTGGCGGAGGCCGCTCAGGTCGCCGAAGCGATGAACGCTACGCTGGTGGACATGCGCTTTGTCAAACCACTGGACGAACAGCTGGTGCTGGAAATGGCCGCCAGCCACGAAGTGTTGGTGACGCTGGAAGAAAACGCCATTATGGGCGGTGCTGGCAGCGGGGTTAACGAACTGCTGATGGCCAAACGCCGTGTGGTGCCCGTACTGAATATTGGCCTGCCGGATTACTTTATCCCGCAGGGCGGCCAGGAAGAGATCCGCAGCGATCTGGGCCTGGATGCGGCCGGTATTCAGCGACAGATCGAAACCTGGTTGGCATAACCTAGCTAGGGGCGCCGCACTGGGCGCCCTTATCAATCCCACTCTTCAACGCCACGCCCATCATTTCTGCATCATTTTCCGCTACAGTTATTTTTTGAACGGTACACAGGAGAGAGGCATGAAATATCTAAAGCTAGGTAACACCGATCTCAACATTTCCCGCATCTGTTTGGGTTGCATGACTTATGGCGAGCCCTCACGTGGCAACCACGCCTGGACGCTGCCGGAGGAAAGCAGCCGCCCGTTGATCAAGCAGGCGCTGGATGCGGGCATCAACTTCTTTGATACCTCCAACAACTATTCCGATGGCAGCAGCGAGGAGATCGTTGGCCGGGCACTGCGCGACTTTGCTCGCCGCGACGAGGTGGTGATTGCCACCAAAGCCTATAACGCCATGAGCAACCTGGAGCGCGGCCTGTCACGCCCCAAGATCATGCAGTCGATCGACGACAGCCTGCGGCGTTTGGGTACCGACTACGTCGATTTACTGCAAATCCACCGTTGGGACTATGAAACCCCGATCGAAGAAACGCTGGAAGCCCTGCATGACGTAGTAAAAGCTGGTAAGGCACGCTATATCGGGGCCTCTTCGATGTACGCCTGGCAGTTTGCCAAGGCGCTGTATACCGCCGATTTGCACGGCTGGACACGCTTTGTCAGCATGCAGGATCAGTACAACCTGATCCAACGGGAAGAAGAGCGCGAAATGCACCCGCTATGCGCCGCCGAAGGGATTGCCGTACTTCCCTGGAGCCCGCTGGCTCGTGGCAGACTGACACGCCCTTGGGGCGAAACTACAGCGCGTCTGGTCAGCGACCTATATGGCAAAACCTTGTATGACGCTACCGAAGGGGTTGATGCCCTGATTGCCGAGCGCGTAGCCACTATTGCTGAAGAGCGCGGCGTTTCGCGAGCGCAAATCGCCCTGGCATGGCTATTGAGTAAACCAGTGGTTACCGCGCCGATTATTGGTGCCTCACGCAGCGAACACTTGGTCGATGCCTTAGCCGCCGTTGATCTGGAACTAACATCGCAAGAGATTGCAGAGCTAGAAACGGCATATGTGCCGCATCATGTGGTCGGCTTTGAATAGCAACTGAGGCGTACTCCAAAATGCAAAAACCCGACTGGTGAGGTCGGGTTTTTACGTTTCGGCCAATAGCTCTGGCCGGAGTAGAGCCATCTCTTACTAACAGTCTCAGTATGAGACCAAAGAGACTCATACCGCAATACTAATAACTATTGAGCGCTCCCGAAGTGATCGTAACCACTCCAAGGCAGTTCAACCTCTTGCTGATCGCGGTAGAACTTCATCCCTTCAGACTGCGGGCCGATCTGGCCAATACAGGTGTAATCCGCACCTAAATGGCTTAATGCCACTTCCAGCGCACCCCGATTGATCTCTGGCACGGTGAAGCACAGTTCATAATCTTCACCGCCGGTCAGCGCCCAGCGCAACGCCTGATCTTCATCGGTATTGCTGGTCAGCGTCTGCGACAGCGGCAACTCATCCAGCTCGATACGGGCACCGCACTCAGAGGCGTTCAGCACGTGTCTCAGATCTGAAATCAGACCGTCGGAGATATCGATCGCCGAGCTGGCCAAATCACGCAGCGCCTGGCCTTGCAGCACACGCGGATGCGGGCGCAGATGGCGAGCCAACAGATATTCTTGAGCAGCCCGATCGCTCACTTGCAAACGATCCTGCAGGATTGCCAGCCCGGCGGCGCTGTCACCCAGCGTACCGGTCACGTAAATCCAATCGCCAATACGTGCACCGCTGCGGGTTAGCGCCCGCCCGACCGGGATATGGCCGTGGATCGTCAACGTCATGCTCAGCGGGCCACGGGTGGTGTCGCCGCCAATCAGCTGCATGCCGTAGTAATTCATCTGTTCGAACAGGCTATCGCTGAATGCCTTGAGCCACTCTTCGTTCACTTCCGGCAACGTCAATGCCAGCGAAAGCCACGCGGGATCGGCGCCCATTGCTGCCAGGTCGCTCAGATTAACCGCCAGGGCTTTATAGCCGAGATCGGCGGGATCGATATCCGCCAGGAAGTGAATACCCGAAACCAGGGTATCGGTACTGATGGCTAAAAGCTGTTTTTCCGGCACTGTAAGCAGTGCGCAGTCATCGCCAATGCCGAGCTGTACGTCGCGGCGCACACTTTTGAACCGGTCAAAATAGCGGGCAATGAGATCAAATTCGCCACATGCCATAATTCGTCTTCCAAAGAAGTAAGGCCGGTTTCCCGGCCTTATATTTTATTTTTTCCTACGGATGCTGGGGGCTGCTTTATCCAGCACGCCATTTACAAACTTGTGGCTATCTTCCGCGCCGAAGGTTTTCGCCAGTTCGATCGCTTCGTTGATGGCCACTTTGTAAGGGACGTCTTCACGCATTTTCAGCTCGAACAGCGCAATGCGCAGTACGGCTCTTTCCACCTGGCCCAATTCTTCGAGCTGGCGCGACAGGAAGGGGGCCATCAGGCCATCCAGCATACCTGCGTTGACTGCCACACCGGACAGCAGCTCACGAAAATAGGCGACGTCAACATCTTTGACATCCTGCTCCGTCAGGAACTGGTGTTCAACATCGGCAATGTCATTTTTAGACAACTGCCAAGAGTAAATCGCTTGAACAGCGCACTCACGAGCGCGACGACGAGCAGCAGGTTTCACGGAATTCCCCTTAAACTAAATTCAGGCTTTAATAGCTTTGATTACATTAATCATTTCAAGTGCGGTCAGGGCGGCTTCTGCGCCTTTGTTGCCCGCTTTGGTGCCGGCACGCTCGATCGCTTGTTCGATGCTTTCGGTGGTCAGCACGCCAAAGGCAACCGGGATCTCGGTATTCATAGAGACTTGGCCCAGACCGGAGCTGGCTTCGCCCGCCACATATTCGAAGTGCGCGGTGCCCCCACGGATCACCGTACCCAGAGCAATCACCGCATCATATTTACCGGTGTTAGCCAGCACGCGTGCGGTTAATGGCAGCTCGTAAGCGCCTGGGACCCAAACAACGGTGATGTTGTCATCAGCAACCTGGCCGATACGCTTCAGTGCATCAATGGCACCTTGCAGCAGGCTGTCGTTGATGAAATTGTTAAAACGTGCAATTGCGATCGCCACACGGGCATTTGGAGTTGCAACAACACCTTCGATAACTTTCATGGGCTTTCCTTAAAAATGGGTTCAATACCCCGCAGGGGGGCGGATTCTATCATATTCTTTGCCCGCCTGCGCGGCGCTTTTGTAAAACGCGGCTGCACCGGCAGGCAAAGGTTACATTCTCTATTTGGCAGTTAACCGCAGGCGCAGATCGGGGCCAATCTGGCGTACCTCGCTAAAGACAAACTCGGGCGCATCGGCCAACTGCGTCAACCCCGGCAGTTGGCACAGCCCACGGGCATTATCACCCAATAATTTGGGCGCGATGTACACAATGAGCTCATCCACCAGCCCGGCCTGCAGCAGCGCACCGGCAAGCTGCGCGCCCGCCTCGACCCAGATGCTGTTCACCTGGCGCTTGGCCAGTTGCATCATCATTACCACCAGATCAATACCGCCGCCGTGCAGTGGGTAAGATAATTGCTCCACACCTGCTGGCCAAACCCGATCGTCTGGCTGCTGGCGAGCCAACCAGATCATCCCCGGTTGCTGCACGACTCGGTGCTGCGGCGTAACCCGGTTCTGGCTGTCTAGAATAATCCGCAGCGGCTGACGTAGGTTGTCACGCGGGTAAATCTGCTGGGTTTCACTGCTCAGCTCATCCCAGCGCACCGTCAGCGCGGGATCGTCGGCCAACACGGTCGCGCTGGTGCTGAGGATCGCCGAACTGGCCGCCCGCAACTCCTGTACATCCCGGCGGGCCTGCGGTGAGGTGATCCATTGGCTTTCCCCAGAGGCCATCGCCGTACGGCCATCCAGTGAAGCGCCCAGCTTGAGCTGTACATAGGGAAACCCGGTGCGCATACGCTTGAGGAACCCCAGATTGACCGCTTCAGCCTCTGCCAGCATTACGCCGTGGCGCACTTCAATGCCCGCCTGTTGCAGCTTGTATAGCCCACGCCCGGCAACCTGCGGGTTGGGATCTTGCATGGCAGCGACCACGCGGCTGACTCCCGCTGCGATCAAAGCATCTGCACAAGGTGGCGTGCGACCATGGTGGCTACAAGGTTCCAGCGTGACATAGGCCGTGGCCCCCCGCGCCTTTTCCCCCGCCATGCGCAAAGCGTGCACTTCTGCATGAGGCTCACCGGCCCGCAAATGGAAACCTTCACCCACGATGCTGCCATCGCGCACGATCACGCAGCCCACATTCGGGTTCGGCGTGGTGGTGAAACGCCCCAGACGCGCCAGCTCAAAGGCGCGCGCCATATAGAATTCGTCGTTTTGCATGCGGATCCCGTTAATCCTGCAGTTTGGCGATCTCTTCGCCGAATTCGCGAATGTCTTCAAAACTGCGATATACCGAAGCGAAGCGGATATATGCGACCTTATCCAGCTTCTTCAACGCATCCATCACCAGGTTGCCGACCATTTTGGTGGGCACTTCACGCTCGCCGGTGGCGCGCAGCTGGGATTTGATGTGGTTGATGGCGTTTTCTACGTCGTCGGAGCTGACCGGGCGCTTTTCCAGCGCTTTCAGCATGCCACGGCGCAGTTTATCTTCGTTGAACGGTTCGCGAACTTCATCACTTTTGATCACCCGTGGCATCACCAGCTCGGCCACTTCAAAAGTGGTAAAACGTTCATTACAGACCAGACATTGGCGACGACGGCGCACCTGCGATCCATCACCCACCAGGCGGGAATCAATCACTTTGGTATCAACGGCAGCGCAGAAAGGGCAATGCATAACTCGTCCTGATAAGCGTTTACATAGTTGAGCACAGTTTACCCCGAACTCCCGCCACAACAAAGACCGCCGGGCATTTGTTGCGAATTGCTTCCACGATTGCGCAATAAAGCAGCCATACTTAGTGGTAGACATGACTTTGGCCAGCGATCGGGCTAAGCTGGGAGCCAGTGTTATTGAAGAGGAAATTGCCGTTATGACAATCCGTTATCGTCAGGTTTGTCTGCTCACCGCCATGATCCTGCTGGCCGGTTGCGCACAGAACCGCGAAGTGCCGAAACTCACCAACCAGGTGGTTGAGCTGAAACAGGTGCTGGGGGAGTTGACCGAGCAGGCTACCGCCCTGGAGCGCCAAAATCGGCTTAACCAAAGCTCAACCAGCGGCGTCTACCTGTTGCCAGCCGCCAATAATGCCGCCAAATTACAAAGCAGCGTGGGTGAGCTTAGCCTGTCGCTCAACTATGTGAAGAGCGAAGCCAACGGCAGCCAGGCAATACTGTATGTGCGCACACTCTCAGGCCAATATCTGCCAGGCTTTACCGCTACGTTGGAGTGGGGCCAGCTGGATGCCGCAACCGGTATGCCACTGACCGCGCAAGCACAGTCGCAGCAAATTCAGAGCGCCAGCTCGCTGCTGCCAAAAACCGAGCAAATCTTTGAACTGCGCCTGAGTGGCGTAACGCCATCGCAACTGGGCTATATCCGTGTGCATAGCGTAGAGCCCATAGCTCAACGTTGATGCGCTGAATGCCCCACCCCGGTGTCAGGGTGGGGCATCAGATTGCTGACAAACCAGTCACTTGAGATCGCACATATTCCACCTTGGGGCGCCGCATGCTGCGCCCGTTTTAAAGTATCTCAGCTATCCCAAGCGCTGCAGCTTCGCCGGTAATCCCTGCCGTACCGCCGCCCCGCTAACCCAGTCCAGCCAGCTATTGCCGACTTCGCGAGTCGGATCGGCCAGCCCCAGATCGTTGAGGTTGATCCCTGCGGCGATGCGTGGATCCGCTGCCAAAGCCTGCCCATCCAGCGAATGAACCCGAGCCCCCATTTCACGATGCCCATAACCGTGTTCAATGGCAATCACGCCCGGCATGACGCCGTCGAGCAAGCTGATCTGCGCTTCCACGCTGCCGCCCGGCGTCTGCAACCTGACTCGGTCGCCATGTTGTAGCCCATAGCGCTCGGCATCTAGCGGGTTGAGCGCGACCAGATTAACCGCCTTCACGGCCCGCAAACGCTCGATAGGAGCAGTTGAGCTGCTCATCAGGTGCGACTTGAACGACATCAGCCGGAACGGCCACGCCTCGCTCGGGTAGTGCTGCGCCACGTCGGAACCGTCGGCAAAACGCGGTGGATAATAGGTTGGGCAGCCGCTATAACGCTCCCCGGTCATGGCATGGCGGTGGCGTGCCACCTCTTCATTCCAGATATTCAGCCCCTGTTTCCACTGTGGGCCGGTCGCCTCCCCTTGCCATGCTTGCTCATGAGGCGCGAAACGGCCACCACGCGCCAGCATATAGCCCACCCGCAGCCGCTCATCCGGTTTTAATACCTGATTCAGCGCCGGTTGCAGACGATCGACGCCGGTCAGACGCAGCTCGCTCTCCGTCGCCTCAGGCACTGGCTCACCGGCAAACGCCACGTTGGCCGCTGCGCGCAGGTAGTAATCTTCGGCACAATGCAGCCCGCAAGGGTTTCCTTGCGCATCCTGCAACGCCCCGTCGCCAAAGCCCGGCAACCCCATGGCCTTCGAGAGCGCAATAACAAAGCTCTCCAGCGCGATCGGCTGCCCATCCGCCGTCTTGGCTGTACGCGCAGGCACCACTGGCCAACGGGCGGTACTAGCCTTGACCATTACGCCAGACCAAGGGGAGGTAAATCCCCAGCTTTCAAAGTTATGCGTATCCGGCACGATATAGTCCGCCAACGCGCTGGTTTCGTTAATAAAGGCGTCGACGGAAATAAACAGCGGCAGATGCTGCGGATCCTTCAGCCTGCTCTCCACCACGTCGCGCAACCCAGCTACACCATAGAGCGGGTTGCCCATATGATTGATCCAGGCTTTCAGCGGATAAGGGTATCCCATCAGCGCCGGAGCCAACTGCTCGGTAAACTGGCCAGCCACAAAGGGATACCACGGCCCCCGCGCCGGATAAGGATTGACGCCTTGTTCTACCTTGCGGCGATATTCGTCTGACTTTTCGTACGCCTGCTTACTGCGCGACAGCACCAATCCTTTCGGCTTCACCATCTCAGGGAAGGTCGCGAGGTTATAACGTGGCCCTTCGGCAAACTCCTTGAACTTGCCGCCGCCCACCGAGACGCCCCCCTTGAGATTAAGGTTACCGATCAGCGCATTGAGCATCATCACCGCCCAACTGCTGTAGAAACCGTTGCCACTCATCATGCCGCCATGGGAGATCACTGCCGCCTGCCGCTGGTAGGAAGTAAACTCCTTGGCCAACGCCGCAATGGTTTCAGCGCTAACGCCACACTGCGCGCTGTATTCGGCCAGCGTAAAGCGTTGCGCCGCCAGTTGCAGACAACGGAAGCTGGATCGCACTCGCACCTGTGAGCCATCGGCCAGTTGAACCTGCTGCTCAACCAGCAGTTGCCCACGCATGGCCTCAGTGGCGGGCTGTGGTTCGTCTCGCTGTGCGTCCCACACTAAGGCAGGGCTTTCCTCATCACCACCAGCCCCACCTACCAGATGTGACTTACGCAGGAACTGGCCGCACAGGGGATGATCGTCATCGATCACCACCAGATGGGTGGCATTCGACCAACTTTTTTCACCGGCCGCCTGCATGGCCGCCTCGCCAGGTAACGCCAGATAATCGGCGTTATAACGCTCCTGGTCGATAATCCAGCGGATCATGCCCATCGCCAGCGCGGAGTCCGTCCCCGGCAATACCGGCACCCAGCGGTTGTGATCGTTGGCCAGCGTGGTGGTTAACGGCAATGCCGGGGCCACCACCACGTAGCGGAACTCATCGCGCAAGCGGGCATTGGCTAACTGACGCCCCTGCCGTTTGAACGGGTTACCGGACTGTGCAGGTGACGTCCCCAGAAACAGTGCAAAGCGCAGATGATCCCAGTCGGGTTTCACATGAGCGTTTTTGTCCAGATCGCCCATCAGCGCTCCGGAACCTGCCCGGTAGGCTAGACCACAGTAAGCGCCGTGATGGCCGAAGTTGCGCGTGCCAAAGGCGTTTTGCGCAAAACGTTTGATAAAGGTATCCCGCCCCTCATCACCTGCGTTGGTGACCAGCAGTTGGTTAGCCTTCGGCCCAAGCGTTGGCTGTGCCGGATCGAGTGGCGTTTGCAGATCGCGGATGGCCCGTAATCCCTCCACTGGCCCTTCACCAAACAGATCGCCACCTTCAACCACTTCCTTGATCAGTTGTTCAAAACTGATGCGCTGCCACTGCCCGCCACCGCGCGGCCCAACCCGCTTCATCGGTTCCAGCACCCGGTACGGGCTGGTCAGCCCTTCCAGCAGGGTTGCACCGCGAGCGCAGGCGGTTGAGCGCTGTTCCAAACCGGCATCACCGCCTAGCCGGTTGAGTGCATCACTCACTGGCAAACGATAGGGAAAATGGTGATCGTGCGATAGCGGATGATAAGGGTTACCCGCTACGCGCAGTATCTGATTGCTGTCCCGATCGACCCGCACCCGCAGGCCGCACAACGTCCAGCAGCCAAAACATTGCGTCATGGAAACGGCCTGCTGCGGATTGGCCTGCCAGCCTTCGGGATGTTGGCGGCCTTCTGGCGGTAACGCATTGGCGCTGATCCGGTCCAGCGTCAGTTTTCCACTGCTGCCGTCACGCAGGCCGGTAAACACCTTTTGCACCATTTCGCTGTAGCTGGCACCAAACACGGCCAGCCCACCCAAAGCGAGCCCGCCTTTCAACCACTGACGACGCGTTGACTTAGCCATAGCGTTTTTTCTCCATCAACCCATGCTGTAATTCACGAACCCCGATGATCAATGCCAGCCACAGCCCGAAGGTACCGAGGATGGCCAATAGCCCCTCGCTGCCGAGCGGTAACACATAGGGGTTGAGCAATATATTGAACTTGGGCAGCGTCTGGGTTTGCATCAGCAGCATCCAGCGCACGCCCCAACAGAGCAGCAACGCTGCCACGCACTGTGCAAACAGACCTGCCGTCCCTAGCGCCCGATGACGCGATCGCCAAGCCGAAACCATCAATAGCAGGATCAAGACGGTAAATGCGCTGCCAACCCATGACCAAACGCTCCCCTGAGTAGGTAACTGACGCAGCGCAGCGGCAGAGTCACTACCGTCCAACCACCAGCCTAGGCTGGAGAGGCACAGCAACAGCAGAGAGAGCCCTTGATAGCGTGCCAAGCGCGATTGCCATTGCGGTTCATGGCGTAACCAATAGGCCAGCATTGGCGGAACGGCCTGCATAGCGGTAAGCAGCAATAGCCAAGGTAACCACAGGCTGTACCACAGCGGTTGTGAACGCAGCACGGACACTTCCCGGCCGGTATAGAGCAGGATGCTGACTGCTGAAAGCAGCGTGGCCAATGCCACCCAACGCAGCCATTTCTCTTCTTGCCAAGCGGGCCAAATCTGTAACCAACGCGCCCAGAACGGCAGGGCTTTTGCCCTCAGTTGGCAACGCAGCAGCAAAATGAAATAGGCCACGACCAGCAAGGTAAACAGTGGTAAAAACACCGAGCCAAGAGACATCCACGACCAAGGTGCGAAATGGGCATAGAAGTGCCAGATTCGAGCGGGCTGATGTAAATCCGCACTCAGGGCCAACGGGGCCACGGTGCCGCTCACCACCGCCAGCGAAACGGCAGCCAGCTCCAGCCGAGATGCCTCAGACGCTGAACGCCAGCGTAACCAGGCCGCAATGGCAATGCTGCTACATGCCAGACCGATGAAAAAGAAATACTGTACCGCCCAGGGCAACCAGGCGATCTCCTGCGGGCGAGCCATCACTTCGCGGATCATGAGTGTACCTCCTGCCACAGCGCCGGTTGTCCCCGGACATGGCTGACAAAAGCCTCATCCAGCCCCAGATAAAACACCTGTGGGTGCGTCCCCTGCTCGGGTTTGAGCACCTTTAGCTCCCCTCGATGCTGTTCCAGCGTGCGCCTCAAAGTACCTCGTTCATCGTTAAGATCGCCGATCATGCGCGCACCGCCGACGCAGGATTCAACGCAGGCAGGCAACAGCCCGGCATCCAGGCGGTGGACGCAGAAGGTGCATTTATCCGCGGTTTGGGTTTCATGGTTGATAAAGCGCGCCTCATAGGGGCAGGCTTGCACACAGTAGGCGCAGCCGACACAGCGGGTGTTATCGATTACCACAATGCCGTCCTCACGCTGGAAGGTTGCCTGTACCGGGCAGACCGGCACGCAAGGCGGGTTATCGCAATGATTGCACAGGCGCGGTAACAGCACGTTGGTGGGGATACGCTGGCTATCCGTGACGACCTGATACTGCAGTACACTGGTGCGAAACTGCCCCTGCGGCAGCTGATTCTCTACCGCACAGCTAACCGTGCAGGCCTGGCAGCCAATACAGCGGCGCAGGTCGATCAACATCGCCATACGCTTTTTGCCGTCGCCTTCACGCCGCTCGGGTTGCAACTGCCAGCCGGAGTGCGCCAGCGGTACCAACGCGGCCCCCGCAGTCAGGACACCGAGGCGTTGTAAAAATTGCCGTTTTCCACTATCCATTGATTTCTCCCAAAAAGTATCAACCGGGGAGCTGATACAAAGGAGTGTAAAAGTGGCGTACGACCGCCCATATTGTGGTTTACCACATTCCCTACTGCGGCTTGATCCAGGACAATTCTTGCTGGCGATCGAGATCATAAAAATGGAGATGATGTGAAAAAAGCAGTACTGATGATCTTGCTATGCGGCTGGTTAAGCCCGGCCTGGGCGGGGCAATGGACCATCGCCGTGCTGGCATTACGCGGCGATACACATGCCCTGGCCCAATGGCAGCCGTTAATTAACCATCTCAATCGTCAGTTCCCAGACGAAAGCTTTCAACTGTTGCCGCTGAACCTGGCCGATATGGGGGAAGCCGTCAGCAACGGCCAGGTCGATTTTCTGCTCACCAACCCGGCGCAGTATATTCAGTTGGACAATAGTTACCCGTTACGCTGGTTGGTCTCCTTACGCTCCAGCCAAAATCAGCAGAACGCCTCAAACAACGTGATAGGCAGCGTGGTATTGGTACGCCGCGATAGCCCTGTGACCGAGGCTAATCAGCTCACTGGTAAAAAAGTGGGCGCGGTCTCCCCTGACGCGTTTGGCGGCTATCTGCTGGGCTATAAGGAGCTGCTGGCCGCCGGCATACATCCGGAAAAAGATCTGCAACTGCACTTCAGCGGTTATCCCGTGGACGCCCTGCTTTATCTGTTGCGCGATCGGGCGCTGGATGCGGCCATAGTGCCGGTTTGCCTGTTGGAAGAGATGGAGAAAGAGGGATTACTCAAAGCCGATGATTACCGTGCCCTGCTGGCCAAACCCAGCACACAGCCCTGCCTGACCAGCAGCGTGCTTTATCCCAACTGGTCGTTTGCCGCCTTGAACCACGTGCCCGATCCCCTGGTCGATGAGCTGACCCGCCAGTTGTTGCAAGTGGATACCCCAGGTCTCCCTGCCTGGGGCGCTCCCGCCTCATCCCGCCAGGTAGATCAATTGCTGCGCGATCTGGATCGCCATCCTGCACAGCGTTCACTCTGGCAAGAGATACACAGTTGGGCATTGCAACATCTGCTCCTGCTTGGCACGATCGCCGGAGGCATGTTACTGCTTGGCGCTAACCATCTGTGGATCGGCCACCTGGTCCGCCTGCGTGGGCGCGAGCTAGAACAAATGCATCTGACGCTGCGGGCCAGAGAAGCAGCGCTAGCCCGGGCGCAACGCCTCAGCACCCTGGGTGAGATGGCTTCCGGTTTCGCTCACGAACTTAACCAGCCTCTGGCGGCTATTCGCCACTACGCCGAAGGTTGCCGTATTCGCCTTGAGCGCAGCGATCCGCAGCACGAGCTGTTGCCGATCCTCGAACAGATTGGCCAACAGGCGCAGCGAGGGGCAGAAACCATCGTCAATCTGCGCCAATGGGTCAGCAAAACGCCACACCATGAAAGCGCACAATGGCTAACGCTGCGCCCCCTGGTGGAAAATGTCATCAAGCTGATGCGCATCGAACAGCATTACCCTCAGTGCCGGCTGGCCATCATCATCGCCCCGAAAAGCCAGTTGTATAGCCAGGCCACGCTGTTGGAGCAGGTGCTAACCAACTTGTTAAACAACAGCCTGCAGGCCGGTTCCCAGCAGATCACCCTGCGGCTGGAAACCGATGGCGATCGGCAGACGCTAATACTGGAAGACGATGGCGGCGGCCTCAGCGCCGAACAGTTAGCACAGCCGTTCGTGCCTTTTCGCAGCACTAAATCGGAAGGACTTGGCCTGGGGCTGGTGATCTGCCAGCGGCTGCTAAGGAGCCAGCAGGGGGAACTGACGCTGGAAAATTATTCGATTTCGCCACAACGGCAGGGGCTACGCGTTACCCTGCTCTTCCCTGAGATCAAAAAGGAAACACGCCATGGCGCTGATACATCTGGTTGATGACGATCTGGCGGTCACCGACGCCAGCCGCTTTTTACTCGAAGGGCTGGACTATCGGGTGAAGATCTGGAACGACAGCCAAAACTTTATCGACCAAGTCGACCCTTACCAATGCGGCGTCGTGATGCTGGATATTCGCATGCCAGGGATCGATGGGCAGCAAATCCATCAGCGGCTACGCGAGCGGGAAAGTACGCTGGCGGTGGTGATCGTAACCGGTCATGGCGATATCGCTATGGCGGTAGCAGAGATGAAATTGGGGGCGTTGGATTTCCTGCAAAAGCCGATTGCTACCGCACCGCTGATCGCCGCGTTGGAACGCGGGATCGCCCATTCTCAACGCCAAGTGGAGCGCTACCAGTTGCAGCAGCGTTTCAGTACGCTGACCTCACGCGAGCGTGATATCGCCAGCGCCGTTGCCGCCGGTATGACCAACAAGGCCATCGCCGATCGTTACTTCGTCGCCGTACGCACCGTAGAGGTACACCGTTCTAAAGTGATGGAGAAGATGCAGGCCACCAGCCTGGCGGAGTTGGTGAGCTCGCTGAACCTGCTGGCGGCACAGGAGCAAAAAAAATGCCGGTCAGCGTAAACTGACCGGCATCTGGTTCAGACGGTGCGTGGCTTATTCAGCCGCACACCGGGCAATCACGGCAGGATCGAAGGCTGATCGGCGCCCTCTTTCTCCACTTTCTGCTGCAGCATGTGTTCGCGTTTCATACCCAGTTTCAACGCCAGCGCAGAGGCGACGTAGATAGAAGATATGGTACCGATAGACACACCGATCAGCATGGTCAGTGAGAAGCCCTGCAGCATCGCGCCGCCGAAGATGTACAGCATCAGAACCACCATCAACGTCGTGGCGGAGGTCATGATGGTACGGCTCAGCGTCTGCGTCAGCGAGACGTTCATGATTTCATAAGGCGTACCGCGACGGATCTTGCGGAAGTTCTCACGAATACGGTCAGATACCACGATACTGTCGTTCAGCGAGTAACCGATCACCGACATCAAGGATGCCACGATGGTCAGGTCAATCTCGATATGGAACAGCGACAGCACACCCATGGTGATGACCACGTCGTGCGCCAGGGCGATAACGGCCCCCGCGGCCAAACGCCATTCAAAACGGAAGCCCACGTAAATCAGGATACAGATCAACGCCACCAGCAGCGCCATGCCGCCGGTTTGTGCCAGTTCTGCCCCTACGCTCGGGCCAACGAATTCAATACGCTTGACGGACGCATTCTTATCGACCGATTCGTTGATCACGCCAATAACTTTGTTACCCAGTTCCTGGCCAGCGGTACCGACCGCCGGTGGCATACGCACCATCACGTCACGGCTGCTGCCAAAGTTCTGGATAATCGGGTCCTGGAACCCGGCTTTTTCCAACGTATCGCGCATCAGGTCCAGATTCGCGGGTTGTTCCAGAGTAATTTCAATCACCGTACCACCGGTGAAATCCAGACCCCAGTTAAACCCACGCACGGACATGGTGGCGATCGACGCTACCAACAGCACCAAAGAGATGCCGAAGGCCACGTAATCCCAGCGCATAAAGTCATAGACTTTACGGCCGTAGTTGAGTTGTTCAACAGTATAATCCTGTGCCACAACGCACTCCTCAGATAGACAGCTTGTTAATGCGCTTGCCGCCGTAAAGCAGGTTGACGATGGCACGGGTACCGACAATCGCGGTGAACATGGACGTCGCCACACCGATTGCGGTGGTAATTGCAAAGCCCTTGATCGAACCGGTACCGACTGCGTACAGAATGATCGCGGTGATCAACGTCGTGACGTTGGCATCAACGATACTGGAGAACGCGCCTTTATAGCCCTCATGGATCGCCTGCTGAATGGATCGTCCATTCTTCAGTTCCTCCTTGATACGTTCGTTTATCAGTACGTTGGCGTCAACCGCCACCGCTAGCGTCAGCACGATCCCGGCAATCCCCGGCATGGTTAGCGTCGCCCCTGGTAGCAGAGACATTACGCCAACGATCAGCACCAGGTTAGCCATCAGCGCGGTAGAAGCGATCAGACCAAACTTGCGATACCAGACCACCATAAAGACGATCGAAGCCACCAGGCCCCACAGGCAAGCTTCCAGGCCCTGGGTGATGTTCTGTTGCCCCAAGGTTGGACCAATGGTCCGCTCTTCCACGATCTGGATAGGCGCAATCAACGCACCGGCACGCAGCAGCAGCGACAGCTGACGTGCTTCGTTCGGGTTGCTGATACCGGTGATACGGAAGCTGTTACCCAGACGTGACTGAATATTCGCCACGTTGATCACTTCTTCCTGCTTCACCAGCACGGAACGGCCGTTGGCATCTTTCTTGCCGCTGTCTTTATACTCCACGAACAGCGTTGCCATTGGCTTGCCAATGCTGTCTTTGGTGAAGTTGGACATGGCAGTACCACCAGCGCTGTCCAGCGAGATATTGACCTGCGGCTGGTTGTACTCATCGGTGCTGGAGGTGGAGTCTGTAATGTGGTCACCGGTCAGGATCACACGCTTGTACAGCACAACCGGTTGGCCTTCACGGGTGTATTTCACCTCGGAGTCACCCGGCACACGGCCATTGGCCGCAGCGGTCGCATCCGCGTTGGTATTCACCAGACGGAATTCCAGCGTAGCGGTCGCACCCAAAATTTCTTTGGCGCGCGCCGTATCCTGGATACCTGGCAACTCAACGACGATACGATCGGCACCCTGGCGCTGTACCAACGGTTCGGCAACGCCGAGCTGGTTGACACGATTACGCAGGATGGTGATGTTCTGCTGCACCGCATACTCACGTGCTTCGCTCAGGCGAGCGTCGGTCATCGTTGCTTTCAGGGTGTTGCTGCCGTTGGCAGAAAGCACCAGATCGCGCTGACGTGGCGTCATGTAGCTGATGGCCTGGTCGCGAGCGGCGTTGTCACGGAAGCGAACTTCCACGCCGTTGTTGTCCAACTTGCGGATCGCAGCGTAAGGAATGCCCTTTTCACGCAGCTCGCTGCGCAGGGTATCCATAGTTTGTTCTTGCAACTTGCTCAGCGCGGTGTCCATGTCGACTTCCATCAGGAAGTGCACACCACCACGTAAATCCAGACCCAGCTTCATCGGCTCGGCGTTGAGCATCGCCAGCCAGGCAGGCGTTGCCGGGGCGAGGTTCAATGCGACGACATATTTGTCACCCAGTTCAGCCATCAAGACTTCACGGGCGCGCAGCTGAACGTCAGGATCTTTAAAGCGAGCCAGGATGGCACCGTTTTCCAGCGCAATCGACTTGCTCGCAATATTGTCTTTTTCTAATACAGTACGGACTTGGTCCAGCGTAGTTTCACTGGCGGCGACTCCGCGCGCGCCAGTGATCTGTACGGCCGGATCCTCTCCGTAAATGTTGGGAAGCGCATATAGCAGTCCGACGAGGATCACTACGATCAGCATCAGATACTTCCACAGAGGATAACGGTTTAGCACGGCAGTTCCCTTAGGGAAAACAAAATTACAGGGCCTTCATAGTACCTTTCGGCAGAACGGCCGCCACGAAGTCACGCTTGATCATCACTTCCGTGGTGTCATTCAGCGCGATGGCAATAATACCGGTATCTGCCACTTTAGTGACACGGCCAATCAGGCCACCGGTGGTCAACACTTCATCACCCTTGCCGATGGAGTCCATCAGTTTTTTGTGCTCTTTAGCACGTTTCTGCTGTGGGCGCAGGATCATGAAATAGAAGATCAGACCAAACACCACCAGCATAATGATCAAAGAGTACGGGCTACCCTGAGACGGAGCCCCTGCTGCTGCCACTGCATCGGAAATGAAAAAGCTCATTAAAATTCCCTCATTAAATTTTCAATTATTAATTCAAGCGTTTAAAGGTGGTATCGGTTTGCCGATCCGACCATAAAAATCCGCCACAAACAGCTCTAATTTACCCTCTTCAATGGCCTGGCGTAAACCCGCCATCAAACGTTGGTAATAGCGCAAGTTATGGATGGTGTTCAATCGGGCACCGAGAATCTCGTTGCAGCGATCGAGATGATGCAAATAGGCACGACTATAATGGCGACAAGTATAGCAATCGCACTCACTGTCCAGCGTGGAAGTATCATCCTTGTGCTTGGCATTACGGATTTTTACCACACCGTCCGTCACGAACAAATGGCCGTTACGGGCATTACGCGTTGGCATCACGCAGTCGAACATGTCGATACCGCGACGCACGCCTTCAACCAGATCTTCCGGCTTGCCAACTCCCATCAGATAGCGTGGCTTATCTTCTGGAATCTGTGGGCAAACGTGTTCAAGAATGCGATGCATATCCTCTTTTGGCTCACCTACCGCCAAACCGCCCACAGCGTAACCATCAAAGCCGATCTCCACCAGCCCTTTTACCGATACATCACGTAAATCTTCGTAAACACCGCCTTGGATAATACCGAATAACGCATTGTTGTTATTCAGTTCATCAAAACGCTGGCGGCTGCGCTGCGCCCAACGCAGAGACATTTCCATCGAACGCTTGGCATAGTCCCAATCCGCCGGGTAAGGCGTACATTCGTCGAAAATCATCACGATGTCAGACCCCAGATCGTACTGGATCTCCATCGATTTTTCCGGGCTGAGGAACACTTTATCGCCGTTGATCGGGTTACGGAAATAAACGCCTTCCTCTTTAATCTTGCGCATTGCCCCCAGGCTGAACACCTGGAAACCACCGGAGTCAGTCAGGATCGGCCCGTGCCACTGCATAAAGTCATGCAGATCGCCGTGCAGCTTCATGATCTCCTGCCCTGGGCGCAGCCACAGGTGGAAGGTGTTACCCAACAGGATCTGCGCACCGGTATCTTTCACTTCTTCCGGCGTCATGCCTTTGACCGTGCCATAGGTGCCCACCGGCATAAAGGCCGGGGTTTCCACTACGCCACGCTCAAAGACCAGGCGGCCGCGACGAGCACGGCCATCGGTTGTCTGTAATTCGTACTTCACAAAACCTCCAGCATCAGAGAAACAGTCTGATGTTTGACAAAATTGGGTGCATCATAACAACGCTGTAAGCCGCGACACAAGCCAACCCGCAAAATGTCCGTATGCAAAATTTGGTGATTTTTCCTTTATTGTACCAACTTTTCTATCCCCCCCTCTCATATCTCCACCTAAAACCTTCAATCCCTCCCACACTCAGTCTCCCTGCCTGGTTGTCACATCTTCAACTCTTCTATCAGTACGGGCTCCTCGGCTGAGGTTAGTTCGGGAATAGTTTGCAGCTCAGTCGCTTCTAGCTCAGCATCCAGAGCATACTTGTGGCTCAGGCTTTCTATCTCAGGCCGCAACTGATAAAATACTGGTAAAGAAAAGCACTCAACCTCACTAGAGCGCTATATTGATGGTTATAAAAAATAGGCAATAATTAATGGTGCATGTATCTCTATCTTTCAAAAAATCTCACCACATAAACCAATATCTTTATGGTTTTATGATGCTCCATAAAAAAGGAATGTTGCATATAGATTCAATCGATAAAAACGATCGTTATTCAGATAAAATACTACGGGCTACTATTGATGGTGTGAATTTCATATATGATGGCCATGATGGAGATCAAATCGACAGGGGTTTTTTCTCACTGATGGATTATGAATGGTGTGACGTCTATTATAAAAGAAGTTACTCACCACAGTTAGGCCATCTATATGAAAAGTGCAAACCTATTGGGTTTAACTACAACATCATCCCTGATTACTCAAAAATTGACTGGCTCAATAATAGCTTTAAACGCTTTGTTGGCAAGGGGATCATACGTCATAGCGATCTAGAGTGTTTGCCAAAACCTTTCAAAAAACCTAGAATCTTATTCCTAACGGGCCTTTGGGATCCTTGTGAAGATTTATCAACAGCTGAAGAGATTGATAATATAAACAAGACCAGACTCCTCATATTGGACACGCTATCCAATAAATATAAAAAAATTGCAACCTTCGGCGTAGGCGAAACACCTTTCACGAGAAAGATTGCGAGTAAGTATATAATCCATCAAAAAATGGTAAAACGCGCCAACTTCATAAAGGCGATAAAAGAACATGACATTTGCATAACTTCAAATGGTCTTCACTTCTCCACTGGTTGGCGATTTGCAGAGTACATTTCAGCATCACGAGCTATAATATCAGAAGAACTGAAATATTCGAGCGTAGGTAACTTCAATAAAAATATAAATTACCTACCATTCTCATGCGAGGAAACATTAGAATCTTCTATTGAAGAACTATTGGACATAAAAAGAAGAAAATCCGTAATGTTAAACAATTACATTTACTATCATAATAGCCTACGCCCGGATTCTCTTATATTGAACTCAATAGTCAACACCTGTCTATAATAGCAGGCGTTGTACTCATACCAATGCGACTGAGTAATACGCCATAACGTTCCCAAGCATCAAGCTTGATTTCTCTTCATCAGTCGCCATAAAAACAGGGCCACGCAGTGTGCGTAACCCGGGAATTTATTCCCCGACGGATTCGCTTTCCGCCAGTGGATTACGGCTGATAAACATCGCATCGCCGTAGCTGAAGAAACGGTACTGCTCGGCCACTGCCTGATGATAGGCGTTCATGGTGTTTTTATAGCCAGCAAACGCCGAAACCAGCATGATCAGAGTGGATTCCGGCAGGTGGAAGTTGGTTACCAGCGCATCGATCACCTGATAGTGATATCCCGGATAGATAAAGATGCTGGTGTCGCCGAAGAAAGGCGCAATCAGCGCATCCTGGCAGGCATTGGCCGCGCTTTCCAGCGAACGTACCGAAGTGGTGCCCACGGCAACCACCCTTTTGCCCCGCGCCTTACAGGCTAATACCGCATCCACCACATCCTGCGGCACTTCGGCGTATTCCGCATGCATCACATGCTCTTCAATGGTTTCTACCCGCACTGGCTGGAAGGTGCCAGCGCCAACGTGCAAGGTGACAAACGCCATCTCTATGCCCTTGGCGCGCAGCGCAGCCAACAGTGGCTCATCAAAATGCAGGCCCGCCGTCGGGGCCGCTACGGCACCCGGCTTTTCGCTGTAGACGGTCTGATACAGCTCGCGGTCGGCGTCTTCATCCGGGCGATCGATATACGGCGGCAGCGGCATATGGCCCACCGCGTTGAGGATGGTGAACACGTCACGATCGTCGTTAAAGCGCAGTTCAAACAGCGTGTCATGGCGCGCGACCATGGTAGCGGCAATGCTTTCGTCATCGCCAAGCAGCAGTTCGGTGCCCGGCTTGGGGGATTTGGAGGCACGTACATGGGCCAGCACCCGATGATCGTCCAACACCCGCTCGACCAACACTTCTATCTTGCCGCCGCTGACCTTGCGGCCAAACAGGCGCGCAGGGATCACGCGGGTATTGTTGAACACCAGCAGATCGCCCGCCTCCAGGTTATCCAGCAGATCGGTGAACACGCCGTGCGTCAGGCCTCCGCTTGGCCCGTCCAGCTGCAGCAAACGGCAACCGCTGCGCTCAGGCTGTGGATAGCGGGCAATCAAAGACTCGGGGAGCTCAAAAGAAAAATCGGCGACGCGCATGGGTATTCACTTCTTCAGCTAGCTAATTGGGAAAAAACAGGCGGTACAGTCTAAAGCCGCGGGCGACAAGCAGCAAGGAATAAGGAGGAATTGCATGACTTGGGTTATAGTTGGCAGATGAATTTTCTCGCTCATCTCCATTTGGCCCAGCTTGCGGAAAGCTCGCTGCTTGGCAACCTGCTCGCCGATTTCGTGCGCGGCAACCCCGCAGGTGATTACGATCCGGCGGTAGTGGCTGGCATCATGATGCATCGGCGCGTCGATGTTTTGACCGATATCCAGCCGGAAGTCAAAGCCTGCCGCGACTATTTCAGCCCGCAATACCGCCGCGTCGCCCCCATTACGCTCGACGTGGTCTGGGATCACTTTCTGGCTCGCCACTGGCAACAGCTTGAGCCAACCTGCAGCTTGCACTCCTTCACCCAGCAGGCTCGCAGCGTGATTGTGCCGCATCTGCCGCAGACGCCGCAGCGTTTCCAGAACCTGAACAGCTATCTTTGGCCCGAACGCTGGCTGGAGCGTTACGCCGAGCTGCCGTTTATCGGCGATGTATTGGCAGGCATGGCTAGCCGCCGCCCACGGCTGGCCGCATTGGCTGGCTCCTTTGCCGACGTGGAACGCCAGTATCATCAGCTTGAAACACAGTTCTGGCAGTTTTATCCCCGTATGATGGAACAGGCCAGAAACAAGTCATTGTGATCGCCGGATAAAAAGCCCTATTACTCATTCAGTTAACGGAATGTGGCTTTTTGTCCTTGCCCTTTTGTACGAAAAGGTTATTTTGAAAGACTGCTGGATTTATTCTCTCGGTTTGATAGGTGGAAGCTATCTCATTGATTGGTCTTTCACCCTTCCCTCACCGAGTGGTGGCCCTTATACTGGCCCCTGCTTTTACATCAACCCATTGAACTACTATTACAGGAGTAATTATGGTCCTGGTAACTCGTCAAGCCCCTGACTTCACCGCTGCAGCCGTTTTAGGCAATGGCGAAATCGTAGAAAACTTCAACCTGAAGAAGCACCTGAACGGCAAACCAGCCGTACTGTTCTTCTGGCCGATGGACTTCACCTTCGTATGTCCTTCTGAGCTGATCGCTTTCGATCACCGCTATGAAGAGTTCCAGAAGCGCGGCGTTGAAGTTGTAGGCGTTTCCTTCGACTCAGAATTCGTCCATAACGCATGGCGTAAAACCCCTGTCGACAAAGGCGGCATCGGTGAAGTGAAATACGCAATGGTTGCTGACGTTAAGCGCGAAATTCAGAAAGCTTACGGCATCGAACACCCAGAAGCGGGCGTTGCCCTGCGTGGTTCTTTCCTGATCGACAAGAACGGCATTGTGCGTTCTCAGATCGTGAACGACCTGCCAATCGGCCGTAACATCGACGAAATGATCCGTACCGTTGACGCGCTGCAATTCCACGAAGAGCACGGCGAAGTGTGCCCAGCTCAGTGGGAAAAAGGCAAAGCAGGTATGGGCGCATCTCCAGACGGTGTAGCTAAATACCTGTCTGAGAACGCTTCCAAGCTGTAATTTCAGCCTGTAAGTGTCAGAACCGGTCAGCCCTGCTGGCCGGTTTTTTTTATGCCCAAAATCGGTGCGACCGCCCCCCTTCAGTGCAATATTCCCCTGTTTCGCTTCACATTTTTCACTCCTCCTACCGTCGTATTCCCTATCCATAGCTACTCTTCATAGGTTGGCCTGCGCTTTGCAGCACCTGCGGGACAAATAAAAACACAGGGATCAACACAGGAGTCGTTATGTTTTTGCAAAAGTGGAGTCAACCGCTGACCTTGGCAGCCTTGCTGGTCAGCAGCCAGCTGTATGCAGCCTCTAACCCAGCGGTGGAAGCGCAAAATGGCATGGTGGTCACCTCGCAGCATCTGGCCTCACAGGTCGGCGTAGATATTCTCAAGATGGGGGGCAACGCGGTGGATGCGGCGGTCGCGGTCGGCTATGCCCAAGCGGTGGTTAACCCCTGCTGCGGCAATATCGGCGGTGGCGGTTTCATGACCCTGCACCTGGCCGATGGCACCGATACCTTTATCAACTTCCGTGAAACCGCTCCGGCGGCGGCCAGTGCCGATATGTATCTGGATGCGCAAGGCAAGGTGAAAAAAGACGCCAGCCTATATGGTTATCTGGCCGCTGGCGTGCCGGGAACGGTGCTGGGAATGGAGACCGCGCGTAAAAAGTACGGCAAGCTGAGCCGCGAGCAGGTGATGGAACCGGCCATCAGGCTGGCCCGTGAGGGCTTTATCCTGACGCGAGCCGATACCGATATTCTCGACACCACCGTCGCACGCTTCAAGCAAGACCCGGAATCGGCCAAAATCTTCCTGCGTAAAGACGGTTCTGCGCTACAACCGGGCGATCGCCTAGTGCAAACCGACTTGGCTAACACGCTGGAAGCCATCGCCAAAGAAGGTCCCTCCGCATTCTATCAGGGCAAAATCCCACAGGCGGTTGAAGCAGCCGCCAAACAAGGGGGAGGCATCCTCACCGCCGCCGATTTCGCCAACTACAAAGTGACCGAGGCTACGCCGATCACCTGTAGCTATCGCGGTTATAAATTCGTCTCTGCGCCACCACCTAGCTCCGGTGGCGTCACGCTGTGCGAGATCCTCAATATCGTTGAGGGCTACGATCTGAAAAGCATGGGCTTTAACTCGGCTGCGACGATCCACACCATGACCGAGGCGATGCGCCATGCCTATATGGACCGCAATACCTATCTCGGCGACCCCGAGTTTATCAAGAATCCGATAGATCGGCTGGTGAGCAAAAGCTACGCCGATGAGATCCGTAAGAAAATCGTCGCCAATCAGGCTACGCCTTCTGTCAATGTACAACCGGGGATGGAGCCGCACGAAAAACCGGAAACCACCCATTATTCGATTGTCGATCATGAAGGGAATGCGGTGTCGACCACCTATACCGTCAACGGCCGTTTTGGCGCCGTGGTGATCGCACCGGGCACCGGCTTCTTCCTCAACGATGAAATGGATGATTTTACCGTCAAGGTCGGTGAGAAGAACCTCTATGGCCTGGTGCAGGGAACGGCCAACGCCATCGCCCCCGGTAAGCGCCCACTATCCTCCATGAGCCCTACGCTGGTGACCAAAGACAACAAAATCTTTATGGTGCTCGGCTCGCCAGGCGGTTCACGCATCATTACCATCACGCTGCAAACCGCGCTGAACGTGATCGATCATGGCATGGCCCCGCAGGAAGCAGTGGATGCCCCGAGGATCCATCATCAATGGTTGCCGGATGAGGTCTATTACGAACAGCGCGGTGTCTCTGCCGATACGATGAGAATCCTCAAGGAGATGGGCTACAAGATGGTTGAGCAAACCCCTTGGGGCGCTGCGGAACTGATTCTGGTGGGATTACCGGGTGCAGCGGGTGTCAGCCCGGCCAACTCGGGTAATGACTCTGCCGTTTCTGGACGCGTACGTGAGGGCTACCTGTACGGAGCCAACGACGTACGCCGCCCGGCAGGATCTGCTGTAGGGTATTAACGAGACTGCTGACAAACGTCACCGACTCACACTGTAAGGGCGCAGCATGCGGCGCCCCTACCTATTCAGCAACATTGCCGGGCATCACCCACGTAACCGCCACACGCTGGCCGACTCGGCCGCTAGCTGCAACCGCAGGCCACCTTCCTGTGCAACCCGTTCGCCTTCCCCTTCCACAAGCTGCCATTTCCCCTCTCGCAACAGCGGGCTATAAGGCAGTTCGACCTCTCCACTACCGCTGCGCTGCAACGCCACCAGTACCTGCTCCCGCTGGTAAGTACGCACAAACACCAGCGTCTCCCCCTGCGCATACAGCACCTGGCAGCCGCCACGGCGTAGCGCCTTGCTCTGCTTACGCAGTGCCGTCAGGCGGCTGAACAAGGCCAACAGTGGCCGATCCCATTGGCTTTCGTCCCAAGGGAACGTCTTGCGGCAGAAGGGATCGTTGCCGCCATCCAGACCAATCTCATCGCCGTAATACAGGCAAGGTACGCCAATCCACGCCAGCAGCCACACCGCCGCCATCTGCATCCGGCGCGGATTGTTATCCAGCAAGGTCAAGAAACGCGCCGTGTCATGGCTATCCAACTGATTGAACTGGATCAGTTGGCGGTTATGGGGCAATCCGGCCCGGTAACCGTCCATCCAGTTCGCACAGTCTGCCGCATCCAGCAGCACCGGGTGATAAGCCACATCGACACCGGCCAGAAACGCCCTAACCGGCAAGGCAAAACCCATATAGTTCATGGCCGCGTCTTCCACCCCGGCATGCAGCCAGCGGCGCGCGTCGCCAAAATGTTCACCCAGCACATAGGCATCTGGGTTCTCTTGCTTGATTGCCTGATACATTCCGGCCAGGTGATGTAGATTCCCCGCTGCACCGCCGTTTTCCCCCAGCATATGCACCACGTCCAACCGCCAGCCGTCGATGCTGTACGGTGGGCGTAACCAATGGCGTACCACGCTGTTGTCCGCCCGATAAATGGTATCGACCACCTGCGGTTCGGCAAAGTTGAGCTTGGGCAGATTGGTATTGCCCTTCCAGCTCAGCACGTTACCGTCTGGATAGAAGTTGAACCAGCCGCGATAAGGCGAATCGGGATGATGGCACGCGCCACCCTCTGCCTGTTGATAACGATCGAACCACGGATGGGAGTCGCCGGTATGGTTAAATACGCCGTCCAGCACCAGTTTCATTCCCACCTTGTGAGTGCTTACTCGCAAACGCAGCAAGGCGTCGTTACCGCCAAAGTAGGGATCGACCTGATAGTAATCTTCGGTATCGTACTTATGGACGCTGGGTGAGGTGAAAATCGGGTTCAGATACAGGGCGGTGACGCCAAGCCGCTGCAAGTAGGGCAGCTTCTCGCTGATGCCATCCAGATCGCCACCATAGAAAGTCGAAGCAGCGTGCTCATCCTCAAGCGGATGTTGCCAGTCACGACGTATCACATCACTTCCGGCGGCATGATGGTGATAACTGCCACTCTGGATGCCATGTTCCCCGCCGCTGCTGGCAAAGCGATCGGGGAAAATCTGATAAAACACCTGATCGGCCACCCAGCCTGGGCTGCTATCTGGCTCATCCACGGCAAACTGTGCCAGCTGCCCCGGCGGGGTCAGCGACCAGCCCTGCGGGCCAAACCACTGCTGACGATCGGCCCACAGCAGTTTAAAACAGTAGCGCCGTACCGGTTCCCCTTCGTGCAGCGTCAGGCTGGCCTGATAGCGCCACAGCCCCTCTACTGCCTTCGGCTTCATGATCAGCAACCACTCTTCATTGTCCGGCTCGACGCGTAGAAAAACCTGTTCAGGCAACTCATCACTTTGTAACCACAAAGCGATTTCCAGACGCTGCCCCTTATTCACCACGAAAGGTGGAACCGGCTGATGCCAGGCATTTAGCATGAATTTTCTCCTGATGTAGCAAACCAAATCGACGACGAATGCAATGCCACGCACCATGCCACGTTGAGCACCGTTCTCCCTCCTCTCTCAGTGATAAACTCGGGGATGAGCCGAGGGGTGGAGATGCTGATTTACAATGTAAAAGTGGGTAAACAGACACATATCATGCCCGATAACCTTTAGGCTAACGGGTTTTAGATTTATTGGATGTTTTTTAAGTACTTTGGAGGGAGCGAGCATGCAACAACAAATAAGGCAATGGCTGGAAAGTATTGGGCTGGAATTCACCGACATGATGTCACTGGCAATGGTGCTTGGGCTGATTGCACTGATTTCCGTGGTGATCCATCTGGTGCTGCACCGCGTGGTGCTGACGGCTATCCAGCGCCGTGGCCAGCACTCACAACGTCTCTGGCAGCAGGCTATCACCCAACATAAACTCTTCCAGCGTGCCGCCCTACTGCTGCAAGGGGTGATCATCAACGTGCAGGCGGTGCTGTGGCTGCATAATGGCAGCCAGACTCAGGCAATTATCGTTACGGCGGCGCAGGTGTGGATCCTGTTATTCTCCCTGCTGACGTTGTTCTCACTGCTCGACACGCTGTTGACTCTGATGCGCCAAAGCCCGCTTGCCAATCAGCTCCCGCTGCGTGGCATCTTCCAGGGGGTGAAACTGGTCGCCGCCATTTTCATCGGCATCATGATCATCTCACTGCTGATGGGCCGTTCACCGCTGCTGTTACTCAGCGGTTTGGGTGCCATGACGGCCGTCTTGATGTTGGTGTTTAAAGATCCCATTCTCGGCCTGGTCGCCGGGATCCAGCTTTCCGCCAACGATATGTTGAAAATCGGCGATTGGCTGGAGATGCCTAAATACGGTGCCGACGGCGCGGTCACCGATATCGGCCTGACCACGGTCAAGGTCAGAAACTGGGACAACACCGTCACCACCATTCCCACCTACGCGCTGATCTCAGATTCGTTCAAGAACTGGCGTTCGATGTCTGAATCCGGTGGCCGCCGCATCAAGCGCAGCATCAATATCGACACCACCAGCGTCCACTTCCTGACGTCAGAGGAGCAAGAACGCCTCAATCGCAACCCCCTGTTGCAACGCTATCTGAACGATAAAACCCAGGAGCTGGGTAAGTACAACCAGCAGAGCGAGGTGGATCTCAGCTCGCCGCTCAACGGCCGCCGCCTGACCAACGTTGGTACTTTGCGCGCCTATCTGGTGGCTTATTTACGTTCGCACCCGGGGATCCACCAGAATATGACGCTGATGGTGCGCCAATTGGCCCCAACGCCGGAAGGGTTACCGCTGGAGATTTACGCCTTTACCAACACCACGGTGTGGGCAGAGTACGAAGGAATTCAATCGGATATCTTCGATCATCTGCTGGCGGTGATCGGTGAATTCGATCTGCGCATCCATCAGACGCCAAGCAGCAACGACATGCGCAGCATGCTGGCAAACCTGCAGCCCGCGCCCAACAATCCCTAACGTAACCTGACGAAATTATTTCTGTTGGTAATTATCTTCAACCGATTGCCAACAGATATCTCCTCTGACTTTCTTTCTGCCGCCGAATGGCTATTAATACGCACACGTCATTTTATCGTTCGGAGCAGGCATCTTGTTAACATCGTCAAAACACCGTCTGATTACCCTATTGGCCACGCTGATGTTTGCTGGCTATCTGCATAGCGCCACGCTAGATGAAAGCCAGATGAGCCGCACATTGCAACCGGCGCTCTGTGCCTTGAGCAGCAGTATGATGGATATTCGTGAAGTACTGGCGCGCTGTGGCCGAGAAGGGAAGGAAGAGCGATTATGCGAAAGTAATCTGGTGATGGAGGTCAGGGCCGCCGGTGATGGCGATACGGAAGAGGAAAACAAATTAATACGGTAGTGAGAAACATTAGCTTCAATATTATGCCCCTCACCCTAACCCTCTCCCACAGGGAGAGGGGACCGATCGAGTGGGCCTGAAAATACGGTGATGCACCTTGGATGAGAGGACTCGCTGATTTTTCAGCGTAATACCTTTACTCCCCACTTTCCGAAGCAGCACAAACCAACCAAGTGCTCCGGGCAGCTCCCTCTCCCTGTGGGAGAGGGTTGGGGTGAGGGGCAATCCTACTCCGTCAGTACAGCTCGCTTTTTCTGGCGGTTAACCTTGATGTAGTAACCCAACAACAGCACCACGACCCACACCAGCCCGGCATACAGGGAAATCCGCGTCGTTGGGAAGTAACCGATCAGGCCGATAATAAACACCAGGAAGATGATGGCAACCACCGAAGTGAATACCCCGCCGCGCAGTGGGAACGCCAGCTTGCTGACCTGGTCTTTGCTCAAACTACGGCGGAAAGCGATCTGCGAGAACAGGATCATGATCCACACCCACACGGTGGCAAAGGTCGCCAGTGAGGCAATCACCAGGAACACGCTTTCCGGCATGATGTAGTTGAGATACACGGCGATCAGCATGGCCGCCATCATCACTACCACCGTCACCCACGGAATGCCGCGTTTGGAGATTTTGCTGAATACCTGCGGGGCGTGCCCCTGCTCTGCCAGGCCATGCATCATACGGCCAACGCCGAACACGTCGCTGTTAATCGCCGACAGTGACGCGGTGATCACCACGAAGTTAAGGATACCCGCCGCAATGGTGATCCCCATATGCTGGAAAGTCAGCACAAACGGGCTACCGTTGGTCCCCACCTGGTTCCACGGATAGATGGACATGATGACGAACAGCGTCCCGACGTAGAACACCAGGATACGCCAAGGCACCGAGTTGATGGCCTTAGGGATCGACACTTTGGGATCTTTGGCTTCACCGGCGGTAATGCCAATGATTTCAATCCCACCGTAGGCAAACATCACCAGCTGTAGCGACAGGATCATACCGATAAAGCCGTTACTGAAGAAGCCACCGTTGACCCACAGGTTGTGTATCCCGGTCGGTTGCCCCCCGTTGCCGATGCCCCAGACGATGATGCCGATACCGGCGACGATCATGATAATAATGGTCGCCACCTTGAAGAACGAGAACCAGAACTCCAGTTCACCGAACACTTTCACGCTCATCAGGTTGATGGCACCGATAATCAGCACCACGCTCAACACCCAGATCCAATGCGGCACTTCCGGGAACCAGACGCCCATGTAGATGCCGAAGGCCGTCACATCGGCAATGGCGACGATCAGGATCTCAAAGCAGTAGGTCCAGCCGGTAATGTAGCCGGCCATCGGGCCGAGATAATCCTGGGCATAGCGCGAGAACGAGCTGGCCTGCGGGTTATTCACCGACATTTCGCCCAGCGCACGCATGATGATAAAGGCAATGATACCGCCGATCAGGTAAGCCAGCAGGACGCTGGGGCCAGCCATTCTGATGGCCTCTGCGGAGCCGTAAAACAGACCGGTACCAATGGCCGAACCCAGGGCCATAAAACGAATGTGACGCGTGCTGAGGCCACGTTTGAGCTTATTGGCTGGAGCTGCGGTGGGTGACTGTTGTTGCATGAAAATGACCCGTCTTAATTTAAACGTAAAAAAGCCACGGACAAGTCCGTGGCCTAAAATTCAGACCGTAGGTTTAAGGGTGAGCAGTCACTTGGCTGCGTGCAAAAACCCGATCATAAATTGCGACCAGTACCAGCATCAGCAGCGAAGGTGGCAACCATGCCAGCCCCTGCGCCGCCAGCGGCAGGTGATTGGTCCATTCTGGCATCAAATGCTGGAAGTTGGACGCTTTCACCGCATCAAGGATACCAAACAACAGGCTGACTAACATCACCGGCGCAACAATACGTGATGCACTATTCCACCAACGCAGGGTGAAACTCAGCAGCACCAGCACGATGCAAGGCGGATAGATCGCGGTCAGCACCGGGATCGAAATCTGGATCAGGTGGCTCAGGCCAAGGTTGGACACCACCATTGAGAACAGGCCGAGAATGAATACCAGCGTTTTGTAAGAGAACGGCAGGTACTGCTCGAAGAACTCCGCACAGGCGCAGGTCAGGCCCACAGCGGTCACCATACAGGCGATGAAGATCAGCGCCGCCAGGAAGAAGCTGCCCAGGCCGCCGAAGGTATTTTGCACGTAGGCATGCAGCACTACCGCGCCATTAGTGGCATCCGGCGTCAGCACGCCGCTGCCGGAACCCAGCTTGAACAGGCTCAGGTAGACCAGCGTCAGGCCCACACCGGCGATCAAACCGGCCAAGATGGTATAACGGGTCAGCAGGCCTGCGTCCTTCACCCCACGAGAACGTGCAGCGTTAACGATAACGATGCCGAACACCATGGCACCCAGCGTATCCATCGTCAGATAGCCGTTAACAAAACCGGAAGAGAACGGCACGGTTTGGTAGGCATCCACCGCAGGGATTGGCGCTCCTGCAGGCCACATCACTGCGGCAATACCCAGCACAGCCAACGCCACAATCTTCAACGGAGCCAGAATATGACCCACGGTATCAAGCAGGCGGCCCGGATAGAGCGAGATGCCTATCACCAGCGCAAAATAGACCAGGCTATAGATAAACAGCGGCAGGGGACCGTCACCGGTCAACGGCGCAATACCCACTTCAAAGGAAACGGTCGCGGTACGCGGGGTGGCAAACAGCGGGCCAACGGCCAAATAGCACACCGTTGCGAGCATCAAACCGGCACTACGGCCAATAGGTGAGCTTAATGCATCAACGCCGCCGCCAACGCGGGCAAGAGCAATCACGGTCAACACCGGTAGACCCACGGCGGTGATCAGAAAACCAATTGCCGCAGTCCAGACGTGTTCGCCAGACTGCAAACCGACCATCGGCGGGAAGATGATGTTCCCGGCTCCGACGAATAAGGCAAAGGTCATAAAACCCAAAGCCAGAATATCTTTTGACGCTAAACGATGACTCATAATCTGTTGTGCTGCCTGTTGAAATAAAAAATTGCCGATAAGCATGGTGGCAAAAGTGCCCCCACTTCGGTTCGGTTGCCGGCCTGCTCTCTCATCGTGATACTCATAGGCAACAGACAGCACGCAATAGCAGCGTCTGACCTTGATAAAGGCGAATACTCATGATGACGAGCAGATTTTTAGACGTTTTTTCCCTGCTGAATTCCTGGTCGCAAGCACCGAAGAAAGCTAGGGAAAATGGAGGTTTAGTCCGGCAATAGGGGGATAGTTAAACGTTTATAGTGCCAAAAGGCAATACGCAGGACGGAAAGCAGAGTGATCGTCCAGATAATATCTCTCATCCAGTCGAACATAGGGGTTATCAATAAATATGCACTACATGATTTGTATTATTTTTGAGCACATCACTCACGAAATGTGAAACAAATGGTTACACGATGCGTGAAAACACCAATAACCAGACGTTGAACGCGTGTCATGTGCTCATTTTAGAGGCGCTTACCAGACCGATGCTGCGATATTGACCACGCTACGTAGCTTATCCCACTGCTGCTGCTCACTCAGGCTGTTGCCTTCTTCGGTAGAGGCAAAGCCACACTGCGTGCTCAGGCAGAGCTGTTTAATATCGACGAACTGCGTTGCTTCCTTGATGCGTTGTTGCACCACCGCCGGATCTTCCAGCTCACCGGTCTTGGTGGTGATCAACCCTAGCACCACCTGCTGCTTGCCCGGCCTGATAAAACGCAGTGGCTCAAAACCGCCAGATCGTTCGTTATCATATTCCAGGAAGAAGGCATCAACATTGACCTGGCCAAACAGGATTTCCGCCACTGGCTCATAACCCCCTTCCGAGATCCAGGTGGAACGGAAATTACCACGGCAAACGTGCAGACCAATGGTCAAATCATCCGGTTTCCCGGCGATGGCTTTATTCAGCACCTCTGCGTAGGTACGGGCCAATTGCTCGGGATCTTCACCCCGCTCACGGATCTGGCGCTTCTGATCGTCGGAGCACAGATAGGCCCAGACGGTATCGTCAAGCTGCAGGTAGCGGCAGCCAGCGTCGTAAAAGGCTTTGATCGCATCGCGGTAGGTTTGTGCCAGATCGTCAAAGTAGCAATCCAGCTCCGGGTAAACCTGCGGGTCGATCGCCTGACGGCCACCGCGGAAATGCAGCACGCTCGGGCTCGGGATGGTCATCTTCGGCACAGCATCACCGGCTACGCTTTTCAGGAAACGAAAATCCTCCAGCATCGGATGGTTGCTAAAGCCCAGTTTGCCGGTCACCTTGATGCTGCGGGCCTTGGTTTGCACTCCGTTAAACTGAATGCCCTGCTCCACCTCGTAGCCTTCTACACCATCAAGCCCCTCAAGGAAGTCGAAGTGCCACCAGGCACGACGGAACTCGCCATCGGTCACGACCTGTAAGCCGATCTCCTGCTGTTTGCCGACAATATGGCGGATTTGCTCGTTTTCTACTGCGCGCAGCTGAGCCGCGTCGATCTCACCATTCTGGAACTGCTGACGGGCCGTTTTCAGCGCCGCAGGGCGCAACAGGCTACCGACAACGTCGGCGTGAAAGGCATGGCTGGCTTTGGACATATTCTGCTCCGATGATGCACTGAGGGCTAGCCGCCATCAGTTCCAATCATTGACAAGTTGAATTATTACGCTGGGTTACAAATGGACATCCAGACGTCTACACTGCTTGAGTGCATCCTTTCATGTCACCGGTCACCCGGCAATGGAGAAATTTTCATGGGTGTTGAATGAAATTCAAGTTGGCCGGACTAATCCAGCCCCAAGAGCGTGCGGGTTTTGCGCAGCGTATCCGGCGGTAGCGGCAAATAACCGTCGTGATTAACCAGATCCTGCCCCTGAGCAGACAGTACACGGTCAAGGAATGCCGCCGTCAGGGGTTCCAGCGGCTGATTGGGAGCTTTGTTGATGTAGATATACAGATAGCGCGCCAACGGATAGCTACCGTTACGCACGTTGGTTTCGCTAGGTTCAATAAAACGATCGCCCGTTTCTGCCAGGGGCAATAGCCGCACCCCGCTGGCACGAAAGCCGATGCTGGCATAGCCAATGCCGTTTAACGATCCGGCCACCGCCTGCACCACCGAGGCCGACCCCGGCAGTTCATTCACCCGCGCCATAAAATCGCCACCGCATAACGCACGCAGTTTGAAATACCCATAGGTACCCGAGGCGGAATTGCGGCCAAAGCGTTGCAAGGCACGCTGCTGCCAACTGCCCTGCAGCCCCAGCTCTCCCCAGCGGTTAATTGGCGTGTTTTCCCCGCAGCGACGAGTCGCGGAAAAGATTTGATCCAACTGTTGCAGATTCAACCCAGGTAGGGGATTGTCCTGATGCACCAGCACCACCAGCGCATCAACCGCGACCGGTACCGCCAGCGGCGCATAGCCATAGCGTTGCTCAAACGCCGACACCTCCGCCGCCTTCATTGGTCGGCTCATTGGCCCAAGCTGCGCCGCACCAGCCGCTAATGCGGTGGGTGCCGTTGAGGAACCGGCAGCCTGCAGTTGCAGGTTCACGTTGGGATAGTGCCGGCTGAAATCCTGCCCCCACAGCGCCATCAGGTTGGCCAGGGTGTCGGAACCTACGCTGGACAGGTTACCGGAAAGCATGCCGTCCGGAGCAGCCACGGCCCCGCGGCCAACCGACAACAGTAGGCAAAGCAGCAAAGCTTGGATAAATCGATTCATGGCGGGCGACCTGTTAATTTTTCACCGCATTCTCTGCTAAAGCCGCGGGAACAATCAACCGGTTAGGCAAGGTAAAGATAAAACGGGTGCCGATGCCTGGCTCGCTGAGGATCTCCAATCGTGAATCATGATGGCTGAGCGCATGCTTCACGATGGCCAAGCCGAGCCCGCTGCCGCCTGTCTGGCGCGAACGTGCTTTATCCACGCGATAGAAACGCTCGGTCAAGCGTGGGATATGTTCGGCACCAATGCCCGGTCCGTTATCGCTGACCTGGAACTGGGCCCCCTGCGGCGTCTGCTGCCAGCTCACTTCGATGTTGGTACCCGCCGGAGTATGGTTGACGGCGTTGTACACCAGATTGGAAACCGCGCTGCGCAGTTGATCCTCGTTACCGAACACCTGCAGATTTTCATTCACCCGGAAATTGATCTGATGATTACCGCCGCTGAGCGATTGCGCTTCACGCTGCAATACCCGCAGCATTAACGGAATATCCACCTTCTCGTTCATATCCACGTTTGGCGCGGCCTCGATCCTGGAGAGCGTAAGCAATTGCTTTACCAGCCCATCCATGCGTTTGGTCTGCTCTTGCATGGTGCCCAAGGCTTTGCCACGCAGCGAACCATCCAGCTCTTCATCGCTCATCATCTCCAGGTAGCCTTGCAGCACCGTTAGCGGCGTACGCAGCTCATGGCTGACGTTGGCGAAGAAGTTGCGTCTGGCCCCTTCCAGTTGGCGCATCTGTGTCACATCACGGGCCACCATCAGCAGTTGGCCTTCGGAATAGGGCATGATACGGAATTCGACGAAGTGTTCGTTATTCAGCTGTAGCGTCAGCGGCCGGGTAAATTCTTGCTGTTGCAGATAATGGCTGAATTCCGGATAGCGCAGCAGGTTGAGAATGTGTTGGCCGTTATCTTCCGGCCAGCGAAAGCCCAGCAGATGCTGTGCCAGGCCGTTACACCAGAAGATATTGCCCTCAACGGTGGTCATCACCACCGCATCCGGTAAGGATTCGGCCCCGCTGCGAAAGCGTTTGATCAACAACGCCAGCTCACGGCGGCGGCGACGGTTACGCTGCTGCATCTGATACAGGCCATAGAATAGCGGCTCCCAGCTCCAGCGGCCCGGCGGCGGCGTCATGCTGCGATCCACCCACAGCCAGTGGGAAAGTTTGAGTTGGTTATAGAAGTTCCAGGCCAGCGCGGCCAGCACCGAAACCAACAGCAACCAGGGCAGATAACCGAAAATCAGCCCCAGCAATAAGGCGGGCAGGCAAAAAAGGGCCAGCTCCAGCGCCAGCCTCTTCCACGATAAACGTTCTAGCACGGTAACCTCTCCAGCGCTGTGCGATCAGTAGCGCGTTGAGAACCGATAACCGGTGCCGCGAACGGTTTGAACCATCTTGTCATGACCACTGGTCTCCAGCGCCTTACGCAGCCGGCGGATATGCACATCAACGGTGCGGTCTTCCACATAAACGTTAGTGCCCCAGACGTGATTAAGCAACTGTTCGCGGCTATAAACACGCTCCGGATGAGTCATAAAGAAGTGCAGCAGTTTGAACTCGGTCGGCCCCATCTCCAGCGCCTGCTCATTGGCCATCACCCGGTGTGAAGAAGGATCCAGGCTTAGCCCCTGCATTTCAATCACTTCTTCTACTGCCATTGGTGAAATACGGCGCATTACCGCCTTGATACGTGCCACCAGCTCCTTGGGCGAGAAAGGTTTGGTGATGTAATCATCTGCACCAACTTCCAGGCCACGTACCCGATCTTCTTCTTCACCGCGCGCGGTCAGCATCATTACCGGGATATCCCGGGTCATCGCCTCACGCTTCATATGCTTGATAAACTGAATGCCGGAACCACCCGGTAACATCCAGTCCAGTAACACCAAATCAGGGAACGGCTCAGACAGGCGCGTAACGGCACTGTCATAATCCTCGGCTTCCAACGGTTGGTAACCATTCTGTTCCAACACAAAGCACACCATCTCACGGATCGGCGCTTCGTCTTCCACCACCAGTATGCGTCTTGCCATCGTCAATCCTGCCAATGTGTTAGCGATCTCAGTTGATTGCGGTCGCCATTATGCGTCAGTTTTGTGACAGTTTTATGAAAAAAAAGCCCGATCGAACGCAGTAAGCATAGCGATTATTTCTGACGGCAAACAAAAATCATTCGGCTCCCTGCTTGATTGAGCCACGACAGGAGAGATCCCCCCCTTTATAATCGTCGCCATTATGTTGTCGCCCTGGGAGTTTTATGCGCCTGATCCATACCTCCGACTGGCATTTGGGCCAGTACTTTTTCACCAAAAGCCGCGCCGCCGAGCATCAGGCCTTCTTACGTTGGCTGATCGAACAGGTGGAACAGCATCAGGTGGATGCGCTTATCGTCGCAGGCGATCTGTTCGATACCGGCTCCCCACCCAGCTACGCCCGCGAACTATACAACCGGTTTGTGGTGGAACTGCAACGCACCGGCTGCCAACTGGTGGTGCTGGGCGGCAACCATGACTCCGTGGCCACGCTGAACGAATCGCGTGAGCTGCTTTCCTGCCTGAATACCACCGTGATTGCCAACGCGCAAAGCGAGCTGGAGCAGCAGATCGTGGTGCTCAACCAGCTTGATGGCCAACCTGGTGCGGTACTTTGCGCCATTCCGTTCCTGCGCCCACGGGATCTGCTCACCAGCCGCGCCGGTGAGTCTGGCAACCAAAAGCAGCAGGCTCTGCAAGAAGCCATCGCCGTGCATTACCAAACCCTGTATCAGGCAGCTTGTGCGCGCCGCGATGCGTTGGGTTTGCCACTGCCGATCGTCGCCACTGGCCACTTAACCACCGTGGGCGTCACCACCTCGGATTCGGTACGGGATATCTATATCGGCACGCTGGATGCCTTTCCAGCCCAGGCGTTCCCCCCTGCCGATTACATTGCGTTGGGGCATATCCATCGCGCGCAGAACGTCGCCAAGTCCGAGCATATCCGCTACAGCGGCTCGCCAATCCCACTGAGTTTTGACGAGTTAGGCAAAGCCAAAAGCGTGTTTATGGTCGATTTTGCCGACGGTGCGCTGCAACAGATCGCGCCATTGGAGATCCCCACCTTCCAGCCCATGCAGCTGATCAAGGGTGATTTGCAGCAAATCGAGGCCCAATTACAGCAGTTTGCCGATTATCACGGCGAACTTCCGGTTTGGTTGGATATCGAAGTGGCCACCCAAGATTACCTCAGCGATATTCAACGCCGCATCCAACAGTTGGCGGAAGATTTACCGGTTGAAGTGGTGTTGCTGCGGCGCAGTAAAGAGCAACGTAACCAGACCCTTGCCCAGCAGGATAAAGAAACCCTGAATGAATTAAGCGTGGGCGAAGTCTTCGAGCGCCGGTTGGCGTTGGAAGCCGAGATGGCCGAACCGCGCCAACAGCAGATGCGGCAGATGTTCCAGCAGGTGGTAGAAACCTTGCATCACCAAGAGGAGCCATCCGCATGAAGATCCTGAGCCTAAGGCTGAAAAACCTGAACTCGCTACAGGGCGAGTGGAAAATCGACTTCACGGCGGAACCCTTCGCCAGCAACGGCCTGTTTGCCATCACCGGCCCCACCGGCGCGGGTAAAACCACCCTGCTGGATGCCATCTGTCTGGCTCTCTATCACCAGACGCCGCGGCTGGAAGTCAGCGCCAGCCAGAACGAATTGATGACCCGCCACACCGCCGAATCGCTGGCCGAGGTGGAGTTTGAGGTCAAAGGTGTCGGCTATCGCGCCTTCTGGAGCCAACGCCGGGCGAAAAACGATCCGGACGGCAACCTGCAGGCTCCCAAGGTGGAGCTGGCACTGCGGGCAGACGGCAAAATCCTTGCGGATAAAATTTCCGATAAAAAAGAGCTGATTGCCGCGATCACCGGGCTGGATTTTGGCCGCTTCACCAAATCGATGATGCTGTCGCAGGGCCAGTTTGCCGCCTTCCTGAACGCCAAGGCCAACGAACGTGCCGAACTGCTGGAAGAACTGACCGGCACCGAGATTTATGGGCGGCTGTCGGCACAGGTATTCGAACAGCACAAACAGGCGAAAAGCGATCTGGACGCTTTGCATCACCGTGCCAGCGGGATTGAACTGCTCAATGATGAGCAACGTCAGGCGCTGGAAAGCCAGCTCAACGAACTCGGTACTGAAGAGCAGCTTCTCAACCAACAATCACAACGGCAACAACATCAGCTGAGCTGGCTGCAACGCTGGCAAACCACCCAGCAACAGACTCAGGAATACCAGCAACAACTGGCTGGCGTGCAACAGGAGTTTCAACTGGCCGAACCGCAGTTGCAACGGTTAGCCCGCAGTGAGCCTGCCGAGAAACTGCGCCCGTTGCTCAATGAGCGTAATCGTTGTCAGCGGGATCGTTTAGCATTGCAGCAACAGATCGAACAGTTGGCTCAGCAGCAAGAGCGGCAATTGGCCGAACTGACCCCGTTACAACAGCAGTTGGAGCAGGCGCAAAAGGCCAGGCAAGCCCAGGCGGAACATCAGCAACAGCAGCAGACGCTGATGGATGACAAGGTGTTGCCGCTCGATCATCAGATTGCTCAGTTGCAAAACCAACTGGCAGAAGCGCGTAAACAGCTTGCGGAGAGCCAGCGGCAGAGCGAAGAGCTGCGGCGCACGCTGGAACAACTCACCGAAAGACGCGGCCAACTGGCTACCCTGGCGGGTCAATATCAGACCAGGCAGCTTGAACTCACGGCGGCGTTGGATAGCCAACTCCAGCAGCAAATCACGTTAGAGGCGCAATCCCCACTGGAGAAACTGCGTCACCGCCAGGCCGAACTGAGTGGCTTGCGCCCGGTTCGCCAGCAGTTGTCAAAACTGGCCTTACTGTTCCAGCAGAACCAGCAACGCCTTGAGCAGCAGCGGCTCGAATTCACTACGCGACAAAAACAGCTGACCGAAGTAGAAACTCAACTCGATGCGGTGCGCCAGCAGTATAAACAGCAAAAAGCGCACCTGACAGACGTTGAGAAGACGCTCGAACTGGAAAAGCGCATCGTCAGTCTGGAAGCCGAACGGGCGCGGCTGCAAACCGATGCTCCCTGCCCGCTGTGCGGCTCCACGCACCATCCGGCGATCGAGCAATATCAGGCTGTCAAACCGTCAGAAACGGAACAGCGCGTCGCCCAGTTACGCACCCAAACCGAAGAACTGCACACTCAAGGGACAGAGCTGCGCGCACGCAGTGAAAGCCTGAAAGAGCAGCAGCAACGGCTGCAAACGCAGTTGAACCAGGAACTTGAGCAGCAGGAAAACCATCTACAAAGCTGGCAGACCCTCAGCGCCCCCTTGGCCTTCGACTTTACGCTGCAAGACAGCGCCCGGTTAACCGCCTGGCTGGAGGCTTGCGATAGTGAAGAGCAGGCCGCTCAGCAGCTTCTGTTGCAACACGAACGGCTCGCCAAATCCGTACAGCTTGCGAAGGATGCCCTGAATGCCCTGCAAACTGAACAGCAGAGTTCGCAACAGGAAACGGCGCGGCTGAATGAACGCTTTGATCTGCTGCAGAAAAACCAGCAGGAAACCCAGCGCCAATTGGCACACTGGCAACAGCAGTGCCTGACGAATGAAACTCAGCTGCTGGCACAGCGTAACGAACGCACCGCGTTGTTTGGTGAGAGAACGGTGGCTGAAGCCCGCGAGCAATTGCGCACGGCACAAATCGCCGCAGAGAACGCCTTGCAGCAGGCTACGGAGCGATTGCACAAAGCCCAAGAGCAGCGCGATCGTCTGGCTGGTCAATGGGTCGGTTTGCAGCAACAGCAGCAACAGCAAGCCGAACGGGGGCAACAGGCCGAGCAACAGTGGCAGCAGGCCTTGGCCAGCAGCACCTTCGACGATGAGGCCGCATTCAACGCCGCGCTACTGGATGACGACGAACGCCAGCGCTTACAGCAGCACAAAGAGCAGTTGCAGGAGCGTCAGGTGCGGGCCACAACGCTGTTGGCGCAGGCCGTACAGGCTCTGGAGCAGCACCGTCTGGAGCGCCCTGCAGATCTGGATGAAACCCAGGCCAATATTGAGCAACTCACCACCGCGCTCAGCGAACTGGCAGAGCGGCTGAAAACACTACAGCTGCGTCAGGGCGAGGTGCGCAACCAACTGAGCAGCGATGCCGAGCGCCGCCTCAATCAACAGTCCCTGTTCGAACAGATCGCCCAAAGCCAACAGCAGTATGACGACTGGAGCCTGCTCAACCAGCTTATCGGCTCCAAAGAGGGCGACAAGTTCCGCAAATTCGCTCAGGGCCTGACCCTGGATCATCTGGTGTACCTGGCCAACAACCAGCTTGGCCGCCTGCACGGGCGCTATCTGTTGCAACGCAAAACCAGTGATGCGCTGGAGCTACAGGTGGTGGATACCTGGCAGGCCGATGCCCTGCGCGATACCCGCACCCTTTCCGGCGGTGAAAGCTTCCTGGTGAGTCTGGCGCTAGCGCTGGCCTTGTCCGATCTGGTCAGCCACAAGACCAGCATCGATTCGCTGTTCCTGGACGAGGGCTTCGGCACGCTGGACGCCGAGACGCTGGACACCGCGCTAGATGCCTTGGACAGCCTTAACGCCACCGGCAAAACCATCGGCGTGATCAGCCACGTGGAGGCAATGAAGGAGCGCATCCCGGTACAGATTAAGGTGAAAAAGGTCAATGGGCTGGGGGTCAGTCGACTGGACGCTCAGTTTCGCATCGAATGACCGTGACAGAGGTTTACGTCAAGAGGTAACTACGGCCAGAAGTGTGATCACGGCGACAGTACAGGCTGAAAAGCATTGAGCCAAAGCCGACAACGGTTATCATGATAATTATTACAGGATTGTCACTGTGCATACAGGCAAAACCTGACCTTCGGGATCGCTCCCGGACGTCGGGTTTTTTCGTTTTCAGCGGGCCGGGAATAGCCATGAAAATCGCTAAAATACTCAATAATAACGTAGTGATTACGCTGAATGACCATCAGGAAGAAACGGTGGTTATGGGGCGTGGCATTGGCTTTCAAAAGAAAGCCGGGGAAAGTGTGGATGAAAGCCTGATTGAAAAGGTGTTCACCCTCAACAGTGGCGAAATGAGCGAACGCTACAAAGAACTGCTGGCGGAGATCCCGCTGGCGTGTGTGACCACCGCAGACAAGATCATCACCCTCGCCCGCGAGCGGCTGCCGGGGAAACTGCATAACATTGTCTACATCACGCTGACCGACCATATCCATTTTGCGCTGCAACGCCATGCGCAGGGGCTGGATATCAAGAACGCACTGCTGTGGGAGATCAAGAAACTCTATCCAAACGAGTTTGCCATCGGGCTTGAGGCGCTGACCATCATCGCCCAGCGTCTGGAAACTACGTTGCCGGAAGACGAGGCTGGCTTTATCGCCTTGCACCTGGTCAACGCGCAGCTCAATGACGAAATGCACAACACCCTGCATATCACCCGTGTGATGCAGGAGATCCTCAATATCGTCAAATACCATTTCCGTTTTGACTACAACGAGGAATCGCTCAGCTACCATCGCTTTGTCACCCACCTGAAATTCTTTGCCCAGCGCCTGTTAGGCAAGAATTACGTCAACAGCGAGGACGATTCGCTGTATCAGGTAGTGAAGGAGAAATACCGTGAGTCATTCGCCTGTGCCGGCAAGATCAACCAGCACATCGAGAAGAGCTACCAGCACCAGTTGACCAGCGAAGAGATGCTGTTTCTGACCATCCATATCGAGCGAGTACGCAGCGAAAGCGAAAAGGATTACACACCTAAGGAGTGAGACAAGGGCTCACAACGGGCGCAGCATGCTGCGCCCCTACGAAGGTTGGTTACACCTGAGGCCATAGCCAGGCGGCGCCGCGCACACCGCTGGAATCACCATGTATTGCCTTGCGGATCGGAGTTTCGCACTCGCCACCAAATACCCAAGGTTTCACCAGTGACGGCACCGTTTGATACAGCCGCTCCACGTTGCTCATGCCGCCGCCCAGGACGATCACATCGGGATCAAACAGATTGATCACGTGAGCCAGAGACTTCGCCAGCCGCATTTCGTAACGCTTAACAGCTAACTCTGCCACCGCATCCTGTTGTGCAGCCAGCGCCATAATTTCGTGACCTTTTAGCGCCTGACCACTCAGCCGCGCATAATCGGTAGCGAAACCGGTCCCGGAGATAAAGGTTTCAATACAGCCAGGCTTACCACAGTAACAGGGCACCTCGGCGCGAAAACGCAGTTCGTCTTCATCCAGCCACGGCAACGGGTTGTGCCCCCACTCGCCGGAAATGCCGTTGCCCCCGGCATGCACCTGGCCGTTTATCGCAACTCCAGCCCCACAACCGGTGCCAATGATCACCGCAAACACGGTTTTTTTCCCGGCAGCGGCTCCATCGGTGGCTTCCGATACCGCCAGGCAGTTGGCATCGTTGGCTAGCCGCACTTCGCGTTGCAGCATGGCAGAAAGATCTTTATCCATCGGCTGACCATTCAGCCAGGTGGAGTTGGCATTTTTTACCAGGCCGGTAAAGGGCGACAGCGTCCCGGGGATCCCCACGCCCACCGAGCCTTGCTGGCCGGTTTTTTCCTCCGCCAGCGTCACCAGCCCGCAGATAGCTTCTAGCGTCAGCTGATAATCATGACGAGGGGTGGCAATGCGATGACGGAACAGCTCTGCCCCATCGTTAGCCAATGCAATCACTTCAATTTTAGTGCCACCCAGATCGATACCAATACGCACAATTTCTCTCCCCAATTCAGCACGACAACAAACTTGCCGCCCAGTGTAGCGCATAGCCCGGCTCACGCCACGCTCACCGAATGTGACGCCAATGGCAATTCCCCTATCTGGCTGTGTGAAACGCGGCAGCGGACGCAAATCAGCGGGAATGAGGCGATTTTTCAGCGTCAATTCGTTATTATGCCGCCCTGCTTTTGATGAATCTGCGTGCCAAATGCACGCCCAGCCTGGGATAACATTATGCTGTGGTTTAAGAATTTGATGGTTTACCGTTTGAGCCGCGACGTTGCGCTAACTGCGGATGAAATGGAAAAACAGCTCAGCGCCTTTGCCTTCACCCCATGCGGCAGCCAGGACATGGCGAAAACCGGCTGGGTTTCCCCGATGGGTTCTCACAGCGACGCGCTGACGCACGCGGTTAACGGCCAGATCATGATTTGCGCCCGTAAAGAAGAGAAGATCCTGCCCTCTCCGGTACTGAAACAAGAGCTACAGGCCAAGATCGAAAAGCTGGAAGGCGAACAGCACCGCAAGCTGAAAAAAACCGAGAAAGACTCCCTGAAAGATGAAGTGCTGCACAGCCTGCTGCCACGCGCCTTCAGCCGCTTCAACCAGACCTATATGTGGATCGATACCGTTAACGATCTGATTATGGTCGATGCCGCCAGCGCCAAGCGTGCCGAAGATATGCTGGCGCTGCTGCGTAAGAGCCTGGGTTCTCTGCCGGTGGTACCTTTGACCATGGAAAGCCCGATCGAGCTGACGCTGACCGAATGGGTCCGCTCCGGCGAACTGCCAGCCGGCTTTATCATTCAGGATGAGGCCGAACTGAAGGCTATTCTGGAGGAAGGTGGGGTGATCCGCTGTAAGAAGCAGAACCTGATCAGCGACGAGATTGCCGTGCATATCGAAGCTGGCAAGCTGGTGACCAAGCTGGCGGTAGATTGGCAGGAACGCATTCAACTGGTGCTGGCCGACGACGGCTCACTCAAGCGCCTGAAGTTTGCCGATACCCTGCGCGATCAGAACGACGATATCGACCGTGAAGATTTTGCCCAGCGTTTCGATGCCGACTTTATCCTGATGACCAGCGAACTGGCGGCCTTGATCAGCAACACCATCGAAGCCTTGGGTGGCGAAGCACAGCGCTAAAACAGAAGGGGCGCAACAAGTTGCGCCCTCTGGGGAGTGCCGGGGAAAATCTTCATCCCCGGCCAAACTGGACTGATTACTTACTCAGATAACGACACAGGTAGGCCGTCGCATCGGCAACCTGAACGTTGAATTCACTCTGCGCAGGCACAAAGAACTTCTCGCCTGGCGTAAACACCTGCCAATCCGGTGCGCCCGGTAACAGCACTTTCAATGCCCCGGTGATCACCGTCATCTCTTCCGGTTGCGCGGTACCGAAGGTGTACTCACCCTCTTCCATCACCCCGACGCTGGTACGACCGATGCTGCTACTATCGTAACCGATAGACTTCACTTTCCCGGCAAAATACTCGTTCACTTTCAGCATAGACTGGCACCTGCGTAATCATCTTTGAGGGATCTCCATATTGGGGGATGAATCCGGGTCTGTCACTGGTTTTTGATGCGAAATGCGATCGTTACGCACGGCAAAACATGAGCGGGATCAAACAATGAGTTCGATGGCCATCACTCGACGTCCTATAGCTCATTCAATCTGGCAGACATCACGGTTATTTCCGCTGTTGAAAATGGCTCAGGCTGCCATAAAGCGCCAGCAGACGGTCATATTCAGCAGGATCGTAGAAGTTGCAGGTACCACGCCCAAACTCTTTGGCCACTTCAACGGCAAATTTCACCGCCAGCGCGATATCCACCTCATGGCTGGCACCGGTGCCACAGCCCGGCACTACCGACTCAGTACAGATTGCCACACCTACTACAGGCGCTGCCGTAGCGGTTGAGGGTTGCAGGATACTGTTGAGGTGATGAACGTCATTACCATAGGGCGTAATATCCTGCATGGTGATCGGGAAGGTCACTGCCGGGCGGCCACTGGTCATTTCCATGATACGCAAAAGGTCTTCCGACACCCGCAGGATGTAGCCCTGTTTCACCGTCGGTGACAGCGCATAGCCCTTGTGGTTGATAATACGATTGCCCTTGGTGGTATCGATCGACAAAATGGCATCGGCTTGCGGCACCACTTCGTTATCATTCATCGTAACGTCATCGATGGGTGAATCCATAAAATCGACCGGATCATGTGGGCGAGTGGGTGCGTTCGGGCAAATATGCGTAGTGATCACCACGTCACCAGGCAGAACGTCACCTTTGCGCTGCATTTCTGCCAGCTTTAGCGCACTGGCGATCGCCGCAATCGCCCCGTCACCGTCTGATACCAATCCTATGCGCGTGGGCCTAGCTCCAATGCCGCCCAACCGGCCAATAATGCCCAACGTTGGCGCATCACCACCGGATTGCTTGCCTGCACTGCCAGGGATCTCGATGCGGACAAAATCCGTGGTGCCCTTCTCACCGCTGACACGATGAGTGCTGGCCTTGACCAACGGGTAATGGGTAAACAGATCGACCACGTCCTGCCCTTTGACATAGGCATTATCAATCAGCTCAAAGACCTGCAGCGTTTGTTGCAAACTCATGTTAATCCCTCGCAAATGTTGCCTGATAGGTTTATGCCTCCCGCAATTGCAGGTACGGCGTTATTTTCCCTTGCTGGAAAAAATCGAGTTGAAGAAGTTGTATAGCGCGTCACCGGCAATAAACCCGGCAGCCATGATCTCCATCGGCGCGCGGCCTTTATCCCCCCAGCGTTTGATGATCAGAATGCGCAGCGCGATACCGGCAAGCACCGCCCATCCTGCCAAGGCATTATTAATCAGCAAACCTGTCGCAAGTAGCACCCCGAGCTGGCGTTTAGGCCCCCCAATAAACTGCACTATCGCGCCTGGTATAGCCCAAATCAGCAGGCTGGACGCAATACCGGGCTGGGCTCCTGCCTCAATGGTTTTGGCGTATACCCGGGCCACCGGTGGGATCAACTCCTGCAGGAAATAGCTGGTGTAAGAGAGATAAACCACGGGAATGGCGATCACAAAAGCAATCATGGCGGCAATCAGCTGAATACGTCGCCCCAGCAACTCCTGCTGTAAATCCTTACCGTGACCCCGCAGGATAAAGCCGGCTTTCAGATCGAACCCCATATCGGCAAACGCCGGCCCGGTCGCTGCGGTAAAACCGGTGAGAATGCACAGCGCCAGAGGAGGGAAACCAAGCATGATCCCAACGATCAGCGTGATCAACGCCACCGCAAATGCCGGAAACCAGCCGGAATGCATCGCCGCAATGCCGACGATCAATTCATGTACAAAGGCAGCAAACGCGGCATAGATGACAAACAACACCAGCATGGTCAGCGACATTTCGCTGTATAACCCGCCTCCCAAAGCCAGCATCCCGGCAATCACGATATATCCGACAGCCCCCAGACCCAAGGCTTTGCGTACTTCGCTGTCAGGTTGGGTATAGGTCGATGTCGAACTTTGATTTTTGTTGCGGATCACCTGTACCACCTGGATCAATGCCACCAGCCCGGCACCGACCATCACGCCGTGCGGAATATAGTGCGCATTGATATCGACACCGGTCAGCGGCTGGCCATAAGCGCGCAGCAGCAGGCCAACACCGAACATGCTCAGCGCCCAGATATTGCCAATAAATGCGGTACCGAAGGCCGCCATGGGGATCTTCAACATGGAGCCTGCAATCCCCACAACAACGCCGACAACCAGCAACCAGGCCTGTTTACCACCACGGTCACCAGCCTTGATAGCCTCCGCCGCCGCGACTCCTGGGGGCCAGGCATTTGCCGCCGGGAACACTTTAGTGTCAAACATCCGGTACAGCAGGTAAGCATCCAGTAGCATCGCCGCCGCTACGCCGCAAAACATCGGCAGGATCAATTGCGGTTGCCCCATGACATAAGGCACGGCAATCGGCATCAGCAGGCTATTGGCCGCGCCGAAAGTAGCTGAGGAGATTACTGTTTGGGCCAGATTCTGGGTATGTGTCGAACGATAGCGTTGGAACATGCGCAGCGGGATCCGTGCCAGCAGCATGGCGATCAGCGCACCGATAATCGAAGTATTGGGCGTCACGCCCAAGGTGGTGATCAACTGTACGCCAATTATCGCCCCGACGATGGATAACAGCACCATCACCAGTAGAGTACCGATATCTTTCAATGGATTACTCGTTGTCTCTGGTTTCATAAATCCACCCTGTGAATATCCCTGCTAAATGGCAAAAATAATATTTCGGACACGGATTTCCGATAGAGTTCCATTATTCGAAACTCTACGCGGTGAAATAAATTATTTAGTGCCTGCCTTGGCCACACCACATTAATGGCAGAATAACTCCCTCTGCTATTAACTAATCAGCGACATGCCCTGGTGTTGGCGCGCTAATAAAGCCGGTTTACGGTGAGCTATTTGATCTCTTGCCAATAGTCATCACCGAGTTTTTCTGCCAGTTGTCGGGAAACCGTCATTAATGCCTCAAGCACCTGGGGAGAATAAGGCTGATCCTCGGCTTGTGAGGGGAAAGAAAGACATAATCCCACCGTCTCACTGCGGTGCTTATTCATCACCGAGGTTGCCAATGAACTGATACCCGGCAGCGTTTCGTTACGGGCCAATGACCAGCCCTGCTGCCGGATGGTTGCCAACTTTTGCAGCAACGCCTCCAGCGTTTTTGGAGAGTTTGCCGAAGCGACCTGGTAGCCAGCAGCAAACCGCTCACGCACCTGCTCATCACTTTCTCGCGCAAGTATCGCGCGCCCCACAGAGGTTTCTGCCGCTGGCGAACTGGCCCCCACCGGTGTCACCACCTGCAAAAAATGGCGGCCAGGCAGCGTACGCATCACCCAATTCTCCCGCCCCTCCAACATCGATATATAGCCGGTACAGAAGGTTAACTGATTAAGCTGCATCATCGCCGCCGTGGCACTTTCCACCAGCGGAGTGGAAAGATAATGGCTGGCCACCCCAAGCAGCAGATAGCCAATATGGTACTGACGGCTTTGCGGATCCCGCTCTAAAAGCCCCTGGCTTTCCATCGTTTGTAGCAGACGCGAAACGGTGCTTTTTGGCAACCTCAACCTTTCGACGACATCAGTAAAAGAAATCCCCCCTTGGCCATGCGTTATCTGCCGTTGAGAAAATAGTTTTAATACCGCAGCAGCATTTTCCAAGGTAGTCATGGCTCGCCTTGTTCCATTATATGGAACCCAGTTCCCAATCGATATTTAGAAACCTAAAACCCACACCACTTATCGTCAAGCAGTTTATTTTTATCACACAGCGAAATTACAGCGAATGATGCTTTAATATTGAAAATACTGCACAGATCGCAAAGTCATTTTCCGAGATGATTGGCATATGTCCGTCTTTCAGCGTCAATATCAGCATAAGATACCAATATTCACCAAGTCATCAGCGCGGCGGATGCCGCTATTAAAAGATTGCGTAAGATACCAATAGCGAGAGAAGTCTCGAACAGAATGATGAGGATGGACCCAAATGCGGGGGAAGACCGGTCATGGATAGCACAACGCAGTTGAAAAAATGAAGCCGGTTTATACCGGCAACTTGTTATGACACCGCAGGCTATTCGCCCAGGTTTTCATCCTCGTAACGCCGCTTGGCATCTAACGCTTCCCGCTCGGTTTCGTGCTCGCTGATCAGCGTATCGGGTTTGGGGTGATCGGCCCGTAGCTCATACCAACGAACCTGCTTGCCCACTTCGCCCTTGTCTACGGCCTTGATACGCGCCGTTCTCGGGTAGGGAGGTTTACTCGGCATAGTGCTCTCCTGTGTGATGACCTGCGGTTAAGTATAGACAACCCCCCTGAAATGCCAGTTATCGGCGCGACCCCAAATCCCGATCCTGGTGTTCACCGGCCAGCAGCTGCGTCAATTCAACACAGGATTGGATCTGGCTATCACGCACGGTGAAATGAGCCAACACCCTGATCTGGCTCTGGCTGCCATCACGTTTTTCAATATTCACCCAATGATGGGTGAAGACATTTTCCCCGGCGGCGGCGATGGCGAGGATCTCAAGCTGCATGCTGCAGGTGATCTGTTTAAGCAAGGCCATATGCTGGATAAACTGCGGGTAATCTAGCGTCTGGCCATCCACCGTCTGGCGATAGTGGCGGCTGAACAGCTTGGCAATCAGCTCGGGCTGGTGTTCGGGGTTGGCTACAATTTGCTGTAAAGCTGACAGGACAAGAGTTTGGTAAGTCATGCTGTTTTCTCCGGTGTGATAGCGTCCGAAGAGCATAAAGGTAATCAGTAATGGCATAATAACCGTATCAAGATATTCAATAACGCTAATCGGCCAATCTGATGAAACTGCACAGCGAACGTTTGTTGCACGCTAAAAAACACCTGACGCCTTGGCATCAGCATCAACAGGGGCAGGTTTATCTGTTGAGCCACGGGATGATGATGTTGGAAACCGCGGGGCAGCAGTGGGCGATGACCGCCGGTAACCTTGGCTGGCTTCCGCCCCACTGCCCTCATCAGGCGCTGGCCTGCGGCAAGGTGATCGGCTGGATCCTCTATTTACCTGAGGCCTGCTGCAACACACTGGCGGCAACGCCACGCCTGACCGCCGCCAACGCCTTAAGCTCGGCGCTGGTTGAACGCATTGCACAGTTTTCTGCGCCGCTCGACATGGCGCAACAACGTTTGGTGGAGGTTCTGCTTGATGAGATGCGAAGCGAGGAGGCCGAACCGCTGCAACTACCGCTGCCGCAAGATGCCCGGTTGCTGAAAATTGCCTATGGCTTATTGAACGATCCCGCCAATGATCGCCAACAAGGTGAATGGGCTGCATGGGCGGGTTTAAGCCCCCGCACCCTTAGCCGACGCTTTATGCAGGAAACCGGTATGAGTTTTTCCCGCTGGCGTCAACAAGCCAGGGTGATCCGTTCGTTGGAGGCGCTATCGGCCGGTATGCCCGTCGCTAACGTGGCCAACGAATGTGGCTATGATAACGTCAGCGCCTATATTGCCGCCTTCCGTCAGCGATTTGGCATAACGCCAGGGCTTTATTTTACTTAGCGGCATAAGGCTAAGCGGGCGCAGCATGCGGCGCCCCTACAGCACATAGCGAGTTGGTTGGGATTGGTCAGTGATATCGTGGCACAAGATGTGGCCAGAGAAAGTTACTTTACCGCCTCGCCTTGCAAGACCGCCAAGATTTGCTCGACTACCTGCTGGGGATTAGCGGTACCATCCATGACATGGTGTGCGGCCTCCTGATAGAGAGCCTCACGTACCGCCAATACTTCCATCATTTCTTCTGCAATAGGGCGGCCAGTGAGCGTTGGGCGCTGCCCCTCTTCCGGAAACTCTGCCAACCGTTGCGCCAGTACGCTGGCTGGGGCACGCAGGTAGATCACCGTGCCATGCTGACGCATAAAACGCCGGTTCTCTTCGGCCAGGATCGCCCCGCCGCCGGTGGCAACTATGGTTGACGGTTGGGTTACCGCTTGCAGGGTCTGGGTTTCGCGCTGGCGAAAACCCTGCCAACCCACCTGTGCAACCATGTCCGCTACGCTCATTTGCGTGGTTTGCTGCATAAACAGATCGGTATCGATAAACCGATAGCCCAGCGCCTGCGCCAATGCACTGCCGACCGTGGTTTTACCTGCTCCACGAGCTCCTACCATAAAAATGGCTTGTGTCATTACGGGTTGTCCCTTTTGCGGTGACTGAATGCATTAGATTGCCTGCGAAGCTGCCCGCAGGTCGATCGAGCGTTGGCGTTGTAACTTCATCATACCGCCCTGAATCTGTATTTCAATCTTTACGATAGTGTAAATTCCATAGCACAGCGGCTATTGGCAGCAAACCCGTGCTCTACCTCCTGCGCCAGAAGATGCTGTAGATACGCATCCAGCCGCGCGACAGGAAGGGTGCGAAAGCCCAGGCGCTGGTAATAAGGTGCATTCCATGCCACTTGCACGAACGTCGTTAGCGTTAACCGTTGGATGCCTTGGTGCAAGGCGAGGCCGGCAATCTCTTCGATCAGGCGCTTGCCCACGCCTTGCCGCTGCCAATCGGCCGCAACCGAAAGCTCGGCGATATGCCAGCTGTGCGAAAATGGCTGCACCGCGATAAAACCGGCGATCTGCTCAGTTGGGCTAGCCATCACCCACTCCTGCTGCTGTTCGATAAAATCGACGTGCTGCTGCGGGCTCATCACCTCGCCTTCGGCAATAAACTGTAACTCTGGCTGCTGGCGAAACAGCTGAGCGGCGGAACGTTCAACCGCGACCAACTGCGGGATATCCTGCGGTTGTGCCAAGCGTAGCTTCAGGCTCATGTCTGGCTCCTGGTTAGCGGCCGGCTATTTAAACAGATTTTGTCGCAGGCAGAAATCACCAATAGCGCCATAAAGTGCTATATGATAATTACTCTCATTTAAATATTCAATCAACAGCGAAGATACGGCTTCCTTTTCCAAGAACGACATCAGCAGATAAAAAACCAAAAGCAGTCGCCACGCTGCGGCCTTGCAGGCTAAATTGGTATCACAACACCGGGGGATAAATATGGCTCAACAGATTGTTACGCTGACAGACTACCCACACTTTGCCGACGTCTGTGCCGCTTGGGCATTCGGCCAATGGGGCTCACAACGCGGCGGTACGCTGGAGCGTACCCGCCAACGCTTTGCTTTGTGCAGCAAACCCAGCGAGGATTTCTTGACGCTACTGCTGATTGATGGCGAGCGCCCTCTGGGGATGGCCAGCCTGTGGCCAAGTGACGACCATCATCGCATGGATCTCTCCCCCTGGTTGGCCGGTGTCTTTGTACACCCGGATCATCGGCGGCAGGGTATTGCCCAGCGCCTGGAGCAGGCGATCGTCAGCGCGGCACAACAACGCAACCATCCCGTTCTGCATCTGATCACCGATCACAGCGAGGCGTTGTACGCCGGTTGGGGCTGGCAGACTATTGAACGCCGCCAGCAATATGGCGACGAAGTGGTGGTGATGGAAAAGCGGCTGTGATCGTTAATCAAATGCAACGGGGCATCATAAAATAAAAAACCAAAAGGCTGCGATAATAATCAACCAACAAAATATTGGACAGATTATTATCCGCAGCCGTCTATTATATTGGCCAACCGAATTGGCCATTCAGCTATTTATCGTGAATTAATTAACGATAAACTTCAGCCGTACCGCGCCAAGCGCTGGAATCCCCTGGATTATCCAGGCCAATGATTCGATAGTGTGTTGCGCCGTCTTCAGTCGCTTTTTGTTTCAACGCATGGATAGCGTCATCCGGTGAGCCGCTGATACCGGAAACTGACACCACGCCGATGCTCTGCATGCTGCTGGCTTGAGTGTTATCAACCTGTTTGGCGCCCATGGTTGCGGCCAGGGTGGAGAATGAAGCGGTGGCGATCAGTGCTGCTGCGATGCATGGTAATAGTTTCATGATTGACTCCGTTATTATCATTTGAACTCGTTCTCAGTGAGGTTAATTATGCGTTAACCATTGAAAACAGACGTCATCCAATGTAAAGAAGCTCAATCATTGTGAGCAAAATAAGGAGAAAGTGAGAGTGGGTATTTCCTGATAGCGCATAACTTTATTTATAGCGCAAATTTTACGCTCTATTTGAAAAAATTAATAATTATATTTAGTCAACTGAGATAACCCGGTTTATTTTAAAGCAATTTTCCTTCTCCCTGCTCCGCTCAACGGATAATTGGGCCAAACCTGGCCCAATTATCCGGCAGACATTCCTCTATCGACTTGCTACGCCCGTTCAGCGCAAGGGCTCTGGCAGAGTTAACACCCACAGTTCGCTCAAGGACTCTGGCTGTTCCAATGGCCGCAATTCAATCGTCGTGTTTACCGGTTTACCTGCCAAACTTAGCTTCCCTTGCTGATCCAGCTGATAGTCGCCAATCTTCTTCCCTTCAGGCTCGGCGTTGACCAGCTTGGCCTGCAAACCAAAATCGTTGTCGTTAATCACCGCCAGTGTGCGGTTGTCGATCAGCGCCAATCCTTCTACCTTCTCCTGCTGCCAACCCAGTTTACGCAGATCGGCCACTTCACGTTTCTGGGCCAGCTTAACCCCTCGCTTGGCCAGTTCGCTGGCATCAGCAAATTCCAGCGCTTTGCCCTGGCCGTCGAACGATGTCAGATCGCTGGCCTGGCTGAGATCAACCAGATAGATCTTGTTCATCATCTGTTTGTCTTTGTCACCGCCCTGTTCAATCAGCAGGATGTGTTGATTATCGACCGCCACGATATCGCCAATCTTGGCATCTTTGGCTTTCTGGTAACGGGTGATATCGATCGGATAACCATACATGGCCGTTTTGCCACTGGCAGGGTCAAAGCTGACCAAACGGGTAAACTGCGCCTGGTTTTTGCTCTTGCCATCGATATCCAGCGTGCTCTGCACCGCGGCCAGGATCCGCCCATCCGGCAAACGAGTTACGCCTTCAAAACCCCGGTTCGGTTGACGCCATTTAATGATGTTTGGCAGACCGCTGGCAACCGCCTGCTCCCCCGCTAACGGCGTTGGGCCATATTTCGCCAGAATTTTACCCTGGCCATCGATATGGATCAGGAAGGGGCCATATTCGTCACACAGCCAATAGCCTCCTTTGCCGTCTGGCGTGATCCCTTCGGTATCCAACCCGCGTTTGTCACTCGGCAGCGGCTTGAGCGTATCCGTCAATGCCACTTCATTCGTTGAGCCAATCAGGTTACCAGGCAGCGGCAAGCCGCTTATAGGGCCTTTATCATCGTGCAGAGGACGCGCTTGGGTGGCTATAGCCTTACCGCCACCAATACGGATTTCCATCAATAGGGGAACAAAAGCCGGGTTGGCAAAAATCTTGGCCTCCTGTTTGCCGATTGCTGGCGCATCGGCGTTCGGGCCACGATCGGTCACGGTGGTCAGCAGCAGATTCCCCCCTTCCTGGCCATTAAATACCAGCCCGGAACCAATCCCTACCGGTAGCCCATTGGGAAACTGGCTGGCAAAAGCGCCGGAATAGCTCACGCGATCGCCATCAGGAAAGCTGACGTTGTAACGAGCAACGCCAATATCGGCAGCATGGGACAACAGCGGTAATACAGAGGCCAACAACACGCCAAGCGGTTTGATTCTCATAGCATTAACTCTTTGTAAGGGGAAGTAACAGCCTGAGAGCCTAACCATCGACAGTGACACTTTCATGACAGCCGGGTCTACATTAGCGGATAACAAATAGAAATAAACAATCAGCCCTTCATTATTGAGTGATAAAAACCAATTGAAAAATAAGAATTTACCCACACTAAAAATAAAACACGGAATTAATCCTATACAAAATAAGATAATTACCCATCACCAAGATAAAAAAACAGCAAAAAATAAGATAAATTCTTAAAATACTCGCTTTCGCATAGACAAAATAAAAAGATAGGGCTTTAATACCGGCCGTCATCGAAGGTGTGCGCGAAAATTTATGCTTTAGACCACTACAATATTAAAAAGGTGCTCTATAGTTTTAGTGCTAACGCCCGTTAGTTTTTTCCCCAGCAGGATGGAGTCTATGTCAAAGCGACTTTTTGCCGAATTTTTCGGTACTTTTTGGTTGGTGTTCGGTGGTTGCGGTAGCGCAGTGCTGGCCGCAGCGTTTCCTCAATTAGGTATTGGTTTTGCTGGTGTGGCTTTAGCGTTCGGCCTTACCGTGGTAACCATGGCCTATGCTGTCGGCCATATTTCTGGTGGGCACTTTAACCCAGCGGTCACTATGGGATTATTTGCAGGCGGCCGTTTCCCTGCCAAAGATGTTATTCCCTATGTGGTTGCCCAGGTGATTGGTGGTATTGCTGCCGCCGCGGTACTTTATTTAGTTGCCAGCGGTAAAACCGGCTTTGATGCAACTGCCAGCGGTTTTGCTTCTAACGGCTACGGCGAGCATTCACCGGGTGGTTATTCTTTGCAGGCCGCCATCGTTATTGAATTGGTACTGACCGCATTCTTCCTGATCGTTATCCATGGTGCGACCGATAAACGCGCACCGGCAGGCTTTGCGCCTTTGGCTATCGGCCTGGCGTTGACGCTGATCCACCTGATCAGTATTCCTGTTACCAATACCTCAGTTAACCCGGCACGTAGTACCGCCGTGGCAATCTTCCAGGGTACCTGGGCGTTGCAACAGCTGTGGGTATTCTGGCTGGTACCGCTAATCGGCGGTGTTATCGGTGGTTTGATCTACCGTTGCCTGTTAGAAGACAAGAAGTAAGCATCGATTTTCAGGGCAGCCCGCAACGGCTGCCCTGAAATATTAACCTTTCACCGCTTCGAACATCATTATGTCACTGGTAAATGAGCCGTCGGCCTGAATCGCAAAGTGTTGGCTAACGTCTTCTGCTACCCCCTGCTGTAACGCACGGATCGCCGTGACAAAATGTTCAGGCGTACGCATCCGCGCCACCCAACTGCTGAACTCCAGATCCAAACGATCGGCCGTGACTTCCCGCACCAACAACCCAGACTCGGTCAACATGCTCAGCCACTCACCTGGTGCATAGTTGCGCACGTGCGAAGTATCCCGCAGCACTTCGACCGTTTGCAGATAAATATCCAATAACGGATGCCCCGGGGAAACCACATCCATAAAGATGGCTCGCCCGCCTGGCTTCAATACCCGTTTAACTTCACGCAGTGCCCGACCCACATCGTGCCAATGGTGTGCCGAGTAGCGGCTGATCACCACGTCAAAGCTGGCATCATCAAAGGGTAACGACTCTGCTACGCCCTGCTGCAGCTGAATATTCTCCAATCCCTTTTCCTGCGCCGCGTTGCCGACCACCGTCAGCATCTGCGCCGACAGATCGTACGCCACCACCTGCCCAACATGGGCCGCAGCGGTAAAGCTGGCGTGTCCTGCCCCACACCCCAGATCGAGCAAGCGGGCATCGGTACTGCCTGCCAACAGCTTGGCCAGGCGTTGCAGGTCTTTCCCTTGCGCGTGTACCGCACTGGTCAGGTAGGCATTGGCCTGTTCGCCAAACTGGCGGTCGACCGCATTTTTATGGCTGTTGCTGATGCTCATAGCTGCTCCCATTATTATCTGGCTTACGCCGGTGCCGAGATGGCTGGTAATGACTATAATCAAGCAGCTATACGGGTACAATATGAGCAGTTATCCTAGTATAAACAGGTACCACCCTAATGGAATCAGACGCAATATCCAGCCAGAAAGCCCTAGGTGCCTTTTTGCGTGCGCACCGCGAGCGGATCACGCCAGAAATGCTGGGCCTGCCCACCGCTACACGCCGCCGCACCAGTGGTTTGCGCCGTGAAGAACTGGCACAAATCAGTGGCATCAGTGCCACCTGGTATACCTGGATAGAACAGGGGCGCGAGGTGTCAATTTCCCCTTATACGCTGGCACGCATCGCCACGGCGTTACGGCTGGGCCATGCCGAGCGGCACTACCTGTTCACCTTGGCACATATCGCCGATCCTGAAAAAGAACAGCCGCAGGAAACGGTTAATGCCGCCGTGCTGCAAAGCGTGCATCAAATGACCGTACCCTGTTATCTGCTGGATCTCACCTGGAATATGATGGCATGGAACCCACAGGCGGAGGAGCTGTTCTGCGATTGGCTTAAGCAGGCAAAAACCCCCAACCTGCTGCACTTCATGTTTTTTCACCCTCAGGCGAAGGTGCTGGTCAGTGACTGGGAAAATCGGGCTCGACGAGTGGTGGCCGAGTTTCGTGCCGAAACCAGCCATCATCAGGGAACGGAAGAGATACGCGCCTTTGTGCGCAATATGACCCACAACAGCGAAGCTTTTCATCATTGGTGGAAGCAGCAGGACGTGATGGCCCGTGAAGGCGGTGAACGTACCTTCAGCCACCCACAGCAGGGGGAGCGGCATTTTCAGCAGGTAACGTTCTACCCGGCGGAGCACAGCGGGTTGAAGTTGGTTATGTTAATGCCGTTATGCTAGTCCGCTAAAAAATTATTGCGCCTGGCAAACGGCATCAGACCGTTTCGTCTGTGCCGATCTTGGCCAGAACCTGGCGGTAGGCTTTGACTTTCTGGCGTTTCTTCAGCCAGGTGGTGGTTGAAACGATAAAAATGGCGCCGGACATGGCCAATACGCCGGTGGGATGACCATAAAACGCCATCAGAGCAAAGTAAGCGGCTGAAACAATTGCCACCCATTTCGCCGAATTGCCGACGGCATTTTTTTCTAGACTCAACCGGCGGAGTGCTTCTTCTTCACTGATTCCCATACGCGCTCCTTGTGAAATTAACACTCCATTATATGGGGAAATACCGCTGAATTTTCAATCGGTTTCTCAGTAAAGAAGCGTAAATTTCAATACGTTGCCCGTTGAGCAAAGAGAGGGGGATGAGATTTGGGGAGACGTTTTATTGGAACAGGGCGCAGCCTGATAGCTGCGCCACACCGATTACTTGCCTGAGGTCAGCGCACTGTAGCTGGTCATCAGGTTACGATAGTCTGGAATATGGTTGGAAAACAGCGTCCCCAAGCCTTCGATATCATTACGCCAGTCACGGTGCAATTCGCAAGCCACGCCGAACCAGGTCATTAACTGCGCCCCTTCGGCTTCCATGCGGCTCCATGCGGATTGCCGCGTCAACTCGTTAAAGGTACCGGAGGCATCGGTCACCACAAAGACCTCAAAACCTTCAGCCAGTGCCGACAATGCCGGGAACGCCACGCAGACCTCCGTCACTACGCCAGCAATAATCAACTGTTTGCGGCCAGTGGCTTTAACTGCCTTAACGAAGTCTTCATTGTCCCAGGCGTTAATCTGACCAGGGCGTGCGATATAAGGCGCATCAGGGAACTGGGCCTTTAACTCGGGCACCAAAGGACCATTGGGGCCAGTTTCAAAACTGGTGGTCAGGATGGTCGGCAGATTGAAGTATTTTGCCAGGTCACCCAGAGCCAATACGTTGTTCTTGAAACGATCGGGATCGATATCGCGTACCAGTGATAGCAGCCCAGCCTGATGATCCACCAGCAGCACGGCGGCCTGGTCTTTATCGAGACGCTTGTAATTTGCTGTCATGTTACAACTCCTTCCTAAGGGTAAGTTCGGCCCGACGAATAGGGCCACGATACAGAGGTTGTCTTGCAATATGCGCCCGATACGGAGCTCGTTTTCCGTACCGGGACACAGAGGTTATTGATTGCTGCCTGCGGTAGTCAGCGGCATCGCGCCAAACTGACCGCTGTTGAAATCACGGAAAGCCTGTTGGATCTCCGCCTCGCTGTTCATCACGAAGGGGCCGTAACCGACGATAGGCTCATCGATAGGCTCACCACTCAGCACCAGCAAGCTGACGTCACCATTTGCCTCAAGGGTGATGGAGTCACCAGCGCGATCCAGCAGCACCATTTGCGTTTCCCGCACAATCTGCTCGCCGTTGACCAGAATCGCCCCATGCAGCATGACCACGGCCAGCGTATGCCCTTCCTCCACCTGCAAGGTGGTGGTATGCCCGGCGTTCAGCTTCATATCCCACACGTTGATCGGGCTGAAGGTACGCGCTGGGCCAGCATGACCGCCGTAGTTCCCGGCAATCACCCTGACCTGCCCGGCGTTATCCGCCAGAGGCACGACAGGAATATCCTGGTTGAGCAAAGTCTGGTAACCCGGCGCCGCCATTTTGTCTTTGGCTGGCAGGTTGACCCAAAGTTGCACCATTTCTATGGTGCCCCCTTTCTGCGAAAAGTCTTTGGAATGAAACTCTTCGTGCAAGATGCCCGACGCTGCCGTCATCCACTGCACATCGCCAGGGCCGATCACCCCACCGCTGCCGGTGGAATCGCGATGCTCTACTTCGCCCTGATAGACGATGGTGACCGTTTCAAACCCGCGATGGGGATGCTGCCCCACGCCACGTCGGCCACTGTGCGAACGGAATTTGGTTGGCGCAGCGTGATCCAGCAGCAGGAACGGGCTCATCTCTGCACCCAGCTCGTTATACGAGAACAGGGAATTCACCAGAAAACCGTTGCCGACCCAGTGAGCTTCCGGGCTGTTATAAACACCAAGGATCTTTTTCATCTTAAACTCCTGTTGCAGGCCTCGCGGCCTAACGTTGATGACAGAAGTTTAGTCCAAGGCGATTTGCAGCAGTAGTCGGCAAGATATACACTCAGTGTTCTATTAATAGAACGATAAGGGAACCGATGCAGATAGACCTGAACGATCTGTATTTCTTTGCCAGTGTAGTAGACCATCAGGGTTTTGCCCCCGCAGGGCGTGCACTTGGCATTCCTAAATCGAAACTCAGCCGCCGCGTGGCGCAGTTGGAAGAGCGGCTCGGCGTACGCCTGATCCAGCGTTCAACCCGGCGTTTCTCGGTGACCGATTTAGGGCAAAGCTATTATGTGCACTGCAAGGCGATGCTGGTTGAGGCCGAAGCGGCACAGCAGGCGATCGAACAGACCCGGGCGGAGCCTTGCGGCACGGTACGCATGTCTTGCCCAGTGGCGATGTTGCATACGCGTATCGGTAGCATGGTGGCCAGGTTTATGGCGGATTATCCACAGGTGACGGTGCACTTGGAGGCGACCAACCGCCGGGTCGATGTGGTAGGTGAAGGGTTGGATCTGGCGATTCGCGTCAGGCCACCACCGTTAGAAGACAGTGACCTGGTATTGAAAATCCTGGCTCAGCGCAGCTGGTGCATCGCAGCGAGCCCGGCATTGGTACGTACCATCGGCGCCATCGATTCGCCTGCTGGGTTACAGAACTACCCAACGCTCGATCTCGGCCCGGCCAGAACGCAGCATCAATGGCAACTCAGCGGCCCGGAGGGGCAGACGTTCCAGTGGGAGCATCAGCCCAGACTGGTCACCGACGATATGCTGATGCTGCGTACTGCAGCAATTGCCGGGGCCGGTATCGTTCAACTACCGACCATGATGATGCACGACGAGATCCTGCGGGGCGATCTGGTACAGCTGTTGCCCGGCTGGCATTCTCAGACCGGCGTGATCCACATAGTCTATCCCTCACGCCGTGGCATGCTGCCAGCGGTACGGCTGCTGATAGATTTTCTGGCTCAGCAGTTTGCCACCCTGGAGGAAGCGTGATCAGGCGGTGATTTCGATCGCGTTGCCGTCTGGATCGCGAATGATGGCCTCATAAAAGCCATCACCGGTCCAGCGCGGTGCCGCCTGCAAAATCCCCTCTTGCTTGGCCCGCTGTGCCAGTTCATCCACCAACGCCTCGCTACCGAGCGACAACGCAATATGGGCCCAACCCACGCGTTCCTCACTTTTCCCCCCTGGCAACAGGCCAGGAACGCACATGATCTCCAGCGCGGGGCCATCCGCCAGTTGAACAAAGCGCGAGATAAAGCCTGGGCGATTCTTGCTCACATACTCCTCCCCCGCTACGCCATTGAAATAGCGCTGCCAGAAGCCGACCTGAGCCTCAATATCCTGTGTCCATAGGGCAACATGGGCGATTTTCATCCTCACTCTCCATCATCTGCGGGAATATACAGCACGTTGCCACCGCTGAGAGTGACCTGCTGTTCGAGTTGCGTATGGCCGCCACGGGCAATCACCAGATAATCGACCTGGCTGGCGGGCATTAGCGTATAAGGCGCGTAGGTATTGAACTTGTCACGGGTACACAGCACCGCGACGTTGCCAGCACGTGCCAGCATCTGCTTCTTGAACTGCGCCTCCTGATAGCGCAGTGCGGTAAAGCCACTGTCGGGATCGTAAGCACAGACGCCGGTGAAGGCGATGTCGAAACGAAACGAGGCAATCTCGGCCAATGCCTTGGCATCGACGCTGCCGCCAATTTCTGCATCCACCTCACCGCCAATCATAATGGTGCGGATCCCGGGGCGTTCCAGCAAGCGACTGGCCACGCTTAGCGCATTGGTCACCACGGTGAGTTGCCGATCGCGGGGCAGCAGATCGGCCAGGTAAAGATAGGTGCTACCCGCATCGAGAAAGATCACCTGCCCGCTCTGGATCAGAGCCAAGGCTGCCTGGGCCAGCCGATGTTTTTCATCGCCACTAATCTCAACCCGCTCGGCCAAATAGCCACCGGCAGGCGTGAGCGCCAACGCACCACCATAGATCCGTTTGCACAGGTTTTGCGCCGCGAGTTGGCGCAGATCGCGGCGGATGGTGGCCTCGGTGGTATGCAGTTGCGCCGCCATTTCGATCGCCAGCACTCGCCCCTGCTGTTGCAAGGTGACAAGGATGGCCTGGTGGCGTTCATTAGGCAGCAGTTTTGACATTCTGAAGGTCCGGATAAGTGACAATGAACAACAATGTACACAAACGTATAAAACCGTACAAACACTTTGTCTAAAAAGAAGACGGCTAACAACCCCACCCGCTCAAAACGTAGGTGTTGTAAAACGGGCGCAGCATGCAGCGCCCCTACGTTTTGAGCCCAATCGTTGGTGTTACAGATCGCCTCTATACCCAACCACAGCGCCGTACCGACCCCCTCTCCTTTTTGGGGAGAGGGTTGGGGTGAGGGGAACAGCGGGCACCAGCTAACCATTGATTATTCAAGCGGCACCCCGACGACAATGTCATCAATCTGAGAAAAAGCGCTTTTGGCGATTTTCGCCGTCAGGATGTTGGCTATACTGGAAAAAGTTACGTTAACGCAGACGTAACGCTCTGATTAAACACCTATTGAAAGGCAAATTGCGGCTTGAAAGGCAGGCGGCCATAAAGGAAAAACAATGCTATTGAGAGTTGCAAGCTGGCTGTTTCAACTGCCGGGCAGACTATTGGCACCGATCTTCCGCAATCGACTGACCCTGTTAATCTTCTTTATGCTGCTTGCAGCCGGGGTTTTGCTGGCTAAACGCCACTTGAGTGAAGGAGTACAGGAGGAGAGTTTTACCCTTGCCGCACCACAGAATTACGTGATCCAGCGGGAAGCCCCGTTACGAGAGTCTCGCCAACACTGCGTTGGGCCGCTGTCCGACAATCAGGGCAGCCCGTGGCCCGCTTCGGCAGGTTATCTGCATGAGCCAGATTGGCAAGCAGGCAGCAAATTGCAGACGTTGGCGCTGGATAATCAGCACAATGAATTTGCCGTGTTGGTCAAACTAGAGAACACCAGCAAGCAACTGCTGGCCGAGGTGTTCCTCCCCGCCGCCAGCAGCTTCAATATCAAGCTGGAGCCCAACGGCCGCTATGTGATGAAGGTGAAAAACATCCACAGCGGTTGTAGCTTCCGTACGGCCCTCTCGTTGGCAGATCGGCCCGATGGCAGGCTGCCATTAACCTTTTCAGAGGAAGGGCCAGATCAATATCATCCAATCAGTGATAGAGATTTCTAGCGCCGTCCTAGCGGGTTATTTTTTCACTGGGTGGTCGCGGCGGAACAGCTCCCAACTTTCAATCTCTTGCCCATCAGGCAAGGTGCAGGTGGAATACTGCCCCTGAGCATTCTGCTTGGGGTTAAGCTTGCCGCCAATCTGGCTGCAATACACATCTGCCGGATTTGCCATGCCAATCACCTTTGGCGGCGCAGGCGCATCATCATTGGTTTTCACCGTACACCCCTGTAACAAAGCCACACTAGCGAAAAGAGAAAGTATCAGCATCTTGTTCATTGAGATTATCTTCACCGTGAGTTGAGTAGGAGCATCGCTGCCCCAAAGGGATCAGGAAATAAAGGACATGCCCTGTTTCAGCACCAGATCGCAGGCTTTCTGCTTCACCTTCTCGGTGATTTGCGAGGTGCCAAGGCTATTGAGATCCAGCGTGTTGCCCTTGCCGGTATTCAACAGGCCACCCAGACCTTGCTGATAATCTTCACTGTTGGCATTGGCCGTGCTGGTGATACCCAGTTTATTCAACAGTTGGTCTTTCACCGCTTCGGTGCCGTTCGCCGACAGGACGTTATTCTGCACGCAGTACTGCAAGATCCCTGCGGCGTTGGTCATGCTGGAAGAGCTCAATGCTTTATCACCGCCGTTGAGTAATCCGCTAAGCGAAGACAGCGACATGCCGCCGTTGCTGGTGCTGCCACCCGATTTGCTCAGTTCTGTGGCGGCACTGCTGAGGGAGTCCATCAACCCGGCGGCCTGGGCACTGCCCGTAGCCATTACCGTGGTCAAGCTCAGGGCCAACAATAAGCGATGTTTGGTATTCATAACGGCAAGACTCCTGTTTAACTGCAAAATGACGGCGCAATTAACACCACGCTTAGCTCGGACGCCGTGCCAACCGACAAGTTCCGTTTATTCGGGCTACCGCGCATTTTTCAGAATTTCGGCAAGTCATCAGAACTGCCAGCGTAACCAGCCGAAGAACACGTTACCGTTGTTGTAGGTACCCGGAATATAGGTGGCCTGGAAAGTCAGTTGCTTATAACCAATTGACGCCAACGGTAGCGGCGCGGGGATCGGGATATATTTCCAGTTGTCACGAGCGGTCACGCTGGCGGTAAACCCAAGCCCCAGACGGAAATCCTCCCCTTCAATCGGCCGCCAGATCTTCTCATAGGCATAACCACCGATCGGCTCCCACTTGTTGTAAGAGTCCTTGAACGCCATCAGGTAGATCGCGTGCCAATCACCATCGGCATCAAACCGTGAGATGCCATAGCCAGCCCCCCAAGGACGCTCGTTGTACTCGTCGGTCTTTTCCTTGTCGTAGGTCCAGCGGTTGTGCCAGGTGATCGCCGGGAGATAGAGCTCCTTATTAGGCGAGTTGTTCCAGGTTTCCGCCACGTTGCCGGTAAAACGCCCCCACCAACCTGGCTCTTCAGCGTGCGCGACATTGCTATTTTCCGCACTAACTTCGGCGTAGGAAGGCAGTGCAGGAAATATCAACGCCAACCCCCCGGCTAACAAGATCCTTTTAACCACCATTTCACAACTCCTGTAAAAATAAAGCCGGGGATTCTTACCGATCGTCCTATCCTGAGCAAGCCGTATCTCACTGGCCCGATGCTTTTATCGCCCCTCGTTGAGAGACGGTTAAGTTTGGTGCTCATTGGCGTACGCGCCCAAGTTATGCGCCTGTACACGCGTTGTCTGTCAGAAAACTCCGGTTATCCTGCTTGCACCTCAACGACTTATGGAGGAACCTTAGGTTTTATTTGCCGAGGGATAGGTATGGTTATTGGTCCATTTATTAATGGTGCAGCAATATTGGCCGGGGGTATTGCAGGGGCAATGTTGGGTCATAGGCTGCCGGAGCGGGTGCGCCTGGCATTGCCAATGACCTTTGGTATTACCTCGATGGGGATGGGCGTAGTGCTGATCGGCAAGGTAGCACATATGCCGGTGATGGTATTGGCACTGGTGCTGGGAGCACTGCTTGGCGAGCTTTGCTACATTGAACGAGGCATCAGCCGCATCGGAGGCTGGGCCCGTAATCTGATGGCTCCCAAAGGCGCTGTGAGAGAGGACCAGAAAGAGTTTCTGGAGGCATATGTCGCCATTATCGTGCTGTTCTGCGCCAGCGGCACCGGCATCTTTGGCTCGATGCACGAAGGAATGACCGGGGATGCCAGCGTGCTGATCGCCAAATCTTTCCTCGATCTGTTCACCGCGCTGATTTTTGCTTCCACGCTTGGCCTGGCCGTGGCGCTGATCGCCGTCCCGCAGTTGGTCATCCAGTTAGCGCTGGCGTTTGGCGCCGTGTTCATTTTGCCGCTGACCACACCGGCGATGCAGGCCGATTTCTCTGCCGTTGGCGGGTTAATGATGTTGGCCACCGGCTTGCGCATTTGTGGTATCAAGCTGTTCCCGGTAGCCAATATGCTGCCAGCCTTGGTGTTGGCGATGCCGATTTCGGCGGCCTGGATTATGTTCTTCTGAGCGCCACTCTCCCACTTTAAATTTCTTCCTCCTGGCGTAGCGAAAAATTGACGCCCAGCCAGGAGAGAAGTGAAGATGGCGGAAAGTACCCGTCTGGCTTTTCGCTTCTGCCCTTGCCGCAATTTCCAGCGGCAATCAATGCAAGAAAAGTACCGCCCCTTGCGAAAACCGCTGCTGCTACCCCTTTTGGGTCGTAAACTCCTTGATACGATAGGCAATCCTCCCCCCAAACCCGCTCAGCTTGAACAAGCCGCCACTTTCACCAACTGTTAATGCTGACGCCCTACAAGCGACTCGCATTTTCAACGATTAACCACGCGACATCGCCAGCCGTTCCCTGCTGCGCGCGGTTAAATAACAATAAATTGACGTGAATGTGGAGCAATCAATGAGGATCACCATAGGTTCATTCATCCTGCAACAGCTGCGCGCCCTGAAAGTGGATCGCATCTACGGCGTGCCCGGCGATTACAACCTGGCGCTACTGGAAACCATCGAGCATGACCAAGAGTGCGAATTCATTGGCAACTGTAACGAGCTGAACGCCGCTTACGCCGCCGACGGCTATGCCCGCCTCAAAGGCGCTGGGGCGTTGATCACCACCTATGGCGTGGGCGATCTGGCAGCCCTTTCCGGCATTGCCGGAGCCTATGCGGAATCGGCCCCGGTGATTTGCATTGCGGGTACGCCACCGCTGCACGCCATGCAGGGCAATGCGCTGCTGCACCACTCCCTGGCAGACGGCAATTTTGATAACGTGATGAACTGTTTCCGGCAGTTCACCGTGGCGCAGGCGCTCATCACCCCGGAAAATGCCGCAACGGAGATCCCGCGGGTCATCGCCTGCGCCTGGCAACGTAAGAAACCGGTTTATCTGCAGCTCCCCTCAGACATTTGTGAAGTGGAAATTGAGGTTGCCGATAATCCTGCCCCGTATCGCTTACCGAGCAGCGATGCCAGCCATCTTCAGCTTGCCAGCGCAGCCCTGCTCGAACGGATTAACCGTGCTAAACGGCCAATCATCCTGATCGATCAGATGGTCGAACGATATCAACTTCAAACGCAGGTGTTAGCGCTGGCGGATAAATTCGCCATCCCGTTGACCAATATGCCCACGGCAAAATGTGCGATCTCAGAGAACACGCCGGGCTGGCAAAGCGGCTACAACGGCGATCTGTCTCGCCCCGAGTTGTTTGAGCTGATGGCCCAATCAGATTGCATCCTCAGCTTTGGCGTACGCCTGGTGGATTCCACCACCGGCTATTTCAGCCAGCAGATCCCAGAGCAGTCGGTGGTGGATATTCAGCCTTTTTCGCTGAAGCTGGATAACGTTTCCTACCCTGCGGTAACGGCAAGCGAGCTGCTGCAAGCTCTACTGGAGAAAGCTCCTGCCACCAGCCAGCCGCCGCTGAAGCCACTATCCGGACCGCAGCAAAAACTGGCGCAGCCAAGCAGCGAACCGCTCGATCAGGACTATTTCTGGCAGCGGATACGGCGCTTTATTCAGGCGGATGACGTGCTGGTCGTTGAAAATGGCACCTCTGGTGCAGCGATCGGCGGCATGCGAATGCCAAACGGCGTTACCGTGGTCAACCAACCGATTTGGGGGTCGATCGGCTATACCTTACCGGCATTGCTCGGCACGATGATGGCCGCCCCCCAACGGCGGCAGTTGCTGTTTATTGGTGATGGCTCCTTCCAGCTCACCGCCCAGGAGCTCTCAACGCTGTTACGCCATGAGCAAAAGCCGATCGTCTTTCTGATCAATAACGACGGTTACACCATTGAGCGCTATATCCTTGGCGAAACGTCGTCTTATAACGATATCGGCTCGTGGGATTACGCCAAACTCCCGGCGGTGCTAAGCCCGCAGACTCAGGCGTTTTGCGTCGCGGTAGCAACCAGCCAACAGCTGGAGATGGCACTGGAGCAGGCTTCGCGTCAGGACCAGTTGGCGTTTATCGAGGTGAAATTGCCGATGATGGATTCCCCACCGGCGATGAAAGAGTTCTGCCGCCGCTGCAACAGCTTTAACTTTGGGCTGCACAATCCAAGGCGCATTGCCTGATAAAACCAGGGCCTGGCGCAGGGATACCGCCAGGCCAAACTGAACGGGTATACTGTGCTCCTCTCAACGGCTAGGCAAAAGGCCACTAAAGATGTATTTTATATACATTAAATATAGAGGAACACCATGATGGATCAGCAGACCACCCAGCCAGATAACTACTACACCCAAAAATACTCCCTGACGGCCACCCATTCCGAAGTCCTTGAGGCAGCCAAACTGATCGCGCCCGGCAAGACGCTGGATCTGGGCTGCGGCAGCGGCCGCAATTCGCTGTATCTCAACCTGAAAGGTTTTGATGTCACCGCCTGGGACAAAAACGCTGCGTCGATCGCCGCGATAAACCAGATCATAGCCACCGAGCAGCTTTCACACATCAGTGCCAGCGAGCAGGATCTCAATACTCATCGCTTTAGCGGCCAGTACGACTTTATCCTGTCTACCGTGGTGTTTATGTTCCTGGATCGCCTGCAGATCCCAAACATTGTGCGCAATATGCAAGACAGCACGGTTAAAGGTGGCTACAACCTGATCGTCGCGGCCATGGATACGCCAGATTACCCCTGCACGGTGCCCTTCTCATTCACCTTCAAACCGGATGAGTTAGCAGACTATTATCAGGATTGGGACATCATCAAATATAACGAGAACCCCGGCGAGCTGCACCGCGTAGATGCCGAGGGCAACCGCATCAAACTGCGTTTCGCCACCTTGCTGGCGCGTAAATAGCCAGCAAGTGTCACGCAGTACAAACCGATTGTCAGGCAGATGAAAACCACGTTGGGCATAACGCTATAGACTGTTAAGGGTAACGATCCGTTTATTCCCTTAGGAGGGCGTATGCCTAATGTGACCATACTGGACAGCGTAGTCCGTTTCCTCGATCGTCAGCACGGCCTGTATATCAACGGCCAATGGCAAACCTCACAGGCCGAATCGCGGTTGGCGGTCTATAACCCAGCCGACGGCAAACAAATCTCCTGCACCGCCGATGCCAACGCCGCCGATGTGGAACTGGCGGTCACCTCGGCCCATCAGGCCTTTACCGCTGGCGTTTGGGCACAGCGCCTACCCGCCGAACGTGAGCGTATTTTACTGCGCTTCGCCGATCTGGTTGAGCAACACGCCGAGGAGTTGGCCCAGTTGGAAACCCTGGAACAGGGGAAATCCATCAACATCTCCCGCGCCTTTGAAGTAGGTTGCACGCTGAACTGGATGCGCTACACCGCTGGGCTGACTACCAAGATCGTCGGCCAAACCCTGGATGTCTCCATTCCGATGCCACCGGGAGCCAAATATCAGGTCTATACCCGCAAGGAGCCAATCAGCGTAGTGGCCGGGATTGTCCCCTGGAACTTCCCGCTGCTGATTGGCATGTGGAAGGTAATGCCAGCCCTGGCCGCAGGCTGTTCCATCGTCATCAAACCGTCTGAAACGACGCCTCTTACCCTGCTGCGTATAGCGGAACTGGCAAGCGAAGCTGGTGTGCCACCGGGCGTGTTTAACGTGGTGACCGGCAAGGGAGCGCTCTGCGGTAAGGCGCTGACGGAACATCCGCTGATCGCCAAAGTGAGCTTTACTGGCTCCACGCCGGTGGGTAAAGGGATCGCACGCGCGGCGGCGGATCGGTTGACCCGCGTCACGTTAGAACTGGGCGGTAAAAACCCGGCCATCGTACTGAAAGATGCCGATCTGCAACAGGTGATCGAAGGGTTGATGGCCGGCAGCTTCCTCAACCAGGGGCAGGTCTGCGCCGCCAGCTCACGTATCTATATCGAAGCACCGATTTACGATCGACTGGTCGCCGGTTTTGAGCAGGCAGTGAAATCGCTTTCTGTCGGGCCGGGGATGGATGGCAACGCCCAGATCAACCCGCTGGTGTCCAAAGAGCACCGCAACAAGGTGGCCGCCTATCTGGATGATGCCCGCAACAAACACGCCGAGTTGATCACCGGTGCCGCCGGGCCTGATTTACAAGGCTTCTATATTCCCCCAACGCTGGTGATCAATCCCGATGACAGCCTGAACCTGGCGCGGGAAGAAGTGTTTGGCCCGGTCGTCAACCTGATCCGCGTAGCGGATGCCGAGGAGGCGCTGCAGAAGGCCAACGATACCGACTATGGCCTGACGGCCAGCCTGTGGACCACCAGCCTGCAAGCGGCGATGGCTTATACGCCACGCATTCAGGCGGGCACAGTGTGGGTCAACACTCATACGTTAATCGACGCCAACATGCCGTTTGGCGGCTTCAAGCAGTCTGGCAGCGGCCGTGATTTCGGCCCGGACTGGTTGGATGCTTATACCGAGTCCAAATCGGTGTGTATTCGTTACTAACCGTTCTGCATCCGTTAAATAGTCAGGGGGCGAATTCTCATTCGCCCCCTGTGTTATTAGCCGTCACCCGATATCGCTGCTTCCCCTCACCCCAACCCTCTCCCACAGGGAGAGGGAGCTGGTACGGAGTTAGGCTCAGGTGCAGGAGTCGTTCTTTGGCATACTGCTGACAAACGCCAACAGAACCAAACCGTAGGGGCGCATGCTGCGCCCGTCTGGATAATCAATAGGTTGCCGGAGCTCGCTGTTCCTCTACTCCTTCAATCTCTCCCACAGGGAGAGGGAGCTGGTTCGGAGTTATGCTCAGATGCAGGAGTCGTTCTTTGGCATACCGCTGACAAACGCCAACAGAACCAAACCGTAGGGGTGCTGCATGCTGCGCCCGTCTGGATAATCAATAGATTGCCGGAGCTCGCTGTTCCTCTACTCCTTCAATCTCTCCCACAGGGAGAGGGAGCTGGTTCGGAGTTAGGCTCAGGTGCAGGAGTCGTTCTTTGGCATACTGCTGACAAACGCCAACAGAACCAAACCGTAGGGGCGCATGCTGCGCCCGTCTGGATAATCAATAGGTTGCCGGAGCTCGCTGTTCCTCTACTCCTTCAATCTCTCCCACAGGGAGAGGGAGCTGGTACGGAGTTAGGCTCAGGTGCAGGAGTCGTTCTTTGGCATACTGCTGACAAACGCCAACAGAACCAAACCGTAGGGGCGCTGCATGCTGCGCCCGTCTGGATAATCAATAGATTGCCGGAGCTCGCTGTTCCTCTACTCCTTCAACCTGGCTTACTGCTGCTTTTGCCCATTCAGATTCAGCGTTGGTGTTTCATCGAAGAAGTTCCACGGTTTGAGCAAGGCGTGCACCCACTCGGTTGGCATAATCGGCCACTCTTCCGCTCGCGCCACATGGGTGGTGCCGGTGGTGAGCCAGACCACGTCGTCGGTGTTGTCTATCGGCTGATTGTCCGCCGTGTACTGGCCCAGCCCGGTATCGTGGATCGAGCGATTCGGGTATTTGCCTTCCGGATAGCGTTCACTCGGGTTATAGCGGGTCACCCACAGTTGCCGATCCATAAAGCTCAGACGGTGGTAAATCCATTCGTCCTTGCCAAAATTGGCCCCCTTGGCGATCGGGTGCGTACCGCCCGCATACGGGATCAACTGATAGGAAACCGGGTTACCCATCTTGTTCAACCGGCTCGGGTTGCTCAGCAAGCGGATGGTGGAAGGATCGAATTTCTGTGCCGCCTGCTGTTCGGTGGTGACCTTCACCTGATCGACCTGCATGGTGCTGGTGCGCGGGCCGCCCCGATCGTTAGGCTTCACATCCGGGTTCAACTCTACCAGGCTGTTATTTTCGCCATCCACATCCATATCCAGCCGGAAGTTGTAAATGTGCTGATGGGTGGTGCCCACAATGTTGTGATCGATTAGCGTGCCATATTGCGTATCCTGCTTGGCCGTCGGATCCTGCATGGTTCTGGCTTTCACCCCTTTCACCGCTTCGATACCCGTTGCCCCAGCGTCGATACCAATGGTGCCGTTCTGGTGGAAAACCCAGTCGAAGATGTAATCGTAGTTGCCTACCGTACTGATCCAGCGCACCACCAGTTCACGGCGTTCGGTGCTGATATTCGGCTGCCCCATTTCCTGATGCTTGTACTCCGGCCCGGCGTAACGCTCAAAGATGGCGATGGCCCGTGGAATAGCGGTCGGCTTGCCGGTGTAATCGGCGATGGTTTCATCCAGCAACACCGCGTTTTGGGGTGCATCTTTGCCAAGAGCAATCGGTGAGGTTAGCGTGCCCATGCCGTAATCCCCGGCATCCAGATAGGCTTTGAAATACCAGCCCACGTCCGGATCGCCATAAGGCACGATCATGCCGCCCAGCGACCCTTCATACATCACCTTGCGCTTACGGCCGTTATCGTTATAGGTCACGGTTGAGATCACCGGCCCGACGCGGGAATTCAGATGCAGGTGGAAATCCCAGTTCTGCCAGTGGATGGTGTTGCCGGTGATGGTGTAGTTTTTGCCTTCCGGCTCAATAATATCCAACGGTTTGATTTTCGGGGCCTTACGATCGCGTCCGTCATACGGCGTTGGCTTCATCGGCACCGGGATCACCGGCCCCTCTTCAATTTTGATGATTTTCTTCTGTTCGAGGTCGACCACTGCTACCAGGTTTTCGATCGGATGAGCCCAGTAGTTGCCATCGCCAACGTCGAGATAGCTGACCACTTTCAGCAGGCGTTGGTCCTGTTGCAGGCCATCTTTGCCATCAAAATAGCCAACGGTCAGCGGCGTGGTGATCACTTTGCTCGGGTCCGCAACGCCATGTTTCTTCAGGGCTTCGGCATACTCTTTACTGGCGTTGATAATGCTCTGAACGCTGGCGAAGTCATCCAGCAGCACCATTCCCTGAGCGTCTTTGATCGGCTGCCAGGACAGCACTTTTTTCTGTTGCAGATCGACCACGGTTTCAATCACGTGTACCCCGTCGAGCAGCGTGATGTCGGCCTGCCGGGGCTGCTGTACGTCGCGACCGCCTAGCACGAACTGCCAGACCTGGCTTTTTTCCGGTTCACGCAGCGAGATTTCGGTAAAGCGCACGTTGTTTTTATACTCCGGGGCCGCCTTGATGATAGCGACCGCCGCGTTAATCTCAGCCGCACTCAAGGGATTTAGCGGATGGGCCCGATGTTCCACCGCAAAGGTCTGATCCAGGCCGGATTGGAACACTTCGTTGATAAACTCGTCGGACATATAGGCCGTTTTACCCTTGAACACCACCGGCACCTGTAATCTCAGCGGCTTGCCGTTAACGATGGCTTCGCGGCTATCCGGTTTGACCTTCACATAGGCGCCGTCTTTCACGATAACGAACATGCGGGCGTAGTCATCCCACTGCACGCTGGCACCAAACTCCTCCAGCGTTTTTTGCAGCGGAACCATGTGTGCCGCAGCGCCATGTGCCAACGCCGCTGTCTGCCAACCCGCGCCGATCAGCAAGCCTAACGCCAGCGCAATCGCCGCTGGCAGACGTTTGGTTTTGATTGTTGTTGTGTTAGCTACCATCTTTCCCCCGTCACCCATCAAAGAGACATTACCGCCGTTGTTGTTGTGATGAGCCCGTTTTACGGGGCCCCAATTCACCATAGCAACTCTTCACTGGGGATATTTTGTTGTGCTTGCCATCCGATTTGCCACTCCTGACAATCTGCTGGCAAATCATCCAGGCGGGGTTACAGATACTGCTTGCGGTACGCGCTCGGTGAGACGCCAAAACGGGCTTTGAAGGCGGTGGAGAAATGGCTGTGATCGGTAAATCCCCAGTCATAACCAATATTGGCCAGCTTTTGCCGCTCCTTGGCCTGGCGCAAAACCTGGGCGCAGAGATCCAGACGACGGTTTTTAATGTACTGCGCCACCACCAGCCCCTTGCGGGCAAATAGCCGGTACAGGCTACGCACGGAGACGCCGATTTCACTGGCAACCCATTCTGGGCGCAGCTGTTCGGACTGAATATGCTGATCGATAAACGCCAGCGAACGGGTAAAAATGCGCTCATGGCTATCTTGCCCCTCGTCTTGCTCCATCAAGGCAGGTTGTAACAAGGTGGCCACGGCGTTAAGCACCGCTTCGCTCTCCAGGCGGCTCATCTGCGTATTCTGCATACTGCCCAACACTAACTGCTGGCTGAGTTTAGCCACTGCGTTATCGGCGGCAATACGCCGCGCACAGGGCAGATCGGTAAAACGCAGCTGCTGCTCGAGATAACTACGCGGCAGCAACAGTGATAACTGGCGGGAACCCTGTTGGTAGGTAAAGCTGCTGGGCTGCGCGGCGTCAATCAGGGTGATATCCCCGGCAGACAGCACCGCCTGCCGATCGCCCTGCTCCATAACCGACTGGCCACGCAGTTGGAATACGGTAAAAAAGTGGCAACCGTCACTTTGCTCTACTTCGCGGCGGGTGCGGTAAAGCCGGGTCTGGGCAGCATCGACTACGCTCAGGCGTAATGCATGGGTGTGGAACTCCTGGATCGCACCGGCAAACCCAGGTGCCAGGGTTTTGGCACAAAACCGGCCACAGGCAGAATTGATTTGGCCTAACCACTGTTCAAAACTGGCATCAGCGAGCCGGGTAGCAACCACCATGATTAACCCCTTGAAACATAAGTAACAAAAGAGAACAGGCTTATCGTACTGAGCAGCATGCCCCGATAGCTGCGGCAATGTGGGCATCCGCCAGAAAATTAACATAACAAACCGATAACATACGTTCAACATTGTTCAGGGGGTTTGATGCTGAGATCACAAACTACAGATAAAGGATAGCTTTCGTCGCGGGGATAATTGCTATAAATAATCGCAGAAAGAAGAAGAGAATATGGGGGTGAAAAGGAAAGGTACGACACCATCCGTAGTGCCGTACCTTAACGATTACTTGCGATTAAGCACCGCAGCGAGCCAGATCGGCTGGTTCACGAGTCAAAAAATCACCGAACTTGCCTTGGCAGGTGGCAACGCGACGGCAAACGGTTACCGCAGAGGTACCGGTACCTGTGATTTGACGCTCATAGGTAATAACACAACCAAGTACATAACCACCAATAACATTTGAAACTTCAGATGCGTTTAATTTTTTCATAAATATATCCTTATAGTAATTACCAAAATGAACTTTCACTATTTTACTAGAAAATAACTTTAGTGTGACGAGATATAATCGTCTTAAAGCGAATAAATTATAATAATAGAATAAATCCACAGTCAACATTAAAGCCTTACCTGCCCTACGTTATGGATTGGTCTTGATTAAAAACAAGAATAATCCATAATTAAAAACCCTAAATATACGTTCATTGTATGATTAATAAAAAAATATCTGGCATAAGATATTACAATATCGGTAACAGGAATAAACCCAGCTGATAATTTATCATCGCATTGGGCTTTATTGAATAGCGTTCGTCCTGGTCAGTCCCCAGCAGCAGACCAAACACGAGTTGATTACGTGATCTATATCACTGTATAAATAAACAGTACATGTAACATAACCAACCAGGAACAACAATCAATACCACTGGAGAATACCATGAATAAAAATATCGTTAGCTGGTTTGAAATTTATGTTACTGATATGCCACGAGCAAAGAAATTCTATGAGGCAGTATTCAACACGCGGTTAGAAAAACTGGAAGCCGAGGGCATGGAATACCTAATATTCCCTTACCAGGAAGGTGGGGAAGGGTCTGGCGGCGCACTGGTAAAAATGGCTGGTGTGCCAGTTGGAGCAGGTGGCACCATGGTTTATCTGTCATGTGAGGATTGCGCCGTAGAAGAAAGCCGCATTGTCCCAAACGGCGGTGAAATCCTGAAAGAAAAATTTGCCATCGGCGAAAATGGTTTTATTTCCATCGCCAAAGATAGTGAAGGCAACGTGATTGGCCTGCATTCCATGAAATAATGCTGTCAGGCTATAACGCTTGCAAGTATACCCACGTTATAGCCTGATGCCATAACAATACGCCAATGATGCCCCTCACCCTAACCCTCTCCCAAAGGGAGAGGGGATCAGATCGAGTTCATTGATTGCTCTGCATAATACCCAATCTTTCTTCTTACGCCCTGATGTGGTTCTGAAAATTCGGCGACACGCTATGGATGGGGAGGTGATCGAGTTTTCTGAGATTATCTATTTACGTCTAAAAGAGCTGGGGCTATCAGCTCCCTCGCCTTGTGGGAGAGGGGATCAGATCGAGTTCATTGATTGCTCTGCATAATACCCAATCTTTCTTCTTACGCCCTGATGTGGTTCTGAAAATTCGGCGACATACCATGAATGAGGGGGCGATCGAGTTTTCTGAGATTATCTATTTACGTCTAAAAGAGCTGGGACTATCAGCTCCCTCGCCTTGTGGGAGAGGGGATCAGATCGAGTTCATTGATTGCTCTGCATAATACCCAATCTTTCTTCTTACGCACTGATGTGGTTCTGAAAATTCGGCGACATACCATGAATGAGGGGGCGATCGAGTTTTCTGAGATTATCTATTTACGTCTAAAAGAGCTGGAACTATCAGCTCCCTCTCCCTGTGGGAGAGGGTTGGGGTGAGGGGAAAACCCAATAGCTCCATTTATTACCCGCATCCTTTTCCACTCTTGTAGATTATTAATAAATTTGACAAAAAGTCACTTTTATCATTTATTTAATGCCGCTGATCGCTCAGCCACACCCGCCGTCAAATCAGATAAAAAAACTGACTGAGGCTGATAAAAACTCTTTTTTATTTCACCAGGAAGGGAATATGCCGCTACATTTACGCCATTTAGTCTTAATACCGCTATTAACGTTGGTGGCTTGCCATCAACCTACTGCCACCAACCCCACTCATTCCCTCGCCGCTACGGCTAAAAGTTCACCAGCAGTAATCAGCAATGCCCGGTTGGAAATCTCACAAAGCGCGCTGGAATATAACACCCACAAGATTCAGCAACTGTTGGGCGATAAAACTACCCTTTGCGCCATTTTGAAAGGCGATGCCTACGGGCACGACCTTTCGCTGGTGGCACCCGTGATGATCAAAAATCACGTGCAGTGTATTGGCGTGGCTAGTAACCAAGAGCTGCAAACCGTGCGCGAACTCGGCTTTAAAGGCCGCCTGATGCGCGTGCGCAATGCCACCGAAGCAGAAATGCGCCAGGCTACCGACTATGACACCGAAGAGCTGATCGGTAATCTGGAAATGGCGAAGCGCCTGGATGCCATTGCCGCCCAGCAGGGCAAAACCCTACGTTTTCATTTGGCACTGAACTCTGGCGGCATGTCACGTAACGGCCTGGAAGTCAGCGAAGCTGCCGGATTGGCTGAAGCCAAGGCTATCTCTGCATTACCTCATCTGAAAATGGTCGGCATCATGTCCCACTATCCTGAGGAAGATGCAGCAGCGGTGCGCAAGGATCTTGCCCGCTTTAAGGTGCAATCCCAGCAGGTGCTAGACATTACCGGGATCAAACGCAGCGACGTGACCTTACACGTTGCTAATACCTTTGCGACCCTCACCGTACCAGAGTCCTGGCTTGATATGGTGCGCGTTGGCGGGGTGTTTTATGGCGATACCATTGCCAGTAACGACTATAAACGCGTGATGACCTTCAAGTCATCCATCGCGGCACTCAACCATTACCCTAAAGGCAATACTGTCGGTTACGATCGTACCTACACCCTGAAACGCGATTCGCTATTGGCTAATATCCCTGTGGGCTATGCCGACGGCTATCGCCGGGTATTCAGCAACGCGGGTCATGTGCTGATCCAGGGGCAGCGGGTTCCGGTAGTGGGCAAAACCTCGATGAATACCGTGATGGTGGATGTGACCGACGTGAAAGGCGTCACTCCTGGTGATGAGGTGGTGTTCTTCGGCAAGCAGGGTAATGCAGAAATCACCGCCACTGAAGTCGAAGACATCAGCGGTGCACTGTTTACCGAGATGTCGATCCTCTGGGGCGCGACCAATAAGCGCGTGTTGGTGGATTGATGCCAAGATCCGGCAACGGCAAACCGTCATTGCCGGATCAACCGATGCAACAAGTTAACTTGGTCAGTTTCAATATTTGAGCGGCAGGTGGTAAATCTCCTTCAGCACGCCATCCTCAAGTTTCACATATCCCCCTTGCTTCAGTTGCGCGAGGATCTTCATGATACTACTGCGTGATAGGTGAGTTTTTTGCTGAATATACTGGGAGGCAGAAATACGCTCTCGGAATTGCGCTGGCTCGCCCATCAACTCTATCAGTTGAAAGCGCAGAACTTCATATGCGCTGGGGGCCGCAAGATAGGTGCCCAAAGTAAACAACCGGTGTGTTGCCCTGAATATATGCCGGGATAGCAGCTCCCACAAATTGAGCCGCGAAACCAGTTGCCTCGCCTCCGATAAAGTGAGGGTGGCAATTTCGGCCTCGCTTTGAGTCTGGATAAATATCCCCCCTTCCGCATCAACGATGCCACCGATCCCGACAATGCCGGGAACACGCAGTATGCTGATGAGGATCTCATCGGCGCTATGATGGAATCCGCAGATCCCACTACGGATAAGATAACAATACGAAACCCCATCTTTAAAAGGGTAGAGCCGGGTTCCAGAAGGAATCATGTCAAAAGAAGCATGGGGGCTCAGTTTTTCAAACAGTTCGATCGTCGCGGCATAATCATGGGGAAACGGCTCAGCTTTCCTGGTCATAGTGTTTGTCAGCGCATGCAGCCAAGTGGTTAAGATTAGCTTAAATCTAGCATATTCTGGCCAAGAGCCAGGCCCCCTGACCTAGACAAAAACCAGGCCCCGCACGGCAGCGTTCGAAACCGCCGTGGGATCCTATGATTACTGATAAGTGAAAGCCATCTGCACTATGCTGCTGAAAGTACCGGGGCCGGTATCGCTGAAGCTCATCAGCCGCCCGGCCAAGGCGTAAGTGGCATTATGCTGTGCATCAACCGATACGGTCATGCTACTACCGTTCCCTTGCACCAACGTTTTATTGGCCGCCTGTGCCAACTGTACCGCGGCATTCACCGCAGTACCTGCATTATCATACAATGTTGCATCAGCCGTAGCTGGCGTACCGCTAAAAGTCACCGTCGCTGAGGTGGTACTTGGTGGGCAATTAACCAGCTTAACCTCAAACGACTGCCAATCAGAAGCATTGCCAGCGGCCCTCATTTCGTTAAGGCGGACCTGGCCAAAGTCCACATCCTGACTGACCGAGGCGGTATCAACAGTACAGGGGCTTGCCACCACTATACCGTTAATATTGAGATCCGTAGCCTGAACGGCACTACTCATTATTCCCGCCACGATGATTAGCAATGTACGCGTTATCAGTTCGCTCATTCAGGCATCTCCTTGCGCAACGACGGGCTTAGTTATAGGTAAAGTTGGCTTGCACCAATGCAATGATACTGCCTGGCATTACGTTACCGGTCGGTGTCACGGCACGGGCACTCAGCGCATAGGTTACGGTTCTGTCCGCCTGTACCGCTTGAGTCAGGGTGCTGCTGTTGCCCAAAATCGTACCACCACTGGATAATTCAACCGCCAGCGGGGTTGCAACCCCCGTATTGAGGTACATATTGGTTTGCGGAGCCGCAGCAGCCGTACCGGTAAAGGTCACCGTAACATTGCTCGTCCCTACCGGGCAGGAGGTTAACAACAGATTAAACGCCTTAGGTGTCGTCCCTGCACCGGCAGTCTCCAGCGTATTGGCTTGAATGCTGGTGCCTAGATCAACGTTAAGGTCGCTATTGTTGTTATTCACCACACAGGGCGAAGCCACAACATTCCCGGTAATATTGATATTGACCGGATCGGCTATCGCGTTATTATACCCCATAGCCATAGCTAATAAGACTAATAGCACATGCTTCACTACTGCTTTCATAATAAATCCTTTTTAGGTGACATTTATCTATCGATAGTTAACATTCAAGGTGGCAATCGTATTAGCTGTACCCGCCGTTACATCAGTCAGAGTACGATAATAACGCGCCGTAAATGGGATATTTTCCTGGCCACCGCTGGTATACCTTGTTGGTATATTAGCGCCAATGGGCAGCGGGATATCATTATTTAATATCTGAATGCCAATGCCTCTTGAAGTCCCAGCCATTCCCGCATTACTCACCTGGAGCACCCCATCAGCTCCCGTATCTGGATTTGGTGTGCCGTTTAATAACACGTAGATCGCTACTTGTGGCTGGCAATTCAGCAATACGTTAAATGTTTTATCTTTGGCCGTTGACCCCACCGCGGGTAAGTCATTGCCTGTAACATCGTCCAGCGTTACCGATTGGTTTTGTGACCCCACATCTACGCTACAGGAATTAGCTATCACATTAATATTAAATGGATTAGTGACAGCCAACCCTTGCCCATTAACCCCTGTTTGGTTACTACTTGTCCCGTTAACCCCCATCAAGGTTAATGCCGGAATACTGTATACGCCCGGCGTCAATGCGGCCGTGGTGATGAATTTTACTTTGACGGTCACAGATACTGATGTTCCATATGGATTACCGGTATAGGGTGTAGTTGCAACATTATCTATTGGCATAGGATAAAAAACACCACTGAATGAATCGCTGATAGCGGCAATAAAACCGATTCCTGGTGTTCCGGTGTTATAGACATTATAGACCACGCCTCCATCCGAATAAGTCAGACCTGATGAGGAAATATAACCAAATGCGGTTAAACCATATATTTGCTCCGTACAGTTGGTTATCAACTGAGCAGAAACCTGCCACCAATCACCCACAGGATTTTCAGTGGAAATGCCGAAAGATGGGATATTAAACGTCATCGTGGATACGGGAACTCTAACATCATAGTTATTTGTGCAACCTGCTCTAGCCGTATTAATCAATAACCACCCACAGACCAGCAGCACTAGCACACTACGGACTCTCATCCATCGATTCATTCTGTTATTTCGCATTGACAACCTCACCGACACTGCTCATTCAGGGTCTGAACGCCAGCATTCTCTGTTGTTTTTTTCACCAGGGAGTAACTCACCTGACACTGTTGGTCTGCTCCTGCCCCCCACTTCACTGTGAGCGAACCGCTGTCCGCCAGACCAGTCAGATAGACCTGGCCCGCATCGCCGACGATAAAGCCCTGTGTGGTTTTCTGCGCAGGATCGCTCACCGTGGCACCAAACGGCACTGGCGCGCCGCCAGTTCGGAGCAGCGTCATCAATACACGCTGGCCCACATTGGCCTCGAAATTGGCCCGCACTACAGCACCGCGGGTCGGTACCACATTTTGGCTGGTCAGCGTCAGGTCGACGTTATCCGGCAACGTTGCGGTATTCAGCTGTACCTGGTTTTTGCGGTACGGACTGGTGTACGGCACGATGGCGTAACCCCGCCAGTCGGTTTTCACCCCGGTCTGGTTGCTGACGCCTACCCCCCTGGCGCCCGGTGCTTTCACCAACGCAATGGTCTCCCCCATCGGCTGACCAAAAGTGATACCGTCCTGATGTACCACGATCCCGCCCTGCACACCATAGTTCACGCGTCGGCTGTTGTTATCATAGGCATATCCGGCATTCACTTCCCCGTAGGTGCCACGATAGTCGGCGTTCAAGTTGCCGCTGTTACCCACGCCCTGGCTGCCATAGCCTTGCTGTGCGCTCCAGCTCAGGTTGTTGTCCGCAAGTGCCGTACCGTTGAGGCCCACCGTGTTGGTGGTCCCCCCTTGCTGACTGCTGTTCACGTTGTAGCTGGCATAAGTGTTTTTCAGCCAGCGATCCAGCGGGATACTGACGTTAAAGGCAAACACCTGGTCACGGTCATACACCTTGCCGCTGCCGTTGCTGGCGCTCGCGTTCTCGTTGTAGCTGTAGTTCAAGCCATAACTGATGCCATTCCAGCTATTGCTGTAACCGGTACCGATAGAACGCATGGTACGATCTGAATTCCAATAGTCTTCAGTTACCAGGCTCAGTGAAAGCGATCCTGCCCCTTGCCACAGGCTCTGGGTCATGGTCAGTTCGGTACGGTTACGCTTGCGTTCGTTAAGCGGCATGCTGAACTGGCGATCGCGGTAGGTATCCAGCACTTCCTGCAGGCTGTAGTAACCGTCCGTCGAATAGCGATAACCGGCAATGGCAAAGTTGGTACCGGTCTGCACAATGTTTTTGCTGTAGCGGATACGCCACGACTGGCCATTGTCTTTTGCCCGGTCTTGCATCGTTGACCACGCCTGGGTAACGTCGGTAGAAAATGCCCCAAAGTCACCGAGGTTTTTACCTACGCCCAGCGCCACCGACTGGTACTTGCTGGCAAACTGCCCACCACCATAGGCAGTAAAGCCACGTGGCAAACCGTAAATCGCCGTCCCCTGACCGAAACTGGTTTTGTCCACGCTGCCGTCATAAGAACGGTACTGCCCACTGGTGGCGCTGTACTTCAGGCGACCTTCACGCTGTAAGACGGGCAATGAGGCAAACGGCACCACCAACAACTGTTCGCTACCATCGGCTTCCTTGATTGTAACGAACAGGTCACCACTGCCCCCAGTCGGGAACATATCATTGATTTCAAACGCGCCTGGAGCCACATAGCTCTGGTAAATCACGTAGCCGTTCTGGCGGATAATCACCTGCGCATTGGTACGAGCAATACCGCGTACCACCGGCGCATAGCCTTTCAGGCTGTCCGGCATCATGTCATCGTCCGAAGCCAGTTGTGCCCCACGGAACGGGACGCTATCGAACACGTCACTCGGTGAACTGCTGTCACCCAGCGTCAACTGGCTTTTCAACGCGACAATATTGCGCTGCGCGTAGGTATAGACCGTATCCCACTTGCCTTGGCCATTACTGTCGCGGTTGTAGGTCGTGTAGTTACGCAGACGCCATGGCCCCAGGTTGATGCCCGGGCGCAGGTTGGCGTACTGGCTGTTATCATCACGGCCATCGCCATTGCGAGCATAATTGTTGGAGCCGCTCAGACTGTAGTTAAGTAACAGTGCGGGGATACCGTTATCCCATTGGTTCTCCGGGACATAACCCCGCGCCTTCTGCGAGATAGCCGCCTGCGGGACGCCCAGCAACAGTTGCTGAGCACTAAAACGGAATTCAGCACTGGCCTGTGGGATACCGCTCAGGTTGGCACACTCGCCCTTGGCATCACCCAAGCCGGGAAACAGATCGGTTTTCACGCCCATGGCATTCAACGATGCGACGCTCAAACACGGCTGCAAGCTCTCTTTGCCGCTAGCGTCTTTCTGCATGCGGAACTCGACGTCGCGCGTATCCTGGCTTTCATTGTTAAGATAGATATCAACCCGGTAAGTGCCCGGAGCCTGGTTGGCCCCGTCTTCAAACACAGTCAGATCGGTACTGCCCTGATGCGGGTTGTCAATCTCCAGCATCGCCGGGTTAAAGTAGTCACGGGCCTGCGCGCCAAAGGAGACGCAACCCAGCATCGTTAATTGAGCAGCAATCAAATACGCCAACCGGCTGATACGCGGCTGTGGGGTAAGTCTGGCCCGACTTTTAGGGGTATTCATCCGTTTTACTCCGTTGCCTGCAGGGCGAAGAACAACCCTGTGTCCTGATCCTCACTGCCTGTGAGAACGCTTACTGTTTTTAGATCTTTGGCAGGCTCAATCAAACTCAAAGTGGCTTGGTGTGTTCATTACCAATGCCGCCGTAGTCGCTGATGATTTTCCAGCTCACGCTGCCACCGCTGGATCCGGCAGGCAGTGCAAAGGTTGCGGTGTCCATCGGGGCCACATAGGTCGCCTCTTTCAGTTCCTTACCGCCCACCTTCACCAGCTGAAAATTCATATAGAACGGTGTCGGATTGGTCACCTGCACGCTGTTGCCTTTACGCTGCCAGGTCAATTTTTCGGTCTGTTCTTCCGGCACGCCTTTCAGGCCTTCCGGGCGGTAAATCAGCTTGATGCGTGTCTTGACCGCAATCTGCAACGTGTTCTGATTGGTATCCTTAGTTACTGACGGGATGGACTTGATGTTCATCCAATACAGCGATTCCTTATCATTTGGCAGGTTGCCGCCTGCACGCACTACGCGCAGCACGTTCTCTTGGCCACCGTCCAGACGGAATAGCGGAGGGGTCACCATAAAGGGGGCTTTCTCAGCGCCACCGGTAGTGGTCTCGATCCAGCTCTGGATCAGGTACGGTGTTTTGTCCGGGTTGTTGACGCTCAGTGAAGACTCCTTCTTGCCGCCGTCATAAATCAGCCGCGTGCCACCTACAACTATACCGGCCTGAGCCACACTGGCGGTCGCCAGCAAGGTGACTAACAGCGTGGTAGGAATAAATTTCATAGTCAGGATCCATTAAAGAGAAGAAAAGCCGGCAAACAAGCGCCGGCTCGAAATAATCATCTGGCACCTACAAGGCACCCCACAACTTAGTTGTAGCTGATGTTAAATAAAGCTACAGCGTTAGCTGCACCCACTGTCATGGCAGTAGAGGCAACCGTCGCGATATACTGCGCTTTGAAGTTCAGGGTGTTATCGCCAGCAGTCAGAGTGTATGGTTCAGAAGCAGTACCCAATGTCACTACGTTGTCAGCACTGTCTAACAGTTGGATACCTACACCTGTTGCACCACCAGCAGTCAGAGCCAGTACTTGAGGGTTGCCACTATCATAAGCACCATCAAACGTCACGTTAGCGGTTGTTGCCGGGCAAGCAGTAACGTTAAGAGCAACTACTTTTGCCGCAGAAGTGGTACCAGCAGCACCAAATGAAGTTACAGGTAAATTACCGAGGAATACTTCCAATGGATTCGCCGGACTGTTAGTTACCGTACAACCAGTAGGAATGAGTGAACCAGTGAAATTCACCTGGCCTTCAGCTGCGTTAGCAGAAACACAAAATGCAGAAGAAATCAGCACAGCTACAGCGATCAGATTCTTTTTCATAACAATTTTCCTTGAGTATATTAAACTTGGCTCCGGACAAAACAAAATCGTGACCATCTCCAATAGAGATAATAAGATTTTTAATATCTGAATTTCCATGCCAGTTTAGGTTTGTAACTAGTAATATAAATTACCCAACCAATAAGGAACTTCTTTCTTAGTAAGGTTTTGTATTCAGACGCAGGGGATAGAGCAGTTATTAACAACCTCACTCGTTATCACCTAAGAACATTCTCGTTTAAAATGGCAAGATCCTCAAGATGTTTGTTGGTGTAATTTTACACCGCTTAACTCTCTTTTTTAATAACGCCAAACCGCCCCTTCAGATAACTTTTAAATGATAAAAATCATGATATTACCGTTGGCAATAAAAAGCAGATAATAATAGCTCTCAATTAACTACTGGCATACAGGCTCTGGGGAAGGTTATTAAAGATAAACCTGCGCCAGGTTTGGGTTGGCACAGGTTTTAACGAGGAAGATAGGCCGCTGTTTTAATACTTAAGCGGCAAATGGCAGATTTCTTTCAGGATACCGTTATCCAGCTTAACAAATCCCCCTTGCTTAAGCTGCGAGAGGATTTTCATAATGCTGCTGCGGGACAGGCGCGTTTTTTGCTGAATATACTGTGCCGCAGAAATATTCTCTCTGAATTCAGCCGGTTCGTGCATCAACTCCAACAGTTGAAAGCGGAGGATCTCGTACGCGGTAGGGGCATTGAGGTAGCTACTCAACATGAAGAACCGGTTGGTAACCCGGTAAATATGCCTAGACAGCTGTTCCCATAAATTGTCACGAGCAATAATTTGCCTGATTTCCTGGGTAGGAACGGTTGCTATCTCTGAGGTCGTCTGTGGATGTAAAAACAGTGCAGCGTTGGCCGCCAAAGCCCCTCCCACACCAATGATGCTGGGTACATACATGACGTTGATTAAAATTTCATCAGGCCCATGATGCAATTTGCAAATGCCGCTGCGTATCAGATAACAGTACGGCTCACCCTCTTTAAACAGGTAAAGCCGGGTTCCTGGTAGGACAACCTCAAAGGTGACATGGGGGCACAGCTTTTCGAACAGTTCGACTGTCGCAGCAAAGTCATCATCGCCATGTTGTTCTTTTATACTCATAAAACCTGTCAGCGTAGAAGGTGATCTGCTTTCAATTTAGCATATCAATACCTTCTACGCGTACCTGCAAAAGGCGACCAAGCGACAACGTTGGCACACTCAATTCGGCAAAGGTTTAAGCATTCTTTGAAGACGTTGGGAATAATGAGCTGATTTTTTAGCAAGTGGAGCAAGGTCAGCAGGTCTTGATCGGTGCCAACGTTAAACTTCTTCATGATGAGATACTTATGTGAACTCACCGTTTTAGTACTGATCTTCATCTTTCTGGCGATAGCATGAGTCTCTTCCCCCAGATAAAAACGCGTAGCGAAGCTAGCCTGCTGCACTGTTAGCGTCTGGTGCTTACAAACCTGGCAGTTTAGCTTGGCCGGAGCTTGCGTCTCTAGCAGGCTACGCAACCAACCCTGCATAACAAGATCCGCTACTTTATCCCGAGAGTCTGAACGGTTGATAAAAACACTATTTGACTGGCATAAGGGGAGTTGTCCGTAGGCTATTTCAGTCTCTCCTTCAACTATCCCAATCAGCAGGCAACCTTGTGGGCGCATTTTGATCATCGGTTGGCAGAGAAATTGCTCACCTGCAGAAAAATTCTTGACGATGATGTTGGCGTGCTTAATAGAATCACTATCCAGTACGTTAAAATGGACTTGTTCACTGTGGCCAAATAAATCCGCCAGCAACCACTCCATACCGATACGATACAAAGTATAGCTATCCTCAAAGACAACGTTCAATGTTTACATCCTTTAACAAATCTATTCAGTCAGGGAAAAATCTTTTTTAGCTAAAAAACAGATTCACCACTAACAGTTAACAGAATTAAGACCCTTGCAATTTGCATGCAGGAATAGACTAATGGGCTTATACGATATGCTTTAATAAGGCAAACACAGCCCATCATAAAAATTAAAATACTGGGATTATTCTGATACGATAGCGCGAGGATATTCAAGCTTTTTCTCGGTGTAATTTTACACCCTTAAATAACTTTTAAAACCCATTAAAATTAGCATAATCCTCCCTTTTGAAAGACTAGCTATACATTGCTGGTGGCTAACCGCGCGCCACGGAGGGAATCAAGGTGAGCAACGAAATAAAACCTTCTATTACATACGATTGTAATATGATACATAAAAAGCCCTTGGCCGAAATCGAACTACTCTTGCGGCATCTCTCGCCACACGCCAACAAGGTTGAAACAAAAAACAGGCAATCACTTAACTACATTGCAGGCGGGCAGCATCACTGTTTTCTGCTGCACAAAGGTAGCGTGACGCTGTATCGCAACATTGATGGCATGGTGTTGAACTCAGAGTCTGCGCCCTACCTCTTTGGCATCAGCACACAACTGCTAGAGGCTGACTATCTCTATATTCGAACCCAGGAGTCCTCAGAGGTCAGCGTTATCTCCATTGAAGAGGCCAATAAAATCATTGCCAAAGAAGATCTCTGGCAAAGTTTATCTACCCTGTTAATTTATACGGCAACCCGGGTCTATGACCATTGCACCAAGATTTCGTCACTCTCGTCCTATGAAATCATCTGTTATCAACTCTTTGAGTTAATGGGTGAACCGGAAGAAATCAGAAACAGCGTCAGCATCGTTTCCTATATTAAGAGCCGTACTTTTCTTTCACGCAGCAGTATTATGAAAATCCTGGCACAGTTGAAAACCGGAAATTATATCGTGACGGATAAGGGCTTGCTTAAAGCAATAAATAATATCCCATCAAGATATTGATCTTATCGTGAGTACCGGATCCAGCGTAAGCACGCGGAGGTTGATAACGCGGCTTCCAGGATACACTCTGCTGGAAGCCACGATGGGCAATACGCTTACTCGTCGAAGAACCAATAACCCTGATTAACCAGGCCGGTTAACTCGGCAACGAACGCCGGGTTTTGCAGCGCCTCACCTAACTCTTGCTTACCGACGATAGTGTAACGGCATAGGGCATCGGCGGCGTTAGGCTCGACGGTATCCAGGCGTTCGCTGTTGATAAAGAAGCTGCCCCCCACCTCCAGCACTCTTAAGCCACTCAGGCGAGTCAGGACGGCACCGTCCATCAACGCTTCGATAACCTCATCCTGCTCGTAAGGTGGTTGCGCTGGGGCGATATCCAACTCGTGGCGTGGCGTGGTCACGAAGCGGCCAAACCACTGTTTAAAATCTTCCGGCTGATTAATCAGATCCGTCATCATCCCACGCAGGCGATCGAGCTCATACTCTTCAACCCGGCCTGGATGTTCCCGGCAGGTTAAATCAGGATCGCTGTAATGCTCGCCCCCGAGATCGTTTTCCAGCGCATAGTCCGCGAAGCTGCTGATTAAATCCCTGCCGTTAGGGCCACGGAAGCCAACGGAATAGTTGAGCGCGGTTTGGTGGGTAAAGCCGTCGTGCGGGAAGCCCGGCGGAATATACAAGATATCGCCCGGCGCCAGATCTTCATCGATAATCGGCTCGAAAGGTTCCACATGCAGCAGCGCCGGATGCGGGCAAAACTGCTTCAGCGGCAGTTTGTCACCCACTCGCCAGCGGCGGCTCCCCATGCCCTGGATGATAAATACGTCGTACTGATCGATATGCGGCCCTACGCCGCCACCAGGAACAGAGAAAGAGATCATCAGATCGTCCAGCCGCCAGTCCGGTAACACGCGGAACGGGGTGACCAGCTCCGCTGACGGGGCATGCCAGTGGTTAACCGCCTGCGCCAGCAGCGACCAGCCGGTTTCCCCCAGGTTATCAAAATGCTCGAACGGCCCGTGGCTGGCCTGCCATTGACCATGGGTTTGGCTGACCAGACGGCTGTCTACCTCAACCTCCATCGCCAAACCGGCCAACTCGTCCGGGGTGATCGGATCGACAAAGTTCGGGAAGGCATTTTTTAATACCACAGGTTGTTTTTGCCAGTATTTCTCTAAAAATTCGGGCCAGTTAAGATTCAGTTGATAAGCCATGGTTCCACACCAGTGAGAAGACAAACGGGCCTGATTATAAAGAGGCTGCCACCCATGCCGCCTTGTCATTGGTCAATGACTGGGCGTTCAATCAGGCGAAAATAATGCCCCTCACCCCAACCCTCGCCCAATGTACAGACCGGGGACATGGTAGACAGGTGTTCAAGGACATGGTGAACACTTTTTAACATCCTTTACCCATGATGATCGACCTATTTCTCAGGTCGATCGTCCCCACTTTCGTGCTGTACCACCATACCTCGTAGTAGCCCTCTCTCTCACTTTCCTTCAGTCCGACATATTCACCGATAAAGGCCTTGCCCACTTTCAGGCCCATCCCTTTCAGACTCAGTTTTCCACTGACATCCACTTTCCTGACCAGGACCCCCTCGTCATACTCGGCTGCCGCTGGATTACCATTGTACTGTCGCGATGAAGGCTGATAACGGGACGCCGGTACCGCCATTGACAGGGCTTCATGTGGGCGTTCCAGGTTGTAGGTTTCTAGCCAGGCGTCGAACACCTCCTGCAACTGCGCGGCATGGGTAAACCACCGCCCCTGCAGGAGCTCTGCCTTCAGGCTGCGGTGGAAGCGCTCCAGCTTACCCTGAGTCTGAGGATGATAAGGCCGCGAGTGACCCACCCGGATACCCTGACGCATCAGCCACAGTTCCAGTGCGGTCCAACTGCCCGTCGTGTCGCCCCAGGGCGCACCGTTATCCATGGTCATTCTCTCCGGCAAGCCATAACGTTCGAACACCGCTACCAACTGAGACTGCACGGTGACGCGTCGTTCGTCTGGGCAGTGCGCCAGACAGAGCGAGAAGCGTGAATGGTCATCCAGCAGGGTCAGCGGATGGCAACGCCCTTCGGCGAAGGGGAAGTGGCCTTTAAAGTCCATCTGCCAGAGCTGGTTCGGTGCATCATGTTCAAAGCGTCCAACAGTGGGCGCTGGTGATGGGCCACCCGGTAGCAGGTCATGGCGGCGCATCAGGTTATGCACGGTGCTGGCGGCAGGTAACGTATGCCCCTGCATCTCAAGCCACCGCTTGAGCTTGCGCGCCCCCCACATCGGATGGGCCAGATGCGCAGCGCGGAGGTGTTGGACAACGATATCGGGTGTTCTGGAAGGGGAATGGTGTGGCACTCGAGAACGTTCGTTCAGACCGGCCCGCCCATCAGACTGCCAGCGATGTAACCACTTGTATGCGGTAGCAGGCGCTATGCCGAACTGACGGCATAGCGCACGGATATTAGCGCCTTCTTGCGAGGCGAAAAGCACAAACTCGGTACGTAATGACATGGCAGATCTCTCATTCCACGGCATAAGCAGCTCCACTCAGAAGTACTCATACCTATGTTGTAAGTGTCTACCATGTCCCCGAACAAGTGTTCATGATGTCCCCGGTCTGTACACCCAAAGGGAGAGGGGGCCGTTACGGCGCTGTAGTCAAGTATGGGAGGCGATCTGTAACATCAACGGCCAGACTCAAACCGTAGGGGCGCTGCATGCTGCGCCCATCGGGATAATCAATGGTTAGCTGGTGCCCTCTGTTCCCCCCTATACGGAGTCAGAGTCAGGTACAGGAAGCAATTTGCAGCATGTTACGCCCCCCTTAAACGCAAAAAGCAGATTGAAGTGGGTTATTACCCACCGCAACCTGCCTGGTGATTCAGTGCTTGAACGAATAACGATTAATGCACTTGCTTGTCATCGACAAAAATATGGTGCGCGGAGCGTGCACGCGGGTGGATAAAGAAGTGCCCTTCTGGCGCAGAATCCGTGCTTACAGGCACCAGCTTGAGGTTGGTCGCCTTCAAGCGTTTATCATGCAGCGCATAGATAATGAACGGGATAGCCACAACCACCAGGAAACACACCACCAGCATAGTCACGTACATATGGTTGGCTTCTACCCCGGCCAGACCTGAAGGCGGGAAGAATGAGACCACAAAGGCAACCGCAGAGGTCAGCAAACCAATCGTAGCCACGGCAAGCTTGACCATGTTGCCACCCGGAATATTGAAGACACGTTCGTTTTCCGGCTGTTTACGTACCAGTTTGATGTAGCCCAGGAACAGCAGGAAGTAACTGCACAGGTAGATCACCACGGTCAACGCCAGCGCAATCAGGAAGGACATGTTATTGCCGCCCCCGGTGTTGGTCAGGACAATCAACGCAATCGAAGTAATCACCAACTGAGAAATCACCAGTGCAACCGGCACCCCATTCTTGTTCATTTTGGCAAAGCGAGCAGGCAAGATCCCTTGTTGTGCGGTAACCAGCATGCCGCGAGACGGCCCAACAATCCAGGCAGCGATTTCTGCCAACACGCCCAACAGCAGCAGTGCAGCAATGACGCGAACAGCCCATTCAAACTGCGGACCGAAGTGCGAGATCAACACACTGAAGGTTTGCATCACCCCTGCAGAAAGGTTGATTTCACCACGTGGGATCACCGCTGCGATAGAAAGCCCGCCGACAGAACTTAAACAAATGGCCGCAACCATCAGCAACAGCATGGCAAGCGGGTAATCCCGGCCTGGGTTTTTCATCTCGTTGACGTGAGTCGCCGAGGCTTCAACGCCCATATAGCTCAGGATAAACGCCACGAACACCACCAGCGTCCCCATTTGGGTAAAGTCTGGGAAGAAGGTAGAGGCGTTCATTTCGATGGCCAGCGGCGCACCAGAATGCAGATAGCTGACGGACAGGATCACCAGGACAGCCGCCGGTAACAGGATGCCGGCAAAGAAGCCAATCTTGGCAATGCGCGCGGTGTTTTTGGTGCCACCGAACTGGGTGAACGCCAGACCCCACAAGATTACCAATGCCGCGACGGTTTTAACGATCGGGTCTTCGTTCAGTTCAGGCCACTTGAGGATATAAGACAGCGCCCCCAGCACAAAATAGAGCATAGGGATAAAACCGATGGCAATTTGCAGATAGCCAAAGGAGATGGCGGCAAAGCCCCATTTTTCACCCAGAGTTTTAGACACCCAGGTGAATACCCCGCCTTCCTGCCACCCTTTTACCGTCGCCATCTCAGCGGCGCATAGACCGACGGGAATGAACCATAGGAACCCGCCTAACAGCAGGAAGAAGATCAGAGAAAAACCCGAGGTTGCAAAGGTCGGATATTCATAAACCGCCATCACCATAGATGCGGTAATAGCAAAGAAGCCTAACAACGTTAATTGTTTTGGAGCGGCGCTTTTTTCTGTGCTCGCCATAACGATTCTCCTGCAGGAAGAGGTTACTCTTCCCAGCGAATATTGGTGGGGAAAAAAGCGGGGCTGGCATCAACGCCGCCCCGAAATAATAAAGCCCTGGCCTTAGCCGTGATTGAACCCGCTGCCTTGTTGCGCAGACACTGGGTTGATGACAGGGTGATTCTCGAATTCAACCAGCGCCCTTTTGATATCTTCGATCAGCAGGCAACCGAGGTCGTAGCTCACACCGTGGCGCACCAGAATGCGTTGAATAACCAGATCTTCACGGTGTGTCGGCATCGAATAGGCCGGAACCTGCCAACCGCGAGCGCGCAGTTTTTCCGCCAGATCGTAAAGGGTATAACCACCGATCGCCGCGCCATCTTTCAGTTTCCACGCCAGCGCCGGGATGCCTTTATCGCTGTCACCATCAAACAGGATTTCAAACGGCCCTAACTTGCCAATCTCGGCCGCCAAATGCTGAGCCGTGGCGTAGCAAGCGCTGTGGATTTTGGCGTAGCCTTCGCGGCCAAGGCGCAGGAAGTTGTAATACTGCGCCACGATCTGGCCGCCGGGGCGTGAGAAGTTCAGCGCGAAGGTTGGCATGTTGCCACCGAGATAGTTGACGTTGAAAATCAGCTCTTCGGGCAAATCCGCCGCTTCACGCCATACCACCCAGCCAGCACCCAACGGCGCCAAACCAAATTTATGACCGGATGAGTTAATGGATTTCACCCGTGGCAGACGGAAGTCCCACTCCAGTTCTGGCGAGCAGAATGGAGCCAGGAAAGCGCCGCTGGCACCATCGATGTGCATCGGAATATCCAGGCCGGTTTCCTGCTGCAGGCGATCCAGCGCATCACTGACCTCTTTCACCGGCTCGTACTGGCAGGTGAACGTCACGCCCAGCGTTGGCACGACACCAATGGTGTTTTCGTCAACGCGCTTGAGCACTTCTTCCGCGTTCATGATCAGACGATCGCCTTCCAGCGGGATTTCACGCAGCTCTACGTCAAAGTAACGAGCAAACTTGTGCCAGCAGATCTGTACCGGGCCACAAATCAGGTTCGGTTTATCGCTAGGCAACCCCTGCTCGGCACGCTTTTTGCGCCACTGCCATTTCAGCGCCAGCCCACCCAGCATGGCGGCTTCAGAGGAACCGATGGTTGAACAGCCAAGGGTGGTTTCCGGCGTTGGCGAATTCCACAGGTCGGCCAGCATTCTGACGCAGCGGGCTTCAATTTCGGCAGTTTGCGGATATTCATCTTTATCGATCATGTTCTTGTCGATAGACAGATCCATCAGTTCACGAATTTCGTCATCCACCCAGGTCTGGCAGAACGTCGCCAGGTTTTGGCGGGAATTACCGTCCAACATCAGTTCATCGCGGATAGCATTAAAGACGTTACGCGGATTACGCTCGGTAATGGGGAAGGTTGACTTAGGTAATTCACCCGCTAAATCTACTGACGCGTAAACATCATCATTTTCATTATAAGTTGGAGTGTTATTTGCCTTGTTCATAATAATAACCTTTTAAGAGAGACCTATTAATCAAGAATTAAATTCGCGATATCAGGCAGCATAAATAGCGTTATTATTTGAACGCTACGTTCGCCGCAAAACTTGATAAGGATATTAGAACAGGCATCGTTTCGAAGATATGAGAGGGATTGGTAATTACTGTAGGTGCGGGACTACAGTTGTAGGCTTATATCAAGGGGCGCAGCAAGCCGCGCCCCTACTGGGAATGAATATACCTAAGGGCGGGAAAATGCCTCAATAGCTGCATTCAGCCCCTGCAGCAACTGTTCCAGCTCGCGCATGCCTTCTTCGATCACCGCCTCATGCTGTTGTGTCGCCAGCGCATTTTCCAGTTTTTCACTAAGCAGATGTAGTGACGTGGCCCCCAGCAGCTGAGCCGTACCATTAATGCGGTGTAAATGGCTTTGGAGAGTTAGCCAGTCCTGAGATTGGAGCGCCTTTCTCGCCGCCAGCAAATCTTGGTCATTTTCCAGGCGCGACTGCGCAAGCATCTGGCGCATCAGCGCGTTGTCACCCAAGCTGAGTGCCTGCAGCGTAGCCATATCGATAAACTCGCTGAGTGGATCGGCCTGCGAAGGTCCTGCCACGCTTTGCAACGCCGCTTCCAACTGCGGTAAATCTACCGGTTTGAACAGGCACAGGTTCATGCCCATCGCCAGGCAGCGCTCTTTCTCTTCAGCCTGTGCGTTAGCGGTTAGCCCCCAGATAATGATGTCCTGATTGAATTCACGCACCCGACGGGTCAGCGTTATGCCATCCATATTAGGCATGTTGAGATCGGTGATGAGCAGATCGTACGGATTGGCCTCAATCAAGGCCAGGGCTGCCACACCATCAATGGCCTCATCGACCCGATAGCCAAGCGTAGCCAACTGACGACGCAGCAGCAGCCGGTTGGTGGGGTGATCGTCAGCAATCACAATCCTCAGCGCTGTAGGCCCACTGACGAGCGATTTAGGTGTGAATGAAACGGCGGTAACCTTTTCCAGATCCGCAACCGCGGTGGTGAGCGTCACCGTCATGGTGGTACCCCTGCCCGGCTGGCTGGCCATGTCTATGGTACCGGCCATGCGTTCAACCAACTCACGGCAGATCGTCAGACCCAATCCCGATCCGGTCTGTTGCTTGCCCCACTTGGTCTGACTAAAGGGCTTGAACAGATGTTGCTGTTCCTGCGGGCTAATGCCCGCCCCACTATCTTTCACGCTCAGCGTCAGGCGAGTTTGATCGGTGCCCTGCGCATGCGTTTGCGCTATCACTTCGATCCCACCCTCAACGGTAAATTTGATGGCGTTACTGAGGAGATTGGCCAGCACCTGTTTCACCGCCTGCGGATCGAGCCACAGCGCCTGCGTTTTTTCCAGGCGGTAATCGACCGACAGCCGCAGGTTTTTCAGCGTGGCCCCCCCTTCAAAACTACTGACCGTCGTAGCTAACAACGAGGCCAGATCTACCCATTCTGGCGCCAGCTCAAAGTTGCCAGACTCAATTTTTTCCATATCCAGCACATCGCCAATCAGGCCGAGTAGTGACTGAGCGGTGGAATAAGCCAACTGAATAGATTCCTTCTCTGCTGCCGGACTTTGGCTGTGGGTAGTCAGTAACTCCAGGAACCCCATGATCGCACTCACCGGCGTACGGATCTCATGGCTCATGGTGGCAAGGAAAGTGCTTTTGGCCCGATTGGCATCGATGGCCTTGTCTTTCTCCACCTGCAACGCCCCCATCAGTTGCCTGGATTCGGTAATGTCCTTCCAGCCGCAAATCAGCGTTGGCGGCGTGTTGGCGGGCAGTTGGCACAGCGTTAACCAGTGCAGGATCAGGCGCTCTTCCGTGCCATTATTCAGCACCAGTTGATGAGGGATAACCTGGTTGACTTGCAGCCCTTGCTGGATATCGGGTTGAAGCGCTGCGAAAATGTCTGCCAGCGGATGGCGGCGATCGAACAATGAATGATGCATCGCGGCATGTAACTCGGGAATGAAGAAGGCCCCGAAGGCGCTGTTGTAGCTTTCAAGCTCGCCTTCCAACGAGATCACGTACACCGGCACGGGGATCGAGTTGAATAAGGTCTGGCGGAAGCCGAGCTGATACTCCAGCGCAGCCTGTGCCTCTTTGCTTTTACGGATGGCCCGCAGCAGATAGGCTCCCCACAGCAAGCTGCTGACAACCAGCAGCGTAGCCAGAACGATCACCAGGTAAAAAGGCCGGTTATAGAGGTTCCAGGTGTCAATTTTCACTTCGGGGGTTTTTACCCACTTCCCGGCCAAATTCATCAGTTCTTTGGGGGGAATATCGTCGATGGCCTTATTCAGAATGCTTTGTAATTCTTGCGAGCCACGTGGAATGACAAAGGCGATCTGGGCGGTGCGCTCGTCGGGGATACGGAAATAGCTCAGCCGATTGGGATAATAGTGATCGATGATGTAGCGCGAGGCGAGCTGTGTGGACACCACCGCGTCAATTTCCCTCCGATCCAGCATGCTCAGCGCCGCGCCGGTGTTCTCTACCTCAACCCATTGCACACCCGGATATTTGGTTTTCAGTTTTTCCGATAACGTATGGTAGGCCGGAATAGCGACTTTCATGCCAGGCTTCATCGTTTCCGTCTGCTTGACTGCAACGCGGGTGACGATCACAAAAGGAGTCGCCAAAAACGGATGAGTGAAGGCCGCCTGTTCTTCCCGCTCTGGGCTGTACGTGGCCGAGGACAGGATATCCCAATTGCCACTACGTATAATGCTGGCCATCTCTTCATTGGAATTGGCAATCACCGGTTCAAAGGTCAAACCGGTTTGCAGCTGGATCAGGTTAAGGATATCGCCAACTATCCCGCGTATTTCCTGGTTTTCATCCACCATGCTGAACGGGGCGTAATAGGGATTAATCACTATGCGCAATTTGCGGTTTTTTTCCAGCCAGCGAGTTTCCTGGGGGGTAAAAGCCAGGTCCCTGGTTAAAAAGGTGAGGTTACCCATATCAATCCAGGACTGAGCAATCTGGCTGTGCTGAGGTTCGGTCAGTGAACTGATAAATCTGTCGACAATGTTGACCAATTGCCGCTGACTATCGAGCGCAATAAGCACGTCGCCACTTTGCGGTGCTCGCCAGAACTTCACCATTCCCAACGTCTGGTAGAAATCGCGCGCGATAATAAAACTGGTGGTGAGGTTATTGCCGAGAAAGTAGTCACTCTGATGGCTGGCAACCGAGGCCAACGCCTGATATTCATCGGCAAAAGAAACGACGCTGGCGTTAGGAAATGCCTGTTTAATAAATGATTCTGGGGGATAATCCCGGGTGATCGCTATCTTGAGCTTATCGCTATTATCGTGAAACGGCTTCATCACCTCGGCAAGCCGCGTCACCAGGGTTGGATAGCCTTGCACCAGCGGCAAGCTGGCAATAAAGGGAGCCTTTTGCGGGCTAATCCTACCGGGAGTAGTGAGAACAAGATCGACGCGGCCCGCAAGCAGTGCCGCCAATGCCTGTTGCTCATCGGCGTAGAGTTTGACGTTTACATTGATATTCAGCGCCTTTCCCAGCAACACCAGATAATCCGCATTCATCCCCCAATAGCGTCCGGTGACGCTATTCATAGTCAACGGTTGGGATTCAATACCATACACCGCGACGGTAAGACTGCGCTTTTGTGCCAGCCAGATAAAGTCGTCGTGGCCTAAGTAGACGGCCGGAGGCGTGACCAGGTGGTTACTCACCAGCGCTAACGTGATCGGCCCGTTGATCACTGCCTGTGCAGGCAGCATCAGACACAGTAAAACCAGCCAAAACCCCAATACCCGTTTTAGCATGCACTCACCCAATTTTATTACGGTTGGCGAAAGCAAATAGATCGGCTAACGAGCTACAGCCAAGCTTCTCCATTAAACGGCTTTTATAGGTGCTAACCGTTTTATTGCTGATAAACATCGCCGCCGCAATCTGCATATTATCTGCACCGCTGAGGAGGGAACGCATCACCTTGATCTCCTGACTGGAGAGCGACAGCAGCATTTCCTGTTCCGAAGAAAGACTGCCGACAAAACCGTTCAGTGAGAAAGGAAAATAGCTGTAGCCATTCTGGGCAGCATGCACCGCGGCGATGATATTGGTCATGCCCTCTTTTTTACTGATAAACGCATTGGCCCCGGCATCCGCGCTACGCTTACCGTAGAACAGATCGTTTTTGGCGGAAACCACGATAATGATTTGGCTGAACTGCTGCTTTCTGAGCTTTTCAACCACCTCAATGCCGCTCATGATGGGAATATCGACGTCGACAATCACCACGTCTGGCTGCTGCTGCGCCACCTGTAGCAGCGCCTCTGCCCCGTCCCCCGCCTCGCCAATGACGCTAATACCTTCACTTTCCAGCAGGTTCTTGATTGCCATACGAGCCAGAGGATGGTCGTCAACAATTACGGCGCTCAAAGACTTGGTTTCACTCATTGTCGTTTCCTGGTCATATAAAAATACGGGCAGCGTTGGTCAACGATGTTTCTTCGCTTACGAAATATCTTAAGGATTTCAAGCTATCTACGAGCTTATAGCATAACCCTGTTTATAGTTCTAATTCGCTGTTGTCCCCTAACCCTCTCCAAAAGGGAGAGGGGGCTGTACGGAGCCGAAGTCAATCTGTGGCATATTCACTCCCCTTCCCCTGTACCTGTAGTTGTAGGATGGACTTCACGTGTAGGACGCTGCCTGCAATGATTTCCGATGTCTCTGCTGTGTTACGGCAACGCCTGCTTTTATAATCACTACGAACTTTCAGCGTTTGTTCCCATAGGCCTATGCCGCTTTAAGCTGAAGGTGATTAACCAAGCCATTCAATGAATAAATTACGCGCTGAGCTTATTGCCCACAGCAGCGTAATGGTTTGCTATTGCTCATAAAACAGACAAGCAAGGGTTTTGCCATGCCACAACCACCACAGTCAGACAGTAATCAGGTGAAAACACCATTAGAAAAAAGAAAGCAGTGGCTGCTCATTTTTCTAATGGTGATTATTATTGCGGCCATGGCCAGTGCAACCTGGTGGTATTTCAATTCGCGCAATGTGCAAAGCACCGATGATGCCTATGTAATGGGCAATCAGGTCACTATTTCTTCGCAGGTTAACGGCAGCGTGGTCAGCGTGAATTACACCAATACCGATTTAGTCCAGCAAGGGGATGTCTTGGTCAATTTAGATGATACCGATGCCAACCTCAACTTTAAAAAAGTCAAAAATAAGCTGGCGGAAACGGTGAGAAAAACCAAACAGATCTATGTCAACGACGCACAATATAACGCCAATATTGCCCAGGCTAAAATCGCTTACCAGCAAGCACAGGCCGATTATCAACGCCGTACCCAATTGATGGGTGCGGGGGCTTTTTCAAAAGAAGACCTGCAACATGCGCGTAATGCCGTTAGCAGCAGCAAAGCAGCGCTGGACGTTGCTATCGAGCAATATCGCAGCAATCGTATCCTGATCCAGAATTCCACGCTTGAACAGCAGCCGGCCATCCTGTTGGCGGCAGAACAAATGCGCGAAGCCTGGCTCGCGCTTCAACGCACCAAAATTCGCAGCCCGGTGACCGGCTATGTTGCTCAACGCAATGTGCAGGTGGGTGAAACGCTCAGTGCTGGCCAGGCCTTATTATCCATCGTCCCGGCCGATCAGCTGTGGATTGACGCCAACTTCAAGGAAACCCAGCTCAGCGGCGTGCGCATTGGGCAAAAGGTGAGCGTGGTGAGCGATCTGTATGGCAGCAACGTGGTGTTCGACGGCGTGGTTGAAGGGATCAATATGGGGACCGGCGGCGCGTTCTCGGTGCTGCCCGCGCAGAATGCCACCGGTAACTGGATCAAAGTGGTTCAACGCCTGCCGGTGCGTATTACCCTGGATGCGGAACAGCTCAAGGCATACCCACTGCGAATTGGCTTATCCACCACGGTGACCTTGCGCGAAAACAACACCAACGGCCCGGCCCTATCTACCACCCAACGCCTGAAACCGGCTTACCAAAGCCAGGCGCTGGTGCTCGATACCTCCAGTATCGACGGGGAAATCCAAGACATCATCAAAGCCAATGCGATGTGATTTATGAGCAACAACACACTGCTGCCGTTAAAAGGCTGGTCATTGATCCTGGTGACGCTGTCGCTGTCGATGGCGACCTTTATGCAGATGTTGGACTCCACCATCTCCAACGTCGCCATTCCCACCATTTCCGGGTTCCTGGGTGCCTCTACGGACGAAGGAACCTGGGTGATCACCTCGTTTGGCGTCGCCAATGCGATCTCCATCCCGATAACCGGGCGTCTGGCGCAGCGGTTCGGCGAGAGTAAGCTGTTTTTAGCTTCGGTGACGTTGTTTGCACTGGCGTCGCTGTGCTGCGGGTTCTCCACCAATCTCGATATGCTGATCTTTTTCCGCGTCATTCAGGGATTGGTCGCAGGCCCGTTGATCCCACTATCGCAAAGCCTGCTGTTGCGTAACTACCCGCCAGAGAAGCGTAATATCGCGTTGGCGCTGTGGTCGATGACGGTGATTATCGCCCCGATCTTTGGCCCGATTATTGGCGGCTATATTTGCGATAACTACGACTGGGGCTGGATATTTTTAATCAACGTTCCATTCGGCATCATCGTCGTTGCCATTACCGCATGGAAGCTGAAAGGAAGAGAAACGCCCACCGAGCCGGTAAAAATCAACCTGTTCGCCCTGAGCCTACTGGTGCTCGGTGTGGGTAGCCTGCAAATCATGTTGGATAAAGGCAAAGACCTCGACTGGTTTAACTCTACCACCGTGATTGTGTTGGCCGTGATCGCCGTAGTCGCGCTGATTTTGCTGATTATCTGGGAAGCTACCAACGATAACCCGATCATCGATCTGAGCCTGTTCCGTTCACGTAACTTCAGCATCGGCATCCTGTGTATCAGTTGTGCGTATCTGATTTACGCCGGGGCCATTGTGCTGATGCCGCAACTGCTACAGACGGTGTTTGATTACACCTCGGTGTGGGCAGGGCTGGCCTATGCCCCCATCGGGCTGATGCCGCTGCTGATCGCGCCATTGATTGGCCGCTACGGCGATCGTATTGATATGCGGGTATTGGTGACCTTTAGCTTTATCGTGTATGCCGGTTGCTACTACTGGCGTGCGATGACGTTTAATCCGGCGATTGATTTTACTGCCGTGGTGTTGCCGCAGTTGATGCAGGGTTTCGCCGTGGCTTGCTTCTTCCTGCCGCTGACCACCATTTCATTGTCAGGGCTCGCACCAGAAAAATTCGCAGCGGCCACCAGTCTGAGCAACTTTTTCCGGACGTTATCTGGCTCGATCGGCACGTCACTCACCATGACCCTGTGGAGCCACCGGGAATCGTTTCATCATGCGCAGCTGACGCAGTCAGTGACGCAATTCAACCCGGCTGCGATCAACCTGGATCACCATCTGCAACATCTGGGGTTCAATCAGCAGCAAGCCGCGACCTATATCAACGATCAAATTACCCAGCAGAGCCTGCTGATGTCGGCCAACGATATTTTCTATCTCTCTGCCGGGGTATTCCTGATGCTGACCCTGCTGGTGTGGTTCGCCAAGCCGCCGTTTAATACGGCCAAGGCGGGGTGATAAACGGGGAATTAGAGAGGCGCTGGCGCGCCTCCCGATTTACTTAATCCGTTTGCCGGAGACATCAACAATCTTTTCGCCGTCCTCTTTGGCCAATGCCCCTATTTGCGGATCGGGCAGGATATCAAGCACCGTTTCGGAGGGGCGGCATAGGCGGGTCCCCAGCGGCGTCACCACAATCGGCCGGTTAATCAGAATCGGGTGTTGCAGCATAAAGTCGATCAGTTGCTCGTCGGTGAAGACGTCTGCTGCCAGCCCTAACTGCTCGTAGGGTTCCACATTATTGCGCAGCAAGGCCCGCACGCTGATCCCCATGTCTGCAATGAGTTTCGCCAGTTCAGCGCGGCTGGGGGGTGTCTCCAGATAATGGACGATCGTTGGCTCTGTACCGCTGTTGCGAATCAGCGCCAGCGTATTACGTGAGGTGCCGCACGCCGGGTTGTGGTAGAACGTAATCATGGGTGTTCCTCGCTACAAAGTGATGGATAGACGTAACGCCAAGGCCGTCAGCGTGACCAACAACACGGGTACGGTCATGATAATTCCGGTACGGAAGTAATATCCCCAGGTGATCGTCATGTTTTTCTGTGACAAGACATGCAGCCAGAGCAGCGTTGCCAAGCTGCCAATCGGCGTGATTTTTGGCCCCAGATCGCAGCCAATAACGTTGGCGTAAATCATGGCCTCCTTAATCACTCCTGACGCAGTACTCCCCTCAATGGACAGCGCGCCAATCAACACCGTTGGCATATTGTTCATAATGGATGACAGGAATGCGGTCAGGAAGCCGGTGCCAAGCGTGGCGGCCCATAAACCATTCTCCGCCAGCAGGTTCAACACGCCGGAGAGGTACTCCGTTAGCCCGGCGTTGCGTAGGCCATAAACCACCAGATACATCCCCAACGAGAAAATGACGATCTGCCAAGGCGCGCCGTGCAGCACCTTCCCGGTGTTGATGGCATGGCCTCTTTTGGCCACCGCAAACAGGATCAGCGCCCCCACGGCAGCAATAGCGCTGACCGGAATGCCGAGCGGCTCCAGCACGAAGAAACCCACCAACAGCAGGATTAATACCACCCAGCCAGTTTTGAACGTGGCCGGATCTTTGATGGCTTTCGCCGGTTGTTTCAGTCGTTCAAGATCATAGGTCGGCGGAATGTCCTTGCGAAAGAATAGGTGCAGCATCACCAGCGTCGCGATAATCGCAGCGATATCGACAGGCACCATCACCGAAGCATATTGCGTGAAGCCCAGACCAAAGAAGTCTGCCGAGACGATATTGACCAGATTGGACACAATCAGCGGCAGACTGGCGGTATCAGCAATAAACCCGGCAGCCATGACAAACGCCAACGTGGTGCCTTTGCTGAACCCAAGCGCCAACAGCATGGCGATCACTATGGGGGTCAGGATCAGCGCTGCTCCATCGTTGGCAAACAAAGCCGCCACGGCTGCGCCTAGTAACACGATGTAAGTGAACAACAGGCGCCCCCGCCCGTTTCCCCAGCGGGAGACATGCAGCGCAGCCCATTCGAAAAAGCCAGACTCATCGAGCAACAGGCTGATAATGATCACGGCGATAAAGGTCGCCGTGGCATTCCAGACAATATTCCACACCACCGGGATATCGGCAATCTGCACCACTCCGGTGATCAAGGCCAGCCCCGCGCCAAGTGTGGCACTCCACCCAATCCCTAACCCTTTCGGCTGCCAGATCACCAGCACAATGGTCAGGATAAATATCGCCCCAGCCAATAACATACTTACCACCTCAATTTTATATATGTATTTTCATATGTGTTTGCGCAAAAAATTTAGCTACACAGGGTTTTGCCCTCGCTGGAGCCATTCGCCGCTGCCAGCTTACGTGCCATAGTGTGGACTTCGTCCTGTTGGCTCAACCAGGCTTGTTCAACAACCAGGGCTGCCCAGGCAGGAATATGCGGGGAAAGACGATAATGCACCCACTTGCCCTGCTTACGATCCAGCAGCAACCCGCACTCTCTTAGCATTGCCAAGTGGCGCGAGATCTTGGGTTGCGACTCTTCCAGCCCGGTGCAAAGATCGCAAACGCACAGTTCACCCAGCTGTTTGAGCAGCAACACGATACCCAGGCGGGTTTCGTCCGACAGGATTTTGAACAGCTGCAAGGAAGTCAGGGTCATAGGTCTCTCCACTACGATCGGTGGATAAATCATACCCACAGGCGCTTTCAAGTCAACAACACATTTGAATTTTCATATATGTTTTCTTCCCTTGCCCCAGAAAGCGGTCAACGTTGTGTCGCTCCGGCAATATGGCTTTACATTTAAGCCAATTAAGAAGCCATAATGCGGCAATATATTCACACCCCGGCAACAAATAATATTGCACCAAATAGTGTGAGCCTGTTCAAGACGAAAAACGCCCAATAATGCTATTTATTCTGCATGGTTTTCTCTAACGTGGATCTGCGTCATCATGAATCATTTAGAACTGCAGGCACTGCGTCAGCTTTTTTTTATGACGGTCGAAGAATGTGCGACATATATTTCACCTGACAACAATTTAGCTACATGGCAACAATGGGAGCGTGGTGAAAGTGAAATACCGGACGCTATTATTGATACATTCACAAAAATGATTAAAAAAAGAAAAACCCACATCAACGCCATCATCGACAAGATCAACAATCGCATTGGGAATAACACCATGCGCTTCTTCCCCGATTATGCGTCCTTCCTGGCTGTCTACCCCCAAGGTGATTATCTGGAATGGAAAATTTATCAGTCGGTTGCCGCACAACTTTATGCTTATGATCTAGAGCGGCTATGTTAACCCAAACTAATAGGATAAATCGCGCTCGTTAACCTGGACGGAATTTAATAAGGACGGCTTATCAACACCGTCTGCCCATAGTTTTAACTGACTATCACTCCTGACAGCAGGCTAACGCCTGTAACAATCTCGTGCCCAGCCGTTTTTCCCGGCACGAATTATTTATTATGAACGAGTTTCTGAGCAACAACCTATGGAAAACAAGTATGTACCAACGGCCTTGGGGCTGTATCTGAACTATCTGGTGCACGGTATGGGGGTAATATTAATCAGCTTGAATATGCCTTATCTGGCAGAACAATGGCACACCGATGCCGCAGGCATCTCTATCGTCATCTCTTCTTTGGGCATTGGCAGGCTAAGTGTGTTATTAATCACCGGCATGTTATCCGATCGTTTTGGCCGCAGACCCTTTATTTTCCTGGGGATAGTGTGCTATTTGGGCTTCTTTTTCGGCATTCTGCTTAGCCACACCATTATTATCGCTTATGTATTTGGTTTTTTAGCCGGCGTCGCCAACAGTTTTCTCGACTCGGGCACCTACCCTACGCTGATGGAGGCGTTCCCCAAGTCGCCAGGCACTGCCAATATCTTGATCAAAGCCTTTGTCTCCGGCGGCCAGTTTATGTTGCCGATGGTCATCAGCCTGCTGGTCTGGGCTGAGGTCTGGTTTGGCTGGTCCTTCCTGATCGCCGCCGGCATTATGCTGCTCAACGGCCTGTTCCTGCTGCGCTGCCCATTCCCCGCTCACCCGGGGCGACGAGTGGCCGCCGAGCCCGATGTAGCTACAGATGACAATCACCGCTGTTCCATTGTTGATCTGATCAGCTATACCCTCTATGGCTATATCGCCATGGCCACCTTTTACCTGATCAGCCAGTGGCTGGCACAGTATGGCCAGTTTGTGGCGGGTATGAGCTATACGATGTCGATCAAGCTGCTGAGCATCTACACTATCGGCTCACTGATGTGCGTATTCATCACCGCCGGGCTGGTAAAGAAAAGGTTTAAATCAACCACCTTTCTGATGCTGTATACCTTTATCTCTTTCATTACCTTACTCACCGTTTGCCTGTATCCCAACATGTACGTCGTGATGGTTTTCGCCTTTGTTATCGGCTTCTCTGCCGCAGGCGGGGTCATGCAGTTGGGGCTGACGCTGATGGCTACCCGCCTTCCCAATGCGAAAGGCAAAGCCACCGGCATCTATTACAGCGCCGGCAGCCTGGCAACCTTCACCATTCCGTTGATTACCGCCAAGATTTCCGAAACCAGTATCGCCAACATTATGTGGTTCGATACCGCTATTGCAGCCTGTGGTTTTCTACTGGCGCTGTTTATTGGCTACCGTAGTCATAAAGAAGCTAACCGTCCCTTCAAGATGGCCCAAGTTATCAACTGATCCCACACCTTTTACCTCCTCCTGAACACGCAGATAAACGGGCGCAGCATGCAGCGCCCCTACGTTATGAGCCGGTTGGAAAATGTGGTTTTATTCCTCCGGCTGGCTGCAGAGACAATATTATTATGACCGCATGCAATATGAGACAGTATTCAGCCTGAGGTTGCCCCCCAGACAAAGTAAATAGCTTGTTAATAACCATTAGCTTTCACTGCTCCCAAAAAGGAAACACCTGGCTACAGCCCTTCGCACCTAATTTAGCTGGGGAAATACCGGCACAATTCGGCAACACCATCACGCGCCGTCTCAGCATCTTTCCCTGCAATAAAGTTGAAAACTAAAACGGCATATTACGTATTTATCACCTACTGCATTACCTATACTCAGCACACGTCAGGTTGCCGGTGTATTGGCGGTTATCCATGACCAAAGTTATTTACCGCAGTGTGACTTATCGGGATATTTCCACCCATTACTTTCCCGCAATGATTAACGATTGATTAAAAAGAAAGGCCACCAGAACAACAGGTCCCCTGGATCCAAAAACGTAAAAAATTAGCGACAAGCGGAGAACAGCATGAGCCAGAGCAAGGCCTTCAAAGCGCCATTTTTGTTAGCGGTCATCAGTATCTATTTGAGTTATTTTCTCCACGGCGCCAGCGTCATTACGCTGGCGCAAAACATGACGCCACTGGCCGAGAAGTTCGGCACCGACAACGCGGGTATTGCCTACCTGATATCCGGCATTGGGTTGGGCCGGCTAGTCAGTATTCTGTTCTTTGGCGTGATATCGGATAAGTTTGGCCGCCGCGCCGCCATTTTGATCGGCGTCGCCCTGTATATTCTGTTCTTCTTTGGCATCCCGGCCAGCCCTAATCTGATCGTCGCCTTTGGCCTGGCGGTTTGCGTTGGCGTTGCCAATGCGGCGCTTGATACCGGCGGCTATCCTGCCCTGATGGAGAGCTATCCCAAGACTTCCGGCTCGGCGGTGATCCTGGTGAAAGCCATGGTCTCTTTCGGCCAGATGTTTTATCCGATGCTGGTCAGCTACCTGCTGGTCAGCCACATCTGGTACGGCTACGCAATGGTTATCCCGGGGATCCTGTTCGTCCTGATCACCTTGCTGCTGCTTAAAAGCAAGTTCCCGAGCCAGCTGGTTGATGCCTCCGTGGCCAAAGAGTTGCCGCAGATGAACAGTAAGCCGCTGGCCTGGTTGGAGGGCGTCTCCTCCGTTATCTTCGGCGTAGCCGCATTCTCTACCTTCTACGTGATCGTGGTCTGGATGCCTAAATACGCCATGGCATTTGCCGGTATGGCGGAGGCCGACGCGCTGAAAACCATCTCCTGGTATAGCCTTGGCTCGCTGATGTGCGTGTTTATCTTCGCCCTGCTGTTAAAAAGCACCGTACGCCCGGTGTGGGCCAACGTGTTTAACGCCGGTGTCTCGGTGATCGCGGCAACCATTATCTATCTGTATCCCTCACCGCTGGTTTGTAACCTTGGTGCCTTTGCGATTGGTTTCTCTGCCGCCGGTGGGATATTGCAACTTGGCGTCTCCGTCATGTCGGAGTTTTTCCCGAAAAGCAAAGCCAAGGTCACCAGCGTTTATATGATGATGGGCGGGTTAGCCAACTTCTTGATCCCGTTGATTACCGGCTACCTCTCCACCATTGGTTTGCAATACATCATCCTGCTGGATATTGCCTTTGCCCTGCTGGCATTTGTTACCGCCATCATCGTCTTCATTCGCTATTACAGAGTATTCAAAGTCCCGCAAAGTGACCTGCGATTGGGTGAGCGCTTTTTCCAATAACCCAAAACAGCAATTACGCAGGTTTGCGCCCCACACGAACATGGTTAGACAAGGAGTTTAGAATGGATGTAACCGCAAAATATGAGCTTATCGGGCTGATGGCCTATCCGATCAGACACAGCTTATCGCCAGAGATGCAAAATAAAGCATTGGATAAAGTCGGGCTACCTTTTACCTATATGGCTTTCGAAGTCGACACCACCACCTTCGCCAGTGCGATTGAAGGGCTGAAGGCGTTAAAAATGCGCGGCACCGGCGTCTCGATGCCTAACAAGCAGTTTGCCTGCCAGTATGTCGATGAGTTGACGCCAGCGGCCAAACTGGTCGGCGCTATCAACACCATCGTCAACGACGACGGCTATCTGCGCGGCTATAACACCGACGGTACCGGGCATATTCGGGCCATCAAGGAAACCGGTTTTGATATCAAGGGCAAAACCATGGTGCTGGTCGGCGCGGGTGGCGCATCTACCGCTATCGGCGCTCAGGCCGCCGTTGAAGGCATCAAAGAGATCAAGCTGTTTAATCGTAAGGACGAGTTCTTTGAACAGGCGCTCGCCTTCGCCAAACGGGTCAACGACAACACCGACTGCAAGGTAACCGTGACCGATCTGGCAGACCAGCAAGCGTTTGCCAGCGCCATCGCCAGCGCGGATATCCTGACTAACGGCACCAAAGTCGGGATGAAGCCGCTGGAAAACGAGAGTATCGTCAGCGACATCGCCATGCTGCGCCCGGAACTGCTGGTGACGGAGTGCGTGTATAACCCGCACATGACCAAGTTGCTGCAAATGGCCCAACAGGCAGGTTGCAAAACGGTGGACGGTTACGGCATGTTGTTATGGCAAGGCGCCGAACAGTTCAAGCTATGGACTGGCAAAGATTTCCCACTGGAATACGTTAAGCAGGTAATGGGATTCGAGGCGTAGCATTCCCGTAGCGCGTGGTGATGGGCTTAAATCACCACCTTATTGATTGCGGCAAAACAGCATGCAAAAGGTAAAAATGAAAACCATAACCGTAAAAAACATTGTGTTCGGCGAAGGTGCGCCAAAAATCATTGTCTCGCTGATGGGTAAAGATATCCCTAGTGTGGTGGCTGAAGCGCAGGATTATCGTCACGCCGATTTCGATATTCTGGAGTGGCGCGTCGATCATTTTGCGGATGTTGCCACGCTCAGCAACGTGATAGCCGCCGCACATCAGATCAAAGAGATCATTGCCGACAAGCCGCTGCTGTTCACCTTCCGCAGCGCCCAGGAAGGCGGTGAGCAGGCGTTGCCCGCACAGGCCTATATCGCGCTCAATCTGGCGGCGGTGGACAGCGGCCTGGTCGATATGATCGATCTGGAGCTGTTTACCGGTGACGAACTGGTCAAAGAGGCCGTGGCCCATGCCCACGCCAAGAACGTCAAAGTCATCATGTCGAATCATGATTTCCATAAAACGCCGCCGCAGGAGGAAATCGTCAAACGCCTGTGCAAAATGCAGGAATTGGGCGCCGATATTCCGAAAATCGCCCTGATGCCGCAAAACAAAAGTGACGTATTGACGCTGCTGGCCGCGACGCTGGAAATGCACGAGAAGCATGCCCACGGACCGATAATCACCATGTCGATGGCCAAAACCGGCATTGTGTCCCGGCTAGCGGGCGAAACCTTTGGCTCAGCGGCTACCTTTGGCGCAGTCAAGAAAGCCTCCGCACCTGGGCAAATCTCCGTCACGGATTTACGCACCATATTAACGATACTGCATTAATTCAGTGGTGCACTGATATTACTGTCGGCGGGAATAATAGTATTCCCGCCGAATAAAACAAGTCACTTAAAAGAGCATTCAATTTTAATGCAGCTTAATTGCGGCATCCGCACGCCTGCGTGTGGGTTTGGTCGCCCCGCAAAATAAATGCATCGGTCATCAACAGGAGTAGTTATGGATCTGGTAAAGCCGAAAAGATTCAATGGCAGAGTCCCGGTATTATCGGCACAAGAGGCGGTAAATTATATTCCTGACGAAGCCACCTTGTGCGTATTAGGGGCCGGTGGCGGTATTCTGGAGGCCACCACCTTAATTACCGCGCTGGCAGAAAAATATCAAACCACGCAAACCCCGCGTGACCTGTCATTAATCAGCCCGACAGGGTTAGGTGACCGGGCCGATCGTGGCATCAGCCCGCTGGCACAGGTCGGGCTGGTGAAGTGGGCGCTGTGCGGGCATTGGGGGCAATCCCCACGCATCTCCGATCTGGCCGAGCAGAACAAGATTGCGGCCTACAACTATCCCCAAGGCGTGTTGACCCAAACCCTGCGGGCCGCAGCGGCGCACCAGCCGGGGATTTTAAGCGAAATCGGGATTGGTACCTTCGTCGATCCGCGCCAGCAGGGCGGCAAACTCAATGAGGTGACCAAAGAAGATCTCATCAAGCTGGTCGAGATCGATAACCAGGAATATCTCTACTACAAGGCTATTGCGCCCAACGTCGCCTTTATTCGCGCCACCACCTGCGACAGCGAAGGCTATGCCTCGTTCGAAGACGAGGTGATGTATCTGGACGCATTGGTGATTGCCCAGGCGGTGCACAACAACGGCGGCATCGTGATGATGCAGGTGCAAAAGATGGTCAAGAAGGCGACGCTGCACCCTAAATCAGTGCGCATCCCTGGCTATCTGGTTGATATCGTGGTGGTCGATCCACAGCAGACGCAGCTGTATGGCGGCGCCCCGGTGAACCGCTTTATTTCCGGCGATTTCGTGCTTGATGACAGCACCCAAATCGCCCTGCCCCTTAACCAGCGCAAACTGGTGGCGCGACGTGCACTATTTGAGATGCGTAAAGGAGCGGTGGGCAACGTTGGGGTGGGCATTGCCGACGGCATCGGCCTGGTCGCTCGCGAAGAGGGGTGTGCCGATGATTTCGTACTGACGGTCGAGACCGGCCCCATCGGCGGCATTACCTCTCAAGGCGTGGCCTTCGGTGCGAACGTCAACACCCGCGCCGTGCTGGATATGACCTCTCAGTTCGATTTCTACCACGGCGGTGGGCTGGATGTCTGTTACCTGAGTTTTGCCGAAGTGGATCAACAGGGCAACGTTGGCGTGCACAAATTCAACGGCAAAATCATGGGAACCGGTGGCTTTATCGATATCAGCGCGACGTCGAAAAAGATTGTGTTCTGCGGCACCCTGACCGCCGGCAGTTTAAAAACCGAGGTCGCCGACGGCAAGCTGAATATTGTGCAGGAAGGGCGCGTCAAAAAATTCATCAAGCAATTACCAGAGATCACCTTTAGCGGCAAAATCGCGCTCGAGCGGGGATTAGACGTGCGCTACATCACCGAACGCGCCGTCTTTACGCTCAAAGCCGATGGTCTGCACCTGGTTGAAATTGCCCCCGGCGTCGATCTGGAAAAAGACATTCTGGCAAAAATGGATTTCGCCCCGGTTATTTCCCCGCAGTTAAAACTGATGGACGAAAGACTGTTTATCGACGGCGTCATGGGTTTCACTTTACCTGAAGCAGTATATTAAAAGGAGTAAGGCTATGGACTTTTCTTTAACTGAAGAGCAGGAACTGCTGCTTGCCAGTATTCGGGAACTGATCGGCAATAACTTTTCGGAAGAGTATTTCCGCACCTGCGATCAGACCTCAACCTACCCTACCGAGTTTATGCGCGCGCTCGCCGATAGCGGTATTTCCCTGTTAGGTGTGCCGGAAGAATTCGGCGGCATTCCGGCGGACTATGTCACCCAGATGCTGGCGCTGATGGAAGTCTCCAAATGTGGCGCACCGGCGTTCCTGATCACCAACGGCCAGTGTATTCACAGCATGCGTCGTTTCGGCTCAGCCGAACAGCTGCGCAAGACGGCAGAAAGTACGCTGGCCACCGGCGATCCGGCCTATGCGCTGGCCCTGACCGAACCGGGCGCAGGCTCGGACAATAGCGCCGCGACCACCACCTACACCCGTAAAAACGGCAAGGTGTATCTGAACGGGCAAAAAACCTTTATCACCGGTGCGAAAGAATACCCGTATATGCTGGTACTGGCGCGCGATCCCGAGCCCAAAGATCCGAAAAAGGCCTTCACCCTGTGGTGGATGGAATCCAATAAGCCGGGCATTAAGGTCAATCCGCTGCACAAGATCGGCTGGCACATGCTGAGCACCTGCGAAGTTTACCTCGATAACGTTGAGGTGGATGAGAGCGATATGGTCGGTGAAGAAGGCATGGGCTTCCTCAATGTGATGTACAACTTTGAAATGGAACGCCTGATCAACGCCGCACGCAGCGCTGGCTTCGCCGAGTGCGCGTTTGAAGATGCCGCCCGTTACGCCAACCAGCGTATCGCCTTCGGCAAGCCGATCGGCCATAACCAGATGATCCAGGAAAAGCTGGCGCTGATGGCGATCAAGGTCGACAACATGCGCAATATGGTGATGAAGGTCGCCTGGCAGGCGGATCAGAAGCAGTCACTGCGCACTAGCGCCGCGCTGTGTAAGCTCCACTGCGCCCGTACGGCGATGGAAGTCATTGATGATGCCATCCAGATCATGGGCGGGCTGGGGTATACGGATGAGGCTCGCGTTTCCCGCTTCTGGCGTGACGTGCGCTGCGAAAGGATTGGCGGTGGCACCGATGAAATCATGATTTACATTGCTGGCCGCCAGATCCTGAAAGATTACCAGAGCAAATAAGGCACTAAAACGCCAGGAGGTAGCCAAAGCCAACCTCCTGGCGAGTTATCAATAAGCCACCAGCAGACTCAACCCGGTAAACACACCGGTTCCGCCAAGTTATTATTGAACTGTTTACGATAATCACTTGGGGAACATCCGACATGGCGCATAAATAATTTGGCAAAATGGTCGACGTTTTCGTACCCGACCCGCCAAGCGATCTCATTAAGGCTGTTATCGGTATTAGTCAGCGTAAACTTGGCCTCGGTGATCCGGCGTTGAATAACGTAATTAATCGGTGATATATGATATTCACGAGCAAACTCATGGCAAATATAGCTGACGCTGGCGCGGAACTTTTTAGCTAGCTGTTCGAGAGTGATCTTTTCACGATAATTATTATTCAAATAAACCAGCACATCCTTCACCAACACATCTTTTTTAATGTATCCCAATTCTGAACGGTAAGCGTTTTTAAAGTTCTCATAAAACAGCGCGGTGAGGGCATAACCATAAGCATCATAAATCGATGAGGTTAACTCGTTTTTCTGCTGGGGTAACCTGACGCCGAGTTCATGAAGGATCGTTTTTATCACCTCCCCCCCTTGCCCAACGGAAACTACCGGGCAGGAGTGAGGCTGTAAAATCTGATTTTCTTCCCAGCCCTGAAATTTGAAACCATAGACAGCACAGGTATAGGTGGTGGCCGGGGAGGCGCTGTCCGATGCCACCGCGTGCAGGCGGCCAGGCTCAATAACCACGATATCACCAGCGTGTGCCACGTAGTAAGAGGAGTCGATGACCAGCCTGGCCACCCCCTGCTTAACGTAAATCAGCTCGCTCTCATCATTATGCACATGATGCCCAGACTCCCAGTTGGGATCGTCACTGATGACGAACCGCGAGAGTTTTGGCGTCATCCCCTGCGCAAAAAGGGCTTCTTTTTTATTATCGAAACAGCGCTGAAACATGGCAACCTCCACACAATACAGTTGGCTTTGGCAAAATGATCAGTGGCTAAAATAGAGCGACAGAAAACAATATACAATATGAGCCCAGACGACTAAAACAAGATAGTTTGCCCCGCATGCAAGATGGCACGAAAATAAAATCTCTACGATCGCGCCGCCAGCTTACCTTGCTCACTGGCAAACCACTTTCCCGCACGGCAATCCATCCGTTATTAGCCGTTTTTTTGCAAGATTGTTAGCAACAAAAACAGATTATCCAGTCGTAAATCCCCCTGCGCACTCGCAATATATTGTCATGCTTTTTGTCCTTTCCGCTGATAGAACGCTCTCTGCCGCCAGCGAGCGACCCACAGGAGATATCATGAAAATAATAACCTGCTTTAAGCTGGTCCCCGAAGAGCAAGATATTGTGGTTACCGCACAACGTACGCTCGATTTCGATCACGCCGAAGCCAAAATCAGCCAGTTCGATTTGAATGCGATCGAGGCCGCCACCCAGTTGGCAACCGAGAACGATCAGATTACCGCGCTCTGCGTGGGCGGCTCGCTGCTGCAAAACTCCAAGGTGCGTAAGGACGTGCTGTCGCGCGGCCCTCATGAGCTTTATCTGGTGCAGGATGCGCAACTGGAAAACGCGCTGCCGATGGATACCGCACACGCGCTGGCCGCCGCCGCAGACAAAATCGGCTTTGACCTGATGCTGTTTGGTGAAGGTTCCGGGGATTTATACGCCCAGCAGGTGGGCCTGTTGGTTGGGGAAATCTTGCAGCTCCCTACCGTTAATGCCGTTAGCCAGATCCAGTTTGCCGGTGACCGTGTGCTGGTTGAGCGCACGTTAGAAGAAGAGGTGGAAGTGCTTGAACTACCACTTCCAGCAGTGATCTGCGTGACCTCAGATATTAACGTTCCCCGCATTCCGACGATGAAGGCGATCCTCGGCGCCGGGAAAAAGCCGGTCAATCAGTGGCAAGCCAATGACATTGCCTGGAGCCAGACGCCGCCTTTGGCCGAGCTGGTCGAGATCACCGTACCGCCACAGAAACAGCGCCAACGCATCATTCTGGAAAATGACTCGCCGGAAGCCATTGCCGAGCTGGCGGACCATCTGAAAAAAGCGCTGAACTAACCCACGACTGGAGAAAATCATCATGAGTAAACTGACAAACGTATGGGTGTTCAGCGACAACGTTGAGCGCTACGGCGAACTGATGGCAGGCGCACGCCAGTGGGGCGAGCATGTTTATGCCATCGTGCAGGACAGCGAACAGGTTGCCAGGCTCAAGTCTCTAGGTGCAGATGGCATCTACGTGCTGGAGAAAACCTCCACACTGCAGCGCATTGAAAATTATGCTGAGACCCTGGCGGACATCCTGAAAGAGGTCAACGGCGAACAGACTCCGGCCCTGGTGCTGATGGCAGCCACCAAACGCGGTAAAGCACTCACCGCCCGCCTGGGGGTGTTACTGAACGCAGCGGTAGTGAACGATGTAACCGCCGTACACGTCGACGGGGCTGATTTCATCGCCGAACATCGTATGTACGGCGGATTGGCCTTCGGTAAAGAAAAAATCAATACCACCACCGCCATCATCACCTTGGCTCCCGGCGTGATGGAGCCTGCTGCTGCCGACCCGGCGCATGACTGCCTGGTCACTCAGCTCAGCTATGTTGCCCCACGCCAGGAAATCCTCTGCAAAGAGCGCCGTGCCAAAGCGCTGAGCAGCGTCGATCTCAGCAAGGCCAAACGCGTGGTTGGTGTCGGACGTGGGCTGGCAGCACAGGACGACCTGAAAATGGTCCATGAGCTGGCAGCCTTGTTGGGAGCGGAAGTTGGCTGTTCTCGTCCTATCGCCGAGGGCGAAAACTGGATGGAGCGCGAGCGCTATATCGGGGTATCTGGCGTGCAGCTGAAATCCGATCTCTACCTGATGTTGGGCATTTCCGGGCAGATCCAGCATATGGTCGGCGGCAACGGTGCCAAGATCATTGTCGCGGTGAATAAAGACAAAAACGCCCCGATCTTCAACTATGCCGATTACGGCCTGGTGGGCGACATTTACAAAGTGGTCCCTGCCCTGATCGACCAATTTGGTCGTTAACCCTTTGATACACCGCACGCATCCCGCCGCATACCCGCGGCGGGATAGGGAGCATAAGCATGTCGGATGATAAATTTGATGCCATCGTGGTCGGTGCTGGCGTCGCAGGTGCCGTAGCCAGCTACGTGATGGCGCAGGCCGGGCTGGATGTGCTGGTCATTGAACGCGGCAACAGCGCTGGCAGTAAGAATATGACCGGGGGCCGCCTGTATGCCCATAGCCTGGAACGCATCATGCCGGGGTTCGCGGAAGAAGCGCCGGTAGAGCGCAAGGTCACCCGCGAGAAGATCTCTTTCATGACGGAGGAAAGCGCCGTCACGCTCGATTTTCACAGCGAAAAACCGGACATTGCCGCTCAGGCGTCTTATACCGTGCTGCGCAACCGCTTCGATCCCTGGCTGATGGAAAAAGCCGAACAGGCCGGAGCACAGTTTATCTCGGGCGTCCGCGTCGACGCGCTGATACGGGAAGGTAATCAGGTTACCGGCGTGCAGGCGGGCGACGATATCCTGAAGGCTGACATAGTGATCCTGGCCGACGGCGTGAATTCCATGCTCGGCCGCTCGATTAACCTGTTGCCCCCTTCTTCGCCACATCACTATGCCGTAGGCGTCAAAGAGCTTATCGGTTTATCCCCCTCGGTGATCGAAGATCGCTTTAACCTCTCTGGCAATGATGGCGCCGCCTGGCTGTTCGCCGGTTCTCCGTCCAACGGCCTGATGGGGGGGGGATTTCTCTATACCAACCGGGACTCCATCTCTCTAGGGCTGGTATGCGGCCTGGGAGAGATTGGCCTCGCGGGGAAAAGCGTGCCCCAGATGCTGGAGGACTTTAAGCAGCACCCATCCATTCGCCCGCTGATCCAGGGTGGAAAGCTGCTGGAGTACGGTGCTCACCTGGTTCCGGAAGGTGGCAAGGCGATGATACCCACGCTGGCTGACGGCGGCGTGATGATCGTCGGCGATGCGGCAGGATTCTGCCTGAACCTGGGCTTTACCATACGCGGCATGGATCTCGCCATTGCATCGGCCCAGGCGGCTGCCAATACGGCCATTGCAGCCAAGCAGCGGCAGAACTTTTCCGCCAGTAGCCTGGGGGAATATAAGCACGCCTTGGAGCAAAACTGTGTGATGCATGAGGTGCACCACTTCCGCAAAATCCCTGCGCTGATGGAAAACCCGCGCCTGTTTACACAGTATCCGCGCATGGTCGCGGACATCATGGGGGATATGTTCACCATCGATGGCAGCCCTACCCAGCCCGTGCGTAAGGCTCTGATGAAAAGGGTGAAACAGATTGGGTTGATGAATTTATTAAAAGACGGCATCAAGGGGGCAACAGCGCTATGAGCAGCGAAAATCCGGTCAACGTAGACGTCAAGCTGGGCATCAACAAGTTCCATGTTAATGAGGGCCACCCGCACATCATTCTGGTGGATAACCCCAATATGGACGAGTTCCGTAAGCTGATGCTGGCCTGCCCTGCCGGGCTGTATAAGCAAGACAGCGCAGGCAATATCCATTTCGATTCTGCCGGTTGTCTGGAGTGCGGCACCTGCCGCGTGCTGTGCGGCGACACCATTCTTAAGCAGTGGGAATATCCTCTGGGGACGTTTGGCGTCGAGTTTCGCTACGGGTGAGCCTGTTAACGTCTGCCTGAAAGAGCGTGCCAGCCCCTCACCCCAACCCTCTCCCGTAGGGAGAGGGAGCTGATAGCCCTTGCACTTTTGGCAGTAAAGAGACCATCTCAGCAAACCGCTCGTCACTCATCAAAGGTGAGTCACTACAATTTCAAACACGCTCGATCGGTCCCCTCTCCCTGTGGGAGAGGGTTAGGGTGAGGGGCAATGTTTACCGGACCAGAACAGTTCAACATCCCCCAGAAATAATGAACAGAGATAAACCAATGAGTGTCACGATAAAACTCAATCCCGAACGCCGGGCCAAATACCGGCAACAGGGTTTTTGGGGCGACGCCTCGCTTGCCGATTACTGGCATCAAACCCTGCAGGCCATGCCGGAAAAGATTGCCGTGATCGACAATCGGGGGACGTCCTACACTTATGCCGCCCTCGACCGCGCGGCAAGTAGCTTGGCAACATGGCTGATCTCCTGCGGTATTCAACCGGGTGACCGCGTCGCATTTCAGCTTCCCGGCTGGTGTGAGTTTACCGTGATCTACCTGGCCTGCCTGAAAACGGGGGCAGTTTCCGTTCCCCTGCTCCCCTCCTGGCGAGAGGCCGAGCTGGTCTGGGTGCTGAACAAATGCCAGGCCAAGGTGCTGTTCGCGCCGACCTCGTTCAGAAACACCCGGCCAATTGACCTCATCCTGCCGCTGCGGGATCAGCTTCCCGATCTGCTAGAGGTCGTTGCCGTCGACAAGCTATCCCCCGCAACCGCAACACCTGCACTTAGCCAGTTGCTGCGGGATACTCCGCCACTGACCACACCGATCAGCGTGCATGGCGATGAACTGGCCGCCGTGCTGTTCACCTCCGGCACCGAAGGCAAACCCAAAGGCGTGATGCTGACGCACAACAATATTCTGGCTAGCGAGCGTGCCTACTGCGCGCGGCTCAATCTCACCTGGCTGGATACCTTCCTGATGCCCGCACCGCTGGGGCATGCGACCGGTTTTTTGCACGGCGTCACGGCCCCCTTTCTGATTGGTGCACGCAGCGTCCTGCTGGATATCTTTAATCCACTCGATTGCCTTGCCCTGCTGCAACAAGAGCGCTGTACTTGCGTGCTCGGAGCGACGCCTTTTGTCTATGACCTGTTATGCACCCTGCAACAGCAGCCACATGACATCTCATCGCTGCGCTTCTTCCTGTGTGGCGGTACCACCATCCCGAAAAAAATTGCCCAGGACTGCCTACAAATGGGCATTAAACTGCTCAGCGTCTACGGCTCAACGGAAAGTTCGCCCCACGCGGTGGTCAACCTGGACGATCCCCTTTCCCGCGTGCTCAACACCGACGGTTTTGCCGCACCTGGGGTAGAAATCAAAGTGGTGGATAAAGAGCGCAACCCACTCCCCAACGGCGAAGAAGGCGAAGAGGCCTCGCGTGGCCCCAACGTATTTATGGGGTATCTGGATGAACCCGAGCTGACTGCCCGCGCGCTGGATGAGGATGGCTGGTACTACAGCGGTGACCTGTGCCGCATGGATGCTGACGGCTACATTAAAATCACCGGCCGCAAGAAGGATATTATCGTGCGCGGCGGGGAGAATATCAGCAGCCGCGAAGTGGAGGATATTCTGATGCAACATCCGCGTATCCATGATGCCGCGATTGTCGCCATGCCGGATGAACGATTAGGGGAGAGATCCTGCGCCTACGTGGTGCTAAAGGCCGCTTACGGTTCGCTCACCCTGGAGGAGGTCATCACGTTCTTTGGCCGCAAACGGGTCGCCAAATACAAATACCCGGAACATCTGGTGGTGGTGGACAATCTACCGCGTAACGCCTCGGGCAAGATACAAAAGTTCCTGCTACGTCAGGATATTATCCAGCGTCTTGGTGAAGAGGTCGCTCATTGCTGATCTATGTGGGCGCAGTATGCTGCGCCCCAAGGTAGGAAGCCGGTTAAGGCTTTATCAATCTGACTTCTTTGTGTGATCGGCACGTATATCAAGCAAATCAGTATAGGTCACTACGACGCTCTGATTCACTTTCAGATCTTTCATGCGCGCCTGGATAGCAGGATCTTCAACAGAAACGACCTTCTGACGCCCCGCTGGCCCTTCAAAGGTGATCTCGTGCTTTTTCACATCAATATGCGTGATTTTCAAGGTCAGATTGACCTGATGCACGGCATTGACGTTAGGATTTGGATTGTTCTTGGTGGCGTTGCTTTCTTCATAAAGGCTAGTGATCGCCGGCGCAGCCTTATCCAGATCGGTATCAAGTTTAACGATGCGCGAGCGCACTATCGTGGCTTGGATCGTATCCCCCGCCTTTAAATGGGTTAAATCCTTTGCCTGATCGGTCAGTTTAAAACTGACGTTATGCCCTTCTGCCCCAGCCAAAACCACCACACGGTTTTGTTGGTCGACTGAAACCACTTTCGCAGCGAACTGATCGGTTTGGACCTCTCCGGCCAGAGGGATAACGTCTGCATAGGCTGAAGTGATACTGATGGCCAGGAGGGAAAGTGCGGTGGTGGCTTTAATCAACGAGCGGATAACTTTCATTATACAACTATCCTTATTTATCAATGGTCAATCAAACGGAAATGCATTTCTCTACTAGTCATTCATCACTAGCAAAAGAAGTCATGCATTTAAACCACATGGCATTGAATCACCACGCTAATCGTACCACAGTTAGGATAGTCAAAACTTATGCCTCGGGCAAAGGCACAGCAAAAATGCTGTCACGCCCCGTGGCCGCAAGCCCTGAAATAACAAATAAAATTGATAGGTTTCAACAGGAGAAATGAAAGGCTCTGGCAACAGGGCTCGAACCTGTGTCCAGTCGGATGGAGAGCCGACTGCTCTACCACTGAGCTATACCAGACATCCAAATGACATACTGTTGACTATTTTGATAGAGGTCAATTGATCAACCAGTTTAGTCGTGAAATGCCCCCTGCGACCAAGTTAAACTCACCGAACCTGGCCCGCTTTGTTATTCCTACCGCGTTCACCGTGGAGCACAAAATTGTTTAAATACCGGATGAATCGGCTAGCGCTGATCGCTGTCGTCGCCTTGCCCACCGCTGTCAATGCAGCCCCTAACGTGCAGGTAGGATTTTCGCCGGAGGGTTCGGCGCGAGCGTTGGTGCTGAACATTATTGGCCACGCACATCAGTCAATCCAAATGATAGGTTATTCTTTCCAGGCACCAGATATCACCCAGGCGCTGGTAGCAGCGCACAATCGGGGAGTCGAGGTGCGCGTGGTAGTCGATAAACGCCGGAATCAGGGCAAAGCCAGCCAGGCCGCAATTAACTACGCGGCCACTCACGGCATACAGATACGCATCGATGGGCATTATCATATTCAGCACGACAAGACGATGATTGTCGATGGCAAGACGGTGGAAACCGGCTCGTTTAACTATGCTCCCTCAGCTGAAACTCAAAATAGCGAAAACGTGGTGGTACTGCGCCATATGTCCGACGTTACCAGGCAGTTCATCGCACACTGGCAAAGCCGCTGGGATTTGGGCCTGCCTTACAAAGTGAGGCTTGAAGCCACGAAACTGCCACATTGATGAATTCTATTCATAGTGCTTATCCTATTATCCGCGATTATCTCCCTGCCTTTACCCGCTAACATAGTTTAACGCGCTTTCGGTCATATATAGCGAATCCGCCTTAGTGCCTACCATCATCAGCAGCGGCTGGTTGATAACATCCATGTTGCTGTGACCGGCCGCAAACTCGACGTTTAACGACATAAAATTGGAGGAACTCCCGAATGCAAACACGTTATCTCGGTAAGTCCGGGCTGGAAGTATCAGCACTGGGCCTGGGCTGCATGGGGTTGAGCTTCGGCTATGGCCCGGCAACGGATACGCGTCAGGCCGTTGAACTGATCCGCGCAGCCGTTGAGCGTGGCGTGACCTTTTTCGATACCGCCGAAGTCTATGGCCCGTATCTGAATGAAGAAGTGGTCGGCGAAGCCTTAAAACCCTTGCGCGATCGGGTCGTGATCGCCACTAAATTTGGCTTTACCTTTGGTGATGACAACAAACAGCAGATTTTAAACAGTCGCCCGGAGCATATCCGCCAGGCGGTGGAAGGCTCATTGCGTAGGCTTAAAACCGACGTGATCGATCTGTTGTATCAACACCGCGTCGATCCCGATGTGCCCATTGAAGATGTTGCAGGCACCGTGAAAGATCTGATTGCTGAAGGCAAGGTCAAACACTTCGGCCTGTCAGAGGCTGGCGTTCAAACCATTCGCCGCGCTCATGCGGTACAGCCGGTTACCGCCCTACAGAGTGAATACTCAATGTGGTGGCGCCAACCTGAGCAGGAAATCCTGCCGGTGCTGGAAGAGTTAGGTATTGGGTTCGTGCCATTCAGCCCCTTGGGAAAAGGCTTTTTGACCGGAGCCATCAAGACCGGCACGACCTTCGGTGAAGATGATTTCCGCAGCAAGGTGCCGCGTTTTGCCGCAGAGGCACTGGAAGCGAATGAGCAGTTGGTCAGCCTGCTGGCAATACTTGCCGCAGAGAAAGGCGTGACGTCAGCGCAAATTGCTCTGGCCTGGCTACTGGCACAAAAACCGTGGATTGTCCCCATCCCAGGAACAACCAAACTGCATCGGCTGGAAGAGAATCTGGGGGCCGCAGATCTCATTCTTTCCCAGAATGATTTGCACAAGATTACTCAAGCGCTGGAGAAGGTGAAAATCGTGGGTGAACGTTATCCGGCCGCCTTACAGGCTCGCGTGGGTCGTTAAGGTTTACTCGGGCTTGCGGTTTCCCGCAGGCCATTCAATCACCATAACGCAACGCATCAATCAAAAGAGCAAACGCGGGAGGATGCTGCTTTCTACTTGGGTAATAGAGGTAGTAACCCGGGAAAGAAGGGCACCACTCTTGCAGCACCTGAATGAGTTCTCCGGATTTGACCAAGCCCTGGACCATATCCTCTGGCACGCAGGCAAGGCCAAATCCTGACAGCACCGCGTCTATTCTTTCCGACAACAAGTTCAGCGTCAGTTGCCCCTCAACCCTGACGCGCAGCGGCTTACCTGCTTTCTCAAACTCCCAGTGATATAAACCGCCTGCGGTAGGTAAACGCATATTAATGCACCGATGATCCTGCAGTTCATGTGGTGTCTGCGGAATGCTGTTTGTAGCGAAATACGCTGGTGCCCCCACCACTACCATGCGCATATCCGGGCCGATCTTCACGGCAACCATGTCCTTATCGACGCTTTCGCCAAGGCGTACTCCGGCATCGAAACGCCCCTCGACAATATCGACAAAGCCGTTATCCACCACCAGCTCAACGTTGATTTCCGGGTATTGCCGTAGAAACGGCTTTAGCTTTGGCCATAGCAGGCTGCGCACCGCGTGCTCGCCCGCCGAAAGCCGGATATTACCGGAAGCGGAACCATTCAGTTGAACGAGGGCTTCCAACTCCTGTTCAAGGTCTGCAATACGGGGTTCGAGACAGGCAATGATCCGCTCACCCGCCTCCGTGGGGGCAACGCTGCGAGTGGTTCTAGTTAGCAGACGCAGGTTTAAACGCTCCTCCAGCGCCTTTATAGCGTGGCTGAGTGCAGACTGTGAAACACCCAGCTTACCCGCCGCTTTGGTAAAACTTCGCTCCCTCGCCACGACGAGAAAAACCTGTAGCTCATTGAAGTTTTCTTTCAGCATGCGTATTTCCTTGGTTGACGTAAACCTTGCCAGTGCGAACCGAACTTATGAAATTGATTCATGGACACTACCATTTTAGCCCCGTTGCCGACAAAGGTTGTTGATAACACTCCAACAAAAACGTTCTCGTGCCACCAGATTTTTTGGATGGTGCTATATTTTATGAACTGACCCCACTCTTCCGAGAAGACATATGAAAAAACATCCTTTTAGCATTGCCGTTGGTGTTTTATCTCCTCACATGTCATTTTCGGCCTGTACTGCCAAAGTAGATGAAAAATATCATTATTCATAAATTATTATCCACTACGTCGATGATAACCCACTAATACACACCTAACAGACAAGGTGGCGCAACCCATAGCGCTCTTACCTCATCCGTCGGGTTCGTTTGCTTAGCCGAGGCCACCATGTTCCTAAATTACTTTGCGTTAGGCGTACTCATTGTTGTCTTCCTCGTCATTTTTTACGGGATCATTATTCTCCATGACATTCCTTATCTGATTGCAAAAGCACGCAATCATCCGCATGCGGACGCGATCCATGTTGCGGGTTGGGTCAGTTTGTTTACTCTGCATGTGATATGGCCTTTTTTATGGATATGGGCCACGTTGTACCGGCCAGAGCGCGGTTGGGGCATGCAAGGCCAGCAAGATTCATTTGCCCGCTTAGAGCAAAGAATAACCGAGCTGGAACAAAGCATCGGCGAAACCAAAACACCTTCTGCGGAGTAACTCCATGGACTTGCTCATTATTCTTACTTATGTCGCGTTGGCCTATGGCATATTCAAAATATTTAAAATTCCGGTAAACAAATGGACGGTCCCTACCGCAGCATTGGGGGGCGTTGTTTTAGTGGGCGCTCTGATTTTATTAATGAATTATAATCACCCTTATACTTTTCAGGCGCAAAAGGCCGTAGTTTCCATTCCCATCACACCGCAGGTGACTGGCATTGTCAGTGAGGTTACTGGTAAACAGAATACCTTTATAAAAAAAGGTGACGTACTATTTAAAATAGAACCCACCCGATACCAGGCACGTGTCGATAGGCTACAGGCCGATTTAATGACGGCAATCCATAGCATCCAGGTGCTCCAGGGGCAATTAGATGAAGCCGTCGCCCATACCTCGGGGATCATTGCCGAACGCGATCGTTTATATAAAGACTACCAGCGCTATCTTAGAGGGAGCCGGGCAAAGGTAAACCCGTTCTCCGAAAGCGACATTGATAACGCCAGGCAAAATTTTTTGGCACAGGATGCGCTGGTGAAAAGCTCATTGGCTGAACAGGCACAGATTAAAAGCCAATTAAACAGCGTCGTCAACGGAGAACAGTCGCAGATAGTCAGCCTCCGAGCCCAGTTAACGGAAGCCAAATATAATCTCGAGCAGACCGTGGTGCGCGCTCCCAGTGATGGCTATGTGACCCAGGTGCTTATCCGCCCAGGAACTTACGCAGCGGCACTGCCACTGCGCCCGGTAATGGTGTTTATCCCACAACAAAAACGGCAAATCATCGCGCAATTCAGACAAAATTCGCTGTTACGCCTGAAATCGGGCGATCAAGCCGAGATCGTCTTCAATGCGCTACCTGGCCAGGTATTTCAGGGGAGACTGACCAGCATACTTCCCGTCGTTCCCAGCGGGACGTATCAGGCGCAGGGAACCCTGCAATCACTGAGCATGATACCGGGCTCCGATGGCGTACTGGCGGTGATTGAGTTAGAGCCGAATGCGGATGTTGATGCCTTGCCAGATGGGATATTTGCCCAGGTGGCGGTGTATTCCGACCACTTTACCCATGTTTCCGTGATGCGTAAGGTGCTGTTACGCATGACAAGCTGGATGCACTATCTCTATCTTGATCATTGATCCCGTGTGGCTGAATGGGCAGCAAGAGCGGACCTTGTTGCAACGCTGGTGTCGACAATGGCAAACCACGCCCTAAGGAAAGGGCGATGGTGCTTGGCTTCAAAAGTCGTTACTGCGGAACCCGGCAACATAGTCGATAAAGAAACGCATATTTTCAGCGTTGCTATTTTCAAGATCATAAAGATTTAACATCAGCTGCATTTCATAATCAGGTGATTGACTGATGGTTCTCACTTTTCGATCATTGATAAAGAAATCAATCTTGTTTTCCGTCCATGCAATGGCGTAAGTGTTGAATAGAGTCACATCAATCTCAACAGGCTCCTCATAGAATTCTTCCCTAATGCGGGTATCGCCAAAGGGATGAACCCCATAACCAATCAGAGAGTAGCCGTCACAGATATTCTTACCCTTAAGCTCGAAGAGGCAAATCTCCGCAGACCGTTCGGGGAGATCTTCGTAACCTATCATCCAGAGCGCCGCGACATTGCTTGCTGCAATAGGGCATTTGGCTCGCAGTTCGAAATAGCCATACTTTGGCAGATATTTTTTCTCAGCCACCTGTGCTTGGCGTACCCGGCAGTCTGGCGAAAAGCGATGCTGGCCAAGTAATGACCCCACCGGGCCAGAGTAAACACCGGTTTGCAAAGAAGACACTCTCACTTCTCCATTAAACTCCGGACACCAAGGCTTTTGATCTTGCTCGATATTAAGTGAAAACCCGTTTTCAGAGAACTCGAATCTGGGTGAGGATAACTCCCGGCTACTCCACTGCGGTAGATAGTAGGGAAGCCAATGTGACTCATCGAGATAACCGAGATCAAACCCATCATAAAATTCCAGCTGGTATTTTTTCCCATCAATGATTTTTTGGTTTGCAATTTTCATTATTATCCACCTGAAATATAACAATATTTCTTCAGAATTTATGTGTTGGTTAAAAAAGCCGCTTCGGTTAACCAATGGGCGATAATCATAGCGATAGTCCAATTTTTGACGCTGATCTGGCGCATCATAACGCTGAAAGACTATGGGCTTTGGGGGAGTCATTGTATCGACAAAGGCGTAAACTGATTTCCGGCAGACAAACGTGTATTTCTTGCCCCTGGGAGGCCTGATGCTTGATTCCTTTTACTGGATTAATGAACCCAAACAATGGCAGTGCGATAACGGCAAGTTAAGCGTTGTCACAAATGACAAAACCGACTTCTGGCAAAAAACCTGGTACGGGTTTGAGCGTTTTTCAGGGCACATCTTCGCCACCGACGTCATTGAAGACTTCACTTTTCAGGTAAAGGTCTGTGCGGACTTCACCACGCTGTATGACCAGGCCGGGATCATGTTCATGACCGATGACCAGCACTGGCTTAAAGCCGGTATTGAGTTTAACGACGGCGCACCCGCAATAGGCAGCGTGCTGACGCTGGAGAACTCAGACTGGGCAACCGGCACCTTTGCGGGGGATCCACGTGAGTTCTGGCTTCGCTTGACCCGCAAAGGCAACAGCCTGCGATTACAGTACTCAATGGAGGGTCATCACTGGCCGCTGCTACGCTTATGTTACTTTCCGCAAGGCGCAGCGAAAATCGGTGTGATGTGCTGCACGCCTGAACGTCGTGGGTTATCGGTGGACTTCCTGAATATCACGCTGACTCCACCGGTGGATAAAGCCTTGCATGACCTAAGCTAATCGTTCGAGTCTGTGCGATTCAGTATGCTGGATCGCCTTCACTGCCCGCGCGACAACATTAACGCTGATGTAGCAAGGATCACACTTTTCAGTGTCAGCTTATTTCCATACAAACAATGTGTGTTACTATTCCCGCCGTAAAACCCTTTCAACTCATACCGAGGCTTTGATGCTGGAGAATGTAATCATCCGATAGTCAGCTTCCCGACCTTTTCAGGCCGGACTGATTATCAATGCGCCGAAATCGAATGCGGACACCGCTGTGTGTTTGCACGTTTTGCACATGATGATTAACAGGTTTTTCAGCATGAATTTATCCCGTCAGGAACAACGTACCTTACACGTTCTCGCCAAAGGTGGACGTATTGCGCACGTCCGCGATACATCCGGCCGCGTCACCTCCGTTGAATGCTACAGCCGTGAAGGGCTGCTGCTCAGCGACTGCACGCTAGCCGTGTTCAAAAAACTCAAAACCAAAAAGCTGATCAAGTCCGTCAATGGACAACCGTACCGCATCAATACCAGCGGGCTGAACAACGTTCGCGCCCAGTTGGACAACCGCTAAGGAGAGTGTGATGGACATCAACACGATTATTTCTGGCTCCCACCCCATAAAACTGTCGCCAGATGAAAGCAAAATCCCCTGGGACGATCCGGCGTTTAGCCAGCGCATGTTGGAGAACCACTTGTCACAGGAGCACAACTGGGCCAGCCGGAAGCTACCGGTCATTGAGCGGCAGGTGGCATGGATCGCCAGCCAGCTCCCAGCAGGCGCACGCATTCTCGATCTCGGCTGCGGCCCCGGCTTTTACACCCGCATGCTTACAGAGCGCGGCTTTCGCTGTACCGGCGTGGATTTCTCTCCGGCATCTATCACCTATGCCCGTCAGCAGGCAGAGGCGGCAGGATTAGACATTGAGTACCTGCAACAGGATGTGCGGACATATTCCCCGGCCCAGCCGTTTGATTTCATCATGATGACCTTTGGTGAACTGAATGTCTTCAGCTCGGTGGACGCCCGTACCTTACTTAGCCGTTGTGCGCAGTGGTTAGTTCCAGGAGGCAAGCTGCTGGCAGAAGTACATACCTTTGATGAAGTAAAGCGTCAGGGCATGGCCGCACCGAGCTGGCAACGCTGTCCGCAGGGGCTGTTTCTCGCCAGACCTCACTTGCTGTTGACGGAACACGCCTGGGATGAAACAGCGCAGACCAGCTCAACGTTGTTCTGGGCCATCGAAGAGAATGGTGACGCCACTCGTTTTGGTAACCAAATGACGGCCTGGCACGATGAAGAATATCTCCGCCTGATCGGTGATAACGGCCTCACCGTGCTCCCCGGGCCGGATAGTACAGCATGGCCAGCCAGCGAAACGTTCGAAGGAAAGCTGATTGCCCTGCTGGCAGAAAAAACGATGACAGCAACCTCTGACACGACACAAATCAATGAAAGGAATTCTGCATTGGATATCCCACGTATTTTCACTATCTGCGAAAGTGCTCACCGCATTCATAACCCGTTCACGCCCGAGAAGTACGCCACTCTCGGCGCAGTGTTACGTATGGAACCGGGCGCACGAGTGCTCGATCTCGGCAGCGGTTCGGGGGAGATGCTCTGCACCTGGGCACGCGATTACAACATCATCGGTACTGGTATCGACATGAGTCCGTTATTTACTCAGCAGGCCAAACTGCGAGCAGAGGAGCTCGGTGTCGCCGAACGCGTCGACTTTATCCATAACGACGCTGCCGGTTATGTAGCCGATGAAAAATGTGATGTGGCGGCCTGCGTCGGTGCCACCTGGATTGCTGGAGGCGTCGCCGGGACAATTGAGCTACTGAGCAAAAGCGTCAAGACTGGCGGGCTCCTGCTGATCGGTGAACCTTACTGGCGTCTGATGCCACCGACGGAAGAGATTGCTAAAGAGTGTGGTGCCACTGCCCTCGCCGATTTTCTCCCCCTGGCAGATCTTGTCACCTCCTTCGACACACTCGGCTACGACGTTGTGGAAATGGTGTTGGCAGACCAGGAAGGTTGGGATAGGTACGTCGCGGCCATGTGGCTGACGATGCGCCGGTGGTTAGAGGCAAACCCCGACGATGACATGGCGGAGCAAGTCCGGACGCAGTTAACGACAGAGCCTAAACGACACGTGGTGTACACGCGTGAATACCTTGGCTGGGGAGTGTTTGCTTTGATGGCTCGATGATCAAAAGCCGCAAGTGAGCCAATAGCCAGAAACAACAAGGGCGCAGTATCTACACACTGCGCCCTTAAATATCGTTCAAATCTGGCTAGCGGAAAACCTAGCTGCGCACCAAATCGTCGCCGTAGCCAATCCACTTATAGGTGGTCAGCGCGTCCAGCCCCATCGGGCCACGGGCGTGCAGTTTCTGGGTGCTGACCGCGACTTCCGCGCCCAAACCAAACTGGCCACCGTCGGTAAAGCGGGTGCTGGCATTGACGTATACCGCTGAAGAATCCACCGCGCGGACAAAATACTCGGCGTTGCTCAGCGAGCGCGTCAGAATGGCATCGGAATGGCTGGTGCCGTGGGTGCGAATATGATCGATGGCCTGATCGATATCGTCCACCAGCGTCACGTTCAAATCCAACGATAGCCATTCGTCATCGTAATCTTCCGCAGCAACCGCAACCACCTTCGCTGGTCCTTCCTGCAACAACGGCATGGCGTTATCGCTGGCGTGCAACGTCACCCCAACGGCGGCCATACGCGCGCTCAATGCAGGCAGGAAGCTGTTAGCGATAGTCCGGTTAACCAGCAGGGTTTCGACCGAGTTACAGGCGCTTGGCCGCTGTATCTTGGCGTTTTCGATGACGGTCAGCGCCTTGTCATAGTCTACACTGTCGTCTACATAGATATGGCACACGCCGATACCACCGGTGATCACCGGAATGGTCGATTGTTCGCGACACAGCTTATGCAGCCCAGCACCACCGCGCGGGATCAGCATGTCTACATAGCGATCCATTCGCAGCAGTTCATTCACCAACTCACGATCCGGGCTTTCGATCGCCTGCACCGCCGCCGCTGGCAGGCCGCACTGTTCCAGCGCCTGCTGGATCACTTTCACCGTCGCCTGATTGGTGTGGTGGGTCTCTTTACCGCCACGCAAGATCACCGCATTACCGGTTTTCAAGCACAGGCTGGCGACGTCGATAGTGACGTTGGGGCGCGCTTCATAGATCACGCCAATTACCCCGAGCGGCACACGGCGGCGCTCCAGCTTCAAGCCGCTGTCCAGCAGATTGCCGTCCAGCACGTGGCCAACCGGATCGCTGAGACGGCAGACCTGGCGTACGTCATTGGCGATCGCCGCCAGACGCGCCGGAGTGAGCAGCAGGCGATCCAACAGGGCTTCACTCATCCCGGTGGCACGCGCCTGCGCCATATCCTGCTCATTCGCCTGTAGAATCTCTTCGCTGCGGGCTTCCAGCATGTCGGCCATCACCGCCAACACCTGGTTCTTTTTCGCCGTGCTCAGTACCGCCAACTGCCAGGAAGCCTGTTTGGAGGCTTTCCCCATCTGCTCGAGCATGTTCACTCCTTAACTTACGATCATATCGTCGCGATGCACGGCCACCGGGCCATATTCATAGCCCAGGATCTCGCTGATTTGCTGCGAGTGGTGCCCGGCGATCATGCGCATGGCATCGCTGTTATAACGGCTGACGCCATGAGCCAGATCGCGTCCCGCCAAATTACGGATGCGGATCACCTCACCACGTGAGAAATCACCTTTAACATCGCGGATGCCCTTCGGCAGCAGTGAACTGCCACGGGCCATCATCGCTTCTACCGCCCCATCGTCAACGGTGATCTCGCCCGCAGGCGGTGCACCGAAGATCCAGCGCTTGCGGTTCTCCAACGGGGTTTCCAGCGCATGGAAGCGGGTACCTACCGGGTTGCCTTCAATCACATCGGCGACCACGCCTGGCTTGCTACCGGCTGCGATAATCACATCAATGCCCGCGCGACAGGCCACGTCGGCCGCCTGTAGTTTGGTGCCCATTCCGCCGGTACCCAAACCGGAAACGCTGTCGCCCGCAATGGCTCGCAGCGCATCGTCAACGCCGTGCACTTCACGGATCAGCTCAGCTTCCGGGTTATTACGCGGGTCAGCGGTATATAAGCCCTGCTGATCGGTCAGCAGCAGCAGTTTATCGGCCCCGGCCAAAATGGCAGCCAGTGCAGACAGGTTATCGTTGTCACCAACTTTGATTTCTGCGGTGGCGACCGCATCGTTCTCATTAATCACCGGAACGATACGGTTATCCAGCAGCGCGGTCATGGTGTCGCGCGCATTGAGGAAGCGCTCTCGGTCTTCCAGATCGGCACGGGTCAGCAGCATCTGCCCGATATGAATGCCATAGATCGAGAACAGCTGTTCCCACAGCTGGATCAGCCGGCTCTGCCCCACCGCCGCCAGCAACTGCTTGGAAGCGATGGTGGCGGGCAGCTCGGGGTAGCCCAGGTGTTCACGCCCGGCAGCAATCGCCCCGGAGGTCACAATAACGATGCGGTGGCCCGCTGCATGTTGCTGGGCGCATTGGCGCACCAGTTCGACAATATGGGCACGGTTCAGACGCAGCGAACCGCCGGTCAACACGCTGGTGCCCAATTTCACAACCAATGTCTGGCTGCCGTTCATAATAGTTCTGCCGTTGGAGTTAAAAGGAATGCAAATGACGTTGTAACAGGAGAGACGCGTTATGCCAACAGGCACAACGCGATTTCGGCGTAAATATGCGGGGGAATTGATTTAGGCGGAGAGTTTTATCGGCTGCTCGTTGAAATCATCAGCAGGTTCCAGCTTCAGTTCCATGGTGGTCAGCAGTTCACCCAGCCGACGATGGAACACGCGCAGCGTGGTTTCCAGCTTCTCTTTCACTTCAGCATCTTTAATCTTTTCCTCGTTCCAATGCCCTTCCTTGTCAAACAGACCAAAGTGGTAGCTATAAGTGAAACGGGATTTATCGGCCTGCAGTTCAATCCACCAGCCCCAGAACTCACGTTTTTCCGGCGCAGGCTTGACGTTGACGCAGACCGCCAGGCAGTCAAAGAAAAAGCGGTCGTTCTCACATTGCCCTTCGCGCAGGTAAGGGCCCAGGCTGGCAAAGCGTTTCATTAGTCGGCTTTTAGGGTGGCCACTCGGTAGCGTCATTTTTCAACCTCCACAATGTAGTCCACCCTTTTTAACAAACTGTTAAAAATTAGCAACTAGTTAGCGCATTTTATCTCTTAGCCAATCACAAATTTGCAGTAAGGATTGATGGAAACTCTGATAAACCGGCGTACGCGGGATGGCGAGCAGTTTGCCGTTCAGTGAAGAAGACGCGATCAGCTGCGACTCTTCTTTTGGGCTGAGCGGATCGTCATCCCAATAGGCGGCCAGCATCGGCGTTGGGCAGCGGCGGCCCAGCAGCCCCTGGGTTTTCAGGGAGTAGCGGTTCAGCTCGGTTTTCAACACGCTGTCAGAGGCGTTGGCCATGCCCATGCGGCTGGCCAGCACGTCCATATACATATCCGGCACGTGGTCCTGGCATTTCAACTCACACAGCAGGCTATGCACCACCGGCCCTACGCAGGCTACACCGCGCAAACGCTGCGACTCCAGATAAGCCAGGCGCACCGCCACGTTGGCACCAAAGCGGAAGCCGAAGGCGCTGACACGCGTATGGTCAACCCAAGGCACGGAAGGCAGTTGAGCCAACACCTGCTGGTGCAGGAAGCTGGAGTCTTGCGTCAGCTTCCACTTATAGGATGAACCGATAGACGGCATATCGATGGTCAGCATTGCTATACCGTGCGGCGCCAGATAATCACGGAACAGGCGGTGGTAATCGGTCTGCAAAGTATCCAGGCTGCCGCACATCAGTACCGTTGGGTACGGTGCCTGGCCGTTATCTGGCATATGCAGGAAGCCGGTGATGGAGCTGCCCCCCTCAATGGCGAACTCCAGCTCTTTGAGCTGGTATGGCAACAGCAGTGCGGCCTCTTCATAGGCGCGATTGGAAAGCACCTCTGCCTGTTCGGCCAGCTCATCCCCTTTCAGATGCGGGTAACCGGCAATGCTGTAGAGATTGGCGGCATTCAGCCAATACTGCCCGCCGACCAGCGGATCTTGTTGCTCCAATGCCCGCTGCTGCCACAGCATCCCCTGGCGTACCCACTCGTAGATCCAGTTGCCGTTTCGGTAACCGATCACGGTATCCAGCAGGTGATCGTCGCTATGCTCTGCGTTGGAGGCCGCAATGCGCGCCAACACTTCGCTGATTTCCAACGGATCGGTGCCGCGCCAGGTCCACAGCAGATGATTGAGCATGCGATACCAGTTGCCGTCGGTGTCACCCTCCAACGCAGAGTGCATATCAGCACCTACCGCATGATGGGCACGGGTGACTAACGTCGAGGTTTCGACATGTTTAAAGGAAGGTTTGAACAGTACTTCGGAAAGGTTGGCCTGTGCCATGGTAACAACAGCCTCCTGAGACTTACATCAAGGCTTGAATAGCCGGGATATCTAGGTGTTAGTGTACCTAACTCTGGGGGTAGAAGGCGGGGAATTTACCGAATTTGACGAAACCGCTGTATAAACAACAACGCCCGGTATTGCCGGGCGTTTGAAGCAGGGGCTGATTAACGGCCGCCGATCGGTGGCACGAAGGTCACCGCCATATCCCAAGGCTGCTCGATCCAAGTGTCCTGCGGGATATCAACCACGTAATCGTCAACCAGTGGGCGGCCAGCAGGCTTGGCGAAGATGGTCACGAAATGGGCTTTCGGGTACATGTCGCGGATCGCTTTGGCGGTGCCGCCGGTATCCACTAAATCGTCAACAACGATAAAGCCTTCACCATCGCCCTCGGCGCGCTTGAGCACCTTCATTTCGCGTTGGTTGTCATGGTCATAGCTGGAGATGCAGACGGTATCCACATAACGGATGCTCAGCTCACGAGCCAGCAGCGAAGCAGGCACCAGGCCGCCACGGCTTACGGCAATGATGCCTTTCCATTGATCGGCAGGCAGCAGGCGGTGAGCCAGTTTGCGCGCTTGCATTTGCAACATATCCCAGGTAACAACGTATTTTTCGCTCATAGAATGGTGTCCCAGCCAGCAATAGATGTGGCTTACTCAGTAGTTCAGGGGGAAAAAAGGTTGCGCGAGATTATAGAGACTGCGCGCCACGAATACCAGTTGAACCGAGGAGTTGATGCGTTTTTCCTGTGAATATCTTTGTGGCGAGCCGCGTGGCTTATCTGCGCAACCGCCCGTAAAACGGGGAGCCCAAGCCGATAAACAGCGTTATACGGGGCGCGCACAGCCGCAAATAAAATGATATTCTCAGGCTCACGTGCCTGAAGCACAGATAGCCACTCACCCTAACCGCACAGCATTCACTCCTTGCTGAAAATGCTGTCACAGGAGACTTATAGTGTCTGAATTGTCTCAACTTTCGCCACAGCCGCTGTGGGATATTTTTGCCAAGATCTGCTCAATCCCGCACCCTTCTTACCATGAAGAAGCGCTAGCGCAGCACATCCTCGACTGGGCCAAAGAAAAGAACCTGCATGCCGAGCGCGACCAGGTCGGCAATATTCTGCTGCGTAAACCTGCCACCAAAGGCATGGAAAACCGCAAGCCGGTGGCGCTGCAAGCGCACCTGGATATGGTGCCACAGAAGAACAACGATACGGTTCACGATTTCACCAAAGACCCGATCCAGCCTTATATCGACGGCGAATGGATCAAGGCTCGCGGTACCACGCTGGGTGCCGATAACGGCATCGGTATGGCGTCTGCGCTGGCGGTGCTGGCCGATGACAGCGTAGAGCATGGCCCGCTGGAAGTGCTGCTGACCATGACGGAAGAAGCCGGTATGGACGGTGCCTTTGGCCTGCAGCCAAACTGGTTACAAGCCGACATCCTGATCAACACCGACTCCGAAGAGGAAGGCGAAATCTACATGGGCTGCGCTGGGGGGATCGATTTCATCACCACCCTGCCGCTGCAACGTGAAGCACTGCCAGCCGGTTACCAAACGCTGAAGCTGACCCTGAAAGGGTTGAAAGGCGGCCACTCCGGTGCCGATATCCATCACGGCCTGGGCAACGCCAACAAGCTGCTGGCTCGTTTCCTGTTTGCCCACACGCCAGAGCTGAATCTGCGCCTGCTGGAGCTGAACGGCGGTACGCTGCGTAATGCCATCCCACGTGAAGCTTCTGCCATAGTAGCCGTTCCGGCCGCCAAAGCCGATGCGCTGAAAACCCTGAGCCAGCAGTTCCTGGCTACGCTGCAAAACGAACTGTCTGCCAAAGAGAAGAACATTACCGTTCTGCTTGAACCAGCCACCACCGCTTTGCAAGCGTTAACCGCAGACAGCCAGAGCCGCTTTGTGGCACTGCTCAACGGTACGCCTAACGGTGTGATCCGCATGAGCGACGAAGTGAAAGGCGTGGTAGAAACTTCGCTGAACGTCGGTGTGGTGACCACCAGCGAGCATGAAGCCGAGATCATTTGCCTGATCCGCTCCCTGATCGACAGCGGTAAAGACTATGTGGTGGATATGCTGACCGCCGTGGGCCAACTGGCCAACGCCAAAGTGGCACCGAAAGGCGGCTACCCAGGCTGGCAGCCAGATGCTAACTCGCCGGTAATGCAACTGGTGCGTGAAACCTACCAGAAGCTGTTCAACAAGACGCCGAACATCATGGTGATCCACGCCGGGCTGGAGTGTGGTTTGTTCAAGAAGCCTTACCCAGAGATGGATATGGTGTCGATTGGGCCGACCATCACCGGGCCACACTCGCCGGATGAGCAAGTGCATATCGCCAGCGTTGGCCAATACTGGACGCTGCTGACCGCCCTGCTGAAAGCGATCCCTGAGCGCGGATAAGATGTTGGGCCCAGTTCAACCCTGGGCCCTGAAACTGTTGGTAAAATCTACCGGCCTAACATCCTGGGGCGCGGCATGCAGCGCCCCTACTTATCAGCATTGCGTTTCGGTTTTAGGATTGCGTTTCTCTGTTAGCCAGATTGCCATTGATCTCATTCATCTGCGACTGTATCAACGCCGCACTAACCGGCGGTAACAGGAAAGCAAACAGGATAATCAGCCAAGTTTTATACCTTGCGGTTTGCCCATGACTTTCAATGATGGCGCGTAGATTGTCGTTAAGCGTGGAAAATATCGCCGGCGTGACAAAGGCGGTAACAAAAGCCGACCATCCAGCCCCTCTGGGCGTTAGCAGAGCCGCGGATTGGGTGTAATTTCTGATCTCCCCGTGGATTTTTACCAGCCAGTAAATATTGTAAAACGGCACCAAAAACAGCAGGAAAGTCACGGCAGGATCGCGGTATTTAATCGGCTGTGGTATTGCTTGCCGTACTGGCGGCTCGCCATTAAATAAACAGGCCTTAAGCGGCAGCAGGAACAGTGTCCCGATAATGACGGGGACCGATAGCAGGGTAAAGAAGTACTCCGGGCTGGAAAATAACCGCTCCATATCAAAAAGCCATCCGGATATCGCCATGATGGCTGAGCCAAACACCATTTTTAGCGTCACCATCAGGCCAAATGACAGCACAAATGCCTCTACGCTGCCAACGGCCCCTGCGATAAAGGCCGGAACGATCAGCATGATAGCCCCTAGCCCCATCCCTATCAGGACCTCTCCCGCCATCATCAAAAACTGATTGTTGGTATAAAAGCAGAACAAAAATAGGCCAAACAAATACAGCCCGCTAAAGAGATACAGCAAATAATAGCTTTTCATCCGGCTGGCCATCCAGGCCAACAAGGCTCCAAACAGCATGCCAACCTGTTGTAATCCCACTGCGACCCCAATCATCGAGATCGGTAAATCTGCGGTTTGCCGGATATAGAGTGCCGAATAGGCATTAAAGAGATATTGGCTAGTCACAATCGCGGTGAAATAAACAACCAGGCCCCAAAATCGATAGCTGCTTTGTAAATCGGCCCATGTCCATCTTGTGACCGGTTTTTGCTGAATCACGTCCATTTTTAACTCTTCCCGTTGAATGTCTTAATCCCAAAGAACAGGCAACGATTGTACCTACGGTGGTGCATTTAAACACACCCGATTTTACTATTACCACGTCAGTACCAACTGCCGCTCCAACTGAGGATCGAGCAACGTTACGTGTAGGCCAACCAGGCGCACACCACGCCCTTCTCTCCGCTCCTGCCATGCCTGGCGGGCAACGTTGAGCAAGTCCTCAATATTGAGCACCGGCCAAACGTGCTCCTGGGTGGTTTGCTGGAAGTCCTGGAACTTCAGCTTTACCCCTTGGCGGGCGATATGCAGATCCGGTTTGACCTTGCGCAGCCGCATTTCAAGCTCTGGGTAAAGCTTTTCAACGATTAACGCCTCGCAATCTTCCCACTCATGAATATCGGCCACCAACGTTCGCTCAACCCCTACCGATTTGCGTAAACGATCGGGAGACACCTCACGCTCATCGATACCCTGGCAGCGTTCCCACAGCACCCGGCCAAATTTGCCGAAGCGCTTTAACAAATCGGCCAGATTATAGTTCTGCACATCGGCGCAGGTGATTAGCCCCACCTCTTCCAACCGTTTGGCGGTGACCTTGCCCACGCCGGGGATTTTACTCAGCGGCAACTGCTGCAAGAAAGCGGGCACCTGGGCCGGTGTGATGACGTATTGGCCGTTTGGCTTGTTCAACTCGGAGGCGATCTTGGCGAGGAATTTGATGGGGGCAATGCCCGCCGAAGCGGTCAGGTTCAATTCAGCAGCAATTTCCTGACGGATCTGTTGGGCGATCAGGGTAGCGGAACCGTTGCATTGGGTGCTGTTGGTGACGTCCAGATAGGCTTCATCCAGAGAGAGCGGTTCTATCAGCGGGGTATAGCGGGCAAAGATTTCACGGATATGCAGCGAGGCTTCTTTATAGGCCGCCATGCGGCCCGGTAACAGCGTCAAGTGCGGGCACAGCTTGAGCGCAGTGGCGGTGGGCATTGCGCTATGCACGCCATAACGGCGCGCCGGGTAGTTGGCGGTGCTGATCACACCACGCCGATCGGCGCTGGCACCGATAGCCAGCGGGATATCGCGCAGGCTGGGATTGTCGCGCATTTCTACCGCTGCGAAGAAGCAGTCCATATCGACATGAATGATTTTACGCATCGCGCCTCCAATAACACTGTATAAGTATACAGCTAATTATTAAAAGCTCAATATGGAGAGTGTAGACTAGCAGCGCCCCTGTGTAGGAAATCCCGAGCGGCTAGAGGATTCGGTGTTTTTCCAACATCTCGCGGCGCAGCGCTTCCTTGGCCATGCGCTTTTTGCGCGCATCGCAAGGCTCCGGGCAGTCGCAGACTTTCTCCATCCCCAGCGCGGTAATGCCACCACAGCTGCCCTGCAAGGTTTTGCGCTTGAACACATAGCCCAGCGACATCCCGCCAACCACCAGCAGAAACAGCACAAAGGATGCAGCGAACATCGTCAACATAACGTCTACCCTTTCTTCAGATAGGGTTTGAACGCGTCGGAATAGCGCTCCTCAAACCCCTTGACGGTTTTCACGATCATAAACACCGGGATCCCCAGCAGGTTGGCCAGCGCCATACCCCGCTCCGGCCCCATCACGTTTAACCCGGTAGAAAGCCCGTCCGCCGTCATACACAGCGGGCTGATCACCGTGATCGACACTAAATTGTGGCGGATCGGTTTACCGGTGAGCGGGTCGATAGTATGAGAATAGCGCACTCCGTCCTGCTCGAAGTAGTTTCGGTAATCCCCGGAAGTGGCCATCGCCATCTCACCCGGTTCGATCACCAATAGCGCCTGCTGCTCCCCCCCGGCGGTTGGCCGTTCGATGGCAATGCGCCAAGGCTTCTTCTCGCCGTTATGGCCACGGGTGCGAACTTCCCCACCAATATCCACCATGTAGTTTTTGACGTGCTGCGATTGCAGGTAATGGGCAATCTCATCAACACCGTAGCCTTTGGCAATGGAAGAGAGGTCGACATACAGTTCAGGAATGCGCTTCACCAGCGCATTGCCTTCTACCGCCAGCTTGTCGATCCCCGTCCAGTTACGGCGCTTTTCCAGCTCGGCGGCGCTCGGCACTTTATCCGGCCGCCCTTCCGGGCCAAAACCCCACAGGTTCACCAACGGCCCGACGGTCACGTCCAGCGCGCCGTCGGTCACACGGTTGATGCGCAGCGCTTCCAGCACCACTTCCGTAGTGGCAGCAGAAACCGGGAAAGGTTTGTCCACTTCCCGGCTAGCGTTAAAGCGACTCAGCTCAGAATCAGGTTGATAGGTCGACATCTGATCGTTGACCTGCACCAGCCGTTTGTCGATCTCCGCTTGCAGCGTTGCCAGCGAAGGTGTTCCGTCCCCAGGGAGATAGCTGATCGAGTAGGACGTCCCCATGGTTTTACCCTTGAGGTTTTCCTGTTTCGGCTCACAACCGGTCAGTAACACTGCGGTGGCCAGCGCCACCACCATCATCCAAGCCTTCATTCCTTCGCCGCCTGCTGCTCGCATTTAACCGCCAAAGTCATCGAGCATGATGTTTTCATCTTCCACGCCCAAATCTTTCAGCATCTTGATCACCGCCGCGTTCATCATCGGCGGCCCACACATATAGAACTCACAATCTTCCGGCGCTGGATGGTTACGCAGATAATTTTCCAGCAGGACATTATGAATAAAGCCGGTGTAGCCCGTCCAGTTATCTTCTGGCTGCGGATCGGAGAGCGCCACATGCCAGGTGAAGTTTTCATTCTCTTCCTGCAGGTGGTTGAAGTCGTCCTCGTAGAACATCTCACGCAAGGAACGTGCACCGTACCAGAAGGTGATTTTGCGCTTCGACTTCAGGCGCTTCAACTGATCGAAGATGTGTGAACGCATCGGCGCCATCCCGGCCCCGCCGCCGATAAAGATCATCTCGGCGTCGGTGTCTTTGGCAAAGAACTCGCCAAACGGCCCGGAGATGGTCACCTTATCCCCCGCCTTCAGCGACCAGATATAGGAAGACATAATGCCCGGCGGTACGTCCGGGTTGCTCGGCGGTGGCGTAGCAATACGCACGTTGAGCATGATGATGCCTTTCTCATCGGGATAGTTGGCCATCGAATAGGCGCGCACCGTCGGCTCTTTGACTACCGAACGATAGCGGAACAGATTGAATTTATCCCAGTCGCCACGGTATTCCTGCGGCACGTCGAAATCGGCATAGCTGACTTCATGCTCGGGCGCCTCGATCTGGATAAAGCCCCCGGCGCGGAAAGGCACATCTTCCCCGTCCGGAATACGTAGCTTCAGCTCTTTGATAAAGGTGGCTTTATTATCGTTGGAGATCACCTCGCAGTCCCATTTCTTCACGCCGAAGATCTCTTCCGGCAGCTCGATTTTCAGGTTCTGCTTCACGTTAACCTGGCACGCCAGGCGGCAGCCCTCTTTGGCTTCACGCTTGCTGATATGGGAAAGCTCAGTTGGCAGAATATCGCCGCCGCCCTCTTTGATCACCACCCGGCACTGGCCGCAGGAGCCGCCGCCGCCACAGGCCGAGGAGACAAAGATCCCCTGGCTGGACAGCATATTCAGCAGCTTGTCCCCCGCGGGGGCGGTAAAACTTTTGTCTTGATCGCCGTTAACCTCAACGGCGATGTCACCGGTGTTCACCAACTTGGATTTGGCAAACAGGATCAGTAACGCCAGCACCATCACGATGCAGGTAAACATCACCACGCCTAAAATAATTTCCATAAATGCTTCCTGCCTTTACAACTGGACGCCGGAGAACGACATAAAGCCCAATGCCATCAATCCGGTGGTAATAAAGGTAATGCCCAGGCCACGCAACCCGGCTGGCACATCGGCATACTTCAGTTTTTCACGGATCCCCGCCATGGCAACAATCGCCAGCATCCAGCCAGTGCCGGAGCCGAAGCCATACACCACGGATTCCATAAAGTTGTAATCACGCTGCACCATGAACGACACGCCGCCGAAGATGGCACAGTTCACCGTGATCAACGGCAGGAAGATCCCCAGGGCGTTGTAGAGCGCCGGGAAGAAGCGATCGAGGATCATCTCCAGGATCTGCACCAGCGCCGCAATCACGCCGATAAAGGTGATGAAGTTGAGGAAGCTCAGATCGACGCCTTCCACCAGCGCCCCATCACGCAGGATCAGGTTATAGACCAGGTTGTTGACCGGTACCGAAATGCCAAGCACCAGCGTCACGGCAATCCCCAAGCCAAACGAGGTCGAGACCTTCTTCGACACCGCCAGGAAGGTACACATCCCTAGGAAGAACGCCAGCGCCATGTTCTCAACGAACACTGCACGCACAAACAGGCTGATATAGTGAGCCATCGGCGGTTACTCCTTTTCTATCTGCGCTGGCTTGAGGGAACGCAGTCCCCAAATCAGCAGGCCGATGATAAAGAACGCACTCGGTGCCAGCAGGAACAGGCCGTTAGGCTGATACCAGCCACCGTTCTGCACCGTTTCCAGCACCGTCATGCCAAACAGCTTGCCCGAGCCGACCAGCTCGCGCAGGAAGCCCACCAGGATCAGGATCACGCCGTAGCCCAGGCCGTTGCCGATACCGTCCATAAAGCTCTCAATCGGCGGCGATTTCATGGCGTACGCCTCGGCGCGGCCCATCACGATACAGTTAGTGATGATCAGCCCGACGAACACCGAAAGCTGTTTAGAGATTTCAAACGCATAGGCACGCAGCAACTGATCGACCACGATCACCAGCGAAGCGATGATCGTCATCTGCACGATGATGCGCACGCTGTTGGGGATATGGTGGCGGATCAGCGAAATAAAGAAGCTGGAAAACGCGGTGACCAGGGTGACCGCAATCGTCATCACCACCGCCGTTTCCAGCTTGGTGGTCACCGCCAGCGCCGAACAGACGCCAAGCACCTGCAGCGCGATCGGGTTATTGTCAAACAGCGGCCCCAACAGGACCCGTTTAACCTCTTTGGAATCAGCCATTTTTCAGCGCTCCTTCACGGACTTTCTGCAGGAATGGGCCAAAGCCGTACTCGCCCAACCAGAAATTAAACGTATGCTGTACGCCGTTAGCGGTCAGCGTTGCGCCGGACAGGCCATCCACACCGTGGATATCCCCTTGCCGCGCTCCGCCCTTCACAATGCGGATAGCCGGGTTGCCGTTGTCATCAAACAGCTGCTTGCCGATCCACTGCGCGCGCCAGCTGGCGTTCTGGATCTCGCCGCCCAGGCCCGGGGTTTCGCCGTGTTGATAGAAACTCAGCCCGCGTACCGTATTGCCGTCGGCATCCAACGCGACAAAGGCGTACATCATCGACCATAGACCCGTGCCGTAGACCGGCAGCACAATCTTGTCCACCGCGCCGCTTTCGTTGCGCACCAGGTAGATTTCAGCCTGATTGCTACGGCGGCGGATACCGGCCAGATCTTCCTCGGCGGTCAACGCCCGGCTCTTGGCATCGCTGCGAAGTGCAGCGGCCAGATCGAAGGCGGCCGCATCGCCAGGCACAAACTCGCCGCTGTCCAGATCCAGCAAACGCGGTTCGATGCGCTTGCTAAAGGTGGCTTTCACCTGTTCGCCAGTCATCCCCGGTTGCAGTAAACCGGCTACGTCCAGGATGTTGCGCTGCTTATCCAGCAACCGCTGTTCCTGCTGCTTGGATTGCAGCCCAACGGCAGAACCCGCAACCACCACAGAACACACCAGACACAGCAGCAGCACTACCAGCAGCGTTTTGCCAATGCTGTCATTTTTAGATTCATTCGCCACGTGCTTTTCTCCGCTTGATGTTAGCCTGCACCACCAGGTAATCGAACAGCGGTGCGAACAGGTTGGCGAACAGGATCGCCAGCATCATGCCTTCCGGATAGGCCGGGTTGACCACCCGGATCAGCACGCACATCACGCCGATCAGGATGCCGTACCACCACTTCCCTTTGTTGGTAAACGAGGCGGAAACCGGGTCGGTAGCCATAAACACCATACCGAAGGCAAAGCCGCCCAGCACCAGATGCCAGTACCAAGGCATCGCGAACATCGGGTTGGTGGTAGAGCCAATGGCATTGAACAGATACGCCGTGGCGATCATGCCGAGCATCACGCCAGCCACAATGCGCCAGGAAGCGACGCGGCCAAACAGGATAATCGCCCCGCCGAGCAGGATCATCAGGGTTGAGACTTCCCCGATCGAACCTGGGATGTTACCGATAAACGCGTCCATCCAACTGATGGACTGGCCAGTGGTGACGTTGGTCAGGCTGTGAACTCCGCCAACGCTCCATTGTGCCAACGGTGTCGCACCGGAAAAGCCGTCTGCCGCGGTCCACACCAGATCGCCAGAAATCTGCGCCGGATAGGCAAAGAACAGGAAGGCACGCCCCGCCAACGCCGGGTTGAGGAAGTTACGCCCAGTACCGCCGAAGATCTCCTTGGCAACCACCACACCAAAACTGATGCCAAGCGCGGCCTGCCATAACGGCATAGTTGGCGGCACAATCAGGGCGAACAGAATGGAGGTGACGAAGAAGCCTTCGTTGATCTCATGTTTGCGTACCATCGCAAACACCACTTCCCAGAAGCCACCCACCAGGAATACCACGGCGTAGATCGGCACGAAGTAGGTCGCACCGAGCACCATCTTGCTGATCCAGCCAGCATCGGCGCCGAGCGTTGCCCCCAGCATTTGTGCCAGCCAGTAATGCCAGTCCCCCGCCAGCACCTGTTGCAGCTGCTCGCCGCTGTACAGATGGTGCAGTGCAGGAATGGTCTGCTGGCCCACGTTATACATGCCCCAGAACATGGCCGGGAATACTGCCAGCCACACCAGGATCATCATGCGCTTCAGATCGATGGCATCACGTACGTGCGAAGCCCCGCGCGTTACCGTGCCGGGGGTGTAGAACACCGTCGCCGTCGCTTCAAACAGCGGGTACCACTTTTCCAGCTTGCCGCCCGGCGTGAAGTGATGCTCAATCTTGTCAAAAAAATTCTTCAGGCCCATCGGTTATCCTTCCTGCTCAATCTTGGTCAGCACTTCGCGCAGCACCGGGCCATATTCATACTTGCCGGGGCAAACGAAGGTACACAACGCCAGATCTTCTTCATCCAGCTCCAGACAGCCTAGCGCCTGGGCACTGTCCGTATCGCCCGCCAGCAGATCGCGCAGCAGATGGGTCGGCAGAATATCCAGCGGCATCACCCGCTCGTAATTGCCGATCGGCACCATCGAACGCTCACCGCCGTTGGTGGTGGTGGAGAAAGCGAACAGCTTGTGCTTGAGGAAATGGCCCAGCGTGGTGCGGGTGATGGAGAACTTGTCCGATGCCGGAGCAATCCAGCCGAACAGCTCTTTCTCCCGGCCTTCCAGCAACACCGATACCTGGTTGTGGAAACGGCCAAGCCAGGCACTCGGGCCGCTGGCATGGAAGCCACTCAGCACCGAGCCGGAAATCACCCGGTTTTCACCGGCCTTCAGGCGGCCCGCCGTCAGTTGATCCAGGCTGGCCCCCAAACGAGTGCGCAGCAGCACAGGCTGTTCCACCTGTGGCCCCGCCAGGGCGACCACGCGTTGGGTATCCAGCTTGCCAGTGGTAAACAGGGTGCCGATGGCGATCACATCCTGATAACCGATATGCCAAACGGTTTTCTTCAGGCTGACCGGCTCCAGGAAGTGAATATGCGTGCCCACCAGCCCCGCAGGGTGCGGGCCAGCAAACTCGCTGTAATCAATCTGCGCCCCAGCAGCCGTATCCAACCGCGTACCCGCTGCATGGCAGACCTGTACTTTGCCGTCTGTCAGGCGTGCCAATACCGTCAGCCCGGCATTAAATGCCGCCAATTGCTCGTTGATAATCACCAACGGATCCGCTGCCAGCGGCTGGGTATCGATAGCGCTGACGAAAATAGCGCGCGGTGAGGTACCTGGAAGGGGAGTTTTGCTAAATGGGCGAGTACGCAGTGCCGTCCACAGGCCACTGGCGATCAGATCGCTTTCAACCTGTTGACGCTCCAGCATTGGCAAATCGGCCTGCTGATAATAGGCCAGTTCCACCTGCTGTTCGCCGTCGTTTTCGATGTCAATCACCACCGATTGCAGCATGCGGCGTTCGCCGCGATTGATAGCGGCGATCTGCCCGCTGGCCGGTGCCGTGAAGAAAACCCCAGGGATCTTCTTATCTTCAAACAGCGCCTGGCCTTTCTTAACTCGATCGCCAACCTGTACCAACATGGAGGGACGCATACCAACATATTCCTGGCCGAGCAGCGCCACTTGTGTGACCGCTGGGCCATCCTGGATCACCTGCGAAGGCGCCCCAGCGATTGGCAGATCTAACCCTTTTTTTATTTTGATCATAGGATTTATACGATGTTTTGAATTTTCACACGCCTAACCAACCCAGAGGTAGGCACAAAGCATGCAGGATGATGAGGTGGCCCTAGCCCCCTCCGGATGAACACGATGACCTCATGCCCAACTTGAATATTCACACTGACCGCCGACACCCAGGCCAATGATTAAACCAATACTGCAGAATGTTAAAACATTGCTATCAACGATGGCGGGATTGTTGCTATTTCACACAATATCCCTGTACTGATTACCGATTAATAACGATGCAGCATGGGCAAGATATTAACATTTTCGACAGAATTTTTCCGTGCTATCTAGTGACCTGAGTCGAGGAAATGCAATTAAACACCTGTTATCTCTTGACACTACTCGTTAAAAACGTGGGTTCATTTCACTTTTACCGAGGATTGTAGTTTTTTTATACACTTCGCATATTGCTAAAAAACAACACGCTGGTAATCTGACGGGGTTAAATACGAAATCTCGTCAGTGGCATGCTGGCTGTGTTCTCTCAACCAGCAAATAAATATAAGCAGGAATAATTAAGAATGAGCAAAATCGCGCTGTTGTTTGCGATGCTATTTTGTACGCCGCTGATCACGGCGTGCAGCGCCAGTGAGCCAGCCCCGGCTCCCCAGGCCCCTTTGGTTGCACAGCAGTTATTAGGTTCACCGGTCTATATCCAGATATTCAAAGAAGAACGCAAGCTGGAGTTGTACGCCAAGATGGGCAACGAATTCCGCCTGGTGAATAGCTTCTCTATCTGTAACTTCTCCGGTGGGCTTGGCCCGAAGCGCCGTGAAGGGGATTTTAAAAGCCCGGAAGGTTTTTATAGCGTCGATACCCGCCATCTGAAGCCAGACAGCAAATATTATCGCGCCATCAATATCGGTTTCCCTAATGATTACGATAAAGCGCAGGGATATTCCGGTGCCTATCTGATGATCCACGGGGAATGCAAATCGATTGGTTGCTACGCGATGACCAACGCTTATATGGACGATATCTATCGTTACGTTGAAGCGGCGTTTGCCCATGGGCAAAGCCGGGTGGACATCAGCATTTATCCGTTCCGCATGACCGAACAGAACCTGCAACGCCACCGCTCATCAACCTACATCAGCTTCTGGCGTCAGTTAAAACCGGGTTATGATTACTTCGTCAAAAACCGTCAGCCACCGCTGGTTAGCGTGACCAACGGCCAATATGTGTTGGCACAGCCGGTGATTGGCAGCGGCCAGCCAACGCAGTACGCCTCAACGATTGAGACCAGCAACAACCCGTTCGCCCGCAGCCAGCCGCTCACCGTAGTGAAATAACGCAAACTCGCCTGGTGCAATCTTGTGCCAGGTTTCGTTGCCCGTCAGCGGTTGGGTCGCAATGACCGTGACCACGTCATCCGGCGTGGTCTGCCGCTGAAAATCAATCTCTACGTCCTGATCGAGCAAGGTGGCTTTGCCAAACGGTGCTCGCCGGGTGATCCAGTAAAGGTTGGTGGAGCAATAGGCCATCACAAAGCGCCCATCTGACAACAGCATGTTGAACACCCCTTTCTCTCTGAGCCGATCGGCCAATAACGCGATATAGCGAAACACGGCTGGCCAGTTGCTGGGAGTGCGCGGGTATTTTAGCGCCAACTGATGTAACAGCCAGCAGAAGGCATATTCACTGTCGGTCTGCCCTACCGGGCGGAAATTGCCGGTCGCCAGTTGGCGATAGCCTTTCAGTTGCCCATTGTGAGCGTAAGTCCAGTTGCGACCCCACAGCTCACGGGTAAAGGGATGGGTATTTTCCAGCGCCACCTCACCGCGATTAGCCTGGCGGATGTGGGAGACCACGGCACAGGACTTGATCGGGTATTCCTGCACCAGACGGGCAATAGGTGAATTAAAGCTGGGTTGGGGATCCTTGAATGTGCGACAACCGTTGCCTTCATAGAAGGTAATGCCCCAGCCATCTTTATGTGGCCCGGTTCGGCCACCGCGCTGTACCAGCCCGGTAAAGCTAAAGCAGATGTCGGTTGGTACGTTGGCGCTCATCCCGAGCAGTTCACACATCGATTGCCACCCCTTGAGGACTACTGACATTGGTATAAGGGCGCAGCTTGATGCCACGCCCTATATTTAATGCTGATCTCGCCGTTAAGCTTTAACCATCTCTTTTTCGATCAACATGATCAAGATGTGGATCGCTTTGATATGGATTTCCTGGATACGGTCGGCGTAGCCAAAGTGCGGCACACGGATTTCCACGTCGGCGCTACCGGCCATTTTGCCACCGTCTTTACCGGTCAGGGTGATCACTTTCATCCCTTTGGCACGGGCGGCTTCAATCGCTTTGATGATGTTGCCAGAGTTGCCGGAGGTGGAGATCCCCAACAGCACGTCGCCTTCACGGCCTACGGATTCCACATAGCGGGAAAATACGTATTCATAGCCAAAATCGTTGCTGACGCAAGACAGGTGGCTAACGTCAGAAATCGCGATGGCCGGATAGCCTGGGCGATTCTCACGGTAGCGGCCAGTCAACTCTTCTGCGAAGTGCATCGCATCACAATGCGAACCACCGTTACCGCAGGAGAGCACTTTCCCGCCGGCTTTAAAGGAATCCGCCAGCAGTACTGCCGCGCGTTGGATGGTGTCAATGTTGGCGTCATCGCTAAGGAATTTAGCCAGAGTATCAGCCGCTTCATTCAGTTCACTGCGAATTAAATCGTGGTACATAGAGATCGCCTCTTGTTGTGCGGTGGCATCGTCAATCTTTCGTCTCGCAGTGTAACGGATTGCAGAAAAACCTAGAAGCGTTGCGACGCAAACAGCGCTAGTGTGAAGCGACCCGGTGATTTTTTGACAATTGATGCTGTCAGTTTGTGACTTAAGTTGTAATTAAAGTGTAAATACATTGATAAAAAAATGGGTATGGACTAAAACCATTAGATATACACAACAGGTCAGACCTCTTACTACTTCGGAGCTTCTTATGATGGTTCTTAGTATCGTTGTTTTACTCGCACTCATTGGTGTGGTGTTTTATCACCGAGTGAACCTGGCTCTCAGCAGTCTGCTGCTGTTGGCCTTTACGGCGGCCATGGGCGCTATTGGCCTTTGGACCTACTGGATGCTGGTACCGCTGGCAATCGTGCTGCTGCCGCTGAACATCGTTTCGCTGCGCCGCTCGCTGCTTTCTGCCCCTGCACTGCGCGCCTTCCGCAAAGTGATGCCGCCAATGTCCACCACGGAAAAAGAAGCCATCGACGCCGGGACCACCTGGTGGGAAGGCGATCTGTTCCGCGGCCAACCGGATTGGAACAAGCTGCACAACTATCCGCAGCCTAAGCTGACAGAGGAAGAGCAAGCCTTTATCGACGGCCCGGTGGAAGAAGCCTGCCGCATGGCCAATGACTTCGAGATCACCCACGAACTGGCCGATCTGCCGCCAGAGCTGTGGGCCTATCTGAAAGAACACCGCTTCTTTGCGATGATCATCAAGAAAGAGTACGGCGGGCTGGAATTCTCCCCTTATGCTCAGGCCCGCGTCCTGCAAAAGCTGGCGGGTGTTTCAGGTATTCTGGCGATCACCGTCGGTGTGCCTAACTCCCTCGGCCCAGGCGAGCTGCTGCAACATTACGGCACTGAAGAACAGAAAGATCACTACCTGCCAGGCCTGGCGCGCGGTGATGAAATTCCTTGCTTCGCACTGACCAGCCCAGAAGCAGGTTCCGACGCCGGGGCCATCCCGGACGTAGGCACCGTGTGCATGGGCGAATGGCAAGGCAAACAGGTGCTGGGCATGCGCCTGACCTGGAACAAGCGCTATATCACTCTGGCACCGATTGCCACCGTGCTGGGGCTGGCCTTCAAGCTGCATGACCCAAGCCGCCTGCTGAGCGATAACGAATCCCCCGGCATCACCTGTGCGTTGATCCCAACCAACACCCCAGGGGTAGAGATCGGCAACCGTCACTTCCCGCTCAACGTGCCATTCCAGAATGGTCCAACCCGCGGCAACGACGTGTTCGTCCCGATCGATTACATCATTGGCGGGCCAAAAATGGCAGGTCAAGGTTGGCGGATGCTGGTTGAATGCCTGTCGGTTGGCCGTGGTATCACTCTGCCGTCCAACTCCACTGGCAGTCTGAAATCGGTGGCTTTGGCGACCGGCGCTTACGCCCATATTCGCCGCCAGTTCAAAATCTCTATCGGTAAGATGGAAGGGATTGAAGAACCGCTGGCACGTATTGCCGGTAACACCTATGTGATGGATGCCGCCGCCTCGCTGATCACCTATGCGTTGATGCAGGGCGAAAAACCTGCGGTACTGTCTGCCATCGTGAAATACCATTGTACCCACCGTGGCCAGCAGGCCATCATTGATGCGATGGATATCACCGGCGGTAAAGGCATCATGCTGGGTGAAGCCAACTTCCTGGCCCGTGCCTACCAGGGCGCGCCAATCGCCATCACGGTAGAAGGTGCCAATATCCTGACCCGTACCATGATGATCTTCGGCCAGGGGGCGATCCGCTGCCATCCTTATGTGCTGACCGAAATGGCCGCCGCGCAGAACAACGATCTGCACAGCTTCGACCAGGCGCTGTTTGGCCACCTCGGCCACGTTGGCAGCAGCAAAATGCGCAGCCTGTGGCTTGGCCTGACCAATGGCCGCACCAGCAGCACGCCAACCAAAGACGCTACACGCCGCTACTATCAGCAGCTCAACCGTCTGAGCGCCAACCTGGCGTTGCTGTCTGACGTTTCCATGGGCGTACTGGGCGGCAGCCTGAAGCGCCGCGAGCGTATCTCTGCCCGCTTGGGTGACGTGCTGAGCCAGATGTACCTGGCCTCGGCCACGCTGAAACGCTTTGAAGATGAAGGGCGTCAGAAAGAAGATCTGCCATTGGTTCACTGGGGCGTGCAAGACAGCCTGAACCAGGCGGAGCAAGCGCTGGACGACTTGCTGCGCAACTTCCCGAACCGCTTTATCGCCGGGGTGATGCGCCTGGTGGTGTTCCCATTCGGCCGCGTGCATACCGCACCTTCGGATAAGCTGGACCACCAGTTGGCGAAGATTATCCAACAGCCTTCAGCCACCCGTAGCCGCCTTGGCCGTGGCCAATACCTGACGCCAAGCGAGCATAACCCGGTTGGCCTGCTGGAAGCCGCGTTGCTGGACGTGATTGCCGCAGAACCTATCCACCAGCGCCTGTGCAAGCAAGCCGGTAAGAACCTGCCGTTCACCCGTCTTGATCGTCTGGCACAGCGTGCACTGGATGAAGGCAAAATCAGCGCCGACGAAGCCAAGATCCTGGTGAAAGCGGAAGAGAGCCGTCTGCGTTCAATCAACGTTGATGACTTTGCACCAGACGCGCTGGCGGCGCAGCAGCCGGTAAAGCCAGTAAAGCTGGAAAAACGCCAGCAGCAGACTGAAGCCGCATAACGGTTTCCGGCCATAAATGCCAAAGGGGCGATACCATAACGGATCGCCCCTTTTTCATTGCAGATTCAGATTGGCTCAGCCATGTTGGCGGATACGCGCCAGCAAGGCATCGATATGTTCTATGTGCGGCGCATTGACGATCAGCGCACGGCCCAGATTGAGGGCGTTACGCTGACATTCGGCACGCATTTCCGCATCGGTGATGCTGTCCAGATCGGCCACGTGCGCCAGCCCGATAGTGCGGCGTATCAGCTCCGTACCGCAGTAACCCACCGCATCTGCCCATACCTGTTGCAGGAACTGCTCGGCATAGCCCGGCAGCGCCAGCGTTGCGTCACGGCTATGTTGATGGCACAACGCCAGAAAGCGATCGGCAAAGATCAGCCACAGTTCACGCACATCCTGCAATCGCTGCTCGCGCCCCGCCGCCGCATCACGCGGGCCGAACAAGCCAGGCAAACCGCAATAGTTCAGCAGCAGATTACCCAGCGCAGTGCCAATATCAAAGCCGATCGGCCCGTAGAAGCCAAACTCGGCGTCGATCGCCTTCAGCTTACCTTCCGCGACAAAGATCGAACCGCTATGAATATCACCGTGCAGCAGCGCTTCGGCCTTGCTCAGGAAGCGATGCTTCAGCCCGGCTACCGCCAACTTCAGCGCCGCGTCATCACGCAGTGCCAGCACTTGCGGCAACAGCGCCTCGTCAAACTGATTACGCTCATGATCCTGATAGGGATCGCTAAAGAACAGATCTTCGGTGATCTGGCACAACTCCGGGTTGGTGAAACGGCTGACTTCGGCCTTTTTCAGCTGTGCAGTCTGGTAAAAATCAGAGGTGTGGAACAGAGTTTGCGCCAGGTATTCCGCCAGTTGCCCTGCAGCCAGCGGATAGTAACGCCCCTTCACCAGCTCACTGCGCCAGATGTGATGGTCAGAGAGATCTTCCTGCACCATCACCGCCAGCTCGGGATCGTGATGCAGCACCTGCACCGTGTGGCGTGGGCACAGCGCCCCGTGGATCAGCAGCGTTTCCGCTTCGATACGCGCCCGATCCAGCGTCAACGGCCAGGATTCCCCCACGCAACGTACATACGGCAGTGCCTGCTTGACGATCACCCGGCTGACGCCGTCGGCATCACGGATTTTAAAGACCAGGTTCAGATTGCCATCGCCGATCTCATCGGCACTCACCAGCGCCTGTGGATCGGCCAGTTGCCCATATTGACGCGCGTATTCAACGGCATCGGCAGCAGTAAACGTACGATATTGTGACATCCCCCAACCCCTCTGTTCTTTCCCATAGCGATGATTTTTTTATTTTTAGCCGCAAAAGCGTTTGGACGTCTATACATCCGGATGTCATGTTGGCAGAATGGGTTCACAGATGCAATAAGAAACACACAAGGATTTAACCACTGATGCAAGCACTTAACACCACCAGCCTGAGCCTGCAAGACAACCGCCTCCAGATCCTTGACCAGCAAGCTTTGCCGCAGGAAAAATGCTGGCTGCCCTGCGACAGCGTGGACGAGTTGGTTGGGCATATCCGTGCCCTGCGGGTGCGTGGCGCACCGTTGATCGGGCTGTCTGCCAGCCTGCTGCTCGCCCTGTTGGCCGAACGTGGTCTGCCGCAGGCTGAGCTGGAGCAGGCATTACAGACGCTACGCGCCTCACGCCCGACTGCGGTGAACCTGATGAACAATCTGGATCGTATGAAGCAGGCTTTGGCACAGCCGGATTGGGTGAGCGCGATGGCCGAGGAAGCGCTGCGCCTGGTAGAGGAAGATCGGACCCTGTGCGATCGCATCGCCGATAACGGGGCCGAGTGGGTGAAACCGGGCAGTCGCCTGCTCACCCATTGCAACACCGGGGGACTAGCGACGGCGGGCGTGGGTACGGCGATTGGCGTTCTATTGCGAGCGCACCAGCAAGGCAAGATCGCCCAGGTTTGGGTCGATGAAACTCGTCCGTTGCTGCAAGGGGGCCGCCTTACCGCCTGGGAGTTGGGAGAGCTGGGCATTCCTTACCGCTTGATCTGCGATTCCATGGCCGCCAGCCTGATGGCTACGGGCCAGGTTGATGCCGTCTGGGTAGGCGCAGACCGCATTGCGGCCAACGGTGACGTGGCCAATAAAATCGGCACTTACAGCCTGGCGGTACTGGCTCATTACCACCGTATTCCATTTTACGTGGCCGCCCCACACACCACGCACGATCCTCATTGCCCGGACGGCGCGGCCATTCCTATCGAACAGCGCGCGGCAGAGGAAGTGACGGGGGTCAGCGGTAGCTTTGGCTCCTGCCAGTGGGCACCGCTCAATGCGCCAACCTACAACCCGGCATTCGATGTCACTCCAGCAGCATTAATCAGCGGCTGGGTGTTGGATAGCGGCGTCATTACGCCAGAGCAGGTTGCCGACGGCATTTTCCAACGCGCATTGGCATAACTTTTTGCCCTTCAATCTAGCTTTGGATATGCCTCGGCAATCTGGTCGCCGGTGAAATGGGCCACCCAACCTTCCGGATTATCAAATACGCGGATGGCGGTGAAGTTGGGGGCCGAGCCCATATCAAACCAGTGGCGAGTATTGGCTGGCACCGAGATCAGGTCGTTTTTCTCGCACAGGATTTGGAAGATTTTGCCTTCCAGATGCAGGCAAAACAGCCCCGCCCCTTCGACAAAGAAGCGCACCTCATCCTCGCCATGAGTATGCTCGGCCAGGAATTTCTCCCGCAGCACTTCACGCTGGGCGTTGTCCGGACGCATGCTGATCACATCCCAGCTTTGGTAGCCCTTTTCCGCCACCAGCCGGTCGATCTCATGCTGATAGGCGGCAATCACCGCTTCTGGCTGTGGGCTCTCGCCCAACTCGCGATCGGCCTGCCAACGCTCAAAACGTACGCCAATCTGCGCCAACTGCTGCTGGATAGCCTGCGCATCCTGGCTCTGCCATAACGGCTGCTGCGGCTCTTTATCGCTAAAAATGGTCAATCCACTCATTAGACAAACTCCCCTAATTCGATGTAATCAAAACGGTTAACCTGCCGGTGCTGGCTTTGTGGATCGGCAGCGTCACGGATCAGTTGGCAAGTGTGCCAACCCGCCAGCCGCGCCGCGTCCAGTTCCTGATGGATATCGGACAGGAACAACAGTTCAGTTGGCTCCAGGCCAATAGCCTTAGCGATATTCTGATACGACTGGCTTTCACGCTTGGCCCCTACGTGCGTATCAAAGTAACCACTGAACAGCGGTTGCAGATCTCCCGCAACGCTGTAACCAAACAGCAGCTTTTGCGCTTCAACCGAGCCGGAGGAATAGACGAACAGTTTCAATCCTTGCTGCTGCCAAGCGGCCAGCTGTTCGGCCACCTCGGGGTAGAGATGCCCCTGAAAATCGCCGTTTTGATAGCCGCTGCGCCAGATAATGCCCTGCAAAGCCTTCAACGCGGTCGATTTGCGATCTTCATCCATAAAGCGATAAAGGGTGGTAATAAGCAGCTCATTATCGGCGTCCGGCTGCGCGATCTCTGCACGCAATGCCGCCAGCGGAGCCGCAACTTCGGCGTCGTTGGCATGGCTGCGGATAAACTCCCCCAGCCGCTCACGGGCATAGGGGAACAGCACCTGATGCACAAAACGGATATCGCTGGTGGTGCCTTCAATATCGGTGACGATGGCGCGGATCATTTGGCCTCCAGTAAACGGCGTTGCAGTTCGCACTGGAACAGGAATTCCAGCCCTTCAAGATGGCGGCGCGCTTCCTCCACCTGTTTGCCCCAGCAATACAAGCCGTGGCCGCGCACCAGAAAACCGTACTGCAAGGGCGTTACCTCGGCATATGCGGCAACACGCGCAGCCAGCGCCGGAATATCCTGGTCGTTATCAAAGATAGGGATGCTGACGCTGTCGAGATGGCTCTTCTGCCCGCTGAGGGATTTCTGCATTTCATACCCTTGCAGCACCAGCGCTTCACTTTTCTCCACGCGGGAAAGCACGGTGGCGTTGACCGAATGGGTATGCAGGATGGCACCGACGGTGGGATAGAGGCGGTAGATCAACGTGTGCAGGCCGGTTTCCGCCGAAGGCGTACGGCCGCTGGGAACATGATTGTTTGCCGTTTCCACCAGCAATAAATCCTGTTCGCTCAGGCTGCCCTTGTCTTTGCCGGACTCGGTCACCAGGCAATGTTGGGTATCAAGGCGCAGCGACATATTGCCGCCGGTTGCCGGGCACCAGCCTTTCTCACCGATCCAGTGGCAGGCGGCCAATAGGGCAGATAATTGCGGGTTTACTGTCATTCCGTCTTGTTTCCTGATGGCTACGGACGTCTAAACGTCTTGATTGCTAAACATTAACATCGTGCTATATTATTCGCAACATACGCGCCAGGAGAAATAGCCGGATATGAGTACCGCACCTGTCCCAGCCAGCAAGTTACCCGACCTCGGCACCACCATTTTTACCCAGATGAGCGCTCTGGCGCAGCAGCATCAGGCGATCAACCTGTCGCAGGGCTTCCCGGATTTTGATGGCCCGGAGTATTTAAAACAGCGCCTGAGCTGGCACGTCAGCCAGGGGGCAAACCAATACGCACCGATGACGGGCGCAGCGCCATTGCGTGAGGCTATTGCGGAAAAAACTGCTCAGCTCTACGGCTGGCAGCCCGATGCCAATAGTGAAGTGACCGTCACTGCGGGTGCCACCGAAGCGTTGTTCGCTGCAATCAGCGCCCTGGTTCGCTCCGGCGATGAAGTGATTTGCTTCGACCCAAGCTACGACAGCTATGCCCCGGCGGTACAGCTTTCCGGCGGCGTTCTGAAACGCATTGCCCTGCAACCACCCGCCTTCAAAGTGGATTGGCAACGGTTTGCCGAACAGCTTTCACCGCGCACGCGGCTGGTCATCCTCAACACTCCGCAGAACCCCTCCGCCACGGCCTGGTCGGCAGAGGATATGCAGCAGCTATGGGCCGCCATCGCCGATCGGGAAATCTATATCCTGAGCGATGAGGTTTACGAGCATATCTGCTTTGCCAAAGGGGGGCACGCCAGCGTGTTGGCCCATCCGCAACTGCGTCAGCGGGCGATAGCCGTTTCCTCGTTTGGCAAAACCTTCCATATGACCGGCTGGAAAGTGGGTTATTGCGTGGCCCCGGCAGCGTTAAGCGCCGAGGTGCGCAAGGTTCACCAGTATCTGACGTTCTCGGTCAACACCCCTGCCCAGTTAGCCTTGGCCGATATGCTGCGCAATGAGCCAGAACACTGGCAGCAGCTACCCGCGTTCTACCGAGCCAAACGCGATCGATTTGTGCAGGCGCTAGCTAACAGCAGGCTGGAAATTCTGCCCTGTGAAGGCACTTACTTCTTACTGGCCGATTACAGCGCCATTTCCGATCTGGATGACGTCGCCTTCTGCCATTGGCTGACCGAGCACGCAGGCGTGGCGGCGATCCCGCTGTCCGTTTTCTGTGCCGCCCCTTTCCCTCATAAACTGATCCGGCTGTGCTTCGCGAAGCAAGATGCCACGCTGGATGCCGCTGCGGAGCGCCTATGTCGACTCTAAAAATTACCCTGTTGCAGCAACCGCTGGTCTGGCGCCAAGGTGAGGCCAACCTGCGCCAGTTCGATGCCTTGTTGCCCTCAATTACCGGCCGCGATCTGATTGTACTGCCGGAAATGTTTACTACCGGCTTTGCTATGGATGCCGGGGAAAGCGCGTTGCCAGAACAACAGGTGATTGACTGGTTACATACCTGGGCGGTGAAAACCAACGCCTTGGTGGGTGGCAGCGTAGCGTTGAAAACTGCCGAAGGGGCGGTTAACCGTTTCCTGCTGGTGGAGCCAGGCGGCAAGGTGCATGGCTATGATAAACGCCATCTGTTCCGCATGGCCGGTGAACACCAGCACTATCAGGCTGGGAAACGGCGCACCATTTTCGAATGGCGCGGCTGGCGTATCCTGCCGCAGATCTGTTATGACCTGCGCTTCCCGGTGTGGTCACGCTATCAGCAGGATTACGATCTGGCCCTGTATGTGGCCAACTGGCCAGCTGCGCGCAGCATGCATTGGCAAACGCTGCTGGCGGCACGGGCGATCGAAAACCAGATTTACGTGGCGGGGTGCAACCGCGTGGGCGAGGACGGCAACGGCCTGAATTACAGCGGTGACAGCCTGATTATCAGCCCGCAGGGGGAACGGTTGGCCAGCGCAGAAGCGGGCCAGGCGGCGAGGCTGGATGCCGAGCTTTCGCTGGAAACGCTACAAACCTACCGCGCCGCGTTCCCGGCCTGGCGTGATGCAGATGGCTTCCAGCTGCGCGATTGAGTCGATACCCTTGTATGTTTAAAGGCGCTTTAAATATACAAGGGGTCAGTTATATCCAAGACCCGGCAGTAAGCCTGGATCGCTAGCGCTACGTCGCCTGCTGTGACGGCCTCATCGGGATGATGACTGATACCGCCCTCGCAACGGACAAACAGCATCCCCACCGGCCAACGGGCAGCGATAGCAATGGCATCATGCCCCGCGCCACTAGCCAGCATTAGGCAATTATCTTGCACCTGCATTACCGCGTCATGCCAGCGCTGCTGCCACTGAGAGTCACAAGCGGTGGCCGGTATGCGGTAGAACTCCTCGCTGTCGAAGCCGACTCCGCGACGCGCGCCAATGCTCTGCGCCTGTGCCAGTAATTCGGCCAGTAACGCGTCTAGCAATTCATCTTGCGGGCCACGAACGTCGAGGGATAACCTGACCTGCCCAGGGATCACATTAACAGCCCCCGGTAAGCTTTCGATCTGACCGACCGTGGCGACCACATGAGGATCGTATTCCATGGTGAGCCGCTCAACCGTGACCATCCATTCAGCGGCCGCAGCCAGCGCATCCCGGCGCTGCCCCATCGGCACGGTCCCTGCATGACCAGCATGTCCGGTAAAAGTACAATTGAGGCGACGCGCACCGTTAATCGCCGTGACCACTCCCAGAGCCAGACCAGCAGCTTCCAGACAAGGCCCCTGTTCAATATGCAGTTCAAGATAGGCGCAGATCGAGTCTTGTGCACGCTCGGCAGAACTCACCTCCGCAGGATCAAGGCCCACGTCACGCATAGCCTCAGCCACGCTGATGCCCTCAGCATCGGTACATGCCAGCCAATCCTCTGCCCACTGCCCGGTGATCCCTTTACTGCCGAGCAAGGTAATGCCAAAACGCGTGCCCTCTTCGTCGGCAAAACCGATCACCTCGATCGCCTGCGGCAAACGCCGATTGCGGCTATGTAACAAGGCGACAATCTCGAGCGCGGTCAAGACCCCCAGCATGCCATCGTAGCGCCCCGCGTTGCGCACCGTATCCAGATGAGAGCCAAGCAGTAGCGCCGGTGCGGCCGGTTGCAGCCCTTCATAACGCCCGCAGATATTGCCCACGCCGTCTTGCCAGACCGCCATCCCCAGCTCGCGCATCCAATTCCCTACCAGCTGGTTGGCGCGTAAATGTTCTGGGGAGAGATAAACCCGCGTCAGTTGGCCTGGCGTGCTGCTGATTGCCGCCAGTTCGTCGCAGCGAGCCATCACTCTGGCCGCGGCTCGTTCCGCTTCCAGAGGGGTCAGCAGCATTGCCATCAGTTCTGCTCGGCGTCGTAAACGTTCCATGCTGCCTGCATAGCTTCCCCATGCGGGCTAACAAAACCGAGACGGTTGAGTACCGCTTCCAGCGCGGCCAACGTTTGCAGCACGCAGTCTTTGCGCGCGTTATACCCCATGGTGCCAATGCGCCAGATCTTGCCCTGCAACGGGCCAAACGAGGTGCCGATTTCGATGGCGAAGTCATTGAGCATCATCTGGCGTACCTGCTCGCCATGGATGCCCCGCGGGATCACCACGCCAAGCACGTTGTTCATCTTGTTGGCAATATCACCAAAGACCTCCAGCCCCATTCCCTGGATCCCGGCCAACATCGCCGCGCCGTTCAATTTATGGCGGGCAATAGCCTTATCCAGCCCTTCCTCCAGGATCACCCGGGCGCATTCACGCGCGGCAAACAGCATGCTGGTGGCTTCCGTATGGTGGTTCAGGCGCTCCGGCCCCCAGTAATCCATGATCATGCCGAGATCGAAATAGTTGGAGTAGATCATCTCGTCGTCACCGTCTGCGTGATCGACGGTACGGATCCCCTCTTCAACGCACTTACGGCGGCGTACGATCTCTTCAAACTGCGGGCTAAGGGTGATTGGAGAACTGCCGGAAGGACCACCGAGGCATTTTTGCAGCCCTGCGGATACCGCATCCAAACCCCAGGCATCGGTTTCCAACTCGTTACCCGCGAACGAGGCGGTAGCATCGGTATAGAACAGGACACCGTGACGGCGGCAGATGTCCCCTAATTCCGCCAGCGGTTGCAGCATGGTGGTGGAGGTATCTCCTTGCACCGTCAGCAATAGGCGTGGCCGTACTTTCTTGATCGCATCCTCGATCCGATCGGCACTGAATACCTCCCCCCAAGGTGCTTCGATGGTGTGCACTTCGGCACGGCAGCGGCGGGCGATTTCACACAACAGATGGCCAAAACGGCCAAATACCGGCACCAGCACTTTATCGCCAGGCCGAATGGCAGAGACCAGCATTGCCTCGATACCAGCACGAGAAGTCCCGTCTATCAGCATTGTCCAGCGGTTCTGCGTGCGGAACAGGGCGCGATACAGCTCCATCACCTGATTCATATAGCCGGTCATGGCCGGATCGTATTGGCCAATCAACTGGCTGGACATGGCACGCAGCACGCGCGGATCGGCATTGATCGGCCCAGGGCCCATCAGTAGGCGGTGCGGAGGATTGATTTGATCGAATTGGTTGATAGCTAGCATGTTCATTCCTTGTCAACTTAATAACTTAGCCTGGAGATTGCTACGTCAGCGACCGGCCGGTTTTTTGTTATTGCTAGATTATCGCCAAGCGAGAAAGGATGAAACAAAAGATTCTAAAATTATTAATCTGCAACTAATGGATCACAACGGGCGCAGCATGCAGCTGCTAAAGAATCATGTAGGGGCGCCGTATACTGCGCCCGCTCAGATAACCCATGCTTCAGCGCTGCTCCAACTCCTCCAGATCGCTGAACAGATTGGCGACCTGATGAATACGCTGCCGCCCTTGCGACAACCTGTCATGCAGCAACGCATTGCTCAGCAGGCTCGCCAGGCTCATGGCGCTGGAGTAGCTGTCAAACGCCGAGACGCTATCGAGCGGCGTCATCAAATGCCAGCTAGCCAACGGGATCAGCGCCTGGGCCTGCGGTTCGCAGATCAATAACGTTGGCACCTGCTTGCTCTGCAACTGTTGCAATATCTCTCGCACCAGACGTGGACGGCGGCGAAATGCCACTACCACCACCATGTCCTGTGGCCCCAGATCCACCAGATCTTCGGCCAAGGTTTGGCCCGGCTGCGGTATTAACAAAACCTGCTCACGTACCTGCATCAGTTGCTGGCGCAAATGCATCGCGACGGGATAACTGTTGCGCATCCCCAACAGCAGCAGCCGCCGGGATTGCCCCATGGCCGCGATCACCGCGCCAAACTGTGCCGCATCAATCTGCTGCACCCAGTGCGTCAGATTGGCCATTTCCTGCTGGTAATGGCGAGCCAGCAAGGTATTGCCCTGTACCGCGTCACGGCTGTCGGTCAGTGGCATACCGCTTTGGCGTAGGGTGCGCAACTCGTCACGCATTGCGCGATAGCTGGCATAGCCCAGGCGTTTGAACAAACGGCTGACCGTGGCCTTGGACACCCCACTCAGACGCGCCAACTCGGTGCTGTTATAGCTAATCAGGTCGTCAAAGTGATCGAAGATAAAGTCGGCCACCCGCTGCTCTTGAGGAGCCAATTGCGGGTATTCGCTGCGCAGGCGCTCATCAATCTGTTTCATCGCTACTCCCGCTGTAACTTTTGTTTCAGCGGAACATAACACAGCAGCCAAAGCGGCTGCCAGCGTTGAAATTTGAACGACCATGCATGCTCAAAAACTAGACAACAAGTGTTTGAGCGATTTATTGTAGGGAATGAATTTGCCTCTCACGACTTAGGACGACTTATGGCGATGATAACCCCGATCAAAGTTGATGATGACCCCAGACAACGCTTGCATTTGGATCTGTTACAAGCATGGGAAACCGACCAAACCGAAGGTAACTTTCTGACAATTGAAGAAGCTGATTACTGGCTGGCTAAATTGGAGAATGGTGAGGACACAGAGATCCCGCTTTGATGGCATAGGCTATAAGATAACGGTGTTTAAACCGCGACACATTAAGCCTGAAGCAGGTGGGAGTCATGCAGGTTAACCGACCGTTGAGCGCATGGATGCGCGATTCGAGCCCCCAGGGACGGGTTCACGGCGTGTCGGTGATCTGCATGACTTCCACCTGTAGCGCTATTAGACACAGCAATTTAGTAAGCTCAGAAACTTAACACCAGTACGCCATAAAGTTCACCGTGGAACGGTCCAGATCGCGTTCGCCAATCAGGTAACGGCGCAACGTTTTAACCACCGAAGACTCCGCCGCCACCCAGGCGTAAAAGGTCTTAGCCCCTTCAGCACGCTCCCACAGCAAATCCCCGCCGAGACTATTTTCAGCCAGAGACTGCGCTTCAGCCTGTGCCGAGGCAGGGATGTTAACTCGCTGACGCACCGCCTCCACCAGCAGCGTGCCATGCAGTTGCTGATGCCCAACGTCACGTGGCAACCAGTAAACCTCGGCAAACGGAAAGTGCGCCATATCGAGGCAGTCCCCCGCTACCGGCACTTCGAAGAAAGCCTGCACACTCGGCGGGTTAACCTGCTGCGCCAACTGCTCGAGGATACCCATCGCCGCTGGCAGTGCCGTTTCATCGGCGATCAGCAATGCCTGCCGGGTTTGCGCCGGAGGGGCCCACTCATAGCCGCCGCTGTCCTCTGCAAAATCGGCATTCGGCGCTACAGCCTGGAGTTTATCTCCCGCAACAGCATGCGTTGCCCAGGCAGAAGCCGGGCCATTAATGCCATGGAGCACAAACTCCACATCCATTTCATTCTCAGCAGCGCGCAGTGCCCGCAACGTGTAGGTACGCATCACGGGCCGTTGCTCTTTCGGTATCGCCATGTAGTTACGGTACCAATCGTCGCTATTCGCCAACTCCGGGCTCTGCCCTTCCGCTACCGGGAACAACAGCTTGATCCGTTGATCCGGGGCTTCCAGCTTCATGCGCTGTACCTCTGGGCCGGTAAACACGCAGCGCAGCAGCGAGGGGGAAACATTTTCCTTGTGCTTCAAGGTAAGATCAAAGATGCGATAGCTTGCGGACATATCACTGACTCTCCCGCGCAATGTCTGCCATTCGATGCTGGCACCAGAGCCAGCTGCTAATGCCGCCCAACAGGACGGCGGCTACCAGTGCCGCCGCAACCAACTGCGACTCACCGTAAAATTTACTCACCACCGGAACCATCAGCGCGCTCGCGCCGTAGCCCAGCGTATGGCTGGTGGCGATAGCTCCCGCCCCTTTGCCGGTAGATAACCTATCGTTCAGCATCAGTTGATAGCCCGGCGTCGCCATCGCGGCTCCAAACGAAGCCAGCGCACAGCCGAGATAAAACAGCGCCAGCGGAGCGGTACACATCAACCCCAAGCCAGCGATCATCAACCAAGCGGCAACCATCAGTAGCTGCGGCGGAGTAAGACGCTGCGGTCGCACCACCAAAAACTGTGCCAACAGCGTGCAACCCGCTGCCACGCTGAGCAATACCGCCACATGGTGGCTAACGGTCGTCGCCGAATGGCTAAACAGTTGCTGCAAATGTGGAGCCAAGCCCAACTGCATCAGGCTGACACAGCCCGCCAGCAGCAACGCACACAATAAATAGGGCATCATCGTCAGCCGCAGGCGGTTTTGCTGATGCGCCACCGCAGGCAGTGGCGGGTCGTTATGCTGGCGACAGATCACCAGTAACGCGATCAGCGGCGCAATCGCCATCAACCACAGCGGAGCCATCGGGTGCAGAGACAGCGCCAGGGCCGCACACAGCGGACCAAGCAACCGGCCACAACTGAGGCCGGAACTGATAGTGGCCAACGCCGCCATACGTTGTTCATACCCAGCGCGTTGCAGCGCCCAAGTCTGGCTGGCTGGCACCATGCCCGATACTGTCAAGCCGTAGATAATGCGCGCCACGATCAAGCCACCCAACCCAGCCATTTCAGGCAGCCAGCCAGCAGCCAGCCCCCACACGGCCAAGGCCAATAACGCAAAGCTGAGCAGGTAACCCGCCAGGGCCATAACCACCACGTATTTACAGCCTCGAATTTCTGCCTGCCGCCCCCACCAGGGAGAGCCGACCAGAAACAGCATCGATCCCAGCGTTAGCAACCCTGCCCACACCGACAGCGAGAGCTGGGTCAGGCTGACCAACACGGGTAATGCGACCAGCAAACCATTTTGCCCAATGCCCAATAGCCCGGCACAAAACGCCAGCGGCCAGTTTGAAGGAGAATTATTACCAATTGCAACGATTTTTGAACCGGAAAATAAGCGCATTAAGTAAAATAACCGTTAAAAAAATGATGTTTTTGTGTGTAATTAATCAAAAAATTGTATCATGCAGTGATTGATAATAATAAGAACTATTGATATAAGAATCATTCTCAATCGCTCCAGAGTGACAAGGGTCATGACCATCCAGTTAGCAAGCGCAGCAACCGATGTGGCTGCGCAATGTTTCCTCAACGCGCTAATGCGTGAAACCCGGGACTGGCACATCGTGCCGGCAACCCATAGCCAACAACCTCAGCTACATCTCCCACTTTCGGATAGCCAGTTCATTCGCATTCCATTACGGCATATCTCGCCAACCCAACATCATCAATATCAGTTCCCCGCCTGCCTGAATGGCAACGGTGAAGCGCTGAGTTTTGAGCGGTTGGTTACGTTGTTGCTGGCCAAACCGGCGATAAAAGGCCAACTGAGTGAGGAGGTTTTGGCACGCTTTCGCCAGCGAGTGCTGGAAAGTCATGACAATACCCAACAGGCGATCGCCATCCGGCTGGACTGGCCAAAGCTACTTGACCAGCCGCTGAATTTTGCCCAGGCGGAACAAGGGTTATTAGCTGGCCATGCCTTCCACCCGGCTCCGAAATCCCATGAGCCCTTCGATCAGCAGCAGGCACAGCGCTACCTGCCAGATTTTGCTGGCAGCTTCCCCCTGCGCTGGTTTGCAGTAGATAAGCGCAACCTGTGTGGCGACAGCCTGGACCTGACGTTACAGCAGCGCCTGCAACGCTTTACCGCAGAAAGCGCGCCGCAGCTGCTAGGCCATTTTACCGATGACGTCTGGCTGCTGCCGATGCATCCATGGCAGGCCGATTATCTGCTGGCACAAAGCTGGTGCCGCGAATTGGTCGAGCAGCACAAGCTGTGCGATCTGGGTGAGGCCGGTGAACGTTGGCTGCCAACCAGCTCTTCACGTTCGCTGTATCACGCGGGCAGCCGCGACATGATCAAGTTCTCCCTCAGCGTACGGCTAACCAACTCGGTGCGTACCCTGTCGGTCAAAGAAGTGAAGCGCGGTATGCGTCTGGCTCGACTGGCACAGACCTCCCGCTGGCAGGAACTGCAAGCTCGTTACCCAACGATGCGCGTGATGCAGGAAGATGGTTGGGCCGGGTTACGTTCCGCAGACGGCACAATCCAGGAAGAAAGCCTGATGGCGCTGCGCGATAACCTGCTGTTCGGTCAGGCGCAGAACCAAACCAACGTGTTGGTTACCCTGACACAGGCCGCGCCAGACGGTGGTGATAGCCTGTTAGCCGCGGCAGTGCGTCGCCTGGCTGCCCGCCTGAACTTGCCGTTGCAACAAGCAGCCCATTGCTGGCTGGACGCTTACTGCCAGCAGGTGCTATTACCCCTGTTCAGCGCCGAAGCCGACTACGGCCTGGTGTTGCTGGCCCATCAACAAAACATTCTGGTGGAAATGCAGCAGGACTTGCCGGTGGGCATGCTGTACCGCGATTGCCAGGGCAGCGGCTTTACCCGCGATGCCACGCCTTGGTTGGATGAAATCGGCGAAGCCGAAGCGGAGAATCGCTTTAGCGAGCAGCAGCTGTTGCGCTACTTCCCCTACTACTTGCTGGTGAATTCTACGTTGGCCGTGACCGCCGCAATGGCGGCAGCAGGGTTCGACAGTGAAGAGAGCCTGATGAGACGAGTACGGGATGCATTAACCACGCTGCGTAACACCGCGAAAAATACCCGTTGCCTGGACTATGTGCTCGACAGCCAATATTGGAACTGCAAGGGCAACTTCTTCTGCTATCTGCACGATCACAATGAGAACACCATTGTCGATCCGGCGGTGATCTACTTTGATTTCACCAATCCGCTGCGCGTGGAGGCCGCTCAATGATGCCCGTTGCCAAGATTGTTCACGCCACCAGCGGATTCCGTTGCGAACTGCTGGGGAAAAACCTGTCCCTTAGCCTGGGATTGGACGGCAGTGCCGCGTTGCATTATCCAGGCTCACTGCCAGCAGGCTGGTTGATCCAGGCGTTGGATCAGTTGCTGATCGCAGCTCCACAGCTGAGCGGCATTGCCCTGCCCTATGCCGAATGGCGTGAGGAGCCACAGGCTCTGGCACTGTTCGCCCAAGCCAGCGGTGATTATCTGGCCCGTGAAACCTTCTACCAACTGCCGCTGTGGCTGATTGCCGAACGCCATACCGCTGGCGGCCAAATGCAATACGATGCCGAGCGCGAGCTGTGGTTCCCGCAGCGCCCTGCCCGGCCCAGCGGTGAGGTGTATCGCCGCTACGATCCGCAAATCAAACGTAGCTTGAGTTTCCGTTTACCTGAAGTCGAGCGCGACGCCGAGCAGTTCACCCGTTGGATGAATTCCCCCCGCGTTGACGCCTTCTGGGAAATGAGCGGGCCGCTCGAAGTGCAAGCCGCCTATTTACAGCGCCAGCTTGATTCCAGCTATTGCTACCCACTGCTGGGCTGCTTTGACGACCAGCCGTTTGGCTATTTCGAAGTTTACTGGGCACCCGAAGATCGCATTGGCCGCCACTATCGCTGGCAGCCGTTCGATCGTGGCCTGCACATGCTGGTCGGCGAAGAGGACTGGCGTGGTGCGCAGTACATCCGCAGTTGGCTACGTGGCCTGACCCACTATTTATACCTGGATGAACCCCGCACCACTCGCGTCGTGGCCGAGCCGCGTGCAGATAATCAGCGGCTGTTCCGCCATCTCCCCACCGCTGGCTACCAAACGCTGAAAGAGTTTGATTTCCCCCATAAACGCTCACGGCTGATCATGAACCAGCGTGATGACTTCTTCCGCGAGGGACAGGTATGAGCCGCCACGATTACGCTGATTGGCAACGCGTTAACCTGCAGATGACCGCCAAAATCCTGGCGGAACTGGAGTACGAGCGCACCTTGCAGGCCGAGGAACACGGCGGCCAATGGCAAATAGCCCTGGGTGACGCGACTTACAGCTTTAACGCCAAACGCGGGATCTGGGGTTGGTTGCACATCGACGCCAACAGCCTGAGCTGCGATCGCCTGCCGCTGGCCGCCGATCAAACGCTGCGGCAGCTGGCGCAGGTGCTGAAGATGGACGACGCACAGATCGCCGAACATTTGGAAGATCTGTACGCCACCCTACGCGGTGACATGCAGTTACTCACCGCTCGCCACGGGATGAGCGCCAACGATCTGATTGCGATGGATGCCGACGCGCTGCAATGCCTGCTGGCAGGCCACCCGAAGTTCGTCTTCAATAAAGGGCGCCGTGGCTGGGGGCTGACGGCGCTGCAACAGTATGCGCCAGAATATCAGGGTCAGTTCCAACTACACTGGGTGGCCGCCAAACGCAGCAGCTTTGTCTGGTGCATTGACGAAGACTTCCCGCTAGAAAACTTGCTCAACAGCGCGATGGACAGCGGGGAACGCCAACGCTTTGACCGCCGTTGGCACGACCTGAAGTTGGACAACGACTGGCTGCCGGTGCCGTTGCACCCATGGCAATGGCAGCAAAAAATTGCGCTGCATTTCCTGCCACAACTGGCCAGCGGTGAACTGGTTGAGCTGGGCGAGTTTGGCGATCGCTATCTGGCTCAGCAGTCCCTGCGCACTTTGACCAATACCAGCCGCCGGGTGCCCTTCGATATCAAGTTGCCGCTGACCATTTACAACACCTCCTGCTATCGCGGCATTCCGGGCAAGTACATCAGCGCCGGGCCCGCTGCTTCACGCTGGTTACAGCAGATTTTCGCCAGCGACAGCACTTTGCAGGCCAGCGGCGCCCAGATCCTGGGTGAACCGGCGGCGGGCTATCTGGCCCACCCAACCTACGGCGCGCTGCCCAAGGCTCCCTACCGTTATCAGGAAATGCTCGGGGTGATCTGGCGTGAAAACCCGTCCTGTTATCTGCAACCCGACGAGCAGGCGATCCTGATGGCGACGCTGATGGAAACCGACAATCAGGGTGAGCCGCTGATCGCCGCCTATATTGCCCGTTCCGGCCTGAGCGCAGAGGCGTGGCTGACCCAAATGTTCCAAGCGGTGGTGCTGCCGATGTACCACCTGATGTGCTGCTACGGGGTGGCACTGATCGCCCATGGCCAGAACATCACGCTGGTGATGAAAGACCATGTGCCGCAACGGGTGCTGCTAAAAGATTTCCAGGGCGATATGCGCCTGGTGGATCAGGACTTCCCACAGGCCGCGTCACTGCCGCAGGTGGTAAAAGACGTAACGGTGCGCCTGCCTGCCGACTATCTGATCCATGACCTGCAAACCGGGCATTTCGTCACCGTGCTGCGTTTCATTTCGCCGCTGATGAGCGCCTGCGGCATAAGCGAACCGCGTTTCTATCAAGTGCTGGCACAGGTGCTGGAGCGCTATATGGCGCAGCATCCGCAGTTGGCCGACCGCTTTGCCCTGTTCGACCTTTTCAAGCCACAGATTATTCGCGTGGTACTCAACCCGGTGAAACTCACCTATTCAGAGCAGGATGGCGGCAGCCGTATGTTGCCGAACTACCTGCAAGATCTGGATAACCCTCTTTATTTGGTCTCCAAGGAGTTTGCCCAATGAATCAGCCTCTGGATTTCATCGGCATCGGCGTCGGCCCATTCAATCTGAGCATTGCCGCACTTGGCAGTGAGGTTACCGGCTTTAACAGCAAGTTTTTCGAACGCAAACCGCACTTCTCCTGGCACCCGGGCATGATGGTGCCGGACTGCCATATGCAGACCAGTTTCCTCAAGGATCTGGTCAGCGCGGTTTCACCGACCAACCCGTACAGCTTTCTCAACTACCTGGTGAAAAGGAAGAAGTTCTACCGCTTCCTGACCACCGAGCAGCGCACGGTCTCCCGCGAAGAGTTCGCCGACTATCTCGACTGGGCGGCTAACGGGCTGGAGACGCTCGAGTTCAGCCAAGACATCCGCAGCGTGGATTTTGACGACCAGCAACGCCAATTTGTTGTCACCACCCAGCGTGATGTCTACCGTGCGCGCCATATCTGCTTAGGGATAGGCAAACGCCCCAAGCTGCCGGACTGCGTCAGCGAACAGAACGATCGCTGCTTCCATGCCAGCGAAATGAGCCTGCGTAACCCGGACCTTACCGGCAAGCGCGTCACCGTAATCGGCGGCGGCCAAAGCGGTGCCGATCTGTTTTTGAATATTTTCCGCGCCGAGTGGGGCCAGCCCAAGCAGTTGAACTGGATCTCGCGCCGCAACAATTACAACGCGCTGGACGAAGCCGCCTTCGCCAATGAGTACTTCACGCCGGAATACGTAGAAAGCTTCTACACCCTGAGCGACAGCGCCAAACAGCGCATGCTGACCGAGCAGAAAATGACGTCGGACGGCATCACCAGTGGATCGCTGCTGGCGATTTACCAGGCGATGTATCACCGCTTTGAAGTATTACGCGAAAAGCCTTGGGCCCACCTGCTGCCTAGCCGCTCATTGGCCGCGATGCACGCATCCGGCAATGGCTATCAGTTGGTCACCCATCACCACCTCGATCAGGGCAAGGAAACCTTCGACTGCGACGTGGTGATCTTCGCCACCGGCTATCAGCAAGACCGCCCGGCGTTTCTCGCACCGTTGGCCAATCGCCTGCTGACCACGGCGAACGATGAGTATCGCATCACTCCAGACTTCACCCTGGAATGGCAGGGTCCGAGCGAAAACTGTCTGTTTGCCGTCAATGCCGGCATGCACAGTCATGGCATTGCCGAACCCCAGCTCAGCCTGATGGCTTGGCGTTCGGCCCGTATTCTCAACCGGGCATTAGGACGCGACCAGTTCGACTTAACGTCCACCCCGGCGGTGATCCAATGGCGTAGCCAGCAGGCAGCGGTAACCGCCCAAGCTGCACACGACGCCATCTTTAACTTTAACTAACCATGGAAACGTTTGAACAATAATGAAACGCAGACACCTCTGGGTACTAAACCCTTGCCTGTTGGCAATGCTCGCACCAACGGCCTGGGCAGAAGAACAAAAAAATGATGACCAACTGGTGGTTTCCGCCAGCCGCTCTCACCGCAGCGTAGCGGAAATGGCCCAGACCACCTGGGTGATCGAAGGCCAGGAAATTGAGCAGCAGGTGCAGGGCGGTAAAGAGATCAAGGATGTGCTGTCGCAGCTGATCCCGGGCATGGACGTCAGCAGCCAGGGCCGTACCAACTACGGCATGAACCTGCGCGGCCGCTCAATGATGGTGATGATTGACGGCGTGCGCCTGAACTCATCGCGCAGCGACAGTCGCCAGCTCGATTCGATCGATCCGTTCAACATCGCCCATATTGAAGTGATTTCCGGGGCTACCTCGCTGTACGGCGGCGGCAGCACCGGTGGCCTGGTCAACATCGTGACCAAGAAGGGCCAGGAAGAAAAACAGGTTGAGCTGCAGCTTGGTGGTAAAACCGGCTTTAACAGCAGCAGCGATCACGACGAAAACGTGTCGGCAGCAGTCAGCGGCGGCACCGATAAAGCCTCTGGGCGCCTGTCGGTTTCCTATCAGCGTTACGGCGGCTGGTATGACGGCAAAGGCGACGAGGTGCTGATCGACAACACCCAAACCGGCCTGCAATATTCCGATCGTATCGACCTGATGGGCACCGGCACCATCAATATCGACGATCACCAGCAGCTGCAACTGACCACGCAATATTTCAACAGCGAGTCAGACGGTAAGCACGGCCTGTATCTGGGGCAAAACTTCTCGGCGGTGACCGGTAACGGGCAGGCCTACAACAGCGGTAATCTGGATTCGGATCGCATTCCAGGCACCGAACGCCATCTGATCAACCTGCAATACTCCAACACCGATTTCTGGGGCCAGGATCTGGTGGCACAGGTTTATTATCGTGATGAATCGCTGACCTTCTATCCGTTCCCAACCCTGAGCGGCGGCAAGGTAACCAGCATCGGCGCCTCACAACAGAAAACCGATTTCTACGGCGGTAAGCTGACCCTGAACAGCAAACCGATCGACAGCCTGACGCTGACCTACGGCTTCGATGCCGATCATGAAAGCTTCAATGCCAACCAGCAGTTCTTCAATCTGGCACTGGCCCAGCAGTCTGGCGGGATGACGCTGCAAAATGCCTACAACGTCGGCCGCTATCCGAGCTATACCACCACCAACCTGGCACCGTTCATGCAAGCCAGCTACGACATCGATCCGATGTTTACCCTGAGCGGCGGCGTGCGCTACCAGTACACCGAGAACAAGGTGGATGATTTCGTTGGCTACGCACAGCAACAAGGGATCGCCAACGGTCTGGCGACCTCAGCCGATGCCGTGCCGGGTGGTAAAACCGACTACAACAACGCGCTGTTCAACGCCGGTTTGCTGGCCCATCTGACAGAACGCCAACAGACCTGGTTCAACTTCTCACAAGGGTTTGAGATCCCGGATCTGGCCAAATATTACGGCTCCGGCACCTATAAGCTGGTGAACGGCCACTATCAGCTGCAAAAAAGCGTCAACGTCAATGACTCCAAGCTGGACGGCATCAAAGTTGACTCCTACGAGCTGGGCTGGCGCTACAATGGCGACAACCTGCGTACCCAGCTTGCGGCCTACTATTCCCTGTCAGACAAGACCATCACCATCAACAAGACCGATATGACCATCAGCATGAACACTGATAAGCGTCGGATTTACGGGATGGAAGGCGCGGTGGACTACTTCTTCGACGACAGCGAATGGAGCACCGGTGCCACCTTCAACCTGATCAAGTCGGAAACCAAGACCGATGGCAAATGGGAAAAGTTGACCGTCGACACCGCCAGCCCGTCGAAAGCCACCGCCTACGTTAACTGGGCACCGGGTGACTGGACGGTGCGTGTGCAGTCGCAGCAAACCTTCGACGTTTCGGACAGCCAGGGCCGCAAGCTCGACGGCTATAACACCATTGACGTCCTCAGCAGCTATGCCCTGCCGGTGGGCAAGGTCAGTTTCAGCGTAGAGAACCTGTTGGACAAAGACTACACCACAGTGTGGGGCCAACGGGCGCCAATCCTGTATAGCCCAACCTACGGCGCGCCGGAGTTGTACAGCTATAAAGGCCGTGGCCGTACCTTTGGTTTGAACTACTCAGTGCTGTTCTAAGACCGCTCCGATATCACCAGGCCGAATTCCTCTATTCGGCCTGCTTTTCATCCGCACAAGGGATGCGAGTCCCACCAACACCAAAATCATAAATAAAAAAACATAGATATGTTTAATATCTATACACACCTGTTATTATTGCGATTTATCCTACTTGCGAATGGCAAAAATAAAATATAAGATAAAAAGTCATTAAGATTCCTCCGAATACAAAAGACGTCAAATCGCAGACTATTTCGACCTTAACTTCACTCACGCTATTTTTAAAAGAAAAAACAAAAATCAAAGGCGATAACGCTGCCAAAACAGCATAATATGCTTATGCATTAAATTCCCTACAGTAATGATATTAAATATCAAAATCAATCAAAATAATCTACAAAAACAAACGAAAATATCAAAATAAAGCCAATAACAAGATTTAAACTCTTTTTATTTCGCTTATTTTTTTATCTTTATGAATTGACATTAACTCTTCAGGCAATAATATATAAAGCCGATGTGTGGGAATGACAGTTCCAATTGATGAAGTCAGAGCCAGACAGTTTTAGCAGCGGATGCGGCGGAGTTGATAATGGATGATACGATTCAAATTAAATATGTAGCAGCCCCCATCACCAAGACGAGTGAGAGTGGATTATTGCTTTTTGGCTATATTATCAATGATGAGTATCAGGTAGATATCAAATCGGGTTCGGTAATCAAACTCTATAATACGATAGAGTACCCCCATCAGGGTGAGGAACGATTTACCAACTATCTAAGACTGCGTGAAACGATGTTGCGGTTGTTGACTTATCTATTGGCACACGCCAGCTGTGGCTATGTTTCCAACCAGGAGTTACTGGTACAGGTTTGGGAGAATCATAACCTATCCTCCTCAACCACAAGATTGACCCAAGTTATTTCCGAACTTAAAGCAAGGCTAAGTAAAATTGGTATCGCCGATGACTTTATTAAAAGCTCGAGAGGAAAAGGATATACCTTACGTGGAGCCTATGTGACTCCACTATATATAAAAAAAATATGATTTAATTGTTTATCACCGCCATAAAAGGGAACAGTATTTTCACTGCCATAGTGAAATGACGGCTCTGATGTTACTCCATGTAACGCTCAGAGTATTTTAAGGATAATTAACAAGGATCATATGCAATGAAAAAAACCACATTAGTAATGGCTCTCTCACTGGCTATCGGCGGCTTCGCTGCGCTTCCGGCTTCCGCCGCTATCACCGTAGCGGGTGGTAATATCAATTTCACCGGCGAAGTCACTGACGCAACTTGCCTGATCAACGATCAGACGCCAAATGGTGCTGTTGATCTGAACGTGCCTTTAGAGACGGTCAGCGCCAGTGAGTTAAGCTTTGCCGGTGCCACGGCCAAGCCTGCACCATTTACCATCAAACTGGGTGGCCCTACTGATTTAAACTGCACCAACGGTAAGATTGCTTCAGTGTATTTTGAACCAACTAGCCCGGCTATCGATAATGCGACCGGTTGGTTGAAAAATACTTCAGCCACCAATCCAGCGACAAATGTTCAGGTACAAATCCTGAATGGCGAAACCAACAGCCCGATCAACCTGGTATCCGGCAATAACAACCATGCGCCGAAAACCATCGCCAATCAAACTGCCGAATATACCTACATTGGCCAGTATGTTGCTGTAGGTGGCGCAGCGGGCCCGGGCCAAGTTGCCTCTACGGTTAAATACAGCATCGTTTATCAATAAAACCTGATTGAATAGGTTATGGCCCTGTTACCACAGGGCCATATTTGCCACGTCTTTACTGACGAGATTGCTATGCGCTTGATTAAAAAATATTGGCTACTGCTATCGCTGCTGTTGAGCGGATTTTTTTCCACCTCTTTACATGCCGGTATCGTCATATCGGGTACGCGCGTGATCTACCCAAGTGATGCCAAAGAAGTCACGTTGAAACTGGAAAATAAAAGCCGTTTCCCGCTATTGGTTCAATCTTGGATAGATGCCGGCGATGCGAATTCAGCTCCTGAAGACAGCGATGTTCCTTTTATGATCATGCCACCGGTTTCACGAGTTGAACCCGCCAAGGCGCAAACCTTGCGTATTACCTCAACGCCGTTGGTAAGCCACGCCACCGACCGCGAGACGCTATATTGGATCAACGTGCTTGAAGTCCCTCCCCAGTCGAAAGGGGATCAGAATTACCTCTCCATCGCCTATCGCAACCGCCTGAAGGTATTTTATCGCCCTTCCACGTTGCCAGGGCTGTCACTGGAAACCCTGGATAAGGTGAGCTGGCAACGGCAAGGGGAAAAACTGCTCGCTAAAAACCCCACGCCATACCATATCAGCTATGCCTCCGTGCAGTTATCTGGTTATGGCATCGCCTCGGTAGCCGGCACAGATGGCGGCATGATCGCCCCTTTCTCTGAGCAAACCTTTCAACTAAAACGCGATAACAAGGTCATTGCGGTGCCACCAAATAGCGTAATCACCAAGGCGATTAATGACTATGGGGCTTTTATTGAAAAAATATACCCGTTAGGCCGCTGACATAACCCTTTTTCAGAAGTATTGGCTTATCTGAGTCATCAAGGACGCTATGACTAGGTGTAAACCGACAATAAAAACCGTGCTGAAGTGGTTTCTTTCATGTGCCATGGTTTCAGCCACTTCCAGCTATGCGGCAGACACGCCGGAAGAAGTGACATTCGACCCCAGTTTTTTCCCTGGCGGTAAGGTCGGAACATTCGATCCGGCCCAATTCAGCCGCAGTAACGTCGTTGTTCCTGGTATCTACACCGTGGCGATCGAGCTTAACGGCCAGCGGATCGGCAATGAAAAAATCCAGTTTAAGGCCCAGCCGGGCAATAACCTGCAAACCCTTTCCTGCTATCCGGGCAGTTTCTTCTCGTTGCTCAATTTGAGCGCAGAGAAACTGTTGGCTCAGATCCCTGCCGTGCAATTGGCGCCATTAGTGCAAGAGGGCTATTGCGGTTCACTCAGTGAACTCCTGCCCGGGGCGACCGTCAGTTTTGATGTCGGCGAGCAAAAGCTGACGTTGACGATACCGCAGTTGCTGCTCAACAGGACACCGCGTGGCTATGTCAATCCCGAGCTGTGGGAGGATGGCTTAACCGCCTTGATAGTGAACTACAACGCTAACGTTTATCAGTCAAGACAGCGGGAAAACAGCAACACCTACGGCTATCTCGGGCTGCGTAACGGTCTGAATTTCGGCCCTTGGCGCGTGCGAAATAACGGCAGCATCAATTGGTCCTCGGGAGAGAGTGGCGGGGATTACAAAAGCACATCTTCCTATATCAGCCGCGATGTTACCGCGCTGCAATCTCAATTGATCCTGGGTGACGCCTTTACCAGTGGCGAACTGTTTGACGGCATACGTTTCCGAGGGGCCAGACTTTATTCTGATGACCGCATGCTACCTGACGCTCTACGTGGCTACGCCCCCGTAGTTCGTGGCATAGCCAATACCAACGCCAGAGTGATCATTACTCAAAATGGTTACACGCTCTATACCACGACGGTATCTCCGGGGCCTTTCGAGATTAACGATCTCTACCCCACCAGCTATGGAGGGGAATTGACCGTACAAGTAGAAGAGGCCAATGGCCAAGTCAGAACCTTCACGGTTCCTTATGCTTCAGTGACTCAAATGTTGCGGCCAGGGATTAGCCGCTACGAAGTGGCTGCGGGTAAAGTGAATAGTGATGGGTTGGCAAACAAGCCTGAATTTGGCAGCCTGACCTACCAGTTGGGCCTGAGTAATTTCATTACCGGCTACACCGGCGCCACCGCCAGCAAAGGGTACCTTTCGGCCTTATTGGGTGGCGCTATGAACACGTTTATCGGCGCACTTTCATTGGATGTCACGCAAGCGAAAACCCGGTTGCCCGGCCAGCACCCGCGTTCAGGGCAAAGCTATCGTATCGGCTTCAGCCAGATGTATCCAGAAACACAAACCAGCTTCTCAGTAGCCGCTTATCGTTACTCTACCGACGGTTTCCTGAGCTTAAATGACGCTGTGCAGCTGCGCGATCTGGCACTGCGTAATGGAAATATCGATGCCTATGGCCGTCAACGCAGCCTGTTTACGCTTTCGGTCAACCAGCAACTGGGAGAAGGCTGGGGAAGCCTGTATGCCACCGGTAATCATACCTCTTACTGGAACCAGAGCAGTTCGCAACAGAGCCTGCAGCTAGGCTATAGCAACTTCTGGCGCAATCTCAGCTATACCCTTTCGGTCAACCGAACGCTAAGCGGGCAACTCACAGGAAATACAGAAGAGACAACGGCGGATCAGCGGGAAACCCAATACGCGTTGACGCTCTCGTTACCGCTAGGCTCGAACCTCCATGCGCCAACGCTCAATGCTACCGGCACTACCGACGACAAGGGGAGCACTGGCCTGATTGGCCTGTCGGGCAATGCGGGTGAACAGAATCAGTTTAACTATGTCGTCAGCACCAGCCGTAATACTGAAGGCAATAGCAACTTTTTCAACGGTGGCGTTGGCTACCGCTCATCCCTTGCCCATATGGGCGCAAACTATAGCTATGGGCAGGGAAACCGGCAGGTTTCAGCAAGCATGGATGGTGCTCTGGTAGCCCACCGTGGCGGTATCACTTTAGGGCAATCACTTGGCGAAACAGGCGGTCTGGTACGGGCACCTGGTGCTGAAGGCGCTCTCGTCACCGGCGCTCCCGGCGTTCAGATCGACCGTTTTGGCTATGCCATCGTCCCTTACCTGCGGCCCTACTATCTCAATCAAGTCGATATCGATCCCAAGGGCAGTTCACAGGACGTGGAGTTGCTGTCTACCCGCAATACCACCGCCCCCCGCGCCGGTGCATTGGTCCTGCTTGATTATGAAACCAAACGCGGCAAGGTGACCTACATCAGAGCCAAGCGACCGGACGGTAGCCCACTGCCCTTCGCTGCCAACGTCTATGATGCACAGAACAACGCCGTGGGGGTTGTCGGCCAGGCCAGCCTGGTGGTGGCGCGCGATCTCGACCTGAAAGGCATGTTGCAGGTGAGATGGGGGGATAGCCAGGCAGAGCATTGCAGCATCCATTATTCGCTGCAGCCAGGCACCTCTGTAGACAGCAGACAGTTGATTCAAGGAGTCTGCCAATGACGAAGTGCCCACACTCAATGAGAAACGACATGAAAAGACTATTCGCCTCAGCAACGGCGATATCACTGATGCTCTGCGGCGGCCTGTATGCGCAGAATGCGCTCGCAGCAAGTGCGGGTTGTGATTGGGATAGCTCCTCCGCAGTCAAAGCTCCGCTTGATACCCGATTGACCATCGGCGGCTATGTTACCGTGGGAGAGGACCTTCCCATCGGCAGTGTCATCTATTCCCAACGTATCCAGACCAATGGCAACGGTGCCAGTCTGCTGTGCCGTGCGGGGGTTTATGATCTGGTTAACGCCGTAATCAGCGCCCCCCATGGCCAATCCAGTTACCGTGACGCGACGTTTCCCACCGTGTTCAATACCAATATTTCTGGCGTCGGGGTAGCCCTGTGGCAAGGTACCCCCGATGGTAACAGCGGCTCCCATCTACAGCTCCCAGGTAGGCTTACTGCCTTCTTTTCACCCAGCAGCGAAAGCGTTTTCAACTTTACCGGTCAGGACGATGCCGCAGTCAGTTTTAATATTGCAATGATTAAAATCGCCGCCAACATCGGCAGCGGAACTATTAGCAGTAGCGATCTCCCCAGGTTCAAAACCTCATTCGACGGCAATGGTGAAAGTTTTGTCTATCAACAAGCGAGGATAGTGGGCAACCTGACGGCGATCCCGGCGACCTGTAACGTTGGCAACAATTATTACCTGCCGCTCGGGGAGCACTATCCTGATGAGTTCAACGGTATCGGCAGCACGGCAGGCAGCGCCGAGGCCCAGATTGTTCTGTCGGGTTGCCCTGCCTTCTACGGTTCAACCTCTTACGGCGTGTTCAAGCCCAACGTTATCAGCCTCAAGCTGACACCGCGTAACGGATTTATTGATGCCGAACGCGGGATCTCGAAACTGAATACCACCGCCGGTGACGCAGCCTCAGGGGTAGGTGTCCAACTGAGTTTCAGGCAGGAAAACGGCAACTACCAATGGGCCAAATTCAACCAGAGCATCAATCTGGCAAATTACATTACCTTCCTTGAAGACCGCGGCAGCGATTACAGCCTGGGCGTCAAGGCGACTTATGTTCAAACCTCAACCCCTATCCGGGCGGGCAGGGCTGATGCCCAAATAGAGTTTATGATCACTTACCAATAACCGGGAGTGGAGAATGAAGATAACGAATACGCAGAGAATACTGTCTCTGCTGGTGCTGATTTGCTGCGGTAACAGCGTTGCAGCCGCCTCGACTGGCATACTGAACGTCACTGGCTCCATTAAGCTCGCGACCTGTTATTTTGACAGCGTCGAGGGGCAAGAACACAAGGACTACGACTGGATGATGCCGCAGGTCTCTGTGGGGAGCCTACGCACAGCCGGTATGACTCATGGCCGTTCGCTAGGCAGCATCCATATCGGCGGGGTACATTGTACCAACGGTTACACGCCCTATATTACGCTGGGAAATGGGCCGACGGTCAATGCGGATACCGGCAACCTGGTCAATACGCTGATCGGCGAGGCCGAAAACGTCGAAATCCGGCTTCTGATGAATGACAAGCCGCTGGATTTACGCACTGCCCCACGCGTTGGCTGTGCCGTTATTGTCGATAACCACAGCCAATGTGATATCGGCTACGAGTATTATGCAACCGGGCGCGTAACCCCCGGAAAAGTGAAGAGTGCGGTACTGTTTAATATCAGCTATGACTGATTTCTTCAGTGCTCCGAGCAAATTGATGCCTGCGCTTGTCCGGTAGCAGGCATCACCCCACCTACGGCATATTTCGTCCAGAGCAAATCTCCTGCATCTCTTTACACAACAGCTTGCTGATCTCCAGTTGCCGGGCCTCGCTGAGGGTGTGTAACCTGGTGCTGAACAGGTAATCATGCAAATCGAACGCTTTTAGCAACATCTTGGTATGGAAGATATTTTCCTGATAAACGTTTACATCCACCATCTGGTATAGCGACTTTATCTCTGGCGAAATGAAGTTTTGGATCGAATTGATCTCATGATCGATGTAATGCTTCACCCCATGCACATCCCGGGTAAAACCTCTGACCAGGTAATCGACCGTCACAATATCTGACTCCAACTGCTGGATCAGGTAGTTGAGGGCTTTCAGCGGTGAAATCACCCCGCAGGTCGAGACGTCGATATCGGCACGAAAGGTGCAAACCCCACACCCAGGGTGACTTTCCGGGTAGGTATGAACGCAGATATGACTTTTGTCCAAATGCGCCACGACGGACTCTGGCTGGAGAGGTTTGACGCCATTTGGGCTTATCGGCTCCTCACTGGCGAGAATAGTCACGCTGGCACCTTGAGGCTCATAGTCCTGGCGGGAAACGCTCAGCACGTTGGCCCCAATCAGCGAACAGGTTTCAACCAGGATCTCGGCCAGACGGTTGGCATTATATTGCTCGTCTATATAGGCGATATAGCCGTCGCGCTCAGCTACCGTCTCGGCGTAACAAATATCGTAGATACAAAAACTCAGACTCTTGGTCAGATTATTGAATCCATGCAGCTTAAGCCTTGGCAATTGACTTCACCTCCCTTATTCCTTCACCTGCGGCCACTACCGCAATTGCATACGGGCAACGCATTCCGGCAGCCCGACCTTAATCATGGTTTCATCATTTTTGACGGTGATAAACAGGCACTGCTTATCCTCACCAAACGCCAGGCTGTTGGGATGCGGAGCCATAGGTATGGTCTGCAGCAGGCAATAGCGGGCTGTATCAAATACCGTTAGCGTGCCTTCGCCAATATCCACGCGAATTCCTTTGCGATTGGCGACGTACAGCCTTTGCCGCTCGCTATCCCATGCCAGGCCGATCGGCACTTCATCCGTTGCCATACGTGCAATAACGTCGCCATTGTCGGCGTTCAGAGCGAAGACCTGATGGCCCGCGCTACGGGCAACATATTCACGTTCCAGATGATTGTTACGCCAATCACTGCGGTCAATGCCCTGATCGACACCGAAGATCCGGTTTTGCTGTGGGTCATAGACCATATTAAGCAGCTGATCGACTTCGATCTCCCATTGGGAAACAACCGCCAAGCTGTCTGGATCCACCACAAACAGTTGGCCCTGCATGTTAGATACGAAGACGCGGCGCCCCGCTTCATCCAGCGTGATCCCCACCACGTTATAACCGAAACCGTGAATAATCTTCTCTAGCTGACGCTTGCGGGTATCCACCACAAACAGCACGCTATCGATACCCAGCCCCAGCCCCGGCAAGAACAGACGCTCACTACGGGGATCGAAAACCAGCTCCCGCAGCTTCCATGGGAAGCCTTCGCTCACGCCAAAGCGCTCCAATTCCCGTAATAAAAAAGCCTGACGCTCGCCGACAATCCCCTCCCGTTGGTACAGTTGCTTGAAAGCAATCTCCTGCATCAGCGCAATGGTGGCGATCGGCCGATTGGCGGCAATATCCACTACGGCGACGGTGCCGTTAAATCCCTGTGAGAGATAAAGATGCCCACGGTGATCGTCCAGCGCCACGCCAAACCCTTTGACCTGTAACGATATCTCCTCCTCAACGGCCAGGGTTTGCGGATTTATCCGCAGTACACGGGATTGCCCCTCATCCTCCCAATCGGGAGAGCTGACAAACAGCGCCTGCTGTGAGGCGCTGTAAACCAGCTCTACCAAGGTTTTGGCCGGATAGATGCGCTGAATATCGGTCAACGGCTCCTGCTTCATAACACACTCCTTTTATGGCGTAATGCATCAAGCCGTAGCGCCGGTTGACCAACGGAATCGGCCATAACGGCAAACACCTGACGTGTTGTTTGGACGATCTGCTGTACCTGCTCGCATGAATAGCGATCGGTGCGATAGCTCAGCATGACGCGCACCGAAGGCTCACCGTCGATTTGCTCTTCCATCACCTCAAACTGCAACCCCAGCACCGATTCCGTTTTCTCGGGATCGATCTGGCGAAAGCGGATCTGCTGACCATCGGCCAAGCTAAACGCCCCGTTAAGCTTATTTTTGGCATGAAGCTGAATGAAGACCTCAAACATATGGCTGTCGTGTGACGCGCGATCGCCAAACAGCCCCTCTTCGACCAGATCGATCGGGATGTCGCTAAAAGGCAGTGAATCATTTATCTGCCGTTTCACGTCATCGATCAGCGCGTTCAGCGTGGTGTCATCAGTAAAACCGATCCGATGGGCGACAACGGTGGTGAAGTAACCGATGGTATCGAAAAATTGCGCGTCGTTACGCCCAGAGGCCGAGGTGCCAATGACCAGATCTTTCGCACCACCCAGCAGATGGAGCGCCGCAGCAATTCCGCTGTATACCACGTTAAACAGTGAGGCGCCCTGCTGTTTCGCCAGGCGGTAAAGCCCAGTGGAAACAGCCTGCTCCAGCTTGAACTCAACCCAGTTGCCAGAGTGAGAAGCCGCATCGGCCTGTTGCACTTCGCTGGCGAAAATCGACGCCGAAGACGGCGCTGGGTGCAAACGTTCCAGCCAGAACCGCAGATGTCGATCGTTAACCCCGGCCTGTTGCTGTTGGATTGCGAACGCGTGGAACGGCGGGGGTGTCTGCTGACACTCCGGTGCCGATCCGGCGGAACGGCTTGCCATCGCCTGGGCCAATTCATCCATCAGGATATTCACCGACCACTCGTCCAGCACAATATGGTGGAACAGTAGCGAAACCACCTGTTGGCCATTTTCCTCATCCCGCAGGAAGGTGATGCGTACCGGTAACTCATCATCGAGCTCAAAGTGGTGGCTGGCTGCGCGCTGTAGCGCCTGTTCCAGCGGCATATCCTGAGACTGCGAATGCCAGAACCATTCGTACTGAGAGAGCATCTCCGGCGGAACGATCTGCTGAAAAACCTCGCCGGAAATGTCGACAAACAGGGTGCGCAGAGCCGGATGACGCAGCAAAATATCCTGGAAAGCCTGGAAGAACAGCCCTTCATCAATCGGGTCGAGAAAGCGCAGCGCAAAGGGAATATTGAAGGCTTCGCCGCAGCCTAGCGCCTGATAGATTTTCCACAATGACTGTTGCGCCAGCGATAAAGGAGCCTGCGGGCTTAGCGATGCCAAACTCTCCGCTTGCTTACCCGGCGAAGCGGCCACGTTATTAGCGATGTAGGCATAGCGCGCCAGTTGAGCCGCACTGGGATAGCTGAAGAGATCGTTGATATTGATCTCAAGATGCTGCTGGCTCTTCAAGCGGCCAATAATGCGTGTGGCAATCAGCGAGTGCCCGCCGAAATCGAAGAAATCGTCATGTTCCCCCATCGTGGGCACGGCGAGCGCCTCGCGGAAGGCTTGCAGGATATGTTGCCGTATCGCCGCATCAGATCCCGGTGTGACAGGGGAAGCCACTGCCTGCGCAAAGACCTCAACCGAGCTCTGCCGAGCGGCACAATCCGGCTGCGGCAAGAGCTCCATAATGAATGGCTCAGAGAAGTGCGGGGGAACTTGCTGCTGATACAGTGCGCTGACCTTGTGCGGTATATCTCGCCAATCCAGCGATGCTGACAGAATACGATGCACCACCATCCCCAGAATGCCGTCTCTGTCACCGGAAAACAGCATAAAGCGCAGCGGCGGAGACTGCTCCAGGTCAAAAGGTATCGCTTTGGCGCTTAACAGGGCGTCAATAGCTTCCTGGGGATGGCGGATCGTCTGGATGGTCACCGCAGGCGGTGAACATGAATTGTCACTGCGCATCAGCCCGCGCTCACCATAAACGTAACGGGCGTTCATACCTGGCCACTGCCGTTGGGCTTGTTCGAGTGCGTTGACCAAGCGGCCATAATCCACGGCACCGGTTAACTGCCAGGCCAACACCTGTTGGCCTTCCCCATGTAGCTGTTGCTGATGTTCGAACCAGGCCTGCTGCTCAAACTCGCTGGCGGCTTCTTCTTCACCGCTGAACTCGCTAAAACTAGTGTTCACATTTCCCTCCCAGGCAAAAACCTGCTGCGCCTTTCATTGGCGATAGATGGCCTTAGAAATCCAGTTGGACGACGGCACCCACCAGGCGTGGCCGCTGAATAACCGCGGTAGAAACGTCGTTATTCATCACCATGACGCGTTTATCAGAATCAAACAGGTTTTGTGCAAACACGCTGACGCGCCCCTGCTTGAAGGTGTAAGCCAACTGCATATTGGCAATCACTCTGGAAGGGATTTTCCCGCGTTGATCGTTGTCGTACTGGGAATAATAGGTATCGGAAAGCGTCACATTACCGCTTAACTCCAACCCTGGCATAAGATTATATTTCGCCCCCATATTGGCGGTGACTGCCGGAGCGCGTGGTAATTCATGGCCATCAATTCTGCTGTCGGAGAATTTCTTGATTTTGGTTTTTAATAACCCTACTGAGCTATTCAGCTCAAAATTCCCCGTCGGTTTCCAGATAGCCCCAAGTTCAGCGCCATAGGTTTCGACCTTATCTGCATTGCGGATCATCATTGAGTTCATATTGGAATCCAGATAATACGGCAGTTGCATGTCTTTATAGTCGTTATAAAACAGGTTGGTGATCACCTCGAGATTAAGATCTTCAATGCCATGGCGGCTATACAGCTCATAGTTCCAGACATATTCAGGATCGTAGGTATAGTTGATCAAAGGGGCGGAAAACGTCATCCCAGCGCCACCGCCGTTATAGCCGCGAGCCACCTTGGCACCAAAGGTTTGCCGCGATGAAGGCTTCCACGCGACATCCAGCTTGGGCAGGAACACATCCCAGGTTTGATCAAAATCGACCTTGCGCGCCTTGCCGCCCTTACGTTGACGGTGCTCTCTTTCCACCCGGCTGGCGGCGGTAATATCGATATGTGGCAACACGGCCCAGGTCAATTCGCCAAAAGCAGCGTAGGTATCTGTTTTATCCTTGAACGGGCTACCGCCAGGGAACAGGTTCACGAACTCATCCTGCGACGCATGGAAGTAACGCGCACCAGCCAGGCCACGCCAGCGATCGTTTGGTGTGCCGAAAAGCACCAGCGGCTCCATTTGGAACTCTTTCCCTTCAATGTCGGCCCACGGTAGCGCTTCTGCGGTACGGCGATGGTTACTAAAATCGGTATAAATAAACTTGTTCTGGACGCTTAACTGCTCCGACGGTTCCCAGGCAATATCCCAAATGCCACTGGTGGATTGGGTCTCAACGACTGGGCGACGCCGGTCAAAACGGGAGCTGGCGTGGTTGGCCGGGCTTAGTGCTTCATTCTGCGGAGCCTGGCTTTCATAATGATTTATCGAAAGTTTAGTGGTGAGATCGCGTAGCCCGGCCGGGTTAAACAACAGCTTCCCACGGATGTTGGTCACTTCGATTTCGCGCGGATTACCCACCGGTTCGTAGGAGATCAGATCGACAAAACTCTCCCGCCGCTGGCGGTCGGCACTCAGGCGAAATGCCAATTGGTCCTCAACAATCGGCCCCGATAACATGGCAGAAGCCTGGGTAGAATCCTGATTTCCGCCCCCGGCCCTGACCGCCGAGGTCCAGTCAAACGTCGGGTCCTTGCTGCTCATAACCACCGCACCGGCAATCGCATTACGCCCCTGAATGTAGTTCTGCGGCCCTCGGTAGACTTCGACCCGTTGCATATCCCACAGGGATTGCGGCCCGACGGCCAGTTCGTTGTAGGTTAAAGAACGCCCATCAAGCGAGAGGTTCATACGCGGCCGGGTACCGCTGAGGAAGGCGTTGGCACCCGTGGCGGGCCCTGAGCCATCAATGCCGCGAATGGTTGGAATATCGTTACCAATGCCCGTATCCAGGACGTTGGCCGTCATTTTTAATAAATCGGATACCTGCGTTGCACCGGGCAGTGAATCGATCCGCGCATCGTCAAACACCTCAATACTGGATCCGGTATCGTAAATAGTACGTCTTACTTTCTCCCCGGTAACAATAATGGTATCAGGCTCGTTATTCTCATTACGTATTGGGGCATCATCGGCAGCAATGGCATCCGCTGCGGCGAAGACACATAACCCCAGTATAACGGAGGGCATATGATATTTTTCAGAAATACGCTGGTGCCTGGTACATAATGAAACCGGGCGTTTTTTATCACCCTTTAATTCGCTCATTGATCTCTCCTTTGCCAAATGCACACTAAATTTTTAGTTTTTCAACTGAGCGACAAAGAACACACTGCTTAGTAGCTGGTCTTTACGACCTTATTATTAGTCATCCACTTAATAACTGCGTTTATTACCGCAACATCCAAAATTAGGCACAGCTATTATTTAGAGTTTCCCGAGGTACATCGACCAAGAGACAAGCAAGTCAATAATCACAAACGATAATCATTTACAATCTTGAATGCAAATCAATTTGATCATATTTGCGACACCCCTCCCTTAGCCTTGGCGACAGCCACCACGCAGTAACAGAGCCAGCAAGTACCCGCCACCTATCATCCCCGTCATTAATCCTACCGGCATCATCAGCCCTGATGGCTGTATCTGGGCGACCATATCGGCCCCTAACAACAGGCAGCCGCCCACCAGACCCGCACTGACCACCGGCAGGTTTGAATTGCGTGTCAGGCGTATTGCCAGCTGTGGTGCCATAAGCGCGATAAAGGCAATCGGCCCCGCCGCGCTGGTTGCCACCGCAGCCAAAATCACGCCGCAAAACGTCATAATCTTGCGGGTGAGATCGACACGGACACCCAACTGGTGGGCTACCTCATCCCCCATGGTCATGATGTTCAACCCTCTGGCACATATCAGCACCACCGGCAATAACAACGCGATGCTGGCGGCCACCGGGATAACGTGCAGCCAGTTTCGCCCCTGTGTGGTTCCCGCCAGCCATAAAGTGGCCATCACGGCGTTATCAATATCGCCTTTAACCAGCAGCAAACCATTGAGGGCACTGAGGACCGCACCGACACCAATGCCCATCAAGATCAGGCGGTATCCCTTCACCACGCCGTGATGATGGGCTAGCCAGTAGACCAGCAACGACGTCGCCAACCCCCCGGCCATGGCCGACAGCACGATCGCCACGGTGTTACCGTTGAACAGGACAATCTGCACAATCGCACCAGTTGCCGCACCGGTGGTGAAGCCAATGACGTCTGGCGATCCGAGCGCATTGCGCGATACGGACTGAAAAATCGCCCCGGAGATGCCCAAGGCGCACCCTACTAAAACCGCCGTCAATACACGCGGCAGGCGGATCGCCCTGACAATTTGCTGCGCCATGGGATTTCCTTGCCCTGCGATGGCTTGCAGCACGCTCGATACTGGCAACGTAAAGCGCCCCACCGTCAGAGCGAAAGCGGCAGCAACCAGCAACAAAGAGGCCAAAGCCAGACATACCAGCACCGTCCGGTTGACGCTCATACCCGCTCCCCCTGCCAACGCTTCACCAGCAGCACGAAGCAGGGGCCACCGATCAGCGCCACCATGACGCCAACGCTGACTTCACCGGGATAGCCAACGATGCGCCCCAGAATATCGGCCAACAGCACCAGCATGGCGGAAAACAGCATGGCCCAGGGCAATAGCGCTCGATGCTGTAATCCGGCAACGGCACGGGCAAAATGCGGTGCGGTCAGGCCAACAAAAACGATTGGCCCAGCCGCCGCCGTGGCTGCCCCCGCCAGTATCACGATAATCAGCGCGGACATGACCACCAGCCAGCGCGGATTAACGCCGAGCGCCTGGCCGGCATCCGAGCCGAGTGCCGCAATATCCAGCATTTTGCTGCTGGCCAGCGCCAGCAACAGCCCCACGCCCACCAGCATGGCAACCGGGAGCAGTACGTCGAACCCTCTTCCCTGTAACGATCCAATCACCCAGTGCCGGAAACGATCGAACGCTTCTGGTTCACTGTTGATGATGACGAGCTGAGTCAGGCTAAGCAGCACAATGGTCAGCGCAGCCCCGGCCAGCACAATCCTTACCGGGTTATTGCCATCAATGCCGCCCACCAGCAACACCGCAACGCTGACTATCGCCGCACCGGCCACGCCAAACCACATAGTGCTAAAGACATTCGTCACATCAAACAGCGCGATCGACAGGACGATCGCCAACGTGGCACCGGCATTCACACCGAGCAGGCCGGGATCCGCCAGAGGATTACGGGTGAGCGTCTGCATGATGACGCCAGCCGCGCCAAGTGCCGCTCCAACCACCACCGCCAATAAGGTGCGCGGCAGCCGTAGATAGCAGACCAGTAAATGCTCACTATTGTGCGGATCAAACTGCGTGATCGCCTGCCAAATCACCGCAGGCGGAATGGGGCGAGCACCGAAATAGAGGCTAAAGCAACTGAGAACCAGCAGTAAAACCAGCCCAGAGACCAGGCCAGTCTGTCGCCAAGCACACATTTCACCGCTCCTGCGTTGGGCTACCGGCAAAATGGCGGACAATGTCTGCCACCATCTCACTGGCGCTGTAGTAATCCACCCGGAATGCATGTGCGCCGAGGCTGTAAACCCGGTGTTGTTGTACCGAAGGCAAGCGCTGAAGCAGCGGGTCATGCAGAAATTCGTTTATCCTGACGTCGCCTGCGCTCAACAGAAACGTGGTGCCCGCCGTTAACTGCGTCAGATTCTCATATTCAGCCCAGATAAAGTCACCGGAGCGGGTGAGATTGCTCTGCCAGGCCGGGTTTGGCGCTTCGATCGAAAACCCTAACGACTCAAGTAAACGGGCGTGCACACTGGCCGGTGTCGCCACGGGATTGACCGTTCCCGGGCCGTTAAAATTGATAATATTGGCTTGTCCGTCAGGCAGATGGATTTGCTGGCGGGCGTTGGTCAGCAGCGCGTCAAAACCGCCGATCCGCCGTTCAACCTGCGCCTCAAGCCCCAGTGCGGCTCCCAGCTCACGGGCCAGAGCTTGCCAGGTCTGGTTGCCATAATTCACGATAATGACCGGTGCAATAGCCCGTAGCTCAGCCAAATAGGCGCGCGATGAGTCTGCGCCATTGATTGAGACGACGATCAAATCGGGAGCCGTGGCATAGGCCAGTTCGAGATCGACACTGCCCGCGGGCCAGGCTTTAGCGATGTGACGCTGCTCGGCCACCTTGACCCATTGCCCAAAGAACTGGCCGTTTACCGCCGTCGCGCTGGCGACAACCGGAGCATCGATCGCCAGTAGCGTTCCGGTGACGCTGACGGAGGTAGAGAGAATACGGCCCGGAGGGGCCGGGATTTGAGTGACGGAGCCATCCGCGTTGTGAAACGCCCTGGGCCAACCTTGCGCAAAGCCATGGCCGCTGCCCATCAGCAAGGTCAGTAATAATAAAAACCCCAATGCGGGATGACGACGTTTACCCGGTAACAACCTCATCTTCTGCTTGCTCCCTGTGCATAACCCCGAGGTGCCATCTCAGTGGCCACGGAGTGAACTTATGTGTCTCGCATAACCTTACCCTGCTCAATGTATCGCCAACAACATAAAAAAGAATAATTTTCATTCGCATTAAGCTCTGTTATATATTTAGGCGGCTTCCGTTGGCCAATCAGGAACGATAAGCGATGAAATCATTGACTCCAATGCAGGCAGCTTCATGGGTAGGCAGGCACTCTGCGCAGGCATTAGGCGGTGTTGCCGCGCATTTGTACGCAGAATTCGATGGCACCATCACCGATATCCCCCGCTTTCGGCAGGCTGTGGACGCACTCTATCGCACGCACCCAATGCTGCGTCTTCATGTCACCGCAGAGGGGCTACAGCATGTAGTTGCCAGTCATCCGCCACTGGGTATCGATGATTTTTGTCATTACCCACCAGACGAAGTACAACGATTACTGGCTGGCAAGCGGCGGCGCATGGAGAACCAGCAGTTGCTGCGCGATCAAGGCTACCCTTGCGAAATCAGCCTGACGATATTGCCAGGGCAGGCCAGCCGGCTGCATATCGATCTGGATATGATCGCCGCGGATGCCCTCTCCTTTCGTATCGTGGTGGAAGATCTCGCCCGCTTCTACCAACAACCACCGCCGCAGTGCACCCCAGTAATAGAGGTCGCCTGGTTTAGCTATCTGGCGCAGCGTACCCACGATCCGCTGCTGCTTAGCGCCAGAGAACGAGACCGCGCCTGGTGGCGGCAACGTTTAGCGGATATTCCCCCTGCTCCCGCCATTCCCTATACGGACAGGCAGTGTCAAACCCGCAGAATGGCAATCCAGCTTAATCCCCAAATCAGCCATGCCTTGCAGCACTGCGCGCGTCATCACCATCTGACGTTAAGCTCGCTTTTCCTTGCATTGTTCAGCCTGACAATGATGGAAGGTTTCAGGCAGTCCGCGTTGCGTATCAACGTACCGACCTTTTTCCGCGCTCCCAATATTGCGGGCGGTGACGACATCGTCGGTGATTTTTCCGATCTGTTGTTGTTCAGCGCCGAGCTGCGCCCCGATGAAACGCTGCTGCATTATTGCCAACGCACCATGACGCAGTTGCACGAAATCCTTGGCCACGGCGGCTATTCCGGGGTGAGCGTGATGCGCGACCTTTCGCGCCTGAAGGGCCAGCTGCAATACTCCCCCATCGTCTTTACCGCCGGGTTCGGTATCTCCGGTGGCGTGCTGTTCTCCGAGCGGGTCGGCGGGCAATTGGGTGAACTGGCGTGGGTCATCTCTCAGGGGCCGCAGGTCGCGTTGGACGCGCAGGTAGCCTGGATTGGCGATGGAATTCTGATCAACTGGGATGTGCGTGAAGATGCGTTTCCCCCCGGCCAACTGCATCAGCTCTTTACACGTTTTCACACGCTCGTCGAACGCCTGGCCGCGGCTCCGCAACACATTGATGACAGCGTTTCGGGCTGGTTGACACCACCAGCGGCATTACGGCAAAAGGAGGAGCGAATGGGGAAACCATTAACGGCTCTCCAGCAGGCTTATCTGCTGGGAAGCAGCGAGCAATGGCCGCTCGGTGGCGTTGCCATGCACGATTTCAGGACCTTTAGGGGGCTCATCGATCCTGCGCACTTCCGCCGTCGGCTGGCAGAGTTGGTTAATCACTTCGCCGCATTACGCACCTGGATCGAGGAGGAAACACAACAGCAGCACATTCTGCCTGAGCTGGATCCTCAGCTGGAAGAGATCGACCTGCGCGATGCCAGTGAAGCAGAGGCGGCTAAGAAAGTGCAACAGCTGCGGCAGCATTACCAACAGATCCGCCACGATCCGTCGTCGCCCCCCTGGCGGATCATTCTGATTACCTTGCCTGGCGCAACGGAGTACCAGATTTTCACCAGCTTTGATGCGCTGATCCTCGACGGCCAAGGGATCTCGCATATCATCGCCCGGCTATTTGATGAACAGCCGCTTGCAGCACTTGAACATGACGCTGCACCGAACGAAGCAGATGAAAAAGAGCGGGAACGGGCAAAAACCTGGTGGCAAGACAAACTGGCGCAGGTGGTTACCCCTTCCCGGCTTCCCTGGCAGCAACCTTTGGGCGAGATCGTACAACCCCGCTGGCGGCGTGAACAACAAATTCTGGATGCCAGCCATCTGAAGCAACTCACCCGCCTTGGCACATCTCGGGGACTGTTTGCCAACACCACTCTGTCGGCTATCGTGCTCGACACGTTGGCGCTCTGGTCGGAGGATGAAGCGCTCACGGTAGGCATTCCCGTTGCCTTCCCAGCCAAAGAGGGGCAACCCACCAATCGTTCGACGTTTATTGCCATTCACTACGTCCGTCATCACCAGCCGTTAGTCGACAGTGCCCAACGTCTGCAGGAAGACATTCTTGGCGGATTGCAAAACCTTGCCTGGTCAGGTGTGGTTCTGGCTCGCCAACTGTCACCACGAACCGCGCGTGCCCCCGCGCTGCCGGTGATCCTGACCAACTGCCTGAGCTGGGAAACGCTACCGGCCAACGCGCCAATCCGTGCCGAAAGCGGTCTGACCCAAACGCCGCAGGTCGCGCTGGATATTCGCCTAATGTACGATGAACAGCGCAATTTACTGATGATTGCCGACTATGTTGAGCAGGCTCTCGCGCCCGAACAGGTCAGCGCCATGCTGAATGCAATCCACCAGCGCATGCTGCATATAGTCTCTCAAGGTTCGCTGGATATCCCCGTCCGCGAAACGATGAATTATCCGCATTACCAGGCTAACACTCCCGCCAGCGCCGCCGTGAGCAACGATTTTCTGGGCCGCATCGCAAAAAATCTGTTTTCCAATACTCGTGATGGGGTGGCCGTGATCTGCGGCGAACAACAATTACGCTGGCAGGCGCTGGGTGAGCTCGTCGCCAGCATGGCCAACGGACTGCTCGCACGCCAGCTGGGGCCGGGGAGCGTGGTAGCAATTTATCTTCCACGCAGCCTGGAGCATATCGCTATCTCGCTAGCCTGCTCCCTGTTAGGCATTATCCGGGTGCCGATAGATATTAATTCTCCTACAGAACGAACGGCGTATTTACTGGAAAATTGCCAACCCAAGCTGGTGATATGCGATGAAGACGCCGCAATCCCAGGCTCAGTCACGCCTGATGCGCTCAAATCCGCCAACGTCCACCCACCTCGGTTTGACGCTCAAAGCGACAGCACCCAACCCGCCTATTATCTCTATACCTCCGGTACCACGGGCAAACCGAAATGCGTCGTGCTGAATAACCGGGCAACGGCCAACGTGCTTGGGCAAACCCTCGCTCACTGGCAGATCACCGAACGAGATGTCTTTATCTCGGTGACGCCGCTGCACCACGATATGTCAGTGTTTGATGTGTTTGCCTCACTCAGCGTGGGCGCAACGCTGGTGCTGCCAGCCAGGCATGAGGAAAAAGACGCCATCAGTTGGGGCCGCCTGGTGGCACAACACCGGATCACACTGTGGTGCTCTGTGCCAGCGATCCTGGAAATGCTGCTGGACTGCGCAACGCCAGACCAACTCTCCTCCCTGCGGCTAGTAGCCCAGGGCGGCGATTACATTAAGCCCGCCACCATCCGGTTACTGCGTTCTAGGCATCCCCATTTGCGGCTGATTTCACTCGGCGGCCCGACGGAAACGACGATCTGGAGCATCTGGCACGAGATCACCGCTAGCGATACGGAGCAAATTCCCTATGGTAAGCCGCTGGCGGGTACTCAGTATTTTATCTGTCATGACAGCGGTGAACATTGCCCTTGCGGCGTCGCTGGACGCATCCACACTGCAGGGGCCAATCTGGCCTGTGGCTATCTGGAAAATGGGGCGTTGGTGCAGCACGACTTTGTTGACGTGCTGACTCCAGATGGCATTAGCGAGCGAACGTTCCGTACCGGGGACATTGGCTATTACCGGCCTGACGGCGCCATCATGTTTGCCAACCGCATTAATGGCTACGTTAAAATTCGCGGCGTACGGGTTTCACTGCCGGAAATCGAGGAGGCGTTGCGCCAGCATCCAGCCATCGAGGATATTGTGGTGCTCGATTACGCGGTGGACGATACGCCAGAAAAATCGCTGGGTGCGGTCTATCTGGTAGCTAATAAAGTCCCGCCGAACATGTCGGAGCTACGCATCTTCGCGCAGCGCTATTTGCCCTGTACTCACATCCCTGGCCGCTTCATTGTGCAAACCCGCTTTCCCCTCTCGGCAAATGGCAAAGTCGATCGCCATGCGCTGCGTAGCGAACTGGAGCAATCTCATTCGGCAACGCTCGCCTCCCCGGCGACACCCCAGCAAACGGTGCTGGCAATCTATTGTGCCGTGATGGGTCAGCCGCTGCGGCCTGAATGGTATTCGCAGACCCCGTTTCTTGCCATGGGGCTGAAACTCAGCCATATGCCAGCGCTGAGGGAGAGGATCAGCGTGGAACTCGGCGTTTCACTGCCAGCAGCGGCCTTGATTAAGTGCAAAAACGCCGAAGAGGTTTGCTCTCTGCTGCAATAAAAAGTCAATCTCCGCCAGCGAGCCAGCCCGTTGGCGGAAGATCTTACTGGTTCAGCAGTTGGTAAACCGGCTGCTGCCCCGCTTCGGGCATCATCGCCCTACTCAGGAAGCTGTGCAGATGTGTGAACATCTCCTCGACGTTCAGGGAAGCATACATTGCAGGATCGGCGTCGATATCGATATGCAGTTCGCTAGCATCCGTTCGGCCACGCCAGGTAATGTTAAAACCATCCCCTGGGCCGCTCGCCATGACTTCACGCTCTGCTTCACAGCCTGCAAACAGCGGAGGATCGAAGGGAAGTACGTTGATCAACGGTGAGAAAAAGTAACGCGTTCCTTTTCCCAATCCTTGATCGGCGGCCAAGGTCTCAATGCGATAACGCCCGTGAGCACGCAGGTCGCGCAACGTTTTCGCGGTGCGTTTGACGTAGTCCACCACCTTCTCCTGTGGTTCGACCTGAACAAACAGCGGCAGAATATTCACCGCCAACGCCGGGACGCTGGCGGCCACCATGCCACGGCGATTCATGACGGGCACCCAGATTGGCTGTACCTCAGCCTTGTTCTCCTCATAAAGCCGAAACGTCAGCCAGGCAGCAGAAAGTGCCAGTAGCAAATCCGGCCAGCCTGTACCGCAGCGCTCGGAAAAGGCGCTCAACTGCTGGCTAAAATGTTCAGGTAGTACCGCTTCGCTGTGTAGACACTCCGCACCGTAGTCCTCCCCTCCCTTCTGCAGAACCGGGAGCGAAGGCGCATCGGTAACATACCGGCGCCAATACTCGGCGTCCTGCCGCGATTTTTCGCTACTGGCATAGTGCTGCTCTTCAGCAAGAAAATCATAAAACGCGTGGAAAGGTTGGCTAGCGGTGGTTTTTTGCAGACGGGCACGATAAAGCTCAGCGAGACGATGTTCGATCAGCGCCATGCCGAAACCATCAATAATAATGTGATGTGCCCGGATATAAACGGTGTAATGCGTAGGCGAAAAGCGGATCAACCAGACGACCGCCAGCGGCTGACTCAGTAAATTGAGCTGACGCTCGATGTCGACCTGCATCATCGACTCGGCAACGTCGGTCTGTTGTAACTCAATCAGGCGTACCCGAGGACGTAGTTGGGGATTGCAGCGCTGTAGCGGTAGATCGTCATTGTCAGGCAGTTGAAACTGGATGGTAAAAACATCGGTTTCAGCAACAACCTGCTCCAACGCCGCTAACAGCCCCGGTTCATCAATCTCGCCGCGTAGCGTAATGCGGTGGGCGACGGTAGATACGGGCTGATGCGGGTGAAAGCTAAACTCCTCCCAAAAATCAAACTGTGCCGGTGTCAGCGGCAACCAACGGACTGACTGAACAGTTTCCAACATGTTCCATCCCTTTTCAGTTTTTCAGTGTTGTGAAACAGCGACGTTTTATTCACCACCCGGTGAACGCCCTGCTTCATCCCAGAGAACGATGTGTAGCTCACGACATGCTCAGCACTGAAAATAAAAAGAAGTGTTTGCTCAATCTGACAGGATGAGTAGCCCACCCATTAATGGAAATAGTAATCATTATCAATAAAAAATGAAATATCTTTGCGGTTTTTTCAGCAAAAGCCAACGGGGGGAGGAAGGTGTGAAGACGGCACAATAGAAAAGACGAAGCCCTGAGTTATTGCTAACTCAGGGCTTCTGAATGTTGGCGGAACGGACGGGGCTCGAACCCGCGACCCCCTGCGTGACAGGCAGGTATTCTAACCAACTGAACTACCGCTCCGCAACGTTCCCTCTTGCGGGGGAACGAGCCGAATATTACGGTTGCCTCGCCATTCCGTCAACGTCTTTTCTTATAAAAAGAGTCGTTTGCACAGTTTTTCAACGAACACGCGTTGATTATGCCACTTAAGCGTCATTTCTATCATGACAGGCTGTTATTCGGCTGCTGCGCCACCACGCCACAGACAGCTACCGCCCTTCTTTTGCACCAGATCCAGACGTGATTCGTGAGCCTGCAATTCTGCGTCACTGGCATAGATCACTTTCATCGCCGTAGCCGGGCGTTGGATGCGTTGTATATCCTGCGCTGAATCCGTCTGCTGGGTGTCCCCTTCCATCTGGAAAGCCATCGAGGTCTGGCCACCGGTCATCGCCAGATAGACTTCCGCCAGGATCTCGGCATCGAGCAAAGCGCCGTGCAGCGTTCGCTTGGTGTTGTCTATCTCATAGCGGTTGCACAGCGCATCGAGGTTGTTACGCTTGCCTGGGAACAGGCGGCGCGCCATCAACAGGCTGTCGGTGATGGTGCAGAAAGTATCCGTCTTCGGGATATCTCGCTGCAACATGCGGAACTCGTGATCCATAAAGCCGATATCGAACGCTGCGTTATGAATGACTAACTCGCCACCACGGATAAAGTCGATAAATTCAGCGGCGATCTGATCGAAAGTAGGCTTATCCGCCAGGAACTCATCGCTGATACCGTGTACGCCGTAGGCTTCCGGATCCACCAGCCGATCCGGCTTGACGTAAACGTGGAAATGGCGCCCGGTCAGGCGACGGTTGATCACCTCAACGGCCCCGATCTCAATGATACGGTGACCTTCGTAGTGAACCCCTAGCTTGTTCATACCGGTGGTTTCGGTATCGAGAACGATCTGTCTGGTTGGTGTAGAGATCATAATGCTGTGCTCATGGCGCTGGTTTATGTCAGACTTGGTTTTTATAAAACTGATAGGAAGAGTCTACCAGAGATGCTTAAACAGGTAGAAATTTTCACCGACGGCTCTTGCCTTGGTAATCCAGGCCCCGGCGGTTACGGCGCAATTTTGCGTTATAAACAGCACGAGAAACTGTTCAGCGCGGGTTATTACCTGACGACCAATAACCGCATGGAGCTGATGGCCGCCATTGTGGCGCTCGAAGCCTTGACCACCCCCTGCGAAGTGGTGCTGAGCACCGATAGCCAATACGTACGCCAGGGGATCACCAGTTGGATCCACAACTGGAAAAAACGCGGCTGGAAAACTGCCGACAAAAAACCGGTGAAGAACGTCGATCTTTGGCAGCGCCTGGATCTGGCGATTGCCCGCCACACCATCCGTTGGGAATGGGTCAAAGGCCATGCCGGGCACCCGGAAAACGAACGTTGCGACGTGCTGGCACGCGATGCAGCTGGCAGCCCGACGCAGGACGACGTTGGCTACAAACCCGAAGCTTAAGGCAGTTTGCGATAACTCTTGGTCGCGCCCACTGCGCGGCTGAGAGAGTGTTTTCTCGCCCCCACTTTCATCGGCGTTGGCGTCAGCGGCAAGGTTCGCTTGCGGGCTACAATCACGCTCATACAGCCAAGCGCCGGTAAATGCGTACTCAAGAAAGTCCCTCCTTTGCGCTGCCAAGGCAACACGTGGAAGCGCGTCTGATCCAACACCTCATAATTGAGCAGACTGAGCCAGTCCAGCAAACGCATCTGGGTAAACATCCGGCTGACGTAAGGCTGGCGTTTGCGCAACCGGGGGATCAGCTTCCCCAGGCCTAGCAGGCTAAAAGGGTTGAAACTGCTGATCACCAGCCAGCCATCGTCAATCATGACGCGATCGACCTCACGCAGCAAACGGTGTGGGTCATCGGCATAAGAGAGCGTATGGGCCAATAAGCAGGCATCGACGGACTTGGCCGCAAAGGGCAACTGATAAGGATCGGCCTGCACATGCAGGTTATCCCCGGCCAATCCCACGTTAACCTGATGCGAGATAGCGCACTTTTCGCTAGCCAACTCAGTGCTGAGATTACCGATCTTCAACAGATGGAAACCAAACATCTTGGGCCACCAGGGCTGCAACTGCTGCTCTAACGCCTCACGATAGTATTCGCCCCACGGCAACCCGGCCCAGGAGTAGGGGCTAGTGAGCTTTTGTAGAGTCTGGGCTGGTTTCATGGTTTAGTATCTTCTTTCAAGCCGTTGCCAACGAGAGGTGTTCCATGAATCTTATCAGCATTCCCGCTTTTCAGGACAATTACATTTGGTTATTGGCTAACCAGCAAGGGCGCTGTGTGATCGTCGATCCCGGCGAAGCTGGTCCGGTATTGGCGGCGTTGTCCCAGCGGCAACTGACCCCCGATGCCATATTATTGACCCATCACCACCACGACCACGTCGGCGGCGTTGCGGAAATCGTTGCGCAATATCCGGATCTGCCGGTGTATGGCCCTCAGGAAACCGCTAATAAGGGAGCAAATCGGTTGGTTCAGGATGGCGATATCCTGGAAATTGGCGGGCGTAGCTACACCACCATCGCGGTTCCAGGGCATACCCTGGGTCACGTGGCATTCTACAGTGCACCTTATCTTTTCTGTGGAGATACGCTTTTTTCTGCGGGCTGCGGACGGCTTTTTGAAGGGACGGCAGAGCAAATGTACCACTCATTTCAACGGCTCGCGCAACTTCCCGACGAAACCCTAATTTGTTGCGCACACGAGTACACGCTCTCAAACCTTAAGTTTGCCAGGACAATTTTACCGCAAGACCGCCAGATTGAAACATATCAGCAACAAATTGAGCAATCAAGGGCAAAAGGAGTACCCAGCCTGCCCACAACGTTGCAATTAGAGCGTAAAATTAATCTATTTTTACGCTGCCATGACACTGATTTACAAAAGGAAATAGGCTTTAATTCGCCGCCGAGTCAGCTTCATTCGGTTTTTTCCGAATTACGCCTGCGCAAGGATGCCTTCTAAGCTTTTAGTTGTGTTTTTTGGCGAAGCAAAGTATCCTTGCTCGTCTTTTAAGCAACTATATTGACACACACATGAAGGCTAAAGCGATACTTCTCGCCTCGGTCTTGTTGGTTGGTTGCCAGTCATCCTGGCAGGATGTACCGGCGCCAAAGCAACATGCACAGAGTCTGTCTTCGGCAGGTCAAGAAAGTGAAGCAGGAGAGTACACAGCGAGTTCGGCACGGTGGCTAGACAGTAACAATAGCGCCGCTCAGCAGAACCTGTGGAACTTCATTAGCGACGAGCTGAAGATGGAGGTTCCGGAAAACGACCGGATCCGTGAACAAAAAAGAAAATATTTAAAAAGTAAGAGCTATCTCCACGATGTAACACTACGGGCAGAGCCGTACATGTACTGGATAGTCGGGCAGATTAAGAAACGCAATATGCCGATGGAACTGGTACTGCTACCCATAGTGGAGAGCGCTTTTGACCCTCACGCCACGTCAAGTGCCAATGCCGCAGGGCTATGGCAGATCGTGCCGCAAACGGGTCGCAATTATGGTTTGAAAAACAATCAGTGGTATGACGGGCGCCGTGATGTTGTGGCCTCGACGACTGCTGCGCTTAACATGATGGAGCGTTTGAACCGCATGTTTGACGGTGACTGGTTATTGACCATCGCCGCGTATAACAGTGGTGAAGGCCGAGTCATGCAGGCGGTTAAGGCGAATAAACGTAAGGGTAAGTCCACCGAGTTCTGGGCATTGTCGCTTCCGCGTGAAACGTCAATCTATGTCCCGAAAATGCTGGCACTGAGCGATATCATCAAGCACAGCAAAAAGTACGGCGTCAAGTTGCCAAAAACTGACGAAACCCGTGCACTGGCGCGTATTGATGTCGGTCAGCAGATCCAGCTGACTCAGGCGGCAGAGATGTCTGGGCTTTCTCTCACCAAGATGAAGGCTTATAACCCTGGCTACAAGAAAGGCGTTACGGCACCTAATGGGCCCCATTACATCATGGTTCCCAAAAAGAATGCCGCACAGTTGAAAGACTCGTTGGCCGACGGACAGATAGCTGCAACATTACCAACCACCCAGTTGGCGAAGAACAGCGGCCTGTCAGGCGGAAGTGCGTATAAGGTTCGCTCCGGCGATACGTTATCCACCATCGCCAAACGGTTGAACGTTAAGACCAGCGATTTGCAGAGTTGGAACAATTTGCGTGGCAAGAGCACGCTGAAAGTTGGGCAAACCCTGCAAGTGGCCAGCAATGCCAGAGATAACAGCAGCATCACCTACCAAGTGCGTAAAGGTGATTCGCTATCCAGCATTGCACGTCGTCACGGCGTCGAAATTAACGACGTGATGCGTTGGAACTCAACGATCGGCAAAGCCAGCAGTTTGCAACCTGGTGTGAAGCTGACGCTGTTTGTCAGCAACAAATCGTCGCCGGAAACCTAAGTTTTCGCCACAAAAAAAGCATCCCTCGGGATGCTTTTTTATTGGCCAAATTTCGCTACCAGACCGGTTTATCGGTTTGCGAATGGAACTCCACCAGCAGCGGATTGTGGTCTGAGGCCTGAGTCACCAGCACCGAGGCCTCTGTAACGCCCAGGTTGCGGTAAAAGATAAAATCCAACGGGCGGCCAAAGGCTTTACGGCGATGATCGTCGGCGAAGTTGACCTCGTGCAACGCCATATCGCTGGCAAATTGATACAGCGCGTTGATACGCTTGCGGCTCCAGGCGTTAAAATCCCCCGCCATGATCACCGGACCCCGATGGAGGGCTATCTGCTCACCAATCGGGCCAAGCTGTTTGCTGTAAACATCCACTCCCAGGCTAAAGTTCACCGCGTGGATATTCACGACCATCAACAGCTGACCATCTAATAAAGGGTAGACGGTGATCAACGCCGACTTGGCCAAACGCAGCAGCGGCTCCCGTTCGCGCAGCGGGCAACAATACACCGGATGTGCCGCCGCCAGCGTCATCACACCAGAAGGGTGTTGCGGCAACACAAAGGCGGGCACCTGATCGGCAGCCAGATAGTTAGAAGTGGCAAAGCTGACCAATTCCGGCGTGGTCTGCGCCTCCTGCAATAGCACCAGCTGCGCATCTTTACCGAAGTCTTTCAATACCGAAAGCCAATCGGCACGCTGCTGTTTGAAAATATTCCATACCATCACCCGCAGCGCGCCAGACGTAGGTAAGGCGGCCCCGGGCGGTAGCGGCTGATTGATGGCACCAGGGAAAATCCGTTCAACTGGCTGGCCCGCAACATACCTCATTGCATAAGTTCGTTTCGGCACGTTATTCGCCTATTTCCCGTTCGGATGAAGATCACGTTGATAGCAACATGGCTACCAAGACTAAATTGAGTATACGCCTGAGCGGCTCTGCCAACATGGCTTTTAGAGATCCAGTTATAGGGGCAAGGCGGGCCGATTTCAATCAATGCCGTGTATGTGTCTGTAAAGGTTCGCGCTGAATGCGAAAAGGCCCACCAATGCGGGCCAAGAAGAGTGCAAGATGGGATCAGGCGAACTGCCGTGGGTATTGTTTATCCAAGCGGCCACTGAGACCAATCAGTAACAATGCCCCCACCACAATCAGCGCCCCGATCCAAGGCGTTTGCGCCAACCCTAGTGAGGCCACGGTCTGTCCGCCAATCACGGAGCCCAGTGCGATCCCCACGTTAAAAGCCGCGATATTCAGGCCAGAAGCAACGTCCACCGCGTTCGGTGTGTACTGCTCGGCCTTCTGCACCACATAAACCTGCAAGCCCGGGACATTGCCAAAGGCAAATATCCCCATCACCACCACCGTCAGCAACGCGGCGATGCTGTGGCTTGCTGTAAACTGAAACACCAACAGCAAGGCGGCTAATGCGGCAAAGATAAAGCTCAATGCCCGTACCGCGCCATGACGGTCGGCCAGCTTGCCGCCCCAAATGTTACCGATGGCTACCGCTATGCCATAGGCCAGCAAAATCCAACTGACGGCCGGAGCCGAAAAGCCAGCCAGCTCCTGCATCATCGGCGCCAGGAAGGTGAAGGTCGTAAATACCCCGCCGTAGCCCAGTGCGGTAACAGCGTAAATCAGCAGCAGGCGCGGGTGAGTTAGCACTTGCAGCTGATCGCGGATGCTGGCTCTGGCCTGGTTCTTGATGTTATTCGGGATCAGGATCAGGCTGGCAATAATCGCCACCATGCCAATCAACGACACCGCCAGGAAGGTCTCACGCCAGCCGAAGTGCTGGCCGATAAAGGTGCCTAACGGCACGCCGGTCACCAGCGCAACGGTCAAGCCACCAAACATGATGGCGATGGCCGTTGCCGCCTTCTCTTTGGCTACCAGGCTAGTGGCAATCGTCGAACCCACCGAGAAAAACACCCCGTGCGCCAGGCCAGTCAGTAAACGAGCAACCACCAGTGACTCATAGCTCGGTGACTGCCAGGCCAGCAGGTTGCCAAGGGTGAACAGCACCATCAGGCCCACCAGCAGCATCTTGCGCGGCACTCGGCCGGTTAAAGCGGTCAGTACCGGCGCGCCGATCGCCACCCCAATGGCGTAAAGGGTCACCAGCAGCCCTGCGGAGGGCACAGTGACGTTCAACTGCTCGGCGATGGTCGGGATCAATCCGACAATCACAAACTCCGTGGTGCCGATGGCATAGGCACTGATGGTCAAGGCAAGTAAAGCGAGAGGCATTGCTAACTCCAAAATAGCGTTCGGGTTGATAGCGGTGATTATCTGCCTGTGCTTAAATGATAAAAATGCTCAAAATTTCAAATAAATTTTGCTGACGGAGCAACAATGAAGGCAAATTCGGATGAACTGATCACCTTTGTCACCGTGGTGGAATGCGGTAGCTTCAGCCGCGCGGCGGAGCACTTGGAACAGGCGAACTCGGTGGTCAGCCGTACGGTTAAAAAGCTGGAAAGTAAGCTGGGGGTCACGCTGCTCAATCGCACCACCCGCCAGATCAGCCTGACGCAGGAGGGAGAAAACTATTTCCGCCAGGTGCAGAAAGTCCTGAGCGATATGGCCGCGGCGGAAAATGCGCTGATGGAGAGCCGCCAGCGGCCCCAGGGCCTGTTGCGCGTGGATGCCGCAACGCCGGTCGTGTTGCACGTGCTGACCCCATTGGTTGGCGAGTTTCGTGCCCGCTACCCGGAAATGTCGCTCTCTCTGGTCTCTTCAGAAACCTTTATCAACCTGATTGAGCGCAAGGTCGACATTGCCATCCGCGTAGGGGAACTCACAGACTCAAGTTTGAAGGCGCGCAAACTGATGACCAGCTATCGAAAAATTGTGACGTCACCGGCCTATCTGCAACAGTTCGGTACCCCGCAAAGCGTGGAGGAGCTGGCGCAACACTGCTGCATCGGCTTCAACGATCTGCCCAACCTGAACCGCTGGCCATTAGCCTGCGCCGATGGCCGGCAGTTGGAGATTACACCGGGGCTGACTACCAACAGCGGAGAAACACAGCGCCACCTTTGTCTGCATGGCAACGGCATCGCCTGCCTGTCTAACTTTATGATCGATGAGGATATTCAGCGTGGGGACTTAGTGCAGATCCTGGTCGAGGAGACGCTGCCGGTTGCCGTACCGGTGAATGCGGTTTATTACAGCGACAGTGCCGTAAGCAACCGCCTACGCAGCTTTATCGACTTTCTTAGCGAAAGCCTGGCACCCCGTTAACCTGGTCGATGCTGTAACCAGAATGCGGTGGGCGTCAGGCCACCCAGCTTCTTCTGTGGCCAGTGTTGGTTATAGCTGGCACAGAGCGCCTGCAACACGTTGTCTAGTGATGAGTTCTCCGCCGCCGGTAGCAACTGCGCCAGTTGGCTTTCAAGCCGCAGCACAATCTCCATTTGCGGTAGCGCGGGTTGTTGCAGCGTAATCCCCTGCTCCCGACACCATAGCTGTAGGGGATGGGTCTGAGACTCGCTATTGCCGAACAGCTTTTTATTTTCAGTCTCAATAGATTGTATATCGCCTGGGCAGTGCGGTAACAGTTCCTTCAGCCAGTTGACCACCAGCATCGGCGAAGCGCCCGCAAAGGCTCGTGCACTCAGCCAGCCGCTGACCTTCTCTTCGGCCCACAAGAGGTGCTGTTCGCCGCCATCCTCGGCCGATAGGCTAATTCGTTGATAAAAAAGGGCGAGAGTTACCGGCAGTTCACCAGCCTTCACCGCCTTTTTACCGCGTAGCACCCTGCTCTGTTCCTCACCGCGCTGGCCCACGCCGCGTAGATAGCGATCCAAACCCGCACGGGAGATCGGCTGTTGCATCCCCTGATTCACCACCACCAGCAGCTCATCCAACGGCAACTGTAATTTTTGTCTCAGCCAGTTGATAAGCAAACTCTGCTCGTCCGTCAGCAGTTTGCGGGTAGTTTTTGGCACCGTATGGCGATCGGCGACATCCTGGCGCTGCCGCCAACGGCGTACTGTCGCCACGGAGATGCCCAGCTCCTGCGCCAAAACGCGGTCACTTTTATCCGATTGCTGGATATAACGCCGCACTCGTGGGGTGGTGGTCGCATTGGCATGCAGCTTGATTTCCATCGTGGACTCCACACTAAAATTGATGTCCTATCATAACTAATCTTGTGAGATATTTTATAAATTCACCTCACACTGTGAACTGATTCACCTTTCTTTAAAATCCATTCACTGATAATCCCAGCCAATAAGTCGCCACCCTTACCTGTTTTTCTCCAATAAGCATACCTACGGGGTTTAGCATGAACAACGTTCTGGGATTTCTTGAAGCCAAGCTGATGCCTCTGGCGGCCAAGGCCGCACAGCAGCGGCATTTGTGTGCCATCCGCGGTGCCTATGTTTCCTTTATGCCGTTCATTATCGTCGGCTCTATCCTGCTGGTGATTTCGTCGTTCCCCAATCAGGGTTACCAGCAGTTTATGGCAGGCCTGTTTGGCGCCAGCTGGAGCAATATCATCGAGATCCCGTTCAACGCGGTGTTCTCCACCATGTCGCTGTTTGTCAGCTTCCTTACCGCTTACCGCCTGGCGGAACATTATGACGAGGACCGCGTCTCCAGCGGTATTCTGTCGCTGGTGTGTTTCCTGATCCTCACGCCGTTTATCAAGGTAGAAGCCTTGGGTAATATCAATGTGATCCCGACCGAGTGGATCGGCAGCAAGGGGCTGTTTGTGGCGATGATCGGCTCACTGCTGTGGACCGAACTGTTCTGCTACCTCAAGCGCCGCAAACTGATTATCAAAATGCCCGAAGGCGTGCCACCTGCGGTACAGGAATCCTTCGCCGCTCTGCTGCCTGCTCTGTTCGTGATTATCCTGGTGCTGGCGATCCGTATTCTGTTCGAACACACCAGCTACCAAACCATTCATCAGTTTATTTATAACGTGGTCGCTACGCCGGTACGTCACTTTGGCACTTCCTATATCGGCGCGCTGCTGACGGTATTGAGTATCACCATCCTATGGTCAGTGGGGATCAACTCCGGTTCGATGGTCAACGGCATCATTCGTCCGCTGTGGATGGAAAACCAGACCGACAACATCGCCGCTATCCAGGCCGGGGTTACGCCACCGCACATCGTTACCGAACAGTTTTTCGATATGATCTGGATGGGGGGTGCTGGTGCCACTCTGTCGTTGGTGATCGCCATTCTGTTCTTTGCCCGTAGCAATAGCATCCGCGAAGTAGGTCGCATGGGGGCGGCGGCCTCAATCTTCAATATTAATGAACCGATCCTGTTTGGCCTGCCGGTGATCATGAACCCCATCATGTTGATCCCTTTCAACCTGGTGCCGGTGGTGTTGGTTACCGTGCAATACGTGGCGATGAAGGTGGGGGCCGTCGCCGTCACTACCGGGGTATTTATCCCCTGGACGCTGCCACCGGTGATCAGTGGCTTTATCGTGACCGGCCATTTGAGTGGCAGCCTGATGCAGATCGTTAACCTGCTGATCGGCGCCATGCTTTATCTGCCTTTCCTGCGCATTCTGGACAAACAGTATCGCGCAGCCGAAACATCAGGAGTTTGATATGTGGGGAATGATTGCAACCTGGCGTATGGCCCTGGAAGGCGTCACCCAGGCCAGTGAAGCGCTGAAAGCCGGGGCAAGCGCCGCACAAAGCGTGGTTAGCGCTGTGGCGGAAGTGGAGGATTTTCCGTTTTATAAATCTGTCGGTTTCGGCGGCCTGCCTACCGAAAATGGTGAGGTAGAACTGGATGCGGCCTTTATGGATGGCGATACGCTGGCCTTTGGTGCCGTTGGTAACCTGGTGGATATCGCCAACCCGGTGAAGGTTGCCCAAGCGCTGAGCCGCGAACGCTTCAACAGCGTCCTGGTGGGGGCTGGCGCACGTGAGTGGGCCCTTAGCCAGGGTTTTGCCGACAAGACCATGCTCACCGAACGTGCAACCCAGCACTATCGTAAACGCTGCCGCGAAACCATCGATAAGGGCCTTAGCCCCTACGATGGTCACGATACCGTCGGCATTATCGGCCTCGATCTACATGGTTCAATGAGCGTGGCCACGTCTACCAGCGGGTTGTTTATGAAACGCCGTGGCCGACTGGGTGATTCACCGGTGATTGGCTCCGGTTTCTACTGTGACAGCCAGATCGGAGCCGCAACTGCCACCGGAGTGGGTGAAGACCTGATGAAGGGCTGCACCAGCTATGAGATCGTGCGCCGTATGCAGCAAGGTATGACGCCACAACAGGCGGCCGATTCGGTCGTCTTCGAGCTGGAAGACCGGCTGATAGCCCGCTTTGGCCGGGTGGGCGATCTCTCCGTAGTCTGCATGAATCGGCAGGGAGAGTTCGGCATCTCAACCAATATCAAAACCTTCTCGTTTGTGGTCGCCAGCGCCATCCAGCCACCGACGGTGTATCTGGCAGAACGCCGGGCCGAGCATACCCACTACACTCCAGCCAGCGAGCAATGGCTAACCGACTATGCCGAGCGCATTCGCGCGCCGATTGAGGAGATCCATTTTGATTAATTATCGGTTACTGAGTGAAATCCCCGCATGGGAAGTTAACAACCATGTGATTAGCTATCCCGGCAGCCCATTGCAATTACCCTGCAATGCAGCCCTGTTACAGGAACTGCAGGCCACAGCCCAACAGCAAACCGCCGACTGCGCCTATGGCTGTGCTCCGGTAGGCCGCGTCACGCTGTTGCCAAAAACGTTCTGGCTCGATGGGCAAACCAGCAAGCTGGTCACCGCACTGCGTCCTCTACTACGCAGTGGCTCTAGTACGCAGTTGATCGTCGACTGCACGGTGTTTGATCACCGCAGCCTGCTGGCACTGAACCCTCTGCTGCACTTCCTGTTCAACCTGGATTACCAACTGAGCGATCTCGGTCTGAAAAAGGCAGCAACGGCGCCTGTACCGCGTATCCAGGAGTTGGTGTTCTATTGCCAGCCGGAGCAACGAGCCACTCTCGAGCAGCGACTGTCTCAAGCGGCTGCCACCGCCATGGGGATGAAGGCAGCACGACGCATTGCCGACATGCCAAGCGATCGTTGCACCCCGGCATTTTTCGCCAGCGAGATCGCCCGCCAGATTGCCTCCTATCCCAGCCTGAGTTGCGAAGTGTTGGATGAACAGCAGATCGCTGAGCAAGGTCTTGGTCTGCTACAGGCGGTAGGTAAAGGTGCCGATAATCCTCCACGTTTGGTGGTGATACGTTACCAGGGTAGCGATACCGGCCCCTTCAGCGCCTACGTGGGCAAAGGTATCACCTTCGATACCGGCGGCCTGTGGCTAAAGGGCGGCGATGGCATGTACACCATGAAATATGACATGTGTGGCGCAGCTAACGTCTTTGGCCTGATGCTGGCCGTGGCAGAACTCAAGCTGCCGGTCCGTCTGGTAGGCGTACTGGCGCTGGCCGAAAATATGATTGGCCCGGCAGCGATGCGCCCAGGCGATGTCGCAACCAGCTACAGCGGCTTAACCGTGGAAATCAATAACACCGATGCCGAGGGGCGGCTGGTACTGGCCGATGGTATCGCCTACGCCAGCAGGTTGACCAATAATCAGCAGCCGCCTGAATACGTGATCGATCTGGCTACGCTCACCGGCGCGGTGGTCAAAGCCTTGGGTTACGATCTTAGCGGGCTGATGACCGAGGATGAGAAACTGCGTCACGATCTTACTCAGGCAGGCTTGCACAGTGGCGATCCTTTATGGTCGTTGCCGTTAGATGAGCGCTTCAGCAAACAGGTCGAGAGCGGTATTGCCGATCTGTGTAACACGCCTACCAACAATGCGGCGATCAGTACCTCTGCCGCCTACTTCCTAAGTCGCTTCAGCCGGGCGGAGATCCCCTGGGCACACCTTGATATCAGCGGCACCGCGCTGTGGCGCGAAAATGGCCGTAGCGTGGCCTCTGGCCGACCGATCCCACTTTTAATCCAGCACCTGCTGGAACGCCTGGAGAAATAACATGAAAAAGATCCTGTTAGTGTGTGACTTGGGTATGTCCACCAGTCTGCTGGTGAAAAAGATGCAGGAAGCCGCCAAAGCGCGCGGTATTGACGCCGAGATCTGTGCCAAGTCGATCCGTGAATACAAAACGGCAGTAACCGAATTTGACGTCGCGCTGCTGGGGCCGCAGATCCGCTATAAGCTGGCAGAATGCGAGAAGATAGCCCACGAGCACCATAAAAAAGTCGCCTGCATCGATATGATGGCCTACGGCACCATGAAGGGTGACAAGGTATTGGATCAAGCTCTGGCACTGATTGAGGAAGCCTGAAATGGATTTGGAAAACGAAGTGATGGAGCTGATTGCCAATGCGGGTTACGCCCGCAGTCTGGTGTTTCAAGCCATGCGCTGTGCGCGCGAAGAAGAAGACTTCGTGCAGGCCGAACAGTATATGCAACAAGCGCAGGAGGCACTCTCTGGCGCTCATCACGTGCAGACCAAACTGATCGAAATGGACGAAGGCAGCGGTAAAATCCCGGTTCATCTGGTGATGGTCCATGCACAGGACCATCTGATGAACGCGATTATGCTGATGGAAATGGGCCGTGAGATTATCGCCTTACACCAAAAGATCGCTCGTTAAAACAAGCTAAGCCGTCTGTGGCCTCAAAACCACAGACGGCCAACCTATCAATCCCAGTTTGGTGCCAGACCTTCCGGGCTAACCAGACGGCCATTGCATTCTAATGCAGCAATTTCAGCCATTTCATAATCAGACAGCGTCAGTTGCTGGGCCAACAGATTGCTCGCCAGGTTTTCACGCTTGGTCGAGGACGGGATCACCGCATAACCCAGTTGCATCGCCCAAGCCAGGATCACCTGAGCGGCGGTCACATCACGACGCTTGGCGATATTGTTGATAACTTCATCCTGCAACGCCTTACCATAAGCCAGCGTCATATAGGAGGTGATGGCAATGCCATGCTGTTGTGCAAATTCAACCACCTGACGGTTTTGCAGATACGGCGAGAGTTCGATTTGATTGGTGGCAATCGCATCAGCACCCACTGCATCAATAGCGCGCTGCATCAGTTCAACGGTGAAGTTGGAAATACCAATCTGGCGCGTCAGTCCGAGTTCCTTAGCCTTCACCAACTCCGCCATCGACTCGGCAACCGAGACTTCATCGTTCGGTGACGGCCAATGGATCAGGGTCAGATCCACATAGGAGGTTTGCAGCTTTTTCAGGCTTTCTTGCAGGCTTGGGATCAGTTGGTCTTTGCCCAGGTTGGCGATCCAGATTTTGGTGGTGATAAATAGCTCTTCACGTTTCACGCCGCTGGCTGCGATAGCTTGGCCAACGGCCGCTTCGTTCTCATAGATTTGTGCGGTGTCGATGGCACGGTAGCCCAGTTCCAGAGCGGTGCTCACGGAATCGATCACCACTTGATCTTGTAGACGGAAAGTACCTAAGCCAAATGCAGGGATGCTCATAATTATGTTCTCTCGGTTTGTTTATCAAAACAGCTTGAGAGGATTATGGCAGCAGTTTTGTTGATCAAAAACGCCCTATTGTGCATAAGACTTTTGATTAATTGGCAACAATAGACCTTGATTTGGCAGGAAATCTCCTCACCCCAACCCTCTCCCAAAGGGCTAGGGGGCGGTCCGGCATCGTGGATTAGCTCGGTGCCCCTTGATTGCTTTATGAAGTGTGGGAAATTTAGCAAATGAAAAAGCCCTGAGTCAGAGACTCAGGGCTTATCAATTAAGTGGCGGAACGGACGGGGCTCGAACCCGCGACCCCCTGCGTGACAGGCAGGTATTCTAACCAACTGAACTACCGCTCCACCGATTCTTTTACGTCGCATCTTTCGATGCTGGCAAAACCACCTGAGTGATTTCGCGCATTACCAGGTGTCATACTGATAACGTTTATTTGATGCCTGGCAGTGTCCTACTCTCGCATGGGGAGACCCCACACTACCATCGGCGCTACGGCGTTTCACTTCTGAGTTCGGCATGGGGTCAGGTGGGACCACCGCGCTATTGCCGCCAGGCAAATTCTGTTTCATTCCAACCGCTTCACTCTCGTGTCGCCATCGAAACCAATCTCGGAACTTCGCTGAAAATCTACTTCAATCTCTCTAAAACACCTTGGGTGTTGTAAGGTTAAGCCTCACGGATCATTAGTACTGGTTAGCTCAATGCATCGCTGCACTTACACACCCAGCCTATCAACGTCTTAGTCTTAAACGTTCCTTCAGGGACCTTAAAGGCCCAGGGAAGACTCATCTCGAGGCAAGTTTCGCGCTTAGATGCTTTCAGCGCTTATCTTTTCCGCACTTAGCTACCGGGCAGTGCCATTGGCATGACAACCCGAACACCAGTGGTGCGTTCACTCCGGTCCTCTCGTACTAGGAGCAACCCCTCTCAATCTTCCAACGCCCACGGCAGATAGGGACCGAACTGTCTCACGACGTTCTAAACCCAGCTCGCGTACCACTTTAAATGGCGAACAGCCATACCCTTGGGACCTACTTCAGCCCCAGGATGTGATGAGCCGACATCGAGGTGCCAAACACCGCCGTCGATATGAACTCTTGGGCGGTATCAGCCTGTTATCCCCGGAGTACCTTTTATCCGTTGAGCGATGGCCCTTCCATTCAGAACCACCGGATCACTAAGACCTACTTTCGTACCTGCTCGAGCCGTCACTCTCGCAGTCAAGCTAGCTTATGCCTTTGCACTAACCTCACGATGTCCGACCGTGATTAGCTAACCTTCGTGCTCCTCCGTTACTCTTTGGGAGGAGACCGCCCCAGTCAAACTACCCACCAGACACTGTCCTCACCCCAGATTATGGGGCCGAGTTAGAACATCAAACATTAAAGGGTGGTATTTCAAGGTTGGCTCCATGCAGACTGGCGTCCACACTTCAAAGCCTCCCACCTATCCTACACATCAAGGCTCAATGTTCAGTGTCAAGCTATAGTAAAGGTTCACGGGGTCTTTCCGTCTTGCCGCGGGTACACTGCATCTTCACAGCGAGTTCAATTTCACTGAGTCTCGGGTGGAGACAGCCTGGCCATCATTACGCCATTCGTGCAGGTCGGAACTTACCCGACAAGGAATTTCGCTACCTTAGGACCGTTATAGTTACGGCCGCCGTTTACTGGGGCTTCGATCAAGAGCTTCGCCTTGCGGCTGACCCCATCAATTAACCTTCCAGCACCGGGCAGGCGTCACACCGTATACGTCCACTTTCGTGTTTGCACAGTGCTGTGTTTTTATTAAACAGTTGCAGCCAGCTGGTATCTGCGACTGGCTTCAGCTCCGAGAGCAAGTCTCTTCACCTACGCGCCAGCGTGCCTTCTCCCGAAGTTACGGCACCATTTTGCCTAGTTCCTTCACCCGAGTTCTCTCAAGCGCCTTGGTATTCTCTACCTGACCACCTGTGTCGGTTTGGGGTACGATTTGATGTTACCTGATGCTTAGAGGCTTTTCCTGGAAGCAGGGCATCAACTACTTCTGCACCGTAGTGCATCGTCATCACGCCTCAGGGTTAGTAAGTAACCGGATTTACCAGGTCACTCCCCCTACACGCTTAAACCGGGACAACCGTCGCCCGGCTAGCCTAGCCTTCTCCGTCCCCCCTTCGCAGTAACACCGAGTACAGGAATATTAACCTGTTTCCCATCGACTACGCCTTTCGGCCTCGCCTTAGGGGTCGACTCACCCTGCCCCGATTAACGTTGGACAGGAACCCTTGGTCTTCCGGCGAGCGGGTTTTTCACCCGCTTTATCGTTACTTATGTCAGCATTCGCACTTCTGATACCTCCAGCAAACCTCACAGTTCACCTTCAACGGCTTACAGAACGCTCCCCTACCCAACAACGCCTAAGCGTCGCTGCCGCAGCTTCGGTGCATGGTTTAGCCCCGTTACATCTTCCGCGCAGGCCGACTCGACCAGTGAGCTATTACGCTTTCTTTAAATGATGGCTGCTTCTAAGCCAACATCCTGGCTGTCTATGCCTTCCCACATCGTTTCCCACTTAACCATGACTTTGGGACCTTAGCTGGCGGTCTGGGTTGTTTCCCTCTTCACGACGGACGTTAGCACCCGCCGTGTGTCTCCCGTGATAACATTCTTCGGTATTCGGAGTTTGCATCGGTTTGGTAAGCCGGGATGGCCCCCTAGCCGAAACAGTGCTCTACCCCCGAAGATGAGTTCACGAGGCGCTACCTAAATAGCTTTCGGGGAGAACCAGCTATCTCCCGGTTTGATTGGCCTTTCACCCCCAGCCACAAGTCATCCGCTAATTTTTCAACATTAGTCGGTTCGGTCCTCCAGTTAGTGTTACCCAACCTTCAACCTGCCCATGGCTAGATCACCGGGTTTCGGGTCTATACCTTGCAACTATTCGCCCAGTTAAGACTCGGTTTCCCTACGGCTCCCCTATACGGTTAACCTTGCTACAAAATATAAGTCGCTGACCCATTATACAAAAGGTACGCAGTCACACCACGAAGGTGCTCCCACTGCTTGTACGTACACGGTTTCAGGTTCTATTTCACTCCCCTCGCCGGGGTTCTTTTCGCCTTTCCCTCACGGTACTGGTTCACTATCGGTCAGTCAGGAGTATTTAGCCTTGGAGGATGGTCCCCCCATATTCAGACAGGATGTCACGTGTCCCGCCCTACTCATCGAACTCACAGTTAATGCATTTTAGTGTACGGGGCTATCACCCTTTGCTGCGCGACTTTCCAGACGCTTCCACTAACACAAGAACTGATTCAGGTTCTGGGCTGTTCCCCGTTCGCTCGCCGCTACTAGGGGAATCTCGGTTGATTTCTTTTCCTCGGGGTACTTAGATGTTTCAGTTCCCCCGGTTCGCCTCGTATGGCTATGTATTCACCATACGATAGTGTGTCGAAACACACTGGGTTTCCCCATTCGGGTATTGCCGGTTATAACGGTTCATATCACCTTACCGACACTTTTCGCAGATTAGCACGCCCTTCATCGCCTCTGACTGCCTAGGCATCCACCGTGTACGCTTAGTCACTTAACCTCACAACCCGAAGGTGTTTCTGTAAACAGAGACACTGTCGTGCTGTTTATTTGAGAGACTCTATGACAGGTTAGTCCTTACCCCAATACTTCTACGGAGGGATAAGTTTCAGCTGTCATGTTTCAATTTTCAGCTTGTTCCAGATTGTTAAAGAGCAATATCTTAAACACGACTCGCAAGAGTCATCTTTAAGATAATCAGTCACGAATGACCGGTGATAATGTCTTTCACTCATTATCGGATGGCGTCCCCAAGGGGATTCGAACCCCTGTTACAGCCGTGAAAGGGCAGTGTCCTAGGCCTCTAGACGATGGGGACCCGAAATTTGCTTATCGAATCACTGATTCGATAATTTCGGGTAAAGGTGAGATTTTTCGTGAAAAATCGAGCGCCATTGTTGTTTGTCACTGCACTAGACAGCCACAAATTTCCCGGCACTTACCTATACCACAAGGTTTTGTTTGCTCATTACTTTTCATCAGACAATCTGTGTGGACACTGCACTCAACTGCATATCTTTAGGTAAGGAGGTGATCCAACCGCAGGTTCCCCTACGGTTACCTTGTTACGACTTCACCCCAGTCATGAATCACAAAGTGGTAAGCGCCCTCCCGAAGGTTAAGCTACCTACTTCTTTTGCAACCCACTCCCATGGTGTGACGGGCGGTGTGTACAAGGCCCGGGAACGTATTCACCGTAGCATTCTGATCTACGATTACTAGCGATTCCGACTTCACGGAGTCGAGTTGCAGACTCCGATCCGGACTACGACATACTTTATGAGGTCCGCTTGCTCTCGCGAGTTCGCTTCTCTTTGTATATGCCATTGTAGCACGTGTGTAGCCCTACTCGTAAGGGCCATGATGACTTGACGTCATCCCCACCTTCCTCCGGTTTATCACCGGCAGTCTCCTTTGAGTTCCCGCCATTACGCGCTGGCAACAAAGGATAAGGGTTGCGCTCGTTGCGGGACTTAACCCAACATTTCACAACACGAGCTGACGACAGCCATGCAGCACCTGTCTCACAGTTCCCGAAGGCACCAATCCATCTCTGGAAAGTTCTGTGGATGTCAAGAGTAGGTAAGGTTCTTCGCGTTGCATCGAATTAAACCACATGCTCCACCGCTTGTGCGGGCCCCCGTCAATTCATTTGAGTTTTAACCTTGCGGCCGTACTCCCCAGGCGGTCGACTTAACGCGTTAGCTCCGGAAGCCACGCCTCAAGGGCACAACCTCCAAGTCGACATCGTTTACAGCGTGGACTACCAGGGTATCTAATCCTGTTTGCTCCCCACGCTTTCGCACCTGAGCGTCAGTCTTTGTCCAGGGGGCCGCCTTCGCCACCGGTATTCCTCCAGATCTCTACGCATTTCACCGCTACACCTGGAATTCTACCCCCCTCTACAAGACTCTAGCTTGCCAGTTTCAAATGCAGTTCCCAAGTTAAGCTCGGGGATTTCACATCTGACTTAACAAACCGCCTGCGTGCGCTTTACGCCCAGTAATTCCGATTAACGCTTGCACCCTCCGTATTACCGCGGCTGCTGGCACGGAGTTAGCCGGTGCTTCTTCTGCGAGTAACGTCAATGAACAGTGCTATTAACACTGAACCCTTCCTCCTCGCTGAAAGTGCTTTACAACCCGAAGGCCTTCTTCACACACGCGGCATGGCTGCATCAGGCTTGCGCCCATTGTGCAATATTCCCCACTGCTGCCTCCCGTAGGAGTCTGGACCGTGTCTCAGTTCCAGTGTGGCTGGTCATCCTCTCAGACCAGCTAGGGATCGTCGCCTAGGTGAGCCATTACCTCACCTACTAGCTAATCCCATCTGGGCACATCCGATGGTGTGAGGCCCGAAGGTCCCCCACTTTGGTCCGAAGACGTTATGCGGTATTAGCTACCGTTTCCAGTAGTTATCCCCCTCCATCGGGCAGTTTCCCAGACATTACTCACCCGTCCGCCGCTCGTCACCCAGGAGCAAGCTCCTTGTGCTACCGCTCGACTTGCATGTGTTAGGCCTGCCGCCAGCGTTCAATCTGAGCCATGATCAAACTCTTCAATTAAAAGCTTGATTTGCTGACACTGTTCATTAAAGAACGGTGCAGCGATGCTCGAAAATTAACTTTCGTAATAATTCATTCGCATGAATTACTGCTTGGTCACTCTTCAAGACTTGATATTTTTTTGCTACCGAAGTAGCTGGATATCGTCTTGTGAGTGCCCACACAGATTGTCTGATAAATTGTTAAAGAGCGTTCGTTACCGGGATGTTTCTCGGTAACGCGGGAGGTGCATATTACGCTTTCCCGCTGAAGAGTCAACCTTTTTCTCTTACGAGACGCGGTGTTTTCACCGGGTTGCTTCTTCCTGGCTGGGCGACTTGTTCGTCGTTGTTCCCGGTCAGTGGAGGCGCATTATAGGGAGTTCTCAGAAGGGCGCAACCCCTAAATTCAAAAAACTTTTCAAGCGTTCAAAAAACCAGCCAAAACGTCATTTGTGGGTATTTATTGAGCAAAAAAGGAAGGTTTTAAGCGTTTTGCTCGAAGAAAACCCGTCAACCAGGCTAAAGCCAAAGAAAAGGGGGCGGTAAAAACCGCCCCCTTCTATATAGCTACCAACAACTACTTTTATTGCTTGGCGACGATATGGTCGTTTTCTACGTCCAGCGTCACCGGTTTGCCTGGGATCAACTTGCCAGACAAGATTTGCTGTGCCAGCGGGTTTTCGATTTCCTGCTGGATAGCGCGTTTCAACGGCCGCGCACCATACACTGGGTCGTAACCCGTTTTACCCAACAGCTCCAATGCCGGCTCCGTGATGCTGACTTCGTAGCCGCGCTCTTCCAGACGCTGGTACAGACGCGCCAACTGGATCTTGGCAATCTGCGCGATATGTTTCTGGCCGAGCGGATGGAACACCACCACTTCGTCGATACGGTTGATGAATTCCGGACGGAAATGTTGGCTCACCATCTCCATGACCGATTCCTTCATCTGTGGATAGCTCATCTGACCGAAATGCTCCTGGATCAGATCGGAACCCAGGTTAGAGGTCATGATCACCACGGTATTACGGAAATCAACGGTACGACCTTGTCCGTCTGTCAGACGTCCGTCATCCAACACCTGCAGCAGGATGTTGAACACGTCTGGGTGCGCTTTTTCCACTTCATCCAGCAGGATCACTGAATACGGACGACGGCGCACCGCTTCTGTCAGATAACCGCCCTCTTCATAACCGACATAACCCGGAGGTGCACCCACCAGCCGCGATACGGAGTGTTTCTCCATAAACTCGGACATGTCGATACGCACCATCGCGTCATCACTGTCGAACAGGAACCCAGCCAACGCCTTACACAGTTCGGTTTTACCCACCCCGGTAGGCCCCAGGAACAGGAATGAACCAATCGGCCGGTTAGGATCGGAAAGACCGGCACGGCTACGGCGAATGGCATTGGACACCGCGTTCACCGCTTCATCCTGGCCAATCACCCGTGAGTGCAGTTCCTGCTCAAGACGCAGCAGTTTGTCACGCTCACCTTCCAGCATTCTGGCCACCGGGATACCGGTCGCTTTCGCCAAGACTTCAGCGATTTCGGCGTCGGTAACGCGGTTACGCAGCAGCTTCATGGTCTTGCCTTCTGCCTGCGTGGCCGCCTCAAGCTGTTTTTCCAGCTCAGGGATTTTGCCATACTGCAGTTCAGACATGCGCCCAAGGTCACCTACGCGGCGCGCCTGCTCCAGCGTGATCTTGGCCTGCTCCAGTTCCGCCTTGATATTCTGGGTACCAGACAGCGAAGCCTTTTCCGCTTTCCACTCTTCTTCCAGTTCTGAGTATTCGCGCTCTTTCTGCTCCAACTCGCTACTCAGCATTTCCAGGCGTTTCTTGCTGGCGTCATCCGATTCCTTGTTCAGTGCCTGCTCTTCCAGTTTTAACTGGATGATACGGCGCTCCAGGCGATCGAGTGATTCCGGCTTAGAGTCCATCTGCATACGAATGCTGGAGGCGGCCTCATCGATCAGGTCGATGGCCTTATCCGGCAACTGACGGTCGGAAACATAGCGGTGCGACAGCGTTGCCGCAGCTACGATCGCCGGGTCCGTGATCTGTACGTGGTGATGCAGCTCATAGCGTTCTTTCAGGCCACGCAGGATGGCGATGGTGTCTTCCACGCTCGGTTCCGCGACATAGACTTTCTGGAAGCGGCGCTCCAGCGCAGCATCCTTCTCTATATATTGGCGATACTCGTTTAGCGTGGTCGCCCCTACGCAGTGCAGTTCCCCACGGGCAAGCGCGGGTTTGAGCATGTTGCCAGCATCCATCGCGCCATCGGCTTTACCGGCACCCACCATGGTATGCAGCTCATCGATGAACAGGATGACGCTGCCTTCCTGTTTGGAAAGATCGCTCAGCACCGCCTTCAGGCGTTCTTCAAATTCGCCCCGGTATTTCGCCCCGGCAATCAACGCGCCCATATCCAGGGAAAGCACGCGTTTATGCTTCAGCCCTTCGGGAACTTCGCCGTTGATAATGCGCTGAGCCAAGCCTTCAACGATGGCGGTTTTACCGACACCAGGCTCACCAATCAGTACCGGGTTGTTTTTGGTACGGCGTTGCAGCACCTGAATGGTGCGGCGGATCTCTTCATCACGGCCAATCACCGGGTCAAGCTTGCCCTGTTCCGCACGCTCAGTGAGATCGATAGTGTATTTTTTCAGAGCCTGACGCTGATCTTCAGCACCTTGGTCATCCACGCTGTCTCCCCCTCGCATTTGTTCAATGGCTTTGGCTATTTTGTCCGCTGTGGCACCGGCAGCTTTCAGCAGATCGGTCAAGTTACCGCGATCTTCAAGCACCGCCAGCACAAACAGCTCGGATGAAATAAACTTGTCTGCCCGCTTTTGCGCCAGCTTGTCGCACAGGTTGAGGACGCGTACCAGTTCGTGTGAGGGTTGAACATCCCCACCGGTACCTTCAACCTGCGGCAGACGAGATAATGCCTGATCGATGTCGGTACGCACTCGCGCAGCATCAATCCCGGCAGAAGTCAGTAATGGGCGAACCGTGCCCCCATCCTGATTGAGCAGGGCGCTCATCAGATGTAACGGTTCAATAAATTGATTGTCGCGCCCAAGGGCCAAAGACTGGGCATCGGCGAGGGCAAGCTGGAATTTGTTAGTAAGACGATCCAGACGCATAACACCTCCAATGTAGGTCAAAATTGCTACTGGAGATTAAATGAGGTCATCCCTCAAATTTTCAAGGTTATCTCGACACTATATTATGAGTACAACGTCATGCATCAGTGGATCGTCCTAGGGCAGTAGGTTATCTCACCCAGATCAAACTTGCCATACGTCCGGTTGTTCCGTCGCGCCGATAGGAGAAAAAATGACTCATTTCGTTCATTGTGCAACGATTACCGCCATAAATGGCGAAAATACCAGCACATTGCAAGCGCTGGCGAGCCAAAAGATAGAGGTCTGCGAGGAATTTTTCACCGTGGGGAGTAAAAGCGGCAGCGGCGGCGCTATCAATATCCATAAATGCCGCACGCACTTCAGCCCCAACTTCGAACCGGCTTGGGCCGATCGCCGGGCCTAGCCAGGCAGTGATGTTTTCTGGTGCCGCAGTAAAGCGCGCCACGGTATTTTCCAGCACGCCATGACATAAGCCACGCCAACCGGCATGCGCGGCAGCAACTTCATCACCCGCTTGTGAAGCAAACAGCACCGGCAGGCAATCCGCCGTCATCACCGCGCAGACCAACCCGGCCACATTGCTGTAAACCGCATCGGCGCGCAAATCTTCAGGCGTTTGGCCATCCAGCGTCAGCACACGAGTGCCATGTACCTGTTCCAGCCACAGAGGCATCTGCGGCAAACCAGCCGCCGTTACCAGACATTGGCGGTTACGCGCCACGGCCTGTGCATCATCACCAACATGCTCACCGAGGTTCAGCGAGTCGTAGGGAGGAAGGCTGACACCGCCATGACGAGTGGAGCTGCAGGCTGTTACCCCTGCAGGCAGCGGCCAATCGGGTAAAATCAGCGAACTCATTACCAATCCATCTGATCTTTGAATTCTTCGGTATCGAGCTTCAGCGCGTTGATCAGATCGACCATATCCTGTGGGATTGGCGCATGCCACTCCATCTGGATACCGCTGATCGGATGATACAGGCGCAACATGGTTGCGTGCAGTGCCTGACGGTCAAAGCCGCGCAACGTGTTGATGAAGGCCTCTGACGCCCCTTTTGGCGGACGTGGACGGCCACCGTAGAGCTGATCGCCCACCAGCGGATGGTCGATATACGCCATATGCACACGGATCTGGTGCGTACGACCGGTTTCCAGGCGCAAACGCAAACGGGTATGGGCGCGGAAATGTTCCATAATGCGGTAATGGGTCACCGCAGGTTTGCCCATTGGGTGCACGGCCATGTGAGTACGTTTGGTGGAGTGGCGAGCAATAGGTTGCTCCACCGTGCCCCCCGCGGTCATGGTGCCGATCGCTACCGCTTCGTACTCACGGGTGATCTCACGCTCCTGCAATGCCTCAACCAGGCGGGTTTGCGCCGGAACGGTTTTGGCGACCACCATCAGGCCGGTGGTATCTTTGTCCAAACGGTGAACTATACCGGCACGCGGTACGTCGGCAATCTCCGGGAAATAATGTAACAATGCATTAAGCACCGTCCCATCCGGATTACCCGCACCTGGGTGCACCACCAGGCCGCGAGGCTTGTTGATCACCAGAATATCGGCGTCTTCATAGACGATATCCAGCGGGATGTCTTGCGGTTCCCAACGGGCATCTTCTTCAATCTGTGCATCAATGGCGACCGTCTCTCCCCCCAGTACCTTCTCTTTCGGCTTGTTTATCGTTTTGCCATTGACCTGTACCCTGTCTTCCAGGATCCATTCTTTTATGCGAGATCTTGAATAATCAGGGAACAATTCGGCCAAAGCCTGATCTAAACGTTGTCCGAGTTGAGTTTCGGCCACCGTTGCGGTGAGTTGTACTTGTTGTGCCATATGCAGCTTCTTCGTTAACGTTGGGTTTTCACGGCGATGCCGTTTAATATAATGTGCTATTGTAACTGGTCTTTTGTCGGGAGCTTAACGGACAGTCTCCCAAAATAACACCCTGAGGATAATCTAAACGTCATGACGCGTATGAAATATCTGGTGGCGGCAGCCACGTTGAGCCTGGCGCTGGCAGGTTGCTCCACATCCAAGGATACGGTTCCCGACAGCCCGCCTTCGGAAATCTATGCTACTGCCCAGCAAAAACTGCAGGACGGTAACTTTAAGGGCGCGATTACGCAACTCGAAGCGTTAGATAACCGCTATCCATTCGGGCCGTACTCTCAGCAGGTCCAATTGGATCTGATTTATGCCTACTATAAATCTGCCGATTTACCTTTGGCACAGGCCTCTATCGATCGCTTTATGCGTCTGAACCCAACGCATCCGAACATCGACTACGTCATGTACATGCGCGGTCTGACAGATATGGCGTTGGATGACAGTGCACTGCAAGGCTTCTTCGGGGTTGACCGTTCTGACCGCGATCCACAGCATGCCCGCGCCGCATTCCGCGACTTCAGCCAGCTGATCCAGCAGTATCCGAACAGCCAATACGCGACCGATGCCTACAAGCGTCTGGTATTCCTGAAGGACCGTCTATCCAAGTACGAGCTCTCAGTGGCGGAATACTACACTAAACGTGGCGCTTACGTCGCGGTAGTTAATCGCGTTGAGCAGATGATGCGTGAATTCCCGGATACCAAAGCGACGCGCGATGCGCTGCCGCTGATGGAAAACGCCTATCGCCAGTTGCAATTGAATGCTCAGGCCGACAAGGTAGCGAAAATCATCGCCGCGAACGCGTCTTGAGTCTTTGAGATAGGCACAAAAACAAAACGGCAGCTTCGGCTGCCGTTTTCATTTGCTGTAAATTCAGCCATTTTCAGGATAAATACACAAGCAAAAACACGGTGTTAGCAAGGCTGCACCACCGGTTAACCTATCGATAATGCGCGTTCTGCTGCCAAGACTCAAGCGTTAGATGGCAGTTTCAGACGCTAAATCACAGATTGAACTAACTTTGCAAAAAGTGACAAAAATTTGTGTTTTCCATCACGCATTTCGGCAAAAAGAGCGGTATGCTGAATCTATCCAAGACGGAAAGACAGAGAGGTAAGTTATATGACACTCAACATTACCAGCAAACAAATGGATATCACCCCCGCAATCCGTAATCATGTCGAAGACCGTCTCAGTAAACTGGAAAAGTGGCAGGCGCAGCTAATCAACCCACACATTGTCTTATCTAAAGAACCTAAAGGGTTTGCCGTCGACGCCACCATTACCACGCCTAACGGTCCGCTGGTTGCCAGCGCCAAACATGAAGACATGTATACCGCCGTTAATGATCTGATTGCCAAACTTGAGCGTCAGCTGAACAAGGTACAACACAAAAGCGAGGCACGCCGCGCTTATGCCAGCGTGAAAGACCTGGCTCCAGTAATCACGCAGGAAGAAGAGGAATAACTCTGCAAGTGATTGTTTCACATCAAACGCGCCCGAGGGCGCGTTTTTTGTCTGCCGGTTTCTATTGACACAATGAAAAGCCAGCGGTTACTTTAAACCCTGATTTACACACATTTTGGAACACCATGAGCCGTAAACCGTTTTTCTTCGCATTCTTTTTTACCTTCCCCTGATTGGGAGGCGTTTCGTCGTGTGAGAAAGAATGCGAAGACGAACAACCAAGCCTCCTCAAGCAGGGGGCTTTTTTTATGGCTATTTGACAACCCACCCCGCTGGGCTTCAAGCTGCGGCTTGCAAGACGACGGGATTAGAAGAATACAAGGCAAAGCTGATTATGACTGATAACCCGTTACTCGTGCTGCGCGAACGCATCAGCGCACTGGATATGAAATTGCTGGCCCTGCTGGCAGAGCGTCGTGAACTGGCGGTGGAGGTGGGCAAAACCAAACTGCATTCGCACCGCCCGATCCGCGATAAAGAGCGTGAGCGCGATCTGTTGGACGCCTTGATCAGCGCGGCCAAACCTTATGACCTCGATGGTTTCTACGTCACCCGCCTGTTCCAGCTGATTATCGAAGACTCCGTGCTGACTCAGCAGGCCCTGTTGCAGCACCAGCTTAACCAGACCAGCCAGCATTCCGCGCGTATTGCCTTCCTGGGGCCAAAAGGCTCTTACTCACATCTGGCCGCCCGCCAGTACGCCGCCCGCCATTTCGATCAGCTCATCGAATGCGGCTGTCAGAAATTCCAGGACATCTTTACCCAGGTGGAAACCGGCCAGGCGGATTACGCCATTTTGCCGATCGAGAACACCAGCTCCGGCTCTATCAACGATGTGTACGACCTGCTGCAACATACCAGCCTGTCGATCGTGGGTGAGTTAACCTTGCCGATCGATCACTGCGTGCTGGTAGCCAGCGACACCGATCTGCAGCAGATCGAAACCGTTTATAGTCACCCGCAGCCTTTCCAGCAGTGCAGCCAGTATTTGAACCGCTATCCCCACTGGAAGATTGAGTATTGCGAAAGCACCGCCGCCGCGATGGAGAAGGTCGCCAAGCTGAACTCGCCAAAAGCTGCGGCGTTGGGCAGCGAGGCCGGTGGTGCACTGTACAACCTGCAGGTACTGGAACATAACCTGGCAAATCAGCAGCAGAACATCACTCGCTTCATTATTCTGGCGCGTAAGGCGATTGAGGTTTCCGAGCAGGTTCCGGCAAAAACCACGCTGATCATGGCCACCGGTCAACAATCCGGTGCTCTGGTGGAAGCCCTGTTGGTGCTACGTGACAATGGCATCATCATGACCAAGCTGGAATCACGCCCGATCAACGGTAACCCGTGGGAAGAGATGTTCTACATTGATGTGCAGGCTAACCTGCGTTCTGTGGCGATGGAGAAGGCGTTGAAGGGGCTGACACCGATCACTCGCTCGCTGAAAGTGCTGGGCTGTTATCCAAGCGAAAACGTGGTGCCGGTCAATCCGTCTTAAGTAGCAAAAAGGGTTCGGCTATGCCGAACCCTTTTCCCTTTATTGACGGCTATCGTTCGCCTGGCGCAGCAAAGAACGGCTCTCAACCAGGAAGCGCTGGGCATAATCACCAAACCAGTGCTCCACCTTCTGGAAGCTTTGAATAAAGGCCTGCTTGTCGCCCTGCTCCAGCAGCTTGATCGCCTCACCAAAGCGCTGATAGTAGCGTTTGATCAGATGAATGTTGTCTTCCGAAGACATGATGATATCGGCGTACAGCTGCGGATCCTGCGCAAATAGCCGCCCCACCATCGCCAGCTCCAGCCGATAGATCGGCGAAGAGAGCGCCAACAATTGCTCCAGCTGTACGTTCTCTTCGGCCAGATGCAGGCCGTAAGCAAAAGTAGCAAAGTGGCGCAGCGCCTGGATAAAGGCCATGTTCTGATCGTGTTCGACGGCGCTGATACGATGTAAACGCGCCCCCCAAACCTGCAATTGCTCCAGCAGCCACTGGTAGGCCTCTGGCTGACGACCATCGCAGTACACCACCACCTGTTTGGCCACGCTGCCAACATCCGGGCCAAACATCGGGTGTAACCCCAATACCGGGCCGCTGTGTACGGCCAGCATCGCCTGTAACGGCCGGTTCTTCACCGAAGCCAGATCGACCAGAATACAGTCCTGCGGCAGCGGCGGCAGTTGAGCGATCACCTGCTCGGTGATATGGATCGGCACGCTGACAATCACCATACCGGCATCCGCCAGCAGGCTATCTGCCTGCGGCCAATCCTCTTGATCCAACACTTTGACCTGATAACCCGACAGCGTAAGCAGCCGGTTAAACAGGCGGCCCATCTGGCCATTACCGCCAATAATGACGATAGGGCGCAACTGTGGGCACAGCGTTTTGAAGCCTTTGTCGTTCTCACTGGTGTAGGATTCGCGCATCACGCGGCGCAGTACGTCCTCGATCAAATCGGGCGGAACGCCAAGGCTTTCCGCTTCCTTGCGGCGAGAAGCCAGCATTGCCGCCTCTCGCTCAGGTACGTAAACCGGTAAACCGTAGTGGCTTTTGACTTCCCCTACTTCCGCCACCAGCTCCAGGCGTTTCGCCAACAGGGCCAGCAGCGCTTTATCCACTTCGTCAATTTGATCGCGCAATGCGGTCAGTTCAGCCACCATAACTCACTACTCTCCAGTGCGTGCCATCAGCGCAGCGCCGAGCTCTTGATGCATTTGGCGCAGCAGCGTCTCCGTGCTTTCCCAGTTGATGCAGGCATCGGTCACCGATACGCCGTAGCGCATATCTACACGCGGCTGTTCAGAAGACTGGCTGCCCTCATGCAGATTGCTTTCCAGCATGATGCCGGTGATCGAACGGTTACCCGCTCTGATCTGCTCTACTACGGATTCGGCAACCGCTGGCTGACGGCGATAGTCTTTATTTGAGTTGCCATGGCTGCAATCTATCATCAAGGACGGATGGAGTCCCGCATCCTGCATCTGTTTTTCGCAGGCGGCAACGTGCTCAGCGCTGTAGTTAGGCGTTTTACCACCGCGCAGGATCACATGACCGTCTGGGTTACCCTGGGTTTGCAGCAGGCAAACCTGGCCAGCCTGATTGATACCGACAAAACGGTGCGCCATGGATGCGGCGCGCATCGCGTTGATGGCCGTGCCCAGGCTACCGTCCGTACCGTTTTTGAAGCCCACCGGCATTGAGAGGCCGGAAGCCATTTCACGGTGCGTCTGAGATTCTGTAGTACGCGCACCGATCGCCGACCAGCTGAACAGATCGCCCAGGTATTGCGGACTGTTCGGATCCAACGCTTCGGTCGCCAACGGCAGGCCCATACCGACCAGATCCAGCAGCAGGCGACGCGCAATGTGCAAACCTGCTTCTACATCAAAGGATCCATCCATATACGGATCGTTGATCAGGCCTTTCCAGCCGACGGTGGTTCTTGGCTTTTCAAAATAGACGCGCATAACGATATACAGCTGATCGCTCAATTCAGCCGACAGGGTTTTCAGGCGGCGCGCGTAATCCAGCGCGGCATCAGGATCGTGGATCGAACATGGCCCACAGACCACCAGCAGACGGTGATCTTGCCCTTTAAGGATATTGGCAATGGTCTGGCGGGCCGTCGCGATTTCCGTTTCATCGTTGGCACTGAGTGGGAACTGGTTCTTCAGCTCTTCCGGGGTGATCAGAACCTGTTCTGCACTGATATGTACGTTGTTGAGCGCGTCTTTTTGCATGATGCTATTCCTGTCGTTTGCCGTTATGCGTGTGTAGTTAAAACATTGAGCGTTACAGGTGCTACCTTAACCACTCCTTGTAAAGTTTTCAATCCATTTACTGTAAATAAAAAATTACCATCATAAACAGGAAAGCAAATCACCGGTCACAGGAAACAAAAATCAATTTAATAAACTGTTTTATTTGAAAAATATTTTAAAACCACAATAAAACACAACGAGACCCTACCAACAGAAAACTTATTAAAAACCACGCAGTGTAAATAAAAGTGAACACTAGAATGGATTATTCATTGGCGCTGTAGCACTCAAAAAACCACCTGCCCTGCATGTAGAGAAGCGGCATGCCACACCCGCGCAGACAACAAGTTCCTTGGCAAACCCGCCCCATCCATCGCCAAATTAAACAACTATAAAACAATTGTCATACATTTAACTGGCAATTGATTTTCATTCTTTATTCATTTCAATCTATATCAGAAATAATAGTCACTCTATTGAATAAATATTGCGGAACCTCACAGTTATCCCTCGCCAAATAAATAACTATGGCATAAATCGCTTACACCTCTTTAGGGTTACTCTGCGAAGACAGAGCCCGTACCGCCTGCATTGAGGAGCGATGGGCGTTAGCAGTTTTTTCTTTCTGACAAGGGACTCTCATGATCACATTGCAATTCGCAATTATTATTATCTGCCTATTAGTCGGCACCCGATTTGGCGGTATGGGGCTAGGCTTAATAAGTGGTATTGGCTTATTTCTGCTGTGCTTTATATTCGGTTTGGAACCAGGCAAACCTCCAGTAGATGTCATGCTCACCATTTTGGCGGTGATCGGCTGTGCCTCGGTGTTACAAACCGCTGGCGGTCTGAATGTCATGATGCAATATGCCGAGCGGCTACTGCGCCGCCACCCACAGCACATCACCTTACTCGCCCCCTTTACCACCTGGACGCTGACCTTCCTGTGCGGTACCGGCCACGTGGTCTACACCATGTTCCCAATCATTTCTGATATCGCCATCAAGAAAGGGATCCGCCCAGAACGCCCTATGGCCGTCGCCTCTGTCGCCTCACAGATGGCTATCACCGCATCCCCGGTTTCTGTGGCCGTGGTATCACTGGTTTCGATCATTGCGGCCGGTCATGGGATCGGCAAAGCCTACTCGCTGCTGGAGATCCTGGCCGTTTCGATCCCGGCTTCGCTGGTCGGCGTATTGATGGCAGCATTGTGGAGCCTGCGCCGTGGCAAAGATCTGGATAAGGATGCTGATTTCCAGGCCAGGATCCAGGATCCGGAGCAGCGCGCCTATATCTATGGCGGTACCGAAACCCTGCTCAATCAAACATTTCCCAAGCAGGCTTACTGGTCAACGCTGATCTTCTTCGGCGCTATCGCTATCGTGGTCATGCTCGGTGCCTTTGCCGATCTGCGTCCTTCCTTTGCCGATGCCAAAGGCGTGCTGAAACCGCTGTCGATGAATCTGGTGATCCAGATGATGATGCTGATCGCCGGTGCGGTGATCCTGATGGGCTGTAAAGTCAAACCTAGCGATATCGCCAACGGCGCCGTATTCAAAGCGGGAATGGTCGCCATCTTCTCGGTATTCGGTGTGGCATGGATGAGTGATACCTTCTTCCAGGCACATATGGGGGAGTTAAAGGTGGTGCTGGAAGACGTGGTGAAAAGCCAGCCCTGGACTTATGCCATCGTCTTGTTCCTGGTTTCCAAACTGGTTAACAGCCAGGCCGCGGCTCTGGCCGCCGTTGCACCCATGGCCTTGCAGTTAGGCGTTGAGCCTAAAATGTTGCTGGCCTTCTTCCCGGCGGCCTATGGTTACTTCGTGTTGCCCACTTACCCAAGCGATCTGGCCTGCATCGGCTTTGACCGCTCTGGCACCACTCGCATCGGTAAATTCATCATTAACCACAGCTTCATCATCCCTGGCCTGATCGGCGTGCTGTGCTCCTGCATCACCGGTTATCTGCTGGTGATGACCTTCCTTTAATCGCATTTCTGCCGGCAACGGGCGCTCCCCGTTGCCGCTGTTAACACCGCCGCAAAAGGCCAACGGTATCACTAGACGAAAAGTGCATAAGTCCCCTGTTTAAACTAAAAACATAAGCTAACCAGGCCTATTTTTGTCCCCTCAGCGAATCGATATAATGTGACCGCCATCACTTATAATCACACTTAACTACTGGATCCAAAATGCTCTCTTTACGCGCTCGTCGCGCCATTCCGCTGTATTTTAGCTGCTTGACCGCCTTCACCAGTGTTTCCGTATTCGCCGACAATACCCTCTTCACCGCGATGGACGATCCGGCCACCGCCAAGAAGCCGTTCGATGGTAATGTTCAGGCTGGTTATAACGCCCAGTCGGGCAACACACAGAACTCGACCCTGCTGGCCAACACCACCATGACCTGGTTTAACAGCGATACGGCTTACAGCCTGTGGGGTTCGGCGAACAACACCACCTCCTCCAACGTACGCTCCTCGGAGAAATACCAGGCCGGTGGCCGTACCCGTTATAATCTGACAGCTCGTAATTATATGTTTGGCCAGGTTGGCTGGTTGAACGATCGTTACAACGGTTACGATTCACGTTCTACGCTGACCGGGGGTTACGGGCGCCAGATCTTTAGCGATCCACGCCAGGACCTGCGTGTCGAATTCGGCCCAGGCGTACGCCATGATGAATACCACGGCGGTGGCCGCACCACCCGCGCCCTGGCCTATGGCGCAGCCAACTATTCCTACAGGCTGACAGACACGGCCCGTCTATCCGAAGGCCTATCCGCTTTGGCGAACGACGAAACCACCGTTAACTCCGAAACCGCGTTAAACGTCGCCATCAATAACGACTTCGCCCTACGGCTGGCCTACACGGTGGTCTACAACACCAAACCACCGGCCTCAGCACCGAAAAATACCGATACCACGACTTCAGTGACGCTGGTGTACGGTTTGTAATCTCGTCTTACCGCTCCGCGCAGTCCTTCTCTAAGCCCATAATTAATGGGCTTTTTTTATGCCTATCTCCATGCTTACCATTTTGCTAAAAATAGTCCTATCCTGGCTTGACGGCTTTAGCATTTTGATTAATACTGTATGCATATACAGTAATTATTGCTAAGGTAAAAACCATGATAAACCCGGCAAATGAGGCCAGTATCGACCCGCTTATCGTGGCCGACAGTCGCGTTATCCTACAAAACAACCCGCTGCGACAGCAGATGTGGGGTTAATGGGATGGAGAGATTAACCTCATTCATTACCTACTCCGCAGCGCTGTTTCTCGCCTGGCTTGGCAAGCTCTCACCGCAGGATGTGGCCTTTCTGATCGGCGCGGCCGTAGGGATCGGCACCTTCCTGGTTAATTGGTACTACAGACGCAAGAGTCTGGAGATCCTCAAAAGCATCGAACGCGATGCGGCAGCACGGAGACTTTTTGATGAACTCAATCGTTAAGCGTTGCAGCGCCCTGGCCATTCTGGCGATCGCCATGCTGCTGCCGCAGGCCAATCAAATTAAAACCTCCGAACAAGGGCTATACCTGATTGCCGATTTTGAGGGGTGCCAGTTAACCCCGTATCAATGCGCAGCAGGGGTTTGGACGCAAGGTGTTGGCCATACGGCTGGCGTTATTCCAGGTAAGTCCATCACGCCAGTGCAAGCGGCGGAAAACCTGCTGGAAGATATCCGCCGGGTAGAGAGCCGCATGGCGGCCTGTCTGCCACAGCAGATGCCCCAGGCCACTTATGATGCCGTCATGGCATTTTCCTTTAACGTTGGTACGGGGGCCGCATGTCGCTCTACCCTGGTTTATTTCCTTAACCATGGCCAATGGCAGCAGGCTTGCGATCAGTTACCGCGCTGGATTTATGTCAATGGCGTCAAAAACCGCGGGCTGGAACGCCGCCGGGCCGCCGAACGTGAGCTGTGCCTAAAAGGTCTCAGCACGCCGAACACCACCAGTTTCCCAGGGAAAGAACAGCTCGCTCAGTAACTTTTCGAGCATTGCTGACGAATAGTTTTTCACCGTTTTATCAAGAGGGGGTCTCTATGATGCATTGTCCACTGTGCGGTAGCGTGGCACACACTCGCTCCAGCCGTTATCTGAGTGAATCGACCAAAGAACGCTATCACCAATGCCGTAACATTAACTGCAGTTGTACCTTTGCCACCCATGAATCCGTGGCCCGGGTCATCGTTTCACCCGGCGACATCATTCCGGCGCAGCCTCACCCGCAAGAAAGCAAACAACGCGCCGCTGCGATGTAATGAAAAAAGGGGATTACCATGACGGTAATCCCCTTATAACTATTAACTTTTGGATGCAGCGTTAGTTAACGCGGTTCAGACGCTCTTTGATACGAGCAGACTTACCAGTACGTTCACGCAGGTAGTACAGTTTGGCTTGACGAACGGCACCACGACGTTTAACAGTAATGCTGTCGATTACTGGGGAGTGAGTCTGGAATACACGCTCAACACCTTCGCCGTTGGAAATCTTACGAACAGTGAATGCAGAGTGCAGACCGCGGTTACGAATAGCGATAACCACGCCCTCGAATGCCTGCAGACGTTTTTTGGTACCTTCAACGACCCATACCTTCACTTCCACGGAATCACCCGGACGGAATGCAGGTACGTCTTGCTTCATCTGCTCTTGTTCAATTTGCTTAATAATGTTGCTCATAATATGTCTCTTACCCTAGGTAAACTGATATATCGGTCTCGTCGAGACAACGCTCAGACGTTCCCTTCATAGTCCTGTTACTTAGCTCGATGTTCCCGTTGGAACTCGGCCAGCAACACCTCTTGCTCGTCAGTCAGAGCTAGGCTTTCTAGAAGTTCAGGTCTTCTAAGCCAGGTACGGCCCAGCGACTGCTTTAAGCGCCAGCGACGTATCTCGGCATGGTTGCCCGACAGCAGAACTGGCGGAACCTCCATCCCTTCTAACACCTCCGGGCGGGTATAGTGCGGGCAGTCCAGCAATCCCTCAGCGAAAGAATCTTCTTCTGCCGAAGCCTGATGGCCCAGAACACCCGGTATAAAGCGGGCGACCGAATCGATCAGGGTCATTGCCGGTAGTTCACCGCCGCTGAGAACGTAATCGCCGATTGACCATTCTTCGTCAATTTCGGTTTGGATCACGCGCTCATCTATCCCTTCGTAACGGCCACACACCAGGATCATCTTCTGGTTAGCCGCCAGTTCGCGCACACCGGTTTGATCCAGCTTGCGCCCCTGAGGTGACAGATAAATCACCTTTGCTCCCTCGCCTGCCGCTGCTTTTGCTGCATGAATAGCTTCCCGCAAGGGTTGCACCATCATCAGCATTCCCGGGCCGCCGCCATAAGGGCGATCGTCCACGGTACGATGCCGGTCGTAGGTGAAGTCACGCGGACTCCAACACTGCACGCTCAGCAGGCCATTTTTTACTGCCCGGCTAGTTACCCCGTAATCGGTGATTGCGCGAAACATCTCAGGAAACAGGCTTACGATACCAATGAACACCAGCCAATCCCCATGTTGTTATTCCACTTGCTTCGACCATTAAATCCGGAGGTCAAAAACCAGGATCCCACTCAGCCTCGATAATCTTGGCGGCGAGATCGACTTTCTTGATAACCTGCCCATGAAGAAACGGGACCAACCGCTCCTTCATACCGAATGCATCTTTCAGGTTTGCCCGCACGACCATTACGTCGTTAGAACCGGTTTCCATCATATCGATGACTTTACCCAGTTCGTATCCGGAAGTGGTGACTACCTGGCAGCCCATAAGGTCTTTCCAGTAGTAATCATCACCTTCCAGCGGAGGCAACTGCTCGGAATCTACGACAATTTCGCAATTGGTCAGTAAATTCGCTGCATCCCGATCGTCAATGCCTTTGACCTTGATGATCAGATCCTGACTGTGGCGTTTCCAGTCTTCCAACTCGACAAACTGCCACTGACCAGAGCGCTGGATTAACCAGGGCTGATAGTCAAATATGCTTTCGGCGTTCTCGGTGGATGAAAATACTCTGAGCCAACCACGGATGCCGTAAGTAGACCCCATCTTACCGAGTACAATCGGCTGCTTAGGTGCTACCGGTTTGAGTTGCTTGCTCATTGCCACCACCGCGACAGATTAAGCTGCTTTCTTAGCGTCTTTGATCAGCGCGTGAACGCGATCAGAAACGGTAGCACCCAGACCAACCCAGTGCTCAATGCGATCCAGGTCCAGACGCAGTGCTTCAGCCTGACCAGATGCGATTGGGTTGAAGAAACCTACACGCTCGATGAAACGACCATCACGAGCATTGCGGCTGTCGGTCACTACTACTTGATAGAACGGACGCTTTTTAGCGCCGCCACGTGCCAAACGAATTGTTACCATAACATCCTCTTTAGTTAATAAAACAGCCGGGCCCCATTGAGGGACGGGGCCCGGTTGCAATATAAAAAGCCCGAAAATTTTACTCATTTTGGCGCAAAAAGCAATCTAAAGCGTAGATTGCCGGTAATTCGTTTTTGCACCATCACACTCTCGGACAGGTTTTACCGTGATCGGTAAATCGGCAAACCCGCCACAGCCTTGCTGCGGCGTGGTTTTAACGGCCTGGGAAGCCCGGCGGCATCATACCTTTCATGCCGCGCATCATCTTCGCCATTCCGCCTTTTTTCATCTTTTTCATCATGCGCTGCATATCGTCGAATTGTTTTAACAACCGATTAACATCCTGCACCTGCATGCCGGAGCCCATCGCAATACGACGCTTGCGAGAACCCTTGATAATTTCCGGCTTGGCACGCTCTTTCAGCGTCATTGAGTTAATGATCGCCTCCATGCGTACCAGCACTTTGTCATCCATCTGCGATTTGACGTTGTCTGGCAGTTGGCCAGCGCCCGGCAGTTTGCTCAGCATGCTGGCCATACCGCCCATATTACGCATCTGCTTAAGCTGGTCGAGGAAGTCGGTCAGATCGAAACCGTCGCCCTTCTTCAGCTTGCTAGCCAGTTTTTCCGCCTGTGCGCGGTCAACCTTGCTTTCGATATCTTCGATCAGCGACAGCACGTCGCCCATGCCGAGAATACGTGAGGCCACGCGGTCCGGATGGAATGGCTCCAGCGCGTCGGTTTTCTCGCCCACGCCGAGGAATTTGATCGGCTTGCCGGTAATGTGGCGAATAGACAACGCCGCACCGCCGCGCGCATCACCATCGACCTTGGTCAGCACTACGCCGGTGAGCGGCAGCGCTTCGTTAAAGGCCTTGGCGGTGTTGGCCGCATCCTGGCCGGTCATGGCGTCGACCACAAACAGGGTTTCCACCGGCTTGATCGCCGCATGTACCTGTTTGATTTCGTCCATCATCGCTTCGTCTACGTGCAAGCGGCCCGCGGTATCGACGATCAGCACGTCGTAGAACTTCAGCTTGGCCTGTTGCAGCGCACGGTTAACGATGTCGATCGGTTTTTCTTTAACGTCTGACGGGAAGAAGTCGATGCCGACGCCTTCCGCCAGGGTTTCCAACTGCCGGATCGCCGCAGGGCGATACACGTCGGCAGAAACCACCAAGACTTTTTTCTTCTGCTTTTCTTTCAGGAATTTGCCGAGCTTGGCCACGCTGGTGGTTTTACCCGCACCTTGCAGACCCGCCATCAGCACCACCGCCGGTGGCTGCGCCGCCAGGTTCAGCTCGGTGTTCACTTCGCCCATCGCGGCAATCAGCTCGCTCTTGACGATTTTGACGAATTCCTGGCCCGGCGTCAGGCTTTTGTTAACTTCATGCCCAACCGCGCTCTCTTTTACACGGTTGATGAAGTCACGCACTACCGGCAGCGCAACGTCCGCTTCCAGCAATGCCATACGCACTTCACGCAGGGTTTCTTTAATGTTCTCTTCGGTCAGCCGCCCGCGGCCGCTGATATTGCGCAGGGTGCGCGACAATCGATCGGTTAAATTTTCAAACATCGTCTCATGCTCAACGTAAGAGTCAGGCCGCAGTGGCGACACAATTGCGGCGATTATAACACGTTGCTACAACGATCTCTGCCTCAGCGTTGGAGATTGGTTGGAGTAGGGGCCGCTCAACGTTATACTGGCATTCCAATTAACCATGCCGATGCTAAATAACGCTATGCCAGTATTCTCTCTTGTGGCTTTGATGGCCTACCTGCTCAGCCTTGGACTGATCATTCCCAGTTTGTTGCGGAAGAATAGCGCATACCGTCGGCTGGCCCTGGTCTCGGCCGTAGTGGCGCTGGTCTGCCATGCCATTGCCCTCCAACAGCGCATTTTTGACGTCAGCGCCGGGCAAAATCTCAGCCTGCTGAACATTGGCTCCATTGTTGGCCTGATTATCTGCTCGGTGATGACCTACGTCGCCTCCCGCGATCGCGGCTGGTTCCTGCTGCCGATCGTCTACAGCTTTGCGATGATCAACCTGGCGTTTGCCAGCTTCCTGCCCGGGGAGTTTATCACCCATCTGGAAGCCAGCCCTGAGCTGATGGTGCATATCGGCCTGGCGCTGTTCTCTTACGCCACTCTGATTATCGCCACGCTTTACGCCCTGCAGCTCGCCTGGCTTGATTACCTGTTGAAACATAAAAAACTCAGTTTCAGTGCCGATATGCCGCCGCTGATGAGTATTGAGCGTAAAATGTTTCATATCACCCAGATCGGCGTGGTGCTGCTGACGCTGACGCTGTGTACCGGCCTGCTGTATATGGACAACCTGTTTAGCAAAGAGAACGTACATAAGGCCGTGCTGTCCATCATGGCGTGGTTTGTCTATATCGTGCTGCTGTGGGGCCATTATCACGAAGGCTGGCGTGGCCGCCGCGTGGTCTGGTTCAGCTTTGCCGGCTCTTTTCTGCTTACCATGGCCTACTTCGGGAGCCGCCTGCTCCAGGAACTGATGATGGTGCGCTAGGTCTGGCCTGGCGCTCCATCGCCTCGCCTAGGCACTCTTCTCCCCCAACATAAGGAATACCGCGTTGGAGCATGTTTCGACAGAGACCCTCATTTTCATTTTGGTGATTATGGTCGCGGTCTCCGCTTATTTTTCAGCATCCGAAACCGGCATGATGACGCTCAACCGCTATCGTCTGCGCCACCTGTCCAAACAGGGCAACCGCGCCGCACGCCGGGTAGAGAAGCTGCTGCAAAAGCCTGACCGCCTGATTGGCCTGGTGCTGATTGGCAACAACCTGGTCAATATCCTGGCCTCTGCGCTGGGGACCATCGTCGGGATGCGCCTATATGGCGATATTGGTGTGGCAATCGCCACTGGGGTGCTGACCTTTGTCGTGCTGTTGTTCGCCGAAGTGTTACCCAAAACCTTTGCCGCTCTCTATCCTGAACGAATTGCCTTCCCTAGCAGCTTCCTGCTGGCCCCACTGCAAAAAGTCATGTTCCCGCTGGTGTGGCTGCTCAATGGCATTACCACCCTGGTGCTGCGGATTTTCGGCATCCGCACCAACGTCCGCATCAGTGGCGCGTTGAGTAAAGAGGAGTTGCGCACCATCGTGAACGAGTCCCAGTCGAAGATTTCGCGCCGTAATCAGGACATGCTGATTTCTGTGCTGGATCTGGAGAAGGTGACGGTGGAAGACATCATGGTGCCGCGCAATGAGATTGTCGGGATTGATATCAACGACGACTGGAAGTCGATCATGCGCCAGCTGACACACTCCCCACATGGCCGCATCGTGTTGTACCGCGACTCACTGGACGACTCCATCAGCATGCTGCGCGTACGCGAAGCCTACCGGTTGATGACCGAGAAAAAAGAGTTCAACAAAGAGAACCTGCTGCGGGCGGCTGATGAGATCTACTACGTGCCAGAGGGCACGCCACTGAACGTTCAACTGGTGAAATTCCAGCGCAACAAAGAGAAGGTCGGCATCGTGGTCGATGAGTATGGTGATATTCAGGGGCTGGTGACGGTTGAGGATATTCTCGAAGAAATCGTCGGCGACTTCACCACCTCAATGTCACCTACGCTGGCGGAGGAAGTGAATCCACAGAGCGATGGTTCGGTATTGATCGACGGCAGTGCCAACGTGCGTGAGCTGAACAAGGCCTTCAACTGGACGCTACCCGCTACCGAGGCCAGAACCATCAACGGCATGCTGCTCGAAGAGCTGGAGGAGATCCCCAGCATCGGGACCAGGGTGCGCATCAGCCACTATGATATCGATATCCTCGACGTGCAGGACAATATGATCAAGCAGGTGCGCGTCACGCCGATTAAATCCTTACAGGCCAGCGTGCAAAACCACTAGATACAAGCTAAAGAAAAAGACGCTTTCGCGTCTTTTTTTCACTGCGTTTTTGCACCGAATCTAGATGTGCAACTCTTGCAGCTTATCTTTCGGCAGTGCCAGCTCTTCGTTATGGTTCACTACCACGCCGTGCTCAAGAATATGCTTGGCGATTTCCTGCGCCTCTTCCAGCGAGTGCATATGGTAGGTACCGCACTGGAACTCATTGAGTTCAGGGATCTTGCGCTGGTCAGTCACCTTCAGCACGTCAGCCATCGCGGCTTGCCAGGCATCGGCCACGCGCTGCTCTTCCGGTACGCCAATCAGGCTCATATAAAAGCCGGTACGGCAGCCCATTGGCGAGATATCAATGATCTCCACGCCGTTACCGTTCAGATGGTCGCGCATGAAGCCAGCGAACAGATGTTCCAAGGTATGGATCCCACGCTCTGGCATCACTTCCAGATTCGGGCGACAGAAACGCAGATCGAATACGGTGATGGTATCCCCATGAGGGGTTTGCATGGTTTTAGCAACGCGGACAGCCGGCGCCGCCATGCGAGTATGATCTACGGTAAAGCTATCCAGCAGTGGCATGTCATCACCTCTTGGTAAAATGAATTTATTTCGAAACTTTTTTCGTACCGATGAAACCTTTTCCAACCCTGCGGGTCTTAATCTATGAAAGACGCGCATTTGTTATCATCATCACTGTTTTCAGAGATGTGTATTTGGCCACAGTGATGTGGCCTTTTTCTTTTTCAGCCCCCGCCGTTTTCCTTCAGGAACTGTTCAAAGCTTAGCGTATCACTGGCTTCTATGTCGCGCTGGCGTTGCCACGAGGCTTGCTGCTCCTGAGCGAGTTGCTCTTCGGTCAGCAGTTCCAACGGTTCCTCTATCAGCATTTTGCGATATTTTTCCGCCAGTTCCAGGCCGACGTTACCGGTGCCTTGCGCTTTCATTTCCTTAAGGATACGGGCCGAGAACGTCAGCTCCGGATCGTCAAACGCCGCCACCAGTTGTTCACACACCTGCTGATATTGTCGATCGCCCGCTTCGCTATCCAACACTTCAGCCACGCGCTTCAGATCGTCAAACAACGCCTTACCAACCTTATCCAACGGTTCACGGGTATCGTTACAGCCGATACCGATGGTCTGGCCTGGCTTACGCCCTTCCAAAATCACCCGGTTCCAGTTTTTACGGGTGCACAGCAACTCATCGCTGCTCATTTCTGGCGCATCCGCCAATACGCACCACACCAGGAACAGATCCAGGAAACGCGCCTGCACCGCATCCACACCGATTGGCGAGAATGGGTTGATATCCAGCGAGCGCACCTCGATATATTCGATACCGCCGCGTAACAGCGCATCTGACGGTGTTTCACCGCTGTGGGTGACGCGTTTTGGCCGGATCGGGGCATAGAGTTCGTTTTCGATCTGCAACACGTTGCTGTTCAGTTGCAGATAGCGATCGCCCTCTTTCACTCCCAGCTTGGCATAGTCTTCTGAAGGCGTCGCAATGGCGCGTTTCAGACCTTGCACATAGGTTTGCAGATCGTTAAAGGTAATGCCCAGATTGCTCTGCGACTTATTGGTATAGCCCAGATCGCTCAGGCGCAGCGAGGTGGCATAAGGCAAATAGCACATGCCCCGTTCATTGCGCTCAAACGGCAAATCGGTTTCCCGGCCTTTGAGGAACGAGGAACAGATGGCTGGCGATGCCCCGAACAGATATGGGATCACCCAACCAAAGCGGTAGTAGTTGCGGATCAGGCGGAAATATCCCGCAGAGATCTGCTCTTTACCACTCTCTTCATCCTCAACACCGGCCCACGCCTGCCAAAACTCCAGCGGCAGGGAGAAATTGTAGTGCACCCCGGAAATGGTTTGCATCAACGCGCCGTAGCGGTTCTTCAACCCTTCCCGGTACAGCGTTTTCATCCGGCCAACGTTGGAGGTGCCAAACTGCGCCAGTTCGATATCCTGCTCGGCGTTGATAAAGCACGGCATGCTCAGCGGCCACATGCGCTCATCACCCAGATTGCGCGCCACGTGGCGATGGATATCGCGCAGGAACGTCAGCAAGTGATCGAGGTCATCATCAACCGGTGTAATAAATTCTAACAGCGCCTCGGCAAAGTCTGTGGTGATCCAATGGTGCGTTAATGCCGCCCCCAGTTGTTCTGGATGACCCGTGCTGGCAAGCGTGCCATCCGCGGTTACCCGCAGTGTTTCACGCTCAATACCGCGCCGGATCCCTTTTAATGCATGAGGGTGGGCTTCCAACCAAGAAAGCGCCTGTGATACGTCCGGGATCAAATTGACCTCCCGCTTCTAAAAACGATAGCTGTAAGCATACTGAATCCGCTCCCTAGAGAATATTGAGTTATATTCACTTGGTTAATGCCACCAGGCGATACCCTGCAGCGTAATCATCGTCAAGATGATGTAACGCAACGCTTTTCCGATACACAGAAACAGCGTGACAAAGCCCCATGGCATGCGCAGCCAGCCTGCCAACACGCACAATAAATCGCCCACAACCGGCACCCAACTGAGCAACAGCGCAGCCGGGCCAAAGCGTTTTAACCAACCAAGAGCCGTTTCCAGCCCGCGTTGTGGTTTCAACGCCGGTAACAGGCGCCCGATAATGACGTTGGTCAACCCACCCAGGGTATTTCCCAACGTTGCAGCCAGCACCAGTAAACCTGGTGAAGCGCTGCTGTTGGTCAACAACGCAACCAACACGATCTCTGAATTGCCAGGCAACAGCGTCGCGCTAAGGAAGCTGCTGCCAAACAGCGACATGACCGCCAGCGTACTACTCACAGCGTGCGAACGTCTACCACGGCCATATTGGCGCTTCTGGCGGCCTGAATGCCGAAATCGGCATCTTCAAACACCACGCAGTGCTCAGGAGGCACGCCAATCAACTCCGCACAGCGCAGGAAGGTATCCGGCTCCGGCTTGTGGCGTTGAACATCATCAGCCCCGACGATAGCATCAAAGCAGTCGAACAGCCCTAAATGACGCAGCAACATCTCCGCCATCCGGTGCTCACTGCCCGTCCCTACCGCCATGGGACGGCGGCCATGATAAGACTTCACCACCTCAATCAGCGGTAACGGACGCACCGTGTCTAATAGCATGCTTTCTACCGCGCGGGTTTTCTCGGCGGCCAGCTGATGAGGATCGAGATCGGCCTGATGTGCGGCAATCACCGCCTGAGCAATGCGCCAGGTAGGTGAGCCGTTCAGCCCTGTCATGGCGGCCGCATCAAACTTCATTCCGTAACGTGCCAACACCTCGTGCCACGCCTTGAGATGCGTCGGCTCGGTGTCCAGAATGGTACCGTCCATGTCGAAGATCAGACCCTGATAGCGATCGTACATCGTGACTCCATGACCATTGAGCAAAGAAAGCTACTTTAGCGTAAAGCCGAAAGGTTGTCGCTGCCAGAGCATGACGGAAAATGCGGTGTAGATAAGAGGTTGCGTAAGACAGAAAACAGAAGGTGGGAACTTAGAAATGAAAAGTAAAAAACCCGCCGAAGCGGGTTTCTCTAAGAAGATGGTGCATCCAGGAGGATTCGAACCTCCGACCGCTCGGTTCGTAGCCGAGTACTCTATCCAGCTGAGCTATGGATGCAATCTAATTTTTGTAGCGAATTTGTTTCGTTCCGTGAAACGTCACTGAAGAATGGTGCATCCAGGAGGATTCGAACCTCCGACCGCTCGGTTCGTAGCCGAGTACTCTATCCAGCTGAGCTATGGATGCACAGGAATTCTTTTTTGATACCGTATGGTATGTCGTTACTACCCCACCATACTGCAAAATATGGTGCATCCAGGAGGATTACTCAGCGTAACCGCTTCGCCCGCAGGGCCGTTGCTAAAGCAACGTTATCCCCCTTTGTGCTACCTTTCAGCTCGCACTCATCTGTGAGATAAACACTCTCAGACAAACACTTAGTAATATGGTGCATCCAGGAGGATTCGAACCTCCGACCGCTCGGTTCGTAGCCGAGTACTCTATCCAGCTGAGCTATGGATGCAAATGGCGGTGAGGCGGGGATTCGAACCCCGGATGCAGCTTTTGACCGCATACTCCCTTAGCAGGGGAGCGCCTTCAGCCTCTCGGCCACCTCACCAGTACGCTTCTTGCGAATCGTGCCTAACTTGCTTTAGAGAAGCTCATCGGCACTGCGTGGCGCACATATTACTTTCGTGGGTTTATAAGTCAAACAATTTTTCCCAACTCTCGCGCGTTTGCACAAATCACAGGCAACATGAGTGATTTCGCGGCAAAAAGAGTGCTTTATCAACAAGAAAATGCCGTGCTACCGCGGATAAGAGTTTGATCGCAGGAGAAAGATTATTGGCAAAAAAGTGGGGGGAGATAACAGCAAGTGTGAAAAGAAGGGGAAAGCGGGTCAAGAAAAGCAAGAAGCGTCTCGTTATAGAACGAGACGCTACTTAGAAATCAGTAAGTCGTCTGTTGAGACTTCTCGGCCTGGATGCGCTGGTAGATTTCTTCGCGGTGAACAGACACCTCTTTGGGGGCATTCACACCAATACGAACTTGGTTGCCTTTAACCCCTAGCACTGTGACCGTAACCTCATCGCCAATCATGAGGGTTTCACCAACTCGACGAGTCAGAATTAACATTCTTTGCTCCTTGAAAGATTAAAAGAGTCGGGTCTCTCAGTTTCCCCGCCATTATCCATTATATGCAGTGAAAACGTAAGTCAAGAACCCACAATAAATGTAAGCAGACTTGGTGTCACTCCAGATTAAGAATAAGTTTAGCCGACCTGGAAAACTTTGTTCCCGCAATTGTCACTACATTGTGTTAGCACAGTCTAAAAACGCCATAAGCCACAGTGGCTTACGGCGTCAGTAACGCGCCTATTTATTTATATTCACAGTTTCGCGGCCACCCAGGCCTCTACGCTGTTTAATGCCGCAGGCAAGGCGTTGGCATCACTGCCCCCAGCCATTGCCATATCAGGGCGTCCACCGCCCTTGCCGCCAACCTGCTGTGCGATGTTGCCGATCAGCTCGCCGGCCTTAACCCGGTCGGTCAGATCTTTGGTAACACCCGCAATCAGGCTGACTTTGCCTTCTTCCACCGTGGCCAGCACGATGATCGCAGAACCCAGCTGATTTTTAAGATCGTCAACCATGGTACGCATGATCTTCGGCTCAACGTTATCCAACTGGCTGACCAGCAGCTTCACGCCATTGACCAGCTTGGCTTGACTCGACAGCGAAGCGCTTTCCTGCGCAGCTTGCTGATCTTTCAGCTGTTGCAGCTCTTTTTCCAGCGCGCGAGTGCGATCAAGTACCGCACGCACCTTATCAGTCAGGTTATTGCTGTCACCCTTCACCAAGTGAGCAACATCCTGTAACAAGTCACTCTGTTGATGCAAGGTCGCTATCGCCCCTTCACCCGTCACAGCTTCAATACGACGGATACCGGCTGCGGTACCAGACTCACTCTGGATGCGGAACAGGCCGATGTCACCGGTACGGTTGGCATGCGTACCGCCACACAGTTCGGTAGAGAAATCGCCCATGGTCAGCACACGCACGTGGTCATCGTACTTCTCGCCGAACAGCGCCATAGCGCCCTTCTCTTTGGCATCATCCAACGCCATCACTTCGGTCTGGACCGACAGGTTACGACGGATCTGCTGGTTAACCAAATCTTCTACCGCGCGGATTTGTTCTGGCTTCATCGCTTCGGAGTGCGAGAAGTCAAAACGCAGGTACTTGTCGTTAACCAACGAGCCTTTTTGCGCTACGTGCTCACCCAGGATCTGGCGCAATGCCGCATGCAACAGGTGAGTGGCGGAGTGGTTCAGGCGGATACGGTTACGGCGTTCGCTGTCGATCACCGCATCAACGCGGTCATTCAGCTTCAGCGAGCCGCTAGCCAGCTTGCCCAGGTGACCGATAGCCTGGCCATATTTCTGCGCATCGCTCACGACGAACTCGCTGCCAGCCGCTTTCAACACGCCTTTATCGCCGACCTGGCCACCCGACTCGCCATAGAATGGCGTTTCGTCCAGCACCACCACGGCTTCTTCACCTGCATGGATCTCATCCACCGGCTGACCATCACGGAACAGAGCGGTCACTTTCGCCTGTTGCTCTTCGCGATCGTAACCATTGAACTGGCTTGCGCCGTCAACACGGATCAGGCTGTTGTAGTCCGCGCCAAAACCGCTGGACTCACGCGCACGGCGGCGTTGAGCCTCCATGGCTTGCTCAAAACCTTGCTCATCAACCTTAAGGCCACGCTCACGGCAGACGTCAGCGGTCAGATCCACTGGGAAACCGTAGGTATCATACAAACGGAATGCCGTTTCGCCATCCAGGGTATCGCCCTGCAGCTTGGCCAGTTCGTCATCCAGCAGCGCCAAACCGCGCTCCAGCGTACGGGCAAACTGTTCTTCTTCGGATTTTAGTACCTGCTCAACCTGTGCCTGCTGGCGTTTCAGCTCGTCGGCAGCCGGGCCCATCACTTCAATCAACGGAGCAACCAGCTTGTAGAAGAAGGTATCCTTCGCGCCCAACATGTTGCCATGACGGATCGCGCGGCGAATGATACGGCGCAGCACGTAGCCACGGTTTTCATTCGACGGGATCACGCCATCGGCGATCAGGAAGGCACAAGAACGGATATGGTCCGCAATCACGCGCAGCGACTTGTTACCCATATCGGTTGCGCCGGTCAGTTTGGCGACGGCGGCAATCAGGGTGGTGAACAGATCGATTTCGTAGTTGGAATTGACATGTTGCAGCACCGCAGCAATACGCTCGAGGCCCATACCGGTATCCACCGAAGGCTTCGGCAGCGGCAGCATGGTGCCATCCGACTGACGGTTGAACTGCATGAACACGATGTTCCAGATCTCGATATAGCGATCGCCATCTTCTTCCGGGCTACCCGGAGGGCCACCCCAGATATGGTCACCGTGATCGAAGAAGATCTCGGTGCACGGGCCGCATGGACCGGTGTCGCCCATCTGCCAGAAGTTATCGGAAGCAAAGGCCGCGCCTTTGTTATCGCCGATGCGGATGATACGTTCCGCAGGCACGCCAATCTGTTTTTGCCAGATGTCGAAGGCTTCGTCATCGGTCTCATAGACGGTGACCCACAGCTTTTCTTTCGGCAGGTTGAACCAGTTTTCACCGGTCAGTAGTTCCCACGCGTAGCTGATGGCATCGTGCTTGAAATAGTCACCGAAGCTGAAGTTGCCCAACATCTCAAAGAAAGTATGGTGACGGGCGGTATAGCCGACGTTTTCCAGATCGTTGTGCTTGCCACCGGCACGCACGCAACGCTGTGAAGTGGTGGCACGCGAGTAGGCGCGCTTGTCCAGCCCCAGGAAAACGTCTTTAAATTGGTTCATGCCGGCATTGGTAAACAGCAATGTCGGATCATTGTTAGGTACCAGGGAGCTGCTTGCTACAACCTGGTGGCCTTTACTATGAAAGAAATCGAGAAACGCTTGACGGATCTCAGCGGTGCTCTTGCTCATAATTTTCCCGGAAAGACTAGAATAACGATGCGTGAAAGAGGCTCGACATCCTGACGATATCCTCTGGTTCACGAACTAAATGTGGGGATAAGATAAATTTTCTTCGGGGGGAAGTAAAACGCCGTGTGCATTCATTGCGCAAAATCACGGTAAATCGACTGAATTTCCTCCTGGAAGAAGCCGCGATAGAGCAGATAGCGCAACACCTTGGCTTTCTCTTTCCATTCTACCGGTAACGGATCGCCAAATTTGCGCAGCGCGATCTCCCTGGCTTGTTCACACCAGTCAATTTCGCATTCCGCCAGGGCGTCCTGCACTATCTCTTTATCTACGCCCTTTTGCATCAGTTCTGAGCGAATGCGTTGTGCGCCATATCCCTTGCGGCTGCGGCTGGCGATAAAGCTATTGGCGAAACGCCGATCGTCCAGCCAGTTATGCTGGTAGCAATAGCTAATCACCTGTTCAATGATTGCAGGATCGACGGGTTCTTCGGGGGGTTCTGTAGGGGATTTGCTACCGAATCTGGCGTTCGCCATAAATGGCGGCGCCGCAAGTTTGCGGCGCAGTTCGGCTTCACTATGATCGCGTTGGGACAATAGCCGCATCGCACGGCTAATCAACGTATTTTGCTGATTACCAGCAGATTGGGAACCTACGTCATTCATATCTGCAAGCCTTGGTGATCGGTATACGCCCTAAGGGGCGTATACCCACCGGCAAAGATTAAAACTCTTCGCTGGTTTCTGCTTCGTTGTCATCGGCCTTCTCGGCGCTGGCAGCAGCCGCTTCACCATTGCTGTGCAGCAACAGGTCACGCAGTTTTTTATCCAGTTCCGCAGCAATGGCCGGGTTTTCTTTCAGGAAGTTACAGGCATTGGACTTACCCTGACCGATCTTCTCACCGTTGTAGCTGTACCAGGCACCGGCCTTCTCGATCATCTTGTGTTTCACACCCAGATCGACCAGTTCGCCACGGCTGTTGATCCCTTCGCCATACAGGATCTGGAACTCTGCCTGTTTGAACGGCGCAGCGATTTTGTTCTTCACCACTTTCACGCGGGTTTCGCTGCCGATCACTTCATCACCTTCTTTGATCGCACCGATACGGCGGATATCCAGACGGACAGAAGCGTAGAACTTCAGGGCGTTACCCCCGGTGGTGGTTTCCGGGTTACCGAACATCACGCCAATTTTCATACGGATCTGGTTGATGAAGATCAGCAAGGTGTTGGCGTTCTTCAGGTTACCGGCCAATTTACGCATGGCCTGGCTCATCATACGTGCCGCCAGCCCCATATGTGAGTCACCGATTTCACCTTCGATTTCCGCCTTCGGCGTCAGCGCCGCTACGGAGTCGACGATGATAACGTCAACCGCGCCGGAACGGGTCAGCGCATCACAGATTTCCAGCGCCTGCTCACCGGTATCCGGCTGAGAACACAGCAGGTTGTCGATATCCACGCCCAGTTTCTTGGCGTAGATAGGATCCAGCGCATGTTCGGCATCGATAAACGCACAGGTTTTACCTTCGCGCTGCGCAGCGGCAATAACTTGCAGAGTCAGGGTGGTTTTACCGGAGGATTCCGGGCCATAAATCTCGACGATACGGCCCATTGGCAAGCCGCCTGCGCCCAGTGCGATATCAAGTGACAGCGAGCCGGTGGAGATCGTTTCTACGTCCATGGAGCGGTCTTCACCCAGACGCATGATGGAGCCTTTGCCGAACTGTTTCTCAATCTGGCCCAGTGCTGCAGCTAACGCCTTTTGCTTGTTCTCATCAATAGCCATTTTTGCTCCTTCGTTGCGCAATGTCAGAGTGACTCACATTGCCGCTGAATGTATGTTGTGCAGGAAATTGTCGCTAATTATACTGTATGGTCATACAGTATCAAGCCTAATTTTACAAAAATTCATCAAGCGCCGTTTGCAGCGCAAAAAGGGTTGCCTGCAGGCGCACCGCATCGCGATCGCCGGTAAATTGCATTTTGCGCGCCAGCACCCGGCCGGAACGTTCGGCAAAACCAAACCAGACGGTACCTACTGGTTTTTCCATACTGCCACCATCTGGGCCGGCAATGCCGCTGACCGACAGCGCCAGATCGGCCTTGGCCGCGTGCATCGCGCCCTGCGCCATCTCGCGCACCACTTCTTCACTGACCGCGCCATGAGCCTGCAAGGTCGCTTCCGCCACCCCTAACAGTTCGTGCTTTGCCGCGTTGCTGTAAGTGACAAAGCCGCGATCGAAATAGGCCGAGCTGCCGGCGATATCGGTAATTGCCTTGGCAATACCGCCGCCCGTACAGGACTCCGCGCAGCTGATCCAACGCCCATTGGCCTTTAGCCTTTGTCCGACAGCAATACTGAGCTCACGCAACCGCTTCTCACTCATGGCCTCTCCATTAATCAATGGTTTATAAAACTGCAGACATTCCCCAACAGGCTCACAACGTAAAGGGTACTGCTAGACGGGCGCAGCATGCAGCGCCCCTACGCTCGAATATGAGTGTCTTCTGCCAATTCAGCAACATTGTCACTTTGTCAGCAATCAAGGTATATGCGCCTGATGGTAGCATTTATCAAGCCTCTACGGCATTTTACCGGCCGAAATGCCATGCGCTTCGCAGCGCTGCGGTTTTAAGCCGTTGTACTAACTGCTAGTATCGGGGATACGTCCAGCTTGTTGCGGCAAACCCGTTTGCCTCAATCTTCGACCAAAACAGGAAGGCCGAGTGAAAAAAACGTTAGGTGTATTCTTTCCGCTGTATACCACCACCCTGCTGATGCTGTTGGGTTCAGGGTTACTGACCACCTACATTTCCCTGCGGTTAACCTCCATCAACGTCAGTGGCGCCCTGATCGGGGCCATTATCGCCGCCAACTACATCGGCCTGGTGATCGGCGGCAAGGTCGGCCACTTTCTGATTGCTCGCGTAGGACATATCCGCGCCTATGTCTCCTGCGCCGGGATCATTACCGCAGCGGTGCTAGGCCACGGCCTGACGGAATACATCCCGGTTTGGGTGGTGCTACGGCTGATTATCGGCCTGTGTATGATGTGTCAGTACATGGTGCTGGAGAGCTGGCTGAACGATCAGTCCGAATCCAATCAGCGCGGCATGGTATTCGGCTTTTATATGGCGGCCTCCTACCTTGGCATGTCGCTGGGGCAGATCGTGCTTATGCTACAAGCCAACCTTGGCATCAGCACGCTGCTGCTCATCGCGCTGTGTTTTTCCCTCTGCCTGGTGCCGATCGCCCTGACAACCCGCACCAATGCCCGGCATATGTCGCCCGCCCCCATGGAGCTGCGCTATTTTGTGCATGCTATCCCTAAAGTGTTGGCCACCACGCTGGTGATCGGCATGGTGGTAGGCTCCTTCTACGGGCTGGCGCCGGTATATGCCAGCCAGCAGGCATTAACCACTCAGCAAACCGGTCTGTTTATGGCCATTGCTATCTTTGCCGGGCTGGTGGCGCAGTTTCCGCTGAGCTGGTTGTCAGACCGTTACAACCGTACGCTGCTGATGCGGGTTAACGCCCTGCTGCTGGTGATTGCCGCCTTACCGCTGGCCCTATTGCCCCATATCGATTTCCCCGTGTTACTGATCGTCGGCTTCATAGTCAGCATGTTGCAGTTCACGCTGTATCCGTTGGCAGTAGCGTTGGCCAACGACATGATTGAGCCAGAACGCCGCGTCTCCCTGGCCGCCTGTCTGCTCATGGCATTTGGCGTCGGGGCCAGCATTGGGCCGCTGGCCGTCGGTGCGCTGATCCAGCCTTTGGGTGGAAATATCCTGTACGTGTTTTTCGCGCTGTGTGGTCTATTGATTATGGCCTGTAGCAGAACGGTCAAACAGGATGAGTCGCAGTTTGTACAGGATGCGCCAGTGCCCCATATCGCCATGCCAGACAGTCTCTCCAGTTCCCCACTTTCCCCGGCATTAAACCCGACGTTCGATGAGCAGACCATTCAAGATACGATGCCAGCGCCAGAGGCCGCTCCCGATCCGCTAGCAGAAACTCCGTTGGCGGAACCGCTGCCGGATGAAGAACCCGCCCATCCTCAAGGTGCAGATCCCGAAGAAGACACCGGGCTGAAAAAAGCCTACACCATGCTTTAAGTTAACCAGGCGTGGCTTCCACGCCTCATCCGCTAAAAAATGAAGGTTTTCTTATGCCGCCCTATAAAATCAGTAGCATAACTTATAAATAAAAAATCTTTACTTCACAGTTTCAAAAAATACCCCTTTATTAGTACGCATTTTACTGTCACTAAAACCCGCAATTAAAGGTTAGTTTTGTAATGTAATCATCTTATTTACCCACCCGGTAGCACCTATTTTTAAATATGTACAACCCGCAAAATACAAATAGTTAACCATTTGATTTAAAATCAATTTATTTATAAATCCCGTCTAATAACTGGTAAGTAAAATGCATTTTATCTAGCCAAAAATAAATCAGCCAAGGAGTTTAAAAAACCATTACCTAACTATGGATATTTATCTTCGCTAGCAAATAAGAATTTTTATCAATAACGGCCTAGCACAATAATCATTGCCGCCTATGGCATTTTTATCAAAGCTCGCTTATACCTTACCTCACAGATAAGTTAGGAAACTTAATCATAAAATCCTATCAGGGAAGATTTATTAGTTAATTTTGCATTAATTAGTCATCTAAACACCAGGTTGAATTTAGCTCGAGGGCACCCCCATCGGGCATTCCAGCGCGCCTACAAAAGCCACACAAGCGGCTTTGGCGCGCTATGCAAATTAACTTTGGCGTTCAGAGGCTAACCACATGGCACAATCCAATTTTACCCTTGGGGCTGTTGATATTATTGCTCGTCATGGCGGCGCTAAAATCGCTGACGTAGCAACCGGTACCCGTTCCGTCAGCCTCACACAAAGCAGTATTGTGCGGATCCATGGTACTCAGGCTTTGGTGAGCAGCTATGAACGCCAAGGTAACGACCTGATCGTGCATATGAAAGATGGCACCACGGTACGTTATCAGAGCTTCTTTGAACTGGACGCCGACGGCAAACACAGCGAATTGGTGTTTGATGATGGCAACGGTGCCATTCAGCACGCGATATTCCCGGCAACCGCCGCTACCACCGAACCAATGCTGATCACACCGCAGTTTGAATCATTGTCTGACGTTTCACCGCTGCTAATTACCGATCATGATTTATCCAACGGTGCCATCGCCGCCATTCTGGCTGGCCTGGCGCTGGGGGCTGGCGTCGCCATTGCTACCGGGACTGGGAAGAACGACCACAACAATGACGAACCGTCCGTAACGCCAGAACAACCGACCCTGACCGTCGGGAAGTTGGGCCAGGACAACGTTCTGAACGCCAGTGAAGTTAAAATTGCCCAGTTACTGAGCGGCCTGACCACCGGCGTTGCCGCAGGTGCGACCATCACGCTGACGCTCAACGGCAAAAGTTACACCACTACCGTCGGAGCCGATGGCAAGTGGAGCTTTGACTTTAGCTCCGCTGCGCTTTCTGGCTTGAAAGACGGCAATTACCAACTGACGGTTAAAGTGACCAACCAGGATGGGGTTAGCGTCGAAAAAACCATCTCCGTGCTGGTCGATACCACTCCGCCAGCCTTGACCGTCAACAAGCTGACTGGCGATGATCATCTGACTGGCGCCGAGTTAAAAGCGGCACAGGCTCTGAGCGGTACCGGCGAGGCCGGGCTGACAATTACCATTACCCTGAACGGTAAAACTTACACCACAACGGTGGGTAGCAACGGTAAGTGGAGCCTGCAACTGCCTGCGGCGGATCTGGCTTTGCTGAAAAACGGTAACTACGAGTTAATCGTGACCTCCGTCGATAAAGTGGGTAACCAAACCACGGTCGATCATCAGATCTCGGTGGATACCACCGTAGTTAATCCTACCCCGCAGATTACGATTAACGCCCTGACCGGCGATAACGTGATCAACGCCAACGAAGCGAAAAGCACCCAAACGCTGAGCGGCCATACGCAAAATGTCGAAGCAGGGCAAACCGTTACCATCACCTTGAATGGCAAAACCTATAGCGCCGTGGTTCAAGGCGATGGCAGCTGGTCACTTTCACTGCCTGCCGCCGATCTGGCTGCGCTGGCTAATGGCTCGACCACGCTCAACGCCGCCGTCACCGACAAAGCAGGGCAAAGCGCCAATGCGCATGAGAACATCACCGTCGATTTGACCGCCCCGGTACTGACCGTCAACAAACTGGCCGGAGACGACGTACTCAACGCCGCCGAGGCGCAAACATCACAAACCCTGAGCGGCACCAGCAATCCGGGCCAGACCATTGTCGTTACCCTGAATGGTAAAACCTACACCACAGTCACTGGCGGGGATGGCAAGTGGAGCCTGGTACTGCCTGCCGCAGACCTGCAGGCGTTGGCTCAAGGGGATAATACCCTCACCGTGACGGCCACCGACGCCGCAGGCAATAGCACTACCGTAACGGAGCATTTGCAGGTAGATACCGTGCCACCGGTGCTGACGCTGGATAAATTTACCGGCGATGATGTCGTCACCGCCGACGAGCAAAAATCCGCGCAAAATATTACCGGTACCGCCTCCGTCAGCGAAGCCGGGCTGGTGGTCAGCGTGTCATTCAATGGCAAAACCTATACCGGGATCGTAGGCGCAGATGGCAAATGGAGCATCAGCGTGCCTGCCGCAGATATGGCTGCCCTGACCAACGGCAGCTATGAGATGATCGCCACGCTTAGCGATCAGGCGGGCAACACGACAACCACCGCGCCGCAGCTTATCACCGTAGATAACCAACTCTCGGCCATCAATATCGGCATTGTCTCTTCCGACGATAAGCTCAACGCCGTCGAAGCCGGGCTTCCTCTTGCCATCAGCGGCACCACGGCCAACGTCGCCACCGGGTCGACCGTTACCGTCACGCTTAATGGCAAAACCTATACCGCGCTGGTATTGGCAGACGGCAGTTGGACATTGCAGGTGCCTAGCGCCGATCTGCAACTGCTGACCGAAGGCAGCAACACCATTTCTGCCAGCGTGACAGGCAACGATGGTTCTACCGTGACCACCACGCACAATCTGGACGTTTACACTCATGATTTGCCTGCGGTGACTCTGGACACGCCGTTTGGTGACGGCATTCTTAATGGCGCAGAAGCGGGTCAGCCACAGACGCTTACCGGCACCACCGGCATCACCAGCCCGGGCCAGACCATCACAATCACCCTGGGCGGTAAAACCTACACCGGCACCGTGGATGGCAGCGGCAACTGGAGCGTCACCATTCCAGCCGCCGACCTGCAAGCGCTGCCAGATGGCACGCCAGCATTGACCGTTACGGTCACCGATGCGGCGGGCAACAGCAATACGCTGAACACCACCGTCACCATCGATGAGACCGCGCCAACCCTCACCATCAACACCATCGCTGGCGACGATATCTTCAATGCTGCCGAGGTGCTGGTGGCACAGACCGTGTCCGGCACCGCTTCCGTTGCCGATGCGGGCCGCACCGTCACTCTGACCTTGAACGGCAAGACCTACACCGCGGTGGTGCAAGCGGACGGCACCTGGAGCGCCTCACTGCCAGCAGCCGACCTCGCCGCTCTGGCCGACGGCAGCCATAATCTGGTCGCCACCCTTACCGATGCCGCAGGTAACAGCACCAGCGTCACCCACGGCGTCAGCGTCGATGCCGACCCGGCCAACCTGCCAACGCTCAGCATCGGCGTGTTCGCTGGTAACGATATTGTCGACGGCGCAGAAGTGAAGACCGCTCAAACCCTGTCCGGTACCACCACCCACGTGCAAGCCGGGCAGACCGTTACCATCACCCTGAACGGTAAAACCTACACCGCCACCGTGCTGGCAGACGGTTCCTGGAGCACCAGCGTACCGGCTGCCGATCTGGCGCTGCTAGCCAACGGCCAGACCACCATTACCGCCACCGTCAGCGACAGCGCCGGTAACCCAGCCAGCGCCAGCCATGACGTGACCGTCGACACCAGCCTGAGCGGCCTGTCGATTGCCGTGATTGCCGGTGACGACAAACTCAGCCTGGCCGAAAGCCAGTCGCCATTGGTCATCAGCGGCAGCAGTGCCAACCTGGCCGTCGGGACTACGGTTACCGTGACCCTGAACGGTAAAACCTACACCGGCACCACGCTGGCAGACGGCTCCTGGAGCGTCACCGTGCCTGCCGCCGACTTGGCGTTGCTGGCCGATGGCACCGCCTCCGTGACCGTGAACGCCGTCGATCAGGCCGGTAACCCGGTCAGCGACAGCCATAATCTAGGCGTATTTATCAATGGCCTGCCGGACGTGACCCTGAACACGCCGTTTGGCGATGGCATCCTGAACGGCGCAGAAGCGGGTCAGCCACAGACGCTTACCGGCACCACCGGCATCACCAGCCCGGGGCAAACCGTTACGGTCACCCTGGGCGGTAAAACCTATACCGGCACCGTGGATGCCAACGGCAACTGGAGCGTCACCATTCCTGCGGCCGATCTGCAAGCATTGGCAGACGGCAAGCCGGCCTTGAGCGTCACGGTCACCGATGCGGCGGGCAATAGCAATACGCTGAACACCACCGTCACCATCGATGAGACCGCGCCAACCCTCACCATCAACACCATCGCGGGCGACGATATCCTCAACGCTGCCGAGGTGCTGGTGGCGCAGACCGTGTCCGGCACCGCTTCCGTTGCCGATGCGGGCCGCACCGTCACTCTGACCTTGAATGGCAAGACCTACACCGCGGTGGTGCAAGCGGACGGCACCTGGAACGCCTCACTGCCAGCAGCCGACCTCGCCGCTCTGGCCGACGGCAGCCATAATCTGGTCGCCACCCTTACCGATGCCGCAGGTAACAGCACCAGCGTCACCCACGGCGTCAGCGTCGATGCCGACCCGGCCAACCTGCCAACGCTCAGCATCAACGTGTTCGCCGGTAACGATATTATCGATGGTGCAGAGGTGAAAACCGCCCAGACGATCTCGGGGAGCACTACCCACGTGCAAGCCGGGCAGACCGTTACCATCACGCTGAACGGTAAAACCTATACCGCTACCGTATTGGCAGACGGCTCCTGGAGCACCAGCGTACCGGCAGCCGATCTGGCGCTGCTGGCCAACGGCCAGACCACCATTACCGCCACCGTCAGCGACAGCGCCGGTAACCCGGCCAGCGCCAATCATGACGTGACCGTCGATACCGACCTCAGCGGGCTGTCTATCGCCGTGATTGCCGGTGACGACAAACTCAGCCTGGCGGAAAGCCAGCTGCCGCTGGCCATCAGCGGCAGCAGCGCCAACCTGGCCGTCGGGACTACGGTTACCGTGACCTTGAACGGTAAAACCTACACCGGCACCACGCTGGCAGACGGCTCCTGGAGCGTCACCGTGCCTGCAGCAGACTTGGCGTTACTGGGCGATGGCACCACCACTGTCACCGTGACCGCTGTCGATCAGGCCGGTAACCCGGTCAGCGACAGCCACAACCTGGGCGTATTTACCCATAGCCTGCCAGAAGCCACGCTGAACACGCCGTTTGGCGACGGCATCCTGAACGGTGCAGAAGCTGGCCAATCCCAGACCCTCACGGGCACCACTGGCATCACCACGCCTGGGCAGACCGTTACCGTCACCCTGGGTGGTAAAACCTACACCGGCACCGTGGATGCCAACGGCAACTGGAGCGTCACGCTGCCAAGCGCTGACCTGCAAGCACTGCCAGACGGCACACCAGCCTTGACCGTCACGGTCACCGATGCCGCCGGTAACACCAACACGCTGAACACCACCGTCACCGTCGATGAGACCGCACCAACCCTGACCGTGGGCTTGATTGCTGGCGATGATGTGCTGAACGCCGCCGAAGTGTTGGTAGCGCAGACCGTGTCCGGCACTGCCTCGATCGGTGATGCGGGCCGCACTGTGACCCTGACCTTGAACGGCAAGACTTACACTGCCGTGGTGCAGCCAGATGGTTCATGGAGCACCAGCCTGCCTGCGGCCGACCTCGCCGCCCTGGCCGACGGCAGCCACAATCTGGTCGCCACCCTCACCGATGCGGCGGGCAACAGCACCAGCATCACCCACAGCATCAACGTCGACGCCAACCCGATCAATCTGCCAACCGTCAGCATCGGCGTGTTCGCCGGTAACGACATTATCGACGGCGCCGAAGTGAAAACCGCCCAGACCCTGTCTGGTACCACCACCCACGTGGAAGCGGGCCAGACCGTCACCATCACCCTGAATGGTAAAACCTACACCGCCACCGTGCTGGCAGACGGCTCATGGAGCACCAGCGTACCGGCTGCCGATCTGGCGCTGCTGGCTAACGGCCAGACCACCATTACCGCCACCGTCAGCGACAGCGCCGGTAACCCGGCCAGCGTCAATCATGACGTGACCGTCGATACCGACCTCAGTGGGCTGTCTATCGCCGTGATCGCCGGTGACGACAAACTCAGCCTGGCGGAAAGCCAACTGCCATTGGTCATCAGCGGCAGCAGTGCCAATCTGGCCACGGGTGCAACCGTGACCGTCACGCTCAACGGTAAAACCTACACCGGCACCACGCTGGCAGACGGTTCCTGGAGCGTCACCGTGCCTGCCGCCGACTTGGCCTTGCTGGCCGATGGCACCACCACCGTGACCGTGAGCGCCGTCGATCAGGCCGGTAACCCGGTCAACGACAGCCACGATCTGGGCGTCTTTACCCATACCCTGCCAGAAGCCACGCTGAACACGCCGTTTGGCGATGGCATTCTGAACGGTGCGGAAGCGGGTCAACCACAGACCATCACGGGTTCTACCGGCATCACCACTCCTGGGCAGACCGTTACGGTCACCCTGGGTGGTAAAACCTACACCGGCACCGTGGATACCAACGGCAACTGGAGCGCCACCATTCCTGCCGCCGATCTGCAAGCGCTGCCAGACGGCACGCCAGCCTTGACCGTCACGGTCACCGATGCCGCCGGTAACACCAACACGTTGAACACCACCGTCACCGTCGATGAGACTGCGCCAACCCTCACCGTGGGCCTGGTTGCCGGGGATGATGTGCTGAACGCCGCCGAAGTGTTGGTGGCACAAACCGTGTCCGGCACCGCCTCGATCGGTGATGCGGGCCGCACCGTCACTCTGACCTTGAACGGTAAAACCTACACCGCCGTGGTGCAGCCAGATGGTTCATGGAGCACCAGCCTGCCTGCGGCCGACCTCGCCGCCCTGGCCGACGGTAGCCACAATCTGGTGGCCACCCTCACCGATGCGGCAGGCAACAGCACCAGCGTCACCCACAGCATCAACGTCGACGCCAACCCGGCCAATCTGCCAACCGTCAGCATCGGCGTGTTTGCCGGTAACGACATTATCGACGGCGCCGAAGTGAAAACCGCCCAGACCCTGTCTGGTACCACCACCCACGTGGAAGCGGGCCAGACCGTCACCATCACCCTGAACGGTAAAACCTACACCGCTACCGTCTTGGCGGATGGGTCCTGGAGCACCAGCGTACCGGCTGCCGATCTGGCGCTGTTGGCTAACGGCCAGACCACCATTACCGCCACCGTCAGCGACAGCGCCGGTAACCCAGCCAGCGCCAATCATGACGTAACCGTCGATACCGATCTCAGCGGGCTGTCTATCGCCGTGATCGCCGGTGACGACAAACTCAGCCTGGCCGAAAGCCAACTGCCGCTGGCGATCAATGGCAACAGCCAGAACCTGGCCGTCGGGGCTACGGTCACCGTCACCTTGAACGGTAAAACCTACACCGGCACCACGCTGGCGGATGGTTCCTGGAGCATCTCCGTGCCTGCCGCCGATCTGGCGTTGCTGGCCGATGGCACCACCACCGTGACCGTCACTGCCACCGATCAGGCCGGTAATCCGGTCAGCGGCAGCCACGATCTGGGCGTGTTTATCCATAGCCTGCCAGAAGCCACGCTGAACACACCGTTTGGCGATGGCATCCTGAACGGCACGGAGGCAGGCCAGCCGCAGACCATCACGGGCTCTACCGGCATCACCACCCCAGGGCAAACGGTCACCGTGACTCTGGGCGGTAAAACCTATACCGGCACCGTGGACGGCAGCGGCAACTGGAGCGTCAGCGTTCCTTCTGCCGATCTGCAAGCGCTGCCGGACGGCACACCAACCTTGTCCGTAACCGTTACGGATGCCGCCGGTAACACCAACACGCTGAACACCACCGTCACCGTCGATGCAACCGCCCCAACCCTCACCGTTAACGTGGTGGCCGGGGATGATGTGTTGAATGCCGCCGAAGTATTGGTGGCGCAGACCGTGTCCGGTACCGCCTCGGTCGCCGATGCGGGCCGCACCGTAACCCTGACCTTGAACGGTAAAACCTACACCGCCGTGGTACAGCCGGATGGTTCGTGGAGTACGTCACTGCCCGCCGCCGATCTGCAGGCACTCAGCGACGGCAGCCATAACCTGGTCGCCACCCTCACCGATACTGCGGGCAACAGCACCAGCACTACCCATGTCCTCGGTGTGGATGCCAACCCGGCCAACCTGCCAACGCTCAGCATCAACGTGTTCGCCGGTAACGACATTGTCGACGGCGCGGAAGTCAAAACTGCTCAGACCCTGACCGGTACCACCACCCATGTGGAAGCGGGCCAGACCGTCACCATCACCCTGAACGGTAAAACCTACACCGCCACCGTGCTGGCTGATGGTTCCTGGAGCACCAGCGTACCGGCGGCCGACCTGGCACTGTTGGCCAACGGCCAGACCACCATTACCGCCACCGTCAACGACACTGCAGGTAACCCGGCCAACGCCAGCCATGACGTGACCGTCGATACCAACCTCAGTGGGCTTTCCATCTCCGTGATCGCAGGGGATGACAAACTCAACCTGGCCGAAAGTCTGCAACCGCTGACGATCTCCGGCGACAGCGCCAATCTGCCGCTCGGTGCCATCGTCACCGTGACGCTGAATGGCAAGATTTACATCGGCCTGACCCTGCCAGACGGTTCCTGGAGCGTTCAGGTCCCGGCCGCCGATTTGGCCCTGCTGGCCGATGGCAACGCCACCGTCAGCGTCAGCGCCGTCGATCAGGGCGGCAATCTGGTCAGCAACAGCCATAATCTGGGCGTGTTTATCCACACTCTGCCGGACGCCACCCTGAACACGCCGTTTGGCGATGGCATCCTGAACGGCACGGAGGCAGGCCAGCCGCAGACCATAACGGGGTCCACCGGCATCACCACGCCGGGGCAAACCGTTACGGTCACCCTGGGCGGTAAAACCTATACCGGCACCGTGGATGGCAGCGGCAACTGGAGCGTCACCGTCCCAGCAGCCGACCTGCAAGCGCTGCCAGACGGCACACCGGCCTTGTCTGTAGTGGTTACCGATGCCGCTGGCAACAGCAATACGCTGAACACCACCGTCACCGTCGATGCCACCGCGCCTACCCTGACCGTGGGCCTGATTGCTGGCGATGATGTGCTGAACGCTGCCGAAGTGCTGGTAGCGCAGACCGTGTCCGGCACCGCCTCGATTGGTGATGCAGGCCGCACCGTCACTCTGACCTTGAACGGCAAAACCTACACCGCGGTGGTGCAGCCAGATGGTTCATGGAGCACCAGCCTGCCTGCGGCCGACCTCGCCGCCCTGGCCGATGGCAGCCATAACCTGGTCGCCACCCTCACCGATACTGCGGGCAACAGCACCAGCGTGACCCACAGCATCAGCGTCGATGCCAACCCGGCCAACCTGCCGACCGTCAGCATCGGCGTATTTGCCGGTAACGACATTGTCGACGGCGCGGAAGTCAAAACTGCTCAGACCCTGTCCGGCACCTCCACCCATGTGGAAGCAGGCCAGATCGTGACCATTACGCTGAACGGTAAAACCTACACGGCGACCGTGCTGGCCGATGGTTCCTGGAGCACCAGCGTTCCGGCTGCCGACCTGGCGTTGTTGGCCAACGGCCAGACCACCATTACCGCCACCGTCAGCGACAGCGCCGGTAACCCAGCAACTGCCAATCATGACGTGACCGTCGATACCGATCTCAGCGGCCTGTCGATCGCCGTGATCGCGGGCGATGACAAACTCAACCTGGCGGAAAGCCAACTGCCGCTGGCCATCAACGGTAGCAGCACCAATCTGGCGGTCGGCGCCACGGTTACCGTGACCTTGAACGGTAAAACCTACACCGGCACCACGCTGGCGGATGGCTCCTGGAGCGTCTCCGTGCCTGCCGCCGATCTGGCGTTGCTGGCCGATGGCAACTCTACCGTGACCGTCACTGCCACCGATCTGGCCGGTAACCCGGTCAGCGACAGCCACAACCTGGGCGTATTTACCCATAGCCTGCCAGAAGCCACGCTGAACACGCCGTTTGGCGATGGCATTCTGAACGGCGCGGAAGCGGGTCAACCACAGACCATCACGGGTTCTACCGGCATCACCACGCCTGGGCAAACCGTTACCGTGACTTTGGGCGGCAAAACCTATACCGGCACCGTGGACGGCAGTGGTAACTGGAGCGCCACCATCCCTGCGGCCGATCTGCAAGCGTTGCCAGACGGCACACCGGCCTTGTCTGTAGTGGTCACCGATACCGCTGGCAACAGCAATACGCTGAACACCACCGTCACCGTTGATGCCACCGCGCCTACCCTCACCGTGGGCCTGATTGCTGGCGATGATGTGCTGAACGCCACCGAAGTGCTGGTGGCACAAAGCGTCTCCGGCACTGCCTCGATCGCGGATGCAGGTCGCACCGTCACCCTGACCTTGAACGGCAAAACCTACACCGCTGTGGTGCAACCGGATGGCTCGTGGAACACCAGCGTGCCCGCTGCCGATCTGCAAGCGCTCAGCGACGGTAGCCACAACCTGGTGGCAATCCTCACCGACGCCGCAGGCAACAGCACCAGCGTCACCCACAGCATCAGCGTCGATGCCAACCCGGCCAACCTGCCGACCGTCAGCATCGGTGTATTTGCCGGTAACGACATTGTCGACGGCGCGGAAGTCAAAACTGCTCAGACCCTGTCCGGCACCTCCACCCATGTGGAAGCGGGCCAGATCGTGACCATTACGCTGAACGGTAAAACCTACACGGCGACCGTGCTGGCCGATGGTTCCTGGAGCACCAGCGTTCCGGCTGCCGACCTGGCGTTGTTGGCCAACGGCCAGACCACCATTACCGCCACCGTCAGCGACAGCGCCGGTAACCCGGCAACTGACAATCATGACGTGACCGTCGATACCGATCTCAGCGGTCTGTCGATCGCCGTGATCGCGGGCGATGACAAACTCAACCTGGCGGAAAGCCAACTGCCGCTGGCCATCAACGGTAGCAGCACCAATCTGGCGGTCGGAGCCACGGTTACCGTGACCTTGAACGGTAAAACCTACACCGGCACCACGCTGGCGGATGGCTCCTGGAGCGTCTCCGTGCCTGCCGCCGATCTGGCGTTGCTGGCCGATGGCAACTCTACCGTGACCGTCACTGCCACCGATCTGGCCGGTAACCCGGTCAGCGACAGCCACAACCTGGGCGTATTTACCCATAGCCTGCCAGAAGCCACGCTGAACACGCCGTTTGGCGATGGCATTCTGAACGGCGCGGAAGCGGGTCAACCGCAGACCATCACGGGTTCTACCGGCATCACCACGCCTGGGCAAACCGTTACCGTGACTTTGGGCGGCAAAACCTATACCGGCACCGTGGACGGCAGTGGTAACTGGAGCGCCACCATCCCTGCGGCCGATCTGCAAGCGTTGCCAGACGGCACACCGGCCTTGTCTGTAGTGGTCACCGATACCGCTGGCAACAGCAATACGCTGAACACCACCGTCACCGTCGATGCAACCGCGCCTACCCTCACCGTAGGTCTGGTTGCCGGGGATGATGTGCTGAACGCCGCCGAAGTGCTGGTGGCACAAAGCGTATCCGGCACCGCCTCGGTCGCCGATGCGGGCCGTACCGTGACTCTGACGCTGAACGGCAAAACCTACACCGCTGTGGTGCAACCGGATGGCTCGTGGAACACCAGCCTGCCTGCCGCCGATCTGCAAGCACTCACCGACGGTAGCCACGATCTGGTTGCTACCCTCACCGACGCGGCTGGCAACAGCACCAGCGTCACCCACAGCCTCAATATCGATGCCAACCCGGCCAATCTGCCAACGCTGAGCATCGGCGCATTCGCCGGGGACGATATCGTTAACGGGGCCGAAGCGCTGGTCACTCAGGCCCTGTCCGGTACCACCACCAATGTCGAAGTCGGCCAGACCGTGACGCTAACCCTGAACGGCAAAACCTACTTCGCCACCGTGCAGTTGGGCGGCGGCTGGAGCGTTAACGTTCCGGCGGCAGATATGGCGCTGCTGGCCAATGGCCAGGCTACCATCACCGCCAGCGTCAGCGATCAGGCAGGCAACCCGGCTACCAGCAGCCATACCATCAGCGTTGATACGGCGGTGGAAAGTATCGCCATCAACCTGATTGCCGGTGACGATCAGTTGAACCTGACCGAAGCCTCACAGCCGCTGACCATCAGCGGGACCACGGTCAATGTGAACGCTGGCCAAACCGTTACCGTCACCTTGAACGGCAAGACCTACACCGGCGTTGTTCTGGCCAATGGCAGTTGGAGCGTATCGGTGAACAGCGCCGATCTGCTGGCACTGCAAGACGGCCTGACGACGGTCACCGCCAGCGTCTCCAACCCGGGTGTCGATCCGGTCAGCGACAGCCATTCACTGGATGTGCATATCCATACCCTGCCGGAGCCAACCATCAACCTGCCGTTTGGCGATGGTTTCCTCAATCAGGCTGAGGCCGCCACGGCACAACTACTGAGCGGCAGCACCGGCATCCCTGGTGCGGGACAAAGCGTGATCGTCACTCTGGGTGGCAAAACCTATACCGCAACCGTGGATGGCAGCGGTAACTGGAGCGTTTCCATCCCATCGGCCGACCTGCAAAACCTGCCAGCGGGCAGCAATACCATCAGCGTATCCGCTACGGACTCCGCAGGTAACAGCGTGCCTGGCAGCACTACGGCACAGGTCGATCTGGTGCCACCAACTCTGGCGGTCAAGCCGTTTGCCGGGGATGACAAGGTTAACGCCCTGGAAAGCCTCAGCGACCAGGTGGTTTCCGGCACGGCTTCCATCGGTGATGCCGGGCGTACCGTCACGGTGACCCTCAACGGTAAGTCCTATACCGGGGTAGTCGCCAATGACGGCACCTGGAGTGCCACCATCCCAAGCGCCGATCTGCAAGCAATGGGTGATGGCAGTTATCCATTAACCACCACCCTGAGCGATGCAGCGGGCAACACCACCACCGTCACCCATACCGTAACGATCGACGCCAATCCGCTGGATCTGCCAACCCTGAGCATCAATGTGTTTGCCGGTAACGATATTATCGACGGCGCAGAGGTGAAAACCAGCCAGACGCTGAGCGGCACCACCACCCATGTAGAAGCGGGCCAGTTGGTAACCATCACGCTGAATGGCAAAACCTACACCGCTACCGTACAGGCGGACGGAACCTGGAGCACCAGCGTCTCCGCCGCCGATCTGGGCCAACTGGCTCAGGGCAACAGCACCATTAGCGTCAGCGTCAGCGATACCTCCGGCAACCCGGCATCGGCAACGCATAACGTGGTGGTCAACACGGCCCTGAGCGGCATCGCCATCGACGTGATTGCCGGTGACGATAAGCTGAACCTGGCCGAAAGCCTGTTGCCATTAACCATCAACGGCAGCAGCCTCAACCTGGCTACCGGCGCAAGCGTGACCGTGACGCTGAACGGCAAAACCTACACCGGCACTACGCTGGCGGACGGTTCCTGGAGCGTGCTGGTACCACCGGCCGATCTGGCCCTGTTGGCAGACGGCAATATCAACCTGAGCGTTTCCGCTGTCGACCAGGCAGGTAACCCGGTCAGCAGCAGCCATACCTTGGGCGTGTTTATCCATAACCTGCCAGACGCCACCCTGAACACGCCGTTTGGCGATGGCATCCTGAACGGTACGGAAGCAGGCCAACCGCAAACCATCACCGGTTCCACCGGCATCACCACGCCGGGGCAAACCGTCACCGTGACCCTTGGGGATAAAACCTACACCGGTACCGTGGACGGTAGCGGCAACTGGAGCGTCACCGTCCCGGTTGGCGATTTGCAGGCGTTGCCGGATGGGACGCCAGTGCTCAACGTCGTGGTCACCGATCCTGCGGGCAACAGCAATACCCTGAATAGCACCGTCGTGGTCGATAAGGTCGCTCCGACCCTCACCGTCAGCGTGATTGCCGGGGATGACGTGCTTAACAGCGCAGAAGTGCTGCTCAACCAGACCGTTTCGGGCACCGCCTCCATCGGGGATGCAGGTCGTACCGTGACGCTGACGTTGAACGGTAAAACCTACACCGCAGTGGTTCAGCCGGACGGTTCGTGGAGCACTTCGCTGCCAACCGCCGATCTCACCGCACTGTCCGATGGCAGCTATAACCTGGTCGCCACCCTGACCGATAGCGCCGGTAACAGCACCAGCGTCACCCACGCCATCGGGGTTGATGCCAGCGCGTTGAACGCACCGGTGCTGACCATCGGCACCTTTGCGGGCAACAATATTATTGACGGTGCCGAGGTGCAGGCAACGCAAACTCTGAGCGGCAGCAGCCTGAATGTTGAAGCCGGGCAGATCGTTTCCATCACCCTCAATGGCAAAACCTATACCGCCACCGTGCAGGCAGACGGTTCCTGGAGCACCAGCGTTCCGGCTGCCGACCTGGCTCTGCTGACCAACGGCAGTGTAACGATCACCGCCGACGTCACCGATAAAGCCGGTAACCCGGCCAGTGCCACCCATGACGTCACGGTCGATCTCACCCAGAGCGCCCTGGCGATTGCCCCAATCACTGGCGATAACCAACTGAACGCCATCGAAGCCGCCGCAGGGATCAGCATCAGCGGGAGTTCCACCAACGTAGCCGCCGGAGCCAGCGTCACCATCGCGCTTAACGGTAAGTTCTACGAAGCAATCGTGCAGGCCGATGGCAGTTGGACGACGACCGTTCCTTCAGCCGACCTGACGATCCTGGGCGATGGCAACCTGACCGTCACCGTCAGTGCCACCGACGAAGCGGGCAATCTGGTCACCGGTTCGCAGCAGTTGGGCGTGCTGATCAACAGCCTGCCGGTTGCCACCTTGAACACGCCGTTTGGTGATGGCTATCTGAACAAGGCGGAATCCACCAGCGATCAAACGCTGAGCGGCACCACTGGCGTCAGCGGTAGTGGGCAAACCGTCAGCGTGGTCCTGGGAGGGAAAACCTATACCGGCATCGTCGATAACAACGGCAACTGGAGCGTGAGCGTACCAAGTGCCGATCTGGCGGCCCTGCCTGACGGCCCAACCAGCATTGGGGTCACCGTCGGCGACGTGGCTGGCAACACTTCCAGCCTCACCTCCAGCGCCACGGTCGATCTGACCGTGCCGGTGCTGACCATCAACACCATCAGCGGTGATGACATCATCAACATCGCCGAAAGCCAGCAAGCGCTGCAAATCACCGGTACCGCACCGATCAACGACAGCGGCCAGCCAGTGGTGGTGAAAGTCACCATCAACGGCTTGACCTATAACGGGTTGGTCCTGGCGGATGGCAGTTGGAGCGTCACCATTCCGGCTGGCGATCTGGCTAACCTGCCGAACGGTGCCTCCTCCATCACCGCCACCTTGACCGACGCCGCTGGCAACACCGGCAGCGTCAGCCACGGCATCACCCTGGATACCGACCCGGCCCAGGCGCCGCTGTTGACCATCAACACCCTGTCCGGCGATGACTACCTCAGCCTGGCGGAATCCAACCTGCCGTTGACCATCAGCGGGGGCAGCCAACGCGTCGAACAGGGGCAACAGGTCACCGTAACGCTCAATGGCAAAACCTATACCGCCGTCGTCGGCGCGGACGGCAGTTGGAGCCTGCAGGTTCCGGCTGTGGATGTGGGGGCCTTGCCAGACGGTAAAGACACCCTCACCGCCACGGTTAGCGATACCTCTGGCAACCAGGCTACCGCCAACCACAACCTCACCGTGATCACCGATGCGGGCAATCTGCCGCAGCTGTCGGTCAACGTGATTGCCGGTGATGACATCATCAACGCCAATGAGGCGAATGCTGCCATCATCATCAGCGGGGGATCCAGCCATGTGCAGCCTGGCCAGGTGGTCAGCGTGCTGCTTAACGGCAAAACCTACACCGCAGTGGTACAAGCAGACGGTAGCTGGAGCGCGACGGTTCCATCAGCCGACGTGCAGGCATTGCCACAAGGCCCGCAGACCGTGACAGCCTCGGTGACCGATATCGCCGAGAACCCGGCCAGCGCCACCCATAACGTCACTGTTGACACCGTGCCACCATTACTGGAGATCGATATCTTCGCTGGTGACGGCATCCTGAACCTGGCGGAAGCGCTGCTGGGGCAAGTGTTGAGCGGGCATACCGACCCGGGCCTGACCGTTACCGTCACGCTGGGTGCCAACGTTTACACCGCCCTGGCGGATCCGACGACCGGTGCATGGAGCGTCAATATCCCAAGCAATATCCTGCAAGGGCTGTTGGATGGTAACGTGACTATCGGCGTGAGCGTCACCGACGCCGCAGGTAACGGCGTGTCAGACTCCATCACGGTGGCAGTCAACACCCATACGCTGCCATCGCTGACGCTGAACCCGCTGTTCGGTGACAATATTCTTAATATTGCCGAACTGGGGATCGGTACGCCAATCGGCGGTGCAGCAGCCAACCTGCTGGTTAACACCCCGGTATTGGTCCAGATTGGTACCTACGTGGTGAACGGTATCGTGAATAACGATGGTACCTGGAGCGCGCTGATCCCAGCCAATGCCCTGGCCTTGCTGGCAGACGGCACCGTGCAGGTGGTGGTCTCCGCCGTGGATGCGGCAGGTAACCCAGCCAGTGCGGGCGGTTCGCTGGAGATCCTGTCGCATCTCCTGCCGAATCCAACCATTAACCTGCCGTTTGGCGACGGCGCTCTGAACCTGGTGGAAGCCGGGGTCAATCAGCTGTTGACCGGCACCACCGGCATTATCGGCAACGGTCAAACGGTGGTGGTCAGCCTCAACGGTAAAGACTACAACGCTACGGTCGGCAACAACGGCCAGTGGAGTGTCACCTTACCGACTACCGATCTGCTGGGGCTGGTGGATGGTGATCACACCATCAGCGTGGTTGCCACCGATAAAGGCGGCAACAGCCACGGCGCGACGCTGGACTTTGACAGCATCCTCACCGGGCTGCCGGTGGCCGAACTGAACACACCATTTGTCGATGGTATCGTCAACCACGCCGAAGCCTTGTTGGGCGGTGCCCTCACCGGCACCACCGGCATCAATAGCAATCTCGGCCAGACCGTGAAGGTGAACGTTAATGGCCTGACCCTGAACGCCACGGTAAATGCCGACGGTAGCTGGACGCTGCCACTCGACAGTGCCACCCTGCTTGGCCTGCCGGATGGCACCTGGCCAATCACGGTAACCGTAACGGATAGCGTGGGTAACACCAGTAGCACCAACGGATCGGTCGATATTCTGGTCAACAAGCTGCCGTTGCCAACCCTGGACCTGCCGTTTGGCGATGGTTTGCTGAATATTGCCGAAGCCGCGCTGACGCAAACCCTGACCGGCAAAACCGGTCTGATCGGCAGCGGCCAGATCGTCACGGTGACGGTGGACGAAGGTTTGCCAAATCAGCAGACCTTTACCGCTCAGGCCGATGGGCTGGGTGGCTGGTCTCTGCAACTCAACGCAGCACAGCTTGCCGTATTCACCAACGGGCAGCATACCGTTGAGGTCACCGTCGAGGATCGTGGCGGCAATACGGCCACCACCGCGCCGCTGGACGTTAACGCCCTGCTGACGCTGCCGACTCCTACCATAGTTCCGCCGTTTGGCGTTGACGGTGTGCTGAGCATCAGCGAAGCCGCCGGTGCGCTGACGATCACCGGCACCACCGGGGTGAATGGCGCAGGCCAGGCGGTGAAAGTGGTGATCGATGTCAATGGCGTCAGTTACAACGCGCAGGTTGATATCAACGGCAACTGGTCGTTACCGCTGCCTGCGGCCACCCTGAGCACCTTGCTGGATGGGCCACACGTGCTGACCGTCACGGCGACCGATGCCGCGGGCAACACCAACAGCAGCGCCCTGAACTTCACTAGCGATCTCACCGCACCGGTACCAACCATCAACACACCGTTCGGTGACGGTTTCCTCAATCTGGCCGAAACCAACCTGGGGCAAACTTTGACCGGTAACTCCGGCGATGCGACTGCGGTCAACGTGAAGATCGGCAACATCAACTTTGCTGCTCAGGTCAACGGCGATGGTACCTGGAGCCTGGCGCTCAACAGCGGCGCGCTCAGAGATCTGGTTGAAGGTGATAACACCATCACCGTGACCGCCACGGATGCCGCTGGCAACCAGGGCACGGCCGGCTCTTCGGTGCACGTCTCAATCACCACTCTGCCAACCGTGACCATCTCCAACTTCACGGCGGATAACATCATCAACTATGCCGAAAGTCAGTCGGTACAGCTGATAACCGGTACGTCCACCAACGTCGCGGTTGGGCAACAGGTGACCGTTACGCTCAACAGCAAAACCTATACCGGGGTGGTATTGGCGAATGGCAGTTGGAGCGTATCGGTGCCACCAGCCGATCTGAAAGCCCTGAGCGGGACGCCAAGCATCACGGCTCAGGTCAGCGATCAGGCCGGTAACGTCGCCGTCGATAACCACAGCTTCAACGTTAACCTGACGCCTCCGGGCCAGATTATTACCGTTGATCCGATCACCGGCGATAATATCGTTAACGCCAGTGAAGTCGGGTTGATCATCAACCTGACCGGTAAAGTGGTCGGTGGGATCGGCCTTGGGCAGGTCGTCACCATTACCGTGGGTGGCTTACCGCTGGGTATTCCGGTCACTACCTTGGCGGATGGCACTTTCAGCACCGTGGTGACCTTCCCGGTTGACGGCAATATCGTGGTTACGGCCAGCACCACGCTGCTGTCACCGCTGCCGACGGTGTTTACCGCCAGCGAAACCGTGTTGGTCGACCGCATTCCACCGACGCTCACCATCAATACCTTCGCGGGTAACGACGTATTGAACGCCAGTGAAAGCACCGTCGCCCAGGCGATATCCGGTACCGCTTCGGTGTCGGAAGCGGGCCGCATTGTCACCGTTACGCTGAATGGCAAAACCTACAGTGCACAGGTCAGTGGCACCGGCACCTGGTCGGTCAACGTGCCACCGGCAGATCTGGTTAACCTGCCGCAGGGTAGCAGCACCATCAATGCCACCTTGAGCGACGCCGCAGGCAACACCACGCCAGCAACGCACGTCATTACTACCGATACCACAGCACCGCTGCTGTCGGTCGATCTGCTGGCCGGGGACAATATCCTGACGCTGGCAGAAGCCCTGCTTGGCCAGGCCTTGACCGGTACTGGCGGCATTGGTGAAACCGTCACCATTACGCTGGGGCCATTGACCGCCAGCGTGGTGGTTGGCCCGGATGGCAAATGGAGCATTCCACTGCCGTCGCTCAACCTGCAAAGCCTGACCGATGGGCCGCAGATCATCGGCGTCACGCTGACCGACACCGCTGGCAACAGCAGCCATACCGACGTAACGCTGAACGTGGCGTTGAACAAAACGCTCGGTGCGGGGGTTAACGCCCTGTTTGGCGGCGATGGCGTGCTGAACCTGGCCGAATCGCTGCTGACTCAGGTGATCAGCGGTAACGCCACTGGCGATTACAACGGTGCGGTTGTTCACGTCACCATCGCTGGCATCACGCTGGATGCGGTAGTTGGCGGTAACGGCCAGTGGAGCGTGTCACTGCTGCCTAGCCAGCTCAACCTGTTGGGTGATGGTCTGGCGCAGGTCAACGTGCAGATCGTCGACTCCCACGGCAACGTGGTCAACGACCTGATCGATATCGACGTGCTGACCCACAACCTGCCGGTGATCGGCCCGGTCACCGCCTTTGGCGATGGCCTGCTGAATGCGGTAGAAGCCGGTGTATCACAGACTGTCAGCGGGGTCATTAACGGTCTCGGTATCGGCGGTGGCAGCGTTAGCGTCAGCCTGGGTACCAAAACCTACACCGCCAGCGTTGGCAGTGACGGTACCTGGAGCCTGGCGATCCCACCGCTGGATCTGGCCGCGCTGAGCGACGGCAATCTGGCGCTGGGCGTTTCGGTGACCGACTCTGCCGGTAACGTGGTGAGCAAAAACATCGATATCACCGCCATCATCCACAATCTGCCGCACATCGTGCTGGATCCGATCTTTGGTGACGGCATCCTCAACGTGGCAGACCTGTTGCTGAACCAGACCATCGGCGGCACCGTCACCAATCTGGCGGCAGGCTCCACCATTAATCTGAACATTGCCGGGTCGCAAACTCTGACTGCCACCGTAGGCGCTGGCGGCCAATGGAGTGCCACCGTCACGCCGGATATCCTCGGTGTCCTGCAAGGGCTGGGCAACGGTAACTTTACCGTCACCGCAACCGCGACCGACGCTGTAGGTAACACCACCAGCGCCACTGCCGGGCTACAGCTGGATGTGAAACTACCGGTGATCACGCTCGATCCGCTGTTTGGCGGTGATGGCTTCCTCAACGCGGCAGAAGCTCTGGTGGCACAAACCGTCAGCGGTACCGTAGCCTTTGCCAGCGCAGGTGCGCAGGTGCAGGTTTCTCTTGGCGGTAAAAACTTCCTGACCACCGTCGGTGGCGACGGCAAGTTCAGCCTGGTGCTGCAACCTGCCGATCTGCACACCCTGCTGGATGGCAATATCAACGTTGGCGTTTCGGTGCTAGATGGCTCCGGTAACACCGGCGTGCTGAATACGGCGATTGATGTGATCGTCAACAAGCTGCCAACGCTGGCACTCAACCCGCTGTTTGGCGGTGACGGCTTCCTCAATGCGGCCGAAGCGCTGCTGACCCAGACCATCAGCGGTACCACCACCAATGCGGCGGCGGGTTCCCAGGTGGTAATCAAGGTCGGCACGCTGCAACTGAACGCCGTTGTCGATGCCGATGGTGGCTGGAGCGCCACCATCAATCCGCTGCAGTTGGCGGATCTGGCGGCGGGTAATCTGATCGTCAGCGCCACGGTCACCGATCCGGCAGGTAACACCAGCGGTGCCAGCCTGGGCCTCAACGTGGCAACCATCCTGCCAACGCTGACGCTCAACCCGCTGTTTGGCAACGGCACGCTGGATCTGAGCGATCTGCTGTCACCGCAGATCCTGAGCGGCAACGCAGGTAACGTGTCGGCCGGGACCACCATCACTCTGACGCTGGGCAGCCACACCTACACCACCAGCGTCGATGCCACCGGCAAATGGCAACTGCCGATCCCAACGCTGGATCTGCAAGGACTGTTGGATGGCGTGACCAACGTCACCGCCAGCCTCACCGATGCGGCAGGTAACACCGTGAGCCAGGCCAGCCCGCTCAACGTGTTGATCAACGCCCTGCCAACCCTGACGCTGGATCCGCTGTTTGGCGGTGATGGCCTGCTGAATGCGCTGGAAGCGACCGGCAACCAGATCATCAGCGGTCACGCCACCAACGCGCCGGGTTCAACCATTCAGGTTAACCTCGGCAGCAATACCTTCACCACCCAGGTGAAGGCCGATGGCAGTTGGTCACTCAGCCTGACGCCGCTCAACCTGTCCAGCCTGCTGGATGGCAATCTGTCACTGGGCGTTTCGGTCACCAACTCCGCAGGGAAAACCGGCAGCATCAGCGCCGATCTGGGCGTGGGCATCCACAACCTGCCGACCGTTAACCTGGGCAGCCTGTTTGGCGATGGTTTCCTCAACCTGAGCGAAGCCAACCTGAACCAGCTGATCGGCGGCACCACCACCAACGCCATCGGCGGTAGCGTCAGCGTCAATGTGGGAGGGCTGGTATTGACCGCCGCCGTAGGCAACGACGGGAAATGGAGCGTCAGCGTTCCTACCCTGAACCTGGTCAACCTGGCTGATGGGCCATTGTCGGTCGGTGTTACCGTCACCGACCGCTACGGTAACACCAGCTCGGCCAACGCCAGCGCTACGGTGAAAACCCACGCGCTGCCGTTGTTGGGCATCGATGCCCTAGGAACCCTGACGGGTGCTCTGGGCATTCTGACTAACGGCCTGACCGTCAGCGGTACCAGCCTGAACGTGCAACAAGGCGCGAAGGTTAGCGTGACCTTGCTGGGCAGCACCTTGCAAGGCACCGTGGATGCCACCGGACATTGGACGGTGAAATTCGACACCACCAACGCCCTCAAGGGTCTGAACGTGCTCAACCTGATCCCTACCCTGTTGGGCACCGCGGTGGCGGCTTCTGTCACCGACCTGGCGGGTAACGGGGTCAGCGTCTCTGCGGGGCTGACTTCCGGTATCGAACTGCCACTGCTGCTGACGGCTAACGTGGCGGTCGAAACGCTGTCGCTGGATACGTCGGGTTCAGAAAACACCGGCACCGACAGCACGACCGATAACACCGCTGTACAGCATGCTCAGGTAGCTGCAGTGCAGCACACCACCACCGAGACCAGCACGCCAACCAGCGAGGTCAGCACTACCCAGACCACCACGGATACCAGCGAGCCAGTCACCAGCACGCTGGTGGTGAACCCAACGCTGCCGGTGGATACCGCTGGTGTTACCACGGTTGAAGACACCACCTTCAGCATTGGCGGCGTCACCATCAATCTGGCGAATGGCACTACTGCCAGCGGCGACACCATCCATGGCAGCAGCGGTAACGATGTGATCCACGTCAACGCCCTCGACTTCCTGTCGATCGACGGCGGCGCGGGTATCGATACCCTGGAGCTGGATGGCAAAAACCTCAACCTGGATCTGACGGCCTTGGGTCTGAAGGTGCAACACATCGATATCTTCGATTTGGGCACCAGCGGCACCAACAGCATCACGCTGGATCTGCACGAGGCGCTGAACGTCAAGGATGCTGCCAGCGACAACCTGCTGATCAAGGGCAGCGTCGGTGACCAGGTCAATCTGACCCAGGCCGAAGGCGGCACCTGGAGCTCTGTGGGCCAACGGACGGTCGATGGCCAAGTGTTCGACGTTTACCACAACTCCGCCCTCGAAAGCGGCAACACCCTGGGAGATGTTCTGGTGCAGCAAGGCCTGCACGTCAATCTGGTGTAGTACCCGGCCTCTCCGTCAGTCACTGGCTCGTGCAATGCGGCGAGCCAGTGACATGGGAATGACAGAGTTCAGGCCAAGGCAGTGCGGCGGTTCCGTTCGGGAGACGGGCCGCCGAAATTAACGATCGTCACAATAACAAAGCCGAAACGGCAACCAAGCGCAGTTATCGGCATAGATGTGGTAGCGATAATGAAAAGACACCTTTATGGCATGGATGGAGCTCGGCTCACGCTACGGCGTGCGGCCACAATCGGACTGTTTTTGGGCGGATTAGGCGGGCTGACTGGTCAGTCTCTCGCCGCACCGCAGGTCGAATTTAACTGGCAAGCCGCACCGACGGAGCGTTCGGTGATGACGCTCACTTTACAGGATGCGATCCTGCGAGCCTTTGCTCGTAACCCGCAGATCGCCCAGGCTTCGGCGCAGATTAACGTGGGTAAAGCCGATCTGGCGCTGGCGCAAAGCGCCTGGTTCCCACAAATTGCCCTCAACAGCAATTTTGGCAAATCCAGCCAGACCGACTCTTCCGGTACCTTGAACAACAACGCCTCGGCAGGCGTGACCCTGAACCAGTTGCTGTATGACTTCGGCAAAACCAGCGGCAGCATTGAGGAGCAAAATAACCTCTCCGACGCCTATCGCTACACGCTGTACCAAACCATGACCGAAGTAGGACAGCAAACGCTGCAGGCTTACCTACAGGTCAAGCGCTATCAGGACTTGGGCATTGCGGCGGAGCGCAATCTGGTGTCGCTGAACCGGGTCAAGGAAATTGCCGAGCTGCGGGCCAATGCTGGCCTCAGTTCACAATCCGACGTGTTACAGGCGCAAACCCGCATCGCCGGGATGAACGCCACGCTGGAACAGTATCGCGCCCAACACCGTTCGGCCCTGGCGCAGCTTTCCGTATTGACCGGCGTCGTGCCGGATAAATTGCCCGACCTGCCGCAGCAACTGCTGCAACAGAAAATCACCCTCAAGTCGCTGCCCTATCAAAAAAGCAATGCGGTGCTCAGCGCCCAGGCCAAGCAGGAAGCCGCTACCCAGCGCATTCGCCAGGCGGAGGCCCAACATTGGCCGACCGTTTCCGTCCAGGCAGGCCGCACCCGCTACGAGAGCGATGGCAACGACGCCCGATCCTATTGGAACGATCAGTTGCAGCTGGTGGTGCAGGCACCGATCTATCAGGGCGGCGCGGTCAATGCCAAGGTTGATGCCGCCGAGGGCGATCGCCAGGCAGCACAGGCTCAGGTTGAAGCCGCCAAACTGGATATGAACCAGAAAGCCTCTACCGCTTATGCCGATCTGATCGGTGCACAGCAGCGGGAGCTGGCCGGAGCGCAACAGCTGAGCAGCGCGGACTATACCCGCAGCGTCTACCAGGACGAGTACAAGCTCAGCAAGCGCAGCCTGAACGACCTGCTCAGCGTGGAACAAGACGTACTGCAGGCAGAAACCTCACGCGTCACCGCGCTGTACGACGGCTGGGACGCGGCGGTGCGCTATGCCTCCGCGGTCGACAACTTATTGGATATGTTGGGTATCGAGCGCCAACGAGCCAGTGGCGACAGCTTACCGTCGCTGTAGTCTGAATGATTTTGCCAGGAGCGCTTATGTCACAACCTGCATCACTCGAAGCCTGGATCGCAGCCATGGCCCGGGCGGCCAACGGCTACGGTCTGGCTGTCGATATCAAATCCGTCCGCCAGCAAATGCGCTGGTATGAACAACTGCCTGCCCCGCGCCGGCTGGAACGTCTGGGCCACCTGATGGGGCTTAGCGTCAGCTTGCAGCCGCGGGAGAAAGTCCGCTGGCGTAACGAGATCCTACCCGCCCTGATCGAGATCGACGACGGCGGCCTGATGGTGATCGAATCCCTCGACAGCGAAGGCAAGGCGCTGTACTGGCTCAACGACAGCGGCGACGTGCAACGAGAGGCCGAGTTGGTGGAGTTGCTGCTGAAAGGGCAAGGCAGCATTGTGCTGCTGGGGGCGGCGGAGCGCGGGCAGGATGCGCGTATCGACGACTTCGTACAGCCCTACCGCAAGCACTGGTTCTGGCAACATTTTCGCGGGGCCAAACGGCAAATCGGCGAGATCTCGCTGGCCTCGATCATCAGCAACGTACTGGCACTCGCCGGTATTCTGTTTTCGATGCAGGTCTATGACCGGGTTATTCCGGCTCAGTCTTACTCCACCTTGTGGGTGCTGTTCTTTGGGGTGCTGATCGCGGCGGCGCTGGAGTATGCCATCCGCCTGTCGCGCACCGTGATCTCCGATCTGATGGGCAAGAAAATCGACCTGAAGATCTCCGGCATGCTGTTTGCCCGCGCCCTGGCGATCAAAAACGAAGCGCGGCCAAAATCGACCGGCTCGTTTATCTCGCAGCTGCGGGAGATCGATCAGGTACGGGAATTGCTGACCTCCACCACCGTGGGTGCGGCGGCGGATATGCCGTTCGTGCTGCTGTTCCTCGCCATTATGGCGCTGGTCGGCGGCCCGCTGGTGTTTATCCCGATGCTGGCAATCCCGCTGATCGTCATTCCTGGCATCTTGCTGCAATGGCCGATGGCCAGGCTGGCGAAGGAAGGCATGCGGGAAAGCGCTCTGCGCAACGCGGTGCTGGTTGAGTCGATCGAAGGGGTTGAGGATATCAAGGCACTGCAAGCCGAGCCCTACTTCCAGCGCCAATGGGAACAGACCCACGCGGTCAGTGCCAACATCGGTATGCAGCAGCGGCTGTGGGGCGCGCGGCTCAGCGGTTGGGCCTCAACGGTACAGCAGTTGACCTATGCCGGGATGCTGGTGTTTGGCAGCTATCTGGTGCTCGCTGGCGATATCACTACCGGTACCATGGTGGCCTGTAGCCTGCTTTCCTCACGCACCATTGCCCCGCTGATGCAGTTGACCATGGTGTTCTCACGCTGGCAGCACGCCAAAACCGCCATGACCGGCCTTGACGATCTGTTGAAGAAGCCGCTCGACAAGCCGGAAGAGGGCAAGATGGCTCATTGCCCGGTGCTAAGCGGCCATTTCCAACTGCGCAATCTGCAATACAGCTACGACGTCGAGAAAGGGGATAACTCGATCACCGTCAATAATCTGGAGATCAAACCCGGCGAACGGGTAGCGATCCTCGGCAAGGTCGGCGCGGGGAAATCGACGCTGCTGAAGCTGCTTTCCGGCCAGGCGAGCGCCACCCGGGGCAAGGTGATCATCGACGGTGTCGATATCAGCCATATCGATCCCAGCGATGTGCGCCGCCAACTGGGCTTTCTCTCGCAGGAGTCGCGGCTGTTTTTCGGCAGTCTGCGCCAGAACCTGATGCTCGGCCACCCTCATGCTACCGAATCGGAAATGCTCCAGGCGCTGCGGATCTCGGGCGCACTGAGCCTGGTGCAACAGGACGCCGCCAGCCTGGATCGCATTATTCATGAAGGAGGCCGCGGCCTGTCCGGCGGCCAGCGCCAGATGGTGTTGCTGAGCCGTATGATCCTGCGCAACCCGCAAATCGTGCTGCTGGATGAACCTACCGCCTCCATGGATGAACAGTTGGAAGAGTACGTGATCCGCCAGATGCACGGCTGGCTCAGCGGCCGCACGCTGGTGCTGGTCACCCATCGGCCAGCGCTGTTGAAGCTGGTGGATCGTATCGTGGTGCTGGATAACGGCCGCGTGGTGGCCGATGGGCCACGGGATCAGATCCTGCAGGCAGCCAATAAGCCGATCAATAAAGAACAGGGCGTAGCATGAGGAGCGAGCAATGAGCAATATCACCATGCAAGACGATCTGGCACGCCAGGGGCGGCGGCATTCCTCGGTACTTTGGTTGACACTGCTGGGGATGATCCTGTTTGTGGTCTGGGCCTATTTTGCCATACTCGATGAGGTCACCGTCGGCACCGGCAAGGTCACGCCCTTAAGCCGGGCGCAGCTGATTGAGAGCCTGGACGGTGGGATTATCGATCACCTGTATGTGCACGAAGGTGACATCGTCAACAAGGGCCAAAAATTGGCGCAGTTGGATGTAAAACGCTTCCAGTCCAACTATGGCGAGGCCTTTTCCCGCGTGCGCACCTTGCGCGCCTCCGCCGAACGCCTGCGTTCCGAGCTGACCGGTGAGCCACTGCAGTTCAGCGCCGATACGTTGAAAGAACCAAGTCTGGTGGCCCGTGAACGCCAGCTGTACGAATCCCGCAAGCGCAACCGTGATGAAACCGTCAGCAATCTGCAACAGTCGATGCAGTTAGTCCAGCAGGAATTACGCATGACCGAGCCGCTGGTTGCCAAAGGGGCCGCCGGTCAGGTTGAAGTGATCCGCCTGCGGCGGCAGGTCAGCGAACTGCGCGGCAAGATTGACGAGGCAATTAACCAGTATGCCGTGCGGGCGCGTGAGGAGCAGGTAAAAAACAACGCCGATCTGGACGCCCAGTTGGAGCTGGTGAATGGTAAGGAAGATCAGCTGGATCGCGCCACCATGGTCTCGCCAGTGCGTGGGATCGTGAAGGATATTCAGGTGACCACCGTGGGCGGCGTGTTGCAGCCAGGCGGCAAGCTGATGGAGATCGTGCCGTTGGAAGATCAGTTGCTGATCGAAACCCGCATCAACCCACGCGATATCGCCTATATCCGCCCTGGCCTGCCCGCCACCGTCAAAGTAACCGCCTATGATTCGTCGATCTACGGCAACCTGAATGGCGAGGTGGAGAACGTTTCCCCGGATACCATTCAGGACGAGGTCAAACGTGACCAGTATTACTACCGGGTTTACGTGCGCACCAAGCAGGCGGAGCTGATGAATAAGGCGGGCAAGAAGTTCCCGATTGTGCCGGGAATGGTGGCCAGCGTGGAGATCAAGACCGGGCAGAAAAGCGTGCTGGATTACCTGATCAAGCCGCTGAACAAGGTGAAGGAGTCACTGCGGGAACGGTAATTATTAAAGACCAGAGAGTGGTTAGCCTCCCTGGCCTTATTTACGTTTCCACCTTCATCAGTCGATGAATCTGCGGATCAGTTCCAACAGCGCAACCAGCGCTTTCAGAACGATGAGAACTTTATCAATGAAAGTTTTCATCCGTTACTCCTTAAAAAGGAGTGAGAGCCCCCTACTTGCCCTTACATTGCCTGTTATAGAGGTTGCCCTTCATTGTTAGATATTGGCTGCTTCACTCCGGCTAGAGCACCAGAACCGGCACCACCCGTAACTCCAGCCAGGACTTGAATACGTTCCCTCGCATACCAGAGTTCAACAGCAAACAGAGCTAACCCTCTGATTATATCCGCTACGCGGTAGTTTGAAAATCAATCAAATCCTGCGTATACTGATCGAGTTAGATATTGGCTGTTTCACTCTGGTTAGAGCCACCAACTCAGCGCCAGAATGTAAAAAAACCCGATTCACCATCGGGTTTTTTTACGCCTGAAATTCGCTCAAAAATCAGTAAAACTCACTGCCCGCGCCGAGCCCTGCCCACCGCTTCACCCAACTGCCACACCGCCATCGAATAATGCACGCTGTGGTTATAACGGGTGATAGTGTAGAAGTTCGGCAGGCCGTACCAATATTGATAACGGTTGCCCATATCCAGGCGCAGCAGGCTGACCTGCTGATTCCCTTCCAACGAGCCTTGCGGCGTCAACCCAACCGCAGCCAGCGTAGCGACCGAATAGTTGGTTTTAAAACCGGTCTCTAAACCAGGAGCCTGGCCATTAGCCGGCACCGCCACCGTTGCCCCACGCGTCCAGCCATGAGCTTTGAAGTAGTTGGCCACGCTGCCGATGGCATCCACCGGATCCCACAGGTTGATATGGCCGTCGCCGTTGAAGTCAACCGCATAACTCTTGAACGACGAAGGCATAAACTGACCGTAGCCCATAGCACCGGCGTAGGAGCCGCGCAGGGAAAGCGGATCGTCACCTTCGGCGCGCGCCATCAGCAGGAAGGTGGCCAATTCACCGCTAAAGTACTCGGCACGGCGTGGGTAGTTAAACGACAGCGTCGCCAACGCATCGATAATGCGCGTTTTGCCCATCACTCGGCCCCAACGGGTTTCCACCCCGATAATGCCCACGATAATTTCTGGCGGTACGCCGTAAACCTGGTAGGCGCGCTGAAGATCCGCCTCATATTTATTCCAGAACACCACTCCGTTCTGCACGTTGTCCGGCGTCAGGAACTTGTTGCGATAGCGGATCCAGGCACCGTTTGGCGACGTCGCTGGCTTACCCGCGGGTGCCTGCTTATCCATCAGCGCCACCACCCAGTCTAGCTGTTTGGCCTGGGCCAGTACGTCATGCAACTGCTGGCGCTCAAAGCCGTGCTCCTGCACCATCTTGTCGATAAAGCGCGCCGTCGCCGGATTATTGGCAAAGTCGCCGCCGAGTGGATGAATGGCATGCTCCGGTTCAAGCACAAAACCACTCTGCACCAGGCTCTCTGGGGGAGCCAATTGCTCAGTAGGTTTAGGCTCGCTGCTACAGGCAGCCAGCAAAGGGATCAGGGGTAAAAGCGTAACCAGATGACGCATCGGATATCCATATAGGCCAGGCAAAAATAGTTGTCGCTATGTTAAGCCATTGTCTGGCGCGAACAAACAGGAATCTGGTCCCCGGCGACCTCATTTTGTTCACAAAATACCCAGCTGAAAAGCAAGGACACATATACACTTACTAGTGCTTACCTTTATCAAGGCGATACCCGTTCAACGCCACCACGCCCGGTTGTTTCATTGCCCCTGGGAACTGGCGCAATCAACGTGTTTTCTCTCCAAAACAGCACACGAGGAATAACGTATATGAGTAAGCTCCCCGATCAAGAACCGCCACGCCGTGCCCTGCTAAAACGTACCGCAGCCCTTTCAGTATTAGCCATGACCGGCATTGCCGGTTTCACCGCGCCGTCAGTGGCCTTTGCCGCCGCGATGACCAAAGAACAGCGCGATAAAATGACGCCGGACGACATCATTGCCAGCTTTAAACAAGGCAATATGCGCTTTCGGGAAGGCAAAATGCAGCAGCATGACTATGTTGCCCAGAAGCAGGCCAGCGCTCAGGGACAGTTCCCGGCAGCAGTCATTTTAAGCTGCATTGACTCACGCGCTCCGGCGGAGATCCTGCTGGACACCGGCATCGGTGAAACCTTTAACGCGCGTGTTGCCGGTAATATCCAGAATGACGACATTCTGGGCAGCATGGAATTTGCCTGCGCCGCTGCCGGAGCCAAAGTGGTGCTGGTGATGGGGCATACCGCCTGCGGCGCGGTAAGAGGGGCCATCGAGAATGTCGAGTTGGGTAACCTGACCGGGTTGCTCAACAAGATCAAACCGGCCATCGACAAGACCGAATTTAAAGGCGAACGCAGCGGTAGCAACTATGAATTTGTCGATGCCGTCGCCAAAACCAACGTCGAGATGACCATCGCCGATATCCGCAAAAACAGCCCGGTGCTAAAAAAGCTGGAAGAGGAAGGAAAAATCAAGATTGTAGGCAGCATGTACCATCTGGACGGTGGCAAAGTTGAGTTTCTCGCTTAACCCTTAGGTAACCCCTCACAACAGCGGTGGGCATTGGCTCGCCGCTGCTTATAACTCTTCTTGAGTATCAATGCATTACATCACATCCTGTTTCAATAATTATTCTGCTAATTATTGAAAATCCCTCTTTTGATCAAACAAGCCTCCAGCCATCAACATAGAATTCACAAAAAATTAAACTCATCAAGGATAGGGTTTTACATGGAAATTAAGGTTAATGGCCGTTTGGTCGCACTGAGCAATATCCCACCAGAGACTCCCCTGCTGTATGTCCTTCGCAACGATCTACAACTCAACGGCCCCAAATATGGCTGTGGCCTGGGTGAATGCGGTGCCTGTACCGTACTGATCGACGGCGTTGCGGCCCGCTCTTGTTCCACCCCGCTGTCTGCTGCCCAGGGGAAAGCGATCACCACGCTGGAAGGGCTAAGCCAGGAAGGCCATTTACATCCGGTGCAACAGGGCTTTATCGACGAACAGGCCGCACAGTGTGGCTACTGCACCAACGGCATGATTATGACGCTGGTGGCGCTGTTTGAACGCGATCCCGAAGCCAGCGAGCAACAGATCAAAAACGAATTAGCCTTCAACCTGTGCCGTTGCGGTACCCATCTGGAAATTCTGGCTGCGGCGAAACAGGCCAAGCGGCTACTGGCCGAGCGCGGTGCCCAATGATGGAAATGCAAATAACCCGTCGCCGCCTGCTGCAGGCGGGTGGCGTAGTGATGGTCAGCAGCCTGTTACCCTTCAACGCGCTGGCAGGCAGCCCTGCCGCCGCAGGCAAAGCGATCCCCCTGGACCGTATCAGCAGCTTTATTGCCCTCAGTGCCGACGGCAAAGTGACCGCGTTTAACGGCCACGTCGATCTCGGTACCGGCATACGCACCTCACTGGCGCAGATTGTCGCCGATGAGCTGGACGTGGCTTTCGACGATGTCACGCTGATCCTGGGCGATACCAATCGCACGCCCGATCAAGGCCCAACCATCGCCAGCGCCACCATTCAGGTAACCTCGGTTCCCTTGCGTCAGGCGGCAGCGCAGGTGCGGCAATTGCTGGTGGAACTGGCTGCTCTTGCCTTCAAGCGCCCGGCCACACAGCTGACAACCGCCAATGGCTTCGTGTTTGCCCCAGATGCCCCCTCAGCCCGCCTGAGCTACGCCGAACTGGCGCGTGGGCAGGATCTGCATCTGCCGCTGGACAGCAATGTGGTGCTGAAAAGCCCGCAAAGCGGCCAGTATGTGGGCAAACCGGTGGCTCGCGTCGATATTCCGGCCAAGGTTCGCGGCCAACTGACCTATGTGCACGATATGCGCCTACCAGGCATGTTACATGGCCGGGTGGTACGTCCGCCTTATGCCGGAGCAGACAGCAGCGCGCCATTAGGAAAAGCGATGATCTCCGTCGATCGGGGCTCCATCGCCCACCTGCCCGGTATTGTCAAACTGGTGGTCATCAATGATTTTATCGGCATCGTGGCCGAGCGTGAGGAACAGGCGATCGCAGCCATGCGCCAACTGAAGGTGCAATGGCAGCCCTGGGCCGGGTTACCGGATCTCTCTTTGGACAAGCTGCACGCTACGCTGGAAGCCATGCCGAAAGCCGAGCGAATTCTGCGCGACGATCCGGGCACCACCGACGCCCTTGCCGCAGTCGCAACGCCGGTCAATGTCGACTACGTCTGGCCATATCATTTACATGCCTCTATCGGCCCTTCCTGTGCCGTGGCCGAGGTGAACGCGCATCAGGTGGAAATCTGGTCTGGTACGCAAAATCCCCATGACCTGCGCAAAGACATTGCCAAATTGCTTGGCCGTGAGCCGGAGCAGGTGCATATCAATCGCATGGAAGCTTCCGGCTGCTACGGTCGTAACTGCGCCGACGACGTTTCGGCAGATGCGGCCTTACTGTCACATGCCACCGGCAAGCCGGTACGGGTGCAGTTGATGCGCGAACAGGAAGCGGGTTGGGAGCCAAAAGGCACCGGGCAATTGATCCGCGTACGTGGCGGGCTGGATGCCAATCATCAGGTTGCCGCCTATGAGCTAAGGACCAGCTATCCCTCCAACAACGCCGTTACCCTGCCGCTGGTATTGACCGGCAAGGTCGCCAACCGCGCAGATGTGCAGCAGATGGGTGACCGTACTGCCGTGCCGCAATATGAATATCCGCATATGCGGGTGATTGCGGAAGATGCGGCCCCTATCGTGCGGGCTTCCTGGATGCGTGGCGTGTCTGCGCTGCCGAACGTGTTTGCCCATGAAAGCTGGATCGACGAATTGGCCTACCTCGCCAATCAGGATCCGATCGCCTACCGGCTGCAATATTTAACCGATCCGCGCGCCATTACGTTGATCCAGGCGCTGAAAAAACAGGCCAACTGGCAGGATGGGCCAGCACACCGCCAGCCGGTGGCTGAGGATCAAGAAGTGGTTAATGGGCGAGGCTTCGCCTACGCCCGTTACTTCCACAGCAAATTCCCCGGGTTTGGTGCCGCTTGGGCGGCCTGGGTCTGCGATCTCAGCGTTAATCGCCGCAACGGGCAGATCAAACTGAACAAGATCTACGTGGCCCACGACTGCGGGCAAATCGTCAATCCGGCAGGCGTGCGCCATCAGGTGCATGGCAACATCATCCAGTCTGCCAGCCGCGTCCTGAAAGAGTTTGTCACCTTTGACGCCAGCGGAGTGACTTCCCTGGATTGGGGCGGTTACCCCCTACTGCGGTTTGACGAACTGCCAGAGGTGGATATCCAACTGCTGGATAACCCACATGAGCCACCGATGGGAGCGGGTGAATCCGCCTCCGTACCGAGCGCTGCCGCGATCGCCAATGCGTTATTTGATGCGCTGGGCGTCAGGCTGCGCGAAGTCCCCTTCACTCCAGAGCGGATCCTGAAGGCATTATCGGCTTCGGCCACCTCCAGCCAAGAAAACGGGTAATCTAAAATGAACAAGATAAAGAAAATCGCCGGGCTGGGCGCAGTGGCTGTTGCCGTCATCGTGGCGGTGGGGGCCATTGCCACCTGGCAGCCAGAAATAGTGCAAGTCGAAAGCCTGGATACCCACACCTTCAACCAGGCGCAGATTGAAAAAGGTAAGCAGTTGGCCGCTCTTGGTGATTGCGCGGTGTGTCACACCCGCCCCGGTGGTGAGCGCAATACCGGCGGGCTAGCGATGGAGATCCCGTTCGGTACCATCTATACCAGCAATATTACGCCCGACCTGGAAACGGGTATCGGTAGATGGTCCTATCCCGCCTTTGAACGCGCCATGCGTCACGGGGTCGATCGCCAGGGCAATTACCTCTACCCGGCTTTCCCCTATACCGCATTTACGCGCACCAGCGACGAAGATCTCAAGGCGCTGTACGCCTACCTGATGACGCAGCCAGCGGTGCATTACCAGCCGCCGAAAACCGCATTACATTTCCCGTTCAATATCCGTCAGGGGATTGTGACCTGGAACTGGCTCTATCTGACGCCCGGAGCCATGCAGCCAGACGCCAGCCAGAGTAAAGAGTGGAACCGGGGGGCCTATCTGACGGAGGGGCTAGGCCATTGCAGCGCCTGTCATTCGCCACGAAACTTCCTGTTTGGGGAGCAAGGGGGCAGCAAACACTTGAGCGGCGGTGTCGCAGAAGGCTGGACCGCTCCGTCCCTGACCGCTAATCCTCAGTTGCCGCTGGCCTGGAGCCAGCAGGATCTGCTGACCTTTATGCAAACCGGCTACTCCGCAAACCACGGTGTGGCTGCTGGGCCGATGGCGCCGGTGATCGAGGAAGGTCTTTCTCAACTGCCAACAGAGGATTTGCAGGCCATTACTACCTATCTGCATTCTTTCAATCCTCAGGATGAAAGCCTCCCCGGTAAGGCCACAGAGATTAACCGGCTGGCGGAGCAAAGGGTTGAGCCGCTGACTTCGCAGGGAGCGCGGATTTTCTCCGGTGCCTGTATGGCTTGCCACTCTCAGGAGAAAGGCGCGCAGATGCAGGGCGTACGCCCTTCCCTGGCCCTGAACAGCAACCTGTATAGCGACAGCCCGGATAATGCCATCCGCGTGGTGCTTTCCGGTATCCAGCATCCGGCCAAAGGCGAATTGGGCTATATGCCTGCGTTCCGTTATAACCTCAACGACGAGCAAATCGCTGCGCTGCTGCAGTATCTACGGCAGGACTTTACCAAGCAAAAACCGTGGCCTGATTTGCAACAACGGGTGGCTGAACTGCGGGCGGAGACTGACCCCTCACCCCAACCCTCTCCCACAGGGAGAGGGAGCTGATGACCCCTGCTCTTTTGGAAGTAAAGAGATAATCTCAGCAAACTCGATCGGTCCCCTCGCCTTTTGGGAGAGGGAGCTGATGGCCCCTGCTCTTTTGGAAGTAAAGAGATAATCTCAGCAAACTCGATCGGTCCCCTCGCCTTTTGGGAGAGGGAGCTGATGGCCCCTGCTCTTTTGGAAGAACGGAGGTTATATCAGCAACCTTTGATTGTCCCTTCAACCACCGGTGCTTATTAAGAATTACTACACTTTCAGCCCCGCTCGATCGGTCCCCTCTCCCTGTGGGAGAGGGTTAGGGTGAGGGGTGTGAACGAAAGCCAGAAGCTACTTCTGTAACTTGGCCAACAGCGTTTTACGGGTAATGCCCAGCTGTTTGGCCGCCTCGGTCTTGTTACCGGCGGTTTGTTCCAGCGCCGCCAAAATCGCCTGTTTCTCTACCTGCTCCAACGGCTGGATCGCTTGGCCACATTGGCGATCTGGCTGCACATCAACACACTGGCTAATGCTCAGCGGCAGCTCTTTTTCACTGATAAAGTCCCCACTCAGCAGGATCACCCCACGCTCAACGCTGTTTTCCAACTCCCGCACGTTACCAGGCCAGGAATATTTCAGCAGCATATCCATCGCCAACGGGGTGAATCCCTTAACCGGCTTACGGTTACGCTCGGCAAATTTGGCCAGAAAATGCATTGCCAACAGGGGAATGTCTTCGCGGCGCGCCCTGAGCGGCGGGCTGTCGACCGTCACCACATTCAGCCGATAGTAGAGATCCTGACGGAACCTGCCAGCCTCCACGTCCGCCAACAGATCCCGGTTGGTCGCTGCGATCAGACGTACATCCACCGACAGGGTCTGATTACTGCCCACCCGCTGGATCTCCCGCTCCTGGATCGCCCGCAGTAATTTTGCCTGCATCAACGGCGAGACTTCTCCAATCTCGTCCAGGAACAGCGTGCCCTGATCGGCCTCCATAAAACGCCCTTCCCGGCGTTTATCGGCACCGGTAAATGCCCCTTTCTCATGACCGAACAGCTCCGACTCCAGCAGAGATTCGCTCAAGGCGGCGCAGTTGATGCTCACCAATGGCCGCTCCTTGCGCAGGCTGTTGGCGTGCACAGCTCTAGCTATCAGTTCCTTGCCGGTGCCTGATTCGCCACTGATCAAGACTGTCGCATCAGAAGGGGCGATCATGGCGATCATTTCCAGCAGCTTGCGCATCGGTTCACTGCGGCCAATAAAATTTTGCTGATCGAACCGCAAACGCTGCTTCAGATCCTGGTTCTCGCTTTTTAACGAGGTATGCTCCAGTGCGCGTGCCAACGTGAGCTGCAACGTATCGAAATCGAGAGGCTTGGTCAGATAGTCATAAGCCCCCGCCTTAATCGCTTCAACGGCAGACTCCACGTTGGAGTAGGCGGTCATGATCAGGATCGGGATCGCCGGGTTATAGCTTTTGATGGCCTTCAGCGCCGCGATGCCATCCATTTCCGCCATTCGCACGTCGCTGAGGATCAGATCGAACGGCTGTGCCCTGACCTGCTCCAACGCTTGTCGGCCGTTATGCGCCACGCTGACCCGGTAGCCCCAGCCGCTAATAAGCGCCTGAAGGATGGTGCAATGGCTGATATCGTCCTCAACCAGCAAAATATGTGCGTTAGGCGTCTGCATGAGCCTCCCCTTGTGGATTGTTGTGCCTGAGCGGGATCACTATTTCAAATCGGGTGCCCGTTGGTTGGCTACTGGTAACGGCGATCGTCCCCTGGTGCTCCTCGATCACTTTCTGCACCATGGTCAGGCCCAGGCCAGTGCCCGCCGCCTTGGTGGTGAAGTAAGGGTTAAAGATTTTTCCAAGCTCGTCAGGTGGGATACCGGCACCCGAGTCGCAGACGGTAATGCGCATCGCCCCCTCCTTGGTCGCTTCAACATCAACCTCGAGTACGCCATCCGAGCCAATCGCCTGGATGGCATTGAGATACAGATTCAACAACACCTGAGTGAGGCGATCGGGATCGATCTCCACCAGCGACAAAGCTTCATCACAACGGGAACGAAGGGCGATATTGTTACTCTCAGCATCCTGACGGATCAGGTGCAGCGAATGTTCGATCACCTCGTTAATCGCCACCCGCTGCAAACACAGATCGGCAGGGCGCACCAGCGCCAGTAACTCGGTGATCACCCGGTTGAGACGGTCGACCTCTTTCGCCATCACCTTGGCCAGTTCATGCTGTTCGCTACCCGCAGGCGAGCGGTCGGCAAAATACTTGGCGAAGCCTTTGATGGAGGAAAGTGGGTTGCGGATCTCGTGGGCCACGCCAGCCGCTAAATCGCCGATAGCCGCCAGCTTTTCTTTGCGGCGGATCTCCTCTTGCAGTTGGCGAATTTCCCGCATATCGCGGAAGATAAATACGTTACCCAGAAAATGGCCGCTGTGATTAACAATATTCGCCACGCTGAGGCTCAACGGCAGGCTCTGCCCACCAGCCAGACGATGGTCAATATCCTGTTCGATAATCGGCTGGCCTTGACTACTTTTCTGTGCCAGTTGCTGCCATTCGGCTGGCAGCGCCTGATGGCTAGGCTGGCCAAACAGCTCGGCGGCGCTACAACCCAGCATCACTTCTGCCGCATGGTTAACCACTCGGATCTGGTGCTGATCATTGGTGGTGATCAAGCCCATCGGCAAGTTACTGATAATTTCGCTGGAGAAGGCCCTTGAGTCCTGCAACTGTTGGCTGGAGCGTTGATAACGCCGCCCCCAGAACAGCGCCAACAAACTGGCTAACGCCAGCAACAGCAGGATGGACAGCAAAATCGAGGTGTTGCGCATATCCTTTGCCTGGGCGGCATCCAGCGCGACGGTGTCTAACGCCGCAAAAATAACGGCCTGCTCATCATCCTGAGGCTCGGCAGCCTCCTGCATACGCGATCGGTTCATCATATGGCCAGAGTGGCCGCTGCCGCGCTTGAGCGGCTTAAACCAACGGTAGGCTTCGAAAGCATTCTGCTGCTGAGCCTGCGGCTCATCAAAGGTCGTCATATGCCACTGTGCATCGCTGGAGACCTTCAGCTCAGCCATCTGTTGCGGGCTATACAACTGCTGACCAACGCGTTGCGGATCGCTGTGCGCCAGGATACGGCCAGAGCGATCGGTAATGGCGATGTACAGCACGTTTGGCTGATAGGCCATCTCCTCCAACAGGGTTTGACGCTGATCGTGGCGCCAGCGCATGCCCATACCGGTACGAGCACCGGATTCAAACGAGCTCATCAACACCGCGCTTTTTTCTCGTAGCGTCTGGATTTCCACCTCACGCCCACGCTGCAGATCTTTAATGGCCAGCGTGATGATAATGCCAAGCAGTAACGCGACCGCGGCGATCGCAATCCAGGCAGGTAAGAGCGTCGATTTGGTTTTAAATTCCATTGGCTTCCTCTGCAACCGGCACGCCAGCGTGCGGGTAATTATTACCCACACTATCAGTATGGCGAGTAAAAATAACCCACTTTATCTCTGGATTGCGACCAGCCAACGGCCATCCTCCACCCTCAGTTATTTTTATTACTGTCATAAACTTAACGCGCTGCATGCTGGAGTTCCTTGGCTGGCGCCCGTTGGCTGAGATAGCCAAGCCCTGACGGTGATCCTGGATCTATACAATTCCCATGCCAGCCTGAAGCTGGCACGCGGGTTGCAATTAAAGAAATGGAATCCATGAACCCTAAATAAAAGGAAATCAATCATGACGCTAACTAAAACCACCTTCGCCGCCATTATCTCCGTTGCCCTGCTGGCCGGTGTTAGCACTACCGCATTGGCGCAAAATGGTTACCACGCCAATATGGGCAATGCACAGGGAACCCATCAAGGGATGGGTTATCAGCACGCTAACCGCGCGAACTTGACGCCTGAACAGCAAGTCGTCAGCCAGAAAGCCTTTGATGAGTTCCAGTCGAAAACCGCCGATCTGCGCCAACAGCTGATGTCCAAGCAATACGAATATCAGGCGCTGCTGACCAGCAAGCCTTTGGATGAACAAAAGGTCTTGGCCGTGAGCAAAGAAGTGACCGCATTGCGTGACAACCTGTACCAACAACGCGTAGCACTGGATACCGATCTGGCCAAGGCCGGAGTGCCAGTGATGGGCCATGGGATGGGCGGAGCGGGGATGCACGGCGGACGCGGCTGCCGTTAAGCCCTAACATTACCCTTAGATAAAACCGGGAGAACCCCAGACCCGCTCTGGTTTCTCCCGCCAATGCTTCGCCATTCCAGAATCGCTCAGGCTGTCACCCCGCTATTCATTTATCCCTTCAGAACAATTAATCATGCTGATTAATGAGAATATTCTCAGTAAATTGACTTAAAACAACATACTAAAATTCTTAATCCTTATTCTTACGCCCGAATATAATTTTTTGTCGTACCACCTGAATAAAATCAAGTTCCTGCCATACTTATTTGCATGAGACAACGACTGTCTCTTTGCGCACTTAACTTGCTCGGAGTTTTCTCATGAATAAAACAATCATTGTTGTCGCTCTTGCTGCCGCCGTTCTGAGCGGATGTAACGCTAATCGCACCGCTTCCGGCGATACCTTTACTGCAGCACAGGCCAGGCAGGCCAACTTCGTCACTTATGGCACGCTGGTCTCCGTACGCCCGGTAACCATCCAGGGTGGTGATGGTACCAACGCCGCTGGGGCTATTGGTGGGGCCGTGGTCGGTGGCTTCCTGGGTAATACCGTGGGTGGCGGCTCAGGACGCAGCCTGGCAACAGCGGCGGGTGCCGTGGGGGGCGCAGCTGCTGGCTCAGGGATCCAAAGCGCCATGAACCGCAGCGCCGGGGTGGAACTGGAAGTGCGCCGGGATGACGGCGTGAATATCGTGGTCGTTCAGGCACAGGGCTCAACCCAGTTCCATAACGGGCAGCGCGTCGCACTGGTAACCAATGGCAGCACCACCACCGTATCACCACGCTAAAGGGAACAAGTTGCTTCACGGTTTAGGTGTCAGGCCGCAACATGGCCCCCTTGCTGATAGGATACAGAATTCAGGGACGAACTCCCCTTGCGGGATAATAGCGAGTTTTCCGGCTCGGCCATTACAATAAAAAAACGGAGTTAAACCTGATGTTTATCAAATGGATTAAACGCATTGCCCTGCTGCTGGTGGTGTTAATTATCGGTGCGCTGGGGGCGAGGATTTATGACACCCAGCGTGGGCCATCGCTACAGCTTTGGCATACCTTTGTCCCAGATGAAATGCACGCCGATGAGATCGATAAGGCTAGTTGGGCGGATTATCTGACCGCCGAGGACGCCATTTTCAAAGAGGTCCGCCAGAATGTGACCGACAAGTTGGACAGCAGCCAGCAGACCTCGTTGAACCGCTACTTTGTCGACAGCCCGATCTATCCCGAAAAGTTTCCCACCGACTGGAACCGCTCCTACATCATGATGCCGGACGGCAAACCGAAAGGCGCCGTGGTGCTGTTACATGGTTTGACCGATACCCCTTACAGCCTGCGGCATATCGCGGATAATTACCGTGAATATGGCTATGTGGCGGTTGGTATTCGTTTACCGGCGCACGGCACCGTACCGGGGGCGCTGACCGACGTAGATTGGCAGGATTGGATGGCCGCGACACGGCTGGCGATCCGTGAAGCCAAACGCCTGGCGGGTGACGACGTACCGCTGCACATCGTTGGCTTCTCAAACGGCGGCGCGTTGGCGATGAAATACACGTTAGATGCGTTGGATGACCCCCGGCTGACGAAACCCCAGCGTGTGGTGCTGATTTCGCCGATGATCGGCGTCACCAGCTTTGCTCGTTTTGCGGGTATTGCCGGTTGGCCAGCCATCTTCCCGGCGTTTGCCAAGGCGGCGTGGTTGGGGATTGTGCCAGAGTTTAACCCATTCAAATACAATTCGTTCCCGGTGAATGCGGCACGTCAGTCCTTCCAGCTAACCCAGGCATTGCAAAAGCAGATTGCCGCCGATTCGCGCAACGGCAAAATGGGCGAATTGCCGCCGATCCTGACGTTCCAATCGGTGATGGATTCGACCGTCAGCACCCGCGCGGTGATCACCGCCCTGTATAACCACCTGCCAGCCAACGGCAGTGAGGTGGTGTTATTTGATTTAAACCAGGCGGTGGCGTTTGGGCCGTTACTCAGAAGCTCATCCTATACCGCGCTGCCACGTCTGTTGCCACCGGCACCGCGTAACTATACGGCCACCATCGTCACTAACGTGACGCCAGAAACCACGGATACTGAGGCACGTACCATCGTCGCAGGGCAAACGGCAGAGACCACGGACCTGCTCGGTATCACCTACTTGCCGGATATCTTCTCGCTGTCGCACGTAGCGTTGCCGTTCCCGCTGAGTGATTCCCTGTACGGGCGTTACCCGGAACCGCGCAATCAATACGGCATCAGCCTGGGGACCTTTGCCGCACGTGGCGAGCGGGCGGTGCTGGTGGTCGGGCTGGACTCACTGATGCGTCTGTCCTCTAACCCGTTCTTCCCTTACATGCTTAAACGTATCGATGACAACATCGGCCCGGCACCAACGAAATAAGGTAGGTTAACCACGGCCAGTGCCCAATCGGTACTGGCCGTGGTCTCAACCGGAAAAAATAGCCGAATTGAGCACGCTGCTTTTTATTGGGCACGCCTGAAACAGGTTGCGCACCCCCAGCTTTTGCAAGGCATTACGCCGGTGGGTATACACGGTTTTGGTTGAGATACGTAAACTGTGGCCGATGGCCTGCATATTCATGCCATCGATCATAGACAGCAGTACGGCCTTCTCTCTGCGGGTTAAGCTATCCTGGAGAAAAGTTGCAACAGGAAGCTCCCCACCCACGATCTTGACCAATTCATTAAACACCGCGTCCTCATCGGTATCCTCTGCCAAGGCAATATGCCGCCCAAAATCCAGATTGAATTTAATTTTCATTTCGCTTGGCAAAAAAATCACTTTGCCAGGAAATTTGGCTACCGCAATCAAGAACGACATCTCACTGATTGAATTCAACATATGAAAAACCAGCACATCTTCTTTGCCAAAACCAGTGGTACTGGTGTTTTTCAGTTCATTGAGTGACATTAGGTTAATCACTCTACCCTCGGCATGCAAATACGCATTGAGCCCGACAAAAAAATAATAGTTGTCGGTAATTATATTAATTTTTCCAGGCATGTTAATGGCGCTCCTGTATACAAATTGAATCTCCATCTCATCAATGTCACAGCAAGCCGAGGCTCAAAGATGGCAAATGGAACGTTTTTATCATCGTGAATTACGCTATCCACAGGCCGTAACTCAATAGTAGTTAATGGTAAACACCACTTTGCCATTCGCCTTGCCCGGCGTAGTATTCTCAGCCGTTTGAACATAACGGGCAGCCAGGGGAATACGAATTGTCGGGCTACCGTCTTTTGGCAGAGCCACCGATTTTTCTGATGCCAAGTTAAACAGCGTCGGTGCCTGGCTGCTGTCGCCCCAGCCGATCTGGATGCCTACGCCAGATGCAGCACCGGATACCGTTGAATCTATAGCCATGATCCCATTAGTTGCATCAATCACCGAGGTTGCCGGGGTCAAGCGCACACCAATGCTGTTATTGGTTGAGTTGGTAGCAAGCCCGGCACCGGTAGTGTAATCGAACATCAATAGACTGTTGGCTGCATTATAAAAACCGTAGAAGGTCGGGCAGTTGGTCATCGTGATTGAAGCATCAACCCAGGGAGTCGTTGCCCCCTGGCCAGTAAAGTATTCCCGCGTATCGAAACTGCCCAGATTGACATTCACATCTGGCGTGGTGCAGGTCTGGGCTGATATTGTCAACTGCCCCTGAAACTGGACCCGGGTAACCGTGATAGGCAACCCAGTTGTCGACGGATGACTCAGCGGATTAACAATAGCCAGGCCAGCTACCGGAAGTTTCGACGAATCTAATACATGGTTTCCTGGAGTAATAGCTCCGATTTTAATCAATGAGACATGGATAATCCTATTCACCAAATAAGGTTTTAAATGCCCTCCAGTTATCGGGAACTGAACATCGCCGGGAAACTGATAGTTCGGTACGCCAACCTTGGCCGCATCACCATCATTACTACGTGAGATGGCGATGCCTATGCCTGGAATACCTGTCTCATAAACCGCCCCTCCGAAAGGACTGCCTGACCAGCTAGCAAGCGCCATAGGCGCCTGCTCAACACTCCAGGCAACGTTGAGCCAGATAGAGGCTGGGTCCACCGTTGATGTACAATCCATCACAGCGATGCCGGTTTCACCACTGACCCAACGTCCTTGATAAATTACCGTCCCGAGGGGAATATCTGCCCCTGCTGAAATCGCTGCGGGAGTGAGTTGAACGATATCGATACGGGAGGTACCACTTATCGCTGAACAGGCAACTACCGCCAAGGCGCCATTGCTGGCTACCATGAGCAAAAGTAACCCGACCGTACGCAGTATTATTCTCTTCATTCTTTCACCCCTGGCACAATCGTATGCGCCACACTTGCTCAATTATTATGATCTGCACGACGTAAATTATTTGGCTTTACCAGCCGAATAACGGTCATAGCGGACGACTAACCCTGGTTAACAGCCGAGGTAGGGAAATTTGTTAGCACTATTCCCATCAGCAAATCTGATGCTTTATTTATCGATCTTTGCATGATTAACATCCTTTGTCTCATAATCTATATAGGCAATGACAGAAAGAATAAAGTTGGAATTCGTGGCTACGCTATAATAGGGTCAACCGTCTTTATTTATCCGAGAGGCAATTTTGTCGTTGCTCAATAGTAGTTAACGGTAAATACCACTTTGCCCTCCGCCTTCCCCGGCGTCGGTGCCGCAGCCGTTTGAATATATCGGGCAGCCAGTGGAATTCGAATGGTTGGGCTACCGTCTTTTGGCAGCGCCACCGATTGTTCTGATGCCAAGTTAAACAGCGTCGGTGCCTGGCTGCTGTCGCCCCAGCCGATCTGGATGCCTACGCCTGATGCCGAACCAGATAGCGTCGAGTCAATAGCCATCACCCCATTGGCAGCATCGATCACCGAGGTTGTCGGGGCCAATCTCACGCCAACGCTGTTATTCAGCGCAGTGGAAACCGTCGCCTGTCCCGTGTTGTAATCCATCAGCTTCGTGGTATTGGTACTATTATAAAAACCGTAAAATGTCGGACAGTTAGTCAGATTGATGGAGGCGTCTACCCAAGGGGTGGTCGCACCAATCCGGGTAAAGTGTTCTCTGATATCGAAAGAACCCAATTTCACCGACACATCCGGCGTCGTGCAGGTTTGTGACGAAATCCTCAGGGTCCCCTGGAAATTGATATTATAAAAAGTAAACGGCAGCCCGGTGACAGCTACGGAGCCAGGATGGCTATTTACAGGTGGTTCGAGCGCTGTCTTGACACTAGGGAAATTTGTACCACTCATCGTAAAGCTACCGGGCGTGATCGGCCCCGTTTTAATGAGCGAGACATAACGTGTTGAACCGGCAAAATCCAAGGCTCCCCCTAATTCATTGCCAACCTGCCTGATAGGGTTCTCTGCATCGGTGGTCACTGCAGGCCTGGTTGGTATTATCGGATTGCCACTAGCGGTTCGTGAAATCACCACGCCAATCCCTGGAATATTAGTCTGATAGACGGCCCCCGCAAACGGGCCAGTCATTAAGCCACTTAGAGGCAGCGGAGCATTGCTAATCAGCGTTGAGCTGCTGTACCAAAATGACTTACCTACGTCGGCCTGCGCCCATTGGCACCCCATCTTGGTGTTTTTCATCAACCAACTGCCTTGATAAAGTATCGTACCCACGGGAATATCGGCCCCGGCAGAAATCACCGGCGGGCTCAACGGCACCGTTTCCGTTTGGGTTGCGCCAGCATCAAACGAACAATTGGCTACGGCCCAACTGTTGGAGCTGATAACGCTTAACAACAGACCACCGAGCAAACCCGACACTTTATTTATGGATAGTTTCATCTGTCTTTTACCCACTTTCTGGCAGGCCATGCCAGAAAGAAAAAGAGTTGTCATCCCTGGCTGCTAACCAGAGTTAGCAGCCGATATCGCATCATTGTTCGCCAGTTTCACTCTCTGGGAACTGGAAGAGGCCGCCGCCGTGCAAGGAGAGTTAAATTGCTGTATCTGCTCCTGCGTCTGGCCCTTGGCTATAGGCATCAGCACATAGCTGACGGTGCACTGCATTTCACCACCTTCGCCCCACTTCACGCGCAGTTGGCCTTTGTCTTGCGCCACACGCGCATAGAGCTGTCCACCCTGGCCCACGGAACCTACGCTGTTGCCCTTGCCATCAAAGATATCGGCGCCGAACGGTACCGGCTCTCCTTGATAGGTGGCATTCACCAGGATCGGCGTGCCCTGCTTGGCGTTGTATTTCAGTTTCACCACCGCTCCGGAATACGGTGCGACTTTCTGGCTGGTGTTATCCAATTCCACACCGGCCGCCGTCCCTTTCGGATCGAGACTGATTTCATTCATCTGGTACGGATTCAGATAAGGCACTATCGCGTACCCCCGTGAATCAATGTTCACGCCGGGATACGAAGAAACTTTAGCCCCTTCTGCACCCTTGGCTTCCACCAGCGCAAAGGTATCCGACGTGTACGGTGTAAAGGTCACTCCGCCAGAGTGGGCAATCACCGTGCCGTTCATCCCGGCAGAGGCGCTCTGATAGCCTTTACCGGTACTGTAGGAGCCGCTCAACGCCGTAGCCGGGGTGCGATAGTTAGCATTCAGCGATCCGCTACTGCCCTGGCCCTGATTGGCATTCATCGCCGTCACGCCATAGCCGAACTGGTTATCCGCCCCCGCACTGCCGGATACTGTCGCCTGCTGACCATAACGGCCGCTGCTGTTATGGGACAAATCCATGCGGAGCTGTGGTGTATGTGTCTTGTCGTTGCTTCCCAGCGGCAGGCTGAAACTCAACAAATAGTTGGTTTGCGCCGTCCCCAGGCTGGAGAAACTGCGGTTCACACTCAGGCCGTAAGACAGATCCTTATAACGATTATTGTAGCCCATCTGGTACTGCTTCTCGCTGCCGTCCTTGTTCCAGTAGTTCTGCAAAGAACCACTGATATACAGCTGGCCCCAGTTATCCGGCAGACCTTGTCCCGCGGTCACCGTCAGGCGATTTTTGGCTCGCGAGATCGACTCCGGCGAGAACCCTTCTGCTACCGCGTCACGAGTCTGCATCGCGGTCATAAAGTCCATAAAGCCATCGGTTGAGAAGCGGTACGCCGCCAGCGACAGGTTGCTGTTGGTTTCGCTGATCAGCTTGCTGTAGCTCACCCTGTAACTTTGCCCACTCAGGCTATTACCCGCCTCATGTCGGCCATTGGCATCGGTGCGGTTGCCCAAATGGGTACGCGCCTGCGTAACATCAAATGCCCAGGCACCAATCGGCGTGCCTACCGCCGCACCCAACTGCAGTGCGTAGTAATCCTGGCTGGCCTGCAGGCCGCCATAGCCAGTGATGGCGTTAGTTAGCCCCAGTTGATAGGTGCCCTGATACAGCGCCGGTTTCTCACGCAGATTATCGCTGCGTACTTCACCCGCGGTGATCGAATAACGTGATGACCCAGGCCGCAGCAGTTGGGCCACCGAGGCATAAGGCACGCTGAAGGTCTGCTCGGTACCGTCGGACTCACGTACCGTGACCTGTAGATCCCCACCGTAGCCGGTTGGGTACAGATCGTTGATCAGAAACTCGCCTGGAGTCACCGTAGTTTCGTACAGAACCTGTCCGCCCTGACGCACGGTGACACGGGCGTTGGTACGGGCGATACCACGGATATCCGGCGCGTAACCGCGTTGGGACTCCGGCAACATCCGCTCATCACTGGCCAGTTGAATACCGGTAAACGGCAGCGTATCGAACAGTTGCCCGGTGGTGTTCGATTGGCCCATCAACACGCGCGCCTTGAGCAACGGAATATCGCGCTGCAAATACGTGTTGAGGTTGTTGTACTGGTTCGGCCCATTGTCTATGCGGGTATAAGACCCGTTGTGACGTAGATACCAGGCGCCGACATTCAGCCCGGCATTCACGCCGGCAAACAGCGAATTAAAGGTATTGCCGTGCGATTCGCTGGTGTAACCATTAACGTTATAGCCCAGCAACAACGCCGGTACGCCGCTGTCCCACAGCTCTGGGCTCACGGTACCACGGGCGGTGTTGAGCATGTAAACCTGCGGAACCATAATATCCAGGCGTTGCTCATTACTGTCGTAATTCACCTGAGCTTCCGGCAACTTGCTCTGGAGATCGAAACAGACATCCCCTTTGTCCAGCGAGGTTAAAAAGTCCCCTGGCAGTTTGGCGTAATCAAACGCAATGTTTTTAATCAGTTCACGGGTCAGGCAGGGATAAACGCTTTTATCTGCCCGCGCTTTAAATTCAATATCGGTATTGCTGACCGGTTGATTATTAATATATAAAGCCGTTTTATAGATCCCTGGCAACCCAGATGAACCATTGGCGAAACGACTTAGGTCAACCGACTTCTCATCATCCACATTCAAAAAGGAGGCATCGAACTCAAGATTTTTAGCGATATCTTGGGGTGCAGAAACCGCGACCTCAGCATTAACGTTAGCTACCAAAAAAGTCGATATAATCGCTATGGCCAGTGGAGATAACTGGCTGCGCAGGCCATATTGTAAGTATTTAGACATAGATATCCCTTCAAGAACTGATTCCTGAATAGCGATCAACAGATTAATGCGAGAGTGTTTTATTTATCGGGACGTTACTTTATCACTGCATCAAAAGTATTAACCGCGCCGTAATCATTAACGAAACTTCCTGTCACTTTACTGCCTGCACTACCCGCCAAATCCAATGTCATAGAGCTACGGGGGGCTACCATCGCATGATCAAGTTTTTTGCCATTCACCGATATATTGACCAGTGAGACATAATAAGGCGTTGGGTTGCTGGCCTGTACCCGGTTACCCTGGCTGTTCCAGGTGAGCGCTTTAGCCGCCTCATTGGCGTTACCTTGCAGACCCGCAGGGCGATAGAACAGCTTGATGCGCGAGCGGAAAGCCATCTGCAGGCGGTTTTCAGCCACTTTAGCCTGGGCTTTGGCCGGGACTTCCAGCACGTTCAACCAGAACACCGATTCTTTATCCATCGGCAGCGAACCACCGGCGTAGCTGATGCGTAACGTCTGGCCTTTGCTTGGCTCCACACGGTTCATCGGTGGTGTCAGGACAAATGGTACCTTGATAGCAGCAGGTTTGGCGTTGGCGTCACCGTTATCGATCCAGCTTTGCAACAACACCGGTGATGGACCACCGTTACTGATTTTGACGCTGACTTCTTTGGCATCAGAGGGGTAAATCACCCGCGTACCGCTAATCACTACGCTGGCCAGGCTACTGACGCTGAACAGGGCTGCGGCGGCAAAAGTGCCAACTTGCAGTACATTAATAGAAAGAAACTTCATCATAAGCTCCGAACACACTGACAGATTGGGAGGGGCGTACCCCTCCCACAGTCCATTACTGGTACTGAATAGAATAAACAACGTTGCTGACTACGGTACCCGCAGTGGTCGGTGCTTCTGCGTAGTAACGTACGATGTACGGCAGTGTAGCGCTACCACTGGTAACCCTTTGATAAGACATCGCGGTGACCTGCTCTTGGCTACCGGCTTTGATCACGGCCTGAGTCGAGCTTGAAGCGTCAAGCAATTGCAGGCTGACGTTGGTAGCACCACCGGTAGTGTTAAGCAGACGGCCAGTTACGGCATCAACAGAAGCACCGGCCTGGAAGAAGGCAGAAGCAGTCTCCAGCGTGCCAGCGCAGTTGCTCAGGGCCATCACGAAGCCGGTATCACCTGCTGTACGAGTAGCAGTTTGCAGTTGGCTGGTGCTTACGGTTGGCAGAACTACGAGCGCGTCCGCATCCTGGCCATCGACCACGACGTCACAGGTATTTGCAGTCAGTTCACCGTTAAAAGTGATGGTGCCGGTAGAAGCAGCCTGGGCCATACCTACAGTACCGAAAACAGCGATCAGAGATGCAACGATAGTTAACTTTTTCATATATATTCCTACTTACCTTGTATTATGAATACCATTTTAACATCCATTAAAATGGCCTGGTGGATACCCATAGGTATGGATATAGCTAGATGATTCCAGCCTTTATACTTACAACAACTTACTTAATAAATAGCGAAGAGACTCGCTGGTTATCGACGCAATAGCCAATACCATGAACGTTCGCTATAAAATCTTCCGGGAGTCCAAGTGACGCCAGTTTTCTACGTAATTCATTTATTGCATGCCATAAACGCTGGCTGGATGAAGATAGATTAATCTCCTCCCAAACGTTTCTCATTATGTCATTTTTATAGATGACGGCATCCCGGCTGTTCGCCAGCAAATAAATCAGTAATCGGGTCTGGATCTCGTTTAGAGAGATAACCTTGAAAAACAGGGTGCGCTCCGAAGCTCCATCAGAGTAATAAAGGAGTCTACGGTTGGCAATATCGAATTGAATGTCATCATCAATTAGGAATCCATAAAGTCTATTTTCCATATGTATCTCGGATTATTATTTTGGTTTAATAACAAAAATAACAAACCTCCCTTAAGTGAGACATTATAGAAGCAATTTCCACTATGGCAACCGCGCCAAGATGATCACATTGCCATCTCTAAAAGTCTCATAACAGTGATAAATGCTGATCAATTCAACTTCCTAAGAACTTACCGCCAACTGATGCGAATCATCCTAGTGTTTTTCATATCTCATTACTTCACCTATTTTGAGTAGTCATAAATGTCAAAGATTTTTATCTTACAACATTTATAGCTGGCCATTAAATTTTACTCATTAACATTCAATCCATTACCTACAAACCCGCGATTAGGATTTATCTGTTACACCGATATATAAAATCCGCTACCGGTGAAGCTATCCTTTACCTCAGTAAGATGAAGCTGCTTTACTTCGCTCTCCCTTGCTGATGGGATAAATACTAGATCATGAATGGGATTTTTCTGAGTGAAGTAGTTTTAATCTTAATAAACAACAAAAAAATACATAAAAATCAATAAGTTAAAATAAAATATTAAATCATAACAGATCATTCTAAATCGCTCTTAAATGATATCAGCTCTCATTTGAGGTTTATTATTAACATATTGTTTTTTAAATGAATAAGAATTGTTATTTATTTTACCCACCATCAGGAATGCTTAAACTATACTTCAAACAAACTAGGCACTCAGACCATAAAAAGTTAATATATTGAAATGAAACAAAATATCATCATTAACGACACCGTACTGTACCTTCCCGAAGAGCACCGCCTGCGCCCGCTGCGCGCTCGGGGCAAAGAAACCGTTTTAAACGTTCCTGCCAGCCGTTGCCTGCAATTAATGTTGCAACGCCCCGGTGAGGAGATCAGCCAAAGCGACTTTTTTAACGAGGTATGGCAAAAAAACGGCCAATATGTCACCGCCAATACCCTCTATCAGAACATCTCGTTGGTAAGAAAAGGGATGCGGGAAGCCGGGCTGAGTAAAAATATCATCCGAACGGTTCCTAAAGTTGGGGTGGTTTTTTCTGGAACCATTGAAATACAGCCAGAAGAGAGCGCCAACGTCATTGTGCAGCAAAGCAATAAGCCAGAGCCGATCCCGGTCGAGATCTCACAGGCCGAAACGCTGCCGCCAAAACGCTCGGTTTTAAACCAGACTAAGCTATTGCGCTATGGCCTATTTACGGCGTTCATCCTGGCTATGCTGATCCTGCTGGCCAGCAATCAGTCGCAAAGCGCGCGTTTTTTTGACAGCCACAATAAAGCGGCCACCATCAATCAATGTTCTGTCTATATAGATAGAGACGATCTGGAAACCAATGTGGCCGGCTACAAGGAGTATTTAACCGTTAACAATGTGGTTTGTAATCCGGATGAGTTTGTCTACATTACCCGAACCCCGGCAAACCACAGCACGCTGGTATTATTTTGCGATACCACTGCACAAGGCGACCTGAGATGTTCCTCACGATTTCAAATCGATAATCAACACGACCCTCTTGCCGGCCTGCGACCCGCGGGGAGCCAATAGCGGTTTAGCTATATAAGGTGAAGAAACAACGAACGGCGGCGGCGTGGTTGACCGGCAGATTGCAAGAGATCTGCAAGTGGGTTCCCTGCCGAATAATGGTTATTAGGGGGGCTTGCGGCCCCCCTCCTCTCTCCTGCCAACCTCAACCTCAGGCCAGTGCTTTAGCCTTAAGCTGCTGGTATTCACTTTCGGTGATCACGCCGTCATCCAACAACTTTTTGGCGTCCGAAATTTGTTCGGCTGGCGATTTGCCTGCAACCTCACGGATATACTCGTTGGTGGCAGACACGGATTTCTGCACCTGCGCACGATGCCGCTCGGCCATGCCTTTACCACGGGCAATCAGATAGACCAGGGACGTTAACAGCGGGATGAACAGCAGGAACACAATCCATACTGCCTTATAAAAGCCGCTCAGTTGGTGATCGCGGAACAGGTCGGAGACGACCTGGAACAGGATAAACAGGTAGGCGATGAAAAAGAAAAATGAAAACGTGGTAACCAGGATATCCCACAGGGTAAGTAGATGATAGGTCATTAGCGCTCCTTATGGTCTAGCAAACCAGAATAAAACGGCCTTCACTCAGAGATTCAGCTTTGGCACCATAAGTATATGTCGGACTTTCATTTTTTCCATGTTGGGCGGGAGAAATACGGGAAGGGAGGGTATCTGGATGGGTAAAGCACGGGCCCCTCACCCTAACCCTCTCCCACAGGGAGAGGGGACCGATCGAGTGGGCTGAAAATGCGGTGATATACCTTGAATGGGGACGTTCAAGTTTACTGAGATGACTTCTTTACTTCCAAAGAGCAGGGACTGACAGCCTCCTCTCCCTGTCAAAGGAGACCGATCGAGTTTGCTGAGATTATCGATTTTCTTACAAACGAGCATGGGCTGGCAGCTCCTTCTCCCTGTGGAAGGGGCCGATCGAGTGTTCTGAGTTTATCGCTTTACGACCAAACGAGCAGGGGCTTACAGCTCCCTCTCCCTGTGGGAGAGGGTTGGGGTGAGGGCTATGCGTTACGCCAATGGCCATGCAGGATGACATCGTCGACAATTTCCTGCACGGTCAATTTTGCCTCAACGTCGTTAAAAAAATCACTGGTCGCGATCTCAGTCTTATCATTCAGCCCTGCAATCACCGTGAGGTGACTAGCCGGGTAGACCTCATGGACGCGAGTTTGCAGTTCGTCCAGCAACGCCTCACGGGCCTTCTCAGACAGGTTGTCGAACAGATTGTTATCAACTTTTATTTGAATATTCATTTGGCAGTCTCTAGCAATGGGCTTGGGGTTATCCTTATCATGATAGGCTCAATGTACAATTTTTGGCTAGTACCGGTTCACCACGCCTAACATCAACTTTTTATTCTAACAAATGTGAAATTTATTACACATTACTCTATTAAGAAACCCAATATTCATTATATTTGCGGGAAACAGTCAAATTATAGACTGTATTATCAATGCTATTTAAACAGTGCCGTTCCCCTCCCCCGTAAATGCTGGATATTGTCGGTAGTCACCTGTAACATCACAATAAACAGCAAATAGGAATTATCCTATGAAATTACCTTTAGCTGAATTTTTAGCAAACTTTTATTGCACTCTTTAGATTTAAAAACGGTAGGTAAAAATTTTATTCTATTTAATCCTAACTCTGGCGTTTTTTAAGCGAAAAAATAGGAGTTTTCTTTGGTACAGCGTAAATTTCTCACTCTAACAGAAGTCCGCAACCTGATGAGTGCTGCCAGAAATACACAGACTGGAGTACGAGATAGCTGCCTGATCTTACTGGCTTTCCGCCATGGATTACGTATCAGCGAACTGCTGCGGCTGCGCTTTCGCGATCTTGAAATGGCTGAAGGACGGATAAATATACGCCGGCTTAAAAATGGATTCTCTACCGTTCATCCTCTGATGAATGACGAATGCGAGGCAATTATGGAATGGAAGCAGCTCAGGGCCCAATGGAAACCCGGTGCAGACCCGGACATTATCTTTATTTCTCAGCGAGGAACCCAGCTATCACGGGGTCAAGCCTGGCGCATTATCCGCCAGGCTGGCGAACTGGCAGGCACGGTCATCAACACGCATCCCCATATGCTACGCCACGCCTGCGGTTATGAACTGGCGGAAAGGGGCGCCGATACCCGCTTGATCCAGGATTATCTGGGGCACCGAAATATCCGCCATACCGTCCGCTATACCGCCAGTAATGCGGCTCGATTCGCAGGCATATGGGAAGCGGGTAAACGAAAAAACGGCTGAACCCGCCGAAATAACCTTACTATTAGTATACCATTCAGCAAACCCTGCTTTACCACCGCCGGAGATCGCTGTCATCAGCGAACTCCGGCGGTAGTAATAGCCGATATAGGGCTATTGATTAAAACAGGCATAGAGCTCGACTTCACTCTCAATGCCAAGCTTGCCCATCATGTTGCGTTTATGTGCACTCACGGTCTTGACGCTGCGGGAAATCTTCTTCGCTATCTGCGAAATACTGAAGCCCTCTTGCAATAAGCTATAAACCTTTATTTCCGAGCGGGAAAAAGGTCTGGCATCGGCATTAGACAGACTAGCCCCTTGTTCACTACGCAGAGACGGACTGATAACAATCTTGCCAGCCAGAACCTGATCAACCTGATTAACTAGCTGACGAATATCTTCTGATAAAGCAATATAGGATGCCCCAGGCAGGTAACCCGGGCAACCCAGCACCTGTTTTCCTGGCACATCAGTCATAATCAGTAGCGGTTTATCCTGCCTGACCGATTGAACAAATGACAACAGCTTCGCCCCCATAGTGATATTTTCATTCAGGCCATAGAGCTCACTGACGATCAGATCGGCATCAGATAAATCATCATTAAATACCAAATCATAGATGGAGTGTGCCGGTACGATCTCAGCGTCGGGCAGTTTGCGCCTGAATAACTGATGCAAACCATGCCAGGTAACAATGCAGGGATGCATAATCATTATTTTTTTCATCGAGTCTCACCACTCAGTCCGTTTATCTTGGTTAAATAAACCAGCTTACCCGCCAGCAGGTAGAGCTCCTCATTGGTTGTCATCTGTAACTTTCTAATGATCGATTTCTTCTGCGTGCTGATGGTTCGTACATCTTTGCCGGTCACATTGGCGATAGCCGTGGCACTACGCCCGCGCAGTAAGGCCAGCGCAATCAATCTTTCCTGCTTACCTAATAAAGCCGCATTCTTGGGTGCTTTGTCAGTCTGATCGCTGCCTAGACATTGGGTGATTTGATAAAGGTTAACCGGATCGATCAATACCGTATCTACGCCGAAAGCGTGGAAAAGTTGCACCATCCAGGCCATATCATGCTGCAACCAGATCACTGAGTTGGTTTTATGATGATAACTGGCAATATCTGACAAAAAGGATAATAACGACAGATAGTCAGTGCCACGAGATAATGAGCTAAACAAGATCACATCAGGTTTAAATTCATAAACTTTCTTTTTGGCATCGGTCAATTTACTGACCCGGCAAAAACTTAACTCCGTGCTGCCCACGTCACCCAGTAACCGTTGCAGCCCGATCCAATTGATCCTGGATGGCTCGACAACCAGAATTCTTTTACGGCTTTCCGCTGTCGCATGCTCAGCTTGCTGATGATTTGCCTGCTGCATTTTTCCTCCTAAATAACCGTGTTTAGTGCCGTTCCCCCAGGCTTGAGACCTCGTTCAAACGCACATTCAAGGATACAAAAAGGTCACACCCACCACGGCCTTGACATTACCCGCCACTACCTGACCGGTAGTGCGTGCATAGTTGGCGGTCAAACCTAAACTGACTGCAGAACTACCGACGGTCCCCAGCGCGACGTTCCTGTTGGTCGGAATAGCGCCATTGCGGTTAGCAACCTGAATACCAATTCCCTGAGCTACCGGTGCAGAGGCAGTGTTGGCAAAAATCGTGGATGCGGCATCCGTGGTTGGCCCGGTCAGGTAATAGGCCAGGTTTTGATTCTTGGCGCAACGCACCGTCAACGGTATCGACACCGTTCCCGGATATTCTGGCAGATTCACGGTAACGTCGCGGGAAGAGACATCACAGCCACCGGTAGGGATCACCACGCTATTGCTGGCATAGATATTCCAAATATAGGAATGCGATTCCCCTACGTTATTGGTTTGGTGCATATTTAACACCGCAATCAAAGAACCACTGGTTATCGCCACGCCACCTGCAGTGCTGATAGGCGTGAGATAAAGCACGGCGGGCCATGGCGTCATAGTGGTGGTTCTATAGACCACGGACTTGGTTTCAGAGGTTGTCGGGAATGGGTAAGAAGTACCGTCATACACAAAGCTACCGGTGAAACTTGCCAATACGCCACCATAGGCCGAGCCTCTCTGCAGAGAAACGTAGTCTATTCTGTTCTCTGGAAAGTCATTACGGCAGGAGATCTGACGTGACAAATCAACGATCAGGTTTTGGCCCACCCCGATCTGCGGAGTCAAATCAACAAACACGTTGGCGCTGCCGCCGCCGATAGGGATGGTCGCCCCGGCCGCCGTTCGGCAAGCAAATGCATGGGCACTGGATGAATAGCCAATCAAGAGCGCAGCTGCACCGAGATATTTCAGAAATACGCGGATTAAGTCTTTCATATGTTCTTCATCATCAGGAATAGGTGTAAGTCACGTTGATCAGGGATTGAATCGAACCCTGCGTCACATTGCCGCTGGGCGTGATGGCCCTCACCTGCAAAACCAGGCTGGCCGCCAGCGATGCGTCATTCACCGCCACGACTTTGGTACTGCCGTTGGGCAGATTCCCCCCGTTGCTATCAGCCAGTTGCAACGCAATATTGCGGGCCGCGCCCTGATTGGCGTAATAGTTCCGGGTGCTATCGGCCGTGCCGGAAAAGGTCGCGGTTACCTTTGAGGTCCCAACCGGGCAGTTGGTAAGGTTCAACGTCACCGCATGCCATGGCGAAGTCGCACCTGCCGCCAGCAGGTTAAAGGTATACAAATCACCCAGTTCTACCGTGGTGGACACGGTGGATACCGTGCAGGGTTTTGCCACCACCTTGCCATTGATGGTGATGTTGACATCTGCCGCATGCGCCAGGGGGAGTACCATCATCAGTAACCACCCCGCGATCGGAACCAGCTTGCTCATGTTCATAGCCCTTTTCTCCGGTTACTGAAATTCCAGGGTGAAGTTTGCCGTCGCTCTAACCTGCCCGGCAGTCACCGGGGCACGAGTCGCCATCAGACGCGCATAGAAATACAGCGTATTGGATTGCCCGGCGGTGATGTTTGACCAGTTCAACCCACTCGAGATCTCATTGAGAGCAATGGCATTGCCGCTGTTATCGAGGATCTGTATGCCCATGCCGGCTGCCGCACCGGCCCCACTGTCGATTTTCAGCAAGGTCAGGTTGTCGCTGTCTGCCCCGCCGGTGAAACCCGTTTTCACCGCGATGGCTGAACCGCCGCATTTATCGAGCACGATGCTGAACGGCACCATCGGCGTCGTCGCCCCTACCCGATGCAGCTGCTTGGCCGCATTACTCATCAGATCCACCACAAAACTTTGCGACCCCGGCGCTATAGAGCAGGCATTGTCCTTAACGTAACCGTTAATGGCGATAGTGCTGTCCGCAGCCTGCGCTACCCTGGCGCTAAACAACGCCAGCAGACACAGGCTATAAAGTTGTATTCTCATTGCTCGCCTCTCCCGCCCGGCGTCATCGGCATACTGCCGTTAGATAGCTAAGTGCACGCTGCTGACTTTCCGGCGGCAGCTGGTAACTCGCTACGCACTGCCCGCCCGCACCCTCGCCCCATTTGGCTTTCACCTCGCCACTTGGCGGCAACCCGGTCAGATACACTTGCCCACCGTCGGCAACAATGCTGCCAGAGCGGCCATTATCGAAGGACACCACCGACCCGAATGGCAACGGTTGTCCGTTATAGGTCAGCGTCATCAGTACCTTCAGCCCGATATGGGTTTTAAAATCGGCCAGCACCACCGCGCCATGATTCGGCACCACGCTGACCACCGCGTCATCCAGCTCGACGTTGTTTGCCAGCGTATTGGGGTTCAGCGCTACGCGGTTTTCCCGGTAATCCATGGCAAACGGCAGTACGGCATACCCCCGCCAGTCGGTACGTATCCCGCTCTGGTTTTCCACCGACACGTTACCCGCCCCCGGCGCTTTGACCAGGATCAGGGTGTCGTTCAGCGGTTGGCTCAGGGTGATGCCATTTTCATGTGCCAGCACGCCGCCGCTCAGCCCGTAATACAGTTGGCTGGTACCGCTGCTGCGGCTGTAACCCACGTTGGCGTTGCCAGAAGCCCCTCGATAGTTCAGCGATGTGTTACCCGTCCCGCCTGAAGTACCCGTTCCGCCTCCGGCGTAACCGGCCTGCACGTTGTAACTCAGGTTGTTATCCTCCAGTAACGTGCCATACACCCCAGCCTGATTGGTCATCCTGCCGCTCAGATCGTCAGACATGCTGTAGCTGACGCTGGAGCGGTTGAAAGCGGACTGGCTGTCGGAACGCAGCCAATGGCTGAACGGGATGCTGATGTTGAAGGCCAGCATATTGTCGCGCCCGTCTTGCCAGGCGTTCTTGGTCAAGCTGTAGCTGAGGGTATAAGTGATATCCTCCAACGTACCGCTGTAACCAGCCTGCAGTTGTTCATCCGCCTTACCGACCCCCCAATAAGTCTGGTGGCTACCGGTCAGATAAAAGGTGCCATTGTCCCCAACCTGCTGAGTCACCGTCATCTGCAACCGCCCACGTTTGTTGTAGGCCAGATTGTAGTAATCGGTGAGTTTCGGAATGAGCTCGACGATACCTTCATCGGTTGACGCCTTGTAGCCGCTCATCTGGCGCCAGGTCGTGTCACCCAGCGCGTAATAGCCGCTGGTGGAATAGCGGTAGCCGAGCAGTTGCAGGTTGGTGCCCCACTCGTTTAATGCTTTGTTATAAAGGAAGCGCAGCGACTGCCCCTGATGGGTGCTGTCATCCGGCAAGGTGGCGCTAGCCTGAGTGATGTCCAACGACACGGCGCCGAAAATGCCCAGGTTTTTAGCCACTCCAAGGTTGAACGCACGATAGCGATCGGCAAGCTGGGTGCCACCAGACAGCGTCCAGCCGTCGGCCAGCCCCCACATCAGGGTGCCTTGGCCAAAGGTAGGTTTTTCTTGCTGATCGTTGCCGCTGCGATACTGCCCCACCATCACCGTATATCTCACCTGCCCTTGGCGCAGCAGCCCTGGAACCGACGTATAGGGCACGGTAAAGACCTGGGCCGTGCCGTCGGCTTCCTGAATGCTGACTTGTAAATCACCGCCACTGCCAGATCCAGACAGATCGTCGATGGTAAATGGGCCTGGCGGCACCGTGGTTTGGTACACCTCGAACCCATTCTGCTTGACCGTGACCCTGGCGGTGCCGCGGGCAATTCCGCGGATCACGGGAGCATACCCCCGCTGGCTGTCTGGCAACATATTGTCATCCGTCGCCACCTGTACGCCGCGGAAGTTTACGCCATCAAAAACGTCCCCTGAGGTATAGCCGTCACCCAACGTCAGGCGACTGCGCAGCAGCGCAATGTCCCGCTGCAAATAGGTATTGACGTGCTGCCAGCGGTTTTGATTAGAGCTCGATCCGCCGCCGCTGGTATAGCTCCAGGTCGTATTATCCCGCAGTCGCCAGGCTCCCAGATTCACGCCGCTTTGTAAGTTAAGGAAGGCGTAATTGCTGTTGCTCGACTGGCTGTTACGGACATTACTGCCGGTGAAGCTGTAATTGAGCAGCCCGGCAGTGATGCCGTTTTGCCACTGGTCAGGCGGGATATAACCACGGGCAGAGTTGCCCATGTAAGCCTGGGGAACACTGATAGACAGGCGCTGCCGCCCGACGTCAAAATCAGTGGAGGCTTCCTTGATCAGCGAGGTTAATGGTACGCAGGCTTCCGATGCCAAGATGGCCATTCCCGGGACCGCCTGGGTATTGACCCCCATGGTGGCCAGTTGGCTGCGAGTCAGGCAAGGCACCAAGGCCTTGTTATCGGTATCGGCCCGGAAAGAGACATCCCGGGTCGACATAAAACCGTCATTCATATAAATGTCGACACGGTAGATACCCGGAGGCGCCTCAAGTCCCTTTTCGAACCCAGACAGATCGGCTACCTTCGCCGGATCGTCGGCCAGAAAACGAGGGTTGAAGTAATTTTCCGCTCGAGCCGATGCATCGCCACATAGCGCCCACAGCATCACGGCCAAAGGCGTTAAAGTCAGCTTTAAGATGAGGGCACCCTGGTGGTTATCGTTTATCACTCTGCGACTTTCCGTGCCGTTTTTCAGGTATAGCATGATCCCTCCGGTTCGATACAGGTCGCCCGGCTGCCTGATTTATCTGGTTATAGCTTGATGAAGTGGGTGGCGGCTCCAGGCCTTACTGCATCACACCCTTGAATACCGGCGTTTGGGCACCGTAATCGTTGATCGTCCGATAGGAAATCGTGCTGCCTGCATCGGCGGGGAGCGCCACATTGGTCGATCCCATAGGCGACACCATAGTGTTTGCCAACTGCCGCGTGCCGGCGTTCAACTCGCTCAGCGTGATGAAATAGGGGGTAGGATTGACGATCGTCAACTCTTTGCCGCTACGTTTAAAGCGCAGTTGCTCCGGAGCCTTGTCTGGCGCAATACTCAGCCCATTGGGGCGATAAAACAGTTTGATACGGCTGGTAATAGCCAATTGCAGGGTGTTCTCATCCTGGCGTGATTTGTCCAGTGAGGGGATCGCTTTGACGTTAACCCAGAACAGGCTCTCCCGATCCTTCGGCAAGCTTTGATTCGTCGCATCAATAATGCGCAGCGTGTTCTCTTTTTTTCCCTGCATCAAATATAACGGTGGCGTAATAATCAACCGGCCATCTTTTTGGCCATCGGCGTTTTCTACCCAAGATTGGATCAGATAGGTGCTTTTCTCATCGTTATTGCTGACTCCCAAAGTCACCTGCTTCTGATCGGCAGGATAGATCACCCGGGTCGCGCCCAGGCCGACTCCGGCGTTTGCCATACCCACATGCCCCGCCGCCAACAGCAGCAGCGCGGACATCACCTTTCCAACCATAGAAATTGTTCTCACATTTACCTCGTCCATCAGGATCTGACTTCCATAACACTGCGTGGCCAAGGGCCAAGCATTCACAGCGCTATTACTATTCATCTTGCGGCCAAGGCCTACTGATAAGTCAGTGCGAACCAGGCCTGAGCATTAGCCAAACCATTGTTCACCGGCTGTCCGGTGGCGCGGTATTTCGCTACGAAATGCAGGATCACCGGCCCCTCTTGCAACGGTACCCAGTACCGCGGCGCGGTATTGAGTGGAATAAATCGGCCTCTGTCGTCAAACAGCGCCACGGCTACGCCAGAGGCGACACCTGGCCCGTCACCAACAGAAAGCACCTGCGGATTATTGCTGTCTGCCATGCCATGGAACATCACTCCCACGTTACGGCTGACCGCGGTAGTGCAGTTCTGCAGATGTAAATCAAAGGGGACTGGATCGGCCTCATCGCCAGGCATACGAAACCGATCGGTGGTGATATTCCCCATCGATACCGTCAAGTTGCGATCTCCGGCTTCCACCGAACAGGTTTCAGCGATCACTTCACCCTGAAAGCGCATCAGGCCACCGAGAGGTTGTTCCTCCCAACGATCGTCAGCAACAACCTTCCCCGCCAACAGCAGGGTTAGCAGGAGTCCCGCTCCCATTCTCCACATCGCACGCTCCTTGCCTCCGGTAGCTGAAAATCAGGCCTCCCTGGCCTGTAATCATCATCCCTGATAAGCTAATTCAGCTTACTGATACTGCACCTTGAAGGTCGCATCAGCGTTGGCAATACCGGCAGTGGCTACGCCGGTAGCGATATAACGAGCCTGGAATGGAACAGTAACGGTGCCATCAGAGAGCGTAGTAGCCGCACTGAAGGTAGCGCCATCAACCGCTAACGCAGTACCGGTGCGATCAAGGATCTGAACGCCGACGTTGGTTGCGTTACCCGCCGCAGAACCTTGCAGGGCCAGCGCGGTAGGATAGGTAGCGTTAACCGCTGTGCCGGTGAAAGCAACAGCTGCCTGGGTAGCAACGGTTGAATCACAATCATTCAGTTGGATGTTGAACCCGATAGTGGAGCTGACATCACCAGCGGCAGCCAGTGAAGTCGTTTTAACCTGCCCTAATTGCACAGTCTGGCCAATAGAACCGGCATCCACGGCACAAGCCGCATTAACAACTTCCCCTTTAAAATGAATAGGGCCACCGTTGACGGTAGTTGTAGCCGCATTAGCAACGCCAGCCAGAGAAAGAACTGCGGCAATACCAGCAACCAGTGATTTGATTTTCATACTATTTTCCTTTGAACACATAATGTTTCATAACCATGAAAAAGTGTGGAGGTCGATTCCCCTGGCGGGCAACCGCACAGACTTCATTTCTACTCACGGCCGGACCTCCCTATTCCGTTCAGTTTTCGCCAGCAACATGAGACATTTGGGGCTATTTTGTCGCACCCTATAAAAAAACGGTAAATACATCAATATCGAATCAATTGACTGTTTTTTCTTATTTTAACTTTAAAATAAGAAATTAAATGCTTTGCCATTACCAGGGGAGTGTGTTTTAAGGTGTTTTTGATTTTTGCAACAGCGGGCTGGCGCAATGGCCAAAATTTAGAGGGTGGAGAGAGCGATTTGCAGAGGTAAAAATATAACTCTATTTTTCAGTTAGATAGATCTCGATCAAGGAATATTCTAATACAGGGCATTGCAAATTCTTGTCTTTCGTTTAAGAATTAGGAACAGTTTAGCCCCAATTGTTCCATCTTGCGCCTGATTATTTACCAATAAATCCTTTATAACCAATCCGTTACGATCCCACATCCCGACAAAGCGCGCCGCGTTGCTTGCGGTATAGCGGACGGTATGCCTGATGTTACGATGCCCCAGATAATCCTGAATCAAGCGGGTATCAGTGCCCCTTTCCGCCAATTCATAGCCGCAGGCATGGCGCAGCATATGGGGATGCGTATGGGTAGCGGTGCCCGCCAATTCTCCAGCCTGACGGATAATGCGCCAGGCCTGACCGCGCGATAGCTGGGTACCACGCTGAGAGATAAAAACAATCTCTGGATCCACGGCAGGCTTCCACTGCGCCCTGACCTGGCTCCACTCCATAATCGCCTTGCATTCATCACTCATCAGAGGATGAACGGTAGAGAATCCATTCTTAAGCCGGCGTATATTTATCCGTCCTTCAATCATTTCCAGGTCGTGATAACGCAAGTTCAACAACTCGCTGATACGAAACCCGTGGCGGAAGGCAAGCAGGATCAGGCAACTGTCCCGTACCCCGGTCTGTTTATTCCGGGCAGCACTCATCAGGTTGTTAACTTCGGTGAGAGTGAGAAATTTACGTTGTGCCACAAAAACTCCTATTGCAATTATGCTGGATATTACTCGCTCAAGAATTAATAAAATCTGTCGCTGACAGATTGTTTAAAGCATAGCCTATTGTGATGAAGGATTACCAAATAAAAAATAGCATTAAGCACCAGACGACTAAAACTGAAAACACGACAAGACCCTAAAAATTTGAAGGTTTATTTCACATAACCTACAACTATAAGATTTATCTCACCAAAAGTGCGTTTTGTAAGCAAAGCCAGGGTAGGCCTGCCGCCTATCGCCAAAGCAAGGATTTTTCCTAATAACTCCGCTAGACAGTAATTAGCCAAATAGAATTTTAAATTTTGTAATCAGATGAAAATGCCGTCACGCTATTTTGCTAATCAATTGTTGACCCTATTATTTTTAACCGGCCAGAATGTCACATGTCCTTAGCGGTAATACATTCGCTAATGACGTGCATCCAGTTTATTGATTGGGAAGTTCAGATAAAGGAAAGGCAGACAAGCGGTAATAAAAACCACCCGCCAGGCGAACGTGAAACAGGTCGGAAATGGCTGGGGATGTCAGCCTACAAAACTCAGGCTGACGTCTTCAGGAGAGAACGTTAAAGAATATCCACATTAATCACTGCCGAGCCGCGGAAAGCCCCCCCCGCCAGATTACCGTTAGCCTTCAATACCGAAGAGATGGGTATGGCCATCGTTTGGTTGGCCGCGATCTTTTCCAGGGTGCCAACATTAGCTGGCTGGTCACGCACAAGCACATCCGCCGTCAGTGAACCATCCGTACGCAGTTTGATACCGCTAGAAGTGTAGCCGACCAGCGTGACTTTAACCGTGGCGCTGGCAGTGCATTTAACGTACAAGTCCGAGCTTTTTTTCAATCCCGGTACGCTATCGGCCTGAATATCCCCATAGCTGATGTCTACCGAAGTGCCAACCAGTGAACAGGCGGGGCCTGGCGGTGGCTGAGGTTTCCAGCCATCACCGGTTCCGCTGTTATGTTCAAGAGAAACGTTCATAGTCGGACCATCAGCAGGACGTTTGCCAACTTCTTGACCCAGTCCGAAGAAATTTAATTCATTGGCTTGCAATGTAAACGTGATAGGGAGGACTTTTGCCAAAACTTCACTACAGTTTCCGCTTGCTACCCCCGGCGCGGAGGCAATCATTCGTTGGTACATCCCCGTGGTGGTACTCAATATCGCGTAAAAGTAAACTGTCTTGCCGGTTTTACACAACGTGGTGTAGCCACCGATACCATCAGGCTGGGCACTAATGGTCTGTTGCTTTGGCCCCGTCCAGCTCACATCGATTCCGGCGGTGTAACCATATAGAGGCATCAGCAAACCAGCAACCAGCACGGTTTTTTTGAGTAGTGCTGTTCCTATTAACGTCATTATTAGTTCCTTATTGCTCTGCGCTGCTGCTCATTAGCCCCTTCACAGAGGCCAAGCGGCGTCAGCCCTTAGTCATAGGTCAATGCAAAGGTCATGCTGGCACTGAAAGGGCCGCGGTTAATGGTTCGGTTGGTAATCGCGTCTGGCTCGCCTTGCACATAGGCCATCATGCGCAGATAGTTGTCCCCTGTTGCTAACGGGTAGCGATGAGTGCCTAACTGGTTCAATGGCACTGAATTGCCATTTTCTGTCTCAACACCAATACCGATGCCCGACGCCTGGCTGGAGGCATCCAGCGCCAGTAATCCCGGCAAGGCAGGGTTTTCCACCCCGGTGAAGGTGACCTGAACCGATTTGCCCAACGTCTGATCGCAGTTGCTCAAGTGCAGTTTGAACTCCCTACTGCTGGTTCTTTGATTGTGATACAAGTGTTTGTCAATCACCGTGCCAAAATCCAGTTGGATGGTTTCTTCACCCGGTGGGATGATGCAAGGTTCCGCCACCAGCGTGCCGTGCAAGCGCATCTTTGCCGCCTGAACGCCCTGGCTCAGCGCTAGCAGAGCGACGGTGGCACAGAGAGATCTCAGTATTTGCCGCATATCAGCTCCTTATTGGTAATCCGCAAGCAGCGTCGCCGTGACTTCAAATACCCCTTCAGTCAGCTCGGTGCCCGGTTTTTTAACCGGCACGGCTTCCAACATCGGTGGATTTTGTGGGTCAATAGAGATAGGCGTACCGAGCTCAAACGGCTCGCCGTTCTGGTAAATTTTGATGCCCAGATTGGCAATGTTGGTCTGTAGCGTTGCCGGCTCAAAGGTGGCACCAGGGCCGATCAGCGTCAGCACCATGCTCCAGGCGGATCCCGCCGAACAGTCCAATATGTAATCAACCTGCCTGCGGTGCTTCACCCCATCCACGCTATTGACGCCGATCCGGTCAAAAGGCACGTCGAGGTCTTTGCCGTTGTTCACCTGGCACGGGGGTGGCTCAATCAACGTACCGCTAAAGCCCATATTTTCTGCCGCTTGCAACGGGCTTATGGCCAGCAGAGCAAACGATAGCAATAGTGACATCCCTGCAACCGATCTCATTCCTTTCTCCCGTTTCACTGGTAGTCGACCACCATCGTGGCTACCGACGTAAAGTAGCCAGCGGTGAGAGTGCCCCCTGGACGCTTCACTAAGGTGGCAAACAATGCAGGCTGATTTGGCAGCGTGAAATTCAGCCAGCTATTCACCGGCATTGCCTGGCCGTCATTCGACAAGGCGATCCCCAGATCGCCTTTCGAGGTTTGCAGAGCGCCGGCAAAACCGGCGTCTATGCCCAGGATCTGCATTTTTAACGCGTTGGTATTACCTGCCGAGCATTCCAACGTGTAAGGCACCGGCTGGCGGTAGTTGATACCATCAACCCGGGTCGTCAACACCTCGTTGGTGAAATCCACCATGATGGTTTGATCCCCGTTAATCACGCAGGGCGGCGGCAGTAAAATGTTGCCCGAGATAGTCAGGTTGGACGTCGCAGCAACGGCTGATGACATGCCCACAACCAGTATCAAACCTGCAAGTCCCGTCGACGTTTTCCACGGCATAGTTCACCTCTGTTGCGCGTAGGCTATGAGTTACGTTTGCCAGGTTCTGCCTGACAGGTATCACCCGCACAGCGGAAAATAAGTTCTGGGCGGCCGCCGAAGTCATTCACGTAAGTCAGCACCGGCGAACTACCTAAAGCACTGACGCTGGCGCTTAGCGTTGCATTGGATTTAGGCGGCACCATCAACGGAACAAACCCTTTTGCGCTCTGGCCACCTTTAGTGGTGCTAGCCTCAACGATGGTGATGTAATACGGCGTCGGGTTATTGATCACATAGCGATCGCCTTGGCGCGTCAGCGTCATTTTTTCCTGCCACGGCGTACTCATCTGTTCCTTGGTCGGTTCAATCGCCTGTGGGCGGTAGAACAGTTTAATGCGTGTTTGCAACGCAATTTGCAGCGTGTTCGGCTTGTCGCTGCGCGGTGGAATTTCACGTATGTTGAAATAAAACAGCGATTCACGATCCTGTGGTAATTGCTGCAAAGCAGGCAGCCCCTGCACTTTCACCTGGCTTTTAGCACCAGACTCAATGCGCTGCACCGGAGGCAGAACGATCAGCGGGCTGGTGATCTTATTGCCCTGTTCATCCTCAATCCACCCCTGAGCCAGATAAGGCAGGTGTTTGTTTTCATTGCTGACGTTCATGCTGACAGACTTGCTGGAAGCGTTATAAATCACTCGGGTACGATCCAGGGCAATCGCCGCATTAGCCTGTGAGGTAAAGATGGCCAGCAGCAATGCGCCAGCGGTTAATAAATGTGTGGTCGTTAATTTCATCAGTCTTTTTCCGTTCAGCTTCTGTTTTCCGTTTCCGGATTTTCCCCTGCGGCAATGGGCCGGCAAGGCAGCAGTAAATTCTGTGTCCCGTGTTGTGGGATATGCGTTGGCAGCGTTATTTCGCACTGGGTGATGCCATTCCAATTGGTGGTCATCTTGGCGCCGGGCTGAATACCACTCAGGTAAACGCTGCCGTCATCGTTGACAATGCCGACGTCCCGTTTCTTGCTATTTTGTACTGTGGCACCGAAAGGCGGTGATGACCCATCAGCCAAACGAACTACCGCCATCGCTTTTTCACCGGCAACTACTTCAAAACGCCGCAAACCAATCGCCCCTTCGGTCAATGTCGCCTGCTGCACCGAGCTGAGCGCTTCGGTCTTGTCGTCCAGTGCGTTCAGATCGATGCTGACCTGGTTGCGGTAGTAGCTGTTGAGATCGGACACCACAGCTTTACCAAAGCGGTTGGATAAGGTGGTGGCACCATAGCCGCGCACAGGAACGCCTGCGACCCCGTCGGTATCCAGTAAAATGCGCGTTCCGCCTGGCATGCCAATCCGATGCATTGCCACGCCCTCCCCGGTCGCCGTCACCCCACCTTGCAGCATCAGGCCCAGAGAACTGGATCGCCCTGCTTGATAACCCGCATTGGCACTCACTTGCGCGTCGTTGCCCAAGTGGGTGTAGTAACCGCTGGCAACCGCGCCTTGGCGAGCAGCGCCTGCACTGATCTGATAGGAGTCGGCGTCATTCACACGGCCGAAATAACCCACCTGGTGAGTATTTTCATTGCGATCCCATGACCCGCTATAGGTGATGGAACTGGAGTGACCCCAGGGAATGGTGATCGCCAGATACATGCCGTCGTCGTTAGCGCCGTTAAATTTGTTGCGATAGGCGGTCAACGAGAGGTTAAGATCCTTGAACTTGCCCAGATCGAAGTATCTCGCCAACGACAGGTTGTAATGATCGTTGGCACTGTCGTTCCAATAGGTCTGGTGGCTGTAGTTGATAAACGTGCTCAGACCCAGCTCGACAAACTGCTTATTGAACGTAACGGTGTACATCTCCTTGCTGCTCTGGGTGCGGTAACCGGTAGTCCGAGCGTCCAAAAATTCGCTCATGTTCATAAAGTTGCGTTCGGAGAAGCGATAGCCCGCGAACGTCACCTGGCTGTCATAATCGTCAAAACGTTTGGAATAGCTGAGGCGGTAAGAGTTACCAAACAGCGAGCTCTCCTGCGGCAAATTAGCCCGGGATTGGGTGACATCGAACGACAGTGCGCCCAGCATCATCAGATCGCGGCCAACCCCCAACGCCAACGCGTTATAGTCGTCGCTCCCTACGCCGCCACCGTACAGTGACCAGCCGTTGCTAACCCCCCAGGAGAACTCGCCGGTGGAGAACAGTGGCCCGCTGACGTTGTGTTTCCAATCGCTTGGCCGGCCTGCCGCGAGTTTATAGCGCAACGAACCTGGACGGGTCAGATAAGGGATGCTGGCGGTGTTCACGGTGAACTCCTGCACGCTGCCATCCTGCTCCTCAACGCGAACCTGCAGTTGGCCGGAAACCGCATCATTCAAATCCTGAATGCGGTACGGGCCTGGCGCGACCTGCGTTTCATACAACACCCGGCCCTGCTGGCTAATGGTCACCTTGGCATTACTTTTGGCGACGCCACTCACTTCCGGGGCATAGCCGCGTAAGTTAGGTGGCAGCATGTTGTCATCGGTATTGAGCGTAACGCCGGTGAAACGGAAGCTGTCGAAAATATCTGAATTGAGGAAGTTTTCCCCGAGCGTCAGGCGGGCAAGCAGCTTGGGCAAGGCGCGATAAGCGTAATAACGGCTCCAATCCAGGCTATTCTCGCCGTTGCTGCCAGACTGATTGCGCATCTGCAACTGCCAATCCGCGCGCAGACGCCAAGGGCCAAAGTTAGCCCCGGTGGTCCCATTACCACTCAGGCTATAGGCCTGATCCTGGTGCTGTTGGCGCGTGGTCAGGAAATTCAGGTTATAGTCAAACAACGCACCGGTAATGCCGTTATCCCAACGGGAAGGCGGATCCCAATTCTCAGAACTGTATTCAAGATAGGCTTGTGGCACGCTGAGCAGCAGGGACGACGTCGCCAGGTCGCCCTGAACCGTCAATCCTGGGATGCTTTGCAGATCGATACATTGCCCATCGTCTTCCCAGACAATGTCCTTGAGCACGCTGTCTCTCAGGCCAAATAGCTCGATCAGTTCAGGCGTCAGGCAAGGTTCGCTGCTTTTAGGGTCTGCTTTAGATGGCGCGAAGGTGATTGAACGCTCCGCTATTTGCTGCCGGTTGAGAAACACCGCCATGGTGTAAGTCCCTGGCATAATATAGCCGCCACGGGAGAAATGACTGAGATCGAGATTTTCCCGATCTTTAATATCCAACACATCGGTATTGAACTGAATATCATCTGCGGCATGCGTAAGATAAACCGGGCTTCCCAGCGATAAAGCAATACAGACCCACAATCCGCGCAGCCGGAAAGTAGAATTCGCAACAGGTTTGGCCATCGATAAAAATTCCGTTTATCAGTAATAATCCATTTTGAAACGCACGGTGGAACGGTACTCACCGGCTCGCAGTATTTGGTGATTCGGCAACAGGTTAACGGTGTATTGCAGCAGCTTATCTCCGGAGCTTAACTCTGCCAGGGGCATAGCTACGCCGGGTAATGCAATGTTGCCTGATTGGTCTTTGATCTGTAGCCCAACGCCTCGGGCTTCGCCTTCAATACCCAGTAAGGCGCCATCCTTCAAACCATCAAAGGTAACGCGGAATGCCTGCCAATCGGGCATTGTGGGATCGAAGCGTGGCAAGGTGCAGTTAATTAAGCGAATGACAAAAGGTTTAGCGATACCTTGCCCATCATGAGCAATCTGTGACGCAGGAACGGTGATCATCTCAATCACTTGCTCACGGCTGCTCATCTCGATGGCGCAGGCAGTTTCAATAATGCTGCCTTCCATGACGACACGGCCTCGTCCCAAAAACGTATCCGCCGTTGCGGTTACGCAAAACAGAGCGCTGAGCAGGCAGCTCGCCACGATATATTCCATTTTGTTCACGCTGTTAATTCCCTTCGACACCATGACCTTAAGAATAAACATGCGGGTTTCCCCGCATGTGTGACCGCTTGACCGGTTAAAACTTACTGATAAGCCAGGGTAAAGGTAGTAGTGGTGCTGAAGTCGCCTGGGACGATTTCTGAAGCAGTTTTACCGTCTGCACCCATGTCGCCCTGCAGGTAAGCAGAGAAGTTCAGGATGTTGGTTTGATCCTGGATGCCCTGTGGAGCAGTTGCCTGGCCCAGTTTGATCAGTGTGCCGCTACCGTCGGTGATAGCCAGGCTAGCGCCACGAGCAGTACCGGTGATGCCCAGCAGATCGGCGTTACCCGCAGAAGTTGGACCTGTGAAGGTGGTGGTTACCGTTTTAAGGGTAGATGCATCACAGTTTTCCAGGTGGATGTAGAAGTTTTCAGGGGTAGATTTACCGCCGTCTTTCAACGCCACGTTAGCGATCTGGCCCATTGGGATACGCTGGTTGTCATCGCCTGGGGCGATAGAGCAAGGTGCATCAATGATGGAACCGTAGAATTCGATTGTGCCATGGCCCGCGTCCTTTGGTGCAGCATTGGCAGCAGAAACAAAACCCAAAGCGATTGCGGCAACCATGAATTTGTTCAGTTTCATATTTCTATTCCTTTATTAAATAATTGATATAAACGACTAATAACCATCCATGTCAGACATGGTCTGGGGACTGCAAAAAAACATGAAGCGCCCGCCCCATCATCCAATGGGCGACGTGCTTCATTTTTATACTTCGGCACTCAAGATAGGTTATAACGGTCAGCCTTCTACGCTGGTACCGTAATAGACCCGCAAGGTCTTATATAAGCCTATTTTATTGGTACAGCCAATTTTCTTCATAACGGACACACGATGACTGCTGACCGTTTTAATATTAATTCCTAAAATCGCACCGATCATTTTTGGCGTATAACCGCGAAAAAGATAATAGCAAATCCGTTTTTCTCTGTTGCTTAACGCAGCCAAGGTCCCTTTAGGGATAAACTTGTCGCGTTTTGCCCATGTTGTATTTGGTGAATCGGCAATCTGTGTCAGTAGAGCATTAGAACACTCATTGGCTGCAATAAAAACAACCCGGTCTCTGTAGCGTTGCTCAATGCTTAGCGACAATATATTCAATAACGCAGTACTGGCAATCACCACCATCAACGTTCGGCTTTTCTTTTCACGTATCATTTCGCTAATCAGCATTGCACTGCGTGCCGAACCATCCGATATCGAATGTTCAAAGACAACATGACTATGCTGTTGCTGCAACTTAAGCAAGCTGCATCTGATACCTTGTAAAAAGTAGCTATTATTGCTGGAGATATGGAACGAAATCTCAGTTATATCTTCACTATGAAAATCGAAATTATATTCGTTCACACCGTACCCGTCGTCCATAACGCTACCAAACTTATCGCCAAATCCATGTCGGCTATCGTACATCTGCTTCCCGCCACTATCGCTGAAAAGTTGGATGCATGTTAGCGATCGACGCCAAAATGCCATAATCAATTTATATCAACTTGTGAAATTTCATTTAAGTAATATAAAAAATGCAATAAAATCATTGCCATGCGAAAAATTTCACTTAAGATCAACCAACCTTAAGAAGATGCCTAGAGCGATATATTTGAGCATTAATCGACATTAATCAATTTACTAATCAGAAAAATCTTGCTAAGTTTTATAACGCAAGACCAGGAGCAGCCTGGATCCTGGCAGCTCAGCGGTGATGCATTAGTAATCAACAAGAAAAATCTCATTTAATAAACTGTATGCTGTCCGTTATTTTTTGTTTTAATAACGCTCGTGATTTTGAACAAGGAAGTGAAAGGAATGACTAGTAACTGTAGCGGTTATTATTATCTCATCGGTGACAGCGTTGAGTTTTGGCCTGAGGAAAACTTGCTTTACTCTCGTGTCAACGGTGAGAAAATCACGCTATTTATCGCAGCCTCACGCTGCCTTCAGCTCTTATTAAGCCAACAAGGTGAACTGGTTCCACAGCGGGATCTGTTTGAAGCCGGATGGCAAAAAAATGGTTTAGAGGTGTCTAACAATACCTTTTACCAAAACATCCTTATGTTACGTAAAGGATTAAAGCTTGCCGGCTATGAGCAAGCAGTGATAAAAACAGTGCCCCGCCAGGGCCTTACCATCCCCTCAATGGTTCCGGTTGCCAGAATAATACCGGACACGAGTACAGCCTCTGCCGAAGAAATACCTAGCGTAGAGGAAAACCAACCGCCAACACCCAGCAAAGTGGATAAAAAAGCATCCTCTCGGCCTCGCTATGTGTGGGCAATATTGCTTAGTCTCTCTTTTGGTGTCGGTATTGCGCTGTTAGCTGCATGGAATAGCTCAGAGAACAAGAATTTCTTCTCTACTTTTAACTTCGTAGGGAATATAGAGCAGTGTTCTGTCTATCTCCACAGCGGCCAGACATCGTTGCAGTCCTACATGCAATTTATTGCGCAGAACAACTTCACCTGCAAAAAACAGGAGGTTGTCTACTTTACCGCCAACCCATTGGTTCCACGAGCCTCAGTTATTCGCTGCGAATGGCCATTTGCTTCAGGGACCAAGAATCTCTGTATTTCTGAATATTATCTGGAGTGGCAGCATAATGAATAAGCCTCAACTGTTCGGCGTATTTACACTACTCTCTTTGTTGTTCCTGTTGCTCGCGCTGGGGGCATACCGCCTCTATAGCCAATATCAGCAAACACATTTTAACTGCGAAGCCATGCTGCTGGTTCACAAAGATGATGCGGAGCTGGCCCTCATGGTTAACTTTATCTTCCAGGGTGATAACGGCATCGCCAACCTAAAGGGCACCCTTAAGCAGGGCGACAAGACCACCAGCGTCAGCAGAAAAAGCTATTTTGATTTCAATCAGATGAAACAAGTTTATCATCTTAAGTCAATTTCAGCGGTGACCACACCGGCCGACAACAGTGACAGCAAAGATCTCGCCCGTTACCTCCCTCTGTTTTACCTGGAACCGGGGCTGAAGTTCGACTTCACCGCTTACCCCGCATCTAAAGAAGGGTATGTTTTCTCTACCGGGCAGGTGCCATCATTTTACTGTGCACGTAAGTGAAATACTGCGATGGGGATGGTAAGGCTGCGAATGGCCCACCCGGATACCCTGACGCATCAACCACAGTTCTAGAGCGGTCCAACTGCCCGTCGTGTCGCCTCAGGGCGACCCGTTATCCATGCTTATTCTCTCCGGGAAGCTATAACGTTGGAACACCGCTATCAACTAGGACTGCAGGGTGAACTGTCGTTCGTCTGGGCAATGCGCCAGACAGAGCGAGAAGCGTGAATGATCATCCAGCAAGGTCAGCAGATGGCAATCCCTTAACCGGCTTCAACAGCGTTTGTTGAATAAACGTTCAATGAGGTGTTCGCCAAACGAATGGCAAAAAATAGCAGATGCAATGGAGAAGAAAAGACGTGAATTATTTTTACAGATCCTGACGGCCGTTATGAATAACGAGTTACAGGATAAATCTCCCCGCCGATATCCGGGATTCACACTGGACGAGTAATGTGATAGGAATACATCCATGATGGCTGAGTAATTCACTATAGCCTCACTGGTGGTTGGATTCGAGGTCTATTGTGTCTTCGAGCATGTTAGTGGATCAAGCAAGACAACTAAATCCAAATTAACTCCTTGATAGATCCAAGATAGCTGGATACCCTATGCTGTCAAATATTATTGTCGAAAGCCACGGCTGGACATCACTTACAAACTCCTTATCCTCAATGCAGCAAAAGTTTTTTTTATGCACCTCATATAATTATCCCATCCGTTAGACATTCAGATAACTCTGTCCAGTTCTGCTGGCAGAGTGGGATCTCGGCAGGTATCATTCCATCAGAAAATATCACGCACCATGTGAAAAATATCATTTAAAATTTCACCTATTTTTACAAATAAACCACTTCAACTTAGATTGCGTGTTTCTACGTGACCTTCGTGACCTTCGTGACCTTCGTGACCTTCGTGACCTTCGTGACCTTCGTGATTGAATAGCACTTCCTTTCACTTTGTTATAATGCAAATAAAGTGAACCAACTGTAATTAATAACAAAATACAAATAACCACTACCTCTTTCATCTCCTCCTCCATTTAACCTAAAAATATTTTTATTAACTTTTAATTTCGTTCATTTTTTTAGCTTGCTAGAAGGAAATAATGGGCCGGCAGGAGTGAAGTACCGACCACTTCCTCGGAGGATCGCTTAACATCAAATGACTATTTATTCTATCAATCAACATTTGCCGTATCACACATGTTAGCTACTCAGATAACATGGGAAACTAGTGCAGTAAATGTAGTTAAATGGGCACTGTTGCAAATAGCTGCTTAGAGTAAATTTTTCTGCAATTTAAAGATCTTAGAGGTTGAATACATAGTTCACCACACGCTCTGGGCGATGGTCATAGTACCAAGATTATAACGTGGGCATCACCTCTATCCCTTTGATTGTAGAGTAAGCCATCTTCATGGATTTGAATCCCGCATCGGATTTGTTATCCGCTTCAGCTTACCGTGATCACATTCGATCACGTTGTTAAGGTTTTTCACCTGCCGATGCTCAACGCCAAATGGACACTTGCCCTCACGTTTCAGCAGCGCCAGTGCTCTGTCATAGGTCGGTACCTTATCTGTAATGAAGCATCGCGACTATTCCCCATCTCTTAGGTTACTCAGCATTTTCTTCAAAAATCGTTGAGCCGCCTTGGTATTGAGGCAAGGGGAAAGATAAAAATCGATAGTCCGGCCATAGCTGTCTACTGCACGGCGCAGATAAACCCATTTACAACTGATTTTGACGAAGGTTTCATCCATATGCTAGGGGGCGTAGGTTGGTTGGTTGACGCCAATACCAGCGCAGGTGTTTTTCCATTTCAGGTGTATAGCGCTGAACTCAACGATAAATCGTAGTGTGAACGATATTAACGCCGCGTTCAGCCAACATTTCCTGGAGTTCGCGAAAACTGATGCCATATTTGCGGTACCAGCGAACAGCCAAAAGGATAATATCGGCCATGGAAAGGGTTCATGTGCTGCTCCTTCTGCAAAAAAGAGAGCTCAGTTTATCAACATTTGATATTTGCAACAGTACCTTCTTTTATGCTCTCTGATAATTTCTATTTATAGAGTCACCGCCAAGATCATGAATCTGGCAGTGACATCAATAATTATATTCCAAGTATCTTACATAACAAAAAACTTACTGAACATCAACGATAATTGTCGAGCTACCTGAGATCGTTCCAGCTGTCGGATTCGTTGCTTGTAACGTGGAAGAGATTGTTATGGCCTTCGGTATTGATTTCGTCACACTGATCGTCGAAGGCGTTGCACTACCGTTAACCTGAAGCTCTGACTTAATGCCATTCCCTACGTTGATATCTTGGTTAAGGATACGAAAACCAATGGTCGCGGCCCTAGAACAGGTGACGGTAGCGTTTATTGTAGAGCTGTATCCGTTAACTTCTGCGGCATTTATCGTGCCATGAGCAATGGTATTAGGACCGACGATATCACAGGTGGTTGGAGTCGAAGTCTGTTGTGTCTTTGCGCATGTTTGTGGATCAACCACAGCATATGCTGGTTGATTAGGAGCACTATATCCTCTTGTTCTCCCCACACCCATGCACGTATCAAAGTAAGTATAGATGGTTTTGCCTACCTCGCTTGGGCCGTATGAATATACGGTCTTAGTACCCGATGAACCAAAGGTTTGTGCAAAGCGAGCCGCCAAGGCTGGCCATGTATCACCAGAGTTAATTGCGATGGATAGTTCACTATCGGGTATAGAGAACCAGTCAGATGCGCCGTCTGGGACAGTCTCGTTCAGTTTCACAACAGGACCATAATAACGGTACCCTGCAGCATAGGGATCCGAGGTAACGGGATACCCCATGCTGTCAGATATGCCTGTCCACGATATAATCGAGGTTCCCCTGGTACCCGCCACAGGGGATGGGGTAGACGATGCGGATGTGACGATGATCCGGTTAAGGGCAAACGACTGCGAAGCCATACACATAAGCATGGCACATGCGAGAAGGTGATAGATTTTTTTAGTCATGTCAAAGGTCATTAATAATAAATAAAAATCTGGAGTAGAATGCCACCACGCCATACGCAATGTGCCCTACCCATAATTGCCAACGCGTCTCATATGCCATTGGCCATACCTGCGCTGGGTGAAAGTTGGGTTTGGAGACAGACTGAAGACATTTCCGTCAGCAGCCTGTCTACTACTGGTATTCCAGCGCAAAGGTCGCCGTTGCCGTAAACGCACCCTCTACTATTCCTTGGTTGGCTTTGGCCGCAGGTTCTGCCTGCACGTAGGCCTGCAACGCAATCACCATGTTGCCCTGCGTCAGCGGCGTGGTGGAGCCCTGGACATTGAGTGGTAACGCCTGGCCAGCCCCCGTTTCCATCCCCACCGCCACTCCGCGGGCCACGCTGGCAGCATCCAGCGCCAACAGCCCTGGCAATGCCGTGCTCTCGGTGCCCATAAACGTCAGCTTCACTCCCGTTGCCACCGCCGTATCACAGTCATCCAGATGCAATGAGAACGTCTGGCTTGGGCTGCGCGTATTGGTGTAAAGGAACTTGTTAACCAACGTGCCAAAATTCAGCTCTATCGCCTCATCACCCGGGCGCAGGGTGCAGGGCGCATTCACCAGCGCGCCTCTGAATTCCACGTTCTCGACCGCCTGTGCCGGTGCGCAGAATAAAAACGGGCAGGTCAATAGCAGGGCCAGACCGATCCGTGGTAACGCTTGCCATTGCTTCATGAAACGGCTCCTATTGATATTCGGCCAGCAGCGTGGCTCGGGCAGTAAATGCTCCCGGGCTCGGTGGCTGCGCTGGATCGGCCACTGGCACTGCGGTCAGTACCGGGGGGGACTGCATGTCAACATCCGAAAAATACGAGGTATGCCAAGGAAACGGTACTCCATCACCCAGCAGAATACGAATACCCAACCCCGTCAGATTGGTTTGAATAGCCGCGTAGTCAAAACTGCTCGGGGCCCCCTTAAAACTCAACCTGACTACCCCTGCCGCACTGCAATCAATCTGGTAAGGTATCGGCTTGCTGTAGCGCATCCCGTCTAGATTGCGGATCACCAGATTGTCGCCAAAATCCACTTCGATCGGAGCACCGTTATTGATAGTACAAGGCAGTGCTTCCACCAGGCCGCCCTGAAAGTTCACCTGTACCGCCTTTGCTGGCTGTACCAGCATACCCAGCAACATTGCCAGAGAAATTGTTTTACCCGTCATTGTTCATCCCTCACTGATAGTCCACCAACAGCGTGGTGGCTGCGGTAAAGGTTCCCCCGCTCAGGGTGCTGTCCGTAGCCTTGACCGGGGTTGCCGTCAGTACAGGGCGAGCCGGGTTGGTAAAATTCAGCCAGGTGTTCATCGGTAATTTGACGCCGTCACTGCGCAACTCCAGGCCTAAATTGGTTATGCTGGTACCGAGCACGCTGGCATCAAAACCTGCGCCACCGCCCTGAAATTGCAGTTTCAGCGTTGCGGAGGTTGCGCCAGTACAGTCCAGCGTATAAGCGATGGGCTGTTCGTAATTAACCCCATTTATCCGCCCGGCCAGCATATCGGTGTCAAAATCCACTGCAATATCGCTGTTGCTGTTGATCACGCATGGCGGTGGCACCACCAAGGTACCGGTGAACTTGACGTCCACGGCCTGCGCCGGCAACGCGCTACCTAGAGCGATCGTCAGGGCCAGGACAGGCCATAGCGCTGTTAGCTGTTTCATAGCACCTCCACCAGCAGCGTTGCCGTGCTATTGAACACCCCACCCGGCAGAATAGTCCCAGGCCGTTTCACCGGCACAGCACTGATGGCAGGCGGCGTGGCCGAATAGGCAAAGGTAAACCACTCATCCATAGCCAGCACGCTACTGTCTGGTTTCAAAAGCTGGATCCCCAGATCGGGAAAGTTGGTCGCCAATACGCCCGTGCCAAAGTCAGTGCTCGTCCCCTGGAACCGCAACCGCAGACTCGACGGGTTGCCAACGCAGGTCAGGGTAAACGGCACCGGCGTGGTATAGTTGTTGCCATCAATGCTGGTTGTCTGCAAGGCACTGCCAAACTTCACATCGATCGCGGTATTGGCATTCAGAGTGCAAGCCGGGGCAGTGATTACCGTACCGGTGATACTGACCGTCAATACGTTACTAGCCTGTGCCGGGGCACAGCACAACACCAGGCCGCCGAGTACACCACTCAATGCCCGCAGTGGAAATTTATTCATAGCTTAGCCTGACGTTGACATGGGCCAGATACGCGCCCGCTTGTAGCGGTGCCCCGGTGCGCTCCGGCGCGATATAGTAGGTCAGCACATTGCTGCCCGGTGTCAGTAGCTGCGGTTGTCCTGCCAACCCCGGCACGACGTCACGGCGGGAGGCATCCGTCAGGCGCAGCCCCATACCGCCCACACCGCGCGCCAGGAAAAGATTGGGTTCGTAGTTATCCTGCACGCCGGTAAAGGTCAACGACACCGCAGGCTGGTTGGTGCTCCAGGTCAGGTTACCCTGCTGGTCACGATTGTTGGCCGCGCTGCGCAGGCAGTCTTGCAAACGCAGTTGTACCGCCACCGCCGTGCCGCGATCGCCCACGTGTTGCAGGCGACCCGTTCCCACATCCCCCAACTCGACCGACTGGTCGGCACTGCTCATCTCCAGGCGGCAGGCGCTTTCGGTCAGCGCTCCCGACACGCGCAGCACACCGTGCTCACCGTCAATCAACCCCGTAGCGGCCTGCGCCACGGGAGAAAGCAGGGCAGCCAGTACCATGCCGCTCAGGACGGAATACTTTGCCGTCTTGCCGGGCAGTCTTCTCTTTTCCATGATTGTTTTCCTTGTTCTTCCTTCACGGTTCATGCCCGCAGGGCACCGCCCATCACCCCACTGATGCCGGGTGATTATTTGTCGCGCTTGCTTTCATCCACCTGGCAGTTGCTGCCACTGCATTTGAAAGTCAGCGCCGGTTGACCGCCGTAGTCATTGACATACACCAGCACCGGGGTCGCCCCTAACGCCGCCGCACTGCCGCCCAGCTTGACGCTGCCCTTTGGTGGCACCATCAGCGGTTCAAAACCTTTCACCACTTCGCTTTCTTTCCTGGCGCTGGCACCAATCAACGTCACAAAATACGGCGTTGGGTTGTTGACGGTATATTGGTCACCCTGTTTGCTCAGCGTCAGTTGCTCCTGATACGGCGTCGCCTGTTGCTTGGCCGCCGCTTCGGCTAGTGCAGCCGGGCGATAGAACATCTTGATGCGCGTTTGCAGCGCTATCTGCAATACGTTCGACTTGTCGCTTTTCGGCGGGATTTCCCGCAGGTTGAAGAAGAACAGCGATTCGCGATCCTGTGGCAACATGTTGGCTCCCGGCGTTGCCTGGATTTTTACCTGGGTCTGTCCCTTGGGTTCGACACGCTGTACCGGTGGCAGCACGGTAAACGCACTGTTCCCTTCCAGCTTGGTGCCATGGGCATCCTCCAGCCACCCTTGAGCCAGGTATGGCAGTTCCGGGTTCTGGTTGCGCACGGTCAGGCTCACTGACTTCTCATTCCCCGGGAACACCACGCGGGTCCGATCCAGCGAAATGGCCGCCTGCGCAGAGGGAACCAATGTGGCTACTGCGACTCCTGCCAACAGGCTCATCACAAAAAATCTTTTCATCATCATTACCTATACTCTTCCTATCGGACGCCATCTCGGCAGGCTTAAAAACCTGCGGACGATGACGCCCTTTACTGTTCATTGGGTTTAATTCGCTGCCGTTATCCGTTTACACAAGGCAGCAGCAGGTTGGCGGTCATCCCCGCCGGTATTTCTTTCGGCAGCGTAATGCGGCACTGTTCGGCACTGTTCCAGTGCACCGTCATGGTCTCACCCGGCTTGATACCGCTGAGGTAGACGTTGCCTGCATCGTTCACCATGCCGGTTTCCTGTTGCTTGGCGTTCAGCACCGTGGCACCGAAAGGCGGCACCGAACCATTGGCCAGACGTATTACCGCCATCGCCTTCTCACCCGCGACGACTTCAAAGTGACGATAGCCAATGGCCCCTTCGGTCAGCGTGCCTTGCAGCACTGAGCCGGTGGCTTGGGCGTTGTCGGCCAGTTTGTCTACGTCGATACGTACGCTGCTGCGGTAATAACTGTTCACATCCGCCACTACCGCTTTACCGAAGATATTGGAGTTGACCGTGTTGCCATAACCGCCTACTGGCACTCCTGCTACACCATCGGTATCAACCAGCATCCGCGTCCCACCCATTATCGATGTACGATGTAAAGCGCCGCCTTCACCCGTCAGGGTAGCTCCGCCCGACATCGACACCCCTGCCGAGCTATACTGCCCGGAGCGGTAACTGGCCATGCCATCGACTTGTGCCAAGGTTCCGCGGTGTGTGTAATAGCCGCTCATATCGGCGTCGTGGTTCGACATACCCGTACGTAGGGTATAGTTATCGCTTTCGCCAATCCGGTCAGAATAGCTAACCGAGTTACTGTTGCTACCCGCGGCGTAAGAACCGCTGTAACTCACCGCTCCCGAATTGCCCCACGGTAGGGACAGCGACAGATACATACCGTCATCCTTGGTGTTGCTGAAGTTGTTTCGGTATGCCGTCAGCGACAAGTTAACGTTACGGAAACTGCCAAGGTCAAAATAGCGTGCCAGCGTCAGGTCATAGCGATCACTGGTGGCCTGGTTCCAATAGGTCTGGTGGTTGTAGTTCAGGTACCCACTCATCGCCAGCGATTCGATTTGCTGGCTGAAAGAGACTGTGTACATCTCTTTACTGCGCCCCAGCGCACTTCCGTCTGGATTATCTTTCGCACTCAGGTAATCCGCCATCGACAGAAAGCCACTATCGGAGAAGCGGTAGCCAGCAAAGGTGACCTGGCTGCCGGTCTCGTCAAAGCGCTTTGAGTAGCTCAACCGGTAAGATCCCCCCTGCTGAGTGTTCTGATCCAACCGTGCACGGGACTGAGTCATATCCGCTGACAAAGCCCCTAGGGCCATCAGGTCACGGCCAATCCCCATTGACAGAGCGGTGTAGTCATCCCCACTCAATCCGCCGCCGTACAGCGACCAACCGTTACTCACGCCCCAGGAGAACTCACCCGTGGCAAACATCGGTCCATTGACCTTATGCTGGAAGTCCGATGGACGACCTGCCGCCAGCTTGAAACGCACCTGCCCTGGTCGTGTCAGGTAAGGAATGGTGGCTGTATCCACCTGGAAGCGCTGTACGCTACCATCGACCTCTTCCACCCGCACATCCAATGTCCCAGAAACCGCGCTATCCAGATCCTGGATACGGAATGGCCCGGAGGCGACCAGGACTTCCTTGATCACCCGCCCCTGCTGGCTGATCACTACTTTGCCGTTGCCGCGTGCCACACCGGTAACCTCTGGCGCATAACCACGCAAATTCGGTGGTAACATGTTGTCATCCGAGACCAGGCTGCCCCCGGTGAAACGGAAGCTGTCGAAGATGTCGGAATTCAGGAAATCTTCCCCCAACGTCAGCTTGGCACGCAGCGGTGTAATCGCCCGATAGGCGGTGTACTGTGTCCAGTCAAAACTGCGGGTATTCTTTGTTATCGAATCGCTCTGATGGTCGATCCTGGTCTGCCAACTGGCCCGCAACCGCCACGGCCCCAGGTTGGCTCCTGCCACTCCATTACCACTGAGATTGTAATTCTGGGTGCTGTCCTGGCTCTGCCGCTGAACCTGAGTATTCAGGTTGTAATCCAGCAAAACACCGGGGATCCCTTCTTCCCAGCGCGAAGGAGGATCCCAGTTAGCACTGCTGTATTCCAGATACGCCTGCGGAATACTGAGGTACAGCGTGTTGGTCCCGAGATCGGTACGAGCCTGAAGCCCATGCAAGCTAGCCAGATCCAGACACTCGCCCTTATGCCACCAGGTCAACCCTGCCAATGCGGCCTTGGTTAGCCCCAGTTGATCTACCATCTCTTTGCTCAGACAGACCTGGCTGCCTTTCGGATCGTCGTCCGGTGCCAAGAACGTTACCGGGCGTGCCGGTTGCACCTGGTTATTCAGGCTCAAAGCCAGGTCATAAGTGCCCGGCAGGATAAAGCCCTGATGCGAAAACTGGCCTAAATCAATGTTGTCACGATCTTTGAGATCCAATACATCCGTGTTGAACTGGATATCCTTTGCCTGGGTCACGCTCACTGCGCCGAGCAATACGCCGCTGCCCAAGCTGGCCTGACACAAGATGGCGAGCAGGGAGCGGGAAAAATAACGCACCATGAAGAGAGTCCCTTTAGTAATAATCCATTCTGAACCGTATTGCCGAACGGTAATTCCCTGCCTGCAACTTCTGTTGGTTACCCACCAGACTCAGGGTGTAATGCAGTTGCAACTCTCCAGGGGTAATGGTGCTGGCCAGCATGGCATCACCCGGTGACGCCACCTCCCCTCTGGCATTGCGTATCATCAACGCCACGCCGCGCGCCTCACCGTTCACCCCGAAATAACCGCGATCGTTGTCACCGTCAAAGGTCACCTGAAAGCGCTGCCAATCGGGGGCTGTCGTATCGAAACGAACCAGCGCACAATCCACCAAGCGGATGACAAAATCTTTTTCCGGCCCGCGGCCGTCACGGATCAGTTGACTGACCGGGAGGGTATCCATCACCAGACTCTGGTCACGGTCACCGACTTCAATTGCACAAGGCGTCTCTACAATGGCGCCTTCCATGCTGACGCGCCCCTTCCCCAGGACATCATCGGAAACTACGCTCCCGGAAAACGCCAGGACACAACACATCAGCAGGGAAGGCACCACATAAGGTGAAACGTCATAAGTCCATTTCATGAACCAGCTCCATGGGTAACAAAAAAACCTGCGGCACAGCCGCCGCAGGTTATTAGCACTGCGCAACAAACTTACTGGTAAGACAGTACGAAGTTGGTTGGTACCTGGAAGTTACCTGGGACGATAGTTGCGTCAGCACCGCCACCTTTCAGGGCTGCAGTGAAGCTCAGGGTGCTGTTGGTGCCTTCAGTAACGATCTGGCCAGCTGTAGGGGTATTCAGAGCCACTTTGGCACCGTCAGCCTGAGACATCAGGACGTAAGCACCTTCAGCAGTACCGATCAGGCCAAGGCTGGTAGCGTCGTATGAAGAAGCTGCACCGGTGAAGGTCACAGAGACTTTATCTTTGGTACCTGCAGTAGCAATGACGCAGTCTTTCAGCTCGATGCTGAAAGGCATTGGCGTTGATACACCAGTATTGCTGTTAGCAGCCAGAGCAACGTTGGATACAGCACCCAATGGGATAACCTGATCCAGTGAACCCGCAGCGATTGAGCAAGGGGCATCAGTGATTGAACCCGTGAAGGTGATTTTGCCTTCGCCTTGGTTAGCTGCATAAGCGGTGCTGGCCATCAGGGATGCGCCAATGATCATTGCAATTGCTTTAACTTTCATGAAATCCGTTCCTATGATTTAAATATATTAACTAGAATATTAGGCGGGCCGAGAAATACACTCCCACGCCTTTTGTCACTACCCAACAATAATGCCGTTGCTTAGGATTGGCGCTATAATAGCGCTACCAAAAAATATTAAAATCAGACATTCCTCTTTGTTTTATCTGACTGTCTTATAAAAAATCTTCACATCAAAAACCAATCCCATAACCATATGTATAGACTAAGAAATATCTAACCTCACGAATTTAAAATAATCCTTTCTTTGCTAAAAAATCAGCAAAAAAGACCACTCCTGGGATTTTTTTATCTCCATCTCTTGTGCCACAGACCTTGCAAGCACGATTTTTTACATTGATGCCACTGCCTGCTGAGGGTTACCCATTACCACACCCCCTCGCGCCTTGATGCCTGTAGCAAGACGCAATATCGGCTATATTAAGATTGCAAAGCTGTGACGCTGTACTGCGGCCTGATAGCAGAGTAGGCTGATTTAATGAAGCAGAGTCAGGCCTTAACCGACAGGGGGGGAAATGGTTTTTACGATTTTCAATATGATAGCGTTCAGAAGCGAAGACGGGGCGATGTGGAACATTGCGCAGCCCGATAGAAGGCTCACCTTCACCACCATTCCTACCCGGTTGTTCACTTACCTGCTGGAAAATGCCGATAGAATGGTGGGCCGGGAAGAGTTACTCAATAACATCTGGGACAAGTATGGCTTGGAACCTTCGAATAACTCGGTCAATCAGTATATCTCACTGATCCGTAAATCATTGAGTGAGCTAGGCTGTGACGAAGAGATCATAAAAACCATTCCTAGGGTGGGGTTTTATATCGCCGGGGAAATGGTGACTTACCATGTGGAAACGCAGCAGAGTGTTGTCAGTACCACCACTTCAGCGCAACCTACTCCAGAGCAACCAGGGCTACGCAAATGGTATAAGCCATCATTGCTCGCCATCAGCTTGATTATCTCCACGTTATTAGTTCTGCAACCTTTTCGCTCCGCTACTGGCTATTTGGATTACCGTTTCCCGAAGTCTACGTTGTATAAAATTGGCAATATAGCGACCTGCCCTGTCTATAGTCTTAACGAAAGTTCATCCTCCGCCGCTGTGCGCAAAGAACAGCTTGCTCAAGAACTGGCAACAGAACATGTTCCGTGCGTCAACAATGAGGTGTTTATTTTTCACTCAGGCGAACACTACGCCTACCAGCAGTCCGGCAGAGCATTCATAGCCCGTTGCACCAATAGTGATCATACCCTGTCTCATTTCTCTGACTGTAAGGCCGTCTATGCTTTCGCTAAATAATCGCTCAGGTAAGTTTATCGGGTTAGTTGCTCTCGCCTTGGTCGCGGTGGCCTTGCTATTCAACCTCCTGATGCATAAATTTTTCGTTATCGAGAAAGGCCCAAAAGTGAGCTGTGCTGCCTTTTTCCTGGTACAGAGCGACTTGCAAACCAAGGGCGTTATGAGTTTACATATTGATGGCCAGCGCCACGGAGAAATGGGCATCTCAGCTACCGTAAGGGATAATGCTGGCACCATAAAGTACCATCTCCTGCGTAACGTCAGTTTCGAGTATCGCTACGAAGATAATGGTTACCTCGCCTTGCAGTTGGTGGATATTAATAAAAAAGCCAGCGATGATATGCCCAATGAATTGTTCAATCAGTCCATTTTTGACTTTTCAGTGAAAAACCGACGGTTAAGGATCACCATGACAGGTGATGGCTATTTATTGTGGAATGGCTTTTCGCCGGTGATGATGTGCGTCCGTAGTCAATAACAGCCCCATGGTAACTGAATAGTAAAGCTCGGCGAGTACGATGGCAGAAGGGTAACATCTAACGCCATCATAAAGTTCTTTAGCGGTTTATTGCATATGAGGTAAACTATTACCGAATTTCAGCATATACAGCTCATTGAAGTTTCTTGCTCCATGCCGTTTTACTGCCTTCACCTTATAACCACTGACCGTTTTTATCGACATGTGCAGCATCTCGGCTATCTGTGATTGTGAGTAACCTTCTACCAGCAATTTTACAACCCGCTGCTCTTTCTGCGATGCCTTCAGGATACCTCCAAAAATATCGCCAAAGATATTGTCCGCCAACGCCTTGGGTTCTACCAAGCTCAACACTCTGATCAAACTTTTCAGATCGGCATAGGCGATTTTTTTATCGACCACAATATCGGAAAAATGCTTAATCACGGCGGAACACTCTTTTCCTTTAGAAAGCAGTGTGATCACATAAATAACCTTACTTTCCTTGCGTAGATCATAAATCTGTTTGATGGTGCCGAGCATATCACTGGAGTCACCATCAATAAAAGCAATGTAGCTATCATCGTAACGCAAGTTTAAGTGTGGCTCAGCGTTTAAAATCTCGATGACTGAATCGAATGTAACTTTACTCAAAGGGCAAGGGTAATGAGTGTCAAATAAAAACATTGGCGACTTCCTGCAAAAAATAATGCTTAGATTTTGTGAAATACCAGGCCTAAGGCTATCCAAGATAACCTTGTTCATTGTTAATCGACGTCAGAGACCTAACCCCTCAGGGCTTTATCGATGTCTACCTGGTGCTGAACTTATCGTTACTACTCAGGATTGACGTTGCGCTGCCAGACCAAAACCCGACAAACTGCGCCCCACATCAATCTGAGCCTTAAGTTACAGACAAAGTTGCCAAGTAGTTACTTATAACTACATTTACGTTATTTATAGGTTTAAATTCTAAATTTTAATTTTATTAATGCATTTTCTGGAGTTTAACACTAGGAGATGACAGTGGCATTCAGCAACAACTCACCCTACTGCTTAACCTCAACGCCAAGGATGCGGACTATTAGGTGATATCAAGCATTATTGTTTAGCTTTAGCATATAGAGCTCGTTGAAGTTTCTTGCCCCGTGTCTTTTTATCGCCTTAACCTTATAACCGCTGATGGTTTTTATCGATAAGTTTAACATTTTGGCGATTTGGTATTGGCTGTGGCCATCCAGCAACAGCTTCAGCACCAGATACTCTTTCTGAGAAGACTTCAAAATGTCCCCCCAGATATCGCCAAAAACATTATCGGCCAAAGCCTTGGGCTTTGCCTTAACCATGGTTCTGATCAACTTTCCCAGATCGGCATAGGTGATTTTTTTATCCACCACGTGATCAGATAAATGCCTAATTACCGAGGAACACTCTTTATCTTTTGACAGCAATGTAACCATATAAACAACCTTGCTGCTCTTGCGTAACTCGTAAACAGATTTGACTACGCTGTAGATGTTAGCCGAATCCCCATCAACAAAAGCGATTGAACCCTCGCCATAATACAAGGCAGAGGTTGGCTCACACGTTAAGGATTCAATGAGCGATTTAAAGGTTATTTTGCTCAAGGAACAGGAATAATTTGAGTCTATGAGATTCATTGGAATACTTACCTCCTGGTAAAAAATCCATCCATAATGCCGATTCCATGAGCGCCAATAGTTGGCGACCAAGTATCGTCTTTAGTAAATACCCAAGTTCTAATACAGTGGGCAGAAAAAACTGAATTTAATCTCCAGCACGTTGTTGCAAGCTCAACGTCCTCTCACTTAACTTCGTGCTATTTATGCGGAAACTGCATATACTGCGACCTAGGGAGATTATGGGGAAATCATTCCCCTATAGACGCTTGAACTTTCATTTAATAATTCCATTCAAAGTATACCAAGTTCATCGCCTAACCCTAGATAAAAACGTCAAATAAAACGAAATTAAACACCCAGCCATATCAGTATATTCTTATAAAATTATTATCGTCAATCAATTTAATTTCTTATAATAACCCTAAAAAGATCATGTGGATCTTTCTTATGTTTTATAATCGCTTATGGTTTAATTTATTCAAAAACACAGTTAAATATAAGACAACAAGAGAAAATAAAGAGAAAACTCCCATTTAATCCGCTAGTGAACAGTCATATCATAACGCCAAGGCATTCACAAAAACCCAGCAAAAAAATTATTCATCAGAATGCCAGAGAAAAAATTAAAGCTTAATTTAAGGCTTTGATTTTTCTATGCACAACTGAAGTGATTTCATTCGTAAACAGCCGTTTATTTTATAGTGACAGGTAGATATAACATCTCACCAGCCTTCGATAAAAGGAAACACGGCTCTAAAATACACGACAGCCGAGCTCCCCTACAGGATATAGGGGGGCTGGAGGAGCATTCATGCCGGCAAGGAGGCACTATGGTAAAGCACACCATTTCCATTCTGGTCGTCGAGAGCGACCGCTATTTTACTCATGGGCTTAACCTCGGGCTAAAGGCCTACTGCTCTTTGCACGGGAGATCCCTACGGCTGTCTGAACGCGGTGCCGTCCCGGTAACCGGAGTCGATATCATTTTTCTTGGCGACAGCATTACCTGCCCGCCCTGGCTGTATGATCTGTATCAGCAAGGCTACACTCCCCACGTATTTTTCATCAGGGATCAGCAACGTGGTGAACCAATGGCCCGCCCCTCTGTCACCAATTGCGAATGCGGTGCAGGCACGCTGTATCGCCATCAACCAATACAAGCAATTGAAGCCCTGCTCGATAGCGTTTTGTTCCCGCAGGAAGGGGAACGGATCCCGGCGGCAGGAAAATGCCGATGCTCCTCATCACTGACGTTCAGGGAAACTGAAGTGCTGAAGTACCTGTCCATAGGGATGAGCGGGCATGACACCGCAGGGCTCCTTGGCATCAAGGGCAAAACCGTTAATGGCCATAAGCGCAATGCCATGCGCAAACTGTGCGTCAAGACTAACCAGGAGTTGTACCGGTGGATGAAACTGGGCGGCACCTCTCATCTGCAATGCCAGTCTTTGATCTGAGTAGCTGAAGTTTGCGCAAGAGTCTCGAGCTGCGCATCCAGACTTGGGATCGCAGAGAGTTGGCCTCCTAGTGAGTGCAAAACCACTTTTTTTATTCTATGAGCGTAATAGCGACATAATTATTTTCAGACTATCAACCCGAAAAATAATTAATTCTGCGCACACCCCACTTAATTTAGATAATTTTCATAATTTTTTATTATCCACAGCCTCAAAACGCCTCTTCCTTACTAGCTCCATAAAAAAACACCACAAAAAAGATACAAAACCCAACAGGAGCATTAAAATCAGACAAAAAATCTATGTAATCAAAAATAAACAGAATTAAAAATTAATATTTACCCACCAAAAATCCAGAAATAAAATAATTACCCATAGTAATCAATGCATTAAATTAAAATCACGCACCAAGCCCACACTTTGACAACCATGACGTCTTTTGAAATTATTGAAAACGAAAGTCAGGGTGACTCGCCTTCAGAAACAAATAGCGTCCATTGAGCGCAAACAAATAAATTAGCCCCCATTAATCGATATACATCCAGTTATTTCTGAGCAGAGATAACTGTAAGTCTATCAAGCACCAACTCGTTTTTTAATAAGCCACCTCTCTAAAGGAATAGCACTCATGCGTAAATCAATTTTCACCTTGGCTCCGGCTGCATTGGTTTTACTGGCCGTAGCGGGTAACACTCAGGCGGCAACCAACGCCCAATTAACCGTAACGGCCAACGTGGTTGCTGCCACCTGTGACATTTCACTGTCTACCAACAGCCTGGATCTGGGTAACTTTTCACCCAAGCAATTTACCGGTGTGTTGACGCCAATCCCTGCCAGCCAGAAACAGTTCACCGTGGGTCTGAACAACTGTGAAGCTCCCGTTGCCGCTGCCGATACCGCTAACCTGCTGGTGTCCGGCCAAACGCTGGCTGCCAACTCAAATATCTTCAACTCCACCGGCACCAATACCGGCATCATGTTGAGCGAAGTTAGCAAGCCAAACGTCTATATCAAGGCCGGTGACAAAATCCAGGTCGCTGCCGCAGGCGCAACGCCAGCAGCCAGCGATTTTAATGCCAAGACGGTGAGCCTGCAGGTAGGCCTGGCCTCCACCAGCGCGGACAAAACCAACATTGGCGCCGTCAAGGCACCAATCCTGTTTGCTTTCTCCTATAACTGATTTACCTCTGGGCAGGTGGCTTCGGCTACCTGCTTTTTTTCATACCAAGGGGCAATAAATGACGCGTTTAACGCTATTTTTTCCCGTCCTAATGGCGCTGCTGTGCAATTCACCCGCCGTATTGGCGGATGGATTTGGCATTAATGCCACTCGGCTTATCTACCCGCAAGGGGCAGGCAGCATTGCCGTCACGCTACGTAATACCCAGCCCACCTTGCCTTATCTGGTACAGGCTGCGGTAAGCCCGAACCCAAATAGCCGTGATGCCTCTCCATTTACGGTAACACCACCGGTTTTTAGGCTGGAAGCCAAGAGCGAGAGTCAGATCCGCATTACCGGTAATGACGCATCATTGCCCAAAGATCGCGAGTCGGTATTCTATTTCCAGGCCATGGCGATCCCAGCCGCAGCCGAGCCGACCGCCAGCCAACAGAGCGCCAACGTGAGTGCCACCGCCCAATTTGGCGTTGGCAATATCATCAAGCTGTTTTATCGCCCTACAGAGCTCGCATCAGATTCGGGTTCAGCACAGAAAAACCTGCGCTTCACCCGCGTCAACAACGGGCTGCAGGTCAGTAACCCTTCCCCCTATTTTGTCAGCCTGGCCAGCCTGAGCTTTGCCGGGCAACGGCTTAAGTTAGACACACCCGCCGCGCTAATGATTGCGCCATTCGGTTCCCATACCTATCCCACCACGGCTAAAAGTGGGGCTATTAGCTGGCAAACCATTAACGATCAGGGAGGCGTTGATGCGTTTAAACAGGCTCTGCCTTAAGAAGGTATCCCTCATCTCACTCGCTATGGTTGCCGGATTAACCAGCAGCACGGCCCCCGCCGTGACGCTGAACTTTTCCGCAACGATCATGCCAGGCACCTGTTCCCTAAGCCTGGATAAAAGCGTACTGCCGCTGGACGAGATGTCGCAGGCACGCTTGCGTAGCGGTGCCCTGATCAACTCACAGCCGTTTACCCTCAAGGTTGGCAACTGTGACGGTGTCGCCACTGCTGGCCTACAGCCGATGATTACGGTCAGCGGTGAGGGAGTAACCCAGGATGGTAAATGGCTGTTTCGCAGCAGCGACTCCAGTGCCGGGGGGAGCGGTGTGATGTTGGTACAAAGTGCCAACATGCCCAATTACAACAGTACCGAGGTCAAACCTGCCAACACTTACCCCTTGGCGGCAGTGGGGCAGATACCGGTCGCTAAAGACTTCCCCTTTTTTGCTGGCATCAGTTGCGGTGGTAGTACCGGCTGCGCGACGGTGAAACCGGGGAAGGTTATCGCCCGTATCACCTTTACATTCGCCTACCGCTGAGGTTGCCATGCCATCTGCCTGCTATTTATCTATCGCGCTGCTGTTGCTCTTTACCGGGCCAATGGCAATAGCCGACGGCGGTATCAGTTTAAACCAGACCCGGGTGGTGTTTTCCGCTGCGGATAGGGCACAAACCGTCACGGTGAATAATAGCGGCACACAAAAGTTTCTGATCCAAAGCCGTATCCAACGCGCGCTCGACGACCAGGCAGCAACGCCGTTTATCGTCACGCCGCCGCTGTTTCAGCTCGGCCCTGAGCGCAAGCAATTACTGCGCCTCCTCAAGCAGGATCAGGCATTGCCCACGGATCGGGAATCGCTGTTTTACCTTACGGTATTAGCGATCCCCGCACAGGAACAGACGGCACTGGCAGAGGCGCACTTATCGATGGGGTTTCGCTTTGCCATCAAACTGTTTTATCGCCCTGAAGGCCTGAAGATCGCAGCGAAGGACGCCAGTTGTCAGTTGAAACTGACCCCTACGGCAGCAGGGGTGCGCATTGACAATCCAACCCCCTATTTTCTCACGTTTGCTTCACTGAAGTTCGATGGCCAGCTTATCGATCTCGATACCCAGCTGGCGATGATTGCCCCGATGAGCGCACAGACGTATCCCGGCAACCCGTCGGCCAGGCAAGCCGTTTGGCAAACCATTACCGACTTCGGCGGCTTATCTGCGCCATGCCAGCAGGCCCTGCCATCACCAAAGGACCCACCCGCATGAAACACCTTGGCCAAGCGATATTGCTGCTGTGCAGCCTGTCTTTTTTGACCGCTCCCCAGGCGGCAGAGCCCGACTCCACAGGGATCTCATTTTATGTTCTGCGGGTGATTTACCCCGAAAGCGCCAAGCAAGGCGTCAGTTTGGTGGTAGACAACAAAAGCGCAGACGCCTATCTGATGCAGTCCCGGGTGCGCCCGGTCGATAACCAGACCGGCGATGTCGATTTGAGCGAGGGTGGGCCAGCGAAAATGCCGTTTATTGTCACGCCACCGCTGGCGCGCTTAGAGGCCAAAAGTGAACTGACACTGCGCATCCGCCGTAACGGTGAACCTTTGCCGACCGATCGCGAGTCGGTGTTCTTTATCTCCATGAAAGCGATCCCCGCGCAAGCGCAAAACGATCAACCGCAGTCGGTAGGCCAGATGGCAGTGACGGTAGTCAGCAATATGAAATTGTTCTACCGCCCTGCTGGATTAGCCAAACGCGCCGTGGCCGACGTGGCCTGCCAACTGCGTTTCAACCGCTCGGGCAAAGAGTTGATTGCCAATAACCCGACTCCCTATTGGCTCACCTTTTCGCGGCTGAAAATGGACCGCGTCGCGCTGGATAAACCCGCGTTACGTTTGATGGTGCCGCCGAAAGGACAACAGCGCTATACCGTCCCTACTGGGACCCGCGGCCATGTCGAATGGCAACTTATTGATGAGGATGGTTGGAACACTCCCGTTTGTCAGCAGGACTTGACCCCATTGGATGTTTAAGGACGCGCTAAAATCATGGATAGAACATCAATAAAAAACAGGCCCGGCACTCGGGGTCTTTCACCTTCTTTGGCCGGAGCCTTGCTGCTGGCCGGTGCCGTACCCGCCTGGGGCCGAGACTATTTCGATCCGGGCCTGTTGGCGCTGGGGGGCAGCCAGCTGGCAACGACCGATCTGACCGTGTTTGAATCCTCCGGCCAGACCCCTGAAGGGCGCTATCTGGTGACGCTGTGGGTGAACCAGTCGGAGCAGGGGCAACACAGTCTAGTGTTCAAAAAAGATGCGCTGGGCCAGGTGTTACCGCAACTGACCCCGGCATTCCTCCACGGGCTTGGCGTGAATACTGAGGCACTGCCCAGCTTTAGCGGCTTGTCGCCTGAGGCTCCCATCGCCAACTTGGAGAAGCTCATTCCTGAATCGCAGTTACGCTTCGATTTGGCCCAATTACGTCTGGACATCAGTATTCCCCAGGTCGCCATGCAGCAACATGCCCGGGACTACGTCGATCCCGAACAATGGGACGAGGGTGTCCCTGCATTGTTGATGAATTATAGCCTCAACGGCAGCCGTAACTGGCAAAGCGCACAGCACGGCATGGGCAAAAGCGAGCAGAGCAATATGTTCGCCAACCTGCTGGGCGGGGTGAACTACCAGGGGTGGCGCCTGCGCAGCACCATGACCTATACCTATAGTGAAAGCCGTGGGGGAAGTTCCTCAAGCCGTTATCAGCGCAGCCAATTCTCCGATACCTATTTACAACACGATATCCGTGCGTGGCGCGCCGAGATCCTGGCGGGTGAAAGCAGCAGCGGAAATGACGTGTTCGACAGCATTCCCTTCCGGGGCATCAAACTGAATTCCAGCGAAGATATGCTGCCTAATAGCCTGCGCGGCTTTGCTCCTGTGATTGCCGGCATTGCCCAAAGCAACGCACGGGTGACGGTCAGCCAGAACGGCAACATTGTGTATCAAACTTATGTGGCTCCAGGCCCGTTTCGTATCAACGATCTCTACCAGAGCAGCCAAGGTGGCGATCTGACGGTGACCATCACCGAAGCAGACGGCTCGGTACGCAGCCAAACCCTGGCTTTCTCGTCATTGCCGGTGATGCAACGCCCTGGCGCACTCAAGTATGAGCTCACCAGCGGGCGCTATAACGGGGGTATCACCAAGAGCTCCCGGAAAGCAACCTTCGGGCTTGGCACATTCATGTATGGCCTACCGTATAACGTCACCCTCTACGGCGGTGCGCTGGTTGCCACAGATTATCACTCTCTGGTGGCAGGTTCTGGCCTGTCGTTGGGTGACTTTGGCGCCATATCGGCAGACGTCACCAGTTCGGATGCCCGGTTAGAGGGGCAAAACGAACGCCAACAAGGGGCTTCATATCGGTTGCGCTATGCCAAAAGCCTGCTCAGCACCGGGACCTCGGTAGATCTCGCGGCCTACCGCTACTCCACCCGCAACTATTACACCTTCTCCGACTTTAACAACCTGGGTTTTGAACTCAACGCTGGGCAAACTCCCTGGGCGTTGACACGCCAACGCTCCAATTTCCAGCTGCGTATCAGCCAACAGTTGGATTCTTGGGGAGCCATTTACCTATCGGCCTCACGCAACGATTACTGGGGGAACAGCCAGGTGAACAACACCGTTTCCGTTGGTTACAACGGCAGTTATCGCGGTGTGAGCTACGGCATGGCCTACAGTATTGACCGCATCAAGGGTGACGGCAGTTGGCCGGAAAACCGCCAGCTGTCGATGACGGTGCAGATCCCCGTCAGTCTGTTTAGCAGTGCGGTGGCCAATAACCAAAGCTATGCCAGCTACCAGGTAACCCATAACAATCAAGGCCAGGTTCAACAGCAGGCCGGGATCGGTGGCAACGCCATGGATGACCGCCTTTCCTACAACCTGATGCAGGGTTGGTCGAACGATAATGGCAATGATAACAGCACCTTGAACATGGGTTATCGAGGTAGTAAGGGCCAGGCCAATGTAGGTTACAGCTACAGCAACCAGCTCCGTTCACTCAACCTCAGCGGCAACGGCAGCCTGCTGCTGCACCCGGAAGGCCTGACGCTGGGGCCTATGCTCGGCAATTCAGTGGCGGTGGTCAGCGCGCCAGGCGCTGGCGGCGTTGAGGTGCTCAACGGCAACATTCGCACAGATAGCCGCGGTTACGCGCTGGTGCCGTATCTGGCGAACTACCAGAACAACAGCATCAGCCTGAACCCCACTACCCTGCCGGAAGATGTGGATATGGCGCAATCAAGCCTTAACGTCTATCCAACCAAGGGGGCGGTCATCATGGCGAAGTTTGACACCCGAGTGGGTTACCAGGCGCTGGTGACGCTGCTACGGGGGGATACCAGCCTGCCATTCGGCACGGTGATTACGGTGGCGGATACCCCGGCAGGAAAAAACAATACCGGTATCGTGGGTGATGCGGGCCAGGTGTATCTGAGCGGGCTACCGGAACAGGGCACGCTGACAGCGAAATGGGGGCACGCTGACCATCAGCAGTGCCGTGCCAGCTTCAATCTGAGTGGCATTGCCGCCCCTTCAGCCAGCAACCCCATCCGCCAACTGACGGCACGCTGTGAAACAGGCCGATAACAATGCGCAAACCAAAGAAAGTGAAAATTACCGCCAACATGCCTGGGCATACCCAATATCACCGCCACTGCGCACTCGGCATACTGCTGATAGCAAGCCTAAGCCAACCAGTCGCACAGGCGGAAACTATTACTATTGGCAAAGGGACCGGCATTCTGTGGGAGGGCCTGCCGTTTAATGTCACCTTAAGTGGCCCTTTGGATGCAACGGCTATTTTTCCCCAGTTTACGCCATTGGCTATCTCTTCAAATAGGACAGAATGCCTAAAGACGGATACTCTGACGACCATTGCGGGTTATCCAGCAGTCAAGCTAACGCCAAACGTGGGGCTCATCCCCAGAGCCTTCGGTAATGCAAGCTTTTACCGGTATTACGGCAGTTATGCTACGGCATCCGGTACGCTGGGCCTTCCAGAAAGCAAGGGCATGAGCCAGGATTATGTAGTGACTCCACCTGACAATTATAGCTGGTGCCTGGCGCTATATAGGGGTTACGTTGCCCTCTACTATGACAAAGACAAGATGCGTACAACCACGATATCAGGCACCTGGGTGCTGGTTGCCGATGGTCAGCAGAAGTCTGCAGAAATTAAAGTCCCGGAGATGTATGCCGGCAGTTTCTCAGCAAAGGCGTCTGGCGATAGATCGGCCTCGATCCTCCCATCCAATATCCAACTGCGCATCTCCACGCTCGAGTGCACGGTCAATACCCCCACTTCAATCACCTTTAGCAAAGTGATGAAAAACCTGCAGGCCGGGGCCGAATTGGCCATTCAATCCTACCCACTCATCACCAGTTGCGGGCAATCCTCTGATTTCATCGATGCCAATATCAACCTGCAGTTCCGGCCGTTGACCGGCCTGTATCAATCAGTCCCGAGCCGTTTGGCGCTGCGCGAGGGCGGCGGCTATATCACCGGCGAGATTGATAACGGCGTGACCGGCAGTGGAAGCTGCAGCGCCACCAGCGGGCTGCCGTTCGATAATAGTCAGCTAAAAATCGGCCGTATCTCCAAGACGGAAACCAGCCTGAATACCACCCATCAGGTGACCTGGCGGCTGTGTTCCGGCGGCAAAGATCTGCCACTTGGCGACGTTAGCGCCGCCGCTGAAATGTTAGTGACGTTTAATTAAGCTCGACAGGACAAAGTAAAGTGAAAAAAACAACCAATACGCCAGGACATGCCTCATATCACCGCCGCCTTGCCCTGTGCATATTGCTGTTAGCCAGCCAGAGCCAACCAGCCGCGCTGGCGGAAACCATTACCATAGGCAAAGGTACCGGCATTGTGTGGGAAGGCCTGCCGTTTAATGCAACCTTGACTGGTCGAATAGGAGGTTCCAATGTAACTCCCACCCAGGCACTGGTCGCTATCACTTCGAACATCTATATGTGCCAAACCACGGCTCAATTGTCGTCCATCGCAGGTTATCAGGCAGTCAAGTTAGCGCCAGGCGTGGGGCTTCTCCCCAGAGCCTCCGCTAGTGGAAACTATACCTCAGAGCAAGACATATTATATTCGATATCCAGTACGTTAGGATTGCCCGAAACCAAAGGGGTGCGGACCTCGCCGTATGGAAGTTCTGCAATGTATTTGCCTCCAGATAGGAATTGGTGCCTATCACCATCAAATGCTGATTTTGGATTATTTTTCTCACCGGATGTGCCACGTAAAGCCACAATATCAGGTAGCTGGGTACTGGTTGCCGATGGTAACCAGAAAGCGGCAGAAATAACCGTACCGATAATGTATGCCGCTAGTTTCGGAGCGACTTCTTCTGGGAATAGAACGGCCGCGATCCTCCCGTCCAATCTCAAACTACGCATATCCACGCTCGAGTGCACGGTCAATACCCCCACTTCAATCGCCTTTGGCGGCGTGATGAAAAAAACGCAGGTGGGGGCCGAACTGGCCGTGCAATCCTACCCACTCATCACCAACTGTGGACAGTCCTCCGACTTTATTGATGCCAATATCAACCTGCAGTTCCGCGCATTGAGCGGCCTGTATAAATCGGCACCGACTCGTTTGGCCCTGCGTCAGGGCGGGGGTTATATCACCGGTGAGATTGATAACGGCGTGACCGGCAGCGGGAACTGTGCCACCACCAGCGGGCTACCGTTCGATAATCGCCAGCTCAAAATCGGCCGTATCAACCAGGCGGAAACCAGCCTGAGTATCACCAATCAGGTGACCTGGCGGCTGTGTTCCGGCGGCAAAGATCTGCCGCTTGGCAACGTTAGCGCCGCCGCTGAAATGCTGGTGACGTTTAATTAACCCAGACAGGACAACGTAAAGTGAAAAAAACAGCCAATATGCCAGGACATGCCTCATATCACCGCCGCCGCGCCCTGTGCATATTGCTGTTAGCCAACCTGGGCCAACCAACCGCGCTGGCGGAAACCATTACCATTGGCAAAGGCACCGGCATTGTGTGGGAAGGCCTGCCGTTTACGGCGAACTTAAGTGGCCCTATGAATCACGCACGTCTGAATCTCAAACACGGGCTATTGTCTATCTCTTCAAGCAGGTCTGCCTGCCAAGAGACTGGGGCTCTGAAGGTCATTGCGGGTTATCCGGCAGTAGGGCTGGCGCCAGGCGTGGGGCTCATCCCCAGAGCCAGTGGGCAGGTAGGTTTTTACACATTCGCAGGCAGTTTCGTTTCACTATCCGGTACGCTAGGGTTACCCGAAACCAAAGGGGCAAGCAGCAACGGAAATCAATTGACCTCTCCTGATGCTTATAGCTGGTGCCTGCCGCCAGCCATGAATAGCCAGGAATATTACTATTCCGCTACCAAAGAGCGTGCAGCCACGATATCAGGCACTTGGGTGCTGGTTGCCGATGGCCAGCAGAAGGCTGCTGAAATAGCAGTCCCAGAGATGTATGCTGGCAGTTTCTCAGAGATATCGGCCGGGGATAAAATAGCCTCAATACTCCCGTCCAATCTCAAGCTACGCATATCCACGCTTGAGTGCACGGTCAATACCCCCACTGTAATCGCCTTTGGCGGCGTGTTGAAAAATACGCAACCTGGGGCCCAACTGGCCGTGCAATCCTACCCACTCATCACCAGTTGCGGGCAATCCTCTGACCTGATCGATGCCAATATCAACCTGCAGTTCCGGCCATTGACCGGCCTGTATCAATCAGCCCCGAGCCGTTTGGCGCTGCGTCAGGGCGGCGGCTATATCACCGGAGAGATTGATAACAGCGTGACCGGTAGCGGGAACTGTGCCACCACCAGCGGGCTACCGTTCGATAATCGCCAGCTCAAAATCGGCCGTATCACCCAGGCGGAAACCAGCCTGAGTATCACCAATCAGGTGACCTGGCGGCTGTGTTCCGGAGGTAAAGATCTGCCGCTTGGCGACGTTAGCGCCGCCGCTGAAATGCTGGTGACGTTTAATTGAGGACAACGCCCTTCATCTCTGATTTGCTTGCGCTAAGGCAAGCTTAATCGCCATTAAATATCTAGTTTGCGTAGTGCTTCCAATTTTTGTCTGTGACAGCCTATTGCCGGCTGGGCTAGTATAACGACTGAATCAGATCCTGATGCCTGCGGCACGCAAACGTCGGATCTTGCTGGGTTCTGCCTGGTTTTTGTCTGTTGATTTGGTCTTTGTGCAGGCTTTGAGTGACAAAGGTTTGCCAGCCTGTTTGCCTGTCATATATGCTCGATCTTTTGACCAACCGATTGATTTATTTGAGCCGCGCTTGCTGCTGCTCATCCTGAACGTTTTGGCGGTTTTTTAATGAGGCGACGTGATCCCCAATGACGACAACGAATATCACAATCAATTTTAAATTCAATGGATTGGAAACGGTAACGTTATGACTAGCACCGAAAAACTCGATTCGCACACCCCGATGATGCAGCAATACCTGCGCCTTAAGGCGCAGCATCCGGAGATCTTGCTGTTCTATCGGATGGGGGATTTCTACGAGCTGTTCTATGACGATGCCAAACGTGCCTCTCAGTTGCTGGATATCTCGCTGACCAAACGCGGTGCGTCCGCGGGTGAACCCATCCCAATGGCGGGCGTCCCCCACCATGCGGTGGAGAACTATCTTGCCAAGCTGGTACAGCTTGGGGAATCGGCCGCGATCTGTGAACAGATTGGCGACCCTGCCACCAGTAAAGGCCCGGTAGAGCGTAAAGTGGTGCGCATCGTTACCCCTGGCACCATCACCGACGAAGCCCTGCTGCAAGAGCGCCAGGACAACCTGCTGGCCGCCATCTGGCAGGATGGCCGCGGCTTTGGCTATGCCACATTGGATCTCAGCTCCGGCCGCTTCCGCGTTGCCCAGCCAGAAGATCTTGAAACCATGGCGGCCGAGCTGCAACGTACCAATCCGGCAGAGCTGCTTTACCCGGAAAACTTCGAGCAAATGGCGCTGATCGAACAGCGCCACGGCCTGCGCCGCCGTCCGCTGTGGGAATTTGAGCTGGACACCGCACGCCAGCAGTTGAATCTGCAGTTCGGCACCCGCGATCTGACCGGCTTTGGCGTGGAGCAGGCCCATCAGGCGCTACGCGCAGCGGGCTGCCTACTGCAATATGTTAAAGATACCCAGCGTACTTCGCTGCCGCATATCCGTGGCCTCACCATGGAGCGCCAGCAAGACGGCATCATTATGGATGCGGCCACTCGCCGTAACCTGGAAATCACCCAGAACCTGTCCGGCGGCAGTGAAAATACCCTGGCCGCCATCCTCGATCGTACCGTTACCCCAATGGGTAGCCGCATGCTCAAACGCTGGCTGCATATGCCCACCCGCGACGTCCAGGTGCTGAACAACCGCCAGCAGGCCATCGCCGCATTGCAGCCATTGAGCTGTGATTTGCAGCAGCCCCTGCGTCAGGTTGGCGATCTGGAGCGTATTCTTGCCCGTTTGGCACTGCGTACGGCTCGCCCACGGGATCTGGCCCGCATGCGCCACGCCTTCCAACAGTTGCCGGATATCCGCGCCCTGCTGGAAAACGCTGATGCACCACAGATGCAAAAGCTGTTGTCACAGGTCGGTCAATTTGACGAGCTACAGGCACTGCTGGAGCGCGCCATTGTGGAATCCCCACCGGTGCTGGTCCGTGATGGTGGCGTGATTGCTCCAGGTTATAACGAAGAACTGGATGAATGGCGGGCGCTGGCAGACGGTGCTACCGACTATCTGGATCGTCTGGAAATCCGCGAGCGCGAGAAGCTGGGCCTGGATACGCTGAAGGTGGGTTTCAACGGTGTGCATGGTTACTACATTCAGGTCAGCCGTGGCCAAAGCCATCTGGTGCCGATCCACTATGTGCGCCGCCAAACGCTGAAGAATGCGGAACGCTACATCATTCCCGAGCTGAAAGAGTATGAAGACAAGGTGCTGACCTCTAAAGGGAAAGCCTTGGCGATCGAGAAAGGGCTGTATGACGAGCTGTTCGATCTGCTGCTGCCGCATCTGGAACAACTGCAACAGAGCGCCGGAGCCTTGGCCGAACTGGATGTGTTGGCCAACCTGGCAGAACGTGCCGAAACGCTGAGCTACGCCTGTCCGACCATCAGTGAGCAGCCCGGCATTCGCATAGTCGATGGCCGCCACCCGGTGGTGGAACAGGTGCTGAGCGAACCCTTTATTGCCAACCCGGTTTCCCTTTCACCACAGCGCCGTATGCTGATCATTACCGGCCCGAATATGGGCGGTAAAAGTACCTATATGCGGCAAACGGCACTGATTGTGTTGCTGGCGCATATCGGTAGCTATGTACCGGCGGCAAAAGCCACCATCGGGCCGGTGGATCGTATCTTTACCCGCGTGGGTGCGGCAGACGATCTGGCTTCTGGCCGCTCAACCTTTATGGTGGAAATGACCGAGACCGCCAATATCCTGCATAACGCCACGGAAAACAGCCTGGTACTGATGGATGAGATTGGCCGTGGTACCTCCACCTACGACGGGCTTTCCTTAGCCTGGGCCTGTGCAGAAAACCTGGCCAGCCGCATCAAGGCTATGACGCTGTTTGCCACCCATTACTTTGAGCTGACCACCTTGCCGGAGAAAATGGAGGGCGTGGTGAACGTGCATCTGGATGCGCTGGAGCACGGCGATACCATTGCCTTTATGCATAGCGTACAAGATGGCGCTGCCAGTAAGAGCTACGGCTTGGCGGTGGCGGCGTTGGCCGGTGTGCCGCGTGATGTGATCAAGCGTGCGCGCCAGAAGCTGCGTGAGCTGGAGAGCCTCTCCAGCCAGACGGCGGCAGGTACGGTGGATGCGACCCAGATGACGCTGTTGAACGAAGAGGTTTCACCGGCGGTGGAAGCGTTGGAGACGTTGGATCCGGATTCTCTTTCGCCACGCCAGGCGTTGGAGTGGATCTACCGGCTGAAAAGCCTGGTGTGAGGCTGTTCCATTGATTTGGGTATGTGACCCCTCACCCTAACCCTAACCCTAACCCTCTCCCACAGGGAGAGGGGACCGTCCGAGCTCGCTATCAGTTGCAGAAACCTACCTGGTCACGGTACTGAATCAGATCCTTTTGTCACGGCAAACAGCTCACTGTACCTGACCATAACACTGAAGTGACCCCCTCTCCTTTTTGGGAGCGAGTCGGGGTGAGGGAGCAGCGATCGCTGGCTGACCATTGATTATCCAGGCGGTGTCACAGATCGCCTCCAAAACCTAACCACAACGCCGTACTGGCTCCCTCTCCTTTGGGAGCGGGTCGGGGTGAGGGAGCAGCGATCGCTGGCTGGCCATTGATTATCCAGGCGGTGTCACAGATCGCCTCTAAAACCTAACCACAACGCCGTACTGGCTCCCTCTCCCTGTGGGAGAGGGTTGGGGTGAGGGGCAAATATCGACGAAGTTACCCCAAAAAAGCTGCATATCACCGTCAATCACAGCAAATCGCAGGCATAAAAAAACGGTGAGCGTCATCAACGCTCACCGTTCTTATTTTAGGGCTATAACGCGTTTATTCGCGGAACAGTGCCTCAATACTCAGGCCCTGCATTTGCAGAATTTCACGCAGGCGGCGTAAGCCTTCAACCTGGATCTGACGAACACGCTCACGTGTCAGGCCAATCTCGCGGCCAACATCTTCCAGCGTAGCCGCTTCATAGCCTAACAGGCCGAAACGGCGAGCCAACACTTCACGCTGTTTGGCGTTCAATTCGAACAGCCATTTGACGATGCTCTGTTTCATATCATCGTCTTGCGTGGTGTCTTCAGGCCCGTTGTCTTTCTCGTCGGTCAGAATGTCCAACAGGGCTTTCTCTGAATCCCCACCTAACGGCGTATCGACAGACGTGATACGTTCGTTCAGGCGCAGCATACGGCTGACGTCATCAACCGGTTTGTCGAGTTGCTCCGCAATCTCTTCAGCGCTGGGTTCATGATCCAGTTTGTGAGAAAGCTCGCGCGCGGTGCGCAAGTAAACATTCAGTTCTTTGACGATATGGATCGGCAAACGGATAGTCCGGGTTTGATTCATGATCGCCCGTTCAATCGTCTGGCGGATCCACCAGGTCGCATAGGTGGAAAAACGGAAACCGCGCTCTGGGTCAAACTTTTCCACCGCACGGATCAGACCAAGGTTACCCTCTTCGATCAGATCCAGCAGCGCCAGGCCGCGATTGCTATAACGACGGGCAATTTTCACTACCAGCCTCAGGTTACTTTCTATCATGCGGCGGCGGGACGGCACGTCTCCGCGCAGTGCACGCCGCGCAAAATAAACTTCTTCCTCTGCGGTCAGCAGAGGGGAGTAACCGATTTCGCCCAGATAGAGCTGCGTTGCATCCAATACGCGTTGGGTAACACCTTGAGACAACAGTTCGTCTTCCGCCAAGTCATTCTCGCTGGTCTCTTCTTCTACCTGCGCTTTTTCATCAAATGACTCGGCCTCCATGGCGTTCTCATCGAAATCTGCATCGTCATGTAACTCGTTAACTTTCAGCGTATTTTGGCTCATAAAGCGGCTCCTACCCGTGATACCGCGAGCAGAATACAACGCATTCTGCCCAATCTATCGCTGCGGAAGATAACGCAGCGGGTTTACGGATTTCCCCTTGTAACGAATCTCGAAATGCAAACGTACTGAACTGGTTCCGGTGCTTCCCATCGTTGCTATTTTCTGCCCCGCCTTAACTTCTTGTTGTTCCCGGACCAGCATGGTGTCGTTATGGGCGTAGGCACTCAAGTAATCATCGTTGTGTTTGATGATGATTAGATTACCGTAACCCCGTAAAGCGTTGCCTGCGTACACTACACGGCCATCGGCGGTAGCGACAATCGGCTGCCCACGGGAACCAGAGATATCGATGCCTTTGTTCCCACCTTCCGATGAGGAGAAGTTATCGATGATCTTACCGTCAGTTGGCCATTTCCAGGTGCTAACTGGGGCACTGTTGCTGGCGGTGCTGCTCGCCGGTGGCGTAGCGGCTGGTGCGGTAACAGGAGCTGCGGCTGAGCCTGCCACAACGGCTCCTGATGCAGGTAACATTTTACCTACATTCTGTTTACTCGAATTATCAGAATACGCGTTCGTTGATGGAGAATCAACCGTTGCAGTTTGTATCTGAGTGGTAGAAGGTGGTTTTGACACTGTACCATTACCGCCAGCTAACATCCCACCGCCGCCGTTGGCAGAACCACTCCCCAATTGCAGGGTTTGGCCAACTTCCAGGCTGTACGGCTGTGGAATATTGTTGCGTTGGGCCAGATCGCGGAAATCGTTGCCGGTGATCCAGGCAATATAGAACAGCGTGTCGCCACGTTTAACGGTATAGCTGCTACCACCGTTGTAGCTCCCTTTAGGGATCGAGTTATAGCTACGATTGTAAACAATACGCCCCTGCTGTGATGCGTTACCACCACCGGCGTTGGCCGATGCAGCGGCTCCACCACCACCGACGCTGCTGATAGGTGCCGAGGTAGAATTTTTATCCGAACAGCCAACTAACCACACGCTTAACATCGTACACACCGCAACTCGGCGTAAAGAACTCATTGGGCTTCCCGTGCTCATGCTTCCCCCATGACAGCAATATCAAAAAATACCTTATACATCGTAGCCGAGCTTTATCGTTCTACAGCACAAGGTTTCCCCGGCCGATCCCTGAAAACCAGAAGATCACCCACCAGGGAGCTAAAAAACCGTGGCGCCAATGCTAGCCACATTGGCACGATCACGCCATAAGACAACTACATACTGGAACAATTCTATTGAAAATTAATATTATTCAGCTTGATGACCATGGTCGACGGGCGCAGCATGCAGCGCCCCTACAAGTCTGTTATCCACCTTGATGACCGATCGGCTAAGCCAGTTCGCCCTTCACCAAGGGAACGAATCGCACCGCTTCAACGGTATCGATGGAAAACTCACCGCCCCGCCGCTGAATGCATTGCAGTACCTGAGCCTGTTCGCCCACCGGCAGCACCAAAATGCCACCGTCGTCCAACTGCTGCATCAACGCCTGCGGGATCTCCGGCGGCGCGGCCGTCACGATGATCGCATCAAATGGTCCACGCGAACCCCAGCCTTGCCAACCGTCGCCATGGCGGGTCGATACATTATGCAGGTCCAACTGCTTGAGGCGACGCTTGGCCTGCCACTGTAGCCCTTTGATGCGTTCAACAGAGCAGACATGCTGCACCATATGCGCCAGGATCGCGGTCTGATAACCGGAACCGGTGCCAATCTCCAACACGCGTGAGTTCGGCTGCAGGTTCAGCAGCTCGGTCATGCGGGCGACCATATAAGGTTGAGAAATCGTCTGCCCCGAACCAATCGGTAGGGCCGTGTTCTCATAGGCTTTATGGGCTAATGCTTCATCAACAAAACGCTCACGCGGTACGTTCTCGATTGCCTTGAGCAGCCGTTCGTCCCTGATCCCCTGCTGGCGTAGCTGTGCCAGCAGCGTTTGTATGCGTTTGTTCACCATTCCCCGCTAACCTCTGCTTTGGTTAACCATGTTGATAGCACATCTTGCGCCCCGTAGGCGGTCAAATCCACCTGCAAAGGCGTGACCGACACGTAGCCCTGCTCCACGGCGGCAAAATCCGTGTCTGGGCCCGCATCGCATTTATCCCCCGGCGGCCCGATCCAATACAGCATCTGGCCACGTGGATCCGATTGACTAAACACTTTATCGGCGGGATGCCGGCTGCCACAGCGGGTGACGCGTATCCCTTTAATTTCCGCCAACGGTAAGTCAGGGACGTTGATATTCAGGATTTTACCGGTACGCAGCGGTTCTTGTTGCAGCGCGCGCAAAATACGGCAGGTAACTACCGCCGCCGTCTCATAATGCTGATGACCATTGAGCGACACCGCCAACGCGGGCAGCCCCAGATGGCGGCCTTCCATCGCAGCAGCCACGGTGCCGGAATAGATAACGTCATCGCCGAGGTTTGGCCCGGCGTTGATACCGGACACCACGATCTCCGGCGCTGGCAGCATCAGTTCGTTAACGCCAAGATAGACACAGTCCGTTGGGGTGCCCTGCTGCACGGCAATATCGCCGTTGGGCAACGTCAGAGTACGCAGCGGCGACTCCAGCGTCAGCGCATTGGAGGAACCACTGCGGTTACGATCGGGGGCCACCACCTGCACTTCGGCGAATTCACGCAACGCCGCCGCCAGTATCTGGATACCCGGGGCGCTAACGCCGTCGTCGTTGCTCAGTAGTATTCTCATATTGTCGTTAAACAACTTTCTTGCTGAAAGCGATAACACGAGAGTTGTGCCCTATTTTTTTACATCTATCTGTTTTTAATAATATTTTCAATAGTAAGCCCAACCTGCCGTGTTACCCATTGTGACTTGCGTGGTACAGCAAGGCTTGCCTCGCTGTTGCTGATAGTATTAGCCAAAACAGCCAGCTATGCGATCTACTATACAATTCAACGGTCATCAGTGGCAAACGGGGCAGGTTAGCCCCCTCGACAAAGGGGGCCGGGATGATTACCTGAGGTGGGTCGTGAAATTTCCAGATTACGGTGCTGTCTGGGTGGTGGGGGTATAAATAATGCGCAACGTGCCGGTGTAATCCCCTCCCGTCTTATCCGCCATTGAGAAGGCTAGCGTCGTCAAGGTTAACGGGGCCGGTACGCAAAGTGCCGGGGCAACACCGCCAGGTAACATTACCGGCCGCTGGATATCGCGGCGGTTGGTATCGCTCCAGACGATTTCTTTGCCGTTGGCGATGTCTTGCACCGCCCCGGTGGTGGGATTGATCACGCTGACCTGATAATCCAGCCGGTCACTGTCCTTGGCTTTATCACCGCCGCTGCGATACACTGAAAACTGCCCCTTTATGCGCCCAGGAGCCTTGCCCCCTTCATCCTGCAACAGCAGGCTGATGCGGTTACTTGACGAGTCGTTACCGTCATAAAGGCACATATCCAGGCCTGTACTGCCGCTGACGCTCTTACTCCCACCGACGCCTGGCCGGACCATCAGATTCAGGTTGACAGTGGGTGCTGAAATCGGAAAGGCGGGCAGATAAATTTGCTGATTACCGTAATCCGTCACCTTAAGGATAATATTGGCCTTCCAGTCGACACGGTGAATCCCCGGGCAACCGCCGATGGTGTAGCAGTTATCCCAGGCTTTAACTTGCATCTTGAGGTCAGCACGCCAGACACCGACATCAGATAGTTTGTTCAACTCGGAGGCGGGGATATAAGTATTGAATCCCGAGGAAAACAAAAAGGCTCCAGCAATCCAGGAACCATAAGTACCTGAACCTTTAACAGAGGTGACCCGTAAGTCTTTGGTCTTTCCACTGCTGTGGGTAAAGCGCAGCGTCAGAGCTTTCGAAGTGTCATTGTTAGTATCTAACCCCCAGAACAAATTTACCTGACAGGCACCATTGGTTGGATCCGTAGTGGAATAACACGTTAGGGAATTAACGATATCCTTGTCCTTGCAATTACTAGAATGCGTACATTCGCCATCATCTGTACTACCACCGAATACCTTATCCCAGATAAAGATATTGGCCGGCAGGCTCATACGATCGAAGGTGATATTGACCTTAGTATCCTGTGCCTGTGGAGCGATACTGGCACCGTACGCCTGTATGCTCAGCCCCCCCAGCAGAACGCACAGGTTAAGAGGGTCAATGGCTCCCGCAATGATAAATTTAAAACCGCTGATTATTTTCAATAACATCAATCATTACCTAGTTCGTTTTCACCACCACCGGCATCCCAGCTACGATCGGCTGGCCATGATGGCCAATTTACTGCTGGGTGGTGGGGGTATAAATAATGCGCAACGTGCCGGTGTAATCTCCCGCCGTTTTATCCGCCATTGAGAAGGCTGGCGTCGTAAGGGTCAGCGGGGCCGGCACGCAAAGCGCCGGGGCTCCACCGCCAGGTAACACCACAGGCCGCTGGATATTGCGGCGGTTGGTATCACTCCAGATGATTTCTTTACCGTTGGAGATGTCTTGCACCGCCCCGGTGGTGGGATTGATCACGCTGACCTGGTAGTCCAGCCGGTCACTCGCCTTGGATTGATCCCCTCCTTTGCGATAAATGGAGAACTGTCCGTCGGGCCGTCCTGTCGCCGTGCCGCCTTCATCCTGCAAGAGCAGACTGATGCGGTTACTGGCAGAATTGTTACCATCGTAGAGGCACATATCGAGGTTGGTACTGCCGCTGACGCTCTTCCGGCTCCCGGCACCCGGGCGGGTATTCAGATTCAGGTTGACAGACGGTGCTGAAGTCGGGAACGCAGGCAGATAAATTTGCTGATTACCATAATCCGTCACGTTAAGGGTAATAGTGGCCGTCCAGTCGACACGATGAATGCCTGGACAAGCGTTCGTAGACCAGTTAGAACAAGAATCCCAGGCCTTGACCTGCATCTTGAGCTTAGCGCGCCAGATCCCGGCAGTAGACAGCTTGTTTAACTCAGATGAAGGAATAAACGTTCTAAAACCTTCGGGAGACACAACGCGGCCACTAACCCATGAGCCCACCGGAGAATCATCAGCCCTATTCTTAAAAGATGTAATCTGTAAGTCCTTGGTTTCACCACCATCATGAGTGAATCGTAATGTCAAACTCGTTGAATTACTAACGCCAGAGCCACTCCACCACCACAACAGTACCGGGCAGGCCCCATAGGTGGGGTCACTGGTGGAATAACACACCAGACTATTAATGAAGTCCAGGTTGCTACAAGCAATACCGTTAGTGCTCCCACAAGTGGTTACGCTTGAGCTACCACCGAATACGTTTTGCCAGATAAAGACGTTCGTCGGTAAACTCATACGGTCAAAGCTCATATTCACCACCGTGTCCTGCGCCTGGGGAGGGATATTAGTGACATCACGAACTTTTGCACCAGATATCTTAGAGTGGGCGTTGTCTGGAGTCTGTGGTGTAACACTCGCACCTTGAACGAGTGCCACTGGCACAGCGAAAAACAGACCACACAGAGTGACGGTTTTAACGATCTCTGCACAGAGATATCGCAAACTGCTGTTTTTTTCCAAGAGCATAAGTTAATCCCTAGTTCGTTTTCATCGCCACCGGCACCCCAGAGCCATGGCCCTGTCGCGCGGTCATCAATTGCGCCTGCTTCTGCTCGGCTGGCGGTATACTGGCCATGGCTACCCCGGCACAGCGGGTGGTACCGACATAGCGCACCACGTCACGCATGGTCTGCACTTTGATGGCACACTGATAGAACTGTGAGCCACGCATCAGATACAGCTGCTTCATCGGCCGTGTGGTTTCCAGGCTAAAGCCACCTTCGCCCAGCGGGGTCCAGGACAGCACGTTAAGAGGGATGCCGTTAACCAAAGGCCTATCCTGCTCATCCAGCATTCTGCCCAACCAGGTGTAGCGCGAAGTCACCTCAATATTCCGGCGTAGCACTTTCCCCGGCACCATAAATGCCGTACGGGTTCCCGCCCCTCGGCGGATCTCGCTGCTGATACCGGCAGGAGCGCTAAGCGACTCATTGATATCAAAGGTGGTTGGCTGATAGCCCGGTACGGTAAACAGTGCCCGGCTGTTGCTGCGCACGTCCGTCTTACCGCTGCCGTCTACCGCTACGCTGATCAACGAGGCGCGGCTCTCTTCCTCGGCGTCCACCCCAACCGTGATCGCGGAGGCCGGACGGCCATCTCCCCAGCGCCCCCAATAAAGTCCGCTGCGATCGACCAGTAAAGAGGAGCTATAGCTGCCGCTGCTGCTGAGTGTGTGCCGGTTCTCTACCTTGTCATAGGCATCACTGACGGCGAAGCTGCCGTTACCGTACTGCCCATCGGCACGAGCGTAGGTTGAAGCGGTCAGGGTCTGGCTATTGACGCCATAAATCGAAGCGCCCAGCTCATTTTGCCCGCTCTCGTCCATATAGCGGCTGTAGTTGGCGTTATAGCTGAGTTGCCCTTCCCCACGCTGGCTATTGCGATAGTTGGCGCCCAGAGAGGTATTGCTGTTAGTGGCACCGCCACGGTGCCCAGAGAACGATAGGCTGACGGTGAGGTAGCCGCCTTTGTCAGTTCCCTGCTGGCCGCTGTCGTGACGCCTGAAGGCACTGACGCCACTGTTGATATTAATGTCGTTGAACGCAAAGGAACGGCTGACCCCCATCTGCCAGGTTTGACTGCGCGAACGCGTCGTGTAGATCTGCTCCCAAGGGGCAGCATTCTGATGGCTATCATCATTGTCGGGCAGTTCACTGCGATAGCGATAACGCCCGCCGCTGCTGTTAAGCGAGTAGCCAATATTGGCAAACCACTGCGCGAACGGGACCGAAAACATCAGGTTGGAACTCTGGTAACAACCGCTAAAGCCGTAGTTTCGCTGTTGAGAGTCGCAGTCAGGCGCCGAGAGGGCCGAGCGGTAGAAACTCAATGAAAAACCGTCGTTATAGTTAATTTGCTGAATATTGCCCCGCGTCCCCTCGCTGCCGGCCAGATAACTGACACGAGCCGTCATGACGCCATCCAACGGGCCACTGTTAAAACCGTGGCTCCAGTCCGCCGCCCCTTCCCAGTAGTGTACGTCGCTCAATACCGTGCTCCCTGCCGTCAGCGACAGCGTATCGGTCAACGGAATACGCAGCCCGCCTTGCACCACCCGCCGATCGTCCGCCGTAGGATGCGTATCGTGGTCTACCTCAACCCCGGCTTGCAGGAACCACTGAAGACCATTGAGCTGGGCCACACCGGTGTTGGTATAAGGAACGGTTTCTGTCCTGACTAACTGGTTATCCTCATAGATCCGCAGCGTGACGGTATAGCTGCCGCTGGGGAAGGTGCGCGTATCCAGTTCCTGTGCCCCGGCATTCAGGTAAAAGGAAGACAGTAATTGTTCGTCACGATAGGCGTCGATGCGAGCGTTGCGCGATAGGAAAACCGAGACCGGAGTCCCCCGGGAAACCTGGCTCTGGTTGACCCAGGCCGTGGTCGAGCCAGCCCGTAGCCCGCGGATTTTGCCAATCGGCAATTGGCTCAGGTTGATGTTACCCCCCGCATTGCTGAAGATATCGCGGGAGTCCATCATGCCGCCTTGCAGATAGAGGCTTTTCCACAGGTCCTGCCGAAAATAGGCATTGTTCATCTCTACCTGCTGATGATTGCTATGGCGATAGCGCTGCCCCGTATAGAACCAGTCGGCGTTAAGATAGCCATTTTCAGTGACGCCCAGTGAGCCGGTCCCCTGTAGCGACAATGACTGATAGTTTTCATCAGCAACAAAATTGAGGTTTTGCTGATGGATCAGCGCATTTTCACTTTCTGCCGTCGCCTGATAGAAACCGCTACCGGCCGCTTTTTTCGGGAGGTACCGACGGTCAAGGAACAGGTTAACCTGGGAATTATTCTCGTCATAGATGATGCCAACCGTCTGGGTTTCCAGATAGTCACAGCTTGGCGCATTACCGTTACTGCTGCAGGCAAGGTTGCCGTTACGCGCGAGCGGTTGCACCAACGCGGTCATCAGTTGTGCACCCAGCTCAGGATCGTCGTTGAATTGTTGCTTCACGGCATCAGCCAGTTCCGCTGGCTTTATGAAGACAACCTGCTCCAGATTAATATTGGCTTCATAAAGCCCGAGAGACATGCCATAAAGAGAAACGTCGACCCAGACAAGCTGCCCTTGTGCCAAGGCCTCAAAGCCCGGTGGAATTTTAGGGGTAGCCGACGAATCGTGTTGCATAATCATAAGGCCTACCAACAACCCTGCGGATAGGCTAGCGCGAAAAGCCATTGTTCATCCCTGATAAAAAAGTGGGGCTAGAAAGCCCCACAAGATATGAAAACAAACTTTTGAATTGAGTTGCCTTATTCGGCCTTGGTCGCCTGAGTCACCACCAGGCTGACAATGCCGCTGTAGGTGCCGGTGGCAATAGGGCCTTGCGCAGTCTGGGCAAAACGCAGTGGCAGGACGTCTGAACCATTTTCGATTCCCGCAGGGAACAGAGTCGCTGCTTCCAGCAGTTGGTTGGTGGTGGTCAGAACTGTTTCACCCAGGCTTACGGTCAATGGGATCTTGCTAGCCCCATTGACATCCGCCAGGCTCGCCGCTCTAACCAGGCGAACGTTAACGCCAGCGGTAGCGTTGTTAGACCAGACCTTGGTGTCCAGGTTAAAAGGCGTCAGGCCTTTACCTGGCAAATACTGCATATCGATGCTGCTTGGCAAACTGGTATTATCAGGTTGCGTCATATCAATCGTCGCATCCACGCTGGCATTTACAGTAATATCTTTCTGTACAGCCTGAGCAGAAAATACGGCAGCCATGGTTGAAGCAATCAGCAGTGGTTTAATAAACTTTTTCATAAAATCTCCATTTTATTTTATAAATAACATCCAACTTTACTCACCCCATAAACCCGGGGCTATACATGATTTGACTCTACATTTAACTCTTTACAGACAAATCAATTTCTTCAACGCGCTTATTAAGCCAGTTAAAATAACGCGCTTTATATCTCTTCCCGGGTTTTACCATTAACGAGGCAATTTTAAGCTCGGTACCGGGATATATGGTGGTGGTTTCTTTTTTCCAGTTACAAACGCCGCCCTGGTCACAAATCCCCACCTCTCGTAGCGGAATACGCAACGTGCCATCATTGATAACCTGGTCGCGTTGTGCGTCCAGCATCAGGCTGGCAACAACCTTTTTAGGCGCAACGTGGACCAATGCCCCCCACACCAGGTTGATACCTACCTTGGTCGTGGTCATTTGTGGGCTGGCAGCAGTGGCGTTATCTTCTAATTCCGGTACGCCTTCAAAATAGACTCGCCAGGTGGTTTCCTTTTCCGGTAACTCCAGGGCAACCAGACGTACCAGGCGTTGGCTACCTGCCGAAATAGCCAGTTTTTGCGGCGTTATCACCAGCGAGCTTTGTCCAAATTGCTCAACGTCCGCTTCCTGTTCTTGTTTAGTGCCAGGATTGAGTATTTGTTTTTCTGTTACCTTGACGAATTGCACCCCGTCGCTTTGGGATATAACCTTTATTTGAGCGGCTCCGCTTTCGCCGATCCCGACTTCCATAGGATAAACGCTCATATTGGCCAATACAAAACCTGGTAAAAAACAAAAAATAGCAACACCACTCAGGCGTTTAATAATATTGAGCTTCATGATTAATCCGTAATGAGAGTCTCTTATATCAAACTTTAAAACACAGCTAACTCCAGCCACGCTTAGTCTCGTAAAATTCGCAGCAAGTATAAAAACCAATGAGCGCCCAGATCAACTTAATAATTATAATAATAACAATAAGAATAATAATCGCGATAAGTGCATGATAAAAAACAAGATAATTTTTTGTTATAATAAACAGAAACAAACAGAAATAAACAAATGGTAATGATTAAGGTGAATTACAAGATGAGATTTTAATCAGCGGCGCAATACGGGGGGAAATAAGCCTGGCAAGCCAGGCCGATGACAACATTTTCGCTGTCTTATTCAGTTCAGGCAGAGTTCCTCTCCGCCTGAACGAGAAAGCAGGAATCGATCGCTGAGGATTAAGCTAACGGTTACTCGGCAATATCCGCTTCACCACTAGCCAATTGCATTATTTCGCGCACCACGCTAGTCGCGAAACTGCCCGCCGGTAGCCAGAAACGTAATTCCACGGTGACATCATCCCACCAGTTCCACTGCATTTTCTGCGGCTGTAGCAGCAAAGCCCGTCGCGCAGGCTCTACGCGCTCACGCTTTAACAAACTCAGCAATTCCGGCTGTTGTGCCAGACAACTTTGTTCAAACTCCAGCACCTCTGCGGCGGTTCCCGGCTCACCATCCCCCGGTAACGGAGCGGTGATCATCAGTTCACCCGCGTCCAGCCGTTGTTGCAGGGTGGCTAACTCTTCCGCTTTGGCCACGAACCAGCTACCACGCCCGGCAAGCTGCAACGCATCCCCTTCCAGCACCGTTTGCTGCTGTTGGTTAGCCAAGCGCTGGCTGGTGATGAAGTTGAACAACGCGCTACGGCTGGCAGACAGGTAGAAGCTGCGTTTGCTGCGCTCCTTGACCCGGATCTCATCGTTGGCCCAGCGGCGCGCCATCGTCAGGTTATTACCACCACGGCCAAAACGCTGGCTACCGAAGTAGTTCGGCACGCCGCCTGCCGCGATGGCCTGCAAACGCTGCTCCACCTCTTGGCGATCGCTAATCTGGCGTAGCACCAGGGTGAATTCGTTGCCTTTCAACGTACCAATGCGCAGCTTGCGTAGATGGCGAGCGGCCTGCAACACTTCGCAGCCTTCCAGCGCAAACTGGCTGAGATCGGGAGATTCTTTCCCCGGCAGATGCAGACAGAACCACTGCTCGGTGACCGCATGGCGATCTTTCAAACCGGCATAGCTGACCGAACGGGCATGAATACCGGCAAATTTCGCCAGATAGTCCGCCACAAACTGGGTGTTGCAGCCGTTCTTGCGGATGTTCACCAGCAGGTGTTCACCTTCACCATCTGGGGAAAAACCCAGATCCTCAACCACCACAAAGTCTTCCGGGTTGGCTTTCAGCACGCCGGTAGCCACTGGCTTGCCGTGCAACCAGGTCAGATTAGCCATGTCCATACGTTATTCCTTGATCAACAGGGCAACCGCTTCGCAGGCAATGCCTTCGCCACGGCCGGTAAAGCCCAGCTGTTCGGTGGTGGTCGCTTTGACGTTAACGTCGTCCATATGGCATTGCAGATCTTCCGCCAGGAAGATGCGCATCTGAGGAATGTGCGGTGCCATCTTCGGTGCCTGCGCAATGATGGTGACATCCAGATTACCCAGACGATAGCCCTTGGCACGAATGAGTTTCCAGGCTTCACGCAGCAGCTCGCGGCTGTCCGCCCCTTTGAAGGCCGGATCGGTATCCGGGAACAGCTTGCCGATATCCCCCAACGCCGCCGCCCCCAACAGAGCATCGGTGGCCGCATGCAGCGCCACGTCACCATCGGAGTGAGCCAGCAGTCCTTTTTCATAAGGAATGCGAACACCGCCGATCACCAACGGCCCTTCGCCGCCAAATTTATGGACATCAAAACCGTGACCGATACGCATGATGCGCTCCTTTAGTTGTTCAACTGAGTCAAATAGAACGCCGCCAGCGCCAAATCCTCTGGCCGCGTCACTTTAATATTGTCCGCACGCCCCGCCACCAGCAGCGGATGATAGCCGCAATGTTCCAGCGCCGAGGCTTCATCGGTTACTGTCGCCCCTTCATCCAGGGCGCGTTGCAGGCAGAGTTTAAGCAGTTCCAGCGGGAACAGCTGTGGCGTCAGTGCATGCCACAAATCCTGGCGTTCGACGGTGTGCGAAATAATGCTTTGGCCCACCTGCGCCCGCTTCATGGTATCACGCACCGGCGCGGCAAGAATGCCGCCGACCTTACTGTGTGCCGTGATCGCCAGCAACCGCTCCAGATCGTCGGGATGCAGGCAAGGACGGGCAGCATCGTGTACCAAAACCCAGTGTGCGTTGCCTGCCAATTGCAGCCCGGCCAGCACCGAATCGGCACGCTGTTGCCCACCCTCGGTAACCAACACCCGCGGATCGCTGGCGATCGGTAGCGTTTTAAACTGTTGGTCTTCGGGGCTGATAGCCACGATCACCTGGATAATACGCGGATGACGTAACAAGGCGTGGATGGCGTGCTCAAGAATGGTTTGATGGCCGATGGTTAAATATTGCTTCGGGCAATCAGCCTGCATACGGCTGCCAATACCGGCAGCGGGCAGGACGGCGATCACCTGAGGGGAGGAGCCTACGGATGGATTCATGCGTTACTTCGGTGGGTTGTTCTGTGTGGCAGACGCCGCGTTGCGTCCGGAAGGTTCAGGCACCAGACGATAGAAAGTCTCGCCGGGCTTGATCATGCCCAGTTCATTACGTGCGCGTTCTTCTATCGCTTCCTGACCGCCGTTCAGGTCGTCGATCTCGGCAAACAGCTGATCGTTACGCGCTTTCAATTTGGCATTGTTGCTCTGCTGAGCCGCAACGTCCTCATTGACCCGTACATAATCGTGAATACCATTCTTCCCCAGCCACAGCGAATACTGTAACCAGCCAAGCAGCGCCAACAAAAGCAGCGTTAGTTTTCCCATCTCCGCCCCCTAAAAAAAGCGCTTAATCATCCCACAACTTGCCGTTTGACTCCACAGCAGCAGCGGCTTTTCACCTGCGGCAAGCGAGCGTAATCAGAATTTCCTGAGTTTAGCGCCTGATTGTCGCCTGAAAGCGGCATTAAATCCAGGCGGGTGCAGGCAGCATGGATCGACGGGCGCAGCATGCGGCGCCCCTACAACGTGCACACATCAGTATCCAGATCGTGCACACATCCCCACCCCACATCAGTATGCAGTAAGAATAACTGGGCTGAGGGTATTTTCACCGACATTTACGCCATCTTTTAAATAATTATTCATATTTAACACTGTTAGCATTTTCATCATCAGGTAGGGGTTGTGTTTTTATTCATGTAAGTTTATTTTTATGCATCTAAAGTGCATAAATAAATCCAATGTATAACCAATGAATTTCAAGTTGCAGCTAGGCGACAAGCTTGCTCATCCCCAGGAGCTTACTTTTGGGTAAGTGACTGGGGTGGGCAAGCGCAGGTAACAACGCTGCAGCTTGAAAGGCGAAGGTTATAACCTTTACTCAACTTATTCGGGGATTGCTCATGTTAAAACGTCTAGTGCTGATTAGTGCCTGCCTGGCGGCCACTTTTTCCGCCGCTTCCTTTGCCGCAGAACCGACGTATGTTGTCGGTTCCGGTGGTACCTATCGCCCGTTTGAATTCGAAAACAGCAAAAAAGAGCTGGAAGGTTTTGATATCGATGTGATCAAGGCCGTCGCCAAAGCGGAAGGTTTCCAGGTGAAGCTGGTGAATACGCCGTGGGAAGGCATCTTTGCCACCCTGAACTCTGGCGACCGCGACATCATCATTTCCGGCATCACCATTACCGACAAGCGCAAGCAGATGGTCGACTTCTCTACGCCATACTTCCCGGCAGAGCAGGCTATCGTGGTGCCGAAAGAGTCTAAAGTAGACTCCATCGACGCGCTGAAAACCCTGAAGGTGGGCGTGGTGAACTCCAGCACTGGCGACATCGTGGTTTCCGACGTATTGGGCAAAAACAGCACCTCCATCAAACGTTTTGATAACACGCCGCTACTGCTGCAAGAGCTGTATGAAGATGGTATTGGCGCGGCCGTGGGTGACGTTGGCGTGGCCAAGTTTTACATCAAGACCCACCCGGAGAAAGAGTTCAAGCTGGTGTCAGACGCCAAGTTTGAGCGTCAGTATTTCGGCATTGCGGTGGCCAAGGGTAACGATGAGCTGCGTAACAAGATCAACAGCGGCCTGAAGAAAATCATCGCCGATGGCACCTACGCCAAAATCTACCAGACCTGGTTCGACAGCAACGTCCCTACGCTGCCAGCAGAATAAACCGGCTGTAAATAGGGGCGCAATTGACTGTGCCCCTACGCATTAGACCCACAAGTTCGCACTACCACCGTAAGGATTAAATTTTGTCAGCATTCCGTTGGGAGATCATTGAGGAATACGCTCCGCTGTTTATGGAGGGTGCCTGGATGACCATCAAATGTACCATCATCTGTGTGATCCTGGGCACCACCTGGGGGTTGCTCCTCGGCTTAGGCCGTCTGGCGCAGGCACCGCACGGCATCTGGAAACCGATCCTGCACTATTGCGTGCAATGGCCGGTGCGCATCTACATCAGCGCCTTCCGGGGCACACCGCTGTTTGTGCAAATCATGGTGGTCCACTTCGCGCTGGTGCCGCTGTTTATCAACCCGCGTGACGGCCTGCTGGTCAGCAACGGTTTGATGAGCGTCGACTTCGCACGCGCATTACGTTCCGATTACGGTGCCTTCCTGTCTTGCGTCGTCGCCATCACGTTGAACGCCGGTGCCTACGTCTCGGAGATCTTCCGCGCCGGGATCCAGTCTATCGATCGCGGCCAGATGGAGGCTTCGCGCTCCTTGGGGATGGGCTACGGCAAAACCATGCGTAAGGTGATCCTGCCGCAGGCCTTCCGCCGCATGCTGCCACCGCTCGGCAACAACGCCATCGCCATCGTCAAGGATTCGTCCCTGGCCTCCGCGATTGGTCTGGCGGATCTGGCTTATGCCGCGCGTACCGTTTCCGGCGCGTACGCCACCTACTGGGAGCCCTATCTGACTATTTCAGTGATCTATTGGATCATCACCTTCCTGCTCTCGCTGATGGTGCAACACATGGAAAAAAGGTTCGGTAAAAGTGATTCGCGTACATAACCTGCAAAAACAATTTGGCGAAGCCCACGTGCTGCGCGGGATCTCCTGCCAGATCGCGCCGAAAGAAGTGGTGTGCATTATCGGCCCCTCCGGCTCCGGTAAAAGTACCTTTTTGCGCTGTATCAACGCGCTGGAGACGCTCTCGGGCGGTGAGATCGACGTCAATGGTTTTGCCATTCATGACCAGAAGACCGATCTGAACAAGATGCGTGAAAGCGTGGGCATGGTATTCCAACGCTTTAACCTGTTCCCGCATATGACGGTGTTGGAAAACATCATCATGGCGCCGATGGGGGTGAAAAAACTGTCCCGCAGCGAGGCCATTGAGCGTGCCGAGGTACTACTGAATAAAGTGGGCCTGCTGGACAAGATCGATGCCTATCCCAGCAGCCTGTCCGGCGGGCAGCAACAGCGTGTCGCTATCGCCCGCGCTCTGGCGATGGAACCGCAAATCATGCTGTTTGATGAGCCTACCTCGGCACTGGATCCAGAGTTGGTCGGTGAAGTGTTGGCGGTGATGAAGGCGCTGGCGCTTGAAGGCATGACGATGGTGGTGGTAACCCATGAAATGGGCTTCGCCCGCGAAGTGGCTGACCGGGTGCTGTTTATCGATCAGGGGATTATCCAGGAAGAAGGCACACCGGAGCACATCTTCGGTAACCCGACCAATCCGCGCACCCAGGCATTTTTAAGCAAAGTTTTGTAACCTTCGGCACCGCTTTGACATCTGTTGGGCGCGATTTTATCGCGCCCTTTTCATTACCAACCACTGAGAAAGCTGAATACCAGCCAGAATAAGCAGATGACGGTGATACCGGTCAGCAGCAGCGTGAGGAACAAACGCCCGCGCAGCACCACGCTGAAGACGATACCCAGCAGCACGGAGGCCGGCATCAAAGCCAGGAAAAACGGCCAGGTATAGAGAAGGAAAAACAAGGTATTAGAGCCGTAAACCATAAAAGGCACGGTAAACGCCAACCAATAGAAGACAAAGCCGCTGGTGCCGCCCAAAAAGGAGTACGAGGGTTCCTCTTGCTCGAGTTGGCTATCAATCACTAGTGGCGTGGCATTTTGCATAGCGTTCCCTGGTCTATTGGTTCGCTCTGCGGCGACTTGCTAGAGTAAAAAGCGCGGGGCGGGATCACGCCGCGCGCTTTTTGCGAATTCAGGGTTTGATAATAGCCTGACCACGCAGCAGGTCTAACAATTGCGCGGTCAAATTTGTTACCAATTGTTCACCATTAAGCCGGATATCCGGCCGTTCCGGCGCTTCATACACCGAGTCGATACCGGTGAAATTACGCAGCTCACCAGCGCGAGCCTTTTTGTACAATCCTTTTGGATCGCGAGCCTCACAAATCGCCAGCGGGGTGTCGACAAACACTTCGATAAACTGCCCCTCGGCCAACATTTCCCGCACCATCTGCCGTTCGGCACGGTGCGGTGAGATAAACGCCGTCAACACCACCAGCCCGGCATCCACCATCAGCTTGGCCACTTCGCCCACCCGGCGGATATTCTCGCGCCGATCGTCGTCAGAGAACCCCAAGTCGCGGCACAGGCCGTGGCGCACATTGTCGCCATCCAGCAGATAGGTGCTGACCCCCAGCTGATGCAGCGCCTGTTCCAGCGCGCCAGCCACGGTCGATTTACCCGAACCAGACAGGCCGGTAAACCATAGCACCACGCCCTGATGGCCGTTCGCGGCTTCGCGTTCCGCACGCGTTACCGCATGCGGGTGCCACACGACATTTTCGTCTTTCGCTAACTCAGCCTCGGCCACGTTAATTCCCCTTCAGCAGGTCACGCGCACCCCAGTGTGGGAAATGCTTGCGTACCAAGGCGTTCAGCTCCAGTTCAAAGGCGCTGAAATTACCTGCCGCCGTCGGATTATCCTGCTGCAAGGCTTCGCGGATCAACCCTGCGCCAACCGTGACGTTAGTCAAACGATCGATAAAGATCAGGCCGCCGGTATCATGATTCTGTTGATAGCTGTCCAGCACCAGCGGTTCGTCGAAGGTCAGTTCCACCAACCCAATGCCGTTCAAAGGCAACACATCGGCCTGATGCTGCGCCAGCGAGTTGATCTCCACCTGATGGCGAATGCTCTCAACGCGGGCACGAGTTTTCTTCCCGGCTATCTTGATGTCGTAGCTTTGGCCCGGCAACAGCGGCTGTTCTGCCATCCATACCACGTCCGCCAAGGCGCTTTGCGTGGCCTGCAGGGTTTCGCTGGCATCCACCAGCAGGTCGCCCCGGCTGATATCGACTTCGTCTTTCAGCACCAGCGTGATCGCTTCACCCGGCCCCGCCTCCTGCAGATCGCCATCAAAGGTCACGATGCGCGCCACGGTGGATTCAACGCCAGACGGCAGCACCTTGATGCGCTGGCCCACGCGAACCACACCGGCAGACAACGTCCCGGCATAACCCCGGAAATCGAGATTCGGGCGGTTGACGTATTGCACCGGGAAGCGCAGCGGCTGATGTTCACGCTCGCTGATCACATCCACGCTTTCCAACACTTCCAGCAGCGTCGGGCCGCTGTACCAAGGCATCTGGACGCTCTGGGTAGCCACGTTATCCCCGTCCAGTGCCGACAACGGGACGAATTTAATCTCCAAGTCGTTGGGCAACTGCTCGGCGAAGGTCAGGTAATCCTGTTTGAACTGTTCAAACACAGCCTGGCTGTAATCCACCAGATCCATTTTGTTCACCGCCACCACCAGATGGCGAATACCGAGCAGCGTGGCGATAAAACTGTGGCGACGGGTCTGATCCAGTACGCCCTTGCGCGCATCAATCAGCAGGATCGCCAAGTCGCAGGTCGAGGCACCGGTAGCCATATTGCGGGTGTACTGCTCATGTCCCGGCGTATCGGCGATGATAAATTTGCGCTTTTCGGTCGAGAAATAGCGGTAGGCCACGTCGATGGTAATGCCCTGCTCACGTTCTGCCTGCAGGCCATCCACCAGCAAGGCCAGATCGAGCTTCTCCCCTTGGGTGCCGATGCGTTTGCTGTCGGTATGCAAGGTTGAGAGCTGATCTTCGTAGATCTGACGGGTATCATGCAGCAAGCGGCCGATCAGGGTGCTTTTGCCGTCGTCCACGCTGCCACAGGTCAGGAAACGCAACAGGCTCTTGTGCTGCTGCGCGTGCAGGTAGGCTTCTACCCCGCCCTGTTCGGCGATTTGTTGTGCAATAACGTTGTTCATTCCGGCGGCTCCTTAGAAATACCCTTGGCGCTTTTTCAGCTCCATCGAACCGGACTGATCGCGGTCGATCATGCGGCCCTGACGTTCGCTGGTGGTGGAGACCAGCATTTCCTCGATGATCTCCGGCAGCGTCTGCGCAGAAGAATCCACCGCGCCGGTCAACGGCCAGCAGCCGAGGGTACGGAACCGCACCATACGCTGGCTGATCACTTCACCCGGTTGCAGATCGATACGATCGTCATCCACCATCATCAGCATGCCATCACGTTCCACCACCGGGCGTGGTTTGGCCAGGTAGAGCGGAACGATATCGATCTTCTCCAGGAAGATATATTGCCAGATATCCAGCTCGGTCCAGTTCGACAGCGGGAACACGCGGATGCTCTCGCCCTTGTTGATCTGGCCGTTATAGTTGTGCCACAGCTCCGGGCGCTGGTTTTTCGGATCCCAGCGGTGGAAGCGATCGCGGAAAGAGTAGATGCGCTCTTTGGCGCGGGATTTCTCTTCGTCACGGCGGGCACCACCGAAGGCAGCGTCAAAACCGTACTTGTTCAGTGCCTGCTTGAGGCCTTCGGTTTTCATGATATCGGTGTGCTTGGCGCTGCCGTGGACAAACGGGTTAATCCCCATCGCCACCCCTTCCGGGTTTTTGTGGATCAGCAGCTCGAAACCGTACTCTTTGGCGGTACGATCGCGGAATTGGTACATTTCGTTAAATTTCCAGCCGGTATCCACATGCAGCAGCGGGAACGGCAGCGTGCCCGGATAGAACGCCTTGCGCGCCAGATGCAGCATCACCGAGGAGTCTTTACCGATGGAATAGAGCATCACCGGATTGCCGAATTCGGCGGCCACTTCACGGATGATATGGATGCTCTCCGCCTCCAATTGCCGCAAATGAGTGAGTCGTTTTTGGTCCATAACAGATCCTTTAAGCCAAATTCACGACGGCCGGGCGCGCTGCCACTGCCGTCTGCGATTGATGCCCAAACCAGGCGATTTGATGATGTAACTCCACCACTTCACCGATCACCAGCAGCGCCGGTAACGGGGCCTGCCGAGTTAATTGTTCCAGCTGTTGCAAGGTGCCAGTCTGCACCTGTTGATCGGCCCGCGTACCCCGGCTGATCACGGCGACTGGCGTATCCGCATCACGGCCATGGGCGATCAGATTGCGGCTGATATCCGCCGCCTTCATGGTGCCCATGTAGATCGCCAACGTCTGACGCGCTCGCGCCAGTGCGGGCCAATCCAAGCCGTCGTCATCGTCGCGGCAATGGCCGGTAATAAAGGTCACGCTTTGGGCATGATCGCGATGCGTTAGCGGAATACCGGCATAGGCCGTAGCCCCTGCTGCTGCGGTTACGCCCGGCACCACCTGGAAAGGGATCCCGGCAGCGGCGGCCACCTGTAACTCTTCGCCACCCCGGCCAAAGATAAAGGGATCGCCGCCTTTTAACCGCACTACCCGCTTCCCCTGCTGCGCCAGTTCTACCAGCAGCCGATTGGTCTCTTCCTGGATCACCGAGTGCGCACCGGCGCGTTTGCCCACGCAGATACGTTCGGCGTCGCGACGCACCAAATCCAGCGTCTCTTCGCTCACCAGGTGATCGTAAAGCACCACGTCAGCCTGCTGCATCACCTGCAGCCCGCGTAGGGTCAACAAGCCGACATCGCCCGGGCCTGCCCCGACCAGTGCGATCTCACCTTGCGCCCCCTCATTACCCTGCGCAAAAGCCGTTAAATCCTGTTCCAACTGCTGCTGCGCCTGCTCCGTCTGGCCATTCACCACCAAAGTCGCGAAACGGCCGTTGAAGGTTTTCTCCCAGAAACGGCGTCTGGCCCCGATGGAAGCCAGCCGTTGCTTCACTTTGCCACGCAACCCTCCGGCCAGTTCCGCCATCTGCCCCAGGCTGGCAGGCAGCAATGCCTCCAGCTTCTCACGTAACATCCGCGCCAATACCGGTGCCTGGCCGCTGGAAGAAACGGCCACCACCAACGGTGAGCGATCGATAATCGACGGGAAGATAAAGGAGCAGCGCGGTTGGTCATCCACCACGTTAGCCAACACGCGGCGCTTATCCGCTTCGGCATACACCTCGGCGTTCAGCGCGCTATCGTCGGTAGCGGCAATCACCAGAAAGACGTCGTCTAACTGCTGCGGCACAAAGTTCTGCCCCAGCCACTCAACGCGCCCTTGCAGGTGTTGGTGCTCCAGCTCTGCTGAAAGCGCCTGCGCCACGATCCGCACTTGCGCCCCTGCGCGTAGCAGGAGGTCGACTTTGCGTGCAGCCACTTCGCCGCCGCCAACCACCAGCACTGGGCGTTGTTTCAGGTCGGCAAATATTGGTAGATAGTCCACAACGGCCTTTTCATATAACAGATTGATAGGGTGACTATACGGCGTGCGATTTGCCCCCTGAAATGACGAAAAGGCATGAGATGTTCTTAAATGGAATAAGGCTGTTGGCAGTGCGCCTAACTCGCTGTACGTAATGAGGTTACAGGTGTGGCCTTGATGTCTCCCCTACGGTCGAACATACGGTGCCACTAAACGTGGATAGCAGCGGTTTAGCGGCGAGCACCTAAGACAAAAATAGGACGCGAAGAAATTGTCTTATCGGCGCTGGCGTCCCATACTAACTACCGCAAAAATAATCGGTATCACCGCTGTCAGAGAAGGATTTTTCGGTATGTTTTCCCGCTTGTGCCTGAGAGCAGGGCTGTTGTTAGTCGCTCTCGGCAGTGCTGTAAGCGTTTCGGCCGCTACCAAACCCGTAAAAGAAGCCCCTATGGGCCAGTTCGCCGCTAAACAGATCCGCCATATCGCTACCTACTTCCCCGGCCGCATGGCGGGCAGCCCGGCAGAATTACTGGCCGCAGACTACCTGAAACAGCAGTTTACCGAGATGGGCTACCCGGCAGACACCCGCACCTTTGACGCCCGTTATCTCTACACCAACAAAGACACCAGTGAAAACTGGCGCAAGATTAGCGTCACCTCGGTGATTGCCACCAAAAAAGGTGAGCGGCCCCAGCAGGTCATCATCATGGCGCACTTCGATACCTATACCCCGCTTAGCGACGATGAGGTGGACAATAACCTCGGTGGCCTGACGCTACAGGGGGTCGATGACAATGCCTCCGGCGTGGGCGTGATGCTGGAGTTGGCCAACAGGCTGAAAAATATCCCCACCACCTATAGCCTGCGCTTTGTGGCCATGAGTGGTGAAGAGCTTAAGTCTGTAGGCGCTAAAAACTACCTTGGCCGTATGACGCCGGAGGAGCGGAAGAACACGCTGCTGGTGATTAACCTCGACAGCCTGATCACCGGCGATCGCCTCTATTTCCATTCTGGGCGTAACACCGAGCCGGAAGTGGTGGTCCGATCCCGCGATCGGGCACTGAGCATCGCCCACCGTTATGGCATTGAAGCGGCCATCAACCCAGGCAGCAAAGGTTTTCCAACCGGCACCGGTTGCTGTTCCGATCAGATCGTCTTCGATAACGCCAAAATTCCGGTGATGGCGGTAGAAGCCACCAACTGGTCGCTGGGGGATCGAGACGGTTACCAGCAGCGTGCTGTCAGCCCCAACTTCCCGCAGGGCATTACTTGGCATCGCCCGCAATACGACAATCTGCAATATCTGGAAACCCACCTGCCAGGGCGGATCGACAAGCGCAGCCGCGACAGCGTACGGATCCTGTTACCGTTGGTAAAAGAATGGGTGCAGGCGCATCCGGCCCCTGAGCCGAAGAAGAAACAGAAGAAATAATTGGACGTAAAATCGAGTACAAATTTTGTACTCACCATCTTGGTTAAGTATACTGAGAGAAACCCGTATTCGAGAAGAAACCAATGAGTACGCACAAAACCTTATCGCAACAAGCGACACGAGAGAGTCTCGGTTCACCTGATAGTTTCAAAGGAGGTGTTTGGGTGACTAAAAATGGAACCGCAGAATTATTCGTCCAAACGGCCTTGGAACGACAAGAGGAATTGGCTGCCTGGGAACAGGAACAGCAAACCCATGCACTGCTAAAACTGGTGCTGAAATCCAAGCAAGAAGTCGCCGAAGGGAAAGTCCTGACTCCTGATGAAGCATTAAAAAGGCTAAGGGCTGCAAGAGGTTAAGGAGTAACCACCCATGTATGAAGTGCGTCTGACCGAAACCGCATTTCAGTGCCTTGCCGATATAGAGTCGTTCAAAACAGCCACTATTGGCTCAGTGGATGCAGGGCACTTTGTAGACCAATTGCTCTTGGAAGCTACTGCCACGTTGCGAGAAGATCCCAAGCGCTATCGTTTTAACGCCACTTTGGCTGATTATGGCTTGGCACTACGAGAACGTCTGGATAAACACGAATACCGGACGCTGTATGAAATCACCGGTCATACCGTCGATATCTTGCTATTCTTGCATACCCGCCAAGATTTGACCCGCGCCCTCAGACGTCACATGTTATTGAGCTAGAACTTAATTAGTCGGGCCCTCGCAGAACCCGGTTCGTTAACTATGCGCTCATCAACCTTCGTGCAGACCACACTCGCGCTTCAGGCCGAAGAAGCGGGTTTCTTCCTCGCTCATGCCTTCCTCCCATTTACGGGTGGTATGGGTATCGCCCACCGACAGGTAGCCCTGATCCCACAGCGGGTGGTAGCTCAGCCCATGCTCGGTGAGATATTGGTAAATCTGGCGGTTATCCCAGTCGATGATCGGCAGGATCTTGAATACCCCACGCTGCACCGCCAGCACCGGCAGATTGGCACGGCTGCCCGATTGCTCACGGCGCAGACCAGCAAACCAGGTTTGCGCACCTAGAGTTTCCAGCGCGCGGTTCATCGGCTCAACTTTGTTGATTTGGTTGTACTGCTCAATGCCCTCAACGCCCTGCTCCCACAGCTTGCCGTAGCGCGCCTCTTGCCAGGCCGGTGAATGCTCGGCGCGGAATACCTGCAGGTTCAGGTTCAGTTGGTCGGCCAATTGGTCGATAAACTGGTAGGTTTCCGGGAACAGGTAGCCGGTATCGGTCAGGATCACCGGGATATCCGGCTTGATGCGCGTGACCAGATGCAGACACACCGCCGCCTGAATACCAAAGCTGGAGGAAAGCACAAACTCCCCCGGCAGATGTTCCAGCGCCCAGGCAACCCTCTCCTGTGCCGAAAGCTGCTCCAACTGGCCGTTGACGACCGCCAGGGCCAGCGCCTGCCCGGACTTCGGTAACGCGTTCAGCGCCGCCAGATCCAATTCAGCCATGATGCGATCTCCTGAAAGTGATGATGTGGCCCCTCACCCTAACCCTCTCCCACAGGGAGAGGGGACCGAATGTGCCCTCGTCGGCATATCACTCTACACAGCGACCGAAAGGCCCGGGATAAGGGAGGCTGGCTGCTCCGTAATAACATGCAGCCGCGAAAGTTATTCCCAGAAATCCTGCGCGGGATCCACCACCGGCCGGATAATCCCGGTTCGCACGGTGAAATCGCCAAAACCTTCGCCAGCGGTGCGTTCTGTTGCCCAACGCCCTACCAGTTGGTCGATGGTTTGCAGGATTTCCTCTTCGTTAATATTTTCCCGATACATGCGCGGAATACGCGTCCCTTCACGGTTACCGCCCAAATGCAGGTTGTAACGGCCAATCGCTTTACCAACCAGCCCAATCTCCGCCAGCAGCGCTCGGCCACAGCCGTTCGGGCAGCCGGTGATACGCAGCACCACGTGCTCATCGCCCACGCCATGCCGATGCATGATGCCTTCTACCTTGGTCACAAACTCCGGCAGGAAGCGCTCGGCCTCCGCCATCGCCAGTGGGCAGGTTGGGTAGGATACGCAGGCCATCGAATTCTTGCGCTGCTCGCTGATGCCGTCATCGATCAGGCCGTGCTGGCGCGCCAGGGCCTCGATCTTCGCCTTTTCGCTTTCCGGTACACCGGCCACGATCAGGTTCTGGTTGGCTGTCAGACGGAAATCGCCCTGATGGATCTTGGCGATCTCGGCCACGCCGGTTTTCAGCGGACGGCCTGGATAATCCAGCAGGCGACCGTTTTCAATAAACAGCGTCAGGTGCCAGTGGTTATCAACCCCTTTGACCCAACCGATGCGATCGCCGCGGCCGGTAAACTCATACGGACGCACCGGCGCAAAGGTGATGCCAGCCCGCTTTTCTACCTCGGCGCGGAAGGTATCAACCCCCACCCGCTCCAGCGTATATTTGGTTTTGGCGTTCTTACGGTCGGTGCGGTTGCCCCAGTCACGCTGGGTGGTCACCACCGCTTCGGCGACGGCCAGCGTATGTTCCAGCGGAATATAGCCAAACTCACTCGCCGTACGCGCATAGGTTTTCTTGTTGCCATGCTCGATAGACAGGCCGCCACCCACCAGCAGGTTAAAGCCCACCAGCTTGCCGTGCTCGGCAATCGCCACAAAGTTCATGTCGTTGGCATGCAGATCTACATCATTCTGCGGCGGGATCACTACCGTGGTTTTAAACTTGCGCGGCAAGTATGTCGCGCCCAGGATCGGCTCTTCGTCCGTGGTCGCGACTTTTTCTTTATCCAGCCACACTTCGGCATAGGCACGGGTACGCGGCAGCAGGTGCTCGGAGATTTTCTTCGCCCATTCGTACGCTTCCTGATGCAGCTCCGACTCCACAGGATTCGAGGTGCAAAGTACGTTACGGTTCACGTCGTTAGCCGTCGCCAGCGCATCCAGCCCCAGGCGGTTCAGTAACTGGTGCACCGGTTTCACGTTGCCTTTGACGATGCCATGGAACTGGAACGTCTGCCGGTTGGTGATACGGATGCTGCCGTACAGCGTGCTTTCTGCGGCAAATTTGTCGATCCCCAACCACTGTTGCGGGGAAATAATCCCGCCCGGCAGGCGGCAGCGCAGCATCATGGCGTGGCGCGGCTCGAGTTTTTGTTCGGCACGTTCGGCGCGAATATCGCGATCGTCCTGCTGGTACATGCCGTGGAAACGGATCAGCAAGAAGTTATCGCCGGTAAAGCCGCCGGTCAGACCGTCTTGTAAATCTTCGGCAATGGTTCCGCGCAGGAAGTTACTCTCTTTCTTCAGACGCTCGGCATCGGCCAGTTTGCCTTCAACCACCAGAGGCCCAGGGTGTTTATCACTCATTAGTAAACGTCTCGCTGATAACGGCGCTCAAGGCGCAGCTCGCTTAAGAATTCGTCTGCCAGCTCGGTATCCATACCACCGTGCTCGGCCACCAGTGCTAACAATGTGTTTTCAACGTCTTTCGCCATGCGGTTGGCATCGCCACAGACATAGATGTGCGCGCCCTGCTGGATCCAGTTCCAGATTTCCGCACCTTGCTCACGCAGCTTGTCCTGCACATAAACCTTATGTTGTTGATCCCGTGACCAGGCCAGATCGATACGAGTCAGCAGGCCCTCTTTCACATAACGCTGCCATTCGACCTGGTACAGGAAGTCTTCGGTAAAGTGCGGGTTGCCAAAGAACAGCCAGTTCTTGCCCCCAGCACCTTCGGCTTCACGCTGCTGCATAAAGGCGCGGAACGGAGCGATACCTGTGCCGGGGCCAATCATGATCACCGGAGTTTCCGGATTGGCGGGCAAACGGAAGTTGTCGTTATGTTCGATAAACACCCGCAGTTCGCCTTCTTCTTCCAGACGATCGGCCAGGAAGCTGGAAGCCCCACCGGCACGGCTGCGGCCATCAATGTCGTAACGCACCACGCCAACGGTGATGTGCACTTCGTTTTCATTCTCTGCCTGAGAGGAGGCGATGGAGTACAGGCGCGGCGTCAGCGGGCGCAGCAGGCTGAGTAACTGCTCTGCATTCAGGTCGGCCGGAGCCTGGCGCACCATGTCTACAATCGGGGTGTTATGGGCGTAGTGTTGCAGTTTAGGTTTGTCAGCCAGCAGGCTAATCAGCTGTTCGTCCCGCGACAGACCGGCATATTTTTCCACAATCAGCGTAGTGTTCTGCGTCAGTTCAAAGTGGCTGCGCAAAGCTTCACGCAGCGGCAGGGTTTGCCCCTCAACCTCAACCGGTTCGTCACCTTTCAGCCACAGCAGTTGTACCAGTTCATCCACCAGCGCCGGATCGTTGTCAAACCATACGCCCAAGGCATCGCCCGGCTGATAGCGCAGGCCGGAATCGCCTAAATCGATCTCGATATGGCGTACGTCTTTATCGGAAGCACGGCCAGTGATCTTTTGCTTGGCCGCCAGTTGCGCGGTCAGCGGCTGTTCTTTGCTGTAGGGGCTGCTGTCCAACTGATCGACCGCACCGCTGGCCAATGCCGCCGGAGCGCTGTTTTCCGCTGGTGCTCGAGCCTTCAGGACTTCCACCACCTGCTTACGCCAGGCGATAGCCAGTTCCTGATAATCCACATCCGCATCGATGCGCTCCACCAGGCGCTCGGCACCCAGCTCGGCCAGCTTGCCATCAAAGTCTTTGCCGGACTGGCAGAAATTCTCATAAGAGCTATCCCCCAGGCCAAACACCGCAAAGGCGGTTTCATTGAGTTTGGGGGCTTTTTTTGAATGCAGGAATTTGTGCAGCGCCACCGCTTCTTCCGCTGGTTCCCCTTCCCCTTGGGTGGAGGCGATCACCACCAGCAGACGCTCCTGGGCGATTTGCTTGAACTTGTAGTCACCGGCATTCACCAGGGTGACGCTCAACTTCGCCGCCAGCAGATCGTCGCGTAGCTGTTCGGCCAGACGGCGTGCGTTACCGGTCTGGGAAGCAGAAATCAGGGTGATGCTGGCCGCAGGGGCAGCTGCAACCGGTGCTGAAGCCACGCTTCCCGGCTGCTGGTTAACCATGCCCCAGAAGTAACCAGAGAGCCATGCCAGCTGCGTTGGGGAGTACCCGCCAATGACGGCCTGCAAACTCGCAAGCTGTTCGGGGGTCAGCGGGAGCAAAGATGTTGGAGGAACCTGAGTCGTCATCGCGGTACGGATATCCTATGCTTAGCCAGTGTCAGTCGCTGTAATTGTTGTTGTGTAATGTCCTGAAAAGACCAGGAGAGTTTGTAAGGTTACCGAGCGTCATTGCAACGATTAAATAAGGGATAGCAATAATTAATAACCAAAACGACTAAGCAGTTTTCCTGGTAAGGGATAGTGGCTAAATCGTTAGATATTTATTTTTAATTTATTGATATTTAACTAGTTAATTTTTCAAAGTTTGAATGAATCGCATTTGAGGTTGATAACCGCCTCCAATCGGCTCAATCCCGCCCAAATAAAAATGCCAGCAGCGCTACATGCTGCCCCCCAGGATCTCCCCTGAAGCAGCCCAAAAGATAGTAACCAGGGCCGCTTTCCGTTAGTATTCGGCGGTTTTTGAGTCAATGAGGCCGTAATAATGGCAACCACGCTATTTAAAGATTTTCAGTTTGAAGCCGCACACCATCTGCCAAACGTGCCGGAGGGCCATAAATGCGGCCGCCTGCACGGGCATTCGTTTATGGTGCGTATTGAAGTGACCGGGGAAGTGGACGCCCACACCGGTTGGGTGATGGATTTTGCCGAGCTGAAGGCCGCCTTCAAGCCGATTTGGCAGCGCCTTGATCACTATAATCTGAACGATATTCCTGGCTTGGAGAACCCGACCAGCGAAGTGCTTGCCGCCTGGATTTGGCAGCAGTTGAAACCGCAGTTGCCTGAATTGTCGGCAGTGATGGTCAAAGAGACCTGTACAGCAGGCTGCGTATATAAAGGTTAACAGGGCAAGGCTCAGGGTGAGGCGATTGGCTGCGGTGCGATCTCCCTCACCCTAACCCTCTCCCCAAGGAGAGGGAACCGATCGAGTTCGTTGATTGCTCAGCGTTTTACTTTCCTTTCTTGTTCTTACTCCCCTTTTCCGAAGCAGCACGACCCCACCAAAGGCTCTCCCCAAGGAGAGGGAACCGATCGAGTTCGTTGATTGCTCAGCGTTTTACTTTCCTTTCTTGTTCTTACTCCCCTTTTCCGAAGCAGCACGATCCCACCAAAGGCTCCGGGCAGCCCCCTCTCCCTGTGGGAGAGGGGTGGGGTGAGGGGCCGGTCTTAAGCGATATTCAAATACTTATGCGTCTGCATTGAAAGCCGCCAGTTGCGGGCAATGCAGGTCTCAATACACAACCGCGTCGCCTCTTCTTTTTGGCTGATCGGCTGCAAAGCGATAATACGGTGTTTTTCGTCGTGCAACGTTGCCAGCAACTCATCCAACGCCTCAATATCACGTTCACGCCCCACCGGATGCTTGATCTCATCGGCCCGCATCAGCGCCTGCTCTACCACCTTCAAACCACCGCGCATATTCACTTTGGGTGAAACGGTGACCCAGGTATTGGGGGAACAGAGAACTTCATGGGTGCCGCTGGTTTCAATCTGGCAGCCGTAGCCTGCGTTCTCAAACAGCTTGGTCAACGGGATCAGATCGTAAATACACGGCTCACCGCCGGTGATCACGATATGGCGTGCGGTATAGCCCTGCTGTTCAACCACCTCCAGCAACTGTTCTGCACTGGCGCTCCCCCAGGCATCACTCTCGGCAGTTTTCACCAGGATGCGTTGCATATCCACTTCCCGATCGGCGTCCTTTTCCCAGGTGTGTTTGGTATCGCACCAGCTGCATCCCACCGGGCAACCCTGTAGGCGAATAAAAATGGCCGGCACGCCGGTGAAATAGCCTTCGCCCTGCAAAGTCTGGAACATCTCATTAATCGGGTATTGCATCGCTTTCTCAATCTAGAAAAGTATCCCCGTCGCCTTTCAAGCTGCAGCGTTGTTACCTGCACATAGCTACTCGGCCCATCCCTGGGCCTCACCCCTTCGGGGCCGCTGTGTACAGCGTTCAAATCTGTTCCCGACAGATTTGTCACCCCAGTCACTTACCCAAAAGTAAGCTCCTGGGGATGAGTGAGCTTGTCGCCTAGCTGCAGCTTGAAATTCATAGGGTATAAAAAAAGCATTATCGCAGATCCCGACCGGGCGACCAAACCTGGAAAAGTGTATTAAATTTTGTCCGTTCGGCGGTGGCCAGCAGCTTTCTCCGGCTAACCCACTAATGGGTGACGTTTATTGCAGACTTAACACCAACCACCAATGTTATCCACCGCTCAAAACAAACATAAAATTAACATTTAAAACGAAAATATTTGACATAAAAGCGACTCTGACGCAGATGTATAGACAGGCAGGCACAAGTCGGGCGCAGTTCCGACGATCCATCAACATCCTATCTGCGTTTAAGGAAACTATGGCCCATTCCACCGAATTGAATATTCAGCAGGCTATCGACGACAGCAAATTTTCGCTGTTTCACTGGACCCTGATCATCCTGGGTTTCCTGATCCTGGCAATTGACGGTTACGATACGGCGGCGATGGGCTATATCGCCCCTTCGGTGGCCAAAGACTGGGGGATCGTGAAACAGGATCTGGGGCCGGTATTAAGCGCGGCGCTGCTTGGCCTTTCGTTGGGAGCCCTGGTTGCCGGGCCGATTTCTGACCGCGTTGGCCGCAAACGGGTGCTGGTGTTCTCCTGCCTGTTCTTTGGCCTTTCCAGCCTGGCCACCGCCTACGCGGGTTCACTCAACAGCCTGACGCTGTGGCGCTTCCTCACCGGGCTTGGCCTGGGTGCCGCCATGCCAAATGCCATCACGCTAATCTCAGAATATGCTCCGCAACGCTGCCGATCGCTGGCCATCAACACCATGTACTGCGGCTTTCCGCTGGGAGCGGCAGGCGGTGGTGCCATCTCTTCCTGGCTGATCCCCGCTTACGGCTGGCACAGCGTGTTGCTGCTGGGGGCCATTGCCCCGCTATTGCTCACCGTGCTGCTGATCCTGCTGCTGCCGGAATCGGTGAAATACATGGTTAACCGTGGTCAGGATGCCGCTAAAATCAAACAGATTGCCCAACGCTTTATCAGCCATAACATCAGCCATATCACCCGTTTCTACCTGTATGAGGACAAGCTGGCCCTGTCGAAGACCAGCGTCGGCCTGCTGTTCAGCCGCCCCTACCTGGTGGGGACACTGATGCTGTGGCTCACCTACTTTATGGGGTTGGTGATCTACTACGTATTGCTGAGTTGGATGCCGCTGTTGATGCAAGGGTTGGGGTATCAGCTTGAGCAATCGGCGATCCTGACGTCGCTGTTCACCTTTGGCGGTACGCTGGGGATCCTGATGGCCGGTTGGTTGATGGACCGTTGGAATGCCCACAAAGTGGTTTCCACCGGCTTTGCCATCAGCGCCCTGCTGATTGTGGCGATGGCCACCGAGGATAGCCAGATCGTGCTGCTCGGCACCTTTATCTTCCTGATGGGCATTACCATGAACGGCGCACAATCCGGCCTGCAAACCCTGGCTGCCACCTACTACCCAACGCACAGCCGCGCTACCGGTATTGCCTGGATGCAGGGCATTGGCCGCTTTGGCGGCGTGGCTGGCACCATGATGGCGGCTCAGCTACTGGCGATGGAGTGGCAGGTGCAGAGTATTTTGCTGTTCCTGGCGATCCCGGCGCTGCTAGCCAGCCTGGCCACGGTATTCAAGATGACGCGTTCAAGCGCATTGCAACCGGCTATCTAACCTATTGATTATATTAGCGGGCGCTGCATGCGGCGCCCCTACAAACCATTGTCTCCCAATCCCCCGGTAATACGTTTTTTTTATCGCTGCCGCTTAGTTGTAATCCATATGTAAAATTATTGTGATTTGTCGCTCAAAAATGACACTATTTTAATTCATTTTTGTAGAGCAGCTCACTGTTTTGCCATGTCCGGCTAATAGCCTTAATCCGAAAATAAAACATAACAACATGATTTAAAACACAAATAACCTTTGCTTATGCCATTTTTCTCAAATTATCGCCGCTGTTGCATATGCTTGTACATACAAGTATATGTTAATAAACCCCGCTCATTGTTATGGCCTGTGAGTTGCCGTCATAAGATGAGATTTGTACCGATACTGTTTGAGGAACTAGCTGTGACTGCAAATAACAAAGTTCGCCATGTTGATATTCGCGCGCCCCGCGGCACACAATTAAACGCCAAAAGCTGGCTGACCGAAGCGCCACTGCGCATGCTGATGAACAACCTCGATCCTGAAGTGGCTGAAAATCCACACGAACTGGTCGTTTATGGCGGTATCGGCCGCGCAGCCCGTGATTGGGACTGTTACGACAAGATCGTTGCCACCCTCAAAACCCTGGAAGACGACGAAACCTTGCTGGTGCAGTCCGGCAAGCCGGTCGGCGTGTTCAAAACGCACAGTAACGCCCCGCGCGTACTGATTGCCAACTCCAACCTGGTGCCTCACTGGGCCACCTGGGAACACTTTAACGAGCTGGATGCCAAGGGCCTGGCGATGTATGGCCAGATGACCGCTGGCAGCTGGATTTACATCGGTAGCCAGGGCATCGTGCAGGGCACTTACGAGACCTTCGTCGAAGCTGGCCGCCAGCATTACGACGGCAGCCTGAAAGGCCGCTGGGTGCTGACCGCCGGGCTGGGTGGCATGGGTGGCGCACAGCCACTGGCCGCTACCTTGGCCGGGGCCAGCTCGCTGAACATCGAATGCCAGCAGAGCCGCATCGATTTCCGCCTGAAAACTCGCTATGTCGATGAGCAGGCCACCGATCTGGATGACGCTCTGGCGCGCCTGAAAAAGTACTGCGCCGAAGGCAAAGCCATCTCGATTGCCCTGTGTGGCAACGCGGCAGAAATCCTGCCGGAGCTGGTCAAGCGTGGCGTGCGCCCGGACATGGTCACCGACCAGACCAGCGCCCACGACCCGCTCAACGGTTACCTGCCAAAAGGCTGGAGCTGGGAAGAGTATCGCCGCCGTGCACAAACCGAACCTGCAGTGGTGGTGAAGGCTGCCAAACAATCAATGGCCGAACACGTAGAAGCCATGCTGGCGTTCCAGAAAATGGGCGTGCCTACCTTCGATTACGGCAACAACATCCGCCAGATGGCCAAAGAGATGGGCGTTGATAACGCCTTTGACTTCCCGGGCTTTGTACCTGCCTATATTCGCCCGCTGTTCTGCCGCGGCGTCGGCCCGTTCCGTTGGGCTGCGCTTTCTGGCGATCCGCAGGATATCTACAAGACCGACGCCATGGTTAAAGAGCTGATCCCTGACGATGAGCACCTGCACCGTTGGTTGGATATGGCGCGTGAGCGCATCAGCTTCCAGGGTCTGCCAGCCCGTATCTGCTGGGTCGGCCTGGGCCAACGCGCCAAGTTGGGCCTGGCATTTAACGAAATGGTACGCCGCGGCGAACTCTCTGCTCCAATCGTCATTGGCCGTGACCACCTGGATTCCGGCTCGGTCGCCAGCCCGAACCGTGAAACCGAATCAATGAAGGACGGCTCTGATGCCGTATCCGACTGGCCGCTGCTCAACGCCCTGCTCAACACCGCCAGCGGTGCCACCTGGGTGTCTCTGCACCACGGCGGCGGCGTCGGCATGGGCTTCTCCCAACACTCCGGCATGGTGATCGTCTGTGACGGCACCGATGAAGCCGCCGAGCGTATCGCCCGCGTGCTGCATAACGATCCGGCCACCGGCGTCATGCGCCATGCCGATGCGGGTTACGAGATCGCTATCGACTGCGCCCGCGAGCAAGGTCTGAACCTGCCAATGGTTGCCGCTACTCAGGGAGAAAAAGCATGAACGCTCTGACTATCCGCCCAGGTAAGCTGACGCTTGCCGAACTGCGCCAGGTTTATCAGCACCCGGTCACCCTGACACTGGACGACAACGCCTATGGCGCGATCCAGCAGAGCGTTTCCTGCGTGGAACGCATTGTGGAAGAGAACCGCACCACTTACGGTATCAATACCGGCTTTGGCCTGCTGGCTTCCACCCGTATCGCCCGCGAAGATTTGGAGAACCTGCAACGTTCCATCGTGCTGTCACATGCAGCCGGTGTAGGTGCGCCTACCGATGACAGCCTGATGCGCCTGATTATGGTGCTGAAGATCAACAGCCTGTCGCGTGGTTTCTCCGGCATCCGTCTGGAGGTGATCCAGGCGCTGATGGCGCTGGTGAACGCCGAAGTGTATCCACATATCCCGCTGAAAGGCTCCGTTGGCGCTTCAGGCGATCTGGCCCCGCTGGCACACATGAGCCTGGTGCTGTTGGGCGAAGGTAAAGCCCGCTATCAGGGCGAGTGGCTACCAGCCACCGAGGCGCTGGCCAAAGCGGGTCTGAAACCGTTAACGCTGGCAGCCAAAGAGGGTCTGGCACTGCTGAACGGCACCCAGGTTTCCGCCGCCTTTGCGCTGCGTGGCCTGTTTGATGCCGAAGATCTGTTTGCTGCCGCCACCGTAACCGGCAGCCTGACCGTGGAAGCCGCGCTGGGATCTCGTAGCCCGTTCGATCCACGCATCCACGAAGTGCGTGGCCAGCGTGGGCAGATCGACGCCGCCGCCGCTTATCGCCACCTGCTTGGTGCGCGTAGCGCCGTGTCGGACTCACACGCCAACTGCGAAAAAGTGCAGGATCCTTACTCCCTGCGCTGCCAACCGCAGGTGATGGGTGCCTGCCTGACGCAGATCCGCCAGGCCGCAGAAGTGCTGGAGATCGAGGCCAACGCCGTTTCCGATAACCCGCTGGTGTTTGCAGAACAGGGCGATGTGCTGTCCGGCGGCAACTTCCACGCCGAACCGGTAGCCATGGCCGCCGATAACCTGGCGCTGGCGTTTGCCGAAATCGGTTCACTCTCCGAGCGCCGTATTTCACTGATGATGGATAAACACATGTCGCAGTTGCCACCGTTCCTGGTGGATAACGGCGGGGTGAACTCCGGCTTTATGATCGCCCAGGTCACCGCCGCCGCGCTGACCAGCGAGAACAAGGCACTGGCGCACCCGGCCAGCGTTGACAGCATCCCAACCTCGGCCAACCAGGAAGACCATGTCTCGATGGCACCGGCAGCGGGCCGTCGCCTGTGGGAAATGGCGGATAACGTCCGCGGCATTCTGGCTGTAGAATGGCTAGCGGCCTGTCAGGGGCTGGATCTGCGTAAAGGTCTGCAAACCACCGCAGGGCTGGAGCAGGCTCGGCATCTGCTGCGCGAGCATGTCGCCTACTACGATAAGGATCGGTTCTTCGCCCCCGATATCGAAGCTGCCAGCCAACTGTTGGCAGCAGGCCATCTGACCGCGCTGATCCCAGCCACCTTGTTACCTAGCCAGGCGTAACGCCTTTAGGCCGTGCCCCGTCAGTCTGGGGCACGGCCTATTACCCTGCACAATTCGTCCTCTATCCCGCCGGGGTTCGTTCCCCCAGTGCGGATAGCGCTGCCTGTCCGACAACTACATTATTAAAACGGAGAAGCAACATGCGTAATGAGAAACCCCAACTCCGGCGTGGCCTGAACGCGCGACATATCCGCTTTATGGCCCTGGGTTCGGCCATCGGTACCGGTCTGTTTTATGGTTCCGCTGGCGCGATTCAACTGGCTGGCCCGGCCGTACTGCTTGCCTATCTGGTGGGTGGTGCGGCGGTATTTATGGTGATGCGTGCCTTGGGCGAGATGGCGGTGCATCAGCCCGTCTCTGGCTCCTTTGGCCACTACGCCAGCCATTATCTCGGCCCGTTAGCGGGCTTCCTCACCGGTTGGACCTATACCTTTGAAATGGTGATCGTGGCTCTGGCCGACGTGACAGCCTTCGGCATCTATATGGGGCTATGGTTCCCAGACGTCGCGCAATGGGTCTGGGTACTGAGCATCATTCTGTTTATCGGCGCGCTTAACCTGTGCAGCGTCAAAGTGTTTGGCGAGATGGAGTTCTGGCTGTCGCTGATCAAGGTTGCCGCTATCGTGGCGATGATCATTGGTGGGGCTGCCGTTATGCTGTTCGGTTTCGGCGTCACGCAGGAAGCGACCGGTTTCAGCAATCTGTGGCAACACGGTGGCTTTATGCCTAACGGCATCGGTGGCGTCATTGCCTCCCTGGCGGTGGTGATGTTTGCCTTCGGCGGGATTGAAATTATCGGTATCACCGCCAGCGAAGCCAAAGATCCCGCCAAGGTGCTGCCCAAGGCAATCAACGCCGTGCCTGTCCGTATCCTGCTGTTCTACGTGCTGACCCTGCTGGTATTGATGTCTATCTATCCGTGGAACAGCATCGGCCAGAACGGTAGCCCGTTTGTCGAGATTTTCAGCCATATGGGCATCAGCTCGGCGGCTAACGTGTTGAACGTGGTGGTGATCACCGCCGCCATCTCCGCCATCAACAGCGACATCTTCGGCGCTGGCCGCATGATGTACGGCATGGCGCAGGATGGCCAGGCTCCTAAGGCCTTCACCAAGCTGACCGGTAACGGTGTACCTTGGATGACGGTGTTGGTGATGTCCATTGCCCTGCTGTTGGCCGTAGTGCTCAACTATCTGATCCCCAAACAGATCTTTATCATCATTGCCTCCATCGCCACCTTTGCCACGGTATGGGTATGGCTGATGATCCTGCTGTCGCAGATCGCCATGCGCCGCACGCTTACTAAAGATGAAGTGGCCAAGCTGAGCTTCCCAGTCCCTTGGTGGCCGGTAGCTCCTGCATTGGCAACGGCGTTTATGGTGTTCGTCATCGGCCTGCTCGGTTACTTCGAGGAAAGCCGTATCGCGCTGTATGTCGGGCTAATCTGGGTAGCCTTCCTGACGCTGGCTTATACGTTGTGGGTACGCAAAAAAGGTGGGGAAACTCCTGTCGTAGTCTCAACAGAAAGCCGCTAAAAACCAGCCCACCAGCCTCGACTCATGAGGCTGGTGGCCGCTGCAGCAGGTTTACTGGCAACGCGCCAGCGCCTGATTGATATCCGCCTTCAAATCTTCAACATCTTCCAGTCCTGCAGAAAGCCGGATCAGCCCGTCGCTGATATGGTGCCGCCGGCGTTCTTCGGCACTATAGGCGGAGTGCGTCATACTCGCCGGATGCTGTGCCAACGATTCGCAATCCCCCAGGCTCACCGCCCGCAGGATCAGATTTAGTCCGTTGAGGAAGCGGATCCCGGCTTCCATTCCCCCTTTCAGCTCAAAGGCCAACATCCCGCCAGGGCGGCTCATCTGCTGGCTGGCCAAGCCATGTTGCGGGAAGTTCTCCAATCCAGGGTAATAAACTCGCTCCACCGCCGGATGCTGTTCCAACAGCTCTGCCAACTGCTGAGCGTTGTCGCAATGGCGCTCCATGCGCAATGGCAGGGTTTTCAGGCCACGTAGCAGCAAAGACGCATCCTGAGCTGACAGCACCGCTCCGGTCATGTCCTTCAAACCGACCAGGCGGATCTCCTGCGCCAACTCAGCCTTGGCGATCACCAGCCCGGCCAGCAGATCGCCATGCCCACCCAGATATTTGGTGGCGGAGTGCACCACCATATCCGCCCCCAACGCCAGCGGCTGTTGCAGGTATGGCGTGCAGTAGGTGTTATCTACCAGCAACTGCGCCCGTGGTTGCCCGTGAGTGATTTCGGCGATGGCCGCAATATCGATCAGGCGCATATTCGGGTTGGCTGGCGTTTCGCAATATACCAACCGGGTACGTGGCCCGATGGCCTTCGCCAGTTGGTCTGGACGTGTCAGGTCAACGTGGGTGATATTCACGCCGTAACGCGCCAGGCCATGATGGAAGTAGCTGAAGGTGCAGCCATAAATCGTCTCATCGACGATCAGTTCATCGCCCGGTGCCAGCAACGTCCAACAACAGGCAGTGATCGCTCCCATGCCGGAGGAGAAGGCTACGGCGGCCTCTCCGCCCTCCAGGTTGGCGATGCGCTGCTCCAGTAAATTCAGCGTTGGATTGGCAATACGCGAGTAAAAATAGCCAGGCTCGGTACCAGCGAAACAGGCACCGCCATATTCCGCGGAGGGAAAGGTAAAGGTCGAACTCATAAAAACCGGTGGGCAAAGCGCACCCAGAAATTGCTGCGGATCATAACCGTGATGAATGGCGCGTGTGGCGAACGCCTGTTTGGATTGCATTGACATAGAGCTGTCCTGTTGGGGGAAGAAAAGTTGCCGTCAGCTTTCCGCTGGCAACGTCGAGGTTCGCAACCGCTGGCCGATGATTTGCAACGTGCGCAACACCAGCATCAATCCCAATAGCGTGTCCGGCTGGCGCAGCAGCGCATAGACCGAACGGTAGTTGGCGGGCGAGGTGTTCAATTGCAGCTCGCTATGCGCCATCTTCAGCGCCATGCCGCCCTCCCAACCCGCAGCGACCACGCCTTCGAACACCCCGGCCAGTTTTTCCACCAGCGCGTTGTCCGCAATATCCGTTATGTCAGACAGCAACGACAGCAGATCGACCACGTTATCCAGCCTGCCGGTCGCCAGCAGCGGATCAAGCTTGGCTAACAGGGCATCTAACGGCTGTGCTTGCGATGAGTCCATATTTCCTCCGTTCAAATCAGTCCGCGCACGGTGGCCCAGTACAGGCCACGGTTAAACCCGTTGCGCAACATGCCGCCCAGCTTAGTGGCAGGTGTGGGGATCACGTCATGGCGATAGTCGTAAACCAACGGCATACCGGCCTGTAGCCCCATTTGGGCGATGGCCTGCACCTTGCCGTCGTAATGGGTGTGGGGCTGGCCTAAGCGCAGTTCCGCGACGATATTGTCGGCAATCACCGGGGCCTGGTTATGGCAGGAACCGCCCGCCTTGCTGACCGGCAGATCGACGGTATCGCCAATCACATAAACGCCCTGCTGGCCATAAACCTGCAGCGTCTGGTGATCGGTGGGGAGCCAGCCTTCGCCGTTATCGATATCGCTCAGCCCGGTGTTGCGCACCGCTTCCACCGCACGGATCGGCGGGGTAGCCATCAGGATGTCGAAGGGTTGTTCGTCACCCTCAGAGGAATAGGCAATGCGCCGTTCGCTATCCACTTTGCTTAGGGTAAAACCGCGCTGATGCTTGATATCGCGGGCCGCAAAAATGCTGGGCAGAGCCTCGCCGGTGGGGCGTTGTAGGAACAGGCAGTTACGCAGGAGCTGTGAAATGGTCGGGTAGGTATAAACAATTTCAACGTTGTTACGCACCCCGCGCCGCCGCAGATAGTCATCCAGCATCAGGGTGGTTTCTATCGGGGCAATACCACATTGGTGCGGTACGTTGGGCGTTTGTGGGAATGACACCGTGATAAAAATGCGCCCTTTCTCGATAGTGGCCAACTTTTGCGCCAACTGGCGAGCCGCCTGATATTGGTAAAAGTGATCGCCCGCCTGGGCCAATCCTTCAATCTGTTCTGGCCAGGGTACGCAGCCGGTGGCAAAGACTAAAAAGTCGTAGTGATATTTATTGCCACTGCGGGTATAAATACAACGCTGGGATAAATCGAATTGTTCAGCCTTATCAACAATAAACTGTATCTCTGGCCGTAATAGACTTTGCTGTGGCCTGGTCAGTTCTTGTTTGAAAAAAGCATTAAAGGCGACATACATAAACGCGGGCTTGTAATAATGCACCGGTGAGTCAGAAATCATCATGATTTCAACCTGATTATTGATAACCTCCCGGTGTAACTTGGCGGCCAAGAGATTGGCCAGTATGGTACCTCCCGTACCACCACCTACAATAATTATCCTACTTCGCATTCCAACCTCTCAGTCTGTATGCAACAAAGTACGATAGCCAATGGCATTATTCCACCAGCTCTATTTAAGGTATTTAATCGAGGGGGAAAGCAGATATTTCCCTGATAGATTTTAGAGTCTAGTAGCTAACAACTATAAGACATAATAAAAAAGAATATAAAAATGGGATTTTTATTACAGCAATAAAATCATGGTGTTATAAAAATTAAAACCACAATAAATACCATGATAATTAGTTGAATGCTATAAATTGCATGTCGCAGCTATATCACTGTCGTGGTTTTCCTGGCAGATCTAGTTATTATGCTGCTGACATGCTCCATCCAGGCTATAACCCACCATCGCCATATACAGGCTAAAGTAGCGCTCTGCCATCTCAATAAACGAGCTATTCAACTCAATCAGCACGTTATTTTTAGTGGTGAGCAGGCCCGATTTTTCCGCCGCCAGCAGGATCCGATTGATATGCGTACGGGACACCGAGCTAAACTTGGCGATCTCCGCCGAGGACAAAAACAGCATGTGGGAATTGTGGCGGATACTTTCCATAAATAGCATCAGCAACACCATATGGCCCGCATCTTTAGTAATAAATAATGCGGCCTGTGGTACCAGATCGTTCAGATAGATCTCCTGTATCATCAGTTGGCCGTAAACCTTGAAGAACGCAGGTAAAAACCAGCTCTGATCCAGCAGGTCGGCAACCGGAATTTCGGGGGCCAACGTTTGATAGGGCAACGCCATCGAGGAAACCAGCTCATGGGTTTGGCGCAGGGCATTCGGGGTAGGCCTAAACAACAGCGTGCGCCGGTCTTGATCGTCCTTCTTGACCTCTAGCCAGCGCCCAACGCGCAGGAAGAACAGAAACGAATCCAACGCGTTCTCGCTGATAATATCTTTGCCTTTAAAAAAGGCTTTAACATCCTTCAGGGCTGCCTCGCCTTGAGTGTAATAAATGGCCAGCAGAGTCGAGCAGATAATAAAGCGGCTGTTACGAAAGATGATTTTGTAGAACATGGGATGATTCCGATAGGTTTCATCTATCAGCACGCCGTGTTTAATTATCGCCTGATGGAACCGCCCCGAGCTTCTTATCTTGGTGGCTCGTTGTGCCAATTCTAGTTCGATCTGATGTTTAGTGGGTGTCATCTTATTCTCTATTTGACCACAAGGTGCGGCCTGTTATTTCCGTACGGCATATTGCTGATCGACCGCATTACCCTGATCATCGATAATGGCGGCGTTGACCATCGCTGAAGAGATAGCCCCCGATTGAACAATATCATTAATCCGATACTTTTTACTGCCGTAAGGCGGCGTCATCATATCGCTCTCTTGTTGCACCGGATAATCCTGCTGGCCAACGCGCAGCGCAAGACGGGAAAAAGAGAGATAAACCGGCGATGGGTTATCGCACAGCAAGACGTAATGATTATCTTCCTTTTGCAGGGTGAACACCGGCTTAGGGGCATCCTTCTCGGCCGCGACCACCGCCTTGGGCCGATAGAAAATCTTCATCTGGGTGTTCATCGCCATGGTCACGCTAGGCTGCAGCGGGGGGATCACCGGGCGCGTCGGTGGGATTTCGTACAGATTAATCCAGAAGACCGATTCCCGATCCTTTGGCAGTGACTGCTGGTTATAAATCAGCCTCAGCCCTTTCATGGTCTTGGGCTGCATGCTAAATACCGCTGGCAAGCTGACAAAAGGCGCTGTTGATTGTTCAGGGGCCGCATTGACATCCCCATCGTCTACCCAGGTTTGCACCACGATCGGGTAGTCGTTGGTATTGAGGAGCATCAAGCTTTTTTCATTATCGCCCTCACGAAAAATCACTCGCGTCGCGGAGGCAATAATGCCGGCCTGAGCCAACATTGCAGGTAACAAGCCAGCGAGCAGCAGTAGCGTACAGACGATTCTCTTCATAATTTTCCTACTGCACCTTGACCCAAACATACGCCTTGGCATCAACCTTGCCCGCCGTAACGGTCTGCCCCGGCAAGCGCGATAATGTGGCTGTCAACTGCGTGGTGTAATGGGTATACCCCGTCGCGGTGCTGCCCCCGTTGCTTGCGCCATCGAGAACAGGGTACCAACCCGCATTGTTACCCTGCGGGCACTGGCCAGCACTACAGCGGGCCCAGCCGACAAAATTCATTGGTGTACCGTTGCTACTGTTAGAGAGCGCAATTCCCACGCCGGTCGCTACACTGCTGTCCGTGCCATAACCGTCAGAGAGCAGATAGCTGACGCCCCCGCTAGCGTTGACCAGACCAAGCTGTTGCGCCAGAGCAAAGCTGGCATAAGGGACTTGCAGGCCCAGGGCGGTGCGATTGGTGCTAATCCCCGAAACGGCAGCATTATCACATTCAATATTGATGGTGAATTGGGCCTGAGAAGTTCGCCCCGCGGTTAATTGGCCGACGGAAAGCGTCGGCAGGATCACCAGCGGCGTGACGTTGCGTGCCACACAGGTGGCGGTGTAAGAAAGGGAAGAAATCGGCGACGTTCCCATCCCCATCGCATTCCAACGCCCAGTACCCCAGGTCGAATAGTTGGTGGCCGAATCGCTACCGATAGGATCTGACGCAATGCCCGGCCCTTGGAAGGTCACATAGCCATTAGGCTGGATGCAAGTATAGTTCGAATTACCCGTGGTGGAAGCCATACCACTCAATGGATTAGACGCGCTGTAACCACAGTAGTTACTGGCACCACGGCCGGGGAGTGAACTGATGCGGATCAGATCGGCCCGGATGGGGCTGAAATCCTTGACCCGGATCTGGATCTTGTCACCCACCGTGGCATAACGGGTGATCGGCGTTGCCTGCCAGTAACGGGTAAATACCTTGCCCGAATCCAGATGGGTTAGCCGAATGCCGACATAGGGAAAGTAGGTGGCATAATAATTGGGGTTGCCGTCTGCCGCCCCTAAATCATAATAGCCCCCCACCCGGTCGTCACCGTTGGTGGCAAACACTTCAAAAATCTGCCCGACGTCACTGGCATCGCACTGATACAAGACTTTGTTCGGATCCGGGTAACGGACGCCGGAGGTGAAATCAAACACGCTACTGCCCAGCGGCGTGCCTACGGGCTGCAGGTATGTGCTGGTCAGGTTGATACGCCCCAGGCCGACCCCGACGCCACAGGCGTCGCAACCGGAGTCAATAGCTGGAGAAACGCGGGTGCATCTGGCCGCCGCTGGCAGGCCGATCCCTGCAAGTAGGCTCCCCAATAGCGCCAACCGCAGCAATGAAAATAACTTCATGGAATAACCTCCGGTGAATAATCGGTGAATCAGCGGCATGTCGCCTTCAGCAGCAGGAGCGGCTCATCGGTTGGCGGAGGTAATTTATAGGGCAGACTGCATCGTTCAGTCGCCCCTTCACCCCAGCGTAAGGTCAATTTCCCTTGCGGTTTATCACTGCGCAAATAGACCTGATTAGCCTGGCCGACCATGCCGACATCGTTATTGTTCTCATCAAAGACCGAGGTACCCATCGGGATTATACTGCCATCCGGCCGCTGAACTTTGATCAGCACAGCCTGGCCCCGTATCGTCTTGAAATGCACCCGCACCGTGGCTCCTGCGAAAGGAGCCACGCGCTGTTGCCCATCTTCCAATTCTGCTTTGCTGCTCATCCCCTGCGGATTCAGAGCCACGGTATTGAAATGATAGGGCACCAGCGAAGGAACCAGGGCATAGCCGAAACGATCGACACGGGCGCCCTGCCCATCCATCACTTGCGCACCACGCGCACCAGGGGCATCGATCAGGGCAAAGGTATCACCAACATAAGGCCCGAGCGTGACCCCACCACGGTGGGCAACCACGGCCCCCTGTAGTGCAGCCGACCCCTGCCAATATTGGCTGGATGCTGAAACCGAACCGGTGGCACTGGCATAAGGCAGGCGGGTTTGCAGGTTCCCCCCCCAGATGCTGTTACGGTTATTATCGTCGGTGGTGAAATTAAGCCCATAGCCGACCTGCTGCGTCTCCCCCACGTTGCCCGAGATCGCCGCCTGATAGCTCCCTCCCTGCCCCTGGCTATGGTTAGAGAACAACGATGCCGTTGGCGCAGAAGAAGAGCGGCCAAGAGGAAAGGAAACCGAGAGCGAACTAACGGTTTGCGAGGTATTGCTACTCGCGGGATCATTGGTATTCACATAGGGCTGGCTGCCGTCGTAATAGGCGCTATTGTTGCCGTTCAGGCTACGGGTACGCGTCACAGAAAGGTTCAACGCGACGCCGTTGCCAAAGACCTTGCCCCAACCCAACTGTAGCTGATTATCCCGGCCGCGCCCATCGCGGTAATCCTGGGTAGAGCCTGATAGCGTCAGGTTGCCCAATGAGCCGATCCCCTGATTGACGGCCACTTCAAAGCGTGACTGCTGGCGATAGGAATCGGATTGCCAGCTTTGCCCACTGCTGTCGGCCTGACGTACGCCAAGCACATCGCTCAAATCACGAAACCCTTCGGTGGAGTAACGATACCCGGCGATGGAAAGCGTGGTATCCGTTGGGGTAAAGCTTTTACTATAGGAGAGATGCAGCATCCAACCAGAGGTATCGCCTTCCGGCAGGCTGGCATGGGAAAATGTGCTATCCAGGCCAAAAGCCCCCAGTGAGTTACTGTAGACCCCACCCAGCATCAAGGCCTGATAGCCATCAGCTAGCTGGTTGCCAGCGTTAAACGTCACCGAGTTGCTCAAACCATACTGCCAGGTCAACTCACTGAACAGATCGTTGTCGCCGATAAAGCGCGATCGCCCAAGGGTCGCCGAATAGCGTGAGGATCCGGGGCGCATGGATTGAGGAACGGCAGAGAATGGCACGGTGAAGGTGCTGACGCTACCATCGGCCTCGGTCACCACCACCGTCAGGTCACCAGAGAAATTGGTGGCAAACAGATCGTCAATCGCAAAGGGACCCGGGGCCACCGTGGTTTCATACAATTGGCTTTTGCCCTGTAATACGGTCACTCTGGCGTTACTGTTGGCAATACCGCGCACCACGGGAGCATAGCCTCGCAGCGAGTCGGGCAGCATACGATCGTCCGACGTCATCCGAACGCCGCGAAACCCCAGCCCGGCGAAGAAATGGCCGTCAGTAAAGCCTTCCCCCAGCAACACCTCACTGCGTAACGGCAGCACCGCCCGCTGAACATAGCGGCGGCTGGTCTCCCAATGGCTGCCAAGTTCATTATCAAAACGGAAGCTGGATTGCTGGCGGTAACGCCATAACCCCAGGTTAAAACCCCCGTTCATGTTGGCGAAGGTGGAGTTGAGATCCTTGGTCTGCCCCTGGCGGTAGTTGACGTGATATTGGTTAACGTTGTAGTTGAAAAACGCCATTGTTTCACCACTGCTTAGGCTGTCAGGGCTAACGCTGCCACGGGGTTTATGGTTCAGCAAACTTTGTGGAATGCTGAGATCCAGTCTCAACTGTGACATATCGGCCTGAACCTGAATATCTTTAAGATCGCGTCCAGGTTGCAGGCAGCCTTCCGCAGGCGCCACAGGCACTTCCTTAAGGCCAAGGCGCTCCAGCTGTTGCTGCTCAAAACAGGGCAATACGTGCCGATCGTCGCCCAGGACAAAGCGGATTTTGCTGCGTTCAACAAACACACCGTTGGTAAACAGCTCGACCTCATAAGTGCCTGGCGTCACCAGATCCTGTTGGTTGAACTGTTCAAGTTGCGTAGTGCTGAAAACGCTGCCACGCAGTAAATCGGCGTCGAAGGCGTAGTCGTCCGTCGCGCCTTGTGCCAGGGAGATCCCGCCCAGAGAGAGCAAAAAGAGGCCATAGCGGCAGCACGTTGATAGCAGAGGCGGAAATATGGGATAGTTTTTGAGCGACATCAGGACCTCCCTGTCCTTTTTTATTGCGGCGTCTCTAGCGTTACGGGAACCTCTACCCCGTAGTCATTCATAACGCCGAGCTCCACTTTCAGCTTCCCTTTGGGGAACGCCGAACCTAGCGGCCAACTCACCTGTGAAAAAGGCGCGACCATATCGGCCGGTTCAATATGCAGGTTTTTATTGCCGCTTTTGGCATAGCTGATGCTGACGTAATAAGGCGTAGGATTACTGACCTGTAATGCATTGCCATTACGCTGGATACGCAACTGTTTGCCCGCCTGGTTGCCTTCTCCCGGCAGCCCTTCGGGCCGATAGAACACTTTCAGCCGATTGCTGACCAACAGCACCAGCTTGTTTTTATCCGTTTCGCTTTGTTTGACGGCTGGCACCTGGAGGAAGTTAAGGTGAAACAGGGATTCGCGGTCAGTCGGTAACCCTTTCCCGGTGTACATCAGCCGTACCATTTGCCCGCTATGGGCATTCATCCGGAAAATCTGTGGCGATGCGATAAAGGGGGCATCGGCCGTTTCCGGCGTCGATTTGTCATTATCGATATCAAGCCAGACCTGGATCAGCGCCGGGGCAGCATCATCGTTGGTAAACTGCAGCGTCTTTTCGCGTGCCTGGGCCGGGTAGATCACTCGGTTGCCCAGCATGGTGACGCTGGCAGCAGCGCTATCGACAATCAGCAACGTCAGGCTGAACAGCAATGCCGCCCAACAAGAAAAGGTACGTGTGGTATACGCCATAAGAGAGACCAGTCAACAAGACTAATAACCCAGCACCCCTTAGCTTTTCGGGCAGTGCTGACATTATTGTGGGTAACAGGCTATTTCCCGCCATCGGGCTTGAGCCCGCTGGCGGAAACAACCTAGAGCAGCAGAGTGTTATTTATAGGTAATCGCATATTGTGCGGTGGCGATCACTGAACCTGCAGTCACCCCAGCCTCTTCGGCATAATAACGGGCAACCAGTTCTTGCGAGGTGGATGTCGCGCCGGTTGCCAGCGTCATTGCGCTGGTGGTGGCCGTTGAACCCGTAGCAAAGCTCAATGGCGTGGTGGCATCGCTATCCAACAGTTGAATAGAAACCTTGGTTGCATCACCGGTGTTACCCAGGTTGCCATTGGTGGTCGCGTTATTGCCCACAAATACCGTTTTGATGGAGGTGTCGCTGGCCGCGGTAGTACAACCGGTTACGTTAACGGTAAAGGTCGTTTCCCCTGCGGTGGCACCTTTGGTAGCGAGCGAGTTGGCCGCAACCGTCTGCAGTAACACCACCGGATTGGCTTCATTGCCGTTAATATTAACCGAGCAGGTTTGAGTACTAACTTCACCCTTGAATTGCACTGTGTTGGCAGAATCAGCCATGGAGGTACTAGAGCATGCAATTAAAGCGAGAGCCATCATTTTGATTTTCATAAGAATCCTTTTAATATACTTTTTCCAATAAAGCAGTCCTGGCAGTAAATATTTACTGGCTTAAACTCACTAAGAATATACATGTCACACCATCTTTCTCAGACGCCCTGTGGACATGTGAGATTATTCTAGCAAACCAAGATTTTTCTTAACAACTGTTTTTTCGTAGCAATAGCAGACAATAGATTTTAATTACATCTTGTTACACTTATTAATTTTGCTTTATGAACAAATTAAATCAATAAATATCAATGAGTTAAAAATCAATTTGAATTAATATGTTATCATTTGAAATATTTTGAAACATATAGGTTTTTTTAGGGGTATTACCCATGGTTAGGATTATTCCCAACATTTTAATATTTTAATGTCTTTGTTTAGGCCCTTATTGATTACTCAGTAACCAATCTGATATCAAAACTTGCTTATCCGGGCAGGAAAATATCAGCACCAAATAGGATAATTAGCGCTGAAATAATTTTTTCTGACCAAGTAAAATCCCAAACCCATTATTGCGTTATGTTGCAGATTGGTGAATCTATTTAACGCAGGCAAAAAAAACGGAGAGTACCTTTACGGCACTCTCCGTTTGCTTACTGATTCGGTAACGAATCAAACCGTGATATTACTGACCTTTAACTTCTTTCAGGCCATTGAACGGTGCGCGGTTGCCCAGCGCTTCTTCGATACGGATCAGTTGGTTGTATTTAGCAACGCGGTCAGAACGGCTCATAGAACCGGTTTTGATCTGGCCAGCCGCAGTACCTACCGCCAAGTCAGCGATGGTAGCATCTTCGGTTTCACCTGAACGGTGAGAGATCACCGCAGTGTAGCCTGCGTCTTTCGCCATCTTGATTGCAGCCAGAGTTTCGGTCAGAGAACCGATCTGGTTGAATTTGATCAGGATGGAGTTAGCGATGCCTTTCTCGATGCCTTCTTTCAGGATCTTGGTGTTGGTCACGAACAGGTCGTCGCCCACCAGCTGGATTTTGTCGCCCAGCACTTTGGTCTGGTATGCGAAACCATCCCAGTCAGATTCGTCCAGGCCGTCTTCGATAGACACGATTGGATATTGCTTGGTCAGGTCTTCCAGGAAGTGAGTGAACTCTTCAGAAGTGAAGGCTTTGTTGCCTTCGCCAGCCAGCACATATTTGCCGTCTTTGTAGAATTCAGACGCTGCACAGTCCATAGCCAGAGTAATGTCTTTACCCAGCTCATAGCCTGCCGCTTTTACCGCTTCAGCGATAACAGCCAGCGCTTCGGCGTTAGAACCCAGGTTTGGCGCGTAGCCACCTTCGTCACCAACAGAAGTGCCCATGCCTTTAGACTTCAGTACTTTAGCCAGGGTGTGGAACACTTCAGAACCCATACGTACGGCTTCTTTCAGAGTTTTAGCGCCAACAGGCTGGATCATGAACTCTTGAATATCAACGTTGTTGTCTGCGTGCTCACCACCGTTGATGATGTTCATCATAGGCAACGGCATAGAGAATTTGCCTGGGGTGCCGTTCAGTTCAGCGATGTGCTCATACAGCGGCATACCTTTAGAGGCAGCAGCGGCCTTGGCAGCAGCCAGAGAAACAGCCAGGATGGCGTTAGCACCAAACTGGGATTTGTTCTCGGTACCGTCCAGATCGATCATGATCTTGTCGATGTTAGCCTGGTCTTTGGCATCTTTACCCACAACCGCCTGAGCGATTGGGCCATTTACTGCGGCAACGGCTTTCAGTACGCCTTTACCCAGGAAACGAGACTTGTCACCGTCACGCAGTTCCAGTGCTTCACGGGAACCGGTAGAAGCACCTGACGGCGCTGCAGCCAGACCGACGAAACCGCCTTCCAGATGAACTTCGGCTTCAACAGTTGGGTTGCCGCGTGAGTCGATGATTTCACGACCGATGACTTTAATGATTTTGGACATTAGGTTTTCCTCAGACAAGTTAAACTAAAACTCCAGACAAACAACGCGCGGTTTTGGCCGCGCGTTGCTTACTAAAACTCTTATTTCACCTGACGCTTCTGGTGCTCACCAGCTGCCTTGACAAAGCCAGCGAACAACGGATGTCCATCACGCGGCGTCGACGTAAATTCCGGATGGAACTGACAAGCCACAAACCACGGATGATCAGGCAATTCAATAATCTCAACCAGCTTGTTATCCGCAGAACGACCTGCCACACGCATACCCGCGGCTTCGATCGGCTTCAACAGCATGTTGTTGACTTCGTAACGGTGACGGTGACGTTCCACGATGGTTGGTTCGCCGTACATCTTGCGCACCAGGCTGTTGTCGGTCAGGTGGCATTGCTGGCCACCGACGCGCATCGTGCCGCCCAGATCGCTTTCTTCGGTACGGACTTCGACGTTGCCGTCTTCGTCACGCCACTCGGTGATCAATGCGACAACCGGGTACTTACAGTCTGGCACAAATTCGGTGGAGTTAGCATTTTCCATCCCCGCCACGTTGCGCGCAAACTCCATCAACGCCACCTGCATACCCAGGCAAATACCCAGATAAGGAATTTTGTTTTCACGCGCGTAGCGTGCGGTCATCACCTTGCCTTCCACGCCACGATAGCCAAAGCCGCCAGGGATCAGGATTGCATCCAGATCTTTCAGCACTTCAACGCCGCGGGTTTCAACATCCTGCGAATCGATCAGCTTGATGTTGACAGTCAGACGGTTTTTCAAGCCACCGTGCTTGAGCGCTTCGATCACCGACTTATAAGCATCTGGCAGTTCGACATATTTGCCGACCATCCCGATGGTCACTTCGCCGCCTGGATTGGCTTCTTCGTAGATCACCTGCTCCCACTCGCCCAGATTGGCTTCCGGCGGTGTCAGGCTGAATCGTTTACAAATATAATCATCCAAGCCCTGAGATTTCAAGAGGCCTGGGATTTTATAAATGGAATCAACGTCTTTCAGGGAGATAACCGCTTTTTCCGGTACGTTACAGAAAAGAGCGATTTTAGCGCGTTCATTAGCAGGAACTGCGCGATCGGAACGGCAGATCAGCACATCTGGCTGAATACCGATGGAAAGCAGCTCTTTTACCGAATGCTGGGTAGGTTTGGTTTTCACTTCACCCGCGGCAGCCAGGTATGGCACCAGCGTCAAATGCATGTACAGAGTGTGCTCACGGCCCACTTCGACGGCCATCTGACGAATGGCTTCCAGGAACGGCAGGGATTCGATATCGCCGACGGTGCCGCCGATTTCGACCAGCACCACATCGTGGCCTTCGCCGCCTTCGATAATGCGTTCTTTAATGGCATTGGTGATGTGTGGGATCACCTGTACGGTGGCACCCAAGTAGTCGCCACGGCGCTCTTTGCGCAGCACGTCGGAGTAGATACGCCCGGTGGTGAAGTTGTTACGACGCGTCATTTTGGTACGGATGAAGCGCTCGTAGTGACCCAGATCCAGATCGGTTTCTGCCCCGTCTTCGGTGACGAAAACTTCCCCATGCTGAATCGGGCTCATGGTGCCCGGATCCACGTTGATGTACGGGTCCAGTTTCATGATGGTAACGTTGAGGCCACGGGCTTCAAGAATAGCCGCCAAGGAGGCTGCGGCAATGCCTTTACCCAGAGAGGATACGACCCCGCCGGTTACAAAAATATAGTTAGTTGTCATGCTGAACCTGAGAGTTTAGGTTTAAAGACGATGGAAGAACCAAGACGGGAAAGTAGTATACCCGAACCTCTCTTGACCTACAAACGATCGTTTTACCTGCCATCATCTCTGCCACCCTCGTGAGTTCATCCCGGTTTAATCGTTCGGCCCCTGTTTTAGAGCCTTTTAGAAACAATGAGTTAGCGTAAAAAACCGCGTGCAAACCGACTTTTGATGCAATAAAACACCTTAGATTTCAGTTTGTTGAGCTTTTCTGCCGGTTAAACCAGATTCAGCAATCCACAACTCGAGCTTAACCGTTTCAGCTTGAGTAAATATTGTCGCCGATCAAACAAGCGACACAGTTAGGACAACGCGATGAGCAATTAGTTTTCCAGGCGTTTGACCTGCTGCCAGGCCTCTTCCATCTGCTCCAACGTGGCTTCCTGCATTGTCAGACCACGGCTTTGCACGATCTCCTCAACCTGGCGGAAACGGCGTTCAAACTTGCGGTTGGCCACCTGCAACGCCTTTTCCGCTTTATGCCCCAGATGGCGGGAAAGATTGACCGTGGCAAACAGCAGATCGCCAATCTCCTCTTCCAGCTTCTGCTCGTCTACCACCGCTTGCTGGGCTTCGTGCATCACTTCATCCAGCTCTTCATACACTTTGCCTACGACCGGCCCCAAGGTGTTCCAGTCGAAGCCGACCGCGGCACAGCGCTTCTGGATTTTATGAGCCTTCATCAGCGCCGGTAAGGCGTTGGGAATATCATCCAGCGCCGAGTGCAGCGCTTTCTCTGCCCGTTCTCCCGCCTTCAACTGCTCCCAGCGGGCGGAAACCGCCGCGCTGTCTGCTGCCTCTGCCTCACCGAAGATATGCGGGTGACGGCGCTCCAGCTTGTCGCTGATGGCGTTACACACCTGATCGAAGTCAAACAGCCCCTGCTCCTGCCCCATCTGGGCATAAAACACCACCAGGAACAGCAGATCGCCCAGTTCATCACGCAGATCGGCATAGTCCTGGCGCTCAATGGCATCCAGCACTTCGTAGGTTTCTTCCAGGGTGTAAGGCGCGATGCTGGCGAAGGTCTGCTTACGATCCCACGGACAACCCACATGCGGATCGCGCAGGGTTTTCATAATGGTCAGCAGGCGTTGTAACGGCATAGGTTGGGTCATGTTGAGTCTCTGAATAATTAGGCTCACCACGTAGGGGCGCCGCATGCTGCGCCCGTTCCATTGATATCTGAATGGGCGCGGCATGCAGCGCCCCTACATTGGGAACCGGGTGCAACATTGTCAGTATGCTGCCCCTTGAGCAAAAAAGAAAAATCAAGCGCCGTGCAGGCGTTTGGCGTCGATAACGTCGGGCAGTTGATTGAGCTTGGCCAGCACGCGGCCCAGCACCACCTGGTTATAGATTTCGATGTCCATATCGATGGTGGCCAACTGCTTTTTGGTGTCGCTTCGACTGGCGACCCCCAATACGTTGACCTTCTCGTTGGCCAGGATAGTGGTGATATCACGCAGCAAACCGCTGCGATCGTTGGCCACGACGCGCACCACCAGCGAATAACCGCTGGAGTAGCTTTCCCCCCAGACCGCATCCACGATACGTTCCGGCGCGTGAGACTGTAGCTCCGCCAGTTGATCGCAATCCGCACGGTGGATCGAGATCCCGCGCCCCTGGGTGATAAAGCCGACAATGTCATCACCTGGGATCGGCTGGCAGCAGCGAGCAATGTGGTGCATCAGATTGCCGACGCCTTCGACCACCACGCGGCCATTATCTTTGCTGCGGGCCGAGGTTGCCGGGGCTTTCTGCTGGGTCAGTTGGCGTAACGCTTCGCGATCCTGCTCCTCAGCGCTAGGCTTGTTGAGCTTGCCCTGCAGGAAGTTCACCATCTGGTTCAGACGGATATCGCCGCCGCCAATGCCCGCCAACACTTCATCCAACGAGTTGACGTTATAACGTGGGATCAGCAGCTTTTCGGCTTCCCGCAGGCTGATACCGAGGTGTTCCAGCTCGTTGTCCAACATCTGCCGCCCGGCCAGGATGTTTTTATCGCGATCCTGCTTGCGGAACCAGTTGTGGATCTTGGAGCGCCCACGGCTGGTGGTGACATAGCCCAGGTTCGGGTTCAGCCAGTCGCGGCTCGGGTTCGGCTGCTTTTGGGTGATGATTTCAATCTGATCACCCATCTGCAACTGGTAGGTGAAGGGCACGATACGGCCGCCGATCTTGGCACCGATACAGCGGTGGCCGACGTCGCTGTGGATATGGTAGGCAAAGTCCAGCGGCGTGGAGCCGGCTGGCAGATCCACCACGTCGCCCTTCGGCGTAAACACGTAGACGCGATCGTCGAACACCTGACTGCGCACTTCGTCGAGCATTTCGCCCGAGTCCGCCATCTCTTCCTGCCAGGCGATCAGCTTACGCAGCCAGGCAATACGTTCTTCGTAGCCGGAACGCGCCGTAACCACCGCACCTTCTTTGTATTTCCAGTGTGCAGCGACGCCCAGCTCGGCATCTTCGTGCATCTGGCGGGTGCGGATCTGGATCTCCAGCGTTTTGCCACGCGGCCCGAGCACCACGGTATGGATCGACTGATAGCCGTTCGGTTTCGGGTTGGCGACGTAGTCGTCAAACTCATCCGGCAGATGGCGGAAATGGGTATGGACGATGCCTAACGCCGCATAGCAATCCTGCAGGCGCTCCACCACTACGCGCACCGCACGCACGTCGAACAGCTCATCGAACGCCAGCGATTTCTTCTGCATCTTGCGCCAGATGCTGTAAATGTGTTTCGGGCGGCCATAAATGTCCGCCTTGATGCCTTCGATCTCCATCGCGCTATGTAATGAAGCCACGAAGTCATCAATAAACTGCTCACGATCGATACGGCGTTCATGCAGCAGCTTGGCAATGCGTTTGTATTCATCGGGATGCAGATAGCGGAAGCAGAAATCTTCCAGTTCCCATTTCAACTGGCCAATGCCGAGGCGGTTGGCCAGCGGGGCGTAGATATTGGAACACTCTTTGGCCGCCAGCACGCGTTCGTCTTCCGGCGCATCCTTCACTTCACGCAGGTGGGCAATGCGCTCTGCCAGCTTGATCACCACGCAGCGGAAATCTTCCACCATCGCCAGCAGCATGCGGCGCACGTTATCGACCTGCTCGGAGCCCATCGAGTCGTTGTGGGTGGCTTTCAGTTGGCGGATGGCGTCCATATCGCGTACGCCGTGTACCAGGGAGGTAATGCCGGAACCGAACTCTTCGGTAAGGGTGGCTTCAGGAACAATTGCCGCGTCCACCAGCGGGAACAGCAGCGCGGCGCGCATACTGTCGTTATCCATGCTGAGGGTCGAGAGGATCTCCACCATCTCCAGGCCACGCCATAACAGCAACGGCGCATCGGGATGGTCTTTCGTCTGCTGCTCACAGTAACGCCAGGTTGCGGCTAATCGCTCACCTGACTGCGGGTTGGGCAACCCCAGGCTGGCTATCCAGTCATCAAGCGCGAATTCACCCGCCGTATTCAGATGTGCAGTTCTTACCGCGACCATAACTTCTCCCTACTTTTTCCGCGCCCCGTGGATAAACAGCGCCATGGATTCAAGATGCCCCGTGTGCGGGAACATATCCAACATCCGCACACGCGCAAGACGATAACCGGCGTCCAGCAACACTTTGCTGTCGCGTGCCAATGTCGTGGGGTTACAGGATATATACACCACGCGCTCTGGCGCCAGTTTTACAATATGTGACATCACCCCAGCCGCACCTGCGCGGGCTGGGTCCAGCATCACCTTATCAAATCCCTGTGCTGCCCATGGTTGTCGCGCAACGTCATCTTCCAGATTTTCATGGAAAAAGGAGACATTACTGAGCCTATTCCTATCGGCATTATATTGCCCATTCGCTACCAGCGTGGCAACACCTTCAATCCCGACCACCGCCTTGGCCCGCTTGGCCAGCGGCAGGGTAAAGTTGCCCATGCCACAAAACAGATCCAATATGCGATCATTGGGCTCAATCTCGAGCCATTCAAGGGCCTGAGCCACCATTTGCTGATTTACCGCATCATTTACCTGAATAAAATCGCGCGGATTGAAGTCTAAGCGTAGCCCGTCAACCTGATAATACGGCGCTTCACCGCACAGTTTTTCCAGCCGATCGCTGTCTGGTGCCAAATAAACGGTGGTGCCATTTTGCTGGGCAAACTGCTGCAAAGCCTGATGATCGCCCTGCTTGAGCGCATCCAGGTGGCGCAACACCAGCACCGGTCCGTTATCCGCCAACACCAGCTCCGCATGGCCCAAACGCTGCACGGCCTGCAAGCCGCTCAGACATTGATACAACGGCACCAGCAGCCGTTCCAGTTCCGGTGCCAATACCGGGCACTGCTTCACCGCCACCAGATCGGACGAGGCGGCCTGGTGAAACCCCATCAGCAAACGATGCTGCTGGGGTTGCCACTGTAACCCCAGCCGCGCCCGCCGACGGTAGCCATATTGTGGCCCGGCAATCACCGGTTCCTGTTGCGGCGTCACCCCAGTTTCGCGGCAGATCAAGCGCCCCAGCGCCGCCGCCTTGCTTTGCTGTTGCAGCGCCTCGGAGACATGCTGCTGCTGGCAACCTCCGCACACACCAAAGTGTGGGCAGCGCGGCTCAACACGTTGTATGCTGCAATTTAACAGTTGCCTGAGTTGACCTTTGGCGAACTGTCGTTTGTCCTGCGTTAACTGGATTTCGGCCTGTTCCCCCGGTAAAACTCCGGGGACAAATACCGCTTTGCCTTCATGGCGCGCCACTCCCTGGCCAAATGGATCGAGGTCCGTTACCGTCACCGTGAATATTTGTGAAGCTTGCCGGGTCGTCACGCGGCGTTTCGGAGAGTAGAATTGCGCCATAATTATTGATTGTGTGTTGGTTAATTAAGCTTAAGATTAGCCTCCAATTCTCCCACATTGGAATCCCATGACCAAATACAGCTTGCGCGCGCGCATGATGATCCTGATCCTGGCACCGACTTTATTGATCGGTCTGCTGCTCAGCACCTTCTTTGTAGTGCACCGCTACAACGAGCTGCAGGAGCAATTGGTGGATGCCGGTGCCAGCATCATCGAACCTCTGGCCGTCGCCAGCGAATATGGCATGACCTTCCGCAGCCGTGAGTCGGTGCGGCAACTGGTCAGCCTGCTGCATCGCCGCCATTCGGATATCGTCCGGGCGATCACCGTGTTTGATGCGCAGAACAACCTGTTTGTCACCTCCAACTATCATCACAATTATACCCAGTTGCAGTTACCCAAAGGTGTGCCGGTGCCCACCGATATGATGCTGACCCGGCGCGGCGATTCACTGATCCTGCGCACGCCAATCCTGTCGGAGTCGCAGTTCCCGGACGAAGGCACCAGCGAGGAGGCACATCCCGACAGCAATCTCGGCTATGTGGCGATCGAGCTGGATCTGCAATCGGTACGCCTGCAGCAATATAAAGAGGTGTTCGTTTCTACCCTGCTGCTGCTGCTGTGTATGTGTATTGCCATTCTGTTTGCCTACCGCCTGATGCGCGACGTCACCGGTCCGATCCGCAATATGGTCAACACCGTCGACCGTATCCGCCGCGGCCAGTTGGATAGCCGGGTAGAAGGCTTTATGCTCGGCGAGCTGCAAATGCTGAAAAACGGCATCAACTCGATGGCAATGTCGCTGACCGCCTATCACGAAGAAATGCAGCAGAACATCGACCAAGCCACCTCCGATCTGCGTGAAACGCTGGAACAAATGGAGATCCAGAACGTTGAGCTGGATCTGGCGAAGAAACGCGCGCAGGAAGCCGCCCGTATCAAATCGGAATTCCTGGCCAATATGTCCCATGAGCTGCGGACTCCGCTCAACGGGGTGATCGGCTTTACCCGCCAGACGCTGAAAACCGACCTGAGCGCCACCCAGACCGACTATCTGCAAACGATCGAACGCTCGGCCAACAACCTGCTGACCATCATCAACGACGTGCTGGACTTCTCCAAGCTGGAGGCTGGCAAGCTGATCCTGGAACACATTCCGTTCTCGCTGCGTGAAACGCTGGATGAGGTGCTGGTATTGCTGGCCCCTAGCGCACACGACAAAGGGCTGGAGCTGACCCTGGATGTGCAAAACGATGTGCCAGAGCAGGTGATTGGCGATTCACTGCGGCTACAGCAGGTGATCACCAATCTGCTCGGCAATGCGGTGAAGTTCACCGAAACCGGCAATATCGATATCCGCGTCGAGCTACGTAACCAGTTGGAACGCCAGGTGGAGCTGGAGGTGCAGATCCACGATACCGGCATCGGGATTTCTGAACGCCAGCAATCGCAGCTGTTCCAGGCTTTCCGCCAGGCAGACGCCAGCATCTCGCGCCGCCATGGCGGTACCGGGTTGGGCCTGGTGATCACCCAGAAGCTGGTGAAAGAGATGGGAGGAGATATCAACTTCCACAGCCAGCTCAATCGCGGCTCAACCTTCTGGTTCCACATCACCCTCGATCTCAACGAAGGGATGTTGTCGCTGCCACCAAGCCTGCCGGATCTGCGCGGTAAAACCCTGGCCTATATCGAAGCCAACCCAACGGCGGCCCAGGCAACACTGAATATGTTGAGCGTCACCCATTTGGTGGTAACCCATTCGCCAACCCTGGGGCAATTGCCGAAAAATCATTATGACTTCCTGTTGGCAGGCGTACCGATCCCTTATCGGGATGCTAACGGCCAGCATCGAGACAAGCTGCTGGAGTCGCTGAAACTTGCCGATCGGGTGATCCTGGCGGTACCTAGCCAGTCGCAGATCGATGCCGAAAAAATGAAAAAGCTGGGCGCTATCGGCTGCCTGACCAAACCGATCAGCAGTAATCGCCTGTATCCGTTACTGCGTCTGGATGCCCCGCTGCGTCAGAACGCGCCAAAGGTACATAGACGCTTACCGCTGACGGTGATGGCAGTCGATGATAACCCGGCCAACCTGAAGCTGATCGGTGCCTTGCTGGCAGAACAGGTAGAAAAAACGCTGCTGTGCGAAAGCGGTGAGGAAGCCATCGTGCTGGCACGTGATAACGTGCTGGATATGATCCTGATGGATATTCAGATGCCGAACATTGACGGTATCCGCGCCAGTGAGCTGATCCGCCAGATGCCGCATCACAACTCCACGCCGATCGTCGCCGTAACCGCCCATGCGGTGAGCGGCGAGCGCGAGCACCTGTTGCAGGCCGGCATGGATGACTATCTGGCCAAGCCGATTGACGAAGCCATGCTGACACGGGTGCTCTCCCGTTATCACACCGTCGAACTTGAACCAGAGGCAGCCCAGCCGCGTAGCCCGGCTGAACCACCGTTATCGCTGGATTGGCCGTTGGCATTGCGCCAGGCCGCCAATAAAGAGGATCTGGCGCGCGATCTGTTGCAGATGCTGATCGAGTTCCTGCCGCAGGTCAGCGATCGGGTAAAAGCCGTGCTGGAAGGAGAAGAGGACGACACCATTCTCGATCTGATCCACAAGCTGCACGGCAGTTGCAGCTACAGCGGCGTTCCGCGCCTGAAGCAACTCTGCTTCTATCTTGAGCAGCAACTGCGTCAGGGTGTCAGCAACGGTGATTTAGAACCGGAATGGCTGGAGCTGTTGGATGAGATTGAGCTGGTGGAGACGGAAGCGAAGTTCCAGTTGGGATAAGCTAGACGCCCCTTTCTCACCAGAAAGGGGTCAAAGATATTGCGTTGTCCTGCGTCATACGTCGCACGTAATTATGCCAGTTTTAGCACGCCCTGGCGCACGGAGAACAGATTTCGCTGATTAAGAGAGAGCTTAGGCAATAGGCTTAGGGCCTATCCCAATAGGATTTTATTCCAGACAATGACGCTGCATGAAAAATGCAGCATTGACCTTCTTCTCCAAACGCCTCAGTACGCGGCGAAAGCGATTCATCCAGCTATGGCGTTCTTTCTACAACCCAACGATGAGCCTTAAAATCGATGTTTTTAATGGCATCAGACTCCTCTTTCCTCGACTGGATATAGGGTTCATAACAACGCACTTTCAGACAGGTTTCCAACCATTTGGCTTCGTAACCTTTGTCCAGGCACAGACACAGCCTGTGCCCCGGTCTGCCTGTCTGTAGCGCGTCGAGCGTATCCTCAACCAATTTTATGTCGTGGGTATTTTCCCCAGCAACTACCAACAAGAGCGGAAGTCCGTTCGCATCTGTCATCAGGTTGCGCTTTACCCCTGCTTGCCCCGCTCAGTCGGGTTGCAACCTGTTTTGTCGAGCCTGCAAGTGGCGATTTTATTATGCAGCCATCCATCGACAACCATGACCAGTCAAAAACATCGCGCTTCTCGCAGGCAAGCAATCCGTTTTGCCAAAGCCCTTCCAAAAACCCCGGCATCGCGCCACTCCTGGAAACGGCGATAGGTTGAGCTTGATGAACAAATGCCTGTCGCATTCAGCGCATTCCACTGGCAACCAGTCCTGAGCACGATGAAAATGGCGTTCATTGTAGCCCGATTATCGACGCGTTTGCGATGCGTCCCCAGCGGGTGATGGCCAGCAGATAACCCGAGTTATCGATAACTATTTGCTGTCTGCATGTAGATATCTTTCATTCTAGTTAGCCCCATTTTCTGCAGCACCCTATGACGCATGGTATAAACGCCTTTAGGGCTGAGCTGTAACTTGTCAGCAATATCACGTATGGTCATGCCATGGAGCGATTTGCGGAGTAAATAAATATCACGCGAAGAAAGACTATCATTTGACGATGATAATGCTTCCCCCCCTGACATAACATGCTCCAGCTTGTTGAAGAAGCTTTTTGATGTTCCAGTGACTTGGATAACTAAATCAACGTGGTTAAACATGCCTTTATAATAATTCGCTAATGGCAGTAAGTGACTGTCAGTAATCAAGATAATTCTAACGCCAACGAAGTACAGCACCCATTTCTGCTCAAGCAAGGCAAATAAATTGGACAACTGAAAGTCAACAAAAACGACATCTGATATATCCAGGAGGGCACCGATCGAATCAAAATAACTTACGACACCCTCATGGAAATATCTATTCGCATTTGGCCAGGTCATACCATCGTTAAGAAGAATATTTCTTTTAACCATAAAATCATTACTCAATACCAGTGACATAGATATCCCTTCCTTACGGAAAACACTAACCATTAATAAATAGCCAGATAATTAAACGAATCAATAAAATCATCGAAATAATGATTGATTAATATTAATGACATTTAATAAAACTACCATCACCAAATTCAAATAAATATTTTTTAATTCACATGCGGATATTTTAAAGCAATTAAATATATAGCCAAAATAACTGGAGCTGCATCAAGTCGGTAAGTGAGTTAATCCTGGTGCTTACTTCAGTAAGTGATTCAGGTGAACGAACGCGGCCAATACCGAGACAACTTCAAGTATGACGGGTATATCAGCCCAAAACTAACTGGTTAAATAATATTATTACTCGTCACCTCTAAACTCTTTGATCCCCCTTCGAGTGACTTTATCATGATAGGACACGCGGGCACTTTGTTGGTCGATTTTCTTAGATGATGGGGTAGTTCGCTCATTAGTTTTCTTAGGCGTCGAGCGGGTTGATATCACAGGAATAGCTAGCGTATCACTATGGTCTCCAACTACTGATGGAAGCGTTACAGCCAGGATTCTATCAACATAGCTGGTGTTGTTCTTACCTTCAGGTTTAAAACCTCGCGTGAAATTACCACTGTAATAACAAGAGTAAGATGCCAGCAATGCTTCTCTTTTGGTTGGAAGTTTAGCTAATGCACGTTGATAGCATTCGTTGAAAATGTCAGCGGCCACACGTAAATTATCACAAGGTTCAAATACCTGGTCAAAACTCAGATTGTATTTTGGTAGATTATGAAGATTGATCTGAGCCATTCCCATCGAAAAATTCCATCCCCCCTGACGTAAGGCGTGTGCAGTTGCTATCGCCTCCTGCTTACTTTTTGGTTGCCTAACAAGATAACCATCCACGACCCCTATCGAATAAGGATTTTGGCTTGATTCAACCTTCACAATAGCAGAAAGTGTTTGAGGGGAAATATTAGGTGCGCATTGCGCAGCCAATAGCATAACATCAATCATCTGCAGTAACCTATTGTTAGTCTTTCTGAAAGCTCGAGAAAAATACCCCATGCATGGGCAACGTGAACAACTAATTGGTTATCCTACGAAGATCATCTACCGATGCATGATGATATTTATACCCGTCATACTTGACATTGCCTCTTTATTGGTTACGATCACTTACCCGAATCACTGACTGATGTCAGCTCATCGGGATAAGCTCCCTTGCCGCCGCGATGCAACTCCCATTTTTTGGGGTATAATCTATTCCGAACCGACTTATTAACGCATTAATCATCTGCGGTAAGAAATGTCATCTGCACTCCTGGCCAAGGTATATTATCAGTACTATTAATATTCAGTTTGTACGCCGCACCGTAGCCTACCGCATAAGCCTTGCCACTAAACGTCCAGTAATAGAGATGCTCCTTACCACCACCAAAACCTTCTATCGGCCCATAAGGGGAGGCCCGTAAGGTTGGTTGGTGTCCATATATATCTTTGAATGCAGAACCGGCAGTCTGTCCCCACGTATATAACTCACCCGACTTAGTCATAGCTGCGGAGCCAACATAGCGCCCATAAAGTCGGGCAACATTTCTCACGACTAAACGCGGTGTTGCGCTGTTATTTACAGAGGCTAGAGATCCATCGTAAGTTTGCCCTATGGAAGCACCTCGCCCCCACCCCCATACTGTCCCATCATTGAGCAAAACCTCGCCCCAAGCATTGCCTCCAACAATCTGAACGATATTGTTGATATTTATGCCAGTCAATGGGAACTCACGTGGGGTAGTAACATACTCATGTCCAACGCAAGTTGATGATCCGCCCATGGGGCCTAACTCACAATTTTCATTGTCTCCCCAGCCAAAAACTTTTCCGGAGTGCGTGACAACATAGGTTGATTCATAAGCCACGCCGAGCAAACGCGCGCGCTCCCCCCTCAAATTAACCTCATGAATGGCTCCCTGCGCATTCGAATTCGCTAAATATGCGGTCTTCAAACCATCGCCACGCTGGCCGTAAATACCGTGCCCCCAAGTGTAAACTTTTCCATCTTCACTCATCGCCGCGGAGAAATACTCACCGGCACCAATTTGGGTGATTCTCTTGCCAGCTAGCACCTTGCAAGGAGTAGATACATACCCCCGACCACATCCGGTCTCACCATAACCGCTTTGTCCCCACCCCCAGACATCGCCGTTCTCATCAAGGGCAATCATATGGTAAGCACCTGAAGCTAGCGCATAGATTTTCACACCTTGATCAATAAATTTTTGAATTTTGGCTGGCGAAGCTTTCACATCAACGACATTAACCCCATTACCCTGTTGACCTGAGCCTCGAAAGCCCCAGACCCAGACCTCGCCATTATGTATGGCCAGACCAGTATCAAGCGATGAGCCAGTTGGCATAATATTACCCGCAAAGCTCGGTTCTGCTGGCGTCTCACCTCCACCTCCGCCCGTGACCGTGGAGCCCGGTAGAACGGAATCCCCCGCCTGTAGAGAAGGACTGAATAATATGCCGGACAACGCTAAAAACGTAGCCACATTTATTTTACTTTTAACCGATTTAACATCCATGCTTAACCTCACTGGCTGTTATTTGTAATTAGGAATATATCCTATGAATTTCAAGTTGGCCGCTCTGCGCGTCCATGCGCTTGTGGTATTTGTACATCCCTGTACATCACAATTAGGCGACAAGCTCACTCATCCCCAGGAACTTGATTTTGGGTAAGTGACTAGAGTGACAAATCTGTCAGGAACAGATTTGAACGCTGTATCCAGCGGCCCCGTAAGTGGTGAGGCCCATGGACGGGTCGAATAACTAAGTGCAGGTAACAACGCTGCTGCTTGAAAAGTGACTGATATAGAGTATTGAAATTGTCGGGTAATAAAACATCACTGCTGGTCATCTCGAATATAATATCCTGTCTCAACACCAATAATTGATTTTAATGTGGAAAGCAATGACGAGTAGTTGGTTGCAGTATGGACGTATTGTGTACTATCAGTATCTGAATCACCTTTAGCACAGTATCGCCCCCAAAAGGCCATTCTCTCGGCATTGGTGATATCATCATTAATTGAGACGTAGTGAATTTCAACCACATCAGCGACAGTTCCAATTTTATTTTTCTGATAGAGAGACCCACTTTTCAAGCCTGATTTAATCACGTCACACATACCACGAGCGTGAAATTCTTCTGCGACAATCGCTGGGTCAACTTCATCTTCACCATCGGAAATAACGATAATAACCTTTTTCTTATTCATGCCAGAAGCAATAATGGGTACCGAACGTAATAGCCCACTGGTGCTATCTGTACCGCCACCGGCTTGCATCTGCATAAGGTTATTAACCAACGCTTCTTTTTCAATTTTATTAGTTGTGAGCGGGATAAGAAAAGCACTTGGTTTGGCGGAATCTAATGTTTTAGCCATTTCCTTTTCGGCATAATCTTGTGTCACCCTCTGACCGACAGTTATTAATTTTGTAGCTGATTGACACATTCCGCTAAAAGCACGGTATTCGTACATATTAGGTGCCCATGGTTGGATAAATTCCTGCACATTATCCGTATTAAAAATATTATCATCATCAAGGGTGGCTGCATAATCGATAGTTTCGCTATTGGCAATCGATGAACGTTCAAAACTTAATTTCCCCCGCATAGTCTCAATTAAAGCAATAACCGCTGCATATTGTTCATCGATTATGTTTTGATTTGTGGGGGTGAAAATACTACGCGTAGGATCTTTTTCACAACTGAACATATAGCGTCCAGCAAGAGGATTAGCTTGTTGATTTAAAACACACCAGGAACGTTTCTCCAGACCTTCAATAGTTTCACCTAGGGATTCACCTACAATAAAACGATAATATAAGTAACGAGAGCGATCGAAATTATAAAATATCGCACTTCTATTTCCATCCAGTTCAGAGTATGACTTATGCACAATATGTTTATTGGCCCAAAAATCATAATCAATATTATCGGAGGAAAACTTCACTTTTGGGACATATAATGTTGAACACCCCACCAGTTCGCCTCCGGCCTCATTTTTTTCATTGCGGTAGGGTAAGGTATTATTGACGGCATCCTTTGCTCTGAAGGGAACGCCTAAATCAAAAGGAACCAGAGCAAATTGTGAGTCCGTGTGTTGGCTGCCGCTGATAACATCATTCACCACAGTCTTTAGCATATTGAGTCGATTGGTCGCCAAGCCATCGCTACCTGTGTAAGCTATATTCATTGTAGCTGAAAAATCAACGACAAAAACATAATCTGCAGGGACTGAGTTAGTTGTTATAAATTTACGAGCATTACCACTATTGTTATCTTGATTACCAATGCTTACTTTTTCCCCAAAAGCAGGGAAGCCAATATTCGCCAAAGGTAATAACGTCTTAAAATCAGCGGTAATATTGAGTTTATAGTCAACATAGCCATCTTCATCGACGTTATCCGTCATGGTGACGCCTAGCGAAACATTTTCAATAGCCCGACTTGGGAAATAAAAACCGATATACTCATTGATTATTTTATCATTAACATTACGTGCGGTATCGTCAATAAGGCGGTTATCTATCGCGGCAATTGCTAATACGGCTTCACTAGATGCATCAGCAAGACGAGCTTTTCTTTTTAGAATCATCGAACCGTCAAGAGCAACGGCTGTCGCAGCAAGTAGAAACGGGAAAATGATAACATATACTATCGCAATGGCACCATTTTCTGAGGTAAATGTTGAAAATAATCGTTTCATAATATCATCACTTAATAGATAAGCTTCATGTTATATACCAAAAATAATTGGATTTGCATCGCGGTGGCAAGGGAGCCTATCCCAATGAGCTACCTCAGCCAGTGATTTCGGGTAAATTAGCGTAGTCAACAAAGAGGCAATTTCAAGTATGACTGGTATATTACGAAGTTAACTAATCGCTGTGGTTTAGTTTCTAGAAATAACAATGCTACTGGTTGTTATGTTAGGTAATACTTCATCGTTGAACGTACTTGCCAATCGTTTGAAAAGGCTAGATTCATTAGGAATACAAGCACTAACACGGTATATTGGCACCCATCTACCAGAGCTGGAAGCATAGGGAGAAAGGCCTTTAAGGGCAGAGATATCAACAGACCACTGCTCCCATTGACACTCACTACCCCCTGAATGAAATGAGAGTATTTGACTTATATTAGCCAATGTATTGTTGCTGGGATTTATAAGATTAGGTGAAAGGTAAAGGGCATCAACCTTAAGGGTTAAACGGGTTCCTGGGAATAGGCTTTGGGCAACTAAAAGTAACTGATCAACCTCCTCTTGAGTAATATCTTCATTTGAGTGATAAAGTGCTTTCCTCTCTCTCAGCATTGATGCCAAAGAATGATTCAGCCTCTCAAGGCGGCCCTTTTTAGCTATTTCAATACCAAAGTCAGAAACCAAATACATAACAAGAATAAAGCAAAGAATAACAACACTGAACTCAATAGTGATAGAGCCTTTATCATTTTTTATTTTATTTAATTTTTTCGCGAGGAATTGTAATGAAGGTTTAACACTTTTAATAAGCATCAGTTATTATCCCTGTTATATTCCTGAACATAAATCACGCTCCTCTGCAAATACGAATTCAACGTAGCCATTTCGAAAGTATCGAAAAGAAGCGTATAATTATATCCTACTGTATATATAGCAAGAGGTTTTTCGTTGGAAATACTGTCGCAATTGTTGATTATAACATCCTCAATTGTGCTACAGTAGTTAACATTAACATAAATGTTTTTATCTGCGGTTAACAATGGCATCAGAGGGATGTCTTTATTGAGTTTATCAATAAAGACTTTTTGATATCCTACCTCACTAATTTGAGATATTGCTGCGTAACGGCTTGCCTCTGCAACAGCTAGGTCTAATGCTGAAGATATATAGATAACCCTGCAAATTTCAAACATGAAAAGAATAATGAAAATGAAAGGGAAAAATATTAACGAAATCTCTACCGCAACAGCGCCCTGCTCCTTTTTAGTTGAAAGTATTAGTTTTTTTTTAATTAAAACCATGGTCCTTATGTAAATTAACATTATAGCCTCGAGATATTCCGCACTAAGGAATTAAACCAAATTGAAGCAAAACGCAACGCAGTACGCTTATTTAACCCTATCTTTTTAGCATAATTAAACATTCACTATAAACCTGTCTTTAATACCGCGCTATTTTAAGCCTGAGACAAATAGCGGACATGTAGGTTTACTCGTCGTCGATCGCGCGGTGACACGAATCGAGTCCCCAAAAAGGGATTACGACATGTTGTTATTCTACATATCCGTTTGCGGCATTATCAGTCCACAGCGATTTAGTACTCATCATGTAGTAATCGCCTGGCTAGATCACCACTGCCTCCAACCAGATCTTTCAAGTTATTTAATTGGGTATTATCGTAAGCTTGTGTAAATGTAGCGACATCCAGAGCGAGAACTTTGCGGAATGCGTTCACTGCTGCCTCACCGCCTTTTTCAGCAACTTCTACACCATAGCGATCAAGTACTGCAAACATTGCTAATGGATAGCGAACAGGTAAACCTATACGAACGTGTGCCATACCAATACGCAGGCGATCAGATGCATAATCTTTATCATAGTTCCCGCAGAATAGCTTCACAAACCATTGTGCCAAGGTTGATTTTAGTGCAGGTAGATTAGTAATAAATTCGTTTGTCAGTTCATGTGCTATCAGCAGATCATAATACTCATCGACCAGTCGTTTTGAGATTTTTTCCGCTTCTTGTTGTAAGGTTTGAAGTAGCTTGCACTCTTCAGATGAGATGCATAGTAATGCTACTAAATCATCTACAATATTTTCATCTTTAACATCCCAGCTCATTCTTTTCATTACAAAAGATCCTCATCTTGAATTGCCTTGACCGCGCGTAGAGCAACGATATTAAGCATGGCAATATTACATTCACGTGGAGAAACCACACCAAGGAAAAAATTATCATTCAATCTGAAAATAAAGATACGACCAAACTTACCCGCTATAGTTAACTCGGAACTAACCCCCAGATTTAACGAACTCCCCATACGTGAAGAAACCCCAAACACTGTTGCTGCCTGTACTGCGACACGGTTCAAATCGACTTCGATACCGTGATCGGTTTGTACAATTAAGTCACCATCATTCGAGCAAATAATAACGGTGTTTTTAGTGGAAATGTTCTCACTTAATGTCTCAATTTGTTGTTGCAACAAATTTTTTTTCATATGTCACCTCGATATCTCTGATATGAAAAGGATATGTAAATCAAATAATTAATGACAAAAAAGCCTAGGATCACTACAATGTTGGGGCCGTTACCAGTAGATATCCGAGTGTTATAGCCACACCGTAAGGAACCGTCATTCTTTTCCTTTTATATCCTCCCCAACAAAGAGCAATTATGCCAACGAAAAAACCAGATGCTGCAGTCATTAATATAAAATGGCCAATTAATTCATTTGACAGTGAAAAACTGAGAGCGAAGATAAGTTTGACATCACCGAAACCCAGCAAACCAAGCAGACTTAGAAAAAAACCAACAACAATAATAACTAATGGTAACTTAATCACTGGGAGGTCATGTTGAATAAAACCAATTGCCAGCGATAAAATACAAACAATAATTACTGTTTTGTTTTTTATCCTTCTGTTGATGATATCAGTGTAACAAGCATACAAAAGCAACATATAATTAAATATGAAAAGATATTTTATCAAAGTACCCTCTAGTCAAATAACCATTTTAATATTATCTTCTCTTCCTCTTTCCCTTGTTTCTGGTCAGCCTATTATTTTTCTCCGATGGTAATGTAATGCTATTAGTAATAACATTACTGTTTCCTAATGGAGCCACACTCTCAATCATCTGTTTATTTTGACTCCTTATGATATCAGCCATTTCAAAAGAAAAGTATTTCTTTAGGTAATTAAAGTAAAACTCTATTCTTTCACGCACTCTATCATTTCGGTCATAAAGCACAGGGTCTAGTGAGATTGCCTCACTTATGATGTCAGCGCTAACTAACTCGATCGCACTACACCATTGCTCATCCTGAATTTCATGTCCGATACCAATATTTTCCGGAGTCAACTTATTCTCTATATCACTCAATAACTCATTATAGAGAACGTGTTGGCTTTCAATTAATTCATCTCTGTTATCTAGAATTGGTGTAACAGAAATATAGCCACAACTCATATCAGCCGCACATAAAGCTACTGCCAGTCTTTCTTTTAAGATCGCATCCATGGAGAGAGCTCCGTTTTATTTAGATATCTATCTTATTACATATTACGGTAATTTCTGAAGAGAGCTTTCTTATTAGCCAGAAAAGTTGACCTAACGGTTCATTCGCAGCACTCACTAACGTTAATACTAGCTCCGCCTTAATATCCTGCACAATAAAAATCAGGATGTTATTTTTATCCCCTTCCAATGTGAGCAAACGTTGGCCACCGGACTCAATTTCCCTGAACATCGCAATACCAATAGATAGTATTGAACTGGTCATGGCCGCCAATCGTCTCATGCTCGCACGATCCTGTTCCTCAAGCACAGCAGCCACTTCAAAACCGTCGACGGTGGCTAACAGCATATTGGTCAGGCCAGGATTGTCCAACGAAAATTTCTCAAGCGTCTTTTGAATGTCCATACATTGTGTAGAGGTCAAACCTGAATAATTATTGACAATCCAGGCATCGGATGTAGTCATGGTTTTATTTCCTCCTCATGAGTGTTTATCGACTTCTCTAAATGACGAGACATTACCCTAAGTAATAACAAGACGTTTGCTGGATCACGCGCATCAACATTAATAATAGGGATAGATAGCCCCATATCATGCAACAGCTGCTCATAATCGTTTTTGTCCGGGTAGGGCGCAATATCGGTTTTGACAATACCCAGTACAGCGACCGTATCCCTTTTAGCTAGCTGAGTTTTAAAGGCATTAAGATACTTTCTGATTTCGCCTAAAGGATCATTACGGCTATTATCAGAGAGGAAAACAATCCCAACGCTCCCTTTACCCAGAATTTCCCACATAAATGAAAAACGATCCTGGCCAGGTGTTCCATATAACCGCAGTAAATTAGTCTGGCCCGGCAGGGTGACCTCACCATAATCCAGCCCAACAGTCGTCGCCTCTTTGTCATAGTTTACCCGGTCTGAATTAGTCACATCTGTAGATACGGTGCTAACTTCACTGACAGCAGCAATGGCAGCGGTTTTTCCTGAACCGCTGCAGCCAACAAACATAACTTTAAAATCTCTCATTTCCCGAGCGATCCTTTATATAAACGTCGAAAAAATCTGGATATCCCGAGTTTCTTTTCCTCCGGAGGATCCGGCTCTTCGTCGTATTCTTGCTGGTTATAGTCTTCAGTAAGAATATTAGCTTCACTACTATTTGATGACAAAATTTCAGACGATGAACTCTCACTGTTTACTTCCGGCACTACAGGCATCGATATCGTGGGCGGAGTTACTAGAACATCAGCTGCTAATATCTTTTCCTGAGCCACTGGCACTGTAGGTTGAGGTAGCCACTCTTGGCCACCCCCCGTCCCAGATTCCGCAAGAGTTCAGATATCGTTGATCGTCGACTCAAAGTCATTAACTTTACGTCTGGCTAATGCCAGATTGGCATTACGTAAATCAAGTGCTAAATAGATGAAAACCCCCTCCACGGAATCAAGCGGTCTGATAATATGATACTGTTTCCCCATGGTGATAAGAATATCTTGGACCTTATCGTTTGTGCCTAGCATGCTTTCTATTTTATTTTTTGCCCGCAATACATCTGAGTGACCTGCTGCGGAAATTTCAATATCAATACCGGAGCCTGCTGAAGCCAGGATCATCCCATTTTTACTGTCAACCATAGCTGCACAGAGTGAACCATCAATTGTTAATAGCTCTTCAACTCTTTCTTTTAAACTCGCCATCATTGGCTCCTTAATCTAGATTGTTATTTTTAATCTATTAAAAATTGTTAATACGTGGTAATCATTTGCCTAAATGCAATTCATGTATAACTTCAACGACACTAGAAAGTAACTGATTATCAATCGATAGACCATTCACATTTACATGAAGAACCTGAGTCCAAAAAGCGGTTCCAGGCGTATAGCCATTGAGTATGACATGCACTTCAGAATTAAGACATTCCTCTTCATTGACTGCAGATTGAATAATATACTTATCTCCAACTGAGAAAGGTTTCTCTCCTGGAGGGACGGTTTCCGTCAATACCAAAGGTGCGAAAACCTTAAGTAATGAGATATCAATTAATGACTTACTGGCATTGAGTACTGTCAAAGGTGAAGCATAGGTATCATCCAGAGAACCATCAAAATTCACCTCAGGCATATCGCTATAAGCATTTATTACGCCATTAGCCCCCACGGCAATATACTTGGCCGATTCCGGTATCCGGACTAAAACACCTCTATATTCATAAATTTTCATAAAAAAACCCGCATTAATGTATAGTTATATAAAATCAAAAACCAGACGCTCCTTTTCTTTCCCACTAGAAGGTAGTCTAAATATATTTACCTCTAGGTTTCTCGTAAAATGAATAGTCACGAGCAAAGAATTTTCTTCCTTGGGCTCTATACTTATTGCTTTCAGATCTCGATGTTTGTTACCTATATTTTTTTTGATCCTAGATAACGTCTTCTTTATATTATCACTTTGGCGAGTATTGTTCAGAACAACTTGCAGAGAGACGTTTCCATCTTTCGTCACTCGCTCAAAATTCATGCCCATGACTGATTCTAGGGTTAAACGAGAAAAACCAGTATGAGTACCAAAACGGGCACCTGTAACTTCATTGAGATTCCTCGTGTCTTTTTTGGCAATCAATTCAGTACGCTGAACACCTTTATTATTTGATCCCGACTTTCTAGATATAATAGGTGGAGGTTGAACTAATTTTCCTATTGCTGGCACATTTTCTGATTGAGTCAGTACTGGTTTTATGGTAGCCGTAGGTGTTTTTTCAAGCAACATTTTTGGTTGATTATTTGATTCTACTGTCACCGCAGATTTTTTCTGTAAATTACCTTGCGGCTTACTGCTATTTGAGACTCCCATAGCATTAACCGTATTATTACTTTTGATACGTGTCCTTGTACGCATTAACCCGGCAATCAGTTCATCAGGATTTTCATTCAAACTATTTACGCGTATTAAATTAGCCGCCTCTTCATAATTTTGCATTTTTACTAATACGAAAATGAGGTTATGCAAAATTGAATCTGTACTATGCCCTCTAAAATATATAGGCATTAGATAGTTATAGGCTTGTTCATAGTTTTCCATTAGGATCATTAACATAGCCAAGTTATTAACCACCTGCTCTTCAGGTACAAACAGCGCACGCGCCGTATTGAACGACTGCAGGGCAGCATCAAACTCTCCTCTTTGCGCCTGAAGGACCCCCAACCGATTATAGGCCTCACCGTTCTTTGGATTTAATTCTAAAACCGCAGAAATAGCCGTTTGGGCCTCCTGATCCTTACCCATTGCCGCTAAATTTTTCGCCTGTAGAAGATAGATTTTATCACTCGGCTTATTATCGAGTAATGGCGCGAGATAATGGAGCGATGAGCCGTAGTCCTCAACAAGATTATAATACTCAGCTAATTTAAAGCGAACCTCAGGATCCTCTTTTTTACTTAACTTTTCACGATAAAGCTTCAATAACCCTTGGTAATTATTGACTTTAGAAAGAATATACTCCTGTTCGTTTTCATCCAATTTATTATCATTATTTAATCTACCTTGGCAGCCAACAAGTAACAATAATAGTAAGCTAGAAAACATAACTTTATTTATTATGACCATATTGCCACCATTCTAATAACCCCAGGGCCACCAACCAATGCTAAAATAGGGAACATAATAAACAAAATCATCGGTAGTGACATTTTAGCCGCAAGGCTTGATACTTTCTCGTCGATGATAAGCAACTGAATCTCTCTCATTTCTTTCGAAAGCTCTAACAATACGACATACACGGAAGAACCGAATTTTATGCTTTGCTGCAACGTAGAGGAGAACATACGTATCTCTTGGCACGGAACTTCCTCATGGAGCATATCCAATGCTTCTGTCATTCCACTAACCTCCATTTTCATAATGACGCGCGTTAGTAAAGCTGAAATATCTGGATTTATTGTTGCAGTATTAATTGACAAATAACGAATGGCATTTTCAATAGTCATACCTGACTGAACACAGACGGCCATCATATCAATAATGAATGGCAGATCGTCACAAATTCTCTTTACACGTGATGCAATTATCATGTTCTTTATTTTATTTGGCAGCAATAAAACAGAGGCGATACCTATAAACAATATAATAGATTTTATGACAGGCGATAGGTTAATGACGTTAAAATTTTCTAATAACTGCATTGCTAAAAATAAAATAAGTATTGTCAAAGCCTTTAGGGCAATATTCTTATCGAGCATCGCGGCCAAGACAACACCTTTACTACTCTTTTTCAATAATCGTTCAGTCGGAGAATCATCCTGTTTAACGTTATCAGATGGTGTCTCAACCCTCATGGATATTTCCAACTTTTTTTTAACTGATTCTTTTCTTTTATGCCTGCGAATGTTTTCAATAATACCAATAAAACCAAACGCCAATAGCAACCAAAGTATGTAAGCCATGATTTTTCCTATATTTTATTCATCATCGTCCAAACACAAAATAGACCAAATAACTCACTTGCTATGCAATAATAAAGGATCATCCTACCGGTAGGATCATTAATTAGGACGTCGAAATTTTCTGGGCTAAGGACCTTTAAGATGAAAAAGAAGCCAACAGGGATCATAATCAATATTTTAATTGATGCTCTAGGCTCGGCAGTTTTTGCATATTTTCTTCTATCCATAACTTTAGCATTTGAAATTATTTTCCCAAGCCTATTAATAACTTCTTTTACCTCACCACCACCTTTCATACTTATCAAAACTGCAATGATGAAGAAAAAGTACTCACGATAAAAAAGACGTTCATACGAATCCATGAAGACTCTCTCTATATCTTCACCTATTTCCAACCTTTGAGTAATAATTTTGAACTCGGTCCCAACAGTGCCATCAACTTTATCTCCGCACTGAGCAATGGCGTGTAACAATGAATGACCAGCACCCACAGCACCATTGATAATATTTAGGGCTTCGGCAAAACCTGTTTCAAAATTTACTCTAGCCGCCTTTTTGCTCCGTAAGTACAAAGTATAAAGTGTAATAACGGCAAGCACAGGTAATAAAAATTCTACAGGTGCCTTAATATAATTTTCATTAATAACCACACCAGCAACTAACGCCGCAAAAAAAATAGAAATATGCTGTAGAGTTACAGCTCTGGTTTCACCCTTTATATGGCGATAAAAATCCTTCCATAAATTATTTAATGCAATTCCATAGGTATAACCATTTAATTTTTCGCTTAGCGTGTTATTGTTTGTGGTTAAGTCAATATGACTTAGACGTTGAAGCCTTTTACTTTTACGATAAGAAGTAATTACCCCAATAAAACCAGCTAAAATTAATATACTGTATAGGAGTGCAATCATGACGTTTTCCCAAATAACTGTTTGAGTGGTTCTATGAGTTCATGAAATATCGCATTTTTATAAACAGCAGAGCGTTGCAATAGCCCAAATGAGTTGAAGGTGCCTTTTATTCGGCCATTTTCATCGCGTTCCGGTATGGCGGTGAAATTAAATATATCCTGTAGGATAATATTCTCCCCTTCCATACCCATCACCTCAGTGATATTTATTACTTTTCGCGAACCATCGGGTAAACGAGTTACTTGTAATATCAAATTTACTGCTGATGAAATATTGCGACGAATAGCGACAAGAGGCAATGCAGCACTTGACATCATAACCATACTTTCAAGACGAGCCAGCGCATCACGTGGTGAGTTAGCATGTAGGGTTGACATAGAACCATCATGGCCCGTGTTCATTGCCTGCAGCATTTCAAACGCCTCTTCGCCACGGCATTCCCCTACAATGATCCGATCTGGACGCATACGTAATGAGTTAACCACCAGATTTCGCATAGAGATCATTCCACGATTTTCAGCACCTGCCATACGTGTTTCAAGGCGAACTACGTGAGGTTGAATAAGACGCAATTCTGCGGCATCTTCTAAAGTAAGAACTCGTTCATCGTCGCCGATATACTGGGAGAGAGCATTAAGTAATGTCGTTTTTCCTGAACCGGTCCCTCCTGACACGATAATATTCACTCGGCATCGGGCCGCAATGACCAGGAAATTTGCCATCATCTCATTAATACTGCCGTATTCGATCAAATTGGCTAGAGTCTTCTTTCCTTTGCCAAATTTACGGATAGATATTGACGTGCCATCCAGGGCTATTGGAGAAATAACGATATTTAGACGGCTCCCGTCTGGCATTCTCGCATCGACAAGGGGTTGTGAGTCATCGACACGCCTACCCACTTTAGAAACCAGCCTACGGGCGATATCGGTGAGCTGTTCGTTGCTGATAAATTTTTTATTTACACGTTCAAGACATCCACCGCGTTCTACATAGATATGATTCGGTCCATTGACCAGAATATCACTAATGGAATCATCCTCCATCAGTTCACGCAGAGGTCCGTAACCAGTTATTTCGTCGACAATATCTTCAGCAAGTTGATTTAACTCATGGTTTGCAAGATAGCGACCTAAGCTGTTGACAGCACGTTGAATATTCTCAACAATATCCTTAGTGAGTAAGTCTCTATCATTTCTTAAATCATTTATTTTTTCTAGATCGATGTTTTTAAGTACTTGCTCTCGAATCAATAACAGAGTAGATGACTTTTTATTGTCCATGGCTGCCAATTCAAATTTAGACTAAAATAGAGTGTTAACGATCCCAAATTGCCATAAAGACTTACATTCCAGTCTATTTTTTTGAGAGAAATTTTCCAAGAAAATCTTTCGGGCTTGACTTTTTCTTGATTATTTTTTTTCCCAATAACATCGAGGCAAAAACTGACAAGCTGTCATCATTGTTATTGATTTTAGAGTCTTGTTGATAAGAACGTACAGCATCAATTTTTTGACCTAAATATTCTTCGATGTCATCATTAGTGAGCTGTTTTTTTATTGATGGCCTATAATCATTTAGGCAAATGAAGATTCTGGTAGCACGGTTTATATTTCCAGGCACCGAACGACGCGAAACATCATCAATGATAGTTTTAGCAACCCGCAAAGAGGACAAATCACGAGTTATGATCAGCAACAAATTGTAAGAACGCTTCAGCATATAATCCAGTTTATCTTGTGAGCAATTATATACTGGGTTATCAATGAACACCATGTTGAAACGGTTGAAGTTCTGATCTTCAAACGACCATGGGTTATCTTTGCTCTCCATTTTGACACTAATATTTTTGTCAAACGGTACAATAGACCCATCTTTAGGTATTGCTCTTCCCAGCAATAGATCCAGATCCAAGCTCCCGGAGGCCCCTTGAACCATCAATAATGGAATAGTGCTCATCTTTCCTGCTGTTTGCAGTAAATCATAGCAAAATGAGGAGGTTCCACTACCACCTTTGCATCCTAAAACGCTGAAGATAATGGTTCCGCGCATTAGCGTGTTGCTGGATTTCTCCAGCACCAACTCAGGTAACTCTTGCAATTGGCTTGTCAAGTGAAGGTAATCCACACCTAACTTGTTAATTTCCTTGCCAAATGCTATGGAGTCATTTTCCCCCAATAATATACAGCGCGTGTTAACAGGAACCAAGACGCTAATCACTTGTTTAATGTTTATTAAATCACTGCAATCCGCGATATCTGCAATAATGATATCCACCCCTTGGGCAATCGAAACATCTGCAATGTTCAAAAAGTTCTGCTTAATGGTTTCTGTATCATCAATATCATACATGAGCAGCGAGCTATGTATATCGTCTAGCACTCTCACTCTGGGAGATATAATAACCGTTTTGTTTCTTGTCTCAGCACTGACAATACTACTTTCTTTTTGCTCAACGTTATCATCGCTGAATAATTTCATTTTAACCTCCCTGATATATCATCGTACTATTTCGAAAATCCGCCACGCTCAAGAAAATTATCGGTATTTTTCGATAACCGTTCTTCTCTTATCGACTTATCTACTCCGACATTAAAAAACAGTTTGTAATTGTTTGTTTTCCGATACTGCGGCAAATTTATTTCCCGATTTGATGCCACTGGTTTAACCAGATTCACGGTGGCAAATATTACCAGTTCAGTTTTTTCACGCTGCGTGCCTGCATTACTTGCCAGCGCGCCAAGGATAGGAATATCGCCGACCAGGGGAACTTTGCTCAACGACTCTTTATCACTTTCACTTAGCAATCCACCAATAACAAAACTATCACCATCGGCCAGTTCAATTGTTGAACTTGAGCGGCGAGTCACCAAGGTAGGTATATTGTAGGCATTATAAGAATAAGAACCGGAGACACTGCTGATCTCATTAGACAAAAAAAGTTTGATTTTCTTTTTTTTCTCTACTTTTGCAGCAATGCTCAGCCGTATTCCATACTCTTTATAGGTCACCGTGGAACCATTATTTTCTTCATTTTTAGTGAGAATGGGGATTTCTCCGCCGACCAAAAAGTCTGCGGTTTCACCAGACAATACGGTCAGATTTGGCTGAGCCATGACTCTGGCAACTGAATCATTACGGATGGCATTAATCGTAGTACTGATATTTTTGGCATCAAATCCCCCTTTAAAGCCAATCAAGCTAAAAATGCCTGGACCGTTTGCACTGCTTCCTCCATTTACAATACTGTCTAGCGTAAGGCTGCTCCAGTCAATGCCCAACGCGTCTGTAAAACTCTTACTGACTTCCACAACCGTCAATTGTACATTCACCTGATTAGTACTAGCTAGTTGCATACGGTTTATGACATTCTCATACTTCATACTATTCATAAAGCTGATTTCTTTTTTATTTAGATTATCATTTATTTTGAGCTCACGCTCTTCAGCTTTTGAGTTATTATTGACCGTACTGCCAACCAGACGATAAATTGCATCCATACTCTCTTCGTCAGTAACTGTCCCACTAATGATGTATGTTACTTTTTCGGCATTAGCATCACCGACAAAACGAGTTATCTCAATGTTATTTCCTGGAAATTTCTTGCTAACTTTTTGATTAAGATCACCTAAGAATGGATCTACGCTAACATTTAGTTTAAGTAATATTTTTTGTTTTTTACCATAAACTACCAGCTCAGAATTTCCGGTATTTTTAGCATATAAAACGATATTTTTATCATTAATCACCTTGTAGTCTGCCACTCTAGGATTAGAGATAAATACCGTATCTAGCACACCATTAACACTAATATTTTTTGACTGACCATATTTCAGATAAATAGAATTAGCCAAGGCTGCATTGCTGAATGAAAAAAGCAATAACGCTACCATAGACGACGAGCAGAAGAGAGCACGAAGAGCGCCTATGCTGAAGATGAAGGCGCGCAAAAGCATTTTACCCATGATTTTTATCCTTAAATAACAGTCTGAATCGATTCCACAATATTTATGGTATCAATATTGCTTTGGTTGATACGTTACATTAACCACGCAACTGGTTGACAGACGCCTCGAGTTCTAATTCCTTTTTTTCATTATCAAAAATGACATCTTCAGAAACTGGCCACATCGCTTCACTATCAGGAAGGGTAGATATTTCACCAAATTCATACTCTTTTTTTGACGCAGGGAATATAACAAGTTTCGCCTTTTCTTCTAATCCCTTCAACAGCTTGACATCCTTATCTTTGAGTTCAGCAATTAGTTGGCTACCATTATCCAGGTCAGGAACGCCATTTTTCTTAACCGTTGTGGCAGGCCGAAGAGCAAGTACTCGCCTGTCTTTTATCAAGGGTTTAAGCCGGGTATTCTGAATTGAGGTACCAGGTGAAACGATCCCTTCAGTGCCGTCGTTCAGTATTTTTTTATTGTATACCAAGTAAATATCGATACCTTGGCCAACCTGAATATTGTCGAAAAGATAGTTATCATTTTGAGATATCTTGAAGGTATAAAGCACATTGCCCGGCCGCAAAAACATTGAAAGATAGGACTGAGAACCTGGTTCAACTAACGCAGATGTAGGGATCAGAGCACCTTCAACCACTGATGTGTTTATGGCGTAAGTGTCTAACGATTTATTCCCTATTGAAAACTGTTGTTTTTCATCGCTCCCTTTAACGATTTTAAGCGTCTGCAGACGATAATCATCCGTGGTCAGTATGGTATTGGCTGGAACGTTTTTTAAAGCCATAGCGACAGTGATGCTTTCTTCTTTTAGCACTGGAGCCGCTGGAGTGTTTGCCATTGGGGGTTTAACAACTTGAGGTGCAGGTTTACTTAATATAAGGAAAAGGCCAATGACTCCAGCGATAGTCATGATAATATAAATAATTAACGCATTTCTCTTCATCTTGACGTTCCTAACCTCAAATAGAAGTGCATAGCCACCTTGGTATCATTATCATAAAAGCCGTTAATGGGTGGGTATTCTTTGGGCATGGCTACCGCACGGAATTTCACTTCCGGATTTTTAAAAAGCGTTGAACCACCGCATTCAACGCTTTGCGGTTTAACTTACAGATTTAAATATGGTGCCTGGATACACCTGACTTAGGTTATTCACCACCACCAGACTCAGGGGCGGTTTCCTGTAATGTGTCATTGATACGTTCTTCCAGGGTGTTGAAGGTGTTCGTCAGCATCTCGTTTACAGGCCCCTCTCTTCCGAAAATAACCATCACAACCGCGGCTACACCCGCGATAACAACTGCGTATTCAATTGCAGTCACCCCTTTTTCACTGGTAACGATAGCGCGGAAGGATTCTTTCGCTTGCTGAAGTTTGATACATCCCATCAAAAAGACGTTGTTTAATGACATTGTCATAGTCGTATTCCTTATTTTTTATGTAGTGTTATGGACCTTTATATCAGTTGTGGAAAGCAAGTCGATACAACCTGATTTTCCTTGTATCTATCTTCCTTTGCACTTAACTGTACCTTCCCTATTTACTAATCCAGAAATGATAGCTGTTTCTTCATCACCACATCTTGGACAAGAAGACTATAGCGCCACGGATTTTGGCGAGCAATGCGTCTATCTCTATTAATTTTATGCATAATCAACATTACCAACTATTGATAACCGTTGGATTTATTGTTAAATTAAAACAAAAATAAAAACCCAGAAAAAACAATAAGATAGAAACAAAAATAACATCAAGATATTATCTTGATATGATACATTAATCATCGATAGGTCATTTTTAATAAATTTCATCCAGATTTAATCTGGTTGCATACATAATATTAAAACATTAAGTAATGCCAAAGTGAGCCAACTACGTCCTCGTGTTCTCTATCTGGATGAACATGGTTTTTTAGAAAAAATTAAATTGAATTTATGATAATTCGATCACAATCAAATTCAATTATTTGTTTGATAAATGTAACCTTATGTGAAACTATTTATCTTATCTATAAGGCTTCAAGGTAACTTTCTTTTGCAAGGTGTTAATGATGATAGCCCATAATAAAAACAGTCAATTTTCCATAAGTTTACTTAATGGATTCATCGCTGTATATTTAGCTTCAACCCCAGAGGATTTACTTTTTTATTCATATAATTCAGAAAGTGCTGCTTACGAACTACATACCAGACACCACTTGAAACCAATGGAGTCACATCTATTGCTTGCGCTTCTATCTGCACCAGGACAGGTAGTGAGAAACTCTATTTTGCAATCTAATGGCTCTAATGGCAAAAGCCTTACCAGCAATAAGTTGCGACAATTGATTTTATCGCTTAGAGTCTTGATGAAGGACACTCAAAAGCCAAGCAGAATAATCAAAAATCAACCACGCATTGGTTATAGTATACATCAGGCGGTTAAGTTCACTGGCTCGATTCAATCACATTTATCAGGAATGGGCCCGGTTCCCCCAACAGATCCAGGCATATCTCTGATGAGTAAGTACTCTGATGTAATGGATGACAAGATTCAGGTTATCAAGGGGCGGGATGGTTTAAAAAAGACTATTTATAGCTACTTCAAGCGCGTTTTATATGCAGTGAATATTATTTCTATTTTGCTAATATTTTTGCTTGAATAGGAAATATCCCCAATCCCTTTGTTAAGCGCTTGACACATACTTCACCAACCCAATCATTTTCTTCTATGTTATACAGCGAACTGGTTTTGTTGAGTAAATTTTACTTTTGGTCGAAATCTGGAGCAGAACACCACATTCCTGACGATATCCTGTATCCCGTGGCAAAAAATTCAAAATTACCCACTGGACTGTCTACAACAAGACGCTTATCAATCGGGTTCACTGACATTGTGGCTTGATGAGTCGGTTATTCAGGCCTGACAACATCCTCACGGGGACGCCCTAAACGCTACTCTGAGTTGGCTATTCCCACTATACTGATGCCCAAACGTATGTTTTGTCTGACGCTGCGGGCCGCTCAGGGATCCTGACATCATTTTTATCTTAATGAAGCTTTCATTCCGCGGCCCGGATTATTTTTGTGTCATCAGGTGTGCTTAATCCTTCAGCATCCCGTTTAAGTAACGAGACAACGACTCACGAGGAACAACGCCTACGGGAAATGGAACATGGCTTACAACCGGCGTTCGGTGGCCGACACGGCGATATATCATGTAAAACAACTGTTCGGTAGTCATCTGACACGGCGGGATTACGATGCCCAAGTCGAAGAGGCTATGGCCATGCTCCGTGCCTTAAACAAAATAACGCGTGCAGGCATGCCAGAAAGTGTAAGAATTGGCAGGCAAGAGACTGACAAGCGGATGGTTAATCTACATTCGATTTATTCAACCAAGCCGAACTGAGCTCAAGATTGATGACGAAGTGGCTATATTGCTGAATGTGTAGGGGTGAATCACTATTTTCATTTAGAGCCTATCCCATTAGGGCAGTTTTACTGGCCATTTTGAACCTGGGCAGTGCTCGAAATCATCACGTACTACGTGTACACTCCGGTTTCTCTGCGCTGTTCGCGTTCAAACTGCCTGCTCCAATAACGCCTGCTGGGATAGGTTCTTACTGTCAGCTTCCGAGCAGTAAGGGCCGCGACCTGCAGCCCCAGTGATTTATGCCGCTATCGGGTGACTTCTGCCTTGGCCAACTTTTCGTAATAACACGCCAGTGCGCTGTGATCGGCATTGCCCAGACCATCGGCGCGCAGAGCCTGCATCATTTCCATCACCGCAGCGGTCAGTGGTAGCTGTGCCCCCACGCCATGGGAGGTATCCAGCGCGTTGGCCAGATCCTTGATGTGCAAGTCAATGCGGAAACCCGGTTTGAAATTGCGATCCATCACCATCGGTGCCTTGGCTTCCAACACCGTGCTGCCCGCCAGCCCACCGCGGATCGCCTGGAAAACCAAATCTGGATTAACCCCGGCCTTGGTCGCCAACACCAGCGCCTCGGACATGGCCGCTATATTGAGTGCCACGATCACCTGATTCGCCAGCTTGGTGACGTTGCCAGCGCCAATATCACCGGTATGCACCACCGAACCGGCCATGGTTTTCATCACTTCAAAACAGCGATCAAACACCTCTTTATCGCCGCCCACCATCACCGACAATGTGGCATCGATCGCCTTAGGTTCACCGCCGCTCACCGGTGCATCCAGCATGGCAATCTGTTTGGTAGCCAGTGCTTCGCTGATTTCACGGCTTGCCAATGGAGCAATAGAGCTCATGTCTATCAGCACGGTCCCCGCTTTGGCTCCCTCAATCAGGCCATTTTCTCCCAATGCCACTTCCCGCACCTGCGGTGAGTTAGGCAACATGGTGATCACGATATCACTCAGTGCGGCCACCGCCTTTGGCGTGGCGGCAACATCGGCACCCAGTGCGGCCAGTTCAGCCACCGCTTCGGCATTGCGGTCCATCACCACCAGCGAATAACCCGCCTGCAGCAGGTTTTTACTCATGGGTTTCCCCATAATCCCCAAGCCAATAAATCCAATTTTCATCCTGTACTCCTTATTCAACACCCTGTTTAAACCGATCGCACAAGGCCTGCGTGGCCGTGCGGAATACACCAAGATCGCTGCCAACGGCCACGAACCTGGCTCCCCATTCCAGATAACGGCGAGCATCAGCCTCAGCCGGTGCCAAAATGCCACTGGCTTTACCGTGCGCGCTGGCACGCTCGAAAATATGACGGATCACCGCCTGCACCTCCGGGTGATTAGGCTGGCCGAGATATCCCAAAGCGGCGGAAAGATCCCCCGGCCCGACAAAGATGCCGTCAACGCCCTCAACGCCAGCTATCGCATCCAGGTTATCGACCCCCTGCTGGCTTTCGATCTGCACCAGCACCGCAATCTGCTGGTTGATCTGGGCGAAATAGTCCGGCACGGTGCCGTAACCGTTGCTGCGGTGTGACACAGAGACCCCACGGATCCCCGCAGGGGGATAACGCGTCGACGCTACCGCCTGTTGTGCCTGCTCGGCACTTTCCACAAACGGGATCAGAAAGTTATAGAAACCGATATCCAGCAGGCGTTTGATAATCACCGGTTCGTTGCAGGGCGGGCGTACCACTGCGGCGCTAGGGCTGCCCTTCAGCGCCATCAGTTGTGGCACGAAAGTGCCAATGTCATTCGGCGCATGCTCGCCATCCAGCACCAGCCAGTCAAAACCGGCCAGCCCCAAGACTTCGGTGGAGATCGGGTTGGCAAGCGCAGACCAGCAGCCGATCAGGGTTTCGCCCGCGAGCAACGATTGGCGAAAAAGGTTATGGCAGCTCTTCATGAAATTTCCTCTGTAGACGGATTAACGCACCAGGCACGGGCGTTTGTTATCAAAGATCCAGCCAGGGATGAGGTACTGCATACCCTGCGCGTCGTCGCGTGCTCCAAGCCCGTGTTTCTGGTAAAGCTCATGGCCCTGCATCAAACGATCCCGATCCAGCTCGATCCCCAATCCTGGCCGTTGTGGAACCTGTACGCGGCCACCGACAATCTGCAGCGGTTCCCGCGTCAGCCGTTGGTTGCCCTCCTGCCAGATCCAATGGGTGTCGATCGCCGCAATGTTGCCCGGTGCCGCCGCGGCCACATGGGTGAACATCGCCAACGAGATATCGAAGTGGTTATTGGAGTGTGAGCCCCAGGTCAGGCCGAACTCATGGCACATCTGCGCAACGCGCACCGATCCCTGCATGGTCCAGAAATGAGGATCCGCCAATGGGATATCCACCGACTGCAACTGCAGCGTGTGCCCCATCTGCCGCCAATCCGTGGCGATCATATTGGTCGCGGTAGGTAGGCCAGTGGCACGGCGGAACTCCGCCATCACTTCCCGCCCGGAGAAGCCCTGCTCTGCCCCGCAAGGATCTTCGGCATAGGCCAGCACGTTACGCAGCTGTTTGCCGAGCACGATCGCCTCCTTCAGCGACCAGGCGCCGTTGGGATCGAGCGTAATACGTGCCTGAGGAAAACGCTGCGCCAACGCCGTGACGGCTTCGGCCTCTTCACTGCCCGCCAATACGCCGCCCTTTAACTTGAAATCGTTGAAGCCGTACTTATCAAAAGCCGCTTCCGCCAACCGCACAATACTTTGCGGCGTCAGCGCTTGTTCATGACGCAGGCGATACCAGTCGCAGGCATCATCCGGCTGGCTCTGGTAAGGCAGCGGCGTTTTGTTGCGATCGCCGACATAAAACAGATAACCCAGCATTTCCACCGAGTCACGCTGCTGCCCATCCCCTAACAGGGCAGCTACCGGCACATCAAGGAATTGCCCCAGCAGATCCAGCATCGCCGCTTCAATGCCGGTCACCACGTGGATGGTGGTACGCAAATCGAAGGTTTGTAGGCCGCGCCCGCTGGCATCCCGATCGGCAAAGCGTTCGCGCACCCGGTTCATCACGTTCTTGTATTCCCCCAGGGTTTTGCCAACCACCAGGGACTGAGCCTCTTCCAGGGTCTGGCGGATTTTCTCGCCTCCTGGGATCTCCCCTAGCCCGGTGTTACCGGCGTTATCCTGCAAGATCACGATATTACGGGTGAAGAATGGGGCGTGAGCGCCGCTGAGATTGAGCAGCATGCTGTCGTAACCGGCCACCGGTACAACCTGCATGGCAGTAATTTTTGGTGCTGTAGTCATAGAGATGTCCTCAAAATTTTGGGTTCAATTGCCAAACTCGCCGCCGTGTCACTGCCTGCTGGCCTTGGCCATCGGTTTCAGTTCGATACGCTTGATATCCCCCACGATGAACAGGTAGCTGGCCACCGCCAACAGCGCATGGATCCCGACGTAGACCAGCGCGCCGTTAAACGATCCGGTGGTACCAATGATGTAGCCGATGGCGATCGGCGTGACGATGCCGGAGATATTGCCGAACATATTGAACAGGCCACCGCTCAGGCCGCTGATCTCTTTGGGGGCGGTATCTGCCATCACTGCCCACCCCAGCGCGCCCAGCCCCTTGCCGAAGAACGCGGCGGCCATGATGCCCACCACCATCCACTCGGTTTCAACGTAGTTGCAGAAGATCATCGACATCGACAACAGCATGCCCAGCACGATCGGCGTTTTACGGGCGAAGGTCAGCGACTGGGTACGGCGCATCAGGTAGTCGGAAATCACGCCGCCGAGCACCCCACCGACAAAACCACAAATGGCCGGAACCGAGGCGACAAAGCCAGCCTTGAGGATCGACATCCCCCGCGCCTGCACCAGATACACCGGGAACCAGGTGATAAAGAAATAGGTCAGCGCATTGATGCAGTACTGGCCGATATAGACGCCAATCATCATGCGTGATTGCAGCAGCTGCTTGATCTGGAACCACTTCTCGCCTTTGACCTTCACCTGTGTGGCCTGTTTCTGATCCATATTGATCAAGGCACCGCCGGCTTCGATATAGTCCAGTTCGGCCTGATTGATGCTGGGGTGGTCTTTGGGATTGTGCAGCACCTTAAGCCAGACAAAGCTCAGGATGATGCCCAGCCCACCCATAAAGAAGAACACGTGCGACCAGCCAACGGCATGCGTCAGCCAGCCCATGATCGGTGCGAAGATCACCGTGGCAAAGTATTGGGCCGAGTTGAAGATCGATACCGCTGTGCCACGTTCATGGGCAGGGAACCAGGCGGCGACAATCCGGCTGTTACCGGGGAATGACGGTGCTTCTGCCAGGCCGACCAGGAAGCGCAGCGCAAACAGCGCTATCACGATGCCAAAACCGCTGAAGATATCCACGAAGCCTTGCAGCAAGGTAAACAGCGACCAGATGAAGATGCTCCAGAAGTAGACCCGTTTGGAGCCGAAGCGATCCAGTAACCAGCCACCGGGGATCTGGCCAATTACATAGGCCCAGGAAAACGCCGAAAAGATATAACCCATTCCAACCGGATCGAGGCCAATATCCTGAGCCATTGCGGTACCGGCAATAGAAAGCGTGGCACGATCGCCATAGTTAAATGAGGTGACGATAAACAGCATTACCACGATCCAGTAGCGCTTATTGGTTCGCTTGATGGCACTGTTGGCAGCGCTGATAGTAGACATGGTGCTCTCCTGCATTACTATATTCATCCTGAAAAACCGCTAAAAATATCTCAGAACGAAAGGTTTAAATTAAATTGCAGCCTTTTTTGAGCAGTTCGATTAATACGGCATCGGCAATTTTTAAACGCATTAACGCTTGGTGGAGAAAAGTATAGGGAACCGACTGCCGGGACTCATCGGGCAAATAACCCAATAACAGGGCTAATATGGCGGCTTATTTATGGCGTATGCCCAATCGGGCGCGGGCTGGTTCACGGTTCCCGCGGTTGCGTGAGCTATCTCACAGCGGATTAGCACAATGCCAAAGATTGACCTCTGGAAAACGCCAAATCTAGGTCATTTGCATAATGCCCGACACAATAGCGAATGTTATGCTTTTTGCTGAGCCAGTCTTTCGATTATTACCCACGGCGTACATAAATCAGAGTACGTGAGGTTTCACTATGTCAGAATATGCAGTTGGCAGTATTAAAGCATTACCGCGCTATATTCAGGTTCATAGGCAAGATAACGTCGCCATTGTGGTTAATGATCATGGGCTGCCTAAAGGGGCAAGCTTCCCTTGCGGTCTGACATTATTGGAACATATTCCCCAAGGGCATAAAGTTGCGCTGCAAGATATTCCTCAAAACGGCACTATTTTGCGCTATGGCGAAGTGATTGGCTTTGCCGCACGGGATATTCGCCGTGGCAGTTGGATTGATGAATCGCTGGTGCTGCTTCCCCCGGCGCCCGAGTTGGCCAGCTTGCCACTAGCCAACAATGTGCCCCAGGCATTACCGCCTCTGGAAGGTTATACCTTTGAAGGCTACCGTAATGCCGACGGCAGCGTTGGCAGCAAGAACCTGTTGGCCATCACCACCAGCGTGCACTGCGTGGCCGGTGTGGTGGATTATGTGGTGAAAATCATTGAGCGCGACCTGCTGGCGAAATACCCCAACGTCGACGGAGTGGTGGGTCTGAATCATCTCTATGGCTGCGGCGTCGCTATCAATGCTCCCGCCGCGGTGGTCCCTATCCGCACCCTACATAATCTGGCGCTCAACCCGAACTTTGGCGGCGAAGTGTTGGTGGTGGGACTCGGCTGCGAAAAGTTGCAGCCGGAACGCCTGCTGCAGGGAACCCCAGATGTCCAACCCATTACCGTGGATGAAAACCGGATTGTGCGCCTGCAGGATGAGAAGCACGTTGGGTTTCAGGCCATGGTGGCCGATATTCTGGCCGTTGCAGAGCAGCACCTGCAACGCCTGAACCGTCGCCAGCGGGAAACCGTGCCGGCCTCAGAGCTGGTGGTGGGGATGCAATGTGGCGGTAGCGATGCCTTTTCCGGGGTGACGGCCAACCCGGCGGTGGGTTTTGCTTCCGACCTGCTGGTACGCTGCGGGGCCACCGTGATGTTCTCAGAAGTCACCGAAGTGCGTGATGCCATCCACCTGTTAACCCCACGGGTCGCCGATCAACACGTTGGCAAGCGCTTACTGGAGGAGATGGCCTGGTATGACGATTACCTCAACCAAGGGCAAACCGATCGCAGCGCCAACCCTTCACCCGGCAACAAGAAAGGCGGTTTGGCCAACGTGGTAGAAAAGGCATTAGGCTCAATTGCCAAATCTGGCAGTAGCGCGATTGTCGAAGTGCTCTCCCCTGGTCAACGCCCCAGCAAACGTGGGCTTATTTATGCCGCCACCCCCGCCAGCGACTTTGTTTGCGGCACGCAGCAGTTGGCTTCCGGCATTACGGTGCAAGTGTTCACTACCGGCCGGGGAACCCCTTACGGCCTGACTGCCGTGCCGGTGATCAAAATGGCAACGCGCAGCGCGCTGGCTGAACGCTGGCACGATCTGATCGATATCAACGCTGGCACTATCGCCACCGGGGAGGCGACCATTGAGCAGGTGGGTTGGCAACTGTTTGAGCTGATCCTGGATATCGCCAGCGGCCGCAAGCAAACCTGGTCAGATCGATGGGGTTTGTTCAACGCGTTGGCGGTATTTAACCCGGCACCGGTGACCTGACCCCTCACCCTAACCCTCTCCCACAGGGAGAGGGAACCGAATGTGCCACTATTTAGCCTCCTAGCTAGACCTCAACTCCGTATTAGCTGGGGTTTAAATACCGCGACACTGAAGGTTGAGGCTGGCGGGAGTCATGCAGGTTAGCCGACCGTTGAGCGCACGGATGCGCGATTGCGAGCCCCCATGGATGGGTTCACGGCGTGTCGGCGTTCTGCATGACTCCCGCCAGCAACGCTATTGCGTACAGCCAGGCTAGTCTTCATCAAGCTGTAACCCCACATACAGCAACAGGCGAGCATCGAAATTGGCGAGGTTCAACCCGGTCAGCTCGGATATGCGATTGAGACGATACTCCAGCGTATTGCGGTGAATATAGAGTGCCTTGGCGGTCGCGGTGGGCTGCACATTATTCAGGAACCAGGCATTTAAGGTTCGCAATAACAATCCATTTCCGTCCATCGCCTTCAAACGCTCCAACGGCCGAGCCAGCTCATCCGCCTGCCAACCGCTACGCAGGCTGCCCAGCAACACCGGCAGCATCAGATCCTGATAATAATAGGCCCAGCTTCCAGGCATGCGCTGCTTGCCAACGGCCATGGTGGTACGCGCAGTGCGGTAGGAACGCACCAGGCTGCCTGGGCCAATGAAATAGTTGCCGAGTGCAATACGCACTCGCAAACGGCTGCTTTCATTGATCCGCACCAGCAGATTCTCCACTCGCCGCCGGTGGGCCTCCGCATCCCAGCGCCCGTGGTGATTCAGCGCCGGTTTAAGTACCACCATCTCGCTGAGAGAAACAATGGCGATCAAGTTGTCACGTTCAGGTAGCGTCAGCAGCTCCTGTAACTGCTGCAACTCGGCCATGGCGCTGTCGACCCCCAACTGGCCGCTATCCACCTCTACTACCGCCGCGACGCGGGGTTGGTTGGGATCTATCCCCAGGCGGTGCGCCCATTCCATCAAGGCTGGTGACAGCTCCTCCGTACGGATCAGGTTCAACACAAACTCTTCACGAAAGCGGCTGTCCTGCGCCAATAAACTCAACAATCGCGCCTGCTCCAGCATCATTTCAGCGGTCATGCAGACCAGTTCACCGTACTGCCGCAGTTGCACCGGATCGCCGGTCAGGCCGATGACCCCAACGATATTCCCGTCAACGTGCAACGGCAGATTAATACCGGGCCGAACGCCGTGCAAATGACGGGCAACGGCATCGTCGATAGCGACCACCCTGGCCTGAGATAGCACCAGCAATGCCCCTTCATGCAGTTCCCCCAACCGCTCAGGATCGCCACTGCCAATAATCCGGCCCCGGTTGTCCATCACGTTGATATTGCTATCAATAATTTTCATGGTGCGAGCGACAATTTCCCTGGCTAGCTTGGCATCAAGATGATACTCCGCCATTGCGTCTTATCCCCGTCGGATGATAAACCAACGTTCAGCATACCGACGCGCCTCTACGGGCACATTGTGCAGATGCCCAAATGCGTTTTGGCCGGGCACAAGTTGTGTTCAAACTCACAGTTTTTAGCCATAAAAAAAGGCACGCCGCAGCGTGCCTCTGTAGAACAACGGGACAACATTACTGCATCAGCAGATACAGCGTCGAGTCGCCACGTTGGATGTTCAACGCCAACACCGCAGGCTTGCTGTCGAGCACCTTACGCAGTTCGCCCAGGTTATTGATTGGCTGCTGGTTCACACCCATGATCACGTCGCCTTTTTTCAGCCCGATGCGCGCAGCGGCACTGCCAGGTTTCACCTTCTCAATCTTCACACCTTTCACTTTGTCGGTGCTGTTGCTCAGTTCTGCACCTTCAATACCGGTGTAAATATTGCTGGAATCAACCTGCTCCTGGCTGCTTTGCTGAAGAGTAACGTCAATGGACACTGGCTTGCCGTCGCGGATAATGCCCAGCGCCATCTTGGTGCCCACCGGCAAGCTGCCGATCTCGGCACGGAACGACGCAAAGCTGGAGATGGCTTTACCGTTCAGGGTGACAATCACGTCACCGGCCTTGATACCAGCCTTGGCAGCGGAGGATTTCGGCACAACCTGGCTGACGAATGCGCCACGCTGGGCATCCACTTTCATCGCTTGCGCCAGCTCGGAGTTCAGCTCGGTACCCATAATGCCCAGCTCACCGCGTTTCACCTGGCCATATTCCACCATTTGCGAGGTCAGGTTTTTCACCATGTTGCTTGGAATAGCGAAACCGATACCGATGTTGCCGCCGTCCGGCGCCAGGATTGCGGTGTTAATGCCAACCAGCTCACCGTTCAGGTTAACCAACGCGCCGCCGGAGTTACCCCGGTTGATCGCCGCATCGGTCTGGATAAAGTTTTCGTAGTTTTCAATGTTCAAACCGCTACGCCCCAAGGCAGAAACGATCCCGGAGGTCACTGTTTCACCCAGGCCATACGGGTTACCGATCGCCACGGTGTAGTCACCCACGCGCAGCTGCTCGGAATCGGCCATTTTGATCGCCGACAGGTTTTTGGCGTCTTTCAGCTGGATCAACGCGATATCAGAACGCGGATCCTTGCCGATCACCTTGGCTTCAAAGCGACGACCATCGCTCAATTGCACCGTGATCTTGCTGGCATTGTCTACCACGTGGTTGTTGGTGACCACATAGCCTTTTTCCGCGTTGATGATGACGCCTGAACCCAGGGCTTTAAAGGCTTCCTGGGTAGTTGGCCCACCCGGTGCGCCACCTTGGCACATTGGGGAACCCTGGAAGGGTGAACCATCCTGGCAGAACGGCGACATTTGCTGTACCGTTTTCGCATTCACCGCGGCACTCCCTTCCACGTTAATGCTTACCACTGAAGGCATCACTTTTTCCAACATCGGTGCCAGGCTTGGCAACGGTTGGGCGCTAGTGGAGGCAGAAGCCGTTTCTGCGGCATTGGCGGTAGTTACCGGACCCATTGCCAAACCAATACTCAAAGCCAGGGCGCTTAAAACCAGTGCTGTTTTTTTCATCTGTGTGTCTCTTAAAAGTCGTTCAATAGGAATAACGGGTCTTGGTGCTTAGTAAGAGCCTGCTGATTAGCTGAAGTTCCCCTGGTGCGGCTGGCTAATAGTAAACAAATATTCTCGGTCTTTACAAAACTCGAAATAATGTTCCAGCTTAAGAGTCATCTCGCTAAAATAAGCGAGAATTATCTCATGAATTTATTCCGCTGCCATTAAACGACGATATTCATCATAGGCATAAAGGTCGGTCATGCCGCTGATATAATCCTGTAACAACCGTGCCCGGAAATAATACTCCCTAATAGCCTGCTGTTCGGCCGAAAGATGCTGCAAACCTTCCACCGCCTCGACATAGGCCAGGCGATGTTTGGTAGAAAGCTTGTGAAACAGCCGCGTTTCTATCGGAAACGCCCGATGGCTGTCTTCCCGCACCAACTGGCTGAAATCGGCCAGCGACATGGCCAGCAGCGGGCTATAAATGTCCAGCAGGCCGTTGATCACCCGGTAGCCCTGGAGTTCCAACTGCTCCACTTCCGGGTGGTTGAACACGTGTTTGAACGCAACGTTCTTGAAGATAGCGAGCAGGCGGCAAGCCGGGCTGGCATCCTCCAACAAGGCTCCGTTGAAATGGCCGTGATACACCGCGTCCAGGTTATCGATAAACCGCTGGGCCGCATGGGGAACCAATTTGGCAACGGTAAATACCCGCAGGTACATAAAGAACTGATCTTCTGAACTGCGGCGCGCTGCGCTGCGCTCAATTTTGCGAAACGCACTGGCCACGGTCTTATCAAACAGATCCCCTGGAGCAATCTCGCCCCATTCCTGGGTTAAATGCTGATACAGCTGCTCCACGGTAAAGATGTTCTTTTCTACCGCGTCTTCCAGATCGGCCACGCAATAAGAAATATCATCGGCGGCTTCCATAATATAGGTGAGAGGGAAACGATCGAACTCTCCCATATGTAATTCGCGCCGCAAGCGATCGACAAAGGCTTCTTCCGCCAGATAAAACCCCGGCTTCTTCATCAGATAGCTGTGGCTGGCGGGAATATCGCTCGCCCAATAGGCCGGACGGGTATATTTCAGGATGCAGCCAACCTGCGCATAGGTCAGGTTCAATTTCAGCAACGTGTAGACCAGGCGGATCGCCTGAGCATTGCCCTCAAAGTGGCTGAGATCGTGGCGAATACGGCTGCGCAGCCGGTTAAGGTCGCTCTCCCCTTCATGCAGGCGTAACACCTCTACCTGGCAACGATCGTGGCTACCCGGCTCACTGCCACAGCTGGCGGGATCGAGCCGCTGGCGGAACCAGTCGTTGATGGCAGATTCGCCGAAATGGCCAAACGGCGGATTGCCGATATCGTGCATCAGGCAGGCCATTTCGACAATGCTCTCGAAAGGATCGAGCAGCTTGCTCAGGCCGAGCGCATCAATACGCTTTTCCTGTTTGAAACGGTTGAGGATCTCTTTGGCAATATGCCGCCCCACCTGCTGCACTTCCATCGAGTGGGTCAAACGGCTGCGGACCGCCGCGTTACGCTCCAGCGGAAACACCTGCGTCTTCTGCTGCAAACGACGTATCGCCGCAGAATTGACGATGCGACCGCGATCGCTCTCGAACTGGCGAATGATGTCGTACTCTTCTTCGGCTTCAATCGGCTTGCTAAAAGGCCGCTGAAAGCTGATCTTCTGCTTAAAGTCGATCCCGGACATCTGCTTCTCCTCCCGTTGCGCATTCCCTCCGTGATAACAATTCCCGGCGGCGGATGCAACGGTATTGCGGATTATCTCTCTCACAGAGCCATGATAGACTATGGCGCAATTTCCATACCCTATCAGCGAGTATTATTTATGAAAGTAGGCATCATCGGCGCAATGGAAGAAGAAGTTACCCTGCTGCGCGAGCAAATTGCGAACCGCCAAACCCTGCAACGTGCGGGTTGTGAGATCTATACCGGCCAAATCAACGGCGTGGAAGTCGCCCTGCTCAAATCGGGCATCGGTAAAGTGGCGGCGGCTCTGGGTACCACCCTGCTGCTGGAACAGTGCCAACCCGATGTGGTGATCAATACCGGTTCCGCCGGTGGCCTGGCCGCTACGCTGAACGTGGGCGATATCGTCGTGTCTGAAGAAGTGCGCTACCACGACGCCGACGTGACCGCCTTTGGCTATGAGCCTGGCCAGATGGCCGGTTGCCCGCCAGCGTTCGTTGCCGATCCTGCGTTGATCGAGTTAGCGGAAAACTGCATCAAACAGCTTAACCTGAACGCGGTACGCGGCCTGATTTGCAGCGGTGACGCCTTCATTAACGGTGCCGAGCCTCTGGCCCGCATCCGCAACACCTTCCCAACCGTTGCCGCCGTTGAGATGGAAGCCGCCGCCGTTGGCCACGTTTGCCATCAGTTCGGCACGCCATTCGTGGTGGTACGCGCGATTTCCGACGTTGCCGATAGTGAATCCCATATGAGCTTCGACGAGTTCCTGGCAGTGGCCGCCAAGCAATCCTCGCTGATGGTCAATGCCATGCTGCAAGCCCTGGCCAAGCGCGGTTAATGTGAAGCTGCGTCTGTGCGCCCTGCTGAGCTGGCTGATCCTGGGGATGCTGCTGCCTGCCAGCGCCGCCCAACGGGTGATCAGCCTGGCACCGAGCACCACGGAGCTTGCCTACGCGGCCGGTATGGGGGATACCCTGCTGGCCGTCAGCGCTTACTCCGATTATCCCCCTGCCGCCAAGCAGCTGGAACAGGTCGCCTCCTGGCAAGGGATCAACCTGGAACGGATCCTGGCGTTGAAACCCGATCTGGTTCTCGCCTGGCGTGGCGGTAACCCCCAGCGGGTATTGGATCAGCTCGCCTCCTTCGGCATCCCGATTTTTTATGCAGATGCCAAGAATATTGACGAAATCGCCCAATCGCTGGATGCGTTGGCGCAGTACAGCCCTCACCCAGAACAGGCACATCAGGCCGCAGCCAGCCTCCGCCAACAGGTAGATGAGCTGAAAACGCGCTATGCCAGCAATTCGCCAAGGCCTGTGCTGCTGCAGTTTGGTACCCAACCGCTGTTCACCAGTTCGGCGGCCACGTTGCAAAGCCAGGTGCTGTCCTTGTGCGGCGCAGAGAATATCTTTGCCGATAGCCCCGTGCCTTGGCCGCAAGTAAGCCGTGAACAGGTGCTGGTGCGTAAACCACAGGCCATCGTTATCAGCGGGAATGCCCAGCAGATCGCCAATGTGAAAGCCTTCTGGGGCCCACAGCTGGACGTGCCGGTGATTGCCGTTGAGGAAGATTGGTTTAACCGTGCTGGGCCACGCATCATGCTGGCGGCACAATCACTATGCGGTCAATTGGCGGAGATCCATTGATGGTATTTTGGCTGGATATTCTTGGTACGGCGGTGTTTGCCATTTCCGGCGTGTTGCTGGCGGGCAAATTACGGATGGATCCCTTTGGCGTATTGGTACTGGGGGTAGTGACCGCGGTCGGCGGCGGGACGATCCGTGATATGGCGCTCGCCAACGGCCCGGTATTCTGGGTAAAGGATCCCACCGATCTGGTGGTGGCGATGATCACCTGTGTGCTTACGCTGCTGCTGGTGCGCCAGCCGCGTCGGTTACCGAAATGGATCCTGCCGGTGCTGGATGCCATCGGGCTGGCGGTGTTCGTGGGGATCGGCGTCAATAAGGCGTTCGCCGCTGGCAGTGGGCCGCTGGTGGCCGTCTGCATGGGAGTGATCACCGGCGTCGGCGGCGGGATTATCCGCGACGTGCTGGCTCGCGAGATCCCGATGATCCTGCGAACTGAAGTCTACGCCACCGCCTGCATCGTCGGTGGCACGGTGCACGTCACGGCGTTCTACACCTTTGGCATGCCGTTACAGCATGCCATGATGCTGGGGATGATCATCACGCTGGGTATCCGCCTGGCCGCCATTCGTTGGCATCTGAAACTACCGGCGTTTATCCTCGAACAGTAATTCTTGCCTCCGCCAGCTTCGGCGGAGGCTTTCCTGCCAAGCAGGATATTCGACTATTATCTAAGCAATGTGCTATTATTTTGCGCTAATAAAATGCGCTTGAATAATGTAATCATCTGGTTAACTCTTCGTTAAAAATTATCCCGCGCCGTTAAGTTCCGTTCACTTTCGCCGATAGGTCCTATTGCTGTGGCCTGCGGATAGGTATTGTTTTGAGTTTAAGCATGAAGAAAAATCTTTTGATCGCTAGCACACTGTTGTTGAGCAGCAGTGTGCTGGCCGAAAACACCAGCGGCAAGATTGGTATCAGTCTGACGATTGTGCCTACCTGCAGCGTAACCACGACCGGCAACACGCCACAGGTAGAATGCGGCAATGGCACAGTCTTGCAGCCGAAGATGAGCCATAGCAAACGGATAGTAGACGATCGGGAAAGCGAACTGATCACCGTGGAATGGTAGGCACAAAAAAACCCGCGCACCGTACAGGCAGGCGGGTTTTTTAACGGCGGCAAATCAGATACTGAATGAAGAACCGCAGCCACAGGTGGTTTTGGCATTCGGGTTAGTCACGATAAAGCGTGAACCTTCCAACCCTTCGGTGTAATCCACCGCGCCGCCAACCAGATATTGCAGGCTCATCGGATCAACCACCAGCGCAACGCCCTGTTTCTCGATGGTCATATCGCCGTCGTTGATCTTGTCATCAAACGTGAAGCCGTACTGGAATCCACTGCAGCCGCCACCGGTAATGTAAACCCGCAACTTCAGGTTTGGATTCTCTTCGTCAGCAATCAGGAATTTCACCTTGCTTGCTGCTGCCTCGGTAAATTGCAGGGGCAGTGCTGTTTCATCACTCATACTCGTTACTCCCAACAGTGTTTCACATCAGGCGACGACGACGGTAACCTGATTAATGGTGCTGATTATCTAATACCTGAGTGTTGCGTTCAAGTATTCACCGCATTTGTTGTATTTTCTTTACCTGTTTTCTCGGCCAATTCCTGCTGCTGCTTTTGTAAGGTGCGGGCTAAAATGGCGGAATACAATGGCTTACCGCCCATAAACTGCGCCACCAGGGTCGCGCCGAGGCAGGTGATGATCATCGGTAAAATCAGCTGATAGTTATCGGTCATTTCCAATACCAGCACAATACCGGTTAACGGGGCACGCACGGTAGCGGCAAACAGCGCCCCCATGCCAGCAATAGCAAAGGTGCCAGCCTCAAGCCCATATTCAGGGAACAGGTGAGCGCCAAAAAGACCAAAAGCGGTGCCTAGCAGCGTCCCCAGGGCGAGCATCGGCGCAAAAATACCACCCGGTGCGCCTGAGCCGAAGCATAACAGCGTGGTGATCACCCGTGCGATAAAGATAAACAGCAGCATGCCAACGCTGTAATTGCCCGCCGCCGCGATCGGGATCAAGGCCGAACCACCTCCCGCTGCTGCTGGCTCGATCAGCCCAAGCACGCCACAAACGCCCCCTAGCAGGGCACCAATCAGCAGGATCTTGCTCATCTTGCCACCATGGAAACGGGCAAACATATCCTGCGTACGAAACACCAGTGCGTTAAACATCACCCCTACCGCGCCAAACACCGTCCCCAACACCAGGTACAACCACAGCGTATTGAGCGGTGCCGAAGCAAGTTTACCCACCTCGATCAGCGGACTTTCACCATTAAAAATGCGAAAGACAATGCTCGACATAATCACGCCGATAAACACCGCCTTGATGGAGATCAGGTTGTAACGAAACTGCGGCCGCATCTCTTCGATGACGAACAAGATCCCCGCCAGAGGGGCGTTGAACGCAGCGGAGAGACCGGCTGCAGCACCGGTGGCCAGCATGGAGTGGCGCGCTTCCGCGCTGCGCATACGGAAAATATCCAGCACCATTCGCCCGGCATTGGCCCCCATCTGTACCGTCGGCCCTTCACGCCCTAGCACCATGCCAGCGCCGAGCGTCCCCATACCGCCGATAAATTTCACCGGGATGACCCGCCACCAGCGCACCGGGCGTAACTCTTCCAGTGCCCCTTCGATCTCCGGGATCCCTGAACCACCCGCCTCTGGCGCAAAACGTTTGACCAGATAAAAGCCAAAAGCGGCCAGCACGGCAGACAAAATAAACGCCAGCGGCCACACCAGGAACCAGGAGTTGGCGACAGAGGCCAGGCCCGACAGCCGCTGCTGTTGCACCCACTCCACCGCTTTATCAAAAGCGACGCCCAACAATCCCGCCAACGTCCCTACCACCGCCGCCATGATCAGGATGACAACCGGCGTTTTATCCTGGCGAATAAACTGACGGACCCTATAGTTGCGAGTCAGGCGCACGCCTGAAGCCGCAGGAGGCTGTTGCTGTAATTCAGTCATAGTGAGTTCATTATTGAATTGAAAAATCAGACTAATAGCGATGTAAGCTATTCTAGCTCAGTCGTTGTCTTACCGCCCCCTCAAAATAGGTATCGGTCTATGATCGTTTCATAACTCCGTACTCTCCACTAGAATAGCGCGGTCAAATCATTCAAAAGCAAACCCAGGAGCCGGTTTATGAGCTTACACAGTAAGTCCGAAAGTCTGTACGCCCAGGCGCAACAGCTGATCCCAGGCGGAGTCAACTCCCCAGTGCGTGCATTCACCGGTGTAGGCGGTACCCCGCTGTTTATCGAACGTGCCGACGGTGCCTATCTGTTTGATGCCGATGGTAAAGCCTATATCGATTATGTCGGTTCCTGGGGCCCGATGGTGCTGGGCCATAACCATCCGGCGATCCGCAATGCGGTGATCGAGGCGGCGCAGCGCGGCCTGAGCTTCGGCGCACCTACCGAGATGGAAGTGAAAATGGCCGAGTTGGTGACCAATCTGGTCCCAACCATGGATATGGTGCGTATGGTGAACTCCGGTACCGAAGCCACCATGAGCGCCATTCGTCTGGCGCGTGGCTATACCAACCGCGACAAGATCATCAAGTTTGAAGGCTGCTACCACGGCCACGCCGACTGCCTGTTGGTAAAAGCCGGTTCCGGCGCACTGACGCTGGGCCAGCCGAACTCACCGGGCGTGCCGGCAGACTTCGCCAAGCACACGCTGACCTGTACCTATAACGATCTCGACTCCGTGCGTACCGCATTCGAGCAGTACCCTTCAGAGATCGCCTGCATCATCGTTGAGCCGGTCGCGGGCAACATGAACTGCATTCCACCGCTGCCAGACTTCCTGCCGGGCCTGCGCGCCCTGTGTGACAAGTATGGCGCGCTGTTGATCATTGACGAAGTGATGACCGGTTTCCGCGTCGCGCTGGCCGGTGCTCAGTCTTATTACGATGTGGTACCAGACCTGACCTGCCTGGGCAAAATTATCGGTGGAGGGATGCCAGTGGGGGCCTTCGGTGGCCGCCGTGAAGTGATGGCCGCTCTGGCACCTACCGGGCCGGTGTATCAGGCTGGTACGCTGTCTGGCAACCCGATTGCCATGGCCGCCGGTTTCGCCTGCCTGACCGAGGTTTCCCAGGTTGGCATTCACCAGACCTTGACCGAACTGACCAACAAGCTGGCAGAAGGCCTATTGGCGGCGGCCAAGGCAGAGAACATACCGTTTGTCGTCAACCATGTAGGCGGCATGTTCGGGCTGTTCTTTACCGATGCGCCAACGGTCACCTGCTATCAGGACGTGATGGGTTGCGATGTCGAGCGCTTCAAGCGCTTCTTCCATCTGATGTTGGATGAGGGGGTTTATCTGGCCCCGTCGGCATTCGAGGCTGGCTTTATGTCTGTCGCACACAGCGACGAAGATATTCAGCGCACCGTCGATGCCGCACGCCGCTGCTTCGCCAAGCTGTAATCTTCTGGCGGGCGCCACTCGGCGCCCGCCGTTACCTTCAGAGCAAGGTACCGTAAATCGTCAATATCGCCACGACCACCACCACAATCAGGGTCACTTTACGCGCTAACGTTACCGCTGCACGCGGCGTCTGAACCGGGTCCATATGCGGTTCACGGGCCAGAGAGAACTGCGCCAAACGCGTCAACACCTGGTACTGCGGAGTATGACGATCCCCCAGCGAAGCAAACCACGCGGGCAGCGCCCTTTCACCATGCCCAATCAACGCATACGCCACCCCAGCCAGACGAACCGGGATCCAGTCCAACACATGCAGCAGGAAGTCGATCCCCGTTTGTGAGCGTTGCAGCGGTGAATGATGCCGTGCCAGCCAGGTTTGGTAGGCCCGTAGAAAAGCATAGCCTGCCAGAGCGAGTGGCCCGTATGGCCCGCACACCGCAAACCAGAACAGCGGTGCCAGATAGTAACGATAGTTAATCCACACCAAAGCGTTTTGCAGTTCACGCAAGCGCTCTGCCTCGCTGCAATCCACCGGTAAACCGTGGATCAGCGCCAGCTCTTCCGCCATCTGATCGCTGGCGTGGGTATCGCCCTGCCGCGCGGCCTGCAAATAGGCTCGATAATGTTTGCGTGTGATCCCGGCCCCAACGCACAGCAGACCAATCACAATCCACAACAGTAGCGCCACAACGCCGAAGAACAGGCCCTGGGCCAACCACAGGATGCCCCAGACGATAAACATCCAGACCAGGGTCATTGCCAACGTTTGTGCCAAAGAAAACCGATGCAGCCGCTGAAACACTACTTCTAAACGATGGTCCAACTGCCAATGCTCACCCAGTTTAAACAGGCGTTCCCACGCCAAAACCAGTAACAGCGTAAACAGCGTCATTAGCTAATCCTCTCCTTCTGTCTGTTCCCCAGCATAATACTTGCGGTGGGACGAGTGCCAGCAGCAGAGTAGCATGTTTACGAGAAGTGAATTTAATGCATTGATAATAAATGGATTTGTTACCTGCACTACCACATCAAGCACGGTACCCGGCAGTCGCGGCCTGTTGATGCCAGTCAGTACAAAAAATCATCTTAACGTACACTCTTTTTCGTTTCTCAAAGGTAGTCCTAAAATAACGCGGTGAATGGCCTATATCCAGTATCTTATTAGGCGGTGTACTTGGTCCACGAACCGATGCAACTTGCCGGGAAGTGCCGAAGGATAAGCATTTGACGGGTAAAATCTTTACCCAGCGCATTGAGCGCAATAATCTGACGCTGAGAACCAGAATCAAAAGGTTGGCCCGCAGAACCATTTGCTTTTCACGTTCTGTAGAACTTCATGAAAAGGTTATCGGAGCTTTTATCGAAAAATACATATTCTACTAACTGGAAACATTACCAAATATCCTATGCTAAGCCATTTTGTTTCCGGCGAAGCCCCCCCATTAACAAAGCCGCATCTACGCAATGATGCCGAGGACTTTTAATAGAATGAAAGTAGCGTGCTTGTGGCATGCTACTTTCAGGTAAATGACCTATATCCAGATATCTTGACGGTGATAAATATAGGCATGTTATTTCAATAATTAAACAGGCTAAGTGTTATAATATACACTTTCCATTATTAAACTCCAATAATACCAAAAAATCATCAAGGAGCCAGACCTTCCTCCCAAGTTGTTGCGCCCACTTGAATCATTGAACGTTCACAATCATATACCTCGAAAGGATCTTTAATGTTATAGAATGGCTCGTAGTATCGGGCTGTTCGAGATGAGTCATTAGCGTCGGTAGGGTAACGAGGTGCCGTCCTACTTGTATAATAGTATTTTCCATCAGACAGATCTTTAAACAACAACGTATAGATAGGCGATAATACCAAATACTCTTGGTCATTAGGCTGACTTTGGACTACCCAACCGCTAGCCAGACGAACATAATTATTATCAACCACATCACCTTCCTCAGCTTTATAGAGTTGATGAATAATGTTTGCTTGAATTTGTTTCATACTACATCCTTTTGATACACACGAAGTGTAGATTATTAATTATTAAAAATTTATTACTGAGCTTTAAACTCACCAAACAATTGTCTGGATAAACAGTATCCCAAATAGCAAAAGGTATAGCTATTCAACACTGTTGTACTAGAGTTGAAACAACGTGGGGATATGCGTTCATTTTCTCAAAAGGTGTCATCTAAAAGGAAATATTTAAGTAATAACATATTGTTGAGTATATTTTTGAACATATCACGCCTGCGGCGTGAGCGGCGCTGCTACGGTTGGGTTTCAGACCCCGCTTACAGTTGTTCCTTCCTATTAACACCCCCTCACTCTCCCTGCACATGCAATGCACCACACTGCGTAGGGGCGCTGCATGCCGCGCCCGTGTTAAGGTCAGATGTGAGAGTAAAATTGTGGCACATGCAGTCCCCGCTCACTAAAGCACAAGGTTAGGGTGAGGGGGATTAGAGCATCATTAACCTATTGATATTATGTAAAACTAGCGGCTGGCACGGGGCTATAAAACAGAGTAGCATGTGGATCCACCGACCTATCGTCCATTTCCGGAGTTTGCCATGCCGACCCGTCGCTACAGTGCCGACAGCCGCCGTACCGCGCTTCTCGAACGTATTGCCAATGATGTCCCTGCCACCGTCGCCCAGGCGCTGAGTGAAGATCTTGGGGGAACCGTAGATGCCGAGCGCGATATCACCGCACAACTGCTACCCGCAGATAAGCAGGCCAATGCCACGGTGATCACCCGTGAACCCGGCGTTTTCTGTGGCCGCCGCTGGTTGGAAGAGGTGTTTATCCAACTGGGTGGACAGGTGAAGATCGAGTGGTTGGTGGAAGATGGCGATAAGCTGGTGCCCAACCAGCCGCTATGCCACCTGAGCGGCCCTGCGCGTATATTGCTGACGGGCGAACGTACCGCGCTGAACTTTGTGCAAACGCTGTCCGGCGTAGCCACGGCGGTAAGCCGCTATGTAGCGTTGCTGCAAGGCACACAAACCCGGCTGCTGGACACCCGCAAGACACTGCCTGGCCTACGCACCGCGCTGAAATATGCCGTGCTGTGCGGCGGTGGCAGCAATCACCGTCTGGGCCTCTCGGATGCTTTCCTGATCAAGGAAAACCACATCATTGCTTCTGGCTCGATCAAAAACGCGGTAGAGAAAGCCTTCTGGCTGCATGCCGACGTGCCGGTAGAGGTGGAGGTCGAATCGCTGGATGAGCTGCAACAGGCGCTGGATGCCGGTGCCGATATTGTGATGCTGGATAATTTCAGCGTCGAGATGATGCGTGATGCCGTTGCCCTGGCCCAGGGACGCACGCAGTTGGAAGTTTCCGGTAACGTCACCGATCAAACCCTGCGCGAGTTTGCCGAAACCGGGGTGGATTATATCTCTGTCGGGGCGCTGACCAAACACGTTACCGCGCTCGATCTGTCAATGCGTTTTCACTGATCCTGGTATTGGCAACGCCTCTTCCTGGGGCGTTGTTGAACCAGGAAAATCAAGAGTCACGTCATAACGTGTTGCATTCTACGCCCAAATTATACAGCCCTCCGAGCTTATCACCTGCCGCCGCAATCTACTGAACCGCTCCTGACCAAAACGGAAGTATAACTAATTTGCATCGCCTATAAATTAATATTATCTCCCCAAAATCAAAGAATGATCCTATAGTGCCAATCATTGATAAAGCAGAAATATCCTAGTCATTAATCAAGTCACTACCCTATATCTTTTTGATGTTTGCTGAATATTTTGATCATGGATTGAACTCATTCCAAATAACCTTTTTTGAGGGTTATTTGTATAAAGCTCAGTAATAAACGCAGGAGACGTTTCTTAACGATAAGGACGTCAAAAACATTTAATAAGGGAAAAACATGAAAAAGATCCTTCTGTCTGTAGTCGCTGCTGCCATTCTGTCATCCACCGTGGCTAACGCCGCCCCCGGCATCAACAAAAAAATCTCTATCGTTGCCACCATTAACGATGCGATTTTTGTTTCTAAACCGGATGGCAGCACCTGGTACGACACAGAGGAACTGTTCGCCAGCGATCGCTACCAGACTACTTTTGCTTCTAACGATCTGCCGGTGCGTATTTATAGCACCACGGACAAAGTTGATGTGACCATGGTTCAACCTTTGACCGTGACCCGTGCAGATAGCGCGCAGTTAGACGGCGTAAAAGTGACTCTAGGCGGCATGGAGTTGAGCACTGCAACTGCTGCAGAACTCACTCAGACCACTCCAGTAACAGGCGGTTTTGATAACACCTATACCCTGAAGATCACTGCTGATGCGCCAACCAACGTTGCTGCTGGCACGACTACCAATGGTGACTACCAGGGCGATTTGGTGATGCTGTTCGAACCAATGCCATAAGATCCAACCTTTGGTAAGCTGATTATATTTGACCTGATCGTTAGCCAATAAATGGATGAGAACCAGGCTATAATATAGAAGTAAAAATAGGGTTAAAACTCTAACCCTATTATTCAATCGTTATCACTCCTATTGTTTCACCATGGTGATTACGGTTTGGCATCCGTTACCCTGTTATAAAAGCATAAAAAACCATTCAATAACGGGTTGCTTAATTTAACCGGACATTTTGGTTAAGCAATTATTCGCGGCACTTTTTAATCTACTTATGGAACGGACTCTCCATGGCCAAAGCTATCCCAGGATGGGCAACCGGATTATTGCTGTTGGCCCCATCAGCAGCAACCTATGCAGATAATGCCCAAATTGAATACCAGGTTCCCGCGGGTTTTTCTGAAGCTGAGCAGGATAAATCCATGCAGTTTCTCGCCACGCTGGATGGCAAGCCCTTACCAGGTGCGATCAGTTGGTCCGCACAAAAAAGCCGCCTGACTTTTGATGAAGCACTGTTCCTCCAGAACGGTATCACAACGAAGCAGATAGACTTGTTGAATAAAGTGTTGATGAAAATACCCTACTCCCTCTGCCCTGGTGGCTGCGACTATAGCATCAGCGGTCAGACAGTTTCTCTGGATAAGGTCAAGCAGTCGATCAGCATCGCCGATGGCAAGCAGCGTTACGTGCAGCCACAGACCATGATGGGATTCATTCATAACCAGTCGCTAGATGTGCGCACCGCGTCCAACAACTACCACTCGGTTGCGGCAACGGGTCAGGCCTATCTTGGCATGCCATTCCAGAGCTATGGCTACCTGAATTGGTATTACAACGAGAGCAAAAGCTACGATACCCAGACTAACGATCAGGGTGTCAGTACCTGGTATCTGCAGAAAAACTTCTCCAGTACTTACCTGCGCAGTGGCCGCCAGGACAGCCGGGATTTTGCGGCCGGCAGCGTCAGCACCACTATCAGCCCGAGCTTTGACCAGTTTATCACCCTCGGCAGCCAGGATAACCTCAAACGCGATAACCAGTCGGCTGGCAAGATGGTGTTGTTCGCCACCAGCGATGGTGACTACGAGTTCTACCGCGACGGACGCCTGATCCGCCGCTTACCTGCCACAATTGGCCGCAACGAGATTGACTACAACCAGTTGCCGGGCGGCTTCTACAATGTGGAAATCCGTCTGATCAACCGGAGTGGTCAAGTGGTTAGCCGCGAAAACCAACAGATTGCCAACCTGAACTATGGGGCGAATGCTGGCTGGTTCGTGACCTTGGGTAAGGAGCTGGATACCCAGGAAAATCTGGCAAGCGCCGGAGCCAACTTCAGCACCAACTGGTTTGCCATGAGTAGTGCATTACTCAAGGGGACGGGTAGAAAATGGGCAATGGAACACAATGTCACCCGCCCCATGCAGGTTGGTGATGTGGATATTACCCCTACCGCAGGCGTCATGGCGGGCGAGAAGAGCGTCGGCGGCTATGCCAGCCTGAGCATTGGCAGCCCTCTATTAGGCTACCTGAGTGCCTCGCAGTACCAGAATACAACGGTATCCGAGTTCTATCGGGGCAATGACAGCACCACGCTGTCATACAGCCGGCAGTTCGGGGCGACGCGTATGGCTTATCACTACAGCCCTTTCGCGCGCAGCGAACGTCACCAGTTACAAAGCACCTGGAACTGGCGCGGTAACGGAGTCTGGGCGGTGATTTCTACCGGTTTACAGAAGGGGGGGTTTGATACCAGCAACAACAACTACGGGCTGTTTCTGAATACCACCATCATGTTGGACCGTAACACAGGTACGTTTAATGCCGCTTATAACAATGGCAAATTGCACACTGGCGGTAGCTATAGCCGTGAGTTTGAAGACGTTAACGGCACAACCTACGCCGGATTGGACTTCAGTGAAATCGGCCGTACCAACGCCATTGGCGTCAACGCCCGCCGCAGCGGCTCGCGTGGTGACGTATCCGGCCGCATCGGTGTAGACGATCGCATCACCAACACCAGCTTTAACTACAACGGCATGCTGGCAGCAAGCCGCGACGGTATTGCCCTGGGGCGTACCAGCCCGAGCGGTGCCGCAATGCTGGTGACTACGCCTGCGTTAGGCGATGTGAAGTACGGTTTCAAGGTCGAAGGTTCTCCGGTTGCTGGTGGCAGCACTTATGCGGTGCCACTGGCCAGTTATCAGGACGTGGCCTTCGCCCGCGCGCAGTCGGTGGATGCCAATACGGATATGAACATTCGCCTGCCTGCCAACGTCCTTCGTGCCCATCCAGGGCAAGTCTACCCGGTGATGGCCGAGGTCGAAATGAACCTGCTGTATAACGGTTTTCTAGAGGACAACCATGGGTTACCGGTGAGTGGTACGTTGCAAGAAACCGGCGACACCGTCTACCCGAACGGCCTGTTCTCAGTCGCGACATCGATGATGCTGCAGGTGGTCACCGTCAATGGCAAACAGGGGCGTTATCAGTGCGATCTGAGTCAACGCCAGAATAACAACCGTTACCTCTGCCAGCACCTGTAAGGGTTGGCGATTAACGCATGGAATAGAGTAGAAAAATGAAACCTATAATCAGCCCCCTGCACATCACTCTGGCAAGTGCCCTGCTGGCTATGAGTGGGTTAACTCTGGCCGATGGCCAACTGATGGTGATGCCCGCACGCAGCACAGTTGAAGGCACTCAGAATCGTACCGTTCAGGTCAGCAATCTTGGAGATAAACCCCTTTATCTGAAAATCGATATGGTGCGCATTGAAAACCCCGGTGAGAAACCGGAGCGTAAAACACCGATTGGCGAGCTCAGCGTGCCGGAAATGATGGCCAATCCGGCCAAATTGACGTTAGGCCCAGGCCAAAAGCGTGATATCAATCTGGTGGTGTTGAAGGTACCAGCGAAAGAGACCCTCTATCGCTTATACATCGTGCCAATCAACAGCATCAAGGTAGTGGGTGAGAATAGCCAAGAGAAAATCAAGGCACCGATCACCTTTGGCATAGCCTATGGGGTACTGGTAAGCCACTTACCCTCCTCCGGCTCGCAAACCCACGGCTGGGCTCACCAATGCCAAGCCAACGGGCTGCAACTGACCTCCACTGGCAACATGCATACACTGTTTAGCGGTTTGCAGGTGGTCCCGGCAGACAGCATGCCTGGTGAACAAAAAATCTTCCCGGGATTACCGCGGGTATTCCCAGTGAAAGCCCTGAAAGGCCAAGCCGATGGTAAACCCTTTGATCTGCGCTGCCCGTAAGGCCGCCTCAGCGCTGGTGCTCTGTACGCTCCCCTGGGGAATGGCGCAGGCGCTGATTGATATCAGACCGAAAATCGTCGAAATGAAAGGCGAAGAGGCAGTGGTGAGCGTGATCAATACCGGCGATAAATCTGAGTTTGTCGAAGTTGGTCTGTTCGAACTGGTTAACCCCGGCGTACCGCCAGAACAGGAACAGCGGATACCTTTGGGTATCATCAAAACGCCTTACCTGTATGCCGCACCGTTCAAGCTGACGCTGGGCCCACGCCAGGAAAAACGGGTGCATTTGAAAACGTTGAAACAACCGGCTCAAGAAAAGGTGTATCGGCTCTCAGTTATTCCGCAGCAGAAGCTCAACATCAGCGGCCCCCGTGGAAATGTGATGGTGGTCAATTTGGGGTATATGGGCCTGGTGCGCCAATTGCCCGCCAATCCTACCGCCACCTGGCAGCACCGCTGCGGATCGGAAGGAATAGAGTTGGCAGCGACCGGCAACGTACGGGTTGAGTTCAGTGAACTGAAGCAGGATGGCAAGGCCGTGGACAGCTTTAACGTCTACCCTGGCACGCCGCGTCATATAGCTGGCAAAACATTACGCGGCAAGGCGCAGGACAACACTTTTACCCTGCAGTGTGGCGCATAAAAAGGAATGAGCACCATGAAGCTATGGCAACAGATGATAGCGGCGGCGTTGTTGCTGCCAGGCATTGCGGCAAATGCAGCCGACTCCCCCTTGGGTGGGGTGCCGATCACCATCAACCTGACCAACCTGCCACAAATTACGGTAGAAAAACCAGAGGGTGGTTGGTATGACACACTGGCGCTGGACAACAGCAGTGGTAGAGACGTCACCCTTTATCAAGCTCAAGTGCCGGTAAAGGTCAGTATCCGTAATGAAAGCGATTTCAGCGTGACGCTGGTTAACCCGTTGATCCTGACCCACAGTACGAACCCCTCGCTGACGTTCAGCACCGCACTGGTCGAATTTGGCAGTAGTACCACTACGCTGCAGGCACTAAGTGCTACGCCGATAGATTTCAGCAACTCGATCCCCCTGGGAGATACCTCAGTAGGGAATTATCTACTGTCGGTGTCAGCCCATCAACCTCCTGGTGTTCGGGGTGATATCACTGGCGACTATGTGGGTGAACTGATGTTGCTGTTTGAAGTCAATATATAGCGTTTATCCCTTGTGATGACGGCGTTTTGAACCAGATTTATTTTATTAAGGAATTATGATGAACAGACGTTTCCCAGGGTTCGCTTTTTCAGGGATACTCCTGCTGTGTTGCGCTACTCAACCCACAATTGCTGGCACTTTTTACCGACTGACCCCAAGCAATTGCTCTATTACCAGTACGGGGAGTAACAATGAATGGAAAGTCAGCTTTACTATTCAGAGTACAATGGGCGCAAGTGGTGCAAGCATTGGTAATAACTCTGTCAATAATTTTACAATTTCTGTGCCAACAGCAGCAAACGGTACAATAAGCCGTACCGGTAACCGGTTTGTAGTACCACCGCCGGCATCAAATTTTAATCTCTCTGCCGGACTGGCCATAACTAGCAATAGCCCGAACGCTAGTTCTATTACCATCGGTTCAAGCAATGCCTCTACTCCTGCAATAATTACATCGGGTGGCACCGTGACCTTTATCGTCTCACCAACAGAGGCGAATAATGCCTACCCAGCGGCCTTAATCTCGACAACCTCCCTGTCGGATAATGGCAGCAACGTATCGGGTGGCTATTACTGGTTTATCCCTACCATCACAACCAGTGCCTGTACACCATCTGCTGGCAATACACCACCCGCGGTAGTTCCCCCAATATCGGAATTAAATCCGATAGACCCCGAGTTTACAATGAATTCGGCTGAGTGGATGTTACAAACAACCGACTTGGTTGACTTACCCGATGTCACCTCTGCAAGCACTGGTTACCCAGTAACGATTAACAATATTAACAACAACAATTTATGCGTGCGATACGTGACGGCGGGAGTCACCAACAAGCAATATGCGTTGGCAGTCACCAATAGCGCTAGTTCACCAGGGGGGCGTAATCTGTTTGCGCTATCGGGCCCTGATAGCAGCCAATTATTCTATAATTTGCAGTTAGCGAGTAATGACGGCAATGCCGTTAACAACTTTAACTTCCCAACAGCAGGCACCCAAAATTATATCACTTTAGGACAAACGAATAATTACTCATCCGATCACAGCGAAATGTGTTGGACACCCAAAATAAACCTATTCAAAAATTCGTCAACCCAGCAAGGCCTTCACTCTGACACATTAAATTTTGTTATTACCCCAAAAGCATAAATGAGATAAGTCGTACGAGTAGGTGGTGTAATTCCCAGGAGATACCATGCTGAATAAAAAAGTAATCATTCAATGCCCCTGCCATTTTACCCGCAAGGGGATTGAAAGCGTTTTACAAAACATACAGCTTATGGTTGAACTCGACGTCATTGCCAGTTTAGCCAAGCTCAACCAGTGTATCAAGCAGTTAAATACAGGGACTGTACCAGATATCTTAATAATGACCTTGAGTAGCATGGTGAACAATCCATCATCCACCCTAAGCCTACTCGGTGAATATTGCCAAGTGAACCCAAGGGTAAAAACCATTCTCATTAATGATCTGGTCTCTTTCGGTGTTATGGGACGCTATATTTGCGAATTCAAGAATGTCTGGGCCATATTGGATACTTCAAGATCGGTGGAAGCACTGGAATTTCAACTACTCGATACTTTCCAGCCTTTCACAGGACGTTCCCCGCTACGGCATGCCACGACATCTTCTCTCTCGCCACGTGAAATAGCGGTATTACAGAGGCTACTAGATGAGAAAAAAATAGTTGATATTGCTAATGAGTTGCGTATCAGCCCAAAGACCGTAAGCAGTCATAAACGCTCAGCGCTGTTTAAGTTAGGCATCCGTTCATTACAACCACTGATGATCCAAAGCTACAGTAGAAAGGCTATAATCAACGTATTTTTATCAAATTACATAGAAAAATAAATTTAAATTCATGACGTAGCCTTATACTTTAAAATAAAAAACATGATATAACCATTAGCGGAAAGACTATAATTACAGCTATAAACCCTAGAATATTAAACATAATGAAATGCGGATGAACCCATTAAAAAATCTTATGGAGCATGGTGTTCACATGACTTATTTCTCTTCATTTTAATAAAGTTTTCAATAAATAAAAAGAGGTAATATGAGATACCTACCTAAACTGCAACAACTTCAAACGTTTCAAGCCATCCTTCTGCATGGCAGTATCCGCACTGCCGCCAAAGCTCTGGGTCAGTCACAACCAGGAGTGACACGCAGCCTGCAGGAGTTGGAGCAAATATTAGGTATCTCCCTGATAACAAGAGGAAGTACTGGTGTAGTCCTTACCGATATAGGGAGGCTATTTAATTCACGTATTGAGTTAGTATTAAATGAGTTAGATCGTGCGTTGGATGAAATCGAACATCACACTAGCTCTACATCCGGCCCCGTGACCATCGGGCTATCACTGTTACCTATTTTAACTATACTTCCTGGTGCAATAAAGCGTTTTAAAGTAAAACATACCAAGTCATGTGTGACCAATGTAGAGGGACAAATATCCGAACTATTACCCGGCCTGCGCAATGGCAAGCTGGATTTTATCATCTGTGCTCATGCTCCTTTAGAATATCTGGGGGGATTGATCCAAGAACCTTTAATGAGTACTCAATACTTTATCTATGCTCGTAAAGGGCATCCATTAGCGAATTGCAACTCATTAGTCGAACTACAGGATGCCGACTGGTTTTTGCCCGTAACAAAAATAGGATATTACGATAAATTAGATCAATTTTTGTTTAAGTCCAGTAATAGTCAACATAAATCGATCATGCGCGGAACGGGGTGTGCCGCGCTGCAAATGGTGATGAATGCTGATTATTTGACCATCGCCACCAGCCAGATGATTCACAACAGCCATTTAAAGCAGGATTTTTGTATTATTCCGGTAAAAGAAATACTGCCTACTGCCAAGTTTTGTCTTATCTACTCATCCGAACGCCCTTTAACTCTGGCCGCTAAAAATTTGATGCATGAATTCCGTTTGGAGAGTCAGTATTATGATTGGAGTGAGCCTATAATGCCCTAACGGTTCCCTAGGTTTATTACGCAAAATCCTTGCTTATACCAGAGACAATACCGTAATTATCAAACACCCTATCCTTCTCTACCATTGATACTATATGAGGATCGCCTACGGTGATAATAGGGTCTAAACCAGTCATCCACCTTTCGGGTTGATAAATTCAGCAATAATACCAAAGGCTTGGGGTCAGTTCCCCAACCATCTGGACTCCGTCATGGGGCAGCCAACTGTCGGTAAAGACGCTTTGTATCGCGATCAGTTGGGCATAGTGGCGGATCCCCAGCTTGTGCATGGCTATGCCCTTCTGTGTGGAGATGGTTTTGATACTGCGCTTCGTCAGCGCGGCAATTTCGGCGGGAGTCATCCCCTGTATCAGGTACTCGACCACTTGCCGCTCACCCATAGACAACGTTTCCTCATCACACCCCGGTAAAGTGCAGCCAGCCCGGCTATCCTCCCCCAACAGAATCTGACGCAATTGCGCATGCCATAAGACTAACGGTTGCCCCAGATCCACGATATGTCTCACCCCCAGACGGCGCAACCGAGTCACCAGATAAGGAATGGGGTCATCCAGAATAACCATCAGCGCGACGCCGGGAAAAGAGATACGCGCCTGCTGAATAAAGCGCAAGGCTAGCAATAAGTCTGCCTGTTGCCCAACGTGCAATGACATCACCAGCACATCCACCGGCTGTTCATCCAGATACCATTGTGCTTCAGCGGCTTTCTGGCAGTGCCAGACCCGCGATAGCGAATGGGTGTTGAGCAACGCCCAAATCCCAGCCTGAAAGAAACGGCACGGTGAAACTACTGCCACGCGGTACCGCTTCTGGTTAATCATGTCGTGACATACCAGGGGGAATTCGGCGTATTGTAGGGTGTGTCAGTGACCTGACTGCGTAAATGCTGGAATAGTTCCGCGTCATTGCGAACCCCCAACTTGCGCATGCTATTGCACTTATGTGCGCTGATGGTTTTAACACTGCGATGCAGTAAATCAGCCACGTCAGAAACGCTCATTCCTTGCTGCAAGTACTCCAGTACCTTATGTTCCGCCTGCGTCAACACCACCAAACTGTCCTGCACTTGCGCAGGAGTGGCACTGTGCAGCAGGTACATTGCCATACTGGGGCTACAAACCTTGGCACCGGTCAGCGCCTGTGCCATATCACGGCGAGTCTGCTCCTGCGACTCCTGGCGGGCAAGCAGGCTGATGTGCGGCCGGAGATTCAAACGCGTCAACAACGCAATGTCCCGGCAATAGGTGCACACCACAATGCGCAGCGCGGGCGCACGTTCAGAGAGCATCAGCAACTGTTGCGTGTCGCGAGCAATCTCCTGCGGCGAGCCACTGAGCACCACCGCCAACAGGTCAATTTGTGGCGGCGCCCATTGCGCCAGCAATTGCTCAAGCGAAGAGACCATCACCACCAGATGCATAGGGGGATCAAGGTTCTGAATAAAATGTGCCATCCCTGCCTGAAGCAAGGGTATAGGGGCAACAACGGCTAATTTGACAACCGATAAAGGCGTATTCATGAGCGACTCCTAGATCAGTAATCCATTACGCGCTAGATAATCTCCACGAGTATAGAGATCGCTATCACTATGGAAGCCGAGCTTAATCATGGCACGGCGTTTATGGGTGCTGATGGTGCGCACATCCCGAGCTAGCACCCGCGCCGTGTCGGTCACGGTTCTGCCAGCAAACAGGCACTCCAGTACGTCCATCTCACGTCCGGTTAGCGATAATGACGGCGCGCCATTGCCAATCAGGTTCACCGCTGACGGGCTAAGACTGGACAAACCCGCCATCGCGCAGAGGACGCCTTGTGTCAGTGATGACAAGGGATCCTGTTTAAGGTAGATACCGCTGACCCTCAACGTTCTCAACTGTGCAAGCAGGTGCGGTTCCTGCAAAGAGGTGGCAACGATAAGCGGCACCCGTGCCCAGTACTGACGTAAATGGCTAATCATTCGCAGCCCCTCCAATACCGATTCACCTTCGCCACACAGCTCGGTGATCACTACATCCACCTTGCCTTGCTGCATCGCCACTGGCAGATCGCACACCTTTTCTACGTGCACACAATCCATGACCTGAAACTGTGGTGGCTGGAATGCAGAGCAGATCCCGGCACGCGTTATCGGGCAAGCATCCATGAGCAATACCCGGTCGATGCGGCATGCCGTCTGCATTTTCGGTAGGGGTGTGTTGTTCCATACGGTTGATGTCATCATGATAATAGTTCCGTTATTAATGACTCAGCTTGTCCTGATAGGTGCTGGCACCCAAAATAGACTTGGGTGCCGATGTTAAAGCTTGCTACGCCAATACACACAGCGGCCAGGGAAACCAACGCCGGCCGTCTAAACTTGACCGTGTTTTACCCGCCGCGATAACTGACTTGGCTCATCAGTTATAGGTAAAGTCGACTGACATTACCGAAGCAATATTACCCGGCGTAACCACCCCTTTGGCATAAGCACTGGCTCTCAATGCGAATGTGGCCGTGGTTCCTACCACTGTCGTTTCCATGGTAGACCCCGGGTTTTGCAAGGTATACGGGGACACATCTTGCGCCACTTCTACCGCCACGTTATCTGCCATCCCCGTACCGCTAGTCGTCGCGTAACGCCCGCCAGCCGCGGTATCCGCCGTACCGCTAAACGAGGCGGTAACTTTGCTGGTTGTCGTCGGACAGTCCTTCACTACCAGCTTGAATGGCACCGCCGTGGAGGTGTTTCCTGCCGTCGCCAGGTCCTTCGCCTGAATACTGGTCCCCAGATTGACGTTCAAGTCTGAGTTGGTGGTATCTACCGTGCAGGGCGAAGCCACTACAACGCCGGTAATATTAACTTGAGTTGGAGCTGCCACTACTTGATTAACACCGGCCCCCAAAACCAATAAGGCCAGCAGCGTACGTTGAGTTTGTTTTTTCATGATGTTTCCTTACTGTTCCCGTCTATATTCCAGGCAGGGAATTCCTGCCTGATTTCCTTGAGTTAAAAAAACCTAGTTAATTTCGGCATTAATGGTGGCCACGGCATTAAACCGTCCCAGCGCCGGGGTATTACCCGTCACGTTCATTGGTGCCAGCGTCATAGAACTGGTACCAGTTTGTGCAGAATAGTCGAAGGTGACGGGCAGATTTCCATTGACCGGCGACACGATATTATTGTTTGCGTCGCGTACCCGGACCCCGATATCAGTATTATCGTAGGACTTCAATGCGGTTGGATCTCCACTCGCGGGCTCTCCACTAAAGGATAAGCTGACGACAACACCGTTAGAAATATTGTTACAGGCCAGCGTCATATTAACGACTTTGGGGGTAAACCCATTGGCAATGTCACCCTTGGTTTTGATGTCATTTGACATGATATTATCGAAATTGACATTAATGACCTGCCCGGCATTAATTTCACAAGATTGTGGTACCGTTACCGATCCGCTCATATAGATAGATGACATCGGCACCCCACCAAATGACTTATCGACTTTTGAACCATAAAGGTCCAGGATCTTAGTGTTTGGGATGACGACCTGCCCCACAAATGGCCTGGTAAAGTACAAAGACACAAAACCACTACTACCGGACGTCCAGTTGGTCATACCCTTGCAAGCGCTGGGATACAGGTTGCTTACGCTAGCGAATGGGGTAGCAATATTTTCCTGCTTACCCCCTCCGACCCACAATTCAGTGGCAACTTCCAAATATCTATTTATTGAATAAAAATGTAAGCCATCATAGTCCCTTGTAAAGGTCAGATTGCTGGGCACCTCTGCCTTATAGAAGGTTATGGGCGAGTCTGTACAATCACAATTGGCAGCATAATCACCACCTAAATTCCACTGATAGGTCTGCTTATAATACATGCCAGCCGAGTTATCCCCTGGATTTTCGAACTGTTTGACAAAGGGGAAGTTATATATCTTCGTGCCACCTACCGTGGTACACCACCCGGTTGCCGCAAAGCTTGATACGGAAAACAGGCACAGCAGGCCGCCCAATGTTAATTTAACTAACCTGATTAACTTCATCATCGTTCCTTACCGGCACTGCGCATTCAGCATCTGAATGCCAGCACTTTCCGTTGTCTGTTTTGTCAGTGAGTAACTCACCTGACACTGTTGGTCTGAACCGCTGCCCCACTTCACATTCAGGCTGCCGCTGTCTGCCATACCGGTCAGATAAACCTGGCCACCGTCCCCGACGATAAATCCCTGTGCAGTTTTCTGTGCCGGATCGCTCACTGTGGCACCGAACGGTACCGGTGCGCCACCCTGGCGTAACAGAGTCATCAGTATTCGCTGGCCCACGTTAGCCTGGAAGCTGGCTCGAACTACAGCACCGCGGGTTGGCACCACGTTCTGAGAGGTCAACTCCACCTCTACGTCATCCGCCATAGTCTCGGTGTTCAACTGCACCTGATTCTTGCGATAAGGGCTGACGTACGGCACGATGGCATAACCACGCCAGTCGGTTTTAACCCCGGTCTGGTTGTTAACCCCCGTGCCACCGGCTCCTGGTGCTTTCACCAGCGCAATGGTTTCCCCCAACGGCTGACCGAAGGTCACCCCGTCCTGGTGCGCTATAATGCCGCCCTGCAGGCCGTAGTTCAGTCGTTGACTGTTGCGATCGTAGGCATAACCCGCCAACACTTCCCCATAGGTACCGCGATAGTCGGCATTCAGGTTGCCGCCGTTGCCGATGCCCTTGTTGCCATAGCTTTGCTGTACGCCCCAACTCAGGTTGTTGTCCGCTAACGCCGTACCGTTCAGGCCGACAGAGTTGTTAGTGGACCCCTTCTGGCTGGTATTCAGGTTGTAGCTGGCATAAGTCCTGCTCAACCAACGATCCAGCGGCATGCTGACGTTAAGCGCAAAGATCTGATCGCGGTCATAAATGGCGCCACTGCTGTTGCCACTGGCCGTCGAGTTTTCGTTATAGCTGTAGCTCAACCCGTAGCTGATACCGTTCCAGCTGTTGTTATAGCCGACACCAATCGAGCGTAAGGTACGATCGCTGTTCCAGTAGTCTTCGCTGACCCAGTTTAATGACAGGGTTCCCGCCGCATCTCCCAGGTTCTGGCTGATGGTCAACTCGCTGCGGTTGCGCTTGCGGTCGGTGAGCCGGTAACTACTACCGTCACGGTAGGTGTCCAATACTTCCTGCAAACTGTAGTAGCCCGCGGTTGAGTAACGGTATCCGGCAATCGAGAAGTTGGTACCCGTCTGTATCAGGTTCTTGCTGTAACGAACTCGCCATGATTGGCCATCGGTTTTAGGTTGGTCTTGCATCGTAGACCATGCCTGGGTCACGTCTGCCGATATGGCACCGATGTCACCCATGTTCTTGCCCAGCCCCAAGGCCACAGACTGGTACTTACTGGCAAACTGGCCACCGCCGTAGGCAGTAAAGCCATTGGACAGACCATAAATCGCTGTACCCTGGCTAAACAGGGTCTTGTCTATGCTGTTGTCATAAGAACGGTACTGCCCGCTGGTGACTGAGTACTTCAAACGACCTTGACGCTGCAGCACGGGCAGCGAGGCAAACGGCACCACCATCTGCTGTTGGCTACCGTCGGCTTCCCTAATGGTCACCAGCAGGTCACCGCTGCCCCCGGTAGGGAACATGTCATTGATTTCAAACGCACCTGGCGCCACGTAGGTCTGGTAAATCACATAACCGTTCTGGCGGATAGTCACCTGCGCATTGGTTCGTGCAATACCCCGTACCATTGGCGCATAGCCCTTCAGGCTGTCCGGTATCATTTCGTCGTCCGAGGCCAACTGCCCACCACGGAACGGTACGCTGTCGAACACGTCCGAAGGTGAACTGCTATCCCCCAGCGTCATCTGACTTTTCAGCGCGATAATGTCACGCTGGGCATAGGTATAGATGGTGTCCCATTTATCCTGGCCGTCACTGCTTCGGCTCCAGGTCGTGTAGTTACGCAACCGCCACGCCCCGAGGTTGACACCTGGCCGCAGGTTGACGAACTGGCTGTTGCTGTCTTGGTTATTACCATTACGTGCATAAGTGTTGGCTCCGCTCATGCTGTAGTTGAGCAGCAATGCCGGAATACCTTGATCCCACTGGCTTTCAGGAACGTAACCACGTGCTTTCTGTGAGAGGGCTGCCTGAGGAATACTGATCAGTAATTGCTGTTCGCTGAAACGGAACTTGGCGCTGGCCTGGGGAATGGCACTGATGTTGGCGCATTGTGACTTGGCATCACCGAGCCCTGGGAATAAATCGGTTTTCACCCCCAAGGCATTAAGTTGCTCTACGCTCAGACAAGGTTGCAGATGCTCTTTGCCATCAGCCCCTTTTTGCATACTGAACGTCACATCCCGTGTGTCCTGCTGTTCGTTATTGAGATAGATATCGACCCGATAGGTGCCTGGTGCCTGACCTATGCCTTCCTCAAAAACCGTTAAATCTGTCGCGCCCTGGTTTGGGTTATCCATTTGCAGCAGTGCAGGGTTAAAATAGTCACGCGCCTGTACGCTAAAGGATAGGGTTCCCATCAATGCTAGCTGGGTAGCAATCAAATAAGCCAGCCTGCTGATGCGTGGCGAATGCCCGGCCTGGCTTTTATTGTTATTCATCCGTTTTACTCCATTGCCTGCAGGGTAAAATCCCCCCCTGTGTCCTGTGCCCCACGGCCTGTGGGGATGCCTATTCAATCAACGCTATACCTTGCAACCTGCTACAACGCTGCGAGTTGCTCTTTGCTTACCGCCCCGTAGTCATTGATAATCTTCCAACTAAGCGGGCCGCCGCTCACTCCGGTTGGCAGTGCAAAGCTTGCCGTACTCATCGGAGCCACATAGGTCACATCGCTCAATTTCTTGCCTGCAACCTTCACCTCATAGAAATTCATATAAAACGGCGTCGGGTTGGTCACCTGCAGGTTATTACCACTGCGTTGCCAGGTCAGTTTCTCTGTGACTTGCTCCGGCGTGCCTTTGATGCCCTCCGGGCGGTAAATCAGCTTGATGCGCGTCTTCACTGCAATTTGCAGCGTATTGCGGACTTCAGCTTTGCTGGCTGCGGGGATGGACTTGATGTTCATCCAATACAACGATTCTTTATCTGAGGGCAGATTGCCCCCGGCACGCACCACGCGCAGGACGTTTTTCTGGTCGCCATCCAGGCGGAACAGCGGCGGGGTCACCACAAAGGGGGCTTTCTCAGCGCCACCTGCGGTGGTCTCTACCCAAGTCTGGATGAGGTACGGCCCCTTGTCCGGGTTACTGACGCTCAGTGAAGACTCCTTTTTACCGCCTTCATAAATCAGGCGCGTACCGCCCACAACCACACCGGCCTGAGCAGCACAGCTCATCATCAGCAAGCTCGTCAGCACTGTGGCAGGAATAAATTTCATACAAACACCCCGTGAAATGAGACATAAAGGCCAGCTCAACTACCGCTGGCCTGAAATCAGAACAACTAATCTCTACGTCGAATTGGTAAAGTCTTAGTTGTAGTTAAGGGTGAAGCTAGCGGTGGAGTTCGCAACACCAGAAGTGATGGTGGCGGAGGTAGAGATATAACGTGCAACGAAGTTCAGATCGTTATTACCCGCAGCCAGTGGATATGCTTTAGATGCGGTAAACAATGGAACTACAGTGTTAGCGTCATCGCTCAGCTGAATACCAACACCTGTTGCGCCACCAGCAGCCAGTGCCAGAACGGTGTTGTCACCAGACACAGCGATACCGTCAAATTTGACTGCAGCTTGAGTTGCCGCAGCCGGGCAACCTGTCAATTTGATGGTGAAATTGGTAGCAGAAGATTTAACACCCGCAGTCGGAACGCCACCCACGTTGAAAGAAGTGGTAGCGACTTCACCCAGATTCACTTGCAGTGGGCTGCCTGGGTTGTTAGTCACAACACAAGCGTCGTCGGTGATTTTACCTACGAAATCCACTTGACCATCAGCAGCAGCAGCAGCGGTAACGGCAAACACAGAAGAGGCCAATACGGCAACAGCAATCAGATTCTTTTTCATACAACACTTTCCTTTAATGTAATGCACCCATGTGCATAGCAAAATTATTTGACATAGCCTTATGTCGTTCCCTGTTTATTTAGTTCCTAGCGATAACCTCGCCCGTTAAATAACTGCCTAGGCCGTTAAGCCTTGTCTAACCGACGAGTCATTTTGAACTAAAGTGTACCGTCCAAATATTTATGCTGAAAATTCTTAGTCACCAGCATTAAACTTCAACTGGCGAACAATTAATGAACAACCATAAAGCGTTAAGACTATCTTCAATGCCAAGGGGGATTTTTTAGACCAGTCAGGAGTGGGCTTGAACAGCCACTTATGGGGGAGAGCGCAATGATGAATAGCTGTCCAGAAATCAACTTAACTTACTGATGTTAATCATTATTTAAAAATTAGGAATGTTGCCACAACAAATTTGTTGACTCGCAAAAAGATAATCCTTAGAGTGCGTGACAGTTTAGTTCAAAGTGTACCGGGTGAATTAAATTATTACATTTTGTTTACCAGACTTCTTTAAATCTCCGCGCATTGCTGGCCGTATAAAGTACGGTGTGCTGAATATTCTTATGCCCAAGAAAATCCTGAATCAATCGAGTATCTATCCCGCGGTCTGCCAGCGCGAATCCACAACCATGTCGCAGCATGTGAGGATGGGCGTTAACCTCCAGACCAGCCAACTCGCTGTAATGACGCATTAACCAGTAGATACGCTGGCGGGATAGATGATTACCCTTCTCGGAAAGGAATAACCAGTCGCTTTCGGCACCTCGATAAGTGCGTCTGACTTTTAACCAGGCGCGTAACGCTTTATGTTCTTTGGCATATAAAGGATGAATGGTGGAAAAGCCGTTTTTCAGGCGATGGATATAAATGCTTTTGCCCTCCAAATCGATATCGGAAAGGCGCCAGCGGTTGATCTCACTGACACGACATCCGTGGATAAAACACATCCAAATCAAACAGTAATCGCGTTCAGCGTGTTTACCCTGCTGAGTAGCTCCTAGCAGACGCGCAACTTCGGAAGGAGTCAGATGCTTGCGATTATTCATAGTGCCTCACTGTGACTTTACTAAAAAATGTGCAGGGCTATTCATCCTTTTACATACCTACAAGATTCATAGGATCGCTGATGCAAGGGTTGCGACAGCTTCAACCTATCCCAGATCAGTATAGCGGAGAGGAAAAAAGACAACAGCCATGGAATTGCTAAGGATATCCGACAAAAAAAAAGAAATGCCATAGAAAAGCCAGTGATCTATGATTTAAAGGATTATCCTTTCTTAAGTAAGAGATAAATCCTAAAAAATTAAATCACAATATAATGAAACACCCCATTAATAATGAGTGCAGTAAACAATACTGGATTTATACATTACTCTTCATGACATTCTTATCCATGAACGCATGATAAATTAGAGGTGGCTATATATCTAATGTTAAACTCAACCAAGATTGGATGAGTCTAACAATCATAGATTAAATAAACTGTTTTTAAGCAGATTTTAATTATATTCTAATCGAGCGAAAGCGCCCCGCGTTACTGGCAGTATAAATTACCGTATTCTGAATATTTTTATGACCCAGATAATCTTGGATTAAACGAGTATCAATGCCGTCATCAGCCAGCGCATAACCACAGGCGTGGCGTAACATATGCGGATGCACGGGGACATTCAGTCCAGCAAGTTCACCGTACTCACGGAACAGGCGATGCATCTGCTGGCGAGAAAGTCGCCCCCCCTGGCGTGACAGAAACAGAAAATCACTGTCTGCTTCAAGATATTGTGGGCGCAGGGCCAGCCAACTGACCAGTGCGGAGTGCTCACGCGGCTGAATCGGATGTTGGACGGAAAAGCCGTTTTTCAGGCGATTGACATACAATTTTTTGCTGAGTAAATCCAGATCCTGCAGGCGCAGATTACAGAGCTCGGAGACGCGCAATCCATGAATGAAGCAAACCAGCAACATACATTTATCACGGACGGTATTCTTATGATCAGGAATTGCATCAAGTAAACGCTGTACTTCATCCATGCTCAAAAACTTACGATTGGTGTTAGCCGACATGCGGTATTTCCCTATACACGTTTTTTTTCAGATATTGGATTTAACGCTATAAGAAAATTCTGGTCAAGCTACAACCTGATGCTCAGCATAACTTTGTGGAATAAATCGAATTTCAGCGGTTTTAGTGCCATTTATTCATTTCCCCCTGTGGTAATAACGTGTGGGAAAGTCTATTTTTTGAACAGGAGATCTTAGCAACGGTGCTTTATTAACCGTGCAGATCGTAAGCTAGACTCACCATTTGATAGAAGGAGGGGCGATCGTGGATGCTCTGAGGTGAGGCAATAGGGGGTTATCGAAAGCACTTGGGGTATGCAGAGATACCCCAATAGAAGAGTAAACCAGGCTTGCCTTAGACGGTCAAACCCCCGTCAAGGATCAGGCTTTGGCCCGTCATATAACGGCTGTCATCACCGATGAGAAACGCGGTGGTACGCGCCACTTCGCTGGCTTTGCCCAGGCGGCGCAGAGGAATTTGCTTGCGCAGCGCCTTCAGCGCCTCCGGCGGAATGGCCTGCGTCATCTCGCTTTCGATAATCCCGGGCAGCAGGCAGTTCACCCGGATACCAAAACGGGCCACTTCCAGCGCCAGAGATTTCCCCATGCCGATCATCGCCGCCTTACTGGCCCCATAGGCCGTTTGCCCGGTATTGCCCTTGATGCCCGTCACTGAAGACATCAGCACCATCGCCCCCTCCCCCTGTGCCATCATGGCGGGCAGCAGGTGCCGGTTCCAGTAGAAGATGGCGTTGAGGTTGGTGTCGATCACCTGCCGCCAGCGCTCACCTGTTTGCTGGATATGCAAATCATCCAGCGTGATCCCGGCGTTGTGGATCACCGCAAAAGGCGCTCCGAGGCGTGTCAGCAACTGTGGAGCCACTAGGTTCACCGCCTGCTCGTCACTGCCGTCACAGACGCAGCTTTCCACCCAACCCGGCAAACCCGCGCAGGTTGCAATCACCGCCGCGCTGGCCGACTGGCCGCTACGGCAAGTGAACACCACGTTCCACTGCTTGGCCAGTTCTTCCACTAACGCGCGGCCAATCCCCCGGCTACCCCCGGTCACTAATACCCATTGTTTAGTCATAGGATTACTTTTGCGTGTCAGCCAGGCTTTGACAGAGCTCACCCAGCGTCATATTCGGCTGATTGATGAACATTTCGGCGTTGAGCGTGACTCCGAACTCACGCTTGGCCAGCACCATCAGCTCCACATAGTCCAGGCTGTCCAGCTTCAACTGCTGCAGAGGCATCTCTGGGGCCAGATCGGCCATCTCAAGATCTTTGGCATCACAAATCATTTCAGTAACGATGTCGTAAACCTGTTGGTAATTTCCCATGGTAATATCCCTATGTTTAGTTGTCGGCCATTGGCCATGTTTTTAAGGTCACCGAGGTGACAAGCAACGCTTGCCACTGCGTTCTGGCCTCGATCACCGCGCGTAACACAAATCCGCTGCTTCGGTCCCCGATCACCAGCATCGGCTGAATGCGGTAGTACAGCCGATCTTCGGGTGCAAATAGCGTTTCGGGGTTGAATAATCGGGCGCTGAAGTGGGTCTCATGGTGCGTCTGTACCACCGGGAGCTGGGCAAACACCTCAATCAACGTAGCGACCTGCAGTTCCGGCAGCGCCGTCGTCAGCGCCGCCAAGGTTTCCGGGGATTTCACCAGCAATTGGAACAGCAGGGCGTCAAAGAAACTCCACGCCTGAGTGGCCTCCGACGCCTGTCCCGGGAACCGCTGGCTGAGAGCCATCACCTCGTTAACGGTCAGCGCATGCTCATACTCAGAAGCTACCGGCTCTAACGACTGAGCCGGAGCCAGTTTGCTGTTGAAACAGCTTTCCTGCGTGACACTGTCCAGCAACTTGCCGGTGATCTGCTTGCCGCTGCCCGCTATCTGCAAGTGATACGGCGTCTGGCACAGCACCGGTCGGCGCATGCGAGCGCTGAAAACATAAAAGTCATGCTCCAGCGGAGTCGCAAGCAACACCTCACTCAGATGACGTTTCATGTCCAGCATCGCACGCATCCCGTGGACACTTAGCTGATCGGCCCCCATTTTGCGCACGTGCTGCAGATCAAAATGGATCGGGTTGTAGTCGCCGGAAAAGGCGGCCCACTCTTCAGCATCACGCAGGGTATAGTTGAGGATCATGCTCATGCCTGCCCGATAACCAACGCCGCGTTAGCACCACCGAAACCAAAGCTCAGATTCAAGATGTTCTGTAACCGGGCCGGGCGATGCCCTTCGCTGATGTAGTCCAGATCGCACTCCGGATCGGCATTTTTCAGGTGACAGGTGGCTGGCATCAGCTGATGCTGCAACGCTTGCAGACAGATGATGGATTCAAAGCTGCCTGCCGCCGCAATCAGATGCCCGGAGTAAGACTTGGTGCTGGAAAGCGGGGTGCTATAGGCCGCCTCGCCGAAGGCCAGCTTGATCGCTTGGGTTTCATTCAGATCGTTGAGAGGCGTAGACGTGCCATGCGCATTGATATAGTCAATCTCCTCCGCCGTTACCCCGGCCTGGCGCAAGGCATGCTGGATGGTTTTCACCCGGGCAATCTTGTCTTCCGCCGGTGCGGTAAAGTCGAAGGCATCGGAGTAATTGCCATAGCCCTTGATTTCCCCCAGGATGGTTGCCCCACGCGCCAGTGCGGCTTCGCGCTCTTCCAGGCACAACACGGCAGCACCTTCGGACAGGACAAAGCCGTTGCGATCGAGGCTGAATGGGCAGCAGGCCTTGCTGGCATCATCCTGCTCACTCGCCAAGGCGCGCAGGATATCGATGTTCCATACGGCGGCATCGGTACACAGCGACTCGCCAGCCCCGGCCAGCATCATCGAGGCACGGCCACTGCGGATCACCTCAAACGCATCGCCGATGGCGATCGTCCCGGTGGCACAGGCCGCAATCGGGCTATTTTGATAACCGCGCAGGCCCCAGTACAGGCTACAGGCCGCCGTTGCCGCATTCGGCATAGACAGGAAACAGCCAAACGGTGAGCCTAACCCCGTGCGCAGATAGCCTTCGTAATTAATATGGGTTTCATCCTGACCCGCCCAGCCGCTGCCGATGATGGTGCCGCACTCAAGCAGATCGTAATAGGCCGCCGGGCTCTCCCCGTGGAAGGCCATCTCCATCGCTTCGCGGGCCGCCCCCAACGCCAGGCGGGCAAAACGTGGCAGGCGGCGACGGATCGCCGCAGGAACGCCTTTCAGGCTGGGTTCATCGTCGATCACCCCGAAGAAACGTGACTGGATCCCTACGGCGGACCGATCGAAATAGCGGTAGCCCAACTGATAATCCATAATCGCCGCCCAGCTTTGCTCGGCATTCATCCCCAATGGCGTGACCGCACCAAAGCCTGTAACCACCACGCGACGTGACAAAGCATCTTTATTCATGATCTCATCCTGTTATATCACTGTCTTTTTCCACACCGCCGCCCAACGCCAACCACAGCTTCATGGTGGCATTGAGGTAGTTGTACTGCAGATCTGACAAATTGGTTTCGATGGTCAGCAGATCGTCCTCGGCATCCAGTAGGCTCTGGAAAGAGACGGCCCCCGCCTGGTACTGGCTTCTGGCCAATACCAGACGCTGCTGGCTAAGCTGCAGATTCTGTTGCTGATTGATTTTTTGCTGTTGATAGCTGAGCCGTTGCGACATGGCGTTATCCACGTCGGCAAGCGCGTTGTAGACCTGGCTGCGAAAGACGATCGCCGCCTGTTTGACGTCCAAATCCGACTTCTCAATGGTCAATTGCACCGTGTTCCATTGCACAAACGGCAACGCAGCGTTGGCTCCCAGCGTCCTGACCGGATTGCTGAACCATTGAGAGAAAATGCTGCTGGCAGAGCCGAGTGAGGCCGCCAGTGACAGCGATGGATAGAAGCTTAAACGCTCCACATCCGAACCGGCCAGGGCTGCTCGCAGACGCCCTTCCGCCGCCTTCACGTCTGGACGGCGGGCAATGACCTCAACCGGCAGCACTTTGGCAATTGGCACATCCTGATTGATGTCCAGCGAGCTGCGCTCTGCCTGACGATCGGTGGGCGAACGGTTAAACAGGATCGCCAGCGCATTACGGTTCTCTTCCCGCTGCTGTTGCAACGTGCGATAGGTGTTCTCACGATTAAGCAACGACTGTTTCGCCTGTAACAGATCGAGCTGTCCGGCAGCACCGGAAGCATAACGTGACTGCACCAGAGCCAGCGTCTGCTGACTGATTTCCAGACCCGCTTGCTGCTGTTTTATCTTCTGGTTAAGGCTGGCGATCTGCCAATAATACTGCGCCGTATTGCCGATCAGCGTCAGCGCGGTGTTTTGCCGATCCTGCTCCGTGGCTTCAACCTGCCACTGCGCCTGCTCCCTCGCTCGCGCCAATTTACCCCACAGATCCAGCTCATAGCTCAGCGACAACGTTGTGCTGTAAGATTCCGTCGGAGTCGTATTATTCCGCAGGTTTTTGTTGTTGTTAGCGCTACCCGTAACTGAAACATCAGGCGTTAAATTGGTATCGGTTAACCCAGCCGCCAATCGGGCCTGCTGCAGCTGTATGCCCGCGATGGCCAGATCGTTGTTGCTGGTTAGCGCGCGTCCGATCAGCATCGAGAGCTGTGGATCCTCGAAGTTATCCCACCAGTGGTCAGTGTGTTGCAGATAGCCTGAACCAGTATCCTGCACTCGCCACTCGGCGGGCACCGACAGCATTGGCCGCTGATAATCGCTTTTCGTCAAGGAACCACAGCCGCTCAGCAGCAGGGGCAACAAGATGGTCAGAGAAAGCTTTTTCATCATCATTCGCGCGCCAGCGCCTCCGTTGGATGAAGACGTGCCGCATTGCGCGCCGGGAAAAAGCCAAAACCCAGGCCGATCAGTGCAGAGAACCCGCAGGCAAGTACCAACGGTGGCCAGGTAAAGATCATCGAGAACTCTTGAGTCACCTGGGAGAAAATTACCCCGGCCAACCCGGAACCAATAATGCCAATCAACCCGCCCAGCGAGCAGATCACCATCGCTTCAATCAGGAACTGGCGCATTATGTCCGCTGGCCGTGCGCCGACTGAAAGACGGATGCCGATCTCGTGGGTACGCTCGGTGACCGAAACCAGCATGATGTTCATCACGCCAACCCCCCCCACCAGCAGTGAAATCCCGGCAATAGCGGTGATCAGCAGATTCATCGAATCCGACGCCTTGCGGATGGCCTGCGTCATCTGATCGTTGGTCTGGGTATAAAAGTCACGCTGGCCATGAGCCTGTTCTACTAGTTTTTCCACTCGTCCCTGTACCTCATGCGGTGAAAGCCCGTCACGTACACGCAAGGTCATGGACTCGATCGGCATATCGCCGGACATGCGCTCCAGCAGCGCGGTATAGGGCATCCAGGCGCCCAGCATCATGCCGCTGAATTTGCCGCCTTTACGCTCGGCAATGCCGATCACCCGGTAAGGCGTACCGCCAAGCTGGATGATTTCCCCTTCTGGTGTTTCATCCGTTTCAAACAGCGTATCGCGTAATTCCGGGTCAATAATCACCACCGGTTCCCGCTCGTCCAGATCGCGCTGGGTAAAACCGTTACCAGAGATAAAATGCAGGCCCTGCACGCGGAAATAGGCATTGCTGATGCCGGAAATCGCCACCATCACCTCTTTGCCACCGCGCACCGCAGCCACGGTTTTGCTGACGACTGGCGACACGCTGTCGACATACTGCTGGCGAGCCAACAGTTCTACATCAGAGACCTTCAGTGCACGGGCAAAGTCAGGCCGTACTTTCCCTCTCCCCTCACCAGGGCGGATCTCCAACGTGCTGTTGCCCAGTTGACCGATCTCCCTAAGAATATTTTGCCGTGCGCCCTCACCCACCGCCATTGACGACACCACGGAAGAGACACCGATAATGATGCCCAACATCGACAGGAAGGCTCTGGCACGGTGCCCCATCAGCGCACGCCAGGCCATCTTGATCGCCTCTTGTACGCTCTGCCAAAACGGCATGCGTCCTGTGGCAGCGACCACCGGTAATACGGGCCGGGTTTTCTGTGGCGCGACCGCTTCATTGCGCCTATCGGCAATAATTTCACCGTCGCTGATTTCAATAATACGCTGCGCCTGGTTGGCGACATCCCGATCGTGGGTGACGATAATGATGGTGTGCCCCGAGCGGTGCAGGGAGTGCAGGATTTCCATCAACTCCTGCCCACTGGCGCGATCGAGCGCACCGGTCGGTTCATCGGCCAGAATAATTTCCGCCCCGTTCATCAACGCGCGGGCAATACTGACGCGCTGCTGTTGCCCGCCGGAGAGCTGCGCCGGTTTGTAGTTCATCCGCTGTTGCAACCCAAGCCGGGTCAGCAGGTATTCGGCACGCGTCTGGCGTTCCGCCGCAGGCATCGCGGTATACAGGGCAGGAATGGCGACGTTTTCGCTGGCGCTCAGATAAGGCATCAGGTGATAACGCTGAAAAATAAACCCGATGTACTGGCTGCGTAACTCGGCCAACTGCTCACTGCTGGCGAGTTGGGTGGAGATACCTTTGATCTGCATCTCACCTTCGGTGGGTTTATCCAGGCAGCCGATGATGTTCATCAACGTGGATTTCCCCGAGCCGGACGCACCAACGATCGCCACCATCTCGCCCGGTTGGATGGAGAGGGAGACATTTTTCAGTACCGCTACGGTCTGCAACCCAGAAACAAAATGCCGGGAGATACCGCTCAGTGAGATCAACGCAGAAGATGGCTTAACCATTGCTAGCGCTCCCCGCCAATACCACGCGGTCGCCCTCTTTCAGCCCTTCTTTTACTTCGGCAAACTGGCGGTCGTTCAGGCCGATGCGCACCCAGCGTGACTCAAGCTGTTTACCGTTCATCACCTGTACCTGATAACGATCTTTACCCTGTTGTTCACCAAAGGCCGCCACCGGGACACGCAGGGCGTTCTTCGCCTGCTCGGTAATGATAAATACCTGGGCGGTCATCGAAGTTCGCAGCAGGCGCTTACTGTTGGCGATAGCAAATACGCCGCTGTAATACACCGCCGAAGCCTGCTGATTGGAGGAACTTGATGCGTTGTCTTCCTGCAAAGCCTCATTGGGGGCTTCCTGGATAGAGCCCATCACGCTTTCGTAGCGCTGTTTTGGATCGGCCACCACGTAAAACCACAGCGGTTGCCCTACGCGCACCTTCAGGATATCGGTCTCCGAAATACGGGTGTGTACCGTCATGGTGTCCACATCCGCCAGCACCAGAATGGTCGGGACGGTTTGTGACGACACGATGGTCTGCCCTTCCTTGGTCACAATACCCAGCACTTCACCGTCGATCGGCGCAACGATGCGGGTAAAGCCCAGATTGGCCTTGGCCGTTTCCAGCTCCATCTGCGCCTGGACGATCTGTGCGTCGTTGACCTTCAACTGGGCAACCTGAGTTTGGAGCTGTGCCTGCGCCCTCTCCAGATCGCTTTTCACGCCTGAACCATCACGATCCAGCCTCAACTGACGCTTCAATTCCTGTTGATATTGCTTGAGCGTTGCCTGGGTGACTTGCTTTTGCGCTTCGGCGCTTTGCAGGGCCGCTTGCGATTTACGCAGTGCGTTCTGTTGCAAGGTCGGGTCAATTTCCGCCAGCAACTGCCCGCGGGTGACACGATCGCCCTGCTTCACATACAGCTTTTGCAATTGCCCGTTAACCTGGGCACCAACGCTGACCTGCAGTGCCGGTTTAAGAATGCCGGTGGCCAGCACGGTTTTTTCGATATCGCCACGGGTGATCTCTTCGGTGTCATAGGTATGATCCTGCGCTGGTGTAGAGACGTACCAGACGATCGCGCCGATCAAGGCCACCAGGCACAGCAAGGCGAGCATTACCAGACGGCGAGCCTTGCCAAACATCTTCAGCTTCATCAGCACACCGCCGTAGTCAGTGTCGGTGATGTTTCGACGCTGGCCACATGGCCATTGCTCACGCGGAACACCCGATCAAACATCGGCAAGACGCTCTCGCTGTGCGTTACGGTGATCAACGTTTTATGGTGCTCACGACAATGTGTCAGCAGAGTGGCCATCACTTGATGCGCCGTTTCTTCATCCAGATTGGCCGTAGGTTCATCAAGCACCAGCACCGGGCGATCGCTGTACATGGCACGTGCTAGCAGCAGGCGTTGGCGTTGCCCCAGAGACAGCCCAGCATGGCTTTCACGGATCAGGGCATTCAGGCCGCCCGGCAATTTCTCGATCACCGGAGCAAGATTCAGCCCTTCCAGCGAACGCTCAATCTGCCGATGCTTTTGTTCATTAAAGTTCTCATCAAACAGCGTGATGTTTTCCAGCACCGTGGCATTGAACAAGATATCCTCCTGGCTTTGCAGGAAAAACAGCGCGTGCACCTGCTGATAATCGAGCGGTTGACCATCCACCATGACGTCCCCTTGCTGTGGTGGCATCAGGCCGGTCATCACCTTCAGCAAGGTGCTTTTACCCGCGCCAGACTCACCGACAATGGCAATGCTTTGCCCCGGCCTGAGCGACAGCGAAAGATCGTGCAGCACCGGTTGCTGGGCGTCATAGGCAAAGGCGATATGGTTATAACGCAGTTGCGAGGTGAACGACGGGATGGGCGCAGGAACCGCATCATTGCCTAACGCCGGTGCAGAACGTGACGGAAACAGATCCCGCGCGCGGGTATCAATCACGTTCAGCTGATTCTTTTGCAGGATGGAATAGAAAATCTTGGTGATGTAAGAGGTGAAGATTTCACGCACAAAGCTATAGGCAAAGAACTCCCCGAGCGTGATAGTTTCGTTTTTCAACAACGGCAGCGCCAGGAACATAAACAGCACCATCTCCAGGCTGCCGATCAACTGATACAGGCTGCTTTTGACCTGCTCGTACATTCTCTGCTGCTGGCGACAGGTAAACAGCGCCAGGGCATATTTGGCAAACAGGCCCTTACGCTGGCTATCGAGCCCAGCGGACTTGATGGTGGCGAACCCTTGAATGCTCTCCAGGATAAAGTCGCTCTGTTCGGCCGTTTTGACCTGCATTTGCTGGGTAAAATAGCGGTCACGATAGATGGCCCAGACGCTAACCAGCCCCATCAGGGTGACACTGATACCAGACACCATCGCCAGCAGCGGGCTCATATAGCACATCACCGCTAGCGCGATGGCACCGATGATCCAGTCGGTACGCAGGCCGTTATCCAGCTCGATTTTAATGCCCGAGGCCATCTGCCAACTGGCAAAACGGCTAAAGACGTCACCCGGCGCACGTTTATCAAAGAAATTCAGTGAATTACTGAGCAAGCGCGAGAAACCGGCCACGCTGTTGACCACCACGAAACGTTTAATAAATCGCTCGGTGATCCAGCGCACGCCGAAGGCCAGCGTGGTCGAAACGACAAACGCCAGCAGGAAGTAAAAATAGGGGAAATCTGTTTTTCCCGCAGAGGAAAAGACCTGGTTGATGGCGCTACTGACCATCGTCGGCATGATAAACAGGGTTAACGAGATCAGAAACGCCAGTATCATCAACCGGTAAATGCCGGGGATACGTGCCGTTTCTTTCAGACTCATGGTGTCGAACATGCGAAAGCGTTTACTGCGCTGCACGTTGGCTAGCGCCTGCGGATCGGGCTGGGTTTCATTGTCCAGCACCAGCGCATAACCGCTGATATCCAGTTTCAGCGCATCAATCGGCAACAGTTGCTGACCAATGCCCGGATTCATCACGCAGACATGGTTGCCTTTACGGTAGGCCAGCACCACGTAATGGCTGGCGCCATAATGCAAAATGGCGGGCAGCGGTAATTCTGCCAGCTCATTATGTTCAAAGGCCACGGGATAAGCGGGCATCGCCAATTCACCCATGATATCGCACAGCCTGGCCAATGAAGTGCCATGCTGTGAGGCCGGATAGCGTTCACGCAGGCTTTCCAGCGAGACATCAATCCCCTGGGTTTCCGCCATCATGGCGATGCAGGCCAGCCCACATTCGTTAGTTTCGCCTTGAAAGACCAGCGTCGGGATTATCTTTTCCATGATCTGACTTCTTCAATTTCCGGTTTATTCATTGATAAAAAATAACGAATGTGCGTGCCATAACAGCCAGTCCTCGGGGTGCCGGACGATCGAACTCTCAACAATTTCCGGCAGTCTGGCTTTCACACTGCGCGCCGGCATCGGCGGATCAATGTGGATTTTTATCTCTTTGTCGTAATACAGGTAATAAAACACCACCTGCGCCGACAGCGCTCGGGCAATGCGGATCACGCCGCTGTGCAAATTGGCCGGGCGATCAAACAGACGGCAACTGAGCTTTGCCGTTTGCGCCGTATTGGTATTGACGGTGTAATCCGGCGAAATATCCGGGAAAATAATGATATTGCGTTGATGATCGGCCGCTTCCATAATCGCGCCCATCAGATTGCCGGCAATTTCCCGGTTATCATCATGGATCGAGCAATAGGACAGGTTAACGCCCCCTAATTCCCGCGCCCTGGCGTGATACACCTCCACGCTCACGGAGACAATCGCCGTTGCCTGTCCCGGAAATACCCCGGCACCGACCATACCGGCCAGCACGTCAGAGAGCATATGCAGCGGTGCCAGCACCACTGGGTGCCCTGCCTGATGCAAAGGCTCGACGACCGCATTAAGCTCTGCCTGGCAGCGAGCCAGTTGGGCTGCGACCTGAGGGCTCTGACCATAGGTTGCGGCCAGCTCCAATAAACGGCGGCGCTGACTGGTGCGGGCAAAATTCCCTTGGTAGTCAGCCCCGAGCAGGGATTGCTTATTCGCCTCGGCCACAAAGGCACGCCGACGATCGCCCCGGTCATTTAATCGCAGCCAGCGCCCCAGCGCCCCCAGCCCAAGGAACCAACGGTAGTTGCCGTGATGCAGTAGCCAACAAACCGTCTTGCCGTATGCTCTGCGCAAGGGCAATGAACCGCGTGCTAGGGTTGTGAGCGCCTCTCTCCACGCCAGATACACCCACACGGCAAATAAACGCATTATTGCTCCAGCGGTTTGTCATGCTGTAACAGTGACAGCAGATGATCGGCAAACTCAGGGAAATCGCGATCCTGCACGGCCATCCACTTTTTGTTGACGATAAACGTTGGGGTCGCCTTGAGTTGGTAATGCCCGGATATTTTGGTCATATAGTCCAGTAGTTCTGCCACCTGCGGTGTCTGGCTGGCTTTGTTATAGGCAGCAAGATCGATACCGTTTTTCGTTAACCATTTATCGCGATTGACTGGATTACTCAGATCGATTTTATCTTTGATTATGGCGTTATAAGCGCTCTCACGGTGCTGTGGTTCAATACCCATCACCGTCAGGGTGGCAAACAACGGGGCAAAGCTCGCCAGGCCATCATTGTTCAGGTTGGCGATATGCACACGGACCAGTTGAGTCCCGGCTGGCATCCGCGCTTCCATCTTGGCTACATTCTCTTCGTTCAAGGCGCAATAGTGGCAGCCGTAAGAGAAGATCTCGACAATCGTATTATCCGTGTTTATCGGGCTGGTTTTAACGTCGCTCTCGCTGACCATAGTCAGAGCCTGTTGTTCTGGACCTGAGTTCTGATTCAGCACAAAATAGTGAAAATAAGCCGTGGTGATCAGCGAAGATATAATAATAACCAAAAGGGTATAGGCGAAAAGATAAAATGGCTTCTTGAACATGAGCGCTACGTCCTAAATTACATATACCCAAAATCTTTCAAGGTTGCATGTGAATAATCACAAACCTTAATGTATAAGGGTAAATCGATTAGCACTTAATAACGGAGGGATATTGATTGTTTTAGTCAGGCAGGCTGCAATAATCCTTGCAGCAGTCACATCCCTGTCCATTAAAAATGCACGAGAATCAAACAGGCTGATGCGATAAACCCTACCGCACCAGCACTGGCATTAGTTCCTGTTAAACAGGAAACCAACGTTTACATTATGGCTTCAGTGCACAATTGGCCAAAGAAACTGGCGCGCTGTCAACGCTAACAACCTTGCCATCTTTGTCTACACAAGTGGTAACGGCATTACAAGTAGATGGAGTCAGGTTTACATACTCAACGCTACAGGTTTTGCAGGTGCCGCCAACGATTGTGCTAGCTTCAGAAACGTTTAATTTTTTCACAACATCATCCTTATATAAAAGTGAAATAAATAGCCCTAGTTATGTCTATCATCAACGATAGAACAAATCTGCGCTCAATATAAAGGCACGATAACCCATGCCTTTATTAAAGCGCAGAATATATGATATTTATTAACTTCTCTGTTACGGCGAGGGCAAAGATACCGTGATCTCTAAAACAGATCAATGGTATTTTTATTGATAAATATTATATAAGAATTATATTACGGAATTATTGATAAAGGAGTATTCTTAGAAAGATCAGGGATCACACTCTAAAAATCAGGGTTAAACCCTACCTTTATCGCATTAATTAAAAAAAGCCAAATACAGGATTATTCTTACCTCATAAGAATAATCATATCTCATGAGTGGGAAATTTTAGAGAAAAAATGGACACTCCCCAGCTCAGTCAACGGCTCTAGCGGATGAGGTAATACGCAAACAGGCATCATTTCCTCCCGGTTGTGATGCACTACGCATTATTTTTCAACGCCGCGTAACACGGACGTATTGTGGTGGAACAGCCACGCATAATCCGCATTCCTCCCTCGCTACCCGCTGTTAGCCATTTTAACGTTGCCTCCTGATGACACGGAGGAAACAACAGATGGAAACACAACGCGGTTTTACCCTGATCGAATTAATGGTGGTTATTGCCATCGTCGCCATCCTCAGCGCCATTGGCATTCCCGCCTATCAGCGCTATATCCAGAAGGCCGCCATGACCGATATGTTGCAAGCCATGGTGCCGTACAAAATGGCGGTTGAATTGTGCGCATTGGAAGGCGGTGGCCCGTCTGGCTGCGATGCTGGCAGCAAAGGGATCCCTGCCGGGGCGACAACACGTTACGTCAGCAGTATCAAGGTCACAGGGGGAACCATCAGCCTGGTCGGCACACAAAGCCTGCAAGGCCTGACGGTGACGCTGGCTCCCACAATGGACGCTACCGGCCCGATGCGCTGGACACGCCAATGCAGCAGTAGTAACACCAGCCTGCAGGAAACCTGCCAGGAAGTTTTCCGTTTTGATGATGCAGCGCAGTAAAGGAGGGGCGGCATGGAAATCAGCGATGAAATCCACGCGCTGTGCCAACGCTATCAGGCACTGGCACTCAGCGAAGACGAGCAGCGGCTGACTATCGCCCTGCATGGTGAAATCCCTGCGGCACTGGTGAGCGCTCTGCGTTTTGCCACCGGCAAAAGCGTGGGGATTGAGCAATGGCCCGTTGCCCGGCTGGAACAGGCGCAGAACCAGCGGCAATCCCACGCTCTGGTTCCACCACCGGAAAATACCGAGGAGCGGCCCCCTTCGCTTAACGACGATAGCGACACGCCGGTGGTGCAATTTATTAATCAAACGCTGCGTAGCGCCATTCAACGGCGTGCCTCTGACGTGCATTTTGAACCCTATCAGCAGCGATTCCGCGTCAGACTCAGGATTGACGGAGTGCTGCAGGCAATCGCCTCTCCACCCTTTTCTCTGGCGGCCAGGATCACTGCCAGGCTAAAGATCATGGGGCAACTGGATATCGCCGAGCGCCGCCTGCCACAGGACGGCCAACTCAGCGTGCAACTGGATAATGCCAGTTTCTCAATGCGGATCTCCACCTTACCCACGCTGCACGGCGAAAAGGTGGTACTGAGGATCCTGCAAACCGATCGCCAGGAGCTGCCGCTCGAGCAGCTTGGTATGAGCCTGGAAGCACTTGGGTGGTATGCCAATGCCCTCTGCAACCCGCAAGGCATGATCCTGGTGACCGGCCCGACCGGCAGCGGTAAAACCGTGACGCTGTACAGCGGGTTACGCCAGTTGAACGATGCACAGAGCAACCTGTGCAGTGTTGAAGATCCTATCGAGATCCCGGTGTTCGGCATTAACCAGACGCAGATCAACAGCAAAACCGATCTGGACTTCGCTCGCGTGTTACGGGCCCTGCTGCGCCAGGATCCGGATGTCATCATGATCGGCGAGATCCGCGATAAAGAAACGGCAGAAATTGCCGTCAAGGCGGCACAAACCGGGCATTTGGTGCTATCGACCCTGCACACCAACTCCACCTGCGAAACGCTGACCCGCCTGACCCAAATGGGCATTCCCGGTTACCTGCTGGCGGCCTGCCTGAAACTGGTGATCGCCCAACGCCTGGTGCGGCGTTTGTGCCCCCATTGCCGCTATCCACAAGTTGAGATCCTGCACTTCCCGGCCACCATTTGGCCGGAACCCCTGATCCCGTGGCGCGCGGCCGGCTGTGAGCATTGCTTTGGCGGTTATTACGGCCGGATCGGCGTTTACGAACTGCTGAAGATCACGCCCGAAATCCAAAATGCCCTGATGCAAAATGCCTCGGTGATCCAGTTAGCCGATATCGCACAGCAGCAGGGTCAAACAACGCTGTTGCAAGCGGGCCTGGAGCTGGTCGCCCAGGGGATAACCTCGCTGGAGGAACTGTACCGCGTGGTCGGGGTGACCACACAGGGTGAGAGCACAGCATGAAAACTCGCCGTCTGTTTGCTTGGCAAGCCATCGACAGCCAAGGTGGAATTCGCCATGGCGAACTGCTGGCGGAGGAGAAAAACCAGGTCTATCAGCATTTGCTGGAGCAAGGATTGCAGCCTTACCAACTGGGGGCGGGGAAACGGATCTCTGCACGTCAATGGCGTGGCGAGCCAATGATCCAATTCACCCGTCAGTTGGCTACCTTGTTGCAAGCCGGGTTACCGCTGGTCAACAGCCTACAGTTGCTGGCTCAGGAGCATCAGTCGGCAGCCTGGCGCTGTCTGTTGCTGGAAATCAGCAATAGCGTGGCGATGGGGCAGCCCTTTTCCGAAGTGATTGCAGATCAACATCGCGTATTCCCCCTAATCTACCGCCAACTGATCGCCATCGGCGAATTGACGGGCAATCTGGATCGCTGCTGCCTACAGTTGGCACAGCAACAGGAAGCCCAGCAAAGGCTACAGAAAAAGGTGCTGAAGGCGCTGCGCTACCCGCTGTTTATCTGCCTGGTGGCCATTTCAGTCACCATTCTGATGTTGGTGATGGTGCTGCCGGAGTTTGCCAAGATTTATCAATCATTCGACGCCCCGTTGCCCTGGTTTACTCAAGGGCTGCTGGCACTGTCCGGCGCATTGATCGCTACCGGGCCTTATCTATTGCTCACAGTGGCTGGGCTGGCAGGATTTTATTGGCGCAGGTTGCATCCGTTAACAAATTGGCAGCAACGTGAGCAGGCGATGCTGCTACGCATCCCGTTGATTGCCTCGTTGGTCAAGGGCAATTGCCTGAGCCAGGTGTTCCGTATTCTGGCCATGACACAGCAGGCAGGATTGACGCTGGTGGCAGGGCTAAGCGCCGCGAAGCTATCGGTGAATATTGTGTTTTATTGCCAGGCGCTGACGGCGATCGAACAGCAGCTCTCGCAAGGGTATCCCTTCCACAGCGCGCTAGCTCAACAACCGCTGTTTCCTTCGCTATGCCAGCAATTAGTGCGGGTGGGAGAAGAGTCCGGCACGCTCGATATCCTGTTGGACAAGCTGGCGCTTTGGCACGAACAACAGACCTATGAGCTCGCCGATACGCTGGCACAAACGCTGGAGCCGTTGTTGATGATAGTGGTTGGCGGGATTGTAGGTACGTTGGTGATCGCGATGTATTTGCCGATATTCCAATTGGGGAATGTATTGGGATAATGCTTTCAATTTTCGCCCTGTTTGATACGGGCACAGCATTGCTGCGCCCCTACCAGGTCAGGCAATTATTTGCTGCCGAAAACGCGGTTTTCCTGCTCCGCAACGCGGATAAAGGTGGTGCGTTTGGTCAGCTCTTTCAGGCGCTCTGCGCCCACATAAGTACAGGCAGAACGCAGGCCACCGAGGATATCGCGCACGGTAAACTCGACTTCACCACGCAGCGGCAGCTTGACGGTTTTACCTTCCGCAGCACGGTAGCCGGCTACCCCGCCCACATGGCGTTTCATGGCAGACTCTGAGCTCATACCGTAGAACAGCATGAATTTCTCACCGTTCTCTTCCACCACGGTGCCTTCACATTCGTCGTGCCCGGCCAACATCCCACCCAGCATGACAAAGTCTGCGCCGCCGCCGAAGGCTTTTGCTACATCACCCGGTACAGAACAACCGCCATCACTGACAATCTGCCCGCCCAGACCGTGTGCGGCATCGGCACATTCGATCACCGCGGAAAGCTGCGGATAGCCCACGCCAGTTTTCACACGGGTGGTACAGACCGAACCAGGACCAATCCCGACCTTGACGATGTCGGCACCGGACAGCACCAGCTCTTCCACCATTTCACCGGTAACCACGTTACCCGCGCAGATCACATGGCTAGGGCAAGCTTCACGGGCTTTTTTCAGGAAGGCAACAAAGTGTTCGGAATAGCCGTTGGCCACGTCGATGCAGATAAACTTCAACGCTGGGGAAAGTGCCAGGATCTGCTTCATCTTGACGAAGTCGGCTTCAGAAGTACCGGTAGACACCATCACATGACGCAACACGGAGTCGGACGAGCGCTGAACAAACTCGGCCCATTGCTCAACGGTGTAGTGTTTATGAACGGCGGTGAGAACGTCGAAGGTTGCCAGGGCCTCGGCCATGCGGAAGGTGCCAACCGTATCCATATTGGCGGCAATAATCGGCACACCGGACCAGTTGTAACCTGAATGTTTGAAGGTAAACTGGCGCTCCAGTTCAACTTCCGAGCGGCTTTTCAGCGTGGAACGCTTTGGGCGGATCAACACATCTTTAAAGCCTAACTTCAAATCTTCTTCAATACGCATGACTTATGATTTCCTGGTTTTTGGCGACGGATCGCAAGGGGATTTCGAACCACTACCCTATGAATTTCAAGTTTTACCTTGAAAGGCGGCGGGTATTGTTATTGCCAGTTCCAGTGGTGTTATCATACGCACTAATAATCGCTCGGCAAGACTGCGATTTCGCCTTTATTTACGGTACAATCCCACAAATTTACCTGTGACATCCCAATGTGATTGCCGCCTCATTTTCCCAATCCCGCGGCTCAAATTACCCCTCTCAAAACACCAGGCGCAGGGCAAGTCACACGCACCCGCTTGCACTTCTGCGCGATCGCTTTATGATTCGTTTATAATTTTTGGTGAATATCAGGATCCCTTCGGCCATGTCCTACACTGTTGCATTAACCGGCGGTATCGGCAGCGGTAAGTCCACCGTTGCCAACGCCTTTGCACGTTTTGGCGTGGCCATTGTGGATGCGGATATCATTGCTCGCCAGGTGGTTGAGCCTGGAACCCCGGCATTGGACGCCATTGCAGCACATTTTGGTAATGAAATGTTGCTGATGGACGGATCCCTCAACCGTGCGGCTTTGCGTCAGAGGATCTTCAGCGATCCCGACGAAAAGCGCTGGCTAAACCAGTTGCTGCACCCGCAGATCCAGCGGGAAACGCAACGCCAACTAGCCAACGCCCAGAGTTGTTACGTACTATGGGTAGTCCCCTTGCTGGTAGAAAACGGCCTGCAGGATCGTGCCGACCGCGTTTTAGTGGTGGATGTCGACAGCGAAACACAATTAGCCAGAACCATGGCCCGCGACGGCATCAGCCGTCAGCAGGCACTGAATATTCTGTCTGCACAGGCCACGCGCGAACAACGTCTGGCCGTGGCGGATGACGTAATTGACAATAGCGGTAGCGCACAAGGAATTGAATCCCATGTCGCCGCATTGCATCAACACTATCTTGAGCTGGCAACCTCAGCGACCCGACAGGATCACACCGAATGAGTGACGCTTCCCCGACCGTTCTCTTTGAACACCCGTTAAACGAAAAAATGCGCACCTGGCTGCGGATCGAGTTTTTATTACAACAACTGCATGGCCAAAGAGCACTGAGCGAAACCGCTATCGCCCTGACCTTTTTCCGTACCGTTGCGGACCTGCTGGACGTATTGGAACGTGGCGAAGTACGCACCGAACTGCTCAAAGAGCTGGAACGCCAGCAGCAAAAATTACTGCAGTGGGCAGAATTGCCCGGTGTGGATATCTCGGTGGTCAATCAGCTACGCAGCCAGCTGAAAGGCTGTGCATCTGCGCTGATGTCTGCCCCGCGTATGGGCCAGGCGCTGCGTGAAGACCGGCTGATTAGCCTGGTTCGCCAACGTCTGAGCATCCCTGGCGGTTGTTGCAGCTTTGATTTGCCTACGCTGCATATGTGGATGCACGTAGCGCAGCATGAACGTGATGCGGACGTGGCAGAGTGGTTGCAAACCCTCGAACCCTTGAATCAGGCGCTGACCATCGTGTTGGATCTGGTGCGCCAGGCCGGGCCGTTTCGTAATCAGATCAGCCTCAACGGCTTCTTCCAGGATAACGCCGAAGGGGCAGATCTGTTACGCTTGCGTATTAATCTGGCTTACCAGCTTTACCCGCAGATTTCCGGCCACAAGACGCGCTATGCCATCCGTTTCCTGCCGCTAGACAGCGAAAACGGCACAGTGCCGGAGCGTCTTACCTTTGAGCTGGCCTGCTGCTAACACACTGAATTACCCCCTTTAACTATCCGAGGGAGAAAGGAATGAATATGACCGTAGTAAAATGCCCAACCTGTGGCAAAGGCGTGGTTTGGGGTGAAGTCAGCCCGTATCGCCCGTTCTGCTGCAAGCGCTGCCAGTTGATCGATCTCGGTGAATGGGCCGATGAAGAGAAACGCATTCCCAGCAATAATGAGCTGAATGAAAGCGAAGATTGGAGTGAAGAGGATAAGGATAGTTAAAACGACGTCATTAGGCCTGGCGCTGCCAGGCCTAAAATGCATTACGCGGCACTGGCCTGCGCCACCAACAGTCTAATGATACTGACGTTGGCTTCGGGGAACTCTTCCTCGCGCAGGTCGGCCTGTTTCACCCAGCGCATCGGCTGGCCTTCACGGCCATAGGGCTCGCCCTTCCAATCCTCTACCAGATAGAAATTCAGCGTCACGATCCGATCGGTAAAGCGGTGCTCCAGCACTTCCAGTAACCGTGCCTGATTGGCGTGGATCCCGGTTTCTTCCAGCAACTCGCGGCCTAATGCCTGCTCTGGCGTTTCGCCCTGCTCAATCTTGCCGCCAGGGAATTCCCAAAAGCCGGCCATATGCGAATCCGCAGCGCGGCGTGTGATAAAGATTTCCTGCTGCGGGTTACGGATAATCCCTACGGCGATGTTCAGGTGCTTCATCGCATCCTCCAGATGTTACCACTTAAAAAAAGGGCTCAGCATGCTGAGCCCTTCGACTGATGTCATATACAAGGGCGCAGCAGGCGGCGCCCCTATGTTGTGACCCGGCTTACTTTTGCAAGCGGCCGTGGCACTGCTTGTATTTCTTACCGGAACCGCATGGGCAAGGATCGTTACGCCCTACTTTACGTTCGGCGACAGCCGGAGCGTTCGGATCGGTGACCGCCAGGGCATTTTCTTCCTGGTGGCTCAGCTGTTGCTGGCGTGCCAGACGCTCTGCCTCTTCACGACGTTGCAGCTCCAGGGCTTCAACCTCTTCCGGCATGCGTACCTGAACCTTGCTCAACACGCTGATCACTTCATATTTCAGCGATTCCAGCATGGTGGCAAACATGTTGAAGGACTCACGCTTGTATTCCTGCTTCGGATCTTTTTGCGCATAGCCACGCAGGTGGATACCCTGACGCAGGTAATCCATCGCCGCCAGGTGCTCTTTCCACAGGGAATCCAGCGTCTGCAGCATCACGCCTTTTTCGAAGTTGCGCATCATTTCGGCGCCAACAACCTCTTCTTTGCGCAGGTAATCTTCCTTCGCCTTCGCCATGATGCGCTCACGCAGCGTTTCTTCGTGCAGCTCAGGCTCTTTATCCAACCACTCGGCGATCGGCATATCCAGATCGAAGTCGTTTTTCAGGCGTTCTTCCAGCCCTTTCACGTCCCACATTTCTTCCAGCGACTGCGGCGGAATGTAGCTGTCGATGGTGGTTTTGAACACGTCTTCACGGATGCTGTTGATGGTTTCGCTCACATCGGACACGTCGAGCAATTCGTTACGCTGGCTGTAGATCGCACGGCGCTGATCGTTGGCCACATCATCATATTCCAGCAGTTGCTTACGAATATCGAAGTTACGGCTTTCAACCTTGCGTTGCGCATTGGCAATGGCTTTGGTGACCCACGGGTGCTCGATGGCTTCGCCATCCTTCATACCCAGTTTACGCATCATGCCAGAAACACGATCCGAGGCGAAAATACGCATCAGCGCATCTTCCATTGACAGGTAGAAGCGGGAAGAACCGGCATCACCCTGACGGCCAGAACGGCCACGCAACTGGTTGTCGATACGGCGTGATTCGTGACGTTCGGTACCGATAATGTGCAGGCCACCAGCGGCCAGTACGGCGTCGTGACGAATTTTCCAGGCCGCTTTAATTTCGGCAATCTGCTCTTCCGTCGGCTCTTCCAGATGGGAGAGTTCACTCTGCCAGCTGCCGCCCAACACGATATCGGTACCACGACCGGCCATGTTGGTGGCGATGGTTACTGCGGCAGTCTGACCCGCATTGGCCACAATATCCGCTTCCATGGCGTGGAATTTGGCGTTCAGAACCTTGTGTTCGATCCCTGCCTTGGTCAGCTCACGGGAAACCACTTCGGATTTCTCAATCGAGATGGTCCCCACCAGCACAGGCTGGCCGTTGGCAGTACGCTCACGGATATCTTCGATGATCGCCGCGATCTTCTCTTTTTCGGTCATGTAGACCAGATCCGGCATATCTTTACGGATCATTGGGCGGTTGGTCGGCACCACGATGGTATCGAGCTTGTAGATGGAGCTGAATTCGAAGGCTTCGGTGTCCGCTGTACCGGTCATCCCGGCCAGCTTCTCGTAGAGACGGAAGTAGTTCTGGAAGGTGATCGAAGCCAGCGTCTGGTTCTCGTTCTGGATCTCTACGCCTTCTTTGGCTTCTACCGCCTGGTGCAGACCGTCGGACCAGCGGCGGCCCTGCATGGTACGGCCGGTATGTTCGTCAACGATAATGACTTCACCGTCTTTAACGATATAGTCAACGTCGCGGGTGAACAGCACGTGGGCACGCAGCGCGGCGGTGACGTGGTGCATCAGCATGATGTTGGTTGGTGAATACAGCGATTCGCCCTCATCCATGATGCCCGCTTCCATCAGCATCTCTTCGATCATGATCAGGCCGCGTTCGGTCAGGTGCACCTGGCGCGCTTTTTCATCGACTGAGAAGTGCCCTTCACCCTGGAAGGTGTCGGAGTCTTCTTTTTCCTGACGGATCAGCTGTGGGATCAGCTTGTTAACACGCTTATACATCTCTGAGCTGTCTTCGGCCGGGCCGGAGATGATCAGCGGCGTACGCGCTTCGTCGATCAGGATGGAGTCAACCTCATCCACCAGCGCATAGTGCAGCTTACGCTGTACGCGCTCTTCCGGGCTGAACGCCATGTTGTCACGCAGGTAGTCAAAGCCGTATTCGTTATTGGTACCGTAAGTGATATCTGCAGCATAAGCTTCACGCTTGGCCGGAGCAGGCATGCCAGGCAGGTTGATACCCACGCTCAACCCCAGGAACTCGAACAACGGACGGTTGTTTTCGGCGTCACGCTGGGCCAGGTAGTCGTTGACGGTAACCACGTGCACGCCACGGCCGCTCAGGGCGTTCAGATAGGCAGGCAGGGTTGCGGTCAGGGTTTTACCTTCACCGGTACGCATCTCGGCGATACAGCGGTCGTTGAGCACCATCCCGCCCAGCAGCTGTACGTCGAAGTGACGCATGCCGAAGACTCGCTTACTGGCCTCACGCACTACGGCGAAGGCTTCCGGGATCAGGCTTTCCAGCACTTCGCCCTTTTTCAGACGCGCGCGGAACTCATCGGTCTTGGCCTGCAGTTCGCTATCAGACAGTTTTTCCATGTCTGGTTCCATACGGTTGATCATCTCAACCGCTTTGCGCATGCGGCGCAGGGTACGATCGTTGCTGCTACCAAAAACTTTGGTCAATAGTTTGATTAACATGATTCTTTATATCTCTTACGCGACGACACCATAATGGCCGTCAACAAGCTGTTGTGTTGTTTGTTTTTTTGCTGCCCTGAGGGCAAAGATTAGCCGAGGGCTGCAGGCCCGGCGCGAATACCTTGCACCTGAGCGAGCCACAGCCCGGCCTGATGCTGCGCCAAAGAAGGAACGATGGGGTGATGGGTATCACGAATGATAGTCGGTGGTTTTGGCTCGTGCGTCAGTAGCGCATTGAGCGTGGAGAGCAGAGCAAGCTGAGCCACCTGTAATGGAGGTTCAACCGCAACGGTCTCCGCTTCTTGCACCCGGGCATAGACGGCCTGAGGCGCCAAAGCAAAAGAGAGGTGACGGATGACGGTTCGAAGCGCATGCTGGTGCCAGTAATCAACGTTAAACGTTGGGCGACGATGCACTTCTTGCAGTAACGCCAGGCTGTTAAAGGCGTGACTGACGGAATTTTGCCGGTTAAGACTGGACGAGGTGCTCGGTAATGCGCTTTGATCGACGGTGCCGGACAGATTTTGCGGTACGCCAAGCGTGGCCGCTACCATCCCCAACAGGAGATGAGGCCAGAAATAACGTCTGCCAAATTGTCGCCAACGATTTAGAATACCGATCACGTGTTTATTATCCGCCGGAGCCCATTATGCGCGATAGCCGTCCACAATTATTAGATATCCTGTTTGACGACGCGTCAGCAACAGAAAAAGGACCGCTGCATAACGTTCAGCAACGCGCTACCGCGCTACTGAAACTCAATCGTGCCGTGAAGGGGTTATTGCCCGCTCAGTTGCACCCTTGGTGCCGTGTCGCCAACTTCAGACAGGGTATTTTAGTGCTGGAAACCGCCAATGCCAGTTGGATGATGCGCTTACGCTATGAACAACCCAGCCTGCTATCCGCACTACGAGCGCAAATTCTACCATCTTTGTCGTCAATCGACATCAGGATTAATCCCTCGTTGATGGCAAAAGGCAGCAGCCAGGTACAAAACCACGGCAAAAGTACGGAAAATGGCCAGCAGGCAGAGGTGCCTATGCGTCATTTGAGCCTGGAAAGTGCGGATGCATTACGGGGATTGGCGGCGCAGAGCCCAGAAAAATTGCGCAAGATATTAGAACGACTGGCCGCGTTGGCAGGAGAGAGAGCCAACGAGACCGGTCGTGATAAGTAATTGACGTCTTGGCAGCTTAGGCCAGTACGGTTGACGGAGCCTTGAATGCCAACGGCATTTCGGCTTCATCCTGGAATGTCACGAATTCCCAAGCTTCCTGTTTCGCCAGCACGGCTTGCAGCAGCTTGTTGTTCAGCGCATGGCCTGATTTGTACGCGGTGAACGCGCCAATGATGTTATGGCCGCACATGAACAGATCGCCGATGGCATCCAGCATTTTGTGGCGTACGAATTCGTCTTCGAAGCGCAGGCCGTCTTCGTTGAGGACACGATAGTCATCCACCACAATCGCGCAATCGAAGCTGCCGCCCAGGGCCAGGCCACGGGACTGCAGATACTCGATATCACGCATGAAACCGAAGGTACGCGCACGGCTGATTTGGCGTACGAACGAATCGGCTGAGAAATCCAGACGATAGCGTTGGGTACTGGCATCAATCGCCGGGTGGTTGAAGTCGATGGTGAAGTCCAGGCGGAACCCGTTATGCGGGGACAGCTCTGCCCACTTGTCGCCATCTTCAACGCGTACAGTGTCTTTCAGACGCAGGAATTTCTTCGCCGAGTTCAGCTCTTCGATGCCGGCATCCAGCAACAGATAGACAAACGGGCTGGCACTACCGTCCATGATCGGGATTTCGGCAGCGTCAACTTCAATAATGATGTTGTCGATACCCAAGCCCGCCAACGCAGCATTAAGATGCTCAACGGTGGAAATACGCACGTCTGACTCATTCACCAGGCAAGTACAGAGCATGGTATCACGCACGGATTTTGCATCAGCCGGGAAATCAACCGGTGGATTCAAGTCAGTGCGACGATAGATGACCCCGGTATTAGCCGACGCTGGGCGCATTGTCAGCGTGACTTTCTTGCCGGTATGTAAACCGACACCAGTCGCCTGCACAATACGTTTTAATGTCCTTTGTTTGATCATCGTTTTATCTCGCAATGTTATCAATCCAACCAGCCCAGCATACAGCAAGGCTGGCGGGACAGTTTAGCACAAAGAGCGGAGATTCCAAATTATCAGCTTATTCCTAGTCTGCCTGCTTACGCAAGAAGGCCGGGATATCCAGATAATCAGGCTCTTTGTTTGGTTGCGCGCTCTGATCGTTCACCACCTTGGCGGCAGGTTTCACTTCCTGCTGCAGCGGTGACATACCATGCTGCTGGTAACGGTGATCCATCACTGGCTGGCTGGCCTGTTTATTGGTTACCAGGGTGATTTCAGGACGTTTGTCCATACCGATGCCGGTCGCAACTACGGTCACGCGCAGTTCGTCGTTCATTTCCGGATCCAGCGAGGTACCGATTACCACGGTCGCATTGTCGGAAGCGAAAGCACGAATGGTGTTACCCACGGTTTCGAACTCATCCAGACGCAGGTCGAAGCCAGCGGTGATGTTGACCAGCACGCCACGGGCGCCGGACAGGTCGATATCTTCCAGCAGTGGGCTGGAGATCGCCATTTCCGCCGCTTCTTCGGCACGGTCTTCGCCACAGGCAACGCCAGAACCCATCATCGCGTAGCCCATTTCGGACATCACGGTGCGAACGTCAGCAAAGTCGACGTTCATCAGGCCTGGACGGGTGATCAGTTCGGCAATACCCTGCACGGCGCCTTTCAGCACGTCGTTGGCCGCGCCGAACGCGTCCAGCAGAGAAATGCCACGGCCCAGAACTTTCAGCAACTTGTCGTTCGGGATGGTGATCAGCGAGTCCACGTGCTTGGACAGCTCGGCGATACCCTGCTCCGCGAATGCCATGCGCTTCTTGCCTTCAAAGTTGAAAGGCTTGGTCACCACGGCCACGGTCAGAATACCCAGATCTTTTGCGACTTCTGCCACCACTGGTGCAGCACCGGTACCGGTACCGCCACCCATGCCGGCCGCGATGAAGACCATGTCTGCACCTTCCAGGGCGGCGCGCAGGGCTTCACGGTCTTCTTCCGCTGAATTACGACCCACTTCCGGGTTCGCGCCTGCACCCAGACCTTTGGTAATACCGCTACCAATCTGGATGGTTTGGCCAACTGCCGTTTTACGCAGCGCCTGAGCGTCTGTATTAACGGCGAAGAATTCAACACCTTCGATGCGCTCGCGCACCATGTGTTCAACGGCATTGCCACCGCCACCGCCGACGCCGATGACTTTAATCACCGCGTCATTGGTTAGTTCCATTGGTTCAAACATAGTTTCTCTCCGTTTTGTGCCTGTCGCTGCGAGATCATAAAAAGATTACTCAGCATGATCTCTTTGTCTAAACATTAAAACTCTTTTCTCAGCCAGCTATTGATGCGTTTAAACCAATTGCCCACCGAGGCGCGTTTTTCTACTTCTGCCTCACCGCTCAGGTGAGACTCTTTACCATAGTGCAGTAGCCCGACCGCTGTAGAATAGTAAGGCTCTTGCGCGTAATCCGTCAGACCCGTGATGTTCAAGGGTTGGCCGATGCGTACCTGGGTATGGAATACCCGTTGCGCACAGGCTGCCAGGCCATCAATCTGGGCGGCACCGCCGGTCAGCACAATACCCGCTGCCAGATGATGCTTCACCCCTTGCTGACGCAGTTGCTCCTGCAATTGCAATATTTCATCGTTAACCAGATTCAACAGTTCGGTGTAGCGCGGCTCAATCACTTCAGCCAATGTCTGTCTTTGCAGACTCCGAGGAGGCCTTCCCCCCACGCTAGGAACCTCAACACTTTCATCCTTGCTAACAATCGACCCAAGTGCACAACCGTGTCGAACTTTAATCGCTTCCGCGTCGGTCGGCGGCGTGCCGAAGGCGTAGGCGATATCGCTGGTGACCACGTTCCCGGCGTAAGGGATCACTTTGGTGTGGCGCAGAGCACCGCCGGTATACACCGCCATATCCATGGTGCCCCCGCCGATATCTACCACACAGACGCCGAGCTCGCGCTCATCTTCGGTCAGCACCGCATAACTGGCGGCCAGACCGGCGAAAATCAGTTGGTCCACTTTCAGACCACAACGTTCTACTGCTTTGACAATGTTCTTGGCCATATCGTTATGGCAGGTGATCAGGTGCACCTTGGCCTGCATACGCACGCCGGATAACCCAACCGGGTTTTTGATGCCTTCCTGATAGTCGATGGCATATTCCTGAGGGATAACGTGCAGGATGCGGTGTTCGTCACGCACACGCACCGACTTGGCGGTATGCACCACGTTCTCCACGTCTTCCTGCGTCACTTCCTCTTCGGAGATCGGCACCATCCCGATCTCGTTCTGACAGCTGATATGCTTACCCGACAAGGCCAGGTAAACCGAAGAAATCTGACAATCCGCCATCAGTTCGGCCTGATCGATAGCGCGCTGTACGCACTTGACTACCGATTCCAGATCGTTAACGCCACCCTTATCCATACCGCGAGACGGGCAACTGCCCACCCCGATAATGTTGACCATGCCATCGGGCAAAACTTCCCCCACCAATGCGGAGACTTTTGCGGTACCGATCTCCAGTCCAACTACCAGTTTTCTGTCCGTCGACTTGATCATTGTTGTTTTGCCTGTGCCTGATTCTGTTGCTGATTACTGTTTGGTCGATCGCCCATGGCTGCCTGCGGGTCGATAAACGCCGGAGCCCAGCCGACTGAGGCACCGGAGTCATAGCGTAAATCGACATAGCTGACGCGCTTGTTTTCCGCCTGCGCCTGCTGCAACAGCACCGGATAAAGCCCGATGAAGCGTTGCAAGCGACCCATGCGATCGTCACGTCCCAGTTCCAGCCGAACATCGTTATCCAAAGCCAACTGCCACGAATGGCGGGCCGTCATGGACGCCATCTTAAGCTGGTACTTGCTGGCTGCCAGCACGCCGTTCATCGCGCGGTAACCTTCCAGAACATCCTGTTCGCTGCCTTCCGGACCATAGAGCAACGGTAATTTCTGATTGCCCAAACGCTGCGCCGGAATGCTGAACGACTTGCCCTCGGCATCAACCATGTGCAAATCATTCCAATGCGCCACCGGGACATACTCCACCAGGTGGATTTTCAGCTCATCCGGCCACTGTTTACGTACGCTGGCCTGCTTGACCCACGGCAGACGCTCGATCTGCTGCTGGATGATGTCCACATCCTGCGTCATAAAGGTGCCCGGTGCTCCCAAAGCCAAGATCGCCTGGCGAACATCGTCGTTAGTGGTGAAATGGCGTTCACCGGTCAATACCAGCCTTGAGAGCGGCAAACGGCTGGCATCTTGCATCCAACCTACCACTACCCAGCCGCACCACAGGATGGTGCCTAACACCATCAGCAGGAAAATTACCCCTGCCAGTTGGGTACCATTGCTGCGGCGTGGGCCGTTATCCGCCTCGCGATCGCGTGCATTCAGAGCCGCTTGCGACATCTCAGTCAGCCAACGCCAGAATTCCCGCAACCAACTGCGAGAAAGTTAATCCGGACTGCCGGGCCGCCATCGGGACCAGACTGTGGCTGGTCATGCCCGGTGAAGTGTTCGCTTCCAGTAGGTAGAAGCTGCCATCGCTGTCTTGCATGACATCAACACGCCCCCAGCCGCTGCAATCCAGCCCACGGTAGGCCCGCAGTGCCAGCGCAGCCATAGCGGCTTCCTGCTGTGCATCCAGGCCGCTCGGGCAAAAATACTGCGTATCGTCGGAAATATATTTGGCCTGGTAATCGTAAAACACGCCAGCGGGCTGAATACGAATGGAAGGCAGCACCTTGTCACCCAGGATCGCCACGGTGTATTCCGGACCGCTGAGCCATTTCTCTACCAGCACATCCTCATCATGACGGAACGCTTCTTCCAACGCCCCTTCCAGGGCTGCGCGTTCGGTCACTTTGCTCATGCCAACGCTGGAACCTTCGCGGCTTGGCTTCACAATCAGCGGTAATCCCAGAGCTTCAATGGCAGCCAGTTGGCTTTGCCGATCGTCGCCCAGATACTGGCGGCGGCTCAGCGCCACGTAAGGCGCCACTGGCAGCCCCATCGACTGCCACACCATTTTGCTGCGCCATTTATCCATGGTCAGCGCCGAAGCCATCACGCCGCTGCCGGTATAAGGCAACTGCAAAAACTCCAGCAGGCCTTGCAATGTACCATCTTCACCGCCACGCCCGTGCAGCGCGATGAACACTTTGGTGAACCCCTGCGCTTTCAGTTCGGTGACAGGGAAGTCACGGGTGTCGATGCCATGTGCATCAATGCCCGCTTCTCGCAACCCGGCCAGCACGGCCGCGCCAGATTGCAGTGAAACTTCACGTTCTGCGGAGGTACCACCCAGCAATACGGCGACTTTATCAGCCATGATGATCCTCCTCTTTGATCTGTGGTTGCAGTTTTAGTTCAGCCAGCCGGCGCGCGATTTTACCGACATTGCCGGCCCCTTGCACCAGCACCAGGTCGTCCCCTTGCAACAGCTGCGCCAACAGCGTTGGCACGGTATCCGCATCGGACACCAGGATCGGATCCAGTTTGCCGCGATTGCGAATGGTACGGCACAGGCTACGGCTATCAGCGCCAGGGATCGGAGCTTCACCCGCCGGATAGACATCCAGCATCAGCAACACGTCAACCTGCGACAATACGTTGGCGAAATCGTCATACAGATCGCGAGTACGGGTATAGCGGTGCGGCTGGAAGATCATCACCACCCGCTTGGTTGGCCAACCGGCACGCGCGGCCTTGATGGTCGCATCCACTTCCGTTGGGTGGTGGCCATAATCGTCCACCAACATGGCACTACCCTGTTTTTCGTTCACCGCAGCCAGTGGGAATTCCCCCAGGAAATCGAAGCGACGCCCCGTCCCCTGGAAACCGGCCAGCGCACGCAGAATGGCTTCGTCGTCAATGCCTTCTTCCGTCGCCACGGCAACCGCCGCCGCCGCGTTCAAGGCGTTATGGCGGCCCGGTGCATTCAGGGTCACCGTCATCAATGGCTTGTCCTGACGGCTCAGGGTAAAGTGCCCCTGCGGCCCGATCTGGCTATAGCTCTCGATGCGCACATCCGCATCCTCGCTAAAGCCGTAGGTGGTGATATGGCGACCCACGCGCGGCAACAACTCACGCACGACCGGATCGTCGATGCACATTACCGCACGACCGTAGAACGGCAGGTTATGCAGGAAGGTGATAAACGTCTGCTTCAAATTCTCGAAGTCGCCATGGTAGGTATCCATATGGTCGGCTTCGATGTTGGTGACAATCGCCACCATCGGTTGCAAATGCAGGAACGACGCGTCGCTCTCATCCGCTTCCGCAATCAGGTAACGGCTAGAACCCAAACGTGCGTGGGTACCCGCCGCCTTCACCAGCCCACCGTTAACAAACGTTGGGTCAAGACCGGCTTCGGCATAAATGCTGGACACCATCGCCGTGGTGGTGGTTTTGCCGTGCGTACCGGCGATGGCAATGCCATGGCGATAGCGCATCAGCTCGGCCAGCATTTCTGCCCGCTGGATCACCGGAATGCGCGCCTCACGGGCTGCGACGATCTCCGGGTTGTCTGCCGGGATAGCGGTCGACACCACTACCACGCTGGCATCCAGCACGTTTTCCGGGCGGTGATGAAAGTAAATCGTTGCCCCAAGCTCGCTCAACTGCTGGGTGACCGGGTTCGGTGCCAGGTCTGAACCGCTGATCTGATAACCCTCGTTGGCCAACACCTCGGCGATACCACCCATGCCGGCACCACCGATGCCAACAAAGTGAATGTGCCGGACGCGTCGCATCTCGGGCACGAAAGTACGTAGTTTCGCCAATTGTTGTGTATTCATCACTTCTCTATCTATCAGGTTCGATTTAGCTCAACAGGGGTAACCCCGACGGCCTTACAGGGCTGCACGAATAATTTCTGCCGCCACACGTTCTGTTGCATCCGGGATCGCTACCGCTCGGGCCTTTTCGGCCATCTTCAACAGCGTTGGGCGATCCCAGCTTGCCAGCAGTTCCGCCACGACATCGGCAGTAAACTGCGGCTGTTCAATAATTTTGGCTGCACCGGCCTCTTCCAGAGGACGCGCGTTCCAGTATTGCTGACGATCTTTGTGCTGGAACGGCACAAAAATGGCCGGTAGTCCCGCCGCCGCCACTTCGCTGACGGTCAGCGCGCCAGAACGGCACACCACCACATCCGCCCAGGCATAAGCCTCTGCCATGTCATCAATAAACTCGGTCACCTTGTGCCCGGTCTGCCCTACCCTCTCGTAGTCTTGCAGTACCGTTGGCAATGCGCCCTTACCTACCTGATGCCAGAGAGCTATTCTATCGCCCAGCAGCGCGGCGACTTCAGGAACTGTCTGATTCAGCACGCGTGCACCTTGGCTACCGCCGATAATCAGCACGCGGATTGGCCCTTCACGCCCGTTCAAACGCTCAGCGGGCAGCGGCAGCGCCAACACATCTGTACGCACCGGGTTACCCACGACGTCCGCATTCGGGAACGCACCTGGGAACGCCTGTAACACTTTCTTGGCGATCCTGGAGAGCCAGCGATTAGTCAGGCCCGCAATGCCGTTCTGCTCATGCAGCACTACCGGGATACCGCACTGCCAGGCGGCCAAACCGCCAGGGCCAGAAACGTAACCGCCCATCCCCAGCACTACGTCCGGCTGATAGCTGCGCATAATCGCTTTCGCCTGACGCACCGCCTGCCAGATACGCACCGGTGCGGTCAACTGCGCTTTTAGGCCTTTGCCACGCAGCCCGGAGATGCGGATAAAATCAATCTCGATCCCGTGCTTTGGCACCAGATCGGCTTCCATTCGGTCTGCGGTGCCGAGCCAGCGAACCTGCCAGCCCTGCGCCATCAGATGATGCGCGACCGCCAGCCCCGGAAACACGTGCCCGCCGGTACCGCCTGCCATCACCATTAAACGCTTAGCTTTACCGCTCATCCGCTACCTCTTCACAAACGCCTGCGCTTTGGTCAGGCGCGTTTCATAATCAATTCGCAGCAACAGCACGATCGCCGTCGACATAATGATCAGGCTCGAGCCACCGTAGCTTATCAGTGGCAAGGTCAAGCCTTTGGTTGGCAACATCCCCGCTGCCGCCCCGACGTTCACCAATGCCTGGAAACTGAACCAGACACCGATCGAACACGCCAGAAAACCGGAAAATCGCTGGTCTATCTCCAACGCCCTGCGGCCAATCGACATGGCGCGAAAAGCGACGAAGAATACCATTAACAGGGCGAAAACCACACCGATATAGCCCAGTTCTTCGCCCAAAATGGAGAAGATAAAGTCGGTATGCGCCTCGGGTAAATACTCGAGTTTCTGTACCGAGTTACCTAGGCCTTGCCCCCAGAACTCGCCGCGGCCAAACGCCATCAGCGACTGGGTTAACTGATAACCACTGCCAAACGGATCGGCCCATGGATTCCAGAACGAAGTCACACGGCGCATACGGTAAGGTTCCGCGATGATCAGCAACCCCACGGCAAACACGCCCGATCCGATGATCGCCAGGAACTGCCACATCTTTGCCCCGGCCAGGAACAGCATCGCCAGCGTGGTGATAAACAGCACCACCACCGTCCCCAAATCCGGCTGGGCCAGCAGCAGCACCGCCAGCACCACCATCACGCCCATTGGCTTACAGAAGCCCCAGAAGTTGCTGCGGACCTCCTCTACCTTGCGCACCAGATAGCTCGCCAGGTAGCAAAACAGCGACAGCTTGGATAACTCAGCGGGCTGAATACGCAACGGGCCCAGTGAAATCCAGCGTGAAGCCCCGTTGACCGAGCTGCCAACCACCAGCACCACCAGCAACAAGACTATCGATAACAGCAGCATGACGTTGCTATAGCGCTGCCAAACGGCCATCGGGATACGCAGCGTCACCAGCGACAGGCCGAACGCCAGGCCAAGGTAAAGTGCATCACGCTTGGCAAACAGGAACGGATCCTCTGCCAGGCGCTGGCCGATAGGCATTGAGGCCGACGTCACCATCACAAAACCAACAATCGCCAGGCCAAAGGTCAGCCACAGCAGGGTACGGTCATACAGCACCATGCTGCTCGTATCGCTTTCACGCGATCCCATCACCCAGTCTTTCAGCTTGTTGGTCAGGCCGAACGTCGGCACCCGTAATCTCATCCGCCCAGCTCCTGTGCCAGACGGGCAAACTCGTTGCCACGCACTTCAAAATTACGGAACTGATCCAGGCTGGCGCAGGCCGGTGACAACAGCACCATATCGCCTGATGTCACCTGGCGGGCAATGGCCTGCATCGCCTGCTCCATCGTTTCTGTCTGGGTCGCGACTTCCGGACGCAGCTGCGCCAGTTGTGCGCCATCACGGCCAAAGCAGTACAGGCGCACGTTGTCACCTTGCAGATAGCGCGCCAGCGGCGAGAAGTCCGCAGACTTGCCATCACCGCCCAACAGCAGATGCAGCGTGCCCTTAACCTGCAGGCCGTTCAGCGCAGCCTCGGTACTGCCGACGTTGGTGGCTTTGGAATCATTAATCCAGCGCACGCCGTTGTGTTCCCACACCAGTTGGAAGCGGTGCTCCAGGCCGGTAAAGGTTGTCAGCGCTTTCAAGCTGGACGCACGCGGCAGCTTGACGGCATCAGCCAGGGCCAGAGCCGCCAACGCATTAGTAAAGTTATGGCGACCGGTGAGCTTCATCTCGCTGGTGTTGAGGACTTTCTCACCATTCACCCGCAGCCAGATTTCACCCTGCTGGCGATTCAGATGATAGTCCCCCACGTCGGCACCAAAGCTGACGCAGCGCTCATCGGCACCGCGCACCGGCATGGTCAGCGCGTCGTCCGCATTCACTACGCAGACTTCGGCATTTTCATAGACGCGCAACTTGGCGGCACGGTATTGCTGCAGGCCAAATGGATAGCGATCCATATGATCTTCGGTCACGTTCAAAATGGTGGCCGCGGCGGCATGCAGGCTGTGAGTGGTTTCCAATTGGAAGCTCGACAGCTCCAGCACGTACAGCTGGCACTCCTGGCGCAGCAGGCTCAGCGCTGGCAGGCCGATATTGCCCCCAACGCCCACGGCCCAACCGGCGGCCTTGGCCATTTCGCCCACCAGCGTGGTGACGGTGCTCTTGCCGTTGGAACCGGTGATCGCCACGATTGGCGCCTGGGCTTCACGGCAGAACAGCTCAACGTCACCGACGATCTCAACCCCGGCATCGGCGGCAGCGCTCAAAGCCGGAGTCGCTAATGCCATGCCTGGGCTAGCCACAATCAAATCCGCAGACAGCAACCATTCCTGGTTCAGGGAACCCAGATGACGTTCAACGCTCTCGGGCAGTTGATCCAGCCCCGGCGGCGAAATACGGGTATCCATAACCCGCGGCGTCACGCCACGGGTCATAAAGAAATCAACGCAGGACAGGCCGGTGAGGCCCAACCCGATGATGACCACTTTTTTACCCTGATAATCCACCATAATCAGCGCACCTTCAGCGTCGCCAGGCCAATCAGCACCAGCATCAGCGAAATAATCCAGAAGCGCACGATCACCCGTGGTTCTGGCCAGCCTTTCAATTCATAGTGATGGTGGATCGGCGCCATGCGGAAAATACGTTGCCCGCGCAGCTTGAACGATCCCACCTGCAGGATCACCGACAGCGTTTCAACCACGAACACGCCGCCCATAATCAGCAATAAGAACTCCTGGCGCAGCAGCACGGCGATGGTGCCCAACGCGCCGCCCAGTGCCAGTGAACCCACGTCACCCATAAACACCTGAGCCGGATAGGTGTTAAACCACAAGAAACCTAAACCGGCCCCGACGATCGCGGTGCAGACAATGACCAACTCACCGGCATGACGCAGATACGGTATATGCAGGTAGTTGGCGAAGTTCATGTTACCGGTCGCCCAGGCCACCAGCGCAAAGCCCGCCGCCACAAACACGGTTGGCATGATCGCCAGGCCATCCAGCCCATCGGTCAGGTTGACCGCGTTGCTGGTGCCAACAATCACGAAGTAGGCCAACGCCACGTACAGCAAGCCCAGCTGCGGCATGATGTCCTTAAAGAACGGCACAACCAGCTCGGTGGCTGGCGTGTCTTTTCCTACGGCATACATGGCAAAGGCCACGACCAGGGCAATCACCGATTGCCAGAAATATTTCCAGCGGGCAATCAACCCCCTAGTATCTTTGCGCACCACTTTGCGATAGTCATCGACAAAGCCGACGATGCCGTAACCCACCAGTACGAACAGTACGCACCACACGTAAGGGTTGGACGGATAGGCCCACATCAGCACCGAAATGGTGATGGAGGTCAGGATCATGATGCCGCCCATGGTCGGCGTGCCGCGCTTGCTAAAGTGCGATTCTGGGCCGTCGTTACGCACTACCTGACCAAAGGACATTTCCTGCAGGCGTTTGATCACCTTCGGCCCCATCCACAGGGAAAGGAACAGGGCGGTCAGCAGGCTGACAATGGCCCGGAACGTCAGATAGGAAAAGACGTTGAAGCCTGAGTAATATTTGACCAAATGTTCGGCCAGCCAAACTAACATGGTGCTTTCTCCTGTAACGCGCGTACTACCTGCTCCATTGCGGCACTACGTGAACCTTTGATTAACACGGTAATTACCGCATGTGCTGAGAGTAGTTCCGCTACGCGCGCGGTCACTGCTGTTTTATCCTGATAATGTTCACCGTTACCGGCGGCGGAGCTCAATACCTGGCTCAGCCCACCCACGCTGATGACTTTATCAATACCGGCCAGACGGGCAGCTTCACCCACCTGACGATGACACTCTTCGGCCTCTGCACCCAACTCGGCCATATCGCCAACGACCATCACGCGATAACCCGGCATTTCTGCCAGCACCTGCGCTGCTGCCGTCATGGAGCCGACGTTGGCGTTATAGCTGTCATCGAGCAACAGCTTGCCTTGCGCCAAGGCGATCGGGAACAAACGCCCTGGCACTGCCTGAAGCTGTTGCAAGCCTGCACTCACGGCGGCCAGCGTAGCGCCAACCGACATCGCCAATGCTGCTGCCGCCAACGCATTGGCCACGTTATGGCGGCCCGGCAATGGCAACTCAATCGCCACCGTGCCGAACGGGCTGTGCAGGGTGAAGTGAGTCACGCTCCCTTTCACCTGGATATCGCTGGCAAAGAAATCCACTGATTCCGCAGCCTGGGGGGAGAAACGCCAGACTGTCTTGCCCTGTAACTGTGCCTGCCAGTGCGGCCAGTCGTTGCTATCGGCGTTGAGGATCGCCACGCCATCCGCCGGCAAACCGGCAAAGATTTCGCCCTTGGCCTGCGCAACGCCTGCCAGTGAGCCAAAACCTTCCAGATGGGCAGCGGCCAGATTATTCACCAGCGCGCTCTGCGGTTGCGCCAAGGCGGTGGTATAGGCAATCTCACCGATATGGTTGGCACCCAGTTCAACCACCGCAAAATCATGCTGCGGCTCTAAACGCAGCAACGTTAGCGGCACGCCAATCTCGTTATTGTAATTCCCGGCGGTATGCAGCACTTCGCCACATTCACGTAAAATGGCCGCGGTCATCTCTTTCACCGAGGTCTTGCCCGATGAACCGGTCAGCGCCACCACTTTGGCTGGCACCTGCTGACGTACCCAAGCGGCAAACTGCCCCAGTGCCAGACTGGTATCTTTCACCACCAGTTGCGGAGCCTCCACCAATAAGCGCTTACTTACCAGCAAAGCGCCTGCGCCAGCGGCGACAGCATCGGCGGCAAAGTTGTGAGCATCGAAACGCTCGCCTTTCAGGGCCACAAACAGGCAACCCGCAGTGACCTGACGAGTATCCCTCGTCACTTCTGTAATGATGCAGTCGGTGCCAATCAGCTCGGCATCCAATACCGCCGCCAGCGTCTGGAGGGAGATCGGGATCATGCCAGCACCCCCAGCAAACGTGCGACGGTGGTGCGATCGGAGTAATCCAGACGGCGGTTGCCCACCAGTTGGTAATCCTCGTGGCCTTTACCTGCTACCAGCACCACATCCTGCTCTTTGGCTTGCATGATGGCGCTGGTCACGGCTTCGGCGCGCCCGTGGATCACCTGCACATGTCCGGCATCCAGCAGCCCGGCCAGAATATCCTTGATGATTGCCTGCGGTTCTTCGGTGCGCGGATTGTCATCCGTTATCACCACCCGGTCGGCAAACTGTTCGGCAATGCCACCCATAAGTGGGCGCTTACCTCTATCACGGTCGCCACCGCAGCCAAACACGCACCACAGTTGCCCTTGGCAATGCAGGCGAGCGGCTTCCAGCGCTTTTTCCAGGGCATCCGGGGTGTGGGCATAATCCACCACCACCGTCGGCTTGCCTGGCGCATTGAAGACTTCCATCCGGCCACAGACCGGCTGTAGCTGATTGGCCGTGTTAACCAGCTTCTCCAACGGGTAACCGAGTGACAGCAGCGTCGCCAATGCCAGGATCAGGTTACTGACGTTGAAGGCCCCCATCAGGCGGCTTTCGATTTCGCCGTTACCCCAGCTTGAGCTGAAGTGGATGGTGGCACCGTTATCGTGATAGTCCACCGCAGTGGTTTTCAGCCAGCGGCCATGGCAGCCAGGCTGCAAATTGTCCTGCATGGTGACGGCCACCGCGTCTGGCAATTTGGCCAGCCAACGCTGCCCGACTTCATCGTCGGCGTTAATGATCGCCTGACCAACGTCGTGGCCCGCAAATAGTGACCATTTGGCCGCTTCGTAGCTGGCCATGTCACCGTGGTAATCCAGATGATCGCGGCTCAGGTTGGTGAATACGGCTGCGGCAAAGGGTAAAGCCGCCACGCGGTGTTGCACCAGGCCATGAGACGAAACTTCCATCGCGGCAAAAGTGGCCCCTTGCTGCGCCAGATCGTTAAGCACGTGCTGCACGTCGACGGCAGAGCCGGTGGTATTTTCCGTTGGGCAAACCTGGTCTAACAAACCGTTGCCCACGGTGCCCATCACGGCGGCAGTTTCACCCAACAGTTGGCTCCACTGGGCTAACAGTTGGGTGGTGGTGGTTTTACCGTTGGTCCCCGTCACGCCAATCAGGCGCAGACGTTCGGCAGGCTGATGATAGAAACGCCCGGCCAACGCCGACAGGCGCTGGCCAAGTTGGCTCAGGTAAATCACCGGCACGCCATGCATTTCGCAAATTTTACCGTCTTCAGCTTCGCCTTCCGCTTCAGCGATAACGGCGGCAACCCCTTGGGCGATGGCTTGCGGAATATAGCGGCGTCCATCCGTTTGATGGCCAACTACGGCGACAAACAGATCCCCGGCAGCCGCAATACGGCTGTCTAATATCATTTCCCGCAGCGCGCGCTCGGGTGCCGTTGGCACCCACGGAGCGAGTAAATCGCGCAAATTACGATCGGCCACCTGAACCCTCTTTGTTATTAATCACTAATTCGCTTTTGTCACCGGTGGGCAACGCATCTGGCTGAACGTTCATGATCCGCAGCGCGCCCCCCATGATGGCACCAAACACCGGCGCGGAAATCGCACCACCGTAGTATTTCCCACCCTGTGGGTCGTTGATGACCACCACCAGAGCAAAACGAGGCTGGCTTGCTGGCGCCACCCCCGCGGTATAAGCGATATATCGGTTGACGTATTTACCATCCGGCCCGACCTTTTTGGCGGTACCGGTTTTAATGGCAATACGATAACCCTTGATGGCGGCTTTCACCCCACCACCGCCCGGCAAGGCGACGCTTTCCATCATGTGCACTACCGTACGCACGGTAGCCTCAGGGAAGACGCGTTCACCGGCAACCGGAGGGTCAACCTTGGTGATCGACAGCGGGCGATAAACGCCCAGGCTGCCGATCGTGGCATAGACTCGCGCTAACTGTAACGGGGTTACCATTAGCCCATAGCCGAAAGAGAAGGTGGCCCTCTCTATGTCAGACCACCGTTGTTTTTTTGGGTATAAGCCACTGCTTTCTCCGACCAGCCCCAAATTGGTCGCTTTTCCCAGCCCAAAACGTGAGTAAGTATCTACTAACGCTGAGGACGGCATCGCTAACGCCAGCTTTGAAACACCGACGTTACTCGACTTCTGCAAGATCCCGGTCACGGTCAGTTCCGAATAACGCGCCACGTCTTTGATTTCATGGCCGCTAACGCGGTAAGGGATGGTATTGAGCACGCTATTTTCTTTCACTACGCCGCGCTGCAACGCCGTCATTACCACCATCGGTTTCACGGTAGAACCAGGTTCAAAAATATCGGTGATGGCACGGTTACGCATAGTGTCTTTCGGCGTATCGGCCATATTGTTCGGGTTGTACGATGGGCTGTTGGCCATCGCCAGCACTTCGCCGGTGTTCACGTCCACCAGCACTGCGGTACCAGACTCCGCCTTGTTGAAGGCAACGGCGTTATTCAGTTCACGGTAAACCAGCGCCTGCAGGCGTTCATCGATGCTCAGCGCCAGATTGTGCGCCGCCTGGCTGTCTACCGAGGAGATGTCCTCGATCACTCGGCCATAGCGGTCTTTACGTACGGTTCTTTCGCCCGGTTGGCCGGTCAGCCAGCGATCAAAGCTCTTTTCGACCCCTTCGATCCCTTCGCCGTCAATGTTGGTCACGCCGATGATATGAGAAGTAACCTGGCCAGACGGGTAGTAGCGGCGCGATTCCTGGCGCAGGTAGATGCCAGGCAATTTCAGCTTGTGGATGTAATCACCAATCGCCGGATTAACCTGCCGGGCCAGATAGACAAAGCGCCCCTTCGGATTGGCATTAATACGATTGGAGAGCTGATCGAGCGGAATTTGTAACGCGTCGGACAGCGCTTTCCAGCGCGAATCCAGCGTAATACCCCCGCGTTCGTTCAACTCTTTCGGATCGGCCCACACAGCGTTCACCGGCACGCTCACCGCCAACGGGCGGCCAGAGCGATCGCTAATCATGCCACGCGCGGTGGGCACCGACTGCACACGCAGCGAGCGCATGTCGCCTTCTTTCACCAACCGATCCGGATTGATCACCTGCAAATAAGCCACACGCAGCATCAGCCCAACCAGCGCCAACAGAATACAGCCGCACAGCAACGCAAAACGCCAGCTGACAAAGCTGGCCTGATCTTCCTGGCGTTTCAACTTCTTACCGGGACGTACTGCTTTCATGCGTTAGCTATTTGCTCCGTATCATGACTTCGGCTAAACCACTCATGGCTTGACAATGATATTTTCCTGCGATGGATCAACGTGTTGCATCTGCAGTTTTTCGGTGGCGATACGCTCAACACGGCTGTGATCGCCAAGGGCATTCTCTTCCAGGATCAGGTTGCGCCATTCGATATCCAGCGCATCCCTCTCCAGCACCAGCTGTTCACGCTCGGCGGTCAGCAGGCGGGTACGGTGCGCGGTGGTCACCACAAACACGGCGGAAACCAGCGCGGCAATCATCAGAATCAGCGGGATCTTGGCGTTACGCAGCAGATCGCCACCAATGACGCCAACTAAACCGTGGCGCTCATTACCAATCACGCAGGCATCCTCTCGGCAATACGCAGCACCGAACTGCGCGCCCGTGGATTTTCCGCCACTTCGACATCACCTGGCTTCATTTTGCCCAAGGCTTTCAGCGTGCGGCCGCCCATTTCACGCAACTGCGCTTCGGTTAGCGGAATTCCTGCCGGAACCTGGGCACCACGGCTGTGGTGGCGCATAAAGCTTTTGACGATACGGTCTTCCAACGAATGGAAGCTGATGATCGACAGGCGGCCTTCTGGTGCCAACACGGCTAATGCACCGTCCAGCGCACGCTCGATCTCTTCCAGCTCGCTGTTGATGTAGATACGGATCGCCTGGAAGCTGCGGGTTGCCGGGTGTTTATGCTTATCACGGAACGGGCTGGCATGGGCGATCAGCTCGGCCAGTTCCTTGGTACGGGTCATCGGCTCTACGCGGTTTCTTTCAACGATGGCGCGGGCGATACGTTTGGCGAAGCGCTCTTCACCGAAGGTTTTCAGCACCCAGGCAATATCGTCGGCTTCCGCTTTCATCAACCATTCGGCGGCGGATTGGCCGCTTGAAGGGTCCATACGCATATCCAGCGGGCCGTCACGCATAAAGGAAAATCCGCGTTCTGCGTCATCCAACTGCGGGGAAGAAACCCCCAAGTCGAGCAACACGCCGTCGATCTTGCCCACCAGTTCCCGTTGCTGCACATAGTCAGCCAAATCGGAAAACGGGCCGTGGATGATAGTAAAACGTGGGTCTGCAATAGATTCAGCTGCGGCAATTGCCTGCGGATCGCGATCGATAGCCAACAAGCGCCCTTCCGGCCCCAGTTGGGACAAGATCAGACGAGAATGACCACCGCGACCAAAAGTACCGTCGATGTAGATGCCGTTACTGCGAATATTGAGACCCTTCACGGCCTCATCCAGCAGTACGGTCGTATGTTTATAATTTTCCAGCATGCTTATAGTGACAAGTCCTGTAGCCGCTCAGACAACGGTTCCTGAGTGGATTGTTCCGCGTCAATATCATCCTTGACTTGTTGATACCAGGTCTGTTCATCCCACAGTTCAAACTTGTTGAACTGCCCGACCAGCATCACTTCTTTAGTAAGCCCGGCATGTTGGCGTAGCGTATTGGCTAACAGCAACCGGCCGGCATTATCCATCTGACACTCACTGGCATGGCCCAACAGCAAGCGCTGGACTCGACGCTCGGCGGGATTCATGCTCGACAGACGGGACAACTTTTGCTCGATGATTTCCCATTGAGGTAATGGATAAAGCAGCAGGCAGGGCTGATGGAGGTCAATGGTGCAAACCATTTGGCCTTGCGATTCCTCATTCAGTAAATCCCGATAACGGGTCGGTACGGCAAGCCGTCCTTTACTGTCGAGGTTGACCATCGTTGCCCCACGAAACATACCTGAGCTACCCCCTCGTGACCCTTTTCACCACTTTACACCACAAATTCCCACATAAGGGAGTTTACGGAGGGTATGAAAACCTTGTCAAGCCAGAGCAAGAGCGGTTTGGCAATATTTATAGGCATATTTTGGAGGCTGGCTCACGAAAGGAACTCTATTTATTGCATGAATATAAATTAACATCATGATTAAAGAGGAGAATTTTCTAAGCGGAAAGAGTGTGATTAAAATAAACACAAATTGACGATTAAATAACTCATTATGTCCTTCTGCAATCCAGGTCTCACTTTTCAACATCGCTCTCGGCGGGGACAACCCCACCGCATCCCGCATCGGTCAAGGCTTGGCTGCAAGCCGCCTGCCAGCAGGGAAATGCCATAAACCCTTGACTTAATAACACTCGCTGAGTATTTCGCTGCCAACGGCGCGCTATTTTACTTCAATTATTCCGTCAAAGAACAACCCAACGATAAAATAAATGGCGAAGCACTGGCTCAAGCCGCTAATTATGATTCAAATCAAAATGGTAAGATTATTCTCAAAACACCTATTTACAATTCATCTGGATTTTTTTGCGACTTTAGGAATATACGTAAAATTAGTGAGCCTATCGCTAAATCAGCCGCAAAACCCTCATCTCACCGTTGCCATACAATCATAACACACTGTTTATAATCGTAATTTTCACAACTGCCATTTTAAATTCCTGCTTTACGCGCTTTCCCCCCTGTTGTCAGGATAAAAATCACTCAAATGTTAAAAATAAAAATTTTAAGCCACTTATAACAATCAATGCAGTCAAGTAAACTACCAAATAGCAGCATGGTCAGTTAATAACACCTAATTAACATTAACAAACAACATATTAACCGATAAATTCAGGGATCGTGTCATGTCTAGAGCCGTTTCATCATGGCGCAGCGCTGCCGCCGATACTTTTGCGCTGGTGGTGTACTGTTTTATCGTCGGGATGGCGATTGAAATACTGATTTCGGGCATGAGCTTTAGCCAATCGCTCTCTTCCCGACTGGTGTCGATCCCCGTCAATATCCTGATCGCCTGGCCCTATGGCCGCTACCGCGATTTCTTTATCGCCACCGCACGCCGCAGCCCACACGGGCAGTTTTTGCTGCGTAACCTGGCCGATCTGTTGGCTTATGTCAGTTTCCAATCGCCGGTTTACGCTGCCATTCTTTGGAGCGTGGGTGCAGACGGTCAGCAGATCCTGGCCGCGGTGACCAGTAATGCGGTGATCTCAATGGCGATGGGCGTAGTGTACGGCTATTTTCTGGAGTATTGCCGCAGGCTGTTTCGCGTGGTGGGTTACGTTTAGGGGCCGAATTACGGCCCCTTGAAGATTACTTGCGGCTCAGGCTGCCACGGCGGAACAGGTTACGGCGAATGCGCGTCATACCCGGTTTGGGTTTGCGTGGTTCATCCAGGCTGGCAAGCACCAGCTCCAGCACCCGCTCGGCAACATCACGGTGGCGCTGGGCCACGGCAAGCACTGGGCACTCCAGGAAATCCAATAGCTCATGGTCACCAAAGGTGGCAATCGCCAGATCCGCCGGTAAACGCCCACGCTGTTTCAGCGTTACGTCCATCACTCCCTGCAACAGCGAGAATGAGGTGGTAAACAACGCCTGTGGCATCGGATGGGTTTTCAACCATTCCGCGAACAGCACACCGGCTGCTTCACGTTCATAGCTGTTGGCATACAGATAATCCACCTGCCGCTCATCATCCTGCCAGGCCTGACGGAAACCCTGCTCACGCAAGAAGCTGACCGAAAGCTCAGGCAAAGCCCCCAGATACAACACCGACTTGGCGGGGAAAGTGCGTAACTCCTGCGCCAGGGCAAAGGCGTCTTCCTGATCGGCCCCTACCACGCTGATAAAGTGTTCACGATCCAGAGCGCGATCCAACGCGATAATCGGGAAAGGATCGTTAGCCCAGCGTTGATAGAAAGGATGCTCCGGCGGTAACGCCGTGGAGACGATGATCGCATCAACCTGGCGTTGCAGCAGGTGCTCAATGCAGCGCATTTCATTATCCGGCTGATCTTCCGAACAGGCGATCAACAGTTGATAACCGCGCTGACGCGCCTGGCGTTCCAGATAGTTGGCAATGCGGGTATAGCTGGTATTTTCCAGATCCGGGATCACCAGGCCGATAGAACGAGTGCGGCCTGCACGCAGCCCTGCCGCTACGGCATTCGGGTGATAATTGTGCTCCCTGACCACGGCCATCACTTTTTCGACGGTTTTATCGCTGACACGATACTGCTTCGCCTTGCCGTTGATGACATAACTGGCCGTAGTGCGCGAAACGCCTGCGAGACGCGCGATTTCATCCAGTTTCACGTTAACCCCTTTAAATGACTCTCAAAATGACAATGGATCGTGTGGCGTTGTTTACCCCAGGCTTTCAATGTACGGCTAAGCATGCAGCGAACCGAAAGCGGAAGGGTAATGAGTAACCATGATAGTCACTATGGTTATTCAACCCGTAATGGCGATCTAACAGCAGAAAACACGGCCGAGCAACCGCTTTCGCCCAAAGGTGCCAGCAAATGGGCAAAAAATTAAAAAGAAAGGGCGCAGCAAACCTGCCACGCCCCGGATACAGTGCAGAAAACCCGCTATCAGCGCATAATCTTGTCGCCGCGCGACACGCCAACAATCCCCGAGCGGGCCACTTCGACGATTTCCGCTACTTCACGTACGGCGTTGAGAAAGGCGTCCAGCTTGTCGCTGGTCCCCGCCAACTGCACGGTGTAAAGCGACGAGGTGACATCCACAATCTGGCCACGGAAGATATCCGTGCTGCGTTTCACCTCTTCACGACCGTAGCCGCTAGCCTGCAGCTTCACCAGCATGATTTCACGCTCAACGTGAGCCCCTTGCACCAGCTCACTGACGCGTAAAACGTCAACCAGCTTATGCAACTGCTTCTCTATCTGCTCCAGTACCTTTTCATCACCCACCGTCTGGATCGTCATGCGCGACAAGGTTGGATCATCGGTAGGAGCAACCGTCAGGCTTTCGATGTTGTAGCCACGCTGAGAGAACAGCCCGACGACGCGCGACAACGCACCGGATTCGTTTTCCAGTAATACCGATAAGATACGGCGCTTCATCAGGTTCTCTCCGTTTTGCTTAGCCACATTTCGTCCATGCTTCCACCGCGGATCTGCATTGGATAAACATGTTCAGTCTCGTCGACGGTCACATCGACAAACACCAGACGTTCTTTTTCAGCCAGCGCCTGCGCCAACTTGCTTTCAAGCTCATCCGGGGTACGAATGGCGATGCCGACATGGCCATAGGCTTCGGCCAGCTTGACGAAGTCCGGCAAGGAATCCATATAGGACTGTGAATGACGGCCAGAATAGATCATGTCCTGCCACTGCTTCACCATGCCCAGGTAGCGGTTATTCAGGTTGACCACCACCACCGGCAGATTGTACTGCAGAGCCGTGGACAGCTCCTGGATATTCATCTGGATGCTGCCGTCACCGGTGACGCACACTACCGTTTCGTCTGGCAGTGCCAGTTTCACCCCGAGGGCGGCTGGTAAGCCAAAGCCCATGGTGCCCAAGCCACCAGAGTTGATCCAACGGCGCGGTTTATCGAATGGATAATAAAGCGCGGCAAACATCTGGTGCTGGCCAACGTCGGAGGTGACATAGGCATCGCCCTTGGTCAGGCGGTGCAGCGTTTCGATCACTGCCTGAGGTTTGATGGTGCCACTGTCTTTGCTGTAGCCCAGGCAATCACGCGCGCGCCACTGCTCAATGGACTGCCACCAGTCACGCAGCGCATCGAAATCCTGCGCTTTGTCCTCATGCGCCAGCAGTTCCAGCATCTGCGTCAGCACCTGTTTGGCATCGCCAACGATAGGAATATCGGCATCCACCGTTTTGGAAATGGAGGTCGGGTCGATATCGATATGCAGCACCGTGGCATCCGGGCAGTATTTGGCCAGGTTATTGGTCGTGCGATCGTCAAAGCGCACCCCAACGGCAAAAATCACGTCGGAATGATGCATGGTCTTGTTGGCTTCATAGGTGCCGTGCATGCCCAGCATACCGACGCTTTGGCGGTGAGTCCCAGGGAACGCCCCCAGCCCCATCAGCGTACAGGTGACCGGCAGGTTCAGCTTTTCCGCCAGTTGCAGCAACTCTTCATGGCACTCCGAATTGATGGCACCGCCGCCCACGTACATGATCGGCTTTTTTGCCGCCAGAATGGTCTGCAGGGCGCGTTTGATCTGCCCGCGGTGGCCTTGCACCGTCGGGTTGTAGGAACGCATGCTGACGTCCTGCGGATACGCGTAAGGCATTCTTACCGCCGGACCGACGATATCCTTCGGCAGATCGACCACCACTGGGCCAGGGCGGCCGGTAGAAGCCAGGTAAAACGCCTTTTTCAGCACGGAAGGTATGTCTTCGGTACGCTTGACCAGGAAGCTGTGTTTTACCACCGGGCGGGAGATACCCACCATGTCGCACTCCTGGAAGGCATCGTAACCAATCAGCGAGCTTGGCACCTGGCCAGACAGCACCACCATCGGGATGGAATCCATATAAGCGGTGGCGATGCCGGTAATGGCGTTGGTGGCCCCTGGGCCGGAAGTGACCAGCACTACGCCCACTTCACCGGTCGCTCGTGCATAGCCATCGGCCATATGCACCGCCCCTTGCTCGTGGCGCACCAGAATATGATCGATGCCCCCCACCGTGTGCAGGGCATCATAGATATCGAGTACCGCCCCGCCCGGATAGCCGAATACATGCTTAACGCCCTGATCGATCAGCGATCGGACGACCATCTCGGCTCCTGACAATATTTCCATGGGTTTGCCTCCAGGCTTACATAGCTTGCTCTTGTCTGACGCCGGAACGTAGCGCCTGTCCTGTCTGGGGCATGGCCCCAAAAATCTTATGGACGTTTTGGACTCTTAACATAGCGTCAGAATATGGGGCAGGCAAACGGCAAAATGGCTTATCGTGGGCAAGGGTATTGCCATCAGGCTGGAGATGCGCGGCTTGGCAAAACTATGCACTAGCTGAGAGGTTATTCAGCTAGGCATTGTTTTGCATAGTGGGATAATTACAGAACTATATTAGGCAAGCTAATCGGGCGCAGCCTGCGGCGCCCCTACGTACAATGAACCGGTTGAGGGATGTCTATCCCTCATTTTTCCTGATACATGGACTCAATTTCATGCTGGTAACGCTGGAGGATCACCTTGCGGCGCAGTTTCAGGGTCGGAGTCAGTTCCCCCAATTCCATCGAGAAGGCGGCTGGCAGCAGGGTAAATTTCTTCACCTGCTCAAACAGGGCCAACTCTTTTTGCATCTCCCGCAGACGCTTTTCGAACATTTCGATGATATGGCTGTTGCGCAGCAGTTCGAGCCGATCCTGATACTTCAGATTGACCGATTTGGCATACTCTTCCAACGACTCGAAGCTCGGAACGATCAACGCGGAAACAAATTTGCGTGCATCGGCAACGATCGCGACCTGTTCAATAAAGCGATCCTGCGCCAGGGTGCCTTCCAGCATCTGTGGCGCAATGTATTTGCCGCCAGAGGTCTTCATCAGATCCTTCAGCCGCTCGGTAATAAACAGGTTGCCGCCATCGTCGATCATGCCGGCATCGCCGGTTTTCAACCAACCGTCTGCAGTAAAGCTATCGGCCGTCTCCAGCGGTTTATTGAAATAGCCGCGCATCACGATTGGCCCACGCACCTGGATTTCATTTTCATCGCCAATGCGCACTTCCACGCCGGGCAACGGCTTGCCGATCGAACCAAAGCGGAAGTTGTTTTCTTCCCAGCAGGAGACTGTGGCACAGGTTTCCGTCATGCCGTAGCCATATTTGATGTTAATGCCCATCGCCTGGAAGAACAGAATGACGTTGTCATCAAGCTTGGCACCGGCCGCTGGCAAGAAGCGTACCCGCCCCCCCAGGATCCCCCGCAGCTTGCTTAACACCAGTTTGTCAGCCCAGCGGTGAGAGAGGTCGAACAGCTTGCCTAACGGTTTACCAGCCCGCTCCTGAAGGAACTTGCGTTCTCCGCAGACGATGGCCCAGTGGAATAAGGCACGCCGCAGCCAAGGCGCACGAGCGACCTTTTCATGCACCGCACTGAAGATTTTTTCATAAAAGCGTGGCACTGCGCACATCAGGGTCGGTTTGACATCGGCCATAGCTTCCCGCACCCAGTCGGTATTGGGCAGATAAACGTTCTGCGCGCCCGAATGCATGATAAAGAAGCTCCAGGCACGTTCAAACACGTGTGACAGTGGCAGGAAGCTCAGGGAAACGTCATCCGCCGTCACCGTCAGGCGATCGTCATGCAGTTGCAGCTGTGCGGCCATATTGCGGTAGTCAAGCATCACGCCTTTCGGCTCCCCGGTGGTGCCTGAGGTGTAGATAAGGGTGAACAAATCCTGTAAATCGCGCTCGGCAATTCTTTGCTGACGCAGGGCATCGAAGCGCTCGATATCCGCAAGACGTTCGAAATGATGCAGGTGTTGAGCAATCTCACAGCCACGCAAATCGGCTGAAGCATCAAAGACAATAATGTGGGTCAGTTGCGGGCATACGCCACGCAGCGCAATCGCGGCATCCAGCTGTTCCTGCTCGCCGACAAACAGAATGCGGATATCGGCATCGTTAATGATAAATGCCGCCTGAGCCGGGGTGTTGGTGGCATAAAGCGGTACGCTGACCGCCCGCAGTTCGAGGATCGCCAAATCGGCCAACGACCAGGCCATGCTGTTGTTGGCAAAAATTGCGATACGTTCCTGTACCTCAACGCCCAGTGCCAGCAAGGCGCAGGCAATATGTTGCATATGCGCCCCGACTTGCGACCAGGTCAGCCGTGTTTCTCCCTGCGGGGACCACTGACGGAAAGCCGTATGTTCGGCACGGTTAGCAATTTGATGCTGTATACGTTCGACCTGATGGTAATGCTGCAAGGTATTGGTCATAGCGCTCTATGCCTGAAATTAATCAACCAGTTAACCGCGATTGGAGCGGAAGCTCTCACATCTCAGCTTACACGTGTTTACTTTTTTTTCGCAGTCTACCTAGTCTCCGGCTGTGGGAAAAGGGATTTCAGCGTAGAAGTGTGAGCCAAAACGCGCTTGTGCTCATTTCTCTTGATCTTGGACAAAGGGGAGTGCAAAAGGTTTACGCCAAACAGACAAAGTGGGATCGACGACCAGAAGGGAGAGGTGGCAGGTTAAAATAGCGACAGTATCGTTTGGAGCAGAATAGAGTTTCACCCGCTCAAATTAATTAACCCTCGTGGGTCAATGATATTTCCCACGGTGTTATTAACCGGAATTATCTTAGTTTTTATTGAGCCTATTCTTATTATTGTTTCGCGCTATCCATTATCAACCCGACGCACTCGAAAGCGCGCTGGGCCAATAAATCACTAATTAGCGCAATACACCCGCTTGGCTAAGTACAGACTTCATCCACTGATGGCCTTCATCACGCTCGGCAGACTCATGCCAGGAGAGATAACAGGTGGCGGTTTTTCTCTCCCAGGGCAGCGGAATTAATTTTAGCTGCAAGGCTTGCGCGTGCTGCTGGGCAAACCAACGTGGAGCGATTGCTACCATCTCGGTCATGGCAACTAGATTCAATACGCTGAACAGGTCGGTACATTGCTGGGTGACACTGCGTTGTAGGGTTTCGTCCAGATAGTAGGGTTTGCTAAAGGAACAAAAACGCTCTAATGCGATGACGGCATGCTGCTCCGCCAGCATCTGTTTCTGGCTAATGGTACCCACCAGGCGTGGGTGAGACTGCGCGGCAACCAGGGTCAATTCATCATCGAATAAGGCAATGTCCTGAAACTCGGGATGTTCAAGGCGGCTATAGCCAATAACAAACTCGGTCTCCTGATAGCGTAACTGATGCTCGATGTTAGTGCTCATGTAAGACTTGGTCTGTATCTGCACGTTGGGAGCCATGCTCTTGACGTTGTTGATTATTTTGGCTGTCAGACGAATATCTAGCGGGCTGCAGATAGAAAGCACAAAGAGGCGTTCGCTGCTCAGGGCATCAAAGCCAGCGCCTGGCAGCTCATTTTGTACCAGCTGCAGTGCCTGGCGTACCGGGCCAAAAAGTTGGCGGGCGCGCATGGTAGGCTGAATGCCACGGCCGAAGCGGACAAACAGCTCGTCGTTGAACATGATCTTCAAACGCGATACGGCATTGCTGACCGCCGGCTGCGACATCCCTAAGGAATTTGCCGCCTTGGTAATATTCTGCATCTGCATAACTGCATCAAAAACAGTGAGTAAATTAAGATCCACACTGCGCAAATGAATATCACCGTTTTCTTTCCTCAAGACAGTTCCTGAATTATATTCGGACATATCCAAACTCCACTAAGTCCCATGTAGATAATCTCGCTAGCGCGCAGGGGAATAACGGGAAAAGACACGCTACGTTATTCCCACACAGCGAAATTAGTTATCCCTTTTGACTACCCTTGTAAGATAGCAATCGGGCATCATCCTATAAAAATATGTCACAGCGGTGCATATTAGGCATTGCTCGTCGTTAGGTAGCCTTGGCACATCGGTTCGCAACTCGCAGATGGCATACAAACAAAATTGGCAGGCAAAACACCTGAGTTATGGATACCTGTTGGCCCCATCAACCTCTGGATCAGACCATAAAATGAGTTAATGGACAATCATGCAAAAGCAAAATAGGTCTCTTTAGCATCACTTAATTGATTGTAGCCGCTCAGTTCAGCACTAAGAATACGAATAACGAATAGAATAAAGACAACAAATTGACACCATGAATACCAAACCCGCAACGTCAGCATCCCATCAAACCATGTCTGCTGCTTTTTTGCGCCAACGATAAATGTTAACCGTGTAGTGTTGTTAATCAATGCGACAGCGCCACTTTCAAACCATTTATGCTAATAAAACCCCGATCACCTGCGGATTTAGCGCTGACCCTAGGGAGTTTTACCGAGTTTCCAACTGGCGCCATCCCCGCTGGCACCACGCTTTTCAATACCCCTGTTTTAATCAGGTGTTGACATGCCCCGGCCAATAAAGTATCAAATTAGGCAACGAAACAATTTTAGAGAAGCTGACCGCCATGATCCGTACCCACCGTCTACTAGGCCTACTACTAAACGCATCTTATGTGCGCGGTACGCTGGTGGACGGGGTTCAAAGCTGATTCAGCCCATCATCTGCAAAACCCGCGCTACTGCGCGGGTTTTTTTTTACCCGCTTAGCGTGAAACAAACACGACAAGGAACAACACGATGAGCCAACAAGTCATTATTTTCGATACCACATTGCGTGATGGTGAACAGGCGCTGCAGGCGAGCCTGAGCGTTAAAGAAAAAATCCAGATCGCCATGGCGCTGGAAAGAATGGGTGTCGATGTAATGGAAGTCGGCTTCCCAGTCTCCTCCCCTGGGGACTTTGAGTCGGTACAGACCATTGCCCGCCAGATCAAAAACAGCCGCGTTTGTGGTCTGGCACGCTGTGTTGATAACGACATTGACGTCGCTGCCGAAGCATTACGCGTGGCCGAGGCCTTCCGTATTCACGTCTTCCTGGCCACCTCCACCCTGCATATCGAATCCAAATTGAAACGCTCTTTCGATCAGGTGCTGGAAATGGCAGTGCGCTCCGTGAAACGCGCCCGTAACTATACCGATGACGTAGAGTTCTCCTGTGAAGACGCTGGCCGTACCCCCATTGATAATCTGTGCCGCGTGGTAGAAGCCGCCATCAACGCCGGTGCCACTACCATTAATATCCCTGATACCGTTGGCTACACCACGCCCAACCAGTTCGGCGGCATCATCACTACGCTGTACGACCGCGTGCCTAATATTGATAAGGCAATTATCTCTGTCCACTGCCACGACGATTTGGGCATGGCCGTGGGTAACTCTATCGCAGCCGTCCAGGCCGGTGCCCGCCAGGTAGAAGGCACCTTGAACGGCATCGGCGAACGTGCCGGTAACTGTTCACTGGAAGAAGTGATCATGGCCATCAAGGTCCGTCAGGACTTTATGCAGGTGCACACCAATATCAATCATCAGGAAATCTACCGTACCAGCCAGTTGGTCAGCCAACTGTGCAATATGCCCATCCCGGCCAACAAGGCCATCGTCGGTTCCAACGCCTTCGCTCACTCTTCCGGTATCCACCAGGACGGCGTGCTGAAAAACCGCGAGAACTACGAAATCATGACCCCACAGACCATCGGTCTGAAAGATGTCCAGTTGAACCTGACCTCCCGTTCCGGCCGCGCGGCGGTAAAACACCGCATGGAAGAGATGGGCTACAAGGAGCAGGATTACAATCTGGACGTGTTGTATGCGGCTTTCCTGAAGCTGGCCGACAAGAAAGGCCAGGTGTTTGACTACGATTTGGAAGCCCTGGCATTTATCAACAAGCAGCAGGAAGAGCCTGAGCATTTCAGCCTGGAATACTTCAGCGTGCAGTCTGGCAGCAGCATTATGGCTACCGCCTCGGTCAAACTGAAATGTGGCGACGAAGAGAAGTCCGAAGCCGCCACGGGCAACGGTCCGGTCGATGCAGTTTATCAAGCCATCAACCGTATTACCGACTACCCGATTGAGCTGGTGAAATACCAACTGACCGCCAAGGGCCAGGGCCGCGACGCGCTGGGTCAGGTTGATATCGTGGTGTCTTACAATGGCCGCCGCTTCCATGGCGTGGGCCTGGCAACCGATATTGTGGAATCCTCTGCCAAGGCGATGATCCACGTATTGAATAATATCTGGCGCTCTCAGCAAGTAGAAAAAGAAAAGCAGCGCTTGCAGCAAACCAAACATCAAAATAATCAGGAAACGGTGTGAACATGACTAAGACTTACCACATTGCCGTCTTGCCCGGAGACGGGATCGGCCCGGAAGTAATGGCTCAGGCCCATAAAGTGTTAGATGCAGTGCGCCAACGCTTTGGTATCCGCATCACTACCAGTGAATATGACGTCGGTGGCATTGCCATCGATCGCCACAGCACCCCATTACCCGCAGCGACCGTTGCCGGCTGCGAGCAGGCCGATGCCATCCTGTTCGGCTCGGTGGGCGGCCCCAAATGGGAGCACCTGCCACCGGCAGAGCAGCCGGAGCGTGGTGCGCTGCTGCCGCTGCGTAAGCACTTCAAACTGTTCAGCAACCTGCGCCCTGCCCGCCTGTACCAAGGGCTGGAAGATTTTTGCCCACTGCGTGCCGATATTGCCGCACGTGGCTTCGACATTCTGTGCGTACGTGAGTTAACCGGCGGTATTTACTTCGGCCAACCCAAAGGCCGTGAAGGCCAGGGCATGCATGAGCGCGCCTTTGATACCGAGGTCTACCACCGCTTTGAGATCGAACGCATCGCCCGTATCGCCTTCGAGTCCGCCCGCAAACGCCGCAATATCGTCACCTCGATTGATAAAGCCAACGTGTTGCAAAGCTCCATCCTGTGGCGTGAAGTCGTGACTCAGGTCGCCAAGGACTATCCGGACGTGTCGCTGTCGCATATGTATATCGACAACGCCACCATGCAGTTAATCAAAGACCCGTCCCAGTTCGACGTGTTGCTGTGCTCCAACCTGTTCGGCGACATCCTGTCGGACGAATGCGCCATGATCACCGGCTCGATGGGCATGCTGCCTTCTGCCAGCCTGAACGAACAAGGCTTTGGCCTGTACGAACCCGCCGGTGGTTCAGCACCTGACATCGCGGGCAAAAACATTGCCAACCCGATCGCGCAAATTCTGTCTGCCACCCTGCTGCTGCGTTACAGCCTGGGCGCCGATGAAGCCGCAGATGCGATCGAGCGCGCCATTAATCAGGCGTTGGAGCAGGGCTACCGTACCGCCGATCTGGCAGGTGCCGGCAAAGCTATCGGCACCAATGAAATGGGCGATATCATTGCCCGTTTCGTGGCTGAGGGGGCGTAATCATGGCCAAGACCTTATATCAGAAATTATACGATGCCCACGTAGTGCATGAAGCGCCAAACGAGACGCCGCTGCTGTACATCGATCGTCATCTGGTGCATGAAGTGACCTCCCCACAGGCCTTCGACGGCCTGCGTGCCATGGGGCGCAAAGTGCGTCAACCGGGCAAGACCTTTGCCACCATGGATCACAACGTTTCGACCCAGACCAAAGACATCAACGCCAGCGGCGAGATGGCCCGCATTCAGATGCAGGAGCTGATCAAGAACTGCGCAGAGTTCGGCGTCTCACTGTATGACCTGAACCACCCCTTCCAGGGCATTGTGCACGTTATCGGCCCTGAGCAAGGCATGACGCTGCCGGGCATGACCATCGTCTGTGGCGACTCCCATACCGCCACGCACGGTGCCTTTGGCTCGCTGGCGTTCGGTATCGGTACTTCGGAAGTGGAACACGTGCTGGCAACCCAAACCCTGAAGCAGGGCCGCGCCAAGACGATGAAGATTGAAGTCACCGGCGATGCCGCAGAAGGTATCACCGCCAAAGATATCGTGCTGGCCGTGATCGGCAAAAGCGGCAGCGCTGGCGGTACTGGCCACGTCGTTGAATTCTGTGGCAAAGCTATCGAAGCGTTGAGCATGGAAGGCCGCATGACGCTGTGCAACATGGCGATTGAGATGGGTGCCAAAGCGGGCCTGGTTGCGCCAGACGACACCACCTTCAATTACCTGAAAGGCCGCCAGTTCGCTCCTACCGGGGAAAACTGGGAGCAGGCCGTGGCCTACTGGCGCACCATGAAGTCCGACGCCGAAGCCAAATTTGATACCACCATCACCCTGCGGGCGGAAGATATCGCACCACAGGTGACCTGGGGCACCAACCCTGGGCAGGTTATCGCGGTCGATCAGGCGATCCCAACCCCTGATTCCTTTAGCGATCCGGTGGAACGTGCCTCGGCTGAAAAAGCGTTGGCCTATATGGATCTGAAACCCGGCATCAAACTGACTGACGTCGCAATCGACAAAGTGTTTATCGGCTCTTGCACCAATTCACGCATCGAAGATCTGCGCGCAGCCGCCGCCATTGCCAAAGGCCGTAAAGTGGCCGCAGGCGTGCAGGCGATTGTGGTGCCTGGCTCCGGCCCGGTGAAAGCGCAGGCGGAAGAGGAAGGTCTGGACAAGATCTTTATCGAAGCCGGTTTCGAATGGCGTCTGCCAGGCTGCTCCATGTGCCTGGCAATGAACAACGACCGTCTGAACCCTGGCGAACGCTGTGCCTCAACCAGCAACCGTAACTTCGAAGGGCGTCAGGGCCGGGGTGGGCGTACCCATCTGGTCAGCCCGGCGATGGCCGCCGCTGCTGCCGTTACCGGCCATTTTGCCGACATCCGTGAATTGCACTAAGGAGCACCAGCGTGGCTAAATTTACTCAACATACCGGCTTAGTGGTGCCTCTGGACGCGGCCAACGTCGATACCGACGCCATTATCCCTAAGCAGTTTCTGCAGAAAGTCACCCGCACCGGTTTCGGCCAGCACCTGTTCAACGACTGGCGCTTCCTGGACGATGCGGGTCAGCAGCCAAATCCTGAGTTTGTGCTGAACCTTCCGCGCTATAAAGGGGCCAGCATCCTGTTAGCCCGGGAAAACTTTGGCTGTGGCTCATCCCGTGAGCACGCACCATGGGCACTGACCGATTACGGCTTCAAGGTGGTGATTGCACCAAGCTTTGCGGATATCTTTTACGGCAACTCGTTCAACAACCAGCTGCTGCCGGTCACGCTGAGCGAGCAGGATGTGGATACGCTGTTTAAGTTAGTGGCAGAGCACGAAGGCACGGAGTTTGTGGTCGATCTGGAAAACCAGACGGTGAATGCCGGGGGCAAAAGCTACCCGTTTGAGATCGACAGCTTCCGCCGCCACTGCATGATTAACGGTTTGGACAGCATTGGCCTGACGTTGCAGCACGAAGCGGAAATTTCCCGCTACGAGGCGCAGCAACCGGCGTTTCTGAACTGATATCACTTAGGGGCGCAGCTCGCTGCGCCCTTCTAGATTTCTTCTAAATCACCAATAACCCAGCCACTTCCACCATACTCCCCCGATCAGTGCCCAGATCAGCAGGTTGACTACACTCATGATAAAGCCGGTTTTCCACCATTCCCCCAGGGTGGCATAGCCCGATCCAAAGATGATCGGCGCGGTACCGGTGGCATAATGGGTTAACGACATCATCAGTGAAGACGAGAAGGCCAGGATCAGGCCAAGCAGAGCCGGAGGCGCACCAAGGGCAATACCTGCGGCAAAGAACGCGGCGAACATGGCGGTCACGTGCGCGGTGGTACTGGCGAAGAAGTAATGCGAATAGAGATAGACGAGCGTTAGCAGAATGGTCCCCCCGACCCAGCTCATCCCCATATGATCGATACCCGAACCTACCGTTTGTGACAGCCAGGCAATCAGGCCCAGTTTGCCGAGGAAGGTCGCCATCATCACCAAGGCGGCAAACCAGACCACGGTATCCCAGGCCCCTTTGTGCTTCAGCACGTCGTCCCAGCTCAGTACGCCGGTTGCCAGCAGGATCGCCAAACCAATCACCGCAGCCGTCGTTGGGTTAACCGCCAGTGCGGGGCCAAAAATCATCGCCGGAACCCCGGCCCACAGCACCAGCAACAGGGCAAACACGCCCAGCGTGATTTTCTCTGGCAGGGTTATCCGCCCCAGAGTTTGCAGTTTATCTTTCGCAAACAGTGGCGCATCTGGGGTGCTTTTGATTTCCGGTGGATACAGCAGATAAACCACCAGCGGCATGACGATCAACGAACAGATTGCCGGTACCAGCGCCGCTACCGCCCACATGCCCCAGGTGAGTTCGAACTCGGAACCGGCCCCTTTGGCGATCAGATTGACAATCAGCGGGTTAGGCGCAGTTGCGGTGATAAACATCGCCGAGGTGATCGGGTTGATGTTGTAGTTCACCAGCGAGAGATAGCGGCCAATCTTGCCGGAGGTATTCAGCTCGGGCTTGGAGCCAAAGCTGTCCGCTATCGATTTCATTATCGGGTGAATGATCCCGCCGCCACGGGCGGTATTACTCGGCGTCACCGGGGCCAGCACGGTTTCCGCCAGGGTTAACGCATAGGCGATCCCCAGCGTTTTTTTGCCAAACAGCGAGATAAAGTAGTAGCCAATGCGCGATCCCAGGCCGGTTTTATTCAGGCTCAGGGAGATCATGATCGAGAAACCGATCAACCAGATGAGTTGATTGGAGAACCCACTCAGTGCATCGTCCAGCGCGGCCCCCGGCTTGCCAGGGTTGGTCACTCCGGTCACGGCCACCAGCGCAATGGCAATGATGGATACGGCGCCGATCGGCATCGCCTTGCCGATAATGGCAATGATGGTCCCAATAAACAGCGCCAGCAAATGCCAGGCATTCGGTGCCACCCCTTCGGGAACAGGGATCACAAACCAGATCAGCAGAGCGACGATAACGGCACAGAGGGAGGGAACAGGTTTGAGCGGCGTTAGTTTATCCATAACATACCCACTTTTATCAACGGGATCGGCATCTCAATAGCAAGATGGATAAGAGCGTGAAGCTCACGCTCTGAGTCCGTTTATCTTAGTGAGAATGGAGCAGTTTTCTCAATGATATGTATCAACTAACCGGGTGTTACAGCTCACACTTCGCGAACTTTGGCACACATCCACAGCGCCAGGATGGCAAGCAGGGTAATCAGGTAGTAAACCGCATAGTGCCCAAAGTTTTCCACCAGCGCGCCTTGCAGTACACCGGCCAGGATCACTCCGGTCGAAATGCTGTTGGTAAACATAGTGGTCGCGGCACCGGGCCGCCCCGGCATCAGATCCTGAAAATACAACATGCCGATCCCGGCAACGATGCCAATAAACACCGCATTGAACAACTGCAATACCATCAGGGCCGACTGGAACTTGAACAGCACCAACCCGGCATAAAACAGTACGCCTGCCGCCACCGCAAACAGCATCATATTGCGTTTGCCAAAGCGTTTGACGTAATAACCCGCCAGCAGCATAGCCGGAATTTCCAGCCCGGCGGCGGTCCCCATCAGCCAACCTGCCAGCCGTTCTGGCAAGCCCAGGTCGGCAGTGATATACAGTGGCATATCGATGATATACATGGTGTTGCAGGTCCACATCAGCATCGAAGCCACAAACAGCAGGCGCACATCGGGATCGCGCCAGGCGCTGATTGGCGCGATAGGCGGAGAATCTACGCTGATCTCAACGTTGGCACGGGGCACCGAAGGCAATATCAGCCACACCAGCAGCACGCTGACGACAAAAATCCCCGCCGCAATTATAAACATCACGGTAAAGCCGTAGTTCAGTGCCAGCATAAACGACAGCGGCGGGCCGATCACCCAGGCCAGTGAAAGCTGAGCGCGCATCACCGAACTGAACATCACTACTTCACGTGCCGAGCTGTCCGCATACTCACGCGCCAGGGCAAAAATCTGCGGCATGGCGGTATTGGCAATCGCGGCCAGCAATACACCAGCAGTGATCAAGGTCAGATAATCACGGTTGAACGCAAACAACAGGCTATTGCCCACCGCCATGGCACAGCACACCAGGATCAGCTTGCGCCGATCCCCACGGGTATCCGAGCGCTTGGCCAACAGGAAGCTGACGGCAATCCCGGCGATGGCATTCACGGTATAGAACATACCCACCCATAGCGGGCGCACCTTTACCTCGGTGGTCAAAAACAGGCTCAGCGTGGGAGCTTGCAGTGCTCCGGCAATGCCGGTCAGGAAGGCTATCAGCAGGAAGGCGGCAAAAACGGGATTAAAACGGCGCGGCAACCAGCGTCTGAAACTCATGGCGATATCCCTATCCAGAAATAAAGAAGGCTATGCTACAGAAGGAAAATTGCCGAAGGAAGTAAAGACGGCAGATAAAAATGCCAGTGGGTGTTACCCCACTGGCTGGTGAAAAGCACCATTACTCAGAAACACTTTTGCGGTGAACGTCAGATACGCTCACGGTATTGCTTGTCGCTCAGCGTGGCGATGTCCCACTGGGTCAAGTGGGCCAGCATCTCCAGCCGCGCCTGTTCAGGTACCACCCGCAGCCAATCTGCCTGCTGGCGGCGGATCGCGGTGAAATAACGCTGATAAAACTGTTTAGTTAACAGAACCGTCATTTGTTATCCCTCCGCTGATTCAACTGCCCTCATTATCGGCGTAATATAGGGAAAGATAAATTGACGACTTGATGCCAGAGAGTTCCTCTTTTATGTCCACCTCACGCCTGCAACAACAGTTCATCCGCCTGTGGCAACGCTGCCATGGCCGAACCACCGAAACCACGCTGCAAGAGTTGGCGGAGGTGCTCAGTTGTTCCCGCCGCCACGTTCGTTCGCTACTGGGAGCCATGCAGCACGAGGGCTGGCTGACCTGGCAGGCCGAATCCGGCCGGGGTAAGCGTTCGCAGCTCAGCTTTCATTACACCGGATTGGCACTGCAACAACAACGCGCCGAGGAACTGCTGGAACAGGATCGCATCGACCAACTGGTCCAACTGGTGGGCGATAAAGACGTGGTGCGCCAAATGCTGCTTTCCCAGCTGGGGCGTAGCTTCCGCCAGGGGAAACATATCCTGCGCGTGCTTTACTATCGTCAGCTTTACAACCTGTTGCCCGGCTCGGCACTGCGCCGTTCAGAAACCCACCTGGCAAGACAGATTTTCAACGGCCTGACGCGGGTAAACGAGGAAAACGGGGAACTGGATCCGGATCTTTCGCATCATTGGCAAACGATCACCCCTTTGCACTGGCGCTTTTATCTACGTCCGGCGATCCATTTTCACCATGGCCGTGAGCTGGAAATGGAAGATGTGATCCATTCGCTCAATCGCCTGATCCCACAACCGCTATTTTCACATATCGACAGGATCGACTCGCCTACGCCCTATGTCATCGATGTGCATCTGCACACGCCGGACTACTGGCTGCCCTGGCTGCTGAGTAGCGTACATGCCATGATCCTGCCGCGCGAATGGCAGAGTTTGCCGGACTTTGCTCGCCATCCGATCGGCACCGGCCCCTATCGCGTGATACACAACAACCAAAGCCAGATGAAAATCCATGCCTTTGACGACTACTTTGGCTATCGTGCCCTGATCGATGAGGTCAACATCTGGGTATTACCGGAAATCACCGAAGAGCTGGCGCACTCCGGCGTCCAGCTGCAGGGGGATGATACCGGTAGGAACGAGCTGGAAAGCCGCCTGGAAGAAGGCTGTTATTTTCTGCTATTCGACCAGCGTTCGGCACTGGCGGCCGATCCGGAAATCCGCAGTTGGCTAAGCGAACTGATCAACCCGATCGCGCTGCTGAGCCACGCCGGGCCGCTCTACCAGCGTTACTGGGCTCCGGCCTATGGCATTCTCCCGCGCTGGTTGCATAACCGCGTATTGGGGCAGCAGCCCAAGCCTGCAGGCTTAACAGAATTGACTCTGACCTTCTACAGCGAACACTCCGAGTTCCATGCGATCAAGCAGGCTATCGCCTCTCTACTGGCCGAGCAGGGCATCAAACTCAATGTGCAGGTTGTGGATTATGAAGCCTGGCATAAGGGCAAAGCACAAAGCGATCTGTGGTTAGGCAGCGCCAACTTCACCCTGCCGCTGGAGTTTTCTCTGTTTGCCACGTTGTATGAACTACCGTTGATCCAACACTGTCTGACGGAGGATATCGCGCAGGATGCCGCTCAGTGGCGGGAAAATAGCCTGTCCATGGCCGAGTTTTGCCAGCGCCTGGTCAGCAGCCATCAGTTGCATCCGTTATTCCACCACTGGCTGCAACTGCATGGTCAACGCAGCATGCGTGGGGTTCGGATGAATACTCTCGGCTGGTTCGATTTTAAATCTGCCTGGTTTGCGCCGCCGGAAGCATAATCGCCTTTCACCCACGCCGCTAAGCCTCTACAATAGCGCCGACTCAACGGGGTGCGGAGAACCCGCCAATTTTTGGCCAACGGTTTTCCGCTGAGAGCACACCCGTCGAACCTGATCCGGTCAATACCGGCGGAGGGATTTGAGCATGGCGCGTTAACCCTTGTTAACCCAGTCCTCAGATACCTTTGCCCCTTTATTATTAGGAGTGCAAAGTGGTCAAAAAATACCTGCCCTGTTTATTACTGCTAGCGGCGATGCCCGTCCTGGCCAAGCCAACGCTGACGGTCTACACCTACGACTCTTTCGCTGCCGACTGGGGCCCAGGCCCGGTGATAAAAAAAGCCTTTGAGGCCGAATGTGACTGCGAATTGAAATTCGTGGCGCTGGAAGACGGCGTGTCGTTACTCAATCGCCTGAGAATGGAAGGCAAGAACAGCGCCGCCGACGTGGTTTTGGGCCTGGACAACAACCTGCTGCAAGCCGCGCAGCAAACCGATCTGTTCTCCGCCAGCCAAGTCGATACTAGCAAGCTCACGGTTCCCGGTGGTTGGCACAACCAGACTTTCGTTCCCTACGACTATGGCTACTTTGCTTTCGTCTACAACAAAGACAAGCTGAAGAACCCGCCGACCAGCCTGAAAGAGTTGGTGAGCAGCGATCGCCCCCTGAAGATCATCTATCAGGATCCACGCACCAGCACTCCTGGCCTTGGCCTGCTGCTCTGGATGCAGAAAGTGTATGGCGACGAGGCACCGCTTGCCTGGCAACAGTTGGCGAAGAAAACCGTCACCGTGACCAAAGGTTGGAGTGAAGCCTACGGCCTGTTCCTGAAAGGGGAAGGCGACATGGTACTGAGCTACACCACCTCCCCCGCCTACCATCTGATCGAAGAGAAAAAAGACCTCTATGCGGCGGCCAACTTCAGTGAAGGCCACTACCTGCAAATCGAAGTCGCTGGCAAGCTAAAGGCCAGCAAACAGCCAGAACTGGCCGAACGCTTCATGCAGTTTATGGTCTCCCCGGCCTTCCAGAACACCATTCCCACTGGCAACTGGATGTACCCGGTGATCAAGACGGAACTGCCCGCCGGTTTCGAACAGATGACCGTGCCGCAAACGGCATTGCAATTCAGCGCCGAGGAAGTGGCACAACAGCGTGGTAACTGGATCCGAGCATGGCAAACCGCCGTCAGCCACTGATCCCCCGCTGGTTATGGCCGGGGCTGATGGCCGCCGGTCTGATCCTGTTGATCGCGTTGGCGGCCATGGGCTCGCTGTGGCGTCATGCGCCCGAGAGCGATTGGCGCAGCCTGTGGCAAGACAGCTACCTGTGGCACGTGGTGCGCTTTACCTTTTGGCAGGCGCTACTCTCCGCCGTAATCTCGGTGGTGCCTGCCATCTGGTTGGCCAGGGCACTGTACCGGCGGCGCTTCCCTGGCCGCAACCTGCTGCTGCGCCTGTGCGCCATGACGCTGGTGCTGCCGGTGCTGGTGGCGGTGTTTGGCATGCTGAGCGTCTACGGCAGGCAAGGCTGGCTGGCAACGCTGTGTGGTTGGCTGGGCGTGAACTACAGTTTTTCGCCTTATGGCCTGCAAGGTATTCTGCTGGCACATCTGTTCTTTAATATGCCTCTGGCCACCCGCCTGCTGCTACAGGCGCTGGAGAACATTCCCACCGAGCAGCGACAACTGGCCGCACAGCTGGGGATGAACGGCTGGCAGCAGTTCCGCTTTGTGGAATGGCCTGCGTTACGCCGCCAGATCCTGCCCAGCGGCGCACTGGTGTTTATGCTGTGTTTTGCCAGCTTTGCAACCGTGCTGTCGTTGGGCGGCGGGCCACAGGCCACCACCATAGAGCTGGCGATCTATCAGGCCTTGAGTTACGACTACGATCTCAGCCGCGCTGCGCTGCTGGCGCTGATCCAACTGGCTTGCTGCCTGGGGCTGGTAGTACTCAGCCAGCGTTTGAGCCAGGCGCTGCCGGTTGGCCATACCCACGCCCAGCGCTGGCGCGATCCGCAGGACAGCCTGGGGCGGCGCCTTAGCGATACGCTATTCATTGCCGCAGCGCTATTACTGCTGTTGCCCCCGTTGCTGGCGGTGATCATCGACGGTGCCAACCAAACGCTGGTCACCGTGCTGCAACAGCCAATTCTCTGGCAGGCTCTTTTCACCTCGCTGCGCATCGCTCTCGGTGCGGGAATTTTGTGCGTGGTATTGACCATGATGCTGCTATGGAGCAGCCGTGAACTGAAGCTGCGGCAACGGGCCGCCTGGGGCCAAACGCTGGAACTGAGCGGCATGGTGATCCTGGCGATGCCGGGTATTGTGCTGGCTACCGGTTTCTTCCTGCTGCTGAGCGATACCACTGGGCTGCCGCAGTCGCCTTATGCGCTGGTGATCCTCACCAATGCGTTGATGGCGATACCCTACGCGCTGAAAGTGCTGGAAAATCCGATGCGCGATCTGGCCGAGCGTTATAATCCGCTATGCTTGTCGCTGGATATCCACGGCTGGCAGCGGTTGCGCTGGATCGAGCTGAAAGCGCTGCAACGCCCGCTGGCGCAAGCACTGGCCTTTGCCTGCGTGCTGTCGATTGGCGATTTCGGCGTGGTAGCACTGTTCGGCAATGAGCAGTTCCGTACTCTGCCTTTTTATCTCTATCAGCAGATTGGCGCATATCGCAGCAACGACGGGGCCGTGACCGCCCTGCTGCTACTGCTGCTCTGTTTCCTGCTGTTTACCCTGATTGAACGTTTACCGGGCCGCCATGCTGACGCTTGAAAAACTGACCTATCTGTACGAACACCTGCCGATGCGTTTTGACCTGCGCATTCAGCCGGGAGAACACGTTGCGGTGCTGGGCCCTAGCGGCGCAGGCAAAAGTACCTTGCTCAGCCTGATCGCCGGTTTTCTACCGGCGGCCAGCGGCAAACTGTGGCTCAACGGTAGCGATCATACCGCTTCACCACCTGCCAAACGCCCGGTGTCGATGCTGTTTCAGGAAAACAACCTGTTTGCCCACCTGACGGTCAGGCAAAACATCGGCCTGGGGCTGGATCCTGGGCTGCGCCTAACCGCCGCACAGCAGGAACAACTGGCACAGATTGCCCAACAGGTCGGATTGGAGGGGCATCTGCAGCGCCTGCCGTCACAGCTTTCCGGCGGGCAACGGCAACGGGCAGCCTTGGCGCGTTGCCTGATCCGCCAGCAGCCGATCCTACTGCTCGACGAACCTTTCTCTGCACTCGATCCGGCACTGCGCAGTGAGATGCTGCAACTGCTGCAAAACGTCTGCGACCAGCGCCAACTCACGCTGCTGATGGTTTCACACAATCTGGAGGATGCCGCCCGCATCGCTCCGCGTACCTTGCTGGTCGTGGATGGCCGGATTTATTACGACGGCCCGACACAGGCGTTGGTAAGCGGTAGTGCACCGGAAGCCAAGGTGTTGGGTATTCCGGTTAAACCGTGATCTACCACGCGTTTTTTATGCTGAACCAATAAACCTGTTGTGCGAATTTTGCACCTGTGGTTTTATAAAATTCTGTTTTTTTACTACTGATGATAAGGCTCCCTGTGATCGCATCCTCGCTGACCTCGACCCTACTAACAACCGCGCTACCAGCCGCGGTGGTCGTCGTGCGTGTGGTGGTGGTCGTCGGCAACGCGCCGTAGGGTCCGAATCAACGCGATTCCCAAACCCCGCCGGCGCAAACCGGGCGGGGTTTCTTGTTTTAGTCCCCCTGCCCAGAAAAGCTAACCGGCCCAGAGAAAAGGATAGGCACATGGCAACTTCGGGCACGCCACACCAAGGCCAACGTATTACCGGCGCACAGCTGATCGTGCATCTGCTGGAGCGTCAGGGTATCACCACTATTGCAGGCATTCCCGGTGGCGCAGCGCTGCCGCTGTACGATGCTCTGAGCCAAAGCACCGTCATCCAGCACGTGCTGGCCCGCCACGAGCAAGGGGCCGGTTTTATGGCGCAGGGCATGGCACGTACCAACGGCAAGGCGGCGGTCTGTATCGCTTCCAGCGGCCCGGGAGCCACCAATCTGGTGACCGCCATTGCCGACGCCAAGCTCGATTCGATCCCGCTGGTCTGCATCACCGGCCAGGTATCTTCCTCAATGATCGGCACCGATGCCTTCCAGGAAGTGGATACCTACGGTATTTCCATCCCAATCACCAAATACAACCACCTGGTCCGTGATATCAGCGATCTGCCGCAGGTGATCTGCGACGCGTTCCGCATTGCCGAATCTGGCCGCCCAGGCCCGGTGTGGATCGACATCCCGAAAGACGTGCAAACCGCCGAAATTGAATGGGATTTGTTACCGCCAATGGCCGTACCAGACGCCCCACCGGCCTTTGATAGCAAGCAGGTCGAACAGGCCGCGGCCATGATCAATCAGGCCAAGCGCCCTATTCTGTATCTGGGCGGCGGCATTATCTGCGCTGAAGCCCATAAACCGGCGCTGGAAATGGCCGAGCGCTCCAACCTGCCAACCACCATGACGCTGATGGCATTGGGCGCAATGCCAGTAGAACACCCGTTGTCATTAGGCATGTTGGGGATGCATGCAGCACGCAGCACCAACTTTATCCTGCAAGAAGCCGACCTGCTGATCGTGCTGGGCGCCCGCTTCGACGACCGGGCAATAGGTAAAACCGAGCAATTCTGCCCGAACGCCAAAATTATCCACGTGGATATCGACCGTGCCGAACTGGGCAAGGTTAAACAAGCCAATATTGCCATCCATGCCGACGTCGGCCAGGTACTGCAACAGCTGTTACCGATGATCGAAGCGCAGCCGCGTACCGAATGGATGAACACCGTTAACGATCTGAAGCGTGAATTCCCGATCAACATGCCAAACGTGGCAGATCCATTGAGCCATTACGGGCTGGTTAAAGCCGCAGCACGCTGCGTGGACGAAAGCGCCATTATCACCACCGATGTAGGCCAGCATCAGATGTGGGTAGCCCAGGCTTATCCGCTGAGCCGCCCGCGCCAGTGGCTGACCTCCGGCGGTTTGGGCACCATGGGCTTTGGTTTGCCTGCTGCGATTGGTGCTGCACTGGCAGAGCCTCAGCGCAAGGTACTGTGTTTCTCCGGTGACGGTAGCCTGATGATGAATATTCAGGAGATGGCGACCGCCGTTGAACATAATCTGGATGTGAAAATCATCCTGATGAACAACCAGGCCTTGGGATTGGTACACCAGCAGCAGACGCTGTTCTATCAACAGCATATCTTTGCCGCCACCTATCCAAAGCGTACCGATTTCCTGAAAATTGCCGCCGGTTTTGGCCTGGACACCTGCGATTTGAATGCCGAGGCAGATCCACAGGCTGCGCTGCTGGCAGCGATCCAACGCCCTGGCCCTTGCCTGATCCACGCGCTGATCGATATCAACGAAAAAGTCTACCCAATGGTGCCACCGGGTGCCGCCAACATCGAAATGATTGGAGAATAAGCCATGCAATCACTACAAAAGAATCCACAGGTGATCCTGGAGTTGGCGGTACGGAACCATCCGGGCGTAATGACCCACGTTTGCGGCCTGTTTGCCCGCCGTGCCTTTAACGTGGAAGGTATTTTGTGTATGCCGCTGAAAGATGGGACCCAGAGCCGCATTTGGCTATTGGTAGCCGACGATCAGCGCCTGGTGCAGATGATTAGCCAGGTTGAAAAGCTGGAGGATGTATTACAGGTGAAACGCCATAACGAAGATATGCGGGTGTTTGAGCAGTTGGAGGCTTTCTTCCAGTAAGCTTTCGCGGCTGAATGTTAAAGGCCGGGAAGTGGTTAGCCCCCGGCCTTAGCTACGTTTCCGTTATCAGTTCAGTAACTGAAGCACATAACGGATCAGTTCCAGTAACGCGATCAGCGCCCCAAGAACGATGATTGCCTTATCAATATCAATCACCCGTTTTCTCCATAACATGGAGTGAGCCACCGCCGCTTATCCTTACATTGCCTGTCACAGCGCAGCACTCAGTTGTTAGATGGGTGCAGTCTCACTCCGGCCAGAGCGCCGGATAACGGCACCATCCGTACACCCGACCAGGACTTGAATGTGTACATGCGCATACCGAAGTAAAGACAGCAGCAGAGCTAACCAGCTGATTATATCTTAACCAATTCAGGGCGCGACATAACAGATTTCCGATTTCTGCGTTTTTGACATTGAGGGCGATCGACGATAAAATCGATTCCGTTAGATGGGTGCTGTCTCATCCGGTCAGAGTGACCAACTCCAGCCCGGGAAATAAAAAAACCGACCTCACCAGTCGGTTTTTTTATGCCCAAATTTTAGCGTCAGCCCGCCAGCACTTTCCACAGTAGGTGTCGATATACCGGCATCAACGCCTGCTGATGCATATAATAGAAACATACCAGCGCCCCTACCCAGCTCGCAATACAGGCCAACCGCAGCCGCCTCGGCGTTAGCCAGCGCGTCAGCTTATCGGCACTGCGCTTTCCTTCACGCCACCAGCGCCAACTCAGCCAAGCTGCCAGCCACAACAGTACCACCACGCCAAACAACAGCCATTTGAACAACGCGCTGTTGGCGCTGGCAGGAATATCGATCGCGACTCCCGCCAGAATGCCGGGAAAGAAATAGACCGGTGGCCAGGTCAGGCAACCGATGATATTCGGCAGGGCAAATTTGTAGGGAGGCAGATCGAGCATGCCAGCTACCATCGGCACCAGCGGGCGCGTCGGGCCAACAAAACGGCCGATCAAAATCGTAACGATACTGTGCTGATGCAGCGCATGCTCGGTTTTATCCAACATCGCCTTGTTCTTTTTCAGGTACGACCAACGGTGCAGCGGCCCCTTGAAAGCCCGGCCGATAAAGTAGGAGATCCAATCCCCCAGCAGACAACCGACAATGCCCGCCCCCCAGGCCATATAAAAGTCCACCTGTCCGCTGCCGATCAGTGCACCAATGCTGGCCATCATCACCGTGCCCGGCAATAACAAACCGACCAACGCCAGCGACTCCAGGAACGCCACCAACATGACCACCACCAGGGTGAAAGCCAATGACTGGGTGATCAACTGCTGTAAATAGGCTTCCATTAAACCTCTGTTGGTAAGCTAAACGTATGGGCGAAGGATTGTCCGGCGCGGGCCAGGGGGAGTCAATCGTTGAATTGTATGTAGATTTAGCCAATCCGGCCAATAATAGACAATTACTGTATAAAAACCCATACTATAAACATCTATAGATCATCGATGCTCAGGAACTAGTGACATCTCTACAACAGGGTTTCTTACTCACTCGCCATTGGCGTGATACACCCGCCGGGACCGAAGTTGAGTTCTGGCTGGCAACCGATAGCGGGCCACAGCGGCTACGGCTGGCCCCACAGACCTCCGTGGCATTCATTCCCGCCGAACAGCGTCAGCGGGCAGAGTTGCTGCTGCGTGAAGAGCGTCATGTCGAGCTGAAACCCTTGCCGCTGCAGGATTTCCACTCCCGTCCGGTGATGGGCCTTTATTGCCGCCAGCATCGTCAGTTGATCAAGCTGGAAAAACTGCTCAAAGAGGGCGGCGTCAACGTGTTTGAGGCTGATATCCGCCCGCCGGAACGCTATCTGATGGAGCGCTTTATCACCGCCCCGGTGTGGTTCAACGGCCAACCCGACGGTCATGGCCTGTGGCTCAACGGCCAGATGAAGCCTGCCCCAGACTACCGCCCCACGTTAAAGCTGGTATCACTGGATATCGAAACCACCGCCCATGGCGAGCTTTACTCCATCGCGCTGGAAGGCTGTGGCCAACGCCAAGTGTATATGCTCGGCCCGGCCAACGGCGGCACTGAAGCGCTGGATTTCGAGCTGGAATACTGCAACAGCCGCCCACAGTTGCTGGAACGCCTGAACCAATGGCTGGAGCAGCACGATCCCGACGCTATCATTGGCTGGAACCTGGTGCAGTTCGATCTGCGGGTGCTGCAGAAACACGCCGAGCGTTATCAGATCCCCCTGCGCTTTGGCCGTGGCGGTAACCTGTTGGAATGGCGCGAGCACGGCTTTAAGCAAAACCACTTCTTCGCCTCGGCCTCCGGACGATTGATTATCGACGGTATCGAGGCGCTGAAATCGGCCACCTGGAACTTCCCGTCCTTCAGCCTGGAATATGTGGCGCAAACGCTACTTGGGGAAGGAAAATCAATCGACAACCCTTACCAGCGGATGGCAGAAATAGACCGTCGTTTTGCCGAAGATAAACCCGCCCTGGCCCGCTATAACCTAAAAGACTGCGAGCTGGTGACGCGTATTTTCGCCAAAACCGAACTTTTGACCTTCCTGCTCGAGCGCGCCACCGTGACCGGCTTGGCGGTCGATCGCAGCGGCGGTTCGGTAGCGGCCTTCAACCACCTTTATATCCCGCGCATGCATCGCCAGGGCTATGTGGCTCCTAACCTTGGGGAGTTGCCGGAAGAACACAGCCCCGGCGGCTTTGTGATGGATTCACAGCCCGGTCTGTATGATTCGGTGCTGGTACTGGATTACAAAAGCCTGTATCCGTCGATCATCCGCACCTTCCTGATCGATCCCGTTGGGCTGGTAGAAGGTATGCAGCACCCGGATGATGAACACTCAGTGCCGGGTTTTCGCCAGGCTCGCTTTTCCCGCACCAAACACTGCCTTCCCGAGATTGTTCGCCAAATCTGGCAGGGGCGCGAAGCGGCCAAACGCCACAATAACAAACCGCTATCGCAGGCGCTCAAGATCATCATGAATGCGTTCTACGGCGTGCTGGGATCGAGCGGCTGTCGCTTCTTCGATCCCAGATTGGCCTCGTCGATCACCCTGCGCGGCCACGAGATCATGCGCCAGACGCGGGAGTTGATCGAAGCTAAAGGTTACCAGGTGATCTACGGCGATACGGACTCGACCTTTGTCTGGCTGAAAAAGGCCCACAGTGAACAGCAGGCCGCCGAGATTGGCCGCGAGCTGCTCGATCATGTCAATCAATGGTGGCAACAGCATCTGCAACAGCAATATGGGCTGGAAAATGCGCTGGAGCTGGAGTTTGAAACCCACTATTCCCGCTTTTTAATGCCCACCATCCGCGGTGCCGAGCAGGGCAGCAAAAAACGCTACGCCGGGTTGATCAGCAAACCGGACGGCAGTGAAGAGATGGTGTATAAAGGATTGGAAACGGTACGCACCGACTGGACCCCGCTGGCACAGCAGTTTCAGCAGCAGCTCTATCAACGCATCTTCAAGCGCCAGCCCTATCAGGACTTTGTGCGCGATTACGTGGCCAAAACGCTGAACGGCGAATTTGACGACCGGCTGGTCTACCGCAAACGCCTGCGGCGCAAGCTGGACGACTATCAACGCAATGTCCCGCCACACGCCCGAGCAGCCCGGCTGGCCGATGACTATAATCGTCAACAGGGGCGGCCGCTGCAATATCAGAACGGTGGCTGGATCAGCTATGTAATGACGCTAGCCGGGCCAGAGCCGCTGGAAACCCGGCAATCCGCGATCGATTACGATCATTATCTCGAACGCCAGCTGCAACCGGTGGCAGACGCTATACTTCCCTTCCTGTACGACGATTTTTCGGCGTTGGTAACCAGGCAGATAGGCCTGTTCTGAGCGGTCAAAGCAGGGGGTAATACCACCCCATGGGGAAACCCTTTCTTTTTACTGATGTTAGTCGGCATTTGGGAAGAAAAAATCATCGGGTTTTACAGGTGACGAATGCGCCGCCTTCCATTACCATAGCGCCCTTCCCAAATTCTGAACCACTATTCACAACATCGTTGTCGCCATGCCGTCACCAGACGTCTGGCGTAACAGGCTATTACCCGCTAAATGAAAATAAAGCTCGCCAACCGGTAACAACGCGGTGGCAGGCAAGATGCCGGGAATAGCAAGCGGTTGAAACAGGTTACCCTTGGCTTATCTGCCGGGTAGCAAGACTTACTTAATAAGAATCGAGCCGACAAACTATGCCTTTTACACTTGGTCAACGCTGGATCAGCGATACGGAAAGCGAATTGGGACTGGGAACCGTGGTCGCACTGGACGTGCGCATGGTCACCCTGCTTTTCCCCGCAACCGGTGAAAACCGCCTCTATGCCAGAAACGACTCGCCAATCACCCGCGTGATGTTTAACCCGGGCGACACCATCAGCAACCACGAAGGCTGGCAGTTGCAGGTGGAGGAAGTCAAAGAGGATAACGGTCTGTTGACCTATATCGGCACGCGTCTGGACACCCAGGAAAGCGGCGTCGCTATGCGTGAGGTGCTGCTGGACAGTAAGCTGACCTTCAGTAAACCGCAAGACCGCCTGTTTGCCGGTCAGATTGACCGCATGGATCGCTTTGCGCTGCGTTTCCGCGCCCGCAAATACCAGAGCGAACAGTATCGCCTGCCGTTCGCTGGCCTGCGTGGTATGCGCGCCAGCCTGATCCCGCACCAATTGCATATCGCCTACGAAGTCGGCCAGCGCCATGCGCCGCGAGTTCTGTTGGCCGATGAAGTGGGCCTGGGTAAAACCATCGAAGCCGGGATGATTATTCATCAACAACTGCTGGCTGGCCGCGCCGAACGCGTGCTGATCGTGGTGCCGGAAACCCTGCAACACCAGTGGCTGGTTGAAATGATGCGTCGCTTCAACCTCTATTTCTCACTGTTTGACGATAGCCGCTATTCCGAAGCGATGCTCGACAGCAGCAACCCGTTCGAAACCGAACAGTTGGTGATCTGCTCGCTGGATTTCGTGCGTCGCAACAAACAGCGCCTTGAGCAGTTGGCCGATGCCCACTGGGATCTGCTGGTGGTAGACGAAGCTCACCACCTCGCCTGGAGCGAAGACGCGCCGAGCCGTGAATATCAGGTGATTGAACAGTTGGCGGAACACATCCCGGGCGTACTGTTGTTGACGGCAACCCCGGAGCAGCTTGGCCAGCAAAGCCACTTTGCCCGCTTGCGCCTGCTGGATCCCAGCCGTTTCCATGACTACCAGGAGTTTGTCACCGATCAGCAGAAATACCGTCCGGTAGCCGATGCGGTGACGCTGCTGCTGAGCGGCGAGCGCCTGGCGGATGACAAGCTGAACCTGCTGGGTGAGCTGATCGACGAGCAGGACATTGAACCCCTGCTGAAAGCGGCCAACAGCGATACCGACAACAGCGAGCAGGCACGCCAGGAACTGGTCACCATGCTGATGGATCGCCACGGCACCAGCCGCGTGCTGTTCCGTAATACCCGTAACGGCGTAAAAGGCTTCCCACGTCGCCACCTGCACCAGATCAAACTGCCGTTGCCAACGCAATATCAGACAGCGATCAAGGTGTCCGGCATCATGAGCGCCAAGAAAACCGTCGAAGCCCGCGCCCGCGACATGCTCTACCCAGAACAGATTTATCAGGAGTTCGAAGGGGAGAATGCAACCTGGTGGAACTTCGATCCGCGCGTTGAGTGGCTGCTGGATTATCTGGTCGCCAACCGTCATGAGAAAGTATTAGTGATTTGCGCCCAGGCAGCGACCGCTCTGCAACTGGAGCAGGTGCTGCGTGAGCGCGAAGCGATCCGTGCCGCCGTGTTCCACGAAGGGCTGAGCATTATCGAACGCGATCGCGCCGCCGCCTACTTCGCTTCACAGGAAGAAGGCGCGCAGGTACTGCTGTGCTCCGAAATCGGTTCGGAAGGGCGTAACTTCCAGTTTGCCAGCCAGATGGTGATGTTCGATCTGCCGTTCAACCCGGATCTGCTGGAACAGCGTATTGGCCGTCTGGATCGTATTGGCCAGATGCACGACATCCAGATCATGGTGCCGTACCTGGAAAACACCGCTCAGGCCGTGCTGGGCCGCTGGTTCCATGAAGGGCTGGATGCCTTCGAGCACACCTGTCCAACCGGCCGGCCGATTTATGACAGCTGCTACGAGCAACTGATTGGCTACCTGGCCGCCCCTACCGAGCAGGAAGGTCTGGACGAGTTTATCCATGCCTGTAACCAGCAGCACAAACAGCTGAAAACGCAGCTGGAACAGGGCCGTGACCGTCTGCTGGAAATGCACTCCAACGGCGGTGACAAAGCGCAGGCGCTGGCGGAAGCCATTGCGGCACAGGACAACGACGTTAACCTGGTGAGCTTTGCGCTCAACCTGTTCGATATCGTCGGCATCAATCAGGAAGACCGCAGCGACAACCTGATCGTCCTAACCCCATCCGACCATATGCTGGTACCGGACTTCCCGGGGCTGCCGCAGGATGGCTGCACCGTGACGTTCGATCGCGAGCAGGCGCTGTCGCGTGAAGATGCCCAGTTTGTCAGTTGGGAACACCCGATTATCCGCAACGGGCTGGATCTGATCCTCTCCGGCGATACCGGGAGCTGTGCAGTTTCCCTGTTGAAAAACAAGGCGCTGCCGGTGGGCACCCTGCTGGTCGAACTGGTGTATGTGGTTGAAGCCCAGGCCCCTAAACACCTGCAGCTGACCCGCTTCCTGCCGCCAACGCCGATCCGCATGTTGATGGATCGCAAGGGAACCAACCTGGCGGCACAGGTCGAGTTTGAAAGCTTTAACCGCCAACTGAACGCGGTCAATCGCCACACGTCCAGCAAGCTGGTCAACGCAGTGCAGCAAGAAGTGCACGTGATGCTGCAACAGGCAGAAAGCCTGGTGGAAGAACAGGCGCGCGCCCTGATCGAACAGGCCAAGCAAGAGGCCGATGACAAGCTGAGCACCGAGCTGGCACGTCTGGAAGCCCTGAAAGCGGTTAACCCGAATATCCGTGATGACGAAGTCGAAGCGCTGGAGTTCAACCGCAAGCAGGTGCTGATTAACCTCAACGAAGCGGGATGGCGGCTGGATGCTATTCGCCTGGTCGTGGTGACGCACCAGTGATCCACTTAACGGGGAGCCAAGGCTCCCCGGTTTGCCCTTCTCAGCGGAGCTAACATGGAACCTTACAATCCCCCGCAAGATCCGATGCACGTGCTGTATCAGGATGAGCACATCATCGTGGTCAACAAACCTAGCGGGCTGCTTTCCGTGCCTGGCCGTGCCCCGGAGAACAAGGACAGCCTGATGACGCGCATCCAGGCAGACTTTCCTGCGGCGGAATCCGTGCATCGCCTGGATATGGCTACCAGCGGGGTGATCGTGGTGGCATTGAACAAGGCCGCCGAGCGTGAGCTAAAACGCCAGTTCCGCGAACGCGAGCCGAAAAAATGCTACATCGCCCGCGTATGGGGGCATATGGCACAGGATGAAGGGTTGGTAGATTTACCGCTGATTTGCGACTGGCCGAACCGGCCCTTGCAGAAAGTCTGTTTCGAAACCGGCAAGGCCGCGCAGACCGAATATGTGGTGCTTTCCCGGGACGCGGATGGCAGCACACGGGTCAAGCTGCTGCCCATTACAGGGCGCTCACACCAATTGCGTGTGCATATGCTGGCATTGGGTCACCCCATTCTCGGCGATGGCTTCTACGCCCCGCCAGAGGCCAAGGCGATGGCACCGCGCCTGCAACTGCACGCACAAGAGCTGCGCATCACCCACCCCGCGTTTCAGACCCCGATGCATTTTCGCGTAGAACCGGATTTCTGAGTTTGGGGCGCCGCATGCGGCGCCCTTGACTACTTGAAGCCCTTCTCGCGTTTGATCAGGTCGTAGGCTGCCTGGATCTCCTGCGCTTTCTGTTTCGCCATCTCCATCATTTCCGGCGGTAATCCCTTAGCAACCAGCTTATCCGGGTGATGCTCGCCCATCAGTTTACGATAGGCACGCTTGATGGTGGTGGCATCGTCGCTGCTGCTCACGCCCAGCACCTTGCAGGCATCTTCCAGCGTTGGGCCACGTTGCGCCTGCTGATAGCCGCCCTGGGAGTATCCCCCTTGCTGCCCCTGCCAGCTGCCGCCGCCAAACTGACGCCCGCCTTCAATCATGCTGAGGAACTGATCGAACTGAGCGCGGGAGATCCCCAACTCTTCGGCGATCACATACAGCACCTGGCGTTCATTCGGATGCAGCGAGCCGTCGGCAAACGCGGCCTGGATCTGAATTTCCAGAAACATCCGAATCAGGTCAAAGCGACCAAAACAGATGCTGCGTAACTGCTGCAAGGTTTCACGCAGCGGAAACTGGCTGTGCTTGCCTTCGCGGAACGCCTGCTGCGCCGCGGTACGGGCCTCACCATGCAGTTGCAGGCGGTCCATAAACAGGCTGGCTATCTGGATATCGGCTTCGGTCACCCGCCCTTTCGATTTGGTCAGATGCCCCATAACCTGAAAGGTAGTGCGGAAAAATAACGTCTGCCGCGTTTGCTGATCGGTAAAGAAGCCCCGGCTGCGCTTGTTATTACGTGCGGTATCGATCATATGGCCAACGATCAACCCCAGCACGACACCCCAGAATCCGCCGCCAGCCCAAATGGCGACAATCACTCCGAGCAGTTTTCCCCAATACTGCATATACTCCCCAACTATCAAACCGTAATAAGCCGTGTATCCCCATCGGTACGCGCAAGGGTTAAGGCGATTTTTTCCAAGAATTCGATTATCATACCTGTCATTTATCTCTGCGCCTAACGACGACGCAATCGAACGGCAGGATTTAACACTAGCGCAACGCTGATGAGTGATATAGTCTCTGACCGTTTGCCGGACATGACGCCTCTGATGACGGAACACCAAAACCGCGTATGAAAAAAAGTTTCCCAACACTGCTGGCCACGTTAATTTGGACGGCGATATATAGTCAGCACGCGCTGGCAGATCTGGCCGAGCAATGTATGCTCGGTGTACCTGTTTATGATAAACCCGTGATCAGCGGCGACCCCAACAGTCTGCCGGTCACCATCATTTCTGATGATTCACAAGCCAACTATCCGAACAACGCGCTGTTCACCGGCAACGTCAACGTCGAACAGGGCAACAGCACCCTGACGGCGAAGCAGGTTGAGCTGAAGCAGACGCAAAAAGACGGGCAGCCGGATCCCATCCGTACCGTTACCGCCACCGGTGACGTGAACTACGCGGATAATCAGATCAAACTGAAAGGCCCTAAAGCCTGGTCAAACCTGAACACTAAAGATACCGACGTCTACCAGGGCGACTATCAGATGGTGGGCCGCCAAGGGCGTGGTGACGCCGACAAGATGAAGATGCGCGGTCAAAACCGCTACACCATCCTGGAAAACGGTACCTTCACCTCTTGCCTGCCTGGCGATGACAGCTGGAGCGTAGTGGGCTCCGAAGTGATCCACGATCGCGAAGAAGAAGTGGCCGAAGTGTGGAACGCCCGCTTCAAGATTGGCAAGGTGCCAGTGTTCTACAGCCCCTATTTGCAGCTGCCGGTGGGCAATAAGCGCCGCTCCGGCTTCCTGATCCCCAATGCCAAATATGGCAGTAATAACGGCTTCGAGTTCATGCTGCCGTATTACTGGAACATTGCACCAAACTTTGATGCCACCATCACCCCGCACTACATGACGAATCGTGGTCTGCAGTGGCAGAACGAATTCCGTTATCTGTTGCAACCGGGTCTGGGCACTATGGCCTTTGACTGGCTGCCAAGCGATAGGGAGTACGAAAAAGATCACGGTGATGTCGACGACAGCAAGCGCTGGCTGTTCTACTGGGGTCATAACGGCGTAATGAATCAGGTGTGGCGTTTCAACGTCGACTACACCAAGGTCAGCGATCCTTATTACTTCACCGATCTGGATTCCAAATACGGTTCCACCACCGATGGCTACGCCACGCAGAAATTCAGCGTCGGTTATGCCGATGAGAACTGGGATGCCACGCTGGCCTCCAAGCAGTTCCAGATCTTCAGCGGTGCAGGTAACCAGAACGCCTACCGTGCACAGCCGCAGTTGGATCTCAACTACTATAAATCGGATATCGGTCCGTTTGATTTCCACACCTACGGCCAGGTTGCCAACTTTACCAGCGTCAACCCGAATAACCCGGAAGCCACCCGTTGGCACATTGAACCGGCGATCAATCTGCCGCTGGTCAACAGTTGGGGCAGCCTGAATACCGAAGCCAAACTGATGGCGACGCATTTCCAGCAGACCATCCCGAACGGTTTTGCCGCTGACTATGCCAGCCGTAACCCGGGGAGCCCGGTTCCCGACCTGGAAGATTCGGTCAACCGCGTACTGCCGCAGTTCAAGACCGATGGCAAAGTAGTGTTCGATCGTCCAATGGATTGGTCAGAAGGTTATACCCAAACCATCGAGCCACGTATGCAGTACCTGTACGTGCCTTATCGCGATCAAAGCGATATCTATACTTATGACTCAACCCTGCTGCAAACCGACTACTCGGGCCTGTTCCGCGACCGCTCCTACAGCGGCCTGGATCGCATCGCCTCGCAGAACCGTGTGGCGGCTGGTGTCACCTCGCGTATTTATGATGACGCACTGGTTGAACGTTTTAACGTTTCCGTAGGTCAAATCTACTACCTCAGCCGCTCGCGGACCGGGGATCAAAGTAGCAACTTTGATAATAGCGATGATACCGGCAGCGTCGTCTGGGCTGGTGACACCTATTGGAAGATTGACGATCGCTGGGGCCTGCGCGGTGGTGTGCAATATGACACCCGTCTTGACAGCTTCGCGTTAGGCGACGCGGTAGTGGAATATCGTCAGGATCAGAATCGTATGGTGCAGTTGAACTACCGTTATGCCAGCCCGGAATATATTTCGGCAACCCTGCCGGATATCAGCAACCCAGGCTATCAGGACGGTATTTCACAGGTCGGTCTGGTGGCCAGTTGGCCGATTGCCGATCGTTGGGCAGTGGTCGGGGCGTATTACTACGATACCCGTGCGAAACAAACCGCTAACCAGTTGGTCGGCCTGCGCTATAACACCTGCTGCTGGGCAGTTAACGTGGGTTACGAACGCAAGATCACCGATTGGGACTACGGCAATCAGGTCAGCAAGTACGATAACAAAGTTTCATTCAACGTCGAACTGCGTGGTTTGAGCAGCGATCACAGCCTTGGCACCAATGAAATGCTGCGTTCGGGTATTCTGCCTTACCAACGCGCATTCTGATATTGATTAACGAATTGAAAAAAAACAACTTTCACCCGCATTTGCGGAAACAGATAACGGGAAATGTATGAAGAACTGGAGAACGCTTCTTCTCGGATTGGTGGTTTGTGCCAATACCGCGTTCGCAGCACCGCAACAAATGGATAAAGTCGCCGCCGTCGTCGATAACGGCGTAGTACTCGAGAGCGACGTGAACGGCCTGATGCAATCGGTGAAACTCAACGCACAGCAGGCTGGCCAGCAATTGCCAGACGACAATACGTTGCGTCACCAGATTATTGAACGTCTGATTATGGATAATATCCTGCTGCAGATGGCGCAAAAAATGGGGATCACCGTCAGCGATGCCGATCTGGACAAGGCGATCGGCAATATCGCCGCCCAGAACAAGATGAGCCTGGATCAGCTGCGTAGCCGCTTGGCGTATGAAGGTCTTAACTACAACACTTACCGTGCGCAGATCCGCAAGGAAATGCTGACCTCGGAAGTGCGTAACAACGAAGTGCGTCGCCGTGTCACCATCCTGCCACAGGAAGTTGACGCGTTGGCCAAACAGGTCGGCGCGCAGAACGGCGGTGAAACCGATATCAACATCAGCCACATCCTGATCCCGCTGCCAGAAAACCCATCGCAGAAGCAGGTTGATGAAGCCGAAGCGCTGGCGAAACGTCTGGTGGGTGAAGCGACCGGCGGTGCCGATTTCGGCAAGCTGGCGATCACCTACTCCGCCGACTCACAGGCGCTGAAAGGCGGCCAGATGGGTTGGGGTAAACTGCAGGAAATGCCAACGCTGTTCGCAGAACGTCTGTCCAGCGCCAAAAAAGGCGACGTGGTTGGCCCGATCCGCTCCGGCGTCGGCTTCCATATCCTGAAGGTCAACGATATCCGTGGCGGTACCCAGTCGATTTCCGTGACCGAAGTGCATGCCCGCCATATCCTGCTGAAACCTTCAGTGGTGATGACCGACGATCAGGCACGCGCCAAGCTGCAAGAAGTGTCTGCGGCCATCAAGAGCGGCAAAGCGAAGTTTGAAGACGAGGCCAAACAGCTGTCACAAGATCCAGGCTCAGCCCTGCAGGGCGGCGATCTGGGTTGGGCTTCACCAGACATGTACGATCCAGCCTTCCGCGATGCGCTGCTGAAGCTGCAAAAAGGCCAGGTCAGCGAGCCGGTACACTCTTCCTTTGGCTGGCACCTGATCCAGTTGCTGGATACCCGCCAGGTGGATAAAACCGATGCGGCGCAGAAAGATCGTGCCTACCGCATGCTGTTTAACCGCAAGTTTGCCGAAGAAGCGCAAACCTGGATGCAGGAACAACGTGCCGCTGCTTACGTGAAGATCCTCGATGGAAGCAATGCACCGCAATAACCGTATCGTCATCACCCCCGGCGAGCCTGCCGGGGTTGGGCCGGATTTGGTCACCGTACTGGCACAACAGGATTGGCCTGTTGAGCTGGTGGTGTGCGCCGATCCGGCCTTGTTGCTTGAGCGCGCCCACCAGTTGGCGTTACCGCTCACGCTGCGCGACTACCAGCCAGGCCAGCCTGCACAGCCACAGCGTGCCGGGACATTAACCGTATTACCCGTTTCAGCCCCGGCGGCCGTGGTCCCTGGCGAACTTAACGTCGCTAACAGTGCCTATGTGGTAGAGACTCTGGCACGTGCCTGCGACGGTTGCCTGAACGGTGAGTTCGCCGCGCTGGTCACTGGCCCGGTCAACAAAAGCATCATCAATGACGCTGGCGTCGCCTTTACCGGCCACACCGAGTTCTTTGCCGATCGCAGCCATTGTGAACGCGTGGTGATGATGCTGGCTACCGAGGAGCTACGCGTCGCTCTGGCAACGACCCATCTGCCGTTACTGGCAGTCCCGGGCGCCATCACCCAACAGAGCCTGTTCGAAGTGATCACCATTCTCGATCGGGATCTGAAAAACCAGTTTGGCATCCCACAGCCACTGATCTACGTCTGTGGGCTAAACCCGCATGCGGGGGAAGGTGGCCACATGGGGCGTGAAGAGCTGGATGTGATTATTCCGGCTTTGGAGGTGCTGCGTAGCCGCGGCATCCGGCTGATTGGCCCGCTCCCGGCGGATACGCTGTTCCAGCCAAAATATCTGCAACATGCAGATGCGGTGCTGGCGATGTATCACGATCAGGGCTTGCCTGTACTAAAATACCAGGGGTTTGGTCGGGCGGTGAATATCACCCTCGGTTTGCCTTTTATCCGTACCTCGGTCGACCATGGTACCGCGTTGGAACTGGCTGGCAGCGGCACTGCCGATGCAGGCAGCTTCAAAACGGCCTTGGCTCTCGCCATTAAAATGATAATTAACAGCAATGAATAATAGAGTCCACCAAGGGCACTTTGCCCGCAAACGTTTTGGACAGAACTTTTTAACCGATCAGTTTGTCATCGATAGCATTGTCTCGGCCATTCACCCACAGCCGGGCGAAGCGGTGGTCGAAATCGGCCCAGGCCTGGGAGCCTTGACCGAGCCGGTTGGCGCGCGTATGGATCGCATGACGGTGATTGAACTTGACCGCGATCTGGCAGCCCGCCTGGCCAATCACCCACAGTTGAAAGACAAGCTGACCATTCATCAGCAAGATGCCATGACGGTGAACTTCGCCGAGTTGGCAGCCGTGGAAGGCCAATCGTTGCGCGTGTTCGGCAACCTGCCGTATAACATCTCAACGCCGCTGATGTTCCACCTTTTCAGCTATACTTCAGCTATCCGCGACATGCACTTTATGCTGCAAAAAGAGGTGGTCAACCGTCTAGTTGCCGGCCCAAACAGCAAGGCATACGGGCGCTTGACCGTGATGGCGCAGTATTACTGCAACGTTATTCCCGTGTTGGAAGTGCCGCCGACTGCGTTCGCACCGCCGCCTAAAGTCGATTCTGCCGTGGTTCGTCTGGTACCGCATCTGGTGATGCCCAATATTGTCGGCGATGTGCGTATGCTCAGCCGCGTGACTACCCAGGCGTTTAACCAACGCAGAAAAACCATCCGCAACAGCCTGGGCGATCTTTTCACCCCGGAACAGTTGACGGAACTCGGCGTCGATCCGACGCTCAGAGCAGAGAATATTTCTGTAGCGCAGTACTGTAAGCTGGCAAACTGGCTTTCACAACAGCAGGCGCAGCAGCAATAAGGAGCAGTTGTCATGATTGATTCGCCCCGTGTATGTGTGCAGGTACAGAGTGTGTATGTGGAATCACAATCGATACCTGAGGAAGAACGTTACGTCTTCGCGTATACCGTTACCATCCGTAATCTGGGGCGCTTTGACGTGCAACTGCTGGGCCGTTACTGGCTGATCACCAACAGTAACGGTCGCCAAACTGAGGTTCAGGGCGAGGGAGTGATCGGTGAACAGCCCATTATCCAGCCCGGCAGCGAGTTCCAATATACCAGCGGTGCGATACTCGAAACTCCGCTGGGCACCATGGAAGGCCACTATGAAATGGTTGATCAACAGGGTCAGCCATTCCGTACCGCTATTCCGGTGTTCCGTTTAGCCATCCCAACGCTGATCCACTAATATGTCGACATATCTTATCGGCGACGTTCATGGCTGTTTCGATGAACTGCAGTCGCTATTAGCTCAGGTTAATTTCGATCCCCTGCAAGACCAACTGTGGCTGACTGGCGACCTGGTCGCCCGTGGCCCCGGCTCGCTCGAAGTGCTGCGCTACCTTCGCTCTCTCGGCCCGGCATTGCGCATGGTTTTGGGTAACCACGACCTGCACCTACTGGCGGTGTACGCCGGTATCAGCCGTAACAAACCCAAAGACCGCATTACCCCCTTACTGGAAGCGCCTGATGCTGACGAGTTGATCAACTGGCTGCGTCGCCAACCGGTGCTGCAGGTGGATGATGAACGCAAACTGATCATGGGCCACGCCGGCATTACCCCACAGTGGGATATCGAGACCGCGCAGATGTGTGCCCGTGAAGTGGAAGCGGTGCTCAGCAGCGACAGCTATCCTTTGTTCCTGGATGCGATGTACGGCGATATGCCCAACAACTGGAGCCCGGAACTGAGTGGGCTGGCACGCCTGCGCTTTAGCACCAATGCGTTGACCCGCATGCGCTATTGCTTCCCTAACGGCCAGTTGGACATGATCTGCAAAGATGCGCCGGGCACCGCTCCCGCTCCGCTGAAACCCTGGTTTGATCTGCCGCGCCTGGTCGATCCCGAGTACAGCATCATCTTCGGCCACTGGGCATCACTGGAAGGCAGAGGCACGCCGGAAGGGATCATAGGTCTGGATACCGGTTGCTGTTGGGGCGGGGATTTGACCCTGCTACGTTGGGAAGACAAGCGCTACTTTACCCAGCCAAGCAACCGCCGTGATGCGATAGACGGCGCGGATACGTTGGCCGCTTCTTAAAACGACAATGGGCACCCAAAGGTGCCCATTTGATAACTAGCCCGCCTTAGCGGCGTTCCAAAATCTCAAAACAGTAACCGTGCGAGTTCAGTGCGTCCGCATCGTGGAAGGCACTGAAAGAGGTTTCCCATTCGTCTGGCTCGTAATCGGGGAAGTAGGTATCTCCGCCCACTTCGGCATCGATATGGGTCAGATACATCCGGGAAGCCCGTGGCAGGAACTGGCTATAAATGCTGCCACCGCCCATCACCATCACTTCTTCCACCTCGCCAGCCGCAGCCAAGGCCTCCTCCAGCGAAGTCACCCAGGTCACGCCAGGTTCTTTACCCGGCTGGCTGCTTAACACGATATTATGGCGGCCCGGCAAGGGGCGGCCAATCGACTCAAAGGTCTTGCGGCCCATAATCACCGGTTTATTTAACGTGTTACGTTTAAACCACGCCAAATCCTCCGGCAGGTGCCACGGCATGGCATTTTCCATACCAATAACGCGATCCGCCGCCAAAGCAGCAATCAGGCTGATAATCATTGTTTAACCCTGTATAGGCAGCAAAATTGTTCACACTATACGTAAAGCCCCGTCAACCGTCGATAGACGAATCGAGCGATAGTCATATATCGGACGGCTCTGAAGATAAACTCCAATAATCCCAGATCCTTAGAAAAATCCCTAAACGCCGGGACGTTTACGATACAGCCACAGCCCCGGTACCGACAGGCCAATCGACAAGGCCCCCACGATAAAACAGGCTTTGAGGAAGTTGGAGATCATCACCGACATCAGGGCTTCGCTGTAGCCTAAATGAGAAATCTCCACCACGCTGATCATCGCGGTATAGGCTGAAATACCGGGGAACATCGGGATCACCGCCGCAACGGTAAACACCTTGGGATGCGCCAGCAGCCAGCGTGACCAGTAAATGCCGATGATACCGATCAGGATGGCGGCCAGGAACGAGCCCCACTCGATATTCATGCCGAAATGCATCATCAGCATTCGTGAACCGTGCCCCAGCGCCCCGAGCAGGGCACAGTAGCGCAGCGCACGTACCGGCACATTGAACACCATGGCAAAGCCGAGCGCGGGTACCGCCGCCAACAGCATGTCCTGTAACAACGCCCACAGCAGGCTCATGACCACCCCCGTAAATCCCACAGCGACATCGCCATCACCACGCCGATGCAGGTTGCCAGCGTCAGCAAACTGGCCATCGCCCAACGGGCCAGGCCGGTATTCACGTGGCCTTTAAACATATCGGCTACCGCGTTGATCAGCGGGAAACCGGGCACCAGCAACAGCACGCTGGCCGCCATCGCCACGCTGGAGGTTTGGTGGAAAAACGGCACGCGTAACAGCAGGCCGGAGACCGACGTGGCAACAAAGGCCGTCAGGCAAAAGTTGATCAGCGGATTCATATGGCGAGCGGTCAGCATCTGGCGCACAAACATCGCCAGGCCACTGGCCATAAAGGTGACCGCAAAAGCATCTGGCCCGCCGCCGTTGAGCATGCTGAAACAGCCACAGGACAATCCCACCATCAGCACCACCAGCCACCGCGGATAGCGTAGTGGACGGATCTTTTCAAAACGCCGGGCAACGTCATGGGCATCGGCCAAATGGTGTTCCGCCAGGATCACAATGTGCTGCACCTCGGTCACCATTTGCATGTTGATCCCGCGATCGACGTTCTTACGTGTGGTGGTCAGGCAGGCATCATTGCTGATGGTAGTCAGCACCACGGCGTTGGCCGAGATGGAGCTTTCTACACTATCCATGCCAAGCGCCAGGCCCAAGCGAGTCGAGAGTTGTTCCACCACCGTGCTTTCCGCCCCGTGCTGTAGCAGCAGCAACGCACACTGAATACACAGACGGGTGATTTCACGCTGTTGCTGGTTTACACCGGGTATCTCTGCGGTCAATTCCTTTTTCATGTCGCTCAATCAATTCCTCTTAATGAAGACCCATCATATAACCAGAGATTAGTGTAATAGGTTGATGCACGTCAGGAGGAGTGGCGTTATTATCAGCAGAATTAGGCCTTTTTCAGAGACTCGCTCATGCTTGAAACCTCATTGTTTGTCGCCGGTATTGCCACGCTCGGCATGCTTTCCCCCGGGCCAGACTTTTTTCTGGTGATTAAAAACGCGGCGCGCTATCCGCGCCTGGCAGCAATGATGACTGCGTTCGGCGTGATCTGCGGCGTGGCAACTCATATGTCTTACTGTGTCGCGGGTCTGGCGGTAGTGATCACCACCACGCCGTGGTTGTTCAACGTGCTGAAATACGCCGGTGCGGTGTACCTGATTTGGGTCGGCATTCAAGCCCTGTTGTCACGCGGGGGCAGCAAGATGAACGTCAGCAGCCTGCCTCAGCAGCAGGTCAGTCTGAAAAGCGCCTTTGTACAAGGGTACCTGTGTAATCTGCTCAACCCGAAAGCCACGCTGTTCTTCCTGGCGGTGTTTACCCAGGTATTGCAAATCAACTCCGGCCTGGGTGAAAAGCTGTGGTACGCCGGAATTATTTTCGGCCTTTCCGTCGTTTGGTGGCCGGTGCTGGTGTTTTTGATCCAAAGCGGGCCGGTGCGCCGTGGGCTGGAGAAAACCCAGAAGGTGGTCGATAAACTGTTGGGCGGGATGTTAATCGCCTTGGGCATCAAGGTCGCGCTGAGCTGAAAAACCGGCGAGGGGTAAACCCTCGCCAGGCAATTACCCTTTCGCTTCCACCACCTCTTCCTCCGGCGCTTTGCCATCAATACTGCCGCGCCAACCAGTTTGCGGCACCCGCGACAACCGCGTCTGATCCTGCTCGATAGCGGACGAAAGCATCTCTTTGGCCCGCTGCATGCTGGCGATGCGGAACTCGGTATCTTCGTAGTTCTCCAACGTATCTTCCAGCATCTTCACGTTATACCGCCGGAAGGTATCCGCTTTTTCACGGGCTTCGTAGGCGTCCAGCCCCAGCAGCTCGAGGGTTTCTCTGCCGATCAGTAACGAGCTTTCAAAGGTTTCCCGCGCAGGTTTTTCCACCCCCAACTGGCGCAGTTGATACCAGTGGTCCACATCGCGGGCACGCGCCACCACTTTCAGGTGTGGGAAATGGCGTTTGACCAGCGCCGTCAGTTGCAGGTTCGCCTCCACGTCGTCGATGGCGTTAATCAGGATTTTGGCATGTTCCGCTCCTGCCGCTTCCAACAGATCGGCCCGCGTCGCATCACCATAGAACACCTTGGTGCCAAATTTGCGCAGCGTTTCGATGTGGTCCGGATCGTGATCCAGTACTACGGTATGCACGCCGTTGGCCAGCAACATACGGCCCGCGATCTGGCCGAAACGGCCAAAACCGGCGATGATCACGCTGGCGTTCTCTTCGTCGATCACGTCTGCCGGGCGTTCGTCCTGCGGGGCATTCTTGGCCAGGCGAGCGGCAACCACCAGCAGCAGCGGCGTAGCGGCCATCGAAAGTGCGACGGCCAACGTCAGCGATTTAGCCCATTCGAGTGGTAACACGCCCGCCATCTGCGCCGCACCAAAGATCACAAAAGCAAACTCACTGCCCTGCCCCAGCAAAATGGCAAACAGCCCGCGCTGGCGCTTGGGTACCCCAAGCATTGGCGCAACCAGCCACAGCAGCGCCGCCTTCAACAGCATAAAGCCCAGCAACAGCGAGGCAATCAGCAACGGGTGATGGAACAGCGTGCCAAAGTCGATCGACATCCCCACGCCGATAAAGAACAAACCAAGCAGCAGGCCTTTAAATGGCTGAATGTCGCTTTCCAGCGCATGGCGGTATTCGGAACTGGCCAGCAACACGCCAGCCAGAAAAGCCCCCATCGCCATCGACAGCCCGGCCATTTCCAACAGAATGCCAAAACCAAACACCAGGAACAGCGCCACGGCGCTGAAGACTTCACGCATGCCGGAACGCGCCACAAAGTGCAGCAAGGGTCGGGTCACATAGCGCCCCAACAGCACCACGACCGCCAGCGCCCCCACCACCTTGGCGGCAGAAAACACAAAGGCCCCCAGCGTAGTAGCCGCACCGCTACTGGCTAGCAGTGGGATCATCGCCACCAAGGGAATAGCGGCAATATCCTGGAACAACAGCACCGCAAACGAGCTGCGGCCAATCGGCGAAGGCGTCAGATTACGCTCACTCATCGCCTGCATGGCAATTGCGGTGGAGGAAAGTGCCAACGTCAAGCCAATCAGCAAGGCGACCTGCCAATTCAGGCCGAGGAAATAGCAGAAGGCGCTCAGCACCAGGCCGCATCCCACCATCTGGATGCTCCCACCGCCAAATACCGCTGCCCGCAGAGTCCACAACCGCCGGGGATCCAGTTCCAGCCCGATGATAAACAACATCAATACCACGCCGATTTCGGCAAAGGTCAGTATCGACTCCGGATCGGAAACCAGTTTCAGCCCCCAGGGGCCAATGACGCAGCCCGCAATCAGGTAACCAAGTACCGATCCCAACCCCAGGCGTACGGCAATCGGCACCAACAGCCCGGCCGATCCCAGATAGATCAGCCCTTCAATCATCATCGAGTGATTATCCATTCACGGACTCCTGCTCTACTGCTTGCTCGCTGTGTTCCATCAGATACTGCACCAGCCGCTGGCGATAGGCTTCCCCGGCGGCGATCAAGGCCGGTTCGTTACAGGTGAAGGTGTTGTGCACGGCAAAATATGGCTGCCACTTCATACCGCAGTAAATCGCCGTGGCCTGTAGCGGCTGGCCCAGTGCGGCAAAGTTGGGGTAATCGCCCAAAGCGAAATGCTGCTCATCTCCGCCACTGGTGACCGCCCACAGGCAGTCTTTCCCCACCAGGGCGTTGCCCTCGTGGCCATAGGCCCAGCCATGTTCCAGCACTTTGTCGATCCACAGTTTCAGCAACGGCGGTAGGCTGTACCACTGCATCGGATGCTGTAAAACCACCATATCGGCCCGTTCCAGCGCCCGCTGCTCGGCATCGATATCGATATTAAAATCCGGATACAGTTCGTACAGCGCACGGACCTCCACGCCGGGAATGTCTTTTACCGCCTGTAGTAAACAGTGATTGGCATGAGAATGCCGGGGATAGGGATGAGCGTAAATAATCAGGATCATGCGGTTCTCACCGTGCTGTGTGGTCTATCAAGCATATATCTTGACGCTTTACGCAGGGATTAATAGCGGAAATTTTTATCGGGCCTATACAAATTGGCTGATGGAAATCGCGAAAACAACCTTGCTATCATGTGACCAACTCAACATTAGGAGGAAACGATTATGGCCAAAGGGAAATCCGTAAAAAAAAACGCCGCCAAAAAGCAGGGGCCGAAAAATCCGCGCCAACAATTCAATGCCCACTGTCAGGCTATTAAGCAACAGCATTTACGGCTGGATGCATTACACCGACAGCAGACAGAACTGGTCACCCGTTTCCAGCAACAGATGTTGCCTTTAGAAAAACAGTTTGTCGATGCCGTTTTTCAAAAGGCCGAGCGCTTGCTCTCCTTCGTCGATAAAAAATCCCTCTCAGCCTTGCAACGTGACAATCTTCTCAACTGGATCGGCGAAGATTTGATGTACCTGGAGGAATACCCGTTCGCGGATCATCTGGATATTCAGCCACTCCGGGAAAAATACCTCAACGCCTGTGCCACAATGGTGAACGATAAAGATCTGGATGAAGACGAACTCCAGCTTATGCGTGACATGTTAGAGAGTCAGCTTCCCTTTGTGCAGGATATCTCAGACGAGGAGCTGCGGGATTTAGTCCGTGAGCCGCATAAATTCAAAGCCAAAATCGAGGAAACGTTCGCCAATTCGGCCGCCAATGAAGACGAAGAATTTGCCGAGGACGAAGAGGAGCCTCTCTTTGATGAGTTTGAGGAAGAAGCGCTTGCGGCCAGAGAGCGGCGGCAACAAGAAATCACCTCCCTGTTCAGCGCTTCGGCAGCCAACCGCATGTATAAACAGCTCGCTAAGGTATTTCATCCTGACCGCGAAATGGATGAAACCATCAAGCAAGAAAAACATCATTTGATGGTGCAACTGGCGCAGGCCAAGCAAAACCACGATATCTGGACCATCATCAATCTGTATCAACAACATATTGATCCCAACGGCGGCTTCGAAGAGAAGGATCTGCCAGAAGTCAATCGGCTACTTGCCGAGCAGGTGATTACCCTGAAGTTCGATTATCGCCAAAAAGAGTATGGGAGCGATCCTATGACCGCACTGCTGTGGTCAAAATTTGGCGATGCCAAAACGCCTCAAGCACTGGATAAAAAACTGATCCGTCATGCCAATGAACTCAAAGCATTGCTGGCTGAAGAAAGTGAAGCGCTGGAAGAACTGACTTCTTTGAAAGTGCTGAAGCAGCATTTGGCGGAGCGTGAGCAGGAAATGGAAGAGGACGAGATGAGCTTTATGGCACAGATGTTCAAATAACCGCAAAAATACCCGCCCTGGACCATCCAAGGCGGGCCGGCGTGGGTTAATCCCCGCTTCGCCCAGCACCACGACGGTGCCGTGAGTCGCATCCAGCACAAAGCCCTGCTTGAGCAGGCTGGCAGCTAAATCCACTACGCGAGCCTTATCCCCACCGCGCACCGACAGCAGCGTACGGCCTTTCTTCATGGCATCACCGGCTTATGGTCATGATTGACTCAACGTGTTGATAATCTCAAACAAACGGTCGATCTCCTGGCGGGTGTTGTAATGCATCAATCCGATCCGCACGACACCGCCACGTTGCTCCAGACCCAGTTGGCGGATCAGCCCCAGCGCATAAAAATGCCCGTTGCCGACACAAATATTGTGCTCGCCCAGCGCTCTAGCAACCGATTCAGGCAGCACGTGCGCAAACGTCACGGCGAAAGTCGGGGTCCGGCAGTTGGCATCGGGCCGATCGATACCGTACAAACGCGCACCTTTGACTTGCCGTAGTTTATCCAGGAAATAAGCGCTGAGCGCTTCTTCATGTTGGCTGAGTTGGCTAAAGCTGTCTTGCAAGCGCTGCCGCAATGGCGCGCCCGCTTCTCCCCACTGAGCCAGGTATTCGATCGCAGCTGTCACCCCCGCGAGCCCCTCAAAACTCTGAGTCCCCGTCTCAAAACGCCCAGGGCCAAGATCGGTGGCCGGCTCGACCTTGTAAGGACGTAACGTTTGCAACCACGGCGCAGCCAGATAGGCAATCCCGACGTGTGGGCCAAAAAATTTATACGCGGAACACAGGAGTATGTCGCAACCCAGCGCCTGAACATCAATAAGGCGGTGTGGGGCATAGTGCACAGCATCTACATACACCAAAGCGCCAACCTGGTGCGCCGCCTCGACGATACGCTTTATATCCACGATCGAGCCTGTGGTATTTGACGCATAGGTGACAGCCACCAACCGGGTTTTGGCGTTAATGAGCGCACAAAGTTTATCGACGTCTAACGTACAATCCTGATCGTTAACTGGAGCCTGATGGACAACGACCTGTTTATCGGCAGCGGCCTGTTGCCAGCTCGAAACGTTCGCATAGTGATCCAGAGCGGTGACGATCACTTCGTCCCCGGCTTGCCACTCCCGGCTGATAGCGCGGCTCAGTTGAAAAGTCAGTGAGGTCATGTTGGCGCCAAAGACAATATTGTCAGCCGAACCGGCATTCAAGAAGGCCCGAACAGACTCTCTGGCTTGTAACATCACTTGCTCAGTGGCTTTGCTGGAAAAGTAGTGTCCCCCCAAGTTGGCATTATGGTGGCCCAAATAATCGACCATCTTGTCTAATACCGTACGCGAAACCTGTGAGCCACCAGGGCCATCAAAGAACACCACGCTTTTTCCTTGATGCAGCTGATCCAGAGCGCTGAATTGCGCCCGGCTTTGTTCAGGCGTAAATGTCATACCACCCTCGCTGTCAGAACAAAAACATCCATATGCCCTTCTTTATCGGCCTCGACGGCACGGATTGGGCAGGCGTTATGCCACAACTTACTATCAGCAATCATGGCAACTTCGCCATTTTCCAACACCTTACGGAAAAATGGCTCTTCGCGATTGCTGTTATAGAGCAGGATATCCCCCCCGACAATGTTATGCCTGTCGATACCGACTATCGCGATATGATCAAAACCATCACGATGGATGCCTTCCGGCGCCACCTGAGTTTCATCATAGGTGGTGGTAATGCGGATTTGGTGGATCTCTATTTCCTGGTTGTTCGGTAGAGCATTGCTTTCAACAAAGACCCCACACATTTCACGCATCCCCTCATTTTGCCAGGTTGTGGTCAGGAGCGGTTCGAACTGGCGGACAATATTGCCCTGAAAGCGGTTGATATCCTCAGACTGTACAAACTCATGTTTGTCCGTCTCTACGACCTTTCCATCCTGAAAACGCATGACAGAATAACGCCGCAGGCGGTACTTGCCATCCGCATGCTGGGTGTGGGGAAGCGTGTTGAATGAAGGAGCCAGTTGAACCATCCCTTCCCGGCTAAGATGGGTGATCTGCAGGATATTCTCGTGTTTGTTTAGCATGATGACACCTTATTGAACAGGTCCGTTTTGCAACAGAAAATAACAGTAATCATCATTAAAAGTAGATAAAGATAATGGGATATCAAATTTATCATCCCAAAAATATGACGTACCCCCACAAAATCAGCACAAGTCGCAAATCATCACTATTGGGTTGCTCCAGCAATAAAAAAGGCGCTGCAAAAGCAGCGCCTCAGTGATAGCCAAGTTATTAACTTACTTGGTGATACGTGCGTGCAGTTCCTGTACCGACGTCACCTGCTCGGTTGGATCTGCCTTCATCGCCATCGAGGTAGCAAAGCCGCCGTTCATCGTGGTGTCGTAGTGCACTTTATACTGCAGCGCACTGCGGCGGATCAGCTTGGAGTCTTCAATCGCCTGACGCCCCGCCGTGGTATTAACGATGTAGGTGTACTCGCCGTTCTTGATGCGGTCCTGAATGTGCGGACGCCCTTCATGCACCTTGTTGACCAAGCGTGGGTTAATCCCCGCTTCGCCCAGCACCACTGCGGTGCCGTGGGTGGCATCCAGTTCAAAGCCCTGCTTGAGCAGGCTGGCAGCCAAATCCACTACGCGAGCCTTGTCCCCACTGCGAACCGACAGCAGCGCACGGCCTTTCTTCATGCCGGAGTTACTGCCCAACATCGCCTTGGAGAAGGCTTCGGCGAAGGTGCGGCCAACGCCCATCACTTCACCGGTCGAGCGCATTTCTGGCCCGAGGATCGGGTCAACGCCTGGGAATTTGTTGAACGGCAGCACCACTTCCTTGACCGAGTAGTACGGCGGGATAACCTCTTCGGTCACGCCCTGTTCGGCCAGCGATTTACCGGCCATCACGCGCGCCGCCACTTTCGCCAGCGGTACGCCGGTCGCCTTGGAAACGAACGGCACGGTACGCGCGGCGCGTGGGTTCACTTCGATCAGGTAGACTTCGTTGTTCTTCACCGCAAACTGCACGTTCATCAGACCACGAACCTGCAGTTCAAACGCCAGTTTTTCTACCTGCTGGCGCATCACGTCCTGGATCTCTTTGCTCAGCGTGTAGGCTGGCAGTGAACAAGCGGAGTCACCGGAGTGGACGCCAGCCTGTTCGATATGCTCCATGATGCCACCGATCAGCACGCGCTCGCCGTCACAGATAGCATCCACATCCACTTCTACCGCGTCGTCCAGGAAGCGGTCCAGCAGCACTGGCGCATCGTTGGACACGCTAACCGCGTTCTGGAAGTAACGGCGCAGGTCGATGTCGTCGTAAACGATCTCCATCGCACGGCCACCCAGTACGTAGGATGGGCGCACCACCAGCGGATAACCGATACCGGCCGCTTTCTCAACCGCCTGTTCGATGGTTGCCACGGTGGCGTTGGCCGGTTGCTTCAGGCCCAAGCGGTTAACCGCCTGCTGGAAACGTTCACGGTCTTCGGCACGGTCAATCGCATCCGGGCTGGTGCCGATAATCGGCACGCCTGCCGCTTCCAGCTCACGCGCCAGTTTCAACGGGGTTTGCCCGCCGTACTGCACGATCACGCCTTTTGGCTTCTCGATGCGCACGATTTCCAGCACGTCTTCCAGCGTCACCGGTTCGAAGTACAAGCGATCCGAGGTGTCGTAGTCGGTAGAGACGGTTTCCGGGTTACAGTTGACCATGATGGTCTCGTAGCCGTCTTCGCGCAGCGCCAACGAGGCGTGTACGCAGCAATAGTCGAACTCGATGCCCTGGCCGATACGGTTCGGGCCACCGCCCAGGATCATGATTTTCGGGCGATCGTTGGTCGGGTTGGATTCACACTCGTCTTCATAGGTGGAATACATGTAGGCGGTGTCGGTCGCAAATTCTGCCGCACAGGTGTCCACACGTTTGTAGACCGGGTGCATGTTGAAGCTGTGGCGCAGCTTGCGGATTTCGCTTTCCGCCACGCCAGCCAGCTTGGCCAGGCGCGCATCGGCAAAGCCTTTACGCTTGAGCGTGCGCAGGAAATCAGCGTTCAGGCCGTTGATGCCCGCTTCGGCAACCTGCTCTTCCAGACGCACCAGCTCTTCAATCTGCACCAGGAACCAGCGGTCGATGTTGGTCAGGTTGAACACACCATCGACGGACAGACCGGCGCGGAAAGCATCGGCGATGTACCAGATACGATCGGAACCCGCATCCTTCAGCTCACGGCGGATCTTGGTCAAGGCTTCCGGATCGTCCAGGCTCACTTTCGGATCAAACCCGGTCGCGCCCACTTCCAGGCCGCGCAGCGCTTTCTGCAATGACTCCTGCTGAGTGCGGCCAATTGCCATCACTTCGCCGACCGACTTCATCTGGGTGGTCAGGCGATCGTTGGCACCGGCAAACTTCTCGAAGTTGAAGCGCGGGATCTTGGTGACGACATAGTCGATGGACGGCTCAAAGGAGGCTGGCGTACGGCCACCGGTGATGTCATTCATCAGCTCATCGAGGGTGTAACCCACCGCCAGCTTGGCGGCGATCTTGGCAATCGGGAAGCCGGTCGCTTTCGAAGCCAGCGCCGATGAACGGGATACGCGTGGGTTCATTTCAATCACGATCAGGCGGCCGGTTTTCGGGTTCACCGAGAACTGCACGTTGGAGCCGCCGGTTTCCACCCCGATCTCACGCAGTACCGCCATCGAGGCGTTACGCATGATTTGGTATTCTTTGTCGGTCAGCGTTTGCGCTGGAGCCACCGTGATAGAGTCACCGGTATGGATACCCATCGCATCGATGTTTTCGATCGAGCAGACGATGATGCAGTTGTCATTCTTATCGCGCACCACCTCCATCTCGTACTCTTTCCAGCCGATCAGCGATTCGTCAATCAGCAGCTCTTTGGTCGGGGACAGATCCAGACCGCGCTCGCAGATCTCTTCGAACTCTTCGCGGTTATAGGCGATACCGCCACCGGTGCCGCCCATGGTAAATGACGGGCGGATAATGCATGGGAAGCCCACATCGGCGGCCACCGCCAACGCTTCTTCCATATTATGGGCGATGCCGGAACGCGCCGTATCCAGGCCAATTTTCTTCATGGCGATATCGAAACGGCGGCGGTCTTCGGCTTTGTCGATGGCATCGGCGGTAGCGCCGATCATGGTGACGCCGAACTCGGCCAGTACGCCCTGACGTTCCAGCTCCAACGCACAGTTCAGCGCGGTTTGCCCACCCATGGTTGGCAGCACCGCATCCGGGCGCTCTTTCTCGATGATTTTACGCACCACTTCCCAATGGATCGGCTCGATGTAGGTGGCATCGGCCATTTCCGGGTCGGTCATGATGGTGGCCGGGTTCGAGTTGACCAGTACAACGCGGTAACCTTCTTCACGCAGCGCCTTACACGCCTGGGCACCAGAGTAGTCAAATTCACACGCCTGGCCGATAACGATCGGGCCAGCGCCGAGGATCAGGATGCTTTTTATATCTGTACGTTTTGGCATGGCTTTTCTGGCTCCTGATTATTTGGCGTTGGTACGGTAAGTCTCAATCAGTTCGATAAAGTGATCGAACAGCGGCGCGGCATCGTGCGGGCCTGGGCTGGCTTCTGGGTGGCCCTGGAAGCTGAACGCGGCTTTATCGGTACGATGGATGCCCTGCACCGTGTGGTCGAACAGGGATTTATGCGTGACGCGCAACGTGCTCGGCAGATTATTTTCATCTACGGCAAAGCCATGGTTCTGCGCGGTGATCATCACGGTATTGTTATCCAGATCCTTCACCGGGTGGTTACCGCCGTGGTGGCCAAGCTTCATCTTCATGGTTTTGGCACCGCTGGCCAGCGCCAACAGTTGGTGGCCCAGGCAGATACCAAATACCGGGATATCGGTTTCCAGGAAGCGTTTGATGGCGGTAATGGCGTAATCGCATGGCTCCGGATCTCCAGGGCCGTTGGACAGGAAGATGCCGTCCGGATTCATTTTCAGCACGTCTTCCGCAGGGGTTTGCGCTGGCACCACGGTGAGGCGGCAGCCGCGATCCACCAGCATGCGCAGAATGTTACGCTTGGCGCCGTAATCGTAGGCCACTACATGGTAAGGCAGTTCGCCCGCAGGCTTAGCCTCCGGTAAATCGCCTTCCAGCGTCCAGCTCCCCTGTTGCCAGGCGTAAGCCTCTTTGGTGGTGACCTCTTTCGCCAGATCCATGCCTTTCAGGCCAGGGAAAGCCTTGGCTTTTTGCAGCGCCAGCTCGGCATCGGTGAGGTCGCCCGCGATGATGCAGCCGTTCTGTGCGCCTTTCTCACGCAGCAGGCGGGTCAGCTTGCGGGTATCGATATCGGCAATCGCCACAATGTTGTGACGCTTGAGGTAATCGGCCAGGCCCATTTCGTTGCGGTAGTTGCTGGCAATCAGTGGCAGGTCGCGGATGACAAGGCCTTGAGCATGAACAGCGGAGGATTCTGCGTCGGAATCATTGGTGCCGACATTGCCGATATGAGGATAAGTAAGAGTAACGATCTGGCGGGAGTAGGAAGGATCAGTGAGGATTTCTTGATAGCCGGTCATCGAGGTATTGAAGACCACTTCCCCCACTGCCGTACCTTCTGCCCCGATGGCCCGACCGTGGAATTGGGTTCCGTCTTCCAGAACCAATAGCGCTGACTTAATCAAAACACCCTCCGAGGAATAATCAATCACAATATTTGCATATTAATTCAGATTTCACGCCCTAAATCAATGCAAAAACCGCCCTCAAGGCCAATTTTTGGCAAATTGGGCGCATTTTAATGATGAGCGTCCCGCTTGTCTAGATAAAGCGCCATTTTTTCCATTATTTTTGCTGCCCTCAGGGTTTAAAGGGGGTCACAGGCACAAAAACACCAGCAAACTTGACCGAGTAAACGGTTGCGAGACACAGTGACAGAAAAAATGGCTTAAAACAGCTAAAATCGATGCGAGGAGCAATAAAGATGGCAGTAAAAACAGGAAATAGACTGGATAACATATAAAAATAATAGCTACACAATTAAAACTAATCGTAAGCTTCATTTTTGATGTTAAAAAAAAGGACAATAAAATTATTGTCCGATTATCATATCATTATGATCAACACAACCACATCACGATGGTGTTCATTAAAATTATAACTGGTCTAAACCGAGCACGTCACGCATATCAAACAGCCCGTTATGCTGGTTTGAGATCCAGGATGCGGCACGCACCGCGCCATTGGCAAACGTCATCCGGCTTGAGGCTTTATGGGTGATCTCTACCCGCTCGCCAATATCGGCAAACATGGCGGTATGTTCACCCACAATATCCCCGGCACGAATGGTGGCAAAGCCGATGCTCTTTGGATCGCGCTCGCCGGTATAACCCACGCGCTCGTAAACCGCGCACTCTTTCAAATCACGTCCCAAGGCACCGGCAATCGCCTCGCCCATGGCTAACGCCGTTCCTGAAGGGGCATCTACCTTGTGGCGGTGGTGAGCTTCCACAATTTCAATATCGGTATAATCGCCCATGACCTTGGCCGCTTTTTCCAGCAGCTTGAGCACCACGTTGACGCCCACGCTGAAGTTGGCGGCAAACACGATGCCAATCTGCTGTGCCGCGTCCTGGATCGCCGCTTTACCTGCATCATCAAAACCGGTGGTGCCGATCACCATGGCTTTGCCGTGGGCCACGCAAAACGCCAGATGGGCCAGGGTGCCTTCCGGGCGGGTGAAGTCGATCAGGATATCGAAATCGCTGACAACCTTTTCCAGGTTATCGCTGACGGTGACGCCCAATGCACCAACGCCAGCCAGTTCGCCGGCATCGGTGCCAACCAGGCTAGAACCCGGGCGCTCCAACGCTGCCCCCAATACCACACCCTGTGCCTGTTGCACGGCCTGGATCAATTGGCGCCCCATGCGGCCACCGGAACCCGCAATCGCGATGCGGATTTGTGAATCAGTCATACTTCGCTCTCTTTTATGGTCAAAAGCCGATCCTCGGCTATAGGTTCAGGGTAACTTTCTCACCTTACCACTGCCAGAGGATTTTTTTGCGGATTAGAAAATTATGATATGCCCGGTATGTTATCAGTAACGCTGTCAATTGATTAACAATTACCCGATTAGCGGCAACTGTCTGGTTTTACATAATCATGCACTATTTATGCATTACGATGAATGGCGTAAAGGGGGTTTCTGCAAGTTAAATAGCGGCTGTTATTATCGCGACACATAAAGCCCAAAGCAGAGGGGAGTCATACAGGTTAGCCGACCGTTGAGCGCATGGATGCGCGATTCGAGCCCCCAGGGATGGGTTTACGGCGTGTCGGCGTTCTGTATGGCTCCTACCTGTTACACCAGTAATTACAGCTAGTTAAAATGCAAAACGGGGAGCATGAAAGCTCCCCGTTCAAATAGATGACAAAGTGGTAATGTTGCAGACTCTTAACGGACGCAGCATGCAGCGTCCCTACGTAGCAACACTCAAGCCTGGGGTAAGAAAAACCATCAGTCGATCTGCTTGATATCCATGCGCAGTTCTTTCGGCACTTCAAACACGATGTTCTCTTCACGGCCGCTAAGCTCCTGCACGTCCTTGCCGCCCAAAGCTTTCAAGCGGCTGATGACGTCCTGAACCAGCACGTCCGGCGCAGAGGCTCCAGCGGTGACGCCAATGTTGCTCGCATCTTTCAACCAGGATTCCTGAATGTCCGCCGCCGAGTCGATCAGATAGGCCGGTTTCCCCACACGCTGGGCAAGCTCGGCCAGGCGGTTGGAGTTGGAGGAGTTCTTCGACCCCACCACCAGCACCACATCGGCATCACCTGCCAAGCTGCGCACCGCTTCCTGACGGTTGGTGGTGGCATAGCAGATATCGTCCTTGCGCGGCCCGATAATATCCGGGAAGCGCTTACGCAACGCATCGATCACGTCGGAAGTATCGTCCACCGATAAGGTAGTCTGGGTCATAAAGCACAGGTTATGCTCGTTCTTTACCTGCAATTGCCAGACATCTTCCGGCGACTCAACCAGGTACATGCCCCCTTGAGGGTTACTGTACTGGCCCATGGTGCCTTCCACTTCCGGATGCCCGGCGTGGCCAATCAGGATCGCTTCGGTGCCCTTACGGCTGGCACGGGCCACTTCCATATGCACCTTGGTCACCAACGGACAGGTAGCATCAAACAGCATGGTCAGATCCCGGGCCTTGGCCTCGGCACGAACTGCCTGTGAAACACCGTGGGCAGAGAAGATCAGGATCGAGCCATCCGGCACTTCCGCGATCTCTTCGATAAATACCGCACCGCGCTCACGCAGGCTTTCGACCACGTAGCGGTTATGTACCACTTCGTGACGGACGTAAATCGGCGCGCCATAAATCTCCAGCGCACGTTCTACGATGCTGATCGCACGATCAACCCCGGCGCAGAAGCCACGTGGATTAGCCAGCAATATTTGCATGCGCTTCCTCCTGCTGCGGGTCGATCTCCAGCACTTCGATATCGAAGGTCACCGGATGCCCCGCCAACGGATGATTGAAATCAACGGTGATCGAATCTTCCGCCACTTCACGCACCACACCAGGCATTTCACTGCCGTCGATGGCGGTAAACAACATGATGGTGCCGACATCCGGCACGCCTGTTTCGTTGAAGTCGCGGCGTGAGAAGAACTGGATGAGATCCGGGTTCTCCGCACCGAACGCAGCTTCCGGTTGCAGGGTAAACGCACACTTGTCCCCAGCCCGCAGACCGATCAGCTGCTGTTCCAGCGGAGCAGACAGGCTGCCATCGCCCAGGCGGAACAGCGCTGGTTTGCCGTTGCCCTGGGTGGATTCCGCCGTCGTTCCATCTGCCAGTTTCAGCGTAAAATGCACCAGCACTGCGCTGTTGCCGTTAACCTGAGCCGTCATATCACTTACCTTCGCTGTTGACGCTTTTCTTCGCTGGCAAGAACCCTTCCAGCACGATCATGGCGGCACCGACGCAGATAAAGCTGTCCGCCAGATTGAAGGTCGGGTAATGCCAGTTGCCGATATAAAAGTCGATGAAATCGACCACAAAGCCATGCCACAGACGATCAAACAGGTTGCCGAGCGCACCGCCGATAATAAAGGCATAGGCGATATTGTTCAGCTTCTGCTGGGCACTGCTGCGATACATCATCACCAGCAGCACCACCACGATGGCGATCGCAATACCGGCAAAGAACCAGCGCTGCCAGCCACCGTGATCCGCCAGGAAACTGAACGCCGCGCCGTAGTTACGCGCGTAGTACAGGTTGATTGACGGGAACAACGGCTGGGTCTGGCCCAGCACGAAGTTACTCAGGATCCACTGTTTGCTGAAAAAATCCAGCGCCAGCACCACCACTACCAACCATAACCAGCGCAAGCCGGTCGAACTTATCGGTCTACTCATCAGGCGCGTGTTCTCAAGCAAAGTTACGTTTTTCGCCGTCACCGGCTACGTTGGTCACACAGCGGCCGCAAAGTTCTGCGTGCTCCGCCACCTGGCCGACATCGGTGGTGTAATGCCAGCAGCGCGGGCACTTCTCACCATCCGCTTTGCTGAACGCAATTTTCAGCCCTTTCAACAGTTCGCTTTGCTGCGCATCTGCCGGAGCATCCGCAAACGGTGCTACGCTGGCCGATGAGGTCAGCAACACAAAGCGCAGCTCGTCTTGCAGGCTGTTCAGACGCGCTGCCAGATCGCTATCGGCGTACAGCGTAACCGCCGCCTCCAACGAACCGCCAATGTGCTTGTCTGCACGCGCCTGCTCCAGCACCTTGTTCACTTCGCCACGCACTTTCAGCAGATCGGCCCAGAACGCATCGTTCATGCCTTCGCCTGCCGCCAGACCGAACAGACCGTCATACCACTCTTCGGTAAACACGTACTGCGTGCGCTCACCTGGCAGGAAGGCCCAGATTTCATCGGCGGTAAACGACATGATCGGTGCCATCCAACGTACCAGCGCTTCTGCAATGTGGAACAGAGCGGTCTGGCAGCTGCGGCGGGCAACGCTGTCGCTTTTCGCGGTGTACTGACGGTCTTTAATGATGTCCAGATAGAAGGAACCCATTTCTACCGAGCAGAACTGCATCAGACGCTGCACCACTTCGTGGAAATCGTAGTTGGCATAGGCCTGCTCGATATCCTGTTGCGCGGCCATTGCACGACCTACGGCCCAGCGATCCAGCACCACCATCTCTTCCGGGGCCACGCAGTCAGTGCTCGGATCAAACCCGTTCAGGTTGGCCAGCAGGAAACGCGCGGTATTACGGATGCGGCGATAAGAATCGGCAGCACGCTTGAGGATTTCGTCGGAAACCGCAATCTCGCCGGTGTAGTCGGTAGACGCGACCCACAGACGCAGAATGTCGCCACCCAGCTTGTTCATAACGTCCTGCGGGCTGACGGTGTTGCCGATTGACTTGGACATTTTGCGGCCCTGACCATCGACGGTAAAGCCGTGGGTCAGCACTTCTTTGTAAGGCGCTTTGCCCTTCATGGCGGTCGAAATCATCAGTGATGACATGAACCAGCCACGATGTTGGTCGGAACCTTCCAGATACATATCGGCAGAGTGGCCGTTGAATTCTGGACGCACGTCAACCACGGAAGAATGGGTTGAACCTGAGTCGAACCAAACGTCCAGCGTATCTGGCACTTTCACATAATCGGCCGCTTCGGCACCGAGGATATCGGCAGCGTCCAGATCCCACCAGGCCTGGATCCCGTCCTGCTCAACACGCTTGGCCACTTCTTCCATCAGCTCTACGCTGCGTGGGTGAAGCTGCTCAGTGTCTTTGTGCACGAACAGGGACATTGGAACACCCCAGGTACGCTGACGTGAGATACACCAGTCTGGGCGGTTAGCCACCATGGTTTCAATACGCGCCTGGCCCCAATCCGGGATCCACTGTACGCCCTTGATCTCTTCCAGCGACTGCTTGCGCAGGCCCTTTTGATCCATGCTGATAAACCATTGCGGCGTGGCACGGAAGATGATCGGCGTTTTGTGGCGCCAGCAGCACGGATAGCTGTGTTGCAGTTTTTCCACGTGCAACAAAGCGCCTTTCTCACGCAGCAGCTCAACGATCAGATCGTTGGCCTTGAACACGAATTTACCGTCCAGCGTTGGATAGGTGCCGGTCAGGTAGCAGCCGTTCGGGCCAACCGGGTTGGCGACTTCCAGGCCGTATTTCTGGCCGATCACGAAGTCATCCGGGCCGTGGCCAGGTGCGGTATGTACGGCACCGGTACCGGCATCCAGCGTAACGTGATCGCCCAGGATCGCCGGCACGTCAAAGCCCATAAACGGATGGGTAAAGCGCATCAGTTCCAGATCGCTGCCCTTACAGTCGCCCAGCACTGCCCAGGAAGTGATGCCTGCGCGCTTCATCACGCTTTCCACCAGATCGGCTGCCAGGATCACGCACTGGCCGTCGATCTGCACTAACTGATAGGCGAATTCTGCGTTCAGCGAGATCGCACGGTTGGCAGGCAGCGTCCACGGTGTGGTCGTCCAGATCACCAGTGACACCGGACCATTCACGTTGGTTACGCCAAACTTGCTGGCCACCGCCGCCGCATCAACCGCGTGGAACGCGACGTCGATGGATGGCGAGGTTTTGTCGTAATATTCAACTTCCGCTTCCGCCAGGGAAGAACCGCAGTCCGTACACCAGTGCACCGGCTTGGCGCCTTTGAGCAGATGACCATTGCTGATGATCTTGCCCAACGCACGGATGATGTTGGCTTCGGTTTTAAAATTCATGGTCAGGTACGGATGATCCCAGTCACCCAGAACCCCCAGACGGATAAAGTCTTTCTTCTGGCCTTCAACCTGCTCGGCAGCATATTCACGGCATTTCTGGCGGAACTCTGCCGGCGTCAGTTTCTCACCCGGTTTGCCATACAGTTGCTCAACCTTCAGTTCGATAGGCAGACCGTGACAGTCCCAGCCTGGAACATAAGGCGAATCAAAGCCAGCCATCCCTTTTGACTTGATAATAATGTCTTTGAGGATCTTGTTTACCGAGTGACCAATGTGAATGCTGCCATTCGCATACGGAGGGCCGTCATGCAGAATGAAGGATTTCTTGCCCTTTTTGGCGGCACGAATGATCCCGTACAGATCCTGTTCATACCAACGTGCGAGCATGCCAGGTTCACGCTTGGCGAGATCGCCACGCATCGGGAACCCTGTTTCCGGCAAGTTCAGGGTATTCTTGTAGTCACTCATTAGATTCTCGATCTCGTTTCGGTTCGTAGATTAAGCCGGTGTCTGTAGCCCGAAGAACGTCCGGGCCGTCACCACATCATTGGCGATTTGCTGCTTTAGCGCATCGAGCGAAGCAAAACGCTGTTCATTGCGCAATTTTGCGCGCAGCACCACATCCAGGTGGCGCCCGTAAAGATCCATGGTTACGTCCAGCAGATGCACTTCCAACTGCTGACGTACGCCTGCCACCGTAGGGCGCGTGCCGATATTGGCCACGCCCGGCAAAGGCTCGGGGCCCAGGCCATACACATCAACGGCATACACCCCTTTCACCGGGGCAACCAGGCGTTTGAGCGGCAGGTTGGCGGTTGGGAAACCAATGGTTCGCCCCAGTTCATCGCCATGCACTACGCGCCCGGAAATACTGTAAGGATGCCCCAGCAGGGTTTCTGCCAGTGGCAAATCATCATCACGCAGCGCATTGCGGATGGCGGTGCTGCTGATGCGCAGGTCGCCTTCACGGAAGCTTGGTGTGCTGACCACCTCAAAGCCGAATTCTTGCCCGGCAAGCTCTAACAGCGGGAAGTCCCCCTGGCGACCAGCACCAAAGCGGAAATCATCCCCCACCATCAGGAATTTTACCCCCAGCTTTTCGACCAGCAGCTCGGCAACGAATGCCTGAGCGGTATGGGCGGCAAAACGGGGATCAAACTTGACGCACAACAGGTAATCAACCCCGGCCTGCGCCAGGTATTTGGCTTTGTCACGCAAACGCGTGAGGCGGGCCGGAGCCTTATCCGCGGCAAACAGTTCCAGCGGTTGTGGCTCAAAGATCATGACGATGACGGGTAACCCCAGGCGTCGCCCTTCCTGCTTCAACTGCCCCAACAGCGCCTTGTGACCGCGATGGACGCCGTCAAAGTTGCCGATGGTGAGCACACAGCCACGGTGGCGTGCCCGGATATTATGGATGCCGCGAATTAGCTGCATAGCTGGCCCAACACAGTGGAAATCGGCGGATTATACCTTGTACAGCGGTCAAGGTTAACCCGCGATTGGTTCCTTTGATGTAATAGTCATACCATACCGGAGGATAATCGCCTTAACCACCGTTTATCTGGCCCAATGCGTGCTATATTAGCGCGCTGATAGCGAGCTTGGCTTCTGGCCGACGCTTGAAAGACGGGGGATAACCCACCAGGACCAACAGCTTGCAGACTGTGATGCAAATCACATGGCGATTTTTCTCGTGAAACACTGTATTCCCATGGCTGAAGCTGGTAAAATCCTGCGCCATCACAACGTAGCAAGTGCCGCCCGTACAAACGGCGCTTATTTGCACAAATCCATTGACAAACGAAGGCTAAAAGGGCATATTCCTCGGCCTTTGAATTGTCCTCAATATATATATTTGGGAGTTGGACCTTGGCTAATATCAAATCAGCTAAGAAACGCGCCATACAGTCTGAGAAACGTCGCAAGCATAACGCTAGCCGTCGCTCAATGGTGCGTACCTTCATTAAGAAGGTTGACGCAGCTATCGCAGCTGGCGACAAAGACGCAGCACAAAACGCATTCCTCGTAATGCAACCACTTGTGGATCGCCAGGCTGCTAAAGGCCTGATCCACAAAAACAAAGCAGCGCGTCATAAGTCAAACCTGACGGCGCGTATCAACGCAATGCAATAAGCATTACGTTGTGTGCTTGTTAAAAAAACCGGCCTCGGCCGGTTTTTTTACGCCTGACGTTCAAGCCTACAGCGCGAACAGCGCCGAGAAGTCCTTGTTGCATACCCGCTGTACCGCCGGGTGCTGGATCATTCGCTCGGCAAAAATGATGTAATACTCTTCCTGCACGCTATCGACACGCCCTATCTCCACCACGTCATCATCGCTATAGGTATCCAGTGCATACAGCGTTGGCGCCACGAAGATCGCATTGTGGTACAGGCCGAAAGCCTTCATCAGGGCCGCATCGTCAAACTCCCCCAGTATTTCGACCTTGATACCTTGCGTGTTGAACCAGTTGAGCAGCTTGCGCCCCAGCATTGAACGCCTTCCCGGGATCAGCAAGCGGCGCTGTTCCAGACAGGCCGGAAACGGTAAATCGGGTATCGGCTGACGACAGAAGAAACTGACCCCACACTCGCCCAGCTTCAGCGAAAACAAGCCTTCCTGCTGGCTGGAGTCGACCGGACAATCCGACAGGATCATATCCAGCTTATGCTGGCTCAGTTGCTCCAACAGCATCTCATGGGTTGATTCAAAACAGCGCAGGTGGATTTGCTCGTTGTCCACCACCACCGCCGTTTCCAGTACCTGGCTGACCAGACGTTTGGATAGCGCATCCGCGACGCCCACGTCAAACAGCAGGTTGGACTCCTTGCGGTAGTTGACGATATCCAGCATTTCCTGGCTGAGCATAAACATCTTGTCGGCATAGCGGAACACCAGTTGGCCTAGCTCGGAGGGTACCAGCCCGCGCCCCTGGCGTTTGAACAGCTTACCGTTGAGCCGTTCTTCCAGTGCCTTGATTTGGCCGGTGATGGTCTGCGGCGTGAGGAACAGGGCTTCTGCCGCTCCCACGACCGACCCCTCCTTGCAGACCTGCCAGAAGTAATACAGATGGTTAAAGTTGATATGAGACATTCTCAAAACGTTCTCTCCTTAGGTTTCTCATCGGCAAACGGTCTGCCGTGATGAGCGACAAACTCCCTATCGTTAATTTCGGACAACGCAAAGTTATCTTTAATCCCAAGTGCAGCGTAGCTGACGAAGCCACGCTGCCGCTACTATTGTAATAGCCCTTCAGCAACGAGGGGTAAACACAAAGGTCATCGGCTGCGAGGCAAACTCAAACGCAACAGGCCGTAACCCACTACCGCAGCGCTGGTCGATCCCAATAATATGCCTAATTTGGCATAGGTACTGAGAGCCACATCCGCATCGGCGAAGGCCAATGAGGCAATAAAAATCGACATGGTGAAACCAATACCACAGAGCACGGCCACAGCAAACACCTGTTTAAAGCCGATATCCTGCGGCAAACGGGCAATCCCCAGCTTCACCGCCAGCCAGCAGAAGACGAAAATCCCCAGCGGCTTGCCGATAAACAGCCCGGCAGCAATCCCCAGCGGCAGCAGTGAAGTCAACCCGCTCAAGGACACCCCTTGCAACGATACACCCGCGTTGGCAAAGGCGAACAGCGGCAGGATCAGGAAGGCGACCCAAGGGTGCAGCTCATGCTCCAGGGTTTCAGAGGGCGAAGGCTCACTCTTGGCGTTCAGCGGGATCATAAAGCCGACAATCACCCCCGCTAGCGTAGCGTGAACGCCTGACTTGAGGATCGCTACCCACAGCACCAATCCGACCATCATATACAACGAGGTTTTACCCACTCCCCGCCAGTTCATTAGCGCCAATACCGCAATCGCGGCAGCCGCAACGCCCAACGCCACCATCGAGACCTGATGGGTATAGAACAACGCGATAATGATGATAACCCCAAGGTCATCGATAATCGCCAAGGCCAGCAGGAACACTTTCAGGCTGGTCGGCACCCGGTTGCCCAGTAAGGCCATCACGCCCAAGGCAAAGGCAATATCCGTTGCCGCCGGGATCGCCCAGCCCTGGCGGGTCACTTCATCGGCACCGTTGAACAGCAGATAGATCAGCGCCGGAGCCAGCATGCCGCCCAGTGCCGCAATCGCAGGGAAGATGGCTTTGTCGCGCCCGGCCAACGAGCCTTGCAGCAGCTCACGTTTGACTTCCAGCCCGACCACCAGGAAGAAGATGGCCATTAAACCGTCGTTAATCCACAGCAGCAGCGGTTTGGCAATTTCCAGCGAGGCGATGCTGACCGCCACCGGTAAATTAAGGAAGGCCTGATACAGCCCCTGTACGGGGGTATTGGCCATGATCAATGCCACCACGGCGGCAGCGATCAGAATAATGCCGCCGGCGGCTTCTTGACGCAAAAATTGACGAATAATAGTAGTCACAGTACGTCACCCCAAGTAATAGGTTTCCAGATAATTCGCAGAGTATAGGCGAGGAGTAACATCGAAAAAAGCAGTTTATAAATGCAAAACAACTCGAAAAAACCGATTTATAAAGGTCTTATATCACAGTTTTAATAGGGATATAGACCATGCGTTTTGCTGCAAAGAAAAACCCCGGTTTGCTTAAACCGGGGTTTTGAGGGTGATGCTCGGGGAACGTTGATTAACGAGTCAGGTCGTCAAAAAACTTTTTCACGCCGTCGAAGAAGCTTTTCGAACGCGGGCTGTTTTTATCCCCAGAAGGACCACCCAGGCTCTCTTCCAGCTCTTTAAGCAGCTGCTTCTGCTTGTCGTTCAGACTCACCGGCGTTTCTACCACCACGCGGCACAGCAGGTCACCCTGGCTGCCACCCCGTACCGATTTAACCCCTTTGCCACGCATACGGAACAGTTTACCGGTCTGAGTTTCCGCCGGGACTTTCAGCTTGACGCGGCCATCCAGCGTTGGCACTTCAATCTCGCCACCCAAGGCAGCCATAGCAAAGTTGATCGGCACTTCACAGTAGAGGTTATTGCCTTCACGCTCGAAGATCGGGTGAGCACTCACCTGAACCTGAACGTACAGATCCCCTGCTGGCGCACCGTGTTCACCGGCTTCACCTTCACCCGACAGGCGGATGCGGTCGCCAGTATCTACGCCCGCCGGGATTTTCACCGACAGGGTTTTGGATTTCTCTACGCGACCGTGGCCGTGACATTTATTGCACGGATCCTTGATGATCTGACCACGCCCGTGGCAGTGCGGACAAGCCTGCTGCACGGTGAAGAACCCTTGGCGCATCTGCACCTGGCCCTGACCATGACAGGTCGGACAGGTTGCCGGCGAACTGCCCGGCTTGGCACCGTTGCCATGGCAGACATCACACTCTTCTAGCGTTGGAATACGGATCTCTTTGGTCACGCCACGCACGGCTTCTTCGAGCGTCAGATCCATGTTGTAACGCAAATCGGATCCACGGCTGGCACGTTGACGGCGTCCGCCGCCAAAGATATCGCCAAACACGTCGCCAAAGATATCGCTGAAGTCGGCACCGCCGCCACCAAAGCCACCACCACCGCCCATACCACCTTGCTCAAAGGCCGCATGGCCGTATTGATCGTAGGCAGCACGTTTTTGATCGTCGGTCAGGATCTCGTAGGCTTCCTTGACCTCTTTAAACTGGCTTTCGGCGTCTTTTTCCTGATTACGATCAGGGTGATACTTCATCGCCAGGCGCTTATACGCCTTTTTGATTTCGCGCTCGTCTGCCGTCTTGGCAACGCCGAGCACCTCGTAATAATCTCTCTTCGCCATTATTTCTCTTACCCTTAACATGCGTGCACGGGCGTAGAGTTGCCTCGACGCCCGTGCTGGTTTCCGGTTACGGCCTGTGGCCGCACCGTGCCCGCTTAAGGGCGATTATTTTTTGTCTTTAACTTCTTCAAACTCGGCGTCAACCACGTCGTCGTCTTTCTGCGCCGCGTTGTCTGCACCGGCATCAGCACCCTGTGCCTGCTGCGCTTGAGCCTGGGCCATTTCCATCAGCTTGCCGGAAACCTGCACCAGAGCCTGGGTTTTCGCTTCGATTTCGGCTTTATCTTCGCCTTTCACCGCCGCTTCCAGATCTTTCAGCGCGCTCTCGATAGCGGTTTTGTCTTCAGCTGGCAATTGTTCGCCCGCTTCTTCCAACTGCTTACGAGTACCGTGGATCAGGTGATCCGCCTGGTTACGAGTTTGCACCAGTTCTTCGAACTTACGGTCAGCTTCAGCGTTCACTTCGGCATCGCGTACCATTTTCTGGATTTCTTCTTCGTTCAGACCAGAAGACGCCTTGATGGTGATCTTCTGCTCACGGCCGGTGTTCTTGTCTTTCGCAGACACGTGCAGAATACCGTCGGCATCGATATCGAAGGTCACTTCGATCTGTGCCATACCGCGTGGTGCCGGCTGGATGCCGTCCAGGTTGAACTGGCCCAGTGACTTGTTGTCATTGGCACGTTTACGCTCACCCTGCAGCACATGGATGGTCACCGCTGCCTGGTTGTCTTCGGCAGTAGAGAACACCTGGCTGTGCTTGGTCGGGATAGTGGTATTTTTGGTGATCAGCGGCGTCATTACGCTGCCCATGGTTTCGATACCCAGTGACAGTGGGGTAACGTCCAGCAGCAATACGTCTTTCACATCACCGGCCAACACACCGCCCTGAACCGCAGCACCAACGGCAACCGCTTCGTCCGGGTTAACGTCTTTACGTGGTTCTTTACCGAAGAAGTCAGCAACTTTCTTCTGAACCATAGGCATACGGGTCTGGCCACCGACCAGGATCACGTCCTGAATGTCAGAAACCGACAGGCCTGCATCTTTCAGTGCCACTTTCAGCGGCTCGATAGAGCGAGCAACCAGATCTTCTACCAGCGACTCGAGTTTTGCACGGGTCACTTTGATGTTCATGTGTTTTGGACCGCTGCCATCTGCAGTGATGTACGGCAGGTTGACGTCGGTCTGCTGAGCGGAGGACAGCTCGATCTTGGCTTTTTCAGCGGCTTCTTTCAGACGCTGCATCGCCAACGGATCGTTGCGCAGATCCATGCCCTGCTCTTTCTTGAACTCTTCCACCAGATAGTTGATCAGGCGGCTGTCGAAGTCTTCACCACCCAGGTGGGTATCACCGTTGGTTGCCAGAACTTCGAAGGTTTTTTCACCGTCAACGTCGTCGATCTCAATGATTGAGATATCGAAAGTACCGCCACCCAGGTCATAAACCGCGATGGTACGGTTGCCCACTTCTTTGTCCAGGCCATAAGCCAGGGCCGCAGCAGTCGGTTCGTTGATGATACGTTTCACTTCCAGACCTGCGATACGGCCAGCATCTTTGGTCGCCTGACGCTGAGCATCGTTGAAGTAGGCAGGAACGGTGATAACCGCTTCAGTTACCGGCTCACCCAGGTAATCTTCCGCCGTTTTCTTCATTTTCTTCAGGACTTCCGCAGAGATCTGCGGAGGTGCCATTCTCTGGCCCTTCACTTCCAGCCAGGCGTCACCGTTATCGGCAGCGACGATGTTGTAAGGCATGATAGCCTTGTCACGCTGTGCTTCTTCATCCTGGAAGCGACGGCCAATCAGGCGCTTGATCGCAAACAGGGTGTTTTGTGGGTTGGTAACAGCCTGACGCTTAGCAGGCTGGCCAACCAGAATTTCACCATCCTGGGTATATGCGATGATTGAAGGAGTGGTGCGATCGCCTTCGGCATTCTCCAGCACGCGCGCCTTGCCACCATCCATAATTGCTACACAAGAGTTGGTTGTACCCAGGTCGATACCAATAATTTTGCCCATCTAAACATCTCCACTAATAAATTCATAATCGGTCAGGTTGCTAACTATATGCGGGCGTTTTTTTGCTTTTCAACTGCCCGGCATCTCAGTGTTACCCGCGGTCAGCAACTGCGGTTGCCAATAAGATGGGGCCATCCACACCAGCATCAAGGGGCAGGGCAAAAAAAATTTCGTTTTTATCCGCAGCAAGATCATTGTTTCCTGACGTGGGGATCATTATGATGCCGCGCGCTCTGATGGAAGTTATGGGTTTTTCGGCCATTCAGACCATTTATTAAATTACCTATCCATTTTCGTTACAATTCTGTTATCGCAGAGGACATATGCACTCCAACAAGTTGGCAAATCCCGGCCCCCTGGGTCTGATGGGCTTCGGGATGACTACCGTCTTGCTGAACCTGCACAACGCGGGCTTTTTCCCACTGACTTCCGTCATCATCAGTATGGGGATTTTCTTCGGTGGCATGGCTCAGATTTTTGCCGGTATTCTTGAGTTCAAGAAAGGCAACACCTTCGGCTTGACCGCCTTCACCTCTTACGGCTGCTTCTGGCTGAGCCTGGTAGGCATCCTGCTGCTGCCACGCATGGGCCTGGCAGAACCGACCGACGCGAACGTCCTCGGCATCTACCTTGCACTGTGGGGCGTCTTCACCCTGTTCATGTTCTTCGGCACGCTGCACACCAACCGTGGGTTGCAGTTCGTGTTTGCCAGCCTGACCGTGCTGTTCGCACTGCTGGCCGTCGGCAACATCACCGGTAACCACGCGATCCTGACGTTCGCCGGTTACGAAGGCATCATCTGTGGCGCCAGCGCAATCTATCTGGCGATGGCTGAGGTGATCAACGAACAGTTGGGCCGCACCGTACTGCCAATCGGCCCGGTGGAAGCTCAGCAGGCAACACCAGCTGCCGTTACTGCATAAATCCGTACTAACGTGATATAAAAAAACCCTGCGGTGTTTAATCGCAGGGTTTTTTATTGGGCGAAAATCGCTTAGTTCAAGAGCGGTTTTTCACTGTTCAGGTCGCGACGCAGGTAGATCCCCAGCAGCAGGCCGAGCGTCGATAACGCCAGCATATAGTAAGCGGGCGCTAACGGGGTTAACTTCATGATCAGCGTGACAAATACCGGGGTTAAACCCCCAAAAATCGCGTATGCCACGTTGTAGGAGAACGAAATCCCGCTAAATCGCACTTCCGCCGGGAAGGCCCGCACCAGCACGTAAGGCACCGCACCGACGATCCCCACACTGAAGCCAACCAGCGCGTAGGTGGCGAACAGCATTTCTGGATGTGTTGTCACCGACTGATAGAACAGCCAACTGCACCCTGCCAACAACACACTGCCGACGATAAAGGTTTTGCTGGCGCCAAAGCGGTCCGCCGCCGAACCAGAGACGATGCAGCCAGCAAACAGCATGATGATCGCGATGCTGTTGGCCTGCAGTGACAACGCCGGGGCTATGGCAAACTGTTTTTGCAGGTAGGTTGGCGTCATCAGGATCACCACCACAATACCTGCCGACAACAGCCAGGTCAGCAGCATCGAGACCGCGATCTCTTTGCGGTGATTCATCACCACCGATTTCAGCGGCAGCTCTTCTGCCAGCGCCTTACGCGCCTGCATCTCGATGAAGATTGGGGTTTCCTGCAACCAGCGGCGCAGATACATGGCAAACAGGCCAAAGATGCCGCCCAGGAAGAACGGAATACGCCAGCCACCGTCATGAATGGCCTGTTGGCTGAGCGTGGTATTGATAATGGTGGCCACCAGCGAGCCGAGCAGGATACCGGCTGTCAGGCCAGCAGTGAGCGTGCCACAGGCAAAACCAACGCGTTTGCGCGGCACATGCTCCGCCACAAATACCCAGGCACCAGGGACTTCACCACCGATCGCCGCGCCTTGCAGAACCCGCATCAACAGCAGCAGCAACGGTGCGGCGATGCCGATACTGGCGTAGGTGGGCAGCATCCCCATCGCCAGCGTCGGTAACGCCATCAGCAGGATGCTCAGGCTGAACATCTTTTTACGGCCCACCAGATCGCCGAAGTGCGCCATGATAATGCCGCCCAGCGGCCGAGCCAGATAGCCCGCCGCAAAGATACCGAAGGTCTGCACCTGGCGCAGCCACTCAGGCATATCCGCCGGGAAGAACAGATCGCCCATTACCGCGGCAAAGAAAACAAAAATGATGAAGTCATAAAACTCCAACGCACCGCCCAGGGCAGCCAACGTCAGAGTCTTATAATCTTGCCGGTTGAGCCGACGATTATTATCGTGATGCATAAGATACCGTTAGAGAAAACAGGAAAGACACAGAAAGCATAATGGCTAACTGTAAAAAGTTTCTTACTATAACGGCAAAATACTTTCACACCAGATGCGCTGAAGGTTATCCCGCAGATTGCTGAAATTTAGAGATTTATCTCGCGCCGCGCATTCTTGGGACGAAATGCTGCTACCACGGCCTCGTGGGTCTCTACATAAGGGCCTTCGAGCAGTTGGATGCAATAAGGCACGCTGGCAAAAATACCGTGCACCACCACCTTGCCTGCCTCGTCCTTCACCCCTTCCAGCGTTTCTTTAATCGATTTGGGTTGCCCCGGCAGGTTGATGATCAACGCCTGTTTACGGATCGCCCCAACCTGGCGTGAAAGAATTGCCGTTGGCACATAGTGTAGGCTGATTTGGCGCATTTGCTCGCCAAAACCAGGCATCACGCGATCGGCAATCGCCAACGTGGCATCGGGAGTGACGTCACGCCGGGACGGGCCGGTACCGCCGGTAGTCAGCACCAGATGGCAGCCCATTTCATCAACCAGCTCACACAACGTATGCTCAATCAACGTCTGCTCGTCTGGGATCAGTCGGGTCTCCAGGGTGAACGGCGTCGCCAAAGCGCTGCCCAACCACTCTTCCAGCGCCGGGATCCCTTTATCCTGATAAACGCCCCCTGAAGCGCGGTCCGAAATAGAAACCAAACCAATGCGTAATGTATCCATGTTTTACCTCTGTCTTTTGCCCCGGTTACCGAAGGGAGATTAATGACGGGAGTATAGGGGGTTTGTCCGATGAGGTGGATATTCAGATATAAAAAAAGGTGGCCGAGGCCACCTTCTGCACGACTTTTCGTAATTACAGCAAGTCGGCGATCATTTTTTCCAGCTTGCCCTGGTCTACGGCAAACTTGCGGATACCGTCGGTCAGTTTCTCAACCGCCATTGGATCCTGGTTGTGCTGCCAGTAGAACTCAGGCTCGGTCAGCGGTGCCGGACGCGCTTTCACTTCGCCGGTATAAGACAGTTTACGCTCCAGTGCGCCTTCGCTCTCTGCCAGCTCTTTCAGCAGTGCAGGTGCGATGGTCAGACGATCGCAGCCCGCCAGTTCGATGATTTCACCGACGTTACGGAAGCTGGCGCCCATCACCACGGTTTCATAGCCGTGCTGCTTGTAGTACTGATAAATTTCGGACACCGAAACCACGCCCGGATCTTCGTGCGGGGCAAACTCTTTCTTGTCGCCATTGGCTTTGTACCAGTCAAGGATACGGCCAACGAACGGCGAGATCAGGTACACGCCAGCTTCGGCGCAGGCACGTGCCTGAGCGAAGGAGAACAGCAACGTCAGGTTACAGTTGATGCCTTCTTTTTCCAGACGCTCGGCAGCACGGATACCCTGCCAGGTGGAGGCCAGCTTGATCAGGATGCGATCGTTGCTGATGCCCGCTTCGTTATACAGTTTGATCAGGCGCTTGGCTTTGGCAACGCTGGCTTCGGTATCATAAGACAGACGCGCGTCCACTTCGGTGGAAATGCGGCCCGGGACCAGTTTCAGGATCTCCAGACCAATGTTGACGGCCAGCTTGTCTGCGGCATCGGCAACCTGCTGATCGCGATCGCTGCTCTGCTCGCGCGCCCAGGCAATGGCTTCATCGATCAGTTTACGGTATTCAGGAATTTGCGCTGCGTTGAGGATCAGCGAAGGGTTGGTGGTGGCATCTTGCGGTTGATATAGCTTCATTGCAGCGATATCACCCGTATCCGCAACTACCGTAGTCAGCTGGCGTAGGGACGTTAATTTATCGGTCATGTTGGCATTATCTCATCGTTTGTGCATGAACTTTTGGCATCGTTCAACCATGCCTTGTCCTGATAATAACATGCACGCAGCCCGGCGCAAGGCAGGAAAATCACGCGCTGGCGGCGGTTGTTTTATCCTTGCACGAGCAACCGGTTACGCACCGATAATTCGCAATTACCGAAGCAATGCCACGGCATTAACGCGCTATCCCGCCTGGAAATTATGTTAAATTCCCGCCAGCTGTTTTATTCACCGAAAACCCCAAAAGAAGGCTGTAATTCCCGTCAATGGGATGATTTTAGCCAAGTTCTTGTCGAGAACTGACTCAAGTTTTCCGAACCAAGGTCGAAGACCCTGAGGAGCAGTAATCTTAACAAGGAGAAACACGTGACGGATCTGATTAACTTTATCAATAACATCCTGTGGAGTTCAGTACTGATCTATTTGCTGTTGGGTGCCGGCATCTACTTCACCTTACGTACCCGCTTTATTCAAATTCGTCACTTCAACCATATGTTTTCCGTGCTGAAGAACAGCACCAAAAGCGACGGTGTGGGTATTTCATCCTTCCAGGCACTATGTACTTCTCTAGCCGCTCGTGTCGGCACCAACAACCTTACCGGCGTGGCGATAGCGCTTACGGCTGGCGGCCCCGGCGCCATCTTCTGGATGTGGGTGATCGCGTTTATCGGCATGGCGACCTCTTTCATTGAGAGCACCCTGGCGCAGCTCTACAAAACCAAAGACGATAACGGCCACTACCGTGGCGGCCCTGCTTACTATATGGAAAAAGGGTTGGGCATGCGCTGGATGGGTGTGATGTTCTCCATTTTCCTGCTGATCGCTTTCGGCCTGGTGTTCAATGCGGTACAGGCCAACTCCATCGCCCTGGCCAGCTCGGTGGCCTTCAACATCGACCCCATGTACGTCGGCATAGTGTTGGTGGTGCTGAGCGCCATGGTGATCTTCGGCGGTATCCGTTCCATCGCCCGCGTCGCAGAAAAAATCGTGCCGTTTATGGCCTTGGCTTACCTGCTACTGGCGCTGTGGATCATCGGCCTGAATATCGAGCATATGCCAGCTATCCTGGCGTTGATCTTCAAAAGCGCTTTTGGCCTGCAGGAAGTCGCTGCCGGTACCCTGGGTTACGGGATCTCGCAGGCCATGACTCAGGGTATACAACGCGGGCTATTTTCTAACGAAGGCGGGATGGGGTCGGCCCCCAACGTGGCAGCTTCCGCTACCCCTTATCCGCCACACCCTGCCTCGCAGGGCTATGTGCAGATGCTTGGCGCATTTGTCGATACCATCGTCATCTGTAGCGCAACGGCGGCGATAATCTTGGCCTCTGGTGCACTGGATAGCCCCCCATCCGACATCAGCGGCATCGATCTGACCCAGCGGGCCATGGCCAGCGCCGTCGGTTCCTGGGGCGCGCCCTTTGTCGCGATTGCCGTATTCCTGTTTGCCTTTACCTCTATCATTGCCAATTATGCCTATGCCGAGAACAACCTGATCTTCCTCAAGCACCACCATCCGACCAAACTGACGATTTTTCGCTGCTTTGCCTTGGGTATGGTGATGTTTGGCTCAATGGCAGAATTATCCACGGTGTGGAAAATGGCGGATATCTCGATGGCGCTGATGGCGATCACCAATCTGACCGCTATCTTGTTACTGTCCGACGTGGCCTTCAAATTGGCCAAGGATTACAACCACCAACGTTCACTCGGCAAGCTGCCCACCTTTGACATCAACCACTACCCGGAGCTGGGATCGCAACTCGAACCGGGGATCTGGAAGCCGAGCAGGCAGCGTTAAACCTCCAGGGCGTGCGTAAAGTGCGCCCTATCACAGCCATACCTCCTGGTCTTGCGCGCTTTTTGCTACAGTAGCCACATGTTGATAAACAGGATGTGACCATGCTTATTATTATTTCACCTGCCAAAACCCTGGATTATGCAAGCCCGTTAGCCACCGAACGCTTTACCCAGCCCGAATTGTTGGATCAGTCGCAAAAGCTGATCAAAATCTGCCGTAAGCTGACCCCGGCGCAAATTTCCGGCCTGATGAGCATCAGCGATAAGCTCGCGGGCCTGAATGCCGCACGCTTTGGCGAATGGCAGCCTGACTTCACCCCGGACAATGCTCGTCAGGCGCTGTTGGCGTTTAAAGGCGACGTTTATACCGGCTTACAGGCGCAAGACTTCAGCGAAGAGGATTTCGACTTCGCACAGCAGCATCTGCGGATGCTCTCTGGTCTGTACGGGGTGCTGCGCCCGCTGGACCTGATGATGCCTTACCGGCTGGAGATGGGGATCAAGCTGGAGAACCCGAAGGGCAAAGACTTGTACAGCTTCTGGGGCGATCGGATCACCGCAAAACTGAATCAGGCCCTGGAGCAGCAAGGCGATGATGTGGTGGTGAACCTGGCTTCGGATGAATACTTCAAATCGGTAAAACCGGCCAAGCTGCACGGTTCACTGATCAAACCGGTATTCCTGGACGAGAAAAACGGCAAGTACAAAGTCATCAGTTTCTACGCCAAGAAAGCGCGTGGGCTGATGAGCCGCTTTATCATCAAGAATCGCTTGGAGCGCAGAGAACAACTGGTTGATTTCAATCTGGAAGGGTATGCCTTCGATGAGGCGGCTTCGGCGGGTAATGAGCTGGTATTCAAACGCCCAGAGCAGTGAGAAATCCGTTCCCTCTCCCGACAAGGAGAGGGAACGGGTTTTGTCAGACTGGCAACGTCATCATGAATTGACGCAGCGCGGCAAAGTCCGCTGCCATGTTATGCGACAACAGCGGCAACTGTGCACGCACCGCCAAGGCCTGTGGCAGCGGTAACTCCTGGCCGAGGATCTCTTCGACGCTTTCCTTGAACTTGGCCGGATGTGCCGTGCCCAGGAACAGGCCAAACTCCCCTGCTTGCAGTTGATCGCGCAGAACGCGGTAGGCGATCGCCGCATGAGGCTCTGAAAGGTAGCCCAAAGCAGCCAACTCTTTCATGGTTTCCTTGGTGGTTTCATCACTCACCGCGCCATGAGCCAACTCCTTCAACTGCCAGATTTTACGGCGGAACAACTCTTCCACACGCGGCCAGTTATTCGGCTGGCTGACGTCCATCGCGTTGGATAACGTCGCCACAGTGGTGTTTGGTTCCCATTGGCCAGTAGTCAGGAAGCGTGGCACGGTGTCGTTAGCGTTGGTGGCGGCAATAAAGCGTTTCACCGGCAGCCCCAGGGATTTCGCCAGCAACCCGGCGGTCAAATCGCCAAAGTTGCCGCTTGGCACGGAAACCACCAACTGATTGCGGGCTTCCTGCGGCAGTTGCGCCACCGCTTCAAAGTAGTAGCAGATTTGCGCCAGCAGGCGGCTGATATTGATCGAGTTGGCTGAGTTAAGGTGTACCGCCTCTTTCAGCTCCTGATCGTCAAACGCCTGCTTGACCAACGCCTGGCAGGCGTCAAAGTCGCCATCGATAGCGATGGTGTGGATGTTGCCACCCAACGTGCAGAACAGCTTTTCCTGCAGCGAACTGATCTTACCCTGTGGATAGAGGATCACCACGCGCACGTTTTTCAGGCCGTAGAAGGCATGAGCAACGGCAGCGCCGGTATCACCGGAGGTTGCAGTCAAGATGGTTACTGGCTGGTCGCCCGCGACTTCCGCCAGCATCTGCGCCATAAAGCGGCCGCCGAAGTCTTTGAACGCCAGCGTCGGGCCGTGGAACAGCTCCAGGCAGGCTACATCGCTCTCCACCTGCGCCACCGGGGCCGGGAACTCAAACGCGGCCTTCACTCGCTTGTACAGCGCCTCTTCGCCGATCTCGTCGCCAATAAAAGCGGACAGGATCTTGCTGCTACGAGTGACAAAGTCCATCTCCAGCAGCTTATCAATCTCTGTCAGTTCGAATTCTGGCAGTTCCAGCGGGAAAAACAGCCCTTGCTGCTTACCCAGGCCCTGTTTGATAGCCTGCGCGAAGCTGACCTGTTCGTTATGATCTTTCAGATTGTACAGTTTCATGCGTTATCCCAATAGTCGAGCGCCAGCGGTATCCAGGCGGCAAATATGAACAAAACCTTCGTCGTTTTGCAGGTAATGGTTGGTCAGCCAATCAGCCATGCGTTGCGCCGTTGCGCCGTCATCACAGACCGCAAACAGCGTCGGGCCGGAGCCGGAAATGCCGCAAGCCAAGGCACCGATATCCTGTGAGGCTTTACGCGCTTCGGCAAAACCTGGCAACAGGCGGGTGCGATAAGGCTCGGCAATCACATCCTGCATCAGCTTGGCCGCCAGACGCGGTTGCTGAGTGTGGCAAGCGTGAATAAAGCCCGCCAGATAGCGGCCATGGCTGATACAGTCCTGGCGGCGGTATTGCGCGGGCAGAATGGCACGCGCCTCAGCGGTGGACACTTTGATGCCCGGATAGGCCATCACCCACAGCCAGTCTTTAAAGCCAGGCACTTCCTGGCTGATGATCCCTTCTTCTTCCAGCATCAGCTGCAAGCCGCCCAGATAGCACGGCGCAACGTTATCGTAATGCACGCTGCCGGAAATACGCCCTTCCAGCTCGCCCATCAGGGCCAGCAGTTGCGTCTCGTTGAGCGGGCGATCGCAAAATTCGTTCATCGCCATCAGACCGGCCACCACCGAGCAAGCGCTGGAGCCTAGCCCGGAACCGATCGGCATGTTCTTCTCCAGCCGCATCGCTACCGGCACTTCACGGCCAATCGCCTGGCAGAAACGCTCCCAGCACTGGTAAACAATGTTCTCTTTTGGATCGCTCGGCAGCTTGCTGACAAAACGCCCACCATTCTCCAGGCTGAAGCGGCTGGCCGCTTCTACGCTGACGCAATCCCCCAGCAGCGTGCCGTCGATAGGGGAAACCGCAGCTCCCAGCACATCGAACCCGACGCTGACGTTACCAATTGAGGCCGGTGCATACACCTTAACCATATTAGACTCCCAACTTCCATGACAGTGTGCGCAACAGATCGGCAAATACCCCGGCCGCCGTCACATCATTACCGGCACCATAACCGCGCAGCACCAGCGGCAATGGCTGATAGTAACGGCTGTAGAAGGCCAGGGCGTTCTCACCGTTCTTCACTTTATACAACGGATCGTTGCCATCTACCGCATCAATACGTACCAGGCAGCGGCCTTCTTCGATAGCCCCCACATAGCGCAGCACCTTACCTTCCGCGGCAGCAGCGGCCACACGGCGGTTAAATTCGGCATCCAACTCCGGCAGGCGGGCAATAAAGTTCTCCACATCACCGCTGGCATCGAACGACGGTGGTAACACCGATTCGACTTCAATATCGCTCAGTTCGAGCGCATAGCCCGCTTCACGCGCCAGGATCAACAGCTTGCGAGCGACATCCATCCCCGAGAGATCATCACGCGGATCTGGCTCGGTGTAACCGAGGGCCTTGGCCTGCAAGGTGGCCTCCGACAGCGACATCCCCTCATCCAGTTTACCGAAGATAAAGGACAGTGACCCCGACAGGATACCGGTGAAGCGCACCAACTCATCGCCCGCATTGAGCAGGTTCTGCAGGTTTTCGATCACCGGCAGGCCCGCACCCACGTTGGTGTCATACAGGAATTTGCGGCGAGAACCGGCTGCGGCGGTGCGCAGTTGCTGGTAATAATTCATCGACGAGGTGTTGGCCTTCTTGTTTGGCGTTACCACGTGGAAACCATCGGCCAGGAAATCGGCATACTGATCGGCCACCGCCTGGCTGGAGGTACAGTCGACAATCACCGGATTGAGCAGGTGGCACTCTTTTACCAGGCGGATCAGGCGGCCCAGATTGAAAGGCTCTTTGGCTTCGGCCAGTTCGTCCCTCCAGCTTTCCAGCGAGATGCCGTGCACGTTGGTCAACATCGCCCTTGAGTTGGCAATGCCACAGATGCGCAGATCGATGTGTTTTTGCTTCAGCCAAGGCTGCTGACGATAAACCTGCTCGATCAGCGCCCCGCCGACGCCACCCACGCCAATCACAAACACTTCGATCACCTGATCGGTGTTGAACAGCATCTGATGGCTGACGCGCACGCCAGTGGTGGCGGAATCATTATCGACCACCACGGAGATTGAACGCTCGGAAGAGCCTTGAGCGATCGCCACGATATTGATGTTGGCGCGCGCCAGAGCAGAGAAGAAACGCGCAGAGATGCCACGCAGGGTGCGCATACCGTCGCCGACGACCGAGATGATTGCCAGGCGCTCCATCACGTCCAGCGGCTCCAGCACGCCGTCTTTCAGCTCCAGGTAGAATTCGTCTTCCAGGGCGCGACGAGCGCGTTGCAGCTCGCTCTGCGGCACACAGAAGCTGATGCTGTATTCGGAAGAGGACTGGGTGATCAATACCACCGAGATCCCGGCGCGTGACATCACGGCAAACACACGTGCCGCCATGCCAACCATGCCTTTCATACCTGGGCCGGACACGTTGATCATCGCCATATTGTTCAGATTGGTGATGCCTTTTACCGGCGTATCATCAGCCACGCTTTCGCCACCGATCAAGGTGCCGGGAGCTTGTGGGTTGGCGGTGTTTTTAATCAGGCAAGGGATTTGGAACTGGGCAATCGGGGTGATGGTACGCGGGTGGAGAACTTTGGCGCCGAAGTAAGAGAGCTCCATCGCCTCGCGGTAGGACATCGACTTCAATAATCGGGCATCCGGCACGGTACGCGGGTCGCAGGTATAAACCCCGTCCACATCGGTCCAGATCTCGCAGCAGTCGGCACGCAGGCAAGCGGCCAACACGGCGGCGGAATAATCGGAGCCGTTGCGCCCCAGCACGACCAGTTCGCCTTTGTCGTTACCGGCAGTAAAGCCCGCCATCAGGACGATATGGTCAGAAGGAATGGCCGCTGCAGCGATACGCAGAGTGGACTCGGCAATATCTACGGTCGACTCCAGATAGTGGCCCTGAGCCAGCAGCTTCTCTACCGGGTTAATCACCGTCACCGGGTAGCCCTTGGCTTTGAAGACGCCTTCCATGATGGCAATAGAGAGCTTTTCACCCCGGCAGATGATGGCCGCATTGACGCTATCCGGGCATTGCCCCAACAACGCCACGCCATGCAGTACCTGTTTGAGCTGCGCGAACTCCTGCTCGACCAGTGCCTTCAGGCGATCGTACTCAAAGCCCGGCAGCTCCTTGGCCAAACCGCTGAGCAGGTCGGCAAAGATGCGCTCGGCGTCGCTCATGGTTGGCAGAATATCCTGGCCGGCTACCGTTTTTTCAATCATCGCCACCAGGTGATTGGTGATCTTGGCCGGTGCGGACAATACCGTGGCTACCTGTCCCTGGCGTGCATTGTTCTCCACGATATCGGCAACGCGCAGAAAACGTTCCGCATTCGCTACCGAGGTTCCACCAAATTTAAGCACTCGCATTTCTGTTATCTCCTGAATTTATGCCGAAAAAAAAGCCCGCACTGGTTAGGTGCGGGCTTTTTTCTTCTGTTTCCTGTACGCGTCAGCCCGCCCCGTTACCTGTGGTATCGGTGGTGGTAATAATTGTCGTATTCAGGCTGATGTTTCGCATTTTGTCTGTCTGTCTCATTAGAATCTCTGTCCCCTCTATTGGTTAAAGCAATCGTCTGGCCAAGTCAAATTATTTCTTTGTTTTGCCTATTTACTGGCCACAGTGGGATCTGCGCGATGAAGCCGATAAAAAAACAGAATTGCAGAACAAAAAATCATAAGAAAGCCGATCAAACAGTGAATAACACCAGCCAAACAACAGAAAACGCCTACATCACTTCGTCAGTTTTTTTTCAATATCATGCAGCAACCGGTGCAGCATGACGGTATCGCGCTGTTGCAAGACCCCAAGCCGCTGGTGTAACCAATCGCGCAATTTTTGGTCATCCGCCACGTCCAACGCCTGTAACAGACGATCTGCCCGTTGCCGCAACGCGTTGAGCTGCCCGGCATCGGCCAGAGGTTCCTGCACCGAGCTGACAGCCATTAACTGCGCCAGTTGATAGCAATACACCATCACCGCCTGGCCGAGGTTCAGCGAAGGATAATCGGCCACCATCGGGACGCCGGTCAGCAGATCGGCCAACTCCAGCTCTTCATTGGTCAGGCCCGAGTCTTCACGGCCAAACACCAGTGCAGCCTGATGCACCCATTGCTGGCGTTCCGCCAACTGCTCCGTCAGTTGCTGAGGGGTACAGTAATAATGGAAGCGTGCGCGGCTACGAGCGGTGGTCGCAACGGTAAAGTCCACATCTGCCAATGCCTGTTCGAGGGTAGAAAACGTCTGCACCGCATCCAGAATATCGCCAGCGCCGTGGGCGACCCAGCGGGCGGCGGGCTGCAGATGGGCCTCGCTGTCGACGATGCGCAACGAGGTGAAGCCCATGGTTTTAATCGCCCGCGCCGCTGCGCCAACATTTTCCGCCCGAGCGGGCGCGACTAACACGATATGAAGCTGCATCAAGACTCCGGAAAAATAAAGAGAATAGTTCTTTGACTGTTGGGATTTGTCTGATTATATTTACAAACGATTAACATCGTAAATGCTCTCTTGCTATAATATTATTAAATAGGCACTTCAACCTATAAAGCAGACGAAACAATCATAACTACAGGTTAACTTTTAATTTTCATTAAAAACAAAGCACTATATTTTCAAGCCAAACAGTTAGCTTTCAATTGTAACGCATCAGCCCCAACAAAGCTGAATCGTTCACAGAATTTGACGATCTGTGACTTAACTTGGCAGTTCTGTAAGTGTTTTTCACAAAACTGTTAACGTGCTACAATTGAATTTGATATATGTCAACAAAGCGTAGTTTTGTTAGGTGATGAATTCGGCACACACTGTTATATTGCTGTTAATAGGGTTAGGATATGCGCCGTTTTGGCATCATTCGGGGTGGTAAAAAATAGCCCCCCCACCCAGCTAGCGATCTTGTTGACATTGATGGAAAGCGCATCAAGAACGAGTTTACGTACTGTAGTCGTTTGGTAATTGAGGGAACGTGAGCGGTATCTCTGCCCTCCATGGAAGAACACCAAGACTGCTGTACTTCCTATTTTCTATTTTGTTGGCAATTTTAGGTAGCAAATATGCAGACCCCGCACATTCTGATTGTCGAAGACGAGTTAGTCACTCGTAACACCCTGAAGAGCATTTTCGAGGCGGAAGGCTACATTGTTCATGAAGCCAATGACGGTGCAGAAATGCACAACATCCTGTCCGAAAATGATATCAACCTGGTTATCATGGATATCAACCTGCCAGGCAAGAACGGCCTGCTGCTGGCGCGTGAACTACGCGAACAAGCCAGCGTCGCGCTGATGTTCCTGACCGGTCGTGATAATGAAGTCGATAAAATCCTCGGCCTGGAAATCGGCGCCGATGACTATATCACCAAACCGTTCAACCCACGCGAACTGACCATCCGTGCGCGCAACCTGCTGTCACGCACCATGAATCTGGGTAGCGTCGGCGAAGAGCGCAAACTGGTTGAGAGCTACAAGTTCAACGGTTGGGAGCTGGACATCAACAGCCGCTCTCTGATCGGCCCTGCTGGCGAGCAGTACAAACTGCCACGCAGCGAATTCCGCGCCATGCTGCACTTCTGTGAAAACCCGGGCAAGATCCAGTCCCGTGGTGAGTTGCTGAAGAAAATGACTGGCCGTGAGTTGAAGCCGCATGACCGTACCGTAGACGTGACCATCCGCCGTATTCGTAAACACTTCGAATCTACGCCGGACACGCCGGAAATCATTGCCACCATTCATGGTGAAGGTTACCGCTTCTGCGGCGATCTGGAAGAATAAGCCTGTCTTAACGTCACAGGTTAAAAAGGGTTCAGCTTGCTGAACCCTTTTTTATTGAGACCCGACACGATGCCATGTGAGGCTCACAAAGTAGGGGCGCTGCTACGCCCGTCTGAATTATTTGGCTTCACCCCAAGGGATGATTGGCACCGCGCTCAGGGCATTTTTCGGTGAACCATCTACTACCCGATCGGAATAGCTCAAGTAGATCAGCGCATTGCGATTGGCATCATAAAAACGAACTACCTGCAGCTTTTTGAACACCAAAGAGGTGCGCTTCTGGAACACCACAGTTCCCTCCGCCTTGCCCTTTTTAATCTTGTCGCTCAGCTCGATCGGCCCAACCTGCTGGCAAGAAATGGCGGCATCCGAAGTATCCTCTGCCAGCCCTAACCCACCCTTTATCCCACCGGTTTTAGCACGGCTGATATAACAAGTTACATTTTTCACGTCGGGATCGTCGAACGCTTCAACCACAATTTTATGATCTGGACCAAACAGTTTGAATACCGTATCGACCGATCCTACCTGTTCCGCCTGCGCGCTATTAACCGTTGCGCAAACCAGACCGAACAAAAATATCCATCCTTTTTTCATTCACTTAACTCCAATAGAACAGCGTGTTAAATCACAGGGCTGCTAATAAGAACGCCGATGCTTCAGGTCACAGAAATGGGTTTTCCTCGGCCCAGGAAGCTCTTTTTAGCACAGAGAGCGAAAAAAATCTTTGGGAGTCGTGGAGGAAAAAAGTTGCTATTATGCGGCATCGTCATCGCTTAATGCCTGTTAACACCAGTTTTCCCCCGCTTCCCGCAACGCATATCGCAAAAGCGCCGTATGTAATGCAACTGATTGATCAATAAGTCAGTGGGCATCAGGTATCAGCATGACAAATCAAACAGTTCGAGTTCCGAACCTGAAGCTCTACGAGGAAGATCTATGGATCAAGCCGGTATCATTCGTGATCTGCTTAGCTGGCTGGAAAGCCATTTGGACCAACCTTTGTCACTGGATAACGTGGCGGCAAAAGCGGGTTACTCTAAATGGCATCTGCAACGGATGTTTAAGGATATCACTGGGAACGCCATCGGGGCCTATATTCGGGCAAGAAGATTGTCCAAAGCCGCCGTCGCATTGCGCCTCACCAGTCGGCCTATTCTGGATATTGCTTTGCAGTATCGTTTCGACTCACAGCAGACCTTCACTCGCGCATTCAAAAAACAGTTTGCGCAAACCCCGGCGCTGTATCGCCGTTCAGAAGACTGGAACGCCTTCGGCATGTGCCCGCCAATACGTCTGGGCGCCTTTACGCTGCCACATCCAGAGTTTGTCACGCTACCAGAACTGGACCTGATCGGCCTGACGCAGAGCTACTCCTGTACGTTAGAGCAAATCTCCAACTTCCGCTCCGAGCTGCGTACCCAATTCTGGCAACAGTACCTGGGGCAGATAGAAACCCTGCCACCGGTGCTTTACGGCCTGCACCACTCGCGGCCAAGCCAGGAAAAAGACGACGAGCAGGAGGTGCTGTACACCACTGCCCTGGAGGCGCAACATATTCCGACCAAGGTGCAGGAAGGCCAGCCGATCACGCTGCAGGGCGGTGAATATGCCATGTTCAGCTATCAGGGGCCAGCATCCGGCCTGCAGGACTTTATCCTGATACTGTACGGCACTTGCCTGCCAGCATTGGAACTGACCCGCCGCAAAGGGCACGATATTGAGCGCTTCTATCCGCAAGGTGACCGGCGTCCGCCTCAGCCACCCAGCGAGATCCGTTGCGACTATCTGATCCCGATCCGCCGTTAGCGCTGTAGCTCATCCAATGCGGGCATGTCCAGATGCGAGATATCGCCCGCGCTTTCCACAATCCAGCCCGGAGCCAACCACGGGCTTTGTTGATAGTCGACGCGTGACAACGAGCAGTTGCGCAAACGCAGACGGCGCTCGGCATAGGCCGGTAACCCTAATACCGTCCCGATCAGGCACCCCAGCGCAATGCCGTGGCTGACAATCAACGGCTTGCTGCCCTGCGGCAGTTTCAGGCACTCTGTCAGCGCCGCATGCATCCGCGTGGCCAACTCCGTCATAGATTCACCTTGAGGGATACGGCCGTCAGCAGTACCATCGACCATCTGTTTACGCCACAGCTCTTCCTGCGGTGTCAGGCTGTCGATCAAACGTTCTTCCAGAACGCCCATATGCAGCTCACGCAGCCGGGCATCTACCATAACGTCGCAACCGCAAGCGTCCGCAATGATTTGCGCGGTCTGACGGGTGCGGCCCAGATCGCTGGAAATCACGTGCGTCACGCCCTCACGGCTAACGCGTTTGCCAACCAGATGAGCCTGGTGAACGCCAGTGGCGGTTAATGGGCTGTCGGATTGGCCCTGAATGCGACGTGCTGCGTTCCATTCCGTTTCGCCGTGGCGAACGAGGTATACCTGTAACATTATGCTTTTCCGTTATACTGCGTGAAACTTGAGTTTATCTGTGGCTCGTGCCTTGCACTTCGCATAACTTGCCGCCATCAAAAATCATGGCAAGACACAGCCCCACTTTAAAGGAAGCTAAAGCCGTTATGTATCATGTTATCGCTGCAACTACCAACCCGGCAAAGATCAGGGCTATTCAACTGGCTTTTGAAGATACCTTTGGCGCAGACCAATGCCGCATAGAATCGGTTGACGTCGCCAGCGGAGTTTCACTGCAACCCATTGGCAATACCGAAACCCGTACCGGCGCACGCCAGCGCGTGATGGAAGCGCGGCAGGTGCGGCCAGAAGCCGACTTTTGGGTCGGAGTCGAAGCCGGGATCGAAGAAAACATGACGTTCGCCTGGATGACGGTAGAAAACCCGACGACCCGTGGCGAATCGCGTTCTGCCAGCCTAATGCTGCCAGAATCAATTTTACAGGGTATTCGAGCTGGTCGCGAGTTAGGCGATGAAATGACCTTGATCACCGGCAATAGCGAAGTCAAACGTCAGGGGGGAGCGATCGGTATCTTTACTGACGGTCGGCTGAGCCGCACCAGCGTTTACCATCAGGCGCTGCTGCTGGCACTGGTGCCGTTCCACAATCCGATTTACCGCAGCCACAGCAGCAATAATACGCCGCAGCAATAAGCCACCGGGGTGATGGCTTCACCCCAGTAGTTGCTGTTCCAGCCACTGTTTCAGCGCTGGCGTCGCCATCTTCAGGCTGTTTGACCCTCTGGTGATGGTTGCGATACCTGCCCCGAGCTCATTCTTCAGCTCGCGCTGGCTCATTTCGCCACGCATCAGTTCCTGAATAATCCGCACCCGTGTGCCCAGCGCAGTACGCTCATCCGGCGTCAGCAGCAGTTGCATCAACGGTTGGTGTAAATCCTGATCGAACGAGCTTTGCAGCAGTTCGACAAAGCGCAGCCAATCTTCATTGCCTTGTTCTGAAAGAGCGGGGTCGTTTAGCGATAATTGCGTCATGCCAGCCACCATACTATTTAACTAGTACAGCAGCATAGCATACCGCGGGTAAGCGTCAAAATAGCTCTAGACGGGCGCAGCATGCAGCGCCCCTACGGCGAACTATTCAGCAACATTGCTACCTAGGTCCGATGTCGTTAACAAGCAATCACAACCGGCCGACAAGGTAGGGGCGCTGCATGCTGCGCCCGTTCAGATGGTCAATGTTAACAACAACGACTCTATTAAATTCAATAGCGTCTTTGCCACTCGGCATCCGTCAGCACCTTCGCTGGCCGATGCATGAAGTAACGATAAAATGCGTCATAGGCCAGCACGTTCTTCACGTAAGAACGGGTTTCCGAGAACGGAATGCTTTCCACAAACGCCACGGCATCCACCCGACCATCGGTATTGCCTAACCAGGTATTCACCCGTGATGGGCCAGCGTTATAAGCCGCAGACGCAAGAATGCGGTTGCGACCAAATTGCTGATACACCGACTCCAGATAGCTGGTGCCAATGGTGATATTGGTTTGCGGATCAAACAGCTGGCTCGGGCTGCTGTAGCCTGGGATGCCGAACAGATCCACCGTATGTTTCGCGGTGCGCGGCATGACCTGCATCAAACCTGCAGCCCCGACCGGCGACTGCGCTTTCGGGTTCCAGGCGCTCTCCTGGCGGGCTATCGCCATGGCATAGCTCGGCGTAATGCCTTTATCTTCGGTAGCACGGCGGAATTCCTGTGGCCAGGCCATCGGGAAACGTTCTTCAAGATGATCCCACAGTTTGCCAACAATGGTCGCCTGTACGCTCAGGTCGGCCCATTTCTGCTCAAAGGCATAGCGGGCCAGCGCTTCCTGCTCCGGGCGGCTGCGGCTGGCGACGAATGAGCTCCACTCGCTGCGCGCCAGATTATCCATATTCCAATACATCAGTTCACGCACCCGGGCAATCTCCGGGCCACTCACCAGATCGGTGCGCGGTTTTGCCGCCACGGCGACCATCACCGGATAAGGCACCTGAAGTTTTTGCGCCGCCACCATCGGGTAGAAACCGCGTTCGTTCATCAGGCTACGCAGTATCGCTTCCCCTTCGCTGCGTTTACCTTCATCGATCATGACACTGGCACGCCAGAAGCGCCATTCATCCTTGTTCCGCGATTCTTCAGGCAGGCGTGCCAGCCAGGTTTTCAGCCCCTGACGATCACCCACGCCCAGCGCCATACGCACACGGCGCTCAAGCAAGGCTGGCTGTTGGCTACGCAGGATCACCTGATCGCGCCATTGGGTCTGCTCAAAGGTGGCATCATTACCCATCAACCGCCAGGCCACCTCTTCCTCCATTGCCAACTTCTCGCTTTCGCTCATTTTCTGCAGGCGGGCCAGCGTTGGGATCATGGCTCGAGCATTTTCTACGTCCTGACGAGCAAGACGGGCGAATACGATGGTGGTAGCCGAACGGGTAAAATCTGTCGGGCCGACGCTACGGGCGAAGGCTTCCAACGTGGCGGGATCGTTTTGCAACCGTACCAGCGCATCCCCCATGGTCTGATAATCGCTTGGCAGTTGGCGGTACAGGTAGTTCACCAGGCCGCTGTTGCCCTCTTTCAGCGCCAGCTTCATCCGCGCCAGCGTGTTCAACGGCGTTTGCTTACCGGCAGCCTGCCAGACGCTGAACAGCTTATCGCAGGAGCCTGGCAAGGTTTTACCGCTCATCCAGATATCATCGGCACCAGCCCAGGCCGCCTGCTGATCGCCGGTGGCCCACTTGGCGTAATAGAAATTACAGCGCGCCGCGACCGGTTTAGGCTCTTGCGGGCTGAAGGCCAGCAAGGTAGTCCAGTCTTGACGGCTCGCCAGCTCGTTCACAAAACGGGCAGAGAGCGATTTTGCGGGTGGCAACGTAGGATGCAACCGCAAAAATTGCTGGACCTGAGCCGCACTGGCCGTGCTGAGATCCTGCGTCAACTGGCGATATTCCAGATAAGGATACAGGGGGTAATCCTGCAGCGTTGGCATCAACTGCGCCACCACGTCCATCTGTTTACTGTCCCAGGCCTGCTTGATTTGCAGATAACGCTGGCGTTCGGCATCCAAAGAGTCTGCCAATGTTGCACCAGAAAATGCCGTCAGGCACAGGCCCACAGCCCACAACCGCCATTTGTCCACCTTGACCATACTTACTCTTTCCTCGCTGGGTTAGCTTGCCAGAACCGATCCACCCCGCTGCCGCGCCGCGTCAGCAGCCAACGGGCCAGTGGATCCTGCTCTGCGAGTGTCTCACACCCACCGTGGGAAACCACGCCGGGAACAAAACCGTGCCGCCACCATGGGCTGGCATCAGGTATTAATCATAGACAGCAAAAACGCGTATCCATTCATTACTTTATAACAAGTTTATCGACGGAGATGAAAACCACGCTGTCAGGCTATCGCGACAGACGGAAGAACAAGACGATGTTTTGAAAAATCACAGGATTATGGGGAATTTTTTCATCACACAATAACGCCGGTGTTCTATAGTTTTCTATGTAGGAGAGCGTTTTCCTATACAAAAAATGACATTACAGAGACATTAATACAGAAACATTTCCATACGGATTAAAACAATTCCTATTACTTTGTTTTTATTATCTCAGATCAAAAACTCAAGTTTGCGATTATTTACTATCACGCGGCAGATAATTGGCCAGCAGCTAACTGAAAATTATTACCATTCACGTCTGTGTGACAGAAAACAATGGAATATCAACCCGGCAAAAGGGCTGCCGACACAGATGGGGACTTAGATTCGAACGACTTTAAGGAGAGGCACTCAATGCCAAAACATTCCCCCACTGAATACCAAGAGCCGCCCAAGCCGGAAAAAGCCTGGTATCAATATGATATTGAACAAACGCTTCAGCATTTGAACGGCCAGCAACAAGGCCTGAGCGAGCAGGAAGCCGCCGAGCGGCTAAAGAAGTTTGGCCCCAACGCCCTGCCGGAGCAGGCAGGCAAAAGCGCCTTTATGCGCTTTATTGCCCACTTTAACGATGTGCTGATTTATATTCTGCTGGCCGCCGCCTTCCTCAAAGGCATTATGGGGCATTGGATTGATACGGTGGTTATTCTCGGCGTGGCCGTGATCAATGCCCTTATCGGCTTTGTGCAGGAAAACAGCGCAGAGAAATCGCTGAAAGGCATTAAGAATATGCTTTCCAGCCAAGCTATTGTGGTACGTGACGGAATTAACCACACCGTGAATGCGGAAGATTTGGTCCCGGGGGATATCGTATTATTGCGCCCTGGCGATAAAATTCCCGCCGACCTGCGGTTATTGGAATCTCACAACCTTCAGGTTGAAGAAGCCATCTTGACCGGCGAATCTACCGTGGTCTCGAAGCAAACCGACGCAATCCCTGATGAAGTGATGATTGGCGATCGTACCAACCTGTTGTTCTCCGGGACCACCATCAGCGCCGGGAATGCCAAGGGCGTGGTTATCGCAACTGGCGGCTATACCGAACTCGGCCACATCAGCGAGATGATCTCGACCGTTAAGACCCAGCGTACCCCGTTACTGCAACAGATGGATCGCCTGGGTAAAAACATCTTCATCCTGATCCTGGTGATGATGGTGTTGCTTTTCGTGTTTGCCTTCACGATGCGGGATATGCCGCTTGGTGAGCTGCTGGTAGCGCTGATCAGCCTGGCGGTGGCCTCAGTACCCGAAGGTCTGCCTGCCATCATTTCCATTATCCTGTCCCTGGGCGTGCAGTCGATGGCACGTAACCGCGCGATTATCCGCAAACTGCCTACGGTAGAAACCTTGGGCTCGATGACGGTGATCTGCTCGGACAAGACCGGCACGCTGACCATGAACGAAATGACGGCAAAAAACGTCATCATGGCTGACCATGCCTACCGTGTGGAAGGGGAAAGCTATGAACCGGTTGGTGGCATTTTCTTTGCCGACAGTAACAAACCAGCGCAAGTTCAAGATATCCCACCGTTAGCGCAGTTCATTACCGCGATCACCCTGTGTAACGACAGCCAGGTAAAGCAGGATGACAGCGGCCGCTGGGCGATCACAGGCAGCCCGACGGAAGGCGCACTGAAAGTGCTGGCGATGAAGGCAGGATTGGAGATCGGTGAAGCTCGCCAACTGGCTAAAATCCCGTTCGACTCCAGTTACAAATATATGGCGGTACGTAGCCAGGTAGCAGGCAAGAATCAGGTGTTCCTTACCGGCGCACCGGACGTGCTGTTCTCACTGTGCGAATTCGAACTGACCGATTCTGGCATCAAGCCCTTCCGCCGCGGCTACTGGGAAGCGGAGATGTCGCGCTTTGCCGAGCAAGGTTTACGTATGGTGGCTGCCGCCAGTAAAACCACGCCAGACGGCGAAGTAGAGCTGGATCATGGCGATATCCGCCAGCAGATGGTGTTTATCGGCATCGCTGGCGTGATGGACCCACCGCGTCCTGAAGCAGTTGCTGCTATCGCCGAATGCCAGCAAGCGGGGATCCGCGTGAAGATGATCACCGGCGACCACCAAAAAACGGCCATGGCCATCGGGGCTATGCTGGGTATTGGTAATAGCCAGGATTCCATTACCGGCTCCCAGCTGGAACATATGGATGACCAGGCGTTGGCAGAAGCCGCCGTACGTTACGATATCTTTGCCCGTACCAGCCCGGAACATAAGCTGCGTCTGGTAAAAGCGCTGCAGGATAAAGGCGGCGTGGTAGGGATGACCGGCGACGGCGTCAACGATGCACCAGCGTTGAAACAGGCCGACGTGGGTATCGCCATGGGGATCAAAGGCACTGAGGTCACTAAAGAAGCCGCCGATATGGTGCTGACCGACGATAACTTCGCCACCATCGCCAGCGCGGTAAAAGAAGGCCGCCGCGTTTACGACAACCTGAAGAAAACCATCCTGTTCGTGCTGCCGACCAACCTGGCACAGGGCCTGCTGATCATTATCGCCATTCTGGCCGGTGCCATGCTGCCGCTGACGCCCATCCAGATCCTGTGGATGAACATGGCCACCTCCACCACCCTGTCCTTCGGCCTGGCCTACGAACCTGCCGAAAAAGGGCTGATGCACCGTAAACCGAGGGTGCCGGGCAGCAACGTGTTGGATCTGCACGCTATCTGGCGCATTGGCTTCGTCGGCGTGCTGATCGCTATCAGCGCCTTCGCACTGGAAGCCTGGATGGCACCACGCGGCTACAGCAGCGAGCTGATCCGTACCGTGTTACTGCAAACCCTGGTCACCGCACAGTGGGTTTACATGTTCAACTGCCGCACCGCAGACCGCTTCCCGCTCAACCGCCAGTTGTTCCTCAATAAGGGCCTGTGGTTGGTGAGTGGCGTACTGTTGCTGCTGCAGATGGCCATCATTTATCTGCCGTTTATGAACTCGCTGTTTGGCACCGCGCCGCTGCCGCTGTTCTATTGGGGAGTGACGCTGATGATAGCCATTGGGCTATTTCTTATCGTAGAAGTAGAAAAATGGGTGATTAACCGCATCAAAGCGAGCCGAAAAACGCTATTATAAGCGTGTAAGGAAACGCAACTTTCGCTAAAACGCCCGGCAAAATCTGCCGGGCGTTTTATAACGTTAAAAACACCTAGGAAAAATCTCATAAAACCGAGCATAAAGCGCACAACAAACGGCTCTTATAATACAATCCGCCTCCAAGACGGTCAGGTTATGCTTTTTGGGTAGTGCGATTGATTGTACGTGGCAAAGTTTTACCCTTTTCGACTAGGCTCAATTATTTAGTATCAGACTGCCGCGCCACCAAGCCGGCCGTAGGCAGGAATGGCAAATGAAGATGTCGATACAGGCCAGAAGGTTGGCTGCCAGGATACAGGGTTTATGTAGCAACCCGGTCCGATCGCGTCGCATGTTACCGATCCTGCTGCTGGCTATGTTGACGTTTCCCAGCTTGGCCGGGGCTGATACACAAGATCCCTACCAAAAACGTATTCATACCGTCACCACCGTGGTGGTGGGGATTATCAGCTATGCTCGCTGGCCCGCCAAACCTGATCCGATCCGCTTGTGCGTGACTGCGCCTGTGCAGTATGCCGAAGGTCTGTTCGACCCGGTATTGCTGACGGCACCGCAGCCAATCAAAACCCTGCGGATCGAGATAGATAATCCGCAATTGGCAACTAGCTGCGATGTAGTGTATTTGGGCAACGTTAATGCCGTTCAGAAACAAGATTTTTTCCACCGGATTTCGGGTCACTCGATCCTCAGCATCAGCGAAAAGGATATGGAATGTGCTGTTGGCAGTGCCTTTTGTTTGCAAATCAGCAACGATCAGGCGGGTTTTAAAGTGAATCTGGACTCACTGGCGCGCAGTGGCGTGCGAGTTCACCCTAACGTGCTGCAGTTGGCGCGTAAAAAGGGGCCGCCGCAATGAAACTGTTAGGTCAAAAAGGTTCGGCTACCTCTCGCCCTACGCTGGGCCAAGTGCTGCAACGGATGAACCTGGGGCTGGCGCTGATCGCCGTCAGCGCTGCGGGGATCTTCCTGACGTTGTTAGCACTGTTTGCCCTGCGAGCCTATGCCAACCATAACCTGCATCTGATTGCCCGCTCGATCAGTTATACCGCTGAAGCCGCCGTGGTGTTTGAAGACCGCCCTGCCGCTCGCGAAGCGTTGATGCTGATCGCTTCCAACGAAGAAGTGTCGGAGGCCAAGATCCTGGATATGCAGGGGATCGCCTTGGCCAGTTGGAGCCACCCAGCGGATAGCCCATTACATGGCTTGGAACAGATGGTGGCCCGCTGGATCTTGCCGGAAGCGGTGGTTTTGCCCATCGCCCGTGAAGGCAAACAGATCGGCCTGGTCTGGCTGACCGGCAACGGCAGCAGTCTGCTGAAATTCTTGCTGCGCGGCATGGTAGGCATGATTGCCTGCCTGATGCTCAGTACGTTGTGCGCCCTGGTGCTTTCCCGCAGAATGCTCAGAGGGATCGTGACCTCCTTGGACGATATTACCAACGTTGCCCATACGGTACGCCGCGATCGGACTTTCGAACTGCGGGTGCCTTCAGCACCGATTGCCGAACTGCACGAACTGAGCTGTGATTTTAACGGCCTGCTGGATGAAATCGAAGCCTGGCAACAGCACCTGCAACAAGAAAATGACGCATTAACCCACCAAGCCACCCACGACAGCCTGACCGGGTTGCCAAACCGGGCCTTCTTTGAAGCTCAGTTGGGCCGCGCGCTGTCAGAGCTCGAACCCGATGAAAAGCTGGCGGTACTGTTTATCGACGGCAATCGTTTCAAGGAGGTGAACGATAACCATGGCCATGCTGCCGGTGATACCGTCTTGATCACCATCGCAGAGCGCCTGCGTAGCAGATTGCGCAAGCACGATCTGGTCGCCCGGATGGGGGGCGATGAATTCGCCATCCTGCTGGCACCGCTCAAAGACACCAACGATGTGCTGCCGATTGCCGACATCATCATCGAGTGTATGCAACAACCCATTGTGTTACCCAACAAGGAAAGAGTGATCGCCGCACTGAGTATCGGCATCGCGTTTTACCCTGAACATGCCTCTACCACTCAGGAACTGCTCAACGAAGCGGATGACGCCATGTACCGGGCAAAACACCTGTCCCACGGAGGCTGGCGGTTAGCGATGCGCAAATAGCGCCAGCACCGAGCCTCAAACAACCATAAAGAGAAAAATCAATGTTACAGCAAAATTTTAAACGGTCTTATTCCCTACTGGCATTAGTGTTTATCACCTTGCTCACGCTGGCAGGCTGCCAGAGCAAACCACAGGGGCTGACGGCGGAACAGATCGCCTTACTGCAGGCGCAAGGGTTCAAACTGACCGATAACGGTTGGGAATTTGGCTTTTCCGACAAGGTGCTGTTCGGTAACAACGTCGGTAAATTGAGCCCGCAAAGTACCGAAATCGTCGAGAAGATGGGCAAGGCGCTGAAGAGCGTTGACATCGTGCAATTCCGCCTGGACGGCCATACCGATAACTACGGTGAGGACAGCTACAACGACCAGCTTTCACTGCGCCGTGCCAACGCCGTGGCCGATGTCCTGGCCGGTATCGGCATCCCGCGTGCCAATATAGAAACTCGTGGCATGGGTAAACGCCAACCGGTAGCCAGTAACGCCACCTCCAGCGGCCGCGCTGAAAACCGTCGCGTGGCGATCGTCGTCACCCCTTAAGAAACAGCAAAGTTCACCTAATGGAGGGCATTAGCGGTTATACTTGGCGATCGTCATAGGGGATCTGGGAACCGGTGCTGAAACGGGCTACACTCAGGCCGCCAGACAACCTATAAAAACTGATAGAGAGGCTCGGAGCAACGTGGCTCAATACGTCTATACCATGCACCGCGTCGGCAAAGTGGTTCCGCCGAAGCGTCATATTCTGAAAAACATTTCCCTGAGTTTCTTCCCTGGGGCCAAAATTGGCGTACTGGGCCTTAACGGTTCCGGTAAGTCTACCCTGCTGCGCATTATGGCCGGCATCGATACTGATATCGAAGGGGAAGCTCGCCCGCAACCGGGTATCAAGATCGGCTATCTGCCGCAGGAACCGCAGCTCAATATGGAGCACAGCGTTCGCGAATCGGTTGAAGAAGCGATGGCAGAGGTGGTCGGTGCCCTTAAGCGCCTTGATGAAGTGTACGCACTGTACGCTGAAGAAGGGGCCGACTTCGACAAGCTGGCCGCTGAACAGGGCCGTCTGGAAGAGATCATTCAGGCTCACGATGGTCACAACCTCAACACCCAGTTGGAGCGTGCCGCCGATGCACTGCGCCTGCCGGAGTGGGATGCAAAAATCGCCAACCTGTCCGGTGGTGAGCGCCGCCGCGTAGCGCTGTGCCGCCTGCTGCTGGAAAAGCCAGACATGCTGCTGCTGGACGAACCGACCAACCACCTGGATGCCGAATCCGTGGCCTGGCTGGAACGCTTCCTGCACGACTTCGAAGGCACCGTGGTGGCGATCACCCACGACCGTTACTTCCTCGATAACGTGGCTGGCTGGATCCTGGAGCTGGACCGTGGCGAAGGTATTCCATGGGAAGGTAACTACTCGTCCTGGCTGGAGCAGAAAGACGCTCGTCTGGCACAAGAAGCCTCAACCGAAGCCGCTCGCCGCAAGTCGATCGAGAAAGAGCTGGAGTGGGTACGTCAGGGTGCCAAAGGCCGTCAGTCCAAGGGCAAAGCCCGTCTGGCACGCTTTGAAGAGCTTAACAGTACCGAATACCAGAAACGTAACGAAACCAACGAACTGTTTATCCCACCAGGCACTCGCTTGGGCGATAAAGTGGTTGAAGTTAACAATCTGCGTAAATCCTACGGCGACCGCCTGCTGATCGAAGATCTCACCTTCGCGGTACCTAAGGGTGCCATCGTTGGCATCATCGGCCCGAACGGCGCGGGTAAATCCACGCTGTTCCGTATGATGTCCGGCCAGGAACAGCCTGATTCCGGCAGCATCGTGCTGGGTGATACCGTCAAGCTGGCTTCGGTCGATCAGTTCCGCGACAGCATGGATAACTCCAAAACCGTATGGGAAGAAGTTTCCGGCGGCCAGGACATCATGCGTGTGGGCAACACCGAAATGCCAAGCCGTGCCTACGTTGGCCGCTTTAACTTCAAGGGCGTCGATCAGGGCAAACGCGTGGGCGAACTGTCCGGTGGTGAGCGTGGCCGTCTGCATCTGGCCAAGCTGTTGCAGGTTGGCGGCAACGTGCTGCTGCTCGACGAACCCACCAACGACCTGGATATCGAAACCCTGCGCGCGTTAGAAAACGCCCTGCTGGAGTTCCCGGGCTGTGCGATGGTGATCTCGCACGACCGTTGGTTCCTCGACCGTATTGCCACCCACATTCTGGACTACCAGGATGAAGGCAAGGTGGAGTTCTTCGAAGGCAACTTTACCGAATACGAAGAGTACAAAAAGCGTACTCTGGGTGCCGAAGCGCTGGAACCTCGCCGTATCAAGTACAAGAAAGTCACCAAGTAACATCAGGTTGGCTATCTCTCTCAAGCCCGCATTTTGCGGGCTTTTTGTTATCCCCAATCCAGTGCCTGCGCATAATCCACAAAGACCGGATGCTGGATCACCACATCAATAAAGCAGGCCAGAGCCGGAGAATTAAGCTTGCGGCTCGGGTAAACCAGATACAGTTCATTGCCTTCGGCCTGCCACTGCGGCAACACTTCCACCAATTGCTTTTGTGCGACCACTTCGCGGCTGAGAAACGCGGGCAGCAGCGTAATACCCGCCCCCAAAATGGCACATTCGCGCGCATATAACAGATTATCGGTGGTATGCCGCAGCGGCAATTGCCAACGGTAGTACTCTTCACCCCGGCGCAATATCCAGGCGGGCCAGGCGCGGTGAGCGATGCAAAGATGCTGCTGCAACTGCTGCGGATGCAGCAATGGCGGGTGTTGGGCCAGATACTCCGGTGCAGCCAACAAATAACGGGGAGCATGCCCCAGACGACGGCCAATCAACGAAGAATCCTGCGGCCTGCCGGTACGCAATGCCGCATCAAAGCCCTCCTGCACCATATCCACCATTGCATCCGATACTGACACTTCCAACGAGACATCCGGATATTGGCGCTGGAAATCTGCCGCCAGACGCGGAAGCAACGTCGCCCCCAGCCCGGCTGGCGTAGAGATGCGTAGACGGCCACTGGGGTTATCGCGTAAGCGCTGCAACGCCAGATCGGCCCGTTCGGCAGCAGAGAGCATCTCCTGGCAATGTTCAAGATAGCGCTCACCGGCAAAGGTCAAATTTAACTGCCGGGTGGTACGGTTGAGCAAGCGCAGGCCAAGCTTCAACTCCAACTGGCTGACACGCTGGCTGACGCTGGATTTAGGCAGACCGGCACGTTTGGCTGCCGCAGTAAAACTGCCGCACTCTGCCACCAGCGCAAACAACGCCATATCCTGCAACTGCTTGAACATAATTGTTCACCTCAGACGAACACTTAGTTAGTTATTGTCCATCTTATCACTCTACTCCTCAGGGTCTACACTGGGACTATTCATGCGAAGGAGCACAATTATGTTAATCAAAGCCATTGCCGTCGATCCGAAGAATCCAGCCGGTTTTATCGAGATCGCTCCAGAAAAACCCGCACCGGGTCAATACGATCTGCTGGTGGAAGTGAAAGCCGTTTCCGTCAACCCGGTCGATACCAAGGTTCATGCTGGCCTGCAAAAGAATGGTTTGCAGCAGCCACGCATTCTCGGCTGGGATGCCAGCGGCGTGGTGCTCGAAGTGGGCAGCAGCGTCAGCGGGTTCAAACCCGGCGATGAGGTATGGTATGCCGGGGATATTACCCGTCCGGGCAGCAACAGCACCCATCAGCTGATTGACTCACGTATCGTGGCACATAAACCGGCCAGCCTGGACTGGGCGCAAGCCGCCGCGATGCCGCTGACCGCGCTCACCGCGTGGGAAGCCCTGTTTGAACACCTGAATATTCAGCATGCGGCTGCCGGTAAAACGCTTTTGATCATCGGCGGTGCCGGTGGCGTGGGCTCACTGGCGATCCCCCTGGCAGCACAGCGTAGCAAGGTGAAAGTTATCGCTACGGCCTCTCGCCCGGAATCAGCTGCCTGGTGCCGCGAACGGGGTGCTGAGCTGGTGGTGGATTACCGCGACCTGAAAGGCAACCTGGCTAAGGAAGGGATTGAGAGCGTCGATTATATCCTGTGCCTGAACGATACCGACGGCCACTGGCAAGCCATCAGCGATCTGGTCGCCCCACTCGGCCATATCTGCACCATCGTCGAGAACAGCCAACCGCTGGATCAAAATGCGCTGAAGCTGAAAAGCGCGGCGCTGCATTGGGAATTTATGTTTACCCGCAGCATGTTCACTACGCCGGATATTGCCCAGCAGGGAGAGATCCTCAAGCAGGTGGCGCAGTTGATTGATGCAGGCAAGCTGACCACCACGCTGAGTGAAACGATACAGGGGCTGACGGTGGATACGTTGACCGCCGCGCACGCCAAGCTGTTGGATGGGCATATGCAGGGCAAGCTGGTGATAACTTACTAAGTTAGTGGGAGCGTCGATTTATCAGGTATTAATAAATTGCTATATACATGATACTTAAGCGATGTCCCCTCACCCCAACCCTCTCCCACAGGGAGAGGGAGCTATTAGCCCCCGCTCTTTTGGAAGTAAAAAGAACATCTCAGCAAATTCGATCGTCCCCTCGTCCAAGGTGAGTCACTACAATTTCAAACACACTCGATCGGTTCCCTCTCCCTTTGGGAGGGGGAGTTATTAGCCCCTGCTCTTTTGGAAGTAAAAAGATCATATCGGCGAATTCGATCGTCCCCTCGTCCAAGGTGAGTCACTACAATTTCAAACACACTCGATCGGTTCCCTCTCCCTTTGGGAGGGGGAGTTATTAGCCCCTGCTCTTTTGGAAGTAAAAAGATCAAATCAGCAAATTCGATCGGTCCCCTCATCCAAAGTGAGTCACGACAATTTCAAACACACTCGATCGGTTCCCTCTCCCTTTGGGAGAGGGTTAGGGTGAGGGGCACAACATTAACCAGTCTAAAACTTCACCAAGCGGCTGGCGTCCGCCGCTAGCAGTTGCTGCACCAGTTCGACACAGCGCAAGAAGCGCTCCTCGTAATCGCTCGACTCTACGTGAACATATTCGATGTTATTGGCGTGCAGCATCTCTTCCAACAAATACTGAAACGCCTTGCGATCGACCGGGCTACCCAGACTGCGCAATCCGTCGGCCACCCAAGGGGTATTGTTCTCCAGCAGGATCACCAGATCGAAACGGTATTCGTCGATCAACGCCTGAACGAACGGATGCTCCCGCCCTTCATACTTTTTACAGAACGCCTGCGTAGTGACAAAGTCGGTGTCGATAAACGCCACTTTATTGGCGTATTTCACCGCAAAATCCACGTACTGGGCCTGCCCAAGCGCGATCTTGTCATAATCGGAATACTGCAACGCCATCTCGTCACCCCCGAGATGGGAGAAGACGTAGTCACGGCCATATTCCCAGGCGCTGGTGGTGTTGAAGATGTTCGCCAGCTTATTGACCAGCGTTGACTTACCGCTGGACTCACCGCCCAGGATCGCCACCGTGCGCACAAAGAACGGCTTCACTTCGGTCGGGATGTAGTCCCAATAGCGGAACGGATCCTGACGGATCTGGCTACCGCTGATATTCATAAAGGAGCGTTCCGGATCCACCAGGATGGTTTCAATCCCCAGATGTTCGCGGTAACGGGGGGCATCCAGCTCTTCGCTGGAATAGATAAAGCTAGGGACGATGCCCTTTTGCTCCATAAAGCTCTTCATGCCGTTACTCCACACGTCCCAGCCGTGCGGGTAAGGCTCGATGCCCTTCTCGTCGAAAGAGTGAATATGGATATTTTTCTGGTATTTAAAGGTCTGCAACAGCCAGCGCAGACGATCGCTGACCGTCGGCTGCTGTGACATGGAGCTGTTCTCGAACAGCAACAGATCGCGCGGTTCATCGTGGCACAGGATCACATGCAGCTCGTCAACCTGACTACAGGCGCGCTGGATCAGATAGATATGCCCAGTATGTAGCGGGTAAAATTTACCAAACACCACGCCGACTTTCTTCTCACGGCGCGGGAATTCCAGCCCCAGGAAACGGTGCAGGGCTTCCAGCTTCTGCGCGCTCGGGCTTTTGATTTTGTCGTTCAACAGCTGGCTGAGGTAGCCTTTGGTCATGCTACTGGCATCAGCCACCTGCTGTAAGGTACATCCCTGTTGCTTAATCGCTGCCTTGAGGTAATCGAACTGCCGCATAAACCCTCCCGTTTATTATGCTAAACAAAATAGCATATTCCGCGCAGCGGGCGGCAATTAATAAAACTGTTCCAGCACGTCCAGCGCATCCGCCAGCTTCTTGACACCGAACACCTGCATATTGGCCGGTGGTTTCTTCGGCACGTTGGCATGTGGCACGATCGCCCGCTTGAAACCGTGTTTGGCCGCTTCGGAAATACGCTCCTGGCCGCTAGGCACCGGGCGGATTTCCCCTGCCAGCCCCACTTCGCCAAACACCACCAGATCGTTAGGCAATGGACGGTCGCGTAGGCTGGACACCAACGCCAGCAGCAACGCCAGATCGGCACTGGTTTCGCTAACCTTGACGCCGCCCACCACGTTGACAAAAACGTCTTGGTCGGACATCTGCAAGCCACCGTGACGATGCAGCACCGCCAGCAGGATCGCCAAACGATTCTGTTCCAGGCCCACCGCAACGCGGCGTGGGTTAGACATCATCGAGTGATCCACCAGCGCCTGGATCTCGACCAGCAGCGGCCTGGTGCCTTCCCAGACCACCATCACCGAACTGCCGGAGGTCACTTCATCACCCCGGCTGAGGAAGATCGCGGAAGGGTTACTCACCTCACGCAGCCCTTGCTCGGTCATGGCGAACACGCCCAGCTCGTTGACCGCACCAAAACGGTTTTTATGGCTGCGCAGCGTACGGAAACGGGAATCTGCATCGCCATCCAGCAACACGGAACAGTCGATACAGTGTTCGAGGACTTTTGGCCCGGCTAGCGAGCCATCTTTAGTGACGTGGCCAACCATCACGATCGCCACACCGCGAGTTTTGGCAAAGCGGGTGAGATAGGCCGCCGTTTCGCGCACCTGCGCCACGCTGCCTGGCGATGACTGGATATCCGCCATATGCATGACCTGGATCGAGTCGATCACCATCAGCCGCGGCTGCTCCTGCTCGGCGATCAGGCAGATCTGCTCGATGCTGGTTTCCGACAGCATGTTCAGGCCGCCAGTGGGCAATCCAAGACGATGGGCACGCATCGCGACCTGTTGCAGCGACTCTTCACCCGTGACGTACAGGGTTTTCATCTGCTCAGCGAGTTTGCACAGCACCTGCAACAGCAGCGTACTTTTCCCCGCGCCGGGGTTGCCGCCGATCAGGATCGCACTGCCTGGCACCACGCCGCCGCCCAGTACGCGGTCAAACTCCAGAAAGCCGGTAGAGAAACGCGGCAACTCTTGCAGACTGATGTCCGAAAGCTTCTGCACCTTGCTGATACCGGCATCGCCCGCATAGCCGCTTAAACGCTCGCTACGGGCAGCGGAAGAGGAAACTGAAGCCAGGCGCACCTCTGTAATGGTGTTCCAGGCCTGACAGGCACTGCATTGCCCCTGCCAGCGAGGATAGTCAGCGCCGCATTCATTACAGACAAACGCCCGTTTTACTGCTTTTGCCACAACTTACCTCACATCGTGTTTCAAACTGCCACAGAGCACACAGAGCACTCCCAGCAGATCGGCATGGCGGATCGAGACCTGCGCCTTCTCATAGACCTTAGGCTTCGCGTGATAGGCAATACCCAGCCCGGCCACCTGCATCATTTTCAAATCGTTGGCACCGTCGCCGATCGCCACGGTTTGCTGCGGTGGGATCCCCAGCTTCTCTGCCAGCGCCACCAAAGTATCGGCCTTGAATTGCGCATCCACGATCGGCCCCAGCACCTCACCGGTCAGCTTACCGTCGCGGATCTCCAGCTCATTGGCGGCCACGGCCACCAGCTTGAGCTTGTCACGCAGGTATTCGGCATAATAGGTAAAGCCGCCGGAGGCAATGGCGACGTGCCAGTCCAGCGCCTGCAGCTTGCGCACCAGGCTGGTCAACCCAGGCATCAACGGCAATTCGTCACGCACCTGTTTGAGGATATTGGCATCGGCCCCTTTCAGCGTACCCACGCGTTGGCGTAGGCTAGCGGTAAAATCGAGTTCGCCGCGCATCGCGCGTTCGGTCACTTCACTGACCTGCTCGCCCACTCCGGCCAACTTGGCGATTTCATCAATGCACTCAATCTGGATCGCCGTCGAGTCCATATCCATCACTAACAGGCCCGGCTTGCGCAGGTTAGGGATTTTGCCCAGTGGGGCAACGTCTAGCCCGTTTTCGTTCGCCAACAGTTTGGCTCGCGCAGATAGCGTCCCCGCCAGACGAACCACCTGATAATCTTCCACCGCCCAGGCCGTCACGATCACCATCGCGGCCCCTAGCTTGCGCTGGAACTGAGTAATACGCTCTTTATCCAGTTCTCTGCCATATAGTAGCCAACCGGTGTGGCCCGCCCGATAGTCCAGCGGCATGACTTCGTCACCGCTCAACGAAAGGGGCAACCCCGGCCATTGAGAGATCTCTGCGGGGAGATCGCAATAGGTCAGACTATTTGGCATCCTTAACTCCTGAATAACACTGCATGATAAAACGACGCATCAAGCTATCCTATCGCCATTGCTTCTGGCAACATATTACCCTATGAATCTCTAGTTGGCCGCTCTAGCGCATCCATGCGCTCGCGGTATTGGTACATCCCGGTACCGCACAGCCAGGTGGTCAATCGTGACTCCCGGATGACCGCCCTAAAGGAAGCCTAATGGCTAAAGCTAAACTGAAATTCCGCCTGCATCGCACCGCTATTATCCTGATTTGCCTGGCGTTGCTGGTGCTGTTGATGCAAGGTGCCTCCTATTTTAGCCTGAGCCACCAAATGGCGCGATCGGAACAGGTGGAAGAATTGGCACAAACCTTGACCAAACAGGTAGCTTTTAGCCTGACTCCGCTGATGGATGGCGACAGCGACATAGACAATCAGCAGGTTGAGCGCATTCTCACGCAGCTGACCGATCACAGCCGTATTCTGGACGCCAGCGTCTACCAGTTGGACGGCACCCTGATCGCCCATTCCGGCGAGCAGATTAGCGTGCGCGATCGCCTGGCGCTGGATGGCAAACGTGCAGGCAGCTACTTCAACCACCAGCTCGTCGAGTCAATCCAGGGCAAAGATGGCCCGCTGGGCTTTATCCGCGTAACGCTGGATACTCACGTGCTGGCCACCGAATCCAAACAGGTAGATAACACCACCAACCTGCTACGCCTGATGATCCTGCTGGCGCTGGCCATCGGCATTATTCTGGCCCGTACCCTGCTGCAAGGCCGCCGCAGCCGCTGGCAGCAGTCGCCATACCTGCTAACCGCCAACACACCGCTGGCAGAAGGTAACACGGTAGACGATGGTGATGACGAGAAACCGGCAGAGCAGGAAGAGATGAAGAAAGATTAAGCCAAGCGCTGAATACGATCGTTCAGCGCCTGAAGCTGTACCAGCATTTGAGCAGCAATGGCCCGGAACGATTCGCTGATTTGCGGATGTTGTGCCGTACGCTGCCAGAATTCAACCGCCATCAACTCGGCCTGCCGCCAAATGGGGCCGTTGACCTCATTGCCCAATCTGATTTCCACCGCTGTTTCTCGCATATTACCGCTATTGGCAGGGGCAAACGCCATCGGCAACATGTCATACAACGGAGCCAATACCATCGGCCACTGCTCCGTACGCAGGAACGATAGATTCCCCTGGTGCATATCGCTATTGGCGATCAGCCTGCCAAATGCCCAATACAGACCGATTGTTTTCCAGGTTTGATGATCGATGATCCCCTGCTGCAATAGCTTTTCCGCTGCGGTGACCCAGTTAGCCCCGCCGCTGCCGCTAAACTCGGCATCCAACGCCTCCAGTGAAACCAGAGCGACTCGCCCATGTTCACCAATACGGTCAAATCGTTCGATCTCCAAAAAACACTGTTGGTTATCGCCAAACAACACCTTTGTCGGTGCGGAACACAATCCGGCCTCTGCAACCACTTGCAATGCCAATGACTCAGCGATCAGCAAATCGCTCCAGCGTTGCGCAATGGAGTTGTCCGGTACCGCACTGAACTTCACCAGCACATGACTACGGCGATTTCCCGACAGTTCGGCATAGGCAGTAAACTTGGGCTGCTCGCCACCGGCAGAAGAACCAATCAGTTCCCCCGCTAATGCGCGCGCAGACAGCGTAGCGTAATACTTGGCCTTGCCCGCCATCGGTACCGGGATTTCAGCCGCGCGCGTTAACCAACGCTGATAACTCTCTGCGCCCGGCAACAGATCGCCACTCATATCCTCACCATAATGACAAAGCGCTACCAGGCGCTGTTCTTCATTCCATTGCAGAACGTCTTCCGGCAACTTTAGCCGCCGTGCAACGGCTTTCCCCCAGGCGCGGCCAAGAAAACCTACCGGGCGCAGATCGTTCAGATACCAAGGCAAACCATCATACAACTGCCACTCACCGCTTTGTTCATCGAACACCGCGCAGCTGTCTGCCGGATATAGGGAATAGAGCGTGGCAAACAGATGCGCCTTACCCAGCTTATCGATTTGATACAGTGGGAAATACGACTCACCAGCCACCTCCCGCCTGAGCGCATAACGCGTGGATCTGCCTTTGTCGATGACCAGAACCGATCTTGCCAAATCGCGGATACGGCGCGATAGCGTGGGTTGGCTGATCCCCAATGCGGCAGTCAGTTCCCGGGAAGAAGCGGGTCCATTACGCAGAATTTTTTCGACTGTGCTCATCGCTGAATAGATTAGTGAATAGATAGATGAATAGAGTAATAGCGCTAATTAGCGGAAAGGTAAAGAATTAGCTAGAAAGGTTGGTATAAGGGTGAATAGATAAAATGGGGCGCAGCGTGCTGCGCCCGCGAAGTCATTACGCTTTGTCGCCCAGCAGGACAGATTCCAGCGCGATAACGATCATCTCGTTAAAGGTGGTCTGACGCTCGGCTGCGGTGGTCTGCTCGTGACGCAGGATATGGTCGGAAACGGTGCAAATGGTCAACGCCGTGCTACCGAACTCTTCATACAGCTCTGCGGCTACGCCGTAGATACCTGCCGCTTCCATCTCTACGCCCAGGATGCCGTACTTCTTCATCACCTGGAACATATCCGGATCTGGCGTGTAGAACAGATCGGCGGAGAAGATGTTACCCACGCGTGCAGGGATGCCCTGAGCAGCCGCAGCGTCTACCGCATTACGCACCATGTCAAAATCCGCAATGGCCGCATAGTCGTGGCCTTTGAAGCGCATACGGTTAACCTGGGAATCGGTACAAGCCCCCATGCCGATCACCACATCACGCAGTTTGACGTCATCACGCACCGCGCCACAAGAGCCGACACGGATGATTTTCTTCACGCCAAACTCGGCAATCAGTTCACGCGCATAGATAGAGCAGGATGGAATGCCCATGCCGTGGCCCATTACCGAGATTTTACGACCTTTGTAGGTGCCGGTGAAACCCAACATGCCACGCACGTTGTTCACTTCCACCGCGCCTTCCAGGAAGGTTTCTGCGATATATTTTGCCCGCAGCGGATCCCCCGGCATCAGCACTACGTCAGCGAAATCACCCATCTCAGCATTAATATGTGGCGTTGCCATAATCACTTCCCTCAATTCATGGAAAAAAAGACGCTGGCGTGAAGGCCAGCGTCATTAAAAGCGGTATTAAAGCATGGATTTGCCGTAATCCATCGGCGACACGCCAAAATAGCTGGCGACGGTCTGGCCGATGTCGGCGAAGGTTTCGCGATGCCCCAGCGAACCTGGTTTGACTTTCGGGCCATAGACCAGAACCGGGATATGCTCACGGGTGTGGTCGGTGCCTGGCCAGGTCGGGTCGCAGCCGTGGTCAGCGGTGAAGATGATGATGTCATCCCCTTTCACCAGCTTCAGCAGCTCTGGCAGGCGACGGTCGAACAGCTCCAGCGCGGCAGCATAGCCAGCCACGTCACGGCGGTGGCCGTAGGAGGAGTCGAAATCAACAAAGTTGGTGAACACGATGGTGTTGTCACCGGCTTTTTCCATCTCGACCAGAGTGGCGTCGAACAGGGCGTCGATCCCGGTAGCTTTCACCTTCTTGGTGATCCCCACGTTGGCATAGATATCGGCAATCTTACCGATGGAAACCACTTCGCCACCCTTCTCATCCACCAGCTTTTTCAGCACGGTTGGAGCCGGGGGTTCCACGGCCAGATCGTGACGGTTACCGGTACGCTGGAACTCACCTGGTTTATTCCCCAGGAACGGACGGGCAATCACACGGCCGATGTTGTAGCCACCTTCGGTCAACTCTTCACGAGCGATCTCACACAGCTCGTACAGGCGATCCAGGCCGAAAGTCTCTTCATGGCAGGCAATCTGGAACACCGAGTCCGCAGAGGTATAGAAAATCGGCTTGCCGGTTTTCATATGCTCTTCGCCCAGTTGATCCAGGATCACGGTACCGGATGAATGGCAGTTACCGAGGTAGCCCGGCAGGTTGGCACGCGCCACTAGCTTGTCCAGCAGTTCCTGCGGGAAGCTGTTGTGCTCGTCTGAGAAGTAGCCCCAGTCGAACAAGACTGGCACACCAGCAATTTCCCAGTGGCCTGATGGCGTATCTTTACCGGAGGAAAGCTCGCTGGCATGGGCGTAAGCACCAATGATTTCAGCGTCTTTATCCAACCCTTCCGGGAACTTGCCGGTCGATTCTTCCGCCGCTTTGCCCAGGCCCAGACGGCTCAGGTTTGGCAAGGTCAGCGGGCCGCTACGGCCCACGTTGGCTTCGCCACGCGCACAGGCAGCAGCAATATGGCCAAGGGTATCGGAACCTTCATCGCCAAAGCTTTTGGCATCTTCACTCGCGCCAATGCCGAATGAGTCTAATACCATAATAAACGTACGTTTCATCATACTCTCCTGCGTATTCACGCTGATACCCTGCGTCTTTCAAGCTACAGTGTTGTTGGCTGCGTGCGCTCACCCCAGTCACTTACTTAAGTAAGCTCCTGGGGATTCACGCACTTGCCGCCTAGCTGTAGCTCGAAATCCATTGGGTATAAACAGTCACAAAATTCAAAACTGCCATTGAACGTTTAAAAAATGTTATTCAGAGATGCGTTTGTAAACCACCGGCGTGACTTCTGGCGCTTTGTCGCCCAGAGCCATCGCGCTGCGTACCGCATCCGCCGCCTGCTGCCAGCTCTCTTCGTCGTTGGCATGGATCACCGCCAATGGACGCTGGGTATCGACAGTGTCGCCCAGGCGGGCCACATCGGTCAGGCCCACGCTGTAGTCGATGCTGTCGGTCGCGCGACGACGGCCACCGCCCAGTGACACCACAGCCATACCCAGTGCACGGGTATCCATCGCAGTAATGATACCTGGTTTCTCGGCATAAACCGGTTTGGTTAACGTCGCGGCTGGCAGATAGCTGTCGTAACGCTCGATAAAATCGCTTGGGCCTTTCTGCGCCGCCACCATGCGGCCAAAGATTTCCGCCGCTTTGCCGTTATCCAGCACCGCCTGCAGTTTGGCGCGCGCATCAGCGTCGTCGGTGGCCAGGCCGCCAGACAGCAGCATTTCCACGCTCAACGCCATGGTCACTTCCAGCAGACGCGGATTGCGATATTCCCCGGTCAGGAAGCGTACCGCTTCACGCACTTCGACCGCATTACCAGCGCTGGAAGCCAGCACCTGGTTCATGTCAGTCAGCAGCGCGGTAGTCTTGCAACCAGCACCATTCGCAACGCCCACGATCGCCTGCGCCAGATCGTCAGAAAGCTGGTAGGTCGGCATAAAGGCACCGCTGCCAACTTTCACGTCCATAACCAACGCATCCAGCCCTTCGGCCAGTTTCTTCGCCAGAATAGAGCCGGTGATCAGCGGAATGGAGTCGACGGTAGCAGTGATATCACGCGTCGCGTAGAAACGCTTGTCTGCCGGAGCCAGTGAACTGGTCTGGCCGATAATCGCCACGCCAACGTCTTTGATGATCTTACGGAACGCGTTGTCATCAGGGAAAATATCAAAGCCAGGGATCGCTTCCAGCTTGTCCAGCGTACCGCCAGTGTGACCCAGGCCACGGCCTGAAATCATCGGCACGTAGCCGCCACAGGCTGCCACCATCGGGCCAAGCATCAGCGAAGTCACGTCGCCCACGCCACCGGTGGAGTGTTTATCCACAATCGGGCCGTTCAGCGACAGACTTTTCCAGTCCAGTACCGTGCCGGAATCACGCATTGCCATGGTCAGCGCAACGCGCTCAGGCATGGTCATGTCATGGAAATAGATGGTCATCGCCAGCGCAGCAATCTGCCCTTCTGACACCACGTTGTCACGAATGCCATTAATGAAGAAGCGGATTTCGGCTTCGCTCAACGGTTGCCCGTCACGTTTTTTACGGATTATTTCTTGTGCCAAGAACAAAGTAGCCCCCTGTTTTAGCTAAATAGAGTCATTCGATACGCCTGCGCGCTGCGTTAACGGGGCCGCTTGGCAGCCCCAACGCAACAAGACGTGAGAGAAAATCAGTAACCGTTACCAGCGGCTTGGGTGCTATGCCCCAGCGTGGTCAGCAGGCTGGCTAACAGGCTCGACGCGCCAAAGCGGAAGTGGCGCGCATCGGCCCAGTCTTCGCCCAGCAGTCGCCCGGCAAGTTGCAGATACTGTTGAGCATCTTCTGCGGTACGCACGCCACCGGCTGGCTTGAAGCCAACGGTTTTGCCTACGCCCATATCACGGATCACGGTCATCATCAGCTCAGCGCTTTCCAGCGTGGCGTTGACCGGCACTTTACCGGTAGAGGTCTTGATAAAATCAGCCCCGGCCTTGATGGAGATCTCGGAGGCTTTACGGATCAGTTCCGCCTGCTTCAGCTCACCGGTTTCGATGATCACTTTCAGCAGCACGTTGGCAGCGGCGCAGGCCTGCTTGCACTGTTTGACCAGCTCAAACCCGACTTCCTCGTTACCGGCCATCAGGGCACGGTAAGGGAATACCACGTCAACTTCATCGGCACCGTAGGTGATGGCCGCACGGGTTTCTGCCACGGCGATGTCGATATCATCATTGCCATGCGGGAAGTTGGTGACGGTGGCGATACGGATATCTGGCGTCCCCTGCTCACGCAGCGTTTTGCGGGCAATCGGGATAAAACGCGGATAGATACAGATGGCGGCAGTATGGCCTGCCGGGCTGTTCGCCTGACGACACAACGCGATCACTTTCTCGTCGGTGTCATCTTCGTTCAGCGTGGTTAAATCCATCAGGTTCAGCGCACGTTGCGCTGCTGCGGTTAATTCGGTCATAAAACTCTCCAACTGAGCATTCTGATGTTGGCGAGCGGACTTGGTTCCTTGAAGATAGCGCGCGGGATAGTCTTCCCACGCCAGCAACTGAGATCCTTCTCACCGCACATAGCCCTTCGATTTTCGAATAGCCAGCCATCGCTATTTCAACACGATCACTCTGGCATATTTGTGTTCTGATTCACACTACACAGGATAGCACTGTAACAGAACTGAATTATATGTGAAGATCATCACAAAATAACGCGATATTGTTCACAAATTCACTAAAGAGACGGCGGTCATCAGGCGAATGCCCTTTTTGCAGGTAACCAGGCCCCCTTCAGGAGCCTGGTTGTTGATACCAAGTATAGCTTACAACGCTAGGAAGAATCCGGCGATGGTGGCGCTCATCAGGTTAGATAAGGTACCGGCTGCCACCGCTTTCAACCCGAAGCGGGCAATATCGTGACGACGGCCTGGTGCCATGCTGCCTAGACCACCCAGCAGGATAGCTACGGAAGAGAGGTTGGCAAACCCGCACAGCGCAAAGGAGATGATCGCCTTGGTGTGCTGTGACAGCACCTGTAGCCCCTCAGCGGCCACCACGTCATCCGGACGCAGGTAAGCCCCAAAGTTCATGTAGGCCACGAATTCGTTAACGATCACCTTCTGGCCGATAAACGAACCCGCCACCATCGCCTCACTCCAAGGTACACCAATCAGGAAGGCGATTGGTGAGAACACCCAGCCCAGGATCAGCTCCAGTGACAGTTGCGGGAAATCGAACCAGCCACCAATACCGCCAAGAATACCGTTAAGCAGCGCGATCAGAGCGATAAATGCCAACAGCATCGCCCCCACGTTCAGCGCCAGTTGCATGCCAGAGGCCGCACCAGAGGCAGCGGCATCGATGACGTTTGCCGGGCGCTCGTCTTCGGCGATCAGCTTCATCGCATCGGCTCGGTCTTGGGTATTTTCGGTTTCCGGCACCATCAGTTTGGCAAATAACAGCCCACCCGGTGCAGCCATAAAGGAAGCGGCGATCAGGTATTCCAACGGTACGCCCATCTGGGCATAGCCCGCCAGCACGGAACCGGCTACCGAAGCCAGGCCGCCGCACATCACGGCAAACAGCTCCGACTGGGTCATGGTGGCGATATAAGGGCGCACCACCAGCGGCGCTTCGGTCTGTCCCACAAAAATATTGGCCGTGGCTGATAGCGACTCAGTCCGCGAAGTACCCAACAGCTTATGCAAACCACCGCCTAGGAGCTTAATCACCACCTGCATGATGCCCAAGTAATAGAGCACCGCAATCAGCGAGGAGAAGAACACAATCACCGGTAACACACGCAGGGCGAACACGAAGCCGCCACCGCCGAACACTTCAAACATTTTGTCGGAAACCAGGCCACCAAAGATGAAAGAGATACCCTCGTTACCGTAAGCGATGACGTTTGCCACCCCTTCCGACATGCCACCAAGAATACGTCGCCCGATCGGGACATAGAGCACCAGCGCGCCAATGCCAATCTGGATGATAAACGCGCCGAGTACGGTACGCAGTTTAATAGCGCGCCGGTTGCTGGAAAGCAGCACCGCAATGGCGATCAAGACCACCATACCGACCAGGCTCATGAAGAGTTGCATACGAGTATGTCCCTGTTGCGAAGAAGAAATGCCCCCGGCCCGCTGGATGAAGCGGGTTGCCCAAGGGCGATAATGGGACGCAATTATACTGAGCCAGGCGGGATGAGACTCGTTTTATGTCACAAATATATACAAGTGGAAGTAACTGAAAATCACACAGCGTGACTCAAGTCACATTTAAAGTAGGAGGGGGGGATCCAATGCAAACAGGGATTGGCTATTTTGTTGTAGCTGTCCGGCAATGTCGTCGGCAGATTCAGGCCGCAGTTGGCAAAGTACCTGAAACACCTCCGCAGCCCGTTCGGGCCGGTTCGGCTGCCCTTGATAGCCCGCCAACGGCATGTCCGGCGCATCGGTTTCCAGCAGCAGCGAGGTCAACGGCAACTGCGCCATCACCTGGCGGGTCTTCTGCGCCCGTTCGTAGCTGATCGTGCCGCCAACGCCAATGTAATAACCCAGGCGAATAAAGGCCTGCGCCTGAGCCAGACTGCCAGCAAAGCCATGCACCACACCACGGCGCGGTACCTCGGTACGACGCAATGCGGCAGCTAACTGATCGTGGCTACGGCGGGAGTGCAGGATCACCGGCAGATCATACTGCTTTGCCAGCTTCAGCTGTGCCTTGAGCAACGCCTGTTGGCGTTCAAACTGCGGCTCGGCCATATATAGATCCAACCCAATCTCCCCCACCGCCACCAGCTTATGCGGCTTGCTTGCCAGACAACCTGCCAGTTGTTCAAGCTGCTCATCATGGTGCTGGGCGATATACAGCGGGTGTAACCCCAGCGCGGCAAACAACGGAGTATGTTCGCGCGCCAGCTTGAGAATACGCACAAAGCGATCGGCCGTTACCGCTGGCACAATAATTTGCTGCACCCCGGCTTGCGCGGCCAATGCCAGGCTCGCCTGCTCATCCCCGCTGAAAGGCGGGAAATCAAAGTGGCAATGGGTATCCGTAAAGGCGTAACTCACAGCACATCTCCGTCACCTGGCAGGATGATTTTTGGTGGCGCTTCAGGCTGCACGGCATGGCCCTGCGGGTTAAGCACATCGGTAATAATCGGCGAAGGCATCCGTACGGTTTCCGGCTGGATCAGACGACGGGAAAGTGATGTTGTTACCGTCATGCCATCGTTCTTTTCCTGCTCCAGCAGCCAGTGGCCAACCGTCGCCAGGAAATAGCGCCCACAACGGCGGCCCAGATGATAATCGCGATTCAGCGCGGGCAAACGGCTGCCGAGCGCATTGCTCGCCAGCGGCTTAGGCGGGAATATTTCGAAGATGCGCAGTTTACCGGGGGGTTTTTCAATAAATTGCTGGATGCGCAAATAGCTCTGCTCATGATGCTGCAACACCCGCACCATTTGCTGCAGGCTGCTTTCACCCAGCCATTGCTCCATGCGTTTCATCCACTTCGGCGTATACACCATCTGTGAAGGCACGGTGCGGATCACCACGATGGTATCCGCCCCACGGCGATAGGCCTCTTCCACCGGGATGGCATCGCTGATACCGCCATCCTGATAGCTGATGCCATCCAGCTCTACGCCCATACGGTAAAAACCGGGGATGGCGCTGGAGGCCTTGATGGCCGGTAACCAGCTATCCCGTGCAGCAGGCAGATAAACCGGCGTAAAGTCATCGCTGCGACAGGCACACATCAGAAATTCACGGCCATCAATCAGCTGCTTTTCCGCCACGTCAAAAGCCAGCGGCAACTGTTGTGAGGTAATATCCAATAACCAGTCGAGATCGATAAGGTGCCCACCACGTACAAAGCGCAGCGGGTTAAAGAAATTGGCAGAGGTGGTGTAGCGGGTGATCACTCGCCGTGCGTATCCCATCTGGCCACAAACAAATGCCGAGAGATTCTGCGCACCGGCAGAGGTGCCAATCATCAGATCAAAAGGGTTAAAGCGGGCGCGCTGGAATTCATCCAGTACGCCGGCGGTAAAGATACCGCGCTGTCCGCCGCCCTCACACACCAGCGCCATTTTACCGGGCCGGAATGGTTTATACGCCAGGGGTTCTATATTACCGAGCGTGATGGGTATTCTGTATCCCAACCCCGTATCCTCAATGTGGCCGTTTTCCCGAGGATACCTCTTCTTGCTCTCTTCCGTAATCTTCTTGTAATACGCCAGAGAGGCAGTCATTGCTCCCTGCCAGCCACAGGCCATCATTGCCGGAAAACTCCGCCCATGCCTGCCAAACCTGGCCTTTCAGCTGTTTCCAACGGCCAACAATGATGTCGCTGTTCATGAACTGCCTCCTGGCGTTAAGGAAAGGAATCAAGCTTTGTTACAGTTTAGAGTGACGCTAAGGGCGCCGACGGCCGGTAAACAGGCTGACCAGGAACAGAATGATCCCTACCACGAACACTACTTTGGCGGCCCAGGCAGCAGTACCTGCCAATGAACCAAAACCCAGTGCTGCGGCGATCAATGCAATAACTAAAAATATAATGCCCCATCGAAACATAAGCCTCTCCTTACCATGGTGATAAAAATTTCGCGTTTGGCTCGCCCCTGCTGGGTGCGGCTTAAAACTGCGGATTATTCTATTTCTGGTAGTACATCCCAGGCGTTAGCCTGGGAGTTAACGCTTACTGTTACTGACGATTAAGGTTTTACCGCCAGATCGTTCTTGACGCTTTTCACGCCATCAATGGCTTTGGCAATACTTTCTGCACGGTCAGACTGCGCCTGGGTTTTCACCTCACCGGAAAGCTGTACCACACCATCGGTGGTTTCTACTTTCACGTTGCGTGAAGGCACGATGTCATCGGCCAGCAGTTTAGCTTTCAGTTCGCTGGTAGTCGCGGTGTCACCGGCATAGGATTTCACCGACTGGGTCGCTTGATCTTTCACGTGCAGCTTATCGCTGACGGATTTAACCCCTTCCACCCGGCCTGCAACGCTAACCGCTTGCTCAGCCTGAGCCTGAGTGGCGACAAAACCGCTCAACGTCACCACACCTTTTTCGGTTTCCACCGAGATGTCGGTACTTTTGATGGCTTTCTCGTCAACCAGCGCACTTTTAACTTTAGCCGTTATGCCGCTGTCATCCATATAGTTGTCGACTTTTTTCATGGAGCTATCGATTTTGGCACCAGTACTATCAACGACGCCTGATGCTTTGTTCATCATGGTCTCTTCAGCCAGGGCCGAACCACTAACCAGTACTGAACCCAAAACGACTGCCATCAGCGAATGTGCAAACTTGGTATTTTTCATCGATCTCTTCCTTCTTGTTGTAGAACCCCAAACTGCTGTGGGCTCTGGTGCCGCCAGAGTGCGGCTAACTCAAATGAATACTTCACGATCTCTATACAATCAAACGTTCACGACCGGACTATTGCTCTACGGTAAGTACACCTGCAATGCCCGTGCCAAGTTAAAAACGCCGTTAAAAATCAACAACAACAAAACAAATGAGCAACAATTAAGCGCAAAACCGTCGTCTATTGGAGACATATAGCCGTTGATTTGGGATCCACATCACTATCTTGTTGATATTACTAAGATAGGACTGTCTCCGATCGGCAACACTACCGAATAACTCTCTAAAATATGTGGATACAATAGTGTTTTACGCTCAGATGCCGCTATGCACCCTGATAAATATAGACCATAGGCGAAAATTTGCCGCCAGATCGCGGAATAATCTTGTTCGGTTTAGACGAAAGAATTAGTGAGAAGGGTTTAATAATTAGCAGGATGGGGGCTGAAGAAGGAAAACACAGGGCGCTTAGAAGCGCCCTGTTGACGAGATTAATGCTCGCGAGTTTTGCGGAACACCACTTCTGGGTAGCGTTCTTGCGTCAGATTGAGGTTAACCATGGTTGGTGCGATATACGACAGGTTGTTGCCACCGTCCAGCGCCAGGTTCAGCTCGCTCTTACGCTTGAACTCTTCGAATTTCTTCACGTCGTCGCACTCTACCCAACGGGCAGTGGAGACGTTCACCGATTCATACAGCGCTTCCACGTTGTATTCGCTCTTCAGACGGGCAACCACCACGTCAAACTGCAGCACGCCCACCGCACCGACGATCAGATCGTTGTTGGCGATTGGGCGGAACACCTGCACCGCACCCTCTTCCGACAGCTGGACCAGCCCCTTCAGCAGCTGTTTCTGCTTGAGCGGATCGCGCAGGCGAATACGGCGGAACAGTTCTGGCGCAAAGTTCGGAATACCGGTGAACTTCATATCCTCACCCTGGGTGAAGGTATCGCCGATCTGAATGGTACCGTGGTTATGCAAGCCAATGATGTCGCCCGGGTAGGCTTCTTCAACGTGCGAGCGGTCACCGGCCATAAAGGTCAGCGCATCGGAGATCACCACGTCTTTACCGGTACGAACCTGGCGCAGTTTCATGCCTTTCTCATAGCGGCCAGACACCACGCGCATAAACGCCACACGGTCGCGGTGTTTAGGATCCATGTTCGCCTGGATCTTGAACACGAAGCCGGTGAATTTCTCTTCGGCGGCGACCACTTCACGGGTATCGGTTTTACGCGGCATTGGCGCAGGCGCCCAGGCCACCAGCCCATCAAGCATATGATCGACACCGAAGTTACCCAAAGCGGTACCGAAGAACACCGGGGTCAGTTCGCCTGCCAGGAAGGCTTCCTGCTCAAATTCATGGGAAGCCCCTTGCACCAGTTCCAGCTCATCACGCAGCTGGGCGGCCAGATCTTCGCCTACGGCAGCATCGAGCTCCGGGTTGTTCAACCCTTTAACGATGCGCACTTCCTGAATGGTGTGGCCTTTACCGGTCTGGTACAGATAGGTTTCATCTTTATAGAGATGGTAAACCCCTTTGAACAACTTGCCACAGCCGATCGGCCAGGTGATCGGCGAGCAGGCGATTTTCAGTTCGCGCTCAACTTCATCCATCACTTCCATCGGATCGCGGATGTCACGGTCAAGTTTGTTCATGAAGGTCAGGATCGGCGTATCACGCAGGCGGGTAACTTCCATCAGCTTGCGGGTACGATCTTCAACGCCTTTTGCGGCGTCGATGACCATCAGGCAGCAGTCCACCGCCGTCAGGGTACGGTAGGTATCTTCGGAGAAGTCTTCGTGCCCCGGGGTATCGAGCAGGTTAACCAGGCAGTCACGGTACGGGAACTGCATCACAGAGGTGGTGATCGAGATACCACGTTGTTTTTCCATCTCCATCCAGTCGGATTTGGCGTGCTGGCTCGAGCCGCGGCCCTTTACCGTACCGGCGGTCTGGATAGCGTGTCCGAATAACAGCACCTTCTCGGTGATGGTGGTTTTACCCGCATCGGGGTGCGAGATAATGGCGAAAGTTCTTCTTTTCGCAACTTCGCGGGCGAATTCACTAGGAGACATGTTTTTCACGTTTCTATGGTTAGTCCGCCCTGCTCATCATCACAACGCGCCAATCGCGGCGCCAGGCAAAGCGGTAATAAAAAGATAGTAGCCGAGTATTTTCGCTGATTTACCAACCGGTGACAATCAATGGTTTCTTCGGCACAACATAATGGCAGGCCAAATCGGCTGCACAAGGGAACTATAAGTCGCTACCCCAGCGGCAGCGCCATAACGATCGCGTCTTCGCGGCCACTGGCTGCGGGGTAATAATTGCGACGCACCGTGACTTCATTGAAGCCAAGGTCTTCGTAGAGCGCTATCGCACCGCTGTTGGAGGCTCGAACTTCCAGCCATAGAGTGACCACACCACGTGCTTCCAATTGCTCGATCACGGCAGTCAGCAAAGTGTGGCCAAAGCCTCGGCGCTGCCAGCTTGGATGAATGGCAATATTAAACAGCGTGGCTTCGTCCAGCACGATTTGGGTAATGGCAAAACCCGCCATTTGCCCTTCAGCTTCCAGTTTCAGGTTAAGGTAACGTTCGCCCTGATTGCTGGCTAGTGTCGCCTCGGTCCAGGGAAACGCATGGCTGGCTTGTTCAATCTTGAAGGCTGTGGCCAGATCGGCCGCTGTCAGGGTAGAAATGCTGTTCATGATGACAAATCTGCTGCCAGAGTGCGCGTTTCGCACTCGCATCTTGAGAAAGCTCGGCCAGCGCCGGGCTATGTAGCTGCGCGCCGGCCACCGCTAACGGCTCCGTGACGCCCAACCGCCAACTGTTGCACTCGGTATCTTGTGGCAGCATCGCTACCTGATCCGGTGTCAGGCCATAGGTTTGTGCCGCTGTCAGCCCCAGGCTGCGCAGAACGTCACAAAACAGCGGGTCGTTCTGGTCTGGCAATGCCTGCGCCACCACCAACAGGCGCACATTTGGGGGCACGCTTACCGCCACCTCCCCCTGCAACACTCCAGGGCGGCGTAATGTCCACTGCGTAATCCCCAGCTGTTGTAACAACCAGTCGCGTTTTGATGCCATGCCGATCCCCGTGTGTGACGCACCCTACCTGCCCTATGCCGCGCTATGCTAACAAACCCGCGCAGCCTGCGCTATTAACCGTTAACTATTCAAATTATCACCGCGGCCTATCCCCAATAGATTTCAAGCTGCGGCTAGGCGACAAGCGCCCTTATCCCCAGGAGCTTAGATTAACTAAGTGACTGGGGTAAGGGCGCGCAGGTAACAACGCTGCGGCTTGAAAGATGAAGGGGATAAAACCCGTCGAACATCTGGCCACAAACCTCTATAATCCCCAGCTAAATCTTGAGGAGCCGAAAACTGATGTCTGCATTAACCCCCGCCAGTGAAGTCATGCTGCGCCACAGTGATGAATTTATGGAACGCCGCGTGCTGTTTGCTGGCGATCTGCAGGATACCCTGCCGGCCCAATTCGAGGCCGCGGATGTGCGTGTCCACACCCAGCAATACCATCACTGGCAGTTACTGAACCGGACGATGGGAGAGAATGCACAGTTCGGCCTGACGGTCGATCCTGCCTTCGTCGCCGAGTGCGATACGCTGGTGTATTACTGGCCAAAGAGCAAGCAGGAAGCACAGTTCCAACTGTGCAATATCCTGGCCCTGCTGCCGGTTGGCGCAGAAATTTTTGTCGTCGGTGAAAACCGCAGCGGCGTGCGCAGCGCGGAACAAACCCTGGAAGGCCACGCCACGCTTGCCAAGATCGACAGCGCTCGCCGCTGTGGGTTGTATCATGGCCGCATTGATGTGCAGACCCAGTTTGATCTGGCCGACTGGTGGGAAAGCTATCAGTTGCACGATCTGGAAGTGAAGACGCTGCCGGGCGTGTTCAGCCGTGACGGCCTGGACGTTGGCAGTTCACTGCTGCTCTCCACGCTGGAAAAACACATGAAAGGCAAAGTGCTGGACGTGGGTTGTGGCGCTGGCGTAATGGCTTCGGTGCTGTCTAAACTGTCGCCGAAAATGAAGCTGACCCTCAGCGACGTCAACGCCGCTGCCGTAGAATCCAGCCGGGCAACATTGGCTGCCAACGGTATCGAAGGGGAAGTAATCGTCAGTAACGTCTACTCCGACATTACCGGCCGCTTTGACCTGATCATCTCCAACCCACCGTTCCATGACGGCCTGGCCACCAGCCTGACCGCCGCAGAAACGTTGATCCGCGGAGCGTTAAAACACCTGCCAATCGGTGGCCAACTGCGCATCGTCGCCAACGCCTTCCTGCCTTACCCGGATATTCTGGATGCCACCTTCGGTAGCCATGAAGTGCTGGCGCAGAATGGCCGCTTCAAGGTGTACAAAGCCACCGTGGCCCGCCAGCCACGCGATGCGAAGAAGAAAAGGTAACAAGCCCCTCACCCTAACCCTCTCCCACAGGGAGAGGGGATCGATCGTGCCACCCCTACCTATACAGTAATGCTACTGAATAACGTCTGTACCTGAACACAGCTCCGTACCCGCTCCCTCTCCCTCGCACAAGTGTTCCTGACACCTCCGATTTGTTCATCGGGAGAGGGTTGGGGTGAGGGGATATTGCTCGCCTTGACTGACAAACATTTCTCCCAAAGGTATGCCATCAGCCGTTAATCAACTCCATACCCACCGTTGTATAGCGTGCACCTGCCACGCCTGTCTGTGGGAATACCGCCTCGATCGCCGCCAGTTCCTGCTCGCTTAGCGTGATCTCCGCTGCCGCTACGTTCTCTTCCAGATAGCGCCGACGTTTGGTGCCAGGAATTGGGACAATGTTTTCCCCCTGCGCCATCACCCAGGCCAACGCCAGTTGCGACGGGGTCACGCCTTTCTGCCTGGCCAGTTCACTGACCTTGGTGACCAGCTCCAGATTGCGAGCAAAGTTTTCCCCCTGAAAACGTGGATTGTCGCGGCGGAAATCGTCTGCTGCCAAGTCCTCGATACTCTGGATCGCCCCGGTCAGGAAACCACGCCCAAGCGGGCTATAGGCGACAAAACCAATGCCCAAACGTTGGCAAGCGGCCAGTTGCCCCTGCTCGGCATCCCTGCTCCACAAGGAATATTCAGTCTGCAACGCGGTGATCGGATGCACCTGGTGAGCGCGTTCCAACGTGGCAACGGAGGCTTCACTCAGACCAATATGACGGATCTTGCCCTCTTGGATCAGATCCGCCAGGGTGCCAACCACCTCTTCGATCGGCACCGTCGGATCGACCCGGTGCTGGTAGTAAAGATCGATGGTTTCTACCCCCAGCCGCTGCAAGCTGCCTTCTACCGAGCGGCGGATATAGTCCGGTTTGCTGCTCACACCCCGCGCAGTGGGATCGGCCGGATCGCGCACAATACCGAACTTGGTGGCCAGAAATACCTGGTCGCGTTTGCCTTTGATCGCCTTGCCTATCAGTTGTTCATTGGTGTGCGGGCCGTACATATCTGCGGTGTCCAGCAGAGTCACCCCCAGTTCCAGGGCCCGATGCAGCGTGGCGATCGCTTCCTGCTCGTCATAACCGGTGGAGTAGAAATCGCTCATCCCCATGCAACCTAAACCCAGGGCTGAGACGAGGGGGCCATTAGTACCTAATTTGCGCTGTTGCATTGTGTGGCCCTTGTTGAACATGGATGTCGGAACAAAGTCTGGTTGTTTATGCCACAAAGATAAATAATGCAGATTGCACATCACTGTTCATAAATCACCAACAATGCGGGCGGCAAAATGGATCAGGTTCAGGCTATGCGCATCTTTACCCGGATCGTGGAACTAGGCAGCTTCAGCCGCGCGGCCGAACGGTTGCAACTGCCGCGTGCCACTGTTAGCAACGTGCTCAAACGCCTGGAACAGCGGCTTGGCGTCAGATTATTGGTGCGTACCACGCGCCAGGTACAGGTCACCGCCGAGGGGACGCTGTACTACCATCGTTGTCTGCACCTACTGGACGCCCTGGAAGAAGCAGATACCCTGTTCAGCCACCATAAGCTACAACCCACCGGCAAGGTACGGATCGATATGCCCCATTCGCTGGCGCGGGAAATCGTCATCCCGGCGCTGGATGAGTTCTATCAGCGCTATCCAGAGATAGAAATTGCTCTGGGGGCCAACGACACCCACGTCGATCTGCTGCGCGAAGGGGTAGATTGCGTGCTGCGGGCTTGGGAGACCGAAGACGATACGCTGGTTGCCCGGCGGATTGCCCAACTGCCACAGCTCACCTGCGCCTCCCCCGATTATCTAAAAGCGTTTGGTACCCCACAATCGATCGACGAGCTGCAACATCATCGGGCGGTGGGCTATTTCTCATTGGTGAGTAACCGCAATTACCCGCTGGAATTTTGCCGTGATGGCCGCCTTGAGCTGCGCGAATTGCCAAGCAGATTGAGCGTTAGCGGGGCCGATGCCTATACCAGTGCCTGTCGTTCCGGGTTGGGGCTGATCCAGGCGGCGCGTTATATCATCTCTCCCTGGTTGCAAAGTGGTGAACTGGTGGAAGTGCTGGCCGATACGCCACCACCGCCGATGCCGATCTACATCATGTATCCACCAGGCCGTTTCCTCGCGCCGCGTGTCAGGGTATTGATTGATTGGCTGATTACGTTGTTCGAAGGCCATAAAAACCACTGATATGCCGTTTTTTACAGCAAACGCCGCTAATCCAGGAAATAACTATTGACGTACCCGCCAAAATCTCTAGAATTCGCCTCCGTGGTAGCGTTACTCCGGTAGCGTATCTGGTATGCGAAGGTGGCGGAATTGGTAGACGCGCTAGCTTCAGGTGTTAGTGTCCTTACGGACGTGAGGGTTCAAGTCCCTCTCTTCGCACCAAATAACCACATGATTTATATTGCACAGCATCGAATGCGAAGGTGGCGGAATTGGTAGACGCGCTAGCTTCAGGTGTTAGTGTTCTTACGGACGTGAGGGTTCAAGTCCCTCTCTTCGCACCAAGCTGGTGATATAAATCGACATCAAAGCAACACATCAGACTGTGCGAAGGTGGCGGAATTGGTAGACGCGCTAGCTTCAGGTGTTAGTGTTCTTACGGACGTGAGGGTTCAAGTCCCTCTCTTCGCACCACTTGATGGGTTCTCTTCTAGCTGTTCCTGCATTAAAACTCACTGAATAAAACCAACACGCTCAGGCGTGATTTTGTCGTTTCAGTTAAAGCTGAAATGCAGGCTGATTGCGGCTAGGCCACCGGCTAGAGCCATGCAGGAAGGGAGCAGCAGGTAATGACGCCAGCGGCTGTTAAACAGCATCACCAGCGTGGCCAGCATGGCAACCACGATCAGAGTACGCAGTTGCATCATATCCAGGTCAATCAGCGCCAGAAATGGCATCAGGGCACAGGGCAGCAACACGCCCCAGGCGCTGGCAAGCCGATTCCCCAGGCACCAACTGATGCCCCACAATCCACAAGCGGTAACCATGGCAGCTAACATGATAACCCTACCTTTCAAGTGATAATGATAACCAATATCATATAACACTTTTTTTGGACCCGCACTCTTTTCAACATCCGGCTGAACGCGGATGACAGCCTGCGCGAAAAATGTTAGTTTCATATAAGAAAATTCTTAACATTTATAGCCTGTTAATAATAACTAATTGGAATTATTCAGCAGGCATTGTCTAACATTTTTCCTTCGACCGGCCCCATTGGTAAAGAGTGATCCCCGTATGAACTCGCGTTCTTATCAGCAACTGCAAACCAGCAAACAGCGCTTATCCCTGTTTCTTTTCTTGTTGATGAATGCAGCCTCTGCCATTTTTACTTTATTCGTGCCCTTTAAAGAGACCCCGGCCTTAACGCTGCCGCTAATCTGCATTCCGGCGATTTGCCTGGCGGCCATGCTATTTACGCTGTATTCGCCCCGCCACTACGTCCAAAGGCTCAACCTGCTCGCCATCATCCTTGGGCTGCTATGGGCGGCGCACATCTATTGTAAGAGCCAGCTTACCGCCAGTGACAACCACAGCTTCTTGCTGATCAGCCTGTTCAGTATTTTCTTTATCAGCGCGATCTCGCTGACAGATAACCTGCTGGCCTTCTGCCTGCACGCCGTTCCCTCGGCGCTGATAATCCTGTGGCTGGACGGCATGCATAACACCATGCGTATTCTGTTCACCACTCTGCTGCCGATCGTCGCCTTCTCGGTGCATCATTTGCTGTTGAAGCGCAGCGAAATGTTTACCCAACATCTGGTGGCCAACCTGTATCACGAACGGGATAAGTTCAGCGATCTGAGCATGATCGATCCGCTAACCGGCCTGTATAACCGCCGTGGGCTGGAGAGCAAACTGGATCAGTTGCTCTCGCCAACCTCGGGCAACCACTTTGTGCTGCTACTCGATATCGACCACTTCAAGGTCTACAACGATCGCTACGGCCATACCCTGGGCGATCAAGCACTGGTCCAAGTGGCAACGGCCATCCGCGATGCGGTGCGCTCAAGGGATATCGTGGTACGTTACGGCGGAGAAGAGTTTTTGGTACTGCTGACCAACGTCGGTGAAGACTACGCAGCCTATCTGGCAGAAAAGGTACGCCAATATGTGCAGGAATTGACCATCACTCATCGTTTCCAAGCACAGGAGACGACCAAGGTAACGTTAAGCGCCGGGATTTCTGCGCTGGATAAGCTGGATATCGACTCTGCGATCTGTGCCGCCGACGCCGCGCTGTACCGGGCCAAAAACAGTGGCCGCAATAATATTCAGCTAGCTCCCCACCCGCAGCCAGTCGTCTGATCCTTTCTCCTTCGCCGGAAGGGGAAAGGTGAAAAACTTTTACCTGTCGCCACTTTTACCACATGCCAATCGCTCCGTAGCGCATTACACTAGCGGACAACTTACGCCTTCCCTGCCACATTTTTATATGGAACACGACCGTTGAAGACCTCACTCTCCACGTTATTGCTGGTGCTTGGCCTGTGTGCCACGCCCTTGGCCAGCCAGGCGACCGACGCGCAGCTCACCTCACAGATTGTCGATCAGTATGCTGAACATATCTTCTACAACAGCGGCGCAACCGGCATGGCGCTGGTAGTTATCGATAATAATCAGGTGGTTAACCGCAGTTTTGGCGATACCAAACCGGGCAACGATCTGCGTCCACGGCCAGATTCCCTGATCCGCATCGCCTCCATCACCAAGCTGATGACCAGCGAAGTGATGGTCAAAATGGCGGCGGAAGGTAAGGTCAAACTCACCGATCCGCTGCGCAAATATGCACCCAAAGGGGCCGTCGTCCCTGCCTACAATTCACGCCAGCCAATTACCTTGCTGAATCTGGCAACGCACACCAGCGCCCTGCCGCGTGAGCAACCCGGCAAGAAACCGCCAAAAACGCCGGTGTTTACCTGGCCCACCAAGGCACAGCGCTGGCAGTGGTTGTCTCATGCCACCATTACCGTGCCACCGGGCGTGCGGGCTGCCTACTCCAACCTAGCCTACGATCTCTTGGCCGATGCGTTGTCACGTGCCGCTGGCAAGCCTTATAACGCCTTGTTGCGTGAGAAAGTCACTGGCCCGCTGGGGATGGTTGATACCACACTGACGCCAAGCGCAGAGCAGTGCTCACGCCTGATGGTGGCAGCCTCTGGGCCAAGCGCCTGCCGCGATACTACAGCCGCCAGTGGCAGCGGTGGTGTTTACTCGACGCCGCGCGATATGCAGCGCTGGATGCAGCAGTTCCTCTCCTCCAACGTAAGCGGTTCGCGCAAGCCAACGGCCTTAACTGAACAAACCATGTATTTCCAGCGCAAAAATCTGACGTCACTGAAAGGCATGGATGTACCGGGTGAAGCCTCTGCTTTAGGGCTGGGCTGGGTCTATATGGCACCGAAAGATGGCCTGCCAGGGATCATCCAGAAAACCGGCGGTGGCGGCGGCTTCATCACCTATATGGCGATGGTGCCGCAGCAAAATATCGGCGTGTTTGTGGTCGTTACCCGCTCGGAGTTGACCAAGTTCACCAATATGAGCGATCCGGTCAACCGGCTGGTCGCGGATTTGGTGGCCAACAAAGGCTGACCCGCTCCTGGTTACGATAGAACGTGTTGCGTTGCGCGATAGGCGGAAGGCGAACAGCCTTCCAGCCGATTGAAGAAGCGAGCGAAATAGGCGGGATCTTTGAACCCTAAGCTGTAGGCCGTTTCATGCACCGTGCAGGCGCTGAACAGCAGCAGCCGTTTGGCTTCACGCAACAGGCGATCGAAGATCAGCCGTTTGGGTGGCCGGTTGGCAAAGCGGCGGCACAAGTCGTTAAGCCGTGATTCCGTCACCCCCAGCGACTGGGCATATTCCGGCACCGACAGGTGATCGCGAAAACGCTCGTCCACCATCTTGTTAAAACGCTGGAACAGCTTCAGTTCGCCACGCACGCCGCTTGCGGCCTTGTCATCCAATGAGGTATTGCGCAGCATCAGCGTGAATACCGCCTGGGCCAGCAATGCCAACGTCTGCTCACGCCCGGCCATCTTTTGGCTAAATTCGCGGGCGATCAGTTCCCAATAATGCCCAAGCGCCGCCAACTCCTGCGGCACTGCGGCCAGCGAAAGGCAAATCCCCGGCATATCCAGCGCCAGATTGCTGCCCGGATACAGACGTTCCAGTAACGGCCAGATCAGTTCCTGGCGCACCGTTAACACGTGGCCGTCGCTGTCTGGTTCAGTGAAAAAGGCGTGTGGCACCGAAGGGGGCGTGAGGATAAACAGCGGGGCCTGCACCGAATAGTGCTGATCGTCCAGCTGCAGCTCTATCCTGCCGGTGGCCAGATAATGCAGTTGGAAGAAACGGTCGTGCCAGTGCACCTGCATATCCCGGCCAAAAAACGCTGCCAGCCCGGCAAAGGTTTCGTAGTGCACCTCATCAGCGGCGTAACGCGCGTCATACTCTTTGCCAATATCGATATTGGCGATAAAGCCGGTACTTTTCTGCACGTTGTCCTCCGGTGAAAATAAATTCCGATCCCCTACACCTAATTGTAGGGGCGCCGCATGCTGCGCCCGTTTAGCCGCATGCGGAACCCATCGCCAAGATTGTTTAAGGTGTGGCCCGTGGCCGCGAGTCCTTCATTGGGATGCGCCATACCAGCACGGCCCCGATAATCAACAACGCCGAGACAAAATAGAGCCCGGAGTTAAAGCTGCCGGTCACGTCCTTGAACCAGCCGATCAGCAGCGGGCTGACCGCCGAGCCGATGTTACCGGTGGCGTTGATCACCGCGATCCCCACCGCTCGAGCTTCGAAGCTGATTGACTGATCCGGCGTGGTCCAGAAGATCGCCATTGCGGTAAACGAGCCGACCGACGCCATCACGATCCCCAACAGTTGAACCATGCTGTGGTTGGTCGCCGAAGCCAACAACCAACCCGCCGCGGCAAACAGATAAGGCAGCGCGGTATGGAACTTACGCTCCTGCAGGCGATCCGAACGTTTACTCCACCAGATCATACCGGCGATGGTACAGATTTGTGGGATCGCCGCCAGAAAACCGATCATGATGTTACTGCTGCTCTGGTTGAAGCTCTGCAAGATTTGCGGCGTCCAGATATTGATGGCGCTCAGGGTATTGGTGAGGCAGAAATAGGCCAGCGTATACATCAGCACTACCGGCGTCAGCACTTCACGCCACAGGCTGCGCTGTTGCAACGCCCGGTGGCTGCTTGGCCCTTCCGGCTGCACCAATTGCAACTTATCGGCTTCCATCATCGCCTTCAGGCTGGCCTTCTCTTCGCTGGTCAGCCACTTGGCCTTGGCTGGCGTGTCGTCCAGGTAGAACCACACCACCACGCCGAGGATCACCGAAGGAATGCCTTCCAGCATGAACAGCCATTGCCAACCTTTCAGGTTCATCATGCCGTCCAGCGCCAGAATATAGCCGGACACCAACGAACCCACCGCCATCGTGACGGGCATGGCGATCATAAACAAAGCGTTGGCCCGGGCGCGGTAGAACGCCGGGAACCAGTAGGTGAGATACACCAGGATCCCTGGCAGGAAGCCCGCCTCGGTAATACCGACGATCATTCGCAGCACGTACAGGCTGGTTGGCCCAGTGGCGAACATGGTGCAGGTAGAAGCAATGCCCCACAACACCATAATGGTAGCGATCCAACGCCGCGCCCCCACCCTGCTCAGCATCATGTTGCTGGGGATACCGAAGATCACATAGGTGACGTAAAACAGCGTTGCGGCCAGGCCGAACATGGTGGAACTAAGACCGAGGTCCTGCTTCATGGTCAAACCGGCAAACCCGATGTTGATGCGGTCAAGGAACGAGAAAACAAACAACACAAATAAGAAAATAATCAGGCGCCGAAATAACTTTTTAATCACCGACTGCTCGGTGGCGGTTAACGCTTTATGTTGCTCTGCCGGATTACCCGACTTGAGCGAATCGACGTTGCTCATGATGACTCCGATTAGTAAACGCCCTGGGATGGTTGCTCCGCCGGTTTATCCTGTTTGAAACTGCTGAGCAGGGAGTCTGCCGCCCGCACCAGCAGGGTGGTATCCACGCCAACGGCAACAAACAACGCACCAGATGCCAGATAGTGCTGTGCCAGTTCCTGCTGTGCCATCAGGATGCCCGGTGCCTTGCCTGCGGCACGGATGCGGGCAATGGCATCGTCGATAGTGCGCTGCACTTCGGGATGCTGTGGATTACCGGCAAAGCCCATGTCGGCGCTCAGATCCGCCGGGCCGATAAAGACGCCGTCCACACCTTCCACTTCCAGAATGGCGTCCAGATTTTTCACCGCCTCGCGGGTTTCTATCTGCACCAGCACGCACATCTGGCTGTCGGCAAGCTGCAGGTAATTCGGCACCCGGTTCCAGCGCGAGGCACGGGCGAGCGCGCTGCCAACCCCGCGAATACCGTTTGGTGGATAACGGGTAGCCCGCACCGCTTCCTGCGCCTGCTCGGCGTTTTGGATCATCGGGATCAACAGGGTTTGCGCACCGACGTCCAGCAGCTGTTTGATCAGCACCGGATCGTTCCAGGCCGGGCGCACCACCGGATGGCTGGCATAAGGTGCGACTGCCTGCAACTGCCCCAATACCGTTTGCACATTGTTGGGCGCGTGTTCGCCGTCGATCAGCAGCCAGTCGAACCCGGCCCCGGCCAGCAGTTCCGCGCTGTAACTGCTGCACAGCCCCAGCCACAGACCGATCTGCGGGCGTTTTTCCTGCAGGGCCTGTTTGAAATGGTTAGTTAGCATGGTGTTTCTCCTTAGACAAACCGGCAACTGATGCAGCCCATCGGGCCATAATCGGCATGGAAGGTATCGCCGCGCCGTGCTGCCACCGGGCGGGTAAAGGAACCGCCAAGAATGATCTGCCCAGCCTCCAGCTCCACGTCATACGGGGAAAGCTTGTTAGCCAACCAGGCCACGCCGTTGGCCGGGTGATTAAGCACCGCCGCCGCCACGCCAGACTCTTCAATCACGCCATTGCGATACAACAAAGCACTGATCCAGCGCAGATCCAGTGCGTCCGGCTTGATCGGTCTGCCGCCCATCACCACACCGGCGTTGGCCGCGTTATCGGAAATCGTGTCGAACACCTTCCGTGGCCGCTGGGTTTGCGGATCGACGTTATGGCTGCGAGCGTCAATGATTTCCAGCGCCGGGATCACATAGTCGGTAGCGTTATAGACATCAAACAGCGTGCAGTTCGGCCCGCGCAGCGGTTTCGCCAGCACAAACGCCAGCTCCACTTCGACGCGCGGCACGATAAAGCGATCGATCGGAATGTCGCTGCCATCGTTAAAGAACATGTCATCCAGCAGCGCACCGTAGTCCGGCTCGGTGATCTGCGAGCTGACCTGCATGGCGCGCGAGGTCAGCCCGATCTTATGCCCCTTCAGCGTGCGCCCTTCGGCGATCTTCAGCTCAACCCACTGGCGCTGGATAGCATAGGCATCTTCAATAGTGATCTCCGGATGATCCAGCGATAGCGCGCGGATCTGTTCCCGGCTCTGCTCGGCCTGATGCAGGCGCTGCACGGCTCGGCTCAGTACGTCTTTATCCAGCATTTACCACTCCTTGTTCAGTCCTTGCTAAACAGCGCATGGACATTGTTCTGCTTATAGTTGAGCACCGGATCCAGCTCTTCCATGGTGAAAGAGAGGGCCAGATAGCGCTTGGCCATCAGCGCGGCAAAGTGATCCTTAATCAGGATGAACAACATTTCGCCCACCTGTTGGCGGCTTTCCAGGCTGCGGCCGTGGCCAATCTTCAGCGTCATATGTACAAAGGCATAGTTTTGCTTACCGTCGGCCATTTGCCAGGTATCCAACCAGATAGCGCGACTACGGATGCCCGCCAGCGGGAAGATGCCGGTTTCCGCCAGCGCGTGATTAACCTTGTCGAACAACCCGGGTAAATCCGCCTCCCGGCGGATGTTGTCGGTACATTCAGCGTAAAAATGGGGCATTGGGTATCCTCAGGCTTGAGCGGGAAGCGGGAATATGCCGTTGACCTGACCGGTCCCGGAACTGGCAAACAGCGGGGTAACGAACTCCACCTTGCCCTGATACTTGTCCCAGCCCAGCAGGCCCAGCAACATCACGGTGTCGTGCATATTGCCTTCGCCGTAACAGTAGTCGGCGTACTCCGGCAGCATTTCGCAGAACTCACGGAAGCGCCCTTCTTCCCACAGTTTCACTACCCGTTCGTCCATCTGCTGGTCGAACTGGCGGGTGTAGCTGTTCATGCCCTGCTCGGCACGCTGATCGTCGATAAAGCGATGTGACAGCGAGCCGCTGGCCAATACCGCCACGGTGCCGTCGTATTTCTCAATCGCGGTTTTGATCGCTTCACCCAGGCGGCGGCTATCGGCAAAATCATGCACGGTGCAGAAAGCAGAAATGGAGATCACCTTGAAGTGGCGGTCGCTGTTCATGTAGCGCATGGGCACCAGCGTGCCGTATTCCAGCTCCAGGCTTGGGATCTCGTGCGCCTTGGCACGTACGCCAAGCTTGCGGGCTTCATCGGCAATCATCTGCCCCAGCTCCGGGTTGCCGTCGTATTCATAGGTCATGTCACGAATGAAGTGCGGCAGCTCGTTGCTGGTGTAAAGCCCTTTGAAATGCGAGTTACAGTTGATGTGGTAGGCGCTGTTCACCAGCCAGTGGGTATCGAACACGATAATGGTGTCGACGCCCATTTCGCGGCAGCGGGCACTGATTTCTTTGTGCCCATCAATGGCGGCCTGACGGCAGCCGTGATGTTCACCGGGCAATTCAGACAAATACATCGAGGGAACGTGCGTGATCTTTGCGGCTAAAGCTAATTTACCCATATGTCCTCCTATTCCCTTTATCTTTCAGCCTGCGGCACAGCTGGCCGCAGGCTGATGTCTATCGGGTCTAGTCCTTGGTTGTTGTTTTAAAGGGCACGGAGCTATCTCACACTCCCCAACGTGGGATCGGGTGATCCCCCATGGAGATACAAACGTTTTTCATCTCGGCAAACACTTCGAAGCTGTATTCACCGCCTTCACGGCCGGTGCCAGAGGATTTCACCCCGCCAAACGGCTGGCGCAGATCGCGAACGTTCTGGGTGTTGACGAAAACCATACCCGCTTCAATATTGCGGGCCAGACGCAGTACTTTGCTGACATCCTGCGTCCAGATGTACGACGCCAGGCCGTACTCCACATCGTTGGCCATGCGCAGGCCGTCTTCTTCTGATTTGAACGGCAGGAGGCAGGCCACCGGCCCGAAGATCTCTTCCTGCGCGACACGCATATTGTTGTTAACATCGGCCAGCACCGTTGGCCGCAGGAAGTTGCCGTGGGTCAAACCGGCCGGTTTATCCGGGCCGCCAGCCAGCAGGGTTGCCCCCTCTTCGATACCCAGGCGGATATAGCCAGAGACCTTTTCCCAGTGCTGCGGGCTGATTAAAGCGCCGACCTGGGTATTGGGATCCATCGGATCACCTACGCGCAGGCGGTTGGCACGCTCGGCAAAGCGTTTAACAAATTCCGGATAAATGCTTTCTTGAATGAAGATGCGTGAACCCGCAGTGCAACGTTCACCGTTGATCGAGAAGATGGTGAACAGCGCCGCATCCAGCGCCCGCTCGATATCGGCATCCTCAAAGATCAGCACCGGTGATTTGCCGCCCAGTTCCATCGAGAATTTCTTCAGCCCGGCGCTTTCAATAATGCGGCGACCGGTTGAGGTACCGCCGGTGAAGGACACCGCACGCACGTCTTTATGACGTACCAGAGCATCCCCCGCCGTTGCGCCATAGCCTTGCACCACGTTCAGCACCCCGGCAGGAATACCGGCTTCCAGCGCCAGTTCACCCAGGCGATCCGCCGTCAGTGGCGAAAGCTCGGACATCTTCAGCACGGCGGTATTGCCCAACGCGAGGCAAGGTGCAGTCTTCCAGGTGGCGGTCATAAACGGCACGTTCCACGGCGACACCAGCGCACAGACACCCACCGGCTGGATCAGCGTGTAGTTGAGCATCTTGTCGTCTACCGGGTAGGTGCGGCCATTCATCTGCTGGCAGATCTCGGCAAAGAACTCAAAGTTGTGCGAGGCGCGTGGGATCAGCACGTTTTTGGTCTGATGGATCGGTAACCCGGTGTCGGCGGTTTCCATCTCAGCAATCTGCGGCACGTTCTGGTCGATCAGCTCACCCAGGCGACGCATCAGGCGCGCACGCTCCTTCATCGGCGTATTGGCCCATTTCGGGAAGGCTTCTTTGGCCGCGGCTACCGCCTGATCGATTTCGAGCTGGCCACCGGACGCCACTTCCGCCAGCACTTCGCCGTTAGCCGGGTTAGTGGTGGTGAAATACTCTTTGCTGGCGACGTTCTTGCCGTTGATCCAATGGTTGATGGTTTTCATCCCTTGCTCTCCTCGTAATCTTTTTCACTGATGATGTGGTTAACCAAGCGGCCAATGCCTTCGATCTCCACCACAATTTCATCCCCAGGCTGCACGTCGGCCAGCCCTTTCGGCGTGCCGGTGGCGATCATGTCGCCAGGCTGCAACGTCATAAATTCACTCAGGTATTCAATCAGGTACGGGATGTCGAAAATCATGTCGGCAGTAGTGCCGCGCTGGCGCAGTTCACCGTTAACGTAGGTACTGAGCGTCAGGTTATGCGGATCCGCGACATCGTCACGATCGACAATGTAGGGGCCGATTGGCGTCAAGGTGTCGCGGCTTTTCACCCGCAGGTTGGGGCGGTAGTAGTTTTCCAGGTAGTCGCGGATGGCGTAGTCGTTGCACAGGGTGTAACCGGCCACGTAATCCATCGCCTGCTCGCGGCTGACGTTACGCGCGGTTTTACCGATCACCGCCACCAGCTCGGCTTCATAGTGCATGTATTCCACCTGCGCTGGTCGCACGGAAACCTGACGGTGGCCGGTCAGGCTGTTTGGCCCCTTGAGGAATACCAAAGGCTCTTCCGGCGCTTTAAACTCCAGCTCGCTGGCGTGATCGGCATAGTTCAGGCCGAGGGCAAATATCGTGCCCTGCGCCGGTGGCAGCCATTCCACATCGTACTCATCGAGTTTGCTGCCATCGGGCAGCGTAACGCTTAACTGGTCGTCTACAGTGACGTTAACAATCTGGCCATGATGGCGGATACGAGCGTGTCTCATGGTTATTCTCCTGCCTGCGTCACGTGGTTGGTAAGGGTTGGCAAACCAGAGGCCCGCACCGTCACTTGGTCACCCGGCTTGACCTCAACCCGCTGGTGTGGCGTGCCAATCAGCACCGCATCCCCCGGTTGCAGGGTAATAAAGTCGCTGATGGCGGCGATCAGTTCCGGCACTGAACGCACCAGATCGGCCGTTGACCAACGATCCTGTTCCACACCATTGATTTCGGTGATGATTTCCAGGTTGCTGGTGCTAGCCAGTGGAGCAACCTCTCCCAGCGGGCAGAAACCGTCGCGGCATTTGGCTTTGATCGCCGGACGATAGAAGCTGGTTTCCGGCAGGCTGATGTCATTTGCCAAGGCGTAACCGGCCACATAATCAGCCACCTTATCCGCTGCCACCTTGCGGGCGATGCTACCAATCACTACTGCCAGCGTTGCGCCACTTTGCACGGTTTCACCGGCCGGGAACGGAATGCTGCCACCGTTGGCAAGATAGGTATTGCGCGGTTTGATGAACCACACCGGCGTCTTGGGCGGCGTTTGGTAAGGGGCGGCGCGAAACGCCTGATCCCAGGCATCAAGCTGGCTGCGGTGGTTAAGTGCTACGGAAAATACGGTGCCTTTCATGCAGACTCCTTCTACGGATCGCCAATCATTAATATGTTAATGAATACTTTTATACGCTGTTCAGCATTTACGCAACGTTGTTAATTTAATTTGTGATCGTGATAACGAAATATTCACAAATTATGTACATTAGCGTTATTAATCAGCAAATTAACCTTTTTTGCAGGATTTTTACGTGACGGATCGCGTTTTGCCGTTCTCCGCCGGTCAAAAATTGGCTACTATTAAGTTGTTAATAAAATTAAGCCAAGGCCATCGACATGCATGAATCGTTAACCATCGCCCTGTTGCAGGCGCGTGAAACCGCCATGGGGTTCTTCCGCCCGATCCTGAAAAGCCACAACCTGACAGAGCAGCAATGGCGCATCATTCGCGTATTGGCCGATAACCGTTCCATTGAGTTTCACGAATTGGCCGCAGAGACCTGTATCCTGCGCCCCAGCCTGACCGGCATCCTGTCGCGCATGGAGCGGGATAAGCTGATCTTTCGCCTCAAGCCGGTTAACGATCAACGCAAGCTGTACGTGTCCCTGACGCAGCAGGGCCAGGAGCTGTATGAACTGGCACGCCACCAGGTGGAACAGGGTTACGGGGAGATTGAAGCGGCATTTTCAAAGCAGAAGATGGATCAGTTGATGGAGCTACTCGACGAGCTGATCCGTTTAGGGGATCAACAAGCGAATAAACTAGAGGCTCGTTCGTAGGGGCGGAGCACGCGCCTCAATGGTTCCTCAGTGAATAACAGGATGGGCTTCCGGCAACAACGCGCCGCCATCCACTATCAGCGTTTGGCCAGTGATATAACCCGCCGCTGGTGAAGCCAAAAAGACCATTGCGGCAGCGATATCCTCCGGCTCCCCCAACCTGCCCAGCGGCACCGCAGCGGCTATCGCCTGATTCAGCGATTCCCCACCCAGATTAGCCATCGCTGGCGTGCGGATCATCCCCGGCTCCACGCCGTTCACCGTGATCCCGTCACATGCCAGTTCCAATGCGGCGGCACGAATAAAGCCGTTAACCCCCGCCTTGGAAGCCGCATAGTGCGCCAACCCTGGGTAGGCAACCCTTGGCCCTGTGACCGACGAGGTCACCAGAATGCGTCCGCCACCCTGGCGCTTCATCCACGGCAACGCCGCCTGCGCCAGAAAGAACGGGGCCATCAAATTGACGCTCAAGGTGCGTTGTAACAGTTCGGCATCTATCTGGTTAAACGGCCTTAGCGGAAAATAAGCGGCGTTGTGGATCACCACGTCCAGCCGTTGATGCTGCTGCGCTGTCTGTTCTACCAGCTCGGCGATCTGCCCTGCATCGGCCATATCACAGGCTGCGGCCTGCACTTGCCAACCCTGCTGGCACAGGCTTTCAGCCGCCTCCTGCGCCTTTTGCAGTTGTAGATCGGCCATCACCACCTTGGCCCCCAAACGAGCAAAGGCGCTGACGATCGCCAGCCCAATGCCCTGCGCACCGCCGGTCACCAGCACCACCTGCCCGGCAAACGCATCACTGGCATAAATCGCCGTCATCGGCTCAGGCCTTAGGATAATGCGTGGTGTTGAGGATCTGCGCGTGAGCGCCCACGGCAAAGTTGCTCAGGCTGCTGAAATCACTGCCCTGATAGCCGAGGATCTTGCCATCGGTGCGCATCTCTTGCAGATCGATCATCACTACGCCTAACGTCGGAATGATCTTTTCGCGCCAGACGAACAAGTACAGCTTTTCCGCCACTTTGACATAATGGCAGCGATCAACATCCGCCAGCCCTTTCTCGACCCCGTCCAAACACTGCCAGGCGTAGAAATTATTGTTCAGATAAATATGCTCGTAGCGCTCCGTCGGGCTGTAGGTATACATATTACGCATTCCAATCAGTTCGTCGGTAAACTGCGGCAACGGTGCATCGCTGTTATCCAGGCGGCCAAAGCGGAATTCGGCATTCACCGCAGTGAGCGGCAAACCCTGCTCCACCCGGCTAAAGGCGTCCAGCCGCGTCTGTGACTCATCCGGCAACTGACCATAAACGGCGGTAAAGTTGCCTTGCTGACGATCGCACACCAGCGTAATGCTGCCGTTGGCCCGCTGCGGATCGAGGAAATCGATAAACAGGATCCCCAGGCGGATGCTGGTGGCCCGGTAATCAACTCGTTGATCTCCCCAGAGCAGGGTTTGATCGTCGTTAAAGTGGCACCGTACCGTTTCACCTTCGGCAAAATGGAATGCCAGCGTGGTACCGGCCAAATCCTGCTGTGCCAGCGTATTACTATGTGGGGCGAAGCCTTCCGCCAGCGCGCCAACCTGAATAAATACCGCTTCTGAACTCATGACAATCTCCTTACAGGGAAGTGAAAGCTAAAGTCGGCACATCAACAATGGTGGAGCCGCCATCGGCCACCAACGTCGCACCGGTAATAATTGACGCCTGCGTTGAGCAGAGGAAACGACACACCTGGGCGATCTCTTGCGCACTGGCCGGACGGCGCAACGGCACATCGCGACAGACATGTTGATAGGCCTGCTCGAGCGTTAAGTGATGCGCCGCCATCAACGGCTGCATTTCTTCATCGGCCATTGGCGTAGTCACCCAGCCGGGACAAACAGCGTTGGCACGTACGCCCTGTGGGCCATAGTCGCGGGCGATGGAACGCATCAGTCCGATCAGCGCGTGCTTGGCGGTGACATAGCCACACACCTCAGGCCCGGCGGCCAACGAGGCAATCGATGCGACAAACAGCAGATTGCCACCGCTTTTCACCAGCTCCGGCAAACAGGCCCGGGCGCTGGCAAACGCGCTATTGAGGTTACCGTCCAGCGCCTGCTGCCACTGGGCATCGGTGACTTCGGTGATACGGCCCAACCCCATGCCACCAGCGCTGGCGATCAGGCAGTCAATGCGTCCGGCCTGCTGTAAAATCGCTGGCAGAATGTCGGTTTGCCAACTGGCTCCGCTGGCAGCATCCCCAACTACGGCATGTGCCCCAATCTCCGAAGCCAAGGCGTTCAAGGGTTCGCGGCGGCGGCCAACAATAAAGACTAGGTCGCCCTCCTTCGTAAGCAAACGCGCACAGGCGGCACCGATGCCTGTACCACCGCCGGTGATCACCACCACTCTACTCATCACATTTCTCCATCAACTGGCTGACCATCAGGAAACTGCTCAGCAGCAAACGCCGCTGCTCGGCTTCCAACCGCAGATAGCGGCGGCTAGCGGGTACGCGGCTGACCACTTCGGAGGCAGCAAAATGCTCGATATCCAACTGCCAGCGGCCCTCTGTTATCGTGAGCGTGGCGTGGCGGAAATCGAGCTTGGCCAACGTATCGCCGATTTGCGGGTATTGCTGCAACGCGGCGATCAACTGCCGAGCACCCTCATGTTTGGCCTTGGTGCGATAAATCACGCCCTTACGGCGCAGCCAGCCACCGGTGATGATGTTGAGCACCAGCGGCTCGGTAAAACGTGCGTTGCCCTGCAAACGAAAACGATGGGTGACGATGTGCGCCAAAAACAGCGACTGCACCTGTTCGGCCACCTCTATCACTGGCCCTTGCGGCAACGTGAGCCGTAACTGATTAACGGCAACGCGTTCACAGGCGTAAGGCTGCAAGTTCGCCGTCAACCGGTTGAGCGTGGTCCCCACTTGATAACCGGGAGGGTCACGCCGCCAATAACGATTAAGTGAGGGAAGTAAGCCGATCAAATTCCACCTCCGCAGCTTCTGCCTTGTTGAAGGCGCTCTCCAGCACCTCTTCTACCGGTACCGGTTTAAACGGATTGACCTTCTGCACGCACAGGGTCCAGAACAGCGCATAGGCGGAGGTCAGGCCGATCATGATGCCAAACGGGATGTAGACATCGCGTGGGTTCATGCCTGGTGGTGTGATGTAGAAAATCGCCAGCACGATACCGATACTGGAGACAATCTGCGGCAGCGGGAACCAAGGCGATTTATAGGCGCGTGGCAGATCCGGGCGGCGGATACGCAGGATCACCACCGAGCAGGTTACCAGCAGGTATGCCACACCCCAGGCACAGACGGCGGCCAGCACCATCGGCATGATGCGGTCCAGATTGCCCTGAATAGCGAAGGCATGAACGCAGGGGATCAGCACCGCAGCGGCAATCGCGACTACCGGAGTTTTAAAGCGAGGATGCAGATAGGCAAAGATGCGCGGCATAGCGCCATCCAGCACCATGCCGTAAATAATACGTGGTACCGCCGCCATCAGGGTGTTAATGGTAGCCGCCCCGGCTAACAGCAGCCCGACGCCCAACCAGTATTTACCGAAGTTACCCATGATCTGGCCAGCAAATGCCGGAATAGCCATCGGCGTATCCAGCAGATGCACGTTATTGGCGGCATCTACCACCACGTTCTCCACCTGGTGACTCAATGCCGCACCGTATAACGCCATGCACAGCGCCACACCGCATAATCCCAGGGACATAGCGCGCGGTATCACACGATGAGAACGCTTAATCTCCGGGGCCATCGGCGTCACCAACTCGCAGCCGACGAACATAAACATCGCCATACCCACCAGGCTGAACACCGCAAGGGGATCGCCGACATCCAGCGTGGTGCCAAACCAGCCTTCTAGCGGTACAGCATGCGGTAACAGCAACCCGGCGATCGAAAAGATCATCAAGGTGCTCCACATGCAGAACGTCAGCACGACCTCAGCCTTACCGAAGGCTTCGATGCCAAACGCATTCAGAATGCCGAAAATGATCACCAAGCCCACGCCGATCATCCACGAGCTGTTGTTGCTCTCCATCAGGGTGTTGAGATGTTCAAAGTTCACCAGCGCCATGATGCCGGAAAGAATGGTTTCGGCGGTGCCAGCAAAGATATGCACGATCAGGTAGGCAGACAGGGTGCCGGTAATGGCAAAAAAACGCCCCATGCCGCAGGAGATATAGTCATACACCGAGCCGGTGGTGGGCAGGATCGCCGCCGCTTCGGAGAAGGTGGTGAGCTGGGCTTGCATCATGATAAAGGCGATCAGCATCGCCAGCGCGAAGGTGTCACCGCCGATACCAAAACCGCTGGTAACGGTGAGGATCACCGGGCTGGCCATGATCACCCCAACCGAACTGGCTAACGTGGTGGGGAACCCGACCTTGCCCCGTTCTAGCTGGGCACTGAGCCGCGACGACAGGTTCATGGTTATTTCCTCTTATAGTGGTTTTTACCCGGTGTTGTAGCCGCCAAGGGCGGTAATCTCACTATAGGAAGGAAAGCAAAAGGCTGGCTATCGTCCTTAAGGACGAGAGAGGCAGAGGAGTTAATGGGAGGGTTGAGCTACTGGGCAAAAACGCTATCAACGAGAAATTACTTTAAATTCAGTAGTAACCGCTCGGCCCCTTTCATTAATGTGTTAATGAAACTGCTACTCACCACCTGTTGGATACCCCACCACTCAACATAGGGATGTTGTTATTAATGTATTTTATTGCAATCCGGCTCACGTTGTTAATATGTTTTCATTGTGTTGCATATTTGCTACACCTATGCTTGTATCGTTCACATATTGTCCAGATACCTTTGCAGGTGTCCTTCAGGGGACTGAGCGATCAACGGAGGAAAATGCATTATGACAACCACATCATCCTTCATGCGTAACGACGCTTTTATCTCTAGCTGTCTGAATACCATTGCGCACCTGATCCCAGTTTCAGCCGGGGTTTTTTATCTGGTGGACCCGGACCTGCGGCCAGATCACTACATTCTTCATGGCATTAGCGATGATACCCATCAGCAATATCTGGATCATTTTCAACAGCTGGACCCGTTAAAACCGGCCAACTTCCACCAACAAGACATCCAGATGGTGAACATGACGCCAGCGGCGATCGCCAATAACCGCCACTATTATCACGACTTTATGCTGCCCAACCGCATGCGTGACATGACAGAGATCTTTATCCGCCAGCGTAAGCGGATTATTGCCGGGGTTTCTCTGATCCGCGATACGCCGTTCACCGAATTGGAGCGCAGCCGCTTACGTGCGGTGCTGCCGTTGATCGAGTTGGCCACCCGCGATCTGCTGCCAGACAGTGAAGCCCAGTTGCTCACCGCCAAAGAGCAGGAGATCGTCAATATGGTGCGTGAAGGGGCCAGTAATAAGCGTATCGCCTTAAAGCTCGGTATCTCTCTATCGACGGTGAAAACCCATATGCGCAACATCTTTGCCAAAACCGCCGTGGTCAACCGCACCGAACTGGTCTCCAGCGGTTTTATTGCCTACGGCTGATCCTGACTAAAGCAGCAACAATCAACCATCCGCCAATGCTGGCGCGGCCTCCCCATGCTTAAAAAGCGTGGAGGGTAACGATTGACGAAACTCAAGGATAACGACGATGTCCAGTGATGCAGTTTCTGTGCCTTCTGCCGGGGCCTTGCTCCCCTGCCCACCCAGGCTGTTAACGGCGATTATCGTGTTTGCCGCCATCGCGCCAGGGATCCTGATGACCGCTCCCGCCGTCGCTGCCCAATTAGCTAGCCAGTGGCACCTCACGCCTGGCCAGATCGGCCATCTGTTTTCCACCGAACTGGGAGCCATGAGCATCGCCACGCTGCCAGCCTGGTGGTGGATCAGCCGGATCAACTGGCGCAAGATCGCCACGCTGGCGGCTGTGGTCTTCCTGATCGGCAATCTGGCCTCGGCCATGGCCACTGATTTCAGCCTGCTATTGGTCTTGCGATTTATCGCTTCACTGGCCGGTGGCACACTGATGATCCTCTGTATCTCCTGCGCGGCAGGCACAGCCAACCCCAGCCGGGTCTATGCCTTTTGGGTACTGGGCCAACTGCTGCTAGGCGTGTTCGGCTTGCTGGCATTGCCCCCACTGTTTGCTCATTTCGGCCTGATGGCGGTCTACCTGATCTTGGCGGCGATCATGCTGTGTTGCCTGCCGCTACTGAGCGCGTTCCCCAGCGGTTTTCGCCATAGCCACAGCGCGGCCAGCCAGATGCCCCCAAGCCCGTCCATCTACAAGCTGTTTGCCGTACTGGCGGTATTGGCCTTTTACATCAGCCTGAGCGCGGTCTGGACCTTTATCGGCACTATCGCCGAAGCCGCGGGTCTTTCACCGGTGCACAGCGGGCAGGTGCTGGCCGCCGCCACCCTGTTTGGCATCATCGGGGCTGGCGGGGCGGCACTGGTTGGCGCAAGACGCAGCCACAAGCCGTTGTTGTGGATCGGCTACGGCCTGCTGATTGCCAGCGTCCTGCTGCTGAGCCGCAACCCGCTACTCATTCGCTTCACCCTCGCCGCTGTGATGTTCAAGTTCACCTGGACCTTTGTACTGCCATTTATTCTGGCGCGCGTCTCGGTGCTGGATAACAACGGCAAGCTGATGAACAGCATCAACCTGGTGATTGGCGGCGGCATGGCCATTGGCCCTACGTTGGCGGGTTACCTGATCGAATCTTCCGGCGGGATCAACGCATTGCTGATCGGCGCATTGAGTTGTGCGCTGCTGTCACTACTGCTGATCTCGCTGGCTTCACCGCGCGCGCCGCGCCGTTTAACAGGAGTCATAAGGTGAAAAGAACAACCGGTTTCTTCTTCGATGAACGCTGTTTCTGGCATAGCACCGGCTTACATGCCACCACGCTGCCGGTGGGCGGCTGGGTACAACCGCCTTCAGGGGCCGGGCATGCCGAGTCACCGGAAACCAAGCGACGGATGAAAAACCTGATGGACGTCTCCGGCCTGTCGCGCCAGCTCAAGCTGCTGAGCGCCGAGCTGGCCGATGAGGAAGATTTACTGCGTATCCATCCGGCACATTACCTGCAGCGTTTCAAACAGCTGAGTGATAACGGCGGCGGTATGTTGGGGGAAGAGGCACCTTTGGGGCCAGGCAGCTATGAGATTGCCAAACTTTCCGCAGGGCTGGCCTGCGCTGCGGTCGAGGCGGTATTAAAGGGCGAACTGGACAACGCCTATTCCCTGTCACGCCCGCCGGGCCATCACTGCCTGCCGGATCAATCGATGGGGTTCTGCTTCCTGGCTAATATTCCCATTGCCATCGAACGGGCCAAAGACCGCTTCGGGCTTGGCAAGGTGGCGGTGATCGACTGGGACGTGCATCACGGCAACGGTACCCAGCATATTTATTGGCAGCGTGATGACGTGCTGACCATCTCGTTGCATCAAGACGGCTGTTTCCCGGCGGGCTACGCTGGCGAACAAGATCGCGGTGAAGGGGCCGGGGCGGGTTACAACATCAATATTCCGCTGCTGGCCGGAGCCGGTGACGACGGTTATCAATACGCCATGCAGCAAATCGTCATTCCGGCACTGGAGCAGTTCGAGCCGGAGATGATTATTATCGCCTGTGGTTACGATGCTAACGCCATCGATCCGCTGGCACGGATGCAGTTACACAGCGACAGCTTCCGCGCGATGACCGCCCAGGTACAAGATGCTGCGGACAGGCTCTGTGGTGGCAAGCTGGTGATGGTGCATGAAGGAGGTTATGCCGAAGCCTATGTGCCGTTCTGCGGCCTGGCGGTGATGGAAGAGTTGAGCGGCATACGCACCGAGGTGCGGGACCCAATGCTGGAATTTATTCAGCAACAGCAACCCCGCGAGGCCTTCAACCAGTTCCAGCGTGCCGCTATCGACCAACTGGCACGTCAATTCGGTTTATAACTGCAATTTCATAAAAAAAGACGCCCGAGAGCGTCTTTTTTATCGCAATAGCAAAAATCAGTTCACTTTAACCGGCATACCGGAACGTGCCTTGATGGCCGCGTCCACGACGCTCTGGTCAACGGCTGGATCCATCAGCACTTTGCCAACTGGCGCGGTGATGGTGATTGGCACGGGTTCTTTCGACTTCAGCTCATCTTCGTTGGCAGACAGCGGGTTGTGCACTTCCAGGTAACGTGAACCGTCTGGCTCTACGGAAACCTTCACCGGCTCGTTGATGAACTGCACGCGAGTACCTACCGGTACGCTGTCGAACAGGTATTTGATGTCGTCAGCACGCAGACGCACACAGCCGTGGCTCACGCGCAGGCCGATACCGAAGTTGGCGTTGGTGCCATGGACCGCATACAGACGGCCAACATAGAGCGCGTACAGCCCCATCGGGTTATCCGGGCCTGCCGGGAATACGGCTGGCAGGATTTCACCATCGGCTGCGTACTCTTCGCGCATTTTAGCGGTTGGCGTCCAGGTTGGGCCAGCCTTCTTACGCTGTACGGTGGTAACCCAGTCCAGCGGAGTATCTTTACCCAACTGGCCGATACCAATCGGCAGCACCACGACGGTCTTGGTGCCTTTCGGGTAGTAGTACAGACGCATTTCTGCGCTGTTGATGATGATGCCTTCACGCGGGGCGTCTGGCAGGATCAACTGCTGTGGAATAGTCAGCGTGCTGCCTGGCAGCGGCAGGAACGGGTCAACGCCAGGGTTAGCCTCCAGCATGTTGCTCAGGCCCATCTGGTATTGAGCCGCAAAGCTCTCCAGCGGCAGTTTGCTGTCTGCAGGCACGGTGATCTGAATATTTTCCCCAACCAGACGGCTGTCTTTGGCGGGCAAAGGATATACAACGGCGAAGGCAGCCTGGCTGAATGCAACCAGAGCGGTAAACAGGGTTAATAACGCGCGAATGCTCATTTTCATCTTCGTAGTAAAGTGGTGGCCGCACTGGCTAAAATTTGTATGTGTTCTGCCCGGCCTGGTTTGACCGGATGCGCATTATATGTGCACTTGCCGCCAAGATGGAAACATTACTCGCGCAAATACCTCACTTTTTTGTAGCCGGATGTGGGGAATAGTGTCCTTTTGGTAAATTCCTGCCCTAGCGTAGCCCACTGCCCTCTTCGCCACGGCGGATCGGGATAAGATATTCACAGCTGATCGCCGCCTGATCGTCACCGTAGCAAACGCCTAATGCCGGATAAAAACGCTCAATATCCTGCCCTGGCCGCCGTACCGCATTCATCTGCGGAATGGCTGTGTCATACAACCGGGCGATAAAGTTCTGTAGCCCTGCAACCTGCCCCTGATAGGCAAAGCGGGCATACTCCCCGGGTTCGATCGTCACCGTTTCACCTGCTGCATCTTCCTCTGGCAGTGCCGCCGTATACACCATCTGTTGACGATCCCGCTGCCGGGTGTCGGCTTTCAGGCTCATCAGACCATACGCAACGGCAGGTAATCCCTGTTCCGGATGCAGCAAATGCCGCCAGGCATGTTGGCGCAGCAGCTTTTTCGAGAGCCCCAATTGCCCCAACGTGCAGCTACCCTGCTGGGTGTGGCCAACTAGTTTCATCGAGGGCAGCACGATAATCTCCGCCTCTGGCATGGGCTCTTGGGTCATATTCAATGGCGGTTGCAAACCATAGCTCGGCCAGTCCAGACTCCGGCGATAGGCCGCCGGCGGCAAACCAAACTGTTTTTTAAACCCACGGGTGAAAGTCTGCTGGGAATCGAACTGGTATTTATCTGCGATACAGGCCACCGTGGCGCTGGTCAGGCGCAGTTCACGCGCTGCCGCCGTCAACCTTCTGCGTCGGGCATAGGTTCCCAGCACTTCGCCGGTATGCTGCTTGAACATTCGTTGCAGGTGCCATTTGGAATAGCCGGATTTGGCCGCGATGCTGTCCAGCGTCAAAGGCTGATCCAGGCTTTGCTCAATCCAGGCCAGAAGTTGACTGATGACATTTTCCTGGTGCATGGCCTCTCCTCTGCGTTGTCGGTCATGAGCGTGTTACCACAAAACACGCCAGTGGCGCTTACTCTAACGACGTTGGCGCTAGACCACATTGCACAATCAAGACATAATATTGCTCAAATACGCCAATATGATAATTATTCTCATGAAAGCCACCTGCCAGGATCCCAGACCCGATATCGATAACGTGCCACGCGCCATTTTCGCCGTTCAGGCATCAAGTGTGCAGAAAGACTGGGAATGTACCCATCATCGCCACCGCAAGGCGCAATTGATTTACACGGTGCGCGGCATGATCCGCTGCGAAGTGGAAAATGGCCTGTGGCTGGTGCCGCCACAGTGCGCGCTATGGATGCCCAGTAACGTCAGCCACAATGCACGGGCCACTAGCCAAAGCGAGTGCTATTGCCTGTTCGTTGAGCAGGACGCCATCCCCGGCCTGCCGCAGAACTGCTGCACCTTGACGGTATCCCCTTTACTGCGAGAACTGCTGTTACAGGCCAGCCAGTTCGATATTCTCTACCCGGAAGAGGGGCCGGAAGGCCGTATTGCACAGGTTTTGCTGGATCAACTGGCCGCCGCGCCTCTGGAGAACCTGCACCTGCCGGTGTCCAATGATGCCCGCATCCGCCAATTGACCGAGCAACTGCTGGCCAACCCGGCCGATAAATCCACCCTAGGCCAGTGGGCGCAACGCATTGGCATGAGCGAACGTTCGCTCAGCCGTACGCTGCAACAGCAGATGGGCATGAGCTTTGGCCACTGGCGGCGGCAATTACATGTGATGCTGGCTCTGCAACGCTTAACCCAAGGGGAAAGCGTCCAGACCGTGGCGTTAGATCTCGGCTACGAGAGCGCCAGCGGCTTTGTCACCATGTTCCGTAAAGCAGTTGGTAAGCCCCCTGCCCGTTATCTGGCGGAAAAAGCTGCCGCAGACCAGGCGCTTGCTGGTGCGATAAGGCTGTGAGCCCGCACTTCGACTGATCATGTTGCCAGCATCTGTTCTGGTCAATTCTTACACAACCTGCTATAACTGAGGGTAGTTTGGTTAGAATGGTTAAAACGGTTAGCTTTAGCTAACGGGAGAAAAGAATGCTGGCCCGAGAAATCGACATCAACAGAGATGGCCTCAGGATCAGGAAAGATGGGCTGCAGATGGTCATCAGTAAAAGGAAAATGAAGGCGCAGAAGCCTTTCTTTCAGCTGAAAGTTGATATAGACAACTCAACGTCTCTCGGTGTGGTTGAAGAGCACCTGAAAATCATGTTGCAAACTCTCCGTCAGGTTAGAGAAGCTGAGAATGATCATGGCGACGTCTGCCACATCGACGAAACACGTTTTGAAGCCATGTTTCATAGCCTGGAGCAACAGATCAATCCGGATGACACTACCCGGATAATTCTTCCGCGGGATACGCAAGAGCCCGTCAACCACAGCGGGCTGGTTGATATTTCCAAGGTGGAGCGCGGTCGTGAGCATATCCTGGCAGCCAGCGAATGGCTCACGGCGGAGCAGATTTCCCATCTGGCAGGCTTTGCTACCGAGAATCCCTCGGCCCAGCCAAGCAAATGGAAAAGCCATCAACGCATATTTTCTTTGAAGAAAGGGGCAACACAACTCTTTCCCCGTTATGCGCTGGATGATAACTATCGCCCTCTTCCCGTTATGGCAGTGTTACTCGCCAGCTTTAAAAACCTGAAACACGGCTGGGGGCTTGCCCAGTGGTTCGCGACGTCAAACAACCTGTTGGCTGGCCGCCGTCCCATGGAGATGCTGCAGTCATATCCTGCCAATGTGATTGCGGCGGCGGAATATGAAGCGAAAAGGATTGTCGATGGAGCAGAACAAAGTTAAACAGAAGGGTGAGCCCAAAAAGGAAGATTTTGGTTCACCCGTTTTTCTTGGCCGCAAGATAGCCGCCCCTGGCAAGACCCTGCGGGTAAGAATCGAAGTCATTCCCAAAGGCACGGTGTTACATCGCTGCCATGACGCGCAGTATCCCGGCGACAGTTTTAATCCTGGCAGAGTATTGCTCCCCAATGAATATGGAGCCCGTTTCAGCCCTATCAGGGATGCGGCTTTGGATCTGATCCCCACCATGTACCTGGCCAGCAGTTGCGAAGCCGCTATCGCGGAATCGGTTTTTCACGATGTAGTCGCCACCGGCAAAACAGAATTTTTCGACTTACGCCCATTTACCAATATGCACTACATCCAGTTGCAACTAGAGCGGGATCTGAACGTCGTCAGTTGCCGAGCACAGGATTGTATCTATATGGGCATCGATCGCGATGAATTGATCGGCAGTACCCAGCTCGAATATTCACAAACCCGAGTCTGGTCTCAGGCTATTTATCAACAACATCATAACGTTGACGGAATGAAGTGGTACTCAAAAAGGGATGACGACCATTTTGCTTTGATCCTGTTTGGCGGCCAACGGGTCATGGATAGTGAACTCTCGATAACCGAACCCTCAAGCCGTCTCCTCAGCCATAAAGCTATTGGCCAAATTATCCAAAAGACCGCCGAGCGTCTGGGCCTGATCCTGACCGAAGAGTAGACACTGGCCGGATATTCTCCTCCCTCGCTGATTGCCCTAAACGTGACAGTTATCGCCCCAATCAACAAAAGTGCTCCCCTTCCGTAAGAATAATGATTATCATTCACAAATATAGTGAGCCGCATGCAATGACATGACCGGCCTGATTTTGCTTTCGATTCAATGTTGAGCCCGATTTAGCCGCCGAGCAGCAGCCCGGTGGTGACCTGTATTTTGATGAAATGGAGCTTTTATGAACGCTATGATGACCACCAGCCGTAAGTTTGGCGGACGTGCGGTTTACCCTCTGTTGCTTCTCAGCAGCCTGATGTTTTCCACCTCTGTGCTGGCACAGACAGAGACGGAACTGCTGCGTAAGCCGGTAGGTAAAGGCGCTTACGAGATGGTGTACAGCCAGGGCGAGAATGCGCTGTATCTGGCAACTTCACAGAGCCGCAAGCTGGATAAGGGCGGCATCGTCTATCGCCTCGACCCACAAACGCTGGATATCACGCAGATCATTCATAACGATATCAAGCCGTTCGGTGCCGCCATCAATACCAAGACCGACACTCTCTATTTTGGTAACACCACCAGTAACTCACTGACCGCGATCGACGGTAAAACCGGCGAAGTGAAAGGCCGCCTGGTGCTGGACGCTCGTAAACGCTCTGATACCGTGAAACCATTGGCCCCACGTGAACTGGTGGCAGATGCTACGACAGACACCGTCTATATCACCGGCCTGGGCGAGTCCAGCGTGGTTTGGGTTGTGGATGGCAAGGATCTGACCCTGCGCACCACCATCACCGAAACCGGTAAATACGGTACCGGTCTGGCGCTGGATGCAGCGGCAAGCCGCCTGTATGTGACCAATGCCGATGGCGAACTGGTGACTATCGATACCAAAACCAATAAGGTGCTGTCACGTAAGAAACTGGATGAGTCTAAGGAACACTTCTTCCTGAATATCAGCCTGGATCCGGCAAACCATCGCGCGTTTATTACCGACTCCAAGCAGCCGCAGGTGCTGGTTGTTGATACCAACAACGGCAACATTCTGCAGAAGATCGACGTGCCGGAATCCCTGGCCGTGCTGTTTAACCCAGCGCGCAATGAAGTGTACGTCACTCATCGCAAAGAAGGCACCGTGAGCGTAATTGATGCCAAGAGCTACAAGCTGTTGGAAACCATCAAGACGCCAACGCATCCAAACAGCCTGGCACTGTCACCAGATGGTAAAACGCTGTACGTGAGCGTGAAACAGGCTTCAAGCCGTGAAAAAGAAGCGACCGATCCGGATGATGTGATCCGCATTGCGTTGAAGTAATCGCGTTATTCTCCCTCACCCTAACCCTCTCCCCAAGGAGAGGGAATCGAACGTGCGACAGTTTACGCTTGCGTTTGAACGCCACAGCGCTGGGGTGGGGGAAGAATAGTCTCAACCAGGCTTTTTACCCTTTGGCTCCCGCTTCTCTCCCGCTAATGTCAATCCACGTCAAGCTCCTTGACGAAGCTTATCACTTAATTTACCTGAGCTTATCTTGAGCCAGCGATAGCGATGTCCTACGGTATCGGTAGTTTGAATGGAAAGCTAACTGACCGTAAAAGGATCAATGATCATGGTTAAGTCTTTGAGAAATCCGCTGATTGGTTTGCTGTGTTTGTCGACGGTTGGCTGTGCCAATATGACCAACGATGAGGTCGCGATCACCGGTGTGGTGATCGGGCTAGGTGCACTGGTCGCATTGGCACTGCTAAGTGATGGTGACGACGATAAGGGTCATAAAGTGCCCCCCCGTAAGGAGCATGGTAACAGAGGTGATCACAAAGGCGGTGATAAACATGGGTATGGGAAGGATCATGGGAAAGGTCATCCCGGACGCCGTTAATCCCTGGAAAAATCCGCAGACTCCCGAGACTACAGACATTTATTCATCGGCTCGCCACCTAGGGGCGCTGCATATTATCGATGAGGGTAGGCAATAACCGATGTGCCTGGCATAGTAAGTGGTTCAACTAACGCAATTAAGTTATGCCACAACGAGGCCCTGATGGCTGCCGTCAATCTCTGGACACGGGAACAGTTGCTGGTAGCTTTTACGCTATACAGCCAAATCCCTTTTGGTAAGTTGCACGCCAAAAACCCTGACATTATCCACTATGCTGGGTTAATCGGCCGCTCACCTTCCGCATTGGCAATGAAGCTGGTGAACATCGCCAGTCTGGATCCGTTTATCGTTAACTCTGGCCGGCGTGGGCTGACGGGAGCCTCCAAAGCCGATCAGGCGCTGTGGCAGGAAATGAACTTCGACAGTGAAACCTTTGAACAGCAGTGCCAATTGGCGATGACACAATTGGAACCACCAGTTATGGCATTGCATGACAGCGGCATGGAAGACTTCAGTGGCAGAGAAAGAACCACCATCATCAATGCGCGTGTTGGTCAGCAACTGTTCCGCAAACGGGTGCTGGATGCGTATGAAAATCGCTGTTGCCTGACCGAACTGGAAGAACCGATGCTGCTGGTCGCCAGCCATATTCGCCCGTGGAAGCATACCGTTGAACATCGGCTCAACCCCAACAACGGCTTATGTCTGTCCAACCTGCACGATAAAGCGTTCGATCGCGGGTTAATCACCTTTAATGAACACCTTGAGCTGGTACTTTCACCGCGCCTTAAACAACTGAAAAGCGCCATCAGCGAAGAGAATTTCGCCAAATATGAAGGTCGCAGGCTGAGGCAACCGGTCGATTTCCCTCCGGATGCCAGCCAGTTGGCCTATCATCGGCAAAACATTTTTATCGCTAAAAACTGAAGAATCGGGATAGGGGCTGACCTCACGATCAGCCTCCTCCCACACCACCGTACATACGGGTCCGTATACGGCGGTTCGGTTATGTTTATCGCCGCCTGCTTACAGTTCTGGCAGGCCCAGTTTGATGAACAGCTGGTTGGGAAGGGCTATGCTCAGCGCCGGGCTATTACTTATCCGCCACTGTTTATGGCTGCTTCCCACCGTCCGCGCCGCCAGGTCTTTCCTTACATCCCGCCGCCGCAGCTCTTTATAACGCTTGCTGCCTGTTTTCCACTGTTTCCAGAGTACACTTCGCAGCCTGCGTCTTATCCATCCGTTCAGCTCTCGCATTATCGACGGCCACTCGTTCATCCCGTAGTAACTTTTCCATCCCATCAGATACCGCTTTAATGGCTGGATTAGCTGCTCAAGACTTCTCCCTGTGTTGCGCCCCGTCAGTTCCCTTACCCGCACTTTGAACCGTTTCACTGCGTCCGGCGACACCACGCACCTGACCTTTCTGCCCCTTCTGAAGCTGTAACCCAGGAACTTACGCGTTTCCGGCTGCGCTACCGCGCTCTTCTTCGCGTTCACCTTCAGTTTCAGTTTTCGGCTCAGCCAATGTGTCAGCCCCTCCATCACACGGCGGCCTGCCCGTTCGCTTTTCACGTAGATATTGCAGTCATCTGCGTAACGCACGAACTTCAGGCCACGTTTCTCCAGTTCCTTATCGAAGTCGTCCAGTAGCACATTCGATAACAACGGCGACAGTGGGCCGCCCTGCGGCGTCCCTTCTGTCACCGGCCTTACCAGACCGGCCTCCATCACACCTGCGTTCAGGAACCGGCGGATAAGTGACAGCGCCCGTTTATCCGTTACCCGTTTCGCTATCCGGCTCATCAGCACGTCGTGATTTACCCGATCAAAGAACTTCTCCAGATCGAGATCGACTACCCAGTGATACCCAGAACCGATATAGTCCTGAGCCTGTTTCACTGCCTGATGGGCCGAGCGTCCGGGCCGGAACCCATAGCTGTTATCGCTGAACGACGCATCCCACTGCCGTTGCAGTTCCTGCATCACCGCCTGCTGGATAAAGCGATCGACTACCGTCGGGATACCCAACAGGCGTTCGCCGCCCCCGGGTTTCGGGATGCTCACTCTTCTCACAGGGGATGGGCAGTAACTGCCGGACAGCAGTTGCGCTTTCAGTTCCGGCCAGTGGCGTTTCAGGTAGTCCGGCAGATCGCTTACGCTCATGCCGTCACTTCCCGCCGCACCTTTATTGGCTTTCACTCTTTTCAGGGCTTGCTTGAGATTGACGGGTTCACAGATGGCTTCCATCAGCCATTCTGCTGACGACGGACTTTCTCTGGTCGTCGGTGCCTGTACGGTTTCAGCCCCCTGAGAGCCGACGTTCGGGGCTTCACCCCGTCTTTCTGCTTCAGGGCCGCGATGCGTTTTCTGCTGCATGACCGTTCAGAACCTCCGCTGATACTTGTCACTCATTACCGTTCGGGCCTTCGGACAGTCCTGTCCTACTATGCCCTCTGCTGACTCCTGTCCGCCGATCAGCGCACCTTACGGTGCGCTCAGTTCTGAATGCAGAACGCCGGACAGGCCTCCCGGGGTAAGCTCAGCCGCTTTCACCACACACCTGCCAGATCTACCCCCCCGACTCTTGATGGTTATGGCCTTTGCAATCAAACGCTTGCTCCGCCAGCCGGGTAGGCCTCATATCTGATTTCTGTTCGTCAGGTCATGGTTTTGCTCCACGCTTCCTTCAGACCCCGCCTCACGACGACGCCCTTGCGCTTCACTAGTCCTTCGCCACCATCAGGCTGGACAGGGGACTTTCACCCCCGAGCTGCTGAGCATGCCCGGCACACATTAAACGGGCGCAGCATGCAGCGCCCCTACGGTCGGACTGGGGAATACCTAGCCTGACAAATCCCAACCAACTCAACTCGTAGGGGCGCCGTATACTGCGCCCTTATATAATCAATGAGTTAACCATTTTTTTATATCCTCAGTGTTACCGGGGAGCCTTCCTTCTCCCCGGTTGATTACACCATCACCGTGCGATAAAGCAGTTCATCCAGCGATCTGTCGCTGCGGGCTTGGCTGTCGGGCAAGGCTTCCTGCCGGGCATCCGCCGTCAGTTCCTGCGCGATAAACGCGTGGATCCTTTCCCTACGTGGGCCGTACTCTGCCTCACCTGCGCGCCGTTTGGCCGCCAGTAATTCATGGATTTCCGCCAATAGCAGAGGATCCTCGACCGTGCCAGTCAACAGTTGGTCAAAACGCATCGGTGGCACGCCCTTGCCAGCTTCTATCCAGCGCACCGCCAGCAGAGGGCGCAGCACATAGAAATATTTCTTCAGCCTTACCTGCTCCCCCTGCAGATAACCACGGAAGTTTTTCCTGGCCATCGACAGATAGTGCCAGCGCGCCCGCTGCGCGGAGAACCACTCCGGCACCACATCTCGCAACGCCGCGACGCTCTCAGGGGCTTCCTGATACACCACGGGTGAATCCAGCCACTCGATCAGCGTCGGGTTAGCCCGCTTCAGCAAGCCGAGCGCCTTGCGCCATTCCCAGCCACAGACATCCAGCTCATGATCGATTGGCAGCTCTATCACATCCCTCTGCGCTTCTACCCGCAGATACCATTCTGGTGGGTGAACATACAAAAAACGCACGTCGTAATCGCTGTCTGGCGAGGCAAAGCCCCAACCACGGCTGCCAGACTCGCAGGCATAAAGCACCCGCACGTCATAACGTTTTTCTACCTCACCCAACACTTGTCGGACTCTTTCCCGCATGGCGCTGTCCACGCCGTTTAATTGCTGTTCCATCACGTTATCCTTTTACGCATACCACCTGCCGCAGGGTATGGACGATTTCCACCAGTGAGGACTGTGCCGCCATCACCGCATCGATATCTTTATAAGCCATTGGGATCTCATCGATCACCTCGCTGTCCTTACGGCATTCCACATGTTCGGTAGCCCGGATCTGGTCGGCCACGGTGAAGCGTTTTTTCGCCGCCGTACGGCTCATGGTGCGGCCTGCTCCATGGCTGCAAGAGCAGAAGCTCTCTTCGTTACCCAATCCGCGCACGATGAAGCTTTTCGCCCCCATCGAACCGGGGATGATCCCCATCTGCCCTTTCTGCGCAGACACGGCCCCTTTACGCGTCACCAACACCGGCTCACCAAAGTGCGTCTCACGTTGCACATAGTTATGGTGGCAGTTCACGGCCTCTTGCTGGGTGGTGAACGGTTTGGTCACGATACGCGACAACGCCGCCAGCACGTGCTCCATCATCACTTCCCGGTTATGACGGGCAAAGTCCTGCGCCCAACCCACGGCTTCCATGTAATCGTCAAAATGCTGGCTACCTTCCTCGAAATAGGCCAGATTACGATCCGGCAGGTTAGCGATATGCTGTTGCATATCCTGCTGCGCCAGAGCAATAAACAGCGAACCGATGGCATTCCCCACGCCACGGGAACCGCTATGCAGCATCACCCACACCTGCTGCGTTTCATCCAGGCAGACCTCGATAAAGTGGTTACCCGTTCCCAACGTTCCCAGATGCTGGTAGTTGTTGGTGTTACGCAACCGCGGGTATTTATCGATCAGGCGGTTAAAGCGCGGAGCCAGCTCGGCCCAGTGGCGATCGACGGTTTGCGGCGGAGTGGTCCAACTTCCTTTATCTCTTTTCGAACGGGTTGAGCTACGCCCATGCGGCACCGCCTGTTCGATGGCGCTACGCAACCCAGCCAGGCTATCCGGCAGATCGGCGGCCACCAGCGAAGTACGCACCGCAATCATGCCGCAACCAATATCCACGCCTACGGCCGCCGGGATAATCGCGCCACGGGTAGGGATCACGCTACCAATGGTGGAACCTTTACCCAAATGCACATCCGGCATCACCGCCAGGTGTTTAAAAACAAACGGCATTTTTGCCGTATTCAGCAACTGCTCACGCGCTTCTGGCTCAACGGGCACGCCCTGTGTCCACATTTTGATTGGTGCGCTGTTAACCGGTGCCATCAATTCATAGTTATTGTTTTTTGTGTAAGTCATTTTTTAGTCATCCTTTTTCTATTGACGTGGTAGATATAGCGAAAGGCGTGCCAATTTTTATAAAAACACCCATTAAAATTTCAATTAATTGATATTAAACAAATAAATAATTTTTTATCCACTACTGGCGATGATGCCAACAAATCGTTATTTTATCTTGCAGGATAGTATTTTATCGCAAGGGATAATATGAAACGCAGAGTCGTGATCGGAGTGCTGGGCACCACGCTGGATAAACGTGGCAAACGGGAAAACCGCTGGAGCAAGTGGCGGCCAACGGTGGGGCTGTGCCAGCAACCCGAGCTGCCGATCGATCGCCTGGAGCTGCTGCATCAACCGCGCGATAAAGGCATGGCGCAGCAGGTGGCGGAAGATATCGTGGCGGTTTCACCCGCCACTCAGGTGGTGTTACAGGAAGTGGCACTTAAGGATCCCTGGGATTTGGAAGAGGTGTACAGCGCCTTTCTGGATTTCGCCAGCCGCTATCCGTTTGATACTGAGAACGAAGACTATCTGGTGCATATCACCACTGGCACCCACGTGGTACAGATCTGCTGGTTCCTGCTGACCGAGGCACGTTACCTGCCTGCTCAATTGCTGCAAACCGCCCCCGGTGACAAAAGCGATCGCCCTTCCCCTCAAGGGATCTACTCGGTGATCGATCTGGATCTCAGCCGCTATACCGCCCTCACCAGCCGTTTCCTGCATGAACAACAGCGTTCGGTGTCGTTCCTCAAAGCCGGTATTGAAACGCGCAACGCCACCTTTAACACGCTGATCGACCAGATTGAACGTGTGGCCCTGCGCTCCAATGCGCCCATGTTACTCACCGGCCCCACCGGAGCCGGGAAATCCTTTTTGGCCGAGCGTATCTACCAACTCCGGCATTCGCGCCATCTGGTGAAAGGCCGTTTTGTCGCGGTGAACTGTGCCACCCTGCGCGGCGATAACGCCATGTCGACTCTGTTCGGCCATGTGAAAGGGGCATTCACTGGAGCATTGCAGGCACGGGCTGGCCTACTGCGTGAAGCCGACGGCGGCGTGCTGTTCCTTGATGAGATCGCCGAGCTGGGGCTAGACGAGCAGGCAATGCTACTGAAAGCCATCGAGGAAAAAACCTTCTTCCCCTTTGGGGCAGATAAGGAAGCCAGCAGCGACTTTCAACTAATTGCCGGTACCCACCGTGATATGCGCGACTGGATAGCCCAAGGCCGTTTCCGTGAGGATTTATACGCCCGTATCAATATGTGGACCTTCCCACTGCCCGGCCTGGCTGAGCGTCGCGAAGATATTGAGCCGAACATCGATTACGAGTTACAGCGCTTTGCCCGCAGCAACCAGACGCAGGTCCGGTTCGACAAAGATGCCAGACAGCGTTACCTGGCTTTTGCCCATTCCCCGCAGGCGGTCTGGCGCGGTAACTTCCGCGAACTGGGATCTTCCATCGCACGCATGGCAACGTTGGCGGAACAGGGGCGCATCAACCAGCCGTTAGTCGATGAAGAGATAGCTCGGTTGAAATCCCATTGGCAGGGGAATACCAGCGTGCAATTACCTGTCGAGCTTGCCGATATCGATTTGTTTGAGCAAAGCCAGTTGGAGACAGTGCTTAAAGTATGCCGATCTTCCACGTCACTTTCCGAAGCGGGTAGACAACTGTTTGCCGTCTCGCGCCAGCAGAAAAAGCAGCCCAATGATGCCGACCGGCTGCGTAAATACCTGGCGCGCTTTGGTCTGAATTGGGACGAGGTCCGAAAATAGAGGCTAAATGGGCGCAGCATGATGTGCCCCCCACATTGAGAGACGGGTGTTATAGTAATAGTTGTACATCGCGATTAAATTGGAATCTTCATGACCCAGCAGCATGTCGTTTTACTTGATGAACAAGGTCAACCCACCGGCGTGATGGAAAAATATGCGGCCCACCAGCGACAAACGCCCCTGCATCTGGCTTTCTCCTCCTGGATCTTCAACCCGCAGGGCGAGTTACTGATCACCCGTCGAGCTCTGAGCAAAAAAGCCTGGCCCGGCGTTTGGACCAACTCGGTGTGTGGCCATCCGCAGTGGCAAGAGAGCGCCGAACACGCCATCGAGCAACGCTGTCTGTATGAAGTGGGCCTGAGCGTTGAACAGATCACCGCCGTCGCCCCCGACTTTCGCTACTGCGAGACCGACGCCTCCGGCATTATGGAAAACGAAATCTGTCCGGTTTACGCGGCATTGGCTACGGGTGCCGTTGCAGCCAGAGCAGATGAAGTGATGGACTTCCACTGGGTTGATTTACCCGCGTTGATCGCAGCGGTAGCGGCAACCCCCTGGGCCTTCAGCCCTTGGATGGGACAGCAGTTGGCGAATGCCAAAACGGAGCAAAACCTGATCGCCTTCGCCACTCGCACTTCCACCTAAACCACTCACCCCGCCATTCCAACCGTTCACCAGCGTATAAAACCGCTGGCTGAAATTCAGATGTCTTTCCCTATCCAGCCTGGCAATGATGAGCTGTTCCTAAACCTGACCCTAACCAGGGGAAGACGCTACAGCTAAATGTCCGACATCTAAGAATCGGATTTATCACTCAATTTTTGCAGATAGGAAAAGGATACCTCATGAAACGCGAGGGAATTTTAAAACACCTCCCATGGATGCTGCTGGGGATACTCGGGGCTTCCTGCCTGGGTGTCATCGCATTGCGCCGTGGCGAAAGCATTAGTGCACTGTGGATCATCGTTGCTTCGGTAGCGGTCTACCTGGTGGCTTATCGCTACTACAGCCTCTACATCGCCACTAAGGTGATGCAGTTGGACGCCACCCGCGCCACACCGGCGGTGGTGAACAACGACGGCCTGAACTACGTCCCCACCAATAAAAACGTGCTGTTCGGCCACCACTTTGCGGCAATCGCCGGTGCGGGCCCGTTGGTTGGCCCAGTGCTGGCGGCACAGGTCGGCTATCTGCCCGGTACGCTGTGGCTGCTAGGCGGCGTGGTGTTGGCAGGGGCGGTACAGGACTTTATGGTGCTGTTCATCTCCTCACGCCGTAACGGTGCCTCATTGGGCGAGATCATCAAAAAGGAAATGGGGCCAATCCCAGGCACCATCGCGCTGTTTGGCTGCTTCCTGATCATGATCATCATCCTGGCGGTGCTGGCGTTGATCGTAGTGAAAGCCTTGGCCGAAAGCCCATGGGGCGTGTTCACCGTCTGTTCTACCGTGCCAATCGCGCTGTTTATGGGCGTGTACATGCGCTTCCTCCGCCCTGGCAAGGTGGGTGAAGTGTCGGTCATCGGTATCGTGCTGTTGATCGCCTCCATCTGGTTCGGCGGCGTAATTGCCCACGACCCATACTGGGGCCCGGCGCTGACCTTTAAAGACACCACCATCACCTATACGCTGATTGGTTACGCCTTCGTTTCTGCCCTGCTGCCGGTATGGCTGATCCTGGCTCCACGTGACTATCTGGCCACCTTCCTGAAAATCGGCGTTATCGTCGGGCTGGCGATCGGTATCGTGATCCTCAACCCAGAGCTGAAAATGCCTGCGGTAACGCAGTTTGTTGACGGCACAGGCCCGGTCTGGAAAGGCACCCTGTTCCCGTTCCTGTTTATTACCATCGCCTGTGGTGCCGTTTCCGGCTTCCATGCGCTGATCGCTTCAGGTACCACACCGAAACTGCTGGCCAACGAAATGGACTCCCGCTATATCGGTTACGGCGCCATGCTGATGGAATCTTTCGTCGCCATCATGGCGCTGGTCGCGGCTTCCATCATCGAACCTGGCCTGTACTTCGCCATGAACACCCCACCGGCAGCACTGGGCATTACCATGCCAGACCTGCACCGTCTGGGCACCGAAGATGCGCCGATGATCATGGCCTCTCTGCGTGATGTCTCCGCACATGCTGCCGCAACCGTCAGTTCCTGGGGCTTCGTGATTACCCCTGAGCAGATCCTGCAAACGGCCAAAGACATCGGCGAACCTTCGGTACTGAACCGTGCCGGTGGCGCACCAACTCTGGCAGTCGGTATCGCTCACGTGTTCCACCAGGTCATCCCTGGCGCAAACATGGGCTTCTGGTATCACTTCGGTATTCTGTTCGAAGCACTGTTCATCCTGACCGCACTGGATGCAGGTACCCGTTCCGGCCGCTTTATGCTGCAAGACTTGTTGGGTAACTTCGTGCCGTTCCTGAAGAAAACCGATTCGCTGGTGGCCGGTATTGCCGGTACTGCGGGCTGCGTTGGACTCTGGGGTTACCTGCTGTATCAAGGTGTGGTCGATCCATTGGGCGGCGTTAAGAGCCTGTGGCCGCTGTTCGGCATCTCTAACCAGATGTTGGCTGCGGTAGCACTGGTACTGAGCACCGTAGTATTGATCAAGATGAAGCGCACCAAGTACATCTGGGTGACCGTGATCCCAGCCGTTTGGCTGCTGATCTGTACCACCTACGCGATTTGCCTGAAGCTGTTCAGCGACAATCCGCAGTTGGAAGGCTTCTTCTACCAGGCCAGCCTGTACAGAAATAAAATCGCCGAGGGCAGTGCTGAACTGACCGCACAGCAGGTTGCCAACATGAACCATATCGTGGTGAACAACTACACCAACGCCGGTTTGAGCATCCTGTTCCTGCTGGTGGTGTATAGCATCATCTTCTTCGGTATTAAAACCGCCATGGCGGCGCACAAAAACCCGAAACGCACCGATCAGGAGACGCCATACGTGCCGGTTCCTGAGGGTGGCGTCAAAGTTTCGTCGCACCACTGATGGTGATTTGATCGATACCCTGCATAATATAGATAGAGTAAGGGCACCCTAAACGGTGCCCGTTTTGCCATCGTAGGGGCGCTGCATGCTGCGCCCGTTATGTAGGGTATTTTTTCTTTGGAGCAGACCCATGTTCGGAAACCTCGGCCAGGCGGGTAAATATCTCGGGCAAGCCGCACGCATGTTAGTGGGCGTGCCTGACTACGATACCTACGTCCAGCATATGAAAGACAACCATCCGGACAAACCGGTGATGACCTATAAAGAATTTTTCCGCGAACGCCAGGATGCCCGCTACGGTGGCGATGGCAAAGGCGGTATGCGCTGTTGCTAGTTAAGTAAGAACAAGGACCAGGCATGAAACCCATTGCAGTCACCATCCTGACGGGCTTTTTGGGCGCAGGCAAAACCACCCTGCTGCGCCATATTCTGAATGCAAACCACGGTTACAAGATTGCCGTCATCGAGAACGAATTCGGTGAAGTGCCGATTGATAACGCGCTGATTGGCGACCGCGCCAGCCGTATCACCACCCTCAGCAACGGCTGCATCTGTTGCAGCAAATCCAACGAACTGGCAGACGCGCTGCTGGATCTGCTGGATGGCGTCGATCAGGGGCAACTGGAGTTTGACCGGCTGATTATTGAATGCACCGGCATGGCCGATCCCGGCCCGATCACCCAGACCTTCTTCTCGCACGAAGTCATCGGCCAACGCTTCCTGCTGGATGGGATTATCACGCTGGTGGATGCGGTACATGCCGATCAGCAGTTGAACCAGTTCACTATCTCGCAGGCCCAGGTGGGTTATGCCGACCGCATCCTGCTGACCAAGACCGATGTGGCAACGGATAACGACGCGCTGATCCAGCGTTTACAACTGATGAACGCCCGCGCACCGGTATATAAAGTGACGCACGGCGATATCGATCTCAGCGTGCTGTTCGATATCGAAGGCTTTGTGCTTAACGATAAGCTCAACGTGGCAGCACCGGCCCCACTGTTCCGCCGTATCCCGCAGGCACAGAACAACATCCAGTCGATCGTGGTGTACCACGACCAGCCGCTGGAACTGATGCAGATTTCCGAGGTGATGGAAGGTTTATTGCTGAAATTTGCCGATAACCTGCTGCGCTACAAAGGGATTTTGTCGATCAAAGACGAACCGCGCCGCCTGCTGTTCCAGGGCGTACAGCGTCTGTATAACGCCGACTGGGACCGTGAATGGCTACCGGAAGAAGAGTGCAAAAGCACGATGGTGTTTATCGGCATCGATTTGCCGGAAGATGAAATCCGCGCGGGGTTTACTGCGCTGGGTTGATGAGTTGGGGGCGGTTTTGGGTGTTAGAACTGCAAAGTCGCCTTCCTTCCATGGAGTTATTACATAGATACAATGGAATCGCTCCCAATCTATTGTATATAAGTAATAAAATCGAGTAAGGATAGAGCAAAGACTTTAAGCTAGCCCTCATAATCTGCAAGTCTCTACCTCATTTTGCGATCACAATTCCAACCTATGGAACAACTTCTTGTAAATCCATCCAGTCTGTTTTTTGCACGGATTTATTGCGGTATTGTCTCCCCAATGAAAGCGCCCTGTCATTTTCTTCAAGGCAATAAAAAGGTATATACTTAGTTAGTACCTTGATGAGGATTTATCTATGAGTAAACAGGCCGTTTTTACCATGAAGCTTGAAGCCGAACTTCGCGATACTTTTATGGCTGCCGCCGAGGCGGAGCATCGCCCAGCATCACAAGTTGTTCGTGAGCTTATGCGGCAATATATTGAACGCCATGAGTATCGCCATTTTTTGGAAGAAAAAGTCAATGCAGCCCGTCACTCTATAGCAAACGGGGAGAGTGTTGAACATGAAGATGCCAAGGCTATTTTTGCAGCGCGAAGGGCAAAAAGTTCATTGGACAAAACAGGCGCTTGATGACAGCGAACAGTTTGGCCTAAAACAAGTCCATAGGCGATAAGCTAAAAATAGTGACTGGGCGAACCAATAGACAACCAAAAGGAACTCAGCATGATCGCCAGGCTTCAACGCGCTAACCCTCACCGTAGTACAACATTGGCCAGCCATCCTTTATCGCGCTTGTTGCTCTGCCTATGCCTGGCGTTCGGGGCCAATACGACGGTGCAAGCCGCCTCTTTCGACTGTGCCAAAGCCACCAGCGATGTCGAGCATAGCATCTGTAATAACCCGGATCTGAGCAGCCTAGACGGACAGCTGAGCGAAAATTACCAGGCGGCGATGGCAAGCCTGCCAGGGGATCAGGCCGACGCGTTACGCACCGAGCAACGTAGCTGGTTGAAGCTGCGGGATGCCTGCAACGCTCAAGAAAACTGCCTGAGCGATTTATTTAGCCAACGCGCCGCCCAGTTGCAGAACACCGCCAAGCAGGCCGCCTCGGCGCTAGATAACATCATCGCCAGCATTCCGGCAGACCCAGCCGCTGCGGCACAGCAGTTGCAGCAGTATCGCGGCCCGCTGGCCTCCGCCTGGCTGATTTACCTGCATCAGTTTGCGCCCGCCAGCAAGATCACGGATGCCGAAGTAAAAACCAGGCACCAAAACGTGATCAAGGCGATGAACGACGACACATTCTCCCAGTCAGTGTTACGTGATATCGAGAACGATCCCAAGACCGGCCATGATGTTGCGGTTTTGACGCTATTGCGTATGACCATTGAGCGAGCCGGGTATGAAAACGCCGATGGCCGCCCCTATGTGCACTGTTTTATCTTCAAGCAACAGGGCTCAGCGGCTTATGAAGCCTTTGGGGCATTATATGGATCGTCTCGTGATTCACAGGCTCCCATTTGCTCACCGCAGGGAGATCTGTTCGAACGGCCAGCCTGGCAGCAACTTACTAAATTAATAGAACCGATGATTGGCAAGGCCAGTGAAAATAGCGGCACCATTCGCTTTGCCAGCTATGCCGATTGGGCGATGTTCCGCCTGCGCGCCACCGTTTCTCCCGAGGATTTCCTTAAACCAAGCCAGAACACGCCAGCCACGGGCGATCCTGCACAGATAATCCGCAGTTGGTCTGACGATAAGGTTTGGCCGAAAGAACAACGCGAGCAGGTGCTTGTCGCCATCGAACCAGCACGTCTGGCGACCATGGGCTGGCTGCAAACCGAGAAGCATTTCTCGGCCAGCGATGCGGCCAAAGCCGCCGATGCGATAGTGAACACCTGGCTCAGTGACAGAATGGACTTTATCGGCGAGATGAGCGGGCCGGAGGACTGATAAGTACAGAGATGCCCCTCACCCTAACCCTCTCCCAAAAGGAGAGGGGACCGAATGTGCCACGGATTAACTCCCACATCTGACCTCAATACCGAGAATGCTAAACAGCGAAGCATGCTGTGCCACAGGTTAACTTCTGCACCTGACTACAGCTCCGGACAGCTCCCTCTCCCTGTGGGCTGAGGAATCCCCAGAAAAATTGAGACGGGAAATAGGCTGCTTTTCACCCAAAAACGGGATGAAAAACAGCCTAAAGCAGGAGGAAAGAAGTCGTTCACAATTCTCTCACTGCCAATTTACGAACAAAATGGAACAAATTGCTCGTAAAACACTCGTTCTAATTCTCTGAAACCACTAAGAAAAAATTAGTGGGGATTCCTCAGCCCTGTGGGAGAGGGTTGGGGTGAGGGGTCGATCACCGCACTCAATGTTGCCCAATAAAGCTATGGGGCTTAAAACGCATCCTGCTGCAAATAGCTCCAGGCATACTGCGCATACAACTCCGCGCCGGTCGCCATCACGTCTTCATCAATATTGAAGCAGCCGTGGTGGTGCGCCCAGTCGGTGCCTTTTTCTGGGTTGCCGCAGCCTAACAGAGCAAAGCAACCGGGGATATTTTCAATAAAGAAGCTGAAGTCCTCACCGCCGGTCGTCGGTTTTTCGGCAAACAGCACCTCGTCGCCGAAGGCCGAACGCACTACCGATTGTGCCAACAACGCACTGCGTTCCTCGTTGATCACCGGCAAGGTGCCGTAAGTGTATTCCACCTGCGCCGTCGCGCCATAAATGGCCGCGGTATGCTCTGCGTAACGCTCAATCGCCGCCTTGATACGCTCACGAGCTTCGACGTTAAAGCAGCGCACCGTGCCGTCCAGCACCGCATTTTCAGCAATCACGTTAAACCGGGTGCCGACTTCCATTTTGCCAATGGTAACGACTGCCGACTCTAACGGCGAAGTTTCACGGGAAACGATCGCCTGCACGTTCATCACGAAGGCCGAAGCAACGACCGCTGCATCCACACAGGCCTCTGGCATTGAGCCGTGGCCGCCGCGCCCTTTGAACTTCACCTTCAGCAAATCTGCAGAAGCAAAAGTGGAGCCGACATTACAAGACACCTTGCCCGACGGGCTGGTAGTCCAGATATGCATACCAAACGCGTTATCCACGCCTTCGATCGCGCCCTGCTTCACCATTTCACGTGCGCCCTGGGCAATCTCTTCGGCAGGTTGGAAAATCAGCCGCACGTTGCCACGCAGGCTTTCACGGTTTTCATACAAGGCTTTCGCTGCCGTCAGTAGCATGGCGGTGTGAGCATCGTGCCCACAGGCGTGCATCTTGCCATCGGTTTGCGATTTATAACTTAATGAGTCGTTGAGTTCCTGTACCGGCAACGCATCCATATCTGCGCGTAGGGCCACGGTCTTGCCAGGCTGCCCACCGGTAATCTCGGCAATCACGCCCGTTGGCGTCGTCAGACGATAAGGAATACCGATCTCCTCCAGCGCTTGCGCCACCTTCTGGGTGGTACGTACCTCTTCCCAAGGCAGTTCCGGGTGAGCATGCAGATCGCGACGGAACGCAATCATCGCCTCCACGTGGGCTTTAATGGATTGCGCGATAGCTTGATTAGTCATAACTGCTTGCCTCTGTGATCTCTTTTACCGTTTGAAAAATAACGTCGATGCCTTTCTGAATTTGCTCATAGTCGGTCCACTCGTCGGGATGATGGCTCAGGCCGTCCTTGCTGGGCACGAACACCAGCCCCACATCAGTGATCCCGGCAAAAATCATCGCATCATGCCCGGCTCCGCTGACCATGGTCCGGTGGCTCAGGCCCAGCGCTTCGCTGTGTTTTTGTAGCTGGCTGTGGATACCGCTGTGCAGACGCGTTGGCTCTACCAGCAACGGTTGTTCAATCTGGCAGGTTATCCCCGCCCCAACCTGCTGTTGGATACAGGCTTTGGTTTGCTCGACCACCTGTTGCAGCTTATCTAGCCGCTTGGAACGGATATCGACGGTGAAAATCACCTTGCTTGGTATCACGTTCGCTCCGTTAGGGAACACCTGTATTTTCCCCGTAGTGGCGACCGTTTCATCACCAGCCTCACGGGCAAAATCGCCAACGCGGGCGATCACCTGGCTGGCGGCCACCAACGCATCGTGGCGGCGATCCATTGGCGTGGTGCCCGCATGCCCGGCCTTACCGGTGATGGTGACAACCAACTGAGTGATACCGACGATCACGTCTACCAGGCCAACGTCTAACCCTTCCTGTTCCAGCACCGGCCCTTGCTCAATATGCAGCTCGATAAACGCTTTTAGGGTTTGCGGCTCCCGCACCACGCTGGCCACCCGATCGGCATTAAAACCCACCTGTGCCATGCACTGTGCTGCCGATTGCCCCTGGCTATCCCGCAGGCGGTGCAACTCTGCGGCATCCACCTTACCTGCAATCGCACAGGAAGCCAGCAGGCCACGACCAAAGCTGGCCCCTTCCTCTTCCACCAGCGCCACCACTTCTAGCGGGTAACGCGGCAATAATCGATGTTCCTGGAACAGTTTAGCCACTTCCAACCCCATCACCACTCCGGCGGGGCCGTCGAATGCACCACCGTTGGGCACCGAGTCAAAGTGGGAGCCGATCATCACGCTCGGCAATGCCGGGTCCTGCGCCTGACTCTTGCCGAAGATATTGCCGATGGCATCCTCACGTACGCTGAGGCCAGCCGCCTCCATCTGTGCCTTGATATAAGCCCGAGCCTGTTGGCCCTGCGGGCTGTAACTCATACGCGTCGTGCCTTCGCCCGGCGTAGCGGTGAACTCGGCCAGTTGTTCCAGGTGCTGCTGAATACGCAGCTGATTTGCATAGCTCATGACTTATCCTGCGATTGGGGTGATGTAACCGACCATAACGCCCGCCAGCACCACGGAAACCATGGTCACGGAAATAAATCCGCCGACCAGCATCGGTGCCAACATATGGTGCGTCAGGATCTCACGCTCTTTTTCGTCTTTGGTCAGCGCAGTTATCGCTTCGTTAGTGATGATGTAATCCGCCGGGAAGCCATACATCGCCGTCAGGGAGATCGCGAAGGCCATCTCCATGCTGACGCCAAGGAATTTACCCACGATCCACGAGACAATAAACATGCCCACCACTGCAACGGCGATCAGCACCAGCATCGGGAATACCAGCCGCAGCAGCATTTCCGGGGTTGCTCTATTCAGGGTGTCAAAGATAAACAGCATCAGCCCCATCACCGCAAATCCGAAGCCGTTGGCTTTCTGCAGCGGTTGTTTTTCCAGGAAACCGATCGTGGCGGCCACGACGCCAAACAGCAAACACAGCACGAACGGGCTGATGGCGACCACCGGGGCCAGCAGGTCTGATACCAGATAAGCCAGGTAACCTACCAGCGCCAGGCGCAGGAACTTGAAGTAGCTGGTGTTGTAATGGGCCGGGATCAGGCCAAACATACGCGGCATTTTTTCTTCCGCGCTGACCGTGGTTGGCATTTTATCGGCTGGCAATTGCGCGGCAGATTCGTGCCATTCGCCATTGCGATACTTTTTCAGCACGCGTTTGCCTTCCCGCTGCAGCATGATGGCGGTTAACGGATAACCGGCAAACCCTTGCATTACGTAGATCAGGATAGCAAATACCGAGAGATCGACCAGGCCCGCGCTGGCTGCCCCCTTCGACATGATCAACGCCGAAACGATGCCTCCAACCAATGGCGGAATGGTCACGATGGCGGTATTCATATCAAACATCAGCATACAGGCCGCAAACACGGCGGCGATAATGCCCGCGATCCCCGCCAGCGAGATCACAATGGTTTTCCATTGCCGCATCAGCTCAGGTACCGAAAGCAGCGTCCCCATGTTGGTGATCAGCAGATACATCAGCATCACCGCTACCGCCGGTGTGATACCGGCCAGGCTGACGATATCCTTCGGGAAAAACGTCCAGTAGCCGAACAGGAACAGCACCGCACAAACAAATACAGAAGGGATCCAGGCTTTAGTACGCACGGATACCGCATCTCCCAGGTATAAAATCACCATTACAATCAAAAGCGCTAACATCTGTGACATAGAATATTTCCGTTCTTATATTTTTTAGAAATCCGTTTAGGATAGTTAAATCCACTAAGTTACAAGCATAATGCAGTTAACAACTCTACTATCTTGGGCGGGGATAGCCGATTTTCAGAAGAAAACCTCAGAAAATGGGTCATTCTCATCAATTCCGATACTAAACAGCTATGGCTGGGGAATAAAGGGAAAACAAGAAAAAATCAGAAATAAATCTGCTCAGTGATCTCAATTTCGGCCGCAGAGGATCGCCCCGCTTGCACTCCCCAGGCAATTGTCAAAATGCGGTAATCCAATGAGGCGCCTCAATGCTTAACGGTTGCTTATAAATAACTTACCGTCAATAAATTGAGGGGAATGAGCAACGGCTGAATCTGCTGGTTCAGAGTGGTTAAATGTTTTATAACCCTATTTAGTGACCTTGAGTGGCAAACATTTTAAAAAGGACCTTGAGTTTGAAATATGCATCGGTGCCGTTAAATCAAAACCAAAATGGTTGGTTGAAACCTGACCTGCGCCCCACCGTTTACCCAACGCTGATCGGCGATACCGAGGCTGACTGGGTGGTCGTAGGCTGCGGCTTCGCCGGGATTTCCTTCGCCAGAAGGCTAGCCAGCCACGATCCTAAACTGAAGATCATCATCGTTGATGCGGCCTGTGCGGCTGAGAGTTCTTCGGCCAGAAATTCAGGGTTTATTATCGGGTTACCTCATAATATTGGCAGCTCTACGGCGGAGTTGAAAAAAGCCCAGTCGTATCGTTCTTTATTACAAGAAGGGATCAATCAATTAACCCAGCAAATTGAGCAACAGGGGATCGAATGCGAATGGGAGAATGCCGGCAAATATCACTGCCAGGTTGACGCCGCTAATCAGCGGGTGCTCAAAGAATATACCGACAATCTCGATGCCATGAACGAGCCTTATCAAATATTGGATAAGGAAGCACTGTATCGAAAATTGGGTACTCGTTTTTATAATAAGGGCATCTATACCCCAAGCTCGATCCTGGTTAATCCTGCCAGCCTGATCGTCGGCCTGGCAAATAATCTGCCGGACAACGTGACGATGTATAACCATACCCCGGTGATGGCGATCCGGCACGGTAGCGTGACGCAGGTGGTCACCCCCTTCGGCACGATTAGAGCGGCCAACGTGATGTTAGCCACCAACGCCCTCTCCAGGGAGCTGGCTCCGGTCACCAGCCAGCAAGCGGCAATGGCCACCTTCGCCAGCATCACCGCGCCATTAACCGCAGAGCAACGCCAAAAGCTGCCAACCATGAGCAGTTGGGGGCTAACGCCGGTCAACGCGATCGCTGGAGCAACGGTGCGCTATACTCAGGATCACCGTTTCCTGATCCGCCAACATGTGACGCCAGCCTTGAACGGCCGGATCACCGCTGCGCAGACCTATCAGGCGACCCTGTTGCATCAGCAGATTTTCAACAAGATTTACCCACAGCTGCGGGATGTGCCTCTGATCAGTACCTGGTCTGGCACCATCAGCGTCACCCGCAATGGCGCACCGGTTTGGGGCGAGTTGAAGAAAGGCATTTATACTGCCGGAGGTTGTAACGGCGCAGGCGTGTCCAAACAAACCATTGCCGGGACGTTATTGGCAGACTATGCGCTGGGGATCGACCATCCGCTGATTGGCGCGATGCAGCAACTCGGTAAGGCAAATTACCTGCCGCCTTCGCCAGTGCTGGATATTGCGATTGGCGTTTCTTTGATGAAAGAGCGCTACCTGGGGCGCAAGGAAGTCTAACTTCGGCTTTGTCGATGGCCCCTCACCCTAGCCCTCTCCCAAAAGGAGAGGGGACCGATCGAATATCTCTGAAATTGTCGTTATTCACCTTGAATGAAGTGGTGAACACGTTGGCTGAGATGGCATCTTTACGTCCACAACAGCAGGGACTATCAGCTCCCTCTCCCTATGGGAGAGGGTTGGGGTGAGGGGCCTACACACACAGTAACCCTACTCCTGCCCCTGCTCGAAGCACTGCTCCCCAAGACGCTGATACTTGTTGAAACCGATAATAAACTTGCGATTCTGCCCACGCAGATCGGCACCACGATAGCTTTCCCCCGGCAACAGATTGAACACTTTGGCGGTGTCATCCTGCCCGTCGCAGCCCTGGTGGATCATCACGCGGAAATAGGTATTGCCGGTGTTTTTCAACACCCCGGCCAGCGGATCATAGTGATAAGTGAAACGCATCTTGCGCGGGCGAACGACCATGATGGTATCTAGCGCCATGGTCGGGGATACCAGCGGTGTCTTGTCTTCCCCCTGCATCGCCATCAAGTTGGCCGGGATCTCTTGGATCACTATGCGATAATAGCGCTCACGCTCGTCCGCCGGGCCGCGATAGAAGATCTTGAAATATTCCCACGCCCCCGGCTCCAGTATTTTGCGCAGTGGGGTATAGAGCAGTTCGCCCTGTTCTAGCGGCTGAGGTTGTTCATCAACCCCCGGTTTGGCAATCCGATAGGCACCGATCACATACAGATTGGTCTCTTTGGTGTTGTTAACAAACTGGCGCGAGAAGAAGGTGCGTTCGCTCTCCAGAGTAAATACTCCGGACGAGAGATAAACTGCCTGCGCCGGAAACGCCAGCATCAGCCCCGCTAGCCACCACCCTAGTCTTATCGTCATTTTTAATCCTAATGGATATCAGGGCCGGTCCAGACCGCCCTGACCCTTACCTCACCGGTGGCGCTGACAATCCCCATCCAATCCCGCCCATCCAGGGTCCACATCGAATTGCCCTCATTCATTGGGAAGCTGAGAGACAACTCGGTACGATAAAAGCTACCGTCGTTTTGTGAGGGAACTGGCCAGGCGGTTCTTACCCAACGAGCCGCATTCAGGCTGATAGGTACATCATCACAGCTGGCACGCGTGCGGACCACTTGCCCAACGTTATCGGTATAAGCCAGATAGGCCGAGAACGGCACCCTAAGCTTACCGTCGGTGGAGGAAAAGACGCAGTACGGCCGCCCATTGACCTGCCCTGCCGGACCGTAAACCTGCGCGGTAATGCTATCAGCCTGCCTTGGGCCAGAAGTAGTCAAAATATAGTCGAACACGATCGGCGGTTCTGTGCTGCCGACTTTGCCTTCACGCTTGGGATTAAGTACCTGGTCCTTGGAGATAATGCTAATCCCATAATCGCGTGGAACCAGCAAGATAGTGTTCGAAGGTGAAAATTCGTAATATCCGGACTGCGGCGCCACCGTACTGGTGAACAGGAAAGTGAAGAAGTCCTTGCTGTGGCTCAGATCCACTCCCCGATCGATCAGGTTCTTCAGGAAGGTCTGCGATAAAAAGACATAAATACCGCCGTTACCGGCTTTGATCAAATTCGCCGCGTTGGTCGTGGCGCTGTAGTTTACCCAACCACTAGCACCATCGGCACTCAGGCGAATGGTATTTGCCGCAGGCGTAAACCCAAGCGCAGCAGTGTTGAGCTTCATGTTCATGCGCATCGGCGAAAGGGTACTCCCCTGCATCTGATAAGACACCAGCTTACAGATCGCGCCACTCAGTGAGCCAATGTAGCCCACAGAGCAGAACTGAGAACCCGTTCCCATCACCGGATTACCATTGCTGTCGATAAAAATTTCCTGCAGTGCGTTGGTAGATTCCAACCGCAAATTACCCGCTTTGGTGATGGTGAACTCATGGCTGGTCTGCGAGCCGCCTACGCTGACGCAGCTTTGCCCTGCTGCAGGGTTGTAGTCCGTGCGGGTAGAGCAAAACCGGTATTTATAAGTCTCAGTCATGCCTACCGACACATTTTTAAAATACTCATAAGCCGAATCAGAGAAAATACCGCGCCCATAACGCGCTTCGCCGTTGCTGGTGTTAACCGCCACGTGATAAACGCCATTATCGCCAATGTAGCCCGGCAGATAACCGTTCGAGGGGCAAGCGCTACCATTATTCATACAGCGGTTACCGATAAATGGCCGAGCGATGGGAGAATCCTCCAGCCAGATATCGGCGAACGAATTGGTCTGGATCAGCCCGGTATAGCCCATATAGCCCAGACTGCGTTGATCGCCTGACGCATATTTGGTAAACGCGTTGGCACCGCTGAAACGGGGATCGGTGCTCTGTGGCGTGATGAAGTACTCTCCATCCACCTGATTTTCGATAAAGAAATAACTGTTGCTCACGTTGGCTGCCTGGCTAGAGAAGGAGACCAACATCAGCACCCCAGCCAACTGGCAAATATTACGCAGTTTCATGTCAAACCCTTTCCTCATCGTTGTGCCAGAATGGTCTGCACGTTGCACACCACATCGCCGACCCACTTCACGCCCTTGGCCTTGGCCAAATCCAGATCGACTTCGCAAATGCCATGATCTGGCATGGTCAATGACACGCTCGGGTAGCGTTTATCAACGTCCATCTGGAAGGCGCCCGTCGCATCCGTAATGGTTTTACCGATGTGGTTACGCACAGCGGCATTGGCGATCGCCCGGCCATTTTCCATGGTCATACGACCAAACACCGTCACTAACTGTTTCACTTCCGGCTCATAAACGGCGACATTGCCCGGATACAGCGTGACGTTGCGGGTGCGCCCCTTGACGATGTCAAAGCTGTCCATCGAGTTTTTATCGTTCATCAGTTCAACCTTGTAGCTCGAGTACGGCGGCAACGGGATAAAGTTATTCGCACCGCTCAGCGGATAGCTGCGGCCATCGATCTGAGCCGACAGCACCGCATCGTCGATGAAGCCGGTTTTTACCAACACCCCGGACTTCTCCTGAATACCGCTGGCGGCGAAGTTCTTATCGCTGTAGGCCACCGCACCGCGCGCAGTCAGGTTGCCATTGAGGCGATTGTTGTCCGGCCGTGAGAGCGACAAGGTGCCCGCGCTGTATTTGGTATCGAAGGCGGCATAGCCAGATGCCGAATAAGCGCTGTCACCGTTGTGCTTATCCTTGACCAGCTTGGCCAGGTTGAAACCGGCAGAGGTAAACGCCGAGTCATCAAAGCTCTTGTTGCCCGCCAGGTTGGCCCGCACGTTGCCATTGTTGGAAGACACACCGGTGCTTAACCAGGCGGCCAGCGGCAAAGAGAAGTCCAGCGAGATATAGCGCTGGTTGGTGCTATTGGACTGGTAATCATAGCGATAACGCTGGATACCGGCGCGTAGGTTGACCGTGCCATAACGCCCGGAGAATAGTGACGTGGAGTATTCCAGGTTGTTAGAGGTGCTGCGATCACGCTTATCCACCGTGCGGCTCAGCGTAAGCTGCCCACCACGTTCAAAGAACCGGCTCAGGCTAAGGGTACCGCCATAGGAATAACTGTCAGACTCATAGACCGGCAACGCCTTACCGATATGGCTCTTCTCCCGGTTGGCCCACACGCTGCCGAAGCCTTTCGGTAGCATAAGGCTGGCGCTTAAAATATTGCGGTAACGCCCGCCCTGTGACAGCAACCCCTGCCAGCCCAAGCTCGCGAACTGGTTCACGTTGAGATTGATCGAGGTTTCATTCACCACCTTCTTGTCGAAGGTATAGGTCGAGGTTTGCACCGCCAGGCCAAATATCGCCGGGACCGAGGCGATCTTGAGAATTTCCGGGATCGACATCGCCGCCGACGCCCCTGCCAGATAGGTTTCGTTGGTGGTACTGTCGTTGGTGCGGTTATTGCGGTTGTCGTAATTAACATATCCGCCATATAGCTGCCAGTTCAGTTCTTGCGCCATGCCATTATTGCCAGAGAAGGCTTTGTTGATCGTCTGACGCATACGCGAATGGGTTTTGCCGTCGATCACCACTTCGACATCAACGTCATAAATCCCATACGGCAGGCGGCTGGTATCGACCTCAAAGCTGCCCATCGGGAAATTCTGGATGTTTAACAGACGTCCCTGCCGGTAGATATGGACTTCACCCGCGCTAGGTAAGAATACGGTAATTGGCGTTAGCGAATATTGGGTATTCTGGATCTTGGTAGCAGACTTATTGCCATAGGTGACGCCATACACCTTGCTGGAGTTCAGTGCCGACAGGCTCCCCAACGATTGCAGGTTCCAGGTGTCAACCAAGCCAAATGCCAGACGGCGTCCGCTCATGTCCCGTTCATACATGGCACGGTAAAGCTGAGAATCCTGCTGAGACTCCCCAATACCGTAAAACGAGCCGTTCACATTGAAATGATGCTCCGCGAAGCCGAAGGTGTTATCCAGGGTCAGGTAGTTATTCGAGGTGTTCTCGCCCTTTTTTAACTGCGAGCGGTAAACACCGAGATCGTAATTCAGCACCGAACTGAAATTCGGCACCGAAGAGAGTCCCAGCAGACTCGTTCTTGGGATAATAGCGGTCCCTAAGCTTTTTTCACTCACGTCCAGCGTCAGTACAAATGAACGGATATTCAGGTTCAGATCGGCATCGGACGAAACGGCAATATGGGTATTTTGATCAAAGAAACGATCTTTCAGACCGCGGATCAATGTCTGGGTCGTTTCCGCCAACGTTGCCCCTTCAGACTCTTCCGCCAGCGTAATATCTCTTATCATCAGGCGGTCTTTTTCCAGCACCACCAGCGCATCCGCTACCTTTTGTTTTTCTTGTTGGTCGCCGCCTTTGTAACGTAGCAGTACAGGAATGGTCATACCTTCGGTCAGCGCCTGACCAAATACCCCCGGGATAAGATAATTTCCTAAACGAACATCCTGTAGGTTTCTGGCGTTAGCCTGCATAGACATCAGAGCCGCAGCAATACATAGCGCTACAGCCTTGGTTCTTGTCCTTAAGATGAAATTATTACCCATTTGCTTCCCCAAATAGCCTCCTAATCCACACCTGGAAAACATTCACGATGCAGGTAATGAGTAAAGAGGCTATTTCACGTTGATATAATCTTCGTTGTGCCAAATGCCAACGCTGAGTTTTTGATTATTGATATCAACAAATTTCAAATGCACGCCTAATCCCGGCATAACGTAATAACGCTCACGGCATCCTTTAGTTTTCTCGTCACTGGTCTGTGGCTGCTTACAGGGGCCAAATGCCACCACGCGGAAAGAACTGTTTCCGGTGTTATAAGCAACACCATCTCGGTATTGATAATCGAACTTATCCTTCCGTGGTGTAACGACCATAATGGTACTAATGGTTGCCGAGGTGGTTGCCGAAGCGGCTTTTTTGGTCTTTGACAGCCCCTCTTCGGTAACCGGATTATCATTCCAGATTAAACGGTAATAACGCTCCTTATCGTCCTTCGGCCCGGAATAGAAAACGCGGAAAACATCTTTACCCTTGCCGGGCAAAATCAGGTTGGATGGCGTGGCCATTATTTCCTGCTTGCTCTCCATTGGGATCACTTTGCCCCCTTCCATCGGGGAGGAAATACGCTCGACCTTCAGGCTGACCAGACGGGCATCATCCACGGTATTAATCACCTCCTTGGCGATAACGCTCTGGTCAGGGGAAATGATTGATGTAATCGCGCCAACGTTAATTGCACCGGCGTGAGTACAATAAAAGAGTGCTGAGCACATCAGCGTAGGAAACCATCTGTTCATCATGCGTTCCATAAGGATCGGGGCTATCCACCCCGATCCTGACTACGTTAAGACAACAAAATCACTTACAGCGTGGTGAAAGTACCGTCCCAAGTTGCTGTGAATTCAACGTTTACGTTGCCATCCCAGTAACCATCGGTCAGGTCTTTGAACGCAGTATCAGTACCCGCAACGGTCGCTTTCGCGATATCAAAGGCGAACACGCCCTGAGTGCTGGTACGGTTAGCACCAGCATAAGCACTTTCCATAGCCAGAGCAGACAGGCCAGCGCTGATGCCTGCAGAAGTATCGATCATCACCATCTCGCTGCTTTCAGACAGTGCTTTACCGTTCCACTTAACGCCAACGGTCAGCGCAGAGTCATCGCTGGTGCGGCTCAGGGTGTTGGAGATGATTTTAGAGGTCAGTTTGAAATCACTCGCGCCAGACTGGCCAGCGATGGTGATATCGAAAGCGCCGTCTTGAGAGTTAAAACGCTCCAGACCTTCTGCGTAATTAAAGGTCAGTGACTTTATCGGGGTAACAACCAGCATGCTGCTGGTATCTTTAATGGCTTTTGCATCCCAAGACGCTGTCGCGTTCGCAGTACGAGTGTCCGCATTAGCCAGATTAATTGTTCCCAACGCTGAAGCTGCAATCAAAGCCAGAGCTAACTTCTTCATAAAATTTCTTCCTTTATTTATATCAATTAATTTCCCGCCAATATTCACTGGCGTGGCACAATAAATGCGACACAAGGGCGCATTCGAAAACTAAATTTTCGAAAAGGTCCTACGGCAATTAAATAATAAAAACCCTGCGATATAAAAGCATCGCATGTTTTATTTAGTTTCGATAACCCTATGACGATAGGTAGTTATAGTTTATCTGACAGAAAGATAGGCCCGCGTGAAAATATCACTCATTTTAGTCAACCCCATCTTGCCCAAAATATTATGACGCAGGGCATAAACTGTTTTAGGACTAAGCCGCAACCTGCTGGCAAGATCACCCACGGTGACACCATGGATCAGAGTACGTAATAAACATATCTCACGCGAAGACAGCCTGACTTGCGATGTCGAAGAAACCTGCTCCCCGGCAATAACATGATCGATTTTAGCAAAAATATCACTGGATGCCCCCGTTCTCTGGATCACAGAATCAACCTGCCGAAACATGCTCTTATAGTAATTGGCCAAGGGTAACAGGTAACTATCGGTTACCAGAACAACGCGATTACAAGCGGAATACATTAGCCAGTCCTGATCCAGGAAAAGGCGCAGGTTAGCTAATTGAAAGTCAATAAATACGACTTTGAGTTGTTCTGGGGAAGTATTAACTGAGTCACAGTAGCCTACGATACCTTCATGGAAATACTTATTGGTATCAGGCCAGGTTAAAGGTCTTTTTGAGCGAGTACCGCCCCGTGGGGGATACCCACCATCTACTATCTTTAGCATAAGACTCCCTTCCTTTCTTCTTCATTTACCAACTCCATTACGCCGTTGGACAAGCAGAATACTATTTTCAAAAACTAAGTTATTTCCTAACTTTCAAAACAATATTAATGGCGAAAAACAATTATTCAAAATCGGTTAAAACGATCGCATAAGTACATATTCATCGCCAATACCTATCAAGTTGTTATTATCTATTCAAGAAGTAGCGAGGATTAATGGTATATATTTCAGTTCAAATAACAAATTAGGAGGCTTATAGTAAACTAAGAATATTCTCTATTTTTATCCTGATTTTAAAATAAGTCTTTTCTTATCACCTACTGACACAGCGGTAGAAAAAGGGTATTAACAAGCAAATAACTCGGAAGGGTAATCAAGAATATTTCCATACTGGGAACGGTAAAACGAGCTGCTTGACTCATTAGCCAGAATAGTCTGTTCTCACCGCATTTAGCAGACACGAAAATGCAACATAATGGCAACGGAATGGCTATTTAATGAACGACTCTAGGGTTGTTATTTGTGATTAACATCACTTTTTCATTAAAAATAAATCATTTCTATCTCAAACAAGCCCGTTTGAGGGCCATTTCAAGGCCTCCAGCCGGATGGTGAGACCTCACTTTTCAGCTATCGGTGAAGCTCAAGCTTCGGGTCACCGTGACAACAATCTATGGGGCAACGCATAGAGCAGGCTTGAGGTTACGCTTTAATTTTTTCTGCACGCCAGCATGGCAGACCTGTTCCACCCAATGATATCAACAGCCCGATTAGCGTCTTATAGCAGGCTGTAAACAGCAATAACGCGGACTCAATATGGTTATATTGAGGTCCCACAAGAGTTTTCTGTTAGAAAAACAGGCCTACAACTGATCAAATAATGATCAGTTAATAGTGAATGACCAACGCAGCCCTGAGTAACTACCTCAGATAATGCCAAGAATTAGGAGCAAGAATATCAATGCCGATGCCGTGCCGCTGCAATGAACAACGTAAGGCAATACAAATCCTAGGCCGAATAATGGTGATAGACAGCCAAAATCCAGCATTGAGCGCTTGCCTCAACCAAGAAAATGGCTTTAAGATAATGGCAGTAAAAATTTCCCTGGTGTTGGCCAATGTGGCAACCTGACCCAACGAGGTCAGGTTTTTTTTGCTATTTTATCGAAACAAGCAGGCAAGCCAGTATATTATCTGGCGTTCAATAACGGTTAGGTTAGTAGTGTTACTATTTCATATTGAGGTAATTTTATGCCTACATTATTCTCTGCTAGCCACGATAAAAAAATGTATTTAAAAACCATCTAGATAAACAAATAACGTAATTTGGCGATGCTGACGCTTAATGACAGCAAATCCATCGATATAGAGGGTCAAATACCCCCTAACAAAGCCCGTTTGCAGATGCTGTTGGCTAACATCCACGAAAGGATCACCACCCGGCACCGAGAAACCGCGCGAAATAATCGCTACAACTTCAGCGCAGAAAAATATCCCTTGTCAACGCGGGAGAACGAAGTGCTCTATTGGGCCAGCATGGGGAAAACCTACCAGGAAATTGCCATTATTTTAGACGTAAAGGCCCGTACTATAAAATTCCATATCGGCAATATTGTGAAAAAGATGGGCGTGACTAATGCCAAACACGCCATCAGGCTGGGGCCGAGTGGCAGCTTGTCAAACCGATTACCCGCTGAGGCAACCATTCCCGCTTAACCCACCCGATGCTCCCTTTAACGCCTAAACGACACCGTCACCCGCTGTAAGTGGCCAACCGGCTGTTTTGCAAACTGCCAGGTCCAGGCGGCGGCCAATGCGGCCTCATCATACAACGCAACGCCGCTGCTCGATGAGATCAGCACCAACTGCGGCTTCCCTTGGGCACTCACATCCAGGTCTATCACCACGGTTTTCTCCCCCGCCGCCTGTGGACCAACGTCCGGGAAGAACGGCAAGGTGCGCGTTGCTTGAGTGATACCGGCTTGTTCAAAGCTAACGCTGACTATGCCAGCAGAGTATTTCTTCGCCTGAGGCACTTCAGGCACCTGCAGTTCCAACGACCTAGGGAAAGGCATCGGCCTGATGGCGACCTTCTCAACCAACTGCGAGGATTGCTCTTGGGACATATATGCAGGTTGACTTGGGGCACCAGAGCCGGTTGAAATCATGTCCTGATAATTTTGGCTGACGCGCGCGCTCAGGATATCCAACCATCCGACGCGTTGATGCTGTAAATTCATCCCCAGCAGCAGCCGAAGCTTCAAAAACTCTAGCGCACGTTCCGATTGGCTCATAGTCTCAGAGTAGAGAGTAGACTGGGATGTCTCCGCTTGATGTAGCAGGCGCTGAGCATAAACCAGCGCCCCCACCAGCTTTTCCGGATCTTCATCGGCCCACGACAGCCCCCAACCGTACCAGGCATCTGCCCGCTTGGGATCCATAGCAATCGCTCGCCCAAAATTGCGCCGAGCATCCCACAGTAAATGTGCCCACGGGTTACTCACACCAGAAGACGCGGCCTTCTGCTTTTCAGCACTCTTGAGACGCATGCCGTAACTGAAATACAGCATTTGCTGGCGGGCCAGCAACAGTAACAACTCCGGGCTTTGGTTATATTTACCGACCAGGCTGTCTATTTTATTAATGGTGGTCGTGAAATAGTCGTCATTCAGCGTTTTCGGCATCAGCATTTTATTCAGCTCATAGACCTCATCCCGCTTCAGGCCAAAATTCCGTTTCCCTACCCAAACCGTACCATTCAGCCTGCGGATCAACGCTTCTTGCTGGCGTAAACCGGCGTGGTCGTGGCGGGCTACCAGGTTCGCCAAGGTGGCGATATGTTGCTGCATAAGCTGTAAATACATGCTGGAGGTCAGCTCGGTATTCACAAAATCAAACGGTATAAAACGATGCTGAGGCTGATTGGAAGCAGGGAAACGCCAGCTGTACGCCAGCCTTATGGCGCTCAGATCCAGTTCGCGAGCGCCGCTGCTAACAAAGGGCAGGACAGAGACCGGTTCACCACGCTCATCGACATCAACGGATAACATCGTGGTGGCGTAATCTTTGTCTTTGCCGAAGACGCGTCGAACCCCGTCAGTCGACAGCCCGGCACGGCTGAATGGCGCCACGCTGGCAATGTGAATGGAGCTATCCGCAACAGGCTTACGGCCGCTTTCACCAGAAGACGCCGGTATCAGATTCTGATTGGCCAGCTCAACCACCGCCGGATCAAAAGGCTCTGCCGACCCCACCAGCAAGGTGGCTCGCGCCTGCAAGATATCCAGCTCACGTTTTTCTTTGGCTGGTAATGCGTCAATAAATTGCTTTAAGCGCCGATGGATGATTGGCTGATATTGCCCCTTCTTTTCCAACTGACCGGCGACTATCAACGCATTAGTCACCTGCTGGAGCCGCGGTGCAGGGGAGCCATATAGGGGGAGTTCGCTGTCGCCTACCAGCAGCGTGGCCAACGCCCAGCCCATCCAGGCATCCGCATCCCGAGGATTACTTTGAATAGCTGACTGAAAAATTTGGCTAATCGCACCAAACGACTCTGGCGCTATGCCTGACGTTGGCGTTATTGTCAGGCTAAACAACCCCGTGGCCAGCCACAATTCGGCCTGATCGGGCATCCAGAGGGTGGCGTCTTTCATCTTGCTCAATGCACTGATTTCGGCTTGAGTATCCGGTTGTGGCGATTGCAGGGCAGCGGTCCACAGCTTGGTGATGTGCTCACTGTCCTGTGGCGAATAGCCGAGAGGTGGGAACTTCTCTCTATTCTTTTCCAGCGTGTTTAATACCCGCCATTCATCCAACTGCCCGGGGAAGCTCTGTATCAGTTCATCAAACTGTTGCCCGCTGTAGGCCGTAGCCTCTTTCCATTCACTCTGCTCAAGCTGATGCCCAACCAACCAACGGCGTTCAGCCTCTGGCGTGAGCGGCATATTGAGATAACTGAGCAGCAACAGCGATACTGCCGCCAGCGCCCCTCCGGCAGCATAGCTAAAGCTACGACGCCGGAACGCCACATACAACATACCGCCCGTCATCAGGCTGCCAGCCAGCCATAAACCGGATAAGAAGCCGCGCTCGCGGCCATTTAATACCGCAGGCCAAAGCTGTGCGCCAATCCACTCAATCCCCTGCCATAACCCGGCAAGCGCGGCCATGATGAGCCAGGGGAGAAAGACCACCAGCAACACCAGCAACGTAATGACAAACTTGATAAAACCCGAAGACATCAGGGCTTACTCCGCACTATCGAGCTAAAAGCCCATTTGAATACCAACACTAGAACGAGGGCGATGCTGCAATAGATTATGCTCCTCACCCCCATAAACCACTGATCCTTCCAGGGCATGGATAAGAACGTTGAAAGCCCTATTTGTAAACTGGTCAGGGAAGCAAACTGGCTGAACAACCAGGCGAACACCAACGGCAACAGCACGGCAAACGCGGTATGCAGCACAACGCCAGGGACAAACGCAGGCATCGTCAGTTTAAAACTGGGCGGTGGAGGTGTGGGTGCAGGGCGCGGAGGTGGCACATAAGCAGGCGCGACCTGGCGCTGCGGAGCCTGCCGCTTGGCCGAACGAGCCGCTTGTAGCGCTTTCTGCATCTGCTTTTTACGCGTGCATTCCGGGCAAGCCAGGCCAGCAAAATGCTGATGGCGCTTATTTGCCTTACAGACAACGATCTTCTTCTGCGCCGGCAAGGCATAGGGCCGCAGTACGCTAGCCCATTCCCGTGCGGAAGGCCGTGAAGCAGCCAGCGGGCCAAACGCCTTGTCAAACATCAGCCGCAGATCGTTCGGCAACAGGGTATGCATGCTTACTGGCGCAGGAGCCATTAATTTATTGGCGGTCAAGCCATAGGCATAACAGCCCGCGGCAATACGCCCAGGCAGATCGGTAGCAATCTTCGAGGACTGCGGGCGACCACTGTAGGGATGCAGCCCAAAGTTCAGCAACTGGAACAGGATCACCGCCAGCGCAAAACGGTCCTGCCACTCTTCCTGTTTCTCTGGCACCTTGCCGGTTTTCTGGAATTCAGGGGCCAGATACTCTGCGGTAAACTGCCCGGCAGGGAAGCGCTCGCCGCCCCCCTCAATGCTGAAACCATCGCAATCCAGCAGCGCAACGTACAGGCTTTCCCGATAAAAGCGCAGGTTAACCGGCTTCATATCGATAATGCGATGCTGCTGTTGATGCAACGCGGCAACCAGCGTGCAGAGGTTGGTGGCCAAGCTGACCTTCACCCCGATCCCGTCTGGTAATTTCGCCGCCTCAGCCTGCCGAGGCTGCAGGATATATTCCAATTCGATACTGCGTTTGACATCCAACTCAGGCATGACAAAACCAACGAACTCACCCCGAGTATTCAACAGCGGCGAGGTTGGCCAGGCCAGTTGCACCAGCGAATCCTCGGCCAGGGCTATAGGCGGAATATCGGGCACGTGCTGAAGCATTGCCTGGATTTTGCGCTGATAGAGCGCTTTATCGATGCTGTCGTGATAGATTTTTGCGACGCTGCCAGGCTGCGAGGCAAGGTGATAAACACTGCCCGCCCCACCGCTTTTGATCAATGCCCCTAGCTGCAATGGCTGGCGCTTTTCGTTGTAAAAGACCTGGGATTTATTTTGAGCCATGGGGATTAACTGCGTAGCGCTATGAGCAGAGTTTTATCGTCGCCGGTGATTTCACTGGTACGCGGATCGCCCAACGTGGCCTGTAAGGCGGAGCTGCCCGGCTCCTCTGCGGTCTGCTGTAAATAGCGGATCACCGGCCCCATAAACGGCTCAAACAGCGCCTGCCCCGACTTATCTAACGCAAAGGGCTGCACGCCGTCTGACATTAATATCAGTTGGTCTACCGGCAAGCTCACAAAGGTGATACGTAAATGTTCACGCCAGTTTTCGCTGGTTAAAAACCACGTCTGGTTGGCATATTCCCCGTTTTCTGGCACGGACAGTTGCTCATCTCCGCTGGCGGTTCGCACCGCAGCCACCCCATCGCCAAGATGGATCAGGCAAACCTGCTGCTCATCGATCCATGCCGCCACTAGCGTGCAGGCATAATCTTCCAGCTGGTTATTGGCCTCGGTCGCCAGAAAGTACAAATCCATGCGGATTTGTTCCAACATCTGCTGAATAAGCTCGGGCGTCAACGCCCCGGAGGGTTGCCATGATAGGCGCTCCACCAGTTGGCGAGAGACAAAGTCCGCCCCCGTTGCACTTTGGGATGCCGACCCCGCACCATCACAAACGGCGGCGACCAGGCGCTCATCAACCACGGCCCAATGAAAAGCATCCTGGCACGGAATATCCCTTGCCAGATGTGCCGCACCGGTGGCCGATGCGGCATATACCTGCCATTTTTTCATATCACACCGGGACGTTGGACCAGCTATCGGTCGCTGGCAACTGTGCTTTTCCGCCCGGTACAGACTGGGAGACGACTTGCATGCTGGCGCTCAACCACAAGAACAGCTCGCGGAACTGCAAGCCACTCAGCCGTTTGACACCATTACTGCCATGCTGGCTAAAACGCCCCATGACTTCAGTTGAAGCATCTGCCACGCTAATCGGGAATACGGCGACTTTGTTGCTAGCCTCTGCCTGACGGCACAGTTCGGCAACGCCTTCCCATTCATCGGTAGGCTGCCCGTCGGACATCAAGAATAACCAGGGGCGGGTATAGGAAATCCCGGCCTGCTTCAGGCGCTGTTTCTCTGCTTCGATCTCGTTCAATGCCAGCATGACCGCTTGCCCCATCGGAGTGGTGCCCCCGGCGGCCAGACGTGGCGCGACGAAATCCATGGCATCTGTCCAATCCCCGTGCAGTTTGCACTGGTCATAACCGCCGTATTCAATAATCAGCAGCCTGACCCGTTTGGCGGCAATCACATCGTCCTTCAATTCCTGCTCCAGCAGAGCAAGGCCTTGATTAAGCTGATCGATCGGCTCACCGCCCATACTACCTGAGCAGTCGAGCACCAAAATTAAAGGGGTTCTTTGATCGCTGTTGTTAATAAAAGCCACATCAGGGATACCACGATCCATGTTAAATCCTTGTTTATCAAAAGCATAAAAAATACACGACGCAATAAACATACCATAGCAGAAATAACCGAGAATGTGTCGTGGCTTTGGGCATTTAGGATTGTTACGTAGAGCTGCGCTCAATGCTGGCAGGCACGCTCTTCCCTATTTAATGAAATAACGAGGCTCTGTCTTGCCCAAGATATGTGTAGAAGCGATTGAATCCCTTCCCTTTTGCGAGCATGATCGCAATCACTTTCGCCGCCCGCCAGGATGCACCGATGAAAACCAGCCAGGAACTGCAAACCGCCATATCTCATCTGACCGTGTGGCGCAAAGGCGATCAGCGTGCACCACATAAGCCGTTACTGCTGCTGTACGTGCTATCCCAATATCAGCAAGGGCACGATCGGCTGTTCAATTATGGCGAAGAAATCCACGGCCCCTTGCTGGCATTACTCAACAGCTTTGGCCCACAGCGGCGTGACCATTACCCCACTATGCCGTTCTGGCGTTTACGCGGCGATGGGTTCTGGGAATTACAGAATGCGGAGCTTTGCAGCCCGCAGAAAGGCAGTAAAGAGCCACCGAAGCGGGAAATTATCGAACATGGTGTCAGCGGTGGCTTCGACGAAGAGAGCTACCAGCTGTTATGCAGCCAACCCGCGCTGATCGACAAGCTTGCACAGCAAATCCTGTGTGAGCATTTCCCCGACAGCGTTCAAGAATTGATAGCCAACCGCTTGGACTTTCGGCTTGATGGGATACGTAAAGCACGCGACCCAGCATTCCGGCAAACGATCTTACGCGCCTATAACTATCAATGCGCGGTGTGCGGCTATAACCTGCAGCACGACACTACGCCCGTTGGCTTAGAGGCGGCGCATATCAAATGGAAGCAACACGGCGGCCCCTGCACCGTGACCAACGGATTAGCGCTATGCTCGTTGCACCATTCCGCATTTGATATGGGAGCTATCGGGCTCGACGACAGCATGAAACTGTTGGTTTCAGCAGGTGTGAACGGTACCCATATGATCGACCAATTGTTCTGGGACTTTGCTGGGAAGACGATTCGGTTGCCAAAGATCGCCGAACATTATCCTTTGGATAAGTTTGTGGAGTGGCATCGGGGGCAGGTGTTTAAGGGGTAACGCGAGAGAGCTAATTGTTTATAGTTCCCTTTGCGATATAGCTAACGATCTTTGGTCACGCAACCAAATGGTTAACCTCAGCTAAAAACTTGCTGAATTATAAACAGCCCCCAATATATCGGGGGCATAAAAATATTTAAAGCTGATTACAAGTGAGTTCTTTAGTTAGGTCGACTGTAGAATCCTCACCAGGTTCAAGTCGGCGACAATCTAGGCAATGGCTTTGTGGGCCGTCAGGATTTTGCGGTGTCACTCGGCTTGGGGTTGTGCCGAAATCATCCGGGTATTTTCTGAAGATATGAAACTGTCCATGAGTTTGGGAGCAACGAGGGCAAGACTTATATCTCCCATCTTCACTTTTTAAGGCACGATTCAACGGTTTGCCGCAACAGCTACACTCAATCATTCAAACCACCTTAATTATAAAATACTAACGATCTTTATTCGATTGAGATAAAACCGTACCTGCGAGCGTTTTGGTTGTTGAACTGTATTTTGTACTGGTCAAAACGCCTGATGCTTTCGTTTCCATGACCGCACCAGTCTGCTTTGATGTACGAGATTGCGCCAATGCAGATGCTGCCAAGCTTTTTTGAATTACAGATGCATTAGGATCGGCTAAAACGCTACCAGCAAGGGAAGAAACATCTTTTGAAGTAGATTTATTGTTCTTACTCATTATTAATCCTCTTTTTTACCACAGGGCACGAGCACTACATATGGATTATTTTAAAAAAAAAGACACCATATGATGTAAATACTGTACACAAAAACAGGATAAACAGGCAAGTCATGAACATTGATGAAGATCAATAAATGATCTAAAACATTAGTGTTTTTTACATAATATGACCTGAAATTTCCAGGTTAATTTCAGCCCCCACAGCGTAAATCAAACATTCGACAACCTTCCTACGACAGAAGCTAGTTCGATAAAATCACTTTACTCATAGACTATTACCTCACCCCAAATACCGATACCCCATCCCATGCACGGTGCGAATCAATAACGGACTATTCGCATCGAGCTCAATGGTCTTGCGCAGCTTGGAGATATGCTGATCCAGCGTGCGGCTGTTAGGCAGGAAGTCATAGCCCCAGGCGGCATCGAACAACATCTCGCGCGTGACGACCTTATTCTTGTGCTGATAGAGGCACTCCAGAATTTTCACCTCGCGCAGTGAAAGCTCCAACCTCGCCGTCTGGCGCAGAGCGCATAGCTCATTCGGGTACACGGTTAAATCACCAAAACCAAAGCTGACATCTGGCTGCGCGGTTTTGCTACGCAGGCAACGCCTGGCGATGGTCTTGATCCTGGCGCGGATCTCGTGAATGCCAAACGGCTTGCTGATGTAATCATCTGCTCCCAGCTCTAACCCGACCACCCGGTCGATCTCTTCATCCTTGGCGGACAAAAAGATAATCGGGATCTGCTCATCCTGTTTGCGGATCTCTCGGCATACCGCGTAGCCATCCAGCTCCGGCATCATGATATCGAGGATGATAAAATCCGGTTTTTCCCGCTGATACATCTCCAGCGCCACTTTGCCATTCTCTGCGGCGATCAGGCTATAGCCCTCACGGGAGAGCGCTTCTACCAATCCCTGGCGGATGTTCGTATCGTCTTCAACGACCAGTATTTTCATCATGACTCCCTGTGGTTAATGCTATTAGCGGTGGCGATTACCGCCTGACGTGGGCGATATCATCGGCTACAGCGCTGTGCCCTCTCCCCAACCCTCTCCCCAAAAAGGAGAGGGAGCTAGAGCGCGGTTGTTGTCAGGTATAGAAGTCACTCTGCGGCACTTATCCAAAAACAGCGGCTACGGTGCTGTAATCAGGTTACGTGCCAGCCGCAAGGTGAAGCGCACCCCCGGCGACTGCTGAGCCACCAGGATCTCCCCGCCCAGGCTGTGCGCCAACTGCTGGGCAATCGTCAGGCCAATGCCGGTGCCTGATACGCCCTCGGTAATACCTGACTTCACCCGGTAAAAGGGCAGGAAAATCATCCTGAGCTCTTTCTCGGCGATACCGGCACCATAATCCCGCACGTGGATATCCACATTGTCCGCACCGCACTCCACCTGCACATCGACCTGTTTCCCGGCCGTGGCATACTTTTCCGCATTGCTCAGCAGGTTATTGATAATCTGCGTCAGGCGATCGATATCACTCTGCACCACCACGCTTTCGCCTAATGAGAGGGAAATCGTCATCCCCTTGGCCTGATATGACGGAGTGAAAGTCTGAGTAATCTTCGCCAGCAGCGGGTTGAGGTCAATGGGCTGAATGTGCAGCTTCGGCTCGCGGGTAAAACTCAAAATGTTCTGGATCAGGCGCGATAGGCGCTGGCTCTCGCCGATAATCACGTCCAGGTAACGCAGTCCTTCATTGTGCTGTTCATCCAGCTCTTCTTTCAGCAACTCTGCATACAGCGTGATATTAGTCAGCGGCGTTTTCAGCTCGTGGGACACCTGGCTGACAAAACCCACCTGCTGGCGCGCCAGCCGTGCCGTCTGGGTGTATTCCCGGTAGAGGCGGAAAATGATCAAGCCCATGATGGCCAGCATTAGCAGGATAAACGCCCCGCCCCAAAGGTAGACCGCCGTAGTACTGGCCGCTTTGCCGTAATAACTCACCTGCCAGCCGGTAAGCGGATAAGGCAGGCTCTGTTCGGCCAACGGCTGCAGGTTTCCCAGCTCGACATACGGATTGCTTTGGTACAGCAGGCGTCCGTTCTCTACCAGCACCAGCGTGTCTCTGCCAAAATCGAAGTTGACCGCATTGATCACGTCCGATAGCAGTTTGATATAAGGAACCCGAAATCCGATGGTCTCGCTGCCGATAGTGCGCCAGTAGATCAACAGCGGCTCCTGCACCTCGCCGGTGATATACCAGCCGGATTGTGGGATAGCCATTTCGCTTTTTACGCTGTGGCCGTAAAGCAAGGAAGGATCGTTCACCAGCGGCGTGATGGCCTGAACCCAGGCGAGTTCTTTTTGGCTCAGCGGGCCGTTTTCGTTGGGATACAACAACCGATTTTTCTGCAGGACAAACACGCCATCAATGTCGTGATCCTTCTCAACCAGCTCCTTGAGCGCCTGTTCGTTGGGTTGAATGTAGTCGGTGATCGCGTCCAGCCGCGTCGCTTTCTGCCGCAGAATATCCATAACGCTGTCGCTGGCTTGCGTAACGCGCGTTTGTGCCATGGTCTGGGATTGGTAATGGCGTAGCAACACTTCGTGCTCGAGGGTGCGCACTCCCAGATAGGCGATCAGGCTGAAGACCGCCACGGTGATGATGATAAAAACCGTCAAACTTCTGGAAGTACGCTGGCTCATTAGGCTCCCTGCTACTGGTTCTTCTGGGTTTTGATGTTGTAGTTCTGTTCTTTCACTGCCTTACGGGTCGATTCCTTGCTGGCGCTCTCCATTTTACCCATCAGGTCTTTGTTCTTCTGCGCGCTGGCTTCGGCTTTTTGTCTGGCTGGAGCGGCACTGACGGGTAGGCTTTCCAAGGCTGCCGCATTAGCGCTAAACACCTGTTTGGCCTCTTCCATTTTGCCTGCATCCATCAGCTCTACCGCGCGCTCATTTTCAATCGCTGCCTTCTGAATGGCCGAGTCCACCAGCACTTCATCAACCTGCGCTGCGCTGACATCCTTAGCGGATTGGCTATAACGTACCGCCACCTTCTCATTGAAGGTATCCACCTGCTTGGTACTCAGGTTGGCGTAACGCACGTTCACATCGGCCAGCGGTTTGCTCTGGGCGTTGCTGCCCTTGGCCGGGATCACTTCCAGCAGAACATATTTTTCCTGATTGGAATACAGCTGGTTCAGTTTTACGGTGACCGTATTGCCGCTGATGCTGCCATCACGCCCCAACAGACGAACCGGCGTAACCTTATCGGCGGTTTTGATCACCACCACCACATCCTGCGCCACCACGGACATGGCGTCGTTAAACTCGTGGGCGAAGGTCTTTTCCAAATCGCTGGATTGCTCAACAAAGGCATGGTTACCATCGCTATAGCCCGCAATGGTGGTCATCAGATCTTCGTTATAACCATCACCAATGCCGATGGTGGTAATGGCGATACCTTTCTTGGCCGCCAGTTTAGCCAGCTCGGCCAGCTCACTGTTGGAGGTTGGCCCAACGTTGGCTTGCCCGTCGGAAAGCAACACAATGCGGTTAACCTGCTCTTTATCCAGATGCTTGCTCACCTGATCGATACCCTTGCTCACCCCGGCAAACAGCGCCGTCATCCCACGCGGTTCAATACTTTTGTTAATTTTATTAATCAGTTCTTTTGTATCTTTGACCTTGGTCGCCGGGATCACCACTTCAACCCCGGAGTCATAGGCAACGACCGAAAGCGTGTCATTACCGTTGAGCATGTTAACAGCGGCGATCGCCGCCTTTCTGGCGTTTTCGATACGATCGCCACTCATTGAGGTGGAGCGGTCGATGACCAGCGCCAGATTGATCGGGCTGCGTTTTTCCTGCGGCAGCGGATAGCCCACCAACGAGATTTTCAGGTAGTTTTTATCCTGGGTATTTTCCAACACCACGGGCGAGGCAACTTCAGACTTTACGACGACCTTGGGGGCAGCCGGAGCGGCACTGGCACTCCAAGGCAGCACAGACAGGGTGAATAACGCAAAAATACATTTCAGATCCATGGTGAAGCTCCTTGTCAAAAGAATCGAATCCATTCTTGCCCGTATCGGCCGGAGAGTTGTCTGTTATCTGTATAAAGATGTAAAAAATAGGTAAAAGTTGCCGTTGCCGCTCCCTCGGGTTCGTACTCGGTAAGAAACATATCACTTTTAAGCCCAGAGTGTCGCCTAAAACGCCCCACCCAACACCGGCTAAAACCAGTTTATTCCTATAATAAGGTTAGCGTAAATCTATTAAAAAGCATTATCATTCCTTTGTACCGGCATGCTCTTAATGAAACTTCACTGATGTTACCGGATGAACTTATCTCTATATATTCATTCACAGGTGACATTATGTTTAATATTTACAGCGTTAACTATGCTTCAATGAGCAATGAGAAATCTGAAGATCTCTTTATGTTAAGAAAAAATACTTTTAAAGACAGACTGCAATGGGCAGTCGACTGTTCGGACGGCAAGGAGGTCGATCAGTTTGATAATGATAAGACCAACTATATTTTTGGCGTGGAGAACGGCATGATTATATGCGGAACCAGGATGATAGACATGAAATACCAAAATATGTTGAACAGTACATTCTCCTCATTCTTTAACAATGTCAACATTCCAGAAGGTAACTACATTGAATCCACGCGTTTCTTCGTGGATAAAGAAAGAACCCACTCGCTGTTAGGCCGTAAGTTTCCCGTCACTATGGCTTTGTTTCTCTCACTGATTAACTATGCGCAACAACATCATTATGATGGCATTCTTGCCGTTGCCAGCCATGCGATGATGCACATCATCAGAACCTCAGGTTGGAATGTCACCGTGTTGGAAACCGGTGTTTCCGAGAAAGATGAGCCGGTCTATCTGTTGCTCGGCCATGTCGACTCTGAGAGCCAGAGGAAGCTAAAAGCCAAGATATTCAGCAAGTACAGCACAGCGGACGAAACCAGGCTGAACGACTGGCCGCTGGCGGCTGAGCCTTCTTTGTAATCAACTAACCGGTTTAATCAGTTGAAGTTCCACACCTAGACGTATTGCATGCCGGGCATTTGCGACTCCCAGCTTTTTGACGATGTTGGACATATGAAACTTGACCGTACGCGTAGTGATCCCCAGGATCATCCCCGTCTCCTGATAGGTTTTGCCCACGCTGGCCCAGTAGAGGATTTCGTTTTCCCGTTCGGTAAATTGGGCGCTTTTTTCCGAGCGTGAGGCGTTTTTTTCTGACAGCGAATTCAGGGTTAGATAAATCTCATGCACTGACGCCAGTAAAACAGAGATGTCACCTTTATTCTTGATCAGCGTTTGGGTTAATTCCGCTCTGGTTTCAGGGGCAAGAATAAAAGATAACGTGACCAGGTTATTATTATAATCATGCAATACAAACGTATAGCCATTATTCAACCCAAATTTCCTGGCCCGCTCGAAGAGTTCGGAAAAATGAAACCCTCCGCCTGTCATTAGATTTTCATCCCAGGAGAAAGGCGTTAACCGGTTCAGCGCAGTGATCACCACCGGATCGGTATACTGTAAACCGTTGGCTTTATAATGCTCTACCCACTCACCAGGATAGTTGGTTACCCCAAAGATACAGGACATATCTTTTTTCGATAACACCACATACGCCCAGATAAATTCCCCGAGATCGTTTAATGTCGCTTCGAGGTGCGTTTTGATAATGTTACTGATATGTTCTTCGTTTTCCATTAACTGCTCGCCCCCGACAACATAAAATAATTTCCACCTAGCGAATATAGCAGATAAGGACGCCAGGCAGAAGGCTCCTGGCTTTCTGCCCAGGAGCGGTCCCACTCATAGCCAATCATCTGTTATTCGAAGTACACCTCGGGGTTATCCGCTAGCGAGACGAAATTCTTGGTATTTTTGTCCAGTGTGCGGATCTCACCACTTTCGATGTCGTACACCCAGCCGTGCAGGCGTAGGGCGTTGTCACGCAGACCAACGGCAACGGACGGGTGAGTCTTAATATTATTTAGCTGGGCTATCACGTTCTCTTCAACCATAGCGTTAACTTTGTCGATTTCGCTATCCCAGGTCTTCTTCTCTACCACCGCTTTTGCCGCGTCCGCATAGTGTAGCCAGTGAGCAACAGCAGGCATCGGGTCAAGGCACTGACAAGAAGCTATAGCCTTCATGGCGCCGCAGTTCGAGTGGCCGCAAATCACGATATCAGTAACGCCTAACGCCACCACCGCGTATTCAATGCTCGCAGACACGCCTCCTGGCTCCGGGCCAAAGGAAGGGACGATGTTGCCTGCGTTACGGATAACGAAAAGCTGCCCCGGCTCTTGCTGGGTCACCAACTCGGGTACCAGGCGGCTGTCAGAACACGAAATAAAAAGTGCTTTAGGGTTCTGGCTGGAGGCAAGGCTGCGAAAGAGCTCCTTACGCTGAGGGAAAATCTCTTTCTGGAAACTGAGGAAACCTTCAATAATATGTTGCATAGCACACTCTCTAGATCTGTAGTCTCGATCGTATGATAATCCTTGCTGGCTGAGCTGGAAAGCGGGCCAAACCTTAAGCTAGACGCCCCAGAGGTTCAGCGGTGTGCTTTTAGTATGAGTAGGCTATCTGCAAGGAACATAAGAGCCCAGGTAACACAGACTTTGCATAAATGGACGATGCAGATACGGGGCTAGTGAATACGTACAAATCCCCTTCCCTCCTTCAAAGCAATTTCAAAAGTGCTAATATTCTGGCGTTTTAAACCATTTTTAGTAAAAATATTAGTATCACATGTCATCCACTTTCTGCTTCATGTCAAAATTATGCTAATATTATGGTGTAATCTGTACTAAAAAGATAAAATATTGATATTATGGCGAAAAAAACAGCACCACTACTTCCTACAACTAACCAGTTGCTGACTGATTTTGGTGAGCGTCTGAAACTTGCGCGTCTTCGGCGCAAACTAACGGCCAAACAGGTGGCAGAACGGGCTGGTATGTCGCCAATGACGCTACGTTCGCTTGAAGCCGGGGGTGCAGGCGTGACGATAGGTGCATATCTATCAGTCATGCAGGTGTTAGGGCTTGAAAGCGACCTGAATAAGTTGGCCGCCGAAGATCAACTAGGCCGCCAACTTCAGGATTCCCGGCTGATAAAGAACGAGATCGTTTTCACTTCCAAGGCAAAACCGAGTAAAGCACCAGCAGACAAAAAGCCGCGCCCTGAGCTTGCCCACAAGTACGAAGGATCAGATAAGCAGGCAGCTACAGCAACGAAAGCTGGCTCCGTAGCAAACAATACGGCCCGCAGCACAACGTCGGCCGATCTGGCTGCCCTGCTAAAACCATTGAAGAAGTCAATCAAAGGGAGTTAACGATGGCGATGATCGGGGTATATGCAGACTGGGATGGAATGCACGGGCCAAAGCGAATTGGCTTCCTGCATAGCCGACAAACTCGTACGCGAGAGTTATTTGAATTTCAGTATGACCCTCTAGCATTGGCCGATCCCGACCTCAATCGTTTGCAACTTGATCCAGAGATTCTTTTATTCGAAGGTGCCCAGTACCCCACTCACCCACGGGATAAATTCGGCATATTTGGCGACTCCAGTCCCGATCGCTGGGGCCGAATACTGATGAAGCGTCGCCTTGAGCGGGATATTCGTGCCGGTATCCAAGCTGAAGGAACCAGGCTATACGAATCAAATTATCTCTTGGGTGTACATGATCTTTATCGAGTAGGAGCCCTACGCTACAAGCTTAATGATGAAGGTGAATTTCTTGATAACCGAGCTGACGAAGCAGCTCCTCCCTTTACCGAAATTCACGCTTTAGAAAGGGCAAGCCGCGCACTAGAAGATGATCCAGACAATACATCCCTACAGGGTCAGGAATGGTTGCGGATGCTCATTGCGCCAGGTGGTTCTCTAGGTGGGGCAAGACCCAAAGCAAGTGTCGTGGACAAGCATGGCCATCTCTATATCGCAAAATTTCCCAGCACCAAAGATGATTACGATGTTGGCGGCTGGGAGATGGTGGCCAATGCTCTCGCCGTTGGCTGCGGGCTGAACGTCGCAACAGCTGAAGCGCATAAATATGCCAGCGATTACCACTGCTTTATGGTCCGTCGGTTCGACCGTACAGGATCCGGCCAGCGCCTTCATTTTGCTTCTGCCATGACAATGACCAGACATCAAGATGGTGATGATGCCTCTAGCGGCGCCAGTTATCTTGAACTTGCAGACGTCCTGATAAGGCATGGCGCACAAACAAAAACCGACCTGCAAGAGCTCTGGTCAAGGATTGTTTTCAATATTCTTGTCTCTAACACCGATGATCACCTACGCAATCATGGTTTCATTTTGGTCCCTGGCAAAGGCTGGCGGCTTTCTGAAGCCTACGATATGAACCCCGTTCCCTGGTCTGACGGCCTAAAGCTTAATATCACCGAAGCAGATAATGCACTAGATCTCGAACTGGCACGTGAAGTCGCTGAATATTTCCGTTTGAGCTTGGCGCAGGCCGATGAAATTATTGAAAACTTTATGGGGATTGTGGCTCAATGGAGGACGATTGCTGATGGTTTGGGACTACCTCTTCGGGAGCAGGAACGAATGTCTGAAGCGTTCAGAGTTGCGAACATTTAGTTCCAACCTTAGCACAACCCAAGAAAATTTATTGGCGATGCTAAGGTTATCGACGTTTTAAAACGATCTGTTCACAGTTATTGCTCTATCTTTTCAATGATAAAGCCATCACGCCGAACAAAGTCTAGCAATCGGTCAATATTTCCGATCCCCCACTGATTAGAGATGGCAACCAGTTCTCCTGATGGTAACTCAATCAAACAGTCTTCCTGCATGTGGAACCTGCTTTTTCTCTCTTCTGAGATTTGGTCTGCCAATGCAATCGTGCGGCTTCTTAGCACATCACCTAACTTGCGTTTAAGATCGTTAAAGTCTGCGGGATTATGCTTATTAATCCAATCGGTAAACAATTCAAGTGCCAATTTACGTTTATTATAGACTCTACCGTTGTATTGATATCCAGAGTAATCCTTCTCAGATTTTTGACTGCTTATTATCTGTTCGCTACGTTTTTCTCTGAACCTAACCTGGTACTCTTCAAGTTCTGGAACGGGTATAATCTGCTCGGCGTTAATTAATACGTCACCATTGAAGTTATAGGGTGTAAGCCTAACACATCTAATATCTACGCCTTTATCTCTGAGCCATATCACCGTGGTCGTCAATTCTTTACCAAAGTCAGCCGAGGCAAGCACGATACGAATATCCTTACCAAAATCAACCAATTCCGTTTCATCAAGCTCGACAAAATCAAGAATTTTCTCTTTAGCATTAATATCTATATTATTTTCTTTCAAATACTTTTCATAGTATTCGCAGGCTTTAGCGAAGCTCATGGTTGAAATCATTGCGGCATACCTAAGGGCTTGCAACTCCATATGAGCGCCAACTTCATCTCGCTTGAGTTCAATAACCACCAGGTTTGCTTGTTTATCAATGGCTAGCAAATCAATTCTGCGCCTACTGTCTTCCCAGTCAGAGAACTCTTCGGAAATCACCAGACAATCCGGGGATAGAATTTCAATGTTTTTCTTGATAGCCTCCTGCAAATCATATCGTTCCTGCAATCCCTCCAGAGAAAATGATGTCTTTTTTAAGGCCGTAAGGTTTTTATCAAGAATATTATATAGTCCCATACGCGATTCCTTTTAGATTATATTTTAAAAAATTAAAACAGTATGAAATTAGCACAAATTAAATATAACTACCAGCCTAGCTGGTGGTTTATTTATTAGCTTTTATTTTATCTGAAAAGCTACGGATCATGCCCAGATTAAGCAGTGATTGTTCTATCTCAGGGATCCAATGTTCCGGACAGGGTTTAACCCATTTTGTAGGATCTTGGCGATTTATTGATTGTCGAGTGGTCAACCCATACATCGATTTTACATGTGCTATCCAACACGAGTGGTGTATCGTTTTGCCTGTACGAGCTTTAACATCAGCAATAATTTCTTTGTAAGTCACCATAAATTCTGCCCCGCATCTTTGTCTACAATAAGCTCTGGAAAACTGACGCCTTTAACCGTCAGCGTCTCCATGCTCACAAAACCTGAGCTCAGTTTATCAGCATTCTGACCGCTACTCTTACAGAATTGGCGTCATTCGCGTTATCCATAAGCTCCCAGACCAAGACATCAAATCTCTGAAGTCCAGCCTATCCCTGATGCTTCCAAGAAAATTCGTGATGTAAGGGGCACTCTGCGTTCTAGTGTCGATAGTTCTATTTGGTATCCTGCTCATTTTGGCCATGGTTACCTGTCTCTACCCACAACAGAAAGTTGATGTAGATTGACTGAAAAAGCGAGGGGAGCCTTACGGGGGCCGAATTCCAGGCACAAAAAAAGCCGCTCGAAGCACGACTTGATTTGCGTACTGACTAATGGTGCGAAGGCCGGACTCGCGCATAATCCATAACCTCATGATTTATTGTCAGTTAATATAAAAATAAAGACATTATACCAACACAGATATCAACGCTTGAAATTGTTAAATTTGTGACTCGAAGCCGCGCAGACATGATGTTGTCGGTAATGCTATTTTGGCAAACTTTGGTGTAAACCCTATAGCCCACTTCAGCAATAGAGGTTTACTGACCAGATTTAACACTTGCCAACCTCGACTTAAAGTACACCGTGACCTGAGAGTCAAAGCCTGCATGATTCAATATGCTGGAGAATAACCTCTACGGCCTGATCGGGCGTTAACACTGAAGTATCTAGGGTGATATCAGTGGATAACCAAACTTCATACTGGCGAGTGATGACTTTCTGCCAGTCGGGCAATACATGCCCAGTAATGTCTGCGCTACGGTGCTCAACCCTCTCCTTATGCTGCGCTTTATCGGAACAGATAATTTCAATTTCCAACACAGGCACTGCATTTTCTGAAGCCACATCTCGCCAAGCCTGCCGAGTAATAGCGAGAGAATTTACCGAATCGGCAATGACGTTGTTAGCCAACTTAAGATTATCCGCGGCGATAGCATACCCGACCAGATATCCGGCAGGTCCCATATCAGACATGGTGATTTTTTCCGACCGAATCAGTGATTGTTCGATAGAGTCGATACGCACCCAGACCGCGTTCAGTCTGGATGCCAATAAACGGGCAATGGTTGATTTCCCAGTTCCCGGTAACCCACCAAAGATGATTAGCATGAGCATCCTTTTATGACTTATGGCTATAAGCAGACCTGGATATTCAGCGATCTTCTCGGGTGTGCCAAAGATCGACAATATAAATAGTATCGTGCTGAATTTCATAGTGAACGTCATAATCATCAAACAAGATTTTTCTCACTTCTCGTGGTTCATATCTTATCTGAGGTACACCGATTCTTGGATGGTCGGCGAGCCCTGAGGTTCCGATGATCAAACGCTCTAACACATTGTCAGCATGTTGCCGACTGAACTGACAGGCAAACCTATAAATACGCTCCAAGTCATCCTGAGCCTTTTGGGTCCACTGTATTTCCATAGGTTATGATTTTTTCAGTTTGTTAGCGAAGTCAACCACATCCGCATGGCTAACCACCCTTCCCGCATCGACATCAGCAAGGCCTTTCAAAATCTGCTGATGCCGCCGCTCTCTCTCTTCAATCATGGCAGTCAATGCTTCCTTAATCACCCAGCTTTTGGATCTGTCCAGTTCAATAGCCAGGTTTTCAACCGCCGCAGCAAGCTCTGCGGGGATCTGAGCGCTGATCGTCTGTTTCGCGGGTTGTCCCATGAGCATCACCTTTTAATAACAGTTAATAACACTTATTAAAATAGCATTGTTTTGTTAGCGTAACTACCTGTGGCGAAGACAACATTAGCCCCCCCATCATCTCGATGGCCAACATTCCAGTTGGTAGATGTTCGTTGAAGTCGGTTGACCTTGAGGGAGCTAATATAGCGAGAAAGGTGGGTAACTGCTGGATTTCAGGCACAAAAAAAGCCGCTCGAAGGCGACTTGATTTGCGTACTGACTAATGGTGCCGAAGGCCGGACTCGAACCGGCACGTATCTCTACGGTTGATTTTGAATCAACTGCGTCTACCGATTTCGCCACTTCGGCACTGAAGTAGTATGCGGAAAACGTGGGCATTATACCTTCCCACTTGCCTCGCGCAACACTTATCAAGCATTCAACGAGTTGAATGTTGAAAAAAACGTCACCCGTCGATTTTCTCGGCTTACTCTGCTCATTTCTCGCTCTAAATTGATCTCATCAGCTCTTCCCCCCTTATCCCTACCCTTCTCCCTGTAAAGACCAGGGACGTATGAGCCAAGTGAGCAACGCGAAGGTCTTCAACAGCGATATCGAAGCGTTCGTTCAGGCCGTCAGAGAGCCAGCGGTATAACCACTTGTAGCTCGCGGCTGGCACAGTAGACTCCAATGAGTTTTCAGCATCCCGTTGCTAAAATGGGCGAATGACATCACCTGTTGCAAAAGACCCGGTATTCCCGATAGCTCAGATCTTCCATTGACGGGCATCAAATATGAGTTTCTGGGAATGATTTGGCGAAAATGGAGATAAAAAGACAGTTTTTTTCGGTTAAGCTATCAGCATGCTTTGGTATCACATCTCGTGTCAGACTGAGGATCCAGGAACTCTGCTTATCATGGAAAACAACATCCCGCGACTGCCACATGATCCGCATATGTGTCGCAGTTATGAAAAAAAGACTCGTAGCCCACTGGCACTCTACTCAGAGTATCAGCGTATGGATGTCGAGTTGCGGGCACCGTTGGCAATGACTTACAGCCACTGGCATGGTCAGGTCGAGGTTAATGTCCCGTTTGATGGCGATGTGGAATATCTTATCAATGACGAGGTAGTAAGGGTCAAACAGGGGTATATCACCCTGTTTTGGGCTTGTACGCCCCATCAGCTCATAAATCCTGGCCACTGTAAACAGATGGCGATATTCAACTTGCCAATGCATCTGTTTTTATCCTGGCCGCTGGATCGTGAGCTGGTCAACCATATGACCCATGGCATGGTGATTAAATCGTTATCGGCACAGCAGCTCAGCGTCTTTGAGGTTCAACGTTGGCAGTCTGAACTCAATAGCGTTAATGAACAGATCCGCCAGTTAGCGATCGATGAAATCGCCTTAATGCTCAAACGTTTTAGTCTCTCGGGTTGGCAGCCTGTGCTGGTTAATAAAACGCCACGCACGTTGAAGAATAGCCTCTCGCGCCATTCCCAGTTTTACGTTAGCCAGATGCTTGAGTTTATAGCCTCCCATTGTGACAAAATCCTGACGGTCAATGCCATTGCTGAATACGTTAAACTCAACCCCAATTATGCTATGGGGATTTTCCAGCGAGTGATGCAGCTAACCATGAAGCAGTATATTACCGCAATGCGTATCAACCATGTACGGGCACTGCTCAGTGATACTGACAAGACGATTATCGACATTGCCGTTATTGCAGGCTTTCGTTCCAGTAGTCGCTTTTATAGCACTTTTAACAAATACGTCGGCATGCCGCCGCAGCAATATCGTAAATTGAGCCAACAGCGACGAAATCATCCACTCTATACGGACATATAGTTTTCAATAAGAAACGCTTATTATTAACATGGATGTATCAGTTAACACTGCTAAACAGAGTGTCTTATATAGCCAGGGAAAACCAACAATTATTTTGTAGAACCTTGAAATCATCTTACTTAAGGACCGGGCGAACTCTCGTAGAGATTTATTTTATCTGTTCAATCATCAACTATCAACCATTAACTATTGGATGGAATTATGGATTTGAATAGCGACACCTCAAAAAATAAAAGGCAACTATCCTTTTTTTGGTCAGCCTTACCTATGGTGGTAATGCTATGCGGGATCAGCATTGGGTACTTTATCTTTAATATTCGTGCGGAACCCATGATCCTGATGGGTACCGCTACGGCTTCATTCATAGCTATAGCTCATGGTTTTACGTGGGATGATATTCTAAAATCCATTTGTAATAAAATATCTGAAGCACTCCCTGTAATACTGATTGTCGCGAGCATCGGTTTTTTAATTGGATCATGGATGGTATCGGGTACGATACCAATGATGATTTACTATGGTTTAAAGCTCATTAATCCTCAGTATTTTTATATTTCAGCTTTCCTTCTGGGGGCGTTGATCTCTGTTTGTACCGGTACCTCCTGGGGTTCCATTGGTACCGTTGGGATCGCGATGATTGGCGTTGCTATTGGACTTAATGTCTCACTCCCCATTGCCGCAGGGGCCATTGTCTCAGGCTGTTGGTTTGGTGATAAGCTCTCCCCAGTATCTGACTCCACCAATATGGCGGCCTTAGCTGCCGGTGTAAATCTCTATTCTCATATAGGGCACCTTCTGTGGACAACCGGCCCAGGCTTTATTATATGCTGTGTCATATACAGCTATATGGGGATGGGCATTGATGCCTCTATAAGCGCACCTGAAAATATTGTCAAGCTGATGACATCGATAGGTCATGTTTATCATTTTAACCCTCTTCTGCTATTGCCACCGGTTATTGTCTTATATGGTTCTCTATCAAAAAAACCCCCTATTCCTATGTTATTCCTGTCTACCTCAGTCTCAATGATCCTTGCTTTAGTCTTTCAGGAATTCTCTGCGTCATCGGTAGGTGAATCGGTGGTGAGTGGTTTTAAACTCTCTATGATCGAAGAGGGTAACGTCTCTGCTCTCTCTTCCGATGTCTCTCGCTTACTTGAGCGAGGTGGTGCAATATCTATGTTTAGTAGTTTTGTTACTGTTTTTAGTGCCTTTAGCTTCGCCGGAGCGATGAGCGCAACGGGCTCTCTGCACACCGTTATTCATGCGCTGACAAAAGGGGTTAAATCAACTTTCCGCCTCGTACTCACCACGATTGCGACGACCTTCATCATCTGTGCCTGTACAGCAAACGGTACTTTACCCTTGTTGCTATGTGGTGATGCCTTTAAAGACGAGTACCGCAAACGAGGTCTTGCAGCCAAGAATCTCTCCCGGACAACCGAGGACGCCGGGACGGTCGTCGAACCTATTATTCCTTGGTCTGCTTCCGGAGTTTATTGTGCAACTATGTTGGGCGTTTCAACGCTTGATTATTTACCTTGGGCAATCTTGTGTTACAGCGGCGTCATCTTTGCACTACTGTGGGCGGCAACGGGGATTGGTATTGCCAAACTTGATCCGCATGATACTCCTGATAATGTCATGGAGCCTCAACGATAATAAGAGAGTCATCAGGAAGATGACTTCCCCTGAGACAATAGCCAAGATATGCATATTGCCGTAGATATGCCCTATGAATAATTTTGTTATACGTGTTGTTTAAATGATATTTAATCGCACCTGGAGCTTGTAATGTCTTTGTTTGATTACGTTGTCACAAGAGATGCTCATTGTCGTAAGTATGGGCAATTGCAACAAATGTTTGGTACTGATGATGTATTGCCGCTTTGGATTGCAGATATGGATTTCAAGACTCCGCAACCCATTATTGATACGTTGCGTTCCGTCGTGACTGAGCCGGTTCAAGGATATAATCTGGATCACCCCCACTGGAAGCAATCGGTTACCGAGTGGTATAAAAATCGGTATGGTTATGATGTCAATGCGGATTGGCTGCATTTTGTTCCGGGTGTAATCAAAACCATAGTATTGTCTCTAATGGCTCTAACCAAGACAGGCGATAATATATTAACTTGCACGCCAATATATGATCCTTACCCTAACTTTATAAAAAAAAGTGGCAGAAGCCTGATACAAACCCGCCTAATTGAGAAAAATGGTCGCTATGAGTTTGATTGGCATGATTTCAGAGAGAAACTAAAAAACTGCCAGATGTTCCTTTTTTCTTCGCCACACAACCCCGGCGGTATGGTATGGGATCGGGAAACGGTTGAGAGGATAAACAGATATTGTCACGATGCAGGGGTGATCATTGTATCAGATGAGGTTCATGGTGACTTAACATTGCCCGGCAAGCTACACATCCCTTTTTTTACGGTAAATGAAGCGCTGAACAGTCAATCGATAGTGTTCACTTCTATCAGTAAGGTGTTTAATACACCCGCAATACAGGGAGGTATAGCCATTATTAAAAATGAAGAGCTACGCAATAAGTTCTATAGTTTTCTGGATGACTGTTACCTTGCCGAGACAAACTCGTTACAGCAGGCAGCCATTTATTCAGCATATACCCGCTGTGATGACTGGCATCAAAAATTACTGTCCTATTTATCCGATAACGTGAAATATGTCAAAGGTGAAATAGAAAAAAACTGCCCATTGATTTCAGTTGTCTACGGTGGTGCATCCTATTTGCTGTTTCTTAACGCTGAAGAAATGGGGCTCAGTGATAAGCAGTTAATATCGTTTTTTGTCCATGAAGCTAAACTCGGTCTTTCACCAGGTATTCAATATGGCCCTGGCGGAGAAGGGCACATGAGGTTAAACGTTGGATGTCCGCGTTCAGTACTGGTGGAGTCGATGAAGAGGCTAAAAGAGGCGTATGAGAATCGGAAGAATGCTCAACGCGATCATCTGGAGCTTGCCCATAAACCGGTGTAGCAAAGCCTGTTTCCGAGTCTGCATAAATACTATTTTTCAGAAGTGACCGTCAAGGCGATCGCACCGAACCCAGGTCACGGTCGGATAAAGCCCCCCTCCCGCCTTAAGCGAGAGGGGGCTGTCTGATCGGGCCTGGTCTGCGTTCTCACCAAAAAGGCGATGATACTCTACGCAGCGCAACTGCACCAAGACCTGCGCTTTTTTGTTACACCTCACACTTTTCATCACAACCTTCTGTGATTCATCCCATCGCAAAAAATAAAATCAACACGTTGAATATAAACATATTTACACCAATCAACCCACCCCACACCCACCCACCCTTCTGTGACAACCCTCGTTTATTTGTTAAATCAAATGATTGAATATTAATAACATAACAAAAAATAACAGCTACCCAGCGGCACCATCGCTACCGACCAGGAGTTGAGCATGATCCCATCGGAACGCCGCGATTTTATCTATCGCTATGTACATGAGTATCAGTTGGTCACCATCGTGGCCCTGGCCGAGTTAATGAGCGTTTCACATATGACCGTCAGGCGCGACATCCATCAACTGGAAGAAGAAGGCAAGGTGATTAGCGTCAGTGGCGGCGTGCGCCTGAGTGACGCGCTACGCCAGGAGCTGGCCTACAAAGAGAAGGCCCAACTGCACCATCGGCAAAAACGGGCCATCGGCAAATATGCCGCCGAGCTGGTCGAAGATGGCCAGGTGGTCTATCTAGACGCAGGTACCACCAGCTTCGAGATCGCTCGCCAGCTGGCCGAGCGCTTCAACCTGACCGTGGTCACCAACGATTTTTCCATTATCCAGCACCTGATGAACCGCCCACAGCTCAACCTGTTTCACACCGGCGGGCGAATCGATCAACGCAACTATTCCTGCGTCGGCAGCTGCGCCGCCATGCTGTTGCGCACCTTGAATATCGACGTGGCCTTTATCAGCACCAGTTCCTGGGATCTGGAACATGGTCTGTCTACCCCACACGAGGAGAAAGTGCTGGTGAAACAGGCGCTGCTGGACGTGGCCCGGCGCAAGGTGCTGGTCTCCGATAGCAGTAAATACGGCAAGTACGGCATGTTTCGCGTCTGCTCACTGGCGGCGCTCGACGACATCATCTGCGATGCCGCCCTGCCGCCAGAAACGCAGCAACAACTCCAAGAGCGTGGCGTGCGGCTGCACAGCATCAACCTCTGATAACACCCCCTACAAAGGAATATAACCATGAAGGTCATCATTACTGGCGGAGCAGGATTTTTGGGTCAACGCTTGGCAACCGCGCTACTGCGAGACAATACGCTACCTTTTGACGAACTGGTGCTGGCAGATATCCAACAGCCTAACGCCCCGCTAGCCGATCCGCGAGTTCGCTGCCTGGCACTCGATCTCACTCAACCCGATGCCGCCGATCGGCTGATCGATAGCGATTGCAGCGTGCTGTTTCACCTGGCCGCCATCGTCAGCAGCCATGCGGAAAGCGACTTCGATCTCGGGATGCAGGTGAACTTTGACGCCACTCGCCAACTGTTGGAAGCCGCGCGCCGCAATGCCCCGGCAATGAAGTTTATCTTCACCAGCTCGCTGGCGGTGTTTGGCGGCCAGCTTCCAGCCACCGTCACCGATGAGTGCGCCGTGCAGCCACAATCCTCCTACGGTGCACAAAAGGCTCTGTGTGAACTGTTGATCAATGATTACGCCCGCAAAGGATTTGTCGATGCGCGGGTGCTGCGTCTGCCCACCATCAGCGTGCGCCCCGGCAAGCCGAATAAGGCAGCATCCTCCTTTGCCAGCGGCATCATCCGTGAACCATTGCACGGGGAGCCTTCAGTCTGCCCGGTCTCCCCAGAGTTGACGCTATGGCTGTCCAGCCCTGGCACCGTGGTACGCAACTTTATCCATGCCGCCACGTTGCCTGCCGCGCAGTTCGGCACCTCACGCATCGTCAACCTTCCCGGCATCAGCGTCACAGTAGAGCAGATGCTAGCCGCACTGGAGGAGGTGGCCGGTGAGCAGGCTCGCGCCAAGGTGAACTTTGTGCCGGACGAAGCCATCAATCGTATTGTCGCCAGTTGGCCGGGCAACTTCGATGTACAACGTGCATTGGCGTTGGGGTTCCGTGCCGATGAAAACTTCCAGCAGATCATCCGCGCCTTTATGCGCGATGAGATGCCGCAGGCCGGGAGCTGAATATGGCACTTTATACTCCCATCATTGGTTTGGCGGTCGCCGTATTCGTGCTGGTGTGGCTGGTATTACGCACCCGGGTTCATGCGTTGATCGCCATGCTGGCAGCAGCCTCTATCGCCGGGATCAGCGGCGGGCTGAGCGCCATGCAGACGGTAGATACCATCTCCAAAGGGTTTGGCAGCACGCTCGGCAGTATCGGGATTGTTATTGGCCTGGGGGTGATGATGGGCCGCGTGCTGGAAGTTTCCGGCGCGGCGGAGCAGATCGCCTTCAGCTTTATCAAGTGGCTGGGTAAAAAGCGTGAGGAGTGGGCGTTGGCGATCACCGGCTATATCGTCAGCATCCCGATTTTTGTCGATTCGGCCTTCGTCATCCTTTATCCGCTGGTCAAGGCGCTGGCCAAGAAGGGCAAACGCAATCTTCTGACACTCGGCGTAGCCTTGGCGGGTGGCCTGATCATTACCCATCATGCAGTGCCCCCAACACCGGGACCATTAGGGGTGGCGGGGATCTTCGGCGTGGATATCGGCGCTATGATGCTGGCCGGGCTGGTGTTAGCCATTCCCTGCGTGATCGGCATTGTGATCTATGCGCGCTGGCTCGGCACCTATTACCCGGATTTTACACCAGAAGACCAGGAAGATGAGCCGGAAGACCTACGGGCCGCCCACCAGCGCTATCTGGCTGAGAAAGAAGCCAAAGTGCTGCCGAGCTTAACGTTATCGCTGCTGCCAATCATCGCCCCCATCGTGCTGATTTTTATCAACGCGGTGAACAATATGCTGGCCAAATCTGAAGGAATGGCCTGGTTGGGGGAAAGCCTGTGGGGGCAAGCCTTTGCCTTCCTCGGTGCACCGGTGATTGCATTGGCCATCAGCGTGCTGCTGGCGGTTTACACCCTGATGCCGAAGGTCGACAAGCACGAAACGCTGGAGCGGCTGGAAGAAGGCTTGCAGGCCGCCGGGATTATCTTGCTGGTGACCGGTGCCGGTGGCGCGCTTGGGGCAGTATTACGTGAAAGTGGCACCGGAACCTTGCTGGCGCAGCACGTCGCCAATCTGCCGCTGTCCCCGGTATTGATCCCGTTCTTTATCGCTACGCTGGTGCGCTTGATACAGGGTTCGGGCACTGTCGCCATGATCACCGCAGCCTCCATCTCAGCCCCTATCGTCAGCCAGTTACCCGGCGTCAATATGCTCGCTGCCGCGCAGGCCGCCACCATGGGCGCGCTGTTCTTCAGCTACTTTAACGACAGCATGTTCTGGGTAGTCAACAGGATGATGGGGATTAAGGACGTGAAGCAGCAGATGATGGTCTGGTCAGTGCCCACTACTATAGCCTGGGCGATCAGCCTGGTCGGTGTCCTGATACTGGATTGGTTGTTGTAAACGCCCCTCACCCTAGCCCTCTCCCACAAGGAGAGGGAACCGTCCGAGCCACTTGTCAGCCTTAACGCCCCAGTTAGCTCCCAACCCCGATTAAGCTAGTAAAAACTTTCCTAATTGATTGATAACTAAAATAGTTTGACCTACCTATCATTATTCAGGATTGGTCAGACCTTTAGGGTTAGCGGATTGACCTCGATCAAAAATGACATACCGGCTGGTCGGTATGATCGCCGCATGAATACCCATGTGCATCGCAAAAAAGACCCGGAACGGCTGCAAGAGCAGCTGCTGGAAGCCGCCAGTATCATCGCCGCTAAAGATGGGATTGCCGCGCTGTCGCTAAACGCCGTCGCCAAGCAGGCTGGGGTCAGCAAGGGCGGGCTGCTGCACCACTTTCCCGGCAGGCAGGAGCTGATACATGCGCTGTTTATTCGCCTGCTGGCCGTGATGGATCGCGGCATTATGGCGCTGATGGCCGTGGACGATAACCCACGTGGGCGCTTCTCCCGGGCCTATCTGATGTACCTGGCAGGCATCAGTGAAACCGACACCAGCCGTCAATTGGCCCTGCTGTCGCTGGCCATGCCGCATGAAATGGTGTTGCGTAAATGCTGGCGGGACTGGGTGCTGCAACATCTGGCCAATGCCGATGAACTGGATCGCAGCTACGTAGGTAATTTGGTGCGCTATGGTGCAGACGGCCTATGGCTTTCTGAACTTACGGAAGGAGTCACTATGACGCCGGAAGAGCGGCTTGCATTGGTGACGAGGCTGGCGGCAATGACCTTCGAGGAGCTTTAACCTCCGCGGTTTGCGGGCAGCCAATCACCCAGGGGCGATAATGAAATACAAAATTAATGCCTTTCTTATTTATGACGCCACCGAAGGTTCGCTAAAGCTGGACGATGGCGGCAAGTCAGATAGCCAGCTCACCATCACTGCCAACGCCCTGCTGTTCTTCATGATCCAGCATCCTGGCGTGATCAGCCGCGATACGGTAATGCAGCGGGTCTGGGACGACAACGGGCTAATGTCCTCCAACAGCAACCTGAATCAGTACCTGAGCATCCTGCGCAAAGCCTTTCGCCGTTATGGCATTGAGAACGTGATCGTCACCGTGGCCCGTGGCAGGTTGGAAATCAATCCAGAGCTGACGATCGAGGTAATCGATGACTCCTTGTTGCATCCGGTAATACATGCCAGCGAACAGGAACCCTCTGCCGAGGTAGCTCCAGAACCAACGCCGGTAGCGGCGGCCACCACCAACAACGATCGCTACTGGGGTTATGCAGGGGCAATGATATCGCTGTTGGCCATCGCGCTGATCGGCTGGTCGTGGAGTAACAACGGCAGCCTGACCCCTCTCGTCTTCACCCCCGTCGCGCAGGAACCCATTGAGGTGTTATCCACCGACGCCATGATAAATCCAAGAATGCGCGAGAATTACCTGAAAAACTTTATTGCCGTCAAAGAAAAAAAGAACATAAAGTATGATAAAGACGAACGTTTTCTGTTCTTTTATGGTGATAAGCTGCAATCCAACGGGTTAGGCCGGACGTTTCTCGCACACTGCGCCAAACATCAAGATAATACATTCAGCTACTGCGATAACTATTTTTATTATTCATGGAAATAAATTATGAAAACAATGGGCTGGGGGAGAAGGCTGTTTGCCGTCTCTATCATATTGCTACTGGTCTCACTATTTATCACCGTTAAGCATAATGTTATCCAGCGCGATGATGTTTTAAATTGCTCAACCAAAGCCATTATGCACTTTGAAGATACCGTTACCGAATCCGTTAACGTCAATATTCACTTTAACTTTAATGTCAAAGGTAAAGGTTCCATCGTGGTGGAAGGATATTCAGACTCGGAGGCAGGCTGGCTTTATTTACAACGCTACGTACAGTTTGATTATACCAGCAAGCGTGTTTCCCCCGGAGCCCGCTATTATCAGATCAACCGCTGGGTGTCCAGCAAGTCCTCTATCGATCAATCTCCCGACGTGATCTTTGATTACTTTATGCGGGAAATGTCAGACAGCCACTACGGCCTACAATTGGCGATGGAGAAAATCAATGCCGACACCGTGCTGCTCAGTTCGATCAACTCCCCACTGTTTATCTGCGCGTTGAAACCCGGCAGCCAGTTAGAGTAACGCCCGTTCCCCAGCAAAGCTGTTCCCCCTTGTCCTAAGCCTCTGGCCTGCCTCTCATTACCCCAAAAACCGCCCCTGATAGTCATAATGCCTGTCGGTTATTCGGCGATCGCTATTTCCCCTCACCCCAACCCTCTCCCCAAAAAGGAGAGGGAGCCAGTACGGAGCCGAAGTTAGGTACAGAGGCTAATCTGTGGCACGTTCAGTCCCCTCTCCCTACGGGAGAGGGTTAGGGTGAGGGGAGATTGCCGACCTTAACAACTGCCCAAAAAAACCTGCGCTACTCCACAGTCTGCAAGCCCCTCCGCTACCTAAAAAACCCATTTGAATACCATAGATTTAACATTATTTCCCGCCCTTAAGTGAATGCCAAAACCCGCCATTTCTTGCCAGGGAGCAGAACTATTATCGGGCTGATTATCAGAGCAAACAGATAAACAGATGATAAATAGAGGCTTATTATCAGAACAAAAAACTAAATAGATATCGATTAATGAATTTATATTTTGAATAACTACCGGAGGGGTATAGTGCCCTTAGCCGTCGGAAACCTTGATCCCCTCATGGCCGAACGGCACAGCAGATGACAACTCATAAACCGGCTTTGTGGAGGAAACAACAATGGGTGATGCATTAGGCTTAATCGAAACCAAAGGGTTGGTGGCCTGTATTGAAGCGGCGGATGCCATGTGCAAGGCGGCCAACGTCGAACTGATCGGCTATGAAAACGTCGGTTCCGGCCTGGTCACCGCCATGGTGAAAGGCGACGTCGGTGCGGTAAAAGCCGCCGTCGATTCCGGCGTGGAATCCGCACAACGCGTGGGTGAAGTAGTGACTTCACTGGTTATCGCCCGCCCACACAACGACATCAACAAAATCGTGATTAAGCACAAAGCGTAAACAGCGCATCAAGGAGAACGGATCATGGGTGACGCATTAGGATTGATTGAAACCAAAGGGCTGGTGGCCTGTATTGAAGCCGCCGATGCGATGTGCAAAGCGGCCAACGTGGAGCTGATCGGCTATGAGAACGTCGGTTCCGGCCTGGTTACCGCGATGGTGAAAGGCGACGTGGGCGCGGTCAAGGCGGCAGTGGATTCCGGTATCGAATCGGCCAAACGCGTGGGTGAAGTGGTTACCTCACTGGTCATTGCCCGCCCGCATAACGATATCCAGAAAATCATCTCGCAGTACAAAATCACCGAATAACAAGGAATTCACTGATGAAAGATGCACTCGGATTGATCGAAACCAAAGGGTTGGTGCCTGCTATCGAAGCCGCCGATGCTATGTGTAAGGCCGCCAATATTGAACTGATTGGCTATGAAAACGTCGGCTCCGGCCTGGTCACCGTAATGGTGAAAGGCGACGTGGGTGCCGTTAACGCGGCAGTGGAATCCGGTATTGAAGCCGCCAGCCGAATTGGCGAAGTGATTTCATCACGGGTTATTGCACGCCCACACAATGATATTGAGAAAATCGCCTCACAGCATAAGGCGTAATTCAGCCTGATTACCGGCGGTGGCAGATAAGTACTCTACCCGATTGCAGCAAGTAAAAAATTAAACTCCTATTCAGGGGAATAGACTAATGACCACATTAGATCCGGATTTACAATCCATTCAGCAGGCTCGCACGCTGATTAAAAATGCCAAACAGGCACAATTGCTGTTTGCCAAATATTCACAGGAAAAGATCGACGGCATTATTAAACATATTGCCAGCGAAGCGGCCAGGCATGCCGAAGAATTGGCAAAGATGGCCCATGAAGAAACCGGCTTCGGCAATTGGCAGGACAAGGTGTTAAAAAACATTTTCGCCTCTGAAAAAGTTTTTGAGCATATTAAAGATTTAAAAACCGTCGGTATTATTCGTGACGATCAGCAGAATAAAGTCATGGACGTGGGCGTCCCGTTAGGGGTGATTACCGCCCTGGTGCCGTCCACTAACCCAACCTCAACCATTTTCTATAAAACGCTGATCGCGCTGAAGGCCGGGAACGCCATTATTTTCTCCCCGCACCCTAATGCGCGCCAGTGCAGCCAGCGGGCGATTGAGATCGTCAAGCAGGCCGCGCTCCAAGCCGGTGCCCCTGCGGGTATCGTTGACGGCCTGACCCAGCTGACGCTGGAAGCCACCAAAGCCCTGATGCACAGCAAAGACGTCGCGCTGATCCTGGCTACCGGCGGCGAAGGTATGGTTCGTGCGGCCTATAGCTCCGGCACACCAACCATCAGCGGTGGCCCAGGCAACGGCCCGGCGTTTATCGAACGCAGCGCCAATATCCAGCAGGCAGTGAAGGACATCATCACCAGCAAGACCTTCGATAATGGCGTGATCTGCGCCTCTGAGCAGTCGATCATCGTGGAAAAGTGCATCTATCAGGACGTACACCGCGAGTTGCTGGCCCAGGGCTGCTACTTCATGAACGACGATGAATCTGCCCGCCTGGCCAATATCCTGTTGCGCCCGAACGGCATGATTAATCCTGAAGTGGTGGGCAAGACCGCCATCTACCTCAGCGAGCGCGCCGGGTTCTGCGTACCTGCGACCACCAGAGTGCTGATTTCGTTGCAAAACAGCGTCTCGCGTAAAAACCCTTACGCCCGCGAAAAACTCTGCCCGGTGCTGGGGCTGTACATCGAAGAAGACTGGATGAGCGCCTGTGACCGTGTGGTAGAGCTACTCACCAACGAAGGCCTGGGGCATACGCTAGTCATCCACACCCAGAACCAACAGGTGATCCGCGAGTTTGCGCTGCAAAAACCGGTGCACCGCATCCTGATCAATACGCCCGCCGCGCTTGGAGGCATTGGCGCAACCACGAATCTTATACCTGCGTTAACGCTCGGTTGCGGTGCCGTTGGTGGCGGCTCCAGCTCGGACAACGTCGGCCCGATGAACCTGCTGAACGTACGTAAAGTCGGCTATGGCGTTCGTAGCATCGAGGATCTGCGCCAACCACAACCCGCAGCTCAAACGTGCAGTGCGCCAACCAGCCATAGCACCAGCATCTTCGACGATAACCGCTTTGCAGCGCCAACGGCGGCGGTAGCCCCGCAGGCCGCACCGGCACCGCTGTATGCCCAGGGCGACGATCGTTTCGGGGCGGTCACCCGCGCAGTGGTTAACGCCGCAGCCAATGACATCACCGAAGAGAACGTCGAACGGATCATTACGGAAGTGCTTGGACGCCTGTCCCGGTAACACATCAACCAAGGGTGAAAACATGATCCTCGCAAAGGTAACCGGCCATGTGGTGGCCACGCAGAAAAGTGACGAACTACGCGGCAGCAACCTGCTGCTAGTCACAGCTCTGGGTGACGACCTGGAAGCCATCAAAGATCGTACCTACGTTGCCGTCGACAGTGTCGGTGCCGGTGAAAACGATCTGGTGTTGGTGGAAGAGTATTTCGCACTGAGTAAAGACCGCTACAAGGCCATGTCGATCGTTGCCATTGTCGAGAAGGTTCACCGGGAGCGTTAAGAGTAAGAGGAAGTAGGCATGAATGAGTTTCTGATTAAGCCAAAAATCCATTTCGGTGAGGATGCGCTGCTCGCGCTGAGCAGCTTGCCTGGACGCTCGGCGTTTTTGGTCACCGATCAGGCGATGGTGAAGTTTGGCTTGGCCGAGCGGGTGACCAGCCTGCTCCAACAGCAGCAGATCCGCTGTCGTCAGTATGACCAGGTGGCCTCAGACCCGGATATTTCCGCCATCGTCAGCGGCATGAAGCTGATGGATGACGACTACCCGGACCTGGTGATTGCCTTGGGTGGCGGCTCGGTCATCGATGCCGCCAAGGCGGTGATGTATGCGCTGTGGCATTGCCGTAAAGACAGCGGCCGTAGCAAGCCCTGTTTTGTCGCCATCCCCACCACCAGCGGCACCGGTTCCGAAGTCACCAGCTTCTCGGTGATCAAGTCCCGCAGCCAAAAGCTGGTGTTGGTGGACGAGTTCATGCTGCCCGACATCGCCATCCTCGATCCTCAGCTAGTGAAGTCGGTGCCAGCCAGCATTACCGCCGATACCGGGATGGATGTGCTGTGTCACGCCCTGGAGGCCTATGTCTCCCGCAAGGCCAGCGACTTCAGCGATGCGATGGCCGAAAAAGTGGTGCAGATGGTATTCGGCCACCTGCTGACCTGCTACCAACAGGGCAGCAATCTGCCTGCGCGGGAAAAAATGCATAACGCTTCATGCATGGCCGGGATGGCGTTCACCAACGCATCGTTGGGTATCACCCACAGCCTGGCGCACGCCCTCGGCGGCATGTTTGGTATCCCGCATGGCCGAGCCAATGCACTGCTGATGACATCGGTGGTCGCCTTCAATGCCGACGTTGACGGCAACTGCGACACCCCGGCCGCGCACAAGTATGCCGCTCTGGCGCGCCTGTTGGGGCTGCCAAGCACCTCGGTACGTGATGGCGTCAACAGCCTGTTGGTGGCGATCGAAACGCTGAAACAGGAAATGCAGCTACCGGCCAATCTGCAAGCCGCAGGGGTAGAGGAACACCGCTTCCAGGTTTGCCTTGGCGAACTGGCCACGCAGGCGTTGCACGACAGCTGCACGCCAACCAACCCGCGCGACGTTAACGCGGCAGATTTGGAGAAACTGTTCCGCCTCGCCTACAGCGGCGGCCCGGTACAGCTTCAATAACGCACTCATTACAGTCAACGGATTTTGCCAATTTGTGTGAAAGCCGCAGGACATCAGGAGAGATTTGAACATGGCCCATTATTCACTGACGCCACGCGTAAAACTGCTGGCAGAAAGACTCTTATCCCAAAACAGCACCATCAGCACCGAACGTGCCGCCATTCTGGAAACGCTGGGTGGCGATGTGGCCGGCATGCCGCAGTTGGTCAAGAATGCCAAGCTGTTCAATGAGCTGGTCAAGCAACTGCCCGGCTACATCGGCCCCGATGAGTTGATCATCGGCAGCCAATCCTCCACCCCGCGCGCCGCCGTGTTCCACAGCGAAAACGAACTGCGCAGTCCTTCGGCCTTCACCGCATTTGGCCAGACCTCACCGGACTATCTGGCGGTGATCACCAAAGGGCTGTTCGCCATCGAAGCCGAAATGGAAGACCGCGCCAGAAGCATCGGCAGCGCCGTCAGCCGTTCTGGATTGGACGAAGTCAACCAATGCCGCGCCATGATCTACGCCTGTAATGCAGCGATGCATCTGGCGCAGAAACTGGCTAGCAAAGCCGAAAACATGGCTGCGGTAGAAAACCATCCGTACCGCAAGGCGGAGCTACAAGAAGCGGCCGCCATGCTGAAGAAAGTCCCTGCTTACGGGGCCAGCAGCTTTAAAGAGGCTTGCCAGTCGTTCTACTTCTTCCAACTGGCACTGCACCTGGAAAACGGCAGCTACGCGGTTTACCCAGGCGGCTTCGACAAATTGTTGTACAGCTTCTATCAGCAAGACATCACCCGTGGCGTGCTGACGCCGGAGCAGGCTTATGAAATCGTCGAGTGCCTGTGGCTGAAGCTGTGTGAGCTTTCCGAAGTGCGCGCACCACGTGAGCTGGACGGCTACCCGATGTTTGACGCCATGCTGCACGGCGTGCGCCTCGACGATCCGGCATTAGTGATCAACGATCTGTCCGCCATGTTGCTGGCAGCCCGTAGCAACCTGATGACACTCAACAGCAACTTGCAGGTAAAACTGTTTGCTGGCCAGGCAGGTGCTCGCCCGCAGTACAGTGCGCCATCGGCCCCGTTCGTGGCGGCCTCCGCGCAAGACGTGGCAACGCACAAACTGATGGAAGGGCTGACGCCGCGCCTGCAACGCCTGCGTGACAACTACCTCGATGCTCGCCCTAGCGTTTCTATCTATCGCGCCATCACCTTTACCGAGATGGCAAAAAACAACCCAGGTCTGCCAACCATTCTGCTGCGCGCCAAGTCTTTCCGTGCTGCCTGTGAAACCGCACCGATCCTGATCCAGAAAGATGAGTTGATCGTCGGCCATCCGTGCGGCAAACCGCGTGCCGGGGCGTTCTCACCGGATATCGCCTGGCGCTGGGTGCGTGACGAGCTGGACACCATGGGCACCCGCCCGCAGGATCCGTTCGTTATCTCCGAGGCCGACAAGAAGACAATCCGCGAAGAAATCGTACCGTTCTGGGAAGGCCGTTCGCTCGATGAGATCTGTGAAGCGCAGTACCGCGAAGCAGGCGTTTGGGCCTTCAGCGGCGAAACCTTTGTCAGCGACCTCTCCTACCACCAGATTAACGGCGGCGGCGACACCTGCCCAGGCTATGACATCCTGCTGTTCACCAAAGGGATGAACGGTATCAAGGCCGATGCCCAACAGCACCTCGCGGCGCTGAGCATGGAAAATCCGGCGGATATCGACAAGATCTACTTCTACAAAGCGGCGATTGAAACCTGTGACGGCGTGGTGGCCTACGCCAAACGTATCGCCGACAAGGCCCGTGAACTGGCTGCCGTTGAGCAAGATCCGGCACGCCGTACGGAACTGCTGACCATCGCAGAAACCAACGAGAACGTCCCTGCCAACCCACCGAAGACCCTGCAAGAAGCGCTGCAAAGCATCTGGACGGTAGAGTCGCTGTTTGAAGTGGAAGAGAACCAGACCGGACTGTCACTGGGCCGTCTGGATCAGTATTGCTACCCGATGTACCAGGCCGATATCGAATCTGGCCGCCTGACGCAGGAACAGGCGTTGGAACTGTTGCAGGCCTTCATCATCAAGTGTGCCGAACTGATGTGGATGTCCAGCGAACTGGGTGCCAAGTACTTCGCCGGTTACCAGCCGTTTATCAACCTGACCATCGGCGGGCAGAAGCGCAGCGGCGGCGATGCCTGTAACGATTTGACCTACCTGATCATGGACGCCGTGCGCTTCGTCAAAGTGTACCAGCCGTCGCTGGCCTGCCGTATCCATAACCAGTCGCCGCAGAAGTACATGGAGAAGATCGTTGACGTGGTGAAAGCGGGTATGGGCTTCCCGGCCTGCCACTTTGATGATTCCCACATCAAGATGATGCTGCGCAAGGGCTTTGACTTTGAAGATGCGCGCGACTACTGCCTGATGGGCTGCGTAGAGCCGCAAAAATCCGGCCGCATCTATCAGTGGACCTCCACCGGTTATACCCAGTGGCCGATCGCCATCGAGTTCGTGCTCAACCGTGGCCGCATGGTGCTGTTCGACAGCTATCAAGGCTTGGATACCGGTGAGCTGAGCACCCTGAAAACCTACGAAGAGTTCGACAATGCGGTGAAGGCGCAGATCGCGCACATCGTCAAACTGTCGGCTATCGGTACCGTGATCAGCCAGCGTGTGCACCGCGATGTAGCACCAAAACCGCTGATGTCGCTGCTGGTGGAAGGCTGTATGGAACAGGGTAAAGACGTGGCCGCCGGTGGCGCGGTGATCAACCACGGCCCAGGGCTGATCTTCTCCGGCCTGGCGACCTATGTCGACTCCATGGCGGCGATCCGCAAGCTGGTGTATCAGGATGGCAAATACACCCTGGAGCAGATCCGTGACGCGCTGCTGGCCAACTTTGAAGGCTTTGAACAGCTGCGCCGCGACTGTCTGAATGCGCCGAAGTACGGCAATGACGATGACACGGTCGATCAGTACGCGCTGGACATCACCGAGTGGACCGAGCGCGAGTGCCGCAAGTACAAGATGCTCTACTCCACGCTGAGCCACGGCACCCTGTCGATTTCCAACAACACGCCGATCGGTGAACTGACCGCCGCAACGCCAAACGGCCGCTTGGCCTGGATGCCACTCTCCGACGGGATCAGCCCGACGCAGGGCGCGGACAAACAGGGCCCAACCGCCATCATCAAGTCCGTCAGCAAGATGAACGTGGAAACCATGAACATCGGCATGGTGCACAACTTCAAGTTCCTCAAAGGGCTGCTCGATACCCCTGAAGGCAAGAACGGACTGATCACCCTGCTGCGTACCGCGTCCATTCTGGGCAACGGCCAGATGCAGTTCAGCTACGTGGATAACGAAGTGCTGAAACAGGCGCAGGTGGAACCAGAGAAATATCGCGACCTGATCGTCCGTGTGGCCGGTTACAGCGCCTACTTCGTCGAGCTATGCAAAGAAGTGCAGGACGAAATCATCAGCCGTACCGTTATTGAGAAGTTCTGACTTTAGCCTTGGATAAGACAGGGATGTCTTATCCCATCAGCCTTCGAAGAAAGGGGAAAATAGTATGGATAACACGCTGGAGAAAAAGGGTCGGATATTCAATATCCAGAAATACTCGATCTATGACGGAGACGGTATTCGCACCCTGATTTTTTTCAAAGGTTGTAACATCCTCTGCGCCTGGTGCGCCAACCCCGAGGGGCTCACCAGCAATTTCCAGGTGATGTATTCACATGATAAGTGCGTTGACTGTGGGCAATGTGTCAGCGTCTGCCCGGTGGGGATCCACTCCCAGATCCAGAATGCACAAGGCGATCTCAAGCACCATCTCGATCGCAACATAGACTGCATCGGTTGCCGCAAGTGCGAAGAGGTCTGCATCTCTGGCGCGCTGGACATCATGGGTAAGGACGTCACGGTGCAGGAGTTGATGGATATCATCCTGCAGGACGTCGATTTCTATCATGCCTCTGGCGGTGGCGTCACCCTGGGCGGTGGCGAGCTGAGCCTGCAAACCGACTTTGCGGCCGCGCTGCTGACCGAATGCAAAAAACAGATGATCAACACCGCCATCGAAACCAATGGCACCACCACTTTAGCCAATTATGAAAAGCTGGCGACCTGCACCGATATGTTCCTGTTCGATATCAAGCATATCGATAGCACACGGCATAAAGCGTTATTTGGCGTTGGCAACGAGGGCGTAAAAAGAAACCTGGAGCGCCTGGTGGAACTGGGCAGCCATATCGTGGTGCGCATGCCTTTGGTACGCGGCTATAACGATTCTTACGATGCCATCACCGGTGCCATTGACTATGTCATGGCCCTGGCACGCAAAGGCAATATCAGCCGCATCGACGTTTTGCCTTATCACCAACTGGGTAAAAACAAATACCAGCGGCTCGACATGATCTATCCGGTCAAAGACGACCCAAGTTACAGCAATGAAGAACTGGACCAACTGGCGGCTTTTTTCCAGCGCTTTGACTTTGATATCCGCCTGGTAAGGCACTAAGGAGATTGAGATGAACTTAAGCCTGGGAGTGATTGAAACCTATGGCCTGACCGCCGCGATCCACGCGGCCGATGCGGCCTGTAAATCCGCTGCGGTAACGGTGCTGGGATACAAGAAGATTGGTTCCGGCCTGGTTAGCGTGTTCTTTGCCGGGGAAATCAGCGCGGTGAAAACCGCCATCGACAGCAGTGTGGCAGTGATCAAACAACCGGCGTTTATCAAAGGCCAGTTGGTGATTGCCCGCCCGGAAAAACAGGTTGTCGCGCTGCTGACCGGGCTGAAAGGCAAGGAGCTTACGCCGCCAGCGGCCAAGGTGCAGCAAGAACCGCCTGCGCCAGTAGCAGAAGTGGCCGCCCCGCAGGCGGAGGCCGCAGCACCGGTAGTCGAAGCCCCTGTTGCCGACAACAAACCCGCCCGCACCGGCGGCAAGAAAGAGTCTAAATAACCGTACAGCTTCTGAGATCGGGTAGGAATAACAGTATGTTTAATGAGTCGTTACTGGAAAGGATCCGCCATAACCTGGCAGAGAACTATTCTTCTCCCACCGGCATCGCCATCCCGGTTGGGGTTTCAAACCGGCATGTCCATCTGTCGCAGCAGGATATTGAAACGCTGTTTGGTGCCGGTTATCAGCTGACGCCATGCAAAGAGCTACGCCAGCCTGGGCAGTTCGCCGCGAAAGAGTGCGTGATGATCGTCGGCCCGAAAGGCTCGCTCTCCAAGGTGCGGGTGTTGGGGCCAGCACGTGATTGCACTCAGTTGGAAATCTCCAAGGCGGACTGCTTTACCCTGGGGCTGAAGGCTCCGGTACGCGAATCCGGCAATCTGAACGCCTCCGGTGACGCCATGCTGGCTGGCCCGGCGGGCTACGTTTCGCTGCATTCACAGGTGATTTGTGCCCAGCGCCATATCCATATGAACCCGCAGGATGCCGCCAGGTTGGGCGTGCAGAACGGGCAGAAGGTGCGGGTGAAAGCGGCAGGGGTGCGTGGGCTGATCTTTGACGAAGTCATCGTGCGGATCAAAGCCAGCTTTGCGCTGGAACTGCACATTGATACCGATGAAGCCAACGCCGCCGGGCTAGCTTCCGGTGACAACGTGGTTATCGTTCCCTAAGGCGGCAAATATGATGCAGCGTGAAGTCATCGACAAGTTGGTCAATGAAGTGCTCTCACGGATGCGGCCACGGGCGTTGGTGCTGTTAACCGCAGCGGATGGTTACCACGAAATTATCCGCGCGCGCTTACAGCACTGCCAGGCGTTCTCGCCAGTGATCCTGTTTAGCGATAATGCCCAGCAGTTTCACGCAGAAGCAGATTGGAGCCAACTAGGGCCAATTACTTCGCTGGCGGAAATCAGTCAAACCGGCGCACTGGATAATATTGAGCGGATATTAATTCCTTTTCTCGATTTCGCGACGGCGGCAGAAGTGGCCAACGGTTTATTACAGTCTGACGCTGCCCGGTTTATTCATCTGGCTCGCATGAGCGGCAGGCCAATAATGGCACTGGATTATAACTGCAACCCGACCAGCGAATTAAATCAGCTGAAAGGCCTGAGCCGCGCAGGGGAAAACGCCCCCCAGGCAGATTATCTGCCGAAGCTGGCGGCACAAGGCATTGAGCTCTGTACGTTGGATCGGATGTTATCGGCCCAGCCCGCAGCCACGGAGCCGTTGGCAGCGCCGCCACAGGCCTACGTAACGCTTAGCGAACTCAAGCGGCTCAATGGTCGCTCACCACCGGGGGCCAAGCTGACCGATTTGGCATTGGAATATAGCCGAGGAAAAAAATAATACAGAACCGGGTGAGGATATTTACCCCTAAGAGAGGCCCCTCACCCACAGGGAGAGGGGACCGATCGAGTGGGTCTGAAAACTCAGTGACGCACGTTGGATGAGTGGGCGTTCGAGTTTGCTGAGATTACCTCTTTATTGCCAAAAGAGCAGGAGCTAACAGCTCCCTCTCCCTGTGGGAGAGGGTTGGGGTGAGGGGTAATTAATATAAGTCTCACGTTTTAACTTTATATAAATCATTACTTATCAGGAGCGAACTCTATGTCTACCAAGGCAAAAGCATGGGTATGGATGTTATTGGTCATCTTCTCCGAGACCTCGGCCACCTCTACCTTAAAAATGTTTGATAACAGCGAAGGTACCACCAAGACGTTATTACTCGGCTTGATCGTAGTGTTGTACTGCGTTTGTTATTACTCGTTATCCAACGCGGTGAAATACATTCCTGTCGGTCTGGCTTACGCCACCTGGTCAGGCACCGGGATTTTAATGGTCTCAAGCCTGGGCATGGTGTTTTACGGCCAACACCCTGATATGCCAGCCATTATCGGCATGATCGTGATTGCCAGCGGCATCGTGATTATGAACCTCTTCTCCAAAATGGGCTCCTCCGAAGAATAAGGGTATCAACTATGTTTAATATTGGCTTCTTGTGGCTGGCACTGTCGATCGGTTCAGAAATCACCGGGACCTCGATGATTAAAAAAACCAACAACTTTAAAAAGCTGGGGCCTTCGGTGCTGGTGATTAGCGCTTACTGCCTGTGCTATTTCGCCCTGACCAAGGCGATGGGGTTTATCCCGGTGGGCGTCGCCTACTCCCTGTGGTGCGGCTTTGGCATCGTCGGGGTGACCTTCGTTTCCATGCTACTCTACAAGCAGAAACCGGATCTCCCTGCCATCTTCGCCATGGCGCTGATCATCGGCGGTGGCGTCATTATGAATATCTTCTCGCAGATGTAAGATCTTAGCCCCCAACAGCGCAGCGGCAACGTTGCGCTTTTTTTTTGATGCGCTATAGTTATGCGCATAAATTATGTTCAGGAGGTACTATGGGAGCCGTTTCAGTAATAAAAAAACGCAATACTAACGTATACTTGCGTGTCGACCTGATTGAACAGGCTAAAGCATTAGACCTAAACTTATCGGCTACACTAAACCACGCATTAGAACTCGCAGTGAAGAAGGGGCAACGTGAACGTTGGTTAGCGGAAAATCGTGCTGGTCTTGAAGCATTGAATGGCTTCGTTGAGGAGAACGGTCTTTTTTCTGATGATGCTGACTTTGGTGTCCTGTAATGAAACAATTTTCTGTTTATAAAAATCAATCTAAAAACAAAAAAGCCTATCCTTTCTTTATCGTTGTTCAGTCCGATTTACTCGATCACCTTAGCACTCGTTTGGTCATGCCCTTGGCTTTAAAGCATGCAACAAACTCACAGGTCAAAGCACTGACTCCTGTTTTGTCTGTGGATCAACAAGATTACGTGATCCTTACTAGTTTACTGACGACTACGGATGTCAAAAATCTTAATGCAGATTGCCTAGTTACCAATGCAGCCCATCTGCGTGATGAGCTGGTTGCGGCCATCGACCTGTTAGTTTTGGGCATTTGAAAAACTGCCCCACTGACTATGAACAAATTGGGCCTGTTCAACAAAGAGGTGGAAGCAACCGTTATTTCTGTTTCAGCAACAGGCCTGAAAGCAACGCCCCAAGATCGGCGGCATGCTGAATAGAGGTATATGCAGGCTAATGATTTGATACCGCATAATCCTGTCATGTAACAGTTGCGGCAACGTATTTTGCAAGACAATATCCAATTTCGGAACACTGTTTCATTATTAGGGATAAATCATGCAAAGAAATATCAAGTCATTATCAGCTATGGCGATTTTTCTGCTGGCCCTGACGGGTTGTGATAACTCGGATGGTAGTATCGCCTCTCCTGTTGAGCCAGTTAAACCCGTTGTTCCCCCCGAAACTGAGAAACCTGTCGCTGACCGCAGTGGTACCTGGCCAGCCTCAGCCCTTAACGATCCAGAATTGGCCGGGAAAGAACCGGTAATGCCTGAAGTCTGCCAAACACTCTCAGCCGAACTGAACCAGAATGCCAAAGGGCTACTGGATGAAGCCATTGATGCTGACGTGAATAATTCCCAACCCGATACCCAACGTATTCAAGCCGCGATCGACGCCTGCACCACCGGTGCCGTTAAACTGGTCGCTGGCAGTAACGAAGAGAATGCGTTCTTGAGCGGTCCACTTACACTAAAAAGTAGCGTCACGCTCTGGGTAGATCAAGGGATCACCCTGTTTGCCTCACGTAGCCCAGTGGATTACCAGATTGCCGGTAAGAATAACTGCGGCGAAACCGCCAGTGCCGATAATGGCTGTAACGCATTGATTACCGCCACCGATGCGATAAACAGCGGCGTGATTGGCGAAGGTATTATCGACGGACGGGGGGGAGCAGTGCTCACCAGCGGAAAATATGCCGATATCCTAACCTGGTGGGATGTGGGCGCATTAACCAAAACCGTTTCCGGCGCCAATCAGAACAACCCGCGGCTAATTCAGGTCACCAACAAGAATTCCGCCAAGCCGACCAGCCAGAACTTCACGCTGTATAAGATCACCTTACAGAATGCGCCCAAATTCCACTTTGTCCCCAGTGGGGTCAATGGAGTGGTCGTCTGGGGCGTGAAGGTGTTAACTCCTTCACTGGCCTATACGGTTCCAGGCTATGATTGCCCTAAAGGGACAACCCCTGCGACATCGGGTTCCCCTAACTATACCCGAGCAAGCACCTGCTTTACCCCGGATACGACCAAGAACACCGACGCGATCGATCCTGGCCAATCGCAGAATGTCCTGATTGCCTATAACCACATCAGTACCGGTGATGACGGTATCGCCATCAAAGCCCATAGCAGCAATGCCTGTGTCCCACCGATTGCCGAAAAGTATGCAGGGCAGTTGCCTATTTATACCGTCAGCAACGTCAAAATTCTGCATAACCGCCTCTACTTCACCCATGGCATGTCAATCGGCAGTGAAACCGACTGCGCGGTTAAAGACGTGGAAATTCGGGATATGAGCATTGACGGCCATGATGCTGACTTTGCCGTCGGCGTGCGTATCAAAACCGATATGAGCGTTGGAGGAGAAGTGAGGAACATCAACTATGATGGTATTTGCATCCGCCGCGCTCAGGAAGCGCTGACCATAGATACCTACTACAGCAAAAAAACCGGACAGGCCTACCCCGATATTCAAGATGTCACCATCAAAAATTACCACTATGTGGATACGCCAGACTCCATTTATAACGGAGATAACGTTCGGGTCACCTTACGCGGCTTCAGCTCTGATGGCCAAGATCTGCCATTAAGAAATATTGTGCTCGATAACACCGTGTTTGACAGCTCACCACAGTTGGCTAGCAAAGCCTCGGCAACAATCCCTGCCGCGCCTTCTTATGCCCAGATCCTGATGGGACCTGGCCCGGTATCCCTGGCGGATCTGCTGTTGGAAGCCGCGGACAACGGTGCCGCAGAGTTTGAAGTGCTGGATAACCGTAATGGATCCGAAGAGCCTTACGATTGCAGCGAAGCTTTTGCACTGTTCCCTTCTAGCGCCTCTGCACTCTAAGCGAAAAACGGGTAGGATCTCTCCCACCCGTCTTTCCTCTGCTGCGGTGACTAACACATCGCGGCTTTGATTTGCATACAGGCCCAGTCTATTGGGCCTGACTATTTCCGCTTCAGCAACAGCACAAGGCTAATTAACAGGAACAACATGCTTGGCAACAGCGCCCCCAGAATTGGCGGCATGCTGTACACCAGGCTCAGCGGGCCAAAGATCTGATCCAGCACGTAGAACAGGAAGCCGAAGCTGATACCGATCACCACCCGCACGCCCATTGGCACGCTACGCAGCGGGCCAAAGATAAACGACAGCGCCATCAGCATCATCACCGCCACCGACAGCGGCGAGAAGATCTTGCTCCACATATTCAGCTGGTAACGGCTGGCCTCCTGGCCACTCTGCTTGAGGTACTTCACATAGTTGTGCAAGCCGCTGATGGAAAGCGAATCCGGATCCAACGCCACCACGCCCAGCTTGTCCGGTGTCAGGTTGGTTTTCCACACCCCGGTTAGCGTCTGGGTACTGGTGACCTGATTCGGATTGGTCAGATCGGAGGTATCCACCTGCGAAAGCTGCCACGCGCCGTCTTCAAAATCTGCAGTACCGGCATAGCGGACCGTCTCTAACCGGCGCTGATCGTTGAAGTGGTAAATGTTGACGCCAGCCAGCTCTTTTTCACCTGCCACCCGTTCGATGTAGATAAAGTCGTTGCCGTCCTTCGCCCACAGGCCGCTCTTGGTGGAAAGCAGTGAGCCGCCGTACATCTGCTGTGCGCGGTAGTTACGCGCCATCTGTTCGCCCTGCGGTGCCACCCATTCGCCGATTGCCATTGTCAGCAATACCAGCGGAATAGCGGTTTTCATCACCGACCCAGCAATCTGCAGCCGGGTGAAGCCAGAAGCTTGCATCACCACCAGTTCGCTACGCGTAGCCAGGGTGCCCAAACCGAGCAATGCCCCTAGCAGCGCCGCCATCGGGAAGAAGATCTCAATATCCTTTGGCACGCTGAGCAGGGTATACACCCCCGCGCCCAGCGCCGAGTATTCACCCTGCCCGACTTTACGCAGCTGATCGACAAACTTGATGATGCCGGAAAGCGAAACCAGCATGAACAGCGTCATCATGATGGTGTTGAAAATCGTTCTACCGATATAACGGTCCAGTACACCAAACATCAGGCCGCTCCTCTCAGGCGTGCACGCAGTTTGCGCATCGGCACGGTATCCCACAGGTTAAGTGCCAGAGCAATCGCGAAGTACGCCAGGTTCACCAACCACATCCACACTAGCGGATCCAACTTGCCCTTACCGGCATTGGAACGCAGCGAGGTCTGCAGCAGGAAGAAGATCAGATACAGCAGCATCGCTGGCAACATGCTCAGCACACGGCCTTGGCGCGGGTTGACCACGCTAAGCGGCACCACCAGCAGCGCCATCAGCACCACGGAAACGACCAGCGTCAGACGCCAGTGGAATTCGGCGCGCGCATCCGGTTCATTCGATTCCCACAGCGTGCGCATCGACATCTGCTCAGACTGGGTATTATCGACAGTGACCGACTGATGGCCGATAACCGCTTTATAGTCGTTGAAGTCGGTAATGCGGAAATCACGCAGCAGCGCGGTGCCTTCAAACCGGGTGCCCTTGTCCAGCGTGACGACCTGCGATCCATCGCGGCCCTGGTTGATCACCCCATGCTCGGCCACCACCACCGAAGGGCGTTGGTTGCCGCTCGGGCGTAGCTGCGCCAGGAACACGTCGTTGAAAGTGTTGCCCTTTACGCTGCCGACAAACAGCACGGCGTTACCATCCTGTGAGGGCTGGAACTGCCCTTCAGCCAGCCCGGCAATGCTGGGGTTGGCTTTGGCTTCGGCAATCACTTCGTCCTGATGGCTGGCCGCCCATGGCCCGACCCAGAAGACGTTTACCGCAGCCACTGCCGAGGTAAAGATCGCCAACACCATAGCGGCAATGATCAGGGTTCGTTTCCCCAGACCGCAGGCGTGCATAACGGTGATTTCGCTTTCGGTATACAACCGTCCAAGCGTCATCAAGAGGCCAAGAAACAGGCTTAAGGGCAAGATTAGCTGCGCCATCTTCGGCACACCCAATGCAAGCAGGGATAAGACTAAATTTGTCGGGATATTGCCGTCTACCGCATCACCTAACACCCTGACCAGGTTCTGACAAAAGAAGATCAGAAGCAGGATAAACAGGATGGCAATTTGGCTCTTCAGCGTTTCCCGTACCAGATATCTAATGATGATCACGCTTATTACGCCTGTGAAAACTTGTCTTTTTGCAGGAAAATCGATAGTTTCATCGCTAATCCGCCATTTTTTCTCATCATGTGGCAACCTTCACAGCTAAAATAGTATTAGAACATCAAGCTGTTTGGTCATCCTATAGGAACAGACCTATAGTAGCCAAAACAGAACGTTTACGCCGTTCAGGTTAACCTAGTTAGTTAACTCAATGACGGAAGATCTTGGCGGAGTAGGTCATTCTAGCCGTAGCTTTCGCCGTTGTCTTTAAGATTCAGGAGAGTGCATGGAGTTCAGTGTAAAAAGCGGTAGCCCGGAAAAACAGCGCAGCGCCTGTATTGTAGTAGGTGTTTTCGAACCACGCCGCCTGTCACCTATCGCAGAACAGCTCGACAAAATCAGTGATGGTTATATCAGCGCACTACTGCGCCGGGGCGAACTGGAAGGCAAAGTCGGGCAGACGTTACTGCTGCACCATGTGCCGAACATTCTCTCCGAACGCATCTTGCTGATTGGCTGTGGCAAAGAGCGCGAGCTCGATGAGCGCCAGTACAAGCAGGTGATCCAGAAAACCATCAATACCCTTAACGACACCGGTTCCATGGAGGCCGTCTGCTTCCTGACCGAACTGCACGTCAAAGGCCGCAATACTTACTGGAAAGTGCGCCAAGCGGTAGAAACGGCTAAAGAAACGCTCTACACCTTCGATCAGTTGAAGAGCAATAAGGTGGAGCCGCGTCGCCCGCTGCGTAAAATGGTGTTCAACGTGCCAACTCGCCGCGAGCTGACCAGCGGTGAACGCGCCATCCAGCACGGCCTGGCCGTTGCTTCTGGCATCAAGGCCGCCAAAGATCTCGGCAATATGCCACCGAACATCTGTAACGCCGGTTATCTGGCCTCACAGGCTCGTCAGTTGGCAGACGCCTTCAGCACCCATATCACCACCCGCGTCATCGGCGAACAGCAGATGAAAGAGCTGGGGATGAACGCCTATCTGGCGGTCGGTGCCGGTTCGCAAAATGAATCACTGATGTCGGTGATGGAATATAAGGGAAATCCTAACCCGGACGCTAAGCCGATCGTGCTGGTAGGTAAAGGGCTGACCTTCGACTCCGGCGGCATCTCGATCAAACCGGCCGACGGCATGGACGAGATGAAATACGACATGTGCGGTGCTGCAACCGTGTACGGCGTCATGCGTGTGGTAGCAGAACTGAACCTGCCGCTGAACGTGATCGGCGTGCTGGCTGGCTGTGAAAACATGCCGGGTGGACGTGCCTATCGCCCAGGTGATGTGCTGACCACCATGTCGGGCCAGACGGTAGAAGTGCTGAACACCGACGCCGAAGGCCGCCTGGTGCTATGCGATACCCTCACCTATGTGGAACGCTTCGAGCCAGAGCTGGTGATTGATATCGCCACCCTGACCGGTGCCTGCGTGATCGCATTGGGCCACCACATCACCGGCTTGATGTCGAACCACAACCCGCTGGCTCACGAGCTGATCGGCGCTTCCGAGCAATCGGGTGACCGTGCGTGGCGCTTGCCGATGAGCGATGAGTATTACGAGCAGTTGGATTCCAACTTTGCGGATATGGCCAACATCGGCGGCCGCCCAGGTGGTGCCATCACCGCCGCGTGCTTCCTTTCACGCTTTACCCGCAAGTACAGCTGGGCGCACCTGGACATCGCAGGTACCGCCTGGCGCTCCGGCAAAGCCAAAGGGGCCACTGGCCGCCCGGTAGCCCTGCTGGCGCAGTTCCTGCTCAATCGTGCTGGTCTAAACGGCGACGATTAAATCCGCGCGGTAATTCAGGTATAATCACCGAGGGCACAGCACGCTGTGCCCTTACATTTTTTGGCCACGGTGAATTGAATCATGAAACAGGCAACGTTCTACCTTCTTGAACACGCAGAACCCGCTGGTGCGCTCAGTGCACACGAGGCTGTGGCCTGTGCCGTTGCCGCCGAAAGATGGCGCGCTGGCAAGCGGGTGCTGATCGCCTGTGAAAGCCAGGAGCAGGCCCAGCGGCTGGACGAAGCCCTGTGGCAACGTGAGCCACACCAATTTGTACCGCACAACCTGGCAGGCGAAGGGCCAAACTTTGGCGCCCCGGTCGAGCTGTGCTGGCCAGGTAAACGCGGCAATGCCCCGCGCGATCTGCTGATCGCCCTGCTGCCGCAGTTTGCAGATTTTGCTACTGCTTTCCATGAAGTGGTAGACTTCGTCCCTTACGAAGACACCTTGAAACAGTTGGCGCGCGAACGTTACAAAGCCTATCGCAGCGTCGGCTTCCATTTGACCACGGCCACGCCGCCAACTAACTGAACCTTGAAATAAAAATGGAAAAGACCAACACCGATCTCGATACCGCCTATGACCCAACCCAGATCGAACAGAAGCTGTACGATCACTGGGAAAGCCAGGGCTATTTCAAACCGAATGGCGATACCAGCCAGGAAAGTTTCTGCATCATGATCCCGCCGCCGAACGTTACCGGCAGCCTGCATATGGGCCACGCGTTCCAGCAGACCATCATGGACACCATGACCCGCTACCAGCGCATGCAGGGTAAAAATACCCTGTGGCAAGCCGGTACCGACCATGCCGGTATCGCGACCCAGATGGTGGTTGAGCGCAAGATCGCCGCAGAAGAAAATAAAACTCGCCATGATTATGGCCGCGATGCGTTTATCGACAAAATCTGGCAGTGGAAGGACGAGTCCGGCGGCACCATCACCCGCCAGATGCGCCGTCTGGGCAACTCCGTGGATTGGGAGCGCGAGCGCTTCACCATGGATGAAGGCCTGTCCAACGCGGTTAAAGAAGTGTTTGTCCGCCTGTACAAAGAAGACCTGATCTACCGTGGCAAACGCCTGGTGAACTGGGATCCCAAACTGCGCACCGCCATCTCCGATCTGGAAGTGGAAAACCGCGAGTCCAAAGGTTCCATGTGGCACCTGCGCTATCCGCTGGCCGATGGGGCAAAAACGGCGGAAGGCAAAGACTACCTGGTGGTTGCCACCACCCGTCCGGAAACCGTGCTGGGTGATACCGGCGTAGCGGTAAACCCGGAAGATCCACGCTACAAGGATCTGATTGGCAAAGAGATCATTCTGCCATTGGTGGGCCGCCGCATCCGCATCGTGGGTGACGAGCACGCCGATATGGAGAAAGGCACCGGCTGCGTGAAAATCACCCCGGCGCACGACTTCAACGACTATGAGGTGGGTAAGCGTCACGGCCTGCCGATGATCAACATCCTGAGCTTCGACGGTGACATCCTCGAAGTGGCCGAGGTGTTCGACACCCTGGGCGAAACCAGCACCGCCTACAGCGGCGAGCTGCCAGCGCAGTTCCGTGGCCTGGAGCGCTTTGCTGCGCGTAAAGCCGTGGTTGCCGCCTTTGACGAACTCGGCCTGCTGGAAGAGATCAAACCTCACGATCTGACCGTGCCTTACGGCGACCGTGGCGGCGTGGTTATCGAGCCAATGCTGACCGACCAATGGTACGTGCGTACCGCACCGCTGGCGAAAGTCGCGGTGGAAGCGGTTGAGCAAGGTGAGATCCAGTTCGTGCCTAAGCAGTACGAAAACATGTACTTCAGCTGGATGCGCGATATCCAGGACTGGTGTATCTCCCGTCAGCTGTGGTGGGGCCACCGCATCCCGGCCTGGTACGACGCCGAAGGCAAAGTCTACGTTGGCCGCACCGAAGAAGAAGTGCGCCGCGAAAACAACCTGGGTGCCGACGTGGCGCTGAACCAGGATGAAGACGTGCTGGACACCTGGTTCTCCTCCGGCCTGTGGACCTTCTCGACCCTGGGTTGGCCAGAGCAGACTCCAGATCTGAAGACCTTCCACCCGACCAGCGTGCTGGTCAGCGGCTTCGACATCATCTTCTTCTGGATTGCCCGCATGATCATGCTGACCATGCACTTCGTCAAAGATGAAAACGGCAAACCGCAGGTTCCATTCAAGACCGTATACATGACCGGCCTGATCCGCGACGACGAAGGGCAGAAGATGTCCAAGTCGAAGGGTAACGTCATCGATCCGCTGGATATGGTTGACGGTATCTCGCTGGAAGACCTGCTGGAGAAACGTACCGGCAACATGATGCAGCCGCAGCTGGCAGAGAAAATCCGCAAGCGCACCGAGAAGCAGTTCCCGAACGGTATCGAACCGCACGGCACCGACGCCCTGCGCTTTACCCTGGCAGCACTGGCCTCTACTGGTCGTGACATCAACTGGGATATGAAGCGCCTGGAAGGCTACCGCAACTTCTGTAACAAGCTGTGGAACGCCAGCCGCTTTGTGCTGATGAACACCGAAGCGCACGACTGCGGCTTCAACGGTGGCGAAATGCAGCTGTCGCTGGCCGATCGCTGGATCCTGGCCGAATTCAACCGCACGGTGAAAGCCTACCGCGAGGCGCTGGACACCTATCGCTTCGATATCGCGGCGGGCATCCTGTACGAATTCACCTGGAACCAGTTCTGCGACTGGTATCTGGAATTGACCAAACCGGTCGTGATCAACGGCAGCGAAGCGGAACAGCGTGGCACACGTAATACGCTGATCACCGTGCTGGAAGCATTGCTGCGCCTGGCGCACCCAATCATTCCATTTATCACCGAAACCATCTGGCAGCGTGTTAAGCCTCTGACCGGTGAAACCGCAGATACCATCATGCTGCAGCCGTTCCCGACCTTCGACGCCGCGCTGGAAGACCAGCAGGCATTGAACGATCTGGAGTGGATCAAGCAGGCAATCATCGCGGTGCGTAACATCCGCGCCGAGATGAACATCGCGCCAAGCAAACAGCTGGAAGTGCTGCTGCGTAACGCCAATGGTGATGCCCAACGTCGTGTGCAGGAAAACCAGAGCTTTATCGAACGTCTGGCACGCCTGAGCTCGATCACCCTGCTGCCTGCAGGCGAGAAAGGCCCGGTTTCAGTCACCAAGCTGGTGGACGGTGCCGAACTGCTGATCCCGATGGCAGGCTTTATCGACAAGGATGCGGAAATCGCGCGTCTGTCGAAAGAGATGGGCAAGCTGGATGGTGAGATTGCGTCTATCGAAGGCAAGCTGTCCAACGAAGGCTTTGTGGCTCGCGCACCGGAAGCGGTCGTGGCCAAAGAGCGTGAGCGTCTGGCAGCCTGCAAAGAAGGTAAGCTGAAGCTGCAGGAACAGCAGGCGACTATCGCCGCACTGTAATTCTGCAAACTACCGATCAAAAACAGCGGGTGATTTTTCCCCGCTGTTTTTTTATCGGCATTGCCAAGAGCCAGGCTTAAGTGTTATTACAAAGTATTATTGATGCGGTGCATTCCGTAATAACAACGAAATTCCGGGTCCCCTCAGGTTCCCTTTGATGGTGAGTGTAAACATGACAACAGCCACCCCAGTGCGCCTTCTGGTGCGCCCAATCACGGCCGACGATAATGCCGCTATTGCTCACGTCATTCGCGAAGTCTCCGCCGAGCATGGCCTGACGGCGGATAAAGGCTATACCGTTTCCGATCCCAATCTGGACGCTTTATACCAACTCTATAGCCAACCGCGCAGTGCCTACTGGGTGGTGGAGATAGACGGTCAGATTGCCGGTGGTGGTGGCGTTGCGCCGCTGCAGGGCGGTGAGATCGACGTTTGCGAATTACAGAAAATGTATTTCCTGCCGGTGCTGCGTGGCAAAGGTTTGGCAAAACGCCTGGCGCTGCAGGCGCTGGAGTTTGCCCGCCAGCAGGGGTTCGGCCGTTGTTATCTGGAAACGACCGCCACGTTGCAGCAGGCGATCGGTCTGTATGAACATCTTGGTTTTGAGCATATCGGCTATGCCATGGGCAATACCGGCCACGGCGACTGCGAAGTCACCATGCTGAAGGCGCTTTAACCGCCGCAATGGCCCCTCACCCTAACCCTTATGTCTTGATCTTCTCCGCCTTAGCGGAGAAGATCCCCGACTGATCATCGGGAGATAGCCGGTGAGCTCCCCCTAACCCTAGTGCCTATGAGCCCGTGGGAGAGATTGTGCCCCGGCTGTCTATTTCCCTGTCGCCTTCTAGACCGAACGGTATCCTGTGCCTATGAGCACCCACATATAAGGATGGTCCGGCGATAAATTTCAGACATGGTTATGGAGTGCCATAATGCGTAGAACCCCTGTCGGCGTTGATATCGCCAAACACAAATTTGATGTCGCCGTACTGCTGGACAATCAGAAGTATAAAACCAAAAAGTTTGCCAATACCCCTTCTGGATGCCGCGAGTTCGCAGCCTGGTTGAGCCGCTTTGGCGACTGTCATGTCTGTATGGAAGCCACCGGGAGCTACAGTACGGAACTGGCCACTTATCTGGCAGACAACAACTACCACGTCAGTCTGATGAACCCGGCGTGTATCCATTCCTTCGGCAATACAGAACTGGCCCGGAACAAAACGGACAAAAGCGATGCAGCGATGATAGCCCGCTACTGCGCACTGCATCAGCCTGACCCGTGGTTCCCAGCCCCGTTGAGCGAACGCCAGTTGACCGCGTTGGTCAGGCATCTTAAGAACCTGGAAGAGATGCGTCAGATGGAAGAAAATCGCCTGGAGGTGGCCGAAGCAGTCATCGTCCCTTCACTCAATGAGCACATCGCCACGTTGGATGAACTGATACGAGAAACGAAGAAGAAAATCAGTCAGCACATCGATGATAACCCTGACCTGAAACGGGACAGCGAGTTGCTAAAAAGTATCCCTGGAGTGGGAGAGATGCTGAGCTCCAGCCTGCTGGCCTTCGCAGGAAACCTGCGTCGGTTCACCAGCAGCAAGGCCCTGGTAGCGTACGCAGGACTGAATCCACAGCGATGTGAGTCGGGGATGTTTAAAGGGAAAAGCCGGTTATCGAAAGTGGGACACGGTGAGCTACGAAGCGCGTTATACATGCCCGCGGTGGTGGCAAGCCAATACAATGTTGTGGTTAAAGACTTAACAGAAAGGCTGAAGTTGCGTGGGAAATCGGGCAAAGAGAGAGTGTGTGCGGCGATGCGAAAACTGCTGCAACTGGCCTATGGTGTGGTGAAATCAGGAAAGACATTTAATGCGGAAATACCGCTTGCCGGATAGCCGACAAGACGGTATCTCTCCCACAGGGAGAGGGGACCGAATGTGCCACAACTTAATTAACGGTATACACCCTCGATATCCCCCCTGTTACCAATTAACTTCTTTACCTGACAACTGCGCCTATCGGCTCCCTCTCCTTGGGGAGAGGGTTGGGGTGAGGGAGAGAACACATCACTCACACAAAAATTATTAACATCAACATTATTCAAAAATTCACACGGTAACTTTATATTTCAAACAGTTAAACTGATTCTCAGTTCTGTAATGTAAATTTATTGTGATATTCGTTAATAAATTAACGATCGTAAATTGACCTACCCTTCCTCTGAGTTACTCTGCCATGACAGTCTCCAACCATCACGCACAGGGAACGGTCATGTCAGAAAATAACTTCGATTACATCATTGTTGGCGCAGGCTCGGCGGGTTGCGTGCTGGCAGCCCAACTCATCCTCCGTACCCAGGCCCGCATCCTGCTGCTGGAAGCCGGTGGCGACGACAATAATCTGTTTATCAAAATGCCCGCCGGGGTCGCCAAGATCATCGCCAAAAAAAGCTGGCCGTATGAAACCGAGCCAGAGCCGCACGCCAATAACCGCCGCATGCAAATCGCCCAGGGCAAGGTGCTGGGTGGCAGTAGCTCGGTCAACGGGATGATCTATCTGCGTGGCCAACCGCAGGATTACGACGGCTGGGCGCAACAGTATGGCTGTACCGGCTGGAGCTATCAGGACGTACTGCCCTATTTTAAACGCGCCGAAGCCAATGAAAGCCTGGCGGATGAATATCACGGCACCGAAGGGTTGTTGCCCGTCAGCGAGAACCGTTATCGCCATCCACTCAGCATGGCATTTATCCGCGCGGGCCAGGAGTTGGACCTGCCCTATCGCAACGACTTTAATGGCGCTAGCCAACACGGCGTAGGGTTCTACCAAACCACCACCCACAATGGAGAACGCGCCAGCACCTCCCGCACCTATCTGCAAGCCGTGCGCGATAACTCGCGGCTAGTGGTGAAACTCAACGCGCTGGTGCATCGCGTCACGTTCGAAAACAACGTGGCAACTGGAGTGGTCTACAGCCTGAACGGTGGCAATGAGATCGTCGCCCACGCCAGCCAGGAAGTGATCCTCAGCGCCGGGGCGATTGGCTCACCGAAGATCCTGATGCTGTCCGGCATTGGTCCGCGCGAACATCTGGAGCAGTTGGGTATTACGCCGCTGGCCGATCTGCCGGTGGGCAAAAACTTCCACGATCACCTGCATATGTCGATTAACGTCAGTACCCGTGAACCTGTCAGCCTGTTCGGCGCCGATCGGGGCTTGCAGGCGCTGCGCCACGGTGCCGAGTGGCTGGCATTTCGCAGCGGCGTCTTGACCTCTAACGTACTAGAGGGTGCCGCCTTTGCAGACTCCCTGGGCAATGGCAGGCCAGACGTACAGGTGCATTTCCTGCCGATACTGGACAGTTGGGACGACGTGCCCGGCGAACCGCTACCGGCGATCCACGGCATGTCGCTCAAGGTCGGCTATCTGCAACCCAAAGCGCGCGGTCAGGTGCAGCTACGTAGCCGCAACCCTGCCGATCCGGTCAAGCTCCAGGCCAACTACCTTGGTCATCCAGACGATATCGCGGGCAGCATTCGCGCGGTGAAATTTGGCCTGCGCTTCCTGGAAACCACCTCTCTCAAGCCGCTGATTAAAGATCTGCTGATGCCACAACCAGCGTGGGTGAACGATGAGGCGCAGATGGAGGAGTTTGTGCGTAACTTCTGCAAGACCGTCTATCACCCGGTGGGCAGTTGCCGTATGGGGCAAAATACGGAGAACTCGGTGACTGACTTGCAGCTAAGAGTGCATGGCTTTGAACGCCTGCGGGTGGTCGACTGTTCGGTGATGCCGCAGGTCACCAGCGGCAACACCAATGCACCCACCATTATGCTGGCCGAGAAGGCGGTGGATTTGATATTGGGTGAATAGCCCAAATAGACAGCAAGCCGATGTTGGCTTGCTGTCAGCTAACCATTGCTGCAAATCACGTTAAAAAATCCCCCCCTGTTTACCTCCCCCTAATTCGCCAACAACCAGAAAAAATGTGATTGCGCTCATTAATCCAGCAAAAAGGGTTGAACGCAGGATGAAACACGGCCAATATAATCACAAATGCGAACACGATTCGAATATGCGGACAATAAAGGATAACTAATGAACAGTTTTATCTTCAACAACCCTGTAAAACTTCACGTTGGCCCTGGCAAATTTGCTCTGCTTGGTAGCATCGCTCAACAGTACGGGAAGAAAGCACTGTTGGTCGTTTCTGATAACACCAAGTCCACGGGCCTACTCGCTCGGGCACAGGAAACCCTGGCTGCCGCCGGGGTGGCATTTGCCGTCTATGACAAATTTATGCAAAACCCGCTTTCCACACTGGTGGAAGCCGGTGCTGAAATGGCACGCCAGGAGCAATGCGATCTGGTGATTGGTATTGGTGGTGGCAGCGCAATGGATATGGCCAAAGGCATCGCGTTTTGTGCCTGCAATCCAGGCAGCATCTGGGATTATGTGTTTGGCAAAGCCCAGGCACAGAACGCACTGCCAAATATCCTGGTGCCGACCACGGCAGGCACAGGCAGCGAGGCTAACCGTACCGCCGTGTTCACCAACCCGGAAACCCATGATAAAAAAGGCTTGGTTAACCCGTTAATCTACCCGGTCGCCTCGATTGTTGACCCCGAACTGATGCTCACTCTGCCAAAACGCGTGATCGCCGGGCCGGGTGCCGACGTCTTGTTCCATGCCCTGGAGTCATTTATCTCCCGGAATGCGCACCCAGTCAGTGAAATGCTCTCGCTGCGTGCGATTACCCTGCTGACACAGAACCTGCCACGCGTGTATGCCGATGTGACCGATTTGGCGGCATGGGAGCAGGTTTGCGTGGCGAGTACGCTTGCCGGAATGGCGATCGACTGTGCCGGTACGGCGCTGCCACATGCTCTGCAACACCCAATGGGCGGGCTGCTTGACGTCGTTCATGCAGAAGGGATCGCCGCGGTTTATCCTGCTTTTATGGAATACACCTGGTCGGCCGCCCCCGAAAAATTTGCCGCCATTGCCTATGCCATGGGTGTGGATACTCGCGATATGTCCCTTGAACAAGCCGCTTACAGCAGCGTACAGGCCGTCACGTCATTGCTGTCATCAGTCAATATGCTCCCTTCCTTGACTGAACTGGGGGTGAAAGAAGAACACTTCGACTGGATTATCAATAACGTGCAAACCACCATGAAAGTGGTGCTGGAGAATAATCCACGAGTGCCGGATGCCGACACCCTGCGTGATATTTTACAACGTAGCCTTTAATGAAAAACATCAGCCTCAGCAGCGCTATTTAAAGGAGTGAGCATGTTTATTGTCATTGATTCAGGTTCGTCCACGACACGTATTTATCTGCTGGCATTCGCCGATAGTAAGATTATTGACAAGATCACGATCGACGAAGGGGTAAACTCCACCGTCACTCATGGAAATAATAATCTATTACGTCAGGAGATGGTGCGTGGCGTAACGGAATTGTTGGCAAGAAACGGCAAGGCTCAGCAGGATATCACCTTTATTATTGCCTCAGGCATGATCACGTCAAACCTGGGTTTGCATGAGGTTCCCCATCTGGTTGCACCGGTCGGGATTGACGAATTGGCACAGCATACTGTGCCATTTGCTGCCAATGAGCTCCTGGCGTTGGATATTCCCGTCATGCTGATCCCTGGCGTTCGCAACCAGACGACTCCCTCATGGGAAAATCTCAGCGGCATTGATCTGATGCGAGGTGAAGAGACTCAGGCTGTCGGGTTGCTGTTGGGTTATCAGCCCAAGCTCCCCTGTATCCTGATCGAGCTGGGTTCCACCACAAAATTGATTTCGATTAATCAACAGGGGAAAATTGCCGGCAGTATTACCTCCTTAAGCGGCCAGGTGTATGCAGCAATCCTGAAGCAGACCTTTGTCGCAGCCAGTGTTGCCACCACGCCAGAAGAAGAAGCGCAGGCAAAAATAGAGCCACAGATTATTGATGCTGCCTGCCAGTCCGTGCAGGAGAGCGGTTTATTACGCACAATATTGATGAGCCGATTCTTACAATTCGCGTTTCCGACCACAGCGCCGCAGCGCAAACTCTTCCTTGAAAGCGCCATGGCAGGTGACGATATCAACGTTTTTATTAATGCCCAACACCAGGGGTTTAATTTCCATGGCGAGATATTTTTAATCGGCCATGCGAGACGTTGTGAGATTTACCAGCACATTATTCGACAGCAGTTAAAAATAGATAGCCCACAGCGAATAATTTCCGATGAGCAGCAAATAGATCTGTTAGCGATAACCGGCGCCAGCGCTATTGCTAATACACTCCGCACCCTACGCTGATAATAATAACGAGAATGACATGTATATAATCACTATCGATACCGGCACAACCAACACCAGGGTATGTGCCTGGCAGGACCAACGGCTGTTAGCTGAAGCGGCACGCCCCATCGGCGTACGCGATACCGCCATCTCTGGCAGTACGGCAACGCTGATGAATGGCGTACGCGAAGCCGTTCAGGAAGCCAAAAATCTGGCCACGATACCGGCTGCTGAACGCGTGGTTTACCTATCATCGGGTATGATCACCTCCAACGTGGGATTATGTGAAATTCCGCATTTGTTGGCGCCTGCCGGGCTTGGCGAACTGGCTCAAGGCATGGTCTGCGCCAATCTGCCAGAAATCGCCGAGGAACCCATCTGGTTTGTACCAGGAGTTCGCAATCATGATTCTGCCGTCACGCTGGGTAATGCCGAGCAGATGGACATGATGCGTGGCGAAGAGACGGAAGCTATCGGTGTACTCGCCAGCCTGGACATCCACGGCCCGGCGCTGATTGTGCTGCCGGGTTCACACTCTAAATTCGTCAAGATAGATGCGCAGGACCGCATCGAAGGTTGTGTCACGACACTCGGTGGTGAACTGCTGGACGTGATTACCCGGCATACGATCCTGGCCAACTCCCTGGATCGGCAATTCGCTCAGGAGATTGAAGCCCCAGCCTTGCTGCAAGGTGCGAACCAATGCCGGCAAACGGGCTTGTCCCGCACCTGTTTTTCTGTGCGCGTTCTGGATATGTTCAGCCAACTTACGCTCAACCAGAAAGCCAATGTCTTGTTAGGAGCCGTGCTACAAGATGACCTGCAGGCGGTCAAAAATAGCGAGGCCTTTACGGTTACCCCGGATACTCACGTCGTGGTATGCGGCAAAGACACGCTTAAATTCGCTTTCGCTACTCTCATTGAAAATGACCCGTGGTTTAACGGGAAAGTTACCCTGGCATCGGTAGATCGTTCACTTTCCAGTTCTGGATTATTTGCCCTGGCTCACCACCGACAGATTATTTAATTCCTTTGTATCCTACACAAAATTAAAAGGTCTGATTATGAACACCATCGTTAATGAAAAAGTCATAACAAAAAAACGAGGAAATAAGCGCTGGTTTGTTGTATTCCTCTTATTGATTGGCGGTATTGTCAACTACCTCGATCGTGCCAGCCTCTCTATTGCTGCGCCCGATATGATGAAAGAACTTGAATTATCGAATACGGATATCGGATTGCTGGGCTCAGTCTTTGCGCTGATCTACGCGCTTTGCCAACTTCCTGCTGGTTGGCTGGTTGACCGCTTCGGCCCGAAAAAAGTGTACGGCTGGGCTGTCGGCTTATGGAGCGGTGCTACCATGCTAACCGGTGCTTGTAGCAGTATGGTGACACTGATTTTTGCCCGTGGACTGTTGGGGATAACCGAAGCCCCATGCTGGCCGGGAGCGGCGAAAATTACCGCTTCATGGTTCCCAAAAAGTGAACGTGCGTTGGCAACCGGATTCTGGGATGCAGCGTCCAAATGGGGGCCAGCCATCGCTCCGCCGATCCTGGTCGCTATCATTGTGCCATTCGGTTGGCGTGCGCTATTTTATATTGCTGGGGCAATAGGTTTTATTTTCGTCGTGTTTTTCATCTTCGCCTATCATCAGCCAGAGCAGCACCCTAACATTACCAAAGAAGAGCTGGACTATATTAAAGAAGGCGGTGGCGGCACAGCACAAAAACTGACGGGTGACGCTGAAAAAATCAGCTGGGGCGGTCTTTTTAAATATCGCTGTATCTGGGGAATGATTTTAGGTTGGTTCTGTTATGTGTGGATGATGAATATTTTCACTACATTCTTACCGCTCTATTTAATGAAAACCCAAAACATCCAATTTAAAGAGTTGGGTATCTACGCCAGTATTCCTTATTTCGGTGGGATTGTCGGCGCCATTGCCGGTGGTTACATCTCCAAATGGCTGGTTGATAAACAGATTTTCACCGAATCCTTAAAAGCCAAGCGTGTCACCATCAGTGTCTCGGCACTGCTGGCTGGCGTCGCTGTTATTGCGGTGCCAATGGTAGATAGCCTGGCCGCCACCCTGACCTTGCTGGTGATTGCCATGGCGCTGCTCTCCTCGCTTTCGGCTACTGGCTGGGCATTACCTGGCGACGTCGCCCCGGCGTCCATGGTGGCCTCGGTTGGCAGCATCCAGAACTTCGGGGGCTATTTTGCCGGATCGTTATCACCGCTAGTGACCGGGTTAATTGCCGATGTCACTGGCTCATACACCTTGGCATTTGTCAGCGGTGGAATTATCGCAGCCTGCGCTGCACTGTGTTATTGGTTCATCGTCAAAGAACCGGTGACCGTAACGGATTGATGTCATCAGGGAGCCCGCTCCCTGATATTTCCCAAGAGGTTATCCATGATTAAACAACGCGTGATTCGCGCCATAGAAGAAACCGGCATGATTGCCATCGTTCGCGGCGTCGCGCCCGAGGGCATAATCCCCCTTGCCAATGCACTGTACGACGGCGGCATCCGAGTCATTGAGGTCACTTGTAACTCGACCCGGCACCTGGAAAGCATCAGCGCGCTTAAGCAGGAGATGGGAGACAGAATGTGTGTAGGCGCGGGGACGGTATTAAATCCGGTAATGGCACAGCTGGTGCTGGACGCCGGTGCCGATTTTGTCCTTTCCCCCGACTTCAACCCCGATGTGGTGATGATGGTGCACGAAAAGCAACGCCTGATGATCCCTGCGGTGATGACACCCTCGGAGATATTGCAGGCCTGCCGCCTGGGGGTAGATTTGTTAAAACTGTTCCCAGCCAATAGCCTCGGCGTTGATTATATGAAAGAGGTGTTAGGGCCGTTGGATAACCTATCCATGATCCCGGTTGGCGGGATTACGCTTGAAAACACCCGCGCATTTGCCAAGGCCGGTGCGTTTGCGATGGGTGTGGGGAGCGCACTGACTAATAAACAATGGATTGAGGCAGGCAACTGGGCAGCAATCACCCAACAGGCACAAGCCTTTATCCAGGCGTTTCATGAGGGAAAACGGTCCTGACATCAGGACAGACAAGCTACGGTGAACAGCCGTAGCTTGGTTATTATTTAGCAGATCTGTATTCACCCTCGCTACCTCGTTATACTGCCAGCTATAACAATAACGGTGAGGTAAGCCCGTGTCTGAAAAGATAAATCGTTCGGTTGCCCGGGCGTTGGATATGCTGGAGTTGGTCGCAGCAAGCAAAAACGAACTGACCATTACCGAAATCAGCAAGCAACTGGGCATCCCCAAGAGCACTACCTTTGATATTCTCTACACCCTGCTCGATAAAGGTTATCTGGAGCAAGCCAACGAAAAGCAGAAGTCGTTTAAGCTGGGCGTAAAACTGTTCCAGACAGGGGCTTGTTACCTGGAGCAAACGCCTTTCCACAACGTCGCGCATGCGATGCTGGAAAAGCTCGCCGAAATCGCGGGGGAAACCGTGTTTCTGGCGTTGCTCAATAACGATGAGTTGGTTTATTTCGATAAAGTGGAAAGCCCCAACTCCGTCAGAACCTCCGCCAGAATTGGTTCGAACAACCCGCTGTACTGTACCGGCCTGGGTAAAGCGATCCTGGCAACCTTACCTGACGATGAGGTAAAAACCATTCTGGCCCGCACCGGCGGGTTGCAGGCCATCACGCCGTATACCGTGACCGATGAAGCGAAATTTTTCGCGATTTTAAATCAGGCACGCCAGCAGGGTTATGCCATTGACGATCGGGAACATAATGCCGAGGTGTTCTGCCTTGCCGCTCCAGTCTATAACTTTCGGGGTAAGGTTTACGCCGCTATCAGCGTCGCCAGCCTGTTTAACAAAATTAACCAGCAACCCGAAAAAATCGCCGCATTGGGGCAAATGATCTCTGATACCGCCCTGGAGCTCTCACAACGCATTGGCTACCGTGGCCAGCAGTTGTACTCCGATTTCCGACAGTAACCTGACCGGCCTTGCCTCTAGATGAGAAAGGCCGGATCGTGAAATTTTACGCCACCGGTACGCCGCTGTGGAAGCGGAACTCGGTGTCCGGTGAGCGGATCAGTTCCGCCTCCAACTGGCCAAAAAACGCCACGCGTTCGCTGATATCGCCCCCGGCAATCTGCTCTGCCAGCGTCAGGTAATCCTGGTAATGGCGGGCTTCGGAACGCAGCAGCGAGACGTAAAACCGGTTCAGCTCATCGTCCAGGAACGGGGCCAGCTTGGCGAAGCGTTCGCAGGAGCGGGCCTCGATATACGCGCCGCAGATCAGCTTATCGATCAGAGTGGCCGGATCGTGAGTGCGCACCTCGCGGATCATGCTTTTGGCATAGCGGCTGGCGGTGATCTTTCTATAAGGGATCTGTCGAGCCTGCATGATCTCCAGCACCTGCGAGAAGTGATGCAGCTCTTCTTTGATCAACAACACCATTTTGTCGACCAGATCCTGGCCATAGGCCGAGCCATTCTTCGGCAGGATCTTCCTGGTAAACGCGCTCTGACGGAACAGCTCTTCTGGTACTTCCTGCGCCTCGTGCACAAACGCCTCATAGGGCCTCAGCAGCGCCAACAGGGCATCGCCACTCTCTTTATCGGCCACATAGCGGCGGATCAGCCACATGCCGGTCTGCGCCGCTTTTAGCTCGCATACCAGGTGGTCGGTCAGCAACAGTGGCAGGTTTTCCGGGCGACGGGCCGCTTCGATCCATCCATCCGGGGTTTCACAGTGCAGGAAGTTTAAAATCGGGGATAACAGAGATTGGTATTTCATCGGGTTCTATCAGGGGCCAGCTTGCGCCAGCCCGCAGGATTTAATTAATGACGTTTGCCGTCGTCGTCTTCATCGATAAAGTCGCCGTCTTCTTCTTCGTCGTCGCCTTCTTCACCGTTCGGATCTTCATAGTAGGTGCCCCAACCGTCGTAATTGACACCGCATTTTTCTGCCAGTGCCACCAGTTGTTCTACCTGGCTGTCGATCAGCTCGGCATTCAGCGCAACTTCGCTGATCACGTCACAGCACATCACCATGGAGCCATCTTCCACTTCCAGCTCTTCGGCATCGGTCACTTCGTAGCCCAGCTTGAAGGCTTCCACGGCGGCCTGCTCCAAAACTTCAAACTTTTCGGCAGAGAAATGGTGCTCGATAGTGTAGAGCGCATCCGGATCGCTGCCGTCTTCCAGCAGTTCTTCGATGATCAGGCGGGTTTCTTCACGTTGTTCTTCCAGCAATTCGCGGTTTGCCATGCCTCTATCCTCAATAAAATGGGCTTCGTTACTTCTATTTTCACACACCGCTGTCACCGCTGCCACGATAAACGTGAAAGATTTCTGCTTCGGGGTTGAAATTGAATATTCATACATATAAAGTGAATTTAAATTCAATCAAAACGATAGAGATTTACGGAGATGAGCCAGATGAACCCGTTCTACAGTCGTCACTTTTTGAGATTAATGGATTTTACCCCCAGTGAGATCCAGTCTTTGCTGCAGTTGGCCGCCGATTTGAAGCAGGCCAAAAAGCAAGGCCAGGAAACCCGCCATCTGCAAGGCAAGAACATTGCGCTCATCTTCGAAAAAGACTCCACCCGTACCCGATGCTCTTTCGAAGTTGCCGCATTCGATCAGGGCGCTCAGGTGACCTACCTTGGCCCAAGCGGCAGCCAGATCGGCCACAAAGAGTCGATGAAAGACACCGCCCGCGTGCTGGGCCGGATGTACGACGGTATTCAATATCGCGGTTTTGGCCAGTGCCTGGTGGAAACCTTGGCAGAACACGCTGGCGTGCCAGTCTGGAATGGCCTGACCAATGAGTTCCACCCAACTCAGTTGCTGGCGGATCTGCTCACCGTGCGTGAACACCTGCCGGGGAAAGCGTTGAGCGAGGTGAAATTCGCCTACATTGGCGATGCACGTAACAATATGGGCAACACCCTGTTGGAAGCCGCCGCGCTGGTGGGCATGGACCTGCGGTTGGTCGCGCCGAAGGCCTGTTGGCCGCAAGCCGAGCTGGTTGCAGAATGCCAGGCGCTGGCACAGCAGACCGGCGGTAAAATCACCCTGACGGAAGATATTGCCGAAGGCGTGCAAGGTGCCGATTTCCTGTATACCGACGTTTGGGTCTCGATGGGAGAAGCCAAAGAAGTCTGGCAGGAGCGGATTGCCCTGCTCAGGCCGTATCAGGTGAATATGGCGATGGTGAAACTGACCGGCAACCCACAGGTGAAGTTCCTGCACTGCCTGCCAGCATTCCATGACGATCAAACCACGTTGGGTAAACAGATGGCCGAGCAGTACGGCATGCACGGCGGTATGGAAGTGACCAACGAGGTGTTCGAGTCGGAGCACAGCATCGTGTTTGATCAGGCAGAGAACCGCCTGCACACCATTAAGGCGGTGATGGTCGCCACGCTGAGCAAAACCCTGTAAATCGCCCTTGCCAAAAACCCTTCTTATAGAAGGGTTTTTCTGGTTAATCCCTCCTTCTGGCTCTATAGTCTTTTTCGCGAAGCAGGGCGGTAGTGCGTTGTGCATCGGGTGTTCCACGCCAGGCATCTCCCAGACTGACGACCCATTGCTTCAACGGTTGCAGGTCAGACAATTGGGGGGATAACAGCGGGAAGTAAGTTTTTTTCTGCCCGTAACGCGCTAACTTCCTTACGAAGCGTTTCCAGTTCGATGTGTTGCCGTGCAAGTTGCTGTTTACTGGCTAACAGCGATTGATGTTGCGTACTGGGTTTAACCTGCGGGATTGCTGTGATCTGTTTCTCCGGCCTGCAGGCGGGCTGTGTCGGATTTTCGTCGATATGGCGACGCCTGACGTGGACGATTTTTATTTAGTCGCCGGTTTTTCAAGCACCTGTTGTTGATATTGTTCGGCAAACTGTAATAAGGCAGGCATACCGTCATCCGCCGAGACGCTGCCGGTTATCATGAGGGCTGCTAATGTCGTGTAACCTCGGGTGAACAGCCATTTTCGTTGACTCATTTCACCGTTTCCTCTTTAACCTGCTCCGCTCGCTCAGCCAGGCCGGTCAACACGGCTTGGCTGACGCCGGCGCACAGGTAGTTGATCTTGTAACGATACAGAGCATCCACCGTCTCCTGGGTATTATTGTTCACTTGGACGCGCAGACTCGCAGACTCGCATACTGTGAGGCACCGTTCATCAGGTTGTCGAAGGCCTGTTTATACTGCTGATGCTGTTTTGGGTTAATTTTAATCAATGCGCCTAATTGCTCCTGGCACAGCGTTAATCGCTCGATCTCACGGTGCTTAAGCTGGGCATCTTCGGTGACGTTTGTTCTGTGTTGGCATGGTCCTTGGTGGTTGGCTTGCCTGATTTTTACGTTTGGCAGGCTACAGAGCCGAGGACAATGAGGGATACGATGCCCATACGAATTGTGTGATTGACCGATTTTTTCATTCTTGGTGCGCATCCTGTTGAGTAGGTTTTTTCTTTATTTATCATGATTAGAACACTCGTTACCGAGGCGTGGCTTGATTGGCGTTACTCTTCCGAGGAGGAGGCAGCTATTGGGCATCGATGAGACTCTGTGGCAGCCCGTTCTGGTTGCACAACCAGAGATACAACTCGTGATTACGAGAGAACCCCAGCTTGCGCATGGCGGCACATTTATGGGTGCTGACCGTTTTGGGGTGCATTCCAAGCTGCCTGGCTATCATCTTGGGCTGCAGTCCTTGCGCTATGGCGGTCAAAATCTGGCCTTCCCGGAACGTTAGCGACGGACTTCTGTACAGGGCATCATCGGTGGTACTGTCATTGTGTTTTTTGAATGTTGAGTCCAGTAACTGCAAAACGGTGTTTATGCTGTCGTGGCGTCTGATGATGCCGGCACTGTACCGAGTTTGTGAAACCGTCCGGTATCGGAAGTTATCCTGGATCAGAAGTACATTTCGCCGGGCATTCATCATTGTTGCCGAATAGACCTTGACGAAAGCGGAGGGATCATCCGTTACTATTATCAGGTCGGCCAGATAGCGATTCTGATGAGTTAAAAAGGTGACTGTGGTGTTCTTACACAATTCCTCAATTTGCAACAGGGCACTGAGGCCTTGTGCAAAATATTGATTGGGGTCATGTATAAAGATATTGACGTGGTTTTTTTTCATCACCTTTCCTGGTTATTGTGAGTTGCAGTGATATCGACCGAAGGGGGGGAGAAACGAACATCGGTCGGGAAAAACAATGCCGCCTCACGACGATAACGCTCTGCGGTTGCTGGGTGTTTCTGGTGCAGTAATACGGAGATCAGGTTGGCGTAAACGTTCTTATCGATGCGTTGTTGCAGGTAGGTTTGTGCCCACTGGCTGTAGTCTTCAAGTAGACGTTCATCACGCGTCCGGTTGTAGGTCATCAGGGCACCGATCTGCTCATCAAAGGTAATACGTTCCTGAAGCAGCTGGCGAGTCAGAGAAGGTAACGTCTTTAAGGGGGTGACATCTTCCATGCCAAATCTTTCCACTTGCGTGAGAGTTACCCCCCCCTTAAGGGTAAAGCTGGCCAGCACTGTAATGCCCAGTGCCAGAACAGTCAGGGTCCGGTTCAGTATTCTGCTTGAGATGTTCGGCAAGGTACTTAGGGTTGGCTCTGTTGCGCTGAGGTGGTCCGCCATGGCGAGCAAAAGCAGGAATATGACGAAATGCAGAGTCGAGAGGTAGAAAGGAAACTCCAGCAGACTGTGGATAGCCATGGGCAGTGCGGCAATACTCAGCGCTGTCGTCACTCCGGCCATGCGATGACCGGCCATTAGGGCAGAACGGTCCCGTTTTATAGCCTGCCTGACAATAGTTCCTATGCCGATAAGAACCAGCGTCATGCCAGTTAGCCCTATCAGGCCACCCTCAACGACCCACAGCAATATTTCGTTATGCGGATGGCGAGCAATTTCGGTCACCTGAGTTGGTGAAGCTTGGGAAACGCGAAAGTGCTGAAAATCATACTCGAACCCGCCATACCCCCACCCCTGCCAGGGGCTGTCAGCAATCATGGCTAGCGTATCGCGCAACATGGTCCAGCGAGACAGGTTGCTGTGAGAGTGGTCGACCAGAGGAATGAGAGATTGCTCCAAGAGCAGCAATGTACTACCCAGGAATACACCAACGGTCAGTGCTGCAACGGTCAGTGCTGCAACGGCACGGACCGTTCGTGGCGAGTTGAGACGACCAAAACGGAAAAGGAGCAATACTGCGGCGATGCCACCTAACCAACCAGCCCGGGACTGAATGCAAATCAGAACGGCAGAAAGCATCGCAAGTAGGATCAGCAAGCCGCACTGGCGTGCGTGCTCACTCCTGGCGCGTTTTAAGGCCAGTCCGGGGAGTAGCAGCAATGCAAGGGTCAAGGTAACGCCGGTAGCAATAAAGCTGGCGAGGACGTTCGGCTGAAAGAATGAGCCGTAGACCTGGTTGCCGTAGAGAGGGACCCAGGCATTATCAGGCACAAGCCACTGCTGTCCAGCAATAACGGCCTGCACAGCAACCAAAAAGAGTAAGCCATAGAGTGCCGCAAGCACCGTACATCGGCGCCAGTTTATTTGCAGGCACGAAACAAACCAAAATAGTCCGAGTACGATCCCGGCAACCCGCCAGGCGGCACTCGTAACTCGCATGTCTGTGGTATATGCCAGTGGGAGGGCTAATACCACAACCCCCGCAGTAAAATAGGCCAAGGCGGGCGAGACTAAAATCGCGCGATGATTTGCGGCACGCCGAAACCAAAAACCAAACAAACCCAGGCACAGCCCCAGACATATCAGAACATTGACATTGAAGACCAATATTAACACCTCGCTCTTTATTATTTATTAATGACTTTATCCGGTAAAGAATTATCGGCTGGAGAGGGGATGGTTTTCTCTATCGGAAACCAGCGTAGCGAATTGTTTACTGCACTATTACTGACGACGACATGATTTTTTCTAACCATATCGAGTAGTAAATAACGTGCTCGATAAATCCCGATATCAAGAGCCATCGCCAGTTGCCGCGTAGAAGGCCAACTCGTCTGCGGTGGTAACCTATTGTTTGTTACTGACGGTGCTAACTGTTGCAAAGCGATAAGTAACGCGTGTTGTAGCCGGAGGCTTTCTCTGCGTGTGACCTTTAGCTCCGCCATTGTATTCGCTCCAAGATCCCATCCACATCCACATCCAATGCCGTTATGTGCTACTAAGTGTGGGGATATTCCCATTTATTGGTTCATTGTAGTGAAATTGTTTGCTTTGGCAATCTATAAAGTTGTATATAATTTCAATTACAGTTGATTATATCGCAATGGCGGTTTTCACGATCGTATATTTTGATTTTTACTGAAAAAGAAAATGCTGTTGGTTTTATATTGTTTTTTTATTTGGTGTTGAGAAAAAAGCTCCCAGTTTAGGTTTTTTTTTGCAATAATTAATTTCAGAACGGAGGCGCTCTTTGTTCTTATTCTGGATCTGCATACTGTACTGTTTTAATGTGAGTCTATTTTATCTCTTATTGCTTTTTGCGTAATGGATTGTGCAGTCCGTGGTCCGGAAATAAAAATTTAATCATTAATTATCTTAGGAAATTTACAAATGAACCTGAATAAGACACTTCTGGCTGCCGTAATTGCATTTGGTTCAGCATCTATGGCTCATGCCGCTGACCAGGGTCACGGTAAAGTTACTTTCACCGGTTCTATTATAGACGCACCGTGCTCTATCGCACCGGAGTCTATCGATCAGACCGTTGACCTGGGGCAGATTTCCAATGCGGCGCTGGCAAACAGTGGCCAGTCCACACCAAGGAACTTTGATATCAAGCTGGAAGACTGCTCATTCGGCACAAAGGCTGCCAAGAACAAGGTCCAGGTGACCTTCAGCGGTATGGAATCTGTGGCGGGTAACGGTCTGCTGGGGATCACCGGTAATGCCAAGGGCGCCAGCGTAGCCATCACTGACGGCACGGGTACAGTGATTGAGCTAGGTAAACCAACTAAAGAACAGACTTTGCAGGACGGTAACGGCACGCTGACCTTCGCGGCTTACATGCAGGGTGATGGCGCATCAGCAACCATTACCGAAGGTGATTTCCAGGCGGTGACTGACTTTACCCTGGCGTACAACTAAGCCCCTTTTATTCCCCTTATTTTAAATAGTGATGTGTCTAAGCATGCGGGGTTTCCGCATGCTCTTTTTATGCGAGTCGCCCAAAGGAATAATGGAAGATGCACATTAATAGAAAAACGTTAATCGTATTTTCCTGTCTGTTTCCCCCTGTATTCTTTTCTGCGTATGCCGCCGGTGACCTGGCGGGATGGGGGCAGGTCAATATGCAGGGCAGTATTATCGATACCGCCTGCGCCATTGCGGTGGACAGTCGTGAGCAAAGTATCGATATGGGGGTTATTCCCGTGGCGGATATTGTTCGTGATGGCCAGGGGCGCAGTAAACGCTTTTCAATAGATCTGGTTGATTGTGTGCTTGAGCGCCCGGGAAAAGCGGACTGGAAACACTTCCAGGTGACCTTTGACGGTGACACGGAAGGGAATTTATTTGGTGTTCGCGGCGGCGCGTCCGGGGTGGGACTGCAAATTTCTGATGGCTCGGGGAATATTGCGTTACCCGGAAAAGTCTTGCCGTTTGTCGATATTATTCCCGGCAGCATGCAATTGAATTACTCCCTGAAACTGGTGGCGAATAATCACGCATTGAAGCCCGGCGATTATTTTTCGTCAATTCGTTTCAAACTGGATTATTTCTGAATACCTCGCGCAGTGCATCGGCAACGATTATTTAAAATAAAAAGGTAAGGGTATGGGTTTGTCACCAACAGGAAAACGGGTTCGACTCCAGGCGGTGGGGCTGTGCGTCTCGCTGGCACTGGACTCACCGATGACCCTGGTCTACGCGGCAGATGACATTCAGTTCAACACGGATGTGCTGGACGTCAACGACCGCAAAAATATCGACCTGAGCCAGTTTTCCCGTGGGGGCTACATCATGCCGGGTACCTACGGCATGGTGGTGCATATCAACAAGAATGACCTGCCGGAGCAGCAAATCCCGTTTTATGCGCCGAAGGCGGATCCGAACGGCAGCCGGGCCTGTATCAGCCAGGCGCTGGTGAACGAGCTGGGGTTCAAGGAGGGCGTGCTCAAGGATCTGACCTGGTGGCATGACGGTGAGTGTCTGGATGAGGGCAGCGTGCCGGGGATGGAGGTGCGGGGTGACCTGGCCACCAATGCCCTGTACCTGAGCATCCCGCAGGCCTTCCTAGAGTACAGCGATGAGAATTGGGATCCGCCGTCACGTTGGGACGAAGGCATTCCCGGGTTGCTGTTGGACTACAACCTTAACGGCCGTAGTCAGCATCAGCAGCGAGACGGCAGTAATACACAAACCCTGAGCGGTAACGGCACGGCCGGGGCTAACCTGGGGTCCTGGCGCCTGCGAGCAGACTGGCAGGCCAACCTCGAGCGCCAGACCGGTAGCGGTCAGTCGTCTCGTCAGCAGTTGGACTGGAGTCGGTATTACGCCTACCGGGCGGTGCCGTCGCTACGCTCGAAGCTGACGGTCGGGGAGGACTATCTGGATTCGGGCATGTTCGACAGTTTCCGCTTTACCGGGGTGAGTCTGATATCAGACGACAACATGCTGCCGCCCAACCTGCGCGGGTATGCGCCGGAAGTGGTTGGGGTGGCGAAGACCAACGCCAAGGTGGTCATCAGCCAGCAGGGGCGGGTACTGTATGAAACCACCGTGGCTTCAGGGCCGTTCCGCATTCAGGACATCAACGATTCGGTCAGCGGTGAGCTGAACGTGCGGGTAGAGGAACAGGACGGCAGCGTGCAGCAGTTTGTGGTGAACACGGCGAGCATTCCGTACCTGACGCGGCCGGGGTCGGTGCGCTTCAAGTTGGCGGCTGGCAAACCCTCGGACTGGGAACATCACTCGCGCGGCCCGATATTCGGCACCGGTGAATTTTCCTGGGGGGTCAGCAACGGCTGGTCGCTGTACGGGGGCGCGCTAGCGGGCGGGGATTATAACGCGTTGTCACTGGGTATCGGGCGTGACCTGATGCTGTTGGGGGCGTTGTCGTTCGACGCCACGCAGTCCCGGGCGCGGTTGCCGCAGGGAGGCGGTACGCTCAGTGGCGGCTCTTATCGTCTGAGTTACTCGAAGAACTTTGACGAGTACGACAGTCAAGTCACGTTTGCTGGCTACCGCTTCTCGGAACAGGACTTCATGAGCATGAGCGAGTATCTGGACGCGCGTTATTACGGCACCCGGACAGGCAACGGCAAGGAGATGTACACCGTCACCTTCAACAAGCACTTCCGGGACTGGGGACTGAGCAGCTACATCAACTACAGCCATCAGACCTACTGGGACCGGCCGGCCAACGATCGTTACAACCTGACTGTATCGCGTTATTTCGACGTGGGGCGGTTTAAAAACCTGAGTCTGTCGCTGTCGGCGTACCGCAATGAATATAACGGCACCAAAGACGACGGGGCTTACCTGTCGCTGTCGATGCCGTGGGGGAGCAACGCCACGGTGAGCTACAACACCACGGTGAACCGTAACGACACCACGCATCAGGTGGGGTACTCCGACCGGATTGATGAGCACAATACCTACCAACTGCGCGCCGGCAGCTCACGCAGTGGGGCGAACGTGAACGGGTATTACAACCATGAAGGCGACACGACGCGCATGAGTGCCAATGCCAGCTACCAGGAAGGGCGCTACAGCGCCGTCGGCATGTCGTTGCAGGGCGGAATGACGCTGACGGCGAACGGCGGTGCACTGCACCGTGCCGGCACGGCGGGCGGCACCCGGATGCTGATTGATACCCAGGGCGTACCGGACGTGCCGGTGCGCGGGTACGGCAGTACCAGCCGGACCAATGCCTGGGGCAAGGCGATCATCGGCGATGTGAACAGCTACTACCGCAACAAGGCGAGCATCGATGTGAACCAACTGGGTGATAACGCCGAAGCGACGAAGTCTGTGGTGCAGGCGACGCTGACCGAAGGCGCGATTGGTTACCGTCAATTCGACGTAATTGCCGGTGCCAAGGCGATGGCGGTGATCAAACTGGCCGACGGCAGCGAGCCACCGTTTGGCGCGACGGTGATGAATGCCCGCAAACAGGAGACCGGCCTGGTCAACGACGGCGGCAGCGTCTACCTGAGCGGCATTAACGCCGGTGACACGATGACGGTGCACTGGGGTGGGGTGGCGCAGTGCGAGGTGCGGATGCCGACCCCGCTACCGGCGGACATGCTGATGAATACGCTGTTGTTGCCGTGCCATCCGGTGAGCGCCAGTGCCCCAGAGCCTGACGGAGATAAACCCACGGCGTGACAACACAAGCCTGTGCCACTGAGTGACGAGAGCGGCATGCGGTGTTAACTAACCTATTTCACAGGCCCTGAGGCCGGGAAAGAGACAATGCGAAACGACTTATTGAAAACGACTATGCCTTCACGCCGCAGCACCGGCACGACCGCGCTGCTGACCGTCGCCCTGCTGGGAAGTATGGTGGCCCAGCAGGCGCAGGCAGCGATAGCCCTGGACCGGACCCGGATCATCTTCGACGGCAGCCAGAAATCGGTGAGCCTGAACGTCAGCAACCAGAACAAGCAGTTGCCGTATCTGGCACAGGGCTGGATCGAAGACGACCAGGGCAACAAAATCCAGAGCCCCCTCACGGTACTGCCGCCGGTGCAGCGCATCGAGCCCGGCAAGCCGAGCCAGGTGAAAGTCCAGGCGCTGCCGGTGGTGACGACGCTGCCGCAGGACCGCGAGACGGTGTATTACTTCAACCTGCGGGAAATCCCGCCGAAGAGCAGCAAGCCGAACACGCTGCAAATCGCGTTGCAGACGCGTATCAAGCTGTTCTACCGCCCGACGGCCATCGCGATGGACAAGAACGCGCCGCCGCCGCAGGAGCAAATGACCCTGAGCAAACAGGGCGACAAGTACGTGGTCAATAATCCGACGCCGTATTACGTCACCCTGGTTGACGCGAGCAACAAGAAAGACGGCCCGGGCATCAAAAACTTCGAGCCGATGATGGTGCCGCCCAAGGGTAACCTGCCGCTGACGGTGAGTGCGGCGGCGGTGGGCAACAGCCCGGTGCTGACCTACGTCAACGACTACGGCGGCCGACCGCAACTGAGTTTCAGCTGCAACGGTAGCACCTGCACCGTGATACCGGCGAAGACGGCGTAGCAGAACCGTATCGGGTGGTGCCGGGCACCGGCGAAGCGAAGGGAGACAGGATATGAGCATGACACACGAGACAGGCAGATACCGGCAGGGCCCGCACGGGGCGACCGAGCTGAAGTACTACGCCACGCTGGCCGGATTGGCGCTGATGGTACCGCTGACGCTGGGCATGATGATGTGGCTGTTGCCCGGCGCGCAGGCGAAGGCCGATAACTGGGACATTGAAGGGGCTAATGGCTCTCTGTATGTGTACGGCGCGCTGACAGAAAGCGCCTGTCGGCTGGACATGACCAGCGCCCATCAGGATGTCGCATTGGGCGAGGTGGGAACGGGGCGTTTGCAGACGATTGGCGCTCGCGGCGAACCGGTCCGGGTTGAACTGCGCCTGGCGGATTGCCTGCGCAGCCCGGCGGGCAGTATCGACGTACGGACTGGCGGTCTGACCTGGGCGGACAATCAGCCGGCGGTGACGGTGAGCTTTAACGCCCCCCGTGACGCCGATAACCCGCAGTTGCTGAAGGCGCGGGGTGTCTCCGGCCTCGGGTTGCGCATGGAGAATGCGCAGGGCGAAGACGTGCGCCTGGGCAGCCGGGGCAAGCCGCTGCTGCTGACGCCGGGACAGAACACGCTGAGCTACACCGTGACCCCGGAACGCACCCCCGCCCCCCTGATGGCCGGCAGCTATCGGGCCGTGGTGGATTTTCATCTGAGTTATGACTGAGGTGGGCAGGACGATGAAGGACCCCCTGACGCGGCATCAACATGCCTGGCAGACACTGGCCGCCTTACTGTCCGCACTGCCGCTGCTGGCATGGGCTGCGGCCACGGCCACGGTCACGGTCAAGGTCACCGTGGTGGCACCGCTGCCCTGCATGATAAACGATGACCGCCCAATTGAAGTGGAATTCGGTGACGTGATGACTACCCGGGTGGACGGCGACAACTACAAAATGCCGGTCAATTACACGCTGTCATGCACAGGCCCGGCCTCCAATGCGATGAAGCTTCAGGTGAAGGGTACGGGCGCCGCGTTTGACGCCACGGTGCTGCAGACCAAAATAACCGGGCTCGGCATCGAACTGCGCCATGGCGACAGCAAGATGGCCGTCAACAGCTGGCTGAACTTCACCTATCCAAACAAGCCCGAACTGTGGGCCGTGCCGGTAAAACAGGCCGGCGCGACCCTCGCGGGGGGCGAATTCAGTGCGGGTGCCACGATGGCCGTGGATTACCAGTAACGGGAGCGGAGCATGACCAAAACGATAAGCGTCCTGTTGCTGGCCTGCGGCCTGATGGGGAGCATCGCCCCGGCACAGGCCAAGGACGGTGAGGCGGACATGACGTTTCACGGCACCCTGATAGAGCCGCCGCCTTGCACCATCAACGACGGTAATCAGGTGGATGTCGACTTCGGCGAGCGGGTGGGTATCAACAAAGTGGACGGGGTGAACTACCGTCAGCCGTTGAATTACCAAATCACCTGTGACAAAGCCGTCGGCGGCAGTTGGGCGCTGACGCTCAGCCTGAGTGGCAGTGTGGCCGGGTTCGACAGTGAGGCCTTGCTGACAGACAAAACCAGCCTCGGCATACGGGTGTACCAGAACGACACGCCCTTCACCCCGAACAGCACGCTGAAGATAAACCTGGACAGCCCGCCCCGTCTTGAGGCTGTGCCGATAAAACAAGCGGGTGCCACGCTGACCGAAGGGGCCTTTGAGGCCTGGGCCACGCTGCGTGCCGACTATGAATAAGGTGCACGAGATGAAATGGAAATTGGGCAAACGTCAGCGTACAGGACATCCCCGCTCCGGGGCTGCCGCCCTGCTGTTGGCGCTGGCGCTGATTGTCGTGCCGCCGGTAACCCAGGCCGCGGATGACAACAACGTGCACCTGCACGGTGCCCTGGTGGCAGAGCCCTGTGTGATACCTCCGGGCGATGAAGAAATCACGCTGGATTTTGGCACCATCATTGACAAGTACTTGTATCTGAACACGAGAACCCTGGGTCAGGCCTTCGAGATACACCTGGAGGAATGTGACCTGACGCTGGGCAAGACGGTCAGCGTGCGCTTTAGCGGCACGGAAAGCAGCGCCCTGCCGGGCCTGCTGGCCCTGGACGGCAGCAGTGGGGCCACGGGGATTGCCATAGGGCTTGAGACGCCGTCGGCCCAACCGCTGCCGCTCAATCAGGCGAGCGATAAATTGCTGTTGCAGGCAGGGAGCACCAATATTGCGCTGAAGGCCTATGTGCAGGGCGAGCCGGATGCGCTCAGGAACCAGCGTATCGAACGCGGACCCTTCAGTGCGGTGGCGACTTTCAATCTCGAATATGAGTAAGAGAAACCTCACAGACCGTGACAGACACGCAGACAGAAGAAAGCACAGCGCGGAACTGGGAAGCGGCATACCGCTGGTTATGTCAGCGACGGCAACACGCGCCACCGAATGCTGATGTGTGGGATTTACGCTTTACGTGGCCACAGCAGCAGTTTCAATGGCTAAAGCGGGTGCTGGCAGGGGAGTACCGGCTGTCGCCGATGCAAGTCTATCGGCGGCGAAATAAAAGCTGGGTGCAATGGTCGGCGCATGATGCGCTGGTCCTCAAGTGGGTAGCGATACAGATCGCCGGGAAACTACCCAGGAACGTGCATTGCCATCACCTGAAAGGGCACGGTGGCGTCAGCGGGTCGACACAATGTGTCTCCTCCGCCTGGCAAAGTGGGGAATGGCGTTATGTGTACCGCACAGATATCCGGGGCTATTACCGGCATATTTTAAAACACCAGGTGGCCGGACAGTTGCACTGGCATATCGCCGATGTGGTCTGCCGAGACCTGTGCCTGCAATGGCTCCATTACAGCATTGAGGACGGCGGCGAGATAGTGACGCCGGAAAAAGGCATTTGCCGTGGCAGTGCGTTGAGCCCACTCATTGGTGGCAGTTTATTACGACATGTTGACAGTTATTTTGCGACGCGTGAGGAGATATTTTATGCCCGATATATGGATGACTTTATTTTTTTCACGAAAACGCGTTGGCATTTACGCAAGGCAATCAAGCGACTGCATGAATTTTTTGATTTGGGTGGATTTGAAACACACCCAGATAAAACGCAATTGGGGAAAATTGAACATGGCTTTGACTGGCTGGGGCTCTGGTATGCCCCCGAAGGGCCCCGGATAGCGCCGAGGGCAGAACAAAACCATCGGGAACGTATTGCGCGGCTTTATGAGCAGGCACGCAGGCGGAAACTGTCGAAGGCAGAGACCGCCCTGCATGTGCGGGAATATGAAACTCGGTGGATGACATGGGCAAAATACCTCTTACAGAATGCTGAGTGAGTGATTGCCTGACTTAATCAACAATGGAATAGGGCTCAGTCATGCTGCACCGTCCAACCATCCACGCTCTGATCTGTGTGGCTCTTCTCAGCTGCCACCATGCCCGCGGTGGGGAGCCCCCCGTCTCGATTGGGTATGGCTATGCCGACATGGGTAGCGTCACAGGTCTGCCCGACGGGGAGGGGTTCAAACTGCAAGGCACCATATACTTTTCTAGTTACTGGGCACCGGACAACGTGATGGTACCACCGGGCATGCACTATATGTCGTACATCCAGTACGAAAGGGGCGAGGGGAACGGTATGAACTGTACATCGGCCACCGGGGGCGTTGGCCTGTGTAATTTTACGGTGGTTCCCGGCAGGCCTCTCGTAGAAGCTCTCCGGAATATACCATCCAACCATGTGTACGGGCCGGCCTCCTGGATACGTACTTCGTCCCTAGGGGCGCTCTGCGGTGGGTGGGTTCTGTCTGCCACCCGTGATGCCGCCCTCGGGTCCTATGCTATCGGATCCTTTACCTGTGGGGTGCGACCTGAAGGCACGGCATGTCTGATCGGCCCGGCGTCTCTCGATATAACCATGACGGTCGAACTGGGTGGCACGGGCCGTGGATTGGCCCATGGGTCGGTTGCCTGCAACCGTGTAGTAGACGTACGGCTCCGTACACCCGCGATACCCGGTAGCCGCCTGAACCTGGGGGCCTCCGAGGGAGCTCCGATCGCTGAATTGTCAATAAATGGACGACCCGCGTGGCGTGGTGCTGATATACGTGTCGATGGAAGCGCTGGGTTTATTGTGAGTGCGAACGTCGAACGTACCGATACCGCAGGTGAATTCTCCGGGAGTACTGCCTTGATTATCGAATACCTATAATACATTACCATGGTTGTAGTGGCATAGTGACTAAGGCCACGCGGCTAGAGGTGGTAATATCATCTCGAAGCCAATGCTTAGGGGACGGTATGACCGGCCGTAACCGACGCCGTTGCATCCCTGAGTTCACAGCGGCTCAGCGCAGATAGTAGCCAATCAACCATACACCGTGGCCGCTGCTCCTGCCGGAATGACTGTCGGCATCTCCACGATGGGTAAGTGGGTTCGGCAGGGGTAAGAAGAACTAACAGGAAAATCACCCATAGCGTCACCAATGACACCTGATCAAGTCGGGGGGCCTTGCGCCAGCTGCCGCCTGTGGTTTCCTGGCGGCTACGGATTCGTTCCGTATGCAGGGACGGGAAATAGGGCGACGCGTCCGCACATAGGGTGTTCTTTGGGTCGGCAAGACCCACGTATCGCTTCAGTGGTGTGGTGGGTTTTCGCGCTTAGGTTTTTGTAACTCATTGAAAATGTTAGAATTTATACCAAAAGTTGAAATGTCACCCTGGTTTCCAATTTTAAAATGTCACGTTGGTGAATGTTAAAAAGAGAAAAGGGCTTTAGCGTTTGAGACTGGCTCTGAACTCTTCGGGGTTGGCCAAGACCGGATTGATGACCCTGAGTTGTTCCTGGATTCTGGCCTGAGCCCGGCGTTTTGGCATCTTTGCTGCGCTCCCTTTGGCCCTCCCGGTCCCGTTCACCTTGCTGGACCTGCGCCAGCTTCAGTACGGCGCCGAGGCGCTTGTTGTCCACGATAGCGCCCTGGTCAACGATGGCCAACTTGTCAAAGACCTGATAGGCCAGCGTTCTGTGGCCAGATTTGAACGCCAACGTGCCGTCGGGGTAGTCATAAACCATGATTTTCTCGCCAGCAATCCGTGTGTTTTCCTCTGTGGGTTCAACCAGATATAACATCTTATCGTATTGGAATGTCTGGGGTTTCGAGATTGTTCTGAGCTCCTGCCAGGCAAAGATATCATCCAGCGCTGCCGGCTGTTCGTTGACCGGCCGATGGAGATTTTTTGGGTTTTTTGGGGCCTTAGCAAAGCGGCGGTTGAAGTCTAGGATGAAGCTGTCCAGCCAAACATTGGCTTCTTCGCTACTGCTGATGTTCTCGAGTCGCATCTCTTTGATTAATCGGTCCTGGAGCGTCAGGTTGGCACGCTCGACGCGGCCTTTGGCCTGCGAACTATTGGCACAGATAAGCTCGATGTTCAGGTCAGGCAGAACGCGTCCAAACTGCGTGGTGCCGGTGCGACGAGTTTCAGCCTGGCTGACGCGAAATACGGCATGCTTATCACTGTAGAACGCCACAGGTTTACCATGTTTATCAATATATTCCCGCGTCGCCAGCATGTAATCGAAAGCCGATTCTGTTTCACAGAACCGCAGGTGCATCAGCCGACCGGTAGCGTCATCAATGTAAACCAACAGGCAGCATTTTGATGCACGACCTTCAAACCAGTCATGGTGAGAGCCGTCGATTTGAATGAGCTCGCCAAGACAGTCGCGGCGATACCGGGGCTGATAAACGCGTGCTTTACGCCGGACATGTGGAACCCAAAGGCCATCAGCAATCATCCAGTGGCGTACGGTTTCTACAGAGATCGATATTTGGTGGCGCTCGCTGAGCTTTTCTGTGGCTAATGTGGGTCCGAAGTCGCTGTATTTTTCACGTAGCAGAGCCAGAATTTTCATTCTTAGTTGCTCCGGAAGATTGTGGTTTCCCGGCTTGCCACGCTTTAAGCTGGCGAGCCCTGGAGTTCCTGACAAGCGGAACTTATCCATCAGGCGCTGAACCTGACGTTCGCTGAGATCCAGCTGGCTTGCAGCATCACGGCGACGTAACCGTTTTTCACAAACAGACTGGATAATCTGGGCGCGAACTAACTCCTTATCAGACATAGTCCCAACATTTTTGGGATCCCTGAAGTCACAAAAGATTAGAGCCTTTATGCCTGAAAAAGGGACATTTCTAAATGGTTAAAAGGGGATGCGGACGATTTCCTGGACTCCCAGGAGAGAAACAATGTTTACCGAAGCAGAACGGATCCGCGCAATTGAGCTTTACTTTAAATACGGCAGAAAACTGGCTCCCGTGGTTCGTGATCTGGGGTACCCCTCTAAAAGAAATCTGCGACGCTGGATCCGTTTATGGGAAGCGAGTGGCGGTGTTACAGAAACCATACGCCGTAAGCCACGTTACTCTGATGTGCAAAAGCAGGCTGCTGTTGAACATTATCTTAACCATGGTTGCTGCCTGGCATTTACCACCAGGACTCTCGGTTATCCCTGCTGTGATGTACTGGCTCGCTGGGTTAATGAACTTCACCCCGACAGACGGCTTACCTTCACCAGTACAATCAATCAGAATGCGCCCTTTGAACCAAAGCTGAAACGTCAGGCAGTTATGGCGCTCTGTACACGACGTGTATCTGCCGGTGAAATCGCCAGAAATATTGGTGTCAGTCGCACGGTATTGTATAAATGGAAAGATGAAATCATAGGCAACGGGGCTTACCAGGCCATGCGCAAACACAAGGCACCTTCCCCTGAGGAGGAGCGCGATGCGCTGCGGGAAGAAATTGCCCGACTTAATCAGGAAATACAGCGTCAGCAGATGGAGCTGGATATCCTGAAAAAAGCGAAGGAAATCATAAAAAAAGACCCGGGCATCAGCGTCAGCACTCTGACAAACAGGGAAAAAACAAAGATCGTTGATGCCCTGAGAGAAACGCATCCTCTGGCAGAACTGCTGAGTGTCTTGGCGCTTGCACGTAGCAGTTATTTTTATCACCGGGTGGCTCTGCGTGCGGGAGATAAATACGTGACCGTTCGCGGCACAATGGCAGAGATCTTTAACGGCAATTACCGTTGTTATGGCTATCGTCGCCTGCATGCGATGCTCAGGCAGGAAGGTCTGCGGCTCTCTGAAAAGGTGGTGCGCAGGCTGATGGCGGAAGAGCAGCTTGTTGTCAGTCGTTCCCGTCGCCAGTGGTGGACTGCTTCGATGGCAAAGTGGTGAGCTGGTCGCTCAGTACACGCCCAGATGCAGAGCTGGCCAATACGATGCTGGAAGGCGCGATCGGCACGTTAAACGCAGGCGATCGTCCGGTCATCTACAGTGACAGAGGCGGGCATTACCGCTGGCCGGGATGGCTGGCGCGGGTGAATACGGCAGGTCTTATCCGCTCGATGTCCCGCAAGGGGTGTTCACCGGATAATGCGGCGTGCGAAGGGTTCTTCGGTCGGCTGAAAACTGAAATGTATTACGGTCGTGAGTGGTCAAACGTGACGCTGGAAAACTTCATGCAGCGTGTGGATGCTTACATCCGGTGGTATAACGAACGACGTATTAAACTGTCGCTGGGCGCAGTCAGCCCGGAAGTGTATCGGCGACAACTTGGGATCACACAGTAAATCAGTCCAGGAAAACATCCGCATCCCCATTTCTGGTTTACCGGCACATTTAAGGGAAAACGTCTATGAAAGCCAAAGTCTTGCCGCTGTTTATTCTTGCCGCCCTCTCCACCACTGCACTGGCCGCCACGCCGCCGAATACGCTGGTGGTGGTGCAGTCACTGGATGATATTGTCAGCCTGGATCCGGCGGAGGCCAATGAGCTTTCCAGCATCCAGACCGTACCCAGCCTCTATCAACGCCTGGTGCAGGCCGATCGTGATAATCCAGCCAAGGTGATCCCGGTGCTGGCGGAAAGCTGGCAAGATGATGCCGCCGCCAAGACCCTGACGATCAAACTGCGCCCACAGGCAACGTTTTCCTCCGGTAACCCTCTGACCGCCGACGACGTGATTTTCTCTTACACCCGCGCGGTGAAGATGAACAAGTCACCGGCGTTTATCCTCAACGTTCTCGGCTGGCAGCCGGACAATATCGAACAGCAGCTGAAAAAGATCGACGACCATACCGTGCAACTAAGCTGGACGGCAGACGTCAGCCCAGCGGTTGCCCTGAATATCCTCTCGACGCCGATCGCCTCAATCGTCGACAGCAAAGCCGTGCAGCCTAACGTGAAGGGTGACGATTTCGGCAACGCCTGGTTGAAGATGCACTCTGCGGGCAGCGGCCCGTTCAAGATGCGGGTTTACCAGCCGCACCAGGCGATCGTGCTGGATGCCAACCCAACCTCACCGGGCGATAAACCACTGCTGAGCAACATCATTATCAAAAACGTGCCAGACCCAAGCGCGCGCCGCCTGCTGATCCAGCAAGGGGATGCCGACGTGGCGCGTGAACTCGGCCCGGATCAAACCGCCGCGCTAAAAAGCCAGGCAGGTGTGAAGGTGCTGGAAATCCCTTCCGCCGAGCAAAACTATCTGGTGTTCAACACCGGTAATACCGCCAACCCGCTGCTGAAGAACCCGGCCTTCTGGGAAGCGGCCCGCTATCTGGTGGATTATCAGGGCATCACCAAAGATCTGCTGAAAGGGCAATACTTCGTCCATCAAAGCTTCCTGCCGGTCGGCCTACCGGGGGCGCTGGAAGATAACCCGTTCAGCTTCGATCCGGCCAAAGCCAAGGCGATCCTGGAAAAAGCCGGGATCACCAACGCCAGCCTGACGCTGGACGTGGAAAACAAACCGCCGTTTATCACCATCGCCCAGTCGCTCCAGGCCAGCTTTGCCCAAGGTGGCGTGAAGCTCGATCTGTTGCCTGCCGCCGGTAGCCAGGTCTATGCCCGCGTACGCGCCAAGCAGCATCAGGCAGCGATCCGCTTGTGGATCCCGGATTACTTCGATGCGCACTCCAATGCCAGCGCCTTCGCCTATAACGATGGCAAAAGCAGCACGGTAGCCGGACTGAACAGTTGGCAGATCCCTGAGTTGAGCAAACAAACGCTGGCAGCAGTCGCTGAGGCCGATCCAGCCAAACGCACCGCGCTCTATACCGCCATGCAGCAGGAATTACAGCGTAGCTCGCCGTATGTGTTTATCGATCAGGCCAAAACGCAGGTGGTGCTGCGCGATAACGTCAAAGGCTATCAACAGGGCCTGAATGCGGATATGGTCTATTACGATCGCGTTAGCAAATAATCAGGATTGTCATGTCGGTAGCAATAAAATCCACGCCGGGAAGTAGTTCCCGGCGTCGTCTTTGGGGATTGGCGCAGGGGCTGCTCACGCTGGCGCTGACCCTGTTCGGCCTGTTGTTGATCACCTTCTTACTGTCTGCGCTGTCGCCAGTAGATCGCGTGTTGCAGATCGTCGGCGATCACGCCAGCGCTGCCACCTATGAGCAGGTAAAACAGCAGCTTGGCCTGGATCGCTCTTTGTCGGTGCAGTTCTGGCACTATCTGGAGCGACTGGCCCATGGCGATCTCGGCACCGCCAGCGCCACCGGCCAGCCAGTGTTGCTGGATTTGCTGCATGCCTTCCCGGCCACGTTGGAATTGGCCACGCTGTCGTTGGTGATTGGTGCCCCGCTCGGCGTGCTGGCAGGCGTCTTGTGTGCGCGTTTTGCCGGCAGCAAGCTGGATATCGGCGTACGTTTTATTACCCTGCTCGGTAACTCGGTACCCATCTTCTGGCTGGGGCTGCTGATGCTGTTGCTGTTCTACGCCAAGCTACAGTGGAGCGCCGGGCCGGGGCGGTTAGACGATATCTACCAATACACCGTGGAGGCCAAAACCGGCTTCGCGCTGATTGATACCTGGCTTTCCGGCGATGCAGGAGCCGTGCGCAATGCGTTGGCACATCTGGTGCTGCCGGTCTGCCTGCTGGCCTATTATTCGTTGGCCAGCATTACCCGCCTGACCCGCTCCGCCTGCCTGAGCGAACTAAATAAAGAGTACATCACCCTGGCACGCGCCAAAGGGGCCAGCGAGATGCGCATCATGTTCCGCCACGTGCTGCCCAATATCAGCGGCACCCTGCTGACGGTGATCGCTCTTGCCTATACCAGCATGCTGGAGGGGGCGGTATTGACCGAAACCGTGTTCTCCTGGCCGGGTATTGGCCGCTATCTGACCACCGCGCTGTTTGCCGGGGACACCACCGCCATCATGGGCGGCACGCTGTTGATCGGCCTGTGCTTTGTGATTATCAACAATCTCACTGACTTGCTGGTGCGCTTGCTCGATCCGAGGGCGCGCCAATGACCATGACGCTACTTAAACGTTCGCCTTCCGCCACCTGCGGAGCCACCATCCTGCTGTTACTGGTGCTGATAGCGCTGTTTGCGCCTTGGTTGGCACCGGTCGATCCCAACTGGCAGAATGCTGCCAACCGCCTATTACCGCCGGGAGCTGGCCATTGGCTCGGCACCGACAGCTATGGCCGCGACGTCCTTTCCCGCCTGATTTACGGCACCCGGCCAACCCTTGGGCTGGTGCTGCTGGTCACGGCCATCACCCTGCCGCTCGGCCTGCTGATTGGCGTGCTATCCGGCTATTACGGCGGCTGGCTGGAGCGCGTGCTGATGCGCTTTACCGACGTGGTCATGTCGATGCCACGGCTGATCCTGGCCTTCGCCTTTGTGGCGATGCTCGGCCCTGGGCTGGTTAATGGCGCGCTGGCGTTGGCGCTCACCACCTGGCCCGCCTATGCCCGCCAGGCCAGAGCCGAGATCCAACTACTGCGTAAAAGCGACTACCTGGCCGCCGCCGAGATGATGGGCATTCAGGGGCCGCGCCTGCTATGGGGCCATATTCTGCCCATGTGCCTGCCCTCTGCCGTCGTCCGGCTAGCATTGGATCTGGCGGGGATTATTCTGGCCGCCGCCGGTCTGGGATTCCTGGGGCTGGGTGCCCGACCGCCGATGGCGGAATGGGGATCGATGGTGGCCGACGGTATGCAGGTGATCTTCGATCAGTGGTGGATCGCCGCGATCCCTGGCTGTGCGATCCTGATCAGCAGCCTGGCGTTTAACCTGCTGGGCGACGGCCTGCGCGACTTACTGGATCCGCATCATGACTGAACCACTGCTGGCAGCACAGAACCTGAGTATCGAATTTAACGGCCACAAAGTGGTGGATAGCCTTTCTTTCAGCATTGGCCGGGAGAAAGTGGCGCTGGTGGGGGAATCCGGCTCTGGCAAATCCATGACCGCCCGCGCCCTGATGGGGCTGGTGCGTAAGCCGGGCATCGTCACCGCCGATAAGCTGCACTATCGTGATACCGATTTACTGAAGCTTCAGCCACGCCAATGGAACGAGGTACGCGGCGCCAAAATCGCCATGGTGCTACAAGATCCGCGCTATGCATTGAATCCAGTGCGCAGCATTGGTAAGCAGATCGAAGAATCCCTGGTGCTGCATAACGCACTAACCCGGGCCGATCGCCATGAGCGGGTGCTGAACTCACTGGCCGCCGTCGGCTTACCGGAGAGCCTGTATCACAGCTACCCCGGCCAGCTTTCCGGCGGCATGGGGCAACGTGCCATGTTGGCGATTGCGCTGGTCAACGATCCGCAACTGCTGATTGCCGATGAGCCAACCTCGGCGCTGGATGCCAGATTGCGTAATCAGATCCTCGATCTGATCGTCGAACAAACCACGCGCCGTAACATGGGGCTGTTGCTGATCAGCCACGATCTGCCGCTGGTGGCCGAGCGTTGCGATCGGGTGTTGGTGATGTATCAGGGAAAACTGGTGGATCAGGGGATCGCGGCCAACCTGCCGCTAGCGACCCATCCTTACACTCGCACGCTGTGGGCCTGCCGCCCTAATGCCAGCACCTACGGCCAGGATCTGCCGGTGCTGGATCGCAGCATCGATTTTACCCGGAGCGAACATGGCGCTGATTGAAATTGAAAACTTGCAGGTCAGCTTCCCGCAGGGCAACGGCCATAAGATCGCCGTGGAGTCGGTGAGCTTTGGCGTCAAGGCCGGGGAAACCTTCAGCATGATTGGCGCTTCCGGCTGTGGCAAGTCTACCGTGCTGCGCGTGCTGGCCGGTTTGCAACGTGAATGGCGTGGCGAAATACGGTTGCTCGGTCAGACCTTGCAACCCCAGCAACGCTTCACCGGCCAATTACGCCGCGACGTGCAGATGGTGTTTCAAGATCCCTACGCTTCGCTGCACCCGCAGCATCAGATTGCCCGTACGCTGGGTGAACCGTTGAAGATCCACGGTGAAAAACACATTACGGCGCGGATTGACGAAGCCTTGCGGCAGGTAGGGCTGAGCGCGGCCACGGCACAGCGCTATCCCCACCAGCTTTCCGGCGGCCAGCGCCAGCGCGTCGCTATCGCCCGTGCCTTGCTGCTGCGGCCTAAGCTGCTGCTCTTGGATGAACCCACCTCGGCACTGGATATGTCGGTGCAGGCGGAGATCCTCAACCTGCTCAACCACCTGAAACGCGAGCATGGCATGACCTATCTGCTGGTCAGCCACGACGGTGACGTGATTGCCCATATGTCCGAACGCGCCGCCCTGATGGAGAACGGTCACATCGTGCAGCATTACGACCGGGCTGCCTTACAGGCCGGTGAGCATATGCGAGATTAAGCGCTAGCGGCAACATGGTCAAACAACCAGACACCGAGTTCTACTCGCAGCGGTAATCGCCAAGCCAATCGATTGCGAAATCGCAAAAAGTGGTGTTTTTACCCTTGCAGAGAAAAAAAGCGCGAGTATAATGCGCGACAATTTGCCAGGAGAAAGCATGAAAAACGACCTTTGTTTTGTTCGCCACACTCGACAAAACCGCCAGCCAATCGGCGGGCAACTGCCGTTATTTCCCCTGTTGCATGAATCATCATTTAAAGCCCCTCGTTGAGGGGCTTTTTTTTGTCCAAAGCATTGCTATTACATTGAAAAGCCCCGCGCCAAGGGCACGAGTCGAGGAGAGTGAACATGGCCAATCCGCTGTATCGCAAGAACATCATCTCTATTAACGATCTCAGCCGTGAAGATCTGGAGCTGGTGCTCAGCACCGCCGCCAGCCTGAAAGCTAACCCGCAGCCGGAGCTGCTCAAACACCTGGTGATCGCCAGCTGCTTCTTTGAAGCGTCTACGCGTACCCGCCTGTCGTTTGAGACCGCCATCCAGCGCCTGGGGGCTTCGGTGGTCGGCTTCTCCGACAGCAGCAACACCTCCCTCGGCAAAAAGGGCGAAACGCTGGCCGATACCATCTCGGTGATCAGCACCTATGTTGATGCCATCGTAATGCGTCATCCGCAGGAAGGGGCTTCCCGTCTGGCCGCTGAATTCTCTGGCGGTATCCCGGTGTTGAACGCCGGTGACGGCTCAAACCAGCACCCGACCCAAACGCTGCTGGATCTGTTCACCATCCAGGAAACCCAGGGCCGCCTGAGCAATATCAATATCGCCATGGTCGGCGACCTGAAATATGGCCGCACCGTGCACTCACTCACCCAGGCACTGGCAAAATACGAAGGGAACCACTTCTTCTTCATCGCACCAGATGCCCTGGCGATGCCGAGCTATATCCTGAAGATGCTGGACGAAAAAGGCATCTCTTACAGCCGCCACAACAGCATTGAAGAAGTGGTGCCGGAACTGGATATTCTGTATATGACCCGCGTGCAGAAAGAGCGCCTGGACCCGTCCGAATACGCCAACGTGAAGGCGCAGTTCATCCTGCGGGCTTCCGATCTGGCCGGTGCCCGAGACAACATGAAAGTGCTGCATCCACTGCCGCGCATCGATGAGATTGCCATTGAGGTGGACAAGACACCGTATGCCCACTATTTCCAACAGGCAGGCAACGGTATTTACGCCCGTCAGGCGCTGTTGGCACTGGTTTTAAACGCAGATTTGGCTCTTTAAGGGGGAACCGTCATGACTCACGATAACAAACTCCAGGTTGAAGCGATCAAGTGCGGCACGGTGATCGACCATATTCCGGCGCAAATCGGCTTTAAGCTGCTCTCGCTGTTCAAACTGACCGCCACCGATCAGCGCATCACCATCGGCCTGAACCTGCCCTCCAAAGAGCTGGGCCGCAAGGATTTGATCAAGATCGAGAACACCTTCCTGACCGAGCAGCAGGCCAACCAGCTGGCGATGTACGCGCCCAAGGCTACGGTCAACCGTATCGATAACTATGAAGTGGTGCGCAAGCTGACGCTCAGCCTGCCGGATCATATCGACGGCGTGCTGACCTGCCCGAACAGCAACTGCATCAGCCGTAGCGAACCGGTGGCATCCAGTTTCAGCGTCAAATCCCATGCAGGGGAAGTGCACCTCAAGTGCCGTTACTGCGAGAAAGAGTTCGATCATCAAGTGGTGTTACAGACCGACTAAAATCCTCCGTTTTACCAGGGTATGCCGCTGTTAATCTGGCGGGTACCCTTTATAATGGTGCGTCGTAGGGCGCTGCATGCTGCGTCCATGTGAGTTTACGGCGGGTCGACTCGCCGTTTGAACAACAACAGGATATCAGGAGAAAAAATGTCACGTAATATCAGCACTGAACTCGCGCCAGCCGCCATTGGTCCTTACGTGCAGGGCGTTGACCTGGGCAGCATGATCATCACTTCCGGCCAGATCCCGGTCGATCCAAAAACCGGTGCCGTACCCGATGATGTTGCCGATCAAGCGCGTCAGTCATTGGCCAACGTGAAGGCGATCGTGGAAGCCGCAGGCCTGAAAGTGGGCGACATCGTTAAAACCACCGTTTTCGTCAAAGATCTCAACGATTTCGCTACCGTTAACGCGGCCTATGAAGCGTTCTTCACCGAGCACAACGCCTCGTTCCCAGCGCGTTCTTGCGTTGAAGTGGCGCGTTTGCCAAAAGACGTGAAAATCGAGATCGAAGCCATCGCCGTTCGCCGTTAATCGGCAACCCGGTGCGATCGAATACGGCCAGCCTTTGCTGGCCGTTTGTTTTTTCGTCATCATCAATCTGAAACATTCATCCGCAAAATCACTCTCGTTCAAAGCCACGAGTTAGATGGGTTCTACAAGCTCGCCAAATGTTCTGGTTTTACCAAGATGCGTTCTCCCTCACCCCAACTCTCTCCCCAAGGAGAGGGAGCCAGTTCAGTGCTGTTGTCAGGTGTAGGAGTCAATCTGTGACATGTTCCGTCCCCTTCACAAGGAGAGGGAGCCAGATCGGTGTTGTAGTCGAGTGCGGGAGTCAAATTGTGGCTCGTTCAGAGCTGTCGCTATAGTCGGACACAAAGCCCAATCAGTGGCACGGTAGGTCCCCTCTCCCTGTGGGAGAGGGTTAGGGTGAGGGGTCACTTCAGACGCGCAAAGCCCGCCTCCAGATCGGCGATCAGATCGTCAATATTCTCAAAACCAATATGAACACGCACTAACGTGCCGGTAAAGTCCACCTTGGCCGCCGGGCGGATCTCGTTCAATTCTTCCGGCTGGTTGGCCAAGATCAGCGATTCAAACCCGCCCCATGAATAGGCCATGCTGAAGTGCTCAAAATGGTCCAGATAGTGGGCAACCTGCTCATTGGTCAGCCGTGCTTTCAGCACAAAAGAGAATAACCCGCAGCTACCGCTGAAATCCCGCTGGAAGAATTCATGCCCTTTACAAGAAGGCAGCGCCGGATGGTTAACCCTCTCCACCTCTGGCCGCGCCGCCAACCATTGGGCAATGGCAATGCTGCTGATCTCATGTTGCTTGAGGCGGACACCCAACGTTCTCAGGCCACGGCTGCCGTTATAGGCGGTATCCGCGTCGGCCATTTGCCCCATCAGGTAGGAATTCTCACGCAGTTGGTCCCAGCAACGGGCGTTCGACACGGCGGTACCCAGCATGGCGTCGGAATGGCCGATGATATATTTGGTTCCAGCCTGAATAGAGATATCCACATCAAAATCCAGCGCCTTGAACAGAATGCCCGCCGCCCAGGTGTTATCAATCATAATGACAATCTCTGGATTCACCGCTCGAGCAGCCTTCACCATCGCCGGTACGTCTTGGACTTCCATGGTGATAGAGCTCGGGGATTCCAGGAACAGCACTTTGGTATTGGGCTGGATCAGCTCGGCGATCCCGGCACCGATCAGTGGATCGTAATAGGTGGTTGCCACGCCCAGCTTGCTCAGGATCTTGTTGCAGAAATCCTGCGTCGGCTCATAGGCGGCCCCTGTCATCAGGATATGGTCGCCACTGGCAACAAACGCCAGGATAGCATTGGTGACGGCGGCGGCCCCGCAAGGGTAAAGCGAACAGCCTACCCCGCCTTCCAGTTCTGCCATCGCATCCTGGAATGAGAAATGCGTCAGGGTGCCGCGACGCCCGTAGAATAACTCCCCTTTGGCACGGTTGGCAGTGGCAAACTTTTTGGCCTTCACCGTATCGAAGGTTAAGGAAGAGGCGCGTTGGATCACCGGGTTAACCGATCCTTGAGTGAATCGAGGCTTACGGCCAGCGGTGACCAGGGCGGTTTCTATCTTTTTAGATGTCATAACAAGTTGCCTACTTTTATCGTTAATCAAAAATAATAGGGCTATGCAGCGGCCCTTACGCGATTTTTTCTGCTACATCCGTAAGACTTGCGTTTTCAGAGACCGGCTGCGGCTTTTTGCCCGCAAAGCGCTCAACAATTTGTGCGGCGTTCAGATCGTGGATCACGTTGATCAGCGTGGCCGGAGCGTCGGTTATAGTGCCCAGCACCACCAGCATCGGGATAGTTTCCAACGGCAGCCCCAACGTGGTAACAATGAAGATCTCGCCCAGGAAAGCCCCGCCGGGAACGCCACCGACGATAATTGCCGACAGCACGGAAATCAGCATCGTCAGGAAGAAGGTCTCCATCGTGAAGTCCAACCCCAGCACCGCGAAGATAAACACGATCTTCAGGGCCGCAATCATCGCCACGCCGCCCTTATTCAGGTTTACCAGCAGCGGCAGGGAGATGTCCACGATTTCCGGATTAATCCCCATCGCTTTGGCCGCGCGGATGTTGGCTGGCAAGGTGCCCAGAGAGGAGCAGGTGCCCAATGCGGTGGCCGAAGGCTCAATGGCGTTACGCCAGAAGGCACGTATCGCAGGTACACCGCCGCCAATCCAGGAGTAGAAGATGGAACCAAAAACGTAGTACAGCAGCGTCGCGGCAAAGAACAGACCGATGGCTCTGGCAAAGGTGACCAGCAACTGTGAGTCTTGGCTGGCCATGGTGGAGGCAAAATAGCAGCCCAGCCCGACTGGCGCACCCTTCATGATGATAGAGACAATCTTCATGATGATGGTGTTGAGATCGTTGAGCGAGTTTGACACCCGCTTGCCCTGCTCACCCGACTGGCCGATGGCGATGCCGGCAATCACGGACATGATAATCAGCGCCAGAATGTTGGATTTGGACAGCAGCCCGACGAAGTCGTTGGTGGTCACCATGCTGACAAAATCCATGCCCCCACCACCGGCATTAAACTTCTCAGCCAGTTCAATGGTGACGCCCTGCGCAGGGTTGAATAGGGTGGCCAGGCCGACGATACCGGCCGCAGGTATCAGCGCCATCACAATGGAAACGGCAAAAATCACCCCCATGATGCGCCCGAGCTTTTTCAGGTCGGTCATGCCGGCGATCGAGGACATCACGCTGACATTGACCAACGGTACGATGATCATAAACAGCAGGTTGAGGAATATCTTACCGATTGCCTGTAATTTCAACGCAATATCGGGGGCGTATATACCGACGATCCCCCCGAGCGTTAAGGCAAATAACAGAATAAAAGATGACTTGTAGGGTTCTAGACGTTTCCACATATTCAGTTCCTTATTATTATCTTTTTTGTTCATGTGACTTATGTCACTTTTTTATTTTTCTCAACAATAGTATGTGACTTGTGTGAGACAGGTCACCCCTTGGTGTTTGGTTGTGATCTGGTACGGTACAGCGTATTCTGCGATTAATAATGGCATCTTGTTTCCAGCGATGTAATAGCGCATTCGTACCGTTTAAAGAAATCACTCGTGAATTAAAGGAAAAAATGAGCAGCCCAGCGTCGTTAAAGCAACTGGAAGTTCTGGTCAAGATTGTGGAATGTGGTGGGCTGTCGGAGGCTGCCGCACACCTGAACGTCTCACCCTCGGCGGTCAGCAAGAGCCTGGCGCAGCTGGAAAGTCAGTTGGGCACCACCTTAATCAAGAGAACCACACGCAGCTTTACGCTCACCGAACCTGGACAATACTTATACAATCGTGCAACGCAACTGTTGCTGGATTTTAATGAATCACTCAACACCACCGCCGGTTACTATAATCACCCCAACGGTGAATTACGGATCACCTGCTCGATGGCTTTTGGTTATTCCCATTTGGCAACGTTGGCGAATCATTTTCGTGAGCGTTGTCCCGATGTTGATTTATATATTAACCTTAATGACAACTTTGTTAATCTTAATGAAACCAACTTTGATATCGCATTGCGCATTTCCTCCGAACCGCCTGTTAATTACGCAATGCGTAAATTAGCCACGGTGAATTGGGCCTATTGCGCCAGCCCAAAATATCTCGAAAAGTACGGTACGCCGCATTCCATTCAGGATTTAAGCCATCATCAGTGCCTGATTTACCCTGGCTTGACCCCGGTATGGAAGACTATTGATGAGCAGGGCGTCGCCCACCACTTGAAGACACGAACCCCGATCCAGGCCAACAGCAGCCTGGTGTTGCTGAAATCGGTGCTGGAAAATCAAGGCATTGCCTATCTGCCAACTTACCTGTTGGGCGATTTAATTGAGCAAGGCGCCTTGGTTCCGCTAGCGCTGGACGGCTCACTGACCCACCCGACCCACGGCCTGTATGCCCTGTATTTCCCCAGCCGCTACAGCAACCCCAAGGTACGTGCCTTTATCGATTTTCTGCTGGAGCAGCTACAGCCGGTGCCCATCTGGGATAGCTGGTTGGCGCAGTCTTAACCGCGCCATCCCCTGCCCGGTTACCGCACCGCGACTGCTCGCAACAACGTTTCCAGCGGGTACACCGCTGCAATCACCACTTCATCCCGGATCTGTGCTGCCGCGTCCAGCTGTTGCTGAGCCTGTTCCGCCTCGGCTTTACTCAAAGGCTTCCCTTGCTGATAGCGTTCCAACAGCATCAAGCCCAGATCGGCCAACGCGCTGACATCCTGTACCACCGGTGCCAAATCCTTCATCACCACGTTACCGGCTATCACCTGCTTCACCGGTGCACCGTTACGTTGCCAGCGTTGTAGACGTTCACGGATCGCCTCTGCCGCTGCGCGATGGTTCTTGTCTTTAAGCAGCAACGCCACCTGCTGATCGAGATCGCGTACCGCCGCACTTTCCGGTGGGATGGCATCGGCAAAGCGATTCAGCGGCTCAAATTGATGGTAATTACCTGCCTTGAACTTCAGGTGCTGACGGGTGTAATACTGCCCCGGCTCCACTGCTTCGGCCAAGACCTGCAATGGGGTGATATCTACGCTGTTAGCCAAACGGGTAAACTCACGCGCCGTTTCGGCGTGCTGTTGCAGGCCGACAGACACCACCGACCAGGCATCTATCGCCGCCAGGCGTTGGTACATATTGTCCTCATTGGTCACATCCTTGGCCGACCACATACGCTCCGCCACGGCAAAGGTTCTTGGCCACAGCTTGAGATCGAGCACCGGTGCGCGGATGTTTTCCGCCCAGAAGGCGGCTTCGCCCCCCAGAATATTGGCCTGATGCTGCTCATCCGGTACCACTGGCATCACGCCCGCCGGGATCGCCGTCAATTTACTGCCGGTGGTTGGGTAGCGCACGTTGCCCACCAGCGTGTAACCGCTCAGTTGATCTTGTTGCAAGGTGAATACCGGACGCGTGTCGCCCATCCAGGTATCAATGCGGAAGGTCACCTGTTGTGGCGTGCGCCATTCGATGTCCCGTACCGCACGGCGTGATTTGTCTTTGAAATCGATAAAACCACGCCATCCCTGCTTGCCTTCAATCAGCGTGAAGGTGCCTTCTACCGGGCTCCCCTTGAAACGCGGCATGCTGAATTGCCAGCTCTGCGCCTGCTCTCCCGCCTGCACTTCAGTATCTACCCCCAGCGGCTGCGGTAAAATTTCATTGCGATAGTGATAGGCGGTGCTGTGCGGCTGATCGAGATAGAAGCCGGTAGAGAGGATGCCTTGATAGCCATCCTGGGCGCTGGCTCCCAAAGAATCTGGCCCACGCCAGGATTGGATCACGATGGTGCGCGGCAAGGTCGGATGGTAAATCTCATCCCAACCCACCATGCGGCGCTGATGTTGTTCGAGGATCTTTTCCAGCTTCTGGTTGAAGAAAGCCTGCAGCGCATGGGCATCCGCCAGCTGGTTCTGCTGCATAAACGCCTGGATGGTTTTGGACTCTTTCCACTGGGTGGCATCCACCTCATCCCCGCCGATATGCAAGTAAGGATCGGGGAAGATCGCCACCAGTTCGCCGATGATGCTATCGACAAACTGATAAACCTTGTCATTCGAAGGATCGAGCGTCGGCTTGTGGACGCCCCAATGGCGTTCCATTTGATACGGCCCTGGCGCACTAAGCAGCTCTGGATACGCCACGGCAATGGTAGAAGCATGGCCCGGCAGGTCGATTTCGGGCACCACCCGAATGCCACGCGCCGTGGCGTAGGCGACCACCTGCTGCATCTGTTCACGGGTGTAGAAATGACCGTCACTGGCCAGTTGCTGTAGCTTTGGATAGTGCTCGGAAGCAAAGCGCCATCCCTGATCGTCGGTCAGATGCCAGTGGAATACGTTGAGTTTGGCCGCCGCCATGCCATCAAGCTGGCGCAGAATATCCTCCACCGGCAGGAAATGGCGCGCCGAATCCAGCAGTACCCCACGCCAAGGGAAGCGTGGGACGTCGGTAATGTTCACCAACGGCATAAAGGTGTTTTCGCCGTCGGTCTGCACCAGTTGCAGCAGCGTTTCCATGCCGCGTAGCGCACCGAAGCGAGTGTTGGCCGTCAGCGTCGCGCCCTGCGGCGTCACCTTGAGCTGGTAGCTCTCATCGCTGTCCGGCAGCGGCTGGGCTGCAACCTGGTGTTTGATCATGATGTTGATCGTTGCCGCCTGGTTTTTCTCGCCCTGTGGGGCCAGCGTCCAGCCGGTTTGGCGTTCCAGGCGATCGCGCCAGCGAGCCTGCGCTTCGCTCAAGTCATCGCCCTGAACGTTGAACGATAAGCGATAATCCAGCACCAGCTTGCCTTGCGGCTGAGCTAACTCAACCTGCTTTGGCCAGGGCATCAGCGGCAGATCGCCAGCCGGTTGGGCTAGTGCATTCAGGGAAAATAACAGCGAAGAAGCCAGTAGCGTATAACTGAAGGGTTTGTGCATCGGAAATTCCTCAGAGGAAAAAATCAATCTAGCCAAGGAAGTAGATAAAGACTGAGCCGGAGAGAGATGTCCAACCGCAGGGGCAAAACGGTGCGATGGATCACAGATTGGCTCTGGAGATGCCCCTCACCCCAACCCTCTCCCATAGGGAGAGGGAGCTGGCTCGGCGTTGTCATGAAATACCGTGATCTAACTACTTCACAGCAAAAGGGAGCTAGTTAGTACCGTGATCAGGTAAGTTTCTGCAACAGATGACGTACTCGGTCGGTCCCCTCTCCCTGTGGGTGAGGGTTAGGGTGAGGGGACCATCAGCAAATTTACTGCCAGCCATACCGGCGGACAAACCAGCCTTTCACGCACTGGGTCAGCACCATGTAACCAGCGAGGATCAGCACCAGCCACGGGAAGTAGCCCAGCGGCAACGCCTGCAGTTGCAGGAAGCCCGCCAGCGGCGAGAAGGTCAGGCCGATACCGATGGCGATCACCGCCAGCGTCATCACACACAGCGGCCAGGATGGGCGGCTCTGGATAAACGGAATTTTGCGCGTACGGATCATATGGACGATCAGCGTCTGCGACAGCAGCCCTTCCACAAACCAGCCAGACTGGAACAGCGTCTGCATTTCCGGCGTATTGGCCTGGAATACGTACCACATCAGGGCAAAGGTCAGCACGTCGAAGATCGAGCTTATCGGCCCGAAGAACACCATAAAGCGCCCCAGATCGCCAGAGTTCCAACGCTGTGGCTTGGTGATCTGATCGTCATCGACGTTATCGAACGGAATGGCAATCTGTGAAATATCGTACAGCAGGTTCTGGATCAACAGATGCAGCGGTAACATCGGTAGGAAAGGTAAAAAGGCACTGGCGATCAGCACACTGAAGACGTTACCGAAGTTGGAGCTGGCGGTCATCTTGATGTATTTCAGCATGTTGGCAAACGTGCGGCGGCCCTCTATCACCCCCTGCTCCAGCACCATCAGGCTTTTTTCCAACAGGATGATATCCGCCGCTTCCTTGGCGATATCCACCGCAGAATCTACCGAAATACCAATATCCGCCGCGCGCAGCGCCGGGGCATCGTTGATACCGTCACCCATAAAGCCCACCACGTGGCCCTGCTTACGCAGCAGTTGGACGATGCGCTCCTTGTGCAGCGGCGTCAGCTTGGCAAACACCGTAGTACGCGCCGCCGCCGCGACCAGCGTGGCGTCATCCATCAGTTCGATCTCGCTGCCACGCAGGATATGCTCCGCATCCAGACCCACGTCCTTACACACCTTACCGGCGACCAGTTCGTTGTCGCCGGTGAGGATCTTGACGGTTACGCCATTCTTTTTCAGCGCAGCCAACGCCGGTGCGGTGCTCTCCTTCGGCGGATCGAGGAAGGCGATATAGCCTTCGAGGATCAGATCCGATTCATCCGCCACGCCATACTCATGTTCCGCCGCTGGCAGGATCTTATTGGCCACCGCCACCACGCGCAGCCCTTGCTGGTTGAGCTCGTCGGTAACACGGCGGATGCGCGCCAGCAGCGCTTCGCTGAGCGGGATCACCTCATCTTCCTGACGCACATGGCTACAGATCGACAGCATCTCTTCCAGCGCGCCCTTGCAGATCAGCTCATGGTATTGCGCCTCTTTCGCAACCACCACTGACATGCGGCGGCGTTCGAAATCGAACGGGATCTCGTCCACTTTGCGGTAATGCTGCAACGCGTCCGGCTGTTGGCTTTCGTCGGCACAGGTCAGCACCGCCACATCCAGCAGGTTTTTCAGTCCGGTCTGGTAGAAGCTGTTCAGCCAGGCGTAACGCAGCACCCGCTCGCTGTTGGCTCCAAACACATCGGTATGGCGCTCCAGCACAATTTTGTCCTGAGTCAGCGTGCCGGTTTTATCGGTGCACAGAATATCCATCGCGCCAAAGTTCTGGATCGCGTCCAGACGTTTGACGATCACCTTCTGGCGCGACAGCTTGACCGCCCCTTTCGCCAAGGTAGAGGTGACGATCATCGGCAGCATTTCCGGCGTCAGCCCCACCGCCACCGAGAGCGCAAACAGTGCCGCTTCCCACCAGTCGCCTTTAGTGAAGCCGTTAATGAGCAACACGATTGGCGTCATCACCAACATGAAGCGGATCAATAGCCAGCTTACTTTGCTGATACCGGCCTGGAAGGCGTTGGGCTGCTCATCCTGGCTGGTTACCCGCTGCGCCAACTGGCCGAAGTAGGTTTCGCTGCCAGTACCAATCACTATGGCCAGCGCGGTGCCGCTGACGACGTTAGTGCCCATGAAGCACAGGTTTTGGCACTCCAACGGATCGCTCACCTGGCCACGGGGATCCGCCACTTTTTCTACCGGCAGCGATTCACCGGTCAGCGCTGCCTGGCTGATAAACAGATCTTTGGCAGACAGCAACCGAAGATCCGCCGGGATCATATCCCCAGCCGACAGCTTGATGATGTCGCCCGGCACCAACTGTGAAATCGGCAGTTCGCTATGTTCGCTTTTACCGGTATGCGCATCGCTGCGGTACACCGTCGCGGTGTTGCTGACCATCGCCTTCAGCGCATCCGCCGCCTTGTTGGAGCGGGCTTCCTGAATAAAGTGCAGCAGCGTGGAAATCAGCACCATCAGGCCAATCACCAGCGCAGCGATTAGATCCTCGGTGGCGTAGGAAATCAGCCCCAGCACGGTCAGCAGCAGGTTGAACGGGTTGCTGTAACAGTGCCACAGATGCTTCCACCAGCTTTCGGCCAGCTGGTTTTCGATGGTGTTGCTGCCAAACAGTCCGCGGGCAGTTTCTGCTTCATGCGCGGTGATGCCTTCCGGGTGACTGTTGAAACGCTCATACAGTTGCATCGCGCTGGCGGCGGCACATTCCAGGCGTTGTTTAGCCAAACCGGCAGGCAGCTCTTGCGCCGAGCCACTGACGCTTTCCAATAGCGCATCACGCCGCACCAGGCGGCGTGGCAAATTGCGGCTGAGCAAACCCAGCAGCCGACGGGGGATATATTTAAATTTCATCGTTCGCACCTCATCGCCCAGCGCCTCACGGCAGTGGGTGAACGGCGGATCGGCCCGCTGGCTTGATTTTCTGACGCGCCAAAAATCCTCCGCCGGAACAGATCCTATTATTTTCAATCACAACAGAGGCGAACTATCGAGCAAGTGCCGCTGCTTACCTAAACCGGTAAAACAGCAACGCAGAGCGGAGAGGTTTTACCGGGGAACCGAATGAGTAGTGTCGGGGCTCGGATCAGGATCCATTCAGGGATTTACCTCCGGTAAAGAAAAAGTGGGAACGGCAAAGGCGGCCATTCCGTTTTGCAACACTATGGGCTGCGCACCAAGATCCGCGCGTTAAAATGCGCTATGGTAGCGAGCATAAGTGGGATGTTGTATACCCTATGAATTTCAAGTTGCAGCTAGGCGACAAACTTACTCATCCCCAGGAGCTTACTTTAGTAAGTGACTGGGGTGTATAAGTACAGGTAACAACGCTGCAACTTGAAAGGCGACGGGTATAAGTTTAAGCCTCATAACCTAAATGAAAAGTAAACCATGCAAAACCGGCTGACAATCAAGGATATCGCCCGCCTGAGCGGGGTAGGCAAGTCTACCGTCTCACGCGTGATGAATAACGAAGGCAGCGTAAGCCCGCAAACCCGTGAACGGGTGGAGGCGGTGATCCGTAGCCAGGGTTTTACCCCGTCAAAATCGGCCCGCGCCATGCGTGGCCAGAGCGACAAAGTGGTCGCCATTATCGTTTCCCGTCTGGATTCCCCTTCGGAAAATCAGGCCGTGCGCACCATGCTGCCGCTGCTGTATCAGCAGGGCTTCGATCCGATCGTGATGGAAAGCCAGTTTGAAACCCGGTTGGTCGAGGAGCACCTCAACGTACTGCGCCAGCGCAACGTCGACGGCGTGATCCTGTTCGGCTTTACCGGCCTGACCGCAGATATGCTCAAACCGTGGCAGGAAAAGATGGTGGTGGTCGCCCGCGAATATCCGGGTATCTCCTCCGTTTGTTATGACGATGAAGGTGCCGTGAAACTGCTGATGCAGCGCTTACGCAAGCAGGGTCACAGCCATATCAGCTACCTTGGCGTGCAGGAGTCCGATGCCACCACCGGGATGCGTCGCCATCAGGCCTATCTGGATACCTGTCGCGCGCAAAAAATCTCGCCGCTGGTGGCGTTGGGTGAACTGAACTATCAGAGCGGTTTCCAACTGGCCGCCAACGTGATTGAACCGCAAACCACCGCGCTGGTGTGCGCCTCCGATACTATCGCGCTAGGTGCGATGAAGTACCTGCAACAGCAACAGATTACGCCAATCCAGGTGTGCGCCATCGGTAATACGCCAATGCTCAACTTCTTGTTCCCAGAGACGTTTTCCGTTGAGTTGGGCTATGGCACCGCAGGGCAGCAGGCGGCCCTTCAGCTGCTTGGCCAGTTGAGTGGTGAACTGAGCATCCGCCAAATCATTATCCCCTGCAAACTTGCCTAATAGCGGGCGCAGCATGCTGTGCCCCTACATATCGTAGCCAGAGTTCATTTTGACGCTATTTGCGGCTTTATTGTTCATTTTGTGATCCTCACCGCAAGTTGGGAACGTTCCCATTTAATAAAAACGGCCTAGTGGCTAAGCTTAAAAACATCAATACCTCTGAGCCTCACTGATAACAAAGGTGCCATAATGAGCAAAGTTCAGCAGCAGGACATCGATCGCCTGATCGTGCTGGTGGGTGGCCGTGAGAATATCGCCACCGTCAGCCACTGCATTACCCGCCTGCGTTTCGTCCTTAACGATCCCGCCAAGGCCAAGCCGAAAGAGATTGAGCAGTTGCGCATGGTCAAAGGCTGTTTCACCAACGCCGGGCAGTTCCAGGTGGTGATTGGCCCTGAAGTTGGTGATTACTATCAGGCGTTAATCGCAGCCACCGGCATCAACGAAGCCGATAAAGAACAGGCCAAACTGGCCGCTCGCCAGAACATGACCTGGTTCGAACGCGGTATCTCCCACTTCGCCGAGATCTTCTTCCCACTGCTGCCAGCCCTGATCAGCGGCGGTTTGATCCTGGGTTTCCGCAACGTGATCGGCGATATCCCGATGTCCGGCGGACAAACGCTGGCACAGATGCACCCAGCCTGGAAAACCATTTATGACTTCCTGTGGTTATTGGGCGAGGCCATCTTTATGTTCCTGCCGGTGGCTATCTGTTGGTCAACGGTGAAGAAGATGGGCGGTACCCCGGTACTCGGCATCGTGATGGGGATCACCCTGGTCTCCCCGCAGTTGATGAACTCCTACCTACTCGGCCAGCAAGTGCCAGAAGTGTGGAACTTTGGCTGGTTCACCATTGAGAAAGTGGGCTATCAGGCGCAGGTGATCCCGTCGATCCTCGCCGGTATGGCGTTGGGCTGGATCGAAACTCGTCTGAAAAAGATCGTGCCGGATTATCTGTATCTGGTGGTGGTGCCGGTGGTTTCCCTGCTGTTGGCCGTGTTCCTGGCTCACACGCTGATCGGTCCGTTTGGTCGCATGATTGGCGATGGCGTCGCTTGGGCAGTGAAGTGGGTAATGACCGGTAGTTTCGCCCCGATCGGCGCGGCACTGTTTGGCTTCCTGTATGCACCGTTGGTGATCACCGGGGTGCATCAGACCACGCTGGCAATCGATATGCAGATGATCCAAAGCATGGGCGGTACGCCAGTCTGGCCGTTGATTGCCCTGTCTAATATCGCGCAGGCCTCGGCAGTGCTGGGCATCATCATCGTCAGCCGCAAGGCCAACGAACGTGAGATTTCCGTACCGGCCGCCATCTCCGCCTATCTCGGCGTGACCGAACCAGCCATGTACGGCATCAACCTGAAATATCGCTTCCCTATGCTGTGCGCGATGATCGGCTCCGCCTTCGCAGGCTTGATTTGTGGCCTGACCGGCGTGATGGCCAACGGCATCGGCGTAGGTGGCCTGCCGGGCATCCTGTCTATCCAACCGCAGTTCTGGCTGATCTACTCCGTAGCTATCCTGGTGGCCGTAGTGATCCCACTGCTGCTGACCATGATGGTTTACAAACGCAAAGCCAGCCGCGGCGAGTTACCGGTTTAAACTGAAAGGTATTTTTTTATGAGCAATGTAATTCCCTGGTGGCAGAACGGCGTTATTTATCAAATCTATCCGAAGAGCTTCCAGGACAGCACCGGTAACGGCTATGGCGATCTGGCAGGGGTAACTCAACGGCTGGACTATTTGCAGGAGCTGGGCGTCGATGCCATCTGGCTGACGCCGGTCTATGTCTCGCCCCAGGTCGATAATGGCTACGACGTCGCCGATTACTGCGCCATCGATCCGGCCTACGGCACCATGGCCGACTTCGAACACCTGGTGGCACAGGCCCACCAGCGCAGCATCCGTATCGTGATGGATATGGTGTTTAACCACACCTCCACCGAGCATCCGTGGTTTAAGGCTTCGCAGGATCCTGCCAGCCCGCTGCGTCAGTTCTACATCTGGCGCGATGGCGAAGGTGACGCCCTGCCCAATAACTGGCGCTCCAAATTTGGCGGTAATGCCTGGCAATGGCACGCCGACAGCGGCCAATATTACCTGCACCTGTTTGCTACCGAGCAGGCCGACCTGAACTGGGAACACCCGCCGGTGCGCGAAGAGCTGAAGAAAGTGTGCCAGTTCTGGGCAGATAAAGGCGTGGATGGGCTGCGCCTTGATGTAATCAACCTGGTGTCCAAGCAGCAGGACTTCCCGAGTGATAACCAGGGCGATGGCCGCCGTTTCTACACCGACGGCCCGCGCATTCACGAGTTTTTGCAGGAGATGAGCCGCGACGTGTTTCAGCCACGCGGCCTGATGACCGTGGGCGAGATGTCTTCAACCTCGCTGGAGCATTGCCAGCAGTATGCGGCGCAAAGCGGTGCCGAGCTGTCGATGACCTTCAACTTCCACCACCTGAAAGTAGACTATGCCAACGGGCAGAAGTGGACGCTGGCCGCACCAGATTACGTCGAGTTGAAGCAGATTTTCCACCACTGGCAGCAAGGCATGCATAACCGCGCCTGGAACGCGCTGTTCTGGTGTAATCACGACCAGCCACGCATCGTTTCGCGCTTTGGCGACGAGGGCGAGCTGCGAGTCACCGCCGCCAAGATGCTGGCGATGGTGCTGCACGGTATGCAGGGCACGCCGTATATCTATCAGGGTGAAGAGATCGGCATGACCAATCCGGGCTTCCAGCAGATCGGAAGCTATCGCGATGTGGAAAGTCTGAATATGTACGCCGAACTGCAGGCTCAGGGAAGAAACGAAGGCGAACTGTTGGCTATTCTGGCCAGCAAATCACGGGACAATAGCCGCACGCCGATGCAGTGGGACGCGACACCCCACGCAGGCTTCACCACCGGTACGCCTTGGATAGCCTGTGCAGAGAACTACCCCCAGATTAATGCCACGGCAGCATTGGCCGATCGTGATTCGGTATTTTACGCTTATCGCCATCTGATCGCCCTGCGCAAGCAATATCCGCTGCTGACTCACGGCGACTATCAGGATCTGGCCCCGGCTCACCCGGCATTGTGGTGCTATCAACGTAGCTGGAATGGGCAACGGTTGCTGGTAGTTGCGAACCTGAGCCGCGAACCGTTGGCATGGGATGCCGCTGGCGTTGAATTTTCTGAACTGTGGCGTCCACTGATAAGCAACTACATGGATGCTGCAGAGCAGCCACGGGCCGGAGTTTTGCGGCCTTTCGAAGCAAGTTGGTGGTTGCTGGAGTCCTGATTGGGCACCGGGAGTTGTTTGCTACAATCCATACATAATTGTCTGAAAAACATTGATTTTGTATGGATCGAACAATGAAATTGGCGCTGGGAACACTTCCTCAGTTACTCAGCGCCTGCCAGCAAGCGCCAGGCAGGGGCCAAAAGGCAGCGGATCTTACAGCGACGCCCTGCCGTTGAATCATATATTTAACACCAAGTAATTGACCTTTATTATTCCCCGTATAAATAAATCACCCAGCACAATTATTCTTGCTTTCACTTAACTTGCCTAAATTTCTTCCTAAATCATTATTACGCTATTTCAGGCGTAAAAAGATCTGCATCCAAGATCAAAATGTGAAGGATATCCCAAATTGTAAATAGATTTATTTCACGCTGTAAAAAAAACATGCAATAATAGGTAAAATTCAGATTAAAAACATAATTACATAATAAATATAACTATTTTAATTAAACCACCAGACTGATTTTTCCCATCGGCCTTTTTACCTCTCGCGAAATGGAGCACTCTTTATGACCATCAAAAGGAAGTCGATATTTATAGTCAGTGGTTTATTAGCCGCCGGATTGACCGGCTGTGACAATAATGATACCCAGATTACTCCGAGTAATCAGGCGGAGCTGGAGAGCAGAAATATCCCCACGCTTACCGTCGACGGGCTGAAATTTAAAGATCTGAATAAAAACGGCCAGCTAGATCCTTATGAAGACTGGCGTCTTGATAGCACCACCCGAGCCCGCGATCTGACCGCGCGCATGAACGTGGAAGAAAAAGCCGGTGCCATGATGCACGGTACCATTGGCCTCGATGGTGCTGGCCGCGTCGATATTAGCGCCGCCGAAGAAGATGTTAACCAACGCTTCGTCAACACCTTCATTACCCGCATGGCGGGCGATCCACAGCATATTTCGGCCGATAACAATGCGCTGCAGGAAATGGCCGAGAAGTCTCGCCTCGGTATACCGGTAACCATCAGTACCGACCCGCGCAACCACTTCGTTAACGATCCGAATGCCACCAGCGTCGCGGCAGGCAGTTTCTCACAATGGCCAGAGCCGCTCGGGCTGGCGGCAATCGATGATACGGCACTGTCCAAAACCTTTGGTGATATCGCCCGTCAGGAGTACCGGGCCGTTGGGATCCATATGGCGTTATCACCGCAGGCCGACCTTGCCACCGAACCGCGCTGGGGCCGCATCAACGGTACCTTCGGCGAGGATAACCAACTCGCCAAACGTCAGGTACAAGCTTATATCGAAGGCTTCCAGCATGGTGACAAAGGCTTGACCCAAGACAGCGTCATCACCGTGGTCAAACACTTTGCCGGTGGCGGACCACAGCTTGGCGGGTTGGATCCACACAACATCTTTGGCAAAGAGCAGGTCTATCCGGGCGATAATCTGGAATACCACCTGGTACCGTTCGAAGGGGCATTTGCCGCCAATGTGGCCTCGGTGATGCCCTATTACGGCCAACCGATCAACCTGTGGTACAAGGATCAGCTGATTGAAGAAGTAGGCTTTGGCTTTAACAAGCAGGTGTTGACCGAGATGCTGCGTGGCCGCTTTGGTTTCACCGGCGTAGTGCTGAGTGACTGGGGCATCCTGGAAAGCTGCGAAGGTAAATGCGCCACCGGCATCAGCGATGCCGACATCGCCGCCGGAGTCTCGCCTTGGACTGCCGGGATCGGCATGTCGTGGGGCGTTGAGAACCTCACCCGCCAGGAACGCGTAGTGAAAGCGGTGGAAGCCGGGATCGATCAGTTCGGCGGTACCAGCGATCCTAGCGATCTGATAGAAGCCATCAACCAGCAACAGCTGCCGATCGCCACCATCGACGCTTCCGTCACACGCATTTTACAGCAGAAGTTTGAGCTGGGGCTGTTTGAGAAACCTTACGTGGATGAAGCCAAAGCGGTGAAAATTGTCGGCAATGCGGAGTTCCAGCAGAAAGGGGATGATGCACAGCGCCGTGCGCAGATCCTGTTGCAGAATAACCAGGCCCTGTTGCCATTGGCACTGAGCGGCAAGAAGGTGTTCCTGCATAACGTCAACGCTACCGTGGCGGCACGCTATGGGTTGGAAGTCGTCGCTACGCCGGAGGAGGCGGAGATCGCCATCCTGCGAGTAGATACACCGCATCAGAACGATCCGCACTACCCGTTTGGCGTTTCGGTCAACTTTGGCCAACTGGGCTTTGACGATGCCGATACCGTGGTGCTGGATCAGAAAGCTGGCACTTACAGCGGCAGTGAAGACTATCAGTTGATCAAACAGGTGAAGGCGCTCAACATTCCAACGGTAATTTCCGTTTACCTCGATCGCCCGGCGATCCTGACCAACATCGTGGATAAAACCGACGTACTGCTGGCCAACTTCGGCGCGTCCGACGAGGCGGTGCTGGATGTGATCACCGGCAAGAGCAAGGCACAGGGTAAGTTACCGTTTGAGCTGCCATCCAGTTGGCAGGCGGTGCTGGATCAGAAAGAGGATGTGGCACACGATTCTGTCGATCCGTTGTTCCCGATTGGCGCAGGTATCTTGTAATACGGCCCTCTCCTCATCCCTCTTCCCTTGCGGAAGAGGGATGTAGAACGTCACCCTGCCCCCGAACTTAAAAACTCTGCACCAGCTTCACTACTTCCGCCGCTTCCTCTGCCAGCTTCTCATCGCTCATATCAAATACGCCCTGCACCAGATGCGGCGGCAAATAATCCATGCCGGTCAGGTTGGCGACGGCGTTAAACGGCCGCAGCAGGTCGGCTACCGGATAGCGGTTATAGCCAGCCGGTGAATAGGCCTGCGCGTTGCCCCCGGTGCTAACCACCAGTTGCAAAGGCTTACCCTGCAGCTGAGTACCTTCGCTACCATAGGCGAAACCGTGGGTTAATACCGCATCCTGCCATTCGCTGAGGATCGCCGGTGAGCTGTACCAATAGAACGGAAACAGCATCACCACCACATCATGCGCTTGCAGCAGTTCCTGCTCGCGGGCCACGTCAATCTGGTAGTCCGGGTAAACGCGCATCAGTTCATGCACGGTGACGTTAGGTAAAGGACGCAGCGCCTCGATCAGCGCCTTATTGATGCGGGAGTCATCAGGGAAACGGTGGGCGGCCAACACTAAAATACGCGACATGGGGAAATCCTTGTTTATCGAAAGTAAGCCATTTTTTCATTTCCTCCGTTTCCGGTGTAGTCTGTAAACGGTCACATTAACTTCAACCTAAAGTATCAACCATTATGTCGCTGCCCATTGACGTACACCGCCTGTTACCGGCGTTTCTCAGCGCCGCTCAGACACAAAACTTCTCCGCCGCTGCACGCCAGCTGGGCGTGACCCCGGCAGCGATCAGCAAAAATATCCGCGTGCTGGAAGAGAAGCTGGCGCTGCGGTTGTTCCAACGCAACACCCACAGCGTGGTGCTGACTGACGAAGGCAAAGCCCTGCTGGAACAGGTAGCACCGTTATGGCAAGCGCTGACCGCCACGCTGGAGCTGGCCGGGGGCGCACAACTCCCTCCAGCCGGTAGCGTGCGCGTCAGCATGATCCCAGGCTTTGGCCGTCAGGTACTGATGCCGCTGATCCCTGAGTTTTTACAACGCTACCCGATGATCGATCTGGATCTGTCGCTAGATGCCCGGGTGGTGAATCTGGTCGGTGAAGGTTTTGATGTGGGCATCGGCAGCCAGGTCGATCCCGATAGCCGGCTGGTAGCACGCCCGCTCTACCCGATGCAGATGCTATTGGTCGCCGCCCCCGGTTACCTTGCCCAGCATGGCACACCGCAGGTGCCGGAAGATCTGCTGCAACACAGTTGCCTGCTGCACCGCAATCCGGCCACCGGGCGTAATGTAAAATGGCCACTGGCACACAAAACGCTGGATCTACATGGCCGCCTGACGGCCAGCAGCCCGGAGATGTTGCTAGATTCCGCGCTGGCCGGGCTGGGCATCGCTTGCCTGTCGCGTTGGTATGTGGAACAGCATTTTGCCCAGGGAACCTTGTTGCCAGTGCTGCAAGATCACTGGCCTAAACCCACGCAAATCTGGCTTTACTATGCCTCGGCAGATCTGCCGCCACGGGTGCGCGTCTGGGTCGATTTTTTACTGGCGCATTTTCGCCGCTAATCGGCATGATGCGATCGCAATCACGCTTTAACGATCTTTCGGATAATCGGCATTTTCCATTCAAGCCGCTGATAGCAAGGGTTACAAATATTCCTGTAACGGGTAACTGTACAGCGTTCAAACTGCTCCCCCCATTCTTTGACCCACGTCAAAAAAAGCGGCACCACACCCATATATAGTGCCCGTAGAGATTCAATCACCTATATGTAGTAGTTATCCACAATATCATCCACACCCTCCGCAGCCCTTGCGCCCTGCGGTTTTGCCCTGTGGATAAGCCGACGCTCCCCCATGGGGACAGGAGTTACAACGTGAAACCAGTAGTGATTAAACGGGACGGTTGCCAGGTATCTTTTGACGAGATGCTGATCAAGCAGGCCATCGAGCGGGCCGCTTTGGCCGCTGAAGTTGTCGATGCTGACTACTGTGCTACAGTCGCCCGCGTGGTCGCTCAACAGATGGAAAATCGACCGCGTGTCGACATCCACGAAATCCAGCAGGCGGTAGAAAACCAGCTGATGTCTGGCCCGTATAAGCAACTGGCACGTACCTACATCGAATATCGCCACGATCGTGACGTCTCGCGTGAGCTGCGCGGGCGGCTGAACCAGGAAATTCGTGGTCTGGTGGAACAAAGCAACGTCGCGCTGCTCAATGAGAACGCCAATAAAGACAGCAAGGTGATCCCTACCCAGCGCGATCTGCTGGCCGGTATCGTCGCCAAGCACTACGCCAAACAGCATATCCTGCCGCGCGATGTGGTGCTGGCGCATGAGCGCGGCGAAATCCACTATCACGATCTCGACTACTCACCGTTCTTCCCGATGTTCAACTGTATGCTGATCGATCTGAAAGGCATGTTGACCAACGGCTTCAAGATGGGTAACGCCGAGATCGAGCCGCCGAAGTCGATCTCCACCGCCACCGCCGTGACCGCGCAGATCATCGCTCAGGTCGCCAGCCATATTTATGGCGGTACCACCATCAACCGCATTGATGAGATCCTGGCCCCCTTCGTCACCGAGAGCTTCCACAAACACCAGCAGGTAGCGCAGCAGTGGCAGATCCCAGACGTGGCAGGCTATGCGATGACCCGCACCGAGAAAGAGTGTTACGACGCCTTCCAGTCGCTGGAATATGAAGTCAACACTCTGCATACCGCCAACGGCCAGACGCCGTTTGTCACCTTCGGTTTCGGTTTGGGCACCAGTTGGGAATCGCGCATGATCCAGCAGTCGATCCTGAAAAATCGTATCGCCGGGCTGGGTAAAAATCGTAAAACCGCCGTGTTCCCGAAACTGGTCTTCGCCATCCGCGACGGCCTGAACCACAAGTTTGGTGACGCTAACTACGACATCAAACAGCTGGCGCTGGAATGTGCCAGCAAACGCATGTATCCAGACATTCTCAATTACGATCAGGTGGTCAAGGTCACCGGTTCCTTTAAAACGCCGATGGGTTGCCGCAGCTTCCTCGGCACCTATGAAGAAAACGGCGAGCAGATCCACGATGGCCGCAACAATATCGGCGTGATCAGCCTGAACCTGCCGCGTATCGCTCTGGAGGCCCAGGGTAACGAAGACCGCTTCTGGCAGTTGCTGGATGAGCGCTTGCTGCTGGCCAAGAAAGCCCTGATGACCCGCATTGCCCGCCTGGAAGGCATCAAGGCCCGCGTGGCACCGATCCTGTATATGGAAGGCGCCTGCGGAGTACGGTTGAAGGCCGACGACAATATCGCGGAGATCTTCAAGAACGGTCGCGCCTCGATTTCGTTGGGCTACATCGGCGTGCATGAAACCATCAACGCACTGTTTGGCTCACAAAAACACGTGTACGACGACGAGCAACTGCGTGCCAAAGCCATCGCCATCGTTGAGCGCCTGAAAAACGCCACCGAAAGCTGGAAGGAAGAAACCGGCTACGGCTTCAGCCTGTACAGCACGCCAAGTGAGAACCTGTGCGATCGCTTCTGCCGCCTGGATACCAGCGAGTTTGGCGTGGTCGCCGGGGTGACTGACAAGGGTTATTACACCAACAGTTTCCACCTCGACGTGGAGAAAAAGGTTAATCCGTACGACAAGCTGGACTTCGAAGCGCCATATCCACCTTTGGCCAACGGCGGTTTTATCTGTTACGGCGAATACCCGAACCTGCAGCACAACCTGAAGGCGCTGGAAGACGTGTGGGATTACAGCTACACCCGCGTGCCTTATTACGGCACCAACACGCCGATCGATGAGTGCTACGAGTGTGGCTACACCGGTGAGTTCTCCTGTACCAGCAAGGGCTTCACCTGTCCGAAATGTGGCAACCATGATTCGGCAAAAGTGTCGGTGACCCGCCGCGTGTGTGGCTATCTGGGCAGCCCGGATGCCCGGCCGTTCAACGCCGGTAAGCAGGAAGAAGTGAAACGCCGGGTGAAACATCTGGGCAACGGGCAGATCGGTTAACTTTAGCTAGTGACCCCTCACCCTAACCCTCTCCCACAGGGAGAGGGGACCGAATGTGCCACAACTTAATTACTGCACTCGTCCTTGGTAACAAGTGAGAGGATGGGGCCAAATACGTCACAGGTGACTTCCATACCTGACTGCCGCACCGTACCTGCTCCTTCTCCCACAGAGAGGGGGACCGAATGTGCCACAACTTAATTACTGCACTCGTCCTTGGTAACAAGTGAGAGGATGGGGCCAAATACGTCACAGGTGACTTCCATACCTGACTGCCGCACCGTACCTGCTCCTTCTCCCACAGAGAGGGGGACAGAAAGTGCCACAACTTAATTACTGCACTCGCCCTTGGTAACAATGTTGCAGAGTAACTTCTGCACCTGACCACCGCACCGTACCAGCTCCCTCTCCCCGTGGGAGAGGGTTGGGGTGAGGGGCCATATAAAAGAACGCAATACTATGAATTTTCACCAGTATTATCCTATCGACGTGGTCAACGGCCCCGGCACCCGCTGCACGCTGTTTGTCGCAGGCTGCGTGCACCAATGCCCCGGTTGCTATAACAAAAGCACCTGGCGGCTGAACTCTGGCCTGCCGTTTACCCAGCAGATGGAAGATCAGGTCATAGCCGATCTCAACGACACGCGTATTCCACGCCAAGGGTTGTCGTTGTCCGGTGGCGATCCGCTGCACCCGGCCAACGTCGCCGCCGTGCTGCAGTTGGTCAAACGAGTGCATGCCGAATGTCCCGGCAAAGATATCTGGCTGTGGACCGGCTATAAGCTGGATGAACTGGATAGCGAGCAGATGCAGATCGTCGATCGGATTAACGTGTTGATAGATGGTAAGTTTGTGCAGGATTTAAAAGACCCGGCGCTGATTTGGCGCGGTAGCGCTAACCAGATGGTGCATAAACTGCGTTAATTGGGGAATTTTTCACGCTGATGGGCGACGGCTAAAACCTTTATTACCTCATCCAAAATGACATAAATCAGCAATAGGGAGGCTTTACTGATCACCAGTTTGCGAGCTTCCCCATACCAAGGCCTGCCCATTTCTGGGTTTTCTAGCAGCGACTCAACGGCAAGTTCAATCTCATCATCAACTTGTTCCGCAGCCAATGGATTGAGTGGATAAAGAAATTCAAAAATGCGTTCCCGATCTTGCAACGCAACGTCGTCCCATTCGATGCGCATAATAATCCTTATTTGGTTGCGTATTTCGCCCTGACTTTGGTTTTAAAGTCGCTCATTCTCTCCTCAGCTTGCCGCTGGGTAAGATAAACAGCCTCTCCTTCATGTAAACGGGCAAAGGCTGCATCAACCTTATCTTTCAACCAGTTTTCGTGTTCTTCAGCAGCACGCTGATCGTCCGCCATTTGTTGCGCTAAACGCCGACAGGCTTCACTTAAGGTCGTCCCTTTCGCTTCAGCAGCTTTCTGTGCCAACAGTTTAGTTTCATTTTCAATGCGAAACTGGATACGGCTTTCCATCTTCAAAACTCCTACATACTCCGTATTCAACATCCATAAACGTTAGCACGTTTGTGACAACAAAATAAGCCTCATTGGTGTTTTTTCACTCAAGCCAGCACCCACTCTTTACATCAATCTAAGACATCATCTCCCTGTCCCAAATTGTTCATCAGTTCGCCACCTGCACGTCACCTGATTGTCATCTGCCCCCGGCAACATTAGCCCAACTTTGTTACCGAGTGCCGATCATGAATTCTATCGCCGCTTTTTCGCTTTCTCCCCCAACCGAAGTGCCGAGGTATTGGCTATGACGCACTTATCTAGACATCCGACCAGTTACCCCACTCGATATCAGCAGATCGCCGCCCAGCTGGAGCAGGAGCTGTCCAGTCAATACCGCTGTGGAGATTATCTGCCTTCAGAACAACAGCTTGCCGAGCGTTTTGAGGTCAATCGCCATACGCTGCGTCGCGCCGTAGACGAGCTGGTTGAGCGCGGTTGGCTGCAGCGCCGCCACGGCATCGGCATTCTGGTGCTGCTACGCCCGTATAACTATCCGCTGCACGCCAACACCCGCTTCAGCCAGAACCTGTTCGAGCAGGGCAGTCACCCCACCAGTGAGCACTTACTTGCTGTTTTACGCCCGTGCAATGGGCATATCGCTAGCGCGCTCAGCCGCGAAGAGGGAGAAACCATCATCCACCTGCGCACCCTGCGCCGGGTGAACGGCGTTCCTCTCAGCGTGATCGACCACTATCTGCCCGATCTCGACTGGTGGCCCGCCTTACAACAGTTCCGCAGCGGCTCCCTGCATGAGTTTATCCAACAGCAGATCCACCAGCCGCTGACCCGCCGCCAGACCCGCATCAGCGCACGGCGTGCCCAAGCCAAAGAGAGCCGCCTGCTGGAGATCGCCACCCATGCCCCCTTGCTATGCGTGCGCACCCTAAATACCTGTATCGGCAGCGATTTGGTGGCGGAATACTCCGTCAGCCTGGCGCGCGCCGACATGATCGAACTGACGATGGAGCACTGAATGCAATCCTTACAGCAGAGACAACGCTGGATGTCGGTCCTGGCGCATAGCCAACCCGCCCAGCTGCGCAGCCACTGGCAGGCGCTAAACCTCAACCCAAGCTACCAGCGCCTGCGCGCCCCTGAGATTGGCCTGACACAGCTACTAGGACGGATGGGAGCGACCGGCCGCCGCTTTGTGTTGGGCGATATGACCGTAACCCGTGCCGTAGTGCAGTTGGAGAACGGTTGCCAGGGCTACAGCTACATAACCGGGCGTGACAAGGAACATGCTGAACTCTGTGCGCTGATCGACGCCCTGCTACAACAACCCGCCAACCATGAATTGCTACAGCTTCAACTGATCGAACCCCTGGCCGCACTACAACAGGAGCAGCGCCAACTGCGCGCCCGTGCCGTAGCAGCCAGCCGGGTGGACTTCTTTACGCTGGTGCGAGGGGATTAAGCCATGACGTTACTAGCCGGTTTTGACCAGCCGATTGAGCAATCCCAGTCTGCTTTCCGTTTGATTTTAAAGGCGTTGAGTGAACCTGGCGTGATTGTTGAACTGCCAAATTTCCCGGCATGGGGTGCACTGAACGCCGCCAGCACCGCCGTGATACTGACGCTGGCGGATCAGGAAACCCCGCTCCAGCTCTGTGCCGACCTTAAAAGTGAGCAAGTGCTAACTAACATCCGTTTTCATACCGGTGCTCCGCTGGCGACCCGGCAGGAAGATATCCATCTGGCGGTATGGGATGACCAGTTACAGCCTGCCGAGCTGAGCGCATTGCCCCACGGCAATGAAGTCTCACCGGAGTTCGGTGCCACGCTGGTAGTGCAGGTTGCAGCATTAGCAGGCAACCACACACTGTGCCTTTCCGGCCCCGGCATTGAAAAACAACGGGAAATCGCCCCGCCGTTGCCAGCTGCGCTACGGGCTTATCTACTCGAACGGCCTCAGCGCTTCCCGCTAGGTCTGGACATTATCTTGACCTGCGGTGAGCGCCTGATGGCGCTGCCAAGAACCACCCGCGTGGAGGAGTGCTGATGTACGTTGCGGTGAAAGGGGGCGAAAAGGCCATCGAGGCTGCCCATCAACTACAGGAAAATCTGCGCCGGGGTGACGAAGCTGTCCCAGCGCTCAGCGCAGAGCAAATCGGTGAACAACTTGGCTTGGCGGTTGACCGGGTAATGACGGAGGGCGGTATTTACGATCGCCAACTGGCGGCACTGGCCATCAAGCAGGCCAGCGGCGATCTGGTAGAGGCTATTTTCCTGCTGCGCGCCTATCGCACCACCCTGCCGCGCCTGGCCGTCAGCGAACCGCTGGCTAGCGAGAACATGCGGCTGGAGCGGCGTATCTCGGCGGTTTACAAAGACTTGCCCGGCGGGCAGGTGCTTGGTCCGACCTACGACTATACCCACCGCCTGCTGGATTTTGCGCTGTTGGCCAACGGTGAAACACCTCCGGCACCACAGGCGGATGAGCCGCTGCCAGAGAGCTGCACCCACGTGTTCGACCTGCTTAACCAGCAACGGCTGGCGCTGGCAGAAGAAGATGACGGCAGCACTCCGGACGATATTACCCGCAACCCACCGGTTTACCCCTGCTCCCGCTCGGCGCGCTTGCAGCAATTGGTGCGTGGCGATGAGGGCTTTCTGTTGGCATTGAGCTACTCCACCCAGCGCGGCTATGGCCGTAATCATCCGTTCGCCGGAGAGATCCGCAGCGGTTACGTTACCGTGGAGATCGTGCCGGAAGAGTTGGGTTTCGCCGTAGATATCGGCGAGATCCTACTGACTGAGTGCGAGATGGTGAACGGTTTTGTCGACCCGCTGAACCGGCCGCCGCACTTTACCCGTGGCTATGGGCTGGTGTTTGGCCGCTCGGAACGTAAAGCCATGGCGATGGCGCTAGTGGACCGCGCCCTGCAAACCGCCGAATACGGCGAGGACGTAGCAGGCCCGGCGCAGGACGAAGAGTTTGTGCTGGCGCACGCCGATAACGTGGAGGCCGCCGGTTTTGTCTCCCATCTCAAGCTGCCGCACTACGTCGATTTCCAGGCCGAACTGGAGTTGCTCAAACGCCTGCAGCAGGAATTTGCCGCTCTTCAGGAGAACCGCCATGAGTGAAGTATTGACCGGCTATAACCTCGGTTATCTGGATGAACAAACCAAGCGCATGATCCGCCGCGCCATCCTCAAGGCAGTGGCGATCCCCGGCTATCAGGTGCCGTTTGGTGGCCGTGAGATGCCGATGCCTTATGGCTGGGGCACCGGCGGCATCCAGATCACCGCCAGCATCATTGGCCGCACCGACGTGCTGAAGGTAATCGACCAGGGCGCCGACGACACCACCAACGCGGTCTCCATCCGCCGCTTCTTCCAGCGCGTAGCCGGTGTTGCTACCACCGAGCGCACGCCAGAGGCCACACTGATCCAGACCCGCCACCGTATTCCGGAAACGCCATTGCAGGCGGATCAAATCCTGATTTATCAGGTGCCCATCCCCGAGCCACTGCGCTTTATCGAACCGCGTGAGACCGAGACGCGCAAGATGCACGCGCTGGAAGAGTACGGCGTGATGCAAGTGAAGCTGTATGAAGATATCGCCCGCTACGGCCATATCGCCACCACCTATGCCTATCCGGTGAAGGTTAACGATCGCTATGTGATGGACCCCTCGCCGATCCCTAAATTCGATAACCCGAAGATGCACATGATGCCCGCATTGCAGTTGTTCGGGGCCGGGCGTGAAAAACGCATTTACGCCCTGCCGCCGTTTACCAAGGTGGAAAGCCTGGACTTTGACGACCATCCGTTCAGCGTGCAGCAATGGGAGGAGCCATGCGCCCTATGCGGTTCGCGCCACAGCTATCTGGATGAAGTGGTGCTCGACGACCAAGGCAGCCGGATGTTCGTCTGCTCAGACACCGATTTCTGCCAGCAACAACTCAACCAAGAGGTACCGCACTGATGACTTCCGCTCCATTGAGTGCCACGCCGTTGCTGACGGTCGACAACCTCACCCACCTTTACGCGCCGGGCAAGGGTTTCAGCAACGTGTCATTCGATATCTATCCCGGTGAAGTGCTGGGCATCGTCGGCGAATCCGGCTCAGGTAAAACCACGCTGCTCAAGTCAATCTCCGCCCGGCTGGCCCCACAACAGGGGCAGATCCTCTACCGCCCACAACCGGGGCAACAGCAGGATCTGTACGCCATGGCAGAAAGCGATCGCCGCCGCCTGCTGCGCACCGACTGGGGCGTGGTCCATCAGCATCCGCTCGACGGTCTGCGGCCACAGGTGTCTGCCGGTGGCAACATCGGTGAGCGCCTGATGGCCATCGGCCAGCGTCATTACGGTGATATTCGCCAGCAGGCCAAACAATGGCTGGAAGACGTGGAGATCCCGGTTTCTCGTCTGGATGATCTGCCCACCACCTTCTCCGGCGGTATGCAGCAGCGCTTGCAGATCGCCCGCAATCTGGTGACCCACCCCAAGCTGGTGTTTATGGATGAGCCGACCGGCGGGCTGGACGTTTCCGTGCAGGCGCGCCTGCTGGATCTGCTGCGCAATCTGGTGGTGGAAATGCAGTTGGCGGCGGTGATCGTCACTCACGATCTGGGGGTCGCACGCCTGCTGGCCCATCGTTTGCTGGTGATGAAGGAAGGTGAAGTGGTGGAAAGCGGTCTGACCGATCGGGTGCTGGACGACCCGCACCATCCGTACACCCAACTGCTGGTCTCTTCAGTTCTGTCGTAACACAGGTGAAATCATGACAATTAAAATCCGGGTTGAACACCTGAGTAAGACCTTTGTCCTGCACCAACAGCACGGCACCCGCCTGCCGGTTTTGCAGGATGCCAACCTGACCGTCAGCAGCGGCGAATGCGTGGTACTGCATGGGCACTCCGGCAGCGGGAAATCCACCCTGCTGCGCTCACTGTATGCCAACTATCTGCCAGACAGCGGCAAAATCTGGATCCATCATCAAAACGACTGGCTGGAGCTGGTTCAGGCCGAGGCTCGCCAGATCCTGGCTGTGCGCCGCCACACCATCGGCTGGGTCAGCCAGTTTCTCCGGGTGATACCTCGTATCAGCGCGCTGGAAGTGGTGATGCAACCGTTGCTGGAATCCGGCGTTGAGCGTAGCGAATGCCGTGAACGTGCCGAAGCCCTACTCAACCAGCTCAACGTGCCGCAGCGCCTGTGGCAGTTGGCCCCTTCGACCTTCTCCGGTGGTGAGCAACAGCGGGTGAATATCGCCCGTGGCTTTATCAAGGATTACCCCATCCTGCTGCTGGACGAGCCGACCGCCTCCCTCGACAGCCGCAACAGCGCGGCGGTGGTGAACCTGATCGAACAGGCCAAACAGCGTGGCGCAGCCATCGTCGGTATTTTCCACGACGCAGGCACCCGTCAGCAGGTGGCAGACCGTTTACATACCATGCAGGCCCCACAGGTTCTGGAGACGCCATGATTATCAATAACGTCAAGCTGGTGCTGGAACACCAGATCGTTGCAGGTTCACTGGAAATGACCGACGGCGTGATCCGCAGCTTTGCCGATACCCCAAGCCAGTTACCGCAGGCGCTGGATGGCGAAGGCGGCTGGTTGCTGCCCGGGTTGATTGAACTGCATACCGACAATCTGGACAAGTTTTTCACCCCGCGCCCCAACGTGGACTGGCCAGCGCATTCTGCCATGAGCAGCCACGACGCGCTGATGGTCGCCAACGGCATCACCACGGTGCTGGATGCGGTGGCGATCGGTGACGTGCGCGACGGCGGGCACCGGCTGGAAAACCTGCAAAAAATGATCGACGCGGTGATCTACAGCCAGCGAGCCGGAGTGAACCGGGCCGAACACCGGCTGCACCTGCGCTGTGAGCTGCCCCATAGCAGCACCCTGCCGCTGTTCGAACAGCTGATGGATAAACCGGGCGTGTCTTTAGTATCGCTGATGGACCATTCACCGGGTCAGCGGCAGTTCGCCTCGCGTGAGAAATATCGTGAATACTACCAGGGCAAATATCACCTCAATGACCAGCAGATGAGCGAATTTGAGGTGGAGCAGATAGGTCTGTCAGAACGCTGGGCTACGCCAAACCGTGAGGCGATCGCCTCCCACTGCCGGGTTCGTAATATCGCCCTGGCAAGCCACGACGATGCCACCGCCGATCACGTCAGCGAATCCAGTGCACTGGGCAGTGTAATTGCCGAATTCCCGACCACCGAAGCGGCAGCCCGGGCCTCACATCAGCAAGGTTTGCAGGTGCTGATGGGGGCGCCGAATATCGTGCGCGGGGGATCACACTCCGGCAACGTGGCGGCACATCATCTGGCGGCTCTTGGCGTGCTGGATATCCTCTCTTCCGATTATTACCCTGCCAGCCTGTTGGATGCGGCGTTTCGTCTGGCAAACGACGATCGCAACGCTTTTAGCCTGCCGCAGGCGGTACAGCTGATCACCCGCAACCCAGCACGAGCGTTGGGTTTGCAGGATCGTGGCCTGATCGCTGAGGGGCTGCGCGCAGATCTGGTATTGGCCAAGCCGCACGGCGAGCATATCTACGTGCAAAACGTCTGGCGCCAGGGCAAGCAGGTGTTCTGATGGCCTATCTCATCTACCTGATGGGCCCATCCGGAGCAGGCAAGGACAGCCTGCTCGAACGGCTGCGGGCAGCCACCGGTGCCGGGCCGTTGGTGGCGCATCGTTACATCACCCGCCCGGCCAATGCTGGCTGCGAGAACCATATCGCCCTAAGCGAACAGGAGTTTCTCCGCCGCCGTGCCAAAGGGTTATTCGCCCTAGACTGGCAGGCGCACGAACAGCATTACGCCTTTGGTATCGAGGTCGATCTGTGGTTATTGCAAGGGATCGACGTGGTGGTCAACGGATCCCGCGCTCATCTGCCACAGGCGCTGCAACGCTACGGTGCGCAACTGCTGCCGGTCTGTTTACAGGTTTCCCCGGCGGTGCTGCGCCAAAGGCTGGAAAAGCGCGGGCGGGAGAACGCAATACAGATCGAGCAACGGCTGGCGCGGGCGGCCAGCTATCAGCAAACCCTGCCGGTTGGCTGCCACCTGCTGGATAACAATGGCGATCTCGGACATACCCTTGACGCACTACTGGCCTTAACCACCGGGCAGCCTGCAATGCAGTAATAAAAAGAGGAAACCAACATGCAACTGACCTTTCTTGGTACCGGCGGGGCACAACAGGTGCCCGCCTTTGGCTGCGACTGCTTGGTGTGCCAACAGGCGCGGCGTGAACCGGCGTTCCGGCGGCGACCGTGCAGTGCAATGATCAAATTTCAGGGGGAGACGACGTTACTGGATGCGGGATTGAGCTCGTTGGAAAGGCGTTTTGCGGCGGGGGAAATTCAACGTTTTTTACTGACACATTATCACATGGATCACGTTCAGGGGTTATTTCCTTTACGCTGGGGGTGCGGAAATGCGATCCCGATCTATGGCCCGGCCGATGAACAGGGTTGCGACGACCTGTTCAAACATCCTGGGATTCTGGCGTTCCACCCCCCGCTACACCCCTTTGAAACGGTGGAATTAGGCGGGCTGCACGTCACGCCGTTGCCGTTGATCCATTCCAAACTCACCAACGGCTATCTGATCCAGGCCCCAGGCAAAGCCCTGGCCTATCTGACCGACACCGTCGGCCTGCCGCCAGAAACCACACGCTATCTACAACAGGTCACCCTCGATTTACTGGTGTTGGATTGCAGCCTGCCGCCGCAGCCACAGACACCGCGTAATCATAACGATCTGCCCCGCGCGCAGGAGATCCAGCAACGCTTGCAGCCACGGCGTACGCTGCTGACGCACATCAGCCATCACCTCGATTTATGGTTGATGACCAACGAACTACCGCCCGGCATGGAGCTGGCATTCGATAATCTCTGCGTTGAGCTATAAACGGTGCGAGCAGTGCAACTGGTCGGATTCTAAAATCTTGACCCCGCTGCCTGGGCTGAAGGCCTGTGTCAGCAGCGTTTGCGCCACATCTTTGGCAGCAACGCCCTTCCATTTGCCAGGCAGCAGGCCAAACAACGGCTGGCTGAGTCGCTCCAACAAACGTGGCTCCGCACGGGAACCGAACAACATTGAAGGGCGTACCAACGTCAGGCGCGGCCAGTTCTGTGCACGTAGCGCCTGCTCCATCTGCCCTTTGGTACGGTTATACAGAAATAAGGATTTCGAATTGGCCCCAATTGCGCTCACCACCAGGCAATGCTGCGCGCCAAGGCGCTGCCCGGTAAGGGCCGTTTCAACCACCAACTGATAGTCGACATGGCGGAATGCCTCTGCGCTCCCAGCCTGACTGCGCGTGGTGCCCAGGCAGCAGAATACCGCATCGACCGGCTGTGCCAACTGCGTCAACAACTCGTGCAGATCACCCCCGACCGGGTTATGCAATTTGGCGTGTGGCGGGAGCGCCTTACGCGTAGGGGCAATTACCGAAGTGACCTGCCTATCTGCCAACAGCAGACGCAGCAGTTCACTCCCTACCAGCCCGCTGGCGCCTGTGATCAGTACCCGTGCCATATGTTTTTCCCCTCACCCTCTGTTTGCCCAAGGCACAGAACCGCCCGTGGAGATTCTCTAGTTCCTTTACTGCGCCGCCTTCACCTCGGCGACGTACGTCGGTAAATCCCAGGTTCCGCCCGCATGGATTAAACGGCACAGGCCGGTGGTGGCCTCGTTGCTTTGACGGAACGCCGTGCCATCCCATACCCAACTGGCGGTGGCCCAGCAATCGCCCAATCCTCGCCCCTTTTGCCCCATTGAGATTATCCCTTCATCATAGCCAGAGCCGGAATTGGTCACCAATACCGGGGCCTGCTTCAGGGCGCTGTCGATCACCCAATAACCGTAACCTTCGTTATAGGCCGCCCGCCAACACACGGCGGTGATCAGGGCATGGCCATTGCCAAGCGGGGTCAGCGTGATGCCATCCTCGCTTGCACCGTCATTATCCTGTGGGGACTGCATGCGGTCGCAATCATCCGGTTGCAGCGTTGCCAGCAGTTTGGGGGTCAGCGCAGCGATTTCAGGTGCCGTAAGCGGGCGTTCTACCGCCTTGGGCACCTTCACTGCCTGGATCACCGGGGCAGGAATGGCTGCTGGCACGCTGCTTTCCGGCTTGTCGCCTTTTTTAGTCAAAGCACCGGACGTGCCGATACGCCCCTGCACATCATCCATCTTCAATAAGGTGGCCGAAGCCCCCTCTCCTGACAGTACGAAAGGTGCGGGGCCGCCTTTAAATTCAACCGTGCCACTGCCTTTGATTGCGCCGATCAGTGCCAGAGTCTGGCTTGCTGACAGGTTCCAGTTTCCATACTTGGTCGGTTTGAGCGCACCAGCCGCCTTGCCGTTGATCCACAACGTCAGCTTTGCCACCGCGGCTGAATCACCCTCTTCGTAATCCGCCAAGGTCACTTCCCCCGTTGGGACGGTGCCAGGGCCTGCAATGCGCGTGAGCAGCACCGAACCGTTCGAAGCGCTTGGCTCATCTTCATTAGCGTAGCCCGCCGCGCGACAGGTATTGGTGTTGTCACAGGCCAGCTCCCAGTTCTTATGGCCGAAGGAAACGCCGCTGTCTTGCGCCATCGCAGGGGAAACCAATGCCGCCAGTAGCGATAATGCGGCTATCTCGTTGTTTTTCAATCCATCTACCCTTAATATTCAGCTCGATAATCAACGTGCCCAGTGCAGCTTTTTGCCAAAGCCCAGGGTGTTATCTGTCATCTTCACTTCCTGCAACGCGATCTGCCAAATAGGCGCTTTCATCACCTTGGCCACCGGGAAGCGTTTGCAGTAACGCGTACGGGCCAGTTCCGCCTCGTCCCCGGCCAACAGCGTGATTTCACCCGCGTATTGTACCCCTTTGATCAGCGCAACGGTCTTGGGCTGCGGCGCAATAGTGCCCACTATCCGATTGTTGCGTTGCATCAGTTCGCCGTGGCGAGTGTGCGGCTCGGTCATCAGCCATAGCGCCATGCGCTCGGCATCGAATACGTAAAAGCAGTTGGCGCACCACATCGTCGTGCTATCACCGGCACACAGCGTGAGCACATGCTGCTTACTGAGAAAACGGATAATGTGCAGCCGATCTTCGCTCTGATTCAACGTAAGTTCTCCTTTTCACCTCCGCTATCTTACCCGCAGATTTGAAGGCAGTCACAATTAGCGACAAATTATGCTCAACATAAAAATAGCATATTAATTAGCAATCCATGCATCTTTATGCAAGATAAGCCTTAGCGTAGTAATAACAAATAAAAAACATCCTAGCTCTATTTCTGCTATTACCTGTTTATATTGAAAGCGATTTTCAGGGGTTGGGTTAGCCTAAGCCAAATTTATCCAGTCCGCTGATTCAATTTGTAGCAATTACTTCACATATACCCTCGCTGCAGAGTTCATAGCTATTCACTCTGGTGCATAGAAAATGAATAGTTAAGTATAAATCGCTCAATTAACGTGATCTGCATCACTTTATTTCCGTGTTTAGGGGATAAAATAGCGCCAAGTCCGAAACCCATAGGTAAATGGAAAATGGAAAACAACAACAGAAAGATGGCTCACATCCGACGAACTACACATATTATGATGATGGCTCACCGCAGCTGCTTTAGCTTTGCCTTTTTTAACTTCAGATAAACTCCCTCCTCTGCGTTCTTATTGCGTCTTGCAGCTAGACCTATGCCAACGATCCTCCCTGCGCCTGATGGCGACGGTATCGCTTTGTTTTGCTTAAAAACAGAGTGGACCTGGCATAATTGCAACCTCGCTTAAGAACCAAAAACATTTCGTCAAAATAAACTCGTAACCTAATTATGTTCGATGAACATGATTACGCTCACGCATACCTTTATTTTAACGAAAATATTTTCTGGCAAAGACATTATTTGCCGGCGGGATATTTTCGCCTGAAGAATGACAAAAATGAACAAATTAAAAATTGCAGCGAACCAAAAAACTCTCTCTTGCTTTGAAACCACACGTGAAATTAGCGACGTGCACCACAGCGACTTTAATGACGTAGCCGCCATCGTGCTTTCCGTGGAAGATGTGCAGCAAGGTCTGGTGGCACAGTTGGAAGAAACAGGTTTAAACATTCCGATCTTTGTCGCTGTCTGCTGTGAAGAAGAACTGGATAACGCCGTATTACCGGCGCTGAACGGCGTATTTGAACTCTGCGGCAAGAACACTCAGTTTTACGGCAAACAGCTGGAAGCCGCAGCGGTAAAATATGAAAGCGAGCTGCTACCGCCGTTCTTTAATACCCTGACCCAATATGTAGAGATGGGTAACGCCACCTTCGCCTGCCCAGGCCATCAGGGCGGTGAATTCTTCCGCAAGCACCCCGCAGGCCGCCAGTTCTTTGATTTCTATGGCGAAACGCTGTTCCGCTCCGATATGTGCAACGCCGACGTTAAGCTGGGCGATCTGCTAATCCACGAAGGCGCGCCTTGTGACGCCCAAAAACACGCCGCCAAGGTGTTCAACGCCGATAAAACCTATTTCGTGCTGAACGGGACTTCGGCTTCCAATAAAGTGGTAACCAACGCCCTGCTGAGCCGTGGCGATCTGGTGCTATTCGACCGTAACAACCATAAGTCCAACCACCATGGCGCGCTGATCCAGGCCGGAGCAACGCCGGTATATCTGGAAACGGCGCGTAACCCGTTCGGCTTTATCGGTGGCATCGACGCTCACTGCTTTGAAGAAGGCTACCTGCGCCAGCAAATCCGCGAGACCGCACCGGAACGCGCCAACGATGCTCGGCCATTCCGCCTGGCGATTATCCAACTAGGGACTTACGACGGCACGATCTATAACGCCCGCCAGGTCGTCGACAAGATTGGCCACCTGTGTGATTACATCCTGTTTGACTCCGCCTGGGTCGGTTATGAGCAGTTCATCCCAATGATGAAAGACTGCTCGCCGCTGCTGCTGGAGCTGAACGAAAACGATCCGGGGATCATCGTTACCCAATCGGTACACAAACAGCAGGCCGGTTTCTCACAGACCTCGCAGATCCATAAAAAAGACAAACACATCAAAGGACAAGATCGTTACTGCAACCATAAGCGTTTCAATAACGCCTTTATGCTGCACGCGTCCACCAGCCCGTTCTACCCACTGTTTGCCGCACTGGATGTGAACGCCAAAATGCACGAAGGCAAGAGCGGCCAACGCCTGTGGAAAGAGTGTGTGCGCATCGGCATTGAGTCGCGCAAAATGCTGTTGGACACCTGCACCATGATCAAACCTTTCGTACCGGAGCAAATCGACGGTAAACCTTGGCAATCCTACAGCACCGAAGCCATGGCCAACGATCTGCGCTTCTTCAACTTTGTCCCTGGCGAAAAATGGCATGCCTTCGAAGGCTATGAAGAGTCACAATACTTTGTAGATCCTTGCAAACTGCTGTTGACCACGCCGGGCATCGATACCGCCAGCGGCGAGTACAGCAGCTTTGGTATCCCGGCCACCATTCTGGCTAACTACCTACGCGAAAACGGTATTGTGCCGGAGAAGTGTGACCTGAACTCCATCCTGTTCCTGCTCACCCCGGCGGAAGATATCGCCAAAATGCAGCATCTGGTGGCGCTGATTGCCCGCTTCGAAAAACACGTTGAACAAGACTCTTTGCTGAGTGAAGTTCTGCCAACCGTGTACAAGAACAACGAAAAACGTTACCAGAACTACACTCTGCGCCAGCTGTGCCAAGAGATGCACGATCTTTACGTCAGCTACAACGTGAAAGAATTACAGAAGGAAATGTTCCGTAAAAGCCATTTCCCACGCGTCGCCATGGATCCACAAACCGCCAATACCGAATTTGTCCGTGGCAAGGTGGAACTGGTTTCTCTCGCTAAAGCCGAAGGCCGCATTGCCGCTGAAGGCGCGTTGCCTTACCCACCGGGTGTGCTGTGCGTAGTCCCAGGGGAAATCTGGGGGGGGTCTGCTCAACGCTATTTCCTGGCGTTGGAAGAAGGGATTAATTTATTACCGGGATTCGCCCCTGAATTACAAGGCGTTTATATCCAGCAGGATGAAGATGGCTGGAACCGGGCTTACGGTTATGTCATGAAAGCATAATTAACTTCAGGGAGGCGGCATATTCTTGCCGCCAGACATATTTAGATATTCCTCGAATTTCAATCCGAGATCATACGGCTGCACGAAATTCTAGGGATATAAAAGTGAGAATAATCATGAGCAAATCCAATAATAAGATGGGGGTTGTGCAATTAACGATCCTGACAGCAGTCAATATGATGGGATCCGGCATAATTATGCTGCCAACCAAGCTGGCCGAAGTGGGGACAATTTCCATCGTTTCCTGGCTGGTGACCGCCGTAGGCTCGATGGCCTTGGCCTATGCGTTTGCCAAATGCGGCATGTTCAGCCGTAAATCCGGTGGGATGGGCGGCTATGCCGAGTATGCCTTCGGGAAATCCGGCAACTTTATGGCCAACTACACCTACGGCGTTTCGCTGCTGATCGCCAATATCGCCATCGCCATTTCTGCCGTGGGTTATGGCACCGAACTGTTCGGCGTTGCCCTGCCTCCATTGGGCATCTGTATAGCCACTATCGCCGTGCTGTGGCTGGCTACCGTTGCCAACTTCGGTGGAGCACGCATCACCGGGCAGATCAGCGGGATCACCGTCTGGGGGGTGATTATCCCAGTGGTCGGCATCTCGATTATCGGTTGGTATTGGTTCAGCGGTACCGCTTATCTAGCAGCCTGGAACCCGCATGCGGTGCCTACCTTTGAAGCCATCGGGTCTTCTATCTCGATGACCCTGTGGGCCTTCCTGGGTCTTGAATCTGCCTGTGCCAATACCGATGTGGTAGAAAACCCGGAACGTAACGTACCCATCGCCGTACTCGGGGGCACACTGGGTGCCGCAGTGATCTACATTGTTTCTACCAACGTGATCGCCGGTATCGTGCCGAATATGGAACTGGCTAACTCCACCGCGCCGTTTGGCCTGGCGTTCTCACATATGTTCAACCCAACGGTCGGTAAAATCATCATGGCATTGATGATCATGTCCTGCGTGGGTTCGCTGCTGGGCTGGCAGTTCACTATCGCCCAGGTATTCAAATCCTCTGCCGACAGCGGTTTCTTCCCGAAAATCTTCTCCAAAGTCAGTAAATCAGGTGCGCCAGTGAAGGGCATGCTGACCATCGTGATTATTCAGAGCGTGATGTCGCTGATGACCATCAGCCCGTCGCTGAATAAGCAGTTTAACGTGCTGGTTAACCTGGCCGTAGTGACCAATATTATTCCGTATATCCTGTCGATGGCCGCGCTGATTATTATCCAGAAAGTGGCCAAAGTACCGGAGAACAAGGCGCGTATTGCCAACGTGATTGCCGTGATTGGGGCACTGTATAGCTTCTATGCGCTATACAGCTCCGGTGAGGAGGCGATGATGTGGGGCGCTATTGCTACGTTCTTCGGTTGGACGTTGTATGGGCTGGTTTCGCCTCGCTTTGAGATGAATGAAAAACATAGCTGAGTGAAGAGTGCTTCGGCGCAATGCTGGTCAATTATGGCCAGCAATTTCCCCTCACCCCAACCCTCTCCCACCGTACAGATCGAGTGCCTCATGAACACTTGTCTGGGGAGAGGGAGCTGCTCCAGAGCCGCTGTCAGGCGCAGGAGATAATTTGTAGCACGTTAAAATCCCCTCTTAATTTGAGAGAGGGGACATTTGACTAACTCAAATCCGCCCCATTGCTGGCAATCACCTTCTTATACCAGTAAAAGGATTTCTTTCTGGTTCTGGCCAAGGTGCCATTGCCTTGGTCATCGCGGTCCACATAGACAAAACCATAGCGCTTACTCATTTCCCCGGTAGAGGCAGAAACCAAATCGATGCAGCCCCAGGAGGTGTAACCCATCACCGGGATGCCATCTTCGATAGCGTCTGCCATGGCTTTGATATGCTCACGTAAATAGCTGATGCGGTATTCGTCGTCGATCTCGCCCTGCGGGTTGATTTCGTCCTTCGCTCCCAGCCCGTTCTCCACCAGGAACAGCGGCTTCTGGTAACGGTCATACATCATGTTCATGGTGATGCGCAGGCCTAATGGATCGATACCCCAGCCCCACTCACTGGCTTGGATATGTGGGTTTTTCAGCGATTTGACGATGTTGGCTGCGCTGCTGTTGTGCTCGTTCATCTCAGCCGAGGCACAGCGGGAGGCGTAATAGCTGAAGGAGACAAAATCGACGCTGTTTTTGAGGATCTCACCGTCGCCTGGCTCCATTGCTATAGTGATACCCTTTTCCTTAAACAGGCGCTTGGTGTATGACGGGTAAGCGCCGCGAGCCTGAACGTCGATGAAGAACAGGTTCTCGCGATCTTTCTCCAGCGCAGCCCAGACGTCTTCAGGTTTACAGGACCACGGGTAGAAATTGCCCCCAGCCAGCATGCAGCCGACCTGATTGTGCGGGTTAACCTCATGGGCGATTTTGGTCGCTAACGCACTGGCCAATAGTTCATGATGCGCAGCCTGATATTTCACCTGCTCCTGATTATCGCCTGGCTCGAACACCAGCCCCGCGCCGGAGAACGGGCTGTGCAGCAGGATATTGATTTCATTAAACGTCAGCCAGTATTTCACCAGCCCATCAAAGGCCTCAAAACAGGTGCGGGCGTAGTGGGTGAAGAACTCCACCATTTTCCGGTTGCGCCACGAACCGTATTCCCGCACCAGATGCATCGGCACATCAAAGTGGCACAGCGTGACCAGCGGTTCGATGCCGTGCTTTTTGCACTCGGTGAAAACGTCGCGGTAGAAAGCAATCCCTTCCGCATTCGGCACCGTTTCGTCCCCGTTAGGGAAAAGACGGCTCCAGGCGATCGAAGTACGGAATACGCTGAACCCCATCTCTGCCATCAGGGCAATGTCATCTTTATAGCGATGATAAAAATCAATGCCGACATGGCTGGGATAGAACTCATCCTCCCGCAGCTCAAAGCGCTTTTCCTGGCCCAGTTTTACCGCCAGCCGATCTTTGCCATGAGGGATCATATCAACCGTGGTCAGCCCTTTGCCGCCCTCAAGATAAGCGCCTTCGGCCTGGTTAGCCGCTAGTGCACCACCCCATAAAAAGTCTGCGGGGAAAACAGATGCTGGCATAAGATACCTCTTCTCAAATATGCATTTTTACAACAGGTTATACGGATAACGCGGGCGCCGATTTGGTTTTTTCACTTTCCGCATCTTCAGTCACCGGGATATCTTCAAAGCCCAGCAACAGCGTAAGGATGAAGGAAAGCACCACCGCCAAAATCATCACGCCAAACACCCAGACAATGGTCATTGGGTTGGCCGGATCAAAGAACTGCACGCTGGTAAATAGGCCTGGTGAGGCCATCGAGTGGCTCGCCAATCCGGCAATTCCGGCCACGCCGCCGCAGACAAAACCACTGATCAGCGCTGCGATAAGCGGGCGCTTCAAGCGTATTGCCACACCATAAAGCGCGGGTTCTGAAATCCCGGCAACAATTGCCGATGCCGCAGCGGCCAGCGCCGTCTGACGCAGCTCCGGATTTTTGGTCCGCCAGGCTACCGCCAACGATGAACCGCCCAGCGAGAGGTTGGCACCAATTTCAGAGGGCATCACCATGCCTTCTTTACCGGTTTCCGCGATGGTCTGAATGATGGTTGGCGTAAATACGCGGTGCATCCCGGTCATGACCAGCAGCGGCCAAAGCCCACCCATAATCGCTACGGATAACCAGCCCAGGTAGCTGTGAATGGTGTACACCAGCGCGGAAATGCCGCTACCAATCCAGATGCCCAGCGGGCCAATCAACAGGATGGCGATCGGCGCAGAGATCAGCACGATCAGCATCGGTTTGAGGAAGTTTTTCGTTACGGCTGGCGTGATGCGATCGACCCATCTTTCAATGTAGGAGAGCAACCAGGTCATGAATAACGCCGGGATCACCGTGTAGGTGTATTTCACCGCCGTGACCGGGATACCCATAAATTCAACCTGTTGGCCCTGCGCGGCTTTCGCCATCAGATCGATAAATGCGGGATGAACCAGTACCCCGGCAATTGCGATCGCCAGCGACATATTGGTTTTGAATTTTACCGCTGCGGAAGCGGCAACCATCACCGGCAGGAAGAAGAACGCCCCGTCGCCAATGACGTTGAGGATAATCAGCGTCGAGGAGCCTTTGCCGAACACGCCGGTCATATCCAGGATCATGGCGAGCAGTTTCACCATCGAGCCGCCGATAATGGCCGGGATCAGCGGTGACATGGTGCCAATCAGTGCGTCCAGGATCCCCGCACCGATGCGTTTGAGAGTGATCTTGTTCTTTTCCGGCGCCGGTTGCTGGGCTACCGCCCCTTCGGGCAACAGTTTCAACACTTCGGCATAGGCCTGTGAAACGGTGTTGCCAATGATCACCTGACACTGATTTTCGCTTCTTACCACACCCAGTACGCCACCAATTGCCTTCAGCCTGGCAGCATCGACGAGGGTGTCGTCGTTGAGCACAAAGCGTAAACGCGTCATGCAATGAGTCACCGCCGCGACGTTACTCGCTCCCCCAACTGCATCCACTATCGATCTTGATACCGCCGCATAATTCTTAGACATGAGGACAACTCTCATAGATAGGTAACCGGTTCCACATAGGATTGTTGATATTCACATAGAATATCAATCTATAATTTTTTTTATTGTCTATTTTGTGATTGTGATCGACATGAATGGGTTCGAGAAGCTGCAAAGGGTCTGCTCTAATACGGTGGAATGTGTAGAATGGGGATAATTGTTAAAAGCCGGGAAAACCCTATGTCTACCATGCAGGAAGTGGCAAAAAAAGCAGGCGTCTCAAAAGCCACTGTTTCGCGCGTTCTTTCCGGCAAAGGGTACGTCAGCGAAGCCACCAAAGATCAGGTATTTAAAGCCATCGAAGAGGCGGGTTATCGTCCCAATCTGCTGGCGAGAAATCTGGCGACTAATAAATCCCAGTGCATTGGCCTGGTGGTCACCAACACCCTCTATAACGGCAGTTATTTCAGCGAGATACTTTCCCAGGCGGCGCAAAAGCTGGAAGACAACGGTCGCCAGTTGATCCTGGTGGACGGTAAACACAGCGCCGCAGAAGAGCAAGAGGCGATCCAATTCCTGCTCGATTTACGCTGCGACGCCATCATCATCTACCCGCGTTTCTTAACCATCGAAGCGATGGACGACATCATCGAGCAGCACAAGCAACCCATCATGGTGGTGAATCGCAGGCTGAGAAAACACCAAAGCCATTGCATCTGCTGCGACCACAAAGGGGCCAGTTTTAACGCGACTAAGCATCTGATTGAACAGGGCCACAGGAATATCGCCTTTATTACCGGCTCACTGGATTCGCCAACGGCGATTGAGCGACTATCTGGCTATAAAGAAGCCTTAAATCAATACAATATTGAGTTGGATGATAAGCTAATAATTAAAGGAAAGTGGACACCAGCCAGCGGTGCGGCGGCGATGGAGTCCTTGCTCAAGGATAAAATCACCTTTAGCGCGGTACTCTCCAGCAACGATGATATGGCCGTTGGTGCCATCAAGAAATTGAACGAGGCGAGCATTGCCGTCCCCAATGACGTCTCGGTTATCGGCTTCGATAATATCCCTACGGCTCCGTATCTATCCCCGTCGTTATCCAGCGTTAAAGACCCGGTGAGCGATATGATGAGCGAAGTGATCGACCGGCTGATCGCTATGCTCGACGGTGGCTACCTGTCGAAGGACAACGTTTTTACTTCGGAGCTGCTGGTTAGGGATTCGGTGGGTCAGGGTCCTTTTTGGGCTCGGTAACTATTTGAACTATTACGCAGGCC